>NZ_CP178827.1:0-4003012 GCF_047323255.1 Psychromonas sp. KJ10-2 | reverse complement strand
ACCATCGGTCACTGAAGCCACTGGTGATGTGACGCCATCGGCATCCGTATCGTTCGCTACGACATCGATAACCACTGGCGTATCTTCATCAGTCGTTGCTGAATCGCCCACTAATACGGTGTCATCAGCCACTGGGTCAACCGTCACTGTTACCGTTTCAGTATTGCCATCTGCATTGGTGTACGTGAATTCGTCTTCACCATTGAAGTCTGCGTTTGGTGTGTAGGTTACGGTGCCGTCAGCGTTAATTGCCACTGTCCCGTTCGTACCATCTGTCACCGACGCAACAGGTGAAACTTCACCGTCGGCATCTGTATCATTGGCGACGACATCGATAACCACTGGCGTATCTTCATCAGTCGTTGCTGAATCGCCCACTAATACGGTGTCATCAGCCACTGGGTCAACCGTCACTGTTACCGTTTCTGTATTACCGTCTTCATTGGTATAAGTGAACGTATCCGTGCCGTTGAAATCAGCAACTGGTGTGTAAGTCACGGTGCCGTCGGTGTTAATTGAAACGGTGCCGTTCGTACCATCTGTCACCGACGCAACAGGTGAAACTTCACCGTCGGCATCTGTATCGTTCGCGACGACATCGATAACCACTGGCGTATCTTCATCGGTTGTTGCGCTATCGGCCACTAACACAGTGTCATCAGCCACGGGATCAACCGTCACTGTTACGGTTTCTGTATTGCCATCTGCATTGGTGTACGTGAATTCGTCTTCACCATTGAAGTCTGCGTTTGGTGTGTAAGTTACGGTGCCGTCAGCGTTAATTGCCACTGTCCCGTTCGTGCCATCAGTGACAGAAGCCACGGGTGGCACTTCACCATCATCCACATCGGTATCGTTCGCGACGACATCGATAACCACTGGCGTATCTTCATCAGTCGTTGCGCTGTCTGCGACTAAGACTGTGTCATCAGCCACTGGGTCAACCGTCACGGTGACCGTTTCTGTATTGCCATCTGCATTGGTGTACGTAAATTCGTCTTCACCATTGAAGTCTGCGTTTGGTGTGTAGGTTACGGTGCCGTCAGCGTTAATTGCCACTGTCCCGTTCGTACCATCGGTCACTGACGCAACAGGTGAGAACTTCACCATCGGCATCCGTATCATTCGCGACGACATCGATAACCACTGGCGTATCTTCATCAGTCGTTGCGCTATCGGCTACTAACACAGTGTCATCTGCAACCGGCTCAACTGTTACGGTGACCGTTTCTGTATTGCCATCTGCATTGGTGTACGTGAATTCGTCTTCACCATTGAAGTCTGCGTTTGGTGTGTAAGTTACGGTGCCGTCAGCGTTAATTGCCACTGTCCCGTTCGTGCCATCAGTGACAGAAGCCACGGGTGACACTTCACCATCATCCACATCGGTATCGTTCGCGACGACATCGATAACCACTGGCGTATCTTCATCAGTCGTTGCGCTGTCTGCGACTAAGACTGTGTCATCAGCCACTGGGTCAACCGTCACGGTGACCGTTTCTGTATTGCCATCTGCATTGGTGTACGTAAATTCGTCTTCACCATTGAAGTCTGCGTTTGGTGTGTAGGTTACGGTACCGTCAGCGTTAATCGCAACGGTCCCGTTCGTACCATCGGTCACTGACGCAACAGGTGATGTGACGCCATCGGCATCCGTATCATTGGCAACGACATCAATCACCACTGGCGTATCTTCATCAGTCGTTGCGCTGTCTGCGACTAACACAGTGTCATCAGCCACTGGGTCAACCGTCACTGTTACCGTTTCAGTATTGCCATCTGCATTGGTGTACGTGAATTCGTCTTCACCATTGAAGTCTGCGTTTGGTGTGTAAGTTACGGTGCCGTCAGCGTTAATTGCCACTGTCCCGTTCGTGCCATCAGTGACAGAAGCCACGGGTGATGTGACGCCATCGGCATCTGTATCATTGGCGACGACATCAATCACCACTGGCGTATCTTCATCAGTCGTTGCTGAATCGGCCACTAATACGGTGTCATCAGCGACTGGGTCAACTGTTACAGTGACCGTTTCTGTATTACCATCTGCATTGGTGTACGTGAATTCGTCTTCACCATTGAAGTCTGCGTTTGGTGTGTAAGTTACGGTGCCGTCAGCGTTAATTGCCACTGTCCCGTTCGTACCATCTGTCACCGACGCAACAGGTGAAACTTCACCGTCGGCATCTGTATCATTGGCGACGACATCGATAACCACTGGCGTATCTTCATCAGTCGTTGCGCTATCGGCTACTAACACAGTGTCATCTGCAACCGGCTCAACTGTTACGGTGACCGTTTCAGTATTGCCATCTTCATTGGTGTACGTGAATTCGTCTTCACCATTGAAGTCTGCGTTTGGTGTGTAGGTTACGGTGCCGTCAGCGTTAATTGCCACTGTCCCGTTCGTACCATCGGTCACTGACGCAACAGGTGAAACTTCACCGTCGGCATCTGTATCATTGGCGACGACATCGATCACCACAGGCGTATCTTCATCAGTCGTTGCGCTGTCTGCGACTAAAACGGTGTCATCAGCCACTGGGTCAACTGTTACAGTGACCGTTTCTGTATTGCCATCTGCATTGGTGTACGTAAATTCGTCTTCACCATTGAAGTCTGCGTTTGGTGTGTAGGTTACGGTGCCGTCAGCGTTAATTGCCACTGTGCCGTTCGTACCATCGGTCACTGACGCAACAGGTGGAACTTCACCATCGGCATCCGTATCATTGGCGACGACATCGATAACCACTGGCGTATCTTCATCAGTCGTTGCTGAATCGGCCACTAATACAGTGTCATCAGCCACTGGGTCAACTGTTACAGTGACCGTTTCTGTATTGCCATCTGCATTGGTGTACGTGAATTCGTCTTCACCATTGAAGTCTGCGTTTGGTGTGTAGGTTACGGTACCGTCAGCGTTAATTGCCACTGTCCCGTTCGTACCATCGGTCACTGACGCAACAGGTGAAACTTCACCATCGGCATCCGTATCATTCGCGACGACATCAATCACCACTGGCGTATCTTCATCAGTCGTTGCGCTATCGGCTACTAACACAGTGTCATCAGCCACTGGGTCAACCGTCACTGTTACCGTTTCTGTATTGCCATCTGCATTGGTGTACGTGAATTCGTCTTCACCATTGAAGTCTGCGTTTGGCGTGTAGGTTACGGTGCCGTCAGCGTTAATTGCCACTGTCCCGTTCGTACCATCGGTTACTGAAGCCACTGGTGATGTGACGCCATCGGCATCCGTATCATTCGCGACGACATCGATAACCACTGGCGTATCTTCATCAGTCGTTGCGCTATCGGCTACTAACACAGTGTCATCTGCAACCGGCTCAACTGTTACGGTGACCGTTTCTGTATTGCCATCTGCATTGGTGTACGTGAATTCGTCTTCACCATTGAAGTCTGCGTTTGGTGTGTAAGTTACGGTGCCGTCAGCGTTAATTGCCACTGTCCCGTTCGTGCCATCAGTGACAGAAGCCACGGGTGACACTTCACCATCATCCACATCGGTATCGTTCGCGACGACATCGATAACCACTGGCGTATCTTCATCAGTCGTTGCGCTGTCTGCGACTAAGACTGTGTCATCAGCCACTGGGTCAACCGTCACGGTGACCGT
The DNA here is from genome assembly GCF_047323255.1 of Psychromonas sp. KJ10-2. Lineage (NCBI taxonomy): Bacteria > Pseudomonadati > Pseudomonadota > Gammaproteobacteria > Alteromonadales > Psychromonadaceae > Psychromonas > Psychromonas sp. KJ10-2. The sequence continues at coordinate 3,999,375 of NZ_CP178827.1, read as the reverse complement.
TTCTGTATTGCCATCTGCATTGGTGTACGTAAATTCGTCTTCACCATTGAAGTCTGCGTTTGGTGTGTAGGTTACGGTACCGTCAGCGTTAATCGCAACGGTCCCGTTCGTACCATCGGTCACTGACGCAACAGGTGATGTGACGCCATCGGCATCCGTATCATTGGCAACGACATCAATCACCACTGGCGTATCTTCATCAGTCGTTGCGCTGTCTGCGACTAAGACTGTGTCATCAGCCACTGGATCAACCGTCACTGTTACGGTTTCTGTATTGCCATCTTCATTGGTGTACGTGAATTCGTCTTCACCATTAAAGTCTGCGTTTGGTGTGTAAGTTACGGTGCCGTCGGTGTTAATTGAAACGGTGCCGTTCGTACCATCGGTCACTGAAGCCACTGGTGATGTGACGCCATCGGCATCCGTATCATTGGCGACGACATCAATCACCACTGGCGTATCTTCATCAGTCGTTGCGCTGTCTGCGACTAAGACTGTGTCATCAGCCACTGGGTCAACCGTCACTGTTACCGTTTCTGTATTGCCATCTGCATTGGTGTACGTGAATTCGTCTTCACCATTGAAGTCTGCGTTTGGTGTGTAAGTTACGGTGCCGTCAGCGTTAATTGCCACTGTCCCGTTCGTACCATCTGTCACCGACGCAACAGGTGAAACTTCACCGTCGGCATCTGTATCATTGGCGACGACATCAATCACCACTGGCGTATCTTCATCGGTCGTTGCTGAATCGCCCACTAATACGGTGTCATCAGCCACCGGATCAACCGTCACTGTTACCGTTTCTGTATTGCCATCTGCATTGGTGTACGTGAATTCGTCTTCACCATTGAAGTCTGCATTTGGTGTGTAGGTTACGGTGCCGTCAGCGTTAATTGCAACGGTGCCGTTCGTACCATCAGTTACTGAAGCCACTGGTGATGTGACGCCATCGGCATCTGTATCATTCGCGACGACATCGATAACCACTGGCGTATCTTCATCAGTCGTTGCGCTATCGGCTACTAACACAGTGTCATCAGCCACTGGGTCAACCGTCACTGTTACCGTTTCTGTATTGCCATCTGCATTGGTGTACGTGAATTCGTCTTCACCATTGAAGTCTGCGTTTGGCGTGTAGGTTACGGTGCCGTCAGCGTTAATTGCCACTGTCCCGTTCGTGCCATCGGTTACTGAAGCCACTGGTGATGTGACGCCATCGGCATCCGTATCATTCGCGACAACATCGATAACCACTGGCGTATCTTCATCAGTTGTTGCGCTATCGGCTACTAACACAGTGTCATCTGCCACTGGATCAACCGTCACTGTTACCGTTTCTGTATTGCCATCTGCATTGGTGTACGTGAATTCGTCTTCACCATTGAAGTCTGCGTTTGGTGTGTAAGTTACGGTGCCGTCAGCGTTAATTGCCACTGTCCCGTTCGTACCATCTGTCACCGACGCAACAGGTGAAACTTCACCGTCGGCATCTGTATCATTGGCGACGACATCGATAACCACTGGCGTATCTTCATCAGTCGTTGCTGAATCGCCCACTAATACGGTGTCATCAGCCACTGGGTCAACCGTCACTGTTACCGTTTCTGTATTACCGTCTTCATTGGTATAAGTGAACGTATCCGTGCCGTTGAAATCAGCAACTGGTGTGTAAGTCACGGTGCCGTCGGTGTTAATTGAAACGGTGCCGTTCGTACCATCTGTCACCGACGCAACAGGTGAAACTTCACCGTCGGCATCTGTATCATTGGCGACGACATCAATCACCACTGGCGTATCTTCATCAGTCGTTGCGCTGTCTGCGACTAATACGGTGTCATCAGCCACTGGATCAACTGTTACGGTCACGGTTTCTGTATTGCCATCTGCATTGGTGTACGTGAATTCGTCTTCACCATTAAAGTCTGCGTTTGGTGTGTAGGTTACGGTGCCGTCAGCGTTAATTGCCACTGTCCCGTTCGTACCATCGGTCACTGACGCAACAGGTGAAACTTCACCATCGGCATCCGTATCATTGGCGACGACATCGATAACCACTGGCGTATCTTCATCAGTCGTTGCGCTATCGGCTACTAACACAGTGTCATCTGCAACCGGCTCAACTGTTACGGTGACCGTTTCAGTATTGCCATCTTCATTGGTGTACGTGAATTCGTCTTCACCATTAAAGTCTGCGTTTGGTGTGTAGGTTACGGTGCCGTCAGCGTTAATTGCCACTGTCCCGTTCGTACCATCTGTCACCGACGCAACAGGTGAAACTTCACCGTCGGCATCTGTATCGTTCGCTACGACATCGATAACCACTGGCGTATCTTCATCAGTCGTTGCGCTATCGGCTACTAACACAGTGTCATCAGCCACTGGGTCAACCGTCACTGTTACCGTTTCTGTATTGCCATCTGCATTGGTGTACGTGAATTCGTCTTCACCATTGAAGTCTGCGTTTGGTGTGTAGGTTACGGTGCCGTCAGCGTTAATTGCCACTGTCCCGTTCGTACCATCGGTCACTGACGCAACAGGTGATGTGACGCCATCGGCATCCGTATCATTGGCGACGACATCGATAACCACAGGCGTATCTTCATCAGTCGTTGCTGAATCGGCCACTAATACCGTGTCATCTGCCACTGGATCAACCGTCACTGTTACCGTTTCTGTATTGCCATCTGCATTGGTGTACGTGAATTCGTCTTCACCATTGAAGTCTGCGTTTGGTGTGTAGGTTACGGTGCCGTCAGCGTTAATTGCAACGGTGCCGTTCGTGCCATCGGTTACTGACGCAACAGGTGAAACTTCACCGTCGGCATCTGTATCATTGGCGACGACATCAATCACCACTGGCGTATCTTCATCAGTCGTTGCGCTGTCTGCGACTAAGACTGTGTCATCAGCCACTGGATCAACTGTTACGGTCACGGTTTCTGTATTGCCATCTGCATTGGTGTACGTGAATTCGTCTTCACCATTGAAGTCTGCGTTTGGTGTGTAGGTTACGGTGCCGTCAGCGTTAATTGCCACTGTCCCGTTCGTACCATCTGTCACCGACGCAACAGGTGAAACTTCACCGTCGGCATCTGTATCATTGGCGACGACATCGATAACCACTGGCGTATCTTCATCAGTCGTTGCGCTGTCTGCGACTAAGACTGTGTCATCAGCCACTGGATCAACTGTTACGGTCACGGTTTCTGTATTGCCATCTGCATTGGTGTACGTAAATTCGTCTTCACCATTGAAGTCTGCGTTTGGTGTGTAGGTTACGGTGCCGTCAGCGTTAATTGCCACTGTCCCGTTCGTACCATCTGTCACCGACGCAACAGGTGAAACTTCACCGTCGGCATCTGTATCATTGGCGACGACATCAATCACCACTGGCGTATCTTCATCAGTCGTTGCGCTGTCTGCGACTAAGACTGTGTCATCAGCCACTGGATCAACTGTTACGGTCACGGTTTCTGTATTGCCATCTTCATTGGTGTACGTGAATTCGTCTTCACCATTAAAGTCTGCGTTTGGTGTGTAAGTTACGGTGCCGTCGGTGTTAATTGAAACGGTGCCGTTCGTACCATCAGTGACTGAAGCCACTGGTGATGTGACGCCATCGGCATCCGTATCATTGGCGACTACATCGATCACCACTGACGTATCTTCATCGGTTGTTGCGCTATCGGCCACTAATACGGTGTCATCAGCCACTGGATCAACTGTTACGGTCACGGTTTCTGTATTGCCATCTGCATTGGTGTACGTGAATTCGTCTTCACCATTGAAGTCTGCGTTTGGTGTGTAGGTTACGGTGCCATCAGCGTTAATTGCCACTGTCCCGTTCGTACCATCTGTCACCGACGCAACAGGTGAAACTTCACCGTCGGCATCTGTATCATTGGCGACGACATCAATCACCACTGGCGTATCTTCATCAGTCGTTGCGCTGTCTGCGACTAATACGGTGTCATCAGCCACTGGATCAACTGTTACGGTCACGGTTTCTGTATTGCCATCTGCATTGGTGTACGTGAATTCGTCTTCACCATTAAAGTCTGCGTTTGGTGTGTAGGTTACGGTGCCGTCAGCGTTAATTGCCACTGTCCCGTTCGTACCATCGGTCACTGACGCAACAGGTGAGAACTTCACCATCGGCATCCGTATCATTGGCGACGACATCGATAACCACTGGCGTATCTTCATCAGTCGTTGCGCTATCGGCTACTAACACAGTGTCATCTGCAACCGGCTCAACTGTTACGGTGACCGTTTCAGTATTGCCATCTTCATTGGTGTACGTGAATTCGTCTTCACCATTAAAGTCTGCGTTTGGTGTGTAGGTTACGGTGCCGTCAGCGTTAATTGCCACTGTCCCGTTCGTACCATCTGTCACCGACGCAACAGGTGAAACTTCACCGTCGGCATCTGTATCGTTCGCTACGACATCGATAACCACTGGCGTATCTTCATCAGTCGTTGCGCTATCGGCTACTAACACAGTGTCATCAGCCACTGGGTCAACCGTCACTGTTACCGTTTCTGTATTGCCATCTGCATTGGTGTACGTGAATTCGTCTTCACCATTGAAGTCTGCGTTTGGTGTGTAGGTTACGGTGCCGTCAGCGTTAATTGCCACTGTCCCGTTCGTACCATCGGTCACTGACGCAACAGGTGAAACTTCACCGTCGGCATCTGTATCATTGGCGACGACATCAATCACCACTGGCGTATCTTCATCAGTCGTTGCGCTGTCTGCGACTAATACGGTGTCATCAGCCACTGGATCAACTGTTACGGTCACGGTTTCTGTATTGCCATCTGCATTGGTGTACGTGAATTCGTCTTCACCATTAAAGTCTGCGTTTGGTGTGTAGGTTACGGTGCCGTCAGCGTTAATTGCCACTGTCCCGTTCGTACCATCGGTCACTGACGCAACAGGTGAGAACTTCACCATCGGCATCCGTATCATTGGCGACGACATCGATAACCACTGGCGTATCTTCATCAGTCGTTGCGCTATCGGCTACTAACACAGTGTCATCTGCAACCGGCTCAACTGTTACGGTGACCGTTTCAGTATTGCCATCTTCATTGGTGTACGTGAATTCGTCTTCACCATTAAAGTCTGCGTTTGGTGTGTAGGTTACGGTGCCGTCAGCGTTAATTGCCACTGTCCCGTTCGTACCATCTGTCACCGACGCAACAGGTGAAACTTCACCGTCGGCATCTGTATCGTTCGCTACGACATCGATAACCACTGGCGTATCTTCATCAGTCGTTGCGCTATCGGCTACTAACACAGTGTCATCAGCCACTGGGTCAACCGTCACTGTTACCGTTTCTGTATTGCCATCTGCATTGGTGTACGTGAATTCGTCTTCACCATTGAAGTCTGCGTTTGGTGTGTAGGTTACGGTGCCGTCAGCGTTAATTGCCACTGTCCCGTTCGTACCATCGGTCACTGACGCAACAGGTGATGTGACGCCATCGGCATCCGTATCATTGGCGACGACATCGATAACCACAGGCGTATCTTCATCAGTCGTTGCTGAATCGGCCACTAATACCGTGTCATCTGCCACTGGATCAACCGTCACTGTTACCGTTTCTGTATTGCCATCTGCATTGGTGTACGTGAATTCGTCTTCACCATTGAAGTCTGCGTTTGGTGTGTAGGTTACGGTGCCGTCAGCGTTAATTGCAACGGTGCCGTTCGTGCCATCGGTTACTGACGCAACAGGTGAAACTTCACCGTCGGCATCTGTATCATTGGCGACGACATCAATCACCACTGGCGTATCTTCATCAGTCGTTGCGCTGTCTGCGACTAAGACTGTGTCATCAGCCACTGGATCAACTGTTACGGTCACGGTTTCTGTATTGCCATCTGCATTGGTGTACGTGAATTCGTCTTCACCATTGAAGTCTGCGTTTGGTGTGTAGGTTACGGTGCCGTCAGCGTTAATTGCCACTGTCCCGTTCGTACCATCTGTCACCGACGCAACAGGTGAAACTTCACCGTCGGCATCTGTATCGTTCGCTACGACATCGATAACCACTGGCGTATCTTCATCAGTCGTTGCGCTATCGGCTACTAACACAGTGTCATCAGCCACTGGGTCAACCGTCACTGTTACCGTTTCTGTATTGCCATCTGCATTGGTGTACGTGAATTCGTCTTCACCATTGAAGTCTGCGTTTGGCGTGTAGGTTACGGTGCCGTCAGCGTTAATTGCCACTGTCCCGTTCGTACCATCGGTTACTGAAGCCACTGGTGATGTGACGCCATCGGCATCCGTATCATTCGCGACGACATCGATAACCACTGGCGTATCTTCATCAGTCGTTGCGCTATCGGCTACTAACACAGTGTCATCAGCAACCGGCTCAACTGTTACGGTGACCGTTTCTGTATTGCCATCTGCATTGGTGTACGTGAATTCGTCTTCACCATTGAAGTCTGCGTTTGGTGTGTAGGTTACGGTGCCGTCAGCGTTAATTGCCACTGTCCCGTTCGTACCATCTGTCACCGACGCAACAGGTGAAACTTCACCGTCGGCATCTGTATCGTTCGCTACGACATCAATCACCACTGGCGTATCTTCATCAGTCGTTGCGCTATCGGCTACTAACACAGTGTCATCTGCAACCGGCTCAACTGTTACGGTGACCGTTTCAGTATTGCCATCTGCATTGGTGTACGTGAATTCGTCTTCACCATTAAAGTCTGCGTTTGGTGTGTAAGTTACGGTGCCGTCGGTGTTAATTGAAACGGTGCCGTTCGTACCATCGGTCACCGACGCAACAGGTGAAACTTCACCGTCGGCATCTGTATCGTTCGCGACGACATCGATAACCACTGGCGTATCTTCATCAGTCGTTGCGCTATCGGCTACTAACACAGTGTCATCAGCCACTGGGTCAACCGTCACTGTTACCGTTTCTGTATTGCCATCTGCATTGGTGTACGTGAATTCGTCTTCACCATTGAAGTCTGCGTTTGGTGTGTAAGTTACGGTGCCGTCAGCGTTAATTGCCACTGTCCCGTTCGTACCATCTGTCACCGACGCAACAGGTGAAACTTCACCGTCGGCATCTGTATCATTGGCGACGACATCAATCACCACTGGCGTATCTTCATCAGTCGTTGCGCTGTCTGCGACTAAGACTGTGTCATCAGCCACTGGGTCAACCGTCACTGTTACCGTTTCTGTATTGCCATCTTCATTGGTGTACGTGAATTCGTCTTCACCATTAAAGTCTGCGTTTGGTGTGTAAGTTACGGTGCCGTCGGTGTTAATTGAAACGGTGCCGTTCGTACCATCGGTCACTGAAGCCACTGGTGATGTGACGCCATCGGCATCCGTATCATTGGCGACGACATCAATCACCACTGGCGTATCTTCATCAGTCGTTGCGCTGTCTGCGACTAATACTGTGTCATCAGCCACTGGTTCAACCGTCACTGTTACCGTTTCAGTATTACCGTCTTCATTGGTATAAGTGAACGTATCCGTGCCGTTGAAATCGGCATCCGGCGTGTAAGTTACGGTGCCATTCGCGTTGATCGCCACGGTACCGTTAGTGCCGTCAGTGACAGAAGCCACGGGTGATACCACTCCATCTTCATCAGTATCATTTGCAAGAACATCAATATTTACGGCGATATCTTCTGTGGTTACAACACTATCTTCATTAGTGTTCGTTTGATCATCGACACCCGTAACATCTGGCTCAACTGAAACAGCTTCACCGTCAGTGGTACCGTCATTTGGAATTAAAGTAAACGTTGGTAGCTCTTCACCGCTGTTAACCAGTGCAGCACCTGCTTCAGTTAAGACAACGGTATCACCGACGATCTCGTAGTTAACGGTATCACTTAGGGTAACAGTGACATCATCGCCGTCTTCATCTGACGTCTCGAACGTAGCAACCACAGCACCTTCAACGGCGCTGCCGTCATCTTCAGTGAAATCATTAATGCTGGTCACTGTGACTTCTGGTGCATCATTGGTTGTGGTAACACCTGGCTCAACTGAAACCGCTTCGCCATCAGTGGTACCGTCATTTGGAATTAAAGTAAACGCTGGTAGCTCTTCGCCGCTATTTACTAACGCTGCGCCCACTTCGGTTAGGATAACGGTATCACCCACGATCTCGTAGTTCACTGTATCACTTAGGGTAACAGTGACGTCATCGCCATCTTCATCTGTTGTTTCAAAGGTGGCAACCACGGCACCTTCAACGGCGCTGCCGTCATCTTCAGTGAAATCATTAGTGCTGGTCACTGTGACTTCTGGTGCATCATTGGTTGTGGTAACGCTTGGTTCAACTGATACGGCTTCGCCATCAGTGGTGCCATCATTTGGAATTAAAGTAAACGCTGGTAGCTCTTCGCCGCTATTAACTAACGCGGCACCTGCTTCAGTTAAAACAACGGTATCACCCACGATCTGATAGTTCACTGTATCACTTAGGGTAACAGTGACATCATCACCGTCTTCATCTGTTGTTTCAAAGGTAGCAACCACAGCACCTTCAACGGCGCTGCCGTCATCTTCGGTAAAGTCATTAGTGCTGGTCACTGTGACTTCTGGTGCATCATTGGTTGTGGTAACACCTGGTTCAACTGATACGGCTTCGCCGTCAGTGGTGCCATCATTTGGAATTAAAGTAAACGTTGGTAGCTCTTCGCCGCTATTTACTAACGCTGCGCCCACTTCGGTTAGGACAACAGTATCACCCACGATCTCGTAGTTCACTGTATCACTTAGGGTAACAATCACATCATCGCCATCTTCATCTGACGTTTCGAAGGTCGCAACCACCGCACCTTCAACAGCGCTGCCGTCATCTTCGGTAAAGTCATTAGTGCTGGTGATGGTTACTTCTGGTGCATCATTAGTTGTGGTAACGCTTGGCTCAACTGATACGGTTTCGCCATCAGTGGTGCCGTCATTTGGAATTAAAGTAAACGCTGGTAGCTCTTCGCCACTGTTAACTAATGCAGCACCTGCTTCAGTTAAGACAACGGTATCACCCACGATCTCGTAGTTAACGGTGTCACTTAATGTAAGAGTGACATCATCGCCATCTTCGTCTGACGTCTCGAAGGTTGCAACCACAGCACCTTCAACGGCGCTGCCGTCATCTTCGGTAAAGTCATTAGTGCTGGTCACTGTGACTTCTGGTGCATCATTAGTTGTGGTAACGCTTGGCTCAACTGATACGGTTTCGCCATCAGTGGTGCCGTCATTTGGAATGAGTGTGAATGAAGGGAGCTCTTCGCCACTGTTAACCAGTGCTGCACCTGCTTCAGTTAAGACAACGGTATCACCCACGATCTCGTAGTTCACTGTATCACTTAGGATAACGGTGACATCATCGCCATCTTCATCTGATGTCTCGAAGGTCGCAACCACAGCACCTTCAACGGCGCTGCCGTCATCTTCGGTAAAGTCATTAGTGCTGGTCACTGTGACTTCTGGTGCATCATTGGTTGTGGTAACACCTGGCTCAACTGAAACCGCTTCGCCATCAGTGGTACCGTCATTTGGAATTAAAGTAAACGCTGGGAGCTCTTCGCCGCTATTAACTAACGCGGCACCTGCTTCAGTTAAAACAACGGTATCACCCACGATCTGATAGTTCACTGTATCACTTAGGGTAACAGTGACATCATCACCGTCTTCATCTGTTGTTTCAAAGGTCGCAACCACAGCACCTTCAACGGCGCTGCCGTCATCTTCGGTAAAGTCATTAGTGCTGGTCACTGTGACTTCTGGTGCATCGTTTGTTGTAGTAACGCTTGGCTCAACTGATACGGCTTCGCCATCAGTGGTACCGTCATTTGGAATTAAAGTAAACGTTGGTAGCTCTTCGCCACTGTTAACTAATGCAGCACCCGCTTCTGTTAATACAACGGTATCACCCACGATCTCATAGTTCACTGTATCACTTAATGTAACAGTGACATCATCGCCATCTTCATCTGTTGTTTCAAAGGTAGCAACTACAGCACCTTCAACGGCGCTGCCATCATCTTCGGTAAAGTCATTAGTGCTGGTCACTGTGACTTCTGGTGCATCATTTGTTGTAGTGACGCTTGGTTCAACTGATACGGCTTCGCCGTCAGTGGTGCCATCATTTGGAATTAAAGTAAGCGCTGGTAACTCTTCGCCACTGTTAACCAGTGCAGCACCCGCTTCAGTTAGGACAACGGTATCACCCACGATCTCGTAGTTCACTGTATCACTTAGGATAACGGTGACATCATCGCCATCTTCATCTGATGTCTCGAAGGTCGCAACCACAGCACCTTCAACGGCGCTGCCGTCATCTTCGGTAAAGTCATTAGTGCTGGTCACTGTGACTTCTGGTGCATCATTGGTTGTGGTAACGCTTGGTTCAACTGATACGGCTTCGCCATCAGTGGTGCCGTCGTTTGGAATTAAAGTAAACGCTGGTAGCTCTTCGCCGCTATTTACTAACGCTGCGCCCACTTCGGTTAGGACAACGGTATCACCCACGATCTCGTAGTTCACTGTATCACTTAGGGTAACAGTGACGTCATCGCCATCTTCATCTGTTGTTTCAAAGGTGGCAACCACGGCACCTTCAACGGCGCTGCCGTCATCTTCAGTGAAATCATTAGTGCTGGTCACTGTGACTTCTGGTGCATCATTGGTTGTGGTAACGCTTGGCTCAACTGATACGGCGTCACCATCAGTGGTGCCGTCATTTGGAATTAAAGTAAACGCTGGTAGCTCTTCGCCGCTATTTACTAACGCTGCGCCCGCTTCTGTTAATACCACGGTATCACCCACGATCTCGTAGTTGACGGTGTCACTTAATGTAACAGTAACCTCATCACCGTCTTCATCTGTTGTTTCAAAGGTAGCAACTACAGCACCTTCAACGGCGCTGCCATCATCTTCGGTAAAGTCATTAGTGCTGGTCACTGTGACTTCTGGTGCATCATTAGTTGTGGTAACGCTTGGTCCAACTGAAACGGCTTCGCCATCAGTGGTGCCGTCATTTGGAATTAAAGTAAACGTTGGTAGCTCTTCACCGCTGTTAACCAGTGCAGCACCTGCTTCAGTTAAGACCACGGTATCACCCACGATCTCATAGTTAACGGTGTCACTTAATGTAACAGTCACGTCATCGCCATCTTCGTCTGACGTCTCGAACGTGACAACCACAGCACCTTCAACGGCGCTGCCGTCATCTTCAGTGAAATCATTAGTGCTAGTGATGGTTACTTCTGGTGCATCATTGGTTGTAGTAACGCTTGGCTCAACTGAAACGGCTTCGCCATCAGTGGTGCCATCATTTGGAATTAAAGTAAACGCAGGGAGCTCTTCGCCGCTATTTACTAACGCTGCGCCCGCTTCAGTTAAGACAACGGTATCACCCACGATCTCATAGTTAACGGTGTCACTTAATGTAACAGTAACCTCATCACCGTCCTCATCTGACGTCTCGAAGGTCGTAACCACAGCACCTTCAACGGCGCTGCCGTCATCTTCGGTGAAGTCATTGGTACTGCTAATGGTAAGCGTAGGAACTGTATTAGTAAGTGAGGTATTATCAGAGTCTAAATTACTACTATCATCTGTGGTATCAGTAAATTCTTGTTCGTTTTCAAAACTACTGTTAAAAGTACTTGTCTCAAAATCAGTAGTCGCAATAGTTTCTGCACCATCACGCTCAAAATCGACTAGAGAAAAACCACCGCCGTCAGACTCTTCACCAGCAGCAGTTTCCAGTGTCTAAGTCTAATACTTCTTCACCAAGAGCTAAAATGGCCTCTAAGTCATCAGGGTCAATATTATCTGCTAACTCAGTTTGGTCATCTTGTATATCTGGTAATTCAACATCTGTTTCTGCAACAGCATCCGCCGCAGTCTCGTCTACAGGTAATACTTCTGGTTCAGGCGTGACGTTTTCACCAGTTAAATTTAATTGCTCTTCTGTTTGAATCACCTGCTGATCGGTTAATTCAACTTCAGTGTCATTATTACCATTAACTTGGTCGTTTTGCTTATCCATTACTACTCCCCACGAGGCTATAAACTGCTACAAATGATGCATTGGTTGAGCCAAAAAAATCGACGATTTAGGTGACTCATTCATCTAACATTCACTTAATTGAATAATTAAGTTTGGGTGATATTCAAAGTTCCATCTTCGAAAAACATCTCCCCTAAAGTAATAACTATAGACAATCGGTCTCGAATAGTAAATTTGATTATTAATTAATATTAATAGGTAAGAGACAAAGCTTATAAAAGGAGATTCATTTCACATAAAAAATCAGAGGGAAATTGCATAAGCCCCTTATAAATAGAGACTTGAAGGTTACATTACAGTGCAATAAATTTTAACCACAAAGAAAATTGGGTTAATAATGAGGATTAAAACAGATCTCAAAAACAACCAAAAAATGAGCATTACAAATACTTATAATTGACTTATTTTACAAAAGCATCAAAATTCAAAAGCATTTATTAGAAATACTAAATATTAGGTAAAAATAATATAAGTGGATTTTCATAGAATAAACAATAATAGGGATTAAAGATGGTGGGCGATACTGGGTTCGAACCAGTGACCCTCGCCTTGTAAGGGCGATGCTCTCCCAACTGAGCTAATCGCCCATCTTTAATCTTATTTGACATATATCATGGTGGGCGATACTGGGTTCGAACCAGTGACCCTCGCCTTGTAAGGGCGATGCTCTCCCAACTGAGCTAATCGCCCATGATATATTTAGATGAAAAACTAAAGATGGTGGGCGATACTGGGTTCGAACCAGTGACCCTCGCCTTGTAAGGGCGATGCTCTCCCAACTGAGCTAATCGCCCATCTTTAATTTCTATCTTAGATTGTAGCAACTTGAAAGTGGTGGGCGATACTGGGTTCGAACCAGTGACCCTCGCCTTGTAAGGGCGATGCTCTCCCAACTGAGCTAATCGCCCACTTCAAGTTTCATAGTTTTAGTTCTTATGAGGAACCAGTAATATGGTGGGCGATACTGGGTTCGAACCAGTGACCCTCGCCTTGTAAGGGCGATGCTCTCCCAACTGAGCTAATCGCCCATATTACTTATAACAACTGCTTTACTGCTCTGCCGTTGTTTGTGGGGCGTATTATAGGGATAGCCTTTTTTCAGTCAAGACCTTTTTGAATAAAATTGTACTTTTTTAACTGACTGCTCAAAGGGTAAACAACAAACGCTTAATATTTGTAAATTATAGCATTTTATGGGGCAAAATTGGTTTGTTGGCAAATAGTTAATGTAATTAGATAGCTTTCCGTTAAAATATGCGCACTATTCTTCAAGCTGTATTATAAGGAAGCTTTTTAATGACTGTTAAAACTCGTTTTGCCCTAGCCCTACCGGCTACTTACACGTTGGTGGCGCACGTACTGCACTATATTCATGGTTACACGCTAAAAGTAAAGGTGGTCAATTTGTATTACGTATTGAAGATACGGATATTGAACGCTCTACTCAAGAAGCTGTTGATGCAATATTAGAAGGCATGAAATGGTTGGGTTTAGATTGGGATGAAGGTCCTTACTACCAAACTAAACGTTTCGACCGTTACAACGAAATGGTTGAAAAGCTATTAGCGGAAGACAAAGCTTACAAATGTTATGCACCTAAAACATTATTAGATGAAATTCGTGCCGAGCAAGAAGCGAATAAAGAGATGGCTCGTTACGATGCTAACCATCCTAAAATTGTTGCTGTAAATGCAGCAGCAACGGAAGATCAAGACTGTGTTATTCGTTTCCGTAATCCAAAACAAGGATCTGTTGTTTTTGAGGATGAGATCCGTGGCAAAATCGAAATAGCTAATGATCAACTAGATGATTTAATTATTCGTCGTAGTGACGGTTCACCGACTTACAACTTCTGTGTAGTGGTTGATGATTGGGACATGGGCATTACTAACGTTGTTCGTGGTGAAGACCATATTAATAATACGCCTCGTCAAATCAACATCTATGAAGCACTGGGGGCACCCGTACCTTCTTTTGCACATTGTTCAATGATTCTAGGTGATGATGGTGCGAAGCTATCAAAACGTCACGGTGCAGTTTCAGTAATGCAATATCGCGATGAAGGTTTCTTACCTAATGCACTTAATAATTACCTCGTGCGCCTTGGTTGGTCACACGGTGACCAAGAAGTATTCTCTGAACAAGAGATGATTGATCTATTCAGCCTAGATGGCGTGAGTAAATCAGCATCAGCTTTTAATACTGATAAGTTATTATGGTTAAACAACCACTATATCAAAACATCTGATCCAACTTATGTAGCAGAACACCTTCAATGGCACATGGATCAGCAAAATATTGATACAAGTAATGGCCCAGCCTTAACAGAAGTAGTGACAGCATTAGCAGAGCGTGCAAAAACATTGGTTGAATTAGCAAGCTCAAGCCGTTACTTCTATGAAGACTACGAAGAATTTGATGCTACTGCGGCTAAAAAGCACCTACGTCCAGTGGCTAAAGAAGCGTTAGTTTTAGTACAAAGTAAACTACAAGCAACTGATGACTGGTCAATGGAAAATTTACATAAGATCATTGAAGACACAGCAACTGAATTAGAAGTAGGTATGGGTAAAGTAGGTATGCCTTTACGTGTTGCTATTACAGGTGCAGGTCAATCGCCATCTCTTGATGTAACCTTAGCCTTAATTGGCCAAGAGCGAAGTGTTGCTCGTATCTCACGTGCTATAGCGTTTATTGAAGCACGTGAAAACGCAGCTTAAAATAGCTTAACACTTAAAATTTAAAGCCCATTGATACACTGCTATCAATGGGCTTTTTATTACCTAAAGTCTAACCCTTTCTAGTTATCGTTTATTAACTGCTTGATTTGCATATAGGTCTTTTGCCAGTCGCTATAATCAATTGCAATCGGAAAAACTTCTCCCGCGACTGTTAAGACTAAAAGAGGGAAAACCTTGGATCGGCATCGCCCTACTCCCTGAAATTTCTTCCATTAATTTAGCATTAACCTCTTGGCTAGTTAATTGAGTTGCAAAATGTTCACTATCCAAACCAACTTGCTCAGCCAATGCGATTAACGTACTACTTAAAGAAGGATTTTTAGCTTGTAAGTAATAAGCCTGTTGAATAGCTAACAGCATCTCTTGTTCTTTACCCTCTTCTCTTGCAATTAAACAAGCACGACAAGCAGGATAAGTTGAGCGTTGAGGCTGACATTCAGTCCAAAAGTCAAAGTTAAATTCAGTATCTAATTTAGTATGAATAGTGCGCCAAATACCTTGCAGTGTTTGTTGCAATTCCACAGGCATCACCTGGTCACTATCCGGTGCCAATCCACCTAGTTGGTATTTTATCTCAATGTCATCTTTTGTTAGCATTTTCTCTAGTTGTAACCAGGTTTTCTTAAATCCCCAACACCAACTACACATAGGGTCGTAAACATAGTGTAAAACAGCTTGATTCATAGTTGCTCCTTATCAACCAATGCAACTTGAAAAAGCACATCGATCATATTTTGACGTAAAACATGAAGCACATAAAAATGATTAGAATAAAAATTCAGTTGCTAATGTTATCATGGGCTATTCCCCCTACTATCCATAAAAAACTGTTATTAATCAATCAAGGGGGCTATTTAATTATTCATAGGACCATGTTTTGGCACAACTTTATTTTTATTATTCTGCAATGAATGCAGGAAATCGACTTCTTTACTCCAATCTTCTTATAACTATCGAGAGCGAGGAATGAATACCTATGTATTAACAGCAGCAATTGATGACCGATCAGGTGTAGGTAAAGTATCGTCGCGTATTGGTATAGAAAGTGATGCTCATATCTTTAATGAACAAGACAATCTAGCTGAAATGATTGCAGAAGTGCATCAACAAAATAAACAACACTGTATCTTAATTGATGAGTCTCAATTCCTCAGTAAAGAACAAGTTAGACAACTCACCTATGTGGTGGATATTTTAGGCATCCCAGTACTATGCTACGGCATAAAAACCGATTTTAAAGGAGAGTTATTTCCTGGTAGCCAATATTTACTAGCATGGGCAGATAAATTAATAGAGCTAAAAACTATTTGTCACTGTGGTCGCAAAGCCAATATGATTTTACGTATGGATGGCAATGGTAATGTAATGCATGAAGGTGCACAAGTAGAGATAGGCGGAAACGAAACTTATGTCTCCGTATGCCGTAAACATTTCAGAAAAGAGTTCTGGGATAAATAATACCAATTGCATTAAGTAATTTTGCGCAGGAGAAATGACTTAATTCAAGGCGAACATTACAACGAAGAAGTAAGTTATTTTAACAAGTAAAATAGATCAGTTACTTAGTGTGATTGGTTTAACTTAAAGGCATAAAAAAAGCGGCTTATAAAAGCCGCTTCTAAATCACTTAATAAGATGCCTTAACATCAATACAGATTATTGACCTGCGTATGTAATATCAGCATTGTTCAGTAATGAAGTAATTAACGCCTGGTATGTCGCATCTGACGTACTACGTTGTAACATAGTTGTTAACTGCGTTTGCATTTCTTCTTCTACTTGATCCGCGTCTTGCTCAATCACATCAGATAACTCAATCACAGCAAAATCACCCTGTGCCGTACCAACATAATCACGTGTAACCTGATCAGTTTCAGGTTTTGCTAGTTGGAATAAGCGTTGAATAATTTGCGTGTCGTAATCACGACTGTAACGCGCTAAGGTCAGCGGTGCTGTAAAGGCTAAGTCTTTAGCTTGTAAATCACTATCAATTGATTCACCCGCATTCAGTTTAGTCATTAAAGACTCAACAAATTGCTTCGCGGCTTCAGCCGACTTCTGCTCTTCTAACTGTACAGTAATTTGATCAGTTACCTCAGCAAGCGGTTTTGTTGCAGCTTCTTGGTAATCTTTCACACGTACCACAATCGCTTTAGAGTCAGAGATATCAATTACTTCAGAGTTCAGACCTTCAGCACGGAAGTTTTCATCAAACACTTGGCTTAATAGGTCGCGAGAATCTAGTTCACTTGGCACATTAGCACTTGAGAATAAACCACTCTCTTGGATCTCAACACCCACTTCAGCAGATGCTTCTTCTAAGCTATCAGGAGACTCAAAAGCCACTTCGCTTAGACGTTGGTATAGATCGTCAAAAATGCTTCTCACTTTTTCATTTTTCAATGCAACTTCAATTTGAGACTGCACTTCACTTAATGGGCGAGGTGTATTCTCTTGTGCATCAATTAACTTAATAATGTGGTAACCAAACTCAGATTTAACAACATCTGAAATAGGCGATGCTTCAGTTAAAGCAAATGCGCTTGAATCAAAAGCAGGATCCATTACACCACGCTCAAACCAATCTAGCTCACCGTCATTCTTAGCAGAGTACACATCTTCTGATTTAGTTTTTGCTAATTCAGCAAAGTCAGCACCAGATTTCACTTCAGCTAAAATAGCTTCTGCTTTAGCTTTCGCTTCATCAGAATCACCTTCAATAAAGATGTGCGCGACTTTACGGCGCTCTACTTGTTGGTAATCAGACTTGTGTAAGTCGTAGTAATCTTGAATATCTTGCTCAGTCACATTCACTTCAGACGTTAATGTATCAGCGTCTAATAAAATGTATTCAACATTCACTTGCTCAGGGCTTTGGAATGCTTGACTATTGTCAGCATAATACGCTTCAATATCTTGGTCCGTTACATTTGCATCAGCTACAAAATCAGCACTATCAACATTTAAGATACGAGCAACACGTTGCTGACCTTGTAATTTGCTTGTTTGTGCAACTTCAGACGGTAAAACAAACTCACTGCCCACTAATGTTTGTAACAACTGTACACGTACTAAATCAGTCTTAAAGTTAGCGCTGAACTGTGCAGGTGACAGGTTGTTATTACGTAACAGAGAAAGGTAAAGGTTGTTATCAAACTTACCATCAACTTGAAAATCAGGCATGTTACGAATCGCTTCTTTAACTTGCTCATCACCAACACGTAATCCCATATCCGCAACAGCCTGTGCCACTAGACGTTCAGTGATCAAAGTCTGTGTCGCTTGCGCACGTACTTGTTGTGCAAAGTTAGGGTTAGAGGCTAATAGTTCAAATTGCTCACCGTATTGTTGTTGTAAGCGCGCTCTTTCATTTTGATAAGCTTGTTCAACACTTTGTTGTGAAATATCTTCGCCATTGACAGTCACAGCAGCATCCACTGATGACGTACCTAAATAGCTACTCACCCCTGCTAAAGCAAAAGAGAGGATGATCACAATTAAAATACTTTTAGCGACGACGCCTTGCGACCCTTCGCGCATTCTTTCTAACATAATATTTTACTCTTTAAGACTAAAAACAAAAAAAGCGCATCATAGGACGCGCTTAATACATGGAAGAGCTAATAAACGCTTAAGCGTTGATAGCATCTTTCAATGATTTACCCGCTTTAAATGCAGGTACTTTTGCAGCTGCGATTTCGATTGGTTCGTTAGTTTGTGGATTACGACCTGTACGAGCAGCACGTTCTTTAACTGAGAAAGCACCAAAACCGATTAGAGATACGCTGTCGCCTTCAACTAAAGCCGTTGTTACGCTTTCGATAAATGCATCTAATGCACGGCCAGCAGCCGCTTTAGAAATGTCTGCGCTTTCAGCGATGTTATCGATTAATTGTCCTTTATTCATTTGTAAATCCCCTGTTTATAATAATTGGTGCTATCTTCATCTTGAGTGGCACATTGTAAAAAACTTGAGCTAGGCTACTTCTCTATTCAAATTCAAGCAAGTAAATTTCAATAAAATTAGCGAACTAGCCCGTATTGTATGCGATTAATCACCTATTTGGCGTTTTTTTCAACAGAAAAACCTGTGATACTATCTTGTAAGGCAACTTCTAATACTTCATCAATCCAGCGTACGGGCTTGATTTCAAGTTGGTCTTTAATATTATCAGGGATTTCCTCTAAGTCACGTGTATTTTCAAACGGAATTAATACCGTTTTAATACCACCACGACGCGCTGCTAATAACTTCTCTTTTAAACCACCAATAGGCAGTACTTCACCACGTAACGTAATTTCACCTGTCATCGCCACATCAGCTCGTACAGGAATACCCGTTAGGCTTGAAATAAGCACAGTACACATTGCTGCACCCGCACTTGGGCCATCTTTAGGTGTTGCACCTTCAGGAACGTGTACATGGATATCACGCTTCTCATGAAAGTCACTGTTAATGCGCCATTCTTCTGATTTAGCTCGGACCACTGTCATCGCTGCTTGAATAGACTCTTTCATCACATCGCCCAATGAACCGGTGTAAGTTAACTTACCTTTACCCGGCACAGAGGTTGCTTCAATGGTCAATAGATCACCACCCACCGATGTCCATGCTAAGCCAGTCACTTGGCCAACTTGGTTAGCAGAATCTGCTTTACCAAAGTCATAACGACGAACACCTAGGTAATCCTTCAAGTTATCGATGGTCACATCAATCTTTTTCAGACTCTTGTCTAATAAGATATCTTTCACCACTTTACGACAGATTTTAGAGATTTCACGCTCTAGAGCACGCACACCCGCTTCACGCGTGTAGTAACGTACAATACCAATGATTGCACTGTCATCAATGGTAATTTCACTCTCTTTTAAGCCATTACGTTTAATCTGTTTACTTAAAAGATGTTGGTTAGCGATGTTTAACTTTTCATCTTCTGTGTAACCAGAAAGATTAATCACTTCCATACGGTCCAATAATGGGCCAGGAATATTCATTGAGTTAGAGGTTGCCACAAACATAACGTCAGACAAGTCATAATCAACTTCAAGGTAATGGTCATTAAAGCTATTATTTTGCTCAGGATCCAACACTTCTAACAATGCAGAAGCCGGATCGCCACGCATATCTGACGCCATCTTATCGATTTCATCTAATAAAAATAATGGGTTTTTAACACCCACTTTGGTCATTTTTTGAATCAGTTTACCCGGTAATGAACCGATGTAAGTACGACGGTGACCTCGAATTTCTGCTTCATCACGTACACCACCTAATGCCATACGCACATATTTACGACCAGTTGAGCGCGCAATTGACTGACCTAAAGAGGTTTTACCCACACCAGGAGGCCCTACAAGGCATAAAATAGGCCCTTTTAACTTATTGATACGTGTTTGCACCGCTAAGTACTCTAAGATGCGCTCTTTGACCTTTTCAAGGCCATGATGGTCTTGGTCTAGGATCTCTTGTGCTTTTGCTAAATTCTTTTTAACTGGGCTACGTTTCTTCCAAGGCACATTCACTAAGCTTTCGATGTAAGTGCGGATAACACTTGCTTCAGATGACATTGGTGACATCATTTTTAGCTTTTTAAGTTCAGATAACGCTTTCTCTTTTGCCTCAGCAGACATACCAGCTGATTCGATTTTTTCAGCAAGTTGGTCAAGGTCACTTTGACCTTCTTCGTTATCACCCAACTCTTTTTGAATCGCCTTCATTTGCTCGTTAAGGTAATATTCGCGCTGACTGCGTTCCATCTGCTTTTTAACACGGCTACGGATACGCTTTTCAACTTTCAAAATATCTTCTTCGTTTTCCATCATACCCATCAGGTATTCAAAACGTTCCGTTACATTGGTTAATTCTAATGCAGCTTGTTTATCTTCTAAGCTTAATGGCATGTGCGCAGCAATCGTGTCTGCAAGACGCTCAGGCTCATCAATTCCGTTCACTGATGCTAATACTTCAGGTGGAATTTTTTTGTTTAGTTTAATGTATGACTCAAACTGACCCAGTACGCTTCTAACTAGCGCCTCTTCCTCTTTTTCGTCAACACCTTCACTTTCTAACAATTCAATTTCAGAAAAGAAATACTCTTCATTATCGATATTACGAACGATGTTAGCGCGTTGCACCCCTTCTACTAATACTTTTACCGTACCATCTGGTAGTTTTAGTAGTTGTAAAATATTCGCCACTGTACCCACTGGGTACAAGTCTTCAATTTTAGGGTCATCTAAGGTTGCTTCAGTTTGTGCAACTAATAGGACTTTTTTGCCCTGTTCCATAGCCGCTTCTAAGCAGCTGATTGATTTTTTCTACCGACAAATAATGGGATAACCATGTGCGGATAAACGACAACATCACGAAGTGGTAAGACAGGTAATGTCAACAGCTGATCTGTTTCTAATTTCATATTGTCCCCGGAAAAAGTATTGAAAATGGATAGATAAATAATGACAAGTCGAAAAATGACACAGCTCAACTCGCTATAAAAAATCGTAAGTAAGAATAATATTGGGGATGATTTGTTTTTTTCAAGCATATAAACAAAAAAAGAGAGCTAAAAGCTCCCTTTTTTTAATTTACAGTAACTAACTGCTTATTTATCAGACGATACGCGTTTAGCTTCATCTTCAGAATAGATTAATAATGGCGCAGAATCACCTACAATCACACCTTCATCTACGACAACTTTCGTTACGTTTTCAACCGATGGTAAATCGTACATGGTATCCAATAACACAGCTTCAACAATAGATCGTAAACCACGTGCACCAGTTTTACGACTCATCGCTTTCTTAGCCATTGCAGTCAATGCTTCAGGACGGAACTCAAGCTCAACATCTTCTAAGCCAAATAAAGCCGCATATTGTTTTGTAATTGCATTTTTAGGTGCAGTTAAAATTTCAACTAATGCTTCTTCATCTAATTCAGTCAACGTCGCGACAACTGGTAAACGACCGATGAACTCAGGAATAAGACCGTATTTCGCTAAATCTTGAGGCTCAACTTTCTTGAAAGTATCGCTTAATGATTCTTTGTTGTCTTTATCTTTAACAGTTGCACCAAAACCAATGCCAGCACCAGTATCAATACGCTGCTCGATAATGCCATCTAAACCAGAGAATGCACCACCGCAGATAAATAAGATCTTCGAGGTATCCACTTGGATAAACTCTTGGTTTGGATGCTTACGCCCACCTTGTGGAGGAATAGAAGCAACTGTGCCTTCGATCAATTTCAATAACGCTTGTTGGACACCTTCACCTGATACATCACGAGTAATTGATGGGTTTTCAGATTTACGCGTAATTTTATCGATTTCATCGATGTAAATAATGCCGCGCTGTGCTTTCTCAGGGTCGTAATCACATTTCTGTAATAACTTCTGAATGATGTTCTCAACATCTTCACCCACATAACCCGCTTCAGTTAATGTCGTTGCGTCTGCCATAGTGAAAGGCACATCTAATAAACGCGCCATGGTTTCAGCCAATAGTGTTTTACCACTACCCGTTGGACCAATCAGCAAGATATTTGATTTACTTAATTCAACACCGTCAGCAACATCACCATGTTTTAAACGTTTATAGTGGTTGTAAACTGCTACTGAAAGTACTTTCTTAGCAAGGTCTTGACCAATAACATAATCATCTAAAGAGGCACGAATTTCATGTGGCGTTGGTAATTTTTTCTTACTGCTTTCTGTATCAGTAGTACTTGTTAACTCTGCGATCTCTTCTTTAATGATGTCGTCACACAGGTCAACACACTCATTACAGATGTACACAGAAGGTCCTGCAATCAGTTTTTTGACTTCATGCTGGCTTTTACCACAGAACGAACAATACAATAGACTGCTGTTATTAGCGTCATTGTTATTTTTATCCGACATAGTTATCTATACCTCTCAATTATTTTCTACGCGTTAAAACAGAGTCTACAATACCGTAGTCCACTGCTTCTTGTGCACGCATAAAGTTATCACGGTCTGTATCACGCGCAATAATTTCAATATCTTTACCAGTATGGAATGCTAATAACTCATTCATACGTTGTTTTGTTGCAATAATCTCTTTGGCATGAATCTCAAAGTCAGATGCTTGACCTTGGAAACCACCTAAAGGTTGATGGATCATTACTTTAGCGTTAGGCAATACATGACGCTTACCTTCTGCACCACTTGCTAATAGGAATGCGCCCATACTTGCTGCCATCCCCATACAAATAGTACTTACATCAGGTTTAATAAACTGCATAGTATCGTAAATCGCCATACCAGCACTAATTGAACCACCTGGTGAGTTAATGTAGATGTAAATATCTTTCTCTGTGCTTTCAGATTCTAAGAATAATAACTGAGCAGAGATCAAGTTTGCCATGTGATCTTCTACAGGGCCCGTTAAAAAGATAACACGCTCTTTTAATAGTCGAGAATAGATATCATATGAACGCTCACCTTTTGCCGTTTGTTCAACAACCATAGGGATAAGTGCGTTACTAATTTGTTCCGTATTTCCAGCAAATGGGTTAGTCATATTCCATCCTAAATTATAATTATTTATTGTGTCTACCAAAAATGAAAATGGCCTGAGTGAAATCACTCGAGCCATTGAAATATATAACCAATTGAATTAATAGTTGAAAACTATTAAGCAGCAGGTTTGTTCATCACTTCATCAAACGATTTTTTCACTTCAGTTACTTTAGCTTTTTCAATGATAAAATCAACTGCTTGCTCTTCTAATGCAACATTTTCCATGTTTTGCATTAGCTCTTTGTTGTTTTTGTAGTATTCAACAACTTCAGCAGGGTTTTCGTAAGCAGATGCAGCGTTCTCAATTAATGCAGAAACTTTATCTTGGTCAACTTTTAATTCGTTAACTTTAATCACTTCACCTAATAGTAGACCTACTTTTACGCGCTTTTCAGCTTGCTCAGAAAATAATTCTGCTGGTAGCTCAGGTAAGTTGTTTGGATCCATTTCTTTGCCGTAACGTTCCATAGCTTGCTTACGTAAAACGTTCACTTCGCTTTCAATTAATGCTTTTGGTACTTCAACTTCGTTGTTTTCAACTAATGCAGTTAATACGTTATCTTTAGCAGTGTTTTTAACTACTTGATCAAGTTCACGTTGCATGTTTTTCTTAACGTCAGCTTTTAGTACTTCTAGGTCACCGCTTTCAACGCCAAATTTCTTAACGAACTCTTCAGTTAGTTCAGGAAGAATTTGTTGCTCAACTTTAGTTAGGTTGATTGCGAATTGTGCAACTTTACCTTTTAACTGTTCAGCATGGTAATCTTCAGGGAAAGTTACGTCGATTGAGAACTCTTCACCTGTTTTGTGGCCAAGAATACCAGATTCAAAACCAGGAATCATACGGTCACTACCTAGTACGATTTGGAAGCCTTCAGCTTTACCGCCTTCGAATAGTTCACCGTCGATAGAACCTTCGAAATCAACCGTTACTTGGTCATCTTTCTTAGATTTACGTTTAACTTCTTTCCACTCAGCGTGTTGCTTTTGTAGCGTAACTAACATGTTATCTAGGTCAGCATCTTCGATTGAAGTAGATACTGTTTCAACAGCTAGCTCTTCTAATGCATTAAGTGCTACTTCTGGGTAGATTTCGAATGTAGCAGTGAAAACAAAGTCTTCGCCTTTTTTACGCGGTTGTGGTGCAACAGCAGGTGCGCCAGCTGGGTTTAGTTTTTCAGCTACGATTGCTTCGTAAAAGTTACGTTGCATTACTTCGCCACCAACTTCTTGCTCGATAGCAGCACCGAAACGCTTAGCGATAACTGATGCAGGTACTTTACCTGGGCGGAAGCCATCAACACGTTGTGTTTTAGATAGGTGACGGATACGACCATCAAACTCTTTATCATATGCTTCAGCGGCAACAGTAATTGTTAATACGCGCTCTAGACCTTGTGTAGATTCAACAGAAACTTGCATTGTATTTCCTTTATCTTTTACATTAAAAATTGTTTTTACTGACAAAAGTAACATCCATTACTTTCATCACTAAGGTGTAATTGCGTGGACTACCGCATTATAAAAATGACACCTTAATTAAAAATTAGTTTGTAATTTCTATGGTGAAATTTAAGACGCGCCATTATAGACACTGTTATGGCGATAGTCGATAGGCAGTCCACAGGAAAAATGACATGCACCCGCTATTTTTAATAGATCCGCGCTTATTTCGCACAATTTTAAGTGATTTGATAAGATTAACGGATTAAATTGATGTTTATCAGCACTTAACAACTGTTCAATAGTTATACAAAAGTACTTATTTTGACGTCAGTAAAACGTGAAAATGCTAGCTAAAACCGTTCGAATATTGATGATAAAAAAGGTTTTTAAAGGGAATTGATAAGTACTGTTTAACCAATAAAAAAGATGTGATTATCGCGCAGTGATATATTAATAAATAAAACAAGATTTAATCGATTTAGATTAAATCTTGTTAATGCTCAATACAAGTGAAGAGCTTAGTGTAATAAAAGCGAGTCAACAAAGAAGCCTTTTACACCTGAAAAGACAATTTGAGCGCCGATTGCAGATACAAATAATCCAGTGATTTTAGGCAACACTTCCAGCCCTTGTTGCCCAAGTAGCTGTTGAATTTTGTTGGAAAAGAGCAATACGGCTGCAATTGATATAACAGCAGCAATAAGCGAAGCAATTACACTCATAAAATCAGTAAAGCTTTCTAATTCAGCGCCAATCACCATTAAAATACCAATCACACCAGGGCCAATAGCAACAGGAATCGCTAAGGGTACGATCGCAAAATCACCACCACGCTTATTAGTCCCCTCAGGCATTTCTGTATCGCCTTTAATCATTTCTAAGGCACTTAAAAACAACACAGTCCCTGCACCTATTTTAAAGGCATCCAAGGTAATACCAAATAAACTAAAGATATATTGACCAAAAATCAAAAAGACTAAGCTAATAATCAATACTGTAATACTCAGTTTCAAAATCACCCGCTTCTTTTCACTTGAGTTAAGGCTTTTACTCAAGATCAAAAATACAGACAACACAAAAAATGGTGTCATCATAAAAAAAAGTTTTAAATAAAGGGTAATAAACTGTTCCATCTACATTCTCATTTGCAATTAAAAGTTAACCTAAACACAACGCTAGGAATTTTCAGCGCGATGCTAACACAGAGTGATTTGCAAGATCTTTAATTATTTAAAAGAAAGTGAATAGAAGTGATTAAACCCAAGTTGAAGTACTGATTGTAAAAACAGCAATGATTAAGCAAAGCTTGATTTTGGGGGCGAAGGCTTTAGCCTTCCTGTATGCGAGTCAACGCATGCAAGTATAAGCCAAGATGAACAAAGCGAACCAATATGTTACTAAACACATAAAAATTAAACAAAGCAGGCTGAAAAAAGGAACCACAGAGTGCTTCCGTTCAATACACTAGCCTGTCGGCTAATTTCACTCAGCGCTCCTTTAAAGGTGTTTCGTTTAATGGCCTTGAGTTAACTAAAGCTATGTCAAGGCCACAAAACTAGCTGATACTATCGATGCTAGATCTTCCGCATTTAATTGAATTTCCAAACCACGTTTACCAGCACTAACATAAATATCAGAAAAGGCATTCGCACTTTCATCTATCACAGTGGGTAGTTGTTTTTTCTGACCTAAAGGGCTTACGCCCCCAATACATAACCCGATGAACGAAGCACATCATTTTTATTCGCCATCTGCGCTTTCTTGCCCTTTAACGCACTTGCAACAGCTTTCAAATTTAACTGTTTAGTCACAGGTAAGATGGCAACAACTAACTGCTTATCAACCTCCACCACTAACGTTTTAAAGACTTGATGTGGATCCACATTCATCTTTTCAGCGGCTTCTAACCCATAAGACTCATTTTTTTTGTCATGTTTATATTGATGTACTTGGAACTTGATATTATGTTTTTCAGCCACTTTAATCGCTGGAGTCATATTATTCCCTATCTCTACTTTATTGATACTAACGTCAATAAATCCCTATTCAATGAGCAGATAATCGTTCTGTTAAACGGCTATTTCTGCTTGCTCGATTTCTTACCGAGCTTGCTACTAAGGCTAAGTCAGCGATCAATGTTAAACGTTTTTTAGCACGCGTAATACCCGTATAAATTAACTCTCGATTCATGACAGGTAAAGCATAATCAGGTAAGGCTAACAAGGTATGCTTAAACTCAGAGCCTTGGCTTTTATGCACTGTCATCGCAAATACTGTTTGGTGTGCAGGTAAACGACTTGGCTGAAAATCAAGAAACGCTGCCATCGGGCATCACAAAATAAACTCTTAACTGCCCGTGTTCATCTTCTAAACACAAACCAATATCCCCATTAAACAAACCAAGATGATAACTGTTTTCGGTCACCATCACTGGACGCCCCACATACCAGGTTTGTGTCATATCAAAACGGCGCATCAGTAAACCTGCTTTTTGTAATAGTTTTTCACAGCGATGATTTAATGTATCCACCCCCCATTCTTGCTCGCGAGTCGCACACAATATTTTAAAATCATTGAAAGCACTCAACAAGGTTTTGGCTTTATCTCGGTTACCTTGGTGAATGACGCATAACTCAGAGAGGTATGGCTTATAGCCTTCCACGACTAAACGTTCAAAATCAGCAGCGTTATCTGCATCGTTGGCATAATAAGCAAGGTCATCATATTGTTCACATAAGGCTGATAATTTAGCCGCCGTGACACCTCCTTTATTCACTGCGCTGGCTAAATAACCAATGCCAGAAAATTGATCAAATCGGTAACTTTTTCTCAATAAGCATAAATTATCAGACATAGTCGCTTGCGCATGTTTGCCCTGTGATAATAAACAATCAAAGCCGGTTAACTCTGCTAATTGTTGCGCTTTTTGTTGGCTGTAACCTAATTCAATAAACGAACAAATATCACCTAGTACAGCCCCTGCTTCCACTGATGCTAACTGGTCTTTATCGCCTAACAAAATTAAACGAGCATGGTCCGGTAACGCACTAAGCAATTTTGCCATTAAAGGTAAATCAACCATCGAGGCTTCATCCACCAGCAGTAAATCCAAGGTTAACTGATTGCCTGCATGATGACGAAAATGCGCACTGTTATTGCGCACACCTAATAATCGATGGATAGTACTGGCATCCGTTGGAATATTAGGGGCTTTCTGACCATCCATGAGATTACCTAAATCTAACTCCTCTAAGGCATTGGTGATCGACTCAGTTAGTCGCGCCGCCGCTTTACCTGTTGGTGCAACCATCTTAATCATCAAATCAGGTTGGGCATTTAATAGTAGCGCTAATAATTTAACAACCGTGGTGGTTTTACCGGTCCCTGGGCCACCTGAAATAATACAACGTGCCGAAGTTAACGCTAATGCTGCGCTGATTTTTTGCCAATCACAACGTACTTTATTGGGAATGAGAGACTCTAATAAGATCAGATCTTTTTCTGAAGTCGCATTCATAAAGCATTGTTGCACCGCGTTCCAATCTACAGCGCCTTGTTCAATGACATCCAAATATTTTTCGCACAACACTTGGATAGATTGACTGGTATCACTCTGCCAAGCATCCCATAAATAACGATATTGAGGCGTAAACAACTTCTCTAAATAACCTTTACTAGCGACATCCACTTGCACCGGAATCGGTTGTAATAGTTTATCGGAAATCAATTGCTCAAATTCCGCATAACGAGCCATAAACAATGCACTGTATTGCAACCTCAACGGCGCATCATCACCACAACAAAGACTTTCATTGAGTTGATAATGGGTTTGCTGAGGATCATGAAAAATACAGGACACATTGAGACGCTCACTCTCCTGTTGAGAGTCCAACGATAATTGCAAACAGTGTTGATGGAACAATCCGCCCATTTTATCAATAGGTAAACAGATATGACCACCACCTAGCTGTTGGCTGGTCAGTGCCGCCGCTAATTGCATCAAATTGTCAGCGCCTAATTCCGCCATAAACTTGGCAAAGTGAAAATCGATAGGTCGAATTTGCTGATTTAACTGACACTTTTTTAACAGCGTTAACATACTATGTTCCGTTGGCATCACCGTTACCGATTCTGGGCTTGATGGTATTGATTGCTCTAACATGACAACTCCTCCTGCAACATCTCAGCCGTTAGTTCGCCGCTTAATAACTTATCCAATTTATCAATTAACTCAAACTTAGGTTTAGTGAAATAAACACCTGCGTCTTTATCACCTTGCATACCACGCAAGAAGGTATAAAACACACCGCCTACATGTGTTTCATAGTCATAATCAGCTAAACGTGAACGTAATAATCGATGTAACGCTAAAGTATAAAGCTGATATTGAAAATCATAACGATGTTCAATAATCGCTTCCGACATCGCTTGTTGACTGTAATCTGCCAACTGATCCCCTAAATAGTTTGATTTATAATCGAGTACAAAATATTGGCCTTGGTACTCAAACGTTAAATCGATAAACCCTTTTAACATGCCTTGCACTTGATTGAACTGCAATGAACCTGCCTGTGCAGATAAAGGATCGTAATGTGCAATTAAACGATTAACTGAGCTCGCTTCAATAGGTTTCATTGGAATAAAGAACTGCATCTCGACCTTTTTCTGCGCTTCACTCAACTGAGATAAGAATAAATCAGGGTAAAGAGCCGGCGTTAATCGATGCGCTAAGATATTCTCAATCCACTGGCTAACAATAGGAGCCCACTGTTCAGGATCTTCGTAATTATTGACCGTCAATCGTTCCTGTAACCAAGGGCTCAACTGCTCAGATGGACTGTCTTGAAAATCTATCTCTTCAAAAAGTTCATGCAAAAACGTACCGTGCTTTGCCCCTCTCGGGAAACTAAACACATTCTTTTCTGGCATTTCAGGCGTTAACAATGGTAATTCATTGCTAACCACTGGCAATTCAGCACGCTCTTCTGGAATTTTTTTAGTTTGTTTATCTTCTATCGTAGGTGCCGTATGAAAACGCGATAAAGCAGAGTAACTAGTTACCCACCAGTTTTTTTCAATCACACCAGCAAACTGCTTAGGTGCAATTAACTGATCGGGCGATTGCGTGGCCACTTGATAGGTTTCACTTGGTAACTCTGGTGCATGACGAATACCAATGTTATCTGACTGCTGACACACACCTTGTAATAAACGTACCAAGCTTTGGTCATCACCGGTTTGTAACTCTTCACCCGCTTTAATCGTTAAATAGCCCAAGGCACTTTTGGTTAATGGCGAGGCTTTCGTTCGACCTTTTTTATAAGGTCCAATGCCTAAATAACAACGATAAACACTGCGTGTTAAGCCTACATATAACAAACGGATATCCTCTGCTAGCAGCTCTTTTTCAGTATACTCTTTGCTGGTTTCACCGCCATCAAGGTCAAACACCAGACGCTGCTTTTCATCATGAAATAAGTACTCTTTAGGTTCACGATATAAACCACTAAAAGGAATAAATACAATATCGTATTCCAGCCCCTTCGATTTATGTAGCGTGCTGACTTGCACCAACGACTTTTCGCTTTCTAAACGTTGCTTTTGTTCACCTTGTTCGTTTTTAGCATTGCTAATTTGCTCGCTAAACCAACGTACTAAAGCAAATGCCCCTTCATAGACCATGCTATTTTTTTGCAACAATTCAGCAAGGTGTAATAAATCCGTTAAAGCACGTTCACCTTGGCTTTGTGTTAACAAATGCGCACTAATACCTTGCTCATGAAAACATTGTTGCAGCATCACTAAAATGCCACTCTCTTCCCACAGGGTTTTATAACGCGCAAAGTCGGCAATCTTGCTTTCCCAACTAGCCGTTTCAGAGAAAGTATTATGTACTTCCAAAGGGGTCAGCGAGAAAAGCTTACAGGCAATGGCTGATCGTAAATAACGTTCATTACTTGGGTGTAAACAAGCGTTTAAAACGCGTAATAAATCCTGCGCTAAAACACTGGCAAACACACTCTCTTTAAGTGACAAATACACGCTATTAATATTCTCTTCCAATAGCGCTTTACGAATAATATTGGCTTCATTACCGGTTCTCACTAACACTGAAATATTGCTAGCATGAATAGGATGATGATTACCCTCTGTGTCTTCTAAATAAGCCTGATTTTGTTGCGACAACAATAGCAAGGCTTTAATTTCATTGACTGTTGCCTGTGCACTCTCATGACGAAAAGCATCACTGCTCAAGGCCCCTTTTACATGTAAAAACTGTAATGCAGTCTGCTGATCATCATCGGGATTATTCACCACTAACTTTTTACGTTTAATCGGTGGTGCTTGCACAGGATGAAAAGGAATATCCTGGTCGTAAATAAAGGGTGCAATTTTATGTTGGAAAAAGCCATTCACCGCATCGATCATCTCTGCGCTAGAACGGTAGTTATTATCCAAACTGTAATGGGCGGACACCGCATTACGCGCTTTCATATAGGTGAAGATATCTGCACCACGGAAACTATAAATCGCCTGTTTAGGATCGCCAATCATAAACAAACCAAAAGCGGCTGCTGGACTAACTGGATCAGACTCCTCATCAACCACCGTTTCAGCTTGCTGATAAATCGTATCAAAAATACGGTATTGCACTGGGTCGGTATCTTGGAATTCATCAATCAAGGCAATCGGATATTGCTGCTTTATCTGCTCGGCTAAATGCCCATCAGCAGAACCTTGTAACGCTACATCCAAACGCGTCAGTAAATCATCAAAACCTAATAACATGTGTTGCTGTTTGGTTTTTTGCAGATTATCTCGCACCCAATGCGTGGCTTTAATCAGCAAGGTATTTTTAAGGGAGATATCCTGCGCTAACAAAGACTCAATTAAGGCAAAAGTAGCATGCGTCGGTGGCTCGCCTTTTTTGGTTTTAGTGATCAACTCCGACTGTGAAAACTTCAGCAGATTTTTAGGCAAGGTTAAATCAAAGCTTTCCGTTGCCGCCCACTCACAGACTTGCTCAAACCATTTCGGTAAATAACGTTTACTGTAACTACGTTTATCAATGCCTGAATATTCCAGAATATCTAGGTAGTCATCTTTATCGGCATTCCAAGCTTGTTTCACCTTAGCAATAGCATTTAAGCCTTGCTCATATTTACTTTGAAAATCAAAATCAGTGATGTTCGGAATAAAGGTTAAATCATTACGTGATAACCATTGCTGCAACTCTTTTTTCAACGCTTCAGGATGTGCCCAGTAGCTGTAAATAATCGCGGTTAAGGGCGTTGATAATTGATAAAAATGTGCACGCCAAAAATCATTACAGGCTTGGCTTAAAATATCTGCATCATCTTCTAATAAGGTTTGCTGAAATAAGCTGCCTGATTCAAAGGCATTTTGTTGCAACATACGCTGACAGAAACCATGAATAGTAAAGATAGAGGCTTCATCCATCTGCAATTCTGCAAAACGTAATAAGCGAATATCATGTTCAAGGTTAGTGCTATCGTCAATTAACTGCTGACAATAAGCATCTTTACTGCTGCCTCGCACAAAGGCTAAACGTGTTTCACGGATACGATCACGAATACGACTTCTTAACTCCGCTGTGGCTGCTTCAGTAAAAGTTACTACTAAAATCTTATCCACGGTTAAAGGCGTTTGGTGCGCGGTTTGCCCAGTTAAATCAGCATCATTGGCATCAGCCTGTGTGCCATGACCTAATAACAAGCGAATAAACAAACTGGCAATCGTATAGGTTTTACCCGTGCCCGCAGAGGCTTCAATTAAACGACGCCCAAACAACGGAAAAGTCAGTGCTTGTAAAGGCGTGACGGCAATATCACTAGCAGGCAAGACTGTACCATCTTGCAAAGACGCAGGTGCTGATAGGTTATCAGCTTCAATCAATGATAATTGTGTTTCTTCAGTCATGATTATGCCTCTCCCCATTGTTCGTAAATTAAGTCATTTAAATTGCACAATAATGGCATAAACACTTGTAATGCAATGGTTTCAAACTGTTGCCAATGGTCTTCAATATTTTCATAAACACGGTTGATATAAGGGTCGTTTGCTTCTGAATAACCACGGCTATTATTAAAGGTTTTAAGCGCTTCTTGCTGCCCTGCCGCACGTGTTTCAAAACTTAATTCATCTAACACATACACTCTCGGCTCTAATTTACACACCGCTTCACACCACTGAAATGCACTTTCAATAAAGAAAGGTAGTGCTTGTTGTAAACCTTGTTCATATAATGCAATTAATTCCGCTAAACGTTGGTGTGCATAATCAGCCGGATCTCCTCAAAATAATGGCCTTTGGTTTGACCAAACAAGGTCGCATTAAGGTGTTGACCGTGGACAATACAATAACTCAAATGCTCTACCCACAGTTTAAGCAGATCCTTACCTTTAATGTTACCCGGTTTAATACGTACTAATCCATTTTCACAATGGTCATCTAACGCACCGACTAAACGTTTATCATTAAACGGAATATCCACGGCAATCTGTTCAATATCACCAATAAAGTAACTACTATAAATGCTCGCTAAATCCACCATCACCTGTAAATCTTTATTAAAAATAAGTGTAGCAAACTCACCAACAGGTAACTTACCTTGCGCTTGTAATCCAATATATAAAGCGGTTAAGGCTTGGTCGTCCAAACCATGTTTAAACTGTTCCGCTTTTAATAAGTATTGTTGTAAATTATCTAAGGCAAAAGGCTCATCGTTTTCTTGGTCGATATCATCCATCTCAAAGTACACATTTAAACCTTGGTTAAAGAAAGCGCGACAAGGGTTCTGTAAAAAACGAATCAGCGCACTTAACTCTATTTGCTCGCTTTGTATCAAAGGCAAAGGTGTAAATAGCTCATCTTCACTACTCACCGCTTTATTAATCGCTTCCCACCAGCCTTGCTGATAAGTCACCTGCTTACCTTGGAAGTATTGCTCACTGAAGCTTTGCATTGGGTAATGATGGGTAAAAGCTGACAATAGTTCTTTTTCTAATTGACCATCATCTAAAGTTAAATCCAGTTGACTGGTTAACCTAAAGCTCTGCTGAATATAGTTGAGCAACTCACTCACTAACACACTAGGCATTTTTTCACTGTTATCACTGATATCTTTACCAATGTAACTGATATAAAACTGCGACTGCGCTGACAGCATTGCCTCTAAGAATAAATAACGATCTTCATCTCGGCGTGAACGGTCGCCACGTTTTCGATGACCGACCATTAAATCAAAGCCCATTGGTAATAACGAACGTGGATACAAACCATCATTCATCCCTAACAAACATACCACTTTAAAGGGGATAGAACGCATCGGCATCAAGGTACAGAAATTCACTTGTCCTGCTAAAAAGCGTTGGCTATTAGACTGACTAGATAAGTGCTCCTGTAAGTATTCAACCAACACCAATAATGATAAAGGTTGCTCAAATTTAGCTTGTTCAGTTTGCTCCACCAGCGTTTGCATCTGTTGACGAATCTGACTAAACAGCACACTGTTGTCTTCATCTTCTAAATAAAAATCATCAATCAGTTGGTTGATAAACAATTGCCAATCGGCACAACTTAAATCCTGTTGCAGATTAGACTCTAAGATAATCAGCGTATCAATAAACTCAATAAACCGCCCTAACAAATCCCCTTGCAAGCCTTGCACTTCATCATAAGGCGCAATACCTTCAAACAGCTCATCACTCATGGCATAGCCAAGCAGCATACGCTTCAAACCAAACAGCCAGTTATTTTGAGTCAAAGCGGGTAACTCCCACTGGGTTGCTGACTCATTATTTAACCCCCAACGAATGCCACTTTCGGTGATCCAATGCTGTAACAGGTCAAACTCTGCTTGCTTAATACCAAAACGATTCAACATCGCAGGTACTTCTAACAGGGCGAGAATATCTTCACGGGTATAACGGCTTTGATGTAGATTTAATAACTGTAAAAAGCTCGCTAAAATAGGATTCTCTTGTTGCGCACTGACATCGGAAATAGAGAATGGAATCGACACATGGCTACTAGTACGACTAAATACCGCTTCCACATAAGGTGCATAGGCATCAATATTCGGCACCATCACAATAATATCTTTAGGCGTTAAGCTAGGATCTTGCTCAAACATCGCCAACAAATTATCGTGTAACACCTCCACTTCACGCATCACACTGTGACAAACATGCAAGCTAATCGAGTTATCGTCATCGGCCACTTCAATACGTTGCGATACATCATTTAAGGTACTCAAGGAGCTATCATGTAACTCTAAAATATCCGCTTGAATATTGTGTAACAAACTATCGCGGTCAATATCCACAAAGGCATCAATCTCTTGCTGCTCTAAACTGTATAGTTGGTATAAAAAGTCGCGTCCCATTTTACCCATGGACGCTAATAATGGGTTACCCACTTCACTTTCTACATCACCGCTACTTGCCCAGGCTAAATGCTGTTCATCCTTTTGCCAACTGGAGTCAGTTAAGGCATTCACTTCACCCGCTTGCACATTCACCTTAGGGCGAGACTGCGCAAAACGCTTGGCTAATAATTTCGGATCAACAATATCCCCCCAATAAAAGCGACAAGGATTAGTTAATAGAAAATGCACATCACAATGTTCACCTAACCCCAATAGCGCCTGCAAATATGACTCAGGTAATGAAGAGATCCCGAAGACAAAAATACGTTTTGGTAAATGAGTCAATTGGTCAGTAGTTTTAGTGGCTAAAGTACTTAAAAAGTCTTGGTATAAACCCGCACGGTGATAAGCCTTAGCCTGCGATTGAAACCCTTGTTTAATACTCGCCACCAATAAACGCCATAACTTGGCCTGCCAAAGGTGCGTATTCAACCATTCAGGCTGTAAGTGTTCTAAACTGACTTGGCTATCTTGCAGGGTTTCCCAATTATCAATCCACTCAGGGCGATACACTAAATATTGGTCAAAAATATCGGCGATTTTACCGCTTAACTGAAAACGCTTACGCAGGTGTGTGTCATCCTGCAGGTACTCTTTTAACGCACTAAAATCTTCATCTTCCAAACAGTCAGGCAATAGCTTCATTATCTGCCAAGTCATCGACTGTTTATTAAAGGGACTGTTATCCGGCACATCCTGTAATACATGTTTAAACTGCTGCCAAATAAAACTCGCCGGTAATGGGAAATCAATATTCGCCGCAATACCTGTAGACTGTGCAATTTCTAACTGCAACCACTGCGCCATACCCCGGCTTTGTACTAATATTGTTTCATTTTCAAAGGGGTTACTTAATGGAGATTGATTGATCAGCGCCAACAATAAGTCTTTAAGCAAGCTGATTTGATTAGAGTGATAAACTTGAAACACACGCACCACCTTTTGAGAAAGTTGTTTTTCTAAACTGAGATTTCTTAATCTGGTTTTTCTTAGTAACCCTAAAATAGCATAACTATCATTAGAGTAATTAACAGAGTGATGAAAAAAGTAAATTTAATCATTGGGTTGGATTGATATTTTCCCTATCTCACTTTCTATAATATCAATTTATATTAAATAGGCTTAAACATAATCCAGTCTACTGAAACACCATAGAGCCTCATAAAAGTGCAATATTCTATTTTTCTATCCACAACGCACATTTACATATGACGACAATTTAACTTAATCATTTAAGGAATTGATTTATTTATAAATATAGAGATTCTTAGTCATAACTTGATTTAGAGTAACAAGAAGAAGTAAAGAAAAAATCTATCTAATTATACTGTTAAAAACTACAAGGAGGAGTATGGGAGAATTACTAAATAATGGATGGGTTGTAGGTATTGGAGGAGGGGTTCTGAGCCGCCTAATCGTTGCTTGGCTTACAAGAACGATATTTTCAAAAAAGGACTTACGTGAGCTTTCCATTAATATATTATCGGCTAACAGAGAGATTCTTTATGCTATTCGCCCTGAAATTTCAGAAAGTAATCTTCCAACGAGTGAGGTTATCGCCGCCCTAAAAAATGCAACAGCACGGAAGTATAAAATTGAACCTAGGCACCTCTATGGCATTACAGAAATTATTGAAGAAATAATCAAGGAAATAAAGGATTCAAGTTTTATTTCCTCTTCGGTAAAAAAGAATACTGCGAATCTCTAAAAAACCTTATCCCAGAGCAAACTAAAGAATTAGAAGCCCTTTTGAAGACCGTGAAGTAATTGTTGCTAGGGTAAAATACAGAGAAAAATGACATATTTACTTTCTCTTACTTGAGGAACAATTGTAGCTTTAGCTACAATGTTGACATTTTTACGTAACAGTTTCGAATCATCTAGTATTTTTGGGAAAGTTACTGAAACAATTTTACCAATGTTCCTAGTGATGACCTCTATTATGCTTGTAATGACAGCGATGCAAATCGCTTTAAAACTACGACAAAAAAGAATTCGCGCCGAAAATGGAATCTCAGATAAAGAATAAAATCATAAAGCACATATAAATTAGGATGTTCGCATCTTATTTAAAAACTTCAAATTTATTCCATAGTGTAAAATACTTTTTAAATATTTTTCATCAATGAAAAATATTTATCTGGTTAAATTAAAGTGGATAGTTTACAGTTATTATTTGTAATATCTTAAATATAAAGGAGGGAGTATGAATAATAAATCAAAGCAATCAGCTTCTAATCAATCCCGCCTAGAAAAAGCATTAATGATTAACCGCGGAAAAATAACCATTAATAGAAACGGCTATGTTTCTCTCGACCTAAACTCTAGAGAAGTTCTTTCTAGCATCAAATCACAAATAAAAAAGCTGGAAGGTATTAAAATTTAATGAGTGTGGTATTTATTGCCATAGCCCTTGTATCTGGTTTTATATTCACAAACCTTCATTTACCTGCTCGTTATCGTCAAAAGCGCTCTACTGGATGGGAGTCGTATTTTCATGTAGCTTCTTGGGGGTACTTTTTAGTATTTTAAGTGTCGGAATTTGTCTAGTCGCTGATTATTTAAATGTTGTTTCAATTATCCTTAATGAATATCACCAAACATTAATCACACTTAATGATGCGTTAACTCTTTCTATTCTCAATTTCAAAATGGCTTCCGTAAGTGTTGTAACTCTGTTTATTTCTTTGTTTTTTGGATGTACCTCTAAGTTGTTTTTCCTATGCTTTAAACGATTTAAAATGAAAACAATTGCTAAAATAGCAGACAAAGATAGGCTTGAAGCATTGCTTTTGGAAGCTACAATTCGCCAATTTCCAATTGCCTTAAATTTAAAATCCAAAAAAGTGTATGTCGGACTGTGCCTAGCAGAACCAACAGTTGACTCCGGGTAAATTTTATTGAAATTTTACCTCTTTTAAGTGGTTATCGGGATTCAGACACATTAGAATTGAAATTAGTTTCAAATTATCATGAACATTACTTAAAGACAGGAATACTTGATTCAAGTCATGAGACATTGTGCCTTGATGATTTCAGAACTATTGTCTCGAAATCAGAATTAGACTCGGTCTCTTATTTTGATATTGATACTTATAAAGCCTTTCAAGAAAAAGAATCTAAGAAAAAGTTATTGCCCAAACGTCACTAAGCAAATTTAAATACTCTTCGATGTTATAAGATAATCAGGCAGTAATATTTAGAGAGTGATTCTTACCAAATTTTCGGTGCTCTTAATGGTGAACATAAAAGCTTTATTGTAGTGCAATATTTAATTAAGTACTAGATAGCCACTTATTGAAATTAGCAATATCGAATAGTTACAATAAAACCTTACTCAATATGACTACAACTCCCCCACCGTTGAACTTTCCTAAATCATTCATTGCTTTTAGCAAATCCAAACAGAATGTTTGGATTAGGCTCGCTCTAGCCATGGATACTCCGCAAGAAAAAAGTACTGAACAGCCAAAAATTTAAATATTTAATATCACACAGTTACAATAAAACCTTGCTCAATATGGCTACGTCCACTTCCCCGTTGAGTTTTTCTGAATTAATGAGTGACTTTAGCAAGGTAAGGCATGGAGCGATTTATGCGACAGCATAGTTAATGAGCGGGCTAAGCTCTGCGTGCCCTTTGCCGTTGCTAGCTCAGTTCGCCACATGGACGTGGCGTATGAGCGGTGCGTTAAGAAGGTACTCATTCATTTAGAATAAAGAACGAATTGGGGCGACTTTCTTTGGTTCTGTTTTCTTTGGTCGTATAAAGAAAATGAACTCGCCGACAGGGCGAAAAGAAAGTTAATAAAGAACGATCTGACTGGATGAGCGCAGACGAAGCTTATTCAGATGCTTTCAACTAATGTAAATATTAAAAACAAGCAGGCTAAAGCCAGCGCCCCAAATAAACCTCAGTAAATAATCTACTAAATGACCTGACGAGCGCAGACGAGAAACCATCTAATCAATCCTTAAACTTTTAAGAACTTGAAATAATCTCTATCAATAAGCCACCAAAGCAAGAGATAACAATGTGAACTTATCTTGTTGATAGTTGACTCAAAGACAGTAATTAACTCTCTAGAAAGGAAAGCCTAAATGAAATTTTCAACGTTAATCATGGTATGTGGATTAGTCTTTACACAACAGGCATTTGCACAAAATAATGGGAAAAACACCTCTGATTGCCACTCACAAAACGCAAATAATAACAAAGCCTGTACAGCCACTAACAATACCACTAATAACAAAAACAACGTGAATCAACAAGGTTCAAAAAGCGTTGTTCAAACAACCACTAAAACGACCGTCACAACAGAGCAGAAAGTGAGTAATGGCTCAAAAGCTGCGACTCAAGCCTCTAAGACAACAGCATACTCATCAAAAACTGCTGTAAATACACCGCAAAAAGTACAACAAAAATCGGTAACCACAACGCATAAAACGACGACAAAAGCGGTTTCAGGACGCTCTTTAGTATTGCAAACACAACAGCAATTAAACCGTCTTGGTTATAAAGCAGGTAGCGCAGATGGTTTAATGGGTAAGAATACACGAACAGCGATTAAACGCTTTCAAAAGAAACACAACCTCCATATTGATGGAAAAAGCACTTCAGCACTGTTAACAATACTGAAAAAAGCAAACCATTAATAATTGATTAATGGCCTGAGCGAATACAACTGAACACTAGATAAGTTTTTAACTTGTCTAGTGTCTTTGTAACAAAGCCTAAACCTTAGCGTATTTTCCGTCACAGGGCTTTTATTACGTCGTTAAGTGAAAACTGACACTATCACATATCACCTATCTTTAAGTGCTTCCGCTAAATAGTTCACAAAGGCTTTTAGCTGACTGGGAATAAACTTCGACTGTGGATATTGTGCAATAATACCGCCTTGATAATTGCCTAATGTCCTCCATTCAGGTAGCAATTGTAAGAGTTGTTTTGAATCAATCTCTTTAGCCACTGAGAAATCAGGAAACAGTGCAATACCAATACCTTGAAGTACTGCCTCTCTACGAATTTCACTATGATTAACAGTAAATGTGCCTTGAACGTTTATTTCACACACCTGTTTTTCATGCTGGAACTTCCATTGACGATCTTTTGTCACCTCACCGAGTACGATGCAGTTATGATTTCTTAACTCGTTCGGATGTTCTGGTGCTCCATGCTCTTCTAAATAAGCGGGTGTCGCACATAATAGCTGTTTACAATTACCTAACTTTTTAGCCACCAGCCCTTCTATTGGGCTGTCGGTAATGCGAATAACTAAATCTACTTCATCACCAATTGGGTCGATAATGTGATCGGCCACTTTAAAGTGAAAGGATACTTTTTGGATACAGTTTTAAAAAGTCCATCACCATTGGCATCAATACTTGTCGTGACAGTGCTTTAGGGGCAGCAATACGTAGCGATCCTGTAATGTCAGTTTCATTAGATTGCGCCGCTGAAACAGCCATTTTAGCAGAGGCTAGCATGTCTCGACATTGTATAAAGACTTGCTCACCTGTAGGGGTTAAACGCATTTTTCTGGTAGTTCTTTCTAGCAATTTTTCTTCAATAGCGAGTTCTAAACGCGCCACACTGCGGCTGATTGATGAGGGTGAAACGCCAATTGCTTGAGCCGCTTGAGATAAGCTACCAGACTCCACTACTTTGACAAAAATAGCCATTTCAGAAAGCAGAGGAATCAATTTATTAATGTCCACAGCGCAAATATCCTTTCCATTTATTAGTATTGTTTCATCTAAGTTAATTATTAATACTCTGCTTGTCAAAATCATTATTAGAAAGAGTCGTTATGAACACACTAAACAGTACAGCAAGCAACGCGGTAGAGAAGCGTTCAGGTTTCATTTTCATTTTCACCGAGTATTTGCCTAAATTTCCATTAACTGAAATGTTGTTACTATTGGTCGCTATTTTTTGGGGAACAAGTTATGGGTTAACCAAAGAGGCGCTTATCTTTACTGGCGTATTGTTGTTCATTGCCATTCGTTTCTCGTTGACCAGTTTATGTATGGCACCGGTTGTGTTTAAAGAGTGCCGAGCTGGTAACAATAAAGATTGGAAAGTGGCAATTCCAAGCGGCCTAATTTTGTCTGCTATTTTCTTATTTGAAGTTTATGGTATTTCGCAAACATCAGCCTCTAACGCGGCTTTTTTAATTAGTTTATCGGTCATTTTAACGGCTTTTTTTGAGCCTTTAATTAACCGTTCTAAGATCTCACCTTCATTAATTTGGTTGGCCCTCTGCTCTATTGTAGGCGTTTATTGTTTAACTCACTCTGGCTCTGCAACAATAACGCTCAACACAGGTGATTATTTCATTTTATGTGCAGCTATCTTGCGTGCTGTGATGGTCACTGTGACTAAGCGATTATCTGAAGGTAAAGATATTACTACCTCTACGCTGACTGCTATTCAGTCATTTATTGTTGCGATCAGTGCGCTTGTCTTATGCTTTTTAACACAGCCCCTTGCTCATATTCACTTGCCCACTGCCATGTCATTTTGGTTAACTATGGCTTACCTTGTGTTGTGTTGTACTTTATTTGCTTTTTGTATTCAAAACTACGCAATCAGAAAGATATCGCCTACTAAAGTATCTTTGTTGATGGGTAGCGAACCGTTATTCGGGGCTT
Organism: Psychromonas sp. KJ10-2; assembly: GCF_047323255.1. Taxonomy (NCBI): domain Bacteria; kingdom Pseudomonadati; phylum Pseudomonadota; class Gammaproteobacteria; order Alteromonadales; family Psychromonadaceae; genus Psychromonas; species Psychromonas sp. KJ10-2. The sequence goes on along the minus strand of NZ_CP178827.1, from coordinate 3,957,463 downwards.
TATTTGCAGTAGTTTGGTTGAATGAGTCATTTACTGTGTTGCAGATGATTGGCGGCGGGTTAATCCTTGCCAGTGTGTTGGTGACTTCAATGAGAGCAAATAAATAGCGGTAGGTACGACATAATCATTAACACTATAGAGGCTATGTCATTACAAAGCAGTGTTAAAAAATGGTCGTACTTATCGGTTAACCAATGCCTTGGTTAGTTAGATTAGATAAGTACGATAAGCTGATGGTAGTAAGCACTTTAATTAATGGATGCCGTCAATGCTTTATCTATATTTTGTTGCTCAATGATTTTATCTGTATTGAGTTGCTCATTGGCAAATCTAGGACCGCCACCGCCACCTGGACCACCGTGAAATAAAGGAGCACAAGCTGACATCCCTACTGTAGTCAACAGCGTGACACTTAACACTAGTAATTTTGAATGCTTCATAAAAAACCCCGTTATAAAAATCAGATCACTTTCGCGTAACGTTTTAAGTGATGTCGAATAGACTAGATTATCTATTTAATTGGTATAATACGCCTGCTTTTTACATCTATCAACACAGAGGTAGTTTGATAATTCAACAAATTAAAGACAAAAAAATCCGTGTTTGCTAAAAACAAACACGGACTCTTTAAAGCAGATAATTAACTATTATGCGTACACTGGATGTGCGCCACAGAATTTAGCTACTTTCACTTTTACTGCTTCGATAGTAGCAGCTAGTTTTTCTTCGTCTTTGATTGCATCAAGTACGTCACAAATCCAACCAGCTAGTTCAGTTGCATCTTCAGTGTTCGCACCACGACGAGTGAACGCAGGTGTACCAATACGTAGACCAGATGTAACAAATGGAGAACGTGGATCATTTGGTACAGAGTTCATGTTCACAGTGATGTGAGCAAGACCTAATGCAGCATCAGCTTCTTTACCTGTGATGTCTTGAGCAATCAAGTCAACGAGGAAAAGGTGGTTTTCAGTTCCGTTAGATACGATTTTGTAACCGCGATCTTGGAATACTTTAACCATTGCTTTAGCGTTTGCTAATACAGACTCTTGGTATGCTTTAAATGCTGGCTCAGCACATTCTTTGAATGCAACCGCTTTAGCAGCGATAACGTGCATTAATGGACCACCTTGGCCGCCTGGGAACACAGCTGAGTTTAATTTTTTCTCAATTGCTTCGTTAGCTTTAGCAAGGATAAGACCACCACGAGGACCGCCTAATGTTTTGTGTGTTGTTGTTGTTACAACGTCAGCAAATGGTACTGGGTTAGGGTAAAGACCCGCTGCCACTAGACCAGCAACGTGTGCCATATCAACGAAAAGGTAAGCACCTACTTTGTCAGCGATTTCACGGAATTTAGCCCAATCTACGATACCTGAGTATGCAGAGAAACCAGCAACGATCATTTTTGGTTTGTGTTCAACAGCTAGACGCTCAACTTCAGCGTAATCCAGTACACCTGTATCTGGGTTGATACCGTATTGAACAGCGTTGTAAACTTTACCGGAGAAGCTAACAGATGCACCGTGTGTTAAGTGACCACCGTGAGCAAGGCTCATACCTAAAACAGTATCGCCAGGTGTACATAATGCAGCGTAAACCGCACTGTTTGCTTGAGAACCAGCGTGTGGTTGTACGTTTGCGTAATCAGCACCAAATAAAGATTTAGCACGTTCGATTGCTAGAGATTCAGCAACATCAACGTACTCACAACCGCCGTAGTAACGCTTACCTGGGTAACCTTCAGCATATTTGTTTGTTAATTGACTACCTTGCGCTTCCATCACGCGTGGACTTGTGTAGTTCTCTGACGCAATCAGCTCAATGTGATCTTCTTGGCGTTGAACTTCATCCGTCATTGATTTCCATAATTCTGGATCGTAATCAGCAATATTCATATCTCGGTTAAACATGTGCATCTCCTGGTAGGAATTTAAAGTATAAGTCAATTTATGGTGCGCATTTTACGCAAACTTTACGCTATTGCATAGAGCAATGACGTGAAATATATCGTTACTCAACGTGAAGATTGGTAATAATTAAAAGCAAATGCTTGGTTATTGATAAAAGGGTTAATAACCAAGCAGTTTTTAGCAGGATATAAAGGATTATACGATGCGTTCAGGAACGGGATCATGTGCAGGCGTGATTACAATAGCTATCGATTTTGAATTTGGCGTGAAGGTATAATCACCATGGTTAGCCAATGCCACTAGTGGATTGGTTTCAGGATAGTAAGCCGCAGCATTACCCATTGGAATATCGTATGCTAATACCGTAAAGTTAGTCACTTTCCTGACTACTTCATCGCCCCATAATGCTTCAATATCCACTTTGTCACCTGAAGTTAATCCAATCGCACTAATATCTTTTTCATTTAATAAGATAATATGACGGTCACCACTTAAACCTCGGTACCTGTCACTAAAGCCATAAATAGTGGTGTTGTATTGGTCGTGTGAGCGAAGCGTCTGTAAAACAAATACGGGGTTTTTACTCAGTGCGCGTTGAGAGGCTGACACGATTGCTTCAGGCAAAGGCGCACGATGGAATTGTGCTTTTTGATCACTGGTATTCCATTTGTATTCCGCCGCTGAGTTACCTAAATAAAAACCACCTGGATTTGCAAGTCGTTTGTTCATATCAGTAAAACCAGGAATAGTTTGACTGATTAAATCACGAATACGATCATAATCTTCTATTAACGCTAACCAATCAACAGGTTCATTGCCCAATGTAGCATGAGCAATACCAGCAATAATTGCAGGCTCTGAACGCATCTTTCTGATATCACTTTTCACCACACCTTGAGAGGCGTGAACCATTGAGAATGAATCTTCTACTGTGATTTTTTGCGGCTTACCCTGTTGTAAATCGATATCTGTTCGACCTAAGCAAGGAAGGATTAGCGCATCTTTACCTGGATATAAATGTGTTCGATTTAATTTAGTCGCGATATTAACAGTCAAATTACAACGACTCATGGCTTGTCTAGTAACCTCTGTATCTGGCATCGCTGCAGCGAAGTTACCACCTAAACCAATAAACACTTTACTGTCACCACGTAACATCGCTTCTACCGCTTGTACGGCATTATGGCCATGCGCTTGTGGTGGCTTGAAGTTAAAGGCTTTTTCTATGTTGTCTAATAATGCTTGTGGTGGTTTTTCATCAATGCCCATGGTGCGATCACCCTGTACATTTGAATGGCCACGGACAGGACATAACCCCGCCCCTTTTTTGCCAATATGACCAAATAATAACTGCAAATTAGCCAGTTCATTAACGGTTGCCACAGAATGCTTGTGTTGGGTAATCCCCATTGCCCAGGTAATAATCACGCGTTTAGCATCTTGAAAAACCGTCGCCGCTGATTTTATTTGATTTTTAGATAAACCAGATTGCTCGGTAATTAATGACCAAGGTGTTGCTTTAACCTCTGCTAAGTATGCTTCTAAACCGCTGGTGTGTTTTTCAATGAATTTTAAATTAAACACACGGTCACCATTTTCAAGGGCTTGTTCATGGCGTTTTAATAAGACTTTAACCATACCGCGTACTGCGGCCATATCACCACCTAAATTAGGTGAGAAATATTGGCTAGTTAGTTTAGTTGAACTACCAAACATCATATCTACTGGAGACTGTGGGTTCGCGAATCGTTCTAAACCACGCTCTTTTAATGTATTAAAGGTGACAATATTAGCGCCACGATGTGCAGCATGATTTAACGTATGCAGCATACGAGGGTGATTTGTACCAGGATTTTGTCCAAATACAAAAATAGCATCGGCATGTTCAAAGTCGTCTAAAGTAACCGTGCCTTTACCAATCCCAATGGCTTGTTTAAGCCCTATACCGCTTGCCTCATGGCACATATTTGAGCAGTCAGGGAAATTGTTGGTACCGAATTTTCTTACAAATAGCTGGTATAAAAATGCAGCTTCATTACTTGCTCGCCCCGAAGTATAGAACTCAGCTTGATTAGGGCTTTCCAAACCATTTAAGTGTTTAGCGATTAACTCAAAGGCCCCTTCCCAACTTATTTCTGTGTATTTATCGGTTTCTGCATCGTACATTAAAGGTACTGACAAACGACCTTGGTCTTCTAAGAAGTAATCTGTTTGAGTACGCAGCGCAGTCACTGAATATTGCTCAAAAAACACTGGTGTTAAGCGACGAGATGTGGCTTCCCAGTTCACTGCTTTTGCACCATTTTCGCAAAATTTAAAGCGGTCTTTTTTACCTTCTTCACCCCAAGCACAACCCGGGCAGTCGAAACCATGGTCTTGATTGGTCTTTAATAAATTTAATACATTTTTTGCAACATTTTCACTGTGTAATAAATGTTTACCGGTACTAACAAGTGAACCCCAACCACCAGCGGCACCTTTATATTTTTTAACGGTCATGATTGCCTACCTATTGTTTTAATGAGTCTTTTTTTAAACGAAAATCACCATGGTAGACGTTGCAAGTATGATCCCTCACAAACCCTATTAAGGTGATATTAAATTGTTTTGCAACGGCTACCGCTAAACTCGAGGGTGCGCCAATCGCCACTACCACAGCCATTTTAGCGGCAACCGCTTTTTGCATTAATTCGAAACTAACTCGTCCGCTGAGCATTAATATATTTTGCTTACTTAATAAGTCTTTGGTGACCAACTCGCCAATTACCTTATCCACGGCATTATGACGCCCAACATCTTCATGCACTGCTAAACATTCGTTTAACGTAAAGACGCCCGCGCTATGTACGCCACCCGTTACTGAAAATAATGTTTGCTGTTCTCTTAACTGAGAGGAGAAAGTCAGTACTTTTTGAATCGGCAACCATTCAGGCGTTTGGTCAATATTCAGGTCAAAAGTATGCGCTAACTTTTTTACATCGTTGGCACCACAAATGCCGCAACCAGAATGGCTAACAAATTGTCGTGTTAATGATGACCAATCTAGCTCTACATCATCATCTAAAAGGACATCACATTGATTAAACTCTTCGTTTTCAATAGCTTTTATCTGTTTTTTGTCTTGAATAATTGCATAGGAAAGTAGTAACCCTGTCACCAGTAAGGCATCTTGCCCAGGTGTTCTCATGGTTACCATAAATGTTTTTTCTAATGGTTGTTGAGTTTCTTTACACGTCCAATGTAATACGATGTTTAACGGCTCTTCACTGATCACGACATCTTCACTCAAGCACACATCAATATCTCCCTCGGGCATTAATCGATAACGTTGTCGATTAACATACTGATAGGACTTTGTACTCATTACTAACCCTTGATACTTTGATTTTTTAAGAAGAAGATTCAGGCTGATACTGGTGATTTACAACCAGTAGGAGGATGATTCATGGTATTCTGCTTTATAACATATTATTCACAATTTTTTTAGGGGTTATGAAGAATTTTATTAAAAATAATGATTGAAATTAATCAACAGCCCTCGCAATCTATTTTTACAGAAGATTGTCTGACCCCCATCAAAATATGCAGCCGATATTGAGTATCAAAGATGTGAAAGCATCTGCATGTCTGGTTAACAAAAGGACTTTGAATTTATGTAAAAGTACATACAAATTTTATAATGTTTTCTTGGAGCTGGTAAAAAACTAATAGAATTAAATAACCTTGATTTTCTATCAATATCTATTGCCTCAGTCGAATACCTTCCAAAAATAAACAAAAATAAAGTCTACATTTATATGCCATGAGAGAAAATCATAACTGCCAATTACTTACACTATCAATCGATAATTATTATCTGTATTCAATTTCTAAATAAGTGTTATTTTTCTTTTTCTATTCCAATGCTTGTCTCTTTTCGCATTTTTGCTCACCTAGGCCATACCACTCTGTTGCTTGTTGTTCGGTAGATACTTACAATAGCTGACAATTATTTTATTCATTATAAAGGATTCCCCATGGCTCAAGCATTGCCTGATAAGTTCATTTATTCTATGTCGCGCGTTTCTAAGGTAGTTCCACCTAAGCGTACGATTTTAAAAGATATTTCATTAAGCTTTTTCCCTGGCGCTAAAATTGGTGTACTTGGTCTAAATGGTGCTGGTAAATCTACCTTATTACGCATTATGGCGGGTATTGATCAAGAATTTGAAGGTGAAGCGCGTGCATTAACAGGCACTAAAATCGGTTACTTACCGCAAGAGCCTGTATTAGACCTTGAAAAGAATGTGCGTGAAGTTGTTGAAGAAGCGGTTGCTGAAGTTAAATCAGCATTAACTGAGTTAGATGCGGTTTACGCTGCTTACGCTGAAGAAGATGCAGATTTTGATGCACTAGCAAAACGCCAGGGTCAATTAGAAGATATTATCCAAGCCCATGATGGACATAACCTTGATAACCAACTAGAGCGTGCAGCTGATGCACTGCGCCTTCCAGCTTGGGATCAACCTGTAAAAGTATTGTCTGGTGGTGAACGTCGTCGTGTTGCGTTATGTCGTCTACTGCTTGAAAAACCAGATATGTTATTACTCGACGAACCGACTAACCACTTGGATGCTGAATCTGTGGCTTGGTTAGAGCGCTTCTTACATGACTATGAAGGCACTGTTGTGGCGATCACCCATGACCGTTACTTCTTAGATAATGTAGCAGGTTGGATCTTAGAGTTAGACCGTGGTTACGGTATTCCATGGGAAGGTAACTACTCTTCTTGGTTGGAGCAAAAAGATGAGCGCTTAAAACAAGAAGCATCACAAGAGAAAGCACGCCAACGTCAAATTGAACAAGAGCTTGAATGGGTTCGTTCAAACGCTAAAGGTCGTCAATCTAAGAGTAAGGCACGTTTATCTCGCTTTGAAGAACTTAATAATCAAGACTTCCAAAAACGTAACGAAACAAACGAGCTATTCATTCCAACGGGTCAGCGTTTAGGTGATCAAGTCATTGATGTTAATAACTTAACTAAATCATTTGATGGTCGTGTATTAATTGACGATTTAAGCTTCAGTATCCCTAAAGGCGCGATTGTCGGTATTATCGGTGCCAATGGTGCAGGTAAATCAACGTTATTTAAAATGTTAGGTGGCACAGAACAACCTGACTCAGGTGAAATTATTGTTGGTGAATCAGTTAAGATGGCGAGTGTTGATCAGTTCCGTGATCACATGGATGACAAGTTAACTGTATTTGAAGAAGTGTCTGGCGGCAGTGATATTATCCGGTAGGTAACATTGAAATCCCAAGCCGTGCTTACCTAGGTCGTTTCAACTTTAAAGGTTCTGACCAATCTAAGATTGTTGGTGATTTATCTGGTGGTGAGCGTGGTCGTTTACACTTAGCTAAACTGCTTAAATCTGGCGGTAACCTATTACTTCTGGATGAGCCGACCAATGACTTAGATATTGAAACCTTACGTGCACTTGAAGATGCGCTACTAGGCTTTGCGGGTTGTGCTATGGTTATTTCGCATGACCGCTGGTTCTTAGACCGTATTGCAACACACATCATCGATTACCGAGATGAAGGCCAAGTTAACTTCTACGAAGGTAACTACACGGATTACGAAGCATGGTTGAAGAAAACCTTAGGTGCAGCTGCAGTTGAACCAACGCGTGTGAAGTACAAACGTATTAGTTAAACTAAAAATAATAAGCGTAAAACAAAAAAACCATTCAAATTGAATGGTTTTTTTATGCGTTAAGTTTTATTTACTTAAAGATTAGCTGACCTTTTTACGACGGCTAATAGAAAAGCCCAGTACCGCTAAAGCAAAAAGCCCCAACATAGCAGGTGCAGGGACTGCAACTGGAGCGGACACTGAAAAGTTATTTACAATTAATTTCGACTTTTCTAAATTATCATTAACGTTGAACACCCCTACCGTATAGGTTAATAGACCTGACTCAGTAGCAGTCCATTCGAAAGACCCCGTTGTCCAGTCTGGTGTTGATGTATCGGCAATCCAACTAAGATCACCTAGACTTAAGTTAACAAATGCAAAATCATTAAAGTATGAATTTGAATTTTCAGCGCTGTACCACAACCAATCAAATGAAAATACTGAGCCTGTATCAACGGTTACACTATTTTGATACGCAGATCCAGATTTGGCATTACCCGTTGAAATATTATCAAAAGCATTTTTATCTACGCCTGCAAAAGCACTCACTTTACTATCGCTCTTACCATTAGTAGAGTAGAATCAGTGTGTAATCTTGAAATGTTTGTACATTACCGATGCTGTTAACACTAGAGGTATACTGGCCACTTGTACTATGGTTAATCACTGTTGCTTGTGTCGCCATTGAAAATAATAACGGCACTAATATTGAGATGATTTTTCTCATGAATCTATTCCTGTAAAAATTAAATTAGGCAAAAATACCTATAAAGAAGCATGTTAAGCACTAATCATACCAAAACTAAAAAACATTGATTATAAAGGAATAAAATAATTATAGAAAAATAAAACTAACAAAGTATTAATAAAACTGACACCTTACAGTGTATGTGGGTGAGAGAAGTTTGAAATTGAAGAGAAAAAGAGTTGAATAGACGAATGCCCTACAATCCTGATCCTCTATTAATGTCTTTTAACACGCTAACTGTAAATACGTTACTGGGCTGCTTTTTTCTCTTTTTCCAGCTTTTCTTGTTTTTCCAGCAAAGGTTCAAAACGCTTATCGGTTAATGTTTTCATAAAAGCTATCAATGCATCAATCTTACGGTCCGTCATTGCTTGGGCTTTTAGGTCTTCAACATCGATTGTGTTAGGGACTTCAGCTGTACGCCAAGGTTTACCTGTTTCAGGATTAATCGTACGTTTGGGGTTATTGTAATGATCATAAAACTCCATCACAGTGCGTAGATCTTTGAATACACCATTATGCATATAAGGGGCTGTAACTGCGACATTACGTAATGATGGATTTTTAAATTTACCATCGTATTTAGGATCGTCTACCGCAGGGTTTTCTAATAAACCATGGTCAATAAAGTCATCTTGTACGTGGCCTAACGCGATCAATTGAGCATTCGAAGGAACACCAATGTTACGGTATTGATGGTTAGTAAACGGTTCTTTTTCACTATCTTCTGTTTTCAACATGTGACAACTATTGCAGCTCACATTGTTATTAGAGAAGAATAAAGTACGACCTAAATCTTCCAACACTGTTAGCTCATACTCGCCTTTTAAGAATCGGTCATACTTACTGTCATAAGTTGCAAACTCATCAGTTTGTTCAAATGCTTGAATAGCACGAGCAAAACCATTGAAAGCAGGTAAAACACCATCTTTTTTAGCTTGCTGCTCAAAGACTGTTTCACCATAAATACGTTTAAAGTTATCAATGTAAAATGGATTTTCTTGGATGCGCTGCACTACCGTTTCAGCATCAGGAAAACCCATTTCAACAGGGTTTAATGGCGGTCCCATTGCTTGGTCAGCTAAGGTATTAGCACGACCATCCCAGAACTGCCCACCAACATACTCATTTAACTCTTCATTGAAATGAAATGAAGGCGATGTATTCGCATATGCTGCCATTGGCGTATTGCGCGTCCCAAGAGATTTACTATCATCGCCCAGTGACACCATAGTAAGCCCTATGTTTTCACGATGATCACTAAAACTCGTTGAAGGCTCATGACAGGTTGCACATGACATAGTTCTATTCACAGAGAAACTTGGGTCAAGAAACAAAATCTTCCCTAGTTGCGCTTCTGTCAATTGAGCTGCATTCGCCTGATAGCTGGTAAGCCCGATTAATAATATATAAAGAAATTTTTTCACTTTAGTGTCCGTTTAATACTTGTCATTACATTAAAAAAAGGCCGAATCATAATTTTGACAACACTATCAAAATCTTGTCTTCTGCCTTCCCCTAAACCAAATTTTTGTATAGTAGCTGCATCCTTGGTTAGCCTTAAAGATCCAAATAACCAATCCCATAAAGCTAATACACTACCGTAGTTTTTTCGCATACTTTCTTGTTGATGATGCACTTGATGCTGTGCTGGCGAGATCAATAATCTCTCTAGCCAACGCCCATAGCTTAAACGAATATGACTGTGTCTTAAGTTCCCAGTAAATGAGAATAATGCGACCACAAATAGGTTGCCACCTAACACAGTATATAAATCAACGCGCGCACCAAAACAAAAGATGAAAACACCTGTCACTACACCTGCCACAATGGCGTTACGTAGTGCGAATAGTAATATCTCCACTGGGTGTAAACGATAGAAGGTTAACGGGTTTAATGACTCTGCACTATGATGTACCTCATGAAACTTCCACAACCAACGATTCGTGTGCATTAATCTATGTAACCAATATCGACTTAAATCCCCAAGCACAAATAAACACAGGGTATAAGAAAAAACGATATCGCGATAATACCAAGATAAGAACAGTGGTTCATAGTTTGAGTTTAAATAGTTTAATACCCACAGAGCCACTGTTTGCCCTGATAAAAACAGTGGAATGATCAGCAGCTTTTTTAACAGCCAGTTGACCAAAAAATAGCGATAGTCGAGCTTCGCATCAGCATTCAACCAATACGCTTTCATGTTGGCGACAGAAAGCTTACGCCCTTGCCACACATACCACACTGTCGCTATTACCGCGCTGGTAATTAGGTACCCCCAAAATATACGTTGGCTACCGTTAAGAAACAGCGCTAATGGAGAATCAATCGCCATCGGCATCGATTAAGTTCGCTGATACACCAATACGGCTTACTAACTCTCTGTAAAAGGCTTTTTGTACATCCAATAGACCTTGAAAGAGTGGGATCATGTCATTCAGGTTAAAGTTATGGTCTGCCGGTGTATTATTATACGCTTCAACTGATGCAGTCAGTGCATTTTGTACTGCTTTAATCCCTTCGCTACCATGTTTTTCGTAAGCAATAGTCGCTACGTTAGGCTGTTTATCTTCACTTAATAGTTGTTGGTTGGTTTCTAAAACACCACCAATAAATGCCCATGATGCTTCACTGTATGGAAACTGCTGTAGTTCAGGCTTCGTTACTCCTAAGTTAGCTTTAGTTAAACCACTCACTTGCGCAATACGCCAATCACGGGTTTTGTAAATGTGTTCGATTTGTGCATTAACCACTAATGACAACCCTTTGTCTACATCAAACAAAAATGCATCACGGTTTGCTTTATAACCATCGCTGATTTGTGTGAATCGTTTACATACGTTAGCCACCATCACTTCAGCAAAGGCTTTTCTTCTCTCGGTCCATTCACCTGTAAACATCACAGAGTCGATCGCAGTCATGGTTTTATAAGAGTTTTTATATAATGCAGAAGCTGGTTTTGAGTCACGACCAATTAAACGTTCAAGGCTGGCATGGATATCCTCATTGCCACTGTGGAAGAAATCCACCATCAACGGGTAGTCCATCGCATTCATGTCGTAACCACCTAGGATGTAACTAGCTTGTACTTGTCCCCACCCTTTTGCCAGTTGTTCAAAGGCTTGATGGCGTACTTCACCTGAATCACTGTCTAACGCACCTTGTAAATCTGCACAATATTGCACTGCATTATCAGCGTTTTGCTGCAGCACATTATCATAAATTGAGGCATAAGGGTCTTTTTGCACAGCATGACTTAACATCGGTGTGCTAAGTAAACAAATCAGTGACAAGTGTTTCATAGTTTTCATAATTGCTCCAGAAAGTGTAGCAAGGCCAAGCGTTGATCTTGGTCTAATTTAATAAATGTTGATTTAGCCGTTTCTGCTTCACCACCATGCCAAAGAATGGCTTGTTCCGGTGTTGCTGCGCGAGCATCATGTAAAAAACGATGTTTCCCTCTAACTCTTGCGCCAACACCCCATAATGGCGCTGTTCGGAATTCGCGCTCACTGGCTAAGAATTCAGGGCGTCCATCTTGTAATGCATCCCCCATATCGTGCAGTAATAAATCACTATAAGGATGGAATTCGACACCTTCGCTAGTGCTCATGCTTGCCCTATGACAAGCGACACAGCCAGTTTCTTCAAATAGTTTTTTACCTTGTTGTGCTTGTTTATCTAAGCGCACTGTTTGTGGCGCCTTATGATCACGAATAAACGCACTGATTGCTTTTAAGCGCAACATAGGTAAATCTAAACTACCAAGCGGCGTATTATCCCCTTTAGGCGCAGCTAAACAATCTTTTTGTGCAGGTTGGCAACGTTCTTCGGTGAAAAAGGGATTTGTTAAGCCTAAATCATGGGCAGCGGCGTTGGCGGTTTGGTTTTCAATGTCCGCTGCGCTGCTTTTCCAATTAAGACGCCCCAGTATTTTTTCACCTTGATCCGGCGAGTTTAACCAGTTAGCTCGGCCACTGATGCCATCGCCATTTTTATCATCGGGATCTTCCCAAGCCAAAATATCTTCAGTAGAGACTTGTTCGATTAATCTTAAACCCGCTAATGTAGGAGGCTGTCGCAAAGAGATGGTTGTCTCTTCGGCTAATGGCCCATAACCGAGTTTATCTAAATAAGGGATAAATTTTGTTAAGGTAAGCGATTGACCATCCGGGTACGTAAAAGGGATCGACTCAATCTTCAAACGTGTTTGAGCTTCTGGTTTAACTTTACCATTACCTCTAATCGATATTTGCGTTCCGTAAACAGGATCGGGCACATTGTCGTGCATGGGGGTATCGATATTATGTATTAACCAACGGCTCGTGTGTTTGCTCGGTTGTGTTAATTTAAAGACTAATGCTCTTAAGGGTTGGTTTTTACTGCTAAGTGTCGGTGCACTACCGTTATCTTCGTGACAACTAACACAGGTATTAGAACTAAAATGCGGACCTAAACCATCACGTGCGGTGGTCGCACTTGGCGCTTCGACCCAAGGAATGGAAAAGAATGAACGACCTAGTATGTATTGATCAAAGGCTTCATCATCCATTTTAATGGGGTGTGAAAAAGGCTTACTGCCTTTGGCATTAGTAAACTCATCTGCATTAAACTGGCTGTTTTCAGCATAGCTAATATTACTTAACCCCAAAAACAAAAAAACGCCGCAAAGCATATGCTTCGAGACCTGGTAATAATTATTTTTCATAAATCACTTTCAAAATGAATGGTGTGCCTTTAGTTAAACAGATAACGCAAAACGCCACCGACCGAATACGGTAAGTGGCGTTTGTTATTTCATTGCTGTATTACAGCGAAATAAGGACTTACAGCTGAGTTTCTTCAGCATCCGTTACATCACTTGTCGTCAGTGAAATACCGTAAGCTTTAGATACTACAACCATTTGGTCGCCTAAACGACGTAATTGGTTTTTAAGCGTTACGATGTTTTGTACACTTTCTTCGTTTTCTGGATGAATTTGGTAATCAAAGTGCATAGTAGTTGTTGCTAACGTATTGATTGTATCGATACGTGTTTCGATATCAGTCATTAAATCAGTAATAACAGCTTGCTCTGCATCAGAAAGTTGATCAATAAATGCAGGACCTACTTTTTGACCTTTATATTCACCTAGTAATACGTTTTTGATACCTTGGTAGTTTTGCGCGATATCACGGTGAGTGTTATCAGAGAAACATGAGTGCTCATCTTCTTCACTTGGCGTTAGTACTGCAACAGCAATACGTTCATTCGCTAGTTCTGATTTAGAGAATACACCAACACCAGCAAAGATTTGCTTAAGAGCCGTTGTTAGTTCAATGTTTTTAGACGCTTGGTCACCCGTTAGTTGCTCTAATAAAGCAGCACGGTAAAGACCATCGTTACCACTTACTTGCACATCCCAAGCACTTGCAACTACTTCTAGATCTTCAACCATTTTTTCAGCTACTGCGTCAAGGTAAGCAAGACGACGTTCAGCTAGTTTATCAGTGGTGAAGTCAGTTAATGGACGTTGGCCAGCAGTCATTGCACCGTGAGTGATCGTATCTTCAATCATGTTGTTGTAGTCTTGATCTTGACCCCAAAGCATGAATTCAATGGCATGGTAACCAGCTGCTACGTTTGCGTCGCCGCCGTTAGTGTTTAATTCACCTAATACTTCAGGTGTTAATGAAGAAACGTCAACTGCCGTTACATCTTCACCGCCTGGTGTAAATGTACCTTTAGTGTCGATGATGTTACCGCTTGTACGCTCGTTATTTGCGTTCATAGTGTAATCGATCATGTTTTCATCTAGTGGCCAAGAGTTTAACTCACCTTCACGTGCGCCGTAAGCGTCAGCGATCCAACCGTCTTCAGCATCGATAGGACCGTTAGATAGGCGGAAGATTTCTGTTGTACCGTAGCTTTCACGAGATACTAACCATGCATCTTTAGCTGCTTTTAATGTCGCTTCAGTTGGCGCCGCTACAAAAGCACTGATTGCTACTTGTAACAATTTTGCATCTTTAACAGCATCAGTGTAGTTAGCTGTTGCAATGTTTGCATAAGTTGTTAGTGCTGCAAATTGACTGCTTTCTGCTAAACCAGTTGCTGCAACTACTTCACTTTTAACTGCTTCCACTGCGGTTGTTTCATTTTGTGCTACAGGCTTTTCTGCTTCAGTGTTACATGCTGAAACTAATAGTGCGCCTGCAATCACAGTGCTTAACATTGTCTTTTTCACTTTTTTACTCCTGGTTTTACGTTTAAAACGTTAAGAGCTTTATTATCTATAAAGCTCAAGTTGATAATTGCTTCCTGCAACTCTGTAAATTGTGTTCTGCAATTTATTATTAAATTTTCTACTATCTGTTACTGGTTAAGCGTGTTCAGCCGTTACCTGAACAACGGGAGTCGCTTTTTCACTTGCTTGCCATGTTAAGATGGCGAGTACCGCAACCCAGTAAATACCTAATACTGCAAGGTCCCAACCTATTGGCTGAGAGCGATAAGCAAACAGTGATGCTAATAAGTTACCAAATACAGAACTATCACTTAATACACTGCTCATATCCCAAACATTGCTATATAACCAAGCTGGTAAATCAGTTGCAGCAAGTGGCCCACCTAGTAATTTTTCCGAAGCTGCTAAGAACAACGCAGAGCCAAGGAATAACAACATAATTTCAGTGACTTTGAAGAACCATTTCCAAGAAATGAACTTGCCACCTAATTGCAAGGCGTAAAACAGTACCATCGCCAAGGCAAGACCAATGGCAACTGCAGAAAAGAAGCTAACGTAAGAAGCAACTGTACCCAGCTGTAATAATGAGCCATATAGGAACATCACAGTTTCAGAGCCTTCACGACCTACCGCAATCATGGCGAGGAAAAATACACCCCACCAGCTTTTTTGCCCTGTAAGCTTTTCTCTAAACCAGCTTCCAACTCTTTCTTCAATGTACGACCATGAACTCGCATCCATAGCACCATTTGTACAATCAATGCGCTAGCAAACGTTAACATGCCGATTTCAAACCAAGCACGGCTTTCACCGCCTAATAAATCTGACACACCAATTAAGGTTAATGTTAATAATGCAGCTAAACCAAAACCAGCTACTACTCCTGCCAACAACCATTTTTTACCGGTTGCTGCATCCGCTCTTCCATCCATCCAAGCATAAAGAATTCCGATCACTAAGAGTGCTTCAATGCTCTCTCTACAGACGACAAAAATTGTTTGTCCCATCTTTTAATCCCTAGCTTTAACGACTATTTTACCGTGTGTTGTTGGTGCGAAATCATCGAAGTAATCGTAACTACCCACATCAAGAGGAATAATCACTAATGTTGTTTCTGCGCCCATAAAAAGCACTTTCTCTTGGCGTAATTGGTTACTTTCAAATTCAGCAGGTTTATTACCGAGGTTACGTACTACCAGACGAAATTTGGTTTTTTCTGGTACCACTAATTTAGCTGGTGTTAAAACACCATCTTTCATTTCAACAAGGTAAGTTTTTAATTTTGTATAACGAGGGTCATTCATTTCTACACTAAAACCATCAGCATCTAGTTGTGCTGTATTTTCTGCTTCGCTAGCAAAAGCTAATGAGTTAAATGTCATGAGAGCAATAAATGAGGAAAGGAAAAAATACGGGTGAACTTCATTAATAATGTTCCAAAAAGTATTAAGTAAAAAAATTGATTGGTAAAAAACCATTATCTTACATATTATGTCAAATGATAATAATTTAGATTCGTATTGTGATTTATTTAACCAAACGATGTCAAGTAAATAGTAGTGAGCCCTTTATTTATTTATGTTTAAGCACTTATGGTTTTTTCTTTTTATTAAAAATAAGTGTGCATTTTTTTGCTCTTTAAGTGATTAAAGGCAGATACAACATCAAGTAAGATGGCGGTAGAAAAGATAAGCATAAACACGATCGTAATTAGGCTTTATATGTTTATAAATTACTTCTATTTCAATAAAATACCTCCCTTCAGTTACAAAAAAGGCCAGAAGCATAACGCGTCTGGCCTACTCTAATAATCGCTATCTATTAACAAGACAAGATTACTTTAAACGTAGTCATAAGATTAAAATGCGAAAGTAACGTTCGCAAGGAAATCTTTATCATCGTTAACACTAGCACTGATACCAAATACATCAGAAATCTGTACACCTGCATCAATTGTTGCAGTCCATTCGTTCAGATCTTCACCTTTGAAGCCGTAAGCATAAGTTGGTGTCACACCTACCCAGTACATGTGGTCAAAACGGTAACGTGTTGTTGCATCGAATTTAACGTATGTAGTATCGCTAAAATCATCGCCCCAAATAAAACCAACGCTTACTTTAGGGTGGAATCTTACTTTATCTTCCATAAATGGCAGTTTAGCGAAGAAACCAATTGAGTTGTCATTTAGGTCATCATAATCAGTATGATCGACACGCATGTCTTCACTCCAGCTGTTATCAAATGCCACACCTGAGTTAGAAGCAGAGTTTAAGATAAAGTAGTTGGTTTCGTAATGCTCTAAGTCTTCACGTGCCGCAAGTGTAAAGCTATGCTTATAAACACCACTTAAGTAGCCACCATAAGTCGCCGATAAATCAACACCTTGATTACCACCACCAATACTTGCGTGAGAATAGATAGCCGTTGGGTCACTCATATCAACCCACGTACTTGGGTCGCTTTCAGCTTCCGTTAATGGCACAGAATCAGTCACTGCAGGTGTTTCGTCAGAAAATGTAACATCCTCGTCTGCTGCGAATACCGATAAAGAAGACAGACTTAATAATGAACCAACCGAAGCGGTTAAAACACATTTTTTTAAAATCATATGATTCTCTTTTATTTCCAAATAAATAGATTAAATAAACGTTTACCGCGTTTAATTAACGTGTAACGTGAGAATAATGCATCAGCTTTTGTAATAGTTGCTTCAGTATCGGTTATTTTCTCACCATTTACCATTACCGCGCCATTATTAACAAATTCACGAGCCATTTTATTCGAGGCTGCTAACTCACAGCTTGTTAATAACTCAACAATTGAAGCACTGTCATTATCCACATCCGTCGCTGGTAAACCATCTTGTGCTAATTGCGCAAGGTCAGACTCGCTTAGATTGCTTAAGTTCCCTGAGAATAATGCTTCTGTAATACGCTCTGCCGATGCTAAGCCTTCTTCACCATGCACTAAACGGGTTACTTCACGTGCTAAAATACCTTGTCCTTGTGGACGGCCTTTAATGTTTTTGTCTGTTTCTTCAATCTCTGCAATCTCTTCCACTGTTAGGAATGTGAAGTAGCGTAGGAATTTGTAAACATCAGCATCTAGTGTAGTGATCCAGAATTGAAAGAAAGCATAAGGGGATGTTTTTGCAGGGTCTAACCAGATGGTACCTGATTCCGTTTTACCAAACTTAGTGCCATCTGCTTTGGTTACTAGTGGCATCGTTAACCCAAATACCTTCTCTTGGTTCATACGGCGCGTTAGGTCGATACCACCCGTGATGTTACCCCACTGATCAGAACCGCCGATTTGTAACGTACAGTTTTTCTCTTTATTTAAGGCTGCAAAATCATAAGACTGTAGCAGCATGTAGCTAAACTCTGTGAATGAGATACCCGCGCCTTCACGGTCAATACGTTGTTTAACAGACTCTTTTTGAATCATAGCGTTAACACTGAAGTGCTTACCTACATCACGTAAAAATGAAATACTATCCATTTTACTGATCCAATCTAGGTTATTAACCACTTCTGCTGCATTCTCTTGGTCATTAAATTCAATAAAAGCACTTACCTGCTTTTTAATTGAATCAACCCAGTTAGCAACGATATCATCACTGTTAAGTTTACGCTCAGCAGCTTTAAAGCTTGGATCGCCGATAAGACCTGTCGCGCCACCGACTAATGCCAATGGTTTATGACCTGCTTCTTGGAAACGTTTTAAAATTAATAAGGGTACTAGGCTACCAATATGTAAACTATCAGCTGTCGGATCAAAGCCACAATATAAAGTACGACTTCCACTTGATAAATGTTCATGTAACTCTTCATCAGCGGTTGTTTGAGCGATTAAGCCACGGGCTTTTAAATCTTCTATTAAGGCATTCATTTACTTTTCCTGGTTTACTAGCAATAATTGGCTAGGATTTTACACAGTTACTGACCACAAAAAAACCTTAGAGTGAAGATATTGTCAACAATATGATAGCATTGCACTTTTATTGGTATAACAAAGAGATAAACAGATGAAAATAGGCATTATTGGTGCAATGGATGAAGAAGTTAGCATCTTAAAAGCGGCGATGGAAAACGTTACTACAAGCAAAGTCGCAGGTTGCGAATTTTACCAAGGTGACCTTAACGATAAACAAGTGATTTTAACTAAATCAGGCATAGGTAAAGTTGCTGCAGCGGTTGCAACAACGCTATTACTGGATCAGTTCTCTCCAGATGTTGTGATTAACACAGGTTCAGCTGGCGGCTACGACACAGCATTAAACGTGGGCGATATTGTTATTTCAACGGAAGTAAGATTCCACGATGTAGACCTAACTGCGTTTGGTTATGAAATTGGTCAAATGGCGCAACTGCCTCCTGCTTTTGAAGCAAGCGCTTCTTTAGTGAACATTGCAGAAGATACAGCAAAAATGTTACCGGGTTTAAACATCATCAAAGGATTAATCTGTACCGGTGATATTTTTATGGCTGACCCTGTAAAAGCAGAAGTAGCACGTAACAACTTCCCAACCATGGCTGCATGTGAAATGGAAGCCGCTGCGATTGCGCAAGTTTGTTTCCAATTCTCTGTGCCGTTTGTGATTATTCGTTCTTTATCTGATATTGCTGGTAAAAAGTCAGAGCTATCATTTGATGAGTTCTTACCGGTTGCTGCAAAAAATGCTTCTGTATTAGTAGAAGCCATTGTCGATAGACTGAATTAATGCAAACCCTTTTAATGTTAATGGAACAGCACGCAGCTTTTTTCAGTTTTTTAACTGCGGCTTTGTGCTCGTTCTGTTTTTCATTACCCAAGGATCTCAATCCCCTTTCCGCTTTTGCACTGATTTTTCAACGTATTGCTATTAAAGTAAACCTGCCTGAGCGTAATGATGGTTATAAACGCCTCGCTAGCATGTTAGCTTTTTCGTTAATTTTCTTTCCTATTGTATTAATCATTAGCCAACTTTACGTGGTGGCTTTCAAGCCTTTTATCATCGATTTAGTCGCTATTTATTTGCTGTTATCTTGGCATGATAAAATGCATGTCTATAAACAGATAGACAATGATTTGCAATATGAAAGTTTAGCCACCGCTAAGTTATTATTAGATAAGCTTACACTAAGGGAAACAAAGCCTTTATCGCAGTTAGGAACACACAAAGCCGCCATTGAATCACTGGTATTGCAATTAACTAATGGTTGGTTTGCCGTGGTCTTTTGGTATTTGGCTACAGGTATATACGGCGCACTGTTTTACCAGTTAATGCATATTTGTGCCCAACAATGGAATTGCAAATTACCAAAATATAATGCGCTCGGTAAATTACCCTCTTTAATCACTAGCTTGTTACAAATTCCTGTTCATATTGTGGTTAGCTTTACCTTTGCTTTATATGACAAACCAATAAAAAACCTGTTTAAGAAATTTAAACAAGGGGCAGATTGGCATCACTTTTCATCAGGGTTGTTATTAAGCAGTTTTGGTTTGAGCACAGAAACTCAATTAGGTGGCGTGCGTTTATACGAAGCGCAAAAGGTAACTTATGCCAGTATCGGCTTTGACCAACAACCGAATGCGGAAAAAGTAAGCTTAGCGATTCAGCGAATTAGTTTAAGTGCCTGGTTTTGGTTGGTCTGCATCAGTGGTTATGAATTTCTTCCGCAGATTTTAGATTATTTTAGCCAGTAGCGAGTAAGGTGAAAGGTGAAAGGTGAAAGCAAAGTCAAAACAAGCACGCCTGTAAAACCTGTTTCATCTTTTTCATTGATAAAAGTATTTCAAAGCGAAGCTACCCCCCTGAAAAACATAACATCAAAACAAGCAGGCTAAAGCCAGCGCCCCTTCAATGATGTGGCGTCAGCTTATAATCACATAATCAAAACAAGCACGCCTGCAAAACCTGTTTCATCTTTTTCATCGATAAAAGTATTTCAAAGCGAAGCTACTCTTTCCCTGAAAAACATAACATCAAAACAAACAGGCTAAAGCCAGCGCCCCTTCACAGATGTGTCGTCAGCTTATAAGCACATAATCAAACAAGCACGCCTGCAAAACCTGTTTCATCTTTTTCATCGATAAAAGTATTTCAAAGCGAAGCTACTCTTTCCCTGAAAAACATAACATCAAAACAAACAGGCTAAAGCCAGCGCCCCTTCACAGATGTGTCGTCAGCTTATAAGCACATAATCAAACAAGCACGCCTGTAAAACCTGTTTCATCTTTTTCATCGATAAAAGTATTTCAAAGCGAAGCGACTCTCCCCTGAAAAAACATAACATCAAAACAAGCAGGCTAAAGCAAGCGCCCCTTCAAAGATGTGCCGTCAGCTTATAAGCACATAATCAAACAAGCACGCCTGTAAAACCTGTTTCATCTTTTTCATCGATAAAAGTATTTCAAAGCGAAGCTACTCTCCCCTGAAAAACATAACATCAAAACAAGCAGGCTGAGATAAATCAACAGGCATAAAAAAACCTTCTCTGTCGCCAGAGAAGGTTTATAAACTAAAACGAATTAAATAAAATTATTTAATTGCTAGTAGTTCAACTTCAAATACTAATGTTGCGTGAGGACCGATTGCAGCACCTGCGCCACGTTCGCCATATGCAAGACCAGCTGGGATAGCTAGTTTGTATTTAGCACCTGGAGACATTAATTGTAGTGCTTCAGTCCAACCAGCGATAACACCGCCAACTGGGAACTCAGCTGGTTGACCACGTTCAACAGAGCTATCAAATACTGTACCGTCGATTAAAGAACCGTGGTAATGAACACTTACTGTAGATTCAGCAGTTGGTTTCTCACCTTCACCTTCAGCGATAACTTCGTATTGAAGACCAGATTCAGTTACTGTTACGCCATCTTTTTTAGCGTTTTCAGCTAGGAATGCTTCACCAGCTGCACCTAATACTTTAGCTTGCTCAGCAGCAGCTGCTTGCATGCGCTCAGAGATTACTTGGAAAGCTGCTTGAAGGTCTTGTTGAGAAACCTTGCTTTCAGCACCAGCGAAAGCATCAGCAATACCAGCAGAAACAGCAGAGATATCTAAACCCTCAAAAGGATTAGAAGCAAGTTGCTCACCCATTTGTAAACCGATACCGTAACTTGCTTGTTGCTCTTGAGTAGTATATTCAGACATAATTATTCTCTTATATAATTGAATTTTTGGGTTTCCCCATCGATGTTACTAATTATATGGGGAACAAAAATAAGATTTAAAGGGAAAACCATAAAAAAATACATTTTCTTTAAATAAATTTAAAAACCCCTTAAAAAACAAAGACAATCTATCTTAATTCTTTATTTTAATTGTTGTTTTAAGCCCGCGGTTAATAAATATACCTGCTCAGATATCGCAGCTACTTTCTGATTTAATTTACCTAACTGATCCGCATATCGCCTTTGTAATGGTGTTTCGCCAATCAAGCCACAACCAACCTCACCCGTTACTATAATCACATGACATTTTGCATCTTTCAAAAATGCTAATAAGGCCGTTTGTTGCTCAGCCATGATTGCTAGGTTTTCCTGAAGTGTATTTTTCAGTGATAGATACCAGCCAACCCAAGTGGATAAACATTCAATTAAAACAATATTGTCGGGTTTATCTAAAGACTTTAAAACCGATAACAGATCTAATGTTTGATAATTCAATTCATGGGTGGTGATTGGTTGCCCAAAACGCAACTCACGATTTTGTTGATGTAGTTTGATACGTTCAATAGTTTCTTCACCAAAGGCAATACTAGTGGCGATGTAAGCAGGCTTCAATGCATTGTTTTTAGTCAACTCTAATAACAGATCTTCTGCAGCGTCACTTTTGCCACTGCGTACACCGCCTATAAATAATTGAACCATGTTTACCCTTTAATATTAATATGACTATGTTGCTCATAGTACAGAATACAGTGTTAAATGAATGCTTTAAATATATTGCCTTATCGTAGTTATAAAAACAGAAACCACTTAGCACCCGCCATTATATACAAAACCTTGAATCTGTTTCGTTATAAGTCCTGTTTATCAACAAAAGCAATTGGAATAAATTAGCTTCAACGCCAATAAAGGCGACCTAAATAGTGGAGTAAATATTATGTCTGCAATGCAATTACAAAGAGCACAAGAACTTAGATTACCTTCTCAAGCAGCAATGTTATACAGAGAATCTTCAGTACAACATTTCTGGGATACTAATAAATCAACCTTAGTTGATGCCTGGGCTGAATGGGAAAAAACACAGGAAAGTTTATTCCTATTAAACGGTAGTCTTTTTGATAAAGAGTTACGTGAAGCAGTCACTCAAGCTTGGCAAGACCCTAGCAAAGAGTTAGCAGTTAAAGATCTACTAACAGAAGTAGCGCCAGACGTGTATCAATTACAATTGTTTGACCCAACAAAATTAGCGGAATTAAGAGCGTATTTAGAAAGCGCGTGGAATGCACAAATTCCATTACGACCACCTTACGGTATTGCTTTAAACCGTGGTGGAGCAATGTTAGATAAACGCTCTGAAGGTTGCTTTGCAGCACCGAGCTTCCAAGCTTTTTATCAAGAGGTGTTAGATGTTTATATGCGACCAATTTCGCGCCTATTATTCCCTGAAATAATCGGGTTTGATACACAAACATTTGGTTTTTCTATTAACTATAAACCAACGACTGATAGCTCTCTTCGCCCACATTCGGACGCATCAGCTGTTACATTAAACGTAAATTTAAATGTACCAGGAGAAGAGTTTACTGGTTCAAGCGTGGACTTTTATGACCAAAACACCCGTCAATTAGTACCGCTTAAATTTACACCGGGTAGCGCGATGTTACACCGAGGATCTGTTGTTCACACAGCACAACCGATCAGAAGTGGTGAACGAACTAACTTTGTAATGTGGTTATTTGGTGATAGAGGACAAGTTCCGTACCCAAATATTGAAAGACCAAGCATACCAGCAAGTGAACGTTGGACAGAAGTACACAGTGTAGCCGATAGCTACGCACCTTTTTAGTATTTAAAAAGGCAAAATGAACATTCACCTTTGCTAGGCGCGAAACCTAGTAAAGGTGATGCCTTTCTATAATATTAAGCAGCAATCTCACTTAGTTTGAAGCGTCCTCATATTGATTAATAAGCCCTAATGTCAGAAACAAAATAACAATAAATCGAAATGCTCCCTCTTGCCCATTGCAAATAGGTGATTAAGAAAGATTCCGAACCAATTGTCATAAAACCAGTAAACCATAAAATAATCCCTACAAATAGCCCTATATTCGCTAACTTTTTAGCCTGGTTAAATTGAGCTTTATCTTGGGTTAAGGTTTTAAGCATATTGATTGCGCCTAAAAAGACATAACAAACTAACCACCCCTTCACTCGCAATAATCAACCAATAAAACAGATTATGTAAAAATGTTGACCCAATGGCGCGCGATTTCAACTGATTACCTTCAAAGGTTGTATCCATGGTAAGTACATGTTCTACAAAGGTATAATTAGAGCCATCATTCACAATGTTATTATAAGAAACTACCTCCCGTAAATAACGCTCCCCTGCCACTAACAACGTTTTTATTACTCTCAAATGCCCCATACCCACTTATCCTCATATTTATTTTAAATTAACTTTCCAATGTTCAATTTCAATATTTATCCTATTTAATCAAGTCAATTATTCATAGAACACAAACAATCAATCCGTTCAGACAAATAAAAGCGCAATCTATAGCAGCTTAAGGTGAAAGCTGAAATTAGGGATGGAATTCAATCTATGACGACTTGCAAGCGAGTAATAACTAGAGGCTATGATAATAAGGAGGGGCTACTGACATCATTTTTAACCAAGTAAATTAAATTGGATAAGCACTTATTCGCGCTTAAATGGGGAATGACTTGCACCATTAGATAAGTTAATAAAAATCAGGATAGCGAGTGATTACGTACTATAACCAAGTAACTTATCAATCTTGCCCTCTTACGATTAACTTAAAAAGGCAAAATTAACCGTTTTATAGGCGCTATCTATTTGGTTTTATTGATCAGGTTTTTACCTCGGCCTATTTTAATTGTTTTTGAGATGGTATTACGCAGGAGATTATCAATAACCCCTACTTTTCTTTTCCAGTATTCGCCCGGTCGACCTGTAAAGGAGGTCACATGAAAATAATCTAAACCACTAGGAGATATTTCCGAGAAATAATAATTTGAAACACAACAGCGTGGTGTATCAGTCACAACTGGGCTCACCGAATGCCATGATCTATCGTTCGTTTCCATCACTAATAAACGATTGAACTTAGCAACAATTGTCTCAGGAACAGTGACCTTTGCATCCCATAGTTCAAAATTTCCACCATTTTCTAGTATCCATTCGGGTGTCACGTAATATAACAAGTTTAAACGACGGTAACTGATGCTCACCCACTTTAGTAGACACCTCCTCTATACACTGAGGAGGTTGAAATGCCCAAATATACACAACCAAGAAAGACCTGGTTTTATCCAGTAAGCTTTAAAATTAAAGCGGTCAAACTAAGCTTAAGAGACGATGTAATGTCTAAGGATGTTGCTTCAGCACTTGATATTCATCCATTAATGTTAAGTCGGTGGCGAAAAGAGTATCGAGAAGGAAAGTTCTTAAAGGTACAGCGCTACAGTGTCGATAGTGAAAATATGAAAAAAGTCCCTACTAAAAAAGAATTAACTGCAATTCAGAAGCTTCAGAAAGAAAATGAGCGTTTGAAATTGGAGAATGATTTGCTAAAAAAGTGGCAACGGTATCTGGCGGAAGTACATCAGAACGATTTGGATTCATCCAAAGGTTCGGAGAAGTCTTAGGCGTCAAATACCTTTGTGAATGGCTTGAGGTCTCTCGCAGTGGCTACTATGCCTGGTTAAAAAGGTCTATTTCGGTGAGGGCCTTATCAGATGCAGTTTTGTTGCAAAGTATTAAGAAAGTGTTTAACGATAATCACCAAACTTATGGAAGCCCCCGAGTCTTTCATGCCTTAAAAAGGGCTGGCATAAGAACAAGTGGAAAGCGGGTTGCACGATTAATGCGTGAAAATGGGCTAAGGGCACGGGCAATAAAAACTTATAGCAAGCCCGCTAAGATAAAGTTCTTTTATAAAGAAATACAAAATGAACGTAAGAATATTGAGAAGCCAACAGATATCAATCAACAATGGTCAGGTGATATTACGTATCTTAAAGTTGGAACTAAGTGGCACTATCTTGCAGTCGTTATTGACTTGTTTTCACGTAGAGTTATCGGATGGGCTTTTGGGAAGAACAAATCTACAGAGCTTACTCTTAAAGCATTACGTTTGGCGATTAAAAAGCGTCAACCTGTCAATCGTGTATTGTTTCATACAGACCGAGGTGCGGAATATAGAGCACATAATGTTCAGGAATATTTAAAAAGACACAACATTAATGCGAGTATGAATCGACCAGGGTGTTGCACGGACAATGCAGAAGTAGAGTCATTTTTTCACTCGCTTAAAGCCGATTTAATTCGAGGAAATCGTTTTGAAACAATGAGTAAGTTGCATTCTAAGCTTAAAGGCTATTTAAACTATTTTTATAATCGACAGCGCTTGCATTCGAGCTTAGGATATAAAACACCTGTAGAATATGAATTAGCAAAGATATAACAAGTGGAAGGTGTCCACTTTTTCGGGTGAAGATCAAACGCTGTCTGTTGCCATCATGACTATTATCAATATGTGGATTTAAAAAATCACCTTTAAACATCATAGACAACCCGCCCGCATACAAAGTGGGGTCACCTTGCAACGCTTTCATGCCTACTAACTCTGAAATTTTTTCAATCACCTCCGGTAACTGAAATGCTTTAGTAATGTCATTTAATATAGGAGCGCTATCCGCTAAGGCAGCAAAGGTACTTTTTTGTTCGCGAAAGCTTTTACGTTGGTGGAAGCCATCTCCTTGCTTAGGGAAAGCCGCATAGATTGCATCCGCTAATTCAACAGGCAGTACATTATCAATATAGAAATAATGTGTTGCGGTGCCTTGAGGTGTCGGCCATTGCTGTAAAATAGCCTCGCTTTCAGCTTCAAGCTTAGCGACGATCAGCTTTTTTATGACTTCTAATTTCATAGGTTAGTATCCAATAGGGAATTAATAACTCGAGTTCAAGTAATCAGCGTAAAATACTGTTAATAAAACTTATCGCTCGCAACATAACCGCAAACATCTTAGCTACTTTTATTACAATAATTACAACACAAACTGCTTTAACTCGTTCATGAAACTTCCCTGTAGATGATCATTTTATATAACGCTTGTGCATCTTCTATCCTTGGTTATTCACCTGTATATCAGTATGTCCAAATAAGTCATTAAAACGACAGCCACGGTAATTGATAATTACTTGATGTTCAATTAGTTATTCAACTATATTTAAATTATTGGGTAAATAAGGGGATATTAAGAATTGAAAAGGATAAAAAAAGCGTCAGCATAAAGCTATCTCGTTCCCACGGTCCCTATGGTAATGCATAGTGTTATACCTCGCCTACGCTCGTCTTATTAGAGAGGGACTTATGACCCCACAACTTCAAGGGAAGAATCGGTTTTAAAAATAGCTAAATTGAGTTCTTCAGTTTTGCCTAACCAATATGCCATCTCGGTATGATCTTTTAAGTTATCGCCTGTTATTCCGTGAACAAAAATAGTTAACCCATTTCGTTCACGCTCAAGCCAGGGAATAAGTATATCAAAATCATCTGAAGTAAAAGCAATTTGGCAGCTCCATTTAGGATGTGGGCCTATATTTCGGTGGTGAACTCGCCCCACTGCTAGCCCAAATAAGTTAGCTGCTTTTTCACATAACATAGTGGCAAAGGTAACAGTATCTTGATCGAAATAAACATGTGCATGGTACTTATCATGCTCATTGACTGGAAACCTTGCTACATTCATTAACTCACCCATTTTTTTGTTTATCAACCTAGAAGTAATTAGGTATATGACAGTACTTTGTACAAGCAACGAGAAAGCCATTGATACTTGATACCAGTCATAATAAAAATTCGGATAATTATCGCCCAATACATCTGTCACTTTAATGAGATTAAGCGGCCAAACACAATATAAGTTTGATAATTCAGCATCTAAAATCATCAATAAGAATAACGTTATCACTGAAAAAACAAATGAAATTGTAAAGATCTTCACTAATGGCACCTCATATTAACTCAAAGATATAATCTGTTATCAAATAGTATTTATCCATATTTACAATGAATAAAGAAACCTAATCTATTTTAATTTGATGTCACAATAGCAATTTTATTTAACTAATCCAGATGTTAACCACAAGAATAAAACCTTAATCATGTCGATAGAGAGAAAACCTGATTAACAGCAAAATATTAAAAACGTAAATACCTCGTTCCCACGGTCCTCCGTGGTAATGCCTAGTTTGATTTACTTGAAGTATAAAACCTTGTCCACGCTCGCCTTATACCAATTGTATTAAATAACTGATCTAAATTTTGCGCCGGAAAAATGGCTTAGTTTGAGGCGTAAGTTGATGTAAATGGTTGTTCCCTATACGAAACTTACAACGAAAAAATAAGTTGTTTTAACAAGTAAAATAGATCAATTACTTACTATGATTGGTATAAAAAGACTGAACTCCAAATCACTTTCTAATCCAAGTCATGCAATGCTTTTGTAAAACTCAACGGTGGGGATGAATATAACCACTTAACGCATCGACTTAATTGGTTAGTCTGTATTAACAAGGTGGATATGCAATGAGAACCACCAGGGTTTTAAGACAGGATAATTTATAGGAAAATATTAATAGAGAAGAACAAGCAAAAGCTAGATAGCAAAAAGGCTCATCACTTTTCAGCCATGAGCCTTTTATTATGTTACTGAAACGAAAAAGGGCTTCTCATATGAGAAGCCCTTTTTCTTAATGTGGCGGAGGAGGAGAGATTTGAACTCTCGGAGAGCTATTAACCCTCGCTGGTTTTCAAGACCAGTGCATTCAGCCGCTCTGCCACCCCTCCGCAGAACGAGACGAATAATACAGAGTTTAAGCCTTGTTTGTAAAGGAACTTTTTGCAAAAAAAAACTGTTTGTCGAATAATCCAACAAACAGTTTAAATAAAAAACATTCTGAGCAATTCTTATACCGGCCAGACCAAACTACTATTACCAATTACCATCACTAACTACCAGCTACTAATTGAGATCGCTTATTTAAAACGATCAGTGTGTGCTTCCGGATGTTGTTCTGCGTGACACTTAAATAGATACTCAGTTAGCGATGAAAGTGTACTGTCATCACCCTCTTTGCCTAATGAGTAAGCCACAGTATGTTTATCAATACGGCGAATTTGCGAACCTGAAATCGCTAAGCGCTCCTGATCTGGTAACTGTAGGTAAATATTATTCAACTCTTTAGGTAACGTTTCGTTTTCAGGATCATCAATCAGTAAAGAGATACCTGAAGCCGATAAGTCTTTTACACGGTAAGGTAAAACATCGCCTTCTTCATTAACAATACTCATGGCAGTATTATTAGATAAACGCCATGCACGGAGTTGATCACCCGTTTCAAAAATCTTAGGTGATTTTAAGCTCATGCTAAAATTATTGAAGTCGCCCATTTGCATCTGCACAGGAAACACTAAGTGGTGATTACCGTAATTAGCCACGAGTTGTAAATCATCCGCTAACCCAAGTTGAAACAATAATGCTTCTTCACCTGTTTTGCCTGTAATGTCATAAACCAGTTCTTTATTTTCTGCTTTTTCTGTTTCCGCTAACATTTCAGACAGCAAATCTAATTCCTGATCGTTAATTAATAATTCTTCATGTAGTTTATTAGCCATCTGATGTCGCCTTCTGTCACTTGTAAATTATTTGATACTATTACTTTACTGCAGTTTTCACTTTTTATGTCCAAAAAATTAACTTTTTATGTAGTTCTTTATCTCAATATTTCATATTTCTTAAAAAATAGCCTTTGATTCTTCATAAATATTGTTGCAAGGCAACTGCTACTGTATCCTACAGCCCTTATTATTTCATTTTTCATTGCAGGCAGACTGAATATGCAAGAGTTATACAACCCTAAAGAGATTGAAGCTAAATTCCAAAAATATTGGGATGACAATCAATCATTTAAAGCGACAGAAGATCCATCAAAAGAGAAATACTACTGCCTCTCTATGTTCCCTTACCCAAGTGGAAAGCTACACATGGGTCACGTGCGTAACTACACTATCGGTGATGTTGTTTCTCGTTTCCAACGCATGCAAGGCAAAAATGTAATGCAACCTATGGGTTGGGATGCATTTGGTTTACCTGCAGAAAACGCGGCTATTAAAAACAATACAGCACCAGCTGGCTGGACTTACGAAAATATCGCATACATGAAAACTCAGCTTAAACAGCTAGGTTTTGGTTATGACTGGAGTCGTGAGTTAGCAACTTGCCAACCGGAATACTACCGTTGGGAACAATGGTTCTTCACTAAATTATTAGAAAAAGATTTAGTGTACAAAAAAATGGCAACGGTAAACTGGGATCCAGTGGACCAAACTGTATTAGCTAACGAGCAAGTTATTGATGGTCGTGGATGGCGTTCTGGTGCGGTTGTTGAACAAAAAGAGATCCCACAGTGGTTTATTAAAATCTCAGCTTACGCACAAGAGTTATTAGATGATTTAGACCAACTAGAAGAATGGCCAGAGCAAGTACGTACCATGCAGAAAAACTGGATTGGTCGCTCTGAAGGCATCGAAATGGACTTTAAAGTGGCAAATAGCGATGAAACTTTCTCTGTCTACACTACACGTCCTGACACGGTAATGGGTGTCACTTATGTAGCCGTTGCTGCACAACATCCTTTAGCACTTGAAGCGGCTAAATCAAATCCAACGTTAGCTGCATTTTGTGAAAGCTGTAAAAACGTGAAATTAGCGGAAGCTGATTTAGCAACCATGCCTAAAGAAGGTGTAGATACAGGTCTTAAAGCGATCCACCCTATTACGGGTAAAGAAGTACCAATTTGGACGGCTAACTTTGTATTAATGGGTTACGGATCTGGCGCGGTAATGTCAGTGCCTGCACATGACCAACGTGATTTTGAGTTTGCTAAGCAATACGGTTTAGATATTAAAGCGGTAATCAAACCTGCTGATGCTGACGTTGATGTAAGCGCTGAAGCATACACTGAGAAAGGTGTTTGTTTTAACTCTGGTGATTTTGCTGAATTAGAAGGGTTAACGTTTGAAGCAGCATTTGATGCCGTTGAAGCTAAATTAGTGAGTGAAAATAAAGGTAAACGTCAAGTTAACTTTCGTCTACGTGACTGGGGCGTTTCTCGTCAGCGTTACTGGGGCGCTCCAATCCCAACACTAACATTAGAAGATGGCACAGTTGTACCTGTACCAGAAGACCAACTACCGGTTGTGTTACCTGAAGATGTAAAAATGAATGGCATCACGTCGCCAATCAAAGCAGATTTAGAATGGGCAAAAACCACTTACCAAGGTCAACCTGCAACACACGAAACAGATACTTTTGATACCTTTATGGAATCAAGCTGGTACTACGCACGCTACTGTTCACCACAAAGTGATGACCAGATGCTTGACCCAGAAAAAGCAAACTACTGGTTACCAGTAGATCAATACATTGGTGGTATTGAGCACGCAATTTTACACCTTCTATACTCGCGCTTTTTCCACAAGTTATTACGTGACTTTGGATTAGTAAACAGCGATGAACCATACAAGAAGCTATTAACCCAAGGTATGGTACTAGCAGACGCTTACTACTACGAAGACGAGAAAGGCGGTAAAGTTTGGGTTGCACCAACGGATGCGATCACAGAAACTGATGCAAAAGGTAAAGTAATTTCAGCGAAAACCGCTGACGGTCAAGTGTTAGTTTATGACGGCATGAGCAAGATGTCTAAATCAAAGAATAACGGTATTGACCCACAGTTAATGATTGATAAATATGGCGCAGACAGCGTACGTTTATTCATGATGTTTGCTGCACCTTCAGATCAAACTCTTGAATGGTCTGACTCTGCATTAGAAGGTTCTTTACGTTTCCTTAAACGCTTATGGAAATTAGCATTTGACCACGTACAAGCGGGTGATGTAGCAGATTTAGATGTGAAAGCATTTAATGACAACCAAAAAACATTACGCAGAGAAGTACATAAAACAATTGCTAAAGTAAGTGATGATGTAGGTCGTCGTCAAACCTTTAATACAGCAATTGCAGCTGTGATGGAGTTAATGAACAAATTAACTAAAGCACCAACAGCTGAAGCACAAGATCGTGCTATTTTACAAGAAGCATTAGTGGCTATTTCTAGACTACTATCACCAATCACACCACATATTTGTGCAGAATTGCACACGTTATTAGGCTCTGAGGGTGATATTTTATCTGCACCTTGGCCAGCAGTGGATGAGTCAGCGTTAGTTGAAGATTCAAAACTGATTGTGGTACAAGTAAATGGTAAATTGCGTGCAAAATTAACAGTGCCAGCAGACGCTTCACAGGAACAAGTTGAAGCACAAGCAAACGCTGAAGAAAACGTAAATAAATTTACTGAAGGCAAAACAGTACGTAAAGTGATTTACGTACCGGTAAGTTACTGAATATCGTAGCTAACTAAATTTATTATTGCCATTAACGGCACTAATAAATAAACCAACAAACCACTTAATCATAAGTGGTTTGTTGGTATTTTATTTTACTTAAAACAAATCAACCTATTTAATTGTCATAGACACTACAAAAGGCTTTTTTATGTATTCACTTCGCCCGCAAGCTTTTTATCGCCGCTTTATGTTATTTGCGACTTTGGCAATGACAGTCATCCTCTCTGGTTGTGGCTTTCACTTAAAACACAGTGATGGTTTAGTTGAGAAATTCCCTGAAGTATATGTACAAACTAATAACCCTAAGGGTGAGTTAGCGCGTCTGGTTAAATTCCGTCTATTGGGTGCTAATATTAAAGTAGCAGTTGCACCGAATGAAGATACTCCAATCCTAAGATTGATATCAGAAAAACAGAGTAAACGTACTATCTCTTTATATGCAACGGCACAAAATGCTGAAAAAGAGATTGGTTACATTATGAAGTACTCTATTAAAATGCCAAATTACACACCGAAAAATTACAGTGTAAATTTATACCGTGACTTTTTATACGACTCTACTCAAGCATTAGCAAAATCTCGTGAAGAGGAACAATTAATTGAGGAGTTACGTGTAGTAGCCGCTGACCATATCATCTCTACTATGTTAAGCCTTGAAAACGATTCACCAGAGTAACGGTTAATGCGCATTTACCCAGAACAGCTATTAAAGCAGCTGCAACAAAAGTTGCCTAGCTGCTGTTTAATCTTTGGTGATGAAGCACTATTAACCATTGAAGCGTTTGAGCAAGTACAAGCGCATGCTAAGCAACAAGGCTTTTTAGAGCGTTTTAGTTATAGCCTAGATGGCAGCTTCGACAAAGACCAAATATTCAGTCAGTTTAATACTTTATCGCTTTTCTCTGAGCGACAGATCATTGAATTAACCCTGTCTAAAACCACCAAAGACAACACTGATTTTATTAAAGAGATCACCCCTTTATTAAACTCTGATACGTTATTAGTGCTTAAGGGCCCTAAACTAACGGCACAACAGTTAAAGAGTGCTTGGTTTACTAAACTTGAGCAACAAGGTTTATTTGTTTCTACCAACGCATTGCTGCCTCAACGTTTTCCTCAATGGTTATATCAACGTTTAAAAGTGGTGAGTTTAACGGCTGATAATGAAGTGATTGACTTTTTAACCTTGCATTTTGAAGGTAATTTATTAGCAGCAAAACAAGAGATAGAAAAACTATCTATTCTCTTTCCAAAACAACATTTACATTTACCACAAGTCGAGCAAAGTATTACGACGCATAACCATTTCAGCTTGTTTCAATGGATAGATAGTTTATTGGCCGGTGATAAAGCACGTAATGCACGTATTATTAAACAACTGAATGCCGAAGGGACTGAG
Source organism: Psychromonas sp. KJ10-2 (assembly GCF_047323255.1). Lineage (NCBI taxonomy): Bacteria > Pseudomonadati > Pseudomonadota > Gammaproteobacteria > Alteromonadales > Psychromonadaceae > Psychromonas > Psychromonas sp. KJ10-2. Next base: position 3,923,833 of record NZ_CP178827.1, on the reverse strand, counting down.
CTTTTGTTATTAAGCGCGACGCTCAGCAGTGAAGTACAGAAACTACTGAATTATGCTTATCAGTTAAATAGCATGTCACTAGGTCAAGTACTTGCCCAACAAAAGCCCAAGCTATGGCCAGCCAAACAAGCTTTAATCACACAGGCGCTAACCCGCTTAAATACAGCTCAATTAGAAAGTATCTTAATTGCTTGTGCCGACTTGGAAGTATCGGTTAAAGTAAAAAACAGGTCAGATACTTGGTTACAACTAGACGCCATCTGTTATCAATTTTTCAAATAAAGGCATTGAATGAATAAAACACACGAGTCTGCAATCGGCTTTCTGGGTGGTACTTTTGACCCTATTCATTTTGGACATTTACGTCCTGCATTAGAGATCCAAGAAGCGCTTAATTTGCAGTCTTTATATCTGATGCCAAATTATATCGCACCGCACAAGGCAACAAGTTTAGCCAGTACTGAGCAACGTATTGAGATGGTTAAATTAGCCATTCAAGACAACCCTAGATTACAACTGAATACTCAAGAGTTATTACGCACTTCGCCTAGTTATACCCTAGAAACCTTAAAGCTATTACGTTCTCAACACCCAAACACCCCGATCTGTTTCATCATGGGAATGGACTCATTAATCAACTTTGATTCTTGGTATCATTACCAATATATTTTGGACTATTGTCATATTGTGGTCAGCCATCGGCCTGGTTGGTCACCTATCTTTAATGAAACGGTTTCACAAATGGTGGCGGAACATCAAACGCTTGATGCAACTCAGCTGCATAGTACTTTACATGGTTGCATCTATTTTCAAAGCACCACACAACTGGATATTTCTTCTTCACAAATTCGCCAATTATTGGCAAATAATCAATCTATTGATTTTTTAACACCTCATCCTGTCTGCAATTATATTAAGGAGCAAAACTGTTACTAACAAATAAGTTATTGGTATTAAACTGACTTTTACCTTCGATAATAAATCTACACAAAAATAAAGGAATAGTATTATGTTAGATCTGATCAAAAATAAAATCGCCAAACCGCTCAGCCTGTTAGCCGTTTCTACTTCAATTTTATTAAGCGTACCAGCAGTTCATGCTGCGACTACTTCCCAACCAGCTATCTTTAGTCAAATGGCTATTCATCATCCAGTTTGGGCAAAAAGTGGTATGGTAGCGACACAGGAAGCACTGGCAACTAAAATTGGTGTGGAGATATTAAAACAAGGTGGTAACGCAGTAGATGCGGCCGTAGCCGTTGGTTACGCATTAGCCGTGACTTTACCGAGAGCTGGTAACCTAGGCGGTGGTGGTTTTATGCTTGTTTATTTAGCTGATAAAGAGCAAGTCATAGCCATCGATTATCGAGAAAAAGCGCCCGCAGCTGCATCACGTGATATGTACTTAGATGATAATGGAGATGTGGTGCCTAACTTGTCTAAATTCCATGGTTTAGCGATTGGTACGCCGGGTACAGTAATGGGTTTAGAGCACGCACGTAAAACTTACGGCACACTTTCTAGAGAGGCCTTAATAGCACCAGCGATGAAACTAGCAAAAGACGGTATTATCGTGACGCCAGACTTAGAAAGCTCGTTAACAGCCATGCAAGAGCGGTTAAGTAAATGGCCTAATACCAGTAAAATCTTTTATAAAGAAGATGGCTCAAACTACCACGCGGGTGATCTACTTAAGCAAACTGATTTAGCCAAGACCCTTTCTTTGATCAGTGAGCAAGGTGAAAAAGGGTTTTATCAAGGTCCAGTAGCAGACGCGATTGTTGCGAGTATTAAAGAAGCTGGCGGTAGTGTTAGTAAGCAAGATTTACTCGATTACAACTTCGTTGACCGTAAAGCCATTGAAGGGACTTATCGAGGTTACGAAATCTTCTCTATGCCACCACCCTCTTCTGGCGGTGTACACATAGTACAAATCCTTAATATGTTAGAAAACTATGACCTTAAGAAAATGGGCCATAACAGTGCTCAGCATATCCATACCATGGTAGAAAGCATGCGTCGCGCATACGCAGACCGTAGCTTACATCTAGGGGATAGCGACTTTGTTAAAGTACCAGTTAAAACATTAACCAGTAAAAAGTATGCAAAACAGTTAGTGGATGGTATTGACCCAGACAAAGCAACACCAAGCTCTGAAATTCTACCTGATGCTGATTTACCTTATGAAAGTAACCAAACCACTCACTTTAGTATCGTTGATAAATGGGGTAACGCCGTTGCTAATACTTACACCTTAAACTATAGCTATGGGTCAGGGATTGTTGCGCAAGGTACAGGGGTTTTATTAAATAATGAAATGGATGATTTCTCTTCAAAACCAGGCGTAGCTAATGGCTATGGCTTAATTGGTGGTGAAGCAAATGCCATTGAACCAGGAAAACGCCCATTAAGCTCAATGAGTCCAACGGTTATCTTAAAGGATGATCAGTTATTTATGGTAACGGGTACACCAGGTGGATCACGTATTATCACCACCACATTGCAAGTAATTTCAAATGTTATCGACTTTGATATGAATGTCGCTGATGCGAGTGCTGCACCCCGTATTCATCATCAGTGGTTACCGGATTATATTCGTATGGAGTCTGGTTTGAGTTTAGATACGATAAAACTATTAGAAGCAAAAGGTCATACACTAAAAGTTGAATCAGCAATGGGCAGCACGCAAAGTATTATTAAATCTGAATCAGGTTTATATGGCGCGTCAGATCCGCGTAGACCATCTGCATTAAGTGAAGGTTATTAAGCGATAAACTAGTAAACCTAAAGCCCGACAGCAATTTACCCGTTAGTGAGTGAGATTATTAACGGTAAATTGCTTTTTTATCTCTAATAGCAATTATACCAATTGTATTAAATAACTGATCTAAATTTTGCGCCGGAAAAATGGCTTAGTTTGAGGAGTAAGTTGATGTAAATGGTTGTTCCCTATACGAAACTTACAACGAAAAAATAAGTTGTTTTAACAAGTAAAATAGATCAGTTACTTACTATGATTGGTATTACACCAAATAACTGATTATTTTTGTAAGTGATGCAAAAGCAGTTGTTGAACTGCGGAATTAACCTGCTCTGGTGTGGTAAAAACTAACCCGTACTGTACTTCGTTATTGACCCCCAGCTCTTTTACACTTTTTAACGATACCGAGAGGGTGACTGTTGGACTTCCATCACCTAGATTGGCCATGAGTTGATAGATACTGCCCTCCGATAGGGTTTCTTCTTTTTTGCAAACAAATGCACAACCATTAATGGATAAATCAATTAATACGCCATTTGCTAATACGGTTTCATTTTCAACATTAACCAATGAAGCTTCAATACTCACATCCACTCTACGATGCTTTCTTAAGCCTACTGTTTCGATACTTTTTGGGTAATCCAATACTAGCCAACGCCCAGTAATTGTCATAATTTTTTGAATGGCAGTACGAAAGGCGGTGACATTAGCTTGCTGTTGCTCACTGTTCATAAACCGAACAATAATATCATTGTTTTCTTTAAGGTGCGGTAGCGCTTTGATCCAACTAGCATCATTACCAAAGGCTAAAATCACAGACATATTCGGGTCAATACCAATCAAGCGTGATTTTAAACGAATCGGCTTAGTAGGCGTAATGACTTGAATATGTACTATTTCACCACACTTGACATGATTCAAACGAGTCAGTTCTCGATTATCAATACCAGTCACTTCCCCCTCCCCTTATTCCTTTACCTAACCTTAAATAAGTAATAGGCGCCATTTTATATTGAGAAATATTTTATTAAGCTTATTAAATCATAAAACCATCTTTTATAAAGCAAATTTTAAATATGAGACTTCTATTTAACGAACAAATTTGCGTGGGTGGTGATACCCGTCACTATCAGTTATGATCCCGCTTAAGTTCATCACACGAGAAAAATCATGACACAACCGGTTATTAGCAAAAAACAACTTATCGATACATTGACACTTTGGCATCAACAAAAAATCGATAATGAACAATTACAAGATTGGATGGTGACACACTTTGATCCACCAGAAACATTAATTGGTGAAGATGAGCCAGAGTTGATTCAGGAAGCAATGCACGTGATCATGAATGAGTACGAACTGGCGAAGTTAGATAAGTTTAAGGAACAAGGATACGAGTTTGCGATGCAGTTTTTACAATGTAATGAAGATAACTTTACTCAGCTAAGACAGCAATTTATCCATCAAGGTTTCAGCGATTAATTCAGGAACGAAGTCAGTTTGTAATTAACTGCCTTTATTAAAAGCAGATGAAATGTGATCTATAAATAGCGTGCCATTTTATAGTAAGCGACGCCACTTTTATAAAATAGCGTCCCTTCTATTTCAAACCCAAAACCTTGATAAAATGCCACAGCAGATTCTCTTGCATCAAACCAAAAATAGGTGGTGCCTGTGTCTTTTAATTTATTAATAATAAACTTCAACATCAAGCTACCCGCTCCCTGCCCTTGATAATCAGGTAAAGTAGCAAATTTCCTTAATCGCGCTTGGCCAGCATTGAAATAAACGGAAGCAACGCAAATCAACTGCCCATTTAACTGTACAGCAAAATGAGATGCCTGTTGATCACCTTCAACGACACAAAACTCTGGAGGCTTATCAGGCCATAACACCTGATGACGAATAATAATGGTTTGTTGCCAATCTATTTTAATAATACGCAAGTTAGCGGCCTTTTAAGGTTTTTTTAACATCGATTTACAAGTCATTTAGCCTGTTGACACTGCCAACAAAAGTCAAAGGAAGCATCATTACTTTCATTACAAGCAGAGCAGGTCCAATCAGGTGAATCAGCCCCTTGTTGAGCTTTTGTAGCGATTGCCAATGCTTGTTGATGATCATTATCGTCAAAAACCCAAATTTCAGGCCAACTATCTATGGCAGACGTTTCCCCCATTGCCCCCTGTGTAAACTCGTTTTTCATGAAGACTTGGATACCTTGCGCTTCAATAAGGTTTTTTATATTACCGACAATAAAGTGATTATCATGGCTATACACTAGTTTCATTCTGACCGCCTAGGTTATCTATTCATTTTATTACTCTTTGATAATGAACAGACCGGAATTAATCCACATATATTTCCATCTCTTCACCAATTTTTTTACGCATTTCCATCAGCTTAACCGCGGTTTCATGTTGTTTAATATCTTCTTCGCTTTCTGGCACCCATTGTGGAACTAATTCAGATTGACCATTTTGGTCAACAGCGACCATGATCACGATGCAATGTGTTGTGGTGCGTTTGTTAAGAGATTTAGGGTCACAGGCATTCACTTCTAAAGCTATATGCATTGAGGTTTTACCCGTATAGACAACTTTTGCTTTTACTTCCACTAAACTGCCAACATGGATCGGCGCAACAAAGCGAATCCCACCAGCATAGGCTGTCACACAATAACGGCCACTCCAACCCGCAGCACAAGCATAAGCAGCAAGGTCAATCCATTTCATTACTGCGCCACCGTGTACCTTCCCACCAAAATTGACATCCTGTGTTTCAGCTAAAAATCGAAGTGTTATTTCACGTTGTGGTTTTTTCATTATTATTCTCATTAAGTTATGGGGAGCTTTAAATCTATATCGTTCACAAAGGCTTAGCAAATATTTAATTGTCTATTCGTCATTAACGCCATTTAGATGATTATTTAAACAATTAATATTTAATGTCTAGATATCAATAAGATATTATAAAACAGCGTAATTGGTTCTTTTATTAATTTTCTATACCGATCATACTTTGAGGCCAAAATAATGAAAGCACAAAAATAATACTCACAATGTAGTACAATTAATAACAAAAAATCACTGCCAATGACTTTTGAGCAGTAAATAAGAATGATTGAACATTGAAATGGATTGTTATGAAGGTAGACATTAACCAATTACATACGGCAATTTGGATTTATGATATTGATGCTTTTGCAATCACATGGGCCAATCCAGCGGCACTCATGTTATGGGATAGCTCGAGTATTGAGGACTTATCACAACGTAACCTCAAAACAGGCCAATCAGATGCAGTACGGGAAACCATAGAACAATACCGAACCGCCTTCAAAGAAAATAAAGTACTACAAGAGAATTGGACCTTCTCACCAAAAGGAAAAGAGATAGAAGCTTTATGTCAATTCTCTGGTATTCAGCTAGAGGATGGGCGACTAGCAATGCTAGTAGAAGCAACGCCAACTTTACCAAATACCAACATGCAATTTAAAAGCGCGACTATCCTCTCTTTATATGATTTAGACGGGGAATTGCTCAGTGCAAATCCACCTTTTTCGAAAAATTTTCACAGTAGTACAAGCCATTTAAAAGCGCTCTTTTGCCACCCTCAAGATGCCATTAATTTAATACAAACTGTCAATCAAGGTGCAACCTTTGAGTCAGATATTCTAATGGATACCTGCCACGGTGAGGTTTGGTTTAGGGTGATTGCCAACCGCATTAATAACCAAGATAACTCATCACATATTTTACTTAGTCAATATGATATTCATAAAATTAAAGTAATAGAACAAAACCTACGACAACAAGCTTGGGCAGACCCTTTAACCAATTTAATCAATAGGCGCGGTTTAGTGGAAAAATTAACGCCTATGTTTGAAAATAATACGCCATTCACTCTGCTGTATATCGATTTGGACGGCTTTAAAATGGTTAATGATTCTTTAGGTCACTTACAGGGTGACGATATATTATTAAAGGTTAGTAAACGACTCAAAGCGCAAATACAAGATGGTGACACGCTGTGCCGTTTCGGGGGAGATGAATTCATTTTTATTATTGAAAATGGAGGAACACAAAGTGATATCTCCACGACCTTGCGCTGCCAAGCAATCATTGATGCCTTAAGCGAACCTTACCAAAGCTTTTTAGGCCGAGATTTACTGCTATCTGCCAGTATTGGAATTGCAGAATTCCCCAGTGATGCACAACATTATGAGCAGATCGTTGCCTATGCCGATGCTGCTATGTATCACGCGAAAAAACTCGGTAAAAAACAGTGGGTGCAATACCAAGTTGGAATGGAGAATGCGCAGAAACGCTTAAGTGTAGTGGCTCAGAAATTATCTTTTGCCTTAAGCAATAATGAACTGTGTTTACATTACCAACCGGTAATTAATTACTCTACTGGAGAGATAGTCTCTTTTGAAGCTTTATTAAGATGGTATAACCAGGAGTTAGGCTATGTTTCACCAGAGGAAGCGGTTCGTATCGCCGAAGAAGTTGGTTTGATATGTGAGATTGAAAATTGGGTGCTAGACCAAGCTTTGCATGATTTAGTAACCTTTAAGCAGTTACTCAATGACGACATCACCATGGCGGTAAACTTATCTGGTTTACACTTAGTAAACCCCAATTTAGTAGAGACAACTTTATACCTACTCAGTAAACATGAATTACAACCGCAGGACTTGATTATTGAGTTAACGGAAAGTGTATTATTAACCGATGTAAACCATGAAAATAGTCCAATTAACGCCCTGACTAGCCAACATATTAACGTGAGTATCGATGACTTTGGAACAGGCTATTCTTCTTTGGCTTACCTACATACGATCCCAGCGACCACAGTAAAAGTGGATAAATCGTTTCTCGACAACACCAACAACACCTTAACCCTTAAGTGTATCCAACGTTTAGTAAAAGACCTTTCCATGAATAGTTTAATTGAAGGTATTGAGACTAAACAGCAAGCAGAGTTGTTAAATGCTTTAGGTTATCACTTACAACAAGGCTACTACCATGGCCGCCCTCAGCCACTTTCATATTACTTAAGTGCAGACACACAGAGACAATCAGAAGTTTGAGATTGATGACATTGTTCAACGATTGTTAACAGTTCCCGCTCTAATTTTTTTAATTGGGTTATCTTATTTCGTATATCCGTTAAATGGCTCTGTACGATATCGTGAGATTGCTGGCCGCTATTAAATTGACCTCCCTGCAGTTCAATCAACTGTTTGATCTCTTCAAGACTAAACCCTAAAGCACGGCTATGGCAGATTAAGTGTAAGCGGTCACAATGTGCCTGTGAGTATTGACGTTGATTGCCCGTACTTCGCATCGCTTTTTGTAATACCCCAATGCCTTCGTAATAACGGATTGTTGGTATTTTACATTGTGTCATTTTACTCAGCTCACCAATTGAATAAATCATGATATCTCCCCCTTTTGTTCAAAATAAAACTTGAACCTCTAGTGACTAGAGCTTGTAGACTATTTTAGTAGACCCTAATTCATTAATCAAAGAGGTACAAGTTATGGCTGGATGTTGTCATCATGAATCTGATTTTACTGGGATTGACCCTGCTTATAAACGCATCTTAATCGCAGTCATTTTAATCAACGCTATCATGTTTTTAGTGGAGATGCTCGCTGGGGTTAAATCTAATTCACAGGCACTACAGGCCGATGCATTAGACTTTTTAGGTGATAGCCTAACCTACGGCATTAGTTTATGGGCCATTGGAAAATCCCTCACCCTGCGTAGTAATATAGCGATGTTAAAGGGCGTTAGCTTGTTACTGATGGCTATCTATGTATTAGCTTCAACATTCTATAAGCTTTGGTTTACTGTCACGCCTGACGCTGGCATCATGAGTAGTATTGCCATTTTAGCTTTTGCCGCCAATGTATTAAGTGTGTTGCTATTAATGAAATACAAAGATGGTGACGCTAACGTGCGCTCAGTATGGTTGTGCAGCCGTAATGATGCCATTGGTAACTTAGTGGTGTTACTAGCTGCTTCAGGCGTATGGGTTACGGACAGTGCATTACCCGACCTGATTGTAGCCGCCTTCTTAGCGACTCTGTTTTTGAGTTCATCAAAACAAATTATCCAACAGGCAAGACACGAGAAAAAACATGCACTTGAAAAAGACCACTGAGCATAAGTCTTTTGCTAAGCGGCGTCCTATAGCCGCTTAGTTTTTACTTGTCCTTTTTCATAAAAAACACAAAAAGGCGATGCAAATAACATAAACACCCTTTTACAAAAATTTAACCTGCCCTTATGATGGAGAATAAAACAATTAATTATTATTCACATTGGAAATTGTTATGCAGCCTATTTTATATTCTTTTAGACGTTGCCCTTACGCAATGCGAGCAAGGTTGGCACTTGCAATTAGCGAACAATCAGTACGACTCAGAGAAATTGTATTAAAACATAAACCAGCTGAACTATTAGCTATTTCACCTAATAAAACCATTCCAGTATTACAATTAGCACAACAAGCGACACCTGATATAGTACTTGATGAAAGTTTAGAAATAATGGTGTGGGCTTTGTCAGAAAACGATCCTGAACAGTGGTTATCTCCTTCTATTGAAGAGATGTTAGAGCTGATCGATATTAGCGATTACGAATTTAAACCTTGGTTAGATAGGTATAAATATGCAGATCGCCATCCTGAACACACACTAGATTATTACCGTCAACAAGCAGAAGAGTTTATTTTTCTATTAGAATCACGTCTAAATGAACATCCCTACTTGTTTTCAGATCGTATTAGTTTAGCAGATATGGCTATTTTTCCGTTTATTCGTCAATTTGCCAGTGTTGATAGGGCTTGGTTTGACCAAGCAGGTTATGGGCAAGTTAAACAATGGTTAGAGACATTAATGGCCAGTGACTTATTTGCCAAGTGCATGAAAAAATATCCAACATGGTTGGAGTCAGGTGAAGAGGTTCAATTCCCTTAACAGGTAAAGTGAGGTGTAATATGGCGACGTTAATAACAAAGTATCATGGCTTAAGCCGTTTTTTCACTGGATTTCAGCGATCATTGTGATTGGCTTATTTGCTGCTGGTTATTGGATGGTAGATTTAAGCTATTACAGTGAATGGTACAAAACGGCGCCACATTGGCACAAATCCGTAGGTCTTTGTTTTGTGGCATTTACCACAGCTCGTTTAATATGGAAATTACTCTCAACCGCACCAGCAATGGAAGGCTCAGCATTTGAAAAAAGCAGCCAGCGCAGCGCATATACTGATTTATATTTTGTTATTTACTATGTTTTTATCCGGTTATTTAATTTCAACAGCCGATGGTCGAGGCATTGATGTCTTTGATTGGTTTGAAGTACCTGGATTAGGCTCTTTTATAGAAGACCAAGCTGATTATGCGGGATTAGTACATGAATACGTCGCTTATACCTTAATTGGATTAGCGAGCTTACATGCCCTAGCTGCATTGAAGCACCATTTTATTAATAAAGATAACACCCTAAAGAAAATGCTTTAAATTTAACTCAATAAGGAAATATCATGAAAAAATTAATGATGGCTTCAGCATTAACAGCCGCAATGGCGTTCCCGCTAAGTGCAATGGCTGCTGACTATACAGTTGATACTAAAGGTGCACATGCTTTTGTTAGCTTTAAAGTAAGCCACTTAGGTTACAGCTTTATTCAAGGTCGTTTCAACGAATTTGACGGTACATTCAGTTACGATGCAGACAATATTGAAGCATCAAAAGTAACAGTCAACGTCAATACGGAAAGCTTGGATTCAAACCATGCAGAGCGTGATAAACACCTTAGAAGTGATGACTTTATTAACGCCAGTAAATACTCAACGGCTAAGTTTGTTAGTACTAAAGTGACAAAAAATGCCGATGGCACACTGTCGATTGCTGGTGATATGACCTTACACGGGGTGACCAAACCAGCGGTTATTGATGCTAAATTCATCGGTGAAGGTAAAGATCCTTGGGGTGGTTACCGCGCAGGGTTTGAAGGAACAACCCGTTTACAAGTGGCTGATTACGGTATTAAGGTCGTTGGTGCATCAAGCTATGTCGATTTAGATATCGTATTAGAAGGCGTTAGAAACTAACCACGTCTTCGTTCAGAAAAATCAAGCTATACACTTGATATAAAATAAATAAAAACTTTACCTGTGACTTTTTATTATGCGGGTAAAGTGCCCACTCTTAATATCATCAACCTCGCCCAATTCACCTGTTTGTTTACCAAAATGACTAAACTCTGACTTAAGATTTATCAAATAATTCTCTTTAAAATTTTATTTTTCAGCAATTTACCTATACTTTTCATTATAGAAACGCGTTACACTTTTTATGTGATTAGCAACACTATGGTGAATATATGACTTTAGAGACAAACACAGTAACAGTGAACAACCTACAGGAAGCTAACGACACAGACTTAAACTTACAGCAAAATCAGCCTTCGCTTTCTGTATCTGATATTTGGCTAGAACGTTTAACGGCAGAGCCGAACAAAAATCGACGCCTCGACCAACGTAGTGCATTTCAACGTGATAAAGCACGTGTCTTACATTCAGCTGCGTTTCGACGACTACAATCTAAAACACAAATTCATAACAATGGATTAAGTGATTTTTACCGCACCCGTTTAACTCATTCATTAGAAGTGGCGCAAATTGGCTCCGGGATTGTGGCCAACTTAAAATTAATTCAACCGGAATTTCGTAAACTTCTTTCTGGCTATAACCTAATAGAAACGATTTGCCTTAGCCACGATATTGGTCACCCGCCCTTTGGTCACGGCGGAGAAACAGCGCTTAATTACATGATGGTCAAACATGGTGGTTTTGAGGGGAATGCACAAACCTTTAGAATACTCACACAATTAGAGCAATACACTGAGCACAACGGTATGAACCTAACTCGGCGGAGCCTTTTAGGAGTGCTTAAGTACCCACTTTGTTTAAGCGAACTGAGTGTGCCCTATCCTGCTGACAACCAACGTAACTTCCGCCAACTTAAAACCGAAGAGTGGACACCAGCAAAAGGTATCTATGACCATGACCGACATTTGCTCGATGCAGTGCTATCAACGCTGTGTGAAAGTGATCGCAACTTGTTTGCCAGCACCCGAACGCCTGATGCCGATGCACCGACCAAGCAACACTTAAAAACAAAATATAAATCCTTTGATTGTTCCATCATGGAAATTGCTGATGATATTGCCTATGGGGTGCACGACCTTGAAGATGCCATTGCCATGGGGATTATCAACAAAGCGCTATGGCAAGAAAAAGTAGTGCCGCAATTAGCCGCCATTGAAAACTTTTGCCTGCATGATAAATTACAGGAGTTCACCGACAACCTATTTTCATCGCAACACTTTAAACGCAAAGATGCGATAGGCTCATTAGTTAATGCCCTGATCACCTCTATTACCATTCAGCGCGTAGATAAACACTTTAAAGAGCCACTACTGGCTTATAATGCTTATTTAGATACGGCTATGTTTAAAACCCTAGAGATATTGAAGAAATTTGTCTTAACCTATGTCATTCATAGCCCAGACCTGCAAATTTTAGAATACCGAGGGCAACAAATTGTGATGGAATTATTTGAAGCCTTTGAATCTGGCCCATTACGTTTTTTACCAGAAAGAGCCAAAGCCCTATGGAAATTTCATGAAGGTGATGTTTCACGTCAACAACGAGTGATTGCCGATTATATTTCTAGTTTAACCGATAACCATGCATTGCGGTTACATGCGAGCTTGTTTAGTAGCAACCAAACCGCACCAATGATTGGAGAGCATGCTTTTTAATGGATAGACTTTTTTAACAGGCAGGTTTAATAAAACGGCGCTTAATAGCGCCGTTTTTTTATTTAAAAACTCCTTTTATCGACATTGTTTTCTTGTAATACCAATTGTATTAAATAACTGTTCTAAATTTTGCGCCGGAAAAATGGCTTAGTTTGAGGCGTAAGTTGATGTAAATGGTTGTTCCCTATGCGAAACTTACAACGAACACATAAGTTGTTTTAACAAGTAAAATAGATCAGTTACTTACTATGACTGGTATAAGTTATTGGATACTCTAAAATAAACTTAAATGGAGTTTAAACGATGAAAACTATTCTATGCTTTGGTGATTCTAATACTTGGGGCTACTCCCTTCTCTCACGCGTCGTTATAATGAATCAGAACGATGGACAATGTTGTTGCAATCGCAATTGCCTAATGAATATCGGATCATTGAAGAGGGCTTAAATAGTCGCACCACCGTGTTTGAAGATCCCATTGAAGCAGGTAAAAAAGGATTAGATTACCTACTCCCTTGTTTAGGCAGTCACCACCCTGATTTAATTATTATTATGCTAGGCACAAACGATGCTAAGTCGAGATACAATGTCACTGCAAGCGATATATCTAAAGGAGCTGCACGCTTAGTTGAAGTTGCACAGCGCTTTGAACCAGGCTTTACCAGAACAGCCCCAGACGTGCTTTTAATTTCCCCTGCACAGATATTAGAGCTTGAAAATGGTAAAGAAGGCTGGGAAGGTGCTCAAGCTAAATCGGAACAATTTGCTCACTACTATGAGCTACGTGCGACCGAATTAGACTGTCACTTTTTAGACGCCGCTAAGTTTGTAAAACCTTGTGAAAAAGAGGGAATACATTGGCCCCAAGAAGAACATAAAAAACTAGCGAATAAATTGAGTGAATTGATCCCTACAATATTGCCATTGGATAACTGAAAATTAACTCAATAGTGTTTAATAACCTTAGCGAATAGAGTGTATGAATGTTCTATACTTTATTTAGGTATAGAACACTGCTTGCTAAGGTTTAAGTTAATCTCTCATGAAAAGATTGTATCATTTCTTCCATTATCACAATGATTATTGCTCCAATTAAAACAGGGGTTACAAAACAAACTCTGTACAGTCATTTTGAAAGCAAGGAAAGCTTAATACTTTCAGCACTTCAACAAAGACACACAAATTTCATTGAATGGTTAAAAACTAAACTTGATGGAGTAGACTCTAATGAGCAACTAATAATACGATTACTCTTCAGCAATAAAATGTATACGAATACTTAAACAATACGAAAATAACACTGCATTCACTGATTAATAAATAATTTTATTTCAAAGCGACGATAAACAAAAATCCCATGGCCTATTAAGCGATGGGATTTTTATTTAGAGCTGAATAAGTGGCTTCGCTTATGACCTAAGCATAACACTCTTCTTCTTGTTTGATATTACGGTAAGCCAGTGCAATAGGGTAACCACGTTGCTGAGTATAAAGCTCAGAACGTTTTGTAATGGCTTGGTCTTCAATAGTATCAGTGATTGGGAACAAGCGAGCCCCTACTTTATCTTTATCGACAAAACCTAGCTCTGCTAACTTTTCAGTTAATGCATCAGCACAGGTTAATACTGACGAAGCTTTAACGATTTCACAACGTGCATAATGATTGCTTTCAAAAGACACACCAGCGGTACGTAAGGTTGAGTCGTCACCTGGAATCTGTTGCGCACCAAATAAAGGCTTACCAGCGACAGTGGCCGTTTTAAAAGCAGGAATATATTGAGAAATGTGATCGATGGCGCGCTGTCCACGCGTAGTGACCTCGTGCTCTAACCAACCTTTATCTATTTTACGTAAAAACTTCTCATCCAATTGTGGTTGAGAGCTGTTTTTAGCGCTTTCTACTAAGCCGTCTTTAAATAAAGTAATATCTTCGGTCATGCCATGTAATTGTACTAGGTCGCCAGGGTATGGCGTAAATTGAGCCATGCCCTGAGGTGTACCACGCGTACCATGAATAATCACTTCCGGCCAAAAACCACCAGTACCTTTCCAGTGGGTAACATAAGCAGCTTTAAACTCAACTAAACGGTCACGATTAAAACCTGCTAGGTCGTCAATTTCACCGGTTTTAAAGCCTGCAGCGTTAATCACATAATCAAACTCATGCTCAGCTGGAAGATCATTTTCAGTGTAGCCCAGCTGCCATTTTTCAGGCTGTTGTTGCGAGAGTTTTGTTACCTGACTGTTTAAGTGAATCTGACAGTTAGCATTTTTCTCTAAAGATAACGCAGCCGTTGCCCCTAATCGGAAGACATTCCAACCAAACTCTTGCACTAACACCACAGGAAACTTAAGCAAAGATAAGTCAGTATGCTTGGCAAAAGGAATTAACCACTCTTCCGCTGTGCTTGGCACTTTTTTCTCATCTAAAGTGGCGAGGTGCTGCAACTCTTCTAGCTCAACTAAACGGTAATATTCGTTTACTTCACCCAGCACTTTATTTTTACTGTCTTTATCAATTAGCTTTTGATATTCATCTTGCAGCAGCGTTAAACGTGGTAACAGATCTAATGGTTGGCCTGCATCATGTTTTGGCACGGCAATAACCGTGGGTCTGTAATCGATAGAATCAGGATACAAACGTAATGCTTCTATAGACTCTTCTAATAAGGTCACACATTGTTCGTCAGGGATCTCTCTGTATAGATTACCACCCGCATGCAGATGGCAAATTGGAGGACCATTAACTAAACTTGTGCCCTTCTCAAATAGATCTACTTTTAATCCTATTTCGCTCAAGTACAGGGCAATCGAAGCTCCTGCTATACCGCCGCCTATTACTGCAATTTTTTTATCAGACATATCGCTTCTAGTCACTGTTTAACCGTTAATATTTGCGTAAAAAAGAAGAAACTAAACATTCAATGGTTATTGCTTAGCATCCGAAAGAGTGTTAACAATATTAGCAAAATCATCAAAGCTAACATCAGGCCCATGTTCGTTAATATCTTCGCCGTAGTTATAACCATAGGTTAAACCAATGCTCTGCATTTTCGCTGCATTTGCGGCTAAAATATCATTTTTAGAATCCCCTACCATGACGCAGTCATCGACAGTGACACTTAACTGTTCACAAGCGAAGTGTAATGGAAGTGGATCAGGTTTACGTTTTTCTAAAGTATCGCCGCCAACTAATAATGAAAATAAACCATTCATTGATAAACCATCTAAAATAGGTTGAATAAAATCGTAAGGTTTATTGGTAACGATTGCTAACTGGTAGCCTTTTTCTTTTAATGCTTGTAGAGAGCTAACAACATTAGGGTAAGTCACCGTATCCACGCATAGGTTTTTGGCGTAAAATTCCAAGAAAATAGCTAAAGACTTCTCTAATAATGCAGGGTCTAAATCAGGGTCAATCTCAGTTTGTCCAGATAAACCACGTTGTACTAAAATACTTGCGCCGTTACCTACCCAAGAGCGAATAATGGCTGGGGAAATCTCTTCTCTACCAATACTAGTTAGCATGTGATTGATTGCTAATGCTAAATCTGGCGCACTATCAATTAAAGTACCGTCTAGATCAAACAGGATGGCTTTTTTATCCGTGAATTTCAAAAATAACTCCTACAACATTTTTAATTATTTATATGTGTTCATCTAAGCAGAATGTGTTTAATAACGCCAATAAAATTTGATATTTATCACAATTATTCGCCATTTTAGCCTTTAATAAGTGATACGAAGATCTCTTAAATTAAGTTCACCGGTTTTTAGATTATTTAGATAGTTTTAATCAATTATTTCATTAGTTATCGCCGATTAAACTTTGTAGTCTAATTGCTGATGATTTCAGAAGAGCAGAGTAGGTTTTATGGAGAAAAATAAAGGAAGGTTAAAATACCAGAAAGGAAAGTATCACTAAGGACAGAGATAATTCATGCCCTTAGTCAGAAGCAATTAAGCTTCGAAGCCACCATGACGAGAGCCTGAATCTGAACCTGAATCAGGGCCTGAACCGTTGGAATCAGAGTCATCATCATTTGTTTCTGTCACTGCAATACTCACGCCACAGATTTGACGATATACAATGCCTAATACGTTTATACAGTATGGAATAACAAACAGTAAACCGATACCAGAGGTGATTAAACCAAACATAAACAGTACACAGAAAATAACTAATAACTGCGTAAATTGACCAATATTTTTGTGTACTAATTTAAAAGACAATTTTAAGGCCATGACAGGAGAGGCTTTCTTTTCTGCAATCAATGGGTAGACCAAGCAGAATGACATTTTTAAATACAGTAAAACAAGTACAGACAATACAAAGCCTGCACTGCCAAATACTTGTCCGAAAACCATACTCACCGCATTTGTCATTAAATTAACCATCATCGCTGCCAGCGACAATTTCAAGATTATTTTAAAATAATGAAAAAGGTGAAAAGAGTTAGTTTTAAGCCCCACTGAATGATGAACGCCCATCATAATAAGACCGGTCATTATTGGCGGTGCAATCAGTAATGCAAAAACAAAAAACAGACCAATGACTTTAGGGTCGGTTAATGAAGTGTCAGTATCTATAAATAAACTTAATAAAGAAAAAGACGCTAGCATGATAAAAAGACATGCCGAGACAAGCGGTAAAAAATGTTTGCGAGTGATCTTAAAACCATCGCTTAACAATTTTTTTAAATCTAAATGGTACCCTTCAGCCAGTGATTTTTTAATATCACCGCCCAATACAAAATATTTTGAACTCATAACCAAGTAACTTCCCTAAATGAAATAACAGCTGTTCAGCAGCCAGTCATTGTAGGGGGTTCTGGTAGCTTTTCAAGCTTATTCATAATTGCAGCCTCTGATATTAAAGTGAAATTTAAATCAGATCGCCAGGTGTTTATTTTAAAATCTGTTTAACTAACTGTGGAACCAGTTCCGTTGCTTTGCCCTGTAGCACTTGGTCAAAATGACTATGTACTTCACTGACTTCTAAATTAACCTCAATGGACTCTGCCCCACTACTTTTGGCTTCCTCTACAAAGCCCGCAGCAGGGTAAACTGTGCCAGATGTACCAATGGCAATAAACAGGTCTGCTTCTGAAAGAGCATGATAGATTTTATCTAAGCCTATCGGCATTTCACCAAACCACACTATATGTGGGCGCAAAGGTGATGGATACTGACAACAGGTACACAGGTCATCACTGTTTAAATCCTTTAGCCACTGAATCAACTGATTAGAGCTAGGACAGCGTGCTTTTAGTAATTCACCGTGCATATGCAATACGTTTTTTGAACCTGCTTGCTCATGTAAATTATCAATGTTTTGTGTCACTAATAGAAACTCACCCTCAAACTTTTGCTCTAATTCTACTAAGGCATGGTGAGCAGCATTTGGTAGGTTGATACCTGAACAAAATTGCTTACGGCGTTGATTATAAAAATCTAACACTAACTCTGGGTTGCGCTTATAACCTTCTGGTGTTGCTACATCTTCCAGTTTATATCTTTCCCATAATCCATCTTTAGTACGAAAAGTATCTATGCCCGACTCTGCAGAAATACCCGCTCCAGTTAATACCACAATTCTTTTATATTTACTCAAATCTTCGGTCCTAATTGTTAATGGAGGTTCAAAGCACATAAAGTAAGCACTCATACCACAGCACATTGTAATCTGAACAGCGTGACAAATGTGTGTCTGAACTCATGTAATATCATTCATACTAACTAGGCTAGGCAAATTTTAGGCAAAAAAAGCCGCAGAGCGACTTTTTCTAGATAGCTTAATGGCTTATCCTAGATTGATAACTAATGGCGAAAACGCTGATTAATTATTTGTTAGGTTTATCTGATAAGCTAGTTTCCACTAACTCTTTCAGTTTCTGACCCGCTTTAAAGGTAACAACTCTTCGAGCTTCAATCGGGATATCTTCTCCCGTTTTAGGGTTACGACCTGGTCGCTCGCCTTTGTCTTTTAGCTCAAAACCACCAAAGCCAGAAATTTTAACTGGCGAACCAGATTCAAGCGTTGATTTAATTTCTTCAAAGAAAGATTCTACAAACTCTTTTGCTTCTCGTTTGCTTAATCCAATTTCTTCCGATAAGTGTGCTGCTATTTCAGCTTTTGTCAGTGCCATAAATTAATCTCTCAAAGATGCATTAAACTCCGTAGAAACCGCTTCAACAATAGAACTAACGCTATCAGCAATCTCTTGTTCTTCCAAGGTACGTGAAGAGTCTTGTAATATTAAGCCTATTGCTAAGCTCTTTTTACCTTCTTCAACGCCTTGTCCTTGGTATACGTCAAACAAGTTTATGCTAACTAGCTCGGAACCGCCAATTTTTTCTATAAATTTTAGGACCTTACCTGCATTTACTTGCTCATCTACCACAAAAGCGAGATCTCGACTGTTCGCTGGGAACTTAGAAATATCACCCGCTTGAGGTAGCTGTCTAGTTAATATACTATCAACTTCTATTTCAAAAACAATAGCTTGCCCATTTAATGCAAAAGGTTTCTTCAAACTTGGGTGCAAACTACCAATATAACCCACATTTACGCCGTTACGGTAGATACCTGCAGATTGACCTGGGTGCAATGCACTGTGTTTTTCAGCTTTAAACTCAAAACTAGCATCATCAACGGTTAAATCTAACACAGCTTCTAAATCTGCTTTAAGATCAAAGAAGTCTGCAGCACGAGTTTCCAGTGACCAATGTTCATCACTGACGTTACCAATAATCACACCTGATAACATGGCTTGTTGGCGAATACCGTTTTCAGCTTGCTCATCTTTAATGAAACGTAAACCCGTTTCAAATAAACGAACGCGGTTTTGCTGACGTTTTTGGTTTTTAGAGACACTTTCTAATAGACCTGTCCATAAGCTAACACGCATTGCCGACATATCTTTAGAGATTGGGTGCGGTAAAATAAGCGCATCCGCTTCTGGGTGCAATTTAAGTTGCTTGTCTGGGTCAACAAAGCTGTAAGTGATCGCTTCTTGGTATTCACGGTTCACTAACACATCACGGATTTTAGATAATTTCAAACGTGATTCATTGTGAGCAGGCATAGTTAATGCTGCTTGTGGCGCAATATTTGGAATGTTGTTGTAACCAAATACACGTGCTACTTCTTCGATTAGGTCTTCTTCAATCTCCATATCAAAACGATAGCTTGGTGCTACTGCAGACCAACCTTCAGCAGTTTCAGTCACTTCACAACCTAACTGAGTCAAGATTTGCTGAACACGCTCTGCATCAATTGAAATACCGATTAAACGATCTAATTTACTACGACGTAATTCAATAGTTGCTTGTTTTGGTAAGTTTGCTTCACTCACTGCTTCTGTGATTGGGCCAACTTGACCACCACAAATTTCAACTAATAACTGTGTTGCACGCTCCATCGCAGTGACTTGTAACAGTGGGTCAACGCCACGCTCGTAACGATGTGACGCATCTGTGTGTAGACCGTAGCTACGTGCACGACCAGCAATCGCTAGTGGCGCGAAGAAAGCACTTTCTAAGAAGATATCTGTTGAACCTTCTTGTACACCAGAGTCTTGACCACCAAAAATACCTGCCATCGCTAAGGCTTTTGATTGGTCTGCAATCACTAATGTATCTGCATTTAATTTAACTTCTTTACCGTCTAATAACGTTAATGCTTCATCTTGATTAGCTAGGCGCACTTCAATGCCACCTTCTAATTTAGATAAATCAAAAGCATGCATTGGATGACCTAACTCTAATAATACATACTGAGTAATATCAACCACAGCATCAACACTGCGCACACCACAACGACGTAGTTTTTCAACCATCCATAATGGTGTTGTTGCATTTTGATTAATGCCTTTGATTACACGACCAAGGTAACGAGGGCAAGCTTCTGGTGCTTGTAAGTTGATAGCCACTTGGTCATCAATTGATACAGCTACGTTTTCCCAAGTTGGTTGTGTTGCTTCAATGCTATTTAACACTGCGACTTCACGCGCAAGACCGGCAATACCTAAACAATCAGCACGGTTTGCTGTTAAATCTACATCGATGATCACATCATCTAACTGTAAGTATTCACGAACACATTGGCCAATTGGCGCGTCTAAAGGTAGTTCAATGATACCTTCAGCACTTTCTGCCATGCCTAATTCAGACTCACTACACAACATACCAAAAGATGGCTGACCACGTAGTTTGGCTTTTTTAATTTTGAAGTCACCTGGTAAAACAGCACTGACAACAGCCACGGCTACTTTTAGACCTAAACGACAGTTTTTAGCACCACAAACAATATCGATTAACTCTTCTTCACCGATATTGATTTTAGTCACTTGTAATTTGTCAGCATCAGGGTGTTGACCACATTCAACCACTTCACCAACTAATACTTTAGTAAACTCACCAGCAACAGGATCAACATCGTCGACTTCAAGACCTGCCATAGTGATTTGATGTGTTAATTCATCACGTGTAATTTCTGGGTTAACCCACTCGCGTAACCAAGCTTCACTAAATTTCATTATTATTAACCCTTATTTGAATTGCTTGAGGAAACGAAGATCGTTTTCGAAGAATGAACGTAAATCATTAACGTTGTAACGTAGCATTGTTAAACGCTCAATACCCATACCGAAGGCAAAACCAGAGTATTTCTCAGGATCAACACCCATTGATTTTAATACGCTTGGGTGAACCATGCCGCAACCTAGTACTTCTAACCAACCGTTTTTACCTTTCACATCTACTTCTGCAGAAGGTTCTGTGAATGGAAAGTAAGATGGACGGAAACGAATCTCTAAATCTTCTTCGAAGAAGTTGTGTAAGAAGTCATGCAGAATACCTTTAAGCTGTGTAAAGCTTACGTTTTCTGCAATCATCAAGCCTTCAACTTGGTGGAACATTGGTGTATGTGTTTGGTCGTAATCATTACGGTAAACACGTCCAGGAGAGATAATACGTACTGGTGGCTTCTGTGCTTCCATAGTTCGGATTTGCACACCTGAAGTTTGTGTACGAAGTACTAAATCAGGGTTGAAGTAGAAAGTATCGTGATCAGCACGTGCTGGGTGATGCGGTGGAATGTTTAATGCGTCAAAGTTATGGTAACCATCTTCAACTTCAGGACCATCTTTTACTTCAAAACCTAACTCACTAAAGAACTCAACGATACGATCAGTGGTACGAGTTACAGGGTGAACGTTACCTTGCTTAGTACCACGACCAGGTAGTGTTACGTCAATCGTTTCTGAGGCTAGTTTGGCATTTAAAATTGCCTCTTCCATGCCTTTTTTACGTTCAACTAATACCGCTTGAATCGCTTGTTTTGCCTTATTAATTAATTGACCTGCAGCTGGTTTCTCAGCAGGTGGTAATTTACCTAAGCCTTTCATTTGCTCAGTCATTAGGCCTTTTTTACCCAGATACTGTAAACGAATCTCTTCTAATTCATTAGTATCTGCGGCGTTTTCGATCTGTTGTTGCGCGTTAGCAACGATTTCATCTAGATGCTGCATTCAATTTACTCTACTTTATACAAGTGATAAAAAATATGGCTGTAATTTTACGCAGATCAAATAGATATGGCTAGTGCTGAGGTGTGTTTGCGGTAGATAAAAGGCTGGAAATGCATAATTATTTTGTGCATTTCCAGTGCCTAATAGAATGAGTGCTTAATGCACCTTATAAGACGGTCCAACTTTGTGAGACTAAAAGTGTGTCTTGAGAAAAAATTTGCCCAGTGAATTTATCACCTTGGTTAATTTTACCCACGCCTTTTGGTGTGCCTGTCATTAAAATATCGTGTTTTTCAAAGGACATAAACTCATTCACTGCCGTAACTATCTCAGCAGGTTTGTAGATCATCAATTGATAATTAGCCTGTTGAATCACTTGGTCATTAATGAATAACACTAAACTTAATGAATCTACTGGCTGCTCAAAACTGACAAACTCTGAAAATACCGCAGAGGCATCAAAGGCTTTAGCACGCTCCCAAGGTAAAGATTTACTTTTAAGCACACTTTGAACTTCTCGTTTGGTTAAGTCTAAACCAATGCCAACACCAACAAACTGGTTATTATCCATCAAGAAGGAGATTTCTGCTTCATAGTGAATCGCGTCCACGGCATGGGTTTTAATCTCAGTGCTGATCGCAGAGTTCGGTTTTACAAAAATCACCGGCTCAGTAGGCACTTCATTATTTAATTCAGCAATATGCTCAACATAATTACGGCCAATACAGACTACTTTTGAAGGGCTAATAGGTTGTCCATCGAATAACACTGTTTGCATGAAAACTCCTAGATTATTATCGGCTAATTAACGTTTTGCGTTTTTAAATAAGGTGAAGTAATTATTAGTGGTTGCTGCAGCTAGCTCTTCGAATGAAACGCCTTTTAAATCAGCAACAAACTCGGCTACGTTGTAGGTGTAAGCTGGTTCATTTTCCTCACCACGATGTGGTACAGGTGCTAAATAAGGTGAGTCAGTTTCTACTAATAAGCGATCTAGCGGTACAGCTTTAATCACTTCCTGTAACTCTTTGGCATTTTTGAAGGTAACAATACCAGACACTGAAATATAAAAGCCCATTTGCATCGCTTCCTGTGCCATCTCAATAGACTCTGTAAAACAATGTAAAATACCTCCGACTTGCTCAGCACCCTCTTCTCGAAGAATATCTAAGGTATCTTCACGTGCGCCACGAGTGTGGATAATCAGAGGTTTGTTAAGTTTTTCGCGACGCGGATCTGCTTACGAAAAGCATCTATTTGCCACTCTTTGGTTTCTGGTGAGTAGAAGTAATCTAACCCTGTTTCACCAATAGCAATCACTTTTTCAGCACTTGCATACTCAAGCAATAAATCTTCATTCATCACCGCTTCTTTATATAAAGGATGCACACCACAGGTACTTGACACTTGATCGTAAGGTTTGATCATTTCAGCCATCGCAGGGTAATCTTCTAACGTAACACAAACGCTGAGTAGATGATTAATCCCTTTTGCTTGTGCCTTTTCAATCACATCGGCAATACCCGTGTGCTTTTTGGTGTAATCTAATCGGTCAAGGTGACAGTGAGAATCAACTAACATAGTGTGTTTCCTTAAATTCGTTCTTTATTTTAATCAACAAAGCGCTGATCAATAACTCTTGCTTTAATGCATTGTGCTCGGTTAATAAGCTGCGTGTTTTTAATATTTCTTGGCTTAACACACGCAAACTTTTAAAACTTAACTGTGCTTGCCAAAGTTGTAACTGTGGTAATGCAAAATAATAGATAGCATCTTGATTTAGTTGTTCAGTATTTAACTTCAACTTATGAATATCATGTAATAGATGAAAAAGCAGTAATAAATTTTGCTCTGCATCATTGGCTAATAACCGTGAAAAGCTAAATAACTGCTGTGGTTGATACAACATATTAAAGACACCTTCCACACATTGGCGACGTGTATCTAAACTTGCATCTTGTTGTAATGCCTTTAAATGGTTTAATAACGCTAATGGACTATTTTGAAACCAACGTAACACGCCTAGGTCACTCACTTGATAGCCCAATTCATATAACCAGTTAATTAAGGTTTGATCATCAGGGCTATGCAAATGAGTTTGCTGCAATCGGCTTAATAACGTTGGCATTAATTGATGATGGGTTCTTGCAAGCAAAATCAGATAGCTATCACCTTGCGGCTCTTCTAATGTTTTTAATAGGGCATTAGCCGCAGCCTCAGTAAGCTGCTCAGCACCTTTAATCAACACCACCTTATTGTTACCTAGCTGTGGGCGTTCATTAAGTTTTTCAGTCAATAAACGAACTTGGTCAATACCAATGGACTTATTTTTTTCAGCCACTAAAAAATGATAATCAAGATGATTATGTGCGCTAAATAGTTTGCAAGAGTGACATTCAAAACAAGCATCATCATGCTGTTTGTTTGTACATAGCAAATATTGCGCTAACTGTTGCGCTAACTTGTATTTACCAATACCAGCACTGCCGGTAAACAATAAACCATGGGCAAAACGTCCCTGCTGATAAGTCTGTTGCAGCTGCTGATAAAAAGGCGTTAACCAAGGCGTTGAAACCTGTTCAAAACTTGATTCAGCCATATTCGATGGAGTTTGCGTATTAGCCATTTATAAACTCGCTAACCAAATATCAAGTTGTCGGTGAATGGATTCCTTGACTTGATCAAAGCCTTGACTTGCATCGATACACACAGCATTTTTTTCTTGCTCAGTAAGCTGCTGGAATACAGCGCGAGAACGGTTAAAGAAATCAATAGCTAACCGCTCAATACGATCTAACTCGCCACGGCCTCTTGCTCGGCTTAACCCAAGTTCCGGTTCAATATCTAAAAACAGTGTAAAATCTGCTTTGAAATCACCTAACGCCACTTGCTTAATATCATTAATGAGTTGTAAATCGATACCACGACCACCACCTTGATACGCTAATGAAGACCAGTTATGACGGTCACCAATGACCACTTTATCCGCTGCTAAGGCGGGTTTAATTTTATGCTCAACTAGTTGTACGCGCGCCGCATACATGATTAATAACTCTGCTTTGTCATCCAGTTGCTCATCTGCCACATCCATTTTTACTATCTCGCGCATTTTCTCTGCGAGAGTAGTACCACCAGGTTCGCGGGTTAATTCGATATTTTGTTCAATAACACCTTGTAGTGCTAACCAATCTTGGATGTATTGAATGGCAGTGCTTTTACCTGCACCTTCTAATCCTTCAATAACAATAAATTTACCCGCTAGTTTTTGTATTGCTGACATTTTATTTTCCTCGGATATATTTATTAACGGCGTTGTTATGCTCTCTTAAATTTGTAGAGAAGTAAGAGGTACCATCACCTTTGCTGACAAAATACAGATACTTGGTGTCTGCAGGATGCAAAGCCGCATACAGGGCTTCTTCACTCGGCATTGCAATGGGCGTTGGTGGTAAACCGGTTATTGTATAAGTATTGTAAGGCGTTTTCTCTCTTAAATCTTTACTACGAATGCGCCCATCATAACGCTCTCCCATGCCATAAATAACCGTAGGATCCGTCTGTAAACGCATGCCTATTTTTAATCGGTTAACAAATACCGAGGCGATTTTATCTCTGTCGTTGGCTAAACCACTCTCTTTCTCGATGATTGACGCCATAATCAAAGCTTCATAAGGGGTTTTATAGGGAAGGTTTTTGTCTCTTTCAGCCCATAATTTCTCAACGATTACCTGTTGATGTAAGTACGCTTTTTTAATAATAGTAAAGGCACTCATATCAGCAGAGTAGTGATAGGTTTCAGGAAAGAGTAATCCTTCTAATTTAGATGAAGTACTGCCTAACTTAGCTAAAATGGCTTGTTCATCTTCTACAATAGGTTTAATTCTTTCTGCTTTACTTAACGTTTTCAGCCAATCTTTATAGGTACTGCCTTCTACAAAAGTGACTTTAAACTGATAACCTCGTCCGCTGTTCAAAATGGTTAATATTTGCTGTAAAGATGCTGCTTCAGGTAGTTGGTAAGTACCTGATTTAAGATGTGTTAATTCGGGATGTAGCTTAGCGACCACTTTCCACCAACGGTCTGAGTCTAATAAACCTTGCTCCATTAATTGTGGTGCTAATTGTGAAAAATAACTGCCATCTGCTAAGGTAAATAGCTGTGTTTCCGCAACACGTGGTGTACTTAAATAACTATCCACTTGCTGTTTTGCCCAACCAATCACACCTATTAGGATAACTATTAATAAGGCTGCTACTACACCTATTTTCTTGATCATAAAAACTAACTTCCTTGCTTAAGCAATGTTTGTAATTCTGTCACAGGCTTTAATTGCTCTGCTGAATAGTGTTTGTCTTGATATTGTTTGACCGCAACAACGCCCATAAGTGCATTGGTTAAACACAGGCAGGTTGCTTGGTTAATGTCTGCTAAGGTGATCTCTCTTTCAACGACTTTGATAGTTGCTAACTGTAGAATCCGCGCTCTCATTACCCCTGCGACACCACTATAATTAAGTATCGGAGTGATCCACTGCCCTGCTAAGTAAATAAACACATTAGCGCTACATGCTTCGACAACATGACCAAACTCATCACAGACTAAACCTTCTACGGCCTTTAATTTAAGTAACTCTTGTTTAATTAAAACTTGCTCTAAACGCGCTAATGATTTTAAGCCAGCAAGTTGTTTATTGCGCCCTAATTGGCTCTGACATTGCACAATCGCAATCCCATTTTTCTGCCAATCAAGGTATTGCTTAGGAAAAGCCGACAAGCTGATAACCCGCACTGTTTGTTCACAACCAGCAGCACTATAACCTCGACCACCACTGCCTCTGGTAAGCATCACTTTTAATACATGATGAGCATGTTTCGCCACTGATTGTGCAGTGTTGAATACTTCAGTTTGTAGTAAGTCCCAATCCACCTCGGGAAAAAATAAACGCGCTGCGCCATCTTTAAGTCGTTGTAAATGCAATGACCAATCAATGAGTTCACCGTGTTCAATTTTAATCGTAGAAAATAATCCATCACCATAGGCTAAACCACGATCAGTTGCATCAATACTTTGACTGACAATACCGTTAATTAACATGAAGTTACTCATCCAGTGTAAAATTGAATAAAGGATTATACGCATAATCCTTTATTCACTAAATAGATGATTAGAAATAATAGCAATCATGCTAGATAGCAAAGCATTATTGATGCCTTCCAGTGATTAGTATAAACATGCTTACG
Organism: Psychromonas sp. KJ10-2; assembly: GCF_047323255.1. Classification (NCBI taxonomy): domain Bacteria; kingdom Pseudomonadati; phylum Pseudomonadota; class Gammaproteobacteria; order Alteromonadales; family Psychromonadaceae; genus Psychromonas; species Psychromonas sp. KJ10-2. The sequence goes on along the minus strand of NZ_CP178827.1, from coordinate 3,896,454 downwards.
AGCACAATTTTTGGACATAAAAAAACCCGAACTTACGTATCGGGCTTTTAAAAATCAACCACAAAAAATGGCTAATTATTAGTAATAGTACTAGATACGTTTAAAGATCAACGTACCGTTAGTGCCACCAAAACCAAATGAGTTTGATAATGCGTATTCAATACTCGAAGGTCGCGCTTTACCGTCTGTTACATAATCTAAATCACAACCTTCACTTGGGTTTTTAAGGTTAATTGTTGGTGGAGCAACTTGGTCTTTCAGTGCTAATACACTGAAGATAGCTTCGATTGCACCAGCAGCACCTAATAGGTGACCAGTCATTGATTTAGTTGAGCTCATCATCACTGAGTTTGCTGCTTCACCCCAAATGCTTTTCACTGCTTGTGTTTCAGCGATATCACCTGCAGGTGTAGACGTACCATGTGCATTGATGTACTGAATATCAGCAGCCTCAATACCTGCATCACGGATAGCATTTTTCATTGATAATGCTGCACCTGCACCACTTTCTGGTGGTGACGTCATGTGGTAAGCATCGCCACTCATACCAAAACCAACCATTTCAGCGTAAATTTTTGCGCCACGTGCTTTAGCATGTTCATATTCTTCAATAATTAATACACCCGCACCATCACCTAGTACAAAACCGTCACGCGACTCATCCCATGGACGACTTGCAGTTTCTGGCGAATCGTTACGTGTAGAAAGTGCACGTGCAGCACCAAAGCCACCCATACCCATTTCAGTTGACGCTTTTTCTGCACCACCTACAAACATCACATCCGCATCACCATGTTGGATCATACGAGCGCCTAAACCGATGCTGTGTGTACCTGTAGTACAAGCAGTCGTTACGGCGATGTTTGGACCTTTTAGGCCTTTGTTAATTGAAACATGACCAGAAATCATATTGATGATAGTTGCTGGTACAAAGAAAGGACTGATTTTGCGTGGTCCTGATTTGTTATAGTTATCTTTGTTTTGTTCGATGATACCTAAACCACCAATACCAGAGCCGATTGCAACACCGATTCGCTCTGCATTTTCTTCTGTAATTTCTAAGCCAGAATCTTGTAATGCTTGTTCAGAAGCAGCTACACCGTATTGGATAAATGAGATCCATTTTACGTGCTTCTTTCTTTGGCATGTACTCTTCGACGTTAAAGTCTTTAACTAAACCAGCGAATTTAGTAGAAAACTTTTCAGTATCAAAGTGTTCAATATTTGAAATACCACTTTGACCAGATTGAATAGCCTGCCATGATTGCTCAACCGTATTACCTACTGGTGAGATGATCCCTAAACCGGTTACTACAACGCGACGCTTTGACACTAGACTCTCCTAAAATAAAGCTATAAAAATAATAACTAAAAATTTTTATACCAATGTATATTAAATCCATGTTGATAATATGACACAGAGAAAAAAATGGCTTAATTTGTGAGGTAAGTTAATGTAATCATGTCTCTTTTACAAACTTACAACAAAAGTAACTCATTTTTACCAGGTATATAGCACACGGGATTTTTACGATTGGTGTTTTAAAACACTTAGCTATTATTTACGATTAATTTATTAATGTTTAAATAGACAAAAGGCGGTCACAAGACCGCCTTTAGAGATTTCTGCACTTATAGTGAGAAATTAGCCGTTGTTAACAACGTAATCAATCGCAGATTGAACAGTAGTGATTTTCTCTGCTTCGTCATCTGGGATCTCTGTATCAAATTCTTCTTCTAGAGCCATTACAAGCTCAACTGTGTCTAGTGAATCAGCACCAAGATCGTCAACGAAAGAAGCTTCGTTTTTAACTTCGTCTAGTTGAACACCTAATTGCTCAACGATGATGTTCTTTACGCGTTCTTCGATATTGCTCATTTTTATCTTCCTATGTAATTACGCATTTGCGTTAAGTTGCGGTAGTTTATTCTATCGCGTTTAATATTCAAGTATTCTATCACTGGTTAGACCAGTATTTTAAGATTTTAATCAATAAATTAATAGAATATCTATCTTTTTGAGTTAATTGCTTATTTGCTCAACAAAGTTAGGCAAAAAATTAAACCATGTACATGCCACCATTAACATGAATTGTTTCACCATTAATGTATGCCGCACCTTCAGAGGCTAAAAATACAACAGTCGCAGCAATCTCTTTTGGATCACCTAAACGGCCAGCAGGTACGTTTGCTAAAGTAGCAGCACGTTGCTCTTCATTTAGTGCTTTAGTCATATCTGTTTCAATGAAACCTGGGGCTACTGTGTTAACAGTAATGCCACGGCTTGCAACTTCACGTGCTAATGATTTAGTAAAACCAATTACACCAGCTTTAGCTGCGGCGTAGTTAGCTTGACCAGCATTACCCATTGTACCAACTACAGAACCTACATTAATAATGCGACCAGCACGCTTTTTCATCATTGGACGAAGTGCAGCTTTACTCAATTTAAAGATAGGCGTTAAGTTAGTACCAATGATGTCATCCCACTCTGCATCTTTCATACGCATCAATAGGTTGTCACGTGTGATACCTGCGTTATTCACTAACACATCCACACTACCAAACTCTTTCTTAATGTCAGCAAATAATGCTTCAATAGACTCAGTTTCTGTGACGTTTAAGACAAAACCTTTACCTGCATCACCTAAGTATTCACTGATTGCAGCTGCGCCACCTTCACTTGTTGCTGTACCTAATACAGTTGCACCTAGTGCTACAAAACTTTCAGCAATTGCTCGGCCGATACCACGGCTTGCACCTGTTACTAAAACAACTTGATCTTGCATACTCATTATTATTCTCCTTTAACAGCAGCTAATGCAGCCGCTAAACTTGCTGTGTCATTAATTGCTTGTGCAGTAAAGCTCTTGTCAATACGACGAACTAAACCACTTAATACTTTACCTGGACCAGCTTCAACTTGTAAGTTGATACCTTGTTCAGCCATTTTAACAACGATATCTGTCCAACGAACTGGGCAATATAGTTGACGCACTAGCGCATCTTTAATCTTGTCTGCATCAGTTTCAATTGCTACATCAACATTATTAATCACTGAAATACTTGGTGTATTAAAAGTGATCTCTTGTAATGCAACGGCTAACTTATCTGCTGCCGGTTTCATTAATGCACAATGTGAAGGCACTGATACTGGTAATGGCAATGCACGTTTAGCGCCTGCTTCTTTACATAACGCACCAGCACGTTCTACGGCATCTTTGTTACCCGCGATAACCACTTGACCTGGTGAGTTGAAGTTTACTGGAGAAACCACTTCACCTTGCGCAGCTTGTTCACAAGCCGCTTTAATTTCTGCATCACCTAGACCAATAATGGCGAACATTGCGCCAACACCAGCAGGTACGGCTTGTTGCATTAACTGACCGCGTAGCTCAACCAATTTAATTGCATCTTTAAAGTCAATGACACCCGCACACACTAGTGCAGAGTATTCACCTAAGCTGTGTCCAGCAATCGTTGTTGGTTTTTCACCACCCACTTCAGCCCAAACACGCCAAATAGCAACAGAAGCTGCTAATAAAGCAGGTTGTGTTTTATCCGTTTGGTTTAATGATTCAGCAGGTCCATCTTGGCATAACGCCCAAAGGTCGTAACCTAATACATCACTTGCTTCTTTAAATGTTTCAGCAACAACTGGGTAAGTTGCAGATAAATCAGCTAACATACCTAAGCTTTGTGAACCTTGGCCAGGAAAGGCAAATGTAAAGTTTGTCATGTTTAATTCCTAATATTTATTCTTACGATCTCATCACTGTATCGCTTGTCTATATAATTACTTTAAAGGGGCCAGTTGTTACATCACAACTAATGCACTTCCCAAGTAAAACCACCACCAAATGCTTCTAATAGGACTAATTGGCCTGGTTTAATTTTTCCACTTCTTACCCCTTCATCTAAGGCAAGTGGTACTGAAGCAGCTGACGTATTGCCATGTTTATCAAGTGTTAAAATCACTTGTTCCATCGACATACCTAATTTTTTAGCCGTTGCAGCAATAATTCGTTGATTGGCTTGATGAGGTACTAGCCAGTCTAATTTGTCTTTTTCAATGTTGTTTGCAGCTAAGGTATCCACTACCACTTGGCTTAATTTTTTCACCGCGACTTTAAACACTTCATTACCTGCCATTGATAGGTATGAGTTGGTTAATGTCTGACTGTTACCACGTTCAACATTAGGTAATTTTAGTAAATCACCAAAGCGACCATCGGCATTAATATGAGTAGATAAAATACCCGCCTCTTCAGTTGCTGTTAATACCACGGCACCAGCACCGTCACCGAACAAAATGATAGTACTACGATCTTCAGGATCACAAGTTGCTGCTAACGCATCTGCGCCAATCACTAATACATTTTTAGCACTGCCTGATTTAATAAAGTTATCAGCCACACTTAATGCATAAGTGAAACCAGCACATGCGGCTGATACGTCAAATGCAGGAATATCATAAATACCCAATAGATTCTGAACTTCACAAGCAGCAGAGGGGAAAGCATTATGATTACTTGTTGTAGCAACAACAATTAAATCTAAATCACTTGCAACTAAACCAGCAGCTTGTAAAGCCTGCTCGCCAGCTTTTGTGCCCATAAACGCGATCGTTTCTTGTTCACTTGCAATACGACGTTCTTTAATGCCAGTGCGTACCGTGATCCATTCATCACTAGTATCAACCATCTTCTCTAAATCTTGATTGGTGCGTACTGCTGTTGGTAAATAACTACCCGTACCTATAATTTTGCTATTCATTTAATAAACAATCTCGCTCTGCTAAGACAGATGCTAACCTTTCACTAATACTGGTTGGTATCTGCCATTGAATTTCTTTGATGGCTTGTTCTATTGCGCAACTAAATGCAGCAATATTTGCACTGCCGTGACTTTTGACCACTATGCCACGTAACCCGATCAAACTGGCACCATTATACAGATCTGGATGTAAATGTTTTAATTGGTTTTTTATCAATGGATTTAATAACTTACCAAGCAAACGACTATACCAGGTTGCATCCATGGCTTTTTTAATTGTGCTATAAAAACGCGTCCCATCCCTTCATAGCTTTTTAATGCAATATTGCCACTAAATCCATCAGTTACGACAACATCCGCAGGGCTATCAAACAGCTCATTTGCTTCAATAAAGCCAATATAATTAATATACTTAGTTTCATTAAGCAAAGTTGCACAATGTTTGATTTCATTGCTCCCTTTATTACTTTCTCGTCCTACATTTAATAGGGAAACAGAGGGAGAACTCACCTGTTCAACCTTTTCGCAAAGCACACTTCCCATTAATGCAAAGTTAAATAAAGTATCACAACCACACTGTAAATTTGCCCCTAAATCCATCAAATAACTGTGACCACCACGATTATTCGGTAATGCAGAGACCAAAGCAGGTCGTGAAATTCCCTCAAGCGTTTTTAACACATGCTTAGATAACAACATTAATGCGCCGGTATTTCCCGCACTAACACATGCATCGGCCTCACCATCAGCGACTAATTGCAGTGCAATTAACATTGATGAAGGCACACGATGACGTAACACTGAAACAGGATCATCTTCCATCGATATGGTTTCAGGTGCATGCACTAATTTAACGCGAGCGTGATCAAGTAAATGATATTTTTGTAAAAGGGATTTATTTGCTGCTTATCACCGACAATAATGATGAATAAGTTGGTATGAAGTTGTAGGGATTGATAACTTGCAGGTAAAGAAATATGGGGGTCAAAATCACCCCCCATGGCATCAAGCGCAATAGTAAAGTTACGCAAAGTAATAACTTACTTTTCGATTACTTTTTTGCCTTTATAGAAGCCGTCAGCAGTAACGTGATGACGACGGTGAGTTTCACCAGAAGTGCTGTCAACAGTTAAAGTAGGTGCACTTAGTGCATCATGTGAACGACGCATACCGCGTTTTGAAGGAGTCTTACGACTTTTTTGTACTGCCATTTTAAAAATTCCTGCTTGTTACTTGAGCTTTAGCTGAGCTAGAGCATCAAATGGGTTAGGACGTTCTTGTTCTTCTTCAATTTCGCCAAAGCTACTTTCGTAGTCACTGTAATGACAATCCTCAATTGCATGCATTGCAATCTGCGGAAGTGTTAATAACAGTTCGTCTTCAACTATTTGATGAAGATTTACCTCCCCATTTTCATCGTAATAAATGGGTTCATAAACGTCTGGTAAATTATTTTCCTGCTCTTCATTCAGAACAGGACAATACGTAAATTCAGCTTCACATTGATAAATCATAGGCTCATTGCACCGTTGACAAGTGAGTTCTACTGCGACGCTTGCTTTCCCATGAAATATTCTCAGCCTTTGCTGATCCACTTCAAAAGAAAAATGAACGTCGATATCAGAGTGAATACTGTTTGTTGATTCTCTTAATCTGCTTAATAAAGACTTTTCTAGGCTAGCATCTAGCACTAATCTATTATTAGCAGCGCGAACAGAATCAACGCTAATCGGTAGTTTAACCTTTTGCATGGTCGCGAATAATATAGATAGAGTTCAATATAGTCAAAGAAAAACCGCTATTTTTATTAAGTTTTTACTCAACTATCGCTTTATTCTTTCACAGTCCTTAAAATAAACTTATTTTTATACTTAACTAGGATTCAATATGCCACAAAAGCTAGTATTAGCATCAACTTCGCCGTTTCGCAAACAACTATTAGAAAAGCTACATGTAGAGTTTTCCACAGCTAACCCACAGGTTAACGAAGATGAATTGCCAGGTGAAACCGCTATTCAATTAGTAGAAAGACTGGCAATTGCTAAAGCACAAGCTGTCACCGCTGACTTTACCGGTGCATTAATCATTGGCTCTGACCAAGTTTGCCTAAATAATGGCAAGATTTTAGGTAAACCAGGCAATTTTGACAATGCCTTTAAACAATTAAAAGCAGCCAGTGGTCAACATGTTACCTTCTATACAGGTTTAGCCTTAGTGAACAGTGCAACGGGAGAAGTACAGTCTTTAGTTGAAGCTTATGATGTTTACTTCCGTGAACTATCGGATCAAATGATTACCAACTACCTAAACAAAGAAGAGCCTTATAATTGCGCAGGTAGTTTTAAAAGCGAAGGTTTTGGCATTAGCTTATTTAGTCGTTTTGAAGGTAAAGACCCAAATAGTTTAATTGGTCTACCACTTATTTCTCTTATTGAAATGTTGGATAAAGAAGGCTTTTCAGTTCTTTAATCACAGCTATAGAAACAATCACAGCTATAGAAACGAAAATAGGGAAGTAAGATCACTTCCCTATTTATGTTTTAGTTGGTTTAATCCATTAATATAGAATCAACCTCATTACCCTGTTGCACTTCCATTTTGCCATTCATGAAAAGAGTCACCTGATTTTATTATGGATTTAACCACATACATGTTTTTATCTGCTTTATGAATCAAACTATCCGGTGAACAAAATTCACTTGGACCAGTCTGCGCATAACCAATGCTCATGGACAGCTTATTCAAATTAGTATGTGCCTGCTCAGCTAACCTGACACCAAAGGTTTGTCGTACTTGCTCATGTACACAGTTCGGGAAAACAATACAAAATTCATCACCACCGTAACGAAAAGCGTGGTCTTCAACCCTGGTTAAATCTTTAATTGCCTGAGCAACCGCCAATAAAATTTCATTGCCCTTTTGATGCCCTTGTTTATCATTAATCTGTTTAAAGTCATTAATATCAATATACACTAAGGTAACTGGGTACGAGTGTCGTTGGGCAATTTTTAATGTATCGGCTAAGGTATCATTCAGCGCTTTTACATTAAGCAATCCAGTTAATGGATCTTTCCTAGCTTGCTCTTTTAAATAATTAAACACATATTCTCTTTTAGACTCGTAGACATATACCATTGACCAGATAGCCGCGAGTGTAAAACCTGCATTGCCCATTACAATCCAATGCATTTCATGGTTATTAACCCAGACCATTTTTCCTAACACAAACAGCCCACCACTAACACTAACCAAGGTGATCAAGGAACCCGCTTTAATGCCTAATAAAAGATAAGATAAAATAGGGAAAATAAATAACCAGGAAAATAGTCCAGCTTTAAAGGTAGTGATCATAATGCCGTAGATCACCAGAAAGTAAAACGTACACAAATAGATAAATGACCATCGTTGCAAGTATTGCGTACGTTTGGCAATTAAAAAAATGGCACACCAAAAGCCCCAACAATCGCTTCAATCACAGCAAAAAGCTGCAAACCTGCAATCCAATTATTCACGGCAAAAAAGCTTACTGCAAAAATAGTAACTGCTAATAAAACGCGCAATGTAGTGCGACGATATCCATATTCTTCATTATCAACCATTAACTTTCCATTTTTAAGATTGCTTTATTCTTTAACTATTCAATAATTATTGTTTAGTTTGAGAATTTTTCCTGTTGTTCCCACTTTTAATATTGGAAAAACAATGTCAAAACACTTCACTTTGATAAGCGACTTACTTTATTTCCGTATAAAATAAGCCTTAATATTCTAAAACATGTGGTTAATTAGTAATAGTCATTTATCCAGTAGCGATAAGTTGCTCATGTAATTTAGATACCTGATCACGTAATTGCGCAGCTTTTTCAAACTCTAAATCCTTGGCAAAAGCAAACATCTGTTTTTCTAATTTCGCTATCTCTTTCAAGATGTCTTGCTCTGAACGAACCATACTATCTGCAGCATAAGGCGCATCTGTTTCAGCCACTTTATTCAACGGAGTGATAGTTGATTTTGGTTGAGGATTTTGCCCTAGTTGCATCACATCTGTTACCGACTTCGATAAACCTTTTGGTGAGATACCATTGTCTTTATTAAAGTTATCCTGTAGTTCTCTTCTATCTTCAGTGGTTTTAATCGCTTTTTTCATTGAATCAGTGATGCGATCTGCATATAAAATGGCTTTACCTTCCAGATTACGTGCTGCGCGTCCCATGGTTTGAATCAATGAACGCTCAGAACGTAAAAAACCTTCTTTGTCCGCATCAAGTATCGCCACTAAAGAGACTTCCGGAATATCTAACCCTTCTCGTAGTAAGTTAATACCGATTAACACATCGAACACACCTAAACGTAAGTCACGAATAATCTCTACACGTTCCACCGTATCCACATCAGAATGTAAATAACGTACTTTAATGCCGTGCTCATTAAGGTATTCCGTTAAATCTTCTGCCATACGTTTGGTCAATGTAGTGACTAATACTCTCTCACTTTTAGGGATACGAATATTGATCTCTGATAACAGATCATCAACCTGAGAGCTCACTGGTCGCACTTCGATAATCGGGTCTAATAACCCAGTAGGCCGTATCACCTGTCTGATAATATCTCCCTGTGATTTATCTATTTCATAATCGCTAGGGGTTGCCGACACATAAATAGTTTGTGGAGCCAGCTTTTCAAATTCTTCGAATTTAAGAGGACGATTGTCTAAGGCAGAGGGTAATCGGAACCCATAATTGACCAAGTTTTCTTTACGTGAACGGTCACCTTTATACATAGCGCCAATTTGCGGCACGGTAACATGGCTTTCATCGAGTATTAACAAACCATCCTTAGGTAAGTAATCAAATAAGGTTGGTGGCGCTTCACCCTGCCCTCTACTGGACAGGTAACGAGAATAGTTTTCGATGCCTGAGCAATACCCTAGTTCATTCATCATCTCTAGGTCGTATAGAGTACGTTGTGAAATACGTTGTTCTTCTATTAATTTATTTTCTGCTAGAAACTCTTTTTTACGCTCCTGTAACTCTTCCTTAATCCCTTCAATGGCATTAAGGATCTGCTCTCTTGGTGTTACATAGTGCGTTTTAGGAAAAATGGTGGTGCGCGATAGCTTTTCTAATTGTTGCCCGGTTAAAGGGTCAAACACACTGATACTTTCCACTTCATCATCAAAGAGTTCAATACGTATTGCTTGCTTTTCAGAGTCAGCAGGGAAAATATCGACCACTTCACCTCTGACTCTAAAGGTACCACGGCTTAATTCTGTTTCATTTCGTGTGTATTGAATATCCACTAAGCGCTGTAAGATGTCTCGGCTTGAGATGATTTCGCCAACACTGATGTGTAGCATCATTTGTAAATAGGATTGCGGGTCTCCCAAACCATAAATGGCGGACACAGACGCAACTAACACTACATCTTTACGTTCTAATAAGGCTTTAGTAGCCGATAAACGCATCTGCTCAATATGAGCATTAACCGCCGCATCTTTCTCTATAAAAGAGTCAGAGCTTGGGACGTAGGCTTCAGGTTGGTAATAGTCATAATAGGAAACAAAATATTCCACAGCATTATGTGGAAAAAAGGCTTTCATTTCTCCGTATAATTGAGCCGCTAAGGTTTTATTCGGCGCAAGAATCAAAGTTGGCTTATTTAACTGAGCGATAGTATTAGCTAATGTGAATGTTTTACCCGAGCCTGTTACCCCTAATAAAGTTTGATAAGCTAACCCTGACTCTATCCCTTCAACTAGTTGCTCTATTGCCTGTGGTTGGTCCCCTGCTGGAGCAAATGGACACACTAATTCAAATGACTTACTCATAAACCCTCATTACAACCTATTACTTATCCTTTAATCTTATCATTAGTCATTAATAAGCGAGTGATCCTTTGTTAATAAAAATCAATAAATTTACTTCTTAAAAACAAAAACAGCTAAAAACACAAGATATGTTAAATTTTTTACTCGAAACTTGTATTTCAATTAACAAAATTACGACAAAATAGCTCACTTCACCACAATAGAATTATCAAAAGTTATTTACTAGCCAACAAATACCGCATTAAAAGCAGGTCTTTTGGCAAAATAGGCTGTACAGTAAACAAACAATATAAATTCCTTAAACAGAATTTTTGTCAATAAAAATAAATAAAAATATTTTTAAATAATACACACATAGCTATTGACACAAGAATAAAAAAGAGAGCCCCCTAGGTGAATAACTTAAGCGATGAAAAAACCACTTGACGATTATAACCAATTGATAATAAACAGTTATTTTTTGCGGTTAAAAATAACCCTATTTAACCTAAAGCAAGGTGTAGCAAGGGCTTCAGACACTTCTCATTGATCTTCCCACAGAGTTATCCACAGAAAAAGTGGATAACCGTCTCTAGCCTAGAGTTAATCAGTGTTACAGAAAGATTAAGGTTATATGACGAAGATCTCACAATAAAAAAAATAGGCTAACCAGGTCAAATTTTATGCAAAATGTTTTTAATAAAGCTAATGCCTATTTGGCATCACAAAGCCTTAAATCCCTGCTCATAAGAGGTAAAACTAAGCTAATCGATTAAACATAAGCGAAATAAAATCATCACAGCTCAAAATTACACCTAGCAATGGAATCAGTAATAATAAATTCGCTTATTTCGTTAACAGGTTTGCTATGATGTTGTTTTACTCACCCAGCCAGGAACTAAAAATGTTGAAAACAAGTTTCAAAGGACTTTTACTCAGTGCCAGCATACTCACTTTGTTAGGCTGTACCGCTACCCCGAGTTATACGAACATCACCCCACAACTACAACTTGAAAGTAATAGACAAGTATTTACTAACCAACAACCTTGGAAAATTGACAGCCAAGACTTGCGCATCGCTCGATATGTAATTGAAATATCCAGCGGAGACGGAGTTGCCACCTTAATCAATGAGCAACAATCTTTACGTCTATTAGTTGAAAAAAGCTTAACTCAAGCTTGGACGGATAATAACTTAAAGCTAGATAACAATAGCGATTACCAGGTCGATATTAAGTTAGTGAAAGCTTTAGCTAAGGTGACTGAATCGACGCTAAGTTACGATGCATCATCACAAATGATTGTAGATGTGGCACTGAGTCATCAGGGTAAACATTTTCACAAAATTTTCCGCTCTACTAAACAATGGGATGGGGCTTTTGCTAATCAAGTAAACAATATAACTGAGCAACTTAATAAGCAATTATCGCTACTATTAAAACAGATCGTCGAAGATCAAGAGTTAAATAGTCAGCTGCAGCAATTTTAATCGCCACCTTTAATCTAACCAAGGAACTTAAATGAAAATTTTTAGTGCATTACTCTTATTAATCCTAAGCCATAGCGCATTCGCAGCTAACCCAACGATATTAATTGATACTAATAAAGGACAAATAACCCTAGAGTTATACCCTGAACAAGCACCCACCACAGTTGCTAATTTTTTGAAGTATATCGAAAGAGATCAATTTAAAGATACCGTATTTCACCGAGTCATTAACGGTTTTATGATCCAAGGTGGTGGTTTTTTAAGTTCAGGTCAACGTGCAGATATCCTTTCACCAATTACTAATGAATCAACCAATGGTTTAAGTAATGAAAGAGGTACGATTGCCATGGCACGTACTAATTCACCTCACTCCGCTTCTCGTCAATTTTTCATTAACCAGAAAGACAATGGTTTTTTAGATGCTAAAGGTAGCCAATGGGGTTATGCCGTATTTGGTAAGGTTACTCAGGGTTTAGATGTGGTGGATAGCATTGCTAAGGTAGCCACTAACTCACAGGATAAGCCGTTACAAGCAGTCATCATCAACAGTATTGAACTACAAAAGTAATCAACACCAATGATTAATCAAAAAATGCGACTTAATGGTCGCATTTTTTATTTTAAGTACTTTAAATTAAGTGACTACTTATGTTTTGGTAAAGTAACATTCACTTCCAATACAGATAACTCATCTTCTTCTTTGTCACTGAATTCACATTTCACATCATCTGTTGAAATATCCATGTATTTACGGATAACAGCAACTAGCTCTTTTTGTAATTCAGGCATGTAAGATGGCACATCAAAACTAGAGTGCTCATGCGCAACAATAATCTGCAAGCGATCTTTTGCTAATTTAGCCGTACCTTTTTTTGGTTTGTCCTTAATAAAGTATTGTAATAATCCCATTTTATCCCCCAAATATACGACTTAAAAAGCCTTTCTTTTCGACTGTTACAAAACGTAAGTCGCGCTTTTCTCCTAGTAACCTATCCACTGCGTCTTGGTATGCTTTACCCGCATCGCAATCTTGATTTAGAATCACTGGTTCACCTAAGTTAGATGCACTTAATACATCCTGAGACTCAGGAATAACACCGAGTAAATCAATGCCTAATAAGTCATCGATATCTTCAATGCTTAACATCTCTTCACGCTCTACACGCTCAGGTGCATAACGCGTGATCAGTAGATGTACCTTAACTGGCTCCATCTGCTTTTCTGAACGGTAAGATTTACTTGATAACATCCCAGTAATACGATCAGAATCTCGCACAGAAGAAACTTCTGGATTGGTTGTAACAACAGCTTCATCGGCAAAATACAATGCCATCATCGCACCTTGTTCGATACCCGCTGGTGAATCACAAATAATATAATCGAACCCATCTGCTTTTAATGCTTCGATAACTTCAGCCACACCTTCTTTGCTTAACGCATCTTTATTACGCGTTTGAGAGGCCGGTAAAATGTATAAGGTTTCAACACGCTTATCTTTTACTAATGCTTGCTGTAAGTTAGCTTCGCCATTAATCACATTAATCAGGTCGTAAACAACACGTCGTTCACAGCCCATGATTAAATCTAGGTTTCTTAAACCAATATCGAAGTCAATAATAACCGTTTTAGCGCCTGTTTTCGCTAATCCTGTACCAATAGCGGCACTACTTGTTGTTTTACCAACACCGCCTTTACCAGATGTGACAACAATTACCTTTGCCATATAACTTTCCTTTGAATTTTAAATTTTATTTAAACTTGAAAAGACCAAATTTTGATCCTTTAAAGAAACAGAGCAAGAGGTAGACCACATATCCTCTGGTAATGTTTCACTTAATTTATAAACACCCGCAATTGATACTAATTCAGGCTCTAATACAGTACAAAAGATAGCTGCACTCGTGTTGCCCATAGCACCTGCTAATGCCTTACCTCTTAATGTTCCATATACATGAATGTTGCCATCAGCAATAACTTCTGCGCCGGCCCCCACATCGCCGTTAATGACTAAATCACACTCTTTTGCATATATTTGCTGGCCAGAGCGAACTCGACCAACGTGCACTTTTGTTTTTACTTCGCAGACAACATATTCAGGGTCGCCAGACGCAGTGTCAGTGCTTGTTTTAATCTCTTCTTTTGGTTGATCAGATTGTTCAACATTTTTATCTGATGCTGGTGCTTTCACCATTTGTCTTTTTGAACTATGCAATACAGCAATTGATTCTGCTATTGCTTGCTCTTTTTGTTGTTCTGACAGCGTTCCAGTTATACCAGCTAAAATGAAACCATGCTCTGCAACTGTACGCTTTAATTGAGAAAAATCGATATTTAATGAAGATTCTTCTATACTTACCACCATCGGAGTATTAGCAAAAAACTCGGGAGCCATTAGTCGTTTTTTATTTAACTCTTCAGCTAATGCTGAAAGTGATTCACTCTCGAGATTGACGACCAACAAGGTAAAATTCAACGATTTTAACGTCATAATTGTCCTTTCTAATTAAATCTTTCTGTTTTGACATAAAATTCAGTCAATTTCTATAAAAAATAAATGCTTATGCATGTTATAGTTTGCGCCAACATTAGGCAAGTAAAGGGCTCGATTAGTATTATGTTATGTGCTGTATATAAAAGTATCCGTAAACCGCAAACCTATCTTTTTGTTGCAAAACGAGATGACTTTTCTCGCGTTCCGACGCCTTTGCTAGAACAATTTGGTCCACCGAAATTAGTCTCGGTATTAAATATTACCGACTCCACTAAAATGGCGATGGCTGACGCATCAAAAGTGATCTCTGAAGTGACACAAGCAGGTTTTTATTTACAGCTTCCACCGCCACCGGTAGATTACTTAAAAGAACATAAAAAACGTAAACAACAGCAATTGGAATCTGATTCATGAAAGTAAAAAATGTATTACTTAACCATCTCCATCGCTCAATAAAAAGTATCTCGGCGATCACTTTATGTTGTTTTTCTATGACAGGCTATGCAACCACTGAGCGTGACATTTCATTTACTCAGTATGTTGACACCTTAAAACAAGAAGCAACTGAGTTAGGTATCGACCCAACTACCGTTGAAAATGCTTTTCAAAAAGCAGAATTTTTGCAGCGCAGTGTCTCCTCGGATAAGCAGCAACCAGAATTCAAAATGACCTTAGATACTTACATTCCGCGAGCGGTACCGGAGTGGAAAGTCAAACAGGCCCGTGAAGCTTATAAAAAACATTACAAACTATTGCATAAGATTGGTGATGAATACGGCGTTCAACCTAGCTTTATTGTTGCGCTTTGGGGCATTGAAACTAATTTTGGACGTTTAACTGGACGCCATTACGTGATCTCTTCATTAGCAACCATGGCTTATGAAGGTCGTCGTGAAGCTTTATTTAAGAAGCAACTCTTTGCTGCGTTAACTATTTTAGAGCAAGGCCATATTAGCCAAGACAAATTTATTGGTTCATGGGCGGGAGCAATGGGGCAAGTGCAATTTATGCCAACCTCATATTTAAACTATGCAGTTGATTATGATGGTGATGGCAAAAAAGATATCTGGAATACCCCCGCAGATGTGTTTGCCTCTGCCGCTAATTACCTAAAAACAGAAGGATGGGATAGCCGTCATATTTGGGGACGTCAAGTGACTATCCCTGACGATTTTGATACTAACCTAGCGGGCATTAAACAACAGAAATCGTTAGCAGAATGGCAAGCATTAGGTGTGCGCCGTTATGAAGGCCAAGATCTGCCTAATGTTGATTTGCAAGCGTCGATTGTTATCCCAGATGATAAAAATGGCCGTGTGTACCTCGCTTACAATAACTATAAAGTACTGATGCATTGGAATCGTTCTTATTACTTTGCAACCGCGGTAACCTATCTTTCAGAACGTATTATGTCACCGAAAATTGTCGTTGAGTAAGGAAAAGTAAATGGACAAATTTTGGGAAACCAAGACACTGGCACAAATGTCACAATCGGAGTGGGAATCGCTATGTGATGGTTGTGGTAAATGTTGTCTTAATAAGATAATTGATGATGAGACAGAGGACTTACATTTTACCAATGTAGCTTGTCATCTTTTACACACCAAAACATGCCGCTGTAAAAAATATGAGAAACGTTTAAAAATTGTGCCTGAATGCGTGAAAGTATCCTTAGACGATATTGAACAATTTCATTGGCTACCAGCCAGTTGTGCTTATAAATTATTAATCGAAGATAAACCTTTACCAGAATGGCATCCACTATTAACAGGCAGTCAATCTGCAATGCATAAAGGTGGCCATTCAGTACGTGGCAAAATAGTCTCAGAAACACAGGTTCACCCCGATAACCTAGAAGATCATATTGCGATTTGGCCAGCAGAATAATCGAATACAAGACAGAGGATGATATGACAGATATTACTTTTACCACAATCCACGTTGCTCTAAAAGCCGTGAAACATTAGCGTTAGTAGATAATGAACAACACCAAGTAGAGATAATTAAATACTTAACAACACCACCTTCAGTGGAGACAATTGCACAGCTAATTAAGCAGTTAGGATTTGATTCAGCACGTCAATTAATGCGTACTAAAGAAACCTTATATAAAGAGTTAAACTTAGCATCCGAGCAAGATGAAGCAGCACTAATTGCAGCGATGCAGGCTAACCCAAAATTAATTGAGCGCCCAATTGTAGTTGCTAATGGCAAAGCAGCCATTGGTCGTCCACCTGAATCAGTCTTAACTATTTTATAATTAACTATTAGATAAAAAATACCGATGATAGAAGCTAATATCATCGGTATTTAATTGTTCAGTTAACGGCGAGCGTCTTTCTATAACCCCTCTATAAACGTAACACCTCTTTGACAAAAGGGATGGTTAGCTTACGCTTAGCTTCCAAAGAAGCATTATCTAATTGGTCTAATGTATTTAATAGCATACACATTTCACGTGATAAACGATTTAATAAAAAGCGTCCCACATCAATGGGTAATCGCATCCCTTTTAATTGAGCACGTAGCTGCAGCGCCCCTAATTTCTCTTCATCATTTAATGGCTGCAAATGGTGACAAGCACCCCACTCTAGCCGTGACACTAAGTCCACTAATTCAATACCAATCTGCTTAGGTAAATCACTGGCAGAGATCACTAAGTTAGCACCAGGTGCACGATTATCTTTGTTATCTAACCAACGATTATAAAAATCAAACAGTGCTTTTTCCCACAGTTTATTACCCGCAATAGCATCAACGTTATCTATGCACACTAGGGTAATATTTTCCATATTTTCAAAAATATCTAGGGTCATACTACGATGATGGTGTAGAGGGATGTAAGCAACGGTTTCGCCTATTTCATCTACTTCTGAACACAAGGCATGTAATAGGTGTGAGCGACCACTTCCCGATTCACCCCACATATATAAGATAGGTTCCCCTATCCCAACTACATTATTTTTAAGTAAGGTTAATAGTTCTGCATTTTGGCCTGGATAAAAACTTGCAAAGGTTTCATCGTCAGGAAACTTTAACGCCAATAAAGGGTATTGAAATCTTAATTCATCTTGAGGCATTAAATACTCTACTGTCGCCAAATATAATAAAAAGGAGCACTGGTCATTAAATCTCGTTGTAATTTAGGTTGTGCATTCAACGCATTTTCCAAACTCGTAACACTGCCCCTTAATGTCACTAAGAGTTCTGCTTTTGTATCACTTAAACTGACTATTTCAAAGCTCTCAACAGCATTTAAGTTATTTAATATATTACTTAAAGTCATTAATTCAGCGAGAGAGTCTACATTGTTAATATTAACCGCTTGTGTAGAACGTGCGCCGTTATTTTCTAAAATGGCAAACTGTTGTGCATAATAGTCAGCAATATCTCCCATCATTTCCGCGGTTACATCGGATTTTTCACCCTTACTGGTTTGTTTGATCACGACTTGGCTTTGTTTATTCTGCGCATTATATTTAACGAGTTCCCACTTCAATTGCCACTGACCACCTGCGCGGTTTAAATTAGCTAATACAAAGTATTCCGCATCATATCGAGTAGACGCCTCTGCCACGGTTTGATAAAAGCGTCCGCTTACATCTGATACAGACACCGCTAAAGAATCGTCAAGGTCAATCAAAGGAAAACTGGCTGTAATACCACGATCAAGTTGAGCTTGTTCTAAGCCAATGGTTAACGAGTTATCTTGATGACTATTAACCATATTATCGGAAGTCAGTTGTCTATTTTCATTCACTAACCAAATTAGAGGGTTAGGACGAGTTTCTCCCCAGATAGGCTGTTGCATTGAGATCAAAGCTTGATTAATGCGTTGTTTATCGAATAAAGCCGAGTAGTAACGCTCACCTTCAATATTTTGATAACCAAACTGTGAAAGGATTGAAGAAATGTCTTTTGCTAGTAATTTAGTGCCATCTAGATTAGTCACACTTTTGTTACCGGATACTTTGACTAAGACTTGTTGTAAAGCCTGTTCTCGTAATTGCTCCTCACTGTTGCCTTCAGCAACAACTAAGCCTTGATAAGCACTGATTTGTGGTAACGCAATACTGTGTGCTGAAAACAACACACTCACCACTAACAAAAAAGTAATCAACACATTATTTTTCATTTACTTATACAACCATACAATTTTTAATATAAAGAGATCATAAGCAGATCTTCTACTAATGCAAGTATCATGCATTAAATATATAAACGTTTGACTATTTAACCTGCTTTTTAATGAGTTACGAGATTAAATCAAAAAAGTTTAGATAAAACGGACAATTCTTTTCAGAAATAATTCGACCCCTGTCATATAGATGTTAAAATACGCGCAATTTTTTACCTTCTAAACTTTTAAAGCGATATTCGCTTTTAACTTCTATCTGTGGGGAAACCAAGTGAGCAACCAAAAAACCTCTTTAAGCTACAAAGACGCTGGTGTTGATATTGACGCGGGAACAGCATTAGTTGAACGTATTAAAGGTGTAGCTAAAAGCACTAAACGTCCAGAAGTAATGGGTGGACTAGGTGGTTTTGGCGCATTATGTCAACTACCAACGGGTTACAAAGAGCCGCTATTAGTTGCTGGTACTGATGGTGTTGGTACTAAGTTACGTCTAGCTATCGACCTTAAAAAACACGATACAGTAGGTATCGATTTGGTTGCTATGTGTGTAAACGACTTAATCGTACAAGGTGCTGAACCACTATTCTTCTTAGACTACTACGCAACAGGTAAGCTAGATGTTGATGTTGCTGCTGACGTAGTAACGGGTATCGGTGAAGGTTGTCTATTATCTAACTGTTCATTAATCGGTGGTGAAACTGCTGAAATGCCAGGCATGTACGAAGGTGATGATTACGATATCGCTGGTTTCTGTGTTGGTGTTGTTGAGAAATCTGAAGTAATTGACGGTACTAAAGTAGCCGCTGGTGATGCATTAATCGCTGTTGCTTCAAGTGGCCCACACTCAAATGGTTACTCTTTAGTACGTAAGATTTTAGAAGTATCTCAAGCTGATACAAATGCACCATTTGGTGATTCAACGTTAGGTGAAACATTATTAACACCAACAAAAATCTACGTTAAATCAACATTAGAATTAATCAAGAACTGCCCTGTTCATGCTATTTCTCATATTACTGGCGGTGGTTTCTGGGAAAATATTCCTCGTGTATTACCAGCAGGTAGCAAAGCGGTTGTTGATGGAAAAAGCTGGGAATGGCCTGCTATTTTCGACTGGTTACAAGAAAATGGTAATGTTGAAACAGAAGAGATGTACCGTACCTTTAACTGTGGTGTTGGCTTAATGATTGTTGTACCTGCAGCAGAAAAAGAGAAAGCTGTTGAGATCTTAAATGCACAGGGTGAAAACGCTTGGGTATTAGGTCACATCGAAGATGCTGCTGAAGGTGAATCTCAAGTAGAGATTAAATAATCAGATGAGCATTAAAAAAGTCGTTGTACTTATCTCTGGTAGTGGCAGTAATTTACAAGCACTAATGGATAAATTACACCAACAACAGATAAATGAACAACAAGTTGAAGTGGTTGCTGTGATCAGCAATAAAGCAGATGCCTACGGTTTACAACGTGCAACTGATGCTAATATTCCTGCTATTTTAGTAGAGAGTAAAGGCATTGCTTCACGTGAAGAGTATGATGCTTTATTAGCCGCTGAACTTGATAAATTGCAACCTGATCTTATTTTGTTAGCTGGGTTTATGCGCATTTTAACACCGGACTTTGTTAATAAGTACCAAGGTAAAATGCTTAACATTCACCCATCTTTATTACCAAAATACCGGTGTAAATACACATCAGCGAGCAATAGATGCAGGTGATAAAGAGCATGGCGCCACAGTACATTTTGTGACACCAGAGTTAGACAGTGGACCAACTATACTGCAAGCTAAAGTGCCTATCTTCGCTGAAGATGCCGCACAGGACTTGGCGGAACGTGTGTTAACACAGGAACACCAAATCTACGCACTAGCTGCATCTTGGTTTATTAGTGAGCGTTTAACCATGCAAGGGCAACATGCCTTTTTAGATGGTAAACAACTCACTGAGTTTGGTTACGCTGCTGATTAACCTGAACATCTATTTTGCATAATAAAAAACCGAAGCTTGCTTCGGTTTTTTCATCTACTCATTTAATAGCAATTACAAAATTAACCACTGGTACAGCACAGGCATAATCAAGGCCGATAAAATGGCGCACAGTATCAAAGCGATCGATGAAAATGCGCCAGATTCTTCATTCTCTTCTAACACTTTTGCCGTGCCCAATGCATGTGATGCACAGCCGATGGCGACACCTACTGCTTGTGGGTCTTTCACTTTAGTTAAGCGTAAAAAAGGCAAACCAATACTAGCCCCAATAATCCCAGCAAAAATAACCATGGCAGCTGTTAACGATACAATTCCTTGTAAATTTTTACTTATCTCCATGGCAATTGGCGTGGTCACGGATTGCCCAGCAAAAGAAGAGGCAGTCAGCGCATCGGCACCGAGCAAAGGCATCACATAAAAAGCACAAAAGAAGGCAACGAATACCGATAGTAAACAACTTAATAAAATGTATTTAAGGCGTGCTTTAATAACCTTTAACTGCAAATACAATGGTACAGCTAAGGCAACAATCGCAGGCTCTAATAAAGCAGTGATCACTCCCGTGCCCTGCTGATAATCTTGATAAGGGATAGCGAATAACAACAAGATTGCAATTAAGCTGAAGATAGTTACTAATACTGGATTAAATAATGGATTAGGCGCCATGCTGTATAATTTTTTAGCTAAGAAAAAAACAGCAATGTCAGTGGCGTGGCAATATAAATAAACATTATTGCTTCTCCTTAATCAGCCATTGATAACAATGCCCAACCATAAATAAGGTCAGTAAGGTGGTGAAAAACAATGAAAAGACAATCACTAACCAATGGGATGCAATCAACTCAAAATAGTTAATTAACCCCACACCTACTGGAATAAACAGAAGCGCCAAATACTTTAACACTAAGTTACCCGTAAACTCTATCCAACTAAGCTTGATAACCCCTAGGGATAAAGCAACAAACAGCATTAACATACCTAAAATAGAAGCAGGAAATGTGCTTTCAAAGTAACTCACAATCAACTTAGCAATGGCTAGAAACAAAAAAATAATCAATAAACCAAAAACCAGCTGCAAACTGTTTTTAACGAACAATGCGAACTTCTGTCTAGGTGTAATAGGCATCTCAAGCTTAGTTTGATGCGATGACGATTGAGGCTGTGGCTCTTGTGGTGGTAAAGACTCTTTCATGATATCAATTCAACTAGATTAAATGAGCTGTTACTATATCAAGTTACATCCTCAGTGTTCAAAACAATTATCAATAAGTAACTAATATGACTATACAATTACAAAATTTCATCACCGAAAGCCGCAATCAAGCGAGTACTGATATTGATATTGTGTCTACAGAAGCCATGTTAAACATCATCAATAACGAAGATAAAAAAGTCGCACTCGCCGTTGAAGCTATCTTGCCTAAGATTGCACAAGCAGTTGATCTTATTCATAACGCTTTTAGCAAGAGTGGACGTTTAATCTATTGTGGTGCAGGTACCTCTGGGCGTCTCGGTATATTAGATGCCAGTGAATGCCCACCCACTTTTGGCAGTCCAGCAGAACAAGTTATTGGTTTAATTGCTGGTGGACAACAAGCTATTTTAAAAGCAGTTGAGAATGCGGAAGATAATCAACAAGCAGGCCAACAAGACTTAATAGATATTCAGTTAACAGCCCAGGATATATTGGTCGGTATCGCTGCAAGCGGACGAACGCCCTACGTGATTGGTGCCATGCAGTATGCACAACAACTCGGTTGTAAAGTGATCAGTTTAACCTGTAATGACAACAGTAAAATGGCTGACATTGCAGATGTTCCACTAGCAGTCATAGTGGGTCCAGAAGTAGTCACTGGCTCATCAAGGTTAAAAGCCGGCACCGCCCAGAAAATGGTGCTAAATATGTTAAGTACTGGCGCTATGATCAAAAGTGGTAAAGTCTTTGGTAACCTGATGGTAGATGTACAAGCAACCAATGCCAAGCTTATCGAACGACAAAAAAAGATCATTATGGAAGCCACCGACTGTAGCAGGGAAACCGCTGAAGTAGCCTTACAAGAATCAGGTAATCACTGTAAAACAGCGATTGTTATGGTCTTAACTGGGGTTGATGCACAACAAGCTAAAAACAGCTTACAACAACACCAAGGTTTTATTCGTCAATGTATTTAGTCTGATCGGTATAATCATTTAACAATGCATAAAAAAATGCCGCTCACACAGTGAACGGCATTAGTAAAAGTTAATCACTAAAATTAGCTAAAGACTACTCTTCGTAAAGGTTGTCGTAAACGTAGTTTGTCGCTTCGATGTAGCCAGGGACACTACCACAGTCAAAACGTTTACCTTTAAATTTGTAGGCTAATACACAACCACGTTTAGCTTGCTCTAATAACGCATCGGTAATTTGGATTTCGCCACCTTTACCTGGTTTAGTGTCTTTAATAATATCAAAGATATCAGGTGTTAAGATATAACGACCAATAACCGCTAGGTTACTAGGCTCAGTACCTGGAGCTGGTTTTTCAACCATATCATCAACACGATAAATATCATCACGGATCATTGACCCTTTAATAACGCCGTATTTATAAATCTCTTCTTTTGGTACTTCTTGTACAGCAACAATTGAACAACGGAACTGCTCGTATAAGGCAGCCATCTGTTTCAGTACACCATCACCTTCAGGGTTAATACATAAGTCATCCGCTAAAACAACAGCAAAAGGTTGGTCGCCAATCAGCTCTTGACCGATTAAGATAGCGTGACCTAAGCCTTTCATTTGACGTTGGCGGATAAAAGAGAAACGCGCATTATCCATAATCTTGCGGATATCTTTTAACTTCTCTTCTTTTGGTGTGCCGCTAATTTCATTTTCTAACTCGTAATTATGATCAAAATGATCGGCAATTGAATGCTTACCACGACCAACTACAATCCCCATACCTGTCATGCCCGCTTCAAGTGCCTCATCAACACCAAATTC
The DNA here is from genome assembly GCF_047323255.1 of Psychromonas sp. KJ10-2. Classification (NCBI taxonomy): domain Bacteria; kingdom Pseudomonadati; phylum Pseudomonadota; class Gammaproteobacteria; order Alteromonadales; family Psychromonadaceae; genus Psychromonas; species Psychromonas sp. KJ10-2. Next base: position 3,872,780 of record NZ_CP178827.1, on the reverse strand, counting down.
GATTAACGGTTTGTTAACCAATGGCATCATCTCTTTTGGCATAGATTTAGTAGCAGGTAGAAAACGCGTTCCGTATCCAGCAGCTGGAAATAAACATTTTTTAATCATAATCCCTCACCTAGTTAATACATTTATTTGACATAGATCTACTTTATCATTGTTTTAAAAATAAAACACCTAATCATAATCTATTGTTTTTTAACTTCTTGTACGAGTTACACGGCGTCTTTCGCCAGCTTTACGATGTTGATTATGTTTTTTAACTGCACGACGAATTCGAGCCTGTGGGTTAGATACTTTGTTAGTATCAACACGCACTTTGGTTTCTGTCTCACGCGGCATATCAACCATTTTACGTAAATAGTTAACTTCTTTAAGCGTCAGTTCTTGCCAACCGCCCTGTGGTAGTTGATTATTTAAAATAATGTTGCCGTAACGAACACGCATCAAACGGCTCACTTGAAGGCCTTGGCTTTCCCATAAACGACGTACTTCACGCGTACGACCTTCCGTTAATACTACGTGGAACCAACGGTTAATACCTTCACCACCGTGCTCTTTAATATCTAAGAACTTAGCTTCGCCATCTTCAAGTTGTACGCCGGTGCGTAAACGATTCAAAATAGCTTCCGTCACATCACCAAATACACGTACTGCGTATTCACGTTCAACCTGTTGGCTTGGGTGCATCATTTTATTAGCGAATTCACCGTCAGTTGTAAATAACAACAGACCAGAGGTATTAATATCTAAACGACCAATAGAGATCCAACGAGCACCTTTTAACTGAGGTAAACGATCAAATACCGTTTTACGGCCTTCTTCATCGCTACGTGTACACACTTCACCTTCTGGTTTGTTGTACGCTAAAATACGACAAACAACACTTTCTGCCGCTTGGTATTTAACAACGTGTCCATCTACACGGATCACTTGCTCCTGTGTAACACGCTCACCTAACTCAACAATTTTACCGTCTAGGCTTACACGCCCTTCAGATATCACTGTTTCCATTTTACGACGAGAACCTAATCCCGCACGTGCTAATACTTTTTGTAATTTTTCGCTCATGTTACTTTCCTTTGGGTAATTCACATTATGCCAACTGTCTTTCACTATTTAGCAAAACTGAATAGAGAGACAAGATTGTTTCTGTTTTGTTTAAATTAATTGTTACTGGAACGGACTTAAATCGCCCGTGCCTTCTCTTACTATCACCACATCATCTTCAGATAAATCAATCACAGTGGTTGGTGATTCACCTAAATAACCACCGTTAATGATCAAATCAACTTGATGCTCTAATTGATCACGAATATCTTCTGGGTCAAACTCAGTACTTGTGTTGCCTGGTAGAATCAAACTCGTGGTCATTAGTGGTGTTTCTAACTCTTCTAACAAAGATAACGCGATGACGTTATCTGGAATACGTATACCAATAGTACGTTTACTTGGGTTCATTAAACGTTTTGGTAAATCTTTAGTGGATTTAAAAATAAAGGTATACGCACCTGGTGTATTGTTTTTCAGCATACGATACGCACTATTATCAACACGGGCATACACTGCAATTTCAGCTAAATCTTTACACACTAAAGTGAAGTTATGCTTTTTATCTATTTTTCTGATTTGGCACATGCGCTCTAACGCGCGTTTATCATCAAGTGCACAACCTAATGCATAACCGGAATCGGTTGGAAAAATGATCACACCACCTTTGTTAACTATTTCAGCCGCTTGCTTCATTAGTCGTTTTTGTGGGTTTTCTGGGTGCACATAAAAAAACTGACTCATATTGTTCTATAGCCTTTTATCAATATCATTATAAGTATAACTAGCGCGATTAAGCGCTAATCTCTGCACTATGATTAAGATCCCAATTATGCCAAATTGGCTGACAAATTTCAGGTAAAAATAGACTTTTTCCTAAATCACGCCAACGACCAACAAAGTGGAAATCACTGCCTTGAGAGGCTAATAAGTCATACTCTTGACTCCACATGCCTAATTGTAAACGCATTTGTGGCGATTGTTGTCCAATGGCCACTTCCATGGCATCACCACCAGCGGCTTTAAAAGCAACAAATAATTTTCTTAACCATTTATTGGATAATCGGTAAGCATCTGGATGTGCTAATACCGCTTGTCCACCAGCAGCATGAATCGCCGCTATCGCATCTGCTAAATCGACCCAATCGTGAGGCACATAACCTGTATTACCACGACTTAAGTATTTATCGAATACTTTAGGAAAAGTCGGTGCAACGCCAATATCAACAAGATAACGTGCAAAATGCGCTCGAGTAATTGCGCCATCGCCAGCTAACGCTTTTGCGCCTTCATAAACGTTGTCGATATTTGCTTTGGCTAAACGTCGTCCCATTTCAATGGCACGCTGCTCACGCTTCTCTTTTTGTACTTCAATCAATGCCAATAACGCGGGATGTGTTGGGTCAATATTTAACCCCACCACATGAATCTCATGATTAAGCCAATTACTGGTGACTTCGATACCATTAATCAACTGTAATTTTAACTGATGATCTTGAATATATTGTGACGCTTCAGCTAACCCATCAATGGTGTCATGATCGGTAATGGCTAAAAAATGAACTTGTCTGTTTTCAGCACGTTGCACTAATTCGCTAGGGGTAAGTTGTCCATCTGAAGCTTTAGTATGCGAGTGAAGATCAATTAACATGAATATCCTAAAAATAACCTTGACATTAGAAGCAGAATGCAAAAAAATAACTCCTAATTAATACGGGACGCATAATATATGATTTTTAATACAATTACTCTTAAAGATTCTTGGTGGCACTCATTCTCATAAGCGAGCAATGAGGTTTTTGTATATTTAATTTCCCAGAAAAACCTATTTAGAAGCTCGCATATTGCGGGCTTTTTTCATATTTGGAACACACAAAAGTAAAACAGGTAAATCATGATCATTTTAAACAGCGCCCTTAATTGGCGATGGCAAATAAAAATCAGCTAAACACTCTATTTGCAATCACTAATTTTTAAGGACTTAAATATGAACACGCACCACCCAATCGGCACATTAAAAACGATCGAAGCACCTTGTCACTACATCCAAGATTCATTGGGACTCTTTCAAAAAATCAGCGCAAACAGCCATCATCATCTACTTTTTGACTCTGCAGAGATTGAAAGTAAAGCACACTTAAAAAGCTTAATTTTAGTTGATGCTTGTTTGAAGATTACTTGCCAAGGCTTAACGGTTACCTTGGATGCGTTAACTGATAATGGTAAAGATCTACTTACTTTCATCACTCCCAAGTTTTCCACGCAACTAATCACAGCACAACGCCCAAGCCAGTTACAACTTACCTTTCCACAATCAGATACTAGCGGCGATGAAGATCAACGTTTAAAATCAGCATCTCCAATGGACGCTATTCGTTGTATCGTAGAGCGAATTAAAAAGGCCTCAACTCATCCAGAAGCGTTATTCCTAGGCGGTGTATTTGCCTATGACTTTATCGCAACCTTTGAACAATTATTAGCAGTGCCTGATGGAGAGAACACGACACCTGATTACTTGTTCTATGTGGCAGAGACATTAATGTTACATGATCATCAAACTCAACAAGGTGAAGTGCTAGGCAGTGTATTTGGAGGTTTATATTCAGATGAAAGTGAAGCACGCATTGCACAGCGTATCGAACAATTACAAGGCTTCTGTACAGACTTTATTGCACCTGTAAATCAACAAGTCAGTATTGATGCGACTGTTAAAGTCGATATCAGTGATGAAGAGTACTGTGATATTGTTGAAGAGTTAAAAACCAATATTGTTAAAGGTGATATCTTCCAAGTGGTTCCTTCTCGTAGTTTTTCATTACCGTGTCCTGATCCAATTTCAGCTTATCAAAAACTAAAAGAAACTAACCCAAGTCCCTATATGTTCTACTTAAAAGACAGTGACTTTGTATTATTTGGTGCATCCCTGGAAAGTGCCATCAAATACACACAAAGCTCAGGTGATGTAGAGATTTACCCAATTGCAGGTACACGTCGTCGTGGTTTCAATGCAGATGGATCTATTAATAAAGATTTAGATGGTCGTTTAGAGTTAGAGCTGCGTCTTGATAAAAAAGAAACATCTGAGCATTTGATGCTAGTTGATTTAGCCCGTAATGACGTGGCACGTATTAGCCAGCCAGGTACTCGCCATGTTGCTGACTTATTACAAGTTGACCGTTACAGTCATGTAATGCACTTAGTATCACGAGTGGTGGGTAAATTACGCGAAGATTTAGACGCATTACACGCATACCAAGCTTGTATGAATATGGGCACTTTAGTTGGCGCACCAAAAATCAGTGCATCAAATCTAGTACGCAAAGTAGAGAAAAAACGACGTGGTAGTTACGGCGGTGCTGTTGGTTATATTAACGGTAATGGCGACATGGATAGCTGTATTGTTATCCGATCTGCATTTGTTAAAGGTGGCGTAGCTCATGCTCAAGCTGGCGCAGGTGTGGTTTATGACTCAGTACCACAATTAGAAGCCGATGAAACGCGCAGTAAAGCTGCAGCAGTACTTAATGCAGTGGCACTTGCCCATGGCACCACACTTAAAGCAGTGACAGCCAATGCCACTAAGCAAGGAGAATAAACCATGCCTTCTACTAATAATAAAGCCACCTTATTCTTTCTTGATAACTTTGACTCGTTTACTTACAACCTAGTAGACCAATTTAAATCATCGGGTTACCCAGTGAAAATCTACCGCAATAACCAAAGCGCAGCGCAAATTAAAGCACATATTGATGCCTGTGAAGGTGAAGTGGTATTAATATTATCGCCTGGTCCAGGTACACCTAGTGCTGCGGGTTGTATGATTGAACTTATCGGTTTATGCAAAGGTGAAGTACCTATCCTAGGAATTTGCCTAGGACACCAAGCGCTAATTGAACAATATGGTGGTGTAGTAGGACAAGCAGATGAAATCCAACATGGTAAATCATCATTAATTAACCACTGTGCAGATAAAATGTTTGCAGGTTTATCCTTGCCTCTGTCTGTAGCACGTTACCACTCGTTAGTGGGCACGACTGTGCCAGACACACTAGAAACGGTGGCAGATTATAACGAGATGTGTATGGCTATCTATCACGCCCAAGATAAGGTGATCGGTTTTCAATTCCACCCTGAATCTATTTTGACCTGTGAAGGTGCACAACTGTTAGAGAACAGCCTTAATTTATTGACTGAAGCGGAGAATGTTTAAATGAGCAAATATGATGTATACCCGACCTTAGAGCAGTTATATCAAGGTCAAACTCTCTCTGAATCACAAAGCCAAGCTTTTTTTGAACAAGTGGTGTTAGGCGAAATAGATCCGATTGTACTTTCTTCAGTATTAACTGCGCTTAAGATTAAAGGTGAAACACCTGCTGAAATCACTGGTGCAGCTAGAGCCTTGTTAGCACAAGCAAAAGCATTTCCTCATCCTGATTACCCCTTTACCGATATTGTTGGTACTGGTGGCGATGGATTAGGTACTATCAATATTTCAACGGCGAGTGCATTTGTAGCGGCGGCTTGTGGTGTTAAGGTTTGTAAACATGGTAGCCGAAGTGTGTCTAGTAAGTCTGGTTCATCAGATTTATTAGCGGCTTTTGGGGTGAACTTAGATATGTCACCTGAAACGGCACGTCAATGTTTAGATGATTTAAACGTCTGCTTTATTTTTGCGCCTAGCTACCATGCAGGAATGCGTTTTGCAGCGCCAGTACGTGGCGCATTAAAAACCCGCTCTATCTTCAATGTACTAGGCCCACTTATTAACCCAGCACGTCCTGACTTTGAATTAATGGGTGTGTATGCACCAGAGTTATTAGTGCCCATTGCCAAAGTGCACCAACAATTAGGCATGAAACGTGTGATGGTGGTTTACGGTAGTGGCTTAGATGAGGTGGCATTACACGGCTCAACGCAAGTAGCTGAGCTTCACAATGGTGAAATAATCGAATATACATTAACACCAGAAGATTTTGGTGTTGAACAGCACCCTGTGGAAAGTATCTTCGGTGGTACACCAGAAGAAAATAAACAAATTATAGAACAAATTTTACAAGGTAAAGGCACTGCTGCTCAGCAATCTGCTGTGGCAATTAATGTATCTGCATTATTAGTATTAAACGGTAAAGCAGATAACTTTAAACAAGGCACTGAAATGGCGCTTAGCAGCATGCAATCAGGCCAACCTTTAACACTATTAAAACAACTTGCGGAGCAAAGTAATGCTTAATGACCAAAGTTTACAGGATACAATTTTAGGCAAGATTGTTGATGACAAATTAATCTGGGTTGAACAACGTAAACAACAACAACCTTTGATTAGCTTCAAAGATCAATTAGTAGAAAGTGATCGTTACTTCTATCAAGCGCTGGACCAAGAAGACAGTGTGTTTATTCTTGAGTGTAAAAAAGCCTCTCCTTCTAAGGGATTAATTCGTGAAGAGTTCGATTTAGACTTAATTGCAAGCACTTACAAAAACTATGCATCAGCGATTTCGGTATTAACCGATGAAAAGTATTTCCAAGGTGACTTTGAATACATTAATACTGTGCGCTCTCAAGTGACTCAGCCAATTATCTGTAAAGACTTTATCGTTGATCCTTACCAAATCTACCTAGCACGTCACTCTCAAGCCGATGCTATTCTGTTAATGCTATCGGTTTTAGATGACGATGCTTACCAAGCTTATCGTGATACTGCACACAGCTTAAATATGGGTGTATTGACCGAAGTCAGTAATGAACATGAGTTAGTACGCGCTATTGCCCTAGGCGCTAAAGTGATTGGTATTAACAATCGAGATTTACGTGATCTGAGCATTGACCTAAATCGTACTAAAGAGTTGGCAGCTAAGATCCCACAGGATCGTATCGTCATTTCTGAATCGGGGATTTACAACCACCAGCAGGTAAAAGAGCTAAGCGCTTATGCCAATGGTTTCTTGGTTGGCAGTTCAATTATGTCTCAGGCTAATATTGACCTTGCTTGTCGCAAACTGATCCTTGGTGAAAACAAAGTGTGTGGGTTAACCCATGCCCGTGATGCTGCTGATGTCCATAAAGCAGGTGCAGTGTACGGCGGATTAATTTTTGTCGAAAAATCACCGCGTTTTGTGGAGTTAGAACAAGCACGTTTAGTGATGTTAGGCGCGCCACTTGCTTATGTCGGTGTATTCCAAAATGAGCAAGTTGAACTAGTCGCTTACACAGCTAAAAGCTTAGGCCTTAGTGCAGTACAATTGCATGGTGATGAATCACCTAAATACATTAAAGAGTTACTAGCAGTCTTACCTAAAAACTGTGAGGTCTGGAAAGCCCATGGCATTATCGACAGCTTACCTGAGTTTGAAAAATACAACGTGAGCAAGCATATCTTAGATACACGTGTTGGCGAGCAAAGTGGTGGCACAGGACAACGCTTTGATTGGACGCTACTAGATCAACAAGATTGCGATAAAAATAGCATTATTCTGGCCGGTGGTCTTAATCCAGAAAACGCACAACAAGCTGCATTAATAGGCTGTGCAGGGTTAGATTTCAACTCAGGTGTTGAATCTGCTCCTGGCAAAAAAGACGCTGAAAAATTAAACCGTAGCTTCTCTGAAATTCGTCGATACATGACGCGATAGATGATGTTGGTATTTAACAACATTAAACCGATTAAAAGGTAATAAAAAAATGGAAACATTAAACGCTTATTTTGGTGACTTTGGTGGCATGTATGTGCCGCAAATATTAGTCCCTGCATTAAAACAACTTGAAGCTGAATTTTTAAAAGCACAGCAAGATGAATCATTTCAAGAAGAGTTTAAAGAGTTACTCACAGAATATGCTGGTCGCCCTACTCCACTGACGCTATGTCGCAATTTAACTAAGGGTAAAAAAACCAAGTTATACCTAAAACGTGAAGATCTATTACACGGTGGTGCACACAAAACTAACCAAGTATTAGGTCAAGCTCTGTTAGCAAAACGTATGGGTAAAACTGAGATTATTGCAGAAACAGGTGCGGGTCAACACGGTGTAGCAACCGCACTTGCTTGTGCATTGCTTGGTTTAAAATGCCGAGTTTATATGGGTGCGGTAGACTGTGAACGTCAAAAACCGAACATGTTTAGAATGCGCCTAATGGGAGCAGAAGTCATTCCAGTGACCTCAGGCTCTTCAACGTTAAAAGATGCTTGTAATGAAGCCCTACGTGATTGGGCTGGAAGCTACGAAACTGCACATTACCTGTTAGGTACAGCAGCAGGACCACACCCCTTCCCGACCATTGTTCGTGAATACCAAAAAGTGATTGGTGAAGAAGCGAAAAAACAATGTTTACGTAAAGAAGGTATTTTACCGGATAAAGTGATCGCTTGTGTGGGTGGTGGCTCTAATGCCATTGGTATTTTCTCTGATTTTATTGAAGATGAAAATGTGCAACTTATTGGCGTTGAACCAGGTGGTCACGGTATTGAAACTGGCGAGCATGGTTGTCCTATTGCTTGTGGTACAGACGGTATCTTCTTTGGTATGAAATCATTGATGATGCAAGATGACTATGGTCAAATTCAAGAGTCTTACTCAATTTCTGCTGGCTTAGATTTCCCATCTGTAGGCCCACAACATGCACACTTAGCAAAAATTGGTCGTGCAGAATATGTAAATGCCACCGATGATGAAGCGTTACTTGCCTTTAAAGCATTAGCAGAACAGGAAGGCATTATCCCTGCTTTGGAATCATCACACGCCTTAGCACACGCACTAAAAATTATTGAGCAAGATGATAGAGAACAAGTCATTATTGTGAATCTATCAGGACGTGGTGATAAAGATATCTTCACCGTGGCAGACATATTTGAAAAGAGAGGCATGATCTAATGACAGATAATCTTCAGTCACAGCGATACGCTAAATTATTCGACAAACTAGAGAAAGCTAACCAAGGTGCCTTTGTCCCATTTGTAACAGTGGGTGACCCTGACCGCGAACAGTCTTTAAATATTATTGATACGCTAGTGAAAGCAGGCGCAGATGCACTTGAATTAGGTATTCCATTTTCAGATCCAGTTGCCGATGGAGTGGTGATTCAAGATGCTTCGATCCGCGCACTAGAATCTGGTACAACACCGCAAGTTTGCTTTGAAATCATCAAAGAGATTCGTGCAAGACACCCTGATACACCGATCGGTTTATTGTTATATGTTAACCTTGTTTACCGCAATGGCATCGAGTCTTTCTACCAAGAGTGTAAAGCTGCAGGTGTTGATTCAATTCTGATTGCCGATGTACCTTTACATGAAAGCGCACCTTACCGTGCAGCAGCAGACAAAGTAGGTTTACAACAAATCTTTATTGCACCACCTAATGGCGATAAAGCGACACTTAAACAGGTTGCTGAATATGGTCAAGGTTACACTTATCTATTAAGCCGTGCCGGTGTCACTGGCGCTGATGCAAAAGCAGGTATGCCCGTTGAACATATGCTGGAAACATTAGGCGAGCATAATGCCCCACCATCACTGTTAGGGTTTGGTATTTCTCAACCTGAGCAGGTAGCTGATGCAATCAAATCAGGTGCAGCCGGTGCTATTTCTGGCTCTGCTGTCGTTAAAGTGATTGAGCGTAATCTCGGTAACCCTGATAAGATGCAATCGGAAATGGCTGAGTTTATCAGCGCCATGAAAGCTGCAACATTAAAATAAGCCACATAAAGAGAGTGTCATGAAACAATTTTTTGAATTTATACCGTTAATCATCTTTTTTATTGTTTATAAAATGGTGGATATCTACGCAGCAACTGGCTCGTTAATTATTACCACGGGTTTGTTGTTGGCTTACAACTACTTTAAGCATGGTAAAGTAGAAAAAATGCATCTGATCACTTTCTTAATGGTCTTAGTCTTTGGTTCCTTGACCTTAGTATTACATAACGACCTGTTTATTAAGTGGAAAGTAACAGCTGTTTATGCGCTGTTTGCCATTGCTCTGATCGCTAGCCAATATATCTTTAAAAAGCCGATCATCAAACAGATGTTAGGTAAAGAGATCACCCTACCAGAAAACGTCTGGACAACATTAAACCTCGCTTGGGCCGTATTCTTTATAATACTTGGCCTACTCAATATCTATGTGGCTTTTTACATGGCAGAAGATGTTTGGGTTAACTTCAAGGTATTTGGGCTATTAGGCGCAACGATTGTGTTTACCCTATTAAGCGGTGTTTATATTTATAAGTACTTGCCTAAAGATGAAGAGAAAAGCAAAGACCCATTAGATGCAGATAATGAATAAGCCTCAATAGCACTAATCTAACGCATCAATATCAATAAAATCCAATACAGCAATGTATTGGATTTTCATTAACACCACCTTGCACTTCCTATCAAATTCTATTCAATCATTCTGTGACAGAACAATTATTATGCATATTTCAACGTGAACAACTAATACCCATTAAAAAAATAAGCCTATTAAGATTAAAACGCTAAATTAAGCGCTTTTTTCAGAGTTTTATTCTGAAAGAAATGCAAATACAAACATTAATAATGGATATTAACGATTATGATGTGATTACTAATGGATGATTATTTTTGGAATAGCGATGAAAGTATTAATTTTAGGTTCAGGTGTAATAGGTGTAACAAGTGCGTGGTACTTAGCTAAATCTGGCCATGATGTGACAGTGGTTGATAGACAAGCTACCGTAGCAAATGAAACCAGTTTTGCTAATGCGGGTCAAATTTCACCTGGGTATTCTGCACCTTGGGCTGCACCAGGTATTCCAATCAAAGCAATGAAATGGTTAATGCAAGAACTTGCGCCTTTAAAAATCAATTTTAAAGATCTTGATACAGAAACCATGTTGTGGATGACCAAGATGGTTGCCAACTGTAATAATGCTGATTACCAAATCAATAAAGCACGCATGATGCGCGTAGCTGAATATAGCCGCGATTGTTTACGTGATATTCGTCGTGAAATTAATATCCAATACGACCACAGAACACAGGGTACTCTACAAGTATTCCGTACAGATAGCCAAGTACAAAGCGCTAAGAAAGATATCAAAGTGCTTACTGAGTGTGGAGTTGACCATACGGTATTAAGCGCTGATGATTGTCTGGGTTATGAACCTGCACTTAAACACACCATTAATAAAATTGTTGGTGGTCTGCATTTACCTAATGACGAAACAGGTGATTGTCACCAGTTTGTAACTGAGCTTGCTAAAGATTGTGAAAGAATGGGTGTGAAATTTATGATGGACACCAACATTCAAAAACTTAACAAGCAAGGTGGTGAGATTGTTAGTGTATCAACAGATAAAGGCGAACTAACGGCAGACTCATACCTAATGGCGTTAGGGTCATACTCTACCCATATGCTAGCGAATATCGATATCAAAGTACCGGTTTACCCAATTAAAGGCTACTCACTAACCTTGCCTATCGAAGATTATTCTGCTGCTCCTGAGTCGACAGTAATGGATGAAACCTATAAAGTAGCGATCACTCGTTTAGGTGACCGTATTCGAGTGGGTGGTACAGCCGAAATTAGCTCTTACAACTTAGCTTTATTAGAAAAGCGTCGCAAGAATATCGAATTCTCTATAGCAGATTTATTCCCTCATGCAGCAGACTTATCAAAAGCAGAATTCTGGACTGGTTTACGACCAATGACACCGGATGGCACACCTATTCTGGGTAAAACCAAGATCGATAACTTATTTCTCAATACTGGCCACGGTACATTAGGTTGGACCATGTCTTTAGGCTCAGCAAAATTTGTTAGCGATATTATGAATGATAAACAACCGGAAATTGATGACTCTGGTTTATCAATTGACCGTTACGCAAAATAGGACTCAAGATGGCTAGATCTGCAACGGCAGTTATTAAATTAAGTGCAATTAGACAAAACTATTTATACGCAAAATCATTAGCTGCCCCAGCAAAAGCAATTGCAACAATTAAAGCAAATGCATATGGACATGGCGCGATTCAAGTGGCTAATGAATTAAGTGATGTAGCAGATGCGTTTGCTGTCGCCTGTATTGAAGAGGCGATAGAATTACGAGAGGCAGGCATTAAACAACCTATCTTATTATTAGAGGGTTTCTTTACTGCCGATGAATTAGCTTACATTAGTGAGTTTAATTTATGGTGTGTTGTACACAGTCAATATCAATTGGATGCCATACAAGCGGGTGAGTTTGAGCAGCCTATTAATGTGTGGTTAAAAATGGATACTGGCATGCATCGCTTAGGTTTTTACCTAACCAATATGCAGACGCTTGGCAGCAACTTGAAAAAGATGCCACAGGTGAATAATATCACCCATATTACGCACTTTTCATCTGCCGATGACTTAAGCTCAATACGTACAGAACAACAAACAGCGCTATTTTTAGAGACAATTGGAGAGTTACCTGGTGATATTAGTATTGCTAACTCTTCTGCTGTATTAAGCAAAGCGATGCCAGATCGAGTGCAATGGGTACGCCCTGGTATTATGCTATACGGTGCGTCACCTATCGATAACCCAGAGATTGCAAAATCATTAGCACCAGCGATGACTTTTAAAGCTAAAGTCATTTCTGAACGTATTATCGAAGCCGGCGAATGTGTTGGTTACAACGCACTTTGGAAAGCTGAAAAACCAAGTAAAATTGGCACAGTGTCTATTGGTTATGCTGATGGTTACCCAAGACATGCAGGTACAGGCACACCGGTTTTAGTCAATGGTAAAAAGAGTCAATTACTAGGACGTGTTGCCATGGATATGATCATGATTGATCTGTCTATGTTTGATGACCAGGACTGTATTGGATTTGAAGTAGAGTTTTGGGGTGACAATATCCCAGTTAATGAGATTGCACAGTGTGCTGATACCATTGGTTATACCTTACTTTGTGGTATTTCACGCCGTGTAAACAAACAGCACATTCAGTAATCTTAACACTGACGATATTAAACTAGCAGTGTGATTGATAAAACTAAAAGACCTAGTAGTTTAGCTACTAGGCCTTTTTTATAGCAATTATTTTTTATACCAATGATATTAAGCTGCTATCTCATCAATGCTGTCTTTAAAATTCTCAGCAATTTCCACAAACTTCTCTTCTATTTCTAAAAAAGCGACAACCACTGCTGGGTCAAAATGCGTGCCTTGCCCCTCAACAATAATGCCCTTGGCTTTATCATGTGAAAAAGCCGGTTTATAAACACGTTGACTAATCAAAGCATCATAAACATCAGCTAATGCCATTAATCGACCAGATAAGGGAATATCTTCACCAGCCAATTGATTAGGGTAACCAGATCCATCCCACTTCTCATGATGTGACTGCGCTATCTCTTTTGCCACTTCTAAGAACGAACTTGTACCTAATTGTTTCTCTGCAATAGACAAGGCATCAGCACCGATTTGCGCATGCCCTTTCATGATCACAAACTCTTCATCGGTCAATTTACCTGGCTTAAGTAGAATATTATCGGGAATACCTACTTTGCCAACATCGTGTAATGGCGCAGACTTATATAACAGATCAATATAGGTTGGTGTTAATAGCGCTTTATATTTAGGAGATAAACTTAACCGCTCGGCTAACACTTTGACATACTCTTGGGTACGTAAAATATGTGCACCGGTTTCATTGTCGCGCGATTCTGCTAACGCAGATAAACTAACAATGGCCACATCACGTGTGGTTTGCACTTCGTTTTGTGAAACTTGTAAACTATCTAACATGGTATTAGTCAATGATGCAGTGGAACCAAACTCGTCAAAACTGAATATAGGTAAGCGTGTATCAAACCGCCCTTCACTGACCTTAGTTAAGGCTCTCTCTTGGCTTATTAATACGCCTTTAATGACCTTAGCCCATAAGCGCATCACAGCAATTGCATAACCCATCACAATCGCAGCAATAAACAGCAACTCCTTAATCACACTAATTTGTCCTGAGCCGTCAGCCAATAAAGCCGAGTTGTGCTTTAACCAAAAGATATCCTTCACTGCAACCATGGTCAGCGCACCCGTTAAAATAACTAATAAAAATACCACTAGAGCAATCATCTGATTAACTAATGAAGTACGCGCCCCTGATAATTGATAGCTAAAGTCCCCCTTTTCTTGCATTACTTGCATCTGCGTTAACTTAGCAGAAAGTTGTAAAATACAACCAGTAAAAAAGCCGAATAAAGCCATTCCAAATAATACTTTTACATTACTGTCTAAACCAAAGTCATAAAAAGTATTGTAAACAAGTGCTAAAGGGATACTGGCAATAAAAAAGCACCCTGTATCTAATTTAATTTGCTGATTACTTTTACTTAAATGATGACCGGCTAATAAAAAGTGGCGTATCAGAAATAAACTGGTAAACGTCAGGGCAACATGCACAAATATCTCAGTGAAGGTTAAAGTCGCTAAAAAAGGACAAACCTTACCGCCGTAACTACCAAATAAGATGGCAGCAAGCGCATATAACTTAAGTGTTAATGGCGCATTATAATGAGTGTTATTCATTGAATTCCCTTTCTGTTTTCCATCTAACGCAGGTTTAATAAGTATCAATTAATGAGTATAGACAAAAACAAAGAATCTACCTCTTTTGTACTATATACAGCCTAAATAAAAAACACTAAGCAAATGCATCTCAAAATAATGCCAATTTCAAAGACAAATCAAGATTAGAGCGGGGAGTAAATAGGAAGTGTTAAAGGTGACTAGCAAATACAAAAAAGGTTATCTGAAGATAACCTTAATCGTAGTATGAACTAAATATGAGTATTTAGTTTGAATGTAACATGCTGTTTAGTTCAACAGCACTTTTGTTTGCTAGACATTCAATTTGACCAGTAATAGAGTTACGACGGAATAATAGATCGTCTTTATTAGCTAGATCACGTGCTTTAACAAAACCAGCATCGTTACCTTCGTTGTCTAACATTTTAACTTTAGATCCCGCAGTCACGTATAAACCAGATTCGATAGTACAACGGTTACCTAGTGGGAAACCTAAACCAGCATTCGCACCTAATAAGCTGTTTTCGCCAATCGCAACAACCATTTTACCACCACCAGATAGAGTACCCATGATTGAAGCACCACCGCCAATATCACTACCTTCACCTACCATAACGCCAGCAGAGATACGACCTTCAACCATGCTTACACCTGAAGTACCAGCGTTGAAGTTGATGAAACCTTCGTGCATTACCGTTGTACCTTCACCTACGTGTGCACCTAAACGAACGCGTGAAGTATCTGCGATACGCACACCAGCAGGCACAACGTAATCAACCATTTTAGGGAATTTATCAACACAATCTACAGTGATAGTCTTACCTTTAAGACGTGCTTCAATTTGACGGTCTTTTAATTCTGGAAGGTCGATAGCACCTTTGTTTGTCCATGCAATGTTATGCAGTAGACCAAAGATACCGTCTAATACAACACCGTGTGGTTTAACTAAACGATGAGAGATAAGTTGTAGTTTTAAGTAACCTTCTGCAACACTTTGTGGTGCTTCATCTGTTGCTAAAATAACTAATACTAACGTTTGTTTTGATTTAGCAGCTGCAACAGCAAAATCTGCATTATCAGTATCGTTTTCACCATTAAATGCCGCAGCTAATTGCTCTGCAATTGAGCGCTCGATTTCAATAACTTGGTTGCCACCTTGGTAACCAACGATAGCAGCAATCGTTGCCACTAGGTCTTCATTTGGGTTTAAAATTGGATTTGGGAAAAACGCTTCAATGATTTTTTGATCGCGGTTTTTAGTAGCAGTACCAAATGCAAGAGAGAAAGTAGACATGATTTAAGCTCCGATTTAAAAGTCTATTAGAAATAATAAGGTGCTAATAATAGAGAAGCCACGCAGTAGATGCAAAACTAAAATGCCTATTTAGCTTAAAAGGAAACAAAAAGGTAATAGCAAACAACAGATCCTAGGGTTTTAAATTTTAGATACAGGTTTGGTACGTCTAAATAGTGTTGATATCAAGCACTTTAAGAGTGTTAATAAACCTTCTAAGATCAGCATTAACCCAATAGCGACAGTGACACCAACAACAATAGCCTGCTGATTAAGCACAATATTCGCCTGATAGGTTTGCCAGGTTTGTTTAGTGATCGGAGAGTTAATTTGTTGTGCTAAATGTACTAAACGGTGCCAGAGAGGTTGTTGTAATTCATCGATTTGTATTTGTAAATTTTGTACACGTAGATAACTGGCTTGAATCACTTTCGCTTCATCACGAAATACATTTTCATCACTGTTTTGATGTTGTTCAATAAGCGCTGTTAAGTCACCTTCAAAATATAAATCAGCCAATGCTTGAAACTGAGCTAATTGCGATTGAGCTTCTGCAAAGTGGCCTTGAAGGCGTGTTTCATATTGGTGTAAAAAACTCGGTAACTGTAAGCCAACCAGCAAACTTAAGGTAAAAACCAATTGCAAACTATAGCGTTTAATTACCGAGTACATGGGTTATTTCAAACCAGATTTATTGCAATGCACAGTTATTTAAAACCACGGCTAGTACGCAATACTTCGTAGGCTTTTTGAATATCTTGAGCTTTCTCTTTTGCAAGCTCCATCATCTCTTCAGGTAGCCCTTTTGATGCCAATTTATCTGGATGGTTTTGACTCATCAATTTACGGTAAGCTCGTTTCACTTCTTTATCCGTTGCACTGCTTTCCACACCTAATACTTTGTATGCGTCGGCTTCTGAATCGGCTTTGTTGTACTGTTGACCGCCTTGACTGCCGCGGTGGAAGTGTTGCTGACCTTGAATCATTTGAATCAGTCTATCTAACTCAAAGCGAGAGAACCCTAAGGTTTCTGCGATGGTGTATAAAATAGCTTGTTCATTTTGGTCAATTTCACCATCTGAACACGCCACTTGTACTTGAATCGCCAAAAACATCTGCAATACATTACGCTCGCCATGCAAACCACGTTTAAATAATTGTAGTCTGTCCACCAAGGCAAAATCAGCGTCCTTACCAGCAGTAAAAGCAGCTTGTGCTTGTGAACGCGCTTCACCGTGTAAATTCATTTGATCCATGTAAGCATTGGCTACTTGGATATCAGTTTGTGTTACCTGCCCTTTCGATTTTGCTACGTGCCCCATCACTGAGAAAGCAGTTTCAAAGAACAATTTTTGTTTTTCTGCGCTATTTCCGCGGCCGCCTAAAATACCATCTTGCATATTAAAGTTACGTCCCACAGCAACATCAAAACGATGGCCTAACCAGACACCTAAGATCAGTCCTAAAAAATGCCCGAACATAAATCCAAAAAGACCACCTAATAATTTGCCCCATATGCGCATAACTAATAATTACCTATAAATTAAGAAAAAATTCAATCTGTTTATTATTTTGACTAAGTCTGAAACGATTTGCCAATTATTTGTACTAAATAACAAAAATACACGCGTATTAATCAATCAAAGATTGGAGCAAGCATCAGTTTACTCTATTATATACGCCATATTATTGTTTCTGCTTAGCGTTTGTTAATACTTCTAAGCACTTGTTGTGAGTTATCCATGTTAAAACTACTACCTTTATTGTTTATAATCTCCCCCATTGCAAGTGCTGTTGCACAGGAACTTGATAATAGTGAATTAAATGACGACATAAATAATACAGATAATGCATCGGAAAGTTCAGAAAATACAGACCTGACTGATCAAGCACTTTTCTTTCAGCAATGTTATCAGCAGGTACCTCGTATCACTGCGCGCAGCAGTGAACTAGATAGAAACCAAATTCCAGTGAGCGTTGATGCGGATTCATTAAGAGGTCTAGACGGCGAGATTATATATCAAGGTGACGTTAACCTAATACAAGGCGATAAAAGTCTCAATACTGATAAATTAATTTTTAATCGCAATACTTCACAAGCAAATGCCATTGGTAATGCCCGTTATGTAGACGGTCAAATTACCCTGCTTGCTGACCAAATCGACACCAATTTCAAAACCAACGAATCTTCAATATTCCAAACTGAGTTCCAATTTCATGGTCAAGGTGGTCGTGGCAGTGCCGACCAGGTACATGACAATGGTCAAGGCTTTTACGAACTAAAGTCCTCCAATTACACCGCTTGTCCTCCTAACGACATCACTTGGAGTCTGGATGCGTCTACTTTGTATATTGATCAAGAAGAAGATATGGGCACAGCGTGGAATGCCGTACTTAGAATTAAAGATGTACCGGTATTTTATTTTCCCTACATCAGTTATCCATTATCGGATACGCGTAAGACCGGTATTTTATTCCCAACCTATGAGTATTCATCGGTTAATGGTTTAACTTACAAACAACCTATTTACATCAATATCGCACCTAACCAAGATGCCACCCTTACACCGACTTATATGCAAAATCGTGGTACCTTAATTGCAGCTGAATATCGTTACCTCTTTGGTATCGGCTCTGGTACGGCTCAGGTTGAATACCTAGCCGATGACCGTATTCGTCAAGATGATGATGGTGAAGATATTGGTGACCGTTACTTAGTGCATCTTGATCATACGGTAAATTTTGGTCAAAACTGGAGCTTTGATGCCGACTATAACAAGGTAAGTGATGAGTATTACTTCAGTGATATCAGTACTGACTATGGTACACGAAGTGATAATCAGTTATTACAAACAGCCAAACTAGACTATACAAAAACTGATTGGAACACAGAATTAGAAGTCCGAAACTTCCAAGTTTTAGAAAGCGATGACGATGATGATACATCGCATGTGGTATTACCTAAGTTCGCATTCTCTGCTTATAAGCCATTAAATTGGAAGAGCTTACAGTTTAACTGGTACTCTGAAGTAACTCGTTTCGATCACGATGACGATGATGTTTATACCGGTACGCGTGTACATGTTGAGCCTAAAATATCTTTGCCACTATATTACGACTCATTGTTTGTTAACACCGAGTTGAAGTATATGTTGAGTTATTATGAGCAAGACCTAGACAATGCCACTAAATATGATTGGTATGACGACCTAGAAGAAACAGAGGTTCGTAACTTACCCTCTTTCAAAATTAACTCAGGTATCAATTTAGAGCGAGATTTAACCTGGTTTGGTGATGATTACCGTCAAACCTTAGTGCCGCAATTACAGTATTTGTACGTGCCTTATCAAGACCAATCAGGCATTGGTTTGTATGATACAACCACGCTACAACAAGATTACTATGGGCTATTCCGTGATAACCGTTATTCAGGTTATGACCGTATTGCTGAAGCAGACCAATTGACCTTTGGTCTTTCGACCAGTTTCTTAGATGCACAAGGCAGAGAAAAACTGCATTTTGCTATTGGTCAGAACTATTACTTATCTCAATCTCGTACTGTGTTACCAACTGATGACGACGATGATGACACCGAGTACAACAAGTCATCAATCGTATCAGAGTTAGATGTTAACTTTGACAATGATTACTTCTATCATGCTGGTATTGAATGGAACAGTGATAGTAACTTCATTCGTCGCGCTAACACTACCTTTGAAAAGCGTTGGAATGGTGATAACTATGTACAACTGAGTTATCGTTATTACAAAGATGATCAAGATGCTGATTGGGATGAAATTGTTAACCAAGTCGGCACCAAAATGAACTGGGCTATTGATACCCAGTGGTCAACCTTTGCAAGTTATTATTACAATGTGGATTACAACAATAGCTTTGAAAGTATTATTGGTTTGAAATATCAATCATGTTGTTGGGCAATTGGTTTAACTTACGATCAACATTTACTCTCTTATTATGGTGACGAAAACAGTTACGATGATGATCTTGAAACAGAAAGAAGTATCAGTTTAACATTAGAGTTAAAAGGTTTAGGTGGTGTTGGCACTTCTGGTACTGACGATGGTCTATTCGACTATGGCCGTCCATTTTATTTAAAGTAATAGGTAGAAAATGAATTTATCAAAACGAATTTTAAGTGCACTTATTGTAGTGACAACATTATCGCCATTCGCGAATGCAGCAGAAGTAGAAGTCGATAAAATTGAAGCAGTCGTCAACAAAGAATTAATACTCAGCAGCGATATGACCAGTATGAAACGTGACTTGATTAAGCGTTATCAAGAAAGTGGTCAAAGCTTACCTGATGTAGAAAACCTAGATAAACAAGTATTAGATAAACTAATCAGTGACCGCCTACAGCTGCAAATTGCAGAGCGTATTGGTTTACGTATTAATGATGCACAGGTTGACCAAACGATTGCTGAAATCGCAAAAAATCAAGGCACTGATGTGGCAGGTCTTCGCGCAGATTTAGCGGCGTCTGGCATTAACTACAAACAATTTGTGAGTAATATTCGTGATGAACTGACCATCAATGAGGTGCGTCAAATACAAGTGCGTCGCCGTATCAGCATCTCTGACCAAGAAGTAGAGCAAGTGATTAACCGTATTAACCAAGCAGGTAACGCACAAACTGAGCTTCGTTTTGCACATATTTTATTAAAAGTAGCTGAAGACGCTTCTCCAGAAGCTAAACAAGCAGCCGATGAGAAAGCTGAAAAATTAGCGACACAAATTAAAAATGGTGCTGATATCCAAGCTCTGGCGAAGGCTAATTCAGAAGGTCCAAAGGCACAAGAAGGTGGTGATTGGGGTTGGAGAAAGCTAGACGATATGCCAAGCCTTTTTGTTGAAGAGTTATCTGAAAACAATACTAAAGGACAAGTCGTTGGACCATTCCATACACGCTTAGGTGTTCATATTATTCAAATATTGGACAAAAAAGGCGGTCAAAATGTGATGACTGAAGAGGTTAAGTCTCGTCATATTTTAATTAAACCAAGCATTATTTTAAGCGAAGAGAAAACTCAAGCTTTATTAGCAAACTTACGCCAACAGATTTTAGAAGGCAGCAAAACCTTCGAAGAGTTAGCTAAACAATACTCACAAGACCCAAGTTCAGCAGTACGTGGTGGTGATTTAGGTTGGGCAGATCCAAACGTTTATGTACCAGAATTCCGCGACATTGCACAATCACAAGCAATTGGTGAAATTAGCCAACCGTTCCAAACAACACATGGCTGGCATATTCTACAAGTATTAGACAAGCGAGAATCTGATACCACTGAAAGTGCCACCAAGCAAAAAGCGTATAACTTAATTTATCGACAACGCTTCCCAGCTGAAGCATACGCTTGGTTAAATGAATTACGCCAAGAGGCTTACATTAAAATCGTTAACCCTGACTACATCATCGAGGAATAAAATATGCTACCTCGTATCGTAGTAACCGCTGGTGAACCTGGCGGCATTGGCCCAGATTTAATTTTACAACTTGCTGACCAAGTATGGCCGGTGGAGTTAGTCATTTGTGCTGATTTAAACGTACTAAAATCGCGTGCGGCACTGCTTAATAAACAGATTAACTTTGTTGAGTATCGAGCAGATAGTCAACAAGCAACACCCGCTGTCGGGCAGCTAACTGTTGCACACATTGCAGCACCAGCAACTGTTGTAGCAGGTGAATTAAACGTAGAAAATGGCGCCTATGTACTAGAAACATTACGCTTTGCTAGTCAAGGTTGTTTATCTGGTGAATTTGCTGCAGTTGTCACTGCACCTGTTCATAAAGGCATTATTAATGATGCAGGCGTTGTATTCAGCGGTCATACTGAATTTTTTGCTGAACAAGCAGAAGTAGACTTAGTGGTAATGATGTTAGCTACAACTGGCTTACGCGTTGCACTTGCAACCACTCACCTGCCTTTATCAGCGGTGCCAGCAGCTATTACCGAACCATTGCTCGATAATATTATCAGCATCTTAAACGCAGAGTTAAAGAACAAATACGCAATACAAAACCCAACCATCTATGTCTGTGGATTAAACCCACACGCCGGAGAAGGTGGACATATGGGAAGAGAAGAGATTGAAGTTATTGAGCCCGCTTTAGATAATATTAGGGCAAAAGGCATTAATTTAGTGGGTCCACTTCCCGCTGACACTCTCTTTCAAGAAAAATACTTACAACATGCAGACGCTGTATTAGCGATGTACCATGACCAAGGGTTACCGGTACTTAAGTACAAAGGTTTTGGTCAATCAGTGAATATCACACTGGGCCTACCTTTCATCCGTACATCGGTTGATCACGGCACCGCATTAGATTTAGCAGGAACAGGAAAAGCCGACTCAGGTAGTTTAATATGTGCAGTCAATGAAGCAATTACCATGGTCCAAAGTAACATCAACAAGGTTAACTAAAAAATGAATGATAAAACCCACCTAGGCCATACTGCCCGTAAACGTTTTGGACAAAACTTTTTACACGATGATTACATCATCGACTCAATCGTTGCGGCTATTGCACCACAGGCAGACGACAATATCGTAGAGATTGGCCCAGGTTTAGGCGCATTAACAGAGCCAGTTGCGCGTAAAGTAGATTGCTTAAACGTAGTCGAATTAGACCGTGATTTAGCAGCACGTTTAGAAGAACACCCAACCCTGCGCGATAAGTTAAAAATAACTCAAGCCGATGCGATGCGTTTCGACTTTGGTCAACTTGTGCAAGGTGATAAGCAACTGCGTGTATTTGGTAACTTACCTTACAACATATCTACCCCATTAATGTTCCACCTATTTGAGTTTGCAGACAAAATTTCAGACATGCACTTCATGCTACAAAAAGAAGTGGTTAACCGTTTATGTGCAGGCCCTGACTGTAAAGCTTATGGCCGTTTAAGTGTGATGGCTCAATATTACTGTAATGTCATTCCAGTACTAGAAGTACCACCAACAGCCTTTAAACCAGCGCCTAAAGTGGATTCTGCCGTAGTACGTTTAGAGCCTTACGATACACCACCGTTTATTGCAAAAAGCATCAAGGTATTAAACCAAGTCTGCTCAATGGCCTTTAACCAACGTCGTAAAACAGTGCGTAATGGTTGGCGTGAAATCTTAACGGCAGAAGAGTTAATCAGTTTAGATATTAACATCGGTAGTCGCGCAGAAAACATCTCTGTAGAAGAGTATGTGCGTGTGGCTAACTATGTTTTTGACCGTCAACAAGATTAACTCTTTATGGCAACTTATATAGTCGGTGATATTCAGGGCTGTTATGACGAATTACGTCAATTACTGGCCCTCGCTGAGTTTGATACTCAACAGGATGAACTATGGGTCACTGGTGATTTAGTGGCACGAGGCCCTAAATCAATACAAACCTTACGCTATATAAAGAAAATAGGTGCAAAAGTGATCCTAGGTAATCACGATTTGCACTTATTAGCTACTGCGTTAGGTATTCACTCTTTTAAAGATAAAGATAAAACGGCGGCAATTTTACAAGCAGACGATGGCCAAGAGTTACTCGATTGGTTACGCATGCAGCCTTTGTTATTACAACACCCTGAGCATAAGTTTATTATGGTTCACGCCGGTATATTACCTGCTTGGAGTATTAAAAAAGCGAAAAAGCTCGCGAAAGAAGTAGAAGCACAACTACACAGTAAACATTACAAAACCATGCTAAAGGATATGTATGGTAACCACCCTACTCGCTGGAATAATGATTTACAGGGTGTAGAGAGAATGCGTTTTATTATTAATGTGTTCACGCGGATGCGCTACTGTACTATTGATGGTGAATTAGAGTTCCACAACAAACGCTCGCCGAGTGAAGTGCAAGACGAACAATTAAAACCTTGGTTTGATATTACGCCTCGTAAACATAAAAAACCGATTCTATTTGGTCATTGGGCAGCTTTATTAGGGCAAACCGAGCAACCAGACATTTATCCGCTAGATACTGGGTGTGTGTGGGGAAATAGTTTATCTATGATACGCTGGCAAGATAAAAAGATGTTCTCTCTATCCTGCCCTGCGTATGGTTAAGGCTATTTAATTTAAACCTAGTCTAACTTTTCTTAACTTATACCAATTGTATTAAAAAACTGTTCTAAATTTTGCGCCGGAAAAATGGCTTAGTTTGAGGCGCAGTTGATGTAAATGGTTGTTCCCTATACGAAACTTACAACGAAAAAATAAGTTGTTTTAACAAGTAAAATAGATCAGTTACTTACTATGATTGGTATTATATTCTATCCAGTGTAACAAATTCTAAATCATGGGCATTTTTTTCGTCCGCAGCATAATGCTCACTACTGACCTTTTGCCATTGACCTTGTGCTTGATAGTCAGGGAAATGTGTATCTCCCTCAGTTTTTAAATCAATCAAAGTCAAATATAAACGATTAGCAGACGCTAAAAAGTGCTCGTAAATGGTTGCTCCACCAATAATCATCACTTCATCAACACCTTCGGCCGCAGCAATCGCTTGCTCTACGGTAGTAACGCAAGTCACTCCTTCAATAGTTAAGTTTGCATCTCTTGATAACACGATATTCAAACGCCCCGGTAGCGCGCGACCAATTGAATCATAGGTTTTTCTCCCATGATCACAGGTTTACCTAAAGTGGCTTTCTTAAAGTGCTGTAAATCAGCAGGCAAGTGCCAAGGCATATCGTTATCTAACCCAATTACGCGATCTTCAGCCATTGCTACTATCATTGAAATTTTCATCTAAAGTCCAAAATGTAAAGTGAATATATAGTTTGAATAGACTAAGTTTAACAATTAAGTTTTAGAATTCATCTATTTAATTATTATCTACAAAGGATAATTCTTACTCAGGTTATGCTACAGTCATATTATAGTTAATACTAAAATAGGAAGCCTATAATGCTTACTTCACTAAAGAAAATTGCAATTCCCTTTTTAATCATTGTTATTTTTATCTCATGGATACTTTCAATTTGGTGGGGGTGGATGCCGTCATCATACAATGTGAAGTCACGCGTTCAAGAAGCGGCACAAGCTGAAAATGTGGAGTTAGTGCCAGGCTACGCGACTGTTACTACTTTAATTGATATGACTGAATGGCTAGTCAATAAACCTGGTGGTTTATTATCTAACGATGTCACTCCTCCTGGTTTAATCATGGATAATATGCCAGCCTTTGAATATGGTGTATTGGAGCAGGTACGTGACTTAGCATTAGTCATGCGTTTAGACTTTAGTCGCTCTCAATCACAATCCACAGGTGATAAAGACCTAGAAACAGCACAAAATAAAGTGAATATTTCGCATAAAAATTGGGTATTACCAAGTGCTGAAAATGAGTATAAAGATGCGATTAAAGCCTTTAACCGTTACCGCACTCGTTTAAGCGCAGAAGATGAAACTGAAGCTCAGTTTTACACTCGTGCGGACAACCTGAGTGATTGGTTACGTGAAATTGAAAAGCGCCTAGGCTCCATCTCACAAAACTTAAGTGCCAGTGTGGGTAATGATATATTCGATACTAACTTGGCAGGCGATACAACAGCGAAACAATCAACAAGAACCTCTGAAGAATTAAAAATACAAACCAGTTGGTTTAAAATTGATGATGTATTTTATGAAAGCCGTGGTTCAACGTGGGCTATTTTGCACTTCTTAAAAGCTGTTCAAATTGACTTTGCTGATGTATTAGAAAAGAAAATGCCACAGTTAGCTTAAAACAGATCATCCGTGACCTTGAAGGTACCCAACAAGCCGTATGGAGCCCAATGGTATTAAATGGTAGTGGTTTTGGCTTCCTAGCAAACCATTCGTTAGTAATGGCCAACTACGTTTCACGTGCAAATGCAGCTTTAATAGACCTAAGACGTTTATTAGAACAAGGCTAAGCACTTAACCGCTAGTTATCTGGCCGCTTGTTCTACAAGTGGCCCCCCTAACAAAAAAACACTCAAACTCTACTAACTATGAAAGTTAATCTAAAGGCGTACTATGACCACTTTTTATCTCTTTAACTGAGATACTGGAATGTAAACCACTCACTCCTTGAATACGCCTTAATTGATGAATACGTTGATAATACTCATCTAAGTCTTTGGCAATAATTTGCACAATATAATCTGCATCTCCGGTAATACAATGACACATAGGGATCCAATTAGTGTTGGATACAAACTCCTCAAAGAGATCTGTGCTCTGCTCCGCATGACTCCCTAAAGACACCTGCGTAAACCCACTTACCCCAAACCCTAATTTTTTATGGTTTAGCACCGCACTATATTCTTTAATGTAGCCCTGTTCTTCTAGTTTTTTCCAGCGACGCCAACAGGGTGTTTCACTGAGATTAATTTTTTCAGACAGTTTGCTATTACTAATACGCCCATCAGCTTGAATGTATTTCAATAAAGATAAATCTGTCGCGTCAATCTCACCGTTAGTGTTTTCTTTCTTATTCATAACTCACCAAGAAATATTATGCTCGTAATAAACATTATCATAGCCTAATTAGCAACTTTATTCCTAAACAAACAGATACACTATTAACCATAAAATAATATCCGTCATACTAGGAAACCACTCTATGGATATTCAAGTTGCTATTGCCTTTATCTTTTTTGCTATCTCAATGTCATTAACTCCAGGAGGCGGAAATATTACGCTATTGGGCATATCTAATCGCCATGGTTTTAGTGCAGCTCTGCCCTTTGTTGCTGGTACAGCTTTTGGGGTATTAGTGATTTTTGCAGGTGTCAGTGCAGGTTTATTGGAAGTATTAACGCACTATCCAAGCGTCTACCTAACATTAAAATTGTTAGGGGCGGCTTACCTTCTTTATGTGGCTTGGTGCATGGCAAGTTTTCAATTTAAAGAAGTGAATAGTGAAACTAAATCACCAGGATTTTTGAGTGGCTTTGGTATTCAAGTCTTAAACCCAAAAGCCTGGGTTGCAGCGATGACCGCCTTTTCACAATTTATTAATCTATCTGAAGATTACAATACACAAGTCATGACCATTACCAGTGTATTTCTAGTGATAATGACGTTATGCACTCTGTCTTGGGCTTATTTTGGTGTGATGATGAAAAAATTACTACGCTCACCGCAACAAATATTTATCGTGAATAGAGTACTCAGCTTAACCTTAGTGATCACAGTTGTATTTATGTTAAGCAATTAATACCAATTGTATTAAATAACTGATCTAAATTTTGCGACGGAAAAATGGCTTAGTTTGAGGCGTAAGTTGATGTAAATGGTTGTTCCCTATACGAAACTTACAACGAAAAAATAAGTTGTTTTAACAAGTAAAATAGATCAGTTACTTACTATGATTGCTATAATATTTATCTAGAGTGATATAAGTAAAAAACGAGCTCAAAGGCTCGTTTTTTTATATTCAGTGTGTTGTTAATACTGAGCGTTATGCGCCACAACACTTTTTATATTTTTTACCACTACCGCAAATACACGGTTCATTACGTGCAGGTTTCTTCTCAAAACGAGTTGTCACTGGTTTGTTGATTAACACGTCTAACTCAGTGGTGTTTTCTGCTTGTTCGGCATCTACAGTCACTGCCACAACTAGCTCATGTTGCGCAGCTAAAGCTTGAATCTCTTCACTGCGTGCTTCACTGTTTACCACAACCTGCAACGGTAACTCTTCAGTTCCCGCTTTTACAGCACGTTTTGTATTAAAACCATAACTTGAATGTTTTGGTTTCTTCTCTTTTTTACCTTTAAAGAAAAACTTATCTGACATATTTAACCTTTGTTATTTTATTCTTTATTCTTACTTAATCTGTTGCGGAGGCTTAGCACTCGCATTTTGTCGACAGTGTACAGTATTATTAAGACCAATCTAGCCTAATCTATAAGCAAGGTCAGATTAAACAATAGGTCGGCCACGGTATATAAGAATCGACGGTAAAGCCAAACCAAAACTCAAAGCGGTTAAGATAAATAAAGTGCGCAAGCCATTTTCCATCACCAATTGCATTAACGCTAAGCTATAACCGGTCGTATTGATTTCCACTAAAGCAATCATAGCGGTAAAGGCATAACTTCCAGGGATCATCGGAATAACCGAAGCAACGGTAAATACAGGTCTTGGTATCAGATGTTTACGTGACCAATACAGGCCTAAAAAGCCCATATTAGCGGAAACAATAAAGGTTGCCCATTCAATGGGGACGCCGTAATGCATTAATAAAAAGCGTGAACTATGCGTTAATGCTCCACCAATGGCGCAGTAAATTAACATTCTACTCGGTACATTAAACACCATTGCAAACCCTACGGCGGGTATCCAAGCAAACCAGGCATCTTGTAATAACAAATAAAGTAACTCAATCATTAGCTTGTCCACCCTGATACACCCACTAGGGTCATAGAAGCAACAATGCCTATGGATACACTTATCGCTAATAACGTCGCAAATACCCAGCGAGCGATGCCCATATTAATATGCCCTTTGAGCATATCCGATACTGAGTTAATCAAAGGAAAACCCGGCACTAACAACAATACACTGGCCGCCATCGCAATTTGTGGATTTTCACCCGCTTCAAAAATCACTCCAAAACTGGTGATAGTGGTAGCAAAAAACGCCGCAGCTGCAAAGTTTACAAAGGGATTATGATGTCGATGAGCCAACTCTTGACGTAGGATCATAGCAACCGCTGCCGCCACAAAAGTCACCCAATAAGCGGCTCGGTCACCACCAAAAAAGTGACTAAAACTGGCACATGAAAAGCCAATCATCAACACCACCAGCCAGCGATTATGCTTAAACGGCGTTAAACGCTTTAAACGTTTTTTTACATCACGAGCATCCAATAGCTGCTTTTCAGCCATCACACAAATACGCTGAACTTCACACACCATTTGCATATTAATACCACGGTCAAAGCAGCGTCTTGTGGTGGTCACACAATGGCCATCGGATAAACTGGTAATGACAATGGCATCGGGGCTAACAGATAACTCTATGTTATCAGCTCCTAACGCTAAACCGATACGTTGTGTCGTTTGTTCAATCAGACGACTTTCTGCGCCGTGTTGATGTAAAATTTGTCCTGCGAACACGGCTACCCGTGTCAATTCCGTTTGTGCTTCCTTCGACAAGCTCATGGTGTACTCGACCTATAGTTGAGATTCAGCCAGTTTTAAATCCAACGTGGCTTTAAGAAGTTTAAATAATAATATAGCAGCATCTATCTCTTCTTTGCGATTGGTTAAGCTTTCGATGTTTAATCCAAGCGGAATATTAAAAGGTAATACGGCCTGTAATATTTGCTCAAAGTTATTACGGCTGATCTGTAATGATTCTTTTAATGGGTTATCAGACTCTAAAATACGCAGTGACGTGGCTTCTGGTACTGAAATACCTAACCATTCGATAAACTCTAAGGTTTTAGCACTACCACAAGGAGAGAAGGTTAAAATGACTCGTTTTGGTTGGATACCTTGTTGCTTACATTCACTAGCATAACGGGTTAGTAGATCAATGGTTGCTTGTGCGTTGTACACCGCTTGAGTAATAAAGTACTCACAGCCTTGGTCTTGTTTGTTACGTAAACGAAGGTGTTCATTGCCTTTCGCTACATGACGCTCCGCAATAGTTACCCCACCTAAGTAAAAATCTTGTGGATGGTCAGCTAGTGTTTTATATGCATCATTCAGCGATAATTTGATATCACCATCCGATGAAGGAGAACCAACTAATACCAAGTCACGAACAGAGAATTGATGCCACGCGTCAGATAACCATGCGGTAAAGTCCGCCGCATCACGTTGCGATACACTCTTGTAAGTAATAACCGGTTTATTGACTTTATCGTGTAATAATTTGGAATATAAACGTGAATCATGAGTATATTTGAAAGGGAATGGACGTGGTTTATCAGTACGAGACGTTTCATCTTGAATATCGTAAACGATTAAACCGTCATATTCGATCTCATCTAAACGCCCTAACAATTTATCAGCAATGCCAGAAACCAGCTCTAAATCAGTATCTTTTTTTGGTGGAGTGGTACCAATGAAATAAACGCCACGTTTGGGATCAGTGGTAATACTTTTTAACTTAGAGTTAGACATATCAAGTTCCTAGACTTTACACAAAAAATAAAAGAGCAAAAGTATCCCATATCTTGACAACAATTGGTATTAAGGAAAGCATATAAAAAGCACCAGCTTAAGGTTCACTGCACTAAAAATCGGCGATTAAACTAAAAGCTTGTATTGAATAGGAATAATTGACCTTTCAGCGATGGCGACATAGAAAGATTTCGCGCTATACTAGCTATTATTTACAACAAAAAGACTCGATATGCGCAACCCTCGTTTTTATGAACCACAACCACTAGCAGAAAACAGCATCATCACTCTTTCCGATGACGCCGCTCAACATATACGTGTACTACGCCTTAACCAAGGTGACCAAGTCACTTTGTTTAACGGCCAAGGTGGGCAGTTTTCAGCACAATTGACAGAGGTTCAAAAACGCAGCTGTAAAGCGCAAGTAAACACATTTCAAGCCTCAGATAATGAAAGCCCACTATATTTACACTTAGGGCAAGTCATCTCACGCGGTGACCGAATGGAGTTTGTGGTGCAAAAATCCGTAGAATTAGGGGTCAATGAAATTACCCCCTTAGTCAGTGAGCGCTGTGGTGTTAAATTAAATGCCGAACGCATGGCAAAAAAACAGCAACAATGGCAAAAAATTGCGATTGCCGCTTGTGAGCAATCGGGTAGAAATATCGTGCCTACAATCCATCCGGTTATCTCTTTGACAGAGTGGAGTGAAGAGCCCGTTGATTGTTGTAAATTAACCTTACACCCACGTGCTAAATATTCAATGAATACGCTACCTGATGATATCCAACATGTACGTTTATTAATTGGACCAGAGGGTGGATTTAGTGATGAAGAGATCACACTGACAGAAACCTTAGCATTTACAGAAACATTATTAGGGCCACGTGTTTTACGCACTGAAACTGCGGCATTAACTGCGATTACCGCACTCCAATGTCGCTTTGGCGATTTAGCTTAATTACTATCAATAGGAAATTTTATGACCATTAAAATTGGTATCGTGATGGATCCCATCGCTGACGTTAATATTAAAAAAGACTCAAGTTTTGCCATGTTATTAGAAGCTCAATCACGTGGTTGGGAATTGTACTACATAGAAATGAAAGACTTACACCTTGAAAACGGTCGTTGTTTTGCAAGTACTAAAAAATTAACAGTACAACGCGAAGAAGGTAACTTTTATCAACTTGAAGAGTCGGTAACACACCCTCTCTGATTTAGACGCGGTGTTAATGCGTAAAGATCCTCCTTTTGATACCGAATATATCTATGCCACTTACCTATTAGAGCGTGCCGAAGATGAAGGTTGTTTAATCGTCAACAAACCACAAAGCCTGCGTGATGCAAATGAAAAGCTATTTACTGCTTGGTTCAGTGAGTTCACGCCAATTACGTTAGTGACGCGCAGTGCAGAAAAAATTCGCGAGTTTCATGCTAAACACAAAGACGTTATCCTAAAACCACTAGATGGTATGGGCGGTGCTTCTATTTTCCGTATTAAAGAAAATGATAGCAACGTAGGTGTGATCATCGAAACACTGACTGAACATCAACAACGTTACTGTATGGCTCAAGCATTTATCCCTGAAATCAAAGACGGCGATAAACGTATCCTAATTGTTGACGGTGAGCCAATGCCATATTCATTAGCGCGTATTCCTGCAAAAGGTGAAACGCGCGGTAACTTAGCGGCCGGTGGTAGAGGCGTTGCTCAGCCATTATCTGAATCAGATTGGCATATTGCCAATACCATTGGTCCCAAGTTAAAAGAGAAAGGATTAATCTTTGTTGGCTTAGATGTCATTGGCGATAAAGTCACTGAAATCAATGTAACCAGTCCTACTTGCATCCAAGAAATTGATAAAGCTTACGGGACTAATATCAGTGGGAAATTAATGGATGCCATTGAGAAACGTGTAAAAGGCGCTTAAATTAGCGCTAAAAAATCCTATCAATTTGAATGCATTGTTATACTCTAAAAGTACAGCGTATTATCAATGTATTCAACATTCATGGAGAAGCCTATGACGATTGATAAAACAAAACTTCCTTTTGCCGATCCAGAGATCGACTCAGTACTGGATGCATCCTCAACTGATGCAGATATAAAACGCACCGATGAAAATGCACAAACAGAAGTGGTTGCCTCTTTAAAAAACCATTTTTTGATTGCCATGCCTTCTTTAACTGATCCCTACTTTAAGCAATCCGTAGTTTACTTATGTGAACATGATGAATTAGGTGCAATGGGTTTTATCATTAATTATCCAGTTAAGCTAACGGTACAAGAGTTATTAAAAAATGCAGAAAGCATTGATCATGTGCCAGAACCTCCACTCAAAAACCCAGTATTTTTAGGGGGCCCGTTGGACATGGATAGGGGTTTTGTATTACATAGCCCTATCAATGACAATAATGTGCAAAGTACTGTATTAAATGAACACCTAATGATGTCTAACTCAAATACTGTTTTATCATCGTTAGGCACCGCCGCTGAACCTGCCAAATACATGGTGACATTAGGGTACGCGAGTTGGGATTCAGGACAATTAGAAGAAGAGATGAATAAAAATCAGTGGCTGACCATCAATTTTGAAAACGATATTATTTTTAACACACCCGCGGAACAACGCTGGGCGAGCTCCTTACAACGATTAGGCGTAGACCCATTACAATTAAGTAGCGATATAGGCCACGCATAATGAGCACAGAGAATAAAGCCCCAAATGCCCTACTGGGGTTTGATTTCGGTACCAAAAGTATCGGCGTCGCAACAGGACAAATGATCACCGCCACGGCACAACCACTTGCCGCGATCAAAGCCAATGATGGTATTCCTAGCTGGGAAACCGTAGAAAAGGTAATTAAAGAGTGGAATCCAGACCTAATTGTTGTTGGTTTACCCTTAAACATGGATGGCACAGAACAACCTATTACGCAAAGAGCTAAGAAATTTGGTAACCGCCTAGCTGGACGATTTGGCGCAAAGGTAGCATTTCAAGATGAGCGTTTAACCACTGCCAGTGCGAAAGAATTTATATTTGAGCGAGGCGGTTATAAAGCCTTAGAAAAAGGCAAAGTAGATAGCGTATCCGCCGCATTAATTCTCGAAAGCTGGATGGAAAGTTACTGGCAATAACAACAGTATTTTATTGCCTGAATGCATCACAGATACTTAAGTACATTTCTCATTTTTATTTAAGTATCTGTTATTTATCCCTTCTTCCCCCTAGCTTATTTTTATACCTGCTTTGGTATTATATTGACCTACCTGATATTCAGTTTTATATTAAACCGTTGCCTACCAGCAATTAATACCAATCATAGTAAGTAACTGATCTATTTTACTTGTTAAAACAACTTATTTTTTCGTTGTAAGTTTCGTATAGGGAACAAACATTTACATCAACTTACGCCTCAAACTAAGCCATTTTTCCGGCGCAAAATTTAGATCAGTTATTTAATACAATTGGTATAAAAGGACGCTGCATATTATTGCAATTTTTGATCATTTAGAAAATGGACCGCCAATGCCTATCTTACATATTGAAGCTTTTCTGATCGCTATTACCATCTTAACGCTAACACCTGGACTCGACACTGCATTAGTCATTCGTAATACTACTCGAGGTGGTGAAAAGGATGGCTTTGTCACTAATGTTGGGATCTGTTTTGGTTTATTCTTCCACGCAACCTTATCTGCCGTTGGTATCTCATTAATACTTTCACAATCACCGCAACTATTCCAAGCCGTGAAAATGATTGGTGCCCTATATATCTTGTATTTAGGTATTCAAGGGTTAAGACACAGCTTCTTTGCTTCTGCAAAAGATCCAGAAAAGCTTGGTAGTCAAGGGCGTTTTAAAGCCACTAGAAGCTTCCGTGAAGGGTTATTGTCGAACGCATTAAATCCCAAAACAGCTATATTTTACCTAGCATTTTTACCGCAATTTATTAACCCAGAATATTCAGCTTTCATGCAATCTTTATTAATGGCAACCATTCATTTTGTGATTGCACTATGTTGGCAAGCTTTTATTAGCCGTATGATTGTAGTGGCGAAAAAACGCTTCGATGGGGGTAAAACACAACTTATCATGGAACGCTTAACAGGCGTGGTTATGATTGGTTTAGCAGTGAAGCTGTTAATGGAGAAGTAACCCATAATGGAGGCATCACATAAATGTGCCTCCATTACTTATATCAGCTTACCTTAGGGCTAGATATAAACCAGCCAAAATCATAATACCACCAGCTACTTGATTTAACCTTTTCTGTGCGCTTGGTGTTTTTAACAGCACTACCATACGACTAGCTCCCACCGAAATCATCATTAAACCGGTAAACAACGCAAAAGCAGAAAGTACTGACACTAATACAATATCCGATGAAGTCAGTGCATTTAAATCGATAAAAGTTGGCAAAAATGAAATATAAAACAAGATCACTTTAGGATTGGAAATAGAGATCAAAAAGCCTTGAACAAAACTAGCCACTTCGCCTACTTGCTTAGCACTCCCAGCTTCGCTTTTGAGACCTTCCTGTGATGCAGGAAGAACGCGAAACATTTTATAACCAAGGTAAATAAGGTAGCTGGCACCAATATAACGAATCGCTATAAATACTTCAGACCAATTATTAGCAATAGTCGCCAGTCCTAAACAGGCTAAAATAAGATAAAGCACATCACTGCCTATCATACCTAAAATTAATGTCACTGTGCTTTTAGGTCCATTCACCATTGATCTTGCTAATACCGCAAAAATACCCGCCCCGGTGTAATTCCAAAAATAAAAATAGCAATAAAAAATGTAACCGCTGACTCCAATGACATATTTAATCCTTAAGTCGTCATACTAGTTATATTAAAAAATGACGCAATGTTGTGTTCAGATAACCATCTATTTTTACAAGTAAAATAAATTGATTGATGAGATTGAAACAATAGTAACATTGTTTTTTATAATACTTCCTGATAGGTTATTGAACACTTGTTCTTTTATTTTCCAATGCGTTAAATAAAAGAACTCCGCCTAGACTTTGAACAGCTGATTAGGAAAAAAATGACAACATTAAGAGAACAAACTGAAGCAAAAATTGCAGCAGGCCGTAAAGGCAATCCTGAATTTATGAAAGGGATTGATGACGTGATCCAAGAAGCTAAATCATTCAAAGAAGGTAGCAATGCACTGAAACTAGGTGACAAAGCACCGAGTTTCACCTTACCAAATCAACAGGGTAAATTAACATCATTAGATGACTTATTAGCAAAAGGTCCTGTCATTGTCACTTTCTATCGTGGTAGCTGGTGCCCTTACTGTAACCTACAATTAAGAGCCTTACAGTCACGTTTAGAAGAGATTCATGGCCTGGGAGCACAATTAATTGCAATTAGTCCTGAAGTTCCTGACGACTCTCTGACTAAAAATGAAATTAGTGAAATGAGCTTTGAAGTGTTATCGGATCAAAATGCAGATGTCGCAGCGCAGTTTGGAGTGGCTTGGAAAGTGCCTGATTTTGTATTAGATCACATGAAAGTTGACCGTAATCTAGACATTGAGAAAATTAATAATGGTAATGCCAATATTATGCCTATCCCTGCTACCTATATATTAGATAAAGCAGGTACTGCAGTATGGCGTTTTGTCGATGTGGATTACCGTGTTCGCTCTGAGCCAGAAGATATTATTGATGAGTTAAAAAAATTAGCTTAAAACGCTCGTTACTATTGAATTAGAAGTCAGCGATTTAGGCTGACTTCTTTTTAAACAACTACAAACCATTAGCGCGGAGGATCAACCCGGTCAGTAACCGAGGTATTTACCCTAAACCAACCTGCAATTGAATAACGATCGCGGTTTGCCGCTAACACTTCATGTGGAAACTCTTCACTTAAAAAAGCCACAATCGTCCCCATTAATGGTACAACTCTTGTGCCGACTTGATTCTGCTGATCCTGATATAACACTAACTCACCACCATCACTTGCTAACCAGTTACTATTAAAGTAAACAATCAATGATAAAACACGATTTGACTCACCTTTAAAAGCATCATAATGACGCTTGTAATAGTCGCCAGGGCTGTAATGAGCAAAGTGGCTTTCAAATGAAAATAAGCCTAAAAACAAACGACGATTTAAATAACTTTGTAAACCTGCGACCCAGTTTAACCAATCGGCTCCAGCCTCGGTTTCACCTGTGATCCAGCTGATAGCATCGGTTCTCACAAACTCATTTTTTAAATACTCTTTACCACGGCCTATACCAGCATTTTTAAATTTATCTGCTTCCATCAATTGTTGGTGAGTAAACAAGGTTTCGGTTAATGCTTCAGGCAATGCAGTTGGTAAAATACTATAGCCATTGCTTTCAATTCCCTGAGCAATTAATGCAAATAAAGAATCATCATTAAAGTTATTTTCAGAAAACTGGCTGACATTTTTTAGCGCTAGCAAAGCGGTGCCCTTATTAAATAAATGAATAAAATAAATACTAGCTAAAGCGTATTGTTGATTAAAAGCTATTTAGCTAACAACACTGCGTCTTTGATTGGAGAGAATAAAAGGATCTCTTTTTATCGCAATAAGGAGTGGACGCGCATAGTGCCACTTTTTTAAAAAAGGGAAGCTTTTTAAAGGCCGATTAATCAATTTAATCAGCCTCTATCAAAGAACAACATGATTGAGATGATATAAGTAGTATTAAACTTGGTTAATGTATTCAGCAAGGGTTTTAAAACGGTCACTAATGCTATCGCCAAACAATGGATCTTGATACTCTTTTTGCTTCCATTGTAAGCTTAAATGAGCCCAATCATCAGGAGTAAGGCTAGCCTGAATAGCAGGTAATATAGACAACTCCTCATAACTTAAATGTTGTTTTTGCTTACTAACAAAGGTTTCGAGTTTTTCAATAAAGATATGTTTAGGAATAATCGCATCCAGTAAAATCATACTTAACATATCATCTAGCTCTTTGGTCAATTCACTTAATTGCTGGTGCTCTTCTTCCAAACGATTCGCTACTTGATCTGACACTACCCTGTATTTTAAATAATAAGCATAGATCAGGTCTTCCATAGGATGATGGTATTTATCTGCATAACTTTTAAGATAATCGGTAATCGATTTTAATAACCGATAATCAATATTGCCGTCAATTCTTAACAACGCAATTTTATTCTCAATCACCTTTAATAACTGCATAATATTAATATGATCTTTATGGATTCGATTTATCATGTTATTTCACCTATCAATAAATGTATTAATAGATGATAAACAACTCTATTCGAATAACTCCTGCGCCATATCAATAAATAACCGATTAAAAAACAAACAACATATTTACCACTTAATTGGCGCTTTTCCTTGCTCTGCGAGTAGTTGATTGGTTTTTGAAAAGTGCTTACAGCCAAAAAAACCACGATAGGCAGATAAAGGAGATGGGTGTACTGCACGCAAAATATGGTGTTTCTGTTGATTGATTAAGCTAGATTTCTTGATCGCATAACTTCCCCATAATAAAAAAACCACTCCTTCAGTTTGCTCATTAATATGTTCGATCACATTATCAGTAAACTGCTCCCAACCTTGTTTAGCATGGCTACCTGCGTTGGATGCTTCTACCGTTAATACCGCATTCAATAACAATACACCTTGTCTCGCCCAATGGCTCAAATTACCATTACTTGGTAATGTATCCCAAGCCAAATCATCTGCTAGCTCTTTGTAAATATTGCGCAATGAAGGTGGAATAGCAACACCAGGCTGAACCGAAAAACTCAAACCATGTGCTTGTCCAGATCCGTGATAGGGATCTTGTCCTAAAATAACCACTTTAAGCTTGTCTAATTCGGTTAATGCAAAGGCATTAAAACGATCTTTTTCCATTGGGTAGATAGTTTTTCCTGCATTGACTTCACTATCGATAAACTGTTGCAGTTTTTGAAAATAAGGGAGTTGTTGCTGTGCGATTATAAATTCTGACCAAGACATAATTACCTACTATTAACCCATGACTAATTATTAATATAGCATATAAGCTATTGTTAAATATTATGTTTATTTTTTTACATTTAAACAACATGAATTATTTATAAAAAACAACCAGTTACTAAACTTCTTTGATATGGCTCAATTAGCACCCAAATAAACCATAAATAAAGTAGGTGAATAGTGTTGTACATCCAATAAATCCAGCCCTATAATCATTAATAGATTAATTAATCGGCAGTTTAAATGGCAAATATTAACTGCCATGTTCATTAAACAAAATTAAGGGAAATATTATGGCTTTAGGTATTCAAATTACACAATCAAATAACGCAGCATTATTAAACTCATTCTGGTTATTAGATCAAGAAAATGCACAGGCTCGTTGCTTATGTGTAAAAGATAATGCTTACGCTGAAGATCAAATCATCTCTTTAGCTGAACTAGGTGATATACAATACAAAGAAGTAGCGATTGAAGCCCCAGTTGCGCAGGAAGGTGGTCAACACTTAAACGTGAATGTATTGCGCCGTGAAACATTAGAAGATGCGATTAAACACCCTGAAAAATACCCGCAATTAACCATTCGTGTATCAGGTTACGCAGTACGCTTTAATTCATTAACACCTGAGCAACAACAAGATGTATTAACACGTACATTTACTGAAAGTTTATAAGCGGCTCGATTACATCTTAAAGAGTTACTGAACATAAATCCCTTAAAGTCTAATATAGTATCTGTATTAGGCTTTAAGGAATTATTTTTAGGAAAGACCAACCTCATTAAATACCCTACTTTACTTTTTATTCTTGCAAACATTCTCCCGCTTCTTATCCTTTTAAATAATGACTTATTAACACAATTCAAAATAAAAGATGTCGACTAAATGCCGCTGAGAGAAGATGGCTTAGTTCATGGATTAG
This sequence comes from Psychromonas sp. KJ10-2, assembly GCF_047323255.1. Lineage (NCBI taxonomy): Bacteria > Pseudomonadati > Pseudomonadota > Gammaproteobacteria > Alteromonadales > Psychromonadaceae > Psychromonas > Psychromonas sp. KJ10-2. Next base: position 3,833,871 of record NZ_CP178827.1, on the reverse strand, counting down.
CTCAATGCGTAAATCGTATTTTTCTATGAATGAGTAAAATAGATGGTAATAATATGATTGCTTTACACATTTTACGTAATAATCAACTATTATTGAAAATCAGAATAGTGATAGATGAATAAATTCATGGTGATACGTTTTACTTGCCACCTTTTTTTATTATTATGCTCGAGATAATCAACAAGATCGTCAAAAGAAGCAATAAGCTTTGAGCGACTATGTCTCACTATTTAATAAAATATGTAAATCGTTTTTTAATTTTAGAAAAAACCGACCTAAAATCGGCAGATATCGCATTAAACAAGTGATCAAATAATCACTAAAATAAACATAACTAATTATATTTATTCTTTATATTTGCTCATATATAAATCATAATGAAATTGAATAATATCACTTAATTTAAGCTGTAGCTGAGGTTGGATGTAAAATGGACTTAACACACGAAGAAATAACAAATGGAAATCACAGTGATTTGTATCTTTCAATTCTTCTTAAGAATACGCCTGAAGAAAAAACAGCTGTTTTACGAGAATATCGTAAAAGAATAAGTGACAGTAAAAAAGCAGATCAAGCTTTGTCACTGCAAAATGAGGATGTTTTAACAGCTGTAAAAAACTTAGTTGACTCCTCAAATGAGATGCAAATTTCGCTATCACTGGAAATTGAAAACATATTATTATCTGAGCTTGAGGCTTGCCAACAGGTAATTGATAAACAAAGATTATCCATTAGCAATCTAGAAAAACAATTAATTCAAAAACGAGAAAATGAAAAGTCTGTTGTTCAGTCTGTTAGAAAATTTAAAGAAGATAACCAGAAAGAGCTAACCAAGATAGCTGCAGCTCATCAGGAAGAGATAACAAGATTATCAGCCTCCCACCAAGAGGAGATAACGCGATTATCAGACTCTTATCAAGAAGAGATAAGAAAGCTCTCTGATACGCCCCAAAAGGAAAGTATTCCATCATTTGTTCTAGATCCTTCGCCTTTAGAAGATGAGCAATCTATTGAAAGTATTATTTTTGAAGAAGAGCCAAAAAAAGAAGAGCCAGCAGCAAAACCAGAACAAGATCTATATTATAAATTATCTGCTTGGCCTGATTTTAATAATCTAACTAAAGGTGACAAAATTATCCCGCTAGCAACAAGATTAATGGCTCAACAGATGTCTTTTAAGCAAATGGAACACTTTTTGGGAGGGCCAACTCAAAAGCCAAGATTACTACTATTCATTGATGAGTTATCTGCAACTGGTTTATTAACGACTACACATACTAAAGAACAATCGGCAGTTATAAATGAGAAACCAGAGACAAATAATCGATTACAACTTTTCAAACGCATTCGTTCATCTTTAGGGATATAGTAATGACACAATTAACAGAGAAAATTATTTTTGCTGGATCAATGGGGTCAGGAAAAACCACTGCAATTAAATCAATTAGTGAAATAGAACCCGTTTCAACGGAAGTGACCAATAACGATACAGAACAGAACGATAAAGAATTAACTACCATGGCAATGGACTTTGGTACGTTAACATTAAGTGATAAATCTAAACTGTTACTTTATGGTACACCAGGGCAGCAACGATTAAGCTTTATGTGGTCAGTTATTTCTGATGGTTCGTTAGGTGTTATCATTTTAATTGATAACTCGGTATCAGATCCCCTCGCAAGTTTAGATATCTATTTAGAAGGTTTTGCTAACTTGATTAATCAGTCTAAAGCAATAATAGGCATTACTAAAAGCGACCTGAATGACGAAGTAGATGTTCTCTCTTATCATCAGCACCTTAAATCAAAAGGGCTCTCTATACCTGTATTTACTGTTGATGTACGAGAAAAAGAAGACGTACTAGTTTTATTAGACGGTTTAATTAGTCTTTGTGAATCTCAATATACTCTAGGAGAATGACTACAATGCTTTTAGTTGAAAAATTTTTGGTGTTAATAAAGTACAAAAGATTAACTCCGTTTTACAAGACTTTATTAACAATACACCACAGATCAGTTCTGCTGTGATTTCTACACCAGATGGGTTTTGTATTGCCTCTTCTAAATTTAATGATAATTCACAGGAAAAACTAGCAGCGATGAGTGGCTCAATCCATTCACTAGCCAAGTCTATTTCACATGAAATTTCCGGCCATGGCTGCGATATGTTAATACTTGAAAGTAATTTAAAGAAAATAATTTGGTGTACAATACAGGCCGAAACAACTACAGTTGTGATGACGTTTATTTCAGAAGATAAAAAACTTCTTGGAGAGTTACTTTTATCGGCAAAACAATGTTGTAAACTTATTCAAAAAATTCTAAATGATAATCAATTAAACTAAGGAAAGGTTATAAAAATGGCAAATATTGAAAAAGCTTTAACACAATTATTAGAAATCAATGGTGCTGTTGCTGCGTGTATCGTGGACAGTAGTTCAGGTATGGTTCTTGGTAAGTTAGGTGATAGCATAGACCTAGATATGGCTGCTGCGGTTAATACTGAAGTAGTATCTGCAAAGAAAAGAGCAATACAAGAATTAAAACTTGATGACGAAATTGATGATATATTAATTACACTAAACAAACAGTATCATATCATTTGCCCTCTAAAATCAAATACTGACTTATTTATTTATTTAGTGCTAAGTAAATCAATTGCTAACTTAGCATTAGCACGCCTTAAAGTTAATAGCGTAGAAGCTGATTTAACAATCTAAACACAGTCAGCCTAAACACTTTCAGTCTAAATATAACAAACGAATCAAAATCTGAATTTTGTTATTTGACAAAGGTTAAGAGTATATTTTCAGACAATATACTCTTTTTTTACAAAAATTTTGATGCATAGACATAATACCAATCATACTAATTAACTGATCTCATTTTACTTGTTAAAATAACTTATTTCTTTGTAGTAAATTTCATGAAGAGAATAGCCATTAAAGGATGAATATTTTTTCGTTCATTCTCCGACAGATGATTAACGAAGTTAATCATAGATAGGCTCAATTTACGCCTTAAACTAAGCCATTTTTCATACGTAAAATTTAGATCACTTATTTGATATAATAGCTTCATAAAACACATCCCTACAACACTCTTAATAGTGTTTAGCCGCGTATTCACGCACTCGTTTTAACCTTCCAATCATGGCAATTATATTAAATGTGCGTACGATATTTCACATACGAAGACTGAGAGGGGTTAGAGTGAGGTTAAAACATAATACCAATAATAGTAAGTAACTGATCTATTTTACTTGTTAAAACAACTTATTTTTCGTTGTAAGTTTCGTATAGGGAACAACCATTTACATCAACTTACGCCTCAAACTAAGCCATTTTTCCGGCGCAAAATTTAGATCAGTTATTTACTACAATTGGTATAACTTCAGTCTCACAAAGGTAAGCTGAGTTAAAACATCTCCCGAGAATTAACCAAAAGATGTTGATTAGCGTGATGGGTATAACATGGCTAGCATAAATGCATGCGAATAAGCATGTCAGCAGGAGTGTATTAACTCACTATAACAACTAAAACTTTGCATTCACAAACTAGAGTTGTATACAAAAATGCATTGTGAGATTACTTGTTATAAGCGATTTTATATTAGTTATTCGTGTCTTTGATTAACTTATCTAAATCCTTTGCTGGGATTGGTTTACTAAAATAGAAACCTTGGAAGATGGATAAACCAAGTTGCTTTAATAATTCAAACTGAGGCTTCTCTTCCACTCCTTCAGAGACCACTTGCATATCAAAATTATCGGCTAGACTGATAATCGACTTGACCATCATTAAGGCTTTTTTATCATGATTAATATCTTGCATAAACGAGCGATCAATCTTTATTTCATCTATCGGTAAATCACGCAAATAGCTTAAAGATGAAAACCCAGTTCCAAAGTCATCAAGTGAAACGGAGATGCCAATACCTTTAAGTTTATATAACTTAACGGTCGCGGTTTTTAAATCTTTAATAAAAATAGATTCTGTCACTTCAACAATCAATTTACTCGCATCAATTTGATAACTATTTACCACATCAATAATCTTTTCTGCGAAATCTTTTTGCCAGATCTGTTTAGCGCTTAAATTTACAGCAAGTGTAAAATGCGCTGTTTCAGGAGATGTTTGCCATTTTTTCAGTTGTTCACAAGCTTGCTCAAGTACTTGCATGCCAATAGGAATAATTAAATTACTCTCTTCAGCCATAGCAATAAAATCATAGGGTGCTAATAAACCTAAACTAGGTGCTGCCAACGTACTAAGGCTTCTGCACCAATGATTTGGCATGTATTAGAGTATTTAGGCTGTAGGTGGATGCAGAAGTCAAGGGCCTCAATAGAATCGCGCATACTTTTTTGTAATTCACCGCTATGGTTTAAATCATTTTCAGTTGCAGGGTCAAGGATGACTGCTTCATTACCACCGTTGCCTTTTGCTCTATATAGCGCCATGTCAGCTAATTGTAGAATTTTATTTTCTTGCACATCGCCAGATTTAAAAATGACACCGCCTAAACTTGCAGTCACTTCATATTCAATTTTAATGTCTTGTAAATCACTGGTTAAAGAGACCGCTTCAGATAACAAATTAATTACTTGATTAGCATAGGTTGTTGTGTAGGCTGTCGCTGCTGATAACTGTTTATCAACCAGAGGTAGGATCACTACAAATTCATCGCCACCAAATCGCGAAATTAACTCTTCACCTTGTTTATGGCTCAATAATTTTTGTGCGATGATAGTTAATAATTTATCGCCCATGTGATGGCCATAACTATCATTGAGCAACTTAAATCGATCAAGGTCTAAGAACAGCAAGGCGCTATAAACGTCCTCTTCTTGGCTTTTTTTCAGTGTATTAGATAGGTCTATTTCAAACTGAAAACGATTGTTAAGCCCTGTTAATTGGTCATGATAAGCTAATTCATTGATTTTTTGTTTGTTATACATTTCTTGGGTGATATCCATCGCTAACCCGACCACTAATGTTGGGTTATTTTGAGCATCACGTTCAGCAATTCTCCCTCGGTCCCACACCCACATTACCACCCCATCAGGTCGTCTTAAACGATATTTAATATTCAATGTCACATCATCATCTAGCATCGCTTCAATGGCATCAAATACAATCGCCTTATCTTCTTCAAAAATACAATTTGCGTACTCATCAAAAGAGCCTTCACCTGCACAAACACCAGTCATCAACTCCCATCGCTCATTATAACTAACATAACCGGATTGAGGGTTCCATTCCCATAACCCTTCCTCTGAAACACCTAATACATTCTGTAAGCGAGCTTTGTTTTTCTCAGACTCTTCTTGTAATTCGATTATTTCAGTAATATCTTTAGAGATAACAAATAGTCGCAATTGCTTGTCTGCATTATAGAAAGGGATCTTAATCGAGTAAAAATGATGTGTTTTATTGTCTTTAACATCAACAAAAACATCAAAGGTTTCTTCAGTTTTAAATGTATTTAACACAGATGTTGTATTTTTTAACATGGCTTCAGACTGCGCTAAATTACCAGTAAAATCATAATCTGTTTTTCCAACTAACTCGGCTTCCGTTGTGTTATACCAGTCAGTAACACGCTTATTACCATAAATAAAGCGCCCTTCTTGATCCTTAATTACGACAAAATCTGTAATGTTTTGGAGAATATGATTAGTAATATAGAGTTGTTTTTTGTAAGTAATAGTTGCGATGCATAGTAGACTCGCAGTTATCACTAAGAAAAGGAGCAAAGCACTGAGTAAACTACCAAATTGAAGTGGCAGTAAAAAATGAGTTAACCAAATAAAAACCGATGCCAGACAAGCTATCGCATACACGTAGATGTACTTTTTTGTAGAGATTAATTCTACAACATTAGCCATATCCAATTCCCCATAGATAAAAGATCTTATTTTCACATATTAATCATTAAAAATTAAATAAATACTAATAATTAGCTTTTAAAGTGAAAATATTGATATGTAATCAATAATTTAAACCTTTACTCATAAAATTAGTTTAATAATTTAAAAATAGCTAACTATAGGTGGAAATTCTAAAACAACTACACAACATTCAGCTAAAAACTCTCATTACTGATAAACAAGAGTTTTGTATTAACTTTGAAATTTTTAAGTCCCGTTTTAACCTAAAGTAGTGTCCAACAACATCATTAAAGCAAAGCCAATCATCAAGCCTATAGTGGCGACAGTTTTATTACCATTGCTATGGGTTTCTGGGATCACCTCATTGGAAACAACAAACAACATTGCCGCCCCCGCTAATCCCAAACCAATCGGATAAGCAATCATGAAGCCACCCGCTAGACTCACACCGAGTATTGAACCAAGTGGCTCTAACACCCCTGTTGCTGCTGCAATCAACACTGAAAAGACAGTGCTAAACCCGGTCGCCCGCAATGTGAGTGCAACGGCTAAACCTTCCGGAATATCTTGCAATGCAATTGCAGTAGTTAAAGGTACTCCTACAGATAAATCACCTTGCGCATAACCGACCCCAATCGCCATCCCTTCGGGAAAATTATGTAATGCGATGGCGAACACAAATAACCATGCTCGACTACAGGCTTCATGGCCTGCACCACAAGGCCCTGAATCCATATGTTCATGGGGCACAAATTCGTCTAAGCCCATCATCAACGCAACACCAATAACCATACCAAATAACACAACCATAGAGCCTAAAAAAGAGCTACCTGTAAAATCTATTGCAGCTTCAATACCAGGCAATAACAGTGAAAATGCAGAAGCGGCTAACATCATTCCGGCCGCAAAGCCAAGCATCGCATCTGATAATTTACGCGGGATCTCTTTAATAAACAGCGCAGGTAACGTACCAGCGGCAGTAGCCAAAAAACCAGCTGTGCCACCTAACAGGGCATATTTTAAATAAGCCTGCTCGCCTAAATGAATGGAATGTAGAATCAATAAAGTGATTAATATAACAGAGGCAAGTAATGCGATAATAAGATAAGGATGGTGCTTACAGTGCTGTTTAAAAGCCACTAACCAGCTTTCTGGTGCAGTTATTTCCATAGTAAATCCTCTTGGTGCCATTCAATTGCAATACACAGAGTTAATATGACGCTCCCTTATTAACGCATACTATGAGATAAATTAACAATTTAAGTGTGTTTTGTTTTTTACGCAATGTCTATTTATTAAAATACAACTGAAACTAACATGTTACTAGCATTGCTTTATGTAACTTTAAATCGAGACTTTATAACCATGAAGCGTTAGCCTTGTTACATTAAAAAATTTAAAGCTAAAGGAGCATAGGTTGGTTTTTTATTAATAGGAAAGCGACTTAAGTTGGTTAAGTTGTTTTCCTGAAAGCCATGAAATAACATTTTCTAATACATCTTCAAAGGCTTTTCAAATGATTGCTAACCTTTTGCTTAATGTATCACTCAGGCTCTTTTAACAAATTTAGCCGTTACCATCATTTCGCCAACACCATCTACTTTACAGTCAAGTTGGTGATCTTTACCTTCAACTATTCGCTTAATAATGGCTTTAGTCCCGACCTTAATCACTTGAGAGCTTCCTTTTACTTTAAGGTCTTTAATCATGGTGACCTTGTCCCCTTCATTAAGCGATGTACCATTAAAATCTTTAATTTTTAAACTCGCTTCTTCAGCAAGTATTTCAGATGGGTTCCACTCATAGGCACATTCAGGACAGATCAACTGATTTTGATCTTGATATACAAATTGTGAGTGACATTTTGGACAAGGAGGATTCGACATATATTTCTCATTTAATTAAATTTTAACGCATATTATAAACATAAGTTATCACTCTGTAGAAAGCTAATAACGCTTCCTGCTAGCAACAATCAATCATTCCGCAACAGCCAAAACAAAAAGTGAATTTACCCCACTTAAAATCTTAAATACTGCGCTATATCAAAACGAGCGCCTGACACGCACAGTATATTGATAGCATCAAGTTACTCCTAAGTTAAGGGTATTTATGACACCAGTTATCGCTCAAACTATTACTCAAATTATGTTGCCCGTTGTATTGGGATTAGTGATGTTAGGGATGGGGTTGAACTTAAAAATAAAAGACTTTAAAGCTGTTTTAAACACACCTAGGGTCGCTATTATTGGTTTTTTACTACAACTGTGTTTACTACCTATATTGGCACTGCTTATCATTAAAGCCTTTTCGCTTGATCAAGCCGCAGCGGCTGGTTTGTTTTTATTGGCATTATGCCCAGGTGGGGCAACATCAAACTTATTCTCTTTTATTGCAAAGGGTAACCTTGCCTTAAGCGTTTGCTTAACCAGTATAGTCAGTATGTTATCGCCACTTATTTTACCCTTAGCTTTTATTGGCTTCATTCATTACACAGGTAACGCAGATAGCAAACTTTTCAATTTACCACTATTGCCTGCAATCAAACAGCTCACTGTAGTGACCTTGCTACCTACCGTTATTGGCATGTGTATAGGTTATTTTGCTGATCAGTGGTCACAGTCTGTTATTCCTTTAATTAAAAAGATTTCAACAATTTCCATGTTAATGATCATTAGCGCCCTTGTTCTGGCCAATCTAAGTATTATTCCAGCAATGTTTTCGTTACAAGGTGTCGCAGTAATGGCCTTATGTAGTTTGGCATTAATCATTGCCTATTTTATTACTGGAAAACTGAATGTTAATGATACTGATAGAAAAACCATTGCCATAGAAGTGGGTGTTCAAAATGCAGGTACAGCAATGATGATTGCCTTTACTATTATGCATCAACCTGCATTAATGACGATTCCATTAATGTATGGGTTATTAATGAATATACCCGCATTCCTGTTTGTGTATTGGTTGTTAAATAAAGGCAAGCGCCAAATAGCTATTTCGGGAAACGTAGTTCCATAGAGGATTAGAGAGGAAAGATCTAATATAAGAAAATAAAACAAGGCTAGCCTTTATTAAAATAAGAGACTAGCCATAATATTAATGAACTTATTTAGAGCTTATTAACGGCGTTGGTCTTTTCTGGTGATATTTTTTTCAACCGTCAAATGACCAAGTAATTTAGCAATAGGCTCGGGGATTTGAAAATAAAAACCCTGAGCGAGATCGCAACCATTATCTCTAACAAACTCCAGTTGCTCTTGGGTTTCAATCCCCTCTGCCACACTTTTCAGCTGTAATGCTTTAGCAATCGATATCGCTGCTTTTACTACCTCTTCAGCAGTGCCTATTCCACCTATTTTTGAGATAAAGCAACGATCAATTTTTAGTTGGTCAAAAGGATTGTTAATAAGGTAACCCAAATTCGAATAGCCAGTCCCAAAATCATCCATGGAAAATAATACATTCAATTTTTTATATCGCGCTAAATGCTTTTGGTTTTGTTCATTAGATAAAATAACTTTTCTTTCGGTTATTTCGAGCGTAATCGCATTGTCTTTGATATTGAATTGTTGCAGATACTTTTTAAAGGTAAAGAAGAGTTCGTCGCTTTCCAAATCTTTTAATGAATAGTTAATCGCGACTTTGCAATCATAATCATTAGATTTACTTATTTCATGGATTGTTCTCATCACATTTAAAGTGATGTATTTAGTAATCTCAGTAATAAGCTCAGATTCCTCTGCCAATGGAATAAACTTATTCGGCATGATTAAACCAAGTTTAGGGTGGTTCCAACGGATCAATGCTTCTAAATGCGAAAGGGTCATTGTTTTCACATCGACAATGGGTTGATAGTAGATCTCAAATTCATCGTTATTCAACGCATCTCTGATTGAACTTTCCATGGTTGCTTTTTCAAAAGCATCCGATGAAAGCTCTTGTGAGATATAACGATAAATATTACGCCCATGCTCCTTTGCATCATACATAGCAATATCAGCTTGGCGTATTAATTCATCGCCAGAAAGGCCATCATTAGGATAAATACTAATGCCAATACTGGCACCGACTTTTATCTTATGCTCTTCAATAATCATCTCTTTTTGAATCGACTCAAGCAAGTTAGTAGCAATTTTAGAGGCATCAAGTGCAGAATCTAAATCTTGAGCAATCACAATAAACTCATCACCGCCGACTCTTGCAACGGTATCTTCAGAACGTAACACCTTGGTAAAACGATTAGCGACTTCTATTAATACCCCATCCCCCACCTTATGTCCCAGGCCATCATTAATAATTTTAAAACGGTCTAAATCAATAAAGAAAACCGCAATGTGCTTCTTAGAACGGCGCGCTTCCTGTAACGCATGTTCTACTCGGTCTGATAATAAAGTTCGGTTAGGTAAACCAGTTAACGAATCGTGATTCGCAAGGTACTGTATTTTATCCTGAGATTGTTTAATCAGAGAGATATCCGTTAACACCACCACATATTGGATAATGTTACTCTCATCATCTCGGACAGCGCTTATATTAAGGTAAACAGGGAAAACGTCCGTATTTTTAGCCTTGCAAATAATCTCTCCCGACCAAATACCGCTCTGTTTATAAGCACGTTCCAAATCATTATAAAACTCTTCACTATGCATCTCAGAGCGAAGTATTGATAAAGATTCACCTTTAATATCATCAATGGAATAACCCGTTAAATTTTCAAAGGAAGGATTAACATTAATGACGTTTGTTTCTTGGTCGGTGATAACAATGCTTTCTTGTGTGGTCTTAAATACGGTTTTTGCTTGGATACTATCTAAAGACAAGCGTTTTTGTGTATTGATATCTTCAATAACAGAGATGAAATACTTAGGTTGACCCTGCTCTCGAATAATCGAAACAGAAAGCATGGCCCAGAATAACTCGCCATCTTTTTTATAATAACGCTTTTCTACTTTATAGGAGTCACTTTTTCCATCTAGCAGTTCCTGAAAGTAGACTAAATCATTCTCTAAATCATCGCTACAAGTGATATTTTGGAAGGTTAAATTCATTAACTCTTCTTCACTATACCCCAACATCGTTGAAATCGTTTTATTGACCGAAATCCACTCACCTTTAAGTCCAACATGTGCAATACCAATATTGGCATAATCAAATGTGGCCTTAAATTTTTGCTGGCTTAATAATAACTCTTGGCGCGCATAGGTTTCTTTTGAAATATCCGATGCAAATGACCAAATCTGTGAATTGCCCTTTTCATCTCGACTTAAATAATCTTCAGTTCGAAGAATGGTATCCATACCATTTTCCGATTTAATATGAATGTTGTAGGGACCAAATTTACCACTTTCAGTGAGTTCTTTTTCTCGATTTGAAAAATCAATGTCCATCTGTACAGGGGCTAAGTTTAACCAATGCTTCGCCAACAATTGCTCTCTGGGTAACCGACAAAAACCTTGCATTGCCGTATTCGTTTTGAGAATAATACCTTCCAGATTAGTAATCACCACTCCGTCGTTAATATTATCTAATACAGATTCATATCGATCATTTAACGCACCATAGCTTTCCTTTATATTGGTATTCTCTAGATACATCTCTTTTAGTTCAGCATAAGCCGTGTGTAACTCTTCATTGGTTGACTGCAACTCTTCATTACTGGTTTCCATCTCTTCATTAGTTGCTTGAAGCTCTTCATTGGCACTTTGTAACTCTTCATTGGTTGATTGAAGCTCTTCATTAGAAGTTTCAAGTTCTTCAATAAGCGTTTGCATATGCTCTTTAGTACGTTGCAATTCAAACTCTAACTCCTGAGAAGATGAAGGCAAAGGCTCGCTTTCAGTTTGATTCAAGAATGGAAAGTCATCACCAGAGATACTTTGAAAATAATAAATATAGGTTTGATTGCGACCATTCAATACTGGAACGAGATACACTTTGATAAATCGAGTTGTGCCATTTTTATGTGGTAAAGGAATATAACTACTAACAGCCACCGTTGCACCTTGCTTAAGGTCACTAAATAACTTCCTCAAATCCATTGCTAAACGTGAATCAACAATTTTATAAATATTATAGGAAACATACCCTTCTGGTATCGTGAAAAAATCCAAATCGCCTTTTTTATAAATGACATCAAGTTGCTCATTAGTAACAATCATATTTGGCATCAATAGCTTGGTTGCTTCGGCTATAATTGTATCTTGTATTGGCCTGTTTACTTGTTTTGTAGTGGCATTATCTAATTCAGGCTGAGTGTAGACAGGAGGCTTAACTGTGATTGCAGGATAATTTTTTTGTGTGAAGCCACACTTTTAAATATTTTATTAGTTTTATCAACAGGGGCAAAAGAGTCTTCAAAATTAGTGGCATTCTCGGATTTCCCAAGAAAAAGTAACCCGTTACTTTTTAATGCATAATGGAAAGCAGGCATGATCCAGTTTTGTGCATCAAGGTTAAAGTAAATTAATAAGTTACGACAAACGATAAGGTCTACATCTTTAAACGGAGGGTCAGATAAAAGATTATGATAAGAAAACACTATATTTTGTCGTAGTTCTTTTGTGGCTTCAAATTCATTATTTGAAATGGTGAAGTAATCTTTAATATAAGTATCAGACACCTTAGTGATTGATGCTTGACTGAAAACACCTCGACGAGCAATTTTTAAGGCATCTTCATCTATATCTGTTGCAAAAATTCTCAGGTCTAGAGATTGCTGCCGTTCATTTAATAATTCATTTAATATAATGGCAACAGAATAGGCTTCTTCTCCTGTGGATGCTCCCGGCATCCAAATCCGCAACTCTTTTAAGTCAGGAGTTTGCTCTAAGTAAGTATTCAAATGATTTTCAAGCGACTCGTAAGCTTCATTATCTCGAAAAAAGCTTGTCACTCCGATTAAAATATCTTTAAAAAGTAACTCAACTTCCTTGGGCGAGCTTGAAATTAATTTAACGTATTCATTTAATGTAGTGACTTTTAATGCCACCATTCTGCGTTCAATACGTCGCCCAATGGTTGCTTTTTTATAAACGGAAAAATCAACATTTTTTGCTTTATGTAATAGCTCAAAAATGACCGATATATAATCATTTTCAGGCGTCACTTGATGTCTTTTTAATACATTTTGTCGAGGGAAGTTAGCTAATGAAACCAGCTCTTTCCCTATCTTTTCAGGCTCAATTAAAATATCAACGATTGAACCGTTGATTGAAGCCATTGGCATACCATCGTATTTTGCAGTACTAGGCTCTTGAACAATGGTAATCCCTCCTTCGGCGTTAATCGCACGCATACCTTGCGAACCATCTGAGCCAGTGCCCGATAAAATGATGCCAACCGACTTTTCTTTTTTATATTTAGCGATGGATATAAGCAACTGATTCACAGATGGTTTTGGCAAGAACGAATGTTTTTCGGGAGCGGATAAAATGAGTTGGTTTGCTGCGTTTATCTCAACATTTGTATTGGGCAGTGTAATATAAATAACGTCACTTTCAAGCTCTTCACCACTTTCCACCTCCTTAATACGCAAGTTACTTTCTCTAGCAAGTAACTCAACCAGCATAGTATTATGCTTAGGGCTAAGGTGTTGAGCGACAATATAAGCACAGTTATTACTTTCAGGTAATCCCCTAATCAGTGAAGTTAGCGCCTCTAACCCACCCGCGCTCGAGCCGATGCCTACCACCATTGAACCATTCGTTTCTGAAATTAGTTTTTCTTTTGGAAGTACTGCATACTTTTCTCGTTCTGATAGCATTTTTTGTTCATCGATTAATGCTTGATAATCGCCACCTGTTAACACATTATTGATAACTCGCCCTAGTGTTTCTGTATCTGTCGGTCGACTCACGAAACCATTAATTTTATCTTTAACCGAATCTAATAAGAAATCTTCTTGAATATAAGCGCTGAATATAATGATGGGTGTGTTTGTATTGGCTTTGCGTATTTCGTGAATTAATTCAACGCCACTCATTTTCGGTAATTCGATTTCAGTGATCACTAATTGTGGCTTATGGTGTTTAAACTTTGCTATCCCCTCTAACCCATCATCAGCTTCAATAACCTTTGCAAAATTTTCATGAAGAAAATCTGAATATACTTTGCGTGTATTAGCTGCATTTCTAATATAAAGTATGGTTGCATCGTATTTCATTTAATCACCTTGATAGAGGCCAAATATATATTTAGCTAAATTTAAATCAGAGTTAGGAAAGGTTTAAAGTTAAAGGGTAATTTCAATTTAACATGTCCCTAGGATACTTTTTCTATCCATACTCAAAAGTAGAAGTGCTGTTTAAGCCACTTTAATTCTGGATAACGAAATCGTTTCAACACATTAATTTCTCAAAAATTTCAGCATTAAATTACCTTTTACAACCAGCAACCACAATCATTTTTGAGCTGTAAAAACTCATTAAACTATATAAAATTAATTATTTAATGCGTTGATATTTAACTAAATTACACTTTTATTAAGCATAACTAAAGTTAAGTAGATAACCAAAATTATAAGATAGTAATTTTAGAGTAATTTGATATTATTAGCTAGACGCAGCTGACTTTAATTATTTATAAAATAAATGCTCTTTGGTCATTATATTCTATTAACAACATCAAAAAACCCATCAAAGTTGCTTATTTACACCACTAATTTAGCTGTTTCATAATACAAATCACCCTTTACGCTCACTTCACAAAAAATAAAGCGATTAGTGCTGTTTATGGGAGTTATTCAATGTCATGGGGATACCTGCTGACACAGATAAAGTGGAATTGGGAATTGCCTGCATTCCCACACAAAGCATGGGAACCAGTAAGACTGTCGGAAAGTACAGGTAAGCAGTTCTACGATATAGCTTCGTGTCTGCATTCCCACACAAAGCATGGGAATCAGTAAGACTGTCGGAAAAGTACAGGTAAGCAACTCGGCAATATAGTTTCAAGTCTGCATTCCCATACAAAGCATGGGAACCAGTAAGACTGTCGGAAAAGTACAGGCAAGCAGCTCTGTGATATAGTTTCAAGTCTTCATTCCCACACAAAGCATGGGAACCAGTAAGACTGTCGGAAAAGTACAGGTAAGCAGCTCGACAATATAGCTTCAAGTCTGCATTCTCAAGCAAAGCATGGGAATGAAACAGCTAAAACTTTTAACCTTTAACTTTTAACCTTTAACCTTTAACTTTTAACCTTTAACCTTTAACTTTTAACTTTTCCTTCTTAAATACTTCTAACCTTTTAACTCAGTTAACTTTAACCTAACACGTTTAGCGGACACTGGATAAGGTGTCCCCAACTGTTGAGCAAACAGTGAAACACGTAGTTCTTCCATCATCCAATACACTTCTGCTAAACCTTCATGTTCATTCTCATTACTTAAAAGCTGTTTACATAAAGCACGGTAACGTTCTTCGAGTTCATGAAGTTCAATGGTGTTTAGTCGATCTTGATTTGGGTTTACAGGTAGTTTTTCTAAACGTTTTTGTAACGCTAATAAGTAACGTTTAATATCATTTAACTTGGCTTCACCCACTTGGCATACAAAGCCAGGGAATATCAAACGTTCTAGTTGTGATTTAATGTCACCTTTGGCTACAAGCATAGTTAATTCAGCCTTACCTTTAAGCAGTTTATTAACAGCATGGGCTAGGGTTAACACCTCTTCAACCTGCTGCGTAATTTGTAAGGTTTTATCAGCTAATTCAGCGCGTACTTTCTCTTTTTGCACTTCAAATTCAGGCGCTTCTTGCGGATGTACTTCACCGTCTAGAATGGCATCCACCGCACAGCTTATACAATCATCAATTAAGTCTTTAATTTGCCCAAAGGGATTAAAATACAACCCTAACTTAGCTTTATTGGGCAAGCTTTGTTGCAGGTATTTAATCGGTGATGGCACATTTAATAGAATTAAACGGCGAACACCAGCTTGGTTAAAGCGTTGCGCTTTGTCTTCACTATCAAACAGCTCAATGGCCACACTTTTGTTTTTATCTACTAATGCAGGATAGGCTTTAACTTCGTAACCACCGTGATCTTTCTTGAATGATTTAGGTAATTTACCAAAGTCCCACTCAACTAAGTCAGACTTCTCAATGCCTTGTTTCGACACTTTAGATAAAGTTTGTTTTACCTTACCTTTTAGGTCGTGTTGTAACAATTTTAGGTCGGTGCCCACGGCAACACTTTTCTGTTTGTCGTCAACCACATTAAACTTAATACGCAGATGCGTAGGTAAGGCATTCACATCCCATGAATTTTCAGGAATACGTACACCCGTCATGCGTAATAGTTGTTTTTCAAAGGCTTCTAATAAAGACCCTTGTAATGGCGCTAAATTAGCCATAGCTGCTTCTGCATAGTTAGGCGCAGGCACAAAGTTACGGCGTATCGCTTTAGGTAAAGTTTTGATTAACGCGACTAATAACTCTTCACGTAACGCCGGAATTTGCCAATCAAACCCTTGCTCAGATACTTGGTTTAACAAGGCTAAAGGAATATTTACCGTGACACCATCTTGGCTAGTGCCCGGCTCAAAGGCGTACTCTAATTTTAAGCGGAAATCACCCTTTTGCCAAAAATCAGGATAAGCATTAGCAGTCACTTTATCGGCATCATGCGCCATCACTTGATCACGCTGATAATTTAATAACTCAGGTTGCTGTTTCTTTTCACGATTCCACCAGCTATCAAACTGTTTAGCACTACAAACATTTTGCGGCACAATTTCATCGTAAAATAGGAACAGTGTTTCATCGTCCACCAAAATATCACGACGACGTGATTTATGCTCTAACTCTTCAATATCGTTTAATAACGCTTGGTTATCTTTAAAGAATTGATGGTGTGTTTCGAACTCCCCTTCTACTAAGGCATGACGAATAAACAGTTCACGACATAATACAGGATCGATTTGTGTGTAAACAACACGACGTTTGCTGACGATAGGAATGCCATAAAGCGTTTGTGTTTCAAACGCCCCTACTACCCCCGATTTTTTCTGCCAATGCGGCTCAGCATAACTGCGTTTAATAAGGTGTTGTGCTTGCTTCTCAACCCATTCAGGTTTGATACGCGCAGCGACACGTGCAAATAATTTAGAGGTTTCAACTAACTCTGCAAACATGCCCCATTTAGGCTGTTTTTTAAATAAACCTGAACCAGGGAACATATAGAATTTACTATTACGTGCACCTAAGTATTCTGCATCTTTATCTTTTAAACCAATATGCGACAGTAAACCTGCTAACAAGGCTTGATGAATAGCATCAAAGCTTGAAGGTGTATCGCTTACTTTAATATCTAACTCATCAGTAACTTGTTTGATTTGAGTGTAAATATCCTGCCATTCACGCACACGCATGTAGGCTAAGAAATCTTTCTGACACATTTTACGGAAGTTGTTATTGGTTAACTCTTCACGTTGTTCATTAATGTAATTCCATAGGTTTACATAAGTGATGAAGTCAGACTCTTTATCATAAAAACGACGATGCTTTTCATCAGAAGCTTGTTGCTTATCCATTGGGCGTTCACGAGGATCCTGGATACT
Organism: Psychromonas sp. KJ10-2; assembly: GCF_047323255.1. Taxonomy (NCBI): domain Bacteria; kingdom Pseudomonadati; phylum Pseudomonadota; class Gammaproteobacteria; order Alteromonadales; family Psychromonadaceae; genus Psychromonas; species Psychromonas sp. KJ10-2. The sequence goes on along the minus strand of NZ_CP178827.1, from coordinate 3,816,418 downwards.
TAACGCAGCACTGATCACCATCACTTCATGTACACAATTAAACTCTTTTGCCGCTAGAATCATTCGTGCTAAGCGTGGATCGACGGGTAACTTGGCTAATTGACGTCCTAGTCCAGTGAGCTTTTTACGTGGATCTTTAGCCTTTAAATTAACGGCCCCTAACTCTTCTAACAGGTTTAAACCATCTTTAATATTGCGATCTTCTGGTGGCTCTACAAATGGAAATTTATTTAATTCACCTAAACCAAGCGATAACATTTGTAGAATAACCGACGACAAGTTAGTACGCAGTATTTCTGGATCGGTAAACTCTGGTCGTCCATTAAAATCTTCTTCGCTGTATAAACGAATACACACACCTTCACTAACACGACCACAACGCCCTTTACGCTGATTGGCACTAGCTTGTGAAATAGCTTCGATAGGTAAGCGTTGTACTTTAGTGCGGTAGCTATAACGACTAATACGTACTGTCCCCGTATCAATCACATACTTAATACCAGGGATAGTTAATGATGTTTCAGCTACGTTGGTGGCGAGTACAATGCGTTGACCACGATGGCCTTGAAAGATTTTATTTTGCTCTGCCACACTCAAGCGAGCAAACAAAGGTAACACCTCAGTATCACGCAATTTACGTTTAGTTAAGGCCTCTGCAGTATCACGAATTTCACGTTCACCATTCATGAAGATAAGAATATCACCACGGCCTAAACGTTGTAACTCATCAACAGCTTGGAAGATACCTTCAATTTGATCACCCGCCGCATATTCATCTAATGGGCGGTATAAGGTCCCCACAGGGAAAGTACGACCAGATACTTCAATAATCGGTGCAGGTTTACCGCGTTTATCTGAAAAGTGATTTGCAAAACGTTCAGGGTCGATGGTTGCAGAAGTAATAATCACTTTAAGGTCTGGACGACGAGGCAACAGACGTTTTAAATAACCCATTAAGAAGTCGATATTTAAACTACGCTCATGGGCTTCATCGATAATAATCGTGTCGTATTGACTTAAAAAACGGTCATTTTGAATTTCCGCTAATAAAATACCATCGGTCATCAATTTGATGTACGACTTGTCACTCACTTTATCGGTAAAACGAACGCGGTAACCAACGGTTTCACCTAACTCAGAATCCAACTCATCGGCAATACGATTAGCAACGGTTCGCGCTGCTAAACGACGTGGCTGTGTATGGCCAATTAAACCAGACACACCGCGTCCTAACTCTAAACATATTTTAGGAATTTGCGTGGTTTTACCAGAGCCTGTTTCACCAGCGATAATCACCACTTGGTTATGCGCGATCGCTTCGGCGATTTCATCTTTTTTCTGGCTGACCGGTAAGTCTGGATAACTTACTTCGGGTAGGTTGTCTAAACGCTGTTTACGCTTGTCCATTGATACTTGAATATCAACGGCTATTTTGGTCAAACTCGCTTCTACTTTTTCGGGTGTTTTTAGATTGCGCAAATCATCAATTCGGCGCTTAAGGCGGAACTGATCTTTATATAACACGTCATTTAAATGGTCTTTTAAAGTAGTAGCAGAAATGGTCAAAACAGGTACCTAGCAGAAACAAAAAAGCGATCCTAGCAAGGCTAATGAAAAAAGGATAGTGGCAGTTCAACGTTTAGGAATGGTATTACCAATAAACAATCCAGTTTAACGGGTAAAAATAGAAGCCAGCGCTAAAACTACTAGTTATACCCATCACACTAAGTAACAGATCTATTTTACTTATTAAAATAACTGACGCCTTCGTTGTCATTTCCGCCAATAGAACAACTATTTAAGCATTAACCTCTTTTGGTTAATTCTCCGATAGACTATTAACGAAGTGAATCGTCGAAAGGCGTAACTGACGCCTTGAACTAAGTCATTTTTTCTGCGCAAAATTGAGATTACTTATTTAATACCATTGCTATGGTCACTGACTTCGCGGCATTTTTACAACTCAATGGCCTCTGCAATCACCTTGAGTGTTAATCCAGCTTTGTGTTGTTGAGCAACCTCTTTTTGTAACATAGCGAATAGGTCATTTTCTTTAAATAATACCGCTGGTACATCAAGCTGTAATTTATCACCTTCTAACTTAATTTTTGCTAATTGTAGTGGAAAGTCTCGGCGACCTAGCGTTAGGATAATAGCGACCCTTAACAGTTGCACTAATTGATAATATTCACTTTCAGTGATCATATCTGATACAACAGCTTGTTTAATTTTGCCACGATGATCACCCACCATAGTCGCGATTATTTCCTGTCCCTGCTCACTAAAACCGGGCATGTCTGAATGATGTAAAATATAAGCACCGTGATGTTGACGCTTTTTAGAGTGGATATTAATGCCAATTTCATGGAGTAAAGCCGCATAACGTAAGAACATAAAGTGCATCTCGTCCAGTGCTTTACCTTGCTCAGCCAGTTGCTGGTTAAATAACTGAAGTTGTAATAACACACGTCTACTAAATACTTGGTCGATACGATGCAGGTGTAATAAGTTATTTACAGTACGATCACGTGGTGCCATATCTTCTTCAGTACTGCTTAGTCCGTATAACACCCCCTCACGTAACGCTGAGGTACAGACATTAATGCTCTTTATGGCAAACTCATCCATAAAACTACTGACAATAGCTAATGCCGCTGCAGTGAGTTCAAAACGGCTCTCTTCAATACTTTCTAGTCCTAGTTTATCGAAGGTTTTAGCCCCAACAAATTGAGCAATTAAACGACGTACACGCTTTTCCGTAATATGACTATCACCATATAACTCTAATATACATTGTTTAATAGACTTGTAAGAACCAGAAGTGCCTAACACGCCTTTCCAGCCTAACTGTAGACATTCTTCTACAATAGGCGCTAAAGTTTGTCTTGCTTCAAATTGCGCTTGGCGCATGCCTTTACGAGTGACTTCACCTTTATCAAAGTAACGTTGTGCAAACGAGCGAGATCCCATCTCTAAGCTTTGTGCAAATTTTATTTTAAAACGCTTACCAATAACGAATTCAGTGCTGCCACCACCAATATCCATCACAAAGGTAGTACCTTTCAATGGGTAAGTATGAGCGACACCTTGATAAATTAGTTTGGCTTCTTGCTCACCGCTGATCACTTCAATAGGATGAGGGAAAATGGCTTTAGCGCGTTCAATAAACTCATCACTGTTGATAGCAACGCGAAGGCTGTAAGTAGCCACAATGCGTACTGCACGACAAGTCAACCCTGACAGTTGTTGGTTAAACTCAGCAAGGCAATCTAAGCCTCGCTGAATCGCTTCTTCCGATAAGACTTTATTTTCATCTAAGCCACTGGCTAAACGAACACTTTTCTTATTAGTGAAGACGGTTTGAATACAGCCTGTTAGCTCTCTTGCTACAATCAAATGAAAACTATTTGAACCTAAATCAATAGCGACTAAATGACAGTCCTCGTTCATATCTCTTCCTTATTATTATTTTAGTGCTTTAACTTCTTCTTTATTAATCTTTTGAAGATAATCATAAATCACCATTTGCGAGCGTAATGAGTCATCACCCTTCTTCGGTTTTAAATATTCATTGGATTGATCTGAATTTAATATTCTTGCTTTGCAGTTATCAGCTAACTGAATGTTAATAATATCGACAATGGTTTTTTGTACTTTAGGACAATAAATCGGACAACCCACTTCGATGCGTCTTTCAATATTACGGGTCATCCAATCCGCCGAGGAGATATAAACTCGCTGATCTCCTCCATTAGAAAAAATAGAAACGCGTGCATGCTCTAAGTACCTATCTACAATACTCACCGCAGTAATATTGTCACTTTGTCCCGGAATACCTGGCACTAATGCACAAATACCACGCACAATTAACGTCACTTTCACACCTGCTTTACTGGCGCGATACAATTGTTCAATAAAGATATCATCCACTAAATTATTGAGTTTCAGGATGATTTCACTTGGGTAACCTTGCTTAGCGAATTTAATCTCTTTATCGATTAAGGCAATTACGCGATCTCGAGTATGTGTAGGCGAAACAATCAGGTGCTTAAACTTAAATTGTAGGTACGGTGATTTAATAAACTCGAACACCTGCGCCGACTCTTTACAAATATCTACATCGGCAGTAAACAAACTAAAATCAGTGTAGATTTTAGCGTTACTTTCGTTAAAGTTGCCGCTACCCACATGCGAATAACGAACAACTTTCCCTTCCTCTTCACGGGTTACTACACATAACTTGGCATGTACTTTTAAGTTACTCACGCCATAGGTTACATGCACACCAGCATTAGATAACTCTTCTGCCCATTCGATATTAGCTTCTTCATCAAAGCGCGCTTGTAGTTCGATATTTACGTGTACATGTTTACCATTTTTAACCGCTTCAATAAGTGCTTCAATCACAGCTGAACGTTTGGCTACTCGGTATAAACATATTTCAATACTCACCACCTGTGGATCAAAGGCAGACTGTCTTAGCCATTCAGTGAAGTAACTAAATTTATGGTAAGGGTAATACAGTAAAATATCTTGCTCTTTGATTGCCTGTGTAATATTGCGGTAATTATCTAAAACGGTATGCGGTAAAGCAGGTAATTTTTTATAACGTAATTCTTTAGAACCAATAGATGGAAATTGGATAAAGTCTTTAAAACTTAAATAACGACCACTTTCATTTAAGCGTTTATTGGATTTTATTTTCAAGCCTTTTTTTAACACTTCTACCATGGCTTCAGGCATTTTTCTATCATAAAGCAAACGCACGGGCTCTGCGTTTAAACGTGAACGAAGTCCACTAGACATACTTTCTAATAAGCTTTGGTTTATCTCACCGTGCACTTCAAATTCAGCATCACGAGTTAATTTAATTGAAAAAGCACGAATATGGCTAAAATCATAAAAAACACTAAATACTGACTGTAAAGAATGACGAATAATATTATCAATTAAGATAATGTTTTTTTGCTTGCTGTTTTGATCAACAGGCAGCTCTACAAAACGTGGAACATCACTCGGCACTTCTACTAAGGCGTAATGGTCTTTTAGGTCTTCTTCAGCAGTACGCATCTCGATCATAAGATAAGTACAATCATTTTTAATCTGTTCAGTTAGATTAATTTTATCAGTAATCATCAAGGGAAAGACATGGCTACTTAATTCATTATGAAAATATTCTGTTAGCCATTTTTGTTGATATTCATTGAGTTGCTTTTCATTAATTAGGTCAATATCGTGATCGCTTAGTTGCAGTAATAATTCTTGATAAGTCTGATCAAACTCATTTTGTAACTGTTGCACCTTTTCCTGAATTTCAACAAACAGCTGTTTGGCTTTATCTTTTTTCTGAAACTGGCTTAAAAAAGCAACACGTCTAACACTGGCTACACGCACTTGATAGAACTCATCAATATTACTTGAATAGATACCTAGAAAACGCAGGCGTTCAATAAGAGGAACGGTTTTATCTTGAGCTTCTTGTAATACACGTTGATTAAAGGATAACCAACTCAATTCTCTATCGAAGTAGTGTTGTTGCGATGTTGACATAATATTCTGCATTCCATTGATTAAGTGTAAGACTTTTCAAACTAGTCAAAGAAGATGACAAGGGTATGGCTAAAATATGAAATAAAAGTGACACAAAGTAGTAATAAATATAAGGGGAAAGGATCGACTAAGCAAATAATATTAAACAATAAAATACTAAAGTTTGAACTGCAGAAACAAAACAAGCAGGCGAACCTGCTTGTTTTATTGAAAGGTAATAAAGCTCACCTAATAAGGTTTATATCAGTTATTTTTAGCCATGATTTTCATTGTGGCGATAACAGCAATAAAGGCAATACTCGCTGCCGTCAATGAGATCGCCATAGAGCCGGTAAAACCAATGACTACGAACCCCACAATAGACACGAATGCCATTGATAACGCATAAGGTAACTGTGTTGATACATGATCAATATGCTTACAACGCGCACCCGTTGAAGACAAAATAGTTGTATCAGAAATAGGAGAACAATGGTCGCCAAATACAGAGCCAGCTAATACTGCGCTTAACATAGGTAACATCATCGCTAAATCCGTGGCCCCCGCCATATCACCTGCAATCGGTAACATAATACCAAACGTTCCCCAAGAGGTGCCTGTAGAGAAAGCCATCGCACCTGATAATACAAACAGAATCACAGGTAACCAATGTAAGCCGATATTGCCTTGTACTAACGTCGATAAATAAGTACCGGTATTCATATCGCCGATCACACTACCAATTGACCATGCAAAGAACAGGATGATAATTGCGCCAAACATCGATTTAGCCCCCACCCATAAAGCAAAGCGGATATTATCAAAAGTTTGTTTTTGTTTTAGTACCGTAAATAGCGCGAGTACTAAGCCTACTAAGCCACCATAAACTAATGATGCACCTACATCGGTATTTTCAAAAGCACCTAACACAGAAAAAGGTTTACCCACTTCAGCTAAGGCACCGTTACCGGTGTAAACCATAAAGAATAAGGTCGCAAGAATAAGCCCAATAATAGGGTAAACTAAATCACCTACTTTACCACGTTGGTGCTCTTCAATACCTAACTCATCTTGTAAATCAACGTGACTTGCATCTTCCACTGAGCCATTGCTTTGTGCCGCTTGCTCATGCTTTTTCATTGGGCCTATATCTAACTTAAATAGGATCACAGCAAACACCATTAACAGCGTAAACAGCGCATAGAAATTCATTGGAATTAAAGCGACATAAGCACCTAATGGCGAGTATTCAGTCATACCATGGCTTACTAAAATACCACCAATGATAGTCATGATGTAAGCACCCCAGCTTGATACAGGCATCAAGATACACATAGGTGCTGCAGTCGAGTCAAGAATATAAGCCAGCTTGGCACGTGACACACTAAAACGGTCAGTCACTGGACGTGAGATTGAGCCCACCGCTAAACTGTTAAAGTAATCATCAATAAAGATAAATACACCTAAAAATGCAGCAAGCAGAGACGCTCCACGCTTATTTTTAATATGATCTAATGCCCAATCAGCAAAAGCACGCGTGCCACCAGACAAGGTTAATACTGCCGTCATCATACCAAGCAACAGTAAGAAGGCGACAATACTCATATTCCAAGTATTTAAACCGCCATCTTCTACTACAACGCTTTTAACTGTGCTGTAAATATATTTGCCAGCCTCTACCACTGAATAGTCAGCCAGTAACATAGCACCTAATACAATACCGATACCGAGAGAGATGAGTACGCGACGCGTAATAATAGCCAACCCGAGCGCAACGGCTGCAGGTAAGATCGACAGCATCGAAGCTGAATAGTCGATTAAAGACATGAAACTTTCCTTTGGTCTACATTAAATTAGAAACTGCAAACAGTCAGTTTCTAGACAATGTGTTTTAATTGAACGATAAAGTCCCAATCACACTAATTAAGTGCTCTATTTGACAGAATAAATAGGCTTATCACTTCGCTATTCATTTGCTCAAGAAATGCCTTAAGCAATCAAACTAAGTATTAAACTAGGCTATTTTTCCTGTACATACATTTAGCTCACTTATTTAATATAATCGGCATTAAATACCGAGTTCAGGGGGCGGGATTTTATACTAGTTTGAACACAAAAAAACCCCTACTCTTAAAAAGAGAGGGGGTTTATGTTTTTACTATAATTTAAAACAAATATTGATTGATTTATCGTTTACAACAGTTCAATAAACCAACAATCTTGCCCGTTAAATTTAGTTAGCGATCATTAATGAGTCGTTGATACATTCAAGATTAGTGTTACCCATTAAATATGTATCGATAGCACGTGATGCTTCACGGCCTTCATTAATACAACGTACAATCAATGATTGACCTGTACGCATATCACCAGCAGCAAAAACACCTTCTTGATTGGTTTGGTAATCATCAGTTTTAACGTTACCACGCTCATCTAAGCCAATTTCTAATTGTGCTAATACACCCGTTGGTTCTGGGTGTAAGAAACCCATTGCCAAGAAAGCTTTAGTACAAGGAATTGAACGTACAGAACCTTCAATCTCTTTAAAGTTTGGACGTTGACCCGGTGCTGCTTCTTCCCATTCGATATCCGCAACCACTAACTCTTTAACGTTACCGTTTTCATCACCGATGAACTCTTTAGTCAGGATAGACCAATGACGATCAACACCTTCTTCATGTGAAGTAGTTGTTTTTAAGATCATTGGGTACGAAGGCCAAGGCATATTAACAGTACGTTTTTCAGGTGGAATAGGCATGATTTCCACTTGCGTTACTGACGCTGCTCCATGACGGTTTGACGTACCCACACAGTCAGAGCCTGTATCACCACCACCGATAACCACTACGTGATCATCAGCTGCATGAATCTCTTCTGTTTTAAGGTCCATATCGTTAGCACGACGGTTATTTTGACCTAGGAATTCCATTGCAAAATGAACACCTTTCAGGTCTCGACCTGGAATAGGTAAGTCACGCGGTACAGTAGAACCACCCGTCAATAACACCACATCAAACTGCTTACGCAAATCTTTAGCATCGAAATCAACGCCAATATGTGCATTCACAACCATTTTAATACCAGCTGCTTCCATTACCGCGATTTTACGATCGATAACGTCCATACCCAGTTTAAAGTCAGGAATACCAAAACGTAATAAACCACCTACTTTTTCGTCACGCTCATAAACTGTCACGGTGTGACCCGCTGAGTTTAATTGCTCAGCAGCAGCAAGACCCGCAGGACCTGAACCAATGATAGCCACTGTTTTACCCGTACGAGATGTCGGAATTTTAGGCGTCACATAACCATTTTCGTAGGCTTTTTCAACGATGGTTTTTTCGATATTACAAATCGTAATTGGGTCTTGGTTGATCCCTAATACACACGAGGTTTCACAAGGAGCAGGACAAACACGACCAGTGAATTCAGGAAGTTGTTTGTAGAGCTTAGGATATCCCAAGCTTCTAACCAACTTTCACGATATACCGCGTCATTGAATTCAGGGATGATGTTACCAATCGGACAACCGCTGTGACAGAAAGGAACACCACAGTCCATACAACGAGAAGCTTGGTCATTAACTTTTTTACCAAACACGTCGTTTTGTACAAACTCTTTATTGTCTTTTAGGCGCTCTTCAACCGATACTTTCGGTGGCAATTCACGACCTAATTCTAAAAATCCAGTAGGCTTACCCATTATGCTTCTCCTTTCGCTCGAGCTGCTAATACTGCCTTGTAATCACGAGGCATTACTTTCACTACTTTAGCTAAGCTTTGCTCAACATCAGCCAAGAAATCCGCTGCTGTATTAGACTCAGTTAGTTCTAAATGTTTAGTGACTTTAGCAATTAATAGCGCTTTATCAGCTTCATCTAATGGATCTAAATCAACTAGCTCCATATTACAATTAGCTGTAAATGTGTCATCTCTATCCCAAATATAAGCAATACCGCCGCTCATACCTGCTGCAAAGTTACGACCTGTTGTACCAAGGTTAATCATGATACCGCCAGTCATGTACTCACAACCGTGATCACCGATACCTTCAACAACCACTTCTGCCCCCGAGTTACGAACACAGAAACGTTCACCAGCCATACCGTTAATGTAAGACTCACCAGACGTTGCACCGTAGAAACATACGTTACCTACAATGATGTTGTCTTTAGATACAACACTTGAATCACGATGAGGATACACTACGATTTGACCACCAGATAAACCTTTACCCCAGTAATCGTTCGCGTCACCTTCAACAGTAAACTCAACACCTTTTGCAAGGAAACAACCAAATGATTGACCTGCAGAGCCGTTAAACTTAACTTGCATCGGCTGTGGTAAACCTTGGTCGTTATACACTTTTGAAATTTCGTTTGACAACATCGTGCCACACGAACGGTCGATATTAGTAATTGGGAATGAACCTGATACCGCTTCGCCTTTTTCCAGTGCTGGTTTAGCTAATTCAATTAGTTTTCTATCTAATACTGCTTCAAGATTATGATTTTGAGTTGTTTGATTAAACATCCCATCTTCTTCTTTAGCCGTTTCTTTAAATAGAATAGTGCTTAAGTTTAGGTTTTTGTATTTCCAATGGCTTACATCATCACGTACTTTAAGGTTTTGCGTTTGACCAACCATTTCAGTAATCGTCTTGTAACCTAGCTTAGCCATGTTTTCACGCATGCCTTGCACCATGTAACCGAAGAATGTCACAACATCTTCTACACGGCCGTCAAAACGTTCACGTAACGTTTTGTTTTGCGTTGCGATACCAACAGGACAAGTATTCAAATGACATTTACGCATCATGATACAACCTTCAACCACTAGTGCTGCAGTTGCTACGCCCCACTCTTCTGAACCTAATAACGCTGCAATAGTTAAATCACGTGGTGTTTTCATCTGGCCATCAGCTTGTAGAACAACACGGTTACGTAAACCGTTCTTCATTAGCGTTTGATGTGCTTCAGATAAACCTAGTTCCCACGGTAAACCCGCATGACGGATAGACGATAAAGGTGATGCACCTGTACCACCATCAAAACCAGCAATTAAGATAACGTCAGCTTTTGCCTTCGCAACACCTGATGCAATCGTACCAACACCAGCTTCTGATACTAACTTAACGTTAACACGACCTTCACGGTTCGCATTTTTCAAATCGTAGATAAGCTGAGCTAAATCTTCGATTGAGTAGATATCATGATGCGGTGGCGGTGAAATCAGACCTACGCCCGGTGTAGAGTGACGTGTACGACCAATCCAGTCATCCACTTTGTGACCTGGTAACTGACCGCCTTCACCTGGTTTAGCACCCTGTGCCATTTTAATTTGGATTTCAGCAGCGTTAGTTAGGTAATAAGACGTTACACCAAAACGACCCGATGCCACTTGCTTGATAGCTGAACGTTCCCAATCACCGTTTTCTTTTGGTGTAAATCGAATTGGATCTTCACCACCTTCACCAGAGTTTGACTTAGCGCCAATTCGGTTCATCGCAATAGCTAATGTTGAGTGAGCTTCATGTGAGATAGAACCGAAGCTCATCGCACCTGTTGCAAAACGTTTTAAAATGTTTTCAGCTGGTTCTACTTCATCAATTGAGATTGGACCCGATGCTTTTGGTACAAATTCAAATTGACTACGCAGTGTAGCTGCATCATCACCTTGTTTATCAACTGTTTCAGCGTACTGTTTGAACTGTTCGTAGTTCTTGTTACGCGTTGATTCCTGTAATAATGAAATCGTTGTAGGGTTGAATAAATGCTTCTCACCACGTTGTTTCCACTGATATACACCACCAACATCTAAACGTTGTACTGGTACTGCACGTAATGGATAAGCAAAACGGTGACGCACTAGAATTTCATTAGCGATGTCATCAATCGAGAGACCTTGGATACGGGTAACTGTGCCTTTGAAGTAATCATCAACCACAGATTTACTGATACCTAGAGCTTCAAAAATTTGTGCACCTTGGTAAGACTGAATCGTTGAGATACCCATTTTCGAGAAGATCTTCAATAGACCCGCATCAATCGCCGCTTTGTACGACTTAAAGATATCTTCTACAGATTTCTCTGCAGGTAAACGGTTCTTAGCTTGTAAATCAACAATCATCTCTTCAATTAAGTAAGCGTTAACAGCAGACGCACCGTAACCAATTACTGTTGCAAAATGATGTGTTTCACGTACGTCGCCAGTTTCAACTACGATATCACACATAGCACGTAGGCCACGTTTGATTAAGTAGTGATGTACCGCACCTGTTACTAACATAGCAGGAATTGGTGCATGGTCAGACGTTGCATTACGGTCAGAAAGAATGATGATTGAGTAACCATCGTGAATTGCATCTTCCGCGTAACGACAAATACGTGCTAATGCTTTTTTCAGCTTGCCTGGTTCACCAGATGCAGCGAAGAAAGTCTCTAATGTTTTAGCTTGTAAATGTTTATCATCCAGTGCATTAATTTTTTGTAATTCAGCATTACTTAATACCGGAGATTCAAGCTCAACCTTATGACAATGCTCAGGTGTTTCAGCCAATAAGTTTTGGTCTTTACCTAAGTATGTATTTAGCGACATAACCATACGCTCACGAATCGGATCGATTGGTGGGTTAGTTACTTGCGCAAATAATTGCTTAAAGTAGTGAGATAGATGTTGCGATTGATGTGATAGAACCGCTAACGGCCAATCCACACCCATTGCACCCAATGGCTCTTTACCATCGCGGAACATAGGTAGAATAATTTCGTTAACTTCTTCCGATGTTACACCAAAGGCTTGTAAACGTTTTAGTAATTTACCTGCATCAGGTTGAATATTACGCTCTAACGCCGCTGGTTGGTTTTCTAACTTAACTAAGTTATTTTCTAACCATGTTTCATACGGTTTTCTTGCTGCAATACCGTCTTTCACTTCGTCATCAGAAATGATGCGGCCTTGCTCAAGGTCAGCAACAAAGATACGACCAGGCTGTAAACGACCTCGTAACTTGATGTTTTCAGGTTTGATTTCTACTACACCTGACTCAGAAGCCATTACTAGGAAATCATCTTTAGTCACTGTGTAACGTGATGGACGTAGACCGTTACGGTCAAGCGTTGCCCCTACTTGCACACCATCGGTGAAACAAACAGACGCTGGGCCATCCCAAGGTTCCATTAAGTTTGCATGGTATTGGTAGAAAGCACGGCGTTTAGGGTCCATGTTTTTATTTTCTTGCCAAGCTTCAGGGATCATCATCATTAATGCATGAGGAAGACTACGGCCTGACAGTACTAATAACTCCAGTGCCATATCAAAGCTTGCAGAGTCAGACATACCATCGGTACAGATTGGCATTAACATGTCTAATTCTGAGCGAGTGAAGTATTCAGCTTCAAGCAAAGCTTCACGCGCTTTCATCCAGTTGATATTACCGCGAACCGTATTGATCTCACCATTGTGAGCAATGTAACGGAACGGTTGCGCTAAACGCCAACGTGGAATGTATTCGTTGAGAAACGAGAGTGTACTAATGCCAGTGCAGTTACCATGCTTGGATTTTGTAAATCTAAGAAGTATTGAGGCACTTGCTCAGTCGTTAACTGACCTTTGTAAACAATCGTTTTGTAAGAGAATGTATTAATGTAGAAGTTATCTTCAATACCATTAACAGACTCTAAACAGATACGTGTTGCATAATTACGTAAAATAAATAATTTACGCTCTAATACTGCTGGCTCCATATCTGGCCCACCAGTAACAAACATATGTTCAAACTGTGGTTCGCTGCTTAGGGATCAGCACCAATCATTGAGTTATCTGTAGGAAGAACGCGGTAACCAATTACTTCAAGAGAAAGACGTTCAGCGGTACGTGCTAGAATTTCACGACAATGATCACGATGATTTTCATCTTTAGGAATAGGATGGTACCTACACCATATTGATCAAATTTAGGAAGAGTAATACCCTCTTTTAATGCTTCTGTTACTAAAAACTCATGCGGTTTTTGTAAAAGAATACCTGCTCCATCACCGCTACATGGGTCACAACCTTGACCACCACGGTGCTCCATACGCGCTAACATATCCAAAGCTTGTGTCACAATCTTATGAGACTTGCTATTTTTCAGATGTGCTACAAAACCGATACCACAGGCATCGTGCTCCATTTCAGGCACATAAAGGCCTTGAGCATTCTGCTCTTTATTTGTCATAAACATGTCCTTCTAGATATAACAGTAAAAATGTCCCTCACTGCCAAACCTAATGTTTCGAAGTGCTACACACGGCTTGTTATTTAAATAAATAAAAACAAGCAATTAATTTATTTTTACTTTTGTAAGAAAACTACTTTTTGAGAAAAGTGCACTTTTTACAAAACGTCCTTGCCTAGTAAATAATTGGCACAGCCCATTGCAAGCATGGGGCCAATACACAAATTATTGAGAACCACCCTAGTAACAGAAGTGATATTTGCTCATTATTCTATCTTTTAACCCAAGCAAAATCCAATTTTCTTATTCAGTTCCACTCTGACTGCTTATTAATCGGTACTGTGCTTTGATCCACAGCGCACTTAAAAAATAAACTATTGATTTATAATAATTAAAAGCAAAAAACAGAGTCAAAATAAAAAATAAAGGCGGAGTAATGTATCAAATTATAAATTTTATAAAAGAAAAATTTGAATTTTTAGTTAAAAAAGTGAATAGTAATTCACAAATGATAGTGATTATCATTACAAACAATGTTGATTTAAAAAGCAGTAAACTCTATTAAAACATCATGAAATATGACTTTTTATTTACAAAAATCAACCTTAATCTTTTACCCAAATGCGTCTTTCTTGGTGCCAAAATCAGCGTTTAAAGCAGTAAAAAATCAATGCCTTAAATTAATTGTTAATATAAAGTCACGCTGCAGTTTGTTATTTTATTACAAATATATGTTTTAAATATACTTAATACTAGAAAATGGCATGAGAAGTTATGTTTAAATCGCCTATTTAAAGGTGTAAAAACGCTAATTTATAGGTAGAGAGAGCCTATAGATTTGACTTAATATGCAATAGTAAGGTGATATTTTATCTTTGCAGTATTTTACAATGCCTCAAATTTACCTGATAAACGATTTATTCCTGAGCATTAGCCCCTAACCAAGCTTAATTGCTGTAAAAGTAGGCGAATAAAGCGCTAATCAGAGAATTAAAAGTGAATACATAATTATTTTAGTTATTGAGAGGACTGACCTGATCTGATTTTACGAGGCTTATAACGGGTATCAAACTCTATGCGGAGCTTTAAACATTCAATAATAAAGGCGGATAAAGCGCTTTACCTAATACCAATCACTTATTTAATGCAATTGGTATAAGATGTAAAACGCATAAGTTTACGAAACGATTACCCTTGTACACCACCTTGCGTTAATTTTAGAGGGTCAAGTAACCTATTTAATTCATCGACAGAAATATCAGTATTCTCTGCGGCCACTTCAACAATAGGTCGGCCACTTTTATAGGCTAGTTTAGCGATTTCAGCAGCTTTCGCATAACCAATGATAGGGTTTAATGCCGTCACTAGAATAGGATTACGTGATAAAGCTTCTTTTAATTTTTCCTCTTTAACGACAAAGGTCGCAATCGCTTTGTCTGCTAAAAGGTGACTAACATTAGATAACAACTCAATACTTTCAAGTAAGTTGCTGGCTATCAAAGGTAACATCACATTAAGTTCAAAATTTCCCGACTGCCCTGCTACAGTGATCGTTGAATCGTTACCAATCACTTGTGCCGACACCATACAAGTAGCTTCAGCAATAACTGGATTGACCTTGCCTGGCATGATTGACGAGCCAGGTTGTAAAGCTTGCAACTCAATCTCACCTAAACCAGCTAAAGGTCCTGAATTCATCCAACGTAAATCATTGGCTATTTTCATCATACTAACGGCTAGTGCTTTCAGTTGTCCTGAGAGCGAAACAGCAATATCTTGCGAACTAATATGCGTAAAAAAGTTATCCGCAGGCGTAAAGTGAAGCTTAGTCTTTTCACTTAACGCCTCAGCAAATTTCTTAGAAAAAGCAGGATCCGCATTAATACCAGTCCCTACCGCGGTGCCGCCCTGTGCTAAGCTTTGAAGGTTAGGTTGCAACTGTTCCAATACACCTTTATTTAAGGCGATTTGATCCGCCCATGCCGCTAAGGTTTGGCTCATACGAATTGGCATAGCATCCATGAGGTGAGTACGCCCAGTTTTCACATACTGATCAACAGCTTTCGCTTTTTTCTAATCGTCTCTATCAAGTGCTCCAAGGCCGGTAATAAGTTTTCATTTAGCTCTAATGCGGCACTGATATGAATAGCAGTTGGGATGATGTCATTACTACTTTGACCATAATTAATATGATCATTAGCGCCAACAGTATCTCCGTAAAGTTTAGTCGCTAGAGTGGATAACACCTCATTGGCGTTCATGTTAGAACTGGTGCCTGATCCAGTTTGGAATACATCAACAGGGAAATGTACTTGATAATCAGTGTCTAATAACTGATCGGCCGCTTGGCAAATAGCTTTTCCCATTTCAGTAGGGATTAATGTTAATTCGGCGTTTGCTTCAGCAGCTGCATATTTAGCTAATATTAATGCTTTGATAAATGCTTTTGGCATCCCTTTACCGCTTACAGGGAAGTTATTAATAGCTCGCTGAGTTTGCGCACCATAAAGTGCATCAACAGGTACATTTAATTCGCCCATGCTATCTTTTTCTACTCTTGTCTGTTTCATGCTTATCCTTATTCTATTTATTGTTGCAGGCTATATTTATTGTTGCAGGCTATATTTGAAATATTGTGAGGTCAGTGATAATTCATGTAAAAGTTGTTTTATTTGCGTATGTTCTTGCTCATTTTTTGCAATGCGTTGTAGTGAGCAAATAGGTTTATAGATGTTATCCAGACAAATACATCGCCAATGCACAGGATTAAGCTCATCAACAAAGGCTTCTAATAATAAATAGAACTGCTCCTGATAACGTGATTGTCGATTAATTTTTGCATGCTCTATATTCTGATGGCACTCTCAGCAGATAACCACAGTGAAATTAACATGGGATTATCAGGTTCTTTGGCATAACGAATTTTATCTTTTAAGATTGATAACATCATACTCATGGCAATAACTTCTTTGAAAGGAATATCTTTAAACACTAACAGTATCGATAATCATTATCAAATGAACTTAAGGGTAATATATTGCTTTAGCTAACAAAAATGGATTAAAGAAAGAGTGAAGATGGAACAATAATGGCAATAAAAAAGGCTTACTAACATTCTATTATACCAATTGTATTAAATAACTGATCTAAATTTTGCGCCGAAAAAATGGCTTAGTTTGAGGCGTAAGTTGATGTAAATGATTGTTCCCTTTACGAAACTTACAACGAAAAAATAAGTTGTTTTAACAAGTAAAATAGATCAGTTACTTACTATGATTGGTATTAGTAAGCCCTATTAAACTAAAATGATAGCGGATGTATAACTACCTTAGTATACGTCTCTAACATAGCGCTTTTGTTTTTTCAGTTTTGCAACATATTGCACTGCTTCATCTGCTGTCATGTTGCCGTGCATTTCGATAATTGAATGTAATGCTTTTTCAACATCTTTTGCCATGTATAACGCATCACCACAGATAAAGAAGTAACCGCCCTTATCTAACCAAGCAAACAACTGCTCACCATGCTCTAACATACGGTCCTGAACATATATTTTTTGTTGTTGGTCACGAGAGAAGGCTAAATCTAACTTAGCGATCAAACCACTGGCTTGCATTGCTTCTATCTCTTCTTGATAGATAAAGTCCGTTTTACTATTTCTGTCACCAAAAATTAGCCAGTTTTCACCCTCTGCACCCGTTGCTAAACGCTCTTCTAGGAACGCTCTGAAAGGTGCAATACCGGTACCAGGACCCACCATGATCATTGGTGCTGTAGGGTCTGTTGGTACAGCAAAGTGACTGTTTGGTGCAAAGTAACACTTAACCTTATCGCCAATTTCAGCCTGGTCAGATAAGAAGGTAGAACAGACACCATTATGGTCACGGTCATTACTGTGATAACGCACATTACCTATGGTTAAATGCACTTCGTTATTATGCTGTTTAATGCTTGATGAGATAGAGTAAGCACGTGGGGCTAATGGTTTAGTTAGATTAATAAACTCTGCCACACTAAACTGGGCCTGTGGGAAAAGTACCAATAGAATCAATAGTATCCTTGCCCCATAGGAAGTCATTCAATTGATCTGTTTCACCATTAACCAGTTTCGATAACTGTTTATCTCCACTTCTAATAGCCAATTCAGCAATAAACTCTTTACTCGGGATACGGATCTCAACTTCTTCACTAAATATGTGCAATAAGCTAAGGCTCTCACCCTTGTATGGGATAACCTCTTTGCCAGATGCATCAAATAAAGCGAGTAGCTCTTCTACTAATTCCGTTCTATTCACAGGGATCACGTTTAACGCATCACCGGCTTCATAAACTTCACCACTATCACCTAACGAAAACTCATAATGGAAGGTTTCTTTACTTGATCCCGCTTTGGTTAAGGCTTTTTTAGTGATTAATTCAGCCTGTAATGGATTTTTACGCGTATATTTTGATTTTGGCTTAGTAGCGCCTTTCACTTTAACGGGTTGCACACTCTCCACTACAGAGCCTTTAGTCGCGATATCTGGTAAGACTTCTGCAGTCCATTGACTTGCTTGATCTTCAAAATCGATATCACAATCCACTCGCTCAACAATACGTGTTGCCCCTAATCCTTCTAGGCGTTGATCCCATTGTATACCTGCCAAACAAAAGTCATCGTAATTGGTATCACCTAAAGATAAAACAGAATAAAAAGTATTACTGAATTTAGGTGCATCTTGTTCATTAATAGCATCCCATAATGCTTGTGCATTATCTGGCATTTCACCTTCACCATAGGTACTAGTGACTACTAATAAACGCTCAACCTTAGCAAGCTCTGCTAAGCTGATATCATCCATATCAACCACACTTGCAGTTAAACCATACTGTGCAGCTAAATCAGCAGCCTCTTCTGCCACTGTTTGTGCATTACCTGTTTGGCTACCATAAATGATAGTTAAAGGTTTAATTGCAGGGGCTGCAGCTTGTTGCGCCGTTGTACCTTCTTCTTTCACTAATAAACGCGTATGTAATCCAGCTAGGAAACCGCCTAACCATTGTTTTTGTTCGCCATTAAAAGGCATGTTTTCTGGTAAATATGGTACTTTTAAGTCACTCATGAAAAACTCCAATAAATTAAGCAGTGTCTTTAATAGCAAGCGCTAAGATATGACAATAATGAGCAGCGAGTTGCTGTTCAAAAATAGGTAACTCAGCTAACTCAGCTAACTTAGCTTGATTTACACGGTTTCGTTCAATGATCCACACACTGGTGCCCCATGCATTACTATCTGAAACTTCTTTCTTATCCAGAGATTCCTTATAATCTTGCAAACGTTTATCAGCGAGCAAATAAGCAAGCGCTTGATCATCGTAACTTGCAAGTACCGATTTACAGTCTTTAGCAAGTACTTCAATTAACTTTCTATCTTCACTTTCAAATAGATATTCAGTCACTCTATCAACGGATTCCCCTTCTTAACTGCATCAGATTTCTGAGCAGCTTCAAATGCTCGGCGTATAGTGCCCGTTGCATTGATATATTGACAAATAAGCGTGCTATCTAACTCGCCATAATCAGGTAACTTACCGTTGAACAAATATTGTTGTTGATCTATTTGATGGTAAGCAGACTTAATACTCAATGTAAGCTGTTTAGCATAATATTGAGAAAGCTCTTCAAGCATATTTTTACGTGCTGAATGTGCAAAGATCTGCTCACTACACTGATAACTGAATAAAGACAGTGGGATCAGCACATAAAAATGTGCTCTGCTATTTTCCCAATCATCTAATAACAGTTGTGTTTTTGTCGATTTTGTCGCTAATAAGTGTTGCTCTAGATGATAACGTAAGGCTACCTCATGGCCCGCAGTTAACTCACTCGCTTCCGCTAAACAGATTGCTTTCACTGAATCTTTGCTACACTTAGTCAAAATAGCGCCAGTCTGGTCATATTGGTAAGCAGAACCACCACTCATACCATTACCAAAACCTTTACCAAAAGCCCCTAAGTTAACGATCGAACCGTTGGTCATGTATTCACAACAAAAGTCCCCCACCCCTTCAACAACTGCCACGGCACCGGAGTTACGAACCCCAAAACGATCCCCTGCTTGCCCTTCAACAAACAACTCACCACCCGTTGCACCAAATAACGCAAAGTTACCTATTAACACGTTACCTGCAACATCTGTTGCACCGCCACCAGGGCTAGTCACAACAATACGACCACCACTTGCACCTTTACCAACACCATCATTACAAGTCCCATCATGGATAAAGGTAATACCTGAGTTAAGGAAAGCTGCGTAGCTTTGCCCTGCAGAGTGACTTGTTTTAATCACTAAACTACCATCAGCGAAGACTTTACGTCCGTTAGAGAGTTGATGGATAGCAGGATGCGCATTAACCTCTGTGTCGCTTAAGTCGTAATTAAGTAAACGTTCGATATCAATGGATAACTGACCGCCAACGGTTTTATTACAGTTATCTAAAGCAGGCCCCTCGATAGTCAATGAAGGCACTGACGCATTCACTAAATCGCTGATCGCCTGTTCTAAAAAGCGTTCATCTGGTGTGAAATTCGCTTCTAAGTAGATAGGTGAAGTAATTTTTACTTCTTCGACAGGTTTAAACATCCCCGTCATATCTAACTGGCCAACCATAGCGGCGTGGTTAATCAGATATAAAAGTTCAGTTTTACCGCGGATCTCTTTAAGACTTTGGTAACCTAATTCAGCCAGTAATTCACGTACTTCATGTGCCACATTTAAGAAATATTGTGCCAGTGCTCTTGGGTCACCTTGGTAAAGCTCGGAGTTAGTTGTTAAACCGGCGGGACATTTAATGTTACAGTTTTTCGCCATCACACACTTCAACATCATCAGCGCAGTCGTACCAAACTCAAAAGAGTCACCACCTAAAATGGCAGATTTAATCACATCTAGGCCTGTTTGATGTGCATCGGAACAACGTAATACGATTTTATCGCGTAAGCCATTTTCCGCTAATGATTGATGTACTTCAGCAATACCAATACAAGATGCACGACCAGTATTTTTCAAACTGGTCACCTGTGCGGCACCAGTACCACCTGTATTACCTGCCACATTAATTACATCAGCGCCAGCTTTTGCTACACCAACGGCAATTGTGCCTATTCCTTCACTAGATACTAATTTAACCACAACACGTACACGTGCAGCTTTTGCATCGTGGATCAGTTGCCCTAAATCTTCAATAGAGTAAGTATCGTGATGAGGAGGTGGAGAGACAAGTTCTACACCCGGTGTACCACCACGTGCCGCTGCGATTTCAACATTCACTTTCGCAGAAGGTAATTGCCCCCTTCACCGGGTTTAGCACCCTGTGCGATTTTTATTTCAATCTCTTGCAACGCAGGGTCTGCTAAGTAACCGGTCCATACGCCAAAACGACCAGAAGCAAACTGCTTAATTTTACTGGCTTTAACCGTATTATACCGAGAGGAGTGTTCGCCCCCTCACCAGAGTTACTCATTGCCCCTGCAATATTGGTCCCCTGTGCAACAGCCTCATGCGCTCTTGCCACCAAGGCACCATGACTCATTGCTCCAGAAGCAAAACTTGCTGTAATTTGATGCGCAGGTTGCACATTATCCAGCTCAATAGAGTGTGGCGCAGTGAATATTTTATTCACCCAAACTAATGCATCTTCAACCACATTAATAGTTAACAAAGCCTCATCAACATTCACTAAAGTTACGTGCGTTGGATGCAGTGCTTGAATAGCTTGATAGAGCTGTTGGTGTCTTGCTTTTGTTCCAGCAGATAAAGATAAGCTCGCTTGGCCATCTGCAGTGATATCCACTGTCATCCCTTTCACAGAGAATCGGGGAGAGCCTGCATAGGAGATGCTATTGAAGGCATTCACAAAATCACTTTCTAACTGACACTCATTTAACAATAATGGCAAGGCCAATACGTCACGTATCGCCGCTGGGCGTTTATCACGCTCTTGATGCATGCTTAATGAGAATTGGCGATAAGCTGGCGTAATTTTAAAGGCATCAATCTGCGCAGGGGTTCGTGCTTCAAAACCCAGGTCTTTATACCCAGCGTCTTCAGGGATCGTTAATAACTGCTCCTGATCTTGCTCACCTCGCTCATCAATATAACTAATCTGTTCTTCAGTCATATTGATATATTCACGTACCGCAGTATTACCAAAACTATGCCCAGCGCCTTCAGATCGCTCTTTAAACAAACCTAAGACAGGGATTTGATCGATATTTTGAATATCAAAGACTTTTTTATGCCAATGCGCAGAGCTCTCCGCTATATCAGAGAAACGCGCGCCCCCTATCGGCGAATGAATATTCGGGAAAAGTTTCGCTAAATGAGGGTCTTGAGTATCAATAAAGTTAGACTCAAAGAACTCACCACCAATGTAACTTTCAACGGTACATAGGCCAAATTTACCCATGGTTTTCATCAGTGCTTTTTCAATCGCTTTTTGGAACTTCTGTAAGCCCTTCTCCATTTCACTGAAATCACTACACAACTCTTGAGCGCGGTAAAAAACAGAGATAGGACACACAGCGGATGCACCAAAACCTAACAAACATGCAATATCATGCGTACTAGAAACTTGTCCGGTTTGGAATACCAAGCTAGTGGTAAAGCGTAAGCCTTTTTTAATCAAACGCTGATTAACCGCTGCAATCACCAACATAGCCGGTATCGCAGCCAATTGATGTGATACTGCTTGATCACTTAACACAATAATTTCACAACCATTGTTCGCTAATGCTTCCGCTTGGTCAGCAATCACGTCGAGCTGTGTTAACAGGCTTTGTTGATTGGCTTGTGAATCTTCTAAATCAGCCTCATATAGCGTATCAATGGTCGCTACTGATAAAGCATCTTGCAGCAGTATTTGCTGCAGCTGCTGTGGTTGTAAAATCGGTGATTCAAGCGTTAACTGTTTCGTTTTTGGCTTACCTTGTATCTCATCACCCATATTGGCTTTAGCGCCTAATGTCACTCTCAGCGTCATACCATCAGCTTCACGGATACTGTCCAAAGGTGGATTAGTCACTTGTGCAAAACGTTGGCTGAAGTAGCGAGACATCCCCCCTTCATCTTTCGCTAATGCATTAGGCGCTAGCCCATAACCCATTGCAGATATTTTCTCCATACCGCTTTGAATCATAGGGTCGAGCATAAACTTAAAACTTTCTTGGTTTAAACTATAGGCAACATGACGTGCTGCTAAACTCAGGCTAGAGGTATATTTTACGTCTGATAATGACACCTCAGGTAGCTGCGATAGTTCAATGCGCGCTTCCTGTAATAATGACGAATAGGGTTTCTCTTTAGCGAGCCTATCTAAAATGTCATTGGTGTAAGAAACCTGCTTTAATGCATGGTCAAAGACCACCATTCCACCTGCTTCAATACGGCCTCGGCGAATTACATCTTGTGCAGGGAAATCTATTTGCCCTGCTTCACTCATGACCGCTAAATAATCATCCGTTTCAACGGTTCTTAAAGGTCTTAACCCCAGTCTATCTAAACGAGCACCTATTTTGATACCATCGCCAAAAATGAACGCCGCTGGGCCATCATTTTTCTCTTCATAGAGAGAAATATTCCAGCATGTCGCGCACTGGCTCAGTTAATGATTTATCATTCTCCCAAGCAGGAGGCATCATGGCTAAAGCGGCGAAATCAATGTCGAGTTCATCTTCACAAATACGACGTGCTAAAGTTTGATCTAAGCGCGCAGAGTCTGATTGCCCTTTTGGAAAAATCACTTTTTTCTTTTTAAAACGTGCAATCGCATCTTCACTTAAACGGTTTTTTCTATCTGTATTTAATTCACCATTATGTGCCATACGATGAAACGGTTGGGCAAACATGGGATTAGGTGCAGTGTTAGTAGAAAAGCGAGTGTGAAAGAATAAAGTATGTATTTTATGGTCTATATCAACGAGGTCTTTAAAATAGGGAATCACTTCCCAACTGTTTAATCGACCTTTTAAAACTTGCGTACGGCTACTCATGGACATTGGATAAAGTCCATACAGCTCTGGTTTTGTATACGCTGGGTTCTCAATGGCCAATAAGGCTTGGTGAATTAACTTCTCAAATTCCACTTGTTCGGTGACATGCTTAGGGCAATGAAATATTAACTGCTTAATTGAGAATTGTGCCGCTTGGCTCGCTTCATTGAGTGCATTTAAATCAACGGGGAGCTCACGCCACATCATGATTGGGAATTGGAAATCATTGAGTATCTTTTCAATAATTTCATCTGCTGCTTTATGCTGCGTTTTATCTACAGGATAAAAAAAGTTAGCTACGCCAAAATCACCATGCTGTAATGTTTTATCGCCTGTCACTTTGCGGAAAAAATCTAAAGAGATGTCAATGTTAACACCTGCTCCGTCACCAATTCCTTGCGCACTCATTCCGCCACGGTGGGGAATCATACATAAAGCTTGGTGCGCATGAGATAATAACTCATGAGTTTGCAAACTGTGTTTGTTAGTAATAAACCCAACACCACAACTAGAATGCTCATCATTTCTATCAAATAAATATCGTTTCATCATAATCCATTAGAACGACTGCTCGCCAAGTAAAAGTAAAAAGGGTTTGGAGAATAAACATTCCCGATGATAAATGCAAATAACTATCATTACCATAACAGAAAGTGAAAGCTAAATACTTATGCAGAAAAACTATTTATTTAAGCAAAAAATAAAATGGGCAGTATATGAGGCATGAGAAAAAACAAACCTATCCATCTGAAATTAAAAGTGATTTTATAATGTTGAGAGTATTTCTTTATCTAAGGAAAGAATTTTTATTTTTTAGCGGGCTAGTTTAAAACAAGCTTAATAGGCACAGTGACGAAGTTTAAAAGATAGTTGAAATTGGCAGTGCTTGCAGCCAAATCAACCATATTATTGTTATTATAAGCTAACGATTACATGACTCTTCAGTAAAACAAAGTGTATTTTTTCCTGCTGATTTTGCAGCATACATCGCTAAATCTGCCGCTCTCATTAACTGGTCATACTCTTTACCATCTTCTGGAAATAATGCGATACCAGCACTACCAGTCACCTTCAAATTGAGCTGTTGATTCATCTTGTATTCAGCAAAAACAGTACCCAGTAAATCTTCAATAATCGACGCCACCTCTTGTTTATCCTTTACATCTTGCAATAAAATAACAAACTCATCTCCGCCTAACCGAGCGGGGATGATCTCAGGTAAAGCGTCATAAATGGCTAATTCACTTTTAGATAGATTGTTTAACTGAAAAAAACGAGTGAGTCTTTGACCAAATAAATAAAGCAATTCATCACCCGCTTTATGGCCGTAGGTATCATTAACCTCCTTAAATCCATCAAAGTCGATAAACACTAAGGCGCCCTTTTGATTCAATGTTATCATTTTAGCTAATGCTTTATTCGACAAACGATAAAAGTAATTACGGTTAGGCAAGCCGGTATGAGAATCAAAATAAGCGAGTTTGGCAATGACGTTTTCTTTTGCTTCTATGGTTTCCATCATATGAGCAAACTGCGTTTTCAACTCAGAAATTTCTTGGGGGACAGCCCTAGAAAATGTGAACTGAAAGTTAACTTGACTCTCTCCGCTTTTAATTGAATTGATGGTTCGGGATAGGTTTTCCAAAGGTTTAATTATCAACAAAGAGACGGGGATGGCAAATAAACAGGCTAAAGCAATACCTATCAGCATCACCATTAGCGCCGCTTTATCAATTTCAACGGCGGTACCTTCTAATTCTTTAATCGGTTGCGGTACCATTACCCCCACCCAGCACCTGGCACACTGGTGTAACCAGCGATCATGTCACCTTTCAAAGCTGGAGAGTAAAATTTCTCAACTCCGGTTTTACCCGCTAGCATTTTTTGTACTGCACTTATTTTACTCATATCCTTTCTGGTTTTCACCCAAGAAGCTAAAGGATGAGCCAACGCACTGGCCAGCTTGATCAACAATCGCAGCATGGCCTTTTTCACCGAACGCCACTCGTTTTCCCATTTTTATAATGTATTCTGTAGACAGATAACCCAATAAAATCTGATTTCCTAGCTTTTTAACCACCAGCATTAGCGGATTGTCATCAATATTCATAGCTTCTGTCACCGTAGAAATACGAATTTTTCCTTCCTCTAACGTCTGCTTAGCTAACAATAAAATGGCATTATCGGTGACTGGTTGACACTGCTCATGACGACTAAAAATACAGGTTTGCAGTTCGCCATTTTGAGTAATTACAGCTACTTCAAGAAACTGAAAACTATTTAATAAAGCATTAAATTCAGGTGAATTGACTTGTTTTTGAGAACCCGTCTCTAATATAGAAAAAACACCTAATACATCTTGATAGTAACGTTCAAAAGCAGTAGAAAGGTTCTTAGCGATAACTAAATGTTTTTCATTCACTTCTTGAATTTCAAGGTCTAACGCTTTTGAATAAGGCCACGCCCAAAAAATCGTCATGGGTATGATGACTATTAAGCAAAAAGTAATGATAAGTAAACCACGGATATTCATGTTTATTCCGTTGACAAGTTAATGCCAAAATTAATATTTAGTACTTATATTACACGTTAAGTAATATAAAACACCCCTGTTCGATCAAATAATAGACTAAAAAAATCAAGTACATATGGAAGCCAGTTAATGGATGAATTTGCACAAAATATTTTTACCCTTTTATCCTACTTAGAAAAAGGAAAATTAACCACTTATGGACAACTTGCCAGCCAAGCGGGATTCCCAGCACATGCTAGGCATGTAGGAAAAATATTAGCAAAGCTTCCTAAAGACACTCGCTTACCTTGGTATCGCGTCGTAAACTCTCAAGGTAAGATATCATTAAAAGGTGAGGCTTTTTTAAGACAGAAAAAGTTATTAGAAGCTGAGCACATAGTAATAACTGAACAAGGCAAAATTTTAAAATTTAAACAATATCTTGAGTAAGATGAAACTACTTATTTCAATGCTTATAAAAATGGAGCATCAATATGAAACAGGAACAATCAACGACTAAAAAAATAACCGATATAAAACAAGCTTGTACACTTTATTACCAAGCGATCAAAGCAGAAAAAACCGCCCCACTCCTATCTACCAAAGAAAGCCTTAAATTACTCCACCAAGCAGGGCAATTTGCTTATTCAGAACGTCTTGATAAAGAAGAATATGAAACGAGCTTAGTTAAATTACAAATTGAGTTGGTGAAACTCCAAGATTACCTGTTAAAAAGTGGTAAACGTTTAGTGGTGATTTGTGAGGGTAGAGATGCAGCAGGTAAAGGCGGTGCGATTAAGCGTTTTACCGAATACTTAAACCCACGTCATGCAAAAGTTATTGCCTTGGATAAACCGAGTGACCGAGAGCAAGGACAATGGTATTTCCAACGTTATATTAATCACTTTCCAAGTGCAGGTGAAATCGTCTTTTTTGACCGTTCTTGGTATAACCGTGCTGGTGTAGAGCGCGTAATGAACTTTAGTAGTAAAGATGATTTAGCACGCTTTTACCAACAAGCCCCGCTACTTGAAAGCATGTTAGTAGAGTCCGATATCGTATTAGTAAAATTTTGGTTTACCGTTGAAAAATTAGAGCAATTACGCCGTTTCCATGAGCGTATGAGTAGCCCACTAAAACAATGGAAATTAAGCCCAATGGACTTTGAAGCATTAGAAAAATGGGATGAATATGCCACTGCGCGAGACGATATGTTTAAGTTTACCGATAAAAAGTCCACACCTTGGATCACCATCAATTCCAATGATAAACGCCGCGCACGTGTCCACGCTATCCGTCACCTATTAAGCCAATTCGATTACCCTGATAAAGACAACAAGCTAGTTAATGAGATCGACAACAACATAGTGCTATTCAAACATAATTAATTTGACTATTTTTGACCTCTATATTCTTAGACTGATTGATTAACAGGCAAAAAAATCCGATGCGGTGAAACATCGGATTTTAAATAACAGCTTATTGGTAATGTGCTAAACGCAGACTATTTTAAGTGCGGCGTATTAGTTGTTACATGTAAGTTTTGTGCACGATGACGTAATACATGGTCAAGTAAAGTGATTGCCATTTGCGCTTCTGCAATTGGCACAGCACGAATACCCACACATGGGTCATGACGACCTTTAGTGATCATCTCAGTTGCTTCACCATCAGTTGTAATAGTACGACCAGGGATGGTTAAACTAGAAGTCGGTTTTAACGCAATAGAGGCAACAATATCTTGGCCCGTTGAAATACCACCTAAAACACCACCAGCATGGTTAGATAAGAAACCTTCAGGCGTCATTTCATCACGGTGCTCAGTACCTTTTTGGTTGGCTACTTCAAAACCATCACCAATTTCTACACCTTTAACAGCATTAATGCTCATTAAAGAGTGCGCTAATTCCGCATCTAAACGATCAAATACAGGCTCACCTAAACCAACAGGTACACCAGAAGCAACCACTGTTACCTTAGCGCCAATTGAGTTACCTTCTTTAATTAACGCTTTCACGCAATCTTCTAAATCAGTTAACTTGCTCGTATCAGGGAAGAAGAAAGGATTGTTTTCTACTTCATTCCAATCAATTGTATCTGGCGTGATATCACCCATTTGGCTTAAGTAACCACGGATCTCAATACCAAATTGCTCTTTCAAGTATTTCTTAGCAATCGCCCCGGCTGCTACACGCATTGCTGTTTCACGTGCAGAAGAACGACCACCACCACGGTAATCGCGGTGTCCATATTTTTGATGATAAGTGTAATCAGCATGACCAGGACGGAACAGGTCTTTAATTGCTGAATAATCTTTAGAACGTTGATCAGTGTTTTCAATGATCAAACCAATGCTGCAACCTGTGGTTTTACCTTCAAATACACCGGATAAAATCTTTACTTGGTCGCCTTCTTGGCGCATGGTGGTATAACGTGATTGCCCCGGACGACGGCGGTCTAAATCATGTTGTAAATCTTCTTCAGTGATCGCTAAGTTAGGTGGAATACCATCAATGATGCAACCTAACGCCACACCATGGCTTTCACCAAAGGTTGTCACTTTAAACACTTGACCAATACTGCTTCCTGCCATTGTTAATTTCTCACTTTAATAAATTTCAAATAATACCCAGCACCATTAAGATGCGAGGTATAACTAAATGTTAATGTTTTCAAGCTGTGCTTTAGTCAGAGCAAATACACCGTGTCCACCGATTGAAAATTCAATCCATTGGAATGGGATCTCTGGATAAGCAGCTTGTAAGTGCACTTGCGAGTTTCCTACTTCTACAAATAACACACCATCATCATTTAACATTGCACTTGCTTGACGTAGCATTTCACGGACTAAATCCAGTCCATCATCACCACAAGCTAAGCCTAATTCAGGCTCATGTTTATATTCTTCAGGCAAGTTTGCCATATCTTCCGCATCAACATAAGGCGGGTTAGATACAATCAGGTCATACTTCTCATTTTCAACGCCACTAAACAGATCTGACTGAATAGGGAATACTTGTTGAGATAAACCGTGATTTTGGATATTAATATCTGCTACTTCTAATGCATCTTCAGAGAGATCAACAGCATCCACCTCTGCATCAGGGAAAGCATAAGCACAAGCAATCGCAATACAACCACTACCAGTACATAAATCAAGAATGCGTTTTGGTGCAGTTTGTACCCAAGGTTCAAACTTAGTTTCAATCAATTCTGCAATAGGAGAGCGTGGCACTAAAGTGCGCTCATCCACGTAGAACTCTAACCCTGCAAACCAAGCACTGTTAGTTAAGTACGGCACAGGAATGCGCTGTTCAATACGTGTCACAATTAACTCAACCAACATTTTACGTTCACGTTGTGTTAAACGTGATTGCAAAATTGAGATATTGCTTTGTAGCTCAAGGTTTAATGACGGCAAGATTAGTTGTACTGCTTCATCCCAAGCATTATCAGTACCGTGACCAAAAAATAGCCCCGCACGATTAAACTCGGTCACAGCCCAACGTAATATATCTTGAATGGTTACTAACTCATCAACCGCTTCATC
Organism: Psychromonas sp. KJ10-2; assembly: GCF_047323255.1. NCBI lineage: Bacteria > Pseudomonadati > Pseudomonadota > Gammaproteobacteria > Alteromonadales > Psychromonadaceae > Psychromonas > Psychromonas sp. KJ10-2. Next base: position 3,786,581 of record NZ_CP178827.1, on the reverse strand, counting down.
ACTAAAAATCGTATCCAATTTATTCTCCACTTAAGGTAAACTTCGCTCATTCAACTACCTAGTTTAGGAAAAACCATGACCGATTATAATAATGATGATGATTTTTCGCTGTTTAGCGCAGAATTTGCTGGTATCAAAAAATTGCAACAGGATACCATAAAATTGCCCCCGAAAAACATTAAGAATAAAGCGGTCATTAAAGAAAAACGTGAACAAAACTTTGAACAAAGCCATTTCTCTGATGCCTATGAACCATTACTACCAAGTGACGGTCCCGTTCGTTATAGCCGAACTGATGCTGAAAAGTACTTAGTAAAGCAATTACGTCGTGGTGACTTCACGCCAGAGATCATTCTTGACCTGCACGGTTTAACCCAACAAGAAGCTAAAAGTGAATTAGCAGCCTTGATTAACTGTTGTAAAAGAAGGCTTATATTGCTGTAGTGTGGTGCATGGCATGGGTAAACATGTTCTCAAAAACAGGTTCCACTTTGGTTAGCACAGCATCCAGATATCCTTGCTTTCCATCAAGCACCTTTGGAGTTTGGTGGTCAAGGCGCACTATCGGTTTTAGTTGAGTTAGAAGATTGGCAGATGAAAGAAGAGAAAAACGCTAAGTTTAACTTAATCCACCAGCAGCCCCATTAAGAGGTCCCATTATGGCTAGTTTATTAATTTTATTAGATGACATTGTCACTGTATTAGATGATGTTGCAGCCATGAGTAAAGTCGCAGCGAAGAAAACAGCGGGTATTTTAGGTGATGACTTAGCGCTTAATGCACAACAAGTATCAGGTGTAAAAGCAGACCGAGAAATACCTGTGGTCTGGGCTGTTGCCAAAGGGTCATTATTAAATAAAGCGATTATTCTCCCTGTGGCCCTGTTGTTAAGCACCTTTCTGCCGATCGCAATTAATATATTGTTATTAATTGGTGGTGTGTATCTTTGTTTTGAAGGGTTTGAAAAAATAGCTCACTCTCTTTTTACTGCAGATAAACCAGCTCAAAAACAACAACGCCTGCAAGCTAATGCAGACCAACATATCGACTTACTAGTAATGGAGCAAAAAAAGATTAAAGGTGCTATTCGTACCGATTTTATCTTATCGGCTGAAATCATTATTATTGCCCTCGCCTCCATTCCTTCCGATGACCTAACGGCTCAAATTGTAACATTAGTAGCCTTATCAGTAGGATTAACCGCGTTTGTTTATGGCTTTGTTGCCGCTATCGTGAAAATGGATGACCTAGGTTTATATTTAATCAATGGCTCACAGGATAATTCAAGATCACTGTTAGGCTGGGTTGGAAAATCATTAATCGCCTTTGCACCTCTCTTAATGAAATTATTAGTATTGGTGGGGACGGTTGCAATGTTCTTAGTAGGCGGTGGTTTAATCGAGCATAACCTACCTTTTATTGCAGAATGGAGTGAGCATTTAATGACGTTATTCACTGATTTACCGGCCTTATTAACCACCAGCCTACCCACTATTTTCGCAGGCATAGTAGGTTTAATCGCTGGGGCATTATGCTTTATGGTGGTCACACTGTGCTTAAAGTTGCGTAAACCTGATTAATACTAAACTCTACAGAGTTTTTAAGTTAGCGACCTATTTATTAGCCTATCGCTCGCTTAAACCGTTCTTCTCATACGTTTCAATATTGTTTCGGAATCTAAATGCGCTTGGTACTTTTCATACTCCAAGCCTTTAGCGAAGATATATTTAGTCACTAAAACCCGAACCTGTTTTAATAACATTCCTTCATCCCAGTCCTGTTCATAAAATCGATTTACGTGTGCAATATTAATGGCATTAATAAATACTTCCTTAGACGTATCATTGCTAATTAAAATCCTTTTAGTATGTATAAATCGAATATCCTCAGCGATGTATTCTAACAGTGGAACATCACAGCTTGCACATTGCGTGATGCCTGAAACAATCAATACCAGGAAGTCTCCTTGCCTGTCTATTTCATCCATTTTTTTAACGCCTCATCTGCAGAATTACATTGTGACAATGTCATAAAGTTAGATAAAGGAGACAGTGTCTGCAGTAAATTAAAGGTAATTTCGGTATTATCATCAACACAAACAAGATGTAATTTATCCATAAATACTCCTTAAACAGCGCCAAATAAGTTCACTATCCAGACCGTAACAAAACTTAATAAAACACCGGTAATACCAATAATTACCCCCACTTTTGCCATCTCTTTGGTTTTTATATGCCCAGTAGCATGTGCTAATGCATTAGGAGGTGTGCTGATCGGTAATGCCATCCCCAGTGAAGAGGCAAAGGTCACCACTAATAACAAGGTCACTTCTCCGCCCAATGGAGCCAATGAACTCATCGAGACACCAAGTGTTGCCATCATCGGCATCAGTAAATTAGCGGTAGCAGTATTAGACATAAAATTAGCCATCAATAGACTTAAAAATGCAGCGCCAATCAACACGATATAGGGCGAAAAAAATCAAAAGGAATGCTATAGACAATTAATGCCGCTAAACCACTTTTATCCAAGGCAAGACCCAGCGCAATACCACCAGACACTAACCATAAAACATCCCAAGATATTTTCTTTAAATCGTCTTTAGTAATAATCCCTGTCATTAAAAAAACCGTCACAGGTATCATCGCCACCGTGTAGGAGTTCATGCCATGTAAGGAGCCCATTAACCATAATAGAATGGTGATAATAAATACCGCATACACTAATAATGCTTTAGGTGTTTTTAAAAACTCACCTTGAATATCAAGCTCTATTTTACGCTGTTTCGCTGGGAACATTTTATTAATTAAGTACCAGGAAAAAGCCATTAAGATGATCGTAAATGGCACACCAAATGCCATCCATTCAGCAAAATTAATATTATTAACGCCTTGTAAATACTTCAAGGCAATCGCATTAGGTGGCGTACCAATAGGAGTGCCAATTCCACCAATATTAGCCGCCAGCGGTATACATAAAGCAAAGGCCACTCTGCCAGGATCTTTAGGATTAAATAAGGCAATAACAGGTGCTAAAATAGACAACATCATAGCGGTCGTTGCTGTATTTGACATAAACATGGAAAATAATCCAGTGATCAGCATTAAACCTAACATCAAAAAACGAGGCTCTTGACCAAAAGGTTTAAGTAATACACGCGCTAAATTCACATCTAGACGGTATTTTGTCGCAGCAATAGCAAGAAAAAAACCACCAAGAAACAACATAATAATTGGGCTAGCAAAAGTAGCCATAATATCCACATGGCTCATCACAACCCCATACTGTGCAGAGCCTTCCTCTGCGCGAAAAAAATAACGGCTTTATCTGAAACCAGCAGTAATTCAAAGGCAATAATGGCAACGGAAGTGGAGTAAATAGGAATAGGCTCTAATATCCAGCTCAATGTAGCAAAAATAAAAATAGCGGCGATACGCTTCTGAACAATAGTCATTCCTTCAAAGGGAAACGCCGACAATGGCAAATACAGAATCAATAAAGGTACGCATATAGGCAATATGTATTTTAAATATTTATACAATCTAACCTCCAAAACCCCGATCTTAAAATAAGATTATCAAGGTATTGAAATTAAGATTAATAGGCTTAGATCAATAAATATTTTATAAACATAACGCATCTGGTTAATTTGTGGAGAAGCTCAAAATACGTGATTGGAAATTGTTCAGATAAAGGCGATAAAATATCAATGTCCGAGCACCGACTTAGCAATAGGTAATAAAGCCGCACCTTGATCCGTTAAAACAGCTGTGTGTGTTTCACGATTAAATAATGTCTTATCAATGCAGATTTCAAGGTGTTTTATTAATCGCTATTATCCCTGTTATTGCGTACTTATTAGGCGTCAGCTTATGCCAGGCATTAATGATGAATATTGGTGTGGATATTGGTGTGACCATTTTTATTACAATTTACGCTTTCTTCTACAACCTAACTTAAACCTAACTTACGACCATACAAGAGCATTTTATTGTAGGTGACTGTTCAGTTGCTTGTTAAGTCTACTATTATTCGAAATAATGACTCGCTTTATTGATTGAAGCGAGTCATTAATCCCACCTCTATCTAACGAACATCGCTCATCAATATTAATAATAAGATTAAAAAAACACCTATCAAAGCAGTGTCATTCATTGAATTGATATTTTACATACCTTCTATTATTAACAAAAATTTGAAACTGTTTTTAGCCTTACCAATCTTATAAAACCATAACAAATCAATATACTAGTCAACATCAAATGAGCATGACTAATTGCACTAAGAACACTCATTACTAATACATTGCTAGACACTAAAAAATTCAGGAAATAACATTATGAGCCAACAAATCATTAAAGACCTAAACGTTCGTTACACCACTAAAAAATACGATGAAACAAAACGCATCTCAGCTGAAGATATGCAAATAATCAAAGAAGCACTGCGTCTATCTGCTTCATCTATTAACTCACAACCATGGAAATTCATCGTTGTTGAAAGTGAACAAGGTAAACAACGTTTACATGATACATTTGCTAACAAGCACCAGTTTAACCAACTACATGCAAAAGAAGCTTCTCATACAATTTTATTTGCTTACGACCCTAAATTTACTAAAGACAAATTCCGTAAACGTGTCGATGCAGAAGTAAGCTCAGGACACCTACCAGCTGAAATGTACGATAACTTCATGGGCGCTTACGCTTTTGCAGATTTCAACACTGATGAAAATGGTTTTAACGGTTCATGGACTAAAGCACAGGTTTACCTTGCACTAGGTAACATATTACATACTCTGCCACGCATGGGCATTTCATCAACACCGATGGAAGGTGTAGATGCTGATTTAATCGGTGAATTATTCAAAGAAGAGTTAGACGGACATATCTGTGAAGTTGCATTAGCCATCGGTTACCCGAAAGCAGAAGAGGATTACAACTACGGCTTACCAAAAGCACGTTTAGCAATGGATGATGTGATCACAGTTGTTTAATCAAATAATGCTAGCCAGCATCACCATGTTAGCTAGCTAAATTATTCTAGGGGACACAATGTTGTCCCCTTTTTTATTGGCGTTAAACCTCTACCCCCGCTTCATCGCATTCGACAATATCAGTTTCAGTTAGTGCTTGTGCTACCCACCTCTGCAACACAGGGCAACTTAGCACATACTCACAATACTGCTCCGCCAGCGGAGATAAACTAATTTGATATGTTTTTAAACGTAATACAACAGGTGCATACATTGCATCAGTAATACTAAAGTCACCAAACAACCAAGCATTAGGGTAAACAGTTTGTTGTGTAGCAAAAATATGATCAATACGCGCAATATCTTGTTTAGCCGCTGCTGACAACTCAAGGTGACGGGTTGCTCTTATATTCATTGGCATTTCGTTTCTTAACGCAATAAATCCAGAATGCATCTCTGCACTTAAACTACGAGCTTGGGCTCTATTTACAATATTTTTTGGCCATGCAGCACCTAACAAATAAGCATCATTGATGTATTCACAGATCGCCAATGAATCCGATACCTTTAAATCGTCATCAATCAGTGCTGGTACTTTATGCACGTTGAAATGCTTTTGTAACTCACTATAAAAATCAGGCGTATCAAGTACTAGCTGAGTTTCATCAAATACTACATTGAATTTGCTCATTAAATACCATGCTCTCAATGACCATGTAGAATAGTTTTTATTACCAATAAATAATTGCATTACAACTCCTAAGTGATTAAGTTATCAACAATATAAAACAGGATGTGGCTAAATACTCGCCAAAGTTTTTCATACCTTACATCAATGATATTGATGTATTGAACACCATAGGATTAATATGGAGATTGATGCACTTCGTACTTTTTTAGCCTTTGTAGATACAGGCAGCTTTACTCGAGCCGCGCAACAAGTCTGTCGGACTCAGTCAGCGGTAAGTATGCAAATGAAGAAGCTAGAATCGGATGTTGCTACCCCATTATTTGTTAAGCAAGGTCGACAGCTTGTGCTCTCACATGCGGGGATTCAGTTAGCGAGTTATGCAAAGCAATTAATCACACTACATGACGAAGCTCATAAACAATTAAAAACAAGTGTTGGTCTGGTCCGTATTCGACTAGGTTGCCCTGATGATTATGCTCAATCGATATTACCTAGAATCACCCGACTCTTACATCAACTTATAGAACAATTAGATTTACAGATCACCTGCGCATCAACCCTAGAACTAAAGAAGCAGCTAGACCAAGGTTTACTAGATTTAATTATAGCGACTCGCTCTCCTAGTTCTGAAGAAGGGTATTTCCTTCATTCCAGCACCGGAGTATGGGTAAAAAGTGAGTTGTTTAATTACCGCCAAGAAATGACCTTACCATTAGCTATTTTTATGCGTGATTGTAAATTTCATCAAGCAGCGATCGAAGGGTTATTAAAAACTGAACGACAATTTAAAGTAGTTGGATGTTGCTCAAGTTTAAGTGCTATTGAAGGCCTAGTAAAAAACCATTTAGCAATAGGAGCAATGGCAGAAATAAGCAAAGCGGAATCATTAATCATCATTGATGATCCAACCCTACCCACTTTGCCATCCGTTGATTTAGTGCTGTTGCTTGCAAACCATACCCATAACCCGATTAGCCAAACCATGGTAAAAAAGCTAGCTGAGCAATTTGTTAATGAAGGAAAGCATTGAACAATATGAACAAGCTGGTAATTACCAGCTTAGAAAAAACCTTCAACGTTAATAATGTTGCTTTAAAAAGTGAATAATATCCTGTGATTCGTACATCCACTGATCACTTTTGCCTTTTTCAGAAATCAATAAACAAGGTACCTGTACTTTACCGCCGCCTGCCATTAACTCCTTTCTTAACTTATCATGTACATCTAAATCTTTATAAGTCACGGCCACTTTTTGGCTCTGAATGACTTTAATCACTCGCTTGCAGAATGGACAGTGTCCCATGTGATAAAGCGTTAATTTCATCAGAACTCCTTTTGAATGAATGTATATAAAGAAGAATCACAATACGCAAAGAGAGAATAATAACAATACAAATTAACCTCAACGATTAATCACTCACCTGCCCTTGCTTCATTAAATAATCTTTTAACATAGTCGTGTTACGTGTATTGGCTTTAAAGAAGGCATCAAAAAAGTCACCAAACAAAGGAATTAAACCACCGAAGAAGTCGATTAATATATTAATAACCATTTTCAATTTAATGCGTTTACTAGCGCCAACTCGGTGTGCTTCAAACAAGACATAACTTGATAACAGCACACCAACCGCATCCCCAACAAGTGGCACCAAGCCGATGATAGCGTCAATACCAACCCTAAATTGTGTAAAAGGAATACGCATACTGCTATCGGTTAGTTTACTAAACCGCTCAAGTCGCTTAATCGCGGCGTCTATTTTTTGCTGAGAGAGCTTTTTATTTGTATGTTTTGAATTAAGCATAATGAACATCCACTTAATGAATAATAACAGCACATAACATCAAGTTATTCATCACTTTAACATTAACTCCTTCACAGTAAAACGAAATAGAAAAGTATGATCAAACTTCACCAATGAAACAATAAGAAAATATATGTTAAGAAATGTGACAAAAGATCTGAAAAACCTATCAAAAAACCTATAAATTAACAATAGTAAACATAAAAACACCTGTTAATATTAAAAACAAAGGATTATTACAATGAACAAAATAAAGTTGATGTATAAATGGTTAGTTTTTACAACTTTGTCTACTTTAGTTTTCTCAGTTCATGCAGTGGATTACATGAAAGTGACAAAAAGCGAATATACGATAGATAATTTTAAATTTGAAAGTGGTGAAACTTTGCCAAATTTAAAAATCACATATCGCACCTTTGGAAACCCTGAAGGTGAGCCTGTTCTTCTTTTACATGGCACTCATGGTAATGGCGGCAGCATGCTATCAGATGCACTTGTTGAAAACCTTTACGCCCCTAATAAAGCTCTTGATGCCCGAAAATATTTTTTAATCGCACCAGACTCTATTGGCACAGGAGACAGCACAAAACCTTCAGATGGTTTAAAAGCAAATTTCCCAGTTTATAATTATCATGACATCGTCAAAACACAATATGCTCTATTAAAAAACCACCTAAATATCGATCATTTACGAAGTATTTTTGGGTACTCAATGGGTGGTATGTTAGCTTTTGATTGGGCAATAATGTACCTGGATTACATGGACTCTATTGTACCGACTGCAGCCTTTCCCATAACAATGTCAGGTAAAAACTGGGCTATGCGCAAACTTTTAATTGACTCAATACGTAGAGATCCGCTGTGGGATAACGGAAATTATACTGATGTTCCCCTTCTTTCCTTACCGCTCGAATTTGGTTTGGTACAGCATTTTATTTAAACAATAAAAAAATGTCAGCACTTTATCCAACTCCAGAATCATTTAACAAAGCACTTGAAGAGAAATATTCAGTTAAAACGGCTCCAGATGCTAACGATGCAATGTATCAATGGGGAGCATCTCGAGATTTCGCGCCTGAAAAAGATTTAAATAAAATTAAAGCATACGTCCTATTAATTAATGAAGATGGAGACCCAAGAAATCCCGCTGATCTAGATACTTTAAGTATTAACATTAATAAGATACCACATGCAAAATCACTCATGATTAAGGCTGATAGTAGTTACTCAGGGCATGGTACGGTTTACCACCTCCCATGGTTATACGAAAGTAATCTTGCGAAGTTTCTTTCAGAAGTACCAGAAATATAAATATTTAATAGAGTTATCTAATGGCTCATAAATGAAAGTTTAAGGTTATTCATTTATTAATAACCTTAAACTTAAATAATGGATGCCATTGATTAAAGCCAGTTATAGCTATGAAGTGCATTCGTGAGTACTAGCCAACAGACTTTGCTTTGTAATTAGCATCCCTTTCACTGATCACTTCTTTTAATGCCAAGGTGCCATTAATAGCCGCTGGGAACCCGCAATACACACTCATTAAAATCATGATTTCTCGAATGTCTACTTGGCTGACACCTATACTTAAGGCCGCTTTTATGTGAAATTGCAGTTGTGGTGAAGCTGTGCCCATAGCGGTTAACGCTGCAATGGTGGCCATTTCTCGATGCTGGCTATCTAAAGCGGGTCTGGAGAAAATATCGGCAAAACCGTATTCAATCACCAATCTGGCAAGGTCAGGCGAGATATCTTTAAATGTCGCTTCTAAGTTTTCAACTTGGTTCGCATCCAATTGACTAAGGTGTTGCGCACCTAGCGCATAACGTGAAGTACCTTGAGGAATAGCAGCCGACTGAATAACACCAGCTTCATCTAACTTGCCCTCTTGTTTGCGTTCAGCAACCACCTCTTTTAAGGCCAACATGCCATTAATCGCAGCGGGGAAGCCAGCATAGCTAGACATTTGTAATATCACTTCTTGAATTTCAGCGATATTAGCACCGACATTCAAGGCACCATGAATATGTACTCTTAGTTGTGGTGCCGCATTACCCATGGCGGTGAGTGCAGCAACAACGGTTAACTCTTTTGACTTAAGTGCTAGTTCAGTTCGATTATAAACGTCACCAAACCCATATTCGATAATGTATTTCACTAGGTCTGGTGAACAGTCCATCAGGCTTTCAACGACCTTTTCACCCGCCTCTTTATCAATTATTTTTAAGTTTTTTAATCCTGTTTCATACCGTTCATTTGACGTTGTCATAGTAACCTCTGTTCATTGATGGGAAGAACATCAGCTTAATCCTTAGAGTAAACTCTAAGTCAACCACTTAAATTTTCGTAATAAAGGATTTTTTCTTTAATCTTCTTGAGGTGTAATGCCTCTAAAGCGATTCTCTCTTCTAGGATAACAACATGCTCTTGTAACAACTCCTTACGTTGATCGGCTGTTGATTCCCCCTGCTCACGTAAATCGGCATATAACTTAATATTATCCAGCGGCATGCCCATCTCTTTTAACCGTTTAACAAATTCAATCCACTCCATATCTTTAGTCGTAAAGAAGCGGTGCCCACTGGCATTGCGCGCGATGTGTTTTAACACCCCAATCTTTTCATAATAGCGAATGGTATGGGAAGAGAGGTTCGTTAAGGTTGAGAAGCGTTGAATGTTGATAAAAACCTCCAAGGAAATGAATTCGTCGGGTATGGCAAATGATGGTTAATCATTTAAGTTTGGATAGCTGAGCCTTAGTGACTCTACCTGATGATGCACTTTACTATGCGAGCTATCGACTGTTAAAGCACTCTACCTTCACAGAATGACGGTATTTCAGGCTGTAAAGCACTCCAGTTAGCGCGATAGTTTGTATAGATTTGAGCGTCAATGGTCACCGGAATATCATCATCAAAAAGCGCAATAGCTAACTCTATCTCTTCTATTGGTGCGTCTTTAACCCTAAAACCTACACTTGAGCCACACTCTTTGCAAAAGAACGAGTAGTACCATTTTCGGCTGTAAAATCTTTTATCAATTCAACACCAGAAACCCACTTTAGCCCTGAGACACTGACCAATGTGCCGAATGCAGCACCATGAAATTTTTGACACATAGTACAATGGCAATTAGCCGCTTTTTCGTTAAAACCGTTAACGACAAAAGTAATTTGATGACATAAGCAAGCGCCTTTGTATGTGTGATTCATAATGTTCCCTATTGTATCGAGGTTTATAATTTCTACTTGGAATGAGTGGGAGCTATATTGACTCTCTGTTTAAGTGGTCAAGGTTTATGGGTTTCACACTTTACGCTTACCGTTATATTTCAAGGTAAAAACATGTTCACCCATGTGCCTTATATTTCTCATATTCTTCTAGGTATAAGTTTTCTGAAGTGTCACGAAACTGTTGCCGCCTTAAGTGTAAATCGTTAAGCTTTTCGCTAATACTTTTGTAAATGATTTGATGAGCTTGGTTCTTTAAGTAGAGATTCATCATAATCATCAATTAAATAATCATCTTCCAAAGCGATGTTAACTAGTTGAAGTAATATCGTTTTGTCTAATTTATCTAAAGATTCATAATTACCGTCTTTTTTCAAAAGAATCCCTGAGAATTTTCAATTTTTAATGCTTTCATAACCACTCTTTCTTTCTGTATATGCTGTTTCACCAGCTTCTAACGAGTCTATAGTCACTTTGAAGTTATCCATTTTTATTCCATCAACAGTACTTAACTCTTTAACGGATGGGTGCCCAGAATATCTTCTATATACAATTTCACCCTTTTCAACTTCTTTGGATGTATAAACTACATAATCAGCCTTAATGGATGCTCCAACCGTACTGTTGTGTGTTACCACAACTATAGGCATAGTTTGTGAGAGCTCTTTCAATATTTGATTCACTTCTCCTTTCAAAAAAACGTTGTCAAAAGAAGACTCGGGCTCATCAATTAATAAGTAGTCGTAGTTTTGAGCATCCTTAATTTCTTGAAGCAGTCTGAATTCTGATCTTTCGCCACCTGAAACTTTAAAGCCATCTTTGTTAAGAATTTCATATTCAATACATGCAAAGTATTTATAGAACTCAGAAGGAGTTAACGCCTCATTATTTTTTAACTGAAGAAGATATTTATATGGGGAAGAGTATTCTTTGTAGGCACTAGTAAAGGCGACTTTCTTACCACTTACACTTTTAATTTCTCCAGCCCCGTTAAAAGCTCGTTGCTTACAAACAACTTTAAAGCCTTGAATGTTTTCTTCATTAATAATTTTTTCAGTCTGTAGTTGTTTAGTGATTAGATTAAAATTCAAAACTTTTCGATGTTCAATCATTACTTTGTACAAATCAACATCTTTCACTTGTGTGCTAGAAGACCGTAGTTTGAGTTTACTTTTTACATCCCGTACAGCCTCATTAACAACTTTTTTCTTCTTTTGGCTAAGTGTTTTTTCCCAAAGAGACTCTATTAACTCACATGCTAGACCCTTCAAGTTAACTATATTTATATGTTTATCAATTACATCTCTGTACTCAATATTTTCAATTAATAGTCGAATAGAGGTTATGAGGTCAGTAAGTCCTTTCTCTTCATTTATTTCAAATTGTGACTCGTTAAATAGAGTAACTTTAGAGAAAGCGTCTCGTTTACTTACCTCTTCTGCCTGTTTCAAAAGAGTTTCAAGATACTCATCTACTTTACGTCGATTAGTAACAAGGTCAATAGTACTTACATCATCTAGTACTACTTTAAAAGGGGCTAAGTGCTTGTCTACAAAATTGCTTTTCTTTCGAGCTACACCTTCATTAAATTCTTTTTCATAATTGGAATCATCTCTCTGTACTAGAGAAAATTGAGGGATATACTTTACGTTTTTACATTCCTCATTGATCCGATTTAAAGTCACAGTTTTTCCAGAAGATCTTGCCCCGAGAACAATATTCAAACCAGTAGAAAGTTGTTGACCATCATCAAATATCTGGAACAGTTTATTTCCATCAGATTTTGATAGAGCAACTTTGCTTCTATCACTCAAACTATGCTTGATTGCACTTATTGTTAATTCACCACAATCAATATAGGTTTGCCTTGGGGGAACTTACGTAAACCGTCCTTAATCCTTACATCACTAAATAGCACAGGAGTTATTTCATTCTCATCCCTTGCCATTCGAACAAATTTCTTTGGGCTGTCAACCTCTCCTGCATCTATGAAGGTGCGTAGTTGTTCAAAGGTATCTTTTGATATGGATGGTTTTTTCTGGTAATGAGGAATAATTAAATAATTATTAAGACTTCCAAATATCTGAATTAATTCTTCGACATTTATATTATCTCCTGCCTTCTTTATTTTTTCAGATACTTTATTAGCTTTAAGTTGAAAATCATCTAAGTTTTCGTTCTCTGAAATGAGAAGGATATGACCATTATCAACATAAATTTCAATGCCAGGGAATACTATGCAATTCAAGGCTTTTTGAATCTCATGAAATTGAGCGAGATCGAAAACGTCGTGGTTTGTTATAGCAATAGCATCAAGTTCTGTCACCGTAACGTATTCATTTAGCTTATCCAATGAAAATTCAAAGTGTGCATCACTAAATGTAGGGACTGTATGCAAATGGAGATCAATTTTTTCAACGAATATTCCCTTTATAATTAAAATCGTTTACCTATGCAGAGCAATACTCGTATCCCCCTAAATTTTGGCGATACTGACTAGGAATCCGAGCTGCTATCCACAACTATTAGCTCACACTGATTTTTAATCATATTTTATAAAACAGTATAAATTACTAGCATTAAAACTAAAAAACCAACCAACCACTTGGATATACGATAAAAAGGTTCGCCAACTTTAACCCTATCCCACTCAACCTTGAATGTTTTATGACTTACCATTTCTAATTCAATAACAGCTTCTGACAACTCACCTAATTTACTTGGTTCTTTGATTATTGAATTTATATTTTCTAATGAGGTTATCATTCGCTTATCTTTATCAGGGTTCAGGCTTAGTTTAGCCTTAGATACCGAAAAACAAATCTCTCTCAATAAGTCTGCGTTTTTCTCAAAAAACTCTGCTTCGAGTCCAGGGCGCATTTGTGTGTGTGTTATCGATATCCAAGATTGTAAGAGAAGACTAGACTTGCTAATTACTTCACTTACATGATCTCTCAACTTGTCAATCCAAGCCTGCCTAAATTCAGAAACTTTAAGCTCCTTGGATATTAACAACCCCATAAAAGATACAAATGAAGCCAACAGTGCTACGGTAATTTTTACGTCCATGGTTCCTCATAAAATATAACAACACCACTAAATCCAATAATTCGGTATTAACAGCGGAAGTGCGGAATAGTTTAATTTGTTAAAATATACGCTGTCAGAACATAAAAACAATGATTTAAAGCTGATAATCAAAAAATAATCATTTGATGAGAAGCATTCTCGTATTAATAAGCAAAATACGGAATGGGATAAAGGGGGTTATTGAAATGACTATTTCAATTAATTGCTAACTCACCTTCGGCTTTGTGTAGCCTTAGGGAGTTAGCGATACAGACATTATTATTCAGTCGGCTTTTGAATGGGTAACTTTATTGAGATCAAGCTGGTAATAACTAAAAACGCAAAGGCTATCCATAAACACGCGGCAAATCCATAGGCTTGGTAAACCCAGCCCGATAATACGGTGCCGACTAAACGTCCCATGGCATTGGCCATATAATAAAAGCCCACATCTAATGACACGCCATCTTGTTTGGCATAACTGATAATTAAGTAAGAATGTAAAGAGGAGTTAATGGCGAAGATAGCACCAAAAATCAATAACCCAACAATAATTAAGGTTTGTACATGCCACTCTAGGTGTATTCCCACCGCTAATACACCCGTTATCATCGCTAATAATGCACACCATAACATGGCGTTTTTACCGTCCGGTGTTGCGCCCTCTTTTGTGAAGTATGCGGTAATTTTAGGGGCAAAACCTTGCACTATGCCGTAAGCAACTACCCACGCTGCGAGGAAAGCGCCAACAATAGAATGCGACCAGCCAAAAATACTGGCTAAGTAGATAGGCAGAGCAACCACAAACCACACATCACGGGACGCAAACAGAAATAAGCGTGCCGCTGATAGAATGTTCACAGGGCCAGATTTGGAGAACATCTGACTAAATTTAGGTTTGGTTTTAGCTTTTCCTAAATCCCCTTCCAGGAACATCAAGCTCATCACAAAAACCGCCGCCAACACACCCGCCATAATCAACAAAGCCACTTGGAAACCTACCAGCGTTAATAGCAAACCACCGATGAAAAAACCTGCCCCTTTTAAGGCATTTTTAGACCCGGTTAATACTGCCACCCAGTGGTAAAGTTTCCCCTGTTGATTATTAGGAATTAGGGTTTTAATGGAGCTTTTGGCACTCATTTTATTGAGGTCTTTTGCTATTCCCGACAAGGCTTGTGCCATCATCACCCAAGGAATGGTTAACCATTGGTTAGGAACGGTCAGCAATAACAAGGCGACCACTTGCATGGCCAAGCCAATATTCATGGTGCGGTTTAACCCAACGCGTGCCCCTAACCACCCACCTACTAGGTTGGTGATCACCCCAAATACTTCATAAAACAAAAACAATAAAGCGATATCTAACGGGCTGTACCCTAGTTCATAAAAGTACAGCACCACTAACATACGTAATGCACCGTCAGTGACTGTAAAGTTCCAGTAATTAAAGGTAACAAGTAGGTATTGTCGTAGCGATTTATCCAGTGTTGAGAACCACTTCATTGCTTTTATTCCTAAGGGCGATTAAATTAATGAGACTTTTTTAATAAGCTCAGCAGTACGTGTTGCGTAGCCCATTTCGTTATCGTACCAAGCGTAGATTTTTAACATACGTTTACCGATTAACATGGTTGATAGGGCATCAACAATTGTTGATCGCTGGTCACCACGGTAATCGATGGATACTAATGGACGCTCTTCGTAACCTAAAATACCCGCTAATTCACCTTCTGATGCTTCTTTTAATAACTGATTCACTTCTTCAACACTGGTATCTCTTGCTACTTCAAACACAATGTCTGTTAATGATGCATTCGCTAACGGCACACGTACCGCATGCCCGTTAATTTTGTCTTTTAAGTCAGGGAATATTTCAATAATGGCCTTTGCTGACCCGGTTGTAGTAGGGATCAAACTCATACCACAAGCACGCGCACGGCGTAGGTCTTTATGCGGTGCATCAAGAATAGTTTGTGTATTAGTTAAGTCATGAATCGTTGTAAATGCGGCATTAGTGATACCCAGTTTTTCATAAATGACTTTCACAACCGGTGCAATACAGTTAGTGGTACAAGATGCTGCCGTAATGATTTTATGAAACGCTGGTTTAAAGGTTTCTTCATTTACGCCCACTACAATATTAGCGACATCTGGGTGTTTAACCGGAGCTGAAACCACCACTAATTTAACGCCTTGCGCAGTGTATTTATCCAATAATGCTTTGTCTTTATTAACGCCCGTTGACTCAATAACCACATCACAACCAGACCAATCTACGGCATCGATTTCACCTTGTTGTGTCACTTTAATTGATTGCCCTGCTACTTCCATGGTGTTGTCTGTGCAAGTCACGGCGTGATTCCAACGACCTTGTACTGAGTCAAACTCTAATAAATGCGCTAAGGTTTTTGCATCACCAGCCACATCATTAACTTGTACAAATTCAACTTCAGGCCAATCAAATGCTGCGCGCATTGCTAAACGGCCGATACGTCCAAATCCATTAATACCTACTTTAATTGTCATGGTCACTCTCTCTATTTAATTTACATTTAATCTGATTTATTTTTCTGTCATTTTGCTTTGTTGATAATTTTCAATATCATCAAGGTATTCTGCTTTTAAACATTTTGAAGTCGTTAATCCTGCAATCACTTGGCGCATCCAACCTGGTAAAGCAGGATTGACTTGGTAATAGATCCACTGCCCTTCTCGTTGATCCAAGAGCACGCCCGATTGACGCAGAATAGCCAGGTGACGCGATATTTTTGGCTGACTTTGATTCAGTGCCAAACACAGTTCACCAACACTAATCCTTTCCTCTCTTGCGATTAAGATAAGGCAGCGTAATCGTGTTTCATCGGATAACATTTTAAAAAACTGATGAGGTTGCATATAAAATTCCATATATTCACATATGCGCATATTATAGTAAGTAAAAATAAGAATGCAATATGGCATAAAAGAATGTTCTGACTTTTTCTATAGCTAATACAAACAGAATAAACCGAAAAATTGACAGTTTTGTGAACCATTTAAACCACTATTTGGCAATGTATTAAAAACCGAATGGTTAACTTGGAAAAAACTGATACCAATTGCATTAAATAAGTGAGCTAAATTTTGCGCAGGAAAAATGACTTAGTTCAAGCCGTCATTTAAACCTATCGGCGATTAACTTGGTTCATAGTCTGATGGAGAATTAACTAAAAAATTTTAATTATTAAATAGTTGTTCTATTTGCGAAAATTAAACAGAGGAGTCAGTTATTTTAACAAGTAAAATAGCTCAATGACTGAGTGGGATTGGTATTAGTCTAAATAGAAATAAATGACTATTTACTACGGTAAGCTAGGCTGTTGTTTAATATAGTAAATTGATGAGGAGTGAAACATAGAGTACGTTTGGGTTCGCTCAGTTTCTGACTTGATTGACCCGATGTTTGCTCTAACCATAGTATTTCACTGGTCACCTTTATCTGTACAGCATGTCCCTGCTGCCAATCGCAAAATAAGAGACTTGCCGTGGGATTCTCCATTAAGTTACCTAAGGTGTTAAAGAAGCCATTACCTAAGTAGTCTTCTATTAATAATTGCCCGTTGTCGTTAATTCTAACAAAACCAGCTTCCCCGCCACGATGCGCGATATCAGCGCCACGACTTCTCTTATCTTCTCCATCATCAAAGTAGCTGGCAATAAAAAAACTATCTGCTTGGCATATCAAGGCTCGCAGATCATTGGTCATTATTATCGAAGATAACTGCGACGTCGGATCATAATCTGCGTTACTAACCAATGTTTTAGGTTGAATATATTTAGGGCAATTGCCATAACTCTGTAATACAGACACTTTAATGTTCTTTTGGTTAATCTCAGTAATGATCGCATTAACACGATTACGCCGCTTTGTATTAAATTCAATAGCGAGTAAACCAATACGATCTCCCACGTTAATTTGATTGTGCCTGAAATCACCCATTGGATTTTGTGTATTGATCCATAACTCAGTCTCTGTGGGTGAGGAAATAAAGCCCTCTTCACCAAACAGAATACTGCTTTGAATAATTGAAGTGGCATCTCGATAAGCCATGAAAATCATAGTCTGAGAATGAAAAAATTCACGGTGTTGTAAAGGCATAAACTGACGAATGAATTTAGGGCCGATTTCAGCCATTCGTTGTTCAGTACCCGCTCGCTTCTGTATTAAGCGCTCACCTTGGTGCCAACTACTTTCCATCGTTTTCTCTTTATTGACTAATCAATTCAAGTCTAACGCCACCGGAATTGAACACATCATGTGTACAAAAGGAGAATCACCTAATGCTTCTGGTGCAAACTCAATGTCAACGTCATCCAGTTTAAGTAGGTTCTGATAGAGAGTCTGTAGTTGTTCGATGCTATTCACTTTCAATGCAAAATGGTGCAAGCCAACATTTTTTGTGCGATCAAATTCAGTCAAGTTATCAGCATCTTTGATCTGCCATAACGTTAACATCACTGTGCCATCAGAAACAAAAATGGCTGGGTAAGCAGGCTTTTCGCCTACTACTTTAAAGTTTAATTGTTCAATAAAAAAAGCGGCAGTTTTTTTGATGTCCGGAATAGTAAGGCCTAAATGGTGAATACCTGAAGTACCGATTGTTGTTTTACCGCTTTCAATTGATTTTTCTGAAGATGTAGCGCACATAGCAAATACCTTTATTAATTTATCGTTGTATAAAATGTTTGTTACCCAAATGGCGATATTAATGCTCAATAACATGAAAGCAAAAACAAGGGTGAACAAATCTGTTCACCACTATAGGTGAACAGAACTGTTTACGTCAAGTTTAAATTGGTTATAATTTAGGTCTTATGAACGCTTATTTAACATATTTGCTAAAAGGACAAGCAATAACATGCAACCAAGAAAACAACACCTAATCGATACTGCATTGATTTTATTCAATAAATTTGGATATCATGCGACAGGCATTGATTTGGTTTTAGCGGAGTCCGGTGTGTCTAAGGCAACGCTGTATAAGCATTTCCGTAGCAAGGAAGAGCTAATATTGGCGGCATTACAACTTCGTCATGAGCAAGTTGTCAGTAAATTAAAAAGTAAAATTGAAAGTAATAAACAAGATCCCCAAAATACTGACTCACAGGAAGATGTATTGGTTATTTTTGATAATTTAAATGAATGGTTTAATAGTGATACATTCTTTGGTTGTAACTTTATTAATGTCAGTGCTGAATATGCTGATCCTAATCACCCTATCAATATTTTTGCGGCAAAACACAAGCAAACCCTAGTCGATATTATTGCTACGCAATTACCCCCTCAAGCGGATCCGAAAGTCACTCAGCAAAAAGCAGATCAGATCGGTTTATTGGTTGAAGGTGCGATTGTAATGGCTCACACTCGCGGCATGAAACAATCAGCACTGATTGCAAAAGAGATGGCAAAAACAATACTCAAGGCTTAATGAGTAGTTGATGCGCTGAGTTATTTAAATATTTTTTAAGCAGTGATAACTTATGTTTATAAGGCGGATACAGTAATGGTAAATCTAACCAAGTCGCTGCAGTGAGTACACTCTTTTGGTGTGAAAAGCAGTCGAACCCGTGTTTACCATGATAACTCCCAATACCGCTTAATCCTACGCCACCAAAAGGTAAGTTTGGATTCGCAAGGTGTTGAATGCATTGATTAATGGCAAGACCGCCCGCTTGTATTTTTGAGGTCAGTAGCGACTGTGTTTGTTTACTTTCAGTAAAAATGTATGCCGATAGAGGGTGTGCTGGTAAACGATCAATGACCTCCAATACCTCTGCAAATTTAATAAAACTGATGACAGGTAAAACCGGCCCAAACACTTCTTCTTGCATGATCGCGTCATCTAAAGACACATTATCCATTACTGTGGGTGCAATATAACGTTGGGTAATATCAATATCCCCGCCTACAATGACTTTTTTTGCATCGATTAAACGACTAATACGTTGCGTGTGACTTTGACTCACAATACGCCCTAGGTCACCACTAGTACTGGCATCTTCCCCATATAAATCAATGATGCGTTTCACTAATGTTTGTAAGAACTTATCTTTTATTTTTTCATCAATGAGCAGGTAATCAGGGGCAACACACGTTTGACCTGTGTTTAACATTTTGCCATACACAATGCGTTTTACAGCCACATCAATGTTTGTGTCAGCACAGACAATACATGGGCTTTTTCCACCTAGCTCCAAGGTTACCGGCGTTAATTGTTTTGCCGCTGCTTGCATCACAATTTTCCCGACCTGAGTGCTGCCAGTGAAGAAAATATGATCAAACTTTTGTGTTAATAATGCAGTGACTTGCTCAACCTCACCTTCCACACACTGCACATATTCAGGCGGAAAAGTCGCATTGATCATCGAGGTTAATACTTGACTGACAGTCGGTGTTAATTCAGATGTTTTGACAATACAAGTGTTTCCCGCTGCGAGTGCGGCAATCAGCGGAGATAAACACAATGAAACAGGGTAATTAAAAGGTGCAATGATTAAACAAACGCCTAATGGCGAAGCATGAATGTGACTTTTAGCAGGTTGTAAATAATAAGGTGTCGTTACTTTTTGGGGTTTCATCCACTTTTTTAAGTGTTTGATGGTATCCGATAACTCATTGAGCACGAAACCAACTTCAGTCAAGTAAGCTTCAAATTCCGGTTTATTTAAATCAGTATTAAGCGCTTCAATTAACGCATCTTGATTGTCGGTAATGGCCTGTTTTAATAACTTAAGTTGTTGCACACGATAGGTGAGTGAAAAGGGAACATGCTCGGTAAAATAAGTACGTTGCAACTGCACCTTTTGCTTATAATTTGCATTTAACATAGCAGTATCTACGGTCATAAATTCCTATTACGTCATTAACGATAGATGAGCTAATCAATAATTCGGCGCGTTAACGCCGATGAAAGTGATTAATCGAGGATTTGAGAGACTGTCGTAAGACTGACTAATTCAGCAAAACCGTCTTCATCGTTCAACGCAATATGGCCAACAGCAGAAGTTGAAAAAGCAGGTACGCCTGCCGAAGGTGCTAATTCACCAACGATATAGCCCACCAAAGGAAGATGTGAAACCAGTAAGACAGATTGCACTCCAGCAGCTTGTAGAGCGAGTATTTCATCAACGGACTTTCTAGCGCTACCTGCAGGGGTTAAACACGGTAAAACTTGAATGTTACTAATGCCTTCGAAAAAAGGACTGACTGATTGCCAAGTTTGTTGTGCTCTGACATAGGGGCTAACTAATACCGCATCGAATTTAACATCTTGTTTCACAAGGTGCTTAGCCATCAGTTCTGATTGTTCGCGCCCTTCATCCGTTAGGTTACGCTCTGAATCTGAATTAGCCATCATTTCTGCTTGGCCATGGCGCATTATATATATTTGCATAAATTCATTTCTCCGAAATAAATAAGCATGGCGAATCTTATGAGCCGATACTTATGAAAGTAGTTAGCACCGGTATTTACCGTGCAACTGATGTTATTGATCATCAATAAATACATGCCTACTAACGCTCGATATAGGTTAATACGTTATTGTTATGCAATATGATCAATGCCTTTAATATATTGCTGTTCCTTAGCAATAGCCGATTAAGACGGCTTAAAAGCATACTTCAATATAGCCTAAAGAAAAGCGTAAAACTTTTATTTCAGTAAAGGTTTTTAACTAATACTATAATTTCACTTTTATTTTACAAATAGTTGCAACCCCCTTAACATGAATTTAAAACATTTTGAAGATTGAAGTTGCGGATGATTGGCAGTATATTTTCCGCACCATCAATTTAAATGCAGATACCCGCAATGGCAAAACAACAGTTAAATCAATTACGTGACTATTTAAATAAAATGATTTTGGGTCAAAGTGAGCTGGTTGACAGCTTATTGATCGCACTACTAGCAGATGGACATATCTTAGTTGAAAGCCCACCAGGTTTAGCAAAAACCCGAGCAATCAACGCATTATCAGACGGAATTGAAGGCGATTTTCACAGGATCCAATTTACCCCAGACCTCCTCCCTTCGGATGTCACAGGGACCGATATTTTTCGCCAAGAAACAGGTCAATTTATTTTCGAGAAAGGGCCTATTTTCCATAACTTAATCTTGGCCGATGAAATAAACCGAGCACCAGCAAAAGTACAATCGGCCTTGTTAGAAGCGATGGCTGAACGACAAGTGACGGTAGGTAAAACCACTTATCCTCTCCCACCGCTGTTCTTGGTCATGGCCACACAAAACCCATTGGAGCAAGAAGGGACTTACCCATTACCAGAAGCACAATTAGACCGTTTCATTATGCATCTTCAGTTAGATTATCCAGATGCTGATACAGAACGCCTGATCCTGCAGTTAAATCAAAAAGAGATCCTCAAAGAGAAAATTGCGGCGGTTACACCGTTACTCAATGAGCAGATCTTCGCGATGCGTGAAGAGGTAATGAAAGTCAGTATTGCTCCGCATTTAGAGCAATATTTGATTGATTTAATCATGGCAACACGTCAACCAGCGCGTTTTGGTGAAAAGCTCGGAGAGTGGATCAGCTATGGAGCCAGCCCCCGCGCTACCTTAGCTTTAATGCGCACCGCAAAAGCACGCGCTTGGTTAAATGACCGAGACTACGTCATGCCTGAAGATATTATTAGTAACTTATACCCTGTTTTACGCCATCGACTTATTTTAAGTTATGAAGCAGAAGCACAAGGGTTGAGTGCTAATCAGGTTATTCAAGAAATTATTAATCAAGTGGCGATCGCAGGCTAATGAGTACACATATTCCCGCTATTTTTGCTAATACGCCTTATACTACTGGCGTTGATGTTCAATTAAACGAACTGCTTAGTTATAAACAGCACGGAAAGCTATCTTTAAGTAGCAAGCAATTACCGGCAACACGTCAGTTGTCTGGTAATTACTTAGCCAACATTAAAGGCCGCGGCATGGAGTTTGCCGAAGTTCGACATTATCAACCCGGTGACGATGTCCGATCCATTGATTGGGCGGTCACCGCCAGAACGGGAAGAGCGCATACTAAGCTATTCCAAGAAGAGAAAGAGCGGCCAGTCTTTTTATTGGTAGACCTTTCCGACAGCATGATATTTGGTAGTCAATTTGCCTTTAAGTCGGTACAGGCATGCCATTTAGCATCGCTATTAAGTTGGCAAGCCAAACAACGTAATGACCGCTTGGGGGAATTGTTTTTAATCAGCAAAACGTCGCAGAATTAAAACCAACATCCCGTAATAAAGGCTTGATGGCGTTTCTGCATCAAAGCCAGATATTATGTCAAAAAACAGCCTTTAAAATACCGCAGCAACAATCGCTCTTCTTACAATTAAAACGTCTTTCTCATTTAGTACAAACCGGTAGCCAAGTACATTTAATCAGCGATTTTTCACAGTTAGATGAAGCCTGTTATAAACTCATTAATCTGTTAAGACGGCATAACCAATTGACTATTTGGCAAATTAGCGATCCATTAGAATCACACTTACCAAAGAAAATGTTACAGGCTAATTTAAAAATTAACTCGTTAAAAGGAAGTGGATTTTTGCGCAATAAGCGACAACAAAAGTCTTATAACACTGCGGCAACAGAACGCCAGCAACAGATGCAAAGTCACTTTTTAAAATACGGTATTGCACATTATCATATTAGTGCTGCTAGCCCATTATTGGAGCAATTCAATGCCAACATCCAATAACCCCTTTGAACAAATAATATTACCAACACAAGCTCCATCAGCATGGCCACCAGCGCCGATTTATTGGGTCATTTTAGGCGCTATGCTTATGTTACTGGCACTGCTTGTTTGGCTGTTTAAGCAACACCAAAAAAAACAGAAAAAAACCAAGCAAGCCCTAGTAGCACTCAAACAGTTGAGGCAACAAGCAACCCCTCGCTTTGCGGAGTTGAATCAATTACTGAAAGGCTTAGCACTGCAGTATTACCCAAGGCATCAAGTTGCTTCATTAACAGGAGAAGCTTGGTTTAACTTTATCCAAGCTCACCACACTGGTAGCACCCCGCTATTTGGTGAGCAAACGCAATTTTGTCAGCGTTTATATCAACAGCCTTCGATGTGCGATGAACAGGATTTCAAATCAGTCTCACATTGGATAAAAGGATTTCCCGCACAGGTGAAAAGGCTGAAAAAATCAACTTCCGTTGATCAATCATTAACAGGCCAACATCATGTTTGAATTTAGTTACTGGTGGGTATTCCTTTTATTACCTTTACCATTATTAGCAAGACGTTTATTACCCCCTAAAAAACAAGCTTATACACAATTATGGATCCCATTAGCTGAAGGCTTAACAGAGCAAAAAGATAAAAAGGCTAACCCTTTAATGGGGTATTTTGTCCCTTGGTTGCTATGGGCATTGTTATTAGCTGCTATTGCAAAACCTGTCTGGTTTGGGGAGCCTATTCGTATTCAGCAACAAAGCCGAGATATGATCCTCTCTTTGGATTTATCGGGCAGTATGCAAGAAGAGGATATGCCATTAAATGGACGTACTGTAGATCGGCTTACCTTAGTAAAATCGATTGTAAAAGACTTTGTTAAACAGCGAAGTGGCGACCGTTTAGGCCTTATTTTATTTGCTGACCACGCCTACTTACAAACCCCCTTAACCTTTGATGTTGATACGGTGTCGACCATGGTTGATGAAACAGAGATCGGCTTAGTGGGGAAACAAACGGCCATTGGAGAGTCCATTGGTATGGCCATTAAACGCTTTGTTGAAAATCAAAATGAACAGCGTGTGTTGATTCTATTAACCGATGGTGCAAACACGGCTGGTAGTATCAAGCCCATTGCAGCAGCGAAACAAGCCGCTAAAAACAATATTAAAATCTACACGATTGGTATTGGTGCAGACTCCATGATCAAACCTGGTTTCTTTGGTAATCAACGTGTTAACCCATCTGCAGACCTTGATGAAGAGACGCTAAAGCAAGTAGCTTCATTAACCGATGGGCAATATTTCCGCGCACGTAGCCAAGAGGATTTACAAAAAATCTACGACACCATCAATCAGTTACAACCTGTTGATGGGGAGTATTTGGAGTTCCGTCCTGAAAAGAACCTATTTTACTGGCCTTTATCAATCGCCGTATTGATTCTTTTAGTCGTGATATTGTCATTAAAAATAAGAGGTGAAGATGAACTTTAACGACACCCTAGACAGTAGCTTCGGCGCGTTAGAATTCCTACGCCCCTACTGGTTAATTGGCCTGGTTATTATTTTTGCATTAAGTTTATGGCGCTATAAACAGGGTAAAAACCAATCCAGTGATGTGATTGCAAATCATTTAAGTGAACACTTAGTGACACAACCTGAAAGTAAAAAAAGCAATCGAGTGGCATTAAGTATCCTAGCGATTATTGCTTGTATTGCTTTATCGGGTCCGAGTATCCGCTCTGTAAAACTACCGGTATATGAGATACAACAAGCGCAAGTGATTGCCTTTGATCTCTCTTATTCAATGTACGCAACAGATGTTAAACCTAACCGTTTAAATCAAGCTAAATACAAAGCCATTGATCTTTTAAAGCAATGGAGTGAAGGTGATAAAGGTTTGATTGCTTACGCTGGTGATGCATTTACCATTACACCTTTAACCAAAGACAGCAACGCGATTATTAACCATATCCCTAACCTGTCACCTGATTTAATGCCAGCTCGTGGGTCTCGCCCTGATTTAGCCTTAGCAAAAGCGATCACCTTGCTAAAAAATGCGGGTTATCAACAGGGACATATTGTGTTTATCAGTGATGGAGTTGATCAAGAGAGTGCCGATAAGATGCAGCAGATGCTCGAAGGGACTGACTTTATGGTATCTGTTCTCGCGGTTGGCACGCCTGAAGGAGCCCCCATTAAACTCAGTGATGGTAGCTTATTAAAAGACAACAGTGAAAAAATCATTATCCCTAAATTAGCAACAGAAACGCTGTACCCTGTGGTACAAAGTACTCGTGGACTTTATACAAGATTCGATCATACAGGTAACGATGTATTACGTTTAGCGGCACATTACAACAGTGAACAACTGAATAAACAGCAAGATGAACAAGCAAATAACAGTAATAGCGAACAATTAATTGATGATGGTTATTGGTTAAGCTTCCTATTAATTCCGCTATTCTTATTGTTGTTTAGAAAAGGTGTTTTCTATATTGCGCTATTGAGCGTTACCTTAAGCTTGCCTTTTGCAAATACTAAAGTACAAGCTTCAGTGTGGGAAAATAGCCAACAAAATGCTTATCAAGCTTTTCAAAATGGCGATTATAAAGCAGCTGGCGAGCAGTTCGAAGATCCGAGTTGGAAAGCGTCAGCCCTGTTTAAAGATAAACAATACCAACAAGCTGAAGCGCTTTATGAAAGTCAGAAAGAGCAATCACCTAAGGATACCAACAATCTTTATAATTTAGGGAATGCACAGGCGATGCAACAAAAATACCAACAAGCACTGGCGAGCTATAATGCTGCTTTAGCGATAAAGCCTGATTTTGCAGAAGCCCTGGCCAATAAAAAAGCCGTGGAAGAACTATTAAAACAACAAGAACAACAACAGAAGCAGCAAGACCAACAATCTTCTGATGACCAGCAACAAAGCCAACAGCAGAGTCAGCAAGACCAACAATCTTCTGATGACCAGCAACAAAACCAACAGCAGAGTCAGCAAGATCAGCAATCTTCTGATGACCAGCAACAAAACCAACAACAGAAGCAGCAAGACCAACAATCTTCTGACCAGCAACAAAATCAACAGCAAAGTCAGCAAGATCAACCATCTTCTGACCAGCAACAAAACCAACAGCAGAGTCAGCAAGATCAGCAATCTTCTGAACAGCAAAGTCAGCAGCAGAGCCAGCAAGATCAGCAATCTTCTGAACAGCAAAGTCAGCAGCAGAGCCAGCAAGATCAGCAATCTTCTGAACAGCAAAGCCAGCAACAGAATGCAGCTGAACAACAAGAGCAACAACAGCGAGAATCAGAACAGCAACAGGCACAACAAGCTGCTGACGATAGTCAGGATGAACAAGATAATACGGAGCAACAAGCCGCAGCGGCTAGCGCAACTCAAGACCCTGATGTCAATCAAGAGTATGAAGACTTGCCTTTGTGGTTAAAAAACGTCCCCGATGACCCAGCTTTGTTACTAAGAAATAAAATGCAGCTTGAATACCGCAAGCGCGCTGCTAACAAACCTGTGCTAAATAACAACAATAATAACGGAGAGATCTGGTAATGCCGTTTATACAAAAACTAATCAATGTCAGCCTATTACTCATCGCTTTTTGCATGCCAGCTATGGCAGCGACACAAGCAACGGCCTCTATTAGTAGCAATACTATTTATTTGGGTGATACCTTCTATTTAACCGTCCAAGTTGATGATAAGGGCTCTGAATATCAGTTAGACACCAGTCAATTAAGTGAGGACTTTAATGTCGGCTCACCTTCCCGAAGCCAACAAACGTCCTACATTAATGGTGACTTTACTCAACAGACGACCTGGACGGTCAGTTTACAAGCTAAATCAGTGGGTCAATTTACTATTCCTGCACTTCAATTAGATGACCTAAAGACCCAAGCCATTAATATTGAGGTCAAGCAACACTGGTAAACAGCAACAATCAACGGCTAGCGATACTATCTTTATTGAAAACAGCCTTAATAAAGATAGCGTGTATATAGACCAACCCGTGATTGTAGACACTAAAATATTTGTTTCTGAAAATGTGGCGAATGGTGATATTCAGCCACCAACATTAGATGACGCCAGTATTGAACAAGTACAACTTGACCAACAACAGAATCAAGTGATTCGTAATGGTTTACGCTACCGTGTATTCCATTACCAATATACAGTCACTCCTTCGGTCGCAGGTGATGTGTCGATAACGTCTCCTTTATTAACGGGTTCAGTACGTCAAGTAACCCGTGTTAATGGTTGGCAAGACAGAGTAAAAAATACGCCTATTAATATCCGAGGCAATAATCTACCGTTAACCGTTAAAGCAATGCCAGCTGATTTTCAAGGTGATTGGTTAATTAGCGAAGACGTGAGATTAATTGAAAATAATGATCTGCAAGCTGACACACATTTTGTCGGAGAGCCAATTACACGTAGTATCAGCTTACAAGTTGCTTCAGTGGCATTGGATAAAATGCCGGAAATTAACCTTAATTACGATAAAGCATTACGTGTTTACCCTGATCAAGATGATTTAAAACAAGGGACTATTGATGGCACTATTTATAGCCAGCGCACGGTTACCCATGCCATTATTGCTAATAAAGCAGGACAGCTTGTTTTACCTGAAATCAAAGTCGCTTGGTGGAACAGTAAAACAGAAAAGCAGGAGTTCACTACACTTCCCGCGCAAACTTTAACGATTAAGCCGGCACCACAGGGCGTAAACCAAACAAGTAGCAATAACACCACACAGCCAACTCAAAGTGTAACAGCGTTACCAGCTGAGGCAGCGGCCCCTACTTTAAACAATCAAAGCAATCAACAACAAGAAACCCAGTTATTGTATTGGCAGATAAGCACCTTGGTTTTATTACTCCTATTAATCGCATTTAGCTTTTACCATGTAAGGTGCACTCGAAATCTAAAACTTGCTCCTACTACCACACCTAAAAAAAGCAAACAGAGCTCGCCTTATAAAGCCCTAGTAGCGGCTTTAAAAGACGCTAAACCAAACCAAGTTTATTTAGCGCTTTACAGTATGGGCAAGTACAGCAACCTACTATGAGCAAATTACAACAGCTTTGTGAGGTCAATGGCTTAGAAAGTGATGTCAAACAGGCATTATTAATTAATTTACAGCAACTTGAGCAAGCATGTGCCGGCAAAACGCACCAATGGGATGCGCAACAGCTATTAAAATTAATAAAAATGCACCATCAAGTTACAACCACTAGTGATCCAAATCAAATAACCAATATCAATCCGTAATTTTCCACCTATTTATGAGCAAATTATGGCCTTAAAAATTTGCTCATAAATGGTGCATAAAACCCAAATCCAGTCATAAAACAAACAGAAATATGACTTAAATCAAAAAAATGATGGGTTAGGCGCTTAGGGGCTAGTAAAAGCCTGCCTCTATCTTATGATTAATCTCGTTAAATATATTGGTGGCATGCAACTTGCTCTTATGTATTTATATGAATATTGTTCTAAATATGAAATGGCATGGAACTTGCCATAATTATTTTTATATGAGTATCGTTCTAAACCACGTTATCTATATTCATAGTGATTTATCAATAATTTTAAGCCATAAGGAAAATACGATGAAAGTAACAAAACTAGCTTTATTACTTGGTCTAACAGCGGCAGTCCCTACTTTATCTCACGCAGGTACATTAGAAGACGTTATCAAAGAAGATGTACTAAAATGTGGAGTTTCTACAGGTATCCCAGGTTTCTCAGCTGCTGACTCTAACGGTGAATGGAAAGGTCTAGATGTAGATTTCTGTAAATCAGTAGCAAGTGCAGTGTTAGGCGATGCGAGTAAAGTGAAATACTTCCCATTAACGGCTAAAGAGCGTTTTACTGCATTACAAAGTGGTGAAGTTGATGTACTAGCCCGTGCAACCACTTGGACTGCTACACGTGATGCTTCTCTAGGTTTAAACTTTGCTGGTGTTAACTACTACGACGGTCAAGGTTTCTTAGTAAGTAAAAGCTTAGGTGTATCGTCTGCTAAAGAGCTTGATGGTGCAACATTCTGTATTCAAGCGGGTACAACAACAGAGCTTAACTTAACAGATTACTTCAAAGCTAATGGCATGGAATATAAAGCCGTTACTTATGATACATCAGGTCAAACAATCGATGGTTTCAAAAAAGGCCGTTGTGACGCAGTAACATCTGACCGTTCTCAATTAGCTGGTTTACGTATTAAACTTGACGATCCAACATCAGCAATTTTATTACCAGAAACTATCTCTAAGGAACCACTAGGCCCTGTAGTTCGTCAAGGTGATGATGCTTGGTTTAACGTTATTCGTTGGACTATGTTTGCAACAATCGAAGCGGAAGAGCTAGGTGTATCATCAACTAATGTAGATGAAATGCTAAAATCATCAGCTAACCCAGGTGTTAAACGTCTATTAGGTTCTTCAGGTAAAACTGGTGAAGATCTCAGGTCTTAAAAATGATTGGGCTTACCAAATTGTTAAACAAGTTGGTAACTACGCTGAATCATACGACTTAAACGTAGGTAAAGATTCACCAATCAAAATTGACCGTAGTTTAAACAAACTATGGAATGATGGCGGTATCATGTACCCAATGCCAATCCGTTAATTTTAACCAGTCTCTAGGGGAAGTTTTACTTCCCCTTTTTCCTAGCTGATTAAAAGGCACATTATGACAGACAAACAGCTCCCAGTAGACGGTAAAGGATTGTTAAACAACCCTCAGCACCGCGCAATTTTCTTCCAAGTTTTCGCTTTAGCACTCGTTGTATTTTTTGCATTCTATTTTGCAAATAACATGTTTGATAATATTGAAAGCCGTGGTATCACCACTGGTTTCTCATTTTTAGATAACACAGCAGGCTTCGGCATTAGCCAAACGCTTATCCCTTACGACGATGGCACATCTACCTTTATGGATGTATTTATTGTTGGTTTATTAAATACCATTCTTGTATCTGTATTAGGGATCATCTTCGCTTCAATTATTGGCTTATTATTAGGTGTCGCTCGTTTATCAAGTAACTTTTTGGTTTCAAAACTTGCACTTGTATATATTGAGACATTTCGTAACATCCCAATTTTGTTACAAATTTTATTCTGGTACAACGTTGTACTTGCAGCATTACCAGGGCCACGCCAAAGCTTTGCTTACTTAGACAGCATATTCTTGAACAACCGTGGTTTATTATTACCAGAACCTATTTTCCAAAGTGGTAGTGGCGCAGTGTTGATTGCGTTTGTTTTAGCTATCGCCGCGGTTATTTACCTGACTCGTTGGGCTAGTAAGCGTCACGATGATACAGGTGAAGAGTTCCCTATCATTAAAGTATCGATAGCGATCTTAGTTTTAGCACCAACGCTCGTTTACTTTATTGCAGGCCAACCAATTACTGCTATTTACCCTGAATTAAAAGGCTTTAACTTTAAAGGTGGCTTAACCATCATTCCGGAGTTACTTGCCCTACTATTTGCATTAAGTATTTATACGGCGACTTACATTGCAGAGGCAGTTCGTGCGGGTATTGAAGCCGTGCCTAAAGGACAAAAAGAAGCCGCTAAATCTTTGGGTCTTAAAGACTATGTGATTTTAACTAAAGTAGTATTACCACAAGCACTTCGTGTCATCATCCCTCCTGTTATTAATCAGTTTTTAAACTTAACTAAAAACTCATCATTAGCAACGGCGATCGGTTACCCTGAATTAGTCACACTCTTCTCAGGTACAACCTTAAACCAAGTAGGGCAAGCGATTGAGATTATTCTCATGACCATGGCAGTTTACCTCACCATCAGTATTCTTATCTCACTGTTGCTGAACTGGGTTAATGCGAAAATGGCGATAAAAGGACGTTAAGATGGCAACTTATACAATGAAAGAAGCCAAACCGGCTCCAACGGCCAATAAAGGCGTTGTTTTTTGGTTAAGAGAGAATCTTTTTCCAGATGTAAAAAATACACTATTAACCCTTGCAGGTTTATACCTTCTGTACGCAATTATCCCACCATTATTGGATTGGATGATTTTTGATGCGACTTGGACTGGCTCAAAAGATGAGGTAGTCAACAGTGGTGCTCGCTGGATATTTATTGTCGAGAAATTCGACCAATTTATGTATGGATTTTACCCTGAAGCATTGCATTGGCGCCCTAACCTAGTCGGTATTTTAAGCCTTGTACTGATTTTTGGTTTCAAATATATCGGCAGCGTTAAACTTAAAATTGCGACTATCATTCTTTTCCCAATTATCTGTTTTGTATTAATCAGTGGTGGATGGTTTGGTTTAGAAGTGGTTGAAACTGAAAAATGGGGTGGCTTAATGCTGACCATTTTAGTTGCGGCAGTAGGCATCGTTGCTTCCTTCCCGATTGGTGTGGTATTGGCATTAGGTCGTCAATCTAACATGCCGATTTTAAGAACGCTGTGTATTGGATTCATTGAGTTTGTTCGTGGTGTGCCACTGATTACGATTCTATTCATGGCATCGGTGCTATTACCGTTATTCTTCCATGACGGGATTGAGTTTAATAAGCTATTACGTGCACTGATCGGTATTACGCTATTCCAAGCCGCTTATATTGCAGAGGTAATACGTGGTGGTTTACAGGCGATACCAAAAGGTCAATATGAAGCGAGTGAAGCATTAGGCTTAACTTACTGGCAAGGTATGATTTTAATCATCCTTCCACAGGCTTTAAAAATATCCATCCCGAACTTAGTGGGTTCATTTATCTCACTGTTCAAAGATACAACGCTTGTTTTAATTATCGGTTTATTCGACATTTTAGCAATGGTGACACTGACCAACAGTGATACCAATTGGCTAGGCTACGAAGTAGAAGGTTACGTATTTGTAACGCTTATTTACTGGGTATGCTGTTTTTCAATGTCACAATACTCAAAATCGATTGAACGCAAATTTAACACCGAGCATTAAAAAGGAAACGTCATGTCTGACCAAGAAGTTATGATTACAATGAAGGACGTCAATAAGTGGTATGGTGATTTCCATGTACTAAAAGATGTAAACTTAAACATTAAAAAAGGCGAAAAAGTGGTTATCTGTGGCCCATCGGGTTCAGGTAAATCAACAACAATACGCTGTTTAAATCACCTTGAAAAGTTCCAAGAAGGCAGCATTAACATCAATGGTACTGAGTTAATTGAAGATGTGAAAGTAGTCCGTCATATTCGCTCTCAAGTGGGTATGGTGTTCCAACACTTTAACCTTTTCCCACACTTGTCTGTATTAGAAAACCTGTTGATAGCACCAACTTGGGTACATAAAAAGCCACGTAAGGAAGCCATTGAAACGGCGATGTATTACTTGGAGCGAGTTAAAATTGCCGAGCAAGCACATAAGTACCCTAACCAACTTTCAGGTGGTCAACAACAACGTGTAGCGATTGCACGTTGTTTATGTATTAACCCTGAAATTATGTTATTTGACGAACCAACGTCTGCACTGGATCCAGAAATGGTATCGGAAGTATTAGATGTAATGGTTGAGCTAGCTGACGAAGGTATTACTATGATATGTGTAACACATGAAATGGGCTTTGCGAAAAAAGTAGCCGATCGAGTGGTATTCATGGATGCAGGGCAAGTTATTGAAGAAAACGAACCAAATGAATTCTTTGATAACCCACAATCAGATCGTCTGAAACTATTCCTAGAGCAGATTTTATCTCACTAGAGAAATGAATCAGTATTTACCAATAACAAAGGGCTAATGATTAGCCCTTTTTTTGTACCTGAAAATCAATAATTTATTTGTTGAATGACCTTCTCATGGAAAGTCTGATCAGAATAAAACTGAGTCACCAAATAACGCGGCTCAATACCTGCACGTTGAATTAATGGTACCGCCCTTTCAGTAGCCACAATATAGGCATTAACGTCTTGGTAACGAGCTAGTAGTGGTATAATCACCTGCTGATAGGTCTGTTTCGCTAATAAACTGGCATAACCTTTATTACGATGCTCGGGCAATGTGACAAAATGTAATACACCGAGGTCTTGATAGACTTCACCTTCAAAGCACTTCACCTTGTCATCACAAGCTTCATAATTCTCTAATAGGCTATAGGCGACTAACTGCTCATTGACATATAGCTTTATCACTTCGGCTTGCGTACCATGGCGTAATTCGCCATGCTCTACTAACCAGCTAAAAAGATACCACATTTTCATATTAATTTGCCCAAGTGCTAACAGCTCCTGAGCACAGTGTTTTGCATTGCACAATTCAAATCGTTGCATGAGCTACTTAGTCTTTATTATTTAGCATCAAGTCTTTTACCCTACTTTTCTCGTTGTTGAATTGCTTTGACTGCTGAGTAAGTAGAAACACAATAAGGGACACAGTAAGTTAATATGATTTGAAATAGACGTTGGCTATCAAAATCCATTTGCATTATGGCACTACTGTGATTAATAACCGCCAGCAGAGTGCCAACCAATAACGATACTTTTAAAGCAGGAATAATAATCTTGCGACTGCAAGCCAGTTCAAAAAGCCAGGCGATGTTTTCATATAAGTCATGTCCCTAAAGGTGTGGTTAACTATTTTAATAGCTTCAGTAGCTATCCTTTGTTATCAACAAATAAAATTAGTTGAGCTAATGATTAATGACCGGAGGTATTAGAAAAAACATTCAAAATAATCACACCAATAATAATGAAAATTATGCCGATAATAGCCGCAAGGTCTGGCACCTGTTTATAAACAAGTGCTCCAAAAGCCGCCACCAAAACGATTCCCATACCAGCCCAAATGGCATAAGCAATACCAATCGGCACAGTTTTTAACACAAGCGATAAAAAATAAAAGGTAATCACATAAGCAATGACACAAACGCTACTATAAACCCAGTGACTAAAACCATCTGACGCTTTTAAGGCTAACGTGCCTATCACCTCAGATATTATCGCAATAGCTAAATACCAATAACCCATTTGTACTCCAATATTGTGTCATGCCGATCACCATAAATAGTCCAATTTACGTAGCAAAATTGGTTTATCTCAACGCATAAATTGCGCCTTTTGAAGATTAATTTCGATAGTCGTCTACCGGGCATTGACGAAAGAGGTTAATTCTTAAATGTTTGTTCTTGCTACAAAACTTACAGCCAAACAACAATCCTTAATTTGTTTAGTGTATTCGCAACATATAAACAATTGAAAATTAATAAAAAACAGCCAAAAAATGCTGCCTTAGTATAATGGCTATAATGACAATTAGCATCACTAACTTCTAATAAATGCTTCTATTTTAGGCTTAATGGTTAATGACATAACGACGATAATTGCCAAGCCGACTGGTAACGCCCCTAAATACCCCGCTAACCAACCTTGGTAAAAATCCCCTAAGTCCGCTAGACCAATATTATTTATCGCAGTACTAAATGACATTACCGCCTCCATGGTAAAGGCCATAATGGTACCAGTGACTAAATTACGCTTTAATTCACTTAAATGTGGATATTTTCGGTTAATTAATTTCGTTATTAATGCCATAACGAATAACCCTACCGGAATAACCAATAAAGAAGCCAAAAAAGAACTAAACCAATCCATAGCAAAATGCTCTGTATAACCTAAGTTCATATAAGTCATGATCGCGGTTAAGGTACCGGCAAAAAATCCCAACAAGCAGAGTATAACAAACACTTTATAGCTCAATGGTGTTTTAGGTGCGGTTAATTTCGCCTGTTCATTTTGATTTTGTAGTTCTAATGGCATATTTTGCTTATTATTAACTAAAAGTGGTTGATAAATGCAACCATATTGAATTTGGTTGACAAAAGCAACTTATTTCTATTTTTAACCATATAAATATGAACCTAAAAAACAATCCAAACGTATTGAAATGGGTAAAATAACAGAAAGGAATAAATGATGTTTTCTCTATTTAAAAAAGATCCATTAAAACAACTTAATAAACAACTTTCCGCTAAATTAGAAGAAGCGATGCATGCACAGAGAAATGGCGATATTAAACGTTACTCGCAGTTAAGTTTTGAAGCACAAGAGATAGATAGACAAATCATAGAGATTGAACAAAACGTAAGAGTCCGATGAAGATTAAAAATAAATAGTGCCTGCTTTTTAAGAGGTTAAATAATTAATTTAACCCTCTTTTTTGTTTTGCCTCTTCAATACTGCCCTCGTTGGTTACAAACTCATACCCAGCTCGTTCTAATGCAGACATTGCGATATCAGATCGACCTCCTGTTTTATCATAAAGGTGAATTTCTGTGCTTTTATCTGGGTATAATTTTGTCACTTCTCTGACAATATTCGAATGTGAGATACGTAGATCACCAGGAATGTTGTTGCGCAAACTTTCAGATAGCGTGCGAACATCAATCCAAACAGGATCCGCAAAAGCAAGCGAGCTCGCCATAGAAAAACAAGCTAATAGTACTCCGCAACACACCTGTATTTTTTTCATAACTCTCCTGATCCTGTTTGCGCTAACACTATGCTCACTCAAAAAATCGACATGCCTAACGATTAAGTCAGTAGCTCTGATATTGGGTATACCGCTGAATTAACACGAGTAATATAGTGATATTCGGCAATAGGTGAAATACCAATAATAGCACGTCGTAACATATCTAAAGCAATGGCTGCGCTAATATCTCGAATATAAGCACGACTGCGTTGTGATGAAAGACGAATAGTTTGACAATAAACTTGGTGATTAGCTTTAACGGCAATCACCAAAGTACCAATTGGGTTTTGCTCAGTGCCACCACTTGGCCCTGCAATACCTGTTGTTGCCAGTGCAAAATCGGTTGTCCTGATTTTAGTATTTGCGCTGGCCACACCAGCCGCCATCTGTGCAGCACATAATAAGGACACTTCAGTGTTTTGCTCAATACAGTGCTCAGAGACTTTCAACAGCGACATCTTGGCTTCATTACAATAACTCACTACACCTTGTTTTAGGTAGTTAGAACTGCCTGAAAAGGCCACTAACTGATTACAAATATCACCGCCAGTTAAGGATTCAGCTACTGCTAAGGTACTTTCTTTAGTAAGTAATAATTGGTGAACCTCTGCAGCAAGTGTATCTTGATCTCGAGCAACAACAGCATCACCTAATTCAGCCATAGCTTGTTCAATAGCCATAGTTTGCTGTGCTTGTGGTACATCACGGGCGATTAATTTTAATTCTAAGTAAGGCATATATGCCCTGTAACCAAGGGTGATACCAACAGGCCATGACAGCTTCTCTAACCGCTCAGCCATTGTTGATTCCCCCATTCCGATACTCAATATCTTGGTGACTTCTACTTTACTTTGTAGCCCAGCTTCAGCTTTTACAAAAGGGAGAAATTGCTCTAACACCATCTTTTTATATTCATGCGGCACACCTGGTGTAAAAAATAACCACGCTCGATTGAGCTTTACTCGGAAACCACAGGCACTGCCCACTGGATTATCAACGAGTACTGCCCCTTCCGGTAACCAAGCTTGTTTCAAGTTACTAGCGGTTAAGGTAATGCCTCGTTCAGCCCCCCAAATACGCAGTTGATCTAGCCATTGTTGATTTTCAACCAAAGGCACCCCCATCGCATCCGCCATGGCTTGTGCTGAAAGATCATCAGCTGTTGGCCCCAGGCCACCATTCACTAAAATGATATCTGCGTACTGACTACGCTCTTCAAAGACTTCAATTAAATCCTTTAATCGGTCACCCACTGTCGTACGACGATGCATTTCAAAACCATGG
Organism: Psychromonas sp. KJ10-2; assembly: GCF_047323255.1. NCBI lineage: Bacteria > Pseudomonadati > Pseudomonadota > Gammaproteobacteria > Alteromonadales > Psychromonadaceae > Psychromonas > Psychromonas sp. KJ10-2. Next base: position 3,749,287 of record NZ_CP178827.1, on the reverse strand, counting down.
TTCATCAGTTGATTACCCAACCATGCTGCATTGGTATCAACGATTTGACCAGCTAAGACTTCTTCGCCTGTACATATCATCTCTAGTTTCATGAATGCCTCTTCATATATGATTAATGACTATAGTTAATTAAGAGTACTACAGATACATTATATTAATCACATACTTAATAAGATTTTTCTTAAAAATAATTTGTCACAATTGTCTGTTAATATTATTGAAATAATGGCTTTATTAAGTATTAAAATGCCATAACATATTAACAATATAAGTAAGTTAATATTGTTCACGTTTTTATTAACTAAAAATGTAGATAATTGATCATCTTAACTCTGCCTTAACTCCTTTTATGGGATAGTTATAATCCATCGTTCTATTTTATTTTACACCGAGGTTGACCTATGACTTTTGCTAACGCAATTAAATACCCTTTACTGTTAAGCCTTTCCTTAAGCCTATTGGGCTGTGGAGATGAAACACCACCAAATCAACAAGCTGCAGCAAAAATACATGTCGATACATTAACCGTAGATTATGTAAATTTACGGTTAAGTAGTGAATTACCCGGTCGAGTGACAGCCTTTAAAGAAGCAGAAGTAAGACCACAAATAACAGGTATTGTGAAAAGTCGCTTGTATGAAGAAGGCAGTTCTGTACAGGAAGGTGATACTCTTTTCTTAATTGACCCTACCACTTATCAATCAACGGTGAACAGTGCTAAAGCTGAATTAAAAAAAGCGCAAAGTACAGAAGCTAATGCCAAAAAAGAGATGGAGCGTTACGCAGAACTATTAAAAGAAAAACTCAGCAGCCAACAACTTTTTGATCAAGCTGAAGCAACTTACTTAGAAGCAAAAGCTGAAACAGCAATCAGCCAAGCTGCATTAGATTATGCCAACATAGAGTTATCTTATACTAAAATTAAAGCCCCTATCTCAGGTCAAGCAGGCTTCTCTAATGTATCTGAAGGCTCTTTATTAACCTCAGGCCAAACTGATTACCTGACAACCATCATTCAAACGGATAATGTATATGTAGATATGCAACAGTCTGCTGTGAACTTATATAAAATAAAACGACAATTTAGAGATGCCCTCGCAACAAAACCTGTCGTGCCTGTTACATTGACATTAGAAGATGGCACCACTTACCAACAACCAGGTACTTTGGGCTTTGTTGACACACAGGTAGAGGGCTCAACAGGTACAGTGACATTAAGAGCGGTATTTCCTAACTCAGACGGGGAATTATTAGCGGGTATGTATGTTCGAGCACATATCGCTTACCCAGAAGCACGAGATTACCTCGTTGTACCACAAAATGCTGTGGTAAGAAGTCAATCAGGCGCACCTTCTGTTTATGTTGTGAATGAAGACAATGTGGTGGAGAAAAAAAGCATCACATTAAGCAATGAAGTGGGCAGCAGTTGGGTTGTTGAAAAAGGCTTAGAAGTTGGTGATCGTATTATTACCAACAACCTAACTAAAATAAAAAGTGATTTGTCTGTCGTCGTTGATAGTAACATCACCAGCGCCGAGCTTGCTGCAAACACCACTACCCCATCAACAACAGATACAGCGGAATAGGAACTAGTATGTCTCACTTTTTCATTCATAGACCCATTTTTGCGTGGGCGATGACCATCGTAGTATTAATTGCGGGTATCGCTTCGATTTTAAATTTACCAATAGCACAATATCCAACTATTGCGCCACCCTCAGTTGAAATCAGTGCAACTTATACCGGTGCATCGGCAAAAACCATTGAAGACAGTGTAACTCAGGTTATTGAGCAGAGCATGACGGGAATAGATAACTTACTGTACATGTCATCCACCAGTGACTCTTCAGGTAGTGCTTCAATTACCTTAACTTTTAGTGCTGAAACCGATCCAGATATTGCACAAGTACAAGTGCAAAATAGCTTACAACAAGCAAGTAGCCGTTTGCCTACAGCCGTTCAAAATGCCGGTACAACCGTAACAAAAAGTACCTCAGGGTTTATGTCGGTTACCGCACTTTATTCCCCTGATGGTTCAATGAATGCAGGCGATATCCAAGATTATGCTAATTCAAGTATCAAAGATATTATTAGTCGTGTAAATGGTGTCGGTAGTGTGACTATTTTTGGTCCTTCTTATGCGATGCGTATTTGGTTAGATCCCGCTAAATTATATAGCTATAACTTAACTCCTGTTGATGTTTCGGACGCAGTATCAGTACAAAATAGTCAAGTCACGGTTGGACAAATTGGTGGTACCCCTTCCACTGATTCACAAATGATTAATGCGACGATTACCGCACAAAGTTTATTAACATCAGTTGATGAATTTAAAGAGATTTTACTAAAAGTAAATGAAGATGGCTCCAAAGTACGCTTAAAAGATGTGGCAAGAGTAGAGTTAGGTAGTAAAAGCTCTAGTGTTGTCCCGATGTTCAATGGCTATGCAACATCAGGTATTGCAATCACCCTTGCATCAGGTGCAAATTCGCTTGATACACAAAATGCTGTAGATGAAAAAATAGCGGAATTATCTAAATCATTTCCTGAGGGGTTAGCATTTAAGAAAGCCGTAGATAATAACAAATTTATTCGCTTATCAATTGAAGAGGTAGTTAAAACCTTAGGTGAAGCAATCATTTTGGTTTTCTTTGTTATCCTGCTTTTCTTACAAAATTTCCGTGCAACGCTCATTCCTACTATTGCCGTACCCGTAGTATTACTAGGTACCATTACTGTTATGTCTCTATTAGGCTTTTCCATTAATACCCTTACCATGTTTGGTATGGTATTAGCGATCGGCCTATTAGTCGATGATGCGATCGTCGTGGTCGAGAATGTTGAGCGTATTATGCATGAAGAAAAGCTCTCTCCTCTAGAAGCGACTAAAAAGTCAATGGGACAGATCACCAGTGCCTTAGTTGGCATTACTATGGTATTAACCGTGGTATTTATCCCAATGGCCTTTATGTCAGGCTCAACAGGGGTTATCTATAAACAGTTTTCAATTACTATTGTTACCGCAATGGTGTTATCGGTGATCGTTGCCTTAACCTTAACGCCGGTACTTTGTTCAACCCTATTGAAACCAGTAGATAAAACTAAATCATCAAAAGTGTTTACCTACTTTAATATAGGTTTTGATCGTTTGTTAAAAGGTTATCACGGCTCAATTGGGCGTGTATTAGCTCGCCCTGCCCGCTTTGTGATTATTTACGTGGTGTTATTTGCCGGTGCTGGTTACTTGTTTAACAATATCCCAAGTTCATTTTTACCCAGTGAAGACCAAGGTGACTTTAATGTGATGGTACAACTGCCAACAGGGGCAACCATCAAGCAAACTGAAGCCGTCATGAACGATGTGAGAACTTATTTCGAAGACAATGAAAGTGACACTGTTAGCACCATATTTACAGTATCAGGCTTTAACTTTGCTGGGTCGGGTCAAAATGCAGGTATGGCATTTGTCGGTTTAAAAGATTGGTCTGAAAGAACCACAGATGAAACTAATGTTAATGCCATTATTCAACGCAGTATGGCTTACTTTTCGAGTTATAAAAAAGCCTCAATTGTTGCCTTCAATTCTCCAGCTATTCGTGAGTTAGGGACATCAACAGGTTTCGATTTCTATCTAGAAGATATTGGTAATGTTGGCCATAGCAAGTTAGTTGAGATACGTAATCAACTATTGGCTAAAATGGCTGAAAGCCCTGTACTGCAAAGAAGCCGAGCAAATGGCTTAGAAGATAATGCACAGTTCTATCTCGATATCGATTATGAAAAAGCCAAAGTATACGGTCTGAGTATCAGTGATATTAATGATACTTTATCGATTGCTTGGGGTTCATCTTATGTGAATGACTTTATCGACAAAGGTCGCTCTAAGACAGTGTACATTCAAGCCGATGCACCGTACCGTATGAGCCCAGAAGATTTAGATCATTGGTATGTACGTAATAACCAAGATGAAATGGTTCCCTTCTCTGCCTTTACCTCTTCGCATTGGGGAGTGGGTTCCCCGCAATTGGCGCGCTATAATGGTAACTCAGCATTAGAAGTGTTAGGTGAAGCGGCAACAGGTTACAGTACAGGTGATGCAATAGCGGAAGTTAATAAATTAGCTGCTGAAGTATCAAGTGATGTGCAAGTAAGCTGGACAGGAACTTCATACCAAGAGATAGAAGCGGGTAACCAAGCACCTATTTTATATGCGATTTCAATATTGATGGTTTTCCTTTGTTTAGCTGCTTTATATGAAAGCTGGAGTATTCCATTAGCGATTATTTTAGTTGTACCGTTAGGGGTATTAGGTGCATTAACAGCTATCTTATTACGTGGCTTTGAGAATGATGTTTACTTCCAGGTTGGTTTATTAACCACTATCGGTTTAACCGCGAAGAACGCTATTTTGATTGTGGAGTTTGCTAAAGAACAATTCGACAGAGGTGTTGACCTAGTTTCTGCCACAGTACATGCCTGTGAAATGCGTTTACGTCCCATTATCATGACTTCGCTAGCCTTTGTATTAGGGGTCTTGCCGTTAGTTGTGAGTACTGGAGCTGGTGCTAATGCACGAAATGCACTAGGTACATCAGTAATGGGGGGATGATTGCGGCAACTTGTCTCGTTATGTATTTTGCACCACTGTTCTTTGTGATGATCGTAAAACTATTTAAAACCGAACCTAAACCGGAAGTAATAGATTAAACAGCAGTATTAAAAAGAGCGGCAAAGCCGCTCTTTTTGTTTCTGACATATAAAATAATATTATTATGACGCATCCATAAAAGGATAATCTGTATAACCCTCTGCACCAGGTGTATAAAAGGTACTTTGCTCAGGCGTGTTCAACTCTACTCCTTGTTGAATGCGTTCTACAAAGTCAGGGTTGGCTAAAATACTGGTACCAAAAGCAACACTGTCAGCTTGGTTATTACTGATAACCTCAGCCGCTTCTGCTGCTCCGTATCCCATATTCACCATTAGATGCCCTTGATAAGCTTCTCTTGCTACCGGAATAACATCAGCTTTCTGCAAACCAAAAAAGTCGGCACGCATCACATGTAAGTAAGCTAACTGATACTGATTCAACATAGTGGCAAGGTAAGTTAACCAAGCAATAGGATCGCTATCTTTCATGCTATTAAAGCTATTTAAAGGTGATAAACGCAAACCTACTCGCCCACTTCCCATTACTTCAGTTACAGCCTCTATCACCTCTCGTAAGAAGCGAGAACGATTCTCAAAAGAACCACCATATTGGTCTGTTCGTTTATTGGCACTATCTCGCAGGAACTGATCAATTAAGTACCCGTTCGCACCATGAATCTCTACTCCATCAAACCCTGCTTCTTTTGCATTAAGCGCAGCTTGACGAAAATCTGCAACAATTTCTTTGATTTCTTCAACACTTAATTCACGTGGTACTGTATAAGGCTTTTTACCTTCTGGTGTATGTGTTACATCTTCAATAGCAATCGCACTTGGCGCAACGGCTTCTTTACCACCATTAAGTAATGGATGAGCCGCACGCCCGGCATGCCATATTTGCATAAAAATACGACCACCGGCTTGATGTACTGCTTCTGTAGTTAACTTCCAGCCTTCGATTTGTTGTTGTGAGTAGATACCAGGATCATCACCAAATGAAGAAGTATTTTCACTGACCATAGTACATTCAGTGATCAGCAAACCAGTACTTGCACGTTGAGCGTAGTATTCCGCCATCAATGCATTTGGTTGGTGATTAGGAGCACGCGTACGCGTTAATGGCGCCATTACAATACGATTCGCTAGTTCAACATCACCCACAGAGACAGCTTGAAATAATTTATTTTCAGCTAAAGTCATCAATAACTCCTAATTTCAACAATAAGCAGCGTCGATTAACGCTACAATAATAACTTTGGAGTTGCATATTAATACCATAAAACATTAACAACAATAGACCTAAATACAATTAACTATTGTCTAAATAACAACAATTAACTCTCTATTATACGTTTTATAATCAAGGCACCTCAAAATAAGTAACCACTTACTATACCGGCTTACTAAGTTTAATATGTACAGCTTGAAGTAACTGCTCACCAATTAACTCCGCTGTATGACCATTTTTTTGTTGATCAAACACCTCATTATTATCTAACTTATCCTGTGCTATAAACAGGTCGCCGGAAGAGAAATCTCGATACTCACCATTACGTAAGGTCATTCTTAAGGTTCCTGAGCGAATAATGATTAGTGTTGGATCGCCCGCAACATGCCAAGTACTAAAATAGCCAGGTTCACTGATTCGATAGCGAAAATTCAACGCCCCCTGTCGTTCGCTGATCATTAAGCCGTTATAATCTTCAACAGAATATTCAACCTCTTTAAAAACAGAAAGACCTGTTACATCGGATGTAATGACCGGTATTGTGATTGTATTCAAAATAGAAACGCCCTTTATAAAAAAGATAACAGACGTTTATTATTAACATGGGTTGTACTGGAATGATAGAAAGATAAGCCAGCGTTGAAACCTTTTAGTAAATTGGAAAAGGATCAATGAAACATTCAAAGCTTAATAATTCACCTACAAATTACAAGGTTGTTTACCTTGATGTCCATGATAAAATATCGCTCCTCACCTGTGGCTTCCCCTTGCTTAAGGCCTCACAACAACAGAGTTATAATATTTTATGAGTAGTACTGGTTTAAATAGCATTGAAAAAAGAGCAGCCTTTTCATTAGCCGCTGTTTTTGGTCTTCGTATGTTGGGTCTATTTATGATCCTACCCATTTTTGCCATTTATGGCGAACAACTCATTGGCTATAGCCCTGTTTGGATCGGTATCGCTATTGGTGCCTACGGCTTAACCCAAGCGATGCTACAAATTCCAATGGGCATTTTATCTGATAAATATGGACGTAAACCGATTATCCTGATTGGTTTACTTATCTTCTTACTCGGTAGTATTGTAGCTGCCATGTCAGATACTATTTATGGCGTAGTATTTGGACGATCATTACAAGGAATGGGCGCAATTGCCAGTGCGATTCTAGCCCTTGCTGCTGACCTAAGTCGAGAAGAACAACGACCTAAAGTGATGGCGACTATCGGTATGTTTATCGGTTTATCTTTCACTATTGCGATGGTGGTAGGCCCTATTACCGCTGAAGCCTTTGGTTTAAGTGGGTTATTTTGGTTTATTGCAGTATTAACTATTTTAGCCATGTTTTTGATTCAATTCTTTGTACCTAACTCCATTAATAAAGCGCCTCGTGGCGATAGTGTTGCCTTACCAACACAACTCAAAAAATTAATCCGTCACCCACAATTATCACGACTTAATTTTGGGGTATTTACATTACATATGGCTATGACAGCGTGTTTTATTACTTTACCTAAACAGTTTGTAGAAAGTGGTTTAATGCTAGAAGATCATTGGCAATTATACCTACCCACGTTAATCGGCTCATTTTTCCTGATGATTCCATTTATGATATTTGCCATCAAAAAACAAAAAGAGAAGCAAATGTTATCAGCATCGGTTTTATTACTCACTCTATCTTTGTTTTTACTGTGGTACCTGCCTACCGGTTTTACTAGTTTAGTAGTAATGGTAGTATTGTTCTTTACTGCCTTTAACTATTTAGAAGCAACCATGCCCTCTCTTTTGTCTCGTATTTCACCGGCTGGGGTAAAAGGCAGCGTGATGGGTATCTATTCAAGCAGTCAGTTCCTAGGGGCTTTTACAGGTGGAGTATTAGGGGGATTAATTGCTGGTGAATTCGGTGAACAAGCTATTTTTCTTGCAATGTCGATCATTAGCGCCGCTTGGTTTTTGGTGTCTTTAAGCATGCGAGCACTAAGAAAATCTAAAAACTTTAGTTTTGCTATTAATGTCAAAAATGAAAAGAAAGCTGGCGAAGTCGCAGAGCAGCTAATCAATATGCCAGGTGTAATAGAAGCAACGATTGTCTTTACCGAGGCCATCGCTTACCTGAAAATTGATGAGAAGATTGTCAATATTGCCGATATTAAAGCTCTATTAAACCAACCTAAATAACTCTTTATATTACCAGTGGTACTGGTGCATAGGTTGCACCTCTGCCACACCTTCCCTGTTAATAATCCTTACTCCAATTCCTCTGCACTAAGCTTATATCAAGTAATGCACCTATATCTTTTATAAAGTGCCAAGTAAAAACCTACACTTACTCTGAAGGTCTAATACTAATTTTTTAAATAAGTGATCTCAATATTGCGCAGGAGAAATGGCTTAGTTCAAGGCGTAATTTAAGCCTTTCGACGATTAACTTCGTTAATAGTCTATCGGAGAATTAATCAAACGATGTTAATGCTTTAATAGTTGTTTTATTTGCGAAAATTACAACGAAGGAATCAGTTATGTTAACAAGTAAAATAACTCAGTTACTTAGTGTGATTGGTATTAGTTTAACAAGTAAGCTAGATCAGTTAATTAATGTCATTGGGGTGATGGCTATAAAACTACGATTGGTTTTTTAAAAACAAAAAAAAGGCCCCGAGTTCTCACTCAAGGCCTTCAATAAATACATTTAACTGTTTAGTTAAAAGCTGAACGCTTGCGGTGCAATGCTTTGGTAATCTAAAGCCATCGCAATACTTAATGCTGTAATATTCACAATTGAAAATGCGAATACTCGACGTGCCCAACCAACGATATCAACATCACGACGGTAGCCACGTAAAGCCATTAGTAACCACCAGAAACTAGTGATACAAGCAACCGCCATAAAGGCTAAACCTGTAAAACCAGCAATAGGCAATAACATCACCACTAATGCATAGATTGCGATATAAATAACAATACGTTGCTTCGCTTTATCAATACCTTGTGATACTGGTAATACTGGTATATTCGCTGCTTGATAATCTTTAAAGCGGAAAATAGCAATCGCGTAAGAGTGTGGCATTTGCCACAAACTGAACATGACTAATAAAATAACCGCTGCCATATCAAACTGACCTGTCACTGCACAGTAACCCACAACAGGCGGCACTGCACCAGATAAACTACCAACAAAGGTACCGTACACAGATTTACGTTTCATATATAAGCTGTAAACAACAACATAGATGAAGTAACCAAACAAACCAGAAAGTACTGCTGCCGGCGTCGTATAGGCAATAAGCAGACCAAAACCTGCAATACCTAATACTACGCCGTGAGACAACGCACAGAATGCAGACATTTCGCCAGTGACGGTAACTCGCTTACGAGTACGTGCCATCACCACATCTATATCCCTATCAATCACGTTATTGATTGCACACCCCGATGCTATGATCAGTGATAAACCAATTAACGTGGCACACATTAACCATAGGTCTACATCACCACGCGAAGCAAGTAGAAAACCACCCGCTCCACTGATGAAGTTACCCATGATAATGCCAGGTTTAGTTACACTTAGATAACGACGAAACATCTCTAACCTCTTTTGAAAATACACTAGAATCTAGAAGTGCATCATCATTGCGTTTGATTCATAAATAATCCAAACAGACAAACCTACTACCATGACAATAATCAATGCACTAAATAGGAATGAGAAGCTATTTGCACGGCCATCTTCAGTAATAAAGTTTAGGTGTAAGAAGTATTTTAAATGCACCCAGATTTGAATAATCGCTAAAGTAACGATTGTCCAAATAGTAGTAATTTTAGAGTAATCACCACCCATTACCATGTAAAATGGGATAGCCGTTAAAATAACTGATAGCACAAAGCCAACTAAGTAACTTTTAACAGTACCGTGTGATTCATCATGATGTGTATCTTGACTCATTACATTGCCCCCATTAAGTAAACAACGGTAAATACGCAAATCCAAACGATGTCTAGGAAGTGCCAGAATAAGCTTAGGCAGCTTAAACGTGTTACCGTCGCTTTACCTAAACCACGACGAGCCACTTCAATCATCATAATAGTCATCCAGATTAAACCAGCTGTTACATGTAAACCATGTAAACCAACTAATGCAAAGAATGAGCTTAAGAAAGCACTGTGTTGTGGGCCATGACCATTAACGATCAAGTGATGGAATTCGTAGATTTCCATGCCGATGAACACTGCACCTAAACAAAACGTTACTAATAACCAGATTAATGTTAATGCTTTCTTCTGGCCTTGCGCTGCAATCATTGCAAAACCAAAAGTAATACTACTTAACAATAATGCTGCTGTTTCCACAGCAACAAAATCCAGTTCAAAAATGTCTTTACCTGACACTCCACCTGCTGTGTTCATAAACAACACAGCGTAGGTAGCAAAAAACGAGGCAAATAATAGACAATCCGTCATTAGGTATAACCAGAAACCAAATACGGTATCACCTGATGTATCATGATGATCATCATGTGTTGATGCAGCATCTACATTAGTAGATGCTAAATCTGCTGAAAGCGTACTCATGCTTTAACTCCTTCACGGCCACTTAAATTAAATGCTTTTTCAGTTTCAAGAATCTCATCTGGTTGTACATAGTAATCAACATCGTTGCAGTAACAGCGTTTAATAAACACCGCAATCGCACCAATTAGACCAGCACCTGCTAACCACCAGATATGCCAAACCATCGCAAAACAGAAAATAGTTAATGTAGCACCCATTAGGACACCCGCAGAGGTATTCTTAGGCATATGAATCGGGCTGTAGCTTTCTTTAGTAACGTAAGCTTGACCTTTTTCTTTCATATCTGTCCAAGCGTCAATATCATCAACGTGTGGAATGACAGCAAAGTTATACGCTTGTGGTGGTGACGTACTCGCCCACTCAAGTGTATGACCGTTCCATGGATCACCTGTTTTATCATCAAGCGCTTCACGGTCTCTAAAGCTCACGTATAGTTGAATCACTTGCGCAATAATACCGAACATAATAATGATCGCACCAACAGCAGCTAGGTATAACCAGAAGTTCCACTCAGGTGTATTAGTATGATTTAGACGACGAGTCATACCTAGGAAACCTAGTACGTATAACGGCATAAATGCTACGAAGAAACCAACAATCCAGCACCAGAAAGATACCTTGCCCCATTTTTCATTAAGCTTGAAGCCCATCGCTTTAGGGAACCAGAAAGCAAAACCAGCTAGGTAACCAAATACAGCACCACCGATAATTGTGTTATGGAAGTGAGCGATTAGGAATAAGCTGTTATGTAATACATAGTCAGCACCAGGAATAGCTAATAGTACGCCTGTCATACCACCGATAGTAAAGGTCACCATGAAACCAAGTGTCCATAATACTGGTACCGTGATACGTAAACGTCCGCGGTAGATGGTGAATAACCAGTTAAATAGTTTCACACCAGTTGGTACCGCAATAATCATGGTCATTACACCAAAGAAGGCATTAACGTTAGCACTTGATCCCATTGTAAAGAAGTGATGTAACCAAACGATGAAGCCTAAGATAGAAATAGCACCACTTGCGTAAATCATCGATTTGTAACCAAATAAACGTTTACCCGTAAATGTAGAGATAATTTCTGAGAATATACCAAATGCCGGTAATACTAGAATGTAAACTTCAGGATGACCCCATGCCCAGAACAGGTTGATGTACATCATTGAATTACCACCAAGATCATTGGTGAAGAAGTGGAAATCCATGTAACGGTCAAGTGTTAACATTGCTAATACAGCAGTTAAAATTGGGAATGAAGCAGCAATTAGGATGTTTGCCCAAGTACAAGTCCAAGTGAAAATAGGCATTTTCATTAAGGTCATACCAGGAGCACGCATTTTAAATACCGTCACTAGGAAGTTAACAGAAGTTAACAGTGTACCCAGTCCCGATATCTGCAAGGCCCAAATATAATAATCGACCCCCACCCCAGGGCTAAAGGTCAACTCCGAAAGCGGAGGATAAGCTACCCAACCTGTCTTAGCGAACTCACCAAATACCAGTGAAATGTTCATTAAGATCGCGCCACTTGCAGTTAGCCAGAAGCTTAAGTTGTTTAAGAATGGGAAAGCAACATCACGCGCACCAATCTGTAGTGGCAAGATGATGTTCATTAAACCAACCATGAATGGCATTGCCATAAAGATGATCATAATGACACCGTGTGCCGTAAAGATTTGGTCGTAATGCTCTGGCGGTAAATAGCCAGGCGAACCATTGGTTGCCAATGCTAATTGTGAACGCATCAAGATTGCATCACTGAAACCACGGAATAACATGATTAATGCAAGAATGATGTACATGATACCAAGGCGTTTGTGGTCAACTGAAGTGATCCAGTCACGCCATAATATGCCCCATTTTTTGTATTTTGTAATAAGCCCTAATAAAACGAGGCCACCTATAGCAATACCGATCATGGTCACCACAAGAATGGGATCATGAAGTGGAATTGCATCCATAGTTATTTTACCTAAAAACGACATGATTACTCCTCGCCTTGGGTGTGAGATGAATGCGCTGAATGATCCGAGTGTCCTGAATGATCTTTATGTTCACCCATTTTATGCTCCATACCTTTCATTTCAGAAATGTCATTTTTACCTGACATATGCACCATGAACTTCATCAGGATTGTGTGGAATAAATCGTCTTCAACATTACCGTAATAAGTAACAGGATGGTTTTCAGTAGGTTCAGCTAGTTCATAGTAACCATCTTTAGTTAATGTATTACCCTGAGCTTTAATATTACTTACCCAATCGTCAAAGTTCGCTTGCGTTGGTGTTGCAATAGCATTGAATTTCATTCCAGAGAAGCCTGCACCACTGTAGTTAGCTGAAATACCTTTGAACGTACCAGGTTCATCAGCAATCAAGTGCAATTTAGTTTGCATGCCAGCCATTGAATAAATTTGGCTGCCTAACTGTGGAATAAAGAATGAATTCATCGTGCTTTCTGATGTGATCTTAAACTCAACAGGTACATTAGCAGGGAACACTAATTCATTTACCGTAGCAATGCCTTGCTCAGGATAAATAAATAACCATTTCCAGTTTAATGACACCACCTCAACGGTAATGTGTTCACCTTTACCTTCAAGTGGTTTATATGGGTCTAAACGATGTGTTGATTCCCATGTGATGACACCTAAAACAAGAACGATTAAAATAGGCACAGCCCAAACGACAGCTTCAATCTTAGTAGAATGAGCCCATTTCGGTGCGTATATTTCATGAGTTCGGGAGTCTCTATATTTCCATGCAAAATATAAAGTCATTACGATGACGGGAATAACTACGAGCAACATAAGAACGGTAGCTATGATGATAAGATTTTTCTCATCGTAGCCGATCTGTCCTTTTGGATCGAGTACTCCGCCTTTACAGCCTGACAAGGTCAAGACTATGCTAGCTAAAGCTATATTACAAAGGTTACGAATTAACAATGGACCATCCTACTAATACCAATCCGTGTAACTATCTATGCAAGTGACTAGTAAAAATAAGTGAAAAATAAATCCTTTCACGCACTTTTATTACCTACTTTGACACATGTTAATTAAACGTATTGCTATAACCTAAAGTTAAAAGATGTTGTATCAAGTACTAAATACAACAGTATAAGATTATTCTCAAATACGTTTTCATCGCTGATAAAAAACATGAATGAAAACAATAAGAGAAAAGTAACTAAATGCGGCTAAATAACATTATAAAAATGAGTAACACCCATTTTTAAAATAACTATTTAACCTATACCTGAGGTGGTGCACGACAACCACGGGTATTAGTAACAATAAAGGTTTGCAATGTGTCACAAAAAGCAAAAGCTGCTTTTTGAGCAACCATCGCAGCACGATGTTTAGGAAAGAAATAGAAGATTAACCAACATAACCCGACTATTAAGTGGTTAGACAATATAGGGCTAGTGAAATAACCTACTGCATTAGCTGAAATAATATCAGGCAATGCGCCTTTCGCTAACAAACTGCTTATTTCACTTTTTTCTTCAACAATGCCTTGAAAAAGTATTGCTAAGTTCAAAAATAAAATAACCAATATTGAAAGTACGTTTCGTTCCATAAAAAAGTTTCGCGCACACGAAAAAAATCTACAGGTAATAGACAATAATTCCGTTTGCTGACGATACTGTAAACTCAAAGGTATAACCTTATTTGCTTTTATAAAACGAACTGGAAAGTAATGGCTACTTTACTTTTAGATTACTTAATATGATATAAGTCAAAAAAACAGCGGTAGTCATTAAATTTTCGCAAGTATATCAAAGTCACTCTAGGCAACAAGTAGAAAACACCTTCAGCACTAAATTAATTGTTAAATATTGAGATCATAAGCCTGCAAAATAACCACAAACAAATTAACAGCGTCTATACATAGCAAACCATTCTATCTATTTTCTCCCGTTAACAAGTGATAAGTGTTAACATTTATCTATAAATGTTCATTTTTTATAATAGTAATGCTGATCAAGTTTTTATGGGGTCATAAAGTGTATTTATCCCCACCACTATTATCGAAAATAACTATCCAAATAAGTAAATTTAAAAGGCAACAACATACATGAGTAAAGCGAATATCCAGTGGTTTCCTGGGCACATGCATAAAGCACATAAGCAAATTAAAGAAGTTTTACCTCAGGTGGATATCATTATAGAAGTGGTTGATGCACGTATTCCTTATAGTAGTGAAAATCCACTCATAGGTGCGATTCGTGAAAAGACACCTTGTATAAAAGTATTAAATAAAGCAGACCTTGCCGACCCAGCTATTACTGAAAAATGGATTGAATACTTAGAGCAAGATCAAGATATCAAAGCCATTGCGATTACTACTAGTAAACCTGAACAAGTACATCAAATCACCAAACTATGTGAACAAATGTTACCGCATCGTTTAGGCCAAGATAAACAGATTCGAGCCATGATCATGGGGATTCCAAATGTTGGGAAATCGACCATTATTAATATCTTAGCCGATAGAATCATCGCTAAAACAGGTAATGAACCAGCAGTCACTAAAAACCAACAGCGTATTCGTTTACCTAGTGGCATCATGCTTTCTGATACTCCAGGTTTTTTGTGGCCTAAAATTGAAAATGCCAATTCAGGCTATCGTTTAGCAGTTACAGGTGCCATTAAAGATACAGCCATAGAGTATGAAGATATTGCATATTACGCGGCAGAGTACCTTATTGAGCACTATCTACCGCGTTTACAGCAACGCTATGAATTTGATGATGTACCACAATCAGACCATGAGTTAATGGAATTAATTGCTAAACGTCGTGGAGCTTTGCGTGCAGGTGGGCATTTTGATATCTATAAGGTATCCACTATTTTATTAAATGAGTTACGTTCAGGCGCACTTGGCCCGTTAAGTATTGAAACACCTGAAATGGCAGCAGTTGAGAAAGTGGAAGTTGCAGAGCTGATGGCACTTCAAGCAGAAAATAAAATTGAGAAAAAAATCGAGAAGACGTAAATATAATAAAAGAAAGTAACCTTCTTCTATCCTTTAACTTTAAATAGTTTGTATTGGTACAAGTTATCATCAATACAAACTATAACTCATCTCTCAGTACAATCTCTTAAATAACAGACACAAAAAAGCCCACTTCAATGAGTGGGCTATTAAGTACTACTTACTTAAATGATTAGATAATTATTGAACGCCTAATTTCTCTAATGTCTCTAATGTTAATGCACCTTTGTTTAAGTTTTGATCTTCTTGGTATGCATTAACTGCAGCTCGTGTTTCTGCACCATAAACACCATCAACTTGACTAATGTTGTAGTCTTCAGCTTGTAATGCACGCTGTAGTTTTGAAACAACATCTTCAGTTGTATTTGTTTCACATAAAATCTCTTGCCATTTCAGGTAAGGTTCAGCTGTTTTAACGCTTGTGTCATAGGTCTCATATTCTGCAGGAATAGAGATTTTAGTCTCTTTCGCAGCTACATCTAACACACGTGTTTTAACCATTTTGCAAATTGCTGGGATTTTAACTTCTTCAGTTGTTGCTGGCGTATCTAACACGTTACTTGAAACGAGCTCATATACAGCTGGTGTCACGACCTCTTTCGTTGTTGCAGGTGTCACTAGCTCTTGTTTAGTCACTGTTTCATAGATAGCAGGTGTTACTACTTCTTTTGTTGTTGCTGGTGTAACTAATTCTTGTTTAGTAACAGTATCGTAAACAGCAGGTGTTTTGACTTCTTTAGATGTTGGTGCTGTATCTAATGCTTTTGTTTTCACCGTTTTGTAAACAGCCGGTGTTTTTACTTCTTTAGTGTAAGCATCTTGGTCTAATACTTTAGTCGTTACCGTTTTGTAAACCGCAGGTACTTCAACTAAACATAAGATCTCACCAGTAGCGTGGTCAACTTTTTCAATTTCACCACGCCCTTTTTTCCACTCGGTGTGAGCTGGAGAAACAAGGACTTGCTCAGAAACCATTTTGTAAGTTGCAGGCACTGTCACTAGCTCAGTTTTTTCTGGCTCAACCATAATACTTTCACTTACCGTTTTGTAAGTAGCAGGTACGGCAACAAGTGCAGTTTTCTCTGGTTCAACCATCACAGTTTCGGTGACCGTTTTATAAACCGCAGGTACCGCAACAAGTGCAGTTTTCTCTGGTTCAACCATGACACTTTCAGTCACTGTTTTGTAAACAGCTGGTACTGGCACCAATGTAATTTTTTCAGGTTCAACCATGATGTTTTCTGTTACTGTTTTGTAAGTAGCAGGAACAGGTACTAATTTAGAACTCGCTTCACGAATCGTTACTTTCTTTTCAACAACTTTATAAGTTGCAGGTGTCACTTCAATTCTAGACTGCGCTTCTTTAATTAAACGTTGCACAGGGTCAGTACGGTATTGAGCAGGCACTAATACTTTTGCATAACAATGCCCTAATTCAGCATTTGGCGGAATAAGAGAGTTAGCAACTGAAGCCTCATCATTTGCACCAGGAACCGAAGGTGAAGAACTTAATGCTGCAATTGTTGTGTTTTTCTCTTCGATTTGTTCATTCAGTTTTTGAATTTGTTGATCTTTAATTGCTAAAGCTTCATTAGATGAGTCTGATACTGAACACCCTGTTACAGTAAGCAAGACAGCGGCTGAAATAGCTGATACTTTGAAGTTATTATTCATTGTTTTTCCCTTTCGTTGAGTAATATCAAGTACCTTATCACAAAAATAACTTTTATTTGCCTATTTAATTCTCAGTTCGTGATATAGTTCATTAAATGTTTCAGAAATTATAAAAAGGAGTTTATTTTGAAAACACTAAAAACACTATTTACAACCTCTGTTCTAACACTAGCATTGGCTAGTAATGCCTTTGCACAAGATGGGGGTGAGGATTGCCCTGATTGTATAATGGTTCCTGATTTAAATGTCGAATTTAAAAACGACTCAACTGTATATATGAATGACGCTGAAAAAACGGAAATCGCCGAGTTCGCAACTTTCTTAAAAGAAACTGACTTATATGCAGTAATCGAAGGCCATACCAGCAAATTTGCAACAGCCACTTATAACTTACAACTATCTTCTGATAGAGCTGTAAAAATAAGAGCTGAGTTAATTAAGTTAGGTGTAAAACCTGCACAAGTCAAAGCGATTGGATTTGGTGAAAGCTCTCCATTGTATGATAACAACACAGAAATTGGTGCTCAGAAGAACCGTCGTGTTATTGCTGAAGTATTTAATGATGCCGTTGAATTAGCTGAATATGTTTCTTCAGAAAGAAGCCGTATCGCAGAGATAAAATACAAAGAGCAATAAGATTTCATCTCATCGTTTATTACCGTTAATCAAATTATTGTAACAGTAAACTAACGAGATGCCATAATTAACCACTATCTATTCTGATAGTGGTTACCACTCTCTCTATTGTATTACAATTTCGAAATATATCCTTCCATTTGATACGTATTTACCTTAAACCTACAAAAATATGATTATTTATTCATTTTAAGCCCAAAAATATCTATTGCTTTGAAGATCTCTGCTATAGTCAACTATTAGCAAATAGATTTGTATATATAGGCTCAAAGCGTAAAAGGAATTATTGAGTGCTTAAAAATATCAAAATATTAATTTCCTTTTTGGTGCTTCTTAGCCACTTCTCACATTCAGAAGAGTTAAAACAGATAACACTAAAAACATCTTGGTTTGAACAATTTCAATTTGCAGGTTATTACATGGCAAAAGAGAAAGGGTTTTACAATCAAGAGGGGCTTTCTGTATCCATAAAACCTTTCACCATAGCAAGCCAACCGGACACAGTTAAACAAATACTCACGGGAGAATTAGACTTTGCCGTTGGCAAAGAAAACCTCATCCTAGAAAAAGCAAAACATAAAAAAATCGTGGTTATGTATGCTTTATTCCAATCAAGTCCATTAACCTTGCTCTCTACAAAGTCCTCAAACATAAATACATTTGCGGATTTCCCTGGCAAACGGATCATGACGAGTGTTGCAGACGCTAAACAGATCTCAATTAAAGCGATGCTTAATGCTAATCATTTAAAACTAACTGATCTAGAACAAATCCCTCACTCACATAATATCAACGACTTAATCAACAAAAAAACCGATATTATGTCTGCTTATATTTCTAAAGCCCCTTTTGATTTACAAAATAAAGGCGTGGAATTTAATATATTCTCACCACAATATGATGGTTTTGACCTATACAGTGACTACTTATATACCAGTGAAGATTTTATTGCTAACGACATAACTTCTACCAAAGCCTTTAGAAAGGCCTCGTTAAAAGGCTGGGAATATGCTTTTGCACATATAGATGAAACAGTAAAAGTGATACTCGAGAAATATAACGAGCAAAATTTAAGTAAAGAAGCGCTCACTTTTGAAGCAGTTGCATTAAAGAAGCTTGCCTATTTAAACACCGATAAAATAGGTGTTGTTGATAAAACAAAAATACAAAAAAGCTTTGATCTATATAAAGTATTAGGGATTAATGAAGGAACGATTAATTACGAAAGATTCATTTATGACGAACAAAACCCGTATATTTTCTTCACTCCTGCTGAACAAGCCTATTTACAACAAAAGCAAAAAATAACAATTTGTGTCGATCCAAACTGGCTGCCCTTTGAAGGTTTAGATGGCCATGGTCACCATATAGGTACCAACAAAGTATTTATTGATACTTTTAGAGAGCAACTACCTATTCCACTTGAAGTCATTCCTACAGAAAACTGGCTTGAGTCTGTGGAGCTGGCAAAACAAAGAACCTGCGACCTATTGTCATTAGCAGCAGAAACAGAAGAGAGAAAAGCTTATCTTAATTTTACTTCCCCTATTTAGTGTTTCCACGTGTACTCGTTACTAAGTACCACGTTCCTTTTGTTAATAATTTTAACTTATTAGCAAATAAAAGAATTGCGATGGTGAAAGGATATGCTCAACAAGACTTTATACGAAAGAACTACCCAAATATTATAATCGTGGATGTTGATGATGTAAAAAGTGGCTTAAAAAAAGTCGCAGATGGGGAAATTTACGGTTTTATCGATGGCTTAGATGCCGTGACTTACTTTTTAAAAGAGCACTTTTTAGGACAACTTAAAGTCAGTGGCAAGTTTGATCAAAGAAGAGAGTTAGGCATTGGGGTGAGGAGTGATCAGCCTGCTTTGCTCACTATAATGGATAAGTTAGTACATAATTTATCACAAGAAAAAATAGCCACAGTGATCGACAGTAATAATTCAATCAAATATATAGAGACGTTTGATTACAGGTTACTTGGTTGGGCAGCTCTACTTATTGTCTTGATCGTCGCATGTTTTTGGTATCGTCAGAATATACTAAATAAACTAAACAAAAACTTGAATGCTCAAATTGAAGAAAAAACCAAAGCATTAAGAGAGTTAAATGAAAGCTTAGAATTAAAAATTAAAGAAAGGACTGAAAAAATTGAGCACTCCAAAGAGCTACTTCGCGATGTGGCTTATAAAGACAATTTAACTGATACCTTTAATCGTCACTATTTGATTGAACAATCGCGGTTATTTTTTAAAACCGCACAAGAACTTAATGAACCTTTATCAGTATTGCTCATTGATATAGACCACTTCAAGAAAGTGAATGATGACTTTGGGCATATTACAGGGGATAAAATTCTAAAATACTTTGTAAAATGCATACAGGAAGCATTACGTGTGGATGATTTATTTGCCCGTTATGGCGGAGAAGAGTTTGTTATTTTACTACCGAAAGCAGGTTTGGAGGAAAGTATCACAGTTGCCGAGAAGTTACGTAGTAAAATAGAGAAGCACCCCTACCTTTCTAATAGACTAAACTGTTATATCAACGTAACGATAAGTATCGGAGTGAGTGAATATGCAATAGACGACACATTAGAAAGCTTAATTGAAAAAGCTGATATCGCTTTATACAAAGCCAAAGAGAAAGGTAGAAACCAGGTACAGTCAAATATTTAAGACTATTGATGTGAATGATAAAATGAATTATTTTCCCACGGCAATATTTTGCAGCGGGAAAGGTTTATGCCGCAAAGGACAGCCTATTGGCAAAAAATATTTCCACCGACTCCCAAACAGAGACACTAGCAAACTCTAAAATACTAAACACTAACCAACAATAAGGATCATGTTCGTACCATCTTAATCCAGCCGAATCGAGTCTAAATTCGTTCGCTTTTTCATCGCTTAATAAACTCGGATCCTGTTGCTCTACTAAATCAATAATTTCTTTTAAAATGGGCTCCCTAACTTCAGGCTCCATCTCTTTAAATCGATCCAGTCCTTTGCCCAATTGAGGACGTTTGTCATACCATCTACTCATAAATTCTACTACTTTATAATAATTAAGGTTTTCAATCTTTTTATAAAAAGATCAAACATCTGAACATTAAAGTCATATAAAGTTTATTATTATTTTACATATAACATTTAACAACAAAAAGATATTACACCAAAGGGTAGTTAATTTCATTATTTAAGCGAGGATTAATACTTGAACCTTAATTTGTGATAAATAACTAGATGAATATATTAAAAACACACACTGCTAAGTACTTAATATCGCTTATTTTTTAGCTGGCCTTGCTCTTTTTTTATAACTGCTAGTAGTGGACTTACTTGTTGTACGCTTTTTAAATCTTTTTGCCGCACTTGCAGGGCTGCTTGGCAAATTAACCAATGCTTGTGGTCCATCAGCGATCGCCTTAACAATAATCGCATCAAGTTTAGCTAACAAAGGTGATACAAAGCCTTGATAATTTTGCTGCTTGAGACTTATCGCATTTAATTGCATTTCCCATAACGCGGTCATATCAGGTAACGTTAAACTATCCGGTAAGCTTTCAATGAGCTTACGCCCTACTTCTGTCGCTTGAATAGTTTTACCAACGCGTTGTAAAAACTGCCTTTTAAATAAAAGCTCAATGATCCCAGCCCTTGTTGCTTCCGTGCCTAAACCATCTGTATCTTTTAACACTTTTTTAAGCTCTGGATCTTGTACAAAACGGGCAATATTACTCATTGCTGCAAGTAAAGTCGCATCGGTAAAATACGCTGGAGGCTGAGTATTTTTATCAATAACTTCCCCTCGCTCACAGTGTAAAATCTGCCCTTTTGTTAACTGCGGTAAAAAGCTTTCCGATTCTTTTTGTAGAAACAGAATTTTCCAGCCGTCACTTATTTTAGACTTCGCTTTACTGACAAATAAGCCCTGATTAATCTCGATTTCAGCAATACACTCTGCATAACAATAATCATCATAAAACTGACATAAATATTGACGAGCCACTAACTGATAAATATTTTTGCTTATATTATCTAATGAGCTGCTCAGTTTTTTACTATCTGTTGGAATAATCGCATGATGGGCATCTACTTTACTGTCATTCCATGCTCTGCCTTTAATTGATAAATTAGCGCCTTCAACGGCCTGCTTCATCTCTGTATCATTATGCTTAATAGCCAGGCTAATTGCTTTAGCTTGGTGATGATGATTACGCGGTAAATAACGTGAATCAGAACGCGGATAAGTGATCAGTTTATGTCGTTCATATAATGCCTGTGCTGCATCTAAAACCTGTTGTGCACTATAACCAAATCGTTTGGCTGCATCAATTTGTAAGCTTGATAAGTTATAAGGTAATGGTGCTATCTGTTTTTTCTGTTTATTAACAAAACTCAACACCTTTGATGGTTGGTTAGTAATACGTGCTGCCACATTTTCGGCTAAGCCTTTAACTAGTACTCGACCTTCACTATCTTGATATGGCGCACAGGCATCACTAGGCTTCCACTTAGCGGTAAAGTTTTCTCCAGCCTCTGTATTACAATGAGCTAACACTTCATAAAAAGGTTTACTTATAAATTGCTGTATCTCTTGGTCACGTTTAGCGACCAAACCTAACAGTGGTGTTTGAACACGCCCCACTGAGATAACCCCTTTATAACCAGATTTTTGTGCCAACAAGGTATAAGCACGTGTTAGATTTAATCCGTATAGCCAATCTGCACGAGTACGTGCTAATGCGGATGTTGAGAGCGGAATAAATTCTTGATTAGAGCGTAATGACTGTAATGACCGCTTCACGGCATTGACGGTTAAATCACTGATCAAACAACGTTCAACTTGCTGCAATTTAGCGCCTTTTACACCACTAAAATGGATAACTTCATCAACGAGTAACTGCCCTTCCCTATCGGGATCACCCACATGCACTAATTGATCTGCTTGTTTAATCAGTTTTTTTAATATGCTCAGCTGTTTACTGGTTTTAGGGACTGATTTTAATTTCCACTGTTCAGGTATAATAGGGAGGTGTTCGAACTTCCACTGCTTAAAACTAGGGTCATAAGCTTCGGGATCCACTTGTGTTAAAAGGTGTCCGATACACCAACTAACAACATCTCCATTGCCCGTATAAATACAACCGTCTGCTTTACGATGTGGTTTAGGCAATGCATCGGCAACGGCTCGCCCTAAGCTTGGTTTTTCGGCAATATATAACTTCAACGTGGACTCCAACTGTTTTTATAGACAGTATTTTATATGCTGCAATAATTCAAGTCCATCGCGCTTTATTTGCAACTAAATTAACCAATAGTGGTCTATTTTTCAGTATAGATCGCATCTAAGTCTGTTAGTTAACAATAGCGCTTCGATTGTTAATGAAGTTATTAAACAAAGTGTAGGTTGAATCGTCTGAAGTAAAAAATTCATAGCTCAATGTTTGACTAATTAACCTGCCTTTTATAATACTGATGCTCAATAAAATTACTCATGACAGTGTACAGGAAATATTTATGACCCATTCTACGATCAAAAATGCAGCTCTATCTGCAGCAGCCCTTTTACTCCTTAGCGCGTGTAATGATCAACAGCAAACCACCAGCGAACCAACTGTGGTAGAAACTGAGCAAGAAAGTGCAGCCCAAAATAATATAGAAAAACCAACCTTATTAGAAAGAGCCACTGCAGATGCCGCTAAAGAAAGAGAAACAAATAAAGATTCCTCTTGGGATAATGTGAAAAAATCCAGTGAAGAAATTTGGGATAAAAGCAAAAAAACTAGCCAAGAGGCACTTAGTTTAAGTATTGAATCAGGTAAAGATGCATGGCAAAAAAGCAAAGAAACTAGTTTAGAAGCTTGGGAAGGTGGTAAAGAAAAAACACAAGCACTCTGGGAAGATGGTAAAGAAACCAGTCAAGATTTATGGGAGAACGGTAAAAGCACTAGTGAATCTCTCTGGCAAGATAGCAAACAAAAAAGCAAAGACCTGTGGGATGAAAATAGCCAAAAGCTGAATGGTTTATTTGAAGAGTCAGACCAACCAGATGCATTTGAAAATGCCAATAAGGCTTTTGAAGCAGATGAAATTTAATCTTCTCTGCTTATTACTGATTAGTATAATTGAATAACTGGATATAAATAAACGCTTACGCCTATTATGTTTAAAAAGGTCATTATATAAAAATAACGCCGAAAGGGCTTTTTAGTGGTTTTATGGTTAAACAGCATTTGCCCAAGCACACTACTGGGCCAACTACAGCAAAGTGCTAAACCATAAAAATGTTTCTGGGGTTCTTTGGCAATGTTTAATCGCAGCCAACTTACCCATTCCATAAAAAATAAAACGAAGTAAATTAATAACCACTAAATAAGCCAGCAACCAACTAGGCAGTCATTGCATAGACTGAGCATAAAAAACACCCAGCCCATATAAAATGGCGAGCATTACCTACAATTACTTACCTAACTTACCCACCAATGCAATCAGCGATGCTTGAAGTTGTTTGTTAACGACTTTATTCGTCACAATATCAAAAACATCAAAAAAGTTAGGTACTGATAGCTCTCCTTTTACATCGGCGGCAAAATAAGTCGCAGACCCTGAGGCAGAAGTCAGAACCGACGCTGCACCACTAGGACCTGGCGACGTAGCTAACATCAACATAGGAGTATCTTGATACACCTTCATATCAATACGTGAAGTCCAATCAAAGAGGTTTTTATAAGCAGCAGTGTAAGACCCATTATGCTCTGCAAATGAGATGATAATTGCGTCAGCTTCTGTGATCTTATCGTAAAAATCCAGTGCTTGTTGTGGTTTACCTAATTTAACTTCACGTTGAATACTGTAGATTGGCATCTCATAATCATTGATATCCAGTAACTCTACTTCAGCGTCTGTAATTAGACTGGCAGTGTATGCAGCTAACTTTTGATTAATTGAATTTTCAGAATTACTGGCGGCAAATGCTAATACTTTCATATTGATTCCCTTGTTACTTGAATGACAATAAATTCTGGTTTAATCGTTCTTTTAGTTATTACGACATAATGGGTAAAATCACTAAAAGAGTCACAGAATTTACCTTTGTGTCTCAGTGCATATTTATAGTTAATATTCACGTTATGTTAATGATTCTTAAACGTTAACCTTTGAAAGCATTTTAGCACCTTCATTCCAGATCATTCAATGACGATAATTGATATCATTTCCACAGCATGTAAACTTTTCAATCCACGTCACTTATATGAAGTTTTACTAAAAATAGGTGAAAAAAAGGTTGATGTAATCATCAACCTTTTTATGACAGAAAATATAAGCGAAAGATGCCCAGATTAGTTCTGTACTACTTTAAAAAACATAGAGAATCACTTCTCTGCAAAGATAAAATATCTTTAGCTATCTAGGTAATCCAAATCGTCGTAATCATC
This sequence comes from Psychromonas sp. KJ10-2, assembly GCF_047323255.1. Taxonomy (NCBI): domain Bacteria; kingdom Pseudomonadati; phylum Pseudomonadota; class Gammaproteobacteria; order Alteromonadales; family Psychromonadaceae; genus Psychromonas; species Psychromonas sp. KJ10-2. Next base: position 3,724,080 of record NZ_CP178827.1, on the reverse strand, counting down.
ACCTAATAGCTCTTTTAAACGTTTTCTTTCTTTAATTTCTTCAATACTACGGCGTACTTTGCCTCGCTTTCTGTCGTTCATTAATGCTTGTTTCTTTTTCACTGATGAGTTGTCCTCATTCCAGTCATCTTCAGAAAAAAGTCAACCATATCTTGTGTGTCGTCTTCAGTTTGTAGAGAGTTTCTATTACTATTTGCCATTTTAGTTCTCCAATCATGACAGTATTGCTGAGCCGATTATCGGCTTATATAACTACAAAAATTAATATTTAAATTGTGTGGTATGGGTGACTTTATTCGGATTTAAATAAATAACCATACACTCTCTTTTTAACTCATTATTCGAAAAATTCAATATAAATATTCAAAATAAATTAACTAAAATATTTTTTATTAAAAAATATGCGATTAGTGCATTATTTTAATACAGATTTAAATTATACCCAGCTAAGTGGTCGGACATATTAAACACATTGATTCATAACAGAGAATATACAATTACCCAATAAGCGGTTACATTAACCACTTATTTTTAAGACGAGAAAAAGGGTGAATATGCAATTTTCAACGTTAGGTAGCAGTGGTGAATCAGTTTCGCGTGTTTGTTTAGGCAGTATGACGTGGGGGTTACAAAATAATCAGCAGGATGCAGACCAACAAATTGCCTATGCTTTAGCACAAAACATCAACTTTATTGATACGGCAGAGATGTACGCGGTCCCACCTTCAGCAGATACTTATGGTAAAACTGAATCCATCATCGGTCATTATTTAAAAAATAACCCAAATCAACGCCAAGATATTATCCTCGCCTCTAAAATTGCAGGCCCAGGCTTACCCTGGGTAAGAGATGGTGGTCTTATCACAGGAGAAGCTGTAATTAGCTCTGTAGAGGCTTCTTTAAAGCGCTTACAGACCGATTATATAGATCTTTATCAACTACACTGGCCAAATCGTCAATCGCCGCACTTTGGTCGTCATCAACCAAACCACTTTAAATTCTCTGACAGTGATGCAAACGAGCAGACTGAGTCTATGCTTGACGTATTACAAGGTTTAGAAAAGTGTGTTAAAGCGGGCAAAATTCGTCATTGTGGTTTATCCGATGATACCCCTTGGGGCATTAATACTTTCTTAAAATTAAGTGAGCAACATAATTTACCGCGCATGGTCTCGATTCAAAATGAATTTAACTTATTGCATGCCAAAGATTGGCCTTACTTGATTGAAAATTGTGTGCATGAAGATATTGCTTATTTACCTTGGTCACCCTTAGCAACCGGTATGTTAAGTGGCAAGTACTTGAATGGTGAACGCCCTGAAGGAAGCCGTTGGACATTACAACAACGTAACGGTTTATACCGCGATACTGAAACCAGTAAACAAGCCATTAAAGCTTATCAAGAGATTGCCACAGCGAACGGGATCACTGCTGCACAGTTAGCATTAAAATGGTGCGATCAAGTTGATGGAGTAACGTCAACTATTATTGGGGCAACAACAATGGCACAATTAAAAGAGAACATTGATGCCTTTAAAGATTCACTTTCTGAGCAAGCATTGTCAGATATTAGTGCCGTGATCAAACAATACCCTGCGCCTTATTAATCTATTTAATAACAACGCAATTTAAGCACAATGTAATCGCCGAACTGCTCGCAGTCCGGCTTTTTTATATCTTTAAAATAGCGACATTTGATCTGACGTTATTAAGTTAAAATCTTTGCTTAACACAGGTAAAATAGCTTCTGCGATAGGTTTTAATTGCTTATCAATGTATTGCTGGTAATCAATATCAGAATGAAGATATTCCTGTGGCTCTGGGCCATTAACAGTCAACAAATACCCTATTCTTCCACGTTGTTGATAACGTAATGGTAAACCTAATGCCGCATTTTGTTGATCCGCTAAACGTGCTGCTTTTACTTGTGGAGGTACATTCTTAACATAATCTGCTAAAGGGCGACGTAAGCGTTTATGATAAACCAACTTATCATCTAATTGCCCTTGTTTGAGTTGCTCAATAGTATCCATGATATAGGTTTCTACGGGCAACCCTGCGAATATCTTTTGATAAAGTGCCTTCTGAAAATTTTGTGCTAACTCAGTCCAATCCGACCGAACCGTCTCCAACCCTTTGAAGACAATTTCCTCGCCTTTATCGGTCATGGTTAAACCTGCATAACGCTTTTTAGACCCAGTATCTTGGCCGCGTAGGGTTGGCATAAAAAATTTCGAAAAAGCCGTTTCAAATTCAATCTCTAAGAAACAATCTAAATCAAACTCTTCACGTAACCTAGTTTCCCAATAATGATTAATATCCTTAGCTAACAGCTTGCCTGCTTGCATTGCTTGTTGTTGATCTTGGCAACTTTTCAAGTACACAAAAGTAGAGTCCGTATCACCATAAATAACCTGCTGTCCCTGCGCTTCAATAAACTGTGCCGTATCTTGCATTATTTGGTGACCACGTAACGTGATCGAGCTTGCTAAGCGGGTATCATGAAAACGACAACCCGCAGAACCCAAGACACCATACATACTATTCATAATGATCTTAATAGCATGTTGGAAGGCATGATTTTTATCTTTTTTAGCCTGTTCACGAGCAGCAGTTAAGGTATTAATAATCTTAGGTAAGTGATGCGCAGTACGGCTAAACCTTGCTCCTCTAAAGCCAGGTATGGTTTCATCTTCAGGTGCTAATAACCCTTCTACCATACCCAATGGGTCAATCTTAAAACTACGCATGATATTAGGGTACAAAGACTTAAAATCTAATACTAATACCCACTCATATAATCCTGGTCGTGAGTCCATCACAAAACCACCAGGAGTGCTGTGCCTGTACATCCCCTAAATTCGGTGCAATATAACCACTACGGTGTAATAACGGTAGATACAGATTAATAAAGGCCGCCACCGATGCGCCGCGCCTTTCCAAAGCAAGTCCAGTCAAACGTGCTCGTTGAATAGTATATTCAGCAAGTTGTTTATCCTCAAAAATACGCTCGACGAGTAAGCAATCTTGTAAATTGTAACGTGCTAAGGTTAACGGCTCTTGCTCAAATTGGCGTTTAATTTCAAGGCCTTTATCGCTGTTGTTAGCGATTAACTTACCTTCACCAAATAAGCTTTGGCTAACAAACTCTAAACTATAACTTTCAAAGTGCAGACTGGCATTCTTTAAGGCATCTATGCCGTCCAGGACAACTCTTCCATTTAATATCACAGAGCCAGAGTCAGGATCGTCTCTATGTGTTAACCACTTTAAGGCACTCCCATCTCGGCCTATAGTCAAAGGCACACTTAATATCTGGGCTCTTTTAGCTAATAAACGCATATCGAAATTTGCTACCGCCCACCCAATAATTGCATCGGGGTCGTATTGTTCAAACCAATGGATAAGCGCTAATAACAATGCCCGTTCATCTTTAACCCATTGCACATTAATATCATCGGCGGCTTGAGGGTGGCCTATCATCAATACTGTATGATGAGCATTTTCAGCGTCACCAACATTGCCCATACTTAACGCAATACTATACAACTCACTCTGTGGGCTGCATTCGACATCCAATGACACCATAGTTACATGCCCATTGGCTTCAATCACCTCAGCATCTGTCTCACTAGATACTGTCGCATGTTGACAGGACCAGTACGATCCAAGCCAATCAATTTGCCCTGACACCTTGACCACACCATAAATAAAACGCTCCATCAAAAAACGGTCGCTTAATTTAATATCTCCTTCATAGGTAGCAATACCTTGCTGCATTAAGACCAATTGGCACCACTTATGAAGTTGTTGTTTAAACGTGTAAATGGCACAGACTTTCTGTCCATTAAAGGTTTTAAGGTCAATAGGCCTAATAAAATCTGGAAAGCAGTTTTCTTGTTTCCAAATAGATTCAGCCTGCTCCAATTGTGCTTGCTCAATAAGAAAAACATAACGTTGTTGGGGGATAACAATTCGGCATGGTCCACGCTCGGTGGTTAACCAGAAAATCAAATCAACACCCTGTGCTGTTTCGACTTGTTGGCGAGATAAAATCAGGCCTGATAGGGAAGTAATAGAAGTTTCGCTCATAAACTGCATCTTATACTAATATCAATTATATTAAATAAGTGTTGTGTATTATAAATAGAAAAAATGACTTAGTTTAAGCTGTTAATTGACAGGATTGGAATGTGTTATAAAGCTGAGAGTGAATAGCAATCTCTTATTCAAGATAATTGCCATTCACTCCCTTTATATTAACCGCGATGACGAGGTAGGAGTAGATTCAATAAGATAGCCACGATGCCACACAGGCTAACCCCTGTAAACTGAATGAACCAATGCCTAATGCCATACCGCCAATACCAAATACTAAGGTAACAGAAACAATACACATATTCCGTGGTTGAGATAAGTCTACACGATGGCGAATCATGGTATTCAAGCCTACAGATGCAATCGTACCAAACAACAGCATCATAATACCGCCCATGACTGCACCCGGAATAGTTTGTAATACAGCACCAAACTTACCTACAAATGCCAGCAAGATAGCAATAATAGCTGCCCACCACATGATTTTAGGATTGAAGTTACGCGTTAGCATGACTGCACCCGTTACCTCTGAATAAGTTGTATTAGGCGGGCCACCAAATAATGATGCGGCGCTTGTAGCAATACCATCACCCAGTAAAGTGCGGTGTAACCCTGGCTTTTTCAGATAGTCTTTACCTGTCACATTACTGATCGCTAGAATGTCACCAACATGCTCAACGGCAGGTGCAATAGCAACCGGAATCATAAATAATACCGCCTGCCAATTCCACTCAGGAGCCACAAATTTAGGCACACTTAACCAAGCAGCGTTACTAATTGCACTAAAATCTAACACGCCAAAAAAGAAAGCTAGAATATAACCGACCAATACACCACAAAATATCGGCACTAACTTAAATATACCTTTCGCTAATGTTGAGACTAACAAGGTGGTGATCAATGCAGAAAAAGAGATGATCATAGCCGTATTCTGCTCCATCAATACCGCACTTGCATCACCGGTTTTACCTAACGCCATATTCACTGCAACAGGTGCTAAACCTAAACCGATTACCATGATCACAGGGCCAACCACCACTGGTGGTAATAAACGATGGATAAAACCAACACCTTTTAATTTCACTGCATAAGACATCAACATATACACCACACCGGCTGCAAATAAACCGGACATCGTTGATGCAATGCCCCAGGTTTGCACGCCATAGGCAATAGGTGCAATAAAGGCAAAACTAGAAGCAAGGAAGATTGGCACCTGACCTTTGGTGACTAAATGGAACAATAATGTACCAATACCAGCGGTGAATAACGCCACATTAGGATCTAAACCGGTGATCAAAGGCATTAATACCAATGCACCAAAGGCCACAAATAACATTTGTGAACCAGCAAGCGCTTGCTGGAATAATGATAGATTAGCTGTACTATCTAGCTCAGCTGAGTCAGAGGAGACACTGTCTGACATATTAAATTCCCTTTATAAAAACAATAGAGTAGGTAAATCAACCTATTTTATTTAAGTAAAATAGGTTGATTTATTAGCATAAAATTATTTAGTACCGAAGATTTTATCACCCGCATCACCTAAACCAGGTACGATATAACCATGCTCATTTAAGTGAGAATCGATAGAAGCCGTATAAACTTCAACATCTGGGTGAGTCTCTTCCAAAGCTTTTAGACCTTCTGGAGCAGCCACTAAAATAAGTACTTTAATATTTGTACAGCCACTTTCTTTGATCAAATCTAATGTTGAGATCATCGAACCACCAGTTGCTAACATCGGGTCAACCACTAATGCCATACGTTGATCAATTTGACTAACTAGCTTTTGGAAATATGGCACGGGTTCTAGCGTTTCTTCATCGCGGTAAATACCAACTACACTGACTTTAGCACTTGGGATATAGTCTAAAACACCGTCCATCATGCCTAAACCTGCACGTAAGATAGGCACAACCGTTACTTTTTTACCTTCGATTTGCTGTACTTCAATCTCCCCTTCCCAGCCTTCGATTTTCACTGTTTCTAATGACAAGTCATTAGTTGCTTCATAAGTTAATAAGCTTGACACTTCACGTGCTAATTCACGAAAACGTTTGGTACTAATACCCGCTTCACGTAATAAACCTAATTTATGCTGGATAAGCGGATGTTTTACTTCAATGACTTTCATGCTGTGTCTCCAAATGAATAAAATGTTAAAATCGACCGATGTTAGCAAGATAAAATGAATCAATTTATGTGCTGTATCATTATAAATTGAAATCAGTTGTTTTTGTTAAAATTAGTCAATTTTTTAAACAAAAAAGGCTAATGGTTTCCCTTTAGCCTATTGATTTAAATGTATATTAATAACAAGAGAGCCCTAGTTATTATTTAAATTAGTAGCGCCGATTTTATGAATCGCCACATCTGCACCTTTGAACTCGTCCTCTTCATCTAAACGAATCGGTGTAATCGCATTCACTAACTTATAAACAATAAAACCACCCACTACAGCAAACACAATGCCCGCTAATGAACCGATTAATTGACTCATAAAGGTTACGCCACCTAAACCACCAAAACTTTCTAATCCAAAGATCCCAGCGGCAATACCGCCCCATAGTCCACATATTCCGTGTAAAGGCCAAACCCCTAATACATCATCAAAATTAGAGAACTTATTCTGTACATAAGTGAATATCCAAACAAATAAACCACCCGCAACTAAACCTGTCATTAACGCGCCAATGGGATGCATCAAATCGGAGCCAGCACAAACCGCTACTAAACCCGCTAGTGGGCCGTTATGAATAAAACCAGGGTCTTTTTTACCAATCACTAAAGAACTGATAATGCCGCCGACCATCGCCATTAAAGAGTTAATGGCTACTAATCCACTAATGCCCTCAATCGCCTGTGCAGACATCACGTTAAAACCAAACCAACCAATAGATAAGATCCAAGCACCTAACGCTAATAAAGGGATATTAGACGGTGCAAAGGCAATCACTTTGCCTTGACGAAAACGCCCATGACGACTGCCTAAAACAACAATGGCAGCAAAAGCAATCCAGCCCCCCACTGCGTGTACTACAATCGAACCGGCAAAATCATGGAAAGCAGCCCCGAAATTAACCGTTAACCAATCTTGGAATCCATAATTACCATTCCAAATCATCCCTTCAAAAAACGGATAAACAATACCAACACATAAAGCGGCAGCAATTAACATGGGATTAAATTTAGCTCGTTCGGCAACACCACCTGAAATAATCGCAGGAATTGCAGCAGCGAAAGTCATTAGGAAAAAGAATTTAACTAATTGATAGCCATTATTTTCGGCTAAAACGGCGGCGCTATCGAAAAAAGTAACACCGTAAGCTAACCAATAACCGAAGAAGAAATAAACCAATGCAGAAACACCAAAGTCAGACATAATTTTAACCAAAGCATTCACTTGGTTTTTATGACGAACCGTCCCAACCTCTAAAAAAGCAAAACCTGCATGCATGGCAAACACCATGATTGCGCCTAATAAAATGAATAACGTATCCGCACTACTGATTAACGCGGTGACATGATTTTGTACTAAGTCCATCTTTCCCTCTTTTTACATCCTTAAAAAATTGAGGCGAACCTTACCCGATCAATAAGTTAGTTAACATAGCTTTATCCTATTTTTCGCTTTTTTTGATATCAAATCAAGATTAGGCAAAAAGATGAAAGGTCGTGCATTTAATAAAAAACAACCTTTATAAAAACAAGATGTTTACTTAATTTAAATCAGAATAAATAGAGATGAATTTACTTTTTTCTATAACAAACCAACCGTCAATCAGTATCAGGTATTTATTTACATCGCCCACTGAAATAGATTGAACTCCTCGACAAAATGTTACACTATAACATTTTTAAATTAATGGATGAACATAGGTTGGCTTACATTGAATCTTGATAAAGATAAGAGTGTACAAATAGATATACACTCACTTCCCTGCTTTACACATTGCCAAGCAGCCTGTTTACAATTAAAAGCCTTAACTTGGTCTCCTAGCCGCCACAAAACTTTATTAAAACCTATCTCGTTGACCGTGCAATCAGGTGACTTTGTCGCTGTAGTCGGCCCTAATGGTGCAGGAAAAACCAGCTTATTGCGCTGCCTTTATCGCGTAAATAAACCTTCTAGTGGTGAAGTGCTAATCGATGGCGAAAACATTTGGTCTTTAACTGCTCGTCACTGTGCGCAACGCATTGCCACAGTATTACAAGATTCCAGCGCAGAGTTTGCATTGACCGTATTTGAAATGGTTGAAATTGGTTTAATACCACGCTCTACCGGCTGGAAACGCACAATACCGGATACACAGGCCATCAACAGTGTATTAACGCTATTGGATGTCACTCACCTTACTCATCGTAACTTCAATTCCTTATCCGGTGGAGAACGGCAACGTGTGATGATTGCTCGGGCTTTAGTGCAAGAGCCTGACATCCTTATTTTAGATGAGCCGACCAATCACCTGGATATACGCCATCAACTTGAAGTATTAGCTTTATTATCTTCGTTACCTTGCACCGTAATTGTCTCTTTACATGATTTATCATTAGCAGCCGCCTACGCAGACCGAGTATTAGTCTTAAAAAAGGGAGAGATGCAACATTACTCCCCCAAGTGATGTATTTACTAAAGCTAATATTGAGCAAGTGTTCGATGTAAAAACGATTATTGATCAACACCCTATAACCGATCGCCCTCGATTCTCATTCTATCTTAACCAGGCACAGGATTAACCTACTATGACCAAAGTTCACTCGATACTGGGCAGTTCATTACTGCTTCTTACCAGTACTGTCACCCTACCCGCTTTTGCAGAAACAGATGCACAGCATTACCCTATTGATGTGCAAAGTTGTAACCGCACAGTTACCTTCAACCAGCAACCTAAGGCAGCTGTATCTAATGACGTGAACTTAACAGAAATGATGCTGGTATTGGGACTGCAGGATAAGATGGTAGGAGTAACCGGCATCTCAGGTTGGAAAACCTTAGACCCTATCTTACGGGAAGGCATAGGTGAATTACCTGAGTTATCACCTAAATATCCAAGTAAGGAAGTGTTACTTGGTGCTGATACCGACTTTTATTTCGCAGGTTGGAACTATGGTATGAAGGTCGGCGGAGGAGTAACACCTGACACCTTAGCACCACTAGGTATTAAGACCTATGAGCTAACAGAAAGCTGCACGCATATTATGCAAAAGACTAAAGCTTCCATGGATGACTTATATGTTGATTTACTTAATTTAGGGCGAATTTTTAATGTTGAAGATCGCGCAAACCAACTCGTTGAAAATTATAAGGAACAGCTGCAAGCCTTTACTAACGATTTAACGCCTTTAGCCAAACCTATTAAAGTATTCGTTTATGATTCAGGACAAGAACAGCCTTTTACTTCCGGCGCAAAAGGAATGCCTACCGCATTAATAGAAGCCGCTGGTGGTACAAATATCATTGATGATGTACAAAAAGTTGGACACAAGTTAACTGGGAGTCAATTATCGACCGAGCACCAGAGGTAATAGTGATTGTTAACTATGGCGATGTCACTGCACAGCAAAAAATCGAATTTTTAACTCAGCATCAGGCACTCCAAGATATCCCTGCAATCAAGAATAAACGATTTGTAGTCTTAGAATATGTTGAAGCAACACCAGGCCCTCGTAATATTGAAGCCATTCAACGCTTAGCAAACGCTTTCAGAAGCTAGCATGAAAGCAGTTTTAAAAAGTAAAACTAATTTATCGACGCCAACCCTGCTAGTGAGCTTAGGGTTATTATTGATCGTACTGATCATTGTTGCTATAGGGGTTGGCTCGGTGTCTATTTCCACGTCCACAGTCTGGTCTATTATCAGCCACAAAATGGGATTAACCACCAGCCCGCCTGCTTGGTCTATTGGACGTGAAAATATTGTTTGGGAGGTCAGGTTACCTCGCGCTATTTTAGCGGCATTGGTGGGGGCTATTTTAGCCATTGTTGGAGCAGCTTTACAATCTGTTACACGTAACCCCTTAGCAGATCCACATTTGTTAGGTGTCTCTTCCGGGGCAGCATTAGGCGCAATTATCGCCCTATTACATACGGGGATGATTTTAGGCTTACTAACTGTTCCTATCTTCGCTTTTTTAGGTGCACTTTTAGCCATGTTATTAGTGTTAGGAGTCGCTAATTTTTCTCTAGCAAATAGTGCAGGTAGATTAGTGCTTGCAGGTGTCGCTGTAGCATTCATTTTAACGGCACTAGGCAACCTATTTATCTTTCTAGGTGACCATAGAGCATCACATACGGTGATATTTTGGATGTTAGGCGGTTTAGGATTAGCACAATGGAATCAATTATTGTTTCCATTTTTAACCCTGTTCTTTGGGTGCAGTTACTTATTGTATAAAGCTAAGTTTTTAAATGCCATGATTCTAGGGGATGAGACTGCCAATACCTTAGGTGTACCTGTACAAAGATTTCGCTTAACGGTGATCGTAGTCTGTGCTTTATTAACGGGTGCTGCCGTTGCTTTTTCTGGTGTCATAGGCTTTGTCGGTTTAATGGTTCCGCATATTGTGCGCTTATTGATTGGTGGAGATTACCGGAAGATATTACCGTTATCTGCATTATTAGGTGCACTGTTGCTTGTATTAGCCGATATTGTGGCGAGAGTGATTATTCCACCTGAAGATATGCCCATTGGTATTTTAACCGGCCTAGCTGGCGGCATCGCGTTTATATTTTTAATGCGCCAACGCCGTAATGTTGTTTTTTAGAAATATCACTAAGCCAATACATACAAATTGTATTGGCTGCTAATCTATAATAATAAAGTCTACTGCACTATTTTCAGTTTTTATTAAGAATCTTAACCACTCGAAATTTTCCAAAAAAAAGCCTGAACATATGTTCAGGCTTTTGTAATGTGGCTCCTCTTGCTGGGCTTGAACCAGCGACACACGGATTAACAGTCCGTTGCTCTACCAACTGAGCTAAAGAGGAATTGTAAATATTTATCGTAATTTCTTACGTTTAACTTCGACTTATCAAAGTTAAAGAATGTGGCTCCTCTTGCTGGGCTTGAACCAGCGACACACGGATTAACAGTCCGTTGCTCTACCAACTGAGCTAAAGAGGAATTGTAAATATTTATCGTAATTTCTTACGTTTAACTTCGACTTATCAAAGTTAAAGAATGTGGCTCCTCTTGCTGGGCTTGAACCAGCGACACACGGATTAACAGTCCGTTGCTCTACCAACTGAGCTAAAGAGGAATTGTATTTTCTTACTTATTAATCTTAATAGGGATTAACAGTATCTCTATGGCTCTACCAACTAACCTAAAGAGGAATTGTAAATGTTTATCGTAATTTCTTACGTTTAACTTCGACTTATCAAAGTTAAAGAATGTGGCTCCTCTTGCTGGGCTTGAACCAGCGACACACGGATTAACAGTCCGTTGCTCTACCAACTGAGCTAAAGAGGAATTGTAACTTTCTCACTGATTAATCTAACAAGGATTAACAGTGTCTCTATAGCTCTATCAACTGAGCTAAAGAGGAATTGTATTTTTCTTACTTATTAATCTCAACACGGATTAACAGTATCTCTATGGCTCTACCAACTAACCTAAAGAGGAATTGTATCTTATCACTGATTAATCTAATAACTGATCAACCGTGTCTTTATATCTAAAAGGTATTATCTAGCCCTTCATCATATCAATTCATTTTATAAATGAAAGGATAACTAAACAATATTTTGTTCGAGTCATCTTAAAGACGGGCGCAGTATATTTTTTGCGGTGAATCATGTCAACAAAAAAGGAGGATAAAAAAATTGGTTGCTGATAAATCAAACAACCAATCACAAATATTCGCTAACCTGCTTTTTTATTGTGCAATATCAATCAGATTAAATATCCCACTTAATACTGTCGTGTAATTTTTCTTGCGTCATTTCAAGTGGTTCATCAGGCTCACCAACAATCACTATGTTAGTTTTGCCCATTTTTTCAGACATACCTTTTAAATGCTCATTACTAAATTTCGCAGCAGGTGTGAATTTTCCATGTTCTGGCACGACAAACACAGTCACACGCCCTTTCTCACCTTTTAGTATCATATGTAAAGCTGAAGTACCTTTGAAACTACAGTAGTTTACAAACATCACTTCGCCTAAGCCTTCTTTAGCTTGTCCGCCATATACTGCGAGTTTAGCATTTACCGCCTGTAAGCTTGCATTCTCATTAGCCTTAGCTGTTAAGAAATACTCGTTTTTAACCATCTCTAACGCAACATTACCTATATCTTCAGGCGCTTGCTCAACGGCTGCGACTTCCACAGGTGGGGTAACTGTTTTCTGTATAAGCGGTATACTTAAACCAATAACAAAAGCGACAGAAGCAGCAATAGCCAGATGCCATCGAGCACTGATATTTTTGTCACGCTCTAACGCAAAGCTTTGCTCTAACATTATTTTGTCGGCTAAATCATCAGGCACATCCACTTTTAAACTATCTTTTAATAATTTATCGAATGCTTTGCTGTCATCGACTAGTTTTTTTGATGAATCAGAAGACATTGCTCTCTCTAAGAACTCTTCGGACTTATCATTGGGTGTTGCAATCGCTGTATGACGAAATAAAATATCATCCATGCGCTTCTCCGGTATTATTAATTTCTACTTTTAAATTAGTTTTAAGTAGATTTTTGGCTCTAAATAACCGTGTTAACACGGTATTTTTATTTAAATCTAATTGGGCCGCTATCTCTTCTGCAGTAAAGCCTGCAATGAGTTGTAACAACAGAGGTTCTTTATAGTCAGCAGGTAACGCTGCTATTTTTTGCTGAATGAGCTCTTTATCATATGGGCTAGACTCTTCTTCCGCTGCTACTTCGTAATCATCAATATCAACTAACGATAATTGCTTACGTTCAAAGCGCCTAGCATTCTCGCGGCGCAAGATTGTAAACAACCAAGCTTTGGCTGATTTATCATCAAGTAAACTGTCAATGCTTTTCCATGCACGTAAACAAGTTTCTTGCACTAGATCTTGAGCAACCTCAGGATCACGGCAAACCCACAATGCGTAGCGGTAAAGATCAGCGCTATAGACATTCACTAATGATTCATATCGTTTCTGTTTTCTATTCATATCCTTAATGACCGAGGATGATGAACTTTTATTTCGTTTCGATTTAAAAAAATTCATTATTTTCCTTTAATGCAAACTTTTCGCCTAATTTCGCTTATGAATGTCTGATATTTAGCGTCCTGCTATATAAATGCGAAGGGCTTTCTTTAAATACTATTAATAGTACCAGTAAATTAATAACCTCTATTATTGAATAGTTCTAGCAAGTTCGCAAATACAACAGTATTAAAACAAGGTTAGGTTATGCAAAGTTATTGAACATTTAAATAAATAGGTAAATAAACAGTAGATAATACGTATTGAGTGTTGATACTTAGGCTAACCTTTAATTTGCTACCAAAAACGTGTATTCGATAGGTACTGTCTTATCATCAATTAATAAAGTGATTTGTAGTGTGATTGATGCATTTTTTTCAGAGCAGGCTCCCACCATAGTTTGTGCTTGGTAAGTAATACTGTGGTTTATACTCTCAACGGGCACTAAGGTGACAGATATTTTACCTTCAAAGCCTTTTTCACTGACCATTTTTGCATCACTTACTGTCCAGTTTTTTAATTCACTGGTTAAACTGATATTAAACGGCTGATCAGGAACAACTTCCCCTTCCTCCACCGTTAATATAAAACGTCCAGACGCTGACTCTAGGACACAAGGCATAGATAACTGACACAGTAGCTGATCTGTTTTTGAAACTTGATTTGATTGCTCCGAAGATGATTGTTCACTACTCTCAAAGCTCAGTGTTCTCCATACAAATAACCCAATTAATAACGAGAGCATGATCAGTAGTTGGATTAATCGAGTAGGTGTGAGCATTATTTTTCCTTGTTAGTGGCAAAAACCACTTTTATATAAACCTAATGGCTTTACATAAAGTTACATCAGATAAGTTATACCGATGGTATTTGATATTGGATCTAAATTTAGCGTTGGAAAAATAGACCGGTTAATGATTGTGATTAGTATTCGCTTATTATAAATGTTTTCAGTTAATGGTTAAAACCTTTTAGTTTACACGATCAAATTACAGCAGTTCCTATATACAGTTTTAATTATTAATGATGAAAAGTATTAACACGCTTAACTTCTTGTGACTGGCACTACTCCTTTATTAATCAAATTTCTTTGCGCTAGCGCATAAAAACAATAAAAAATAATAATGGCACCATCATTTTTAAGCAAAAAAACACCCACTAACAACTTTAGTATTAACTATTTTAAAGGTGCTTTATAAGGTGCTAGTATTAAGTTAAATCAATAAAATGAAGAGATGAACATGGATAAAAGTAATACAAGTCGTATACAAAGTGGTGCTTGTGCAATTCATTGCCAAGATTGCAGTATCAGCCAGTTATGTATTCCTTACTCTCTCAACGAAACTGAATTGGAGCGTTTAGATACGATTATTGAACGTAAAAAGCCAATTCAAAAAGGCAGTGAGATTTTTAAGGCCGGTGAAGCAATGAGATGTCTCTATGCAATTCGTTCTGGTACTTTAAAGTCTTATACCATTACAGAGCAAGGTGATGAACAAATCACAGCTTTCCACCTTGCAGGAGACTTAGTTGGTTTTGATGGTATTAGCTCTGGCACTCATCCGAGTTTTGCACAAGCATTAGAAACAGCAATGATTTGTGAAATTCCCTATGACACACTTGATGATTTATCGACATCAATGCCTAAGTTAAGACAGCAAATTTTGCGTCTTATGAGTAATGAGATAGTAGAAGATCAAAGCATGATCCTACTTTTGTCCAAAAAGAACGCCGAAGAAAGATTAGCTTCTTTTATCCATAACCTTTCAGTGCGTTACGCCGCTCGCGGTTTCTCGCCAAGAGAGTTTAGATTGTCAATGACACGTGGGGATATCGGTAATTACCTAGGATTAACCGTTGAAACAATCAGTCGATTATTAGGTCGATTCCAGAAAAGTGGCATGATTGCAGTGAAAGGCAAATATATTACCGTATTAGATGAAGCACAACTTTCAGCATTATCAGGCTCAATGACGTAATAGTGTTAACACACAGTCCATTGCCCTTTATCGCTAATCTCACCACTAATACACTAACTATATTGTTAAGTTTTAAGGAGTATCATTAACCACTGTAGTTAGTGTGATTGGTATCACTACCTAATTAGCTGTAATTGCTCTAAATTAAAGGTAGTGATTTCTAAAAATTGGAGGCTAACATGCTTAAATATAATAATATTTTAGTTTATATCGATCCAACACAAGAACAACAACCCGCATTACAAAGAGCGATTGAAATAGCGCAAAATGATAAAAACACCAAAATAACGCTATTCCTATCTTGTTATGACTTAACCTATGAAATGACCTCGTTAAGCTCTGCTGAAGAGCGCCAGGTGATGCAATCTTTAGTTATCAAAGAAAACCAAGAATGGTTAGATACCCTCGCAGACCCTCACCGAGCAGAAGGTTACGCCATTGCTTGCCAAGTCCACTGGCATAACCGCCCTTTCCAAGCAGCCATTCAACTTATCCTAAGAGAAGGCTACGACCTGTTAATTAAATCTACTCATCCACACTCTCGTCTTAGCGCCATTTTATTCACACCAACTGACTGGAACTTATTGCGAAAATGTCCTATCCCACTGTTATTAGTGAAAGCGAAATCATGGCCTGAAAATGGCAATATATTGTGTGCTATTGATTGCAAAAGCGTTGAGGATGAAGCACACCATAGCTTAAATGAAGCGATTCTGACTGAGGCTAATGATATTGCTCAGATGATAAAATCTAATATTCATGCAGTTAATGCGTATCCAAGCCCGCCAATGAATATCATGATGGAATTACCTGAATTTGATCCAATTCATTATGAAGATGGATTAAAGAAGTTCCATCAAAAAACCTTGAATGATTATGCTAGTAAGTATCAACTTATGCCTGAAAACATTCACCTGGAACAAGGTTTACCAGAAGATGTGATCAGCGAGGTGGCGCAACAGATTAATGCTGAATTAGTTATCTTAGGCACAGTGGGACGCTCTGGTTTAGGCTCGACGCTACTTGGACATACTGCAGAGCAAGTAATTGATAAATTAGACAGTGATTTACTGGCGTTAAAACCACAAGGCTTTGTTAGCCCAATTAAGATAGATGAATAATATCAATTAGATACATAAAAGTATTGTACAAAACTAAAAGGCCCAATAACCAAATACTCGGTTATTGGGCCTTTTTAATGGAAATATTCTAAAGCTTAAAGACTTCCACTGACTTACTTAATGCATTGGCGATATCTAATAATTCATCAGCACGTTTTGCATTATTTGCAGAGCTTTCCGAGGTTATTTTCGCCATGTCGTTAATACCTACAATACTTTGATTAATCTCACCCGCAACTAAGGTTTGCTCTTCCGCTGACGTTGCAATCTGATTATTCATATCTTGAATGATAGAAACAGAATGACGGATCTCTTCTAGGGCTTGATTTGCCTCTTGAGATTTAACCGCCGTTGACTGTGCATTATTTACATTCACTTGCATCAGCTCCACTGAGTTTTTAGATTCCGTTTGCAGGCTGTTGATCATGGTTTGGATTTCAGTGGTACTCTCTTGTGTTCTATTTGCTAAACTACGCACTTCATCTGCAACTACAGCAAAACCTCGACCTTGTTCACCAGCCCTTGCGGCTTCAATCGCGGCGTTCAATGCTAATAAGTTAGTTTGCTCAGAGATAGCACGGATAACTTCGATAATACTACCGATATTATCAATTTCACCTTCTAGCTTATTCATCACTTGCTGCACGCCCGTCACCCCTTCAACCAAGGTTGAGATATCAGCGTTCATGCCATTAACCACTTCAATCCCTTTATTGGACTGATTATTTGCTTCATCAGCAGCTGTAGAAGCACTTAGCGCATTACGCGCCACTTCATCAACGGTCACCGCCATCTCATTCATCGCCGTAGAAGTTTGCTCTAACTCCATCATTTGAGTTTCTGAACTGCGGTTAACATTTGAAGCAGACTCTGACATCTGTGTAGAGGCACTGTTTAATTGACTGCTTGATACATTAATATGCTCAATAATATCTTTTAAGCTATCAACCATAGTTAAAATTGCACTATAAATTCCCGTCTCTTGCCCGGTAGCCGGCGCGACTGAACTCAACTTACCCTGTGCAATATTCTCTACAATTTTCTCTATATCAGCAGGCTCGCCACCCACAGGACGATACATAACCTTGATAATAATCAAATGAGATCAAGTATAAAGAAACAACAATAAAGACAAAAGCAATCAATAAGGTTGATTGCAAATCTTCACTGGAAGCTTTTGTTATTTCATCCCATTCCGTCCAGGTCCATACATTCCAATTTAAGCCATCAATACGAATACCTGACACTGTGTATTCTTCACCCTCTAAAAAGTAATTATGGTGACTCATTTCTGCGGTTTGGAACGCTTTATATGAAGGTCTTTCCTGATATAGGTTTTTACCCACTAAGGTATTATCTTTAGCTGCTAATAGATAACCATCTTCACGACTTACGAAGACATGATTATCAGGGTCCAATATATGTACAAACTCGCTCATTTGTTTAACACTAATATTCAAGCAAACAACACCAACAATCGAACCATTCCGTTTCACGGGTAATGCTAATGCCATGACGTTACTGCCTAATGAACTTTTATAAGGCTTAGTAATGATACGGTCTTCGCCATTAAATATTCTGACATACCACTCACGTTGTAATTGTTTGGCATTAAAGCCCACTTCTAAGCCATCGCTGGCATGCGCATAGGTTTTAGCATCCTTAGTGGTAATATAAGCGTCGAGGATATCCAAATTATTAGCCATGGCATGTAGGGAATTAACCGTTTCACGTTCATTTAATAATCCCGTTGAGTTAATCTCAACACTATCAGCCAAAATGCTTAACGCATCAAAATAGCGTTCCATTTTCTGTTCAATTGATTTAGAAATCAAAGCGGTTTGAACATCCATTCTGGTATTGTTATTTTCAATAGATTCAGCTCTAAAGTTAAAATAACCAACACCCGAGATAGCTGATATAGCCAGCGTTAATAACAAGCCTATCAGTAATAATATTTTTGTTTTTGCGGTCATAGTTTATGCTTCCTTGGTAAACTACTTTCATTTCAGTAATGAAGAAAAGTAATACAATGTTCTGTTGGCTTTTGATAACCGTTATAGCAACAGAAATAGATGAAATAATGTGGGTATATTCGATCAAATTGACTCCTTTTTTACTGAGATATTTACAATAAAAAAGGAGTGTTCTAACGTTAAGCTTGCTCGTTTAAGTAATTCAACACCACTTCGTGGTGATCTTTAGTTTTAAACTTATTAAAGATATGTTGTAACTTGCCCTCTTCATCGATTAAAAATGAGGTTCTTACTACGCCCATATTTTCTCTACCCATGAATTTTTTTAGTTGCCAAACACCAAAGCTTTCACAAACGCTATGGTCCTCATCACCTAATAAAGTAAAGTTCAAGGATTGTTTGTTGATGAAGTTAGTTAACTTCTTTGGTGTATCAGGGCTAATACCTAATACCACTACATTCAAGTCTGCTAAATCATCTTTACTATCGCGCAAAGCACAGGCTTGTGTTGTACAACCAGGGGTAGAGGCTCTTGGGTAAAAATAGACCAATACTTTTTTACCCAAGTAATCACTTAAAGTAACCTGGTTATTATCTTGATCTGGTAAGGTGAAATTTGGCGCTAAGCTACCGACTTCTAACATAAATTTTATTCCCACTAGTTAAAAATTAGACACATTATTGGTGTTTGTCTGTTCTTTTGATGTTATCGGCAAAAGAACAGACTTCTTTACCTACTTTTTTAATAAAATTGAAAAAATATCCTATAAAAACAACCTTATTAATCAATTGACTCTATTACATTGTTCTCCATTTGTACTGCTGGCCACGCATTAAGCACAGCTTTGACTAAGGTCGCTAAAGGTATCGCGAAAAAACTCCCCAGAACCCCCATAAACCACCAAAAATTAATACTGAAATAATAATAACAACTGGGTGTAAGTTTACCGCTTCAGAAAATAATATAGGTACAATCAAATTACCATCTAATGCTTGAATAATGCCGTAAGCAATCATCAAATAAGCAAACTCTGGCGATATTCCCCATTGAAATAACGCCACAACAGCCACAGGTACTGTCACTACGGCTGCACCGATATAGGGGATCAAAACAGATAAACCAACCAATACAGCTAATAAGGCTGAATAACGTAAGTCCATAAAGAAGAAGGTAAAGTACGTCGCTACGCTAACAATTAATATTTCAGTAATTTTACCGCGAATATAGTTCATGATTTGGCCATTCATTTCTGACCATACTTGCGCAGCTAGTTTTCTGTTATTAGGCAAAAACTTAACCATGCTCGCTATCAACTCATTTTTATCTTTAAGCATAAATACCATCATCAGAGGTACCAATATTGCGTACACGAGTAATGCAGCAATATTCAATAAAGATGCAAAAGATTGGGATAATAGGAAGCCGCCACTATCCACTAAATAACTTTTTATAGTGCCTATCAAGTGTGTAATGGTTTCAGGATCAACCGCTTCTGGGTAATGTGCCGGTAGGGTTAACATATAAGTTTGTCCCTGATTTAGCATAGTAGGTAAATCTTGCACAAAAGAAGCAGCCTGTTTGAATAGTGTTGGTAAAACACCTAAAAAACCAAAAATACAAATAGAGACAAACAATGCCATTACAATCAGCGTTGCCACTGTCCTGTTCATTTTGAAGCGCATCAAGTAGGTCACAGGCCAATCCAGCAAATAAGCCAAAACAATCGCAACAAATAAAGGCGTTAAAATATTACCAAAAAGATAGATTACAAAAAAAGAAAACAATAAAAGCAGGAACAAAACACTTAAATTAGGGTCTGAAAAACGTGTCTTATACCATTGAATTAGTTGCATAAACATTGGAGATTTATCCTTATATGATGGCGAATATGTTATTTTATCACTGACCTAAATAATGAGATAACAAACGCTATTATCCTTGTTTAATACCAATCACACATATTAAATATTATTGATAATACACAAACACTAACACATTATTTTTAATGTGAATGTAATGTACTTAATTTGCTCAGCGTATCTACTTAAAATAGATACCTTAAAAGACCAATAGATAACTGATTAATTTCATTTAATCATCTCTTTTGCTGATCATGATAGCAACCATTGTTTCTATTATGAACGGTTAGTCAGCGATAGTTAACTATACAAACTAAAAGGCGAGTTAATGTAAATGACTGTTTTATTAACAAAGTTTAATGGTAGCATTTGAAGCAAGTAAATAAGCAACCTTTTCCAAGCCGATCAGTACTCAGCCGCGACTTAATTAAACCGGAGCGCATATGCTTTACAGATTAAAAAAATTAACAGTTTATTTACTGTTATCAACCTTAACCAGTACCAGCTTTGCTAATAATGATTTACCTGAAATTGGTACCGTAGGTGCGGGTGTATTAACCATTCAAAAAGAGAAACAATATGGCTGGGCATTTAAAATGATGGCCCAACAGTCGTTACCTATTGTACGCGATCCAGTATTAAATCATTACATTACTAGTCTCGGAGAAAACATTGTTAGCCATGCTGATTCAGTAAAATTACCCTTTGAATTCTTTTTAGTAGAGGACAGTGAAATCAATGCTGCGGCATTTTTAGGCGGCAATATAAAAATCAATACCGGTTTATTTCTTTACGCTGAAACCGAGAGTGAGTTAGCCAGTGTTATTGCTCACGAAGTCGCGCATATTACCCAGCGCCACCTTGCACGTATGTTAGAAAAGCAAGCACTGAGTAACCCTGCTTCCATGGCTGCATTAGCAGGTTCGGTTTTATTGGCGATTATCGCACCAGCGGCGGGATTTGCTGCGTTAACATCAACCTTTGCCATCAATATTCAAAATCAAATCAACTATACCCGAGCCAATGAATATGAGGCTGACCGAATCGGTATACAAACCTTAGCTAAGGCTGGTTATAATCCCTATGGCATGGCTGACTTTTTTGGAAAGCTAGCAGAAAAATATAAATATGCTTCTTCACAGCCACAAATGTTATTAACCCACCCGCTCCCTGAAACTAGATTGGCAGAGGCAAGGTTAAGAGCCAGTCAGTTTATCAATAAACACATGAAGAAAAGCCTCGACTATCAATTGAGTAAAGCACGTATTATCGTGCGATTTGATCAAGATAATACAGCGGCGCTAATCAGTCGTTACCGCAGTCAACTTACTAATCAAAGTTATCAACTTAAAGCTGCGGCGCAATATGGCTTAGCCTTAGCTTATTTTAAGAATAAACAGATGGACCTAGCCGAAAAATTAAATAACCAATTGTTAAGCGACGATCCAGATAATCTTTTCTATCTTGATTTAGCAACTGATATTTCACTGTCCACTAATCAAGATCAGCAAGCAATTAAGCGCCTTACTGATTACGAAAATAAGTTTACTAGCAATGCCGTTAGCACGTTAAACCTGGTTATTGCATTACAGGAAGATAAGCAATATGAACTTGCTGATAAAAAGCTTTCTTACTTTATCCGCAACAACCCTGAACATGTTTTAGCACATCTTATTGCCATTGATCTTTATAAAGAAACAAAACAAAAAGCCAAGGAGTTTGCCACCAAAGCGGAATACCTTGCTCTATTAGGACGCTTTAAAGAAGCCTCTGAACAGATGGGCTCTGCGCTCGCCTATACTGATAAAAAATTAGACCAAGCACGCTATAGCGCCAAAATAGAAGAGTATAAACAGGATGACTTACGATTGAAGGAACTACAGGAATAATGAGTTTGCTGTATCACCTGTTATTAAAGAAATGAAACAGGTGATACTAACTTAGCGGTAAATGCTTATTTGCTTAGATGTACTCGCTTAGATTTGTTTTTCAAAATGTAACTGATCGTTTGCTTTAGCAACAAAGCCCATCTTAATTAAATAATCACGGTGCATATAATGACTTGCCGCTGCTTTTAAGACCTGTATTCCTCTATTTTTTAAGAACTCTTTATGTGTTTTAAAGTAATAAGTCCCTAATTTATAGTCACGGTATTTGGGAACCACATAATCTAGATAGATTTCAAAGTGTCCCGCTTCATCTAAGTAACCAATTAATAATCCAGCGATATTATCATCACGCAGCATGTAAAAAACACGGTTAGCTCGATACAACTCCGCAAAGCTTGCCTGCTTTGTTATCTCCTCTTGATTATTAGTTAAGAAATGACGCAGGTACTCAGAATCTATAGATGTGGCAACTATCTTGAACTCTTCTTTGGTCGAGTAAATCTTGTATAAAAAATAGATATTAATAACAGCGATACCTAGGTTCATTGCCACTGTCGGCCATGAATTAATAAAATAGGCAAAGGCCGCAAATAATAAACAACCTATAAAGTTAATCAGACGTAACTTAATAATCGAACTCATGGTTAACGAAATCAATACCACTAATGATGCTGCATACCCAAACCATTCAACCCAATTTGTTGAAATTAACTCATACATAAAACTCACTCCAATAAAAACTAACAACACTGCTCGTATTCGGCAGTGTAAATACAAATCCCAAATTCAATTAAGACTAAAATCAAAAGTAGTTTAAATAAGTTAAGTATTTTTAATATATAAATAAACATAACTTATGATGCGCCTCTCTACTTTGCTAAAAATTTAAAGCGACTCCTTTTACCTACTTCACTGCACTACATATAAATGAATGATAAAACTAAATAAATACTATATTTAATCATCATTTTGTCACTATAATGAAACTTCATTTTTCTTACTAAACAAGATGAGCACCGCAATGGATCACAACCTGCTACTACTCTTTATTCCAACATTTTTTTCGTTTCGATTACTCCGGTATGTGCATGACATTAGCAATGACCTTAGGTATGACTATTGGTATTCGCCGCAGCTTATGGATGATGTTAGGAGAATTGGTCGGCGTTGGATTAGTCGCATTATCTGCATTAATAGGTGTCGCAACCTTATTACTTGCTCGCCCACAACTTTTCTTATTACTTAAATACGCAGGCGGGGCTTACTTACTCTACCTTGGTATTCAAATGTGGCGTTCAAGAGGGAAAATGGCAATCCCTTCTGCTCCAGTTGATAATGCCTCAGTCAAACGTTCAGCTTTAATTGCACAAGGGTTTATTACTGCTATCGCTAACCCTAAAGGCTGGGCATTTATGATTTCATTATTGCCCCTTTTATTAACCCAGATATTAATTTGTTACCGCAAGCCACTCAGTTAATTGCAGTTATCTTATGCTTTGAGTTAATCTGTATGTTGTTATATGCAACAGGCGGCAAGACCTTACGTCACCTATTACAGCAACAGAGCAGTGTTAAACTACTTAATCGTATTGCTGGGTCGATGATGATGTTAGTGGCGGTTTGGTTAGTGATCAGTTAATTCATTACAGGGGTTTCTATGACAATAATTCAAAAACACTTTGGTTTATTGCAACAGCTGGAAATCTGTTCCTACTGAGTTTATCTATTTACTCTCCCCATATCATCACCTTTATACTGCTATTCTTCTCACTGACTTACACTTTTGTTGGGTTATATGATTATTTTTATAGCCCACATACTTTAAACCGACTTTATCCTGTTGTTGCTTATTTACGTTATTTCCTTGAGTCTTACCGCGTTGAAATACAACAATACTTCATTGCTAACAATACCGAAGAAAGCCCCTTTAACCGCGAGCAGCGTTCGCTTGTTTATCAACGTTCAAAAAATCAACGTGACACCATGCCTTTTGGTACACAACGAGAACTACTCGAAAATAACTATTTAAGTTTATGGCATTCTTTAGCCCGGTGCACCTTACACAAGAAACGCAAGGTGTGTTAATTGGCCAACATAACTGTGCACAACCTTATACGGCATCATATTTAAATATTTCAGCAATGAGTTTTGGCGCTTTAAGTGGCAATGCCATTGAAGCGCTCAATTTAGGGGCCAAAAAAGCTAACTGTTACCATAATACGGGTGAAGGTGGTGCAAGCCCCTACCACTTTAAGCATGGTGGTGACCTCGTATGGCAAATTGGAACAGGGCTATTTGGTTGTCGCGACCAGCAAGGAAACTTTGATGCCAATAGCTTTCAAAAAACAGCCAGTTTACCAAATGTAAAAATGATTGAAGTGAAATTATCTCAAGGTGCGAAACCAAGTCATGGCGGCGTATTGCCTAAGGAAAAGATCACCGATGAAATTGCTAACATTAGACAAATAGAACAAGGTGAAGATTGTATTTCTCCAGCGGTGAACTCTGAATGTACTACTCCCAAAAAATTACTCTATTTTATTGAACGATTAAGAACATTAAGTGGTGGAAAACCTGTCGGTTTCAAGTTATGTGTAGGTAACCCAGCTGATTTTTTAAGTATTTGTAAAGCCATGCTGGCGACTGGTATCACACCTGACTTTGTTACAGTAGATGGCGCTGAAGGAGGAACGGGAGCAGCACCCGTTGAATTCTCGAATCGGCTAGGGCTTATGTGCATGGAGGGTATAAGCATCGTTAATAATGCCTTAAACGGCGTTGGGCTACGCCATAAAGTTAAAATAATTGCTTCTGGTAAAACAGCTTCTAGCTTTGATCTGCTTGCTAAAATCGCAGCAGGTGCAGACTTAGTCAATGCAGCAAGAACCATGATGATGGCAATCGGATGTGTTCAGTCCAGGAGTTGCAATACCAACCTATGCCCAACGGGCATTGCAACACAGGATCCAGCACGCTCTAAAGCACTAGATGTACAAATAAAAAGTGAACGTGTTAAACACTTTCATAATAATACACTCGCTAGCTTCTTTGAATTAGTTGGTGCAATGGGTTTAGACTCCCCGCTAAACTCACCACACAGATGATCAAAAAGCGCACTATTTGTGGTAACCAAGTGTCTATGGCTAGTTTTTCTGATCCATTAAATACTAATGATCTGATTGATAAAAAGGACCTAGGGGAGCCATGGCAAGCATGGTGGGAAGCGAGCAGCGCTGAGCAGTTTTTTGTCAATGATCTATTTATATTAAAATTGCCAACACCTTATACCAATTGTATTAAATAACTGATCTAAATTTTGCGCCGGAAAAATGGCTTAGTTTGAGGCGTAAGTTGATGTAAATGGTTGTTCCCTATACGAAACTTACAACGAAAAAATAAGTTGTTTTAACAAGTAAAATAGATCAGTTACTTACTATGATTGGTATTAGATATAAACAAAAGCGCGCCAACTCATTACTGAATTGGCGCGCTATCTTTTCTATACTGAAACCGGCTTATTTACTGGTAACAGTAATACCTTTATCTTCAATTACAATATGCCCTTGTTTATATAATTGGCCAATTGCTTTTTTGAAATTACCTTTACTCATTTTTAAAATCTTAGCGATTTTATCTGGGCTACTTTTATCTGATAAAGGTAAGAAACCATCATGTTGCTTTAAAGTTAATAGAATACGGTCAGCTAAACCATCCATCTTCGCGTAACCCGTTTGCGTTAAGCTTAAATCGATTTTACCATCTTCACGAATACGACGAATGTAACCTTTACATTTCTTGCCAATACCTAAATCACCAAACACATCATTTTCAAAAATAACGCCCCAGTGTTGATGGTTTATAATCGCTTTAAAACCAATATCAGTGCGCTCTGCGATCAGTAGGTCAACTTTATCACCCGCTTTATACGTGGCAGGCACTTTATCTAAGAAACGATCTAGCTTTGACGACGCTAATAAACGCTCGCTGATATCATCTTGATACACATAAACCACATAACCAAAGCCGGTTTTCATGGCCACTTTCTGTTGGTTAAATGGAACGAGTAAGTCTTTAGGTAAGCCCCAATCCAAAAATGCACCAGCACGGTTAGTATCTACTACTTTTAATGAAGCAAATTCGCCAGCGACTGCTTTTACATGTTGCGTTGTTGCGATTAAACGATCTTCTGAATCGTAATACAAAAATACAGAGATACTCTGTCCAATGCGCATTTCATCTGTGATGTAGCGTTTTGGTAAAAGGATTTCACCATAGTCATAGCCGCCATCTAAGTACAACCCAAAATCTACTTCTTTAACGATTTTAAGGTCGTTATAAGTACCTACTTTAATCATAATTTCTCTTTTTAAATAACCTTCAACAGTGAAGGTCTTATTGTGTTGGTTTATCAATCACCGCCACAGTCAAACGTGATGTACACACTAACTGTTGGCGCTCATTGCAAATTTGTATCTGCCAAACTTGAGTACTGTAACCAATATGAAGCGCAGTTGCTGTGCCGGTTACGACTCCTTTCTTAACGCTACGAAGGTGGTTTGCATTCACTTCTAAGCCAACACAAACCTTATCATCTCCGACCACTAAATTAGCAGCCACACTACCAATAGTTTCCGCTAATACAACCGATGCTCCACCATGTAATAAACCATGGGGCTGATGAGTTCGCTCATCAACTGGCATAGTCGCCTGTAAATAGTTATTGCCGATTTCAGTGTATTGAATGCCTAATAAGGCGATGATTGTATTTTCACTCAGCGCATTTAAGCGGCGTAAATCTGTACTCTTTTTCCAAATATCTTCCGCGTTTTTCATATTATTGTTAACCTTTTCTAGGATTACAATAGACTTAGTAAAGCCTGTACTGGGTGTTTTAAAGTTTCACCTTCAATACGTTTAACTTGGCTGCGACAAGAGTAGCCTGTTGCTAAGCATTGAGACCTTTCATGCTTGGCAATCTCAGCTTCCCAACTTAAGCTGTAAATAGCTTTCGAGTCTGCCAGTTTACCTGCATCGTGACCATAAGTCCCAGCCATCCCACAACAACCCACAGCAACATTCGATAAAGCACCACCAAAATGTTTAAAGATAGTAGCCCAATCATTGCCAGAAGTAGGTTCAGCGGTTTTTTCGGTACAATGCCCTAATAAATAGAACTGTTTGCCCTGCTCAGCTTTAGCTTGCTCAGGTAATCGTTTGATTAACCATTCTTGGAATAACTGAACATTAAACTCACCACGTTGCTCACCTAGGGCTTGTTTATACTCATCACGGTAACACAACACCATTGCAGGATCTGTTCCCACCATGGCAATATCTAATGCAGCCATTTCATTTAAAAAGGCAGCAGAATCCGCAGCCGTTTTTGCAAACTTAGTTAAAAAACCTTTAATATGCTGAGGTTTACCATTTGGTTTAAACGGTAATAACACAGGTTTGTAACCTAATTTTTTAATGGTTAAAAATAGGTCGCGTACAACATCTGCATCATAAAAAGTAGTAAATGGGTCTTGAACAATTAACACATACTTTTCACGCTCTTTTGCACTTAACGCCTGTAATTTCGCTAAGTCAAACTCACTGATATCATTGTTGTGTAAAGCTGTTTTTAAAGTAGGAGAAGAAAGCTGAGGGATGTCTACCATACCAACTACTTTTTCAGTTAATGCCGAAGTGACTTTCAAACCAGTAAAGAAGTTAAAGAAACCAGGCATTTTCCCCATTAACGGTGCATATTGCTCAACATAGGCAACAAAATAGTCTTTAACTGGACGTAAATAGCGATCGTGATACAAGTGTATAAAGCGCGATCTAAAGGTCGGTACATCCACTTGAATTGGACATTGGCTACTACACGCTTTACAGGCTAAACAACCTTGCATCGCTTCCATTACTTCATGTGAGAAGTCATATTCACCACCACGTTTTGCTAGTGTATTTTTAAATTTAGTAAAGATACTGGCATTTTTACCTGCATATAAGTCACTTTCTAACTGCAGAATATCAATATCATTGTTCGCCAATTGACGTAACCATTCACGCATTAAACCAGCACGGCCTTTAGGTGAATGAACGCGGTCACGGGTTACTTTAACCGACGGACACATGGGTGATTTAGTATCATAGTTAAAACATAAACCATTACCATTACAGTCCAAGGCTTGCGCATAGCTTTCACGTACTTGAATCGGGATTTGGCGATCAAAGCTGCCACGCTTAGGCGCATCAACACTCACTAACTCATCTGTTGAATCAATCGGTGTACAGATTTTCCCAGGGTTAACACGGTTATGTGGATCAAAAGCTGTTTTTATTTTTCTTAATTCAGTAAATAGTTCATCGCCGAAGAAGTCTGGTCCATATTCACTACGGAAACCTTTACCATGCTCACCCCACATTAAGCCTTTATATTTTGCCGTTAGGGCAACCACCTTATCAGAGATTTCACGCAACAGTTTCTCTTGCTCAGGGTCACACAGGTCTAATGCAGGACGCACGTGTAATACACCTGCATCAACATGCCCGAACATGCCGTAATGTAGACCTTTATCATCCAATAATTGACGGAACTCAATAATATAATCTGCTAAATTTTCTGGAGGTACACAGGTATCTTCAGCAAAAGCGATCGGTTTTGCTCTGCTATCGGCTTTACCCAATAAACCTACTGCTTTTTTACGCATACCATAGATACGGTTAATATCAGCAAGGTCACTACAGATTTGATAACCAATCACACCAGCTTGTTTATTTTCAATCAGGCCATCAAGCATAACAATTAATGCATCAATTTTTTCCTGTTGAATCCTTTGATCTGCCTCTGCAAACTCTACGATATTGATACCATCTAACACTTGCCCTGGTACATCACTGATCAAATCTTTTACGCTGTGCCAAACAATATCTTGTTTTGCTAAATTCAGTACTTTTGAATCAACTGTTTCAACGGATAATGCATTCGCTTTGACTAGGAAAGGAGCATTTTGTAATGCCGACTGGAAACTATCGTATTTGATATTGAATAAAGTACGGTAAGTAGGGATCGGCTGTACGTGTAACGTTGCTTCGGTGATAAAGGCTAAAGAGCCTTCCGCACCACATAAAATACGCGTTAAATCGACTGTGCCCGTTTCATGGTCGTAAACATGTTTTAAGTCATACCCCGTTAAGAAACGGTTTAATTTAGGAAAGTATCTTCAATGTTTTGCTGTTGTGTTTCGCAAGTATCAATAACCTGACGGTAAATCGCACCCACAGAGTCTTGGCGCTCTACTTGGCTAATTAAATCAACAGCTGTTAATGGTTTGCTGTCTAGTACACTACCGTCAATTAATACCGAAGTCAGACCTAAAACATGGTCACTGGTTTTGCCATAAATTAATGAGCCTTGTCCTGATGCATCATTACTGATCATGCCACCAATGGTCGCGCGGTTACTGGTTGATAAATCAGGCGAGAAGAATAAACCATGTGGTTTAAGGTATTCGTTTAATTGGTCTTTAACCACCCCAGTTTGAACACGTACCCAGCCCTCTTCAGCATTTATCTCTAGTATATTATTCATATACTTAGATAAATCTAACACTATATCATTGGTTAAGGATTGGCCATTTGTCCCAGTACCACCACCACGAGGAGAAAAACGAATATCTTCAAACTCAGCAGATTGTGCAAGTTGACAAACCGCCACAATATCCTGTGTTGATTTCGGGAAGATAACCGCTTGAGGTAAACATTGATAAACACTATTGTCCGTTGCTGCAGCTAAACGACTAGCATAACTTTTCGCTATTTCACCGGAGTAATCGCTTTCTGATAACGCTTGCATAAAAGAAAAAGTATCTTGTTTAATATTTTCTTGGTGGTTTAAATTTGGGATCATGTAAAAAACGCTCTAGTCCAGTAATGATATTTTAGAAGATAAAATAGACACTGATAATAGCATAATTAACCAACAATTAAGCACTTTAAAAAACAGGGGTATTGTCTTAATGACCTGCTATTTCATTTAGTGTATTGCTGTTAATGGTGTAATGATAAGGGCCGCACAACCTCAAATCATTCATCGCTTTCAAGCCTTTTATCTACGGGGGTTACACAGGTTATATTGTTTATATAAGCTGATTAGAGGGTGACTTAGGGTAATCTAAACAGCTTATGTTTTATCGCTTATTTATATTTTAGAAAGCGTAATTAGTTAATTTGTTTTTAGGTGGAAAACTCGGCTCTTCGACTACTGGCTCTGGTGTAGCCGGAACGGGTTTCACTTCTGGTGTTGGCGCAGCTATCACTACCGGCGCTAATTGCTCATAATTTTTTTGTTTTTCGCTTAAACATGAAAACATTAAAGTGGTTTTTGTCTCATTGCCAAAAAAGCCAGAATATTCATTTAAATGTTTCACTTCCATATAGCGTTGTTGTTCAACACAATATTCATTTGCCTGTGAAAGAATTGAAGATAACAATTGATCTTCTTCACTTGAAAAAGCAGAGATCTCTTTGCTGATGATATAGCTATCGGGACCGGCTGGAATAGGCCCTACAGAGACAGTTGAACAACCGCCTAATAACGCAAAACCAGATATAATTATGAGTGCTTTGATAACCATTGCGACTTTCTCTATTTATTCTAATTTAAAACAGGGCATAACATGCCTACATAAGGCGAGATTCTACGTTATTTAAATATAAATTTCACGTTTTACCCAAAGTTCAATAATTTTAATGAATAAAAGTTTGACCTGACTATATTAGCATTGAAAGGCAAGTCTGCATTTTGAAAAGATCTTCATTATTAACCGATCATTAACGGGGATTTTAAACATAAAAAAGCCAATATTATCATCTTATAATATTGGCTTAATAGGGTTGCTCTAATCTGTTGTATTGTTGTTACTTAAGCAATAAATCGCAAATAGTTTGTACGCCATGACCTTTACCACCAGCAGCCCAAAGACCATTGGCAGATAATTGGTAACTGCCAGATAAATCAAAGTGCAGCCAGTTTTGCTCTGGATGTTTCACAAATTTAGCTAAAAAGGCTGCCGCTGTAGATGCCCCAGCCATGCTCTCACCACCACTGTGAATATTCGCAATATCAGCAAATGACGAACCAATCTGTTGAAGATGGAAAGACTCTAATGGTAAACGCCATAGTTTTTCGTTGGTCTCTTTTGCTGACGCTAACGCTGCTTCCACAAATTCATCATCCATGCTTAACACACAGTTGTAATCACGACCCACGGCAACTTTCGCAGCACCTGTTAATGTTGCTGCATCAATAATGCGCTGTGCTTCATCTTCTTGCGCTGCAATTAAACCATCGGCTAACACTAAACGCCCTTCCGCATCAGTATTTAATACTTCAACAGTCACTCCGTTTTTATAGGTAATGACATCACCTAATTTGAAAGCTTTATCACTGATCATATTTTCTGCACAACACAGGTATAACTTAACACGCTTTTGTAAGCCATTAGCAATTGCTAAGGCTAATGCACCCGTTACTGTCGCTGCGCCGCCCATATCACTTTTCATCGCAGCCATTGACGCACTTGGCTTCAAGCTATAACCACCTGAGTCGAAGGTAATACCTTTGCCGACTAAAGCAATCTCAATCGGTGCATCACTATCACCCGTTGGATTATAGTCAACTTGCAGCATACAAGGTGCATGAATACTCCCCTTACCCACATTATGAATACCCACAAACCCATGCTCAAGTAACGCTTCCCCAGCGATCTCATTAGTTGTGATCCAGCTTTTATCAGGACATATATCAGTTAACAAGGTAGCCGCTTTTTCACTTAACACTGTTGGAGCAAGTGCATCTGGTCCTAAGTTAATGGTTTCTCTCACCCATTCGCTGATACGCTTTTTATTGTGTAGTGTGGTCATTGATTCTTCATCTAATTCCGGGAACGTCACCGTTGCACCGCTTTTAGCGTTATAAAAACCTTGACTGAAAGCCCAACATAAATCTGAGTTCCACTGTTCACCAACCAGTTCAATACTAGGTAACGACATTCCATCGAGCTTACGCGCAGCACTTTGTACCTGTGATAAAACATCATTAACATAGTTGATATGGATGGTCGCTTGTTGCTGATCAAAAGATAATAACGCATGCTCACCCCATACTGGGCTGGCTTTTTGATCCGATAGATTAACTAAAAATGGCTGGCTCATAATATTCCTAGATTGAAAGTGATTTACACTTATATTAACTGCCTCATTGCTTTTTTAGCAAAGGAAATTGTATTAAAAAAGAAATTACAATGGGATTAATAAAGAGATGGAGTTTAATTTTAGAAAATAGTCTCGAGCGTGATAACCATGGCAGGTGATCACGCTACAAGACACTGATAATTGAATCGTTATGTCAACGACAACCGATTTATTAACAATAGATTATAGGCTTTTAGCGCCTTGCTTAAAGCTTTCCCATAAAGGAGACATATCACGTAAACGGCCTACGTTTTCACGAATAACTTTAATCGCATAATCTATTTCGGCTTCCGTGGTGAAACGGCCAATACTAAAGCGGATAGAACTATGTGCTAGCTCATCTTCACGTCCGATTGCACGTAATACGTATGAAGATTCAAGGCTTGCAGAGGTACACGCACTACCAGAAGACACCGCTAAATCTTTTAATGCCATCACTAATGACTCACCTTCAACATAGTTGAAGCTGATATTAATATTGCCTGCTACACGATTGTCTAATGAACCATTAATGTAGATCTCTTGCATACTCTTAACACCCTCTAATAGGCGTTGACGTAATGCTAAAATACGTTGATTTTCACTTTCCATCTCTTCTTTTGCAATACGGAAAGCTTCACCCATTGCGACAATTTGATGTGTTGGTAATGTGCCACTACGCATACCACGCTCATGGCCACCACCATGCATTTGTTCCTCTAAACGAATGCGTGGTTTACGGCTAACGTATAATGCACCAATGCCTTTAGGGCCATAGGCTTTATGTGCAGAGAAAGAGATAAGATCCACCTTCATCGCTTGTACATCTATCTCAACCTTACCCGCACTTTGCGCCGCATCTACATGTAACACTGTGTTATTAGCGCGGCATAATTCACCAAATGCAGCGATATCTTGAATAACCCCAATTTCATTATTCACATGCATTAGGCTCACTAAAATAGTGTCTTCACGCATTGCTTGCTGTAGTTGTTCTGGAGTAATAATACCGTCTTCTGGTGGTGTTAAATAAGTCACTTCAAAGCCTTCATGCTCTAATTGGCGACAGGTATCTAATACCGCTTTATGCTCTGTTTTAGCCGTAATAATGTGTTTACCTTTATTTTGATAAAAGTGCGCGGCACCTTTAATCGCAAGATTATCTGATTCAGTTGCACCAGAAGTAAACACAATTTCACGTGAATCAGCGTTAATTAATTCAGCCACTTGTTCGCGTGCGATATCAACGGCTTCTTCAGCTTGCCAACCAAAACGATGTGAACGCGAGGCTGGGTTACCGAAGTCACCATCCACTGATAAGTATTTAACCATTATGTCAACAACGCGCTGATCAACGGGGGTCGTTGCTGAATAATCAAGATAAATTGGTAATTTCATTTTTTCTCCGCTGCTGTTATTTGGCTATAATATTCAGCAGTTCACTATTGATAAACTTATTATTTTGTTGCTCAGAGACATTTTGCACATGCTCACTTGCCATTAACTCTTGTAATGTAATTCCGTCCAGAAAAGAGCTAATACGCATACTTAATTGCTCCCATAAAGCGTGCGTTAAACACTCCACACCATCTTCTTGGCAGCCACCTTTACCAGCACATTTACGCACATCAACACTTTCATTGACCGCGTCAATGATCATGGACACTGATATTTCTGATTTACTTTTGCCTATTTTATAGCCCCCACCAGGGCCTCGGACACTACTAACTAACTGCTTTTGTCTGAGTTTAGAGAATAATTGCTCTAAATATGAAAGTGAAATTCCTTGGCGCTCTGAAATGTCAGCGAGTGGTACGGGTCCTGTATGCTCTTTTATTGCAACGTCTAGCATTGCAGTGACCGCATAACGGCCTTTGGAAGTTAATTTCATAATAGAGTTCGCTATAATAAGAGTTGATGATTCAACCAGTGCAAGACTGGTGATATAACACTCTCAGTATAAATACCCGACAGTTTTAGTCAAGTATCAAACTCTATACCTTAATT
The DNA here is from genome assembly GCF_047323255.1 of Psychromonas sp. KJ10-2. Lineage (NCBI taxonomy): Bacteria > Pseudomonadati > Pseudomonadota > Gammaproteobacteria > Alteromonadales > Psychromonadaceae > Psychromonas > Psychromonas sp. KJ10-2. The sequence goes on along the minus strand of NZ_CP178827.1, from coordinate 3,689,741 downwards.
GGTCTTATTTTTTGCTATCGTTTTTGTTATTTCTTGGATTTTCTTCAAGACTTTCTACCGACTTTTGCATGCTACTAAAAATACCACGTAACATTTTTAACTCATTAATTTCAGGTCTTGCTCTATTAAATAGACGACGTAATTTATCCATTACTAAACCAGGGTGAGCTGGCACAATAAAGCCAATTTGGAATAAGGTTTTTTGAAGATGTTCAAGCATACCTTCAAATTCAGAAGCTCGAGGGTACTCTTCTACTACTTCAGGAAAAGATTCAGAAGCTAAATAAGCCATACGCACTTCATAGCTTAATGTTTGTACTGCCATCGCAAGATTCAATGAACTATAGTCAGGATTTGCTGGAATAAACACGTGGAAATGACACTTTTGAAGTTCATCATTAGTTAACCCACTGTTTTCACGACCAAATACTAATGCTACTTTATGTTTTTTACCTTCTGCAGCTGCTTTTTCACCCATTTCTCTAGGGTCAAGCATAGGCCAGTTAAGGGTTCTAGGGCGAGCACTTGCACCAACCACTAAACCACAATCAGCAATCCCTTCATCGAGTGTTTTATATACTTTATGATTTTTAAGTACATCACTTGCGCCTGCAGAAAGGGCAACAGACTTACCATCCACTTCACATTCAGGGTCAATCAACACCAAATCGGTCAAACCCATCGTTTTCATAGCTCGAGCAGCACTGCCAATATTGCCTGGGTGAGAGGTACCAATTAATATAATACGCACATTGTCTAGCATTGTTTTTCCTTTGTGATCCTGTGATTTTTTTGAGCGCAAAGTTTAGCACTATTCAATTAACAACTAAACTAGTGCAAAGGTGCATTTATCATATAATGCTTAATAAACAGGCTAAATTTTGAACAATTAAATTATTGCACAATAGTGTGACCTGTGTATAATTCGCGGCCGAAGGAATTTCCCTTCATGTTCTTTTAAAATCTAATGGTGATCCAATGCATCCAATGTTAAATATTGCGATTCGTGCTGCGCGTAATGCGGGTAAAGTAATTGTTAAAGGTTATGAAAATTTAGAGTCAGTTGAAGTGGAAGAAAAATCCCTTAATGACTATGTAAGCAGCGTAGATAAAGAAGCTGAATTAGCAATTATTGGTACGTTACGTAAATCTTACCCAGACCACAGCTTTGTTGCTGAAGAGTCAGGTATCGATAATGGTAAAGATACAGATCACCAATGGATTATCGACCCACTAGATGGGACAACAAACTTCATTCGCGGCATACCTCACTTTGCTGTATCAATTGCATTAAAAATTAAAGGCCGTACTGAAGTCGGTATCGTATTCGATCCTATCCGCAATGAATTATTCTCTGCTGTTCGTGGTCAAAGCGCTCAAATCAACGGTTACCGTACTCGTACAAGTTCAGTGCCTAAACTAACTGGTACATTATTAGCGACTGGTTTCCCGTTTAAGCAAAAATACAACCTTGAAGCTTACTTAAACATCTTCCAAGATTTCTTTAACGATGTCGCTGATATGCGTCGCGGCGGTAGTGCTGCCCTTGACCTAGCTTACGTTGCAGCAGGCCGTATGGACGGTTTCTGGGAATTTGGTCTAAAACCATGGGATATTGCAGCAGGCGAATTATTGTTAAAAGAATCTGGTGCCATGATGACTGATTTTAACGGTGGTAATGATTACTTCAAATCTGGTGATGTTGTTGCCGCTAACCCGAAACTATTAAAAGAGATGTTAACCGTTATTCGTAAGCAAAATGCTTAATTGAATATAGTGACAAACTAACCATTAGATATAAGCCAGGACTTTTGTTCTGGCTTTTTTTTACCTATTTTTAGCCACTACATAATTCCCCTACATTTCCTCACTATACTTCAAATAGCAGTCCTTATTTAAGGATTATGTAACCCTCTATTATCGACGTTAATCGGATTGTAACTTATGAATAAAATTTGGCTAAGTGCACTGACTTTACTGTGTGGTACAGTACTTGGTGCTTGTAATAATAATACATCGCCGTATCCATCAAACTTCACTATTAGTAGCACAGTTATGCAGGACGGTGGCACGCTTCCTAAAATTTACACGTGCGATGGTGAGAGTATTAATCCACCAATTAGTTGGCAAGGTGCGCCCGAAGGCACACAATCTTATGCCGTTATTATGCATCACAATGCCCCTGAAGGAATTCATTGGTACTTAACTTTATATAATCTAGCGGTAAATATTACCCATTTAGACAGTGGCTTTTCCTTCAATAAAGAACAAGGACAACAAGGTACCAATAGTGTTAATCAACGAACTGAGTATGCACCACCTTGTTCGAAAGGCCCTGGTGAAAAAGCGTATATTTTTACTGTTTACGCACTCTCTGAAAAAGTATCATTGTCAAATAATACACAGGTTGATCGAGCCACTTTATTAACGGCAATTGAAAATGTCACCTTAGCATCTGCCAACATGACAGTTACCTACCAACGAAGTGAAACGGATCAGCCGCCTACACCTAAACCTCCAATCGAAAAGAAACATACAACAACGCAACCATTGGAGTCAGCAAGGTGCACTCGTATTGAGAACTCAATTAAACAAGCTGGATTTGCAAATAGTGTTCAAGTCACTTGTGATCAAGAATATGCTTATGTAGCTTCGTCAACTTATCCAGATCATCAAATGATGACAGGTATTACTAGCACTAATGAGCAAGTACCTGTACCCGCTTTAGATTATTCAGCCCCCATTAAATTACAGCCTAAGAAAGCAGATCAGATAACAACCATTGATGCAGCCGTTGGTGTTGCTGTTAATGGAGTTCCTATTTACGACTACTCATCTCAAGGTGAACTCTCCATTGAACAATATGATGCTGCACACGATACATTAGCACTTGGCCAGTTAGATATTTGTGGCGGTCATTCAGGAAGAGGTGATGATTACCACTACCATGTTTCCCCCACTTGTATGATAAACACAATGAGCAACCAAGGTAGCGATGCGATTATTGGTTGGGGTTACGATGGTTACCCTTTATATGGAAATAAAAACCCTGACGGCACGACTATCTCTGAAAATACGTTAGATGTATGTAATGGACAATCGGATCCAGAATTTGGCTACCGTTACCACACCTCTATAAAGCCGCCTTATATTATTCAATGTTTAGTCGGAGAGGTAGATACAAATCAATTACCAAGAGTAGCTCCACTGAGTGGTGATACCCAAGGAATACGCGCAGACCTAAGACCACCACAGGATAGTGTTGAGAACTTACAATATATCACTGAAAAAGACGGCAGTCGTAGCATGCGCTATAGCTACCAAGGTAAAGAATACTTCACAACCTATCGTCCTAGCGACCAAGGTGAGCAGTGTTATGACTTCCAACAAAAAACCATTAGTAATGGCGGTAAGCTAGAAAGCGGGACTTTCTGTCGATAAAAATTATCTGCTAAACCATTAATACAAAGGTAAATAATGCATCAAATAACATTCCGACTATACATATATCTACTATGTTTACTCTGTTTCAGTGCATCACTAAGTGCACATACATTAAAAGAGAGCACGGCTCAGGTTATCTTACGTGATGGACAAGTAGAGATAACGATTATTACCCAGCAAGATCATTTAATTATTGCCATGCAAAATGATCTTGCTTGGTTAATGGGCGACTTACAGGAGGTTATGCCAGATAATTTAAGTGCAGCAAAACAACAAGCATTTATCGCACATAGCTTACAAAAATCCACTCAACTAACAGTTAATAATAAAAGTATTGATATACAAACAGGCAAACTTGTTGCTCATGAGAAAGGAGAAATCGAAATAACCTTACAAGCGAAACATCAGTTTGAAATGGTTAAAGATATCTCAGTCAGTTTCTCTAAAACACTGGGCGTGGTACACGTTAGCTTTGTAAAACCTCAATATGCTTTGGTTAAAGCTGGTCAAGCAGCCAGCGCTAGCTTTTAAATTGTTTGGTGATAATCATTATGCAATACTACTTTAATGCGTTAAATCAAATTGCCTATTAATACTAGAGAACCTGTGAAACTAATACATAAGTTTTTTCTTGCTTTTTTTATCACCAATATCACCTTAGTCGGCGTGATGTTGGTTTTTATTTATATTAATTTCACCAAAGACTTTAATCATTTCATTGACCAACAAGAGCAAAAGCACTTTAGTGAAGTTAAACAGCAGCTAATAGATATCTACAAAAAAACCAGAAATTGGGATGCAGTAGTAGATAATAGTCAACAATGGCGCGCTATTGTTGACCCTCAAGAAAAACCACAAAATGATAAGCAAGCGATAACAGAGCGCCCTACTCTTCCTTCTCTATTATGGTTTGAACTCCCTAATAACCTATTAAAAACAGGTCGCCGTATTAGCCTGTATGACCAACAAAAAAAGGTCTTAGTCGGTCGGGAAGATATTAATGAAAACCCTCTGATTGAACCAATTTTAATAAATAATAAAGCGGTTGCCTGGCTTGGTCTGGTCCCATCTCGATTGTCTGCCAGTAGTCCTGCTAAAGCCTTTTTAAATGCACAACTTCATAACTATTTAATGATTGCTTTATTGGTAATATTACTGGCCTTTGTGATGGCCATTTTGTTATCAAAACACCTCACTAAACCTATTCAACAAATCGTCAACGCAACAACCGCACTTAATGAAGGTGACTTTGATAAAAGAATCCCCTCACTCTCTCAAGATGAATTAGGCACCTTGTCCCAAAACGTTAACCATTTAGCCAGCACCCTACAAGATAACCAACAAATGCGCTTTCAGTGGATGTCCGATACCTCTCATGAATTAAAAACACCATTAACCGTATTACGATCACATTTGATTGCAGTACAAGACGGTATATTTACCGCCGATCAAGATCGTATTAGCTTGTTAATCAATCAAGTAGATAATTTAAATTACATTGTTGATGATTTATCACAACTCGCCCACAGTGATACCGCACATTTAACCTATGAGTTTCAAACATTGAATATGGCCGAGTTAGTACAACAAACGATAGACAGTTGCCGAGCTCGGTTTCAACAACGTCAGCTCCATGTGGCTCCGCTACATTTAAATAAAGCACACCATTATCAAGTGAATGGCGATCCAGAACGTCTTAAGCAATTATTGATGAACTTGATGGAAAACAGTTGTCGCTATACAGATCCTGGTGGGCAAATTGCAATCTCCCTTAAACCAGTAAAACAGCAACTTCAATTAACGATTTCAGACTCTGCTCCTGGGGTGAGTAAACAGGAACGAGATAAATTATTTGAGCGATTTTATCGTGTTGAAAAATCACGTAGTCGAGAGTATGGCGGTTCAGGGCTTGGCTTAGCACTTTGCCAACAAATCACTACTGCACATAAAGGTGAGATTTCATTGCAAGACTCACCTTTAGGTGGATTACAAGTGACATTAACACTACCGAAAATAGGTACATTTAGATGAAGCACCCTACTATTTTGATTGTTGAAGATGAACGGCATATCGCAGAGGTATTAATCGCCTATTGTTTGCAACAAGGTTATCACGCTCATCATCTTGATAACGGCGCATTAGTTGTCGACTATATTAAACAGAATCCTATTGATTTGGTTTTATTAGACCTAATGTTACCGGAAGTTGATGGAATAACGCTATGTAAACAGATCAGAGTTTTTCTAACCTCCCAATAATCATGGTAACAGCCAAACAACAAGAGCAAGACCGTTTAATAGGACTAGAAACGGGAGCCGATGATTATATTGTTAAACCTTTCAGTCCTAAAGAGGTGATCGCAAGAATTAAAGCCGTATTGCGCAGAACTAATCACACTAGCTTGGATACAATCAATTACGCCGGATTTCAGCTTTATGCAGACGGTTACGTGGCCTTATTGGAACAACAAAAAATCGACTTCACTGCCGTAGAGTTTAAAATTTTCCTGTTGTTTATCACTCATCTTGGAAGAGTGTTCACCCGCGAAGATATTATTCAACATATCTACAAAGATGATGCATTAGAGGTATCAGACCGAAATATTGATACTCATATAAAAAATATTCGAAAAAAAGTGGCTGCAATTAAAAGCGACAGTAACCCTATCAGAGCCATTTATGGTGTAGGTTATAAGTTTGCACAGGAACAGTAATACTAAGGATAAGGCGAATACCATGAAGTAAAATAATTTATTAGCTCATGGTAAGCAGCTTAAAAAGAGCAAGAACTTAACCAGTTGATAATATTATCACTACGCTCTTAACCTTAAACAAATACTAACGACCGCATGGTCGGTACTTTCACCATCAATATCAAAGATTGGGTTTATTAAGTGTTTATCGGTATTAATGTAATCACTTACTTCATAAAAGTTAGACTGCGCTTTGGTATCAAATTCACTAGATAGCAAAATATAATCCAGCACTGAGCTACTTTGACCGAAATAATGAGTCGCTGCTCGCTTTAGCTGCTCCTCTGATAAAACGGCTTGATTCGTTTCGTATAATGTCCATGCATCACGCAAGGTATAAAACTGCATTAACTGCTGTTGCTGCTGATCATTATTAAACAACAAATTTGGAGTCGTTAAATGCGCTAAAATGCCATCCTGCAATGGGTTATTAAAATCCCCCATTAAGATCATTGCATTCCCTGTTTTGGCACGCCTTTCAACCATATGCATCATCAATAAAGTCGCTTCACTACCACGCTGAATAGAAGAAGCCCAACCACCAGCAACTTGCGCTTTAAACTGTTCAATCACTTTTCCTTCTAATGACGTAAGCGGATCAAGCTCAACCTGCCATGCGGCACGCTTGGATTTAAAGTGCACGACATAACAATCACATAACCCTAAATGCGGTATATCAACCGTTGCTCTCACCACTTGCCGACTAAAATCAAACTCAGCACTTAACCCTAACTGAATAACAAGATCTTTATCAACAGGCACAGATGCAACATCAACAATAGGAAATTTACTGGCTAAAGCGACAACAGGGTCACGATAAATAAAATCATCAATGACAGTCGGTTGGTCAACCACAGCAAAGTGTTGGTAGCCGGAATCAGCCACTAAGCTTTGTAAAGATTCAATACTAAACACTTCTTGAAAGCCAATAATGTCAGGCTGATGTTCAGTTAAGTAGGTTGTTATCCAGCGCTGTTTTTTTGCCATTGCTCCGCTGAGTAGATGCGATCAAAATCATAAAAAGCATCCGGCGGAGCTAGATAATTGAACAGGTTAAAGGTCGCGACTTTAAATGCAGTTTGTGTACTATTTGGCACATCAGATACCTCACTCTGCTTCAGTGAAGGGCCAGAAGAATTAACTGCAGTAATATGATTAATGATGGAAAGTCCTTATAAATTGGATAGATACTCTCAATGCCTTAAATAATAACACACAACACACACTTCAAAACAAAAGGGTGATCATGAACCCTTAAGCTATTACACTGTCTATCATCAATACATCTTTTCTTTATAAGGACATGTTAATGAAATTGTTTCTGAAACTCGCATTAGCCCTATTGCTTTTATTAGTTATCGCAGTCGTTGTTGTTGTCGCAACAGTGGATCCCAATGACTATAAACAGCAAATTCAAGATCAAGCAAAAAACGCCATTGACCGAGACTTAGTGATCACTGGTGACCTAGGTTGGAGTTTGTATCCACTACTCGGTTTCAAGAGTGGTCAAGTAACACTACAAAATAGCCCTGAATTCGAAGAAAAAACGTTACTAAATGTACAAGAAGCAGCGGTATCAATTAATATATTGCCATTATTCTCAGGCAATATCGAAATTGGAGAGATTGTGCTTGATGGTGTTGAATTTAATTTAATTACCAATAAAGACGGTACGACTAACCTCGATGATCTTACTGCTGAAAGCACTGATGAAACAGCAACTGATACTGCAGAACAAGAAACAACAGACACAGAGGAAGAAACCTCGAGTTCACTAGACCTCTCTAAATTTGTATTATCAGGTATCAATATTACCAATGCCACTTTAAAAGTGATTGATCATCAAACCGATGAAATCCAAGAAGTGGCGATCAATAGCCTACAACTTGAAGAGTTTGCATTTGGGCAAGTTGCTCACTTTAGCTTAAATAGCTCAGTTAAAAATAGCCAAGTAGAAGCGGATATTGATGTTAATGCAGATATCTTTGTTGATGCTGACTTAACTACGGTAGAACTGACTAACCTAACCATTGAAAGTGATATTTTAAGTGATGCCCTATCAGGCAGTAAACTTAATACAGTGTTCACTAGTGGTTTAAAATACCAACCAGAAACACAAGAGTTAGATATTCAAGCAATCACTATTAACAATACATTTACAGGTGATTTCTTAGATGGCACCATTTATATTAACAGCAGTGATATCAATGTTGTTGAGCATAACCAAGTGAACCTAGGTAAATTAACTTTAACGAGTAGCTTAAATGGTTCTGCATTACAAAATAACCAAGTAAATAGCACATTAGAAACTAATCTTGCGCTAGATATCGCCAAACAGACAGCAAAAATTGATACCTTTAAAGTAAACAATACCGTTAAGGGTGATGATGTTGAAGGCGAAATGAACTTCTCGCTACAAGAACTAACCATCAGTGATTTCCAAAAAATCCTTATTAAACAATTCACCATCGACAGTGAAGTCACGGTTGCCGCTATCGGTGAAAACAAAATCAATAGTGATATCTCTACTGACATCAGTTACGACCTGGACCAGCAAAAACTGAGTTTAACGTCACTTAAAACCAAAGTGGATGATATTGAATTAAATGGTAAAGTGAGCTTTGTGCAACAAACTGTGCCAGTAATTCGTTACACACTAAACGGTAATGTTTGGAACCTTAACCCTTATTTACCTGAAGCAACTGAGAGTACTGAGTCAGCAGAAAGTACAACTACAAGCACAGAAACAAGCGAAGAAGTTGAACCCGATTTAAGTATTCTTAACGACTTAGATATCAAAGGGACGTTAACGATTGCCGGCGTGTTATACCAAGATATTACTATAGGTAAAATCACCAATGGTTTAACCGTTAAAGATGGTAAAGCCACCATTAACCCATTGACTGCAAACCTATATGACGGTTCAGTTAGTGTGAATGCTTCAGTTGATGAAAATGGCGGTAAAAATAGTTACCAAGCAACCACGGCACTTAAAAATGTTGCCTTGCTGCCTCTATTAACAGATGCTGCACAAGTTGATCTGTTAAGTGGTACAGCGAACTTTAACCTAGCAGCTAGCGGACAAGGTCTAACCAGCACTAAAATCCAGCAAGGTGTCAATGCTAAAGGTGATTTTAAAGTAATAGATGGTGAGTTATATGGAATCAACTTACCTTATGAAATCCGTGTATTTAAAGCCAAACTAACAGGTAAAACCATTGAAGAAGATAAACTAGTTAAAAAGACAGACTTTGCTTCTTTGACCGGCGAGTTTACCGTAGATGAAGGTATTGCGGATAATCAGAAACTAACCATGACATCTCCAGTTATTCGTTTAGATGGTGCAGGGACAGCAGATACTATCAAGCAAACTATCGATTACAAGTTGGGAGTCACACCTTTATCTAAAACTGATGAAAGTACTAGCTATGGAGACTTAAGTGGAGTTTCTATTCCACTGCGAATCCAAGGGTCATTCTCTGACCCAAGTTTTAGCCTAGATACTGAAGGTGCATTAAAAGAGCAACTTGAAGCCGCTAAAACAGCTGTGAAAGATACCGCTAAAGAAGCATTAAAAGACACTGCTAAAGATATACTATCTGGTGAAAAAGTCTCTAAGGATGACTTAAAAGAGGAAGCAAAAGACCTAAAAGACAAGTTAAAAGGATTATTTTAATCGATAATATTTAACATCTTTTATTGTTTTATAAAAAGCTGATTCAGGAAACTGGATCAGCTTTTTTAATAGAATGTATATCTGAAACATAATACCTATACACTATTACCAATCAAACTCATTAACCAATCTATTTTACTTGTTAAAATAATTGGTATTACTTTTAAGAGGAATTGACTCTGTGAAAATGATCAACGGTTTAACAGATATTATTGATAAATTTGACACCTTCATTCTTGATCAATGGGGAGTGTTACATAATGGTGGAAAGGCTTTTCCTGAAGCAATACAAGCATTAAACTTTTTAAAATCACACAACAAAAAAGTCGTTATCTTATCCAACAGCGGCAAAAATAGTTCATTTTCCTATGCCCGACTCACTGAATCAGGCATCAACCGTGACCTTTATCTAGATGTGTTAACTTCTGGCGATCACATGCGTCATAACTTCAAGTCAGGAAAGTTCAAAAGCCTAGGGCAACAAGCTCTACACTTTAAGTGGGAAGAGGACGATACAGTACTCGAAGACTGTGCAGTGCAATCAGTTGCAACAGTTGAACAAGCCTCCTTTGTATTATGTTGTGGGGTAGACAGAGGTAGTGTTGAAGCTTATATGGATGATTTAACCATTGCCTACCGTAATAACCTAGAATTAGTCGTAAGTAACCCTGATCTGGTTGCCATGACCCCAGAAGGTAACTTAAAAACCTGCCCAGGTGCCATTGCTATTGCTTACCAAGAAATGGGCGGAAAAGTACATTGGCATGGCAAACCACAAAAAAAGATCTACGACATGTGTAAAACACTGGTCGGCGGTTGGGATAATGCGATAGCTGTAGGCGATAGCTTAGAACACGATATAGCAGGGGCAAATGGTGCTGGTATCAGTAATTTGTTTATTACCAGCGGTATTCATGCCGATAAGATTTCAGATAAAGCAAGTATCGAAGTAATTTCCAAGCAATATGAAGTATCTCCGGACTTTTATGTCGACTGGTTTAAACAATAAGCTTGATATCTTCTCTCTCTGTTAATGAGTCAATTTACTGACCGTTAAAATTTGAGCTAGGCTATTTTGTTTGTAACGATAGCCTAATTTAACCTTTTTCTATTTTATAACGTACATATTACATAGCGATTAAAGAGAAAAATTTAATCGCTTATATTTATCAGAAATAGGCGTTTATTAACCATCAAAATTAATATTAATCTCTCTATCTACTCACTTTCCCCTAGTCTTTTTGCTCATTTAATGTACAAAGAACTATTCTCAAAACAATCAAGATGCTGGGTATTTTGGTAAAAATAAAACGATGTCGAAGAACAATATAAAATAAGAATCATCCCACGTAGACCAAAATTCAAAAAACATAAAATTTTAAACAACAAAAATTGTGATAAAGATCACTATATGTCACTTTTATTATTACTTTATTGTGAATTCTTGGAGAAATTTATATAGATTGGCAACTGTGATTTAAAAGGACACGGAAAGTCTACATTTTTGCAGGAAGCTTTTAACACATCTTCCTGCTTGCCTCAATAATAACATTTAAATATGACAGTTTTTTAATTTAAATGACTCTAATAAAAACAGGAAAATGAATATGACATTCAATAAATATCTACTAGCTATCACGTCTAGCGCAGTTATCGCCTCTCCTCTTTATGCAGCAACAGTTTACCAAACAGACTCACAAGTTACCAAACAGACTCACAAGAATTTAATATCGGTGGCCGTGTGGAAGTACGTGGGAACGTCACTGATGGCGAATACTCTGATGCATCACGTGTACGTTTAAACGTAAACGGTAAAAACAAGCTAAATGAAGATTTAACTGTATTTGGACGTTACGAGTTTGAAATAACTGAAAATGAAGATGATAATGATGCGAACCTAAACACTCGTCACCTATACGTAGGTGCAGATACACAGGCAGGCTCATTTATTTACGGTCACCAAGCTAATGCGGTAACTTACTTAACTGACTTTACTGACCTAGCAGAAACATTCAGTGGTTACGTTAATGAAAATACAGTAACAACCGCAGACCGTTCAAAGAATACATTACGTTACGTGTACCAAGCTGATGCTTTAACTGTACAAGCTTCTGCTACGCAAAACGCAAATGACAACGCTGACGGTTACGGTTTAATGGCAGCTTACAAGTTTAGCCCAGAGCTTGAATTAGCAGCTGGTGTAGCAACAAGTGACCAAGAATACGGTAATGGTACAGACACAGATGATTCAACATCATACTTAGTAGCTGCTAAATACGCTAAAGATAGTATTTACCTATCGGCAATGGGTATGGCTGGTAATATCTCGGCAGATGGTATTGAAGACTCAGACTTCGTAGCTGCCGATGCCTTTGCAGCTTACTACTTTGGTGCCAACCAAGAGAACGTTGTGAATGCAAGCTACAGCTACTACTCAGCTGACGATATCGATTCATTAGATACAAACTTTATTGGTATTGAATACGCTCGTTACATGGGTAACTTTGCATTATACGGTAGCTACAAACTAGCGCTAAACAACGATAATTCAAGTGATTATACAGCTGGTAACCGTGAAAATGAGCTACAGTTCGGTGCTCGTTACGGTTTCTAAGGCTTCTGATTAAACACGCACATATCAAAAAGCACTCTTCTGAGTGCTTTTTTGTGTTAAATTAAAAGATTAATTGATTAATAAAAATAATTTTTCTCTATACACACAGACCAAATTGCTCAATCAACACATTTCTCTTCCCCTTTAAGCATAATGAGTATCAAATATGAAACTATTGAAATTTATAACCCTTGCCTTAATCAGTAGCCTAAGCCAACAAGCCTTTGCAGATATCCAGCTAACCGTGCCCTCTCAGGTATCACTAAAGGTTGTGAATGGTGAGATCGCTAAACAACAAAACTCGTTAATATTAAAAGATGGTAAAAACCAAATTGCTTTTCAATATGAAGGGAATTACCGTGCAGGTGGCGAGGTTAATTATTTCACCACAGATATCATATTAATCACTTTTGAAGGAAACAACCAAGACTACACAATGAGCTTACCTAGATTACGCTCTGAAAAGCAGATTAATCAATTTAATGAACAGCCAGAAATCACCTTAACAGATACTAGTGGTAAAGCCGTTTCTTTTGAGCAAGGTAAATTAATGAAAAATGGCATCCAATTTAACCGAGACTTAGTAGCTGAAGCCGCAGCGTATAATCAAACAGACAAACCCGCTTCATTACACCAACCTGCCACTATTATTGTTCCTGCCAATGGACAAACAGAAGGCGATGTAGCAGGACAAATGCTAGATTACTGGTACAAAAAAGCAGATGAGAAGACCCGTGCGCAATTCAAAGCACGTATTAACCAATAATTTACTTTTATCTCTTGTTTGCGCTTTGCTTGACTCAGCAAGCGCAAACATCTGCCTCCCCTTTTCCTCATCAATTTATGCCTCACAGATAACAAAGCGCTATATGTTGCATTGCACTTTCATCTAAACTTGTTATGATTCAAAACACTTATAGTCGGGGAGCCGAAGGCTGAGAACGAATGCGATACCTTTTAGGATTGCATCGATACCCGTTGAACCTGATACAGTTAGCACTGACGCAGGGAACTATGTAAACACCTACCATAGTGCATCTTTGCGCGTATTGGGTTTTCTCATATAGTTCCGAGGCGTTGTAATCGGAGCAATGATGGCCAATAGCAACCTTAAAACTCAAATAGCAGATTCAATGACAACCTCTTCAGCTCAGGCGGAGGTGCCGATCGTATTGACCATCGCAGGTTCCGATAGTGGCGGTGGTGCAGGTATTCAAGCGGATATTAAGGCTATTTCAGCCACAGGCAGTTATGCTTGCTCAGCAATTACCGCGATCACAGCGCAAAATACCTTAGGTGTTTCTGGTATTTTCCCCATTCCACTAGAGCATGTTGAAAAGCAATTAGACGCCGTTTTCAGTGATTTAAATATCGTGGCGGTAAAAGTTGGTATGCTAGCTGATAGTGATATTATCAGCTTGGTGACCAAAAAATTAAAACAGTACCAGCCTCAATTTATCGTCATTGACCCGGTAATGGTCACCACCAATGGTGACTTATTATTAGAAAAATCAGCCATCCAAACATTAAAATCTGAGCTGTTTCCTTTAGCAAACATTATTACTCCAAACCTACCTGAAGCCGCAGCATTAATCGGCGACAGTACATCACAGAACCTTCCTGAAACAACCCAACAAATGCAGTCGATGGTCAAAGGGTTACGTCAATTAGGAGCTAAAGCCGTGTTATTGAAAGGGGGATATTTACAACAAGATAAGCACAGTACCGATCTGTTAATTTTATCTCATGTTATTCAAGAGTTAACAGCTGATCGAGTTTACACCAATAATAACCATGGGACAGGTTGTACACTTTCTTCGGCTATTGCTTCCTATTTAGCACAAGGTTATCTATTGGCAGAGGCAGTACAAGCAGCAAAAAATTATATTACGCACGCGTTAATGCATGCTGACCAACTCACTATCGGTAAAGGACGAGGCCCGGTACATCACTTTTACCAACAACACAACGACAGTGATTGCTAACATGGCCTTAACCATTACAAAAACAAAGATGCTACATTCACCAGCCATTACTATTGAACAAGGTGTTATACGCTATCAACAAGATACTCAACCTGTATTATCTGGGCTGGACATGCAGATGCCTGCACAAGGATGGAGCTGTATTTTAGGTCGCAGTGGTTGTGGCAAAACGACCCTATTACGCTACCTTGCGAATTTACTAACGGACAAGGTGCAGTGGTCTGGCGAGTTATCTACTAGCAATCAAATAGCACTTAAAGAGCAAGTCGCTTATATGGCTCAACAAGACTTATTAATGCCTTGGTTAAACGTATTAGATAATGTATTACTTAGCGAAAAGTTTACCCCCAAAACACCATCTTCCCCTTCAAAAACACAGCAACACCATAAAGCATTAACGTTGTTAGCTGAGGTCGGCTTAGCTGATAAGGCCCAAGCATTACCACAAAATTTATCAGGGGGAATGCGCCAACGTGTCGCCTTAGCCAGAACCTTGATGCAAGATAAACCAGTAGTATTAATGGATGAACCCTTCTCGGCTTTAGATGCAGTAACGCGCTATAAACTACAAAACCTAGCACACCAATTATTAAAAGATAAAACGGTTTTATTAATCACTCATGACCCATTAGAGGCCGTTCGCTTAGCTGACCAATTATATATCTTGCATGGAAAGCCCGCCTTTGCGAGTGTACTTTCATTGCCAAATTCCGCCCCTCCCAGAGCATTGAATGCAGAAAGTGCGATATTACAGCAACAAATTATTCAACAATTAGAGCAAGATTATGAATAAATTTCCTAATATTAACGTCTTAACTCAGCGTATTAACAACCCTGAAAAAGTGTTGCAAAACAGCCTACGAATAATATTCACGTTATTGATGCTTTTGGTGATTTGGCAAGCCAGTGTATTAATATTTAAGTTACCTAGTTTTATTTTACCAGAGCCTTTATCGGTATTTGAACGTTTAATAAGTCGTCTCGATATTTTACTTAAGCATAGCTGGGTAACAACACAAGAGATTGTTTTAGGTCTATTGTTAGGCTTATCCATGGGACTATTTTTTGCCTTACAGATGCTCCTATTTAAACCGGTAAGACGTTGGTTACTACCCATTTTGATCGCTAGCCAAGCTATTCCCGTATTTGCTATCGCCCCTATTTTGATGATCTGGTTAGGTTACGGTATTGCCTCAAAAATAGTGATGGCGGCGATTATTATTTTCTTCCCTGTAGTGACCTGTTGTTATGACGGGTTAAAGAACACACCTACTGGGTATCTCGATTTAGCCAAGACAATGCAAGCCACTAAATGGCAACTATTACGCCATATTCAATTACCAGCCTCTTTACCTACACTCGCTTCAGGGATACGTGTCGCTGTGGTGATAGCGCCTATTGGTGCAGTTGCTGGCGAATGGGTTGGGTCAAGTCAAGGCTTGGGATATTTGATGTTACAAGCCAACGCCCGCATGTTAATTGATGAAATGTTTGCCGCGCTATTTATCTTATCGGCTATTTCCGTTGGGCTTTATTTCATCACGGACAAACTTTTAAACAAATTAATACCCTGGCAACTTTAGTTATTTACACACAACACTGTCCATTGAATGGACTAATATTGGAATAATAAGGAAATACCTGCAATGAAAAAGCACTTTTTACTGACATCACTGACATTACTTTTCACTCTGTTTACACAGTCGACAATGGCACAGGAAAAGAAAGTCACCTTGATGTTAGATTGGTTTGTTAACCCAAACCATGGCCCAATTGTGATAGCACAACAACGAGGCTACTTTAAGCAACAAGGTTTAAGCATTGATATTCAAGAGCCAGCCGATCCAAGTCTTCCTCCTAAACTAGTGGCGGCAGGTAACCTAGATTTAGCAATAACCTACCAACCAAACCTAATTATTGATGTCGCAGAAGGGCTACCGTTAGTACGTTCTGCAACCCTCATTGCCACACCATTAAATACCTTAATGGTATTGGATAACGGCAAAATTAATAACCTAAGTGACTTAAAAGATAAAAAAGTCGGCATTGCTATCTCAGGTAGTGAAGAAGCGATTATCGGCAAAATGTTAGAGACAGTAAATCTAACTTATAATGATGTTGAAATCATTAATGTGGGTTGGGCTTTATCTGCTTCTTTAGCATCAGGCAAAGTGGATGCCATTTGGGGTGGATTACGTAACTTTGAAAGTAACCAATTAGCTTTAGAAGGTTTTGAATCAAAAGCTTACTTCCCTGAAGAGCACGGCGTACCTGCTTATGATGAATTAATCTTTGTTGCCAATGCTAACAACTATGATGCAGCGATGATCAAAGCCTTTAACAAAGCCTTAGAACAAGCCACTATTTACATCACTAATCACCCTCAAGCGGCACTGGAAAGAGTTTGTTAGTTATGCACCAGATACCTTAGACAATGAGCTTAATAAACGCGCTTGGAAAGATACTCTGTCACGCTTTGCACTGCGCCCTTCAGCAGTCGATTTAACACGTTACGACGATTACGCTCAGTTTATGTTTGACAATAAACTGATTAAAAAACTGCCACAGGCAAAAGACTACATGCCAAGCTTCAAATAATATAGTGATTAGCCTACTGATTAAGCGAGATAACCATGAATCATCAAGATTTAATTAACGCTTGCCAAGCTGATTGGCAAGCCTACACAAAACACCCTTTTGTATTGCAGCTTGGCAATGGCAGCCTAGCACAGCCATGCTTTTTACATTATTTAAAGCAAGACTTTCTATTTTTAAAACAGTACGCCCGTGCTTATGCTCTCGCCATTTATAAAGCAAATACATTGGCTGATATGCGTAAAGCCTTACCGAGTGTGCATGCATTATTGGACTTTGAAATTAATCACCATATTACCTACTGTAAAAACTGGGGATTAAACGAAGCTGATTTAGAAGCAGAAGATGAAGATGTGGGCACTGTGGCTTATACACGTTACGTGTTAGATGCTGGGATGACAGGCGATCTCGTAGATTTATATGCAGCGCTTGCGCCTTGCTCTATAGGTTATGCTGAAATAGGTCGATTTTTAGCTGAAGACAAAAATACCTTATTTGAAGGCAATGAATTTGCTAGTTGGATCGAACTCTATAGTGGAGAAGAGTTCCAACAAAGCATCATTGAAAGCACACAACACCTTGACCAGTTGTTAGCTGATATTGATATCAATAGCCCACGTGGCCAGCAGCTTATTAAAGTGTTCAAAACAGCCACACGAATGGAAGTGGCTTTTTGGCAACAAGGGTTAGATGCACTCAATCAAGGAGCTAAATAATGACTACAATCCAAGACAAACAACAATTGATCACAGAGGCACTACTTAGCTTACGTGAGCAAAAACCACTGGTGGTCAACATCACTAATTATGTGGTAATGAATAATACCGCTAATGCATTACTAGCCATTGGAGCTTCACCTATAATGGCGCATTCCCGACAAGAGTTAGCGGAAATGATGTCCTTTAGCGGCGCTTTAGTGATTAATATTGGCACCTTAGACAGCCAATGGATCCCACGTATGCTATATGCTGTTGAGCAGGCTAATGCCAATAATAAACCTGTGGTATTAGATCCTGTGGGGTGTGGCGCGAGTAGCATACGCACAGAGACTTCACGTCAAATTGCAGAACTCGCCAAACACCTGATTATTCGTGCTAACGCCTCTGAAATCATCGCTTTAGCCGGAGAGCAAGCGACCAGTAAAGGTGTGGATGCGCTAGACAGTAGTGAATCGGCGGTCAATGCTGCACGTTATTTAGTTAAAACTTACCAAGCTAATGTAGTTATTTCTGGTGAAGTGGATTACATCATCACAGCACAGTCTGAAATACAGTTATATAACGGGCATGCAATGATGCCATATATTACTGGTATGGGCTGTAGTTTAAGTGCCCTAACCGGTGCCTTTGCTGCGATTGGTGAAGATACAGGTTTAGCCGCAGCTGCCATTTTAGGTATTGCCGGTGAACTGGCAGAGAAAAAGTCAGCTGGACCAGGCAGTTTGCAAATGAATCTCTTAGATTTGCTATACCAAATTGATTCTGAAATGATTGTTCAACACCTAAAACTGACCATTAATTAAATTATCAAGGAATATACATGAACCCGTATCGTTTATATTTAGTTACTGACGACCAGCAAGATTTAACAACTCTGTTAAAAGTGGTTAAAGAAGCCGTTGCGGGTGGTGTAACCATGGTACAAGTGCGTGAGAAAGGCGATAATATTCAGTCTTATATTAAACGTGCTCAAGCCGTGAAAAAGGCATTACAAGGAACTCAAGTCGCACTTATTATTAATGACCGTGTAGATGTCGCTTTAGCTGTTGATGCTGATGGGGTGCACCTTGGACAATCAGATATGCCAGTTCAACTAGCCCGCAAACTAATTGGTCCAAATAAATTATTAGGGTTATCCATAGAGAATGAGCAACAACTGCTTGAAGCAAATGATTTACCGCTGGACTACATTGGCTTAAGTGCAATTTTTGCAACACCAACCAAAACCAATATCAAAAAACAGTGGGGAATACAGGGGCTAACAAAAGCACTACAACTTAGCCAGTTCCCAATTGTTGCTATTGGTGGGATCAATCACACTAATTTAGATTCAATTATCGAGACAGGTGTGGACGGTGTCGCCTTAGTATCAGCCATTTGTCATGCAGAATCGCCACAACAAGCAGCTGCGGATTTATTAAAGCAGATACAAGCAGCCACACCTCACCATTAACTCTATTTTTAGGGCAGGTTAACGCTAACGATTAATCTGTCACTGTAAAACTATTAAGAATAATTTACACTGTAGCTCATATCGTTAAGCTAATCATAACAATGAGCGCATTATGAATATCACCTTAAAACAACTGCATATTTTTATCACCATCACTCAAGAAAAAACCTTAACCACAGCGGCGGATAAACTGTTTTTAAGCAAACCAGCGGTTAGTATGGCCTTAGCGGAGTTAGAAAAGCAGCTAGGGCATAAATTGTTTGAACGTAAAAATAACCGTTTATTGATTAATGAAATGGGTAAGGCTTTACTGCCTTTAGCCGATGAACAATTAGAGCGTAGCAAGGCGATTATTACCCTCTTTGACAGTCATAACTTTCAAGGCAAATTACGTATAGGGTCGAGTAATACCGTAGGTAATCATCTGCTGCCTATTTTATTGTCTCAATTCAGGCAAGTGAGCACTCATCAAGATCAATTTATGTGCATCGATAACAGTACCAGTATTGGTAACCAACTGATCGACTACGAGCTAGATATTGCATTGGTTGAAGGTTTACTCATTGATAAACAATTACACGTTGAACGATGGTTAAAAGATGAGATGGTGATTGTTGTACATCCTGAACATCCATTAATGAAGCATAAAGTAGTGACGATAAATGATTTACATAATCAACATTGGATATTACGAGAGAAAGGCTCTGGCTCACGACACTTTTTTATTGACCATATTGGGCAACATTTAACAGATCTGGATATCGCCTTTGAGTTAACCAGTACCGAAGCGATCATCAATTGTTGTGCATCCGGATTAGGGATGGCTTGTATGTCTAAAACTGCAGCGCGTCATGCATTAAACGATAAACGCGTAGTCACCTTACCTATTGATATTGATATGTCGCGAGATTTATACCTGGTCTGGCATAAGGAAAAATACCAAAGCCCAATTTTACAAGAGTTTATTAATTATTGCCGTCAATGGACTTTATAATACTAATTAGATTAAATAAGTGATCTAAATTTTGCGTAGGAAAAATGACTTAGTTTAAGGTGTTAATTGAGCCTATCGATGATTAACTTCGTTAATCATCTGTCGGAGAATGAACGAAAAGATATTCATTCTTTAATGGCTATTTCCTTACGAAATTCACAACAAATAAATAAGTTATTTTAACAAGTATAATAGATCAGTTAATTAGTATGATTGGTATGATTGGTATAATCCTTAAACGAAATGCCCCATACAAAAATGCCCGATAAGCGAACTTTTCAGGCATTTTAAGATTAGCTGGTGAATAGGGAAATACCCGTTTATTTAGCTTTTTTCATCTCACCTTTATGTTGTAAAAAGTTATTAAATTCAACATTTGTAACTTTACCATCGCCATTTGCATCTAACATGTCGAATGTAGGACGTTTTTGACCTTTATGCTTCATGATAACTTTTGCATCAATCTCTTGTTGTGTAATTTTACCATCAGCATTGCTATCTAACTTATCAAAACCTTTTAATAAACGCCCTTTTGCTTCATCTTTAGTGATTGCACCGTCGTTATTTGTATCGAATTTCTCAAAGTTTGCTTTTGGGTGACCTTTACCTTTATGCATTTTTTTCACTAACTCAAACTCAGCAGAAGTAATTTTACCATCTGAATCTGTATCAACTTTATCGAAGCCTTTTAGTAAACGCCCTTTTGCTTCATCTTTAGTGATTGCACCATCGTTATTCGCATCGATTTTATCAAAGCTTGGTTTTTTATGGCCTTTATCTTTGTGCATTTTTGAGGCTGCTTTTAGCTCTTGCTTAGTAATATCGCCACTGTTGTCTACATCAATTTTATCAAAGTTATCTGCTAAACGCCCTTTTGCTTCGTCTTTACTGATCACACCATCATCATTGCTATCCATTTTCTTAAAGTTAGCTTTTTTATGGCCTTTACCTTTGTGCATATCAAATGCAGCTTTTAACTCTTGTTTAGAAAGGTCACCACTTTTATCTGCATCAATTTTATCGAAGTTTTCAGCCAAGCGACCTTTTGCTTCGTCTTTGCTGATCACACCATCATCATTGCTATCCATTTTCTTAAAGTTAGCTTTTTTATGGCCTTTACCTTTGTGCATATCAAATGCAGCTTTTAACTCTTGTTTAGTAAGGTCACCACTTTTATCTGCATCGATTTTATCGAAGTTTTCAGCCAAGCGACCTTTTGCTTCGTCTTTGCTGATCACACCATCACTGTTGCTATCAATTTTCTCAAAGCTTGGTTTTTTATGACCTCTGCCTTTACCTTTATGCATCTCTTGAATTTTTGCAAATTCAGCTTCAGAGATTGAACCATCATCATTGCTATCTACTTTATCAAAATGCTTTAACAACATGCCTTTAGCTTCACTCTTAGAGATAGCTTTATCAGCGTTTGTGTCCACATCAGAGAAGTCTAATTTATGGTTTCCACCTTTACGCATGTTTTCCATTGCGTTGTATTCAGTCGTTGATAATGAACCGTTTGCGTCACTATCAATTTTATCAAAGTGCTTCGCTAAACCACCTTTTGCTTCATCTTTAGTGATAGCACCATCTTTGTTTGTATCTACTTGTGCAAACTCAGGCTTCTTAGGTTGCTTACCTTTATGCATTGGTTTTGCAGCATCAAATTCAGCTTTAGTAATTTCACCATCATTATTAGTATCAAAATCAGCAAACTTAGGTTGTTTACGATCTTTCTTCATTTGTTTGATGTTCTCAAACTCTGCTTTTGAAATTGAACCGTTTGCATCCGCATCCACTTTATCAAAACGCTTAGCTAATTTACCCGTTGCTTCTTCTTGGCTAATTTCACCATTGTTGTTGCTATCAAAACTTGCGAAGTCGTTATTTGCAACTTTATTCACTGCAGCCATTGTTAGAGAGCTAGAAACGATTAATGCAACACTGCTTAACATAAATAACTTTTTCATATAAACCTCTTTTTACTTTAGTAATAATGGCTCTGTTCTAAGCCGATGTAGAGATAATAAAGAAGCAATGTGCAGGAAATATGGATAAATTAAGGAGTTAGCGTTTTTATGCTATTTTTTAAGAGATATTGATCACTGAATGTTGATGTGTATCGCCTCATTGAGGCGATACACTGAATAGTGGCTTTATAGTGCGAACTTATAACCCACACCATAAATTGATTGAATACAATCAACCTCGGCATCGACATTTTGTATCTTACGACGTAGGTTTTTAATATGGCTATCAATGGTTCTATCTGTTACTACTCGGTTATCAGAATAGATTTGCGACATCAATTGCTCACGGCTAAATACTTGGTCTTTATGTTGATGAAAGTGGGCAAGAAGACGGAATTCTGCACGTGTTAAGCTAACCTCTTGCCCTTTCACTAATACTTGCATAGTTGACTCATTAATACTTAAAATTTGCTCAAAGGCTTTTGTATCGTCACTAGCACGCCTTAATATGTTCTTTACACGTACCACTACTTCACGTGGACTATAAGGCTTACAAATATAATCGTCAGCACCTAGCTCTAAACCAATAAGACGATCGATTTCATCTACACGAGCGGTTGCCATCACCACAGGAACCTCACTAAAGGTACGTAGTTCTCGGTAGATATCTAAACCATTTTTCCCTGGTAACATAAGATCTAAGATTAACAAATCAATAGGATTATTTTTTAACCAGTCAATGGCTTGACTGCCATCATTAATCACATCGGTAACAAAACCCGATAAACTAAGATACTCGCTTAGCACTTGTGCTAAGGACTCTTCATCTTCCACAATTAAGATACGTTGTGACATAACACTTCCTTTAAACAATTATTTTGATGAGATAGGCAGGTTAATAGTGATCGCTAAACCACCTAGCTCTGAATGGCTTGCTAACATTTTGCCATGGTGTGCTTTGACAATCGTTTGGCAAATAGATAAACCTAAACCTGAACCACCACTTAAACGACTTCGTGATTCATCAACCCTAAACAAACGTTCGAATAGTTTAGGTAATGCAGCATCTGGCACACCAGGCGCACTATCTTCAATACGAATTTGCATGATCTTTTTATCTTGGGTGACTTGCACATTTAAAATACCAGGACCATCGGTATAACGTAAACTGTTCTCGAATAAATTAGAGAAGAGTTGAGTCAAAGCCTTACTGTCTCCGGTAATTGTATTAACTGCACTTTCTTGAAAATAATGTTGTAACTGAATTTTTTTCTCTTGAAAACGTAATTGATATTGTAAGCAATTATTTTCAATTAGTTTCTTAATGTTAACCGACTCAGTTAAATCAAATTGCATGCCCGCATCGGATAAGGATAACTGATATAAATCATTCACCAGTTTATTCAAGTTTTGTACTTGGTAATGCAAAGAGTCAATATACTTAGGCTCTGGTTTACGGATACCATCCTGTAATGCTTCAATTTCGCTTTTTAACACGGAAATAGGGGTGCGTAATTCATGTGAGATATCAGCCAACCATTGTTCTCTGGTCTCTTTTTGCACTAATAAGCTTTGGCTTAATTCATTAAAACGCATTGATAACGCAGCTAACTCATCTTCACCATCTATTTGTATTTTAGTTTGGTAATCGCCTTCCTGTATTGAACTAGTTGCATCTTCCAAGCGTTTCAAAGGCGTTAATAAGTGACGCACTAACAACCATGACAGCACAAAGGAGATTAATGTCACCCACAATACAATCCACATTAAGTTGTATTTTTGTTGTTTATGGAAGCTGCTCTCTAAAGCGCCAGGTGTAATATCACGCTTTTTGGTTGCCACCCAGCCCACCAGTTTATGGTTATATCTGATTGGCACTTTAACTATCTCATCATTGCCTAGTGTGATGTCTTTATTCCATAGCGGCCTCCAGTTATTATCAAATACAGTAATACGTCTCAGTAATCGAGCCACATAACGTGATCGAGCTTTTTGTGGTTCACTACTATTTTCTGATGGTCGCGCAAAAATACGCCCGAGAATAAATTCTGCTACTTCAGGTGTTAACTCATCCCACCCTTTATCTTCAGAATAATAGGAGGAAAGGTTTTCTGACACTAGGCGTAGTTTCCGCTCTTCTCCATGGTTTAAATAACGCTGTAACCCTTGTTGAAAGCTATCATCAATTAAACTGGCGATACCGATCACCATCAAGGAACTGATCAGTAACATAGAAAATAGGATTTTTTAAACAAGGTAAGACGCATCAAGCACCCTTAAACAGTAAAAGTAAACAAAGTATAAGATAGGCATAGCTTATAGCCGAAAGTACATAATATCATTTTTATCGTAATAACAGACAATAGCACCAAAAATGAACATTATTTTTTCTATGACATAGTTTGATGAGTAAAAGTTCGCCCTTTCTAATAGCCCGTTATACCAATTGTATTAAATAACTGATCTAAATTTTGCGCCGGAAAAATGGCTTAGTTTGAGGCGTAAGTTGATGTAAATGGTTGTTCCCTATACGAAAATTACAACGAAAAAATAAGTTGTTTTAACAAGTAAAATAGATCAGTTACTTACTATGATTGGTATTAATATCAATCACTCTCATTAACTACTCTATTCCCCTTGTTAAAGTAATTACTATCGCTGACTTCAAATAATGGGCAAAAAAAACCATTAAGTCATCGACCTAATGGTTTTTATGTAGATGCAAAAGTTATTGCATCACAATATGCCTATTGCAGATTTAGATATTATCTACAGCAGCATTTAACGTTTTACTTGGACGCATTGCAGTAGTTACTTTAGCTGGATCAGTATGGAAGTAACCACCTAAATCAACTTGCACACCCTGTGCATCGTTCAGCTCTTGTACAATCACAGCTTCATTACTTAGTAGTGAATCAGCTAGTGGTTTGAATTGTGCTTGTAGCTCAACATCTTTAGTTTGAGTAGCTAAGGCTTCAGCCCAGTACATTGCTAGGTAGAAGTGGCTACCACGGTTATCCAATTCACCTACTTTACGAGAAGGAGATTTATCTTCTTTTAAGAATTTACCATTAGCTACATGTAATGCTTCAGCTAGTACAACTGCTTTCTCATTACCTGTTTTAGCCGCGATATCTTCAATAGATACCGCTAGCGCTAAGAACTCACCTAGTGAATCCCAACGTAAATGGTTTTCTTCAACAAATTGTTGAACATGCTTAGGAGCTGAACCACCTGCACCTGTTTCAAATAGACCACCACCTGCAAGTAACGGTACGATTGAAAGCATTTTAGCACTCGTACCTAACTCTAAAATTGGGAATAGATCCGTTAGGTAATCACGTAAAACGTTACCCGTTACAGAGATAGTATTTTTACCTTCTTTAACTCGTTGTAGTGAGAATTTACATGCTTCAACAGGGGCTAAAATTTGAATATCTAGACCCGTTGTATCGTGATCTTTTAAGTAAGCATTTACTTTTTCGATAAGGTTTTTATCGTGTGCACGTTTTTCATCTAACCAGAAGATAGCTGGTTGGCCTGTTGCTTGCGCACGGCTTACAGCTAAACGAACCCAGTCACGGATTGGAATATCTTTAGCTTGACACATACGCCAGATATCACCTTTCTCAACATCGTGAGACATCAATACATTACCTGCTGAATCAGTTACTTTTACAGTACCCGCTTCAGTGATTTGGAATGTTTTGTCATGTGAACCGTACTCTTCGGCTTTTTGTGCCATTAGGCCAACGTTAGAGACGTTACCCATAGTTGCTGGGTCAAATGCGCCATTTTCACGACAGAATTTGATTGTTTCTTCGTAGATACCTGCGTAACAACGATCTGGAATTAATGCTTTAGTATCTTCAAGTTTACCTTCTGCATTCCACATTTGACCGCTAGAACGAACCATAGCAGGCATAGAAGCATCGATGATCACATCACTTGGTACATGTAAATTAGTAATCCCTTTATCTGAATCTACCATTGCTAGGCTTGGACGCGTTGCGTAAACCGCTTGGATATCAGCTTCAATAGCCGCTTTTTGATCAGCAGGTAGAGTAGCGATTTTAGCGTATACATCACCTAGACCATTACGCTCATCAACACCTAACTCTTTAAATAGGTCAGCGTGTTTAGCAAATACATCTTTAAAGTAAACCGTTACAGCGTGACCAAACATAATTGGGTCAGATACTTTCATCATCGTTGCTTTCAGGTGAAGCGATAACATGATGTTGTCTTCTTTTGCTGCTGTCATCTCTTTTTCAAAGAAAGCACGTAATGCTGAAGCGCTCATACGAGATGAATCAATAACTTCATCTTTTAATACAGGCGTTGACGCTTTTAATACTGATGTTTCGCCAGCTGCATTAGTGAATTCAATTTTCAGATCATCATCTTGTTGTAATACAACAGATTGCTCAGAGCTGTAGAAATCACCTTCAGACATGTTTGAAACATGCGATTTAGATTCTGTAGACCATTTACCCATACGGTGTGGGTTGTCTTGTGCGTATTGTTTTACTGCATCAGCAACACGACGGTCTGAGTTACCTTCACGTAATACAGGGTTTACTGCACTACCTAACACTTTTGCGTAACGCGCTTGTGTGTCTTTCTCTTCGTCAGTTGTTGCTACTTCAGGGTAAGCCGGTAAGTCAAAACCGTGTGCTTGTAATTCTTTAATCGCAGCTTGTAGCTGAGGAATCGATGCACTTACGTTCGGTAATTTAATAATATTTGCTTCAGGTGTTTTAGCTAACTCACCCAATTCGGCTAGCGAATCTGCTTGTTGCTGATCTGCTGGCAGTTTATCCGAGAAGTTAGCAATGATTCGACCAGCTAAAGAGATATCACGCGTTTCTACAACAATGTTTGCAGCTTTAGTGAAGGCATTAACAATCGGTAATAGAGAGTGAGTTGCAAGCGCAGGTGCTTCATCTGTTTGTGTATAGATGATCTTTGCTGATTTATCTGTCATTTTATTTCCTTTAACAAAAATTTATGAAGTGAATTAATTGCGTAAAAAATGTTATCAGTTTGTTACACAAAATAATTAAGCCGATATCATATCGAAAAAAACAAAATTATCTAGTTTAGTGCTCTTATCTCAAAGGTTTAAATGTGACCTTGATCACCATTCATGCACTGTATATGTTACAAGCTAGTAACAAAACAACTGAAAACATGATTATTCGACACCCTTAAACATACCATTTAATCACTGCACTGCGTGAATTTTTTATTCTGATATACTTAACCTTTTTCAACTGTGTTAAGGAACATAAGTGACTCAAGCTCCCATCAATAAAAAAAGTAACAATAACAAAACAGGTGAAAATAAGCGTAAACACCCAACTAAAAAACCCACTCACTTTAATGTAAAGAAAGCGGCGCATAAAACCTTTGTTCCTAAAAAAGTCATGCCTAAATCAATGCAGAAGATTGTATTGTTTAATAAACCATTCGATGTATTGAGCCAGTTTACCGATGAAGGCAATACCGATAGCATGCGAGAAACCTTAAAGGACTATATTGATATTCCTAATATCTATGCAGCAGGACGCTTAGATAGAGACAGTGAAGGATTATTGGTATTAACCAATGATGGGCAATTACAAGCTGAAATTACTCAACCTGGTAAGAAAACAGCCAAAATATATTGGGTACAAGTAGAAGGTGTGCCTACTGAAGCGGATTTAGATAAGCTACGTAAAGGGGTTACATTAAAAGATGGTTTAACCTTACCCGCGAAAGCTAAAATTATGGATAACCCTGAAATTTGGGAGCGTTATCCACCGATCCGCGAACGCGCTAATATCCCAACCACGTGGTTAAGCATTACTATTATGGAAGGCCGTAACCGCCAAGTCCGCAGAATGACAGCTAACATTGGTTTCCCTACGTTACGACTTATTCGCTATGCAATCGGCGATTGGACAATTAAAGACTTAGATAATGGCACTTATAAGGTACTGTAACCTTGGTTTATAGATTGCAAAGCTGTAACTCATTAAAACCATAACCAGAAAAACTCTGTGTTAATGCAGCTAGGTGTTGGTTATCGTTAAACAACTTAGTATAAAAAGCTTGATGTGCATTAGCCTGTTGGCTCTGTAAATCAAGCTTTTGCTCTTCCCCCAATAACTGCTTTACTCTTAAGGCAATCGCTTCACCTGAATCCACCAAGTTTACCTCAGTGTTAAAACACGCTTGTATCTCTGTTTTTAATAAAGGGAAATGTGTACACCCTAAAACTAAAGTATCTGGCATGCTGGCGTTTTGGGATAACCAAGGGGCTAAAATATCCATAAACTCATCTTGGCTTAGTAGTTTCCCCATTAACTTATCTTCCGCCAATTTAACTAATTGCGTAGAGCCAATACTTAATACGCTTTTATCTGCAGCAAATTGCGAGATCAATTTATGGGTATAATCACGAGCAATAGTACCAGGAGTGGCCAGTAAACCTATCACGTTATTACGAGTCACTAAACTCGCAGGTTTAATGGCAGGTACCACCCCAACAATCGGAATAGTAAAGTGTTGGCGTAGGGCTTTTAGGGCAACGGTGCTGGCTGAGTTACAGGCAATGACAATCAAGTCAGCTGGATATTGTTGCAAAAGTCCGTTAGTAACTGAGTAAGCCGTGCTACTAATTGGGTTTGCTTTAATTCACCATAGGGGAAGTAAGCATTATCAAAAAGATACTGACATTGAATACCAGGGTTAAGCTTAATTACCTGCTCAAAAACAGACAATCCACCCACACCAGAATCAAATATAAGTACACGTTTTACAGACATTAACCCACTTCCTAGAGAAAAAAACTATTTTATACCAATTAGATTAAATAACGGACCTAAATTTTATCTAGAGGAAATAACAACGTGATAATACAAGTTAAGCTAACTCCTTACCTTTTCTTTTAAAAGAACAACTAATTTTTCATGGATTTAGCAAATAAGATAGCGTGTTCATGACTGTAATAAACCTGTGCCTGAACAGATAAATAAAGAAATAGAATGATATAACCTAGCCAAGCTCAAGCGCCTGCTTTAGAATGCCCCTCCATTTATATGTTATTGAAAGAATAGCGCCAAAAAAGCAATAGAATACAGAGGTAGAAATGAGCATAGAGTTTGTTGATCCGGATAATTATGAATCACAATTAGACGCTAAAAAAGCACAATTTAATCGCCTTTTTTCGACCTTTGAATTACCTGAATTAGAGTGTTTTACTTCTCCAAAAACACATTATCGTATGCGCAGCCAATTCCGTGTTTGGCATGAAGATATGGATTTATACTTCTACATGACGGATCAAGAGACTCGTCAGCGTATTCGTGTCGACCAATTCCCACCTGCAAGCGAGCTAATCAATCAATTAATGCCAAGGTTAGTTGAAGAGTTAAAAGTCTCTCCCATTCTTCGTTATAAGCTCTTTCAGGCGAATTTCTTATCCAGTATGAGCGGCGAAATTATGGTTAGTTTTCTTTACCATAAAATATTGGATGAAGAATGGTTAACGGCTATTAAAGCACTTAAAGAACGTTTATCGGGAGAATTTAAGATTAACTTCATTGGTCGCGCTCGTAAGCAAAAACTTATTGTTGACCACGATTACGTCATTGAAAAACTACAAGTTGATGGACAAGAGTTGATCTACCAACAAGTTGAAAATAGCTTTACCCAGCCAAATGGTAAGATTTCAGAAAAAATGTTGGATTGGGCCATTGAATGTACCCGTAATAGTGAAGGTGATTTGTTAGAACTGTACTGTGGTAATGGTAACTTCTCACTTGCTCTGGCTAAAAACTTTAACCGTGTATTAGCCACTGAAATTTCAACGCCTTCAGTGAACTCAGCACAATACAACATCGCGGCAAATAACATCGATAACGTCACGATCGTGCGTATGTCAGCAGAAGAGTTTACCCAAGCTATTAATGGTGTGCGTGAATTTAACCGTTTAAAAGAGAAGAATGTCGATTTATCAAGTTATCAATGTAACACCATCTTTGTTGATCCACCGCGTGCTGGGTTAGATGATGAAACGGTAAAAATGGTACAAACCTACGATAATATTATGTACATCAGTTGTAACCCTGAGACCTTGAAAGCGAACTTAGAAGTCTTTACACAAACCCATGATATTAAGCGTTTCTCTTTATTTGATCAGTTCCCTTACACTCATCACACTGAAGCCGGTGTGTACTTAGTGAAACGTTATGATTAACTGACAATGTAAAAGGGCTGAATAGATAATCTATTCAGCCCTTTTAGTTATAATAGCAATCATACTGATTCGCTGTTCAGGATTAAGTTAATTTCTCAGTAAAGAAGTCAATGCTTCGTTTCCAAGCTAATTCAGCCATAGTCGGTACATAACGCGCTGTAGAGTCATTATGGAAACCATGGTTGGCTTTTTCATACATAAACATCTCGTAGTCCACATCGTATTTTTTCAAGTCAGCTTCATACTCAGGCCAATAAGCATTCACCCTTTTATCTAACTCTGCCAGTTGAATCACTAACGGGGCTTTAATGTTTTTTCTGATTTCTGCGGCGGCAGGTGTTCCATAAAAAGGCACACCAGCATCTAACTTATCTGGCACAGTGGCGGCAAGGAAATTAACGATATAACCACCAAAACAGAAACCAACCGCGCCTAATTTACCTGTGCTTAATGGATGTGTTTTCAGGAAATCAGCAGCAGCGATAAAGTCTTGCTCGATCTTCTCTTTATCCAATGATTTTTGCATTACTTTACCTTCATCATCATTCCCTGGATAACCACCTAAGGAATATAAAGCATCAGGCGCAAAGGCAATAAAGCCTGCTTTAGCAAGACGGCGAGCAACATCTTTGATGTAAGGGTTAAGACCACGGTTTTCGTGAATGACTAATACAACAGGTAACTTACCTTCAACAGTTTTTGGCGTCACAAAGTAACCTTGCCCTTCACCGTGTCCGTCTGGTGATGCAAATTTTTCATAGGTTGCAGTAATATCATCATCATTAAAAGAGACTTGCTCTGCTAGTGCATAATTAGGAGTTAGTGCTGTTGATAATGTCGCAAGCGTAACACCTGCGCCAGCAATACCCGCTAAACGTCTTAAGAAAGTACGTCTATCAATATCACCGTGTGCATATTCGTCATACCAATCGAAGGCTTCCTGCGGTATTTGCACTGTGCTTTGCTCTTCTGTTTCCGATTTTAACTGTGTAGATTTAGTCATATTAACACTCTCATTATTTAAAATTTATTAGAAATAAAGAAACGATCGTTCAAAACATAACTATTTTTTAAGCAAGTGTAAATTAATTAATAACCATTATATTATTAAGGAATTGTCTAAAAGAAAGGAATATTTTAGTTTTCACAAACTTGGAAAGGTTGAGTTTTGACGCTTAATTAAGCGCCTTAATATATGACCCAATCACGGTCACGTCATAGGATGACTGTATCTCAGCTAAGGCTGTCGCAATATGCAGATCTTCTTGGTGACCATCAATATCGATGAAAAAGTGATAATTACCAATTTGTGAACGTGTTGGTCGAGACATTATTGAGGTTAAATTTACTTTCTGTAATGCAAAGGCGCTCACAATATTACCTAACACACCAGGACAGTCTTGCTTGTTATTAACCACTAAAGTGGTTTTATATTCTTTGTCAGCAATACGCGCCTGCGGTGTTTCTGAAAGCACTAAAAAACGTGTTTGATTATTCGCGTAATTAGTTACATCGTTATTAATGATATTGGCATCTTGTGCATGAGAAAGTGCATGTTGAGGAATAATCGCCCCCGCATTTTTACCATGCTTTTTAGCTAACACTAAAGACTCTATATTGCTCTGAGTGTTATGAATTTTTACCCCTTCCAAACTATTAATAAACTCAGCACACTGCCCATGTGCCACAAATTGCACATATAGGTCTGTTAAGTCAGACATCTCTTCACAAAAACCCGCAAAGGAAAACTGAATAGGTAATAACAGCTCAGAAATAACTGATAATTTAGTATCTAACAGTTGGTCTAATACAACTTGAACATAACCTTCCGATAAATTCTCAATAGGTAAAACACCTAATTGACACTCTTTACCCACTGCCTGAAAAGTCTGGGTTAAGGTACCGTAGTATTTAATATCGGCAGTTTGTACAGGTTGTTTGGCTTGGATTGCTTGTATGTAGCGCTTTGTAGCTAAATCAGAAAATGTATCTTTAGGGCCAAGCGTTGCAATAGTAAGCATAAAATACCGAGAGTAATAGAAAAGGAAATTGGCTAGGGATTATATTCAATAAATAATGAGTTTTACATAAAAAAGGTGAGCTAGTTGCTCACCTTTAATTTAACTAATTAAAAATCCATATTGGTTTTTAATTTTTTCAGGGCGTTGGCCTCTAATTGGCGAACACGTTCAGCTGAAATATCATAACGAGCAGCTAAATCATGCAGTGTTGCTTTAGGCTCGCTTAACCAGCGTGAACTTAGAATGTCTTGGCTACGTGTATCTAACGTCGATAAGGCTGAATACAGTTTGTTTTTAGTATGAGACTCTGTATTTTCCTGTTCTATCTGATTTTCAACACTTGCTGTTTTATCTTCAAGAAAGTGCATTGGTGCGAAGTTATTATCGTCATCATCGTTAACACTTAAATCAAATGAATGATCCTGTGCATTTAAACGAGACTCCATTTCAAGTACATCTTTAGTACTTACATTAAGTTCTTCCGCTACAGCTTCCACTTCTTCCTGCTTAAACCAACCTAAACGTTTTTTAGATTTACGCAGATTAAAGAATAATTTTCGTTGTGCTTTTGTAGTGGCAATTTTAACCACACGCCAGTTACGAATAACGTATTCATGAATTTCAGCTTTTATCCAATGCACAGCAAAAGAAACCAGACGCACACCCACAGTTGGGTCAAAGCGTTTTACAGCTTTCATTAAGCCGACATTACCTTCTTGAATCAGATCCGCCTGTGCTAAACCGTAACCGGCATAACTTTTAGCAATGTACGCAACAAAACGCAGATGCGACATAACTAGTTTTTTAGCGGCTTCTAAATCACCTTGGTAAAATAGACGTTCTGCTAACTCTTGCTCTTCTTCAGCGCTTAGCTTGGAGAATGAATTAACAGATTGAACATAGGCTCCAATACTTCCTTGAGGAACGAGACTCATCGAATTTATTGTTTCACTCATGATTCACCTTTGAATACTTTAAGTTTTTGTTAATAAATGTTTCTTAACAAGAAACAACTTATTATACAGTAGCAAAATAAAAATAAAAATATTTTAAGCCGCTAAAAAGGTTAACTGGCTATCAAAAAATTTAAATAACATTTATCTGCTATTTTTCGCTTAACATAACGTGATAGCCAATATTGGGCCAACACATGATGTTGGAATAGATCTCTAAAATGTAGAGAGTTAACTCGCATTATTTGACCATCAATTAAGTCAAAAGTTGCATAGGCAATTAACCTCCCATCCAGACGAATTGCTAATATTTCCTTACATTCAGCAATTATATCGATTAATTTTGTCTCTTTTTGAACCGCTATCTGTTCTTGAATTAACGTTTGAAAAGTAGGTGAAGAGACTGGTAACAATTTAATATCAACAACTTTCATAAAACACCTGTGCTCCTTGTTCACAATTTATTTTGTGAACTAGATCACATTCTACAGGCAAAAAAAGAGATCAAGCAGATCTCTTTAATTTAAATTCAGATGTTTTTGATATTTTTCATGCGTATTATTTAGGCTCTATCGTCACTAGGTACTGTTTGACCGATATAAATGAGGCAATAAGCCCCAATAAAGCACCTATAAACAATAACATAATAGACTCATTAAAGGTCAAAGAGATAATCTCAAATTTAGCTTTATAAAGCCCTGTTAAGTTAACAACACCAGACTCTAACCAGATAACCATAATGGTTGAAAATAACCACGCAATCACCCCACCTAAGAAACCATACCAGGCACCAATGTAAAGGTAAGGCAATTGGATAAAGCGGTTAGTTGCCCCACTAGCTTTAATACTTCTATTTCTGCACGTTGATTAAGGATATTAAGGCGAATGGTATTACTTACGATTAATAACACTGACAATAGTAATAAGGTAGCAATGGCAATTACAATGTCCACCACTAAATAGAAGATAGCCTGTAGTTTCTCAATCCAATCAATATCAACACGCACTAAATCTATATCTTGTTCACGCTCTAAATTAGCCACTAACAACTTAGTACCTGCGGAATTCATTGCTGATTCAACGGGCACCACAATCAATACGGCGGGTAATGGATTTTCATCTAAATAGTTTAAGGCTTTAGAGAAACCCGACATCTCTTTAAACTCTTGTAAGGCTTGATGACGAGAGATATAGGTAACCGTTTCAATATTCTCATACAAGCCTAATTTATTGATTAATACTTGTATCTGCTCTTCAGAGAGATCCTTTTTCAAGAATAAACTGATTTCTGATGCGCTTTCCCATTGTCCACCAACACGATCAACGTTTTTATAAACAACATGAAATACTGTGGGTAATGATAGTGCTAACCCTAATACTAAAATGGTCATCGATGTAGCAAATGGGGTTTTCCATAACTCCATAAAGTTATGAACAAGTTGATGAATGTGTTGACTGATAGTGGCTTTGACACGTCCAAAAAATGAGACTTTATTAATCTTTGGAGAGCCTGATAATTTTCTTTTGCTTGCACCCAAACTGTTATTCATATCAATCCCTTAGTAGACCATCATTAATCATATGACCTTCACGCAAGGTCAAGGTACGATAACGCATTTTAGCAATTAGTCCTAAATCATGGGTGGCGATTAAGACTGACATACCGAACTTATTTAAAGATTCAAATAGCGTTAAAATTTCTAATGACAATTTAGGGTCTAGATTACCGGTAGGCTCATCGGCAAGTAATAATGGAGGTTGGTTGATAATAGCGCGCGCAATACCAACACGTTGTTGTTCACCGCCCGACAAGTTGATTGGGAAGGCATCTTCTTTGCCTGACAGACCAACTTTCTCTAATGCTGCTAGGCTACGACGTTTAATTTCAAAACGGCTATAACCTTCAATCAATAAAGGTAAACCAACATTATCTAATACGGTTCTATTCATTAACAGACGATGATCTTGAAAAATCATTCCAATATGGCGACGTAAATAGGGAATATCGTTGCCTTTAATATGACTGATATCATTACCATTTAATACAATTCGCCCCGCCGTTGGTCTTTCCATTAGGCTAACTAATTTTAGTAACGTACTTTTACCGGAACCAGAGTGCCCTGTTAAGAAGGCCATTTCACCTTGTTTTAAGTGAAAGTTAACGGAATTTAATGCGATATGGTCATCACTATAAACCTTACTGACTTCTTCAAATAATATCATCGTCTATTTTTACCTTGTTATGATTCTTCTTCTTTTGAGAAAAGTGCATCAATAAACTCTTTGGCATTAAACTCTCTTAGATCATCAATGCCTTCACCTACGCCTATATAACGAATAGGTAATTTAAACTGATCGGCAATAGAGAAGATAATCCCGCCTTTCGCTGTACCATCTAATTTAGTGAAGGTAACGCCGGTTAACCCTACCGCTTCGTTAAATAATTTAACTTGGCTAATGGCATTTTGTCCGGTACCTGCATCAATGGTTAACATGATCTCATGTGGCGCAGTCTCATCTTTTTTACGCATGATACGCACCACTTTAGCTAGCTCGGTCATCAAGTGATCTTTATTTTGTAAACGCCCTGCCGTATCAGCAATTAATACATCAGCGCCACGTGCTTGTGCGGCATCCATTGCATCAAATAAAACCGATGCACTATCTGCACCTGTTTGTTGGGCAATCACTGGGATATCGTTACGCTCCCCCCATACTTGTAACTGTTCTACCGCAGCGGCACGGAATGTATCACCCGCAGCAAGCATCACTGATTTTCCTTCGTTTTGATATTTTTTCGCTAGCTTACCAATGGTGGTGGTTTTACCCACACCGTTTACTCCTACCATTAAAATAACGTAAGGTTTTTTGGTTTGGTCAATGACTAGCGGCTGCTCAACTTCATCTAGGATATCAGACAGATCTTTCTTTAATAGGTCATACAGTACTTCTGCATCTTTTAACTGTTTTCTATTTGCATGATCAGTTAAGTTATTAATGATACGTAAGGTTGTTTCCACACCAATATCGGCAACGATCAGTTGTTCTTCTAACTCCTCAAACAGATCATCATCAATTTTTTTACCTTTGAATAAAGATAATAAACCGCTACCAATACTCAGACGTGTTTTCTTTAACCCTTGAGCAAAACGAGCAAAGAAGCCTAATTTTTTATCTTCCTGTGGGGCAACAGTTTCACTAACAGGTTCAACTTGTTGCTCTTGTTCAATTTCCTCAACAACATCTTGCTCTACCTGTTGGCGAGCTAACTCTGCATTTCGCTGAGCTTCTTGGTATGCTAAACGCGCTTTCTCTGCTTGCTCTTTTTTGGCTTGCTCTACCGCTAACGCTAGCTTTTCTTGCTCTGCTTTTTCAGCCGCTAATTTAGCTTCTGCTGCAAGACGTTCCTGCTCAGCTTTCTCAGCCATTAGTTTAGCTTCTGCTGCAAGACGTTCCTGCTCAGCTTTCTCAGCCGCTAGTTGAGCTTCTGCTGCAAGACGCTCTTGCTCAGCTTTCTCAGCCGCTAGTTGAGCTTCTGCTGCAAGACGCTCTTGCTCAGCTTTCTCAGCAGCTAGTTGAGCTTCTGCTGCAAGACGCTCTTGCTCAGCTTTCTCTGCCGCTAACCTAGCTTCTACAGCAAGACGTTCCTGCTCAGCTTTCTCGGCCGCTAGTTGAGCTTGCTTATCTGCTTCTGCTTTTTCTGCTGCTAATTTAGCTTCAATAGCAAGACGCTCTTGTTCAGCTTGTTCAGCAGCTAACTTGGCTTGCTGTTCTGCCTGTGCCGCTTTTTCCTGTTCAGCTAATTCGGCTTGTTGCGCCGCTTCCTGTGCTTCTTGTTGAGCTAATACTTCTGACTGTATCTCTTGCTCTGTTTTCTTGGCTGGTTTTTTAGAAAACCATGAAAACAACCCTTTCTTTTTAGACATTAATTAAAAACCTTACTAACAAGCTGATTACCCTGCTAAAATAGCGAGCATACTGAACTGCTATATTAACACTATTGCTTCCCGGACTTAAAATAATATGCGTAAAAATCAACGAGCTTCAAGCCAAGAAAAAGGCAAAAAGCCCAACTCCGATGGATTTATCCGATTAATATCAGGCCAATGGCGTGGAAAAAAGCTGCCAGTCAAAGATAAACAAGGATTAAGACCTACTACAGACCGCACCAAAGAAACCCTGTTTAATTGGCTAATGCATGATATTCGTGATGCAAACTGCCTCGATTGTTTCAGTGGCAGTGGTAGTTTAGGCTTTGAAGCTTTATCTCGTTACTGCCAATCTTGCACATTTTTAGAGTTAGATAAGCAAGTCGCAACGCAATTAAAAAATAATATCGGCACATTAAAAGCAGAAAATGCCCAGGTGATACAGGGTGACTCTTTACGCTATTTAACCCAAACAGCCGACCAACAATATGATGTAGTCTTTGTTGATCCACCTTTTAACCTTGGCTTGGCACAACCTTGTATCGACCAATTAGAAGCACAAGGTTACTTAACCGACAACAGCCTTATTTATGTAGAAGTTGAAAATACCTTAACTAACTTGAACTTTCCGAATAATTGGGCGCTACTAAAAGAGAAAAATGCCGGACAAGTTCGCTATCAATTATTCAAGAGAGAGAAATAATGGCTTATTTTATCCCCTTTGCAAAAGGCTTGATGGTGATTATTTGGGGCTTATTACTGGTTAATTTAGTATTGCCTTTCCTAGGTAAAGCAGCCATGGCTTTCTACTTTTTATTAGCCTTTGTTGTCGTTATGCATGCAATCCAATTATTAGTGATTTATGGGGCTTTTGCTGAAAAGTTAAAATTAACCAAAAAAGAAGGGGTTGAGATTTTCTTTTTTGGTGTGTTCAAAATGTGGCAACTTAAAGACCGTTTGATGTAATACCAATTGTATTAAATTACTGATCTAAATTTTGCGCCGGAAAAATGGCTTAGTTTGAGGCGTAAGTTGATGTAAATGGTTGTTCCCTATACGAAACTTACAACGAAAAAATAAGTTGTTTTAACAAGTAAAATAGATCAGTTACTTACTATGATTGGTATAGTTGCTAGTACTCTTAATGAAGATGCCTTAAAAACAAAAAAGGATGAACACAAGTTCATCCTTTCTACTTTAAAGTCTTTGGCTAGCGAGTTCTACTGCCCCCACTCGATAATACCATCCACTTTTTTACCATCTTCACTGACCACCAGCCATTTAATATGCTTTTCACGCATTAACTCTTCCGCTTCGGTTAAGCGAGCAGATGCAGAAATTAAACGAGGTGTTGTATTCATTAAGTTTGATGCTTGGCTATCCACAATACTTTCACCAGAAATCAAGAAACGACGAACGTCACCATCTGTGATCACACCTTGTAAGTTATCACCGTCTAACACTAAAGCTAAGCCAGTACGCGTTTCAGTCATCACCATTAACACATCTGTTACTGACGTTTGTGCACTAACAATCGGTAAGTTATCACTGCGCATTTCATCACGAACAAAAGTCAGTAATCGTTTACCTAAGCTGCCTCCTGGATGAAAACGCGCAAAATCCATTGGGCTAAAGTCTTTTTCTAAGGTTAATGTATTCGCTAATGCATCACCAATCACTAAGGTTAAGGTGGTAGACGTACTTGGTGCTAAGTTGTTTGGGCAGGTCTCTTTTTCTACACTAGCATCCAATACCACATCAGAGTGCTTGGCTAATGTTGAGTCTTTGCCGCCAGTAATAGAGATGATTTTATTACCAAAGTGTTGTAATGATGGGATGATTTTTAATAACTCATCTGTCTCCCCACTGTAAGAAATAAGCAGTAATACGTCATCTTTAGTGACCATCCCTAGGTCACCATGAAAGGCTTCACCTGGGTGCATAAAGAATGAAGGTGTACCAACAGATGCAAGTGTTGCAGCAATCTTAGTACCGATATGTCCAGACTTCCCCATACCACATACAATCACACGACCTTGGCAGTTTTTCATCAATGCTAAAGCTTGTAAGTAAGCTTCACCCACTTGATTACTATGATCCGTGATTGCAGCACTTTGTACTTCAAAAACAGTTTTAACTTCTTTTAATAGTTGAGATTCTGGCAATGAAAAGCGAGACATGAAACTTCCTTTATATGAGAGGAAAGGTAATTAATAAACGAGGAAATTGGTCGGTATGAGAAGATTCGAACTTCTGACCCCTGACACCCCATGACAGTGCGCTACCAAGCTGCGCTACATACCGATGGTGCATAATTCTAATTATTTAGTGAGAAGTTGCAACAAAAAAGTCATCTGTTTGTTACTCCCAAATACTAAAGCTTAACGCTTTGCTAAAAAAATACCCGCATAAAGCGGGCATTTTCAATTTATTCAATGATTGAATACGTAATTATAGGCAATCAAACTCTACCAATGTGTCCACATCAGCTTCGTAATCAACACCGTCAACACCAAAACCAAACAGTTGTAAAAACTCATCTTTGTATTCTTGGTAATCAGTTAATTCAAACAGATTTTCTGTGGTGATTTGTGGCCATAATTCTGCACAAGCTTGTTGAACTTCATCACGAAGCTCCCAATCATCAAGACGCAGACGACGTGCTTCATCAGTCGTTGGTGCAGCACCATCAGCTTTGAATAGTTGTGTTGTGAATAGACGATGAATCTGTTCCATACAACCTTCATGTAAACCTTTTTCTTTCATGATTCTAAATACCATTGATAGGTATAAAGGCATAACAGGGATCGCAGCACTTGCTTGCGTAACAACACTCTTCTGTACTGATACGTAAGCTTCACCACCTAGCGAATCAAGTTGTGCTTGGATAGCTGTAGAAGCACGATCTAAATCGATTTTTGCTTTACCTAATGCGCCATCCCAGTAGATTGGCCAGGTAATTTCAGTACCGATGTAAGAGTAAGCAACGGTTTTAACACCTTCAGCTAACACACCAGCCTCTGCTAATGCATTCATCCAAAGTTCCCAATCTTGTCCACCCATTACAGTAACAGTATTAGCAATCTCTTCTTCAGTTGCAGGCTCTACAGACGCTTCAATGATCGTATCTTTGTTAGTATCGATAGCCGTTGATGTGTAAGTCTCACCAATTGGTTTTAGGCTTGAACGTACTACTTCACCTGTATCAGGTAGTTTACGAACTGGCGCAGCAACTGAGTAGATAACCGCATCAATTTGACCTAGGTCAGCTTTGATTGTATCGATAACTAATTGTTTAGTTTCGTTAGAGAATGCATCACCGTTAACGCTTTTAGCGTATAGGCCATCTGCCTTTGCTTGCTTATCAAAAGCAGCACTGTTGTACCAACCAGCAGAACCAGGTTTACGATCAGTAGCCGGTTTTTCAAAGAAAACACCAATCGTTGATGCGTCACTACCGTATGCCGCAGCAATACGTGATGACATGCCGTAACCAGCAGAAGAACCAATCACTAATACACGTTTAGGGCCTTTTTCAATTTTGCCTTGTTCTTTAGTGTATTCAATTTGTGCTTGAATGTTTTTTTCACAACCCGTTGGGTGTGTAGTCGTACAAATAAAGCCACGAATCTTTGGTTTAATGATCATATTATTTCGCTCTTATGGTATTAGAAACCTTCAATCATAGACTCGTTTTATTAATAAACGAGGTATTTAATCAAAGGCGTAAGTAAAATTATCGCTAATATACCTGTTCTCTTAGCAAATGCCAAAAAACAAGGTTACAAGTTAATGATTTAGCCTTTAAACAAGCGCTTTAGGTAAACAGATGGCAGGTTTATGGCCATTGACCCCCATTGCTTGTTTAATAAATTGTTTTTTTAATGGCGAAATAGTATCGGCCATTAACAAGGCGGTATCTCTTAATATTTTTTTAACTGGATTATCACCGTCGAACAATTGTTTTAATAACTCCATTGAAGCAATCATTTCAGTCGCTTCAGTCTTACGCCAACGTTCAAAGTGGCGCAAGTTTTGGTACAAGCCAATATCACTGCCTTGCTCAACCTGTTTGAGGATCTCTTCAGCTAAACAAGCGGCATCGAGTAACCCCAAGTTAACACCCTGCCCAGCTAAAGGATGAATTGTATGTGCTGCATCTCCAATCAAAGCTACGCGGTGTTTTGCAAAGTCACGTGCATAGCGCATGGTTAACGGAATACAATGACGCTTACCTTGCACTTCACACAAGCCTAAACGGTTATCAAAGGTACGCGCTAAAACTTGATTGAAAGCTTGATCATCTAAGGCCATCAATAAACTAGCTTGCTCTGGAGGTAATGACCACACTATCGAACTAGTGTATTGACCATATAGAGGTAAAAAGGCTAACGGTCCTTGTGCGGTAAAAATTTGTCGAGCACAAGCTTGATGGGGATCTGCAGTTTTAATAGTAGCAACAATCGCATTATGCTGATAATCCCATTGGGTTAATGGAATATTTAATTGCTGGCGTACCCATGAATTAGCACCATCGGCAGCCACCACTAATTTAGAAGTAAGCTGTTTGCCGCTTTCTAAAGTTAACCAAGCTTCGCCGTCACCAATCGCCATATTTTGCAAAGCATCAGGACAAAAGAAGCTCACATTCGCCTGCTTTTGCACGCTAGTTAACAAAGCTTGTTGTAGATTAGTATTTTCAACAATATAACCTAGATCAGACTGATTAACCTGTTTGGCATCAAAAGCAATTTTTCCAAAACTGTCTTTTTCCCATACTTGCATCTGATGGTATGGCGTAACGCGTTGCTCAGATAAATGTGACCAGACATCTAAATTTTCAAATAAGGTTTTACTCGCAAAACTTAATGCGCTGACACGATTTTCAGGCTCTGCTGTCAATACAACAGGTTGCTTAGACTCTATGATCGCAATCGACAATGTGCTATTCGCTAAACAGCGGGCTAGCGTTAAGCCAACCATACCGCCACCAACAATGGTGACATCATAGGATTGCATCATGATAATTTCTCTCTGTTAAACAAATCAAACTGCCCTTTAGACTGTTCGATAATAGGCGTAGATAAAAATGGAAAAAGATTCATTGCTTTTAGACCAATGTTACGAGGAATACTTAACATTGGATAATGGTTGCTAAAGATACGCACTAGGCTATCGGTCATCCAAATTGTACTGTGGTGATCTTTTTCACGACATTGCCAATAATCATTTAGCATGGAAAACGATCCAACATCATCAGACGCAGCAATAATAGTCGCAAGTACAAACAGATCTCTTAACCCTAAGTTAAAACCTTGCCCAGCCACAGGATGTAAACTATGCGCCGCATTACCAATACAAACAGTGCGATGAGAAAGTGGTTTAGTGGTTTTTAATAGGTTTAAAGGATAGATATCACGCTTACCAGTTTGCTCAAATAATCCTGCACGATAACCAAACTTTTTCTGTAATTGCGCTAAGAACTCACTGTCAGATAGATCAGCAATCTGTTCCGCTTGCTGTTTCTCAACACAATACACTAATGAGAAACGGTTATCCGTAAGTGGCAACAAAGCGATCGGCCCACTTTTAGTAAAGCGTTCATAGGCGATATTTTTGTGGGCTTTATTACATCGCACATTACAAATAATCGCACTGCGCTGATAGTCAGACAAGCTACTACTAATACGCGCTAATTTTCGCACCTGACTATGGCAGCCATCGGCCCCAACACATAACTTTGCACTCACCGTTTGGCCATTATCCAAAACACATTGGATCAGCTCGGGTTGTTGATTTAAGTCTGTTAATTTGACTTGATGTAAAGTAGTTAAAGAGGAAAAAGCCGCTAATGTACGTGACAGAACTTTACCTACGCGACGTAACTCCACCACATAGCCAAAAGCCTCTCCTGATAATTCAGGTGTTAACTCAGCACCACCAAAGTAGCCCTTATCTGAAACTTGAATGCTTTCAATCGGCTGTGCATGGGCTTTAATATCCCCCATAAAGATAAACCACTTAAAATATCAACAGAGCCAGCATTTAATGCAATACAACGCGCATCGAAACTGGGGTGGTACTCAAACTCTTTCTCTTGTATGGACTCTAGACGTTGTGCATTTTCGTCTAATAACAAGACCTTCAATTGTGGGTTTTGCGTTAACAAGGTTAGCGCTAATAACGAGCCCGACATCCCCGCCCCGACAATCACTACATCGTAGATGATAGCGTCAAGCGGCTCTGCCGTATCAAGTATTGGTCGATGTGGTTGAGATAATTTAGCCATTCATTAACGCTTCAATTGCTTTAATCTCTTTTGGCACAGCAGACGTTAAAATTTCACAGCCAGTCTCTGTCACAATGACATCATCTTCGATACGTACACCAATACCTTTCCAGCGGTCATCAACATCTGCATCTTGGCTAATATAT
Source organism: Psychromonas sp. KJ10-2 (assembly GCF_047323255.1). NCBI lineage: Bacteria > Pseudomonadati > Pseudomonadota > Gammaproteobacteria > Alteromonadales > Psychromonadaceae > Psychromonas > Psychromonas sp. KJ10-2. The sequence continues at coordinate 3,645,959 of NZ_CP178827.1, read as the reverse complement.
AAACCAGGCTCAATGGTAATAGCCATGCCAGCTTGTAGCGCACGCGGCGATTTAATGGTGCCAGTATTGCCCACATCATGCACATCTAAACCAATAGGATGCCCTAAACCATGCATGTAAAAAGCGCGATAAGCTTGTTCTTCAAGCAAACTGCTTAAGTCACCTTTTAACAGTCCTAACGCTAATAAACCTTCAGTCATTTTAGTCACAACCTGTTGATTGATCTCTAAGACACTAATACCAGGTTTAACCAACGCTAAAGCTAATAACTGACAATCTAATACCAGTTGATAAATAATCGCTTGTTCTTCTGTAAAACGGCCATTAACAGGGAAAGTACGTGTAATATCACCTGCGTAACCTTGATATTCAGCACCCGCATCGATCAACACCAAATCGCCATCTTGTAATACTTGGTCATTTTCCGTGTAATGTAAGATACAAGCGTTATTACCGCCAGCAACAATGCTGTTATAAGCTACATCACGTGTACCTTGACGTGCAAACTCGTATTCCACTTCTAATTGTAGTTGAAACTCAAACATACCAGGTTGGCACTGTTGCATGGCACGAACATGACCTAATGCTGATATTTCACCGGCTTTACGCATTATCGCTTGCTCAGCTTCACTCTTAAATAAACGCATCTCATGTAAAGCAGGTCGCCAATCTAAAAATTGATTAGTACTGATCACGCCACTACGAGATTGACTACGCAACCCATTTAGTACTTTTTCTAAAGACTGGTCTAAAGCAAAACCGCTTAACGTTGGGTAATATAAATTTTCAATGCCTACCAACAGTTCACTTAATTTACTTTCGAATTCATCGATAACATATGCTTGATCAACTGCGAGAGTGTTAATTGCCTCAGCTTGTCCCATACGGTAACCATGCCAAATCTCAGCTGTTTTATCTTTTTTACGATTAAATAAAACCGTGGTTAGTTGCGCACCTTGTTTAATCAATAGCAGGCATGCATCAGGTTCATTAAACCCGCACAGGTAATAGAAATCACTGTTTTGACGAAAGCGGAATTCAGTATCATTGCTTCGGGTTAGTTCTTGATTAGCAGGGAAAATAGCCATGCTGTTATCTAGCATGCTATCGGCAAATTGTTGACGGCGTTTTATAAATTCAGTCATAAGCTCTCAGATTAATGCAGTGTGTTAGAAACAGGTGACGATGTTTGACGAGAAAAAGTATTAAAACATAACATCGCACTCACTCGAAGGTACTCAACAATTTCTGTAAATGCAATTTCTGACTCTTCATCTTCTTGTTCGAAATCAAGAGATAGTTGAGAAATATCGCGAATATCACGAATCACTTCTTGAACATCTTCCGATGCTTGATTCAGAGACTGTTGCACCATACCAAAACCAACTAAAAAACCTTGAGCCCATTGCGCCATTGCTTCTGCACGCTCATCTAAGGGTTTATCGTCCGCTGGAAGTAATAAATGAAATCCTAATCCATCATCTGTACATTGTTTTACTACGTCAGCGTAGATTTCAGCGATCAGTTTTTTCAGCTCTGAGGGTAACCCCATCCCTTCATTCACCACATCATTAAACAATGGCTGCCAGCTTTTATCATCCAATGCGATGCCACCGCATACAAAGCCAGATAGTACCCCATGGGTCTCCGCGGCATTAGTGAATAGCTCCGCCTGTTCAAGGGCTTGCGAAATTTTATCAAAACTTGGTAATACAGCAGAATTCATAGCGACACTCATAATAAACGAAAGATAGTTAACTTATTCTATCATCCACGGGATCTCGTCGCCAGTAAGTACTTGAAACTTGATAGCTAGGTCGATATAGTTCGCGCACAATACAACATTTTTTTAGGGAAACAGACCACTCCCTTATTTAATCAATTTAACGGGGGCATTATGGCACATCTTGATATCACTATTTTAGGCCAACAGTATAAAATCGGCTGCCCTGACGGTGAGCAAGACAACCTGCTAGGGACTGTTGCTCAAGTTGATGAGCATCTTAAAGAGATGAAAAGCAACACCAGACATCTACGTAATGATCAATTAGTGGTGATGGCTGCATTAAACTATCGCCATCAACTCAATACGATCAAAGCAGAAATGCAAGCACAGACAGACCAATTAAATAACCGTATTCAACAATTACAAGATGCAATTAATGGTGCTTTAGATAAAACACCTACAAGCGAAGAGTAATCTCACACAGAATTAATAACGCCTTATTCATTTGGTTTTATATCCAGCCTTAAAAACATACCGACACCACTTAACATAAAAAATTAACGGTTTCGGTATTTATAACAATTTTTATTTTAATTACACTTAATCACTCTTAATACCTCTTAATCGTCCTTAAATTAGTCGGCTAATTTTAATGAAAAATAGCAAATGAAAGACAAAGAATTGAAACATAAACCATTTTCCCAAGCCTACTCCTTAAGTCTAGTTATCAAGCAAAGATCGTACACAAAATAACGCCATTAATTAGCGTGAGTGAAATATTGTGTGTAAAAAAACATCAAGCAGTCACAAACTTCCCATTTTTTCTTAAAAAGCCTTTAAAAACCCAATTAAAGTAGGTACAGTTTATTCAACCCTCGGGTACCCGTTAATCTTGACTAAGTCCCTGAGCCGATAAGTATTACCCTGGTGAATTAGGTTGATTACTATTGTGTAAACTCGACTAGTATCGAGAAACCTGCGGTAAGCACTGATACACCACCTTGACCTTCGGGTTCAAGGTCACAGTCAACAGCGGTATCCTTGGGTTAACTCATTTCTAGCTGATTTTTTTATTGTTTTTATAACAATAACTCAGCGTTTAAAATTCAGCATTTTACGTTCCTAAAAACATCCCTATATAAACTTCCCCCACTGAATTTAATCAATCTCTTTGGTTGTGTGTATAACTGTATTGTTGATAAAATATTAGCTATCTCAACACAACTTATTGGTGACGGTTATTATTACTTCTCAGCGTGACAAGATTCGAAAAACCGTGCGCCAAGCACGAAAAGCATTAAGTGAAGAACAGCAACAAATTGCCTCTGCCGATTTATTTTTACGTTTGCAACAACATACTCGTATTGCACAAGCGCAACATATTTCAGTGACCTTAGCTTATGATGGAGAGATAGGCCTAACACCGTTTATTGAGTGGTGTTGGCAACAAGGTAAACAAGTCTATCTACCTATGGTGCATCCAACGCAAACAGGCCATTTATTCTTTTTAGCTTATCAAGCAGATACAGAGATGATCATCAACCGCTATGGTATCAAAGAGCCCAAACTGGCTAGCTTATTTAATCAAGCTCCTGAGCAGTTAACTCACCTTGCAGAGCACCCTGAAATTTTCCCCGTTGAGAAATTAGATATTGTATGCACACCTTTAGTTGCCTTTGATACACAAGGTAACCGTATTGGTATGGGCGGTGGTTATTATGATCGTCTGTTAGCCCCTTGGTTTACAGACCAATCAGGGCCTTATCCAATCGGTTTAGCACATGACTGTCAATGCGTAAAATCACTGCCCATTACAGCTTGGGATGTGCCCTTACCAGAGATAATAACACCGCAACAACATTTACTTTTTTCAGACAAAAAATAAACCCCACAATTAATTCACGGTTTTTCATAAATTTAGCTTAAATTAACAGCGTAATTAAGGGTATAATCGCGCCACTTTCAAGACTCACTCTCACAGAACAGGATTAAAAGTCATGACGCAAGACGACAAGAAAAAAGCAGCCGCTTATGCAGCCCTAGAATATGTAGAAAAAGATACCATTGTCGGTGTTGGTACAGGTTCAACGGTTAATCATTTTATTGATGCATTAGCAACCATCAAAAACGACATTGTTGGTGCAGTATCCAGTTCAGAAGCGTCCACTGAAAAATTAAAAGGGTTTGGCATTGAAGTGTTCGACCTTAATGAAGTGTCAGAGTTGAGCATCTATGTTGATGGGGCAGATGAAATTAACCCATACAACCACATGATTAAAGGTGGTGGTGCTGCATTAACACGTGAAAAAATAGTATCAGCCGTTGCTGATAAGTTTATTTGTATCGTCGATGATACTAAAAATGTCGATATTCTGGGTGAATTTCCGCTACCTGTTGAAGTGATTCCAATGGCGCGTAGTTACGTTGCACGTGAATTAGTTAAATTAGGCGGTGACCCGGTATACCGTGAAGGCGTAGTAACAGATAACGGTAATGTTATTTTAGATGTATATAATCTTAAAATTGCTGAACCATTAACGTTAGAAAACCAAATCAATTCAATTGTTGGTGTTGTAACGAATGGTTTATTCGCAAACCGCGCAGCTAACGTGGTACTCGTTGGTACAGATAGCGGTGTAGATACCTTAAAATAAATGTAAAGTTGGCTCTCGGCTAGATTCAATACAGTGAGAGTCAATCTAGCGTAATCGCACAACAGTCGTCAGTAATAAGTTGTTTCATTTTAGCATATAGGAAACAGCACTCTCAGATTCACAATGACGACTATTTTTGCTATTTTACGCGCACTAAAATTATTCGCAAAATTGTCCATTCACCTTTAAATAAGGCTCAAGGAAATACAATGACTAAGTATTCACTCAATAAAGATAAAATTAAAGTTCTTCTACTAGAAGGTTTACACCCTAGTTCAGTGGCAACATTCACTGATGCGGGTTACACAAACATTGAAAGTATTAAGACTTCATTAAGTGAAGAAGATTTAATTGAAAAAATTAAAGACGTACATTTCATCGGTATCCGTTCTCGCTCTAACCTAAATGCAAAAGTATTAGCAGCAGCAGAGAAACTAGTGGCTATCGGTTGTTTCTGTATCGGTACTAACCAAGTGGATCTAGACGCAGCACAAGCAAAAGGTGTTGCTGTATTTAACGCGCCTTTCTCTAATACACGTAGTGTTGCTGAATTAGTACTTGGTCAAGCATTACTATTATTACGTGGTGTTCCAGAGCGTAACGCTAAAGCTCACCGTGGTGAGTGGGATAAGTCTGCAACTGCATCATACGAAGCGCGTGGTAAAAATCTAGGTATTATCGGTTACGGTCATATCGGTACACAGTTTGGTATTCTTGCTGAAGGTTTAGGTTTTAATGTTTCTTTCTACGACATTGAAAACAAACTGACATTAGGTAATGCAACGCAAGTAGCAAGCATGAAAGAGTTATTAGCTAAATCAGATGTTGTTAGCTTGCACGTACCTGAAGTTGATTCAACAAAGAATATGATGGGTGCTGAAGAATTCGCACAAATGAAAGATGGTGCGATATTCATGAATGCTGCACGTGGTACTGTTGTTGACATCCCTGCACTTTGTGATGCATTACGTAGCAAAAAATTAGCGGGCGCAGCGGTTGATGTATTCCCAACTGAGCCAAAATCAAACACAGAAGAGTTTGAATCTCCTCTACGTGAATTTGATAACGTGATCCTAACGCCACACGTTGGTGGTAGTACGCAAGAAGCACAAGAAAATATCGGTTACGAAGTAGCGGGTAAACTGGTTAAGTACTCTGATAACGGTTCAACATTGTCTTCTAAGAACTTCCCTGAAGTGTCTTTACCTGCACATAAAGATGCAAGCCGTCTATTACATATTCACCGTAACCAACCAGGTATCTTAACTAAGATCAACTTGGCGTTTGCTGACAACGACATCAACATCGCAGCACAATACTTACAAACTAATGAAAATATTGGTTACGTAGTTATTGATGTAAACAGTGAAGATGCAGATACAGCATTAGAAAAACTGAAACAAATTGAAGGTACTATCCGCGCACGTTTATTAAACTAAGCGCCGAATAACCTATTACGAAGGGACTCATTGAGTCCCTTTTTTTAGTCTAAAACCAACACAAACCTATACTAAATAAATACCTAATACCAATTGTATTAAATAACTGATCTAAATTTTGCGCCGGAAAAATGGCTTAGTTTGAGGCGTAAGTTGATGTAAATGGTTGTTCCCTATACGAAACTTACAACGAAAAAATAAGTTGTTTTAACAAGTAAAATAGAGCAGTTACTTACTATGATTGGTATAAGGTCACTTCCTCTAAAAAATCAACACTTCCTTCTCACCTAAACATCTAAAATTAAGCTGTTTTTTGGGAAATATCAGCAGAATTGATAAATATCACTAAAGTAGTAACTATTAAAAATATCCCCTTCTTTCTGGTCTATAATTCCTGTAATTAAATATCTAAAGCAAGGAATATAAATGTCCGTATCATTAACTATCAAAACAAAGCTAGTGATTACACTATGTGCGCCGCTATTAATTATGGCGGCATTTTTTATCTATTCTTCTATTGAGACTGAAAATTATGTACTCGATAAAGAAAAAGAAAATGTACAAGTACAACTAGCTGAAGTACTCAACAATAACCTTAAAGGTCAAATAGATACCATCACCTATGCAATAACTGGTTTTTATAACGATTCAAAAATTGAGAATATTAAAAAAGGCCTCGCTGATGAAATGTCTGAATTCAGCTCAACCTTCAACAATATCTATGAAAATAGCAATTCTAAAGCAGAAGCTGAAACAAGTATTTATAACTTTATAAACCAATACCGCTGGAATAATGGCCGTTATTTATTTGCTTATAATGCGTCATCTTATATAGCAAAAGCTTACGGGAGTAATTTAAATAACATAGGTGTAAATGATTACAATAAGGTCAGTGGAGACGGTAAATATTTTGTCCGAGATATTGTTAAAGCCGCTAAAGATAATGAGATAGGCTTTAGCGAATATGCTTTTACCAACCCAACAACAAATACTCAAGAAGATAAAATTACGGCTTCTTTTTATTTTGCACCTTTAGACCTTGTTATTGCTAGTGGAGAATATATAAGTACGTTACGAGCAGATAAGATAAGTGCCGCCTTGCATGCAGTGGTCGTTGCTAAATATGGAAAAAATGGATACTTCTGGATTCAAGATAAAGAGGGGAAGATCATCGCTCACCCTAAAAAATCAATCATAAATACAGCAACAGAAAGTACTAAATTAATTGCAAATGGTATTAAAGGTAAAACGGAAGCAATAGTAAAAGTCGTTTATGAAAACTCGGCAACGAAGCAACATGAAAACAAAATAACCTATTCTCGAAATATCTTCCCAGATTGGGGGTGGACTATTGTTACAGGTGTATATGAAAACGATATTATTGAAGTTCAAAATAGCTTGACAGAAGTTACTGAAAATATATTTGATCAACAAGTCACCTCAATGATCACTACAGCAAGTGTGTTAATCCTCTTATCATTTGTAATAGTTGTTTGGATCATTACGGCGATTATGAAAAATTTACGTATATTAAAAGATCGTATTGATACGCTATCCACTGGTGAAGCAGACTTAACATCACGCATAACGATTATGAATAACGATGAATTAAGTGATATTAGTAGATCTGTAAATAACTTTATTATTTATCTGCAATCTATGATGCTTGATATTTCACAAGCTTCCTCAAATATCACAGCTACAACAAAACAATTAAATGAGCAGTCAATAAAATCAAATAATGCCTTACTCACTCATGCAAGTGAAACAGATCAAGTCGTCAGTGCTATTACAGAAATGAGTAGCACTTCTGAAAGTGTTGCACAAAACGCAGCAGATACATCAACGAATACACAAAAAGCTAATGATGAAGCGATATTATCAAAAAAAATTGTCACAGAGGCTTCAAATAGTGTTATTGCATTAGTAGACGAGGTTGATTCTGCTTCAGCAAGCATTAATACCATGAGTAACAATACCCAAGAAATAATTAAAGCATTGAGTGTTATTGGCGAAATAGCAGATCAAACCAACTTATTAGCCCTAAATGCAGCGATAGAAGCAGCCAGAGCAGGAGAACAAGGACGAGGCTTTGCAGTGGTTGCTGATGAAGTGCGTTCTTTAGCTGCACGTACACAAAGCAGTACAGGTGAAATCAACCAAATACTTACAATATTAAGTAAAGATGCTGACAATGCAGTCGCAGCAATGGATATCACTAGAAGTAGCTGTCAACGAACGGCTGAAAATACAGCGAAGGTAACAGACAGCCTAGATAACATGACTAACTTTATAATTCATATCAATGACTTAAGTACTCAAATCGCAACAGCATCGGAACAACAAAGTGTTGTTACCGAGGAGGTAAGTTGCAATATGACGACTATCAACGAGATGGTACAACAATTGAAAATGAATGGCCAAGAAACACTAGATAGTACTGAAGAGCTAAGTTCAGCTAACAATCAGCTAGACCTATTAGTTAAGAAGTTTAAGTTGCAATAAATAAAGCTATTAATCAGTTAATGAGGCACCTAATCGTAGGTACCTCACTACTATCGCTTATTTTTAACCTCTTCTAAAATAAAATCTCGAAATACCTGATTCGCACGAGAAAGATAACTGTCCTTTCGCCATGCCAAACTAAGGTCAATACAGAAAGGCTCTACAAAAGGGCGAGTAATAATTTCATCGTCATCTTGAATCGCCACTTTCCACATCGGAGAGATCGCATAACCTTTACGAATAATCGACTTAATCAAAGGCAGTAGATTACTGGTAAATGCTATCTGAGGGCTGGCTTTCTCTTTCTGACTGATCCTTTCAATTAATGAATGATGGTAATAACCTTTACCAAACAGTATTAATTCATACTTCAGAAACTCAGCATATTCAATTTTATCAAACTTCGCTAAAGGGTGATCGGCAGCCATACATACCACCATCTCCTCTCGCATCAGTTTACCGGTTTCAAATTCAGGTGGTAAATCGTGGTCAGCTACAACACCTAGTTCCAAATCACCTTCTAACAAACGCTTACGGATGTTACGTGTGCCAGTATCGATGATATTCATACCTAATGCAGGATATTGATGTTTAAAGGCCATTAATAAAGGGGGTAAAAAATAGGATCCGAGCATAGGTGGTACACCGATATCTACTTCACCTTGATCTAAGCCTTCAATTGCTTGCATCGCTAACTTCGCATCACTAGCTTGCTGTAGAATCTGTTTAGCATGCTGTAAAAATTTGGCCCCTGCTTCAGTTAACGACACACCACGTTCACGTCTATGCAATAAGGGCATATTCAATTCATTTTCTAGTTTTTTAATACTTGCACTAATCGCCGGTTGTGCCAAAAAAGGTGACGAGCGGCTGCAGAAATACTCCCCGTTTCCACGATCGCAACAAAGTGTTGTAGTTGTCTAAATTCCACTTTTTTATCCCTATAAATTGATCTAAACACCCATAAATTATATCTATGGATAACATAAAAACAACAGAATTTATTTATTTAAATTAGGCGGTTATTATGCGCGTATCAAACAAGGGGCTTCTGTCAAAAAAATGAAAAAATTCACACATTACAATCGTTTAGTTATCGCTGTTTGTCTATGCTCAGTGGTGACATTTTCTAATATCTACTGGTTACAACCATTACTTCCAACCTTACAGCAGGAATTTAATGTTAGCCTGTTAGCAGCTAACTTAGCGATGTCAGCCCCTTTGTTAGGTATGGGCTTGGGGTTATTAATCTTTGCCAGCATTTCCGACTCAATTGGACGAGGCCCTATTCTTTTAAAAGGCATGATTGCAGGCTTATCTATTTCATTCATGCTCCCTATGGTAGAAAACTACACGGTATTTTTATCATTACGTTTTATTCAAGGTGCTTTGCTATCAGTATGCCCTGCTGTGGCTATTCCGTTATTAGGAGAAGAGTTAAGAAAAAGCTGGCTACCAACGGCTGTTGGCTTTTATATCGCTTCTAACACCATTGGTGGCATCAGCAGTCGTTTAATTGGAGGCGCATCTGTTGACTTACTAGGCAGCTGGCAGGCAACGGGCTTTGGAATGGCAATTGTCACGGCAATTTTATTTATTGGCGTTTATGTTGCATTGCCACAACAACGTCACTTCACCAAACAAAAACTCCAACTAAAACCTAGCTTAAATATGTTTGCTAAACATATACAAACTCCACAGCTTCTTATTATCTACATCATCATTGGTCTTGGTTTTGGCTGTTTTGTTAACCTATTTAGTTACTTAATGAGTGTCTTAGAAGCGGCACCTTATGAATTACCTAGTGCACTACGTAGTTTGATCTTTGTAACCTTCTTAGGTGGCACAATGAGCGCTTCATTGGCAGGTAAATTTGGTAATCGTTATGGGCAGCTTGCAGGTGTTGCAACAGGTATTTTCATTATGTTGGCCGCTAACCTTTTATTAAGTCATCAAAACTTATCAGTCATGACCCTAGGCATGATCTTAATGGCTTTTGGTTTTTTCTTTTGTCATGCACAAGCAAGTACTTTAGTGGGTCGCTCAGTGAAAAAAGGTAAAGGTAGCGCGCAGGCGTTATACAGCTTATTTTATTACAGCGGTGCTAGCTTAGGTGTATTCTTCATCGCGCCTTTTTATGAGCAATGGGGATGGCAAGGTGTATTAGGCAGTACTAGTCTCGCATTAATTATTTGCTTGTTATTATTAGTAGTATATCAGGTGAAATATAACGGCCAACAAAAACCAGTGGTACGTTCTGCATAAAAAACCGCTGATCATTAAACGATCAGCGGTTCTTATCTACTATTCGTATTAACACTTAATACGAATGAACACTCTGATTAGATGATCACTAGTTCTTTAGCAATGTTGCCACGTGTTGCATTTGAGTATGGACATACTAAATCAGCTTTTTCTACTAATGTTTCAGCTTGTGCTTTATCCATGTCGCCTAGTGAGATAGATAATTTAACAGCGATACCAAAACCACCTTCGATTGGACCGATAGATACTTCAGAGTTGATGTATAAGTCGCTTGGTAATGCGATTTTTTCAGCACCAGCAACGTGCTTAAGAGCACCGATGAAACATGCTGCGTAACCTGCACCAAATAGTTGCTCAGGGTTAGTACCTTGACCGTCATCACCACCTAAGTTTTTAGGAGTAGATAGTTTAACATCTAAACGACCGTCATCAGACTTAGCGATACCTTCACGGCCACCTGTTGCTGTAGCGTTAGCTGTGTAAGCGACTTCTTGTAATACATTCATAATGAACTCCAACGTTGAGATTAATAAAATTTATTTATTTTGCACACAAAATAATAACTAGAATAAATAGCAATTGCAAATACTTTGCATGCAAATTAAAATGTTTGATAAAAGGAGTCGCCATGTCATATGCACAACTACAATTAAAAAACCAATTATGTCACCGTTTGTACATGGCATCGAATAGCATTGCCCGCACTTATCGACCTCTATTAGCCGACATTAACCTGACATACCCTCAGTATGTGGTAATGATGGCACTATGGGAAGAAGATAAAATAACCATTGCCGCTTTGATTGAGAAAACTGCGATTGATGGCAGTGCCTTGACACAAATCTTAAAAAAGATGACAGACAAAGCACTCTTAATGGTGATTAAAGATGAATCAGATAAACGTAAACGTCTTATTCAATTAACTAAACAAGGGCAGTCTCTTAAACAGCAAGCCAGTGATATACCAAATAAAATCCAGTGTAAGTTTAATAGTATTGATAGCACACAAGCAGAACAGTTAATGCACTTACTGGACTTAGTGGTACACGATTTAAATAGCGAAGAATTGAATATGTTAGATATTGAGGAGTAACCGCTCATTTGATTTAGCATTATAAAGTAACGATAGCCAATACAGTGCTATCAATACAGTGCTATCAATACAGTACTAAAAGCTACCGTACTTAACGCTCAAACTCAGCACCATAATCTCGCTCTACTTTGCTGATACGCACCTTAAACTCACTATACCAATGTTGATACCCCATTTTCTGGGCTACTCTATGCTCAACATTTTCTTTCCACTGTTTGATAGACGCTAAATCAGACCAGTAAGAGATAGTTATCCCAACCTCTTCTCGTGCTGATTCAATCCCTAAAAAACCCGGTTGTTGTAAAGCAAGTTCCATCATACGGTCCGCAGTCGTTGCATAGCCGTTATTGCCTTCAGTGCGTGTTGAGGTGAAAATAACCGCGTAATAAGGTGGTTTGGGTGTATCAGCAATTAATGACATTGTAGTAATAACCTAGCTCTTATTACTTTTACGATCGATACAGCCAAGATCTTTATCAGGTGCAATCACATTTCTCACTAATTGTTTAAGCTCAGTGATTTCAGGGAAACCGCCCATCTCTTTACGTGACCAAATGAGCGTACCATTTGCATACATTTCAAAAATCCCACCTTCTCCTGGTTGTAAGGCAACCTCATCTAACTCATTTTCGAAGGTACTTAGTAACTCTTGCGCCATCCATGAAGAACGCATTAACCAGCGGCATTTTTTACAATATTTAATTTCTATTTTATTCATCAGCATTAAGGCTCAGTTAGGTAAAGTTAATACGATACTCTACACGTTAAATCTAAAGACATAAATTTACTATTAGGATCTGCCTGGTAATCAGAGAATGGACCACAAAAAGTAAAACCATGTTTTAAATATAAAGCATGGGCAGGTAAAAAATAATCCATTGACCCCGTTTCAAGACTTAACTGGTTAAATTCACTCAGTTTAGCTTGAGTAATAATATGCTGTAACAAGCGTGAAGCGACACCTCGATGTTTATAATGTTTAGCCGTTCTCATTGATTTTATTTCTGCTTGTTGCTCATTTAACTGCTTAAGCGCTGCACACCCAGCTAAGTTTTCGCCATCCCAGATGGTCCAAAATTTTACAGAAGGATCTTTTAACCCTTCCAAATCTAGGGCGTGTACACTCTCAGGTGGAGAAGTTGCATGCATATCTTGTAGGTGTTCTTGTAACAAGGAAATAATCTCATTGCCTGACAAATCATCTAATTTTATCGAAAACGGCTGCATCTTAATTAAGCTCATTAATGGATTTTTTAAAATGGTTTATATTCATTCTTAAATTTTCTATGGGTAAAGGTCGGCTATAATAAAAACCCTGTACATAATCACAATTTAAGCTGATCAAGGCTTGCTCTGTTTCATAATCTTCAACCCCTTCTGCAACCACACTACAATCTAATTGCTCAGCTAAAAAAACAATAGATTTTACGATGGCATAATCCGCTTTTTGAGTAAGCATTCCACTCACAAAGGAGCGATCTATTTTGATCTGATTGATCGATAACTCTCTTAATAAAGAGAACGAGGAGAAACCTGTCCCAAAATCATCAATACTAAATTGAAAACCTTTTTCAGTCAGCGCTAAAATTATCTCTCTTGCGCACTTTATATCCGTCATCATCGCACTTTCAGTGATCTCAAAAACCAGTACATCGGTTATCGTCGTGTCATTTTCATGTAATGAACAAATAAACTCATAAAAGTCGTGACTTTTTAAATCTTGAGCAGATAAATTAATATGCAGCGAACCACTAAAACCCGCTTCATATAAACGGGATAAATTGTTCAAGGCTTCAACAATCACCCATTTAGTAAGAGACAAAATAAGTGTACTGCGCTCTGCAATCTTAATGAAGTATTCAGGTGAAAGATAACTACCATCAGGCTGAGGCCATCGGATCAAGGCTTCCAAGCCATGCTCTTCGCCACTTTTTGCGCAAATAACCGGTTGATAAAATAAAAGAAACTCCCTGCTTCAATGGCCGTTTGAATTTTAGTGGTCATCAATAAGAAGTTACTCTCTTTTTGAATTAATTTATCATGATAAAAAATCAGTGTTTGCTTGGTATTTTTAGCTTCATACATAGCGAGGTCAGCAAACCTCACTAATTCATGCATATCAACGCTATCTTGCGGGTAATGACTAACACCAATACTCAAGCGAACATTAATAAACTGGTCATCAATCTCCACCGGTTGCTTTGCTACTTTGGTAATAATATCAACACATTGATCTAAACCATTGGCGCTTTGATAGGTGGTCAATACCGCAAACTCATCACCGCCGATTCGATATAGTGATGCATAATTACTTATATTTTGTTGTATCCCCCGTGCAGTAGCAATTAATAATTGATCCCCAAAATGATGCCCAAAGGTGTCATTAACTTGTTTAAAGTCATTTAAATCAATAAATAAAACCGAACAAGCCGTATCATCTGCCAGCGTTTTAGCTAGGTTTTTAAAAACATTTTACGGTTAGGTAATCCGGTTAATGCATCATGCTCCGCCTGATAACGCTGTACTTCAACCGCTTTTTCAATACTCAATAAGCTGCCATAACTTAGTTTGATCACCAAAAAACAAATGCACCGCCGCCAAACAAGATACAAGCAACAATAGAAACAAGCATTGTGTCTATCGGGAAAGAGACAAAGTAGTAGAGGATACCGACATAACCGATAATAAATAAGATAATGAAATAAAACAGAATATACCAAGATGCTAACGATGTTTTTCTACAAATACGCAACGTACTTACTAAACTCGCTAATAAAAAAATAGTTCCAGCAATGATGGTCGCAATAAAAAATTCGCTCAAATAAGGCCCCTCATTTAATATCCATAAAATAATAAGAACAGATAAAAAGTGCTTCGTCTACAAGTATAGTTGAGAGCATGAACTGAACATGATGAATTTAATGAAAAATCCATAAAATATAGCTTAACATAGCATACAAATAAAATATTCATCACTAAAAACACCATTATTGAATATAAACATGTGATACCTGTCCTTGCTTACAGTGATAAAATCGATACCTTTATAGAGTCAAATAGTCACATCAAGCAAAGTAAAGAAAGGAAGGGTTTAATATTTAGATTAGCGTATTAAACAAATTTAGATGAAGTCAAACATAGACAATCACATCTAAAATTTATATAAATATATTATTTTATATACAACTAATAATAATTAATAATAAATGGGGTAGATAAATGAAAATACTTATGTGGATAGGCTTAGTGTTACTTGTGATATTTGTGCTTTATGCATTAATAGTATCAGTTTTCTCCTATTATGTTAGCAGCCCTCGCACACATAATGCGACGGTATTAAACGCTAATTTAAGTAACCAATATTACCTGCAGGAAGATAAAGTTATCTTTGTGTTAGATGGTAACTTCTTTCAAATTGGAGGGGTTGATATAGAAGGTGCTGACCCTAATAGCTTTGAGGTTATCGACCAATCATATGCAAAAGATAACAACCGCCTCTATTACAACGGCAAACCGATTAGTGATGTCACGCCAGATTCTATCGTCAATGTCACCTCGACCTTTGATGAAAATGCAAAGAACTCAGGTTACCTCATTAGCAATGGGAAAGTATTTTGTTACGGAGAAGTTATCCAAAGAGCTGATACAGACACATTCAGCTTCCTAGCTGGATTATATGCTATGGATAAAAACTACCTTTATTATGACACTAATATCAAAATTCCGCGTGAAGTTGAACCAACTTTAGTCGACCATACAAACTTCCAGTATTTGAAACACGGCGACCAAATATTTTATCAAGGTGAGCTAATCAGTATGCTGGGTAGTCAATTTGAGATTATTGATGACCAATACTCAAAGGATGCAGTTCATGTTTATTCACACGGTGAAATAATAAAAGAAATGACACCAGAAGGCTTTACTGTTATCTCGCCTTATTACCGAAAAGATAAAAACCAAGCATATTATTTCAACAACCCTATTCCAGAAAGTGACCCAAACACATTCAAAGTGTTAAATGATACGATTGCAAAGGATCAGCACCACCTCTATTACAATGGTTATATCATAGACAATAAAACTACAGCAGAGGTTAATCGATCAGAAGCGAATGAGTTAGCTAAAAGGTGGAAGTGGAGAGAGCTACATTTATCGCCAACAACGGTTATTGTTGTGCCAAGTGATAAGGTTGAAGATATTGCCTACGAATACTTTGCTTACAATAACGACGTCTACACAAGAACCCAAAAATTAGAGGGTGTCACCGCCGATCAAGTGATTGTTCTGGACCGAGACAGCAAAGAGTTTACAAGAATTGGCGATCAAGTTTTTTATTTTGGAAACCCTATTGAAGGTGTAGATGCCAACACCTTTGAACTCATTGCAGATCGTTTTTCACAAGATGCAGAGCATATTTATTGGGGAGAGCATAAGGTAATAGACGCCAACCCCTCAAACTTTGAATATGATGAAAGGTTATTTGCAGATGAAAATGAAGCCGGTGAGTTTGTTTTAAAAACAGTAGAATACTAACCTAATACTAGCAATAACTGACTCGCGTGATTATTTACTTATCACGCGAGTATGACTAATCATTAACGCTTCGTTAGCCCTTTTTTATTTAAGTATGGCAGGATATGTGGGCGAGATTCTTTAGATAACTGCCCTGTTACTTGCTCTGACCAAGTGCTTTGTTTTTGGTTACTGCTACGACTTGCATAGTAGTCATGAATCACTTGATCGTAACCTTTAATATCGTCCATATTAAGCGGCTGATATTGATTTTCATGCATAATCACATTAGCAGGCAAACGTGGCTTAACTTCAGGATCTTGGGCAGGGTAACCTAAACACATCCCAAATAATACTGATGTATTCTGTGGCAATGCTAGCAATTCATCCACCAGCTCAATTTTGTTACGTAACCCACCAATATAAACACCACCTAACCCCATTGATTCAGCTGCTAACAAACAATTTTGCGCCATAATGCCACTATCAACAGCGCCAATCAGTGTCAGCTCTGTAAAGTCCGCTTGTACCTCAGGGTTAATGCTCGCATGACGTTGGTAATCAATACAAAAAACTAAAAATTCCGTCGCCTTTTCAACATACACTTGATTACCTGCGTATTCAGCTAACAACTTACGTTTACTTTTATCTGTCACTCTAATGATAGACACAACCTGCAGCATACTTGAAGAAGAAGCCGCTAATCCAGCTTGAATAATCGTATCCAGTTGTGATTTCTCTATAGGCTGATCAGTATATTGGCGAATCGAACGGTGACTTAACATAGTCTCAATCGTTTTGTTCATAAAATCGGTAATCCTTATCATTATAATTGTCGTTGTAAGGTGCAGCCCTATATTAATGATATTTGTGAATAGTTTGAAATAAAGGTAACAGAAATAACACGCCTAACGAAGTTTATCCAAGCGTATACCTCAAATGTTCACCATTGAATCCTATTAACATATATACCCATCAAATTTAACATACCTTATTCAAATAGTTTACTTTGATTTAAAGACTTCACCCTATATCCTCCAGCGTCTTGTGGGAGGTTTGGGTTAATAGTATCCAGCAGAAAATAATAAAAAAATAAATAACATAAGTGATAACAAATGATTCAGGCAATTATTCGATTTTTAGGAATTCAAAGTAGCGTCGTTAACTCAGAAAAAACCGTCGCAACAATAGGTGGCATGTTAGCTATATTTTGTTGTTTTTATGCAACCGTCTACTTTACAGGGGATGCTGGTTCAGTGGCTATCTTGCCTTCGATGGGCGCTTCCGCAGTATTGCTTTTTGCAGTTCCTCACGGTCAGCTATCGACGCCTTGGGCTTTTTTAGGAGGTAATATTTTTTCCGCTATTGTTGGTGTAACTTGTGCAACCTTGATAGAGCCTATGTTGATCGCAGCACCAGTTGCCGTAGCATTATCTATTTTAGTCATGCACTTAACGAGAAGTTTACACCCACCAGGTGGAGCAACAGCATTAGCAGCAGTAATCGGTGGACCAACTATCCATGGACTTGGTTATTGGTATGTGATCACACCAACGCTAATCAATTGCAGCATATTATTCTTAATCGCGATGATTTTTAATAACCTATTTCATTGGAGGCGCTATCCACAAAGTTTTATGCACTACCAAAGCGCTGGCTATCACCCCGATACAAGACGCATTAAGATGCAACATATTCATCAAGCCATAAAACGCTCAGATTTAGTGATTGATGCCAGTGACGAACAAATAAAACGCGTGGTTGATTTAGCTGATGCAATTTACCACGAAGAAATGATTAAACAGTTTGTATTAGAACTTGGTGCTTACTATACCAATAGCAAACCCAGGAGGCAGTGGTCTGTGCGCCAAATAATCGACCAGCGAGAGCATCAAGATCCATCTCGTTATCTAGTCATATATCGTATTGCAGATGGTGAAAGAAAAGGGACAACTGATAGTTGTACATTACAAGAGTTTGCAGAGTGGGCAAATGAAAAAATGCGCCCAAAAGGTTGACTAACAAGGCAGTAGAAAGCTTGAGTATCATGTAAAAAAGGTCATCGTTAAATTGATGACCTTTCATCTAATATCTATCTACCTAAAAATCCAACTTTGGCATTTTTAGCAACTTTTACTGCTCTTTTTCTTTGGCTGTTAAAAGCGGTTTTTTCTTGCCGTCTTTTTTACTGTCTTGGCCTTTACTCACGATGCTTTCCTTTCATTAAGATAAACAACTACTAACCCTTTGACGTATGTTATACGAGGCATTGAGCACTCTGCTAACGGCGAGATTATGTTCCTAACAATTAAAAATAGATAGCAATATTTCTCATAAAATTAAAAATAATTTAGCCCAAATTTAACAGATTAATTTAGGTTAAATCCAAAGTCTAAAACGGCATGATAAAGACTAGAAAATGGAGTCTTCCATTTTAGTGGTTAACAATTCCAACACCTTCATTCCCATATATGAATTCCCTTTTTTATTTAATCGAGGACTCCATACGGCTACAGCATATTTTCCGGATGTAATGCAACAATGCCGCCACCGACACCACTTTTACCAGGTAACCCGACTTTAAAAGCAAACTCCCCAGCTTCATCATAAAACCCGCATAACTGCATCACCGCATTGATACGCTTAGCCTGACTTGGATTGACAATCATCTCTCCCGTTGTCAAGTCAACACCACCACTCACTAAAAACATAAATGAATGTGCTAATTCACAGCAATTCATTTCAATCGAACAAAGATAAAAATACAGATCTAAAACTTCATCAACATCATTGTGAATATTTCCAAAATCACGCATTAAATGAGATCAGCGCTTTATTTCTATCACTAGTGAGCTTCTCAGATTCAGCTACTTTTTCGTTATATTGTAAGCTTTGGTTATTGGCTATTTTTCTTACAAAATTTAATAGAATCAGCTTTAGGGTCATCCAGATAAGACATCAAGACATCACAAATAACAATGGCCCCAGCGTTAATGAATGGATTACGAGGAATACCATTCTCAACTTCTAATTGTATTAAAGAGTTAAACGCCGTACCCGATGGCTCCACACCAACACGTGACCACAACTCACCACCAAGAATACGCATCGCTAAGGTAAGCGAAAATACTTTAGAGATACTCTGAATCGAGAAGCGCTCTTGGCTATCACCTTGATAAAAATTACCTTTATCAATATGTACTAGATGAATCCCTAATTTATCAGGTTCAATCTTCGCCAGCTCTGGAATATAAGAAGCCGCAACCCCTTTATTTTCCAAAGGTTGCAGTTCAATAAAAATATCGTTAAATACCGTTTTAAAGTTAATATCTTTCATAAAGAGTTTAGGACAGCCATATATTGAGAATAGAAATATAAAGGTAAATGATAACCGAAAATATTAACGAAGCACTCCCTTTATATTCAAAAATAAAAAAATTAAAGCTGATTAGATGGTTAGTAGTAAATGCAGGCATGTTTAATATTAAGGCAAGATAGTTAAGGACATATATGGTCAAGATTTACAAGATTTAAAATGCTCGTGAACTTTCTTATCTAGCTAGCTGTCCTAGACCTTTACTTCAATGAAAAATCGCAATTCACTTTCTCTGTAGTGACCATGCGACTACTTTTTATTTCTCGTTCTCATAAGGTCTTACATTGGTTGATAAACACGCGAAAACTCGTCAAAAATTGAATGAAAAATGGGCTATATTAATAATATTAGTCATCATCGCCAGCAGCATCCTCCTCTATTTAGACTCCCTCGTTAATTCAACGTTTAAAGATAAACAGTGGTCAGTTGCATCTACCGTTTATGCTCGACCTCTAGAGATATATGAAGGCTTACCACTCAAGTTGACAGACCTTCGTGAAGAGATGACCATGCTTGGTTATCGTTTTGTTCAAGACGTTAAGAAACCAGGTCAGGCATTGTTCAATGGCAACAAGGTCACAATATTTATCCCTAAATTTCAGTTTAGTGATGAGTTAGCGCCAGCACAAAAAATCAACATCACCTTAAATAATGGCTTTGTATCAAAACTAGAAAGCGAAGAAAATAAAGCGTTAGTACGTTTACAGCCCTTGGTGATCGGTGGCATCTACCCTTCACACAATGAAGATAGAATCTTAGTACAACTGGCAGATGTTCCTGATTCTTTACAAGGAATGTTAGTGGCAGTTGAAGATAAAGACTTTTATGACCATCACGGGATTTCACCGCGTGGTATTGCACGAGCAATGGTGACCAATATTAAAAATGGTGGATTCTCACAAGGTGCATCAACACTAACGCAACAATTGATTAAAAACTATTACCTAACACCAGAGCGCACATTAATTCGTAAAGCACAAGAAGCGCTGATGGCGATATTATTGGAGTTTCATGCTAGCAAAGCCGATATTTTAGAAGGATACATGAATGAAATATACCTTGGTCAAGATGGTCCGCGTGCCATTCATGGCTTTGGTTTAGCCAGTCAGTATTACTTCAAAAAAGATCTAACGGATTTATCTCTTTCACAACAAGCCCTGTTAGTGGCATTAGTACGTGGCGCAAGTTTTTACAACCCATGGCGCAACCCTGAACGCGCATTAAAACGCCGTAATTTGGTGTTAGATATTGCCGTAAGAGAGGATCGCCTCGATCAAGATGCAGCTGAATTAGCTAAACAAGCGCCACTAGAAGTTGGTGAACGAAGTGCCAGTGGCCATAAACGTTACCCAGCTTATTTAGACCTAGTGCGTAGACAATTACAGAATGATTATAAAGCAGAAGATTTAAGCTCAAATGGTTTGTCTATTTTCACCCACTTTAACCCGCTAATTCAAGAAACCGCTGAAGCTAGCTTAGTTAAAGCAATGGAGAAACAAAAACAGTCAGATCCAGAGCATAAGTTACAGGGAGCCGTGATTGTTACACAACCAAATACAGGTGCAGTTACTTCAATCGTAGGCGGCACCGACACTCAATATGCAGGGTTTAACCGCGCCATAGATGCGCGTCGACAAATCGGCTCATTAATGAAACCCGCAGTATATTTAACCGCATTACAAAAAAGTGAAGAATATACTTTAGCTACCCTCATCAGTGATGATGCCTACGAACAGAAATTACCTAACGGCACCAGTTGGACACCTAAAAATTATGACTTAAAAGATCATGGTGATGTGCTTTTATATAAAGCATTAGCACATTCATACAACCAAGCAACCGCTCGTTTAGGTAATGACTTAGGCTTAGATAATATATTATCAACCATCAAACAACTCGGCGTTGATAATGATATTCCCGCTGTCCCCGCTATTACATTAGGAGCCGCAGAATTAAGCCCGCTTGATGTGGCTAAAATGTATCAAACCATCTCATCCGGTGGATTTTACACACCGTTATTAGCAATCAGCTCAGTTGTGGATGCACACGGAGAATTACTCACTAGCTACCCTATTGATATTGAAAAACGATTCAATTCCAGTTCTATTTATACCTTACGCCACGCATTACAGGCTGTTACGCACGAAGGCTCAGCTAAAGCGTTAGAGTGGTTATTACCAGACTTTGCTGTTGCAGGAAAAACAGGCACAACAAATGATTTACGAGACAGCTGGTTTGCAGGGTTTTCAGAAGATATGCAAGCAGTCGTCTGGCTTGGCCGTGATGATAACAAATCAACAGGGTTAACAGGCTCAAGTGGTGCGCTACGTGTTTGGGCAGATATTTTCAAAGCACGCGCTTATCAAGCTCTACAAAATACGCCACCCAAAAATATCACCCTAAGTTGGGTTGATAGCGAAACAGGTGTTGGCAGTGAAGATAATTGTAATAACGCAATTCAATTACCATTTATAAGTGGCAGTGAACCAACACAAGAGAAACGTTGCGGAGCAACGGATAAAGTCATCGACTGGTTCCGTAATTTAACCGATTAAAGGGAGAAAATAATGAAGCATCACAAAATTGCTATTGTTTGTTTATCTAGTTTTTTATGGGCCTGTAGCACCAAACCGACTGTCACCGCACCGGTAACAGACCCGATAACACCCAACTCAAGCAGCACGACCACAGACAGTAATGATAATAACGTTAAGCGACGCTCCGCATTAAACTCATTATTAAACCTTGCAGAGCAACAAGAAAGTCAAGGGAACTTACAGGGAGCAACACGAACCTTAGAGCGAGCAATCAGAATCTCTCCACGTAACCCTGAAATCTATTTACAATTAGCTGAATTAAACTACCGCCAAGGCAGAAATGCTCAAGCAGAGTCATTCGCTGAAAAAGCACTCAGCTTTAATCCGAATGATACAATCACAGAGAAAGCAGAATTATTATTGAAAAACCTTGAGACTAAATAGAGATATAACCTTGTTAACAGTAAGTTATTTCTAAGTAAGTCTTGTTTTTGGAGAGTGAATCAGCCAATAAAATTTATGGGTGTCATCGACATTGTCATCATTGCGGCAATAAAGTGAGCTCGTATTAGGGTAATATCATTGTTAAATGTAGCCTGGACTATCAAAACGGTTTAAAAGGAAAAATGATGAAAGATAAAGTTGTGTTATATAAAAAGATCCCTGAACAACAACAATTATTATTAAGCCAAATGTTTAACCTTATCTGTTTTGATAAAATTGATGAAAGTAATTTACAAGAATTTATCCATGAAATTAAAGATGCCATTGGCTTAATTGGCTCTGGCGTTAAATTACCTCAAGAAATTTTACAGCACGCTCTGAATTTAAAAGTAATATCAACCATCTCAGTTGGCTATGATCACTTTGATCTTGAGTACCTGAAATCACGCAACATTGCATTAATGCACACTCCCGATGTCTTAACTGATACTACTGCTGACACTATTTTTACTTTAATCATGTGCTCAGCAAGACGAACCACTGAATTAAATAACTTCGTGACATCCGGCAAATGGTCTAATAACTTAAAAGATGATTATTTTGGTGTCGATATTCATGGTAAAAAACTCGGCATATTAGGTATGGGGCGCATAGGTTATGCCGTTGCTAAACGAGCGAATTTGGGGTTTGACATGCCAATAAATTACTATAACCGCAGTGTAAACTCAAAAGCAGAAAAAAACTTCAACGCACAAAAAATGGAGCTTGACGAATTATTAGTTGATTCAGATTTTGTTTGCTCAATATTACCCGCTAATCAACAAACAGACCTACTCATTGGCCAAAGAGAGCTTGAATTAATGAAAAGTTCAGCCATTTTCATTAATGGTGGACGAGGAAATGTAGTTGACCAAGATGCACTCGCCATCGCATTAAAAAATCAAACAATAAGAGGCGCTGGTTTGGATGTTTACCAAGTCGAGCCACTTCCACAAAGCTCTCCTTTAATGGAGTTAAAAAATGTAACACTCTTCCCCCATATTGGCTCTGCAACCTCAGAAACAAGAGTTGCAATGATTACATGTGCAATAGAAAACCTCAAAGCAGCTTACATTGGAGATTTAACAAAAAATTGTGTTATTAGTTGAATAAAAAAGTAGGCCACACCACTATTTTAAATAACGAAACTAACTATTTTCGGTACTTTCTACGATAAGTTATTGGTAAGGAAATATTGTTTTGAGGGAGTTAAGTAAACAATAAAGTTTATGGGTGTCCTCTCTCAACCTACTCTCTCAACCCTTTGCCTCTTCACCCTCTCTGCCTAAGCGCAGTTGAACCAAACTCTTAACACCAACTTATCTAAGTACATATGCATTCCCATGCACAGCATGGGAACGAGCTAAGTTTCGGTGTCCACCTACTGACCATCCCAACCGGTAAGTATTAAACCGAATCTATTTTGTTACTTTCTTGCGATAACCCAAATCGCATGGATAATCCCAGGATATAACCGAAAAGCGTCAAAATGATATTCAAGACTAATGTCCATGAGAATCCGACTTGTAAAAAAACACCTAGTGGTGGCAATAAAACAGCAAAAATGATTCTAATGATATCCATTGGTTAATCCTTAAATGTAAATGAGTCTTTGGAAAGGGCTAAGCGATGATTTCAACAACCTAGTCTAGTACCCACTTTCCACGTTTAACATATTCGTGTAACAGTAAACATTAGAGCAAATAACATGCCATGGGTTTACAGTTCAAAAATAGGCAGTGTTTTTTTATGGAGGGAGATACAAATTATTGCATCAGGAAATAGGTTTAGTTAACAGATTGAAACAGACAACTTTCATCTATAGAGATGAATCTAGAGCAAGTGTTTATAAGGCTTTTAACTCTATATCAATATGATTCAAAGCTAACATTCCCCCTTAAAAAATTAATACTCTTATGCGTATTTATCGCACTATTTAAAAAATAATAAGGGTATTTATTTACTGAAATACAAATATTTCAATATTGGTAAAAGTGACCACACCATGAAAATATTACATTTATAAATAAAAATATTACATCATTCATTTCAATGTATTCATTACTCTGCAACGCCTATAAACACTCCAAACAACTGTTTTAATTGATATATACCATTTTTCTACAACATGGTATTGCTATTGCAATGTCAAAAGTAACTAAACAACCAGAATAGACGCTACACACATCAAGCACTAGCGATTACTCATTAATCTCTTTGAATGGGAGGCAGAATGAATAACAACAATTCACTTAAAAATAAAAAAATAGCAATGATTGCAACCGATGGTTTTGAGCAAAGCGAATTACTTCAACCCAAACAAAGTTTAGCGGCACTGGGTGCAGAAGTAGATGTTGTATCAATCGATAACAATCAAGAAATTTGTGGATGGGATGTCAATAAATGGGGCGATAAAATTAACGTCGATAAACAAGTTGGCGATATAACCCTTTCAGATTATGACGGTATTACTTTCCCTGGTGGTCAAATCAATCCAGACATATTACGCGCCAATCAACAGGTCGTGTCGTTGACTCAAAAAGCAACAAAAGAAGACAACATAAAAGTTATCGCTGCTATTTGCCATGGTCCTTGGTTATTAGCAGAAGCTGACATTGTAAACAACAGAAAGGTCACCTCTTTTCCAAGTATCAGAACAGACTTAAAAAATGCGGGGGCACTCTGGGAAAATAAAAAAGTAGTCGTAGATGGAAAATTAATCACTAGCCGTAACCCCGATGACATTCCTGCTTTTGTCGACGCGATTGCATACCAATTGACACATTAAATTGCTTACGTGAAAGATAAATAGAGGATCAAACATGAATAATCAAAAAATAATAGTCGTAACAGGCGCTTCAAGTGGCATAGGCGCAGCGACGGTAGATAAAGTGCTCGAAGCTGGACACAAAGCAGTAGTCACCGCAAGAAGCACAGAAAAACTTAACAAAATAGTACAACGTTGGGGTGAAGATAAAGTATTAGCTGTCACCGCAGATGTCACAAACTTGGATGCAATAAGTAACGTCATCAAAAAAGCTAACCAGAAGTTTGGCAGAGTAGACGTTGTATTTGCCAATGCTGGCATGGGTGCCAGTACACCTGGTATTGAACATGGCGATCCAGATGATTGGAAAACCATGCTAGATGTCAATATAAACGCTTTACTGTATACCGCTAAAGCAAGTCTTCCTGCACTAAAAAAAACGCAAGGACACTTCATCGTCACTAGCTCCATAGCAGGAAAAATTTCACTTAAAGGTTCAGTGTACGGTGCTTCAAAATGGTTTGCTTATGGTTTTGCGCAAAACTTAGCTATTGAGATGGCAGAATGGAAAGGTCGTTGCACCACCATCTGTCCAGGCATGGTCAACACCCCTTTCTTTGATGAAGCTAAGCCCGACAAATTAGATCCAACAGATGTTGCAGAAGCAGTTGTTTATGCCATTTCAGCCACCCCACGTTGTGATGTTAGAGAAATAACACTTATGCCGACAAACTAATCTACATTACTGATTTACATGACTTATTTGCATAGCTAGGCCTATTTAACTCTCTCAACAGGCCTATCAATCAACATTAAAAAGTAAGTAAAAATTTAAAGGAAGCCACTTAATGAATAACTTTAATAATGTGCACGACTTCTTAAAACAAAATCAAAAATTGCACTTACGTATTGCAGAATTTTATCGTTCGTTATCAATGAAAGCTGAAAGCCAACGAACCAAATTATTATTGGATATTCTGATAAAACACGAACTTGAATTACTCGATTTTGTCAGTGCCTACCTTGATAAAGCATCGGATAAAACTCAAGAAGCATTTATTCAATTTGATCCTGAGCAAAATATTGATTCTTTATTTTCAACTGATTTTAACCACGCACAAGTCACAAGCGAACAGGTTGAAGCATTAGCTGGACGATTTAACCAATATTTATCAGATATTTACCAAGGTATTGCTAAATCAAATGAATCCCAAGAAGTAGAAAAAGTGTTTGATAACCTTCATCAACACACTGAACAAAAAAAGAAACAACTCTCCATCGATATCAATGAAATGAATGATATTTAATAAATACTTACTGGCAAAAAAAGATCAGTATTTGGCATTTTTATTACTATTAATCAATGAGGTAAGTGTTCAATTGTTAGCCTCTACACATTAATTTTTAGCAAAAGATTAAGGACTAGATATGACAGAATCATTTAAATACTCAGGCGGTAAAGGCAAAGGCGGAGAACTTCACCAATCAAGTGATGATTACCCCACCATGACCACCAGCCAAGGCTGTCCAATCAGTGATGATCAAAACTCTTTAAAAGCCGGAGCAAATGGCCCCACCTTGATGGAAGATCAAGTATTAAGGGAAAAACTGTTTCATTTCGATCATGAAAGAATTCCAGAGCGAGTGGTACATGCCAGAGGATATGGTGCGCATGGTTACTTTGAAACCTACGAATCATTATCTGATATAACTTGTGCAGATATCTTTCAGCGAGCAGGTGAAAAAACACCCTTATTTACACGAATCTCAACGGTAGCAGGTAACAAAGGCTCAGGCGATTTGGCTCGTGATGTGCGAGGTTTTGCTGTTAAGTTTTACACTAAAAAAGGCAATTGGGATCTTGTAGGTAATAATATTCCTGTCTTCTTCATTCAAGATGCCATGAAATTTCCTGATTTAATACATGCAGCAAAAGAAGAGCCTGACAGAGGCTTTCCGCAAGCACAAACAGCACATGATAATTTCTGGGACTTTGCCAGCCTAACACCTGAAGCAATGAATATGGTGATGTGGACAATGTCCGACCGTGCGATCCCCCGTTCATTGCGTTTTATGGAAGGTTTTGGTGTGCACACCTTTAAATTGATTAATGCTAAGGGTGAAGAAAAATTTGTTAAGTTTCATTGGAAACCTAAACTCGGTATGCAATCAGTGGTTTGGAATGAAGCACTCAAAATAAACGGTGCAGATCCTGATTTTCATCGCAGAGATATTTGGGAGTCGATTTTAGCGGGTGATTATCCTGAATGGGAGTTAGGCCTGCAAGTGTTTGACCAGCAATTTGCTGACGATTTTGAGTTTGATGTTTTTGACCCAACTAAGCTAATTCCTGAAGAGCAAGTACCGATTAAAATTGTTGGCCGTATGGTTCTTGATCGCTTAGTCGACAACTTTTTTGCTGAAACTGAACAAGTCGCATTCTGTACCCAAAACATAGTGCCAGGCATTGATTTCACTCCAGATCCTTTATTACAAGGCCGTAATTTCTCTTATTTAGATACTCAAACTAAACGACTTGGTGGCCCCAACTTCACTGACATTCCGATTAATGCACCAAAATGTCCAATGCATCATTTTCAACAAGATGGGCACATGGCAATGAAAAATCCAAAGGGTCGTGTTAATTATGAACCTAACTCTTGGGATGCAGATGAAAATAATCCTCGCGCTTGTCCTGAACAAGGTTTTAAAAGTAGTACAGAGCAAATGACCGGAGATAAAACACGCTATCGTTCTGAAACGTTTTCAGATCATTATAGCCAAGCTCGCCAGTTCTATCTCAGCCAAACAGGCGTAGAGCAGAAACACATTCAATCTGCACTTGTGTTTGAATTATCAAAAGTCGAAAAATTAGCTATCCGAGAACGTTTAGTATCACACCTCATCAATATCGATAAAAAGTTAGCTGAAAACGTCGCTACAGGTTTAGGTTTAGAAACCATGCCAGAAGCCGCTGAAGCAGCAAAAGCAACACGTACCGATTTACCTGTATCAGATGCTTTGAGTATATTAAAAAATTCAAAAAATACTTTCAAAGGTAGAAAATTGGGTATATTAATATCAGAAGGTTTTGACGGTGCATTATTTAAATCAGTTACTGATGCATTAGCTGATGAAGGTGCTCGATACGAAGTGGTTGCAGCAGACATAGGCGGCGCAGCTTGTTCTAAAGGTAATCACGTTAAAGCACAGCAAGCTATTGCCGGTGGTCCATCTGTCTTATACGATGCAGTATTAGTCCTAGTGAGTAATGACGGAGCTGACTATTTTGCAACAGTGCCCGAAGCTAAAGATTTTATTAGTGATGCTTATGCCCACAAAAAATTCATTGGTTATACGCCTGAAGCACAAGCTTTACTCAAAGCCGTGGGGTTAGATGAGGTAAAAGATAACGGCATGATTAACGTAGAAGATAAAGAAGCGGATTCATTTATTAACACACTTCGCTCATTGCATTTCTGGCAACGATAGGTCAACTAGACAGTTATCACTAAGCAAGTACTGTGAATGAATAATAAACGGCCGTTAACTCGGTCGTTTTCTCACCATTAAAGGGGAAATTATGTCTCATCAACATGGTAAACAAATTAAAAATGACAGTGTTTACGAAGCCTTAATTAACCAAGGAAACAGTAAAGAAAAATCGGCGCGCATTGCCAATGCGCAAGCAAATCCAGAGATGCATCCATCTAAAAAAGGCGGAAAAGCGCAGCCATATGAAAGCTGGACTAAAGCAGAATTGTACAAACGAGCACAAACATTAACTATTAATGGCCGCTCTAACATGAATAAAAAAGAATTAATTGAAGCGTTAAGATCCCATTAGTTAATCACCCCAAGTAATTCAGAGGGCATATTAATGATAGTTTCAAAAAATTAAATAATAGATAACTCGCTACTTTCATCTTTTCGAGTACATCATTGGAGCATAAAACTATGTCAACATATCAAGGTGTTTTAGGTGTGAATAAAATTGATAAAGGTTACCAATTTTCAGTATGGGCACCCAATGCTAAATCCGTTTCTTTAGTGGGTGACTTTAATGACTGGGACGAAGACCAAAATGCAATGCAACAAGCAGATAACGGGATTTGGTGGGTCGATATTCCAACAGCCGCTAATAATGATGAGTATAAATTTTGTATTGAATCTGCCGATAATAAAAACAACAAAAAAAACGATCCTCGCGCTAGAAAAATGACTAATAGCGTAGGCAATTCAATCATATATGATGATGATTTTGATTGGAAAATAGACAATTTTGAATTACCTCCTGTCCATCAAAGAATCATTTACGAAATGCATATCGGCACCTTTAATCAACTATCAGGCGAACGTGGCACCTTTAACTCTGCAATCGAAAAGCTGGATGATTTAGTTGAATTAGGCGTCAATGTATTAGAAATAATGCCAGTTAATGAATTCGCCGGTGATATTAGCTGGGGTTATAACCCAGCAGCGCCCTTTGCTATTGAAGAAGCTTATGGTGGTCCCGATGGTTTAAAGCAATTTATAGATGCAGCACATCAGCGAGGCATGGGTGTCATTTTAGATGTTGTTTATAACCATTTAGGACCAAGTGATTTGAACATATGGCAATTCGATGGTTGGAGCGAAAACGATAAAGGCGGCATTTACTTTTACAATGACCAACGAAGCTCAACCCCTGGGGCGAGACCCGACCTGACTATGGTCGCATCGAAGTGCGCGACTACATTAAAGACAATGCATTGATGTGGTTGCGAGAGTTTAAAGCCGATGGGTTGAGAGTAGATATGTTGCCCTTTATGCGCTGTATTTCTGGGGCAGACAACGGACAAGATGATATCCCAGAAGCCTACGAGCTTATCCAGGATATCAATTCAACCATCAAACAACACTTTCCTAATAAAGTGTGTATAGCCGAAGATCTACATAAACATAATTTCATCACCGATCCAGTAGAACAAGGTGGATGTGGTTTTACATCGCAGTGGGATGCAGAATTTGTACACCCAATACGAGCAGCGTTAACTCAACCAACCGCTGAAGATATAGACCTTGATAAAATAGTAGGCGCCCTACTGCATAGTTACAGTGGTAATATTTATTCACGGGTTATATACACAGAATCACATGATGAAGTTGCTAACGGACAGGCTAGAATAGTAGAAGAAATTGCCCTCAAGCCACGTTGACGATGATTTTTTTGCTCGTCAAAAAGGGATTATTGCAGCCACGTTAGTGTTAACAACGGCTGGAATCCCAATGCTGTTTCAAGGGCAGGAGATGAAAGAAAGTGGTTGGTTTGATGACAATGAAGCTCTTAATTGGCACAAAAAAGAGCAATTTAATGAATATTACGCAGCCTTCCAACAATTAATTGCATTACGTAAAAATAGTGAGGGTCATTCAGCAGGGTTAACAGGTGACCAAACACACATTATTCACCGAGATGACGCGCATAAGATTATTGGATTCAGCCGTTCAAATGGTGTTGATGATGAACAAATTAATGTTTACCTGAATCTATCTGATGTTGAAATAGAGGAGTATGCATTAAGTGAACTACATGAAGAGGCCACCTGTTTATTTGCGTGGTCTGATGGCATAGTGACTGATGAGGTTAGCGTAAAGAATGGATCTATCAACATACCTAAATACAGTGTGTTCATTTTTTCTAATTAGGTAAAGAAAACAAACTGGACAGTCATAAATATTTAAAAAAGTACTACTCATCATCAACGAGTCGTCAAAGTTTATGGGTGTCCGCTATTTTTAGTTAATAGATAACATTGTAAAATAACCGATGATTTACGCTACATTCATAATATGTTTTAAATACAGAATGGGATATAGACATTATCTGAAGTCGTTTTCTCATTTATTAAGACCTCTAATATGCCCATAATTCAATAGGGCAACAAAAATGCTGCCGCCAATCGCATTCCCTAATAAAGCTAATAAGATAACCGGTGTAATCGTCATTAATGTAATCTCAGGAGACATTAGATAACCAATAAATAATTCTACAGATCCGGCAATAGAATGATGAAGACCACCAATACCGATAAGAAAGGTAGCAATATAAATACAAAGAATTTGACTGGAAGTTGAATGTGTAGAAAGAATGGTCCAAGCACCAATAGCCATTAACCACCCTGCTAATACAGCACTAATAAGTAAACTAATTGAGTCATACTGTAAAACATGCTCAGCAACTAATAAATATCCCTCTTTAGCATGAATAACAGGTTCGGCAGCATTCAATAAGACTGAAATGGTAAAACCACCGGCTAGATTACCTAAAATAACAATGACCCAAAGTTTTAATGCGCCTGCAATATCAGTACTTCCATCAAGTAAAGGATAAACAGCTGTGGCGGTGTGTTCGGTAAAGAGCTGCGTACGGCTTAATATGCATAAAACAAAGCCAAGAGGATAAACTAACGCCATAAATACACGGTTAATACCTTCCGTGCTCCCCACAATACTTGTCATCACCGCGACAGCTAATACTGTAAACCCGATGATCATGCCCGCAGCAACCGAGGATAATAGTAAACCTAAAATAGGCCTCTCTATTTGGCTTTTACCCTCATGTATTGCAAGTTGTAATATATCGTCAGCGTGCCTGAAGGTACCGTCAATGCGTTTTACAATGACTTCTTTATAGTGTTCAGCTTCTATTTTTCGTTCTTTGCCTTGTTCAATATTGTGCTTACCAATACGTTTTTTAATCTTATCGATATGATAAGTATCAGGTTGATCTGTGATGTTTTTTTCTTGAGTATCGTTTTATTTGTCATCATTTTACTCTTTTATATTTAACATAAATAAAAGTTACATTAACAAGAAAAACAGCCTAAAGAAGAACAGTAAAGAAGTTAATAAGATTGGCAGTCAGAGATGTTGAGATTAAGCATCCCTTTTACGCATTAATGAACACGTATTAGCTGAATATCACTTAAAGTTAATACCTTATTTACGATGTTTTTTTAGAAAGACTCTTTTACAAAAAACAGACATAAGTATTGATATTATAGGTAAATGAATGGTTTATTTTTAGTAAATTGGGTTTGTGAAGGGGCAATAGCATGCTTGCCCTTAAGTTAAATGTCAATCAACGTTTCTATAATAGTTATTCAATCTATATTACCTATTACACAACCTCATTTGCCATTTAATGGTACCGATTACGCTATAGCTACTTTTATGCTGTAGCTACTTTTTCAGCATTCATGCCTTCTAAGATATCTTTAATTTCATCTTTGTTATCGCTATTGTATTGCACACCGATAAGTACAGAACCTTTCTCGATAGCATCTTCGTAATATTTAACTTCGTGTTCTGGAATAAATGCACCGATAACAGCACCTAAACTACCGCCTACTGCTGCGCCAGCGCCACCCGCTGCAAATGCTGCAACTAATGGACCTGCAACGAGTAAACCTGTACCGCCTGTTGCAACGGCACCAACAGTTGTAAACCCTGCGATAACTGCTGCTAATATACCTGTAGATGCGGCACCTACAATACCACCTTCAGCGGCTTTTGTACCTTCGTCTACAGCAAAGTCATCTGTAGAATATGAGTCATTAGCTATTACACTTATGTCATCTTGTTTAACGCCAATTGCTTCTAATCTATGAATTGCAGCACTTGCTTTTGATGAGTTTTCGAATAATCCAGTAATTACTTTGCTCATAATGAAACCTCTTGTTAGTTAAAAAACTAGCTAATTTATTACCTTAGCTATAGTGGTATCAGCAATCACTGTGCCAGCATGACCCTTTGCGCGTTCAAAAAACAAAATAACATTAATTATCAGCCACTTACTATTTAATGGTCATTATTAGAAATCAATATTATTGTGTATTGCTTCATTGCTAAAATAGGTTTACGTGTAAGCTTTACATCAGTTATTATAATTTTTACACGCTCTATGTTAATTAAACTGGCTCTAGTAAGTTATTAATTTTTTAGTAACCTTTACTATCTTTAGATAACTGACAAATTAAGAAATAATTAATATATAAACTGCGCACAACAGACCGGTCAGGCAAAAACAACTTATGCAGGACAGCCAATGTTTTTAAAATATAAAACAGATCTAAATATAATTGCCCACATCATCGCGAGTATTAACGAATACACTTTTTAGTGTGTAAAGATAAAGAATAATGCTCATTTTCAGACAAATCAGAAATTCTGCGCATGCAGGCCATCAACGAATGCTAATTATCTTTTTATTGAACATGGTTACAGAAAGTGAATAGGTGACCGCGATCTTATTATGATTGGTACTGTTTACTAACGGCCCAGTCGTGAACATCATAAATAAGCACACTATCAGCATCACTTGATAGCGCGGTGCCCTTTTTAACCTCCGCCCATTTACTGCGGTAGATTTGATTAAACATAAACCCAATTTTAACCCTCAATAAGCACTTTCCTACACATTAATAATCTCAAGATTCGTCAATATCAAATCTCCTTTAACGACAATATAACACTAGGTCAATATAAGCCTAGTGTTTAGGTTATAAAACATAAGTGGCACGAGCTTAATGAATTAAGTGCTTATAAGCTCGAGTCACTCTCTTTATCCAGCGTAATAACTACATGCCAAATAAGCTATAAGCTTTCTAATAACCCTCTCCATCCTGTGATGTTGTTATAAAATTGAGCATGAGGTAATCGAGTATATTTACCTTCTTTTTCTACTATAAAAGAGGGAAAACCTTGAAGGCTCCATTGTTGCATTAACATATGGCTCTTCTGAATCGCATTAGAAGAGTGCACTCCCTCTGCTGACATCAAATCAAACCAGTGATGCTTATCAGCCCCCAGCCTAATCGCAATTTCAGCTAATACGTTAGAATTACTTGTATCAAGTGCTGATTGATAATGAGCTTGCTGAATCGACTTCAGCATCAAAAAGCCCTTGTCATAATGTTTTTCCATAACCCAAATAGCTTGAGCCGTTATATATGAATCCAGTATGATCGATTCATTACCACTCAGTCTTTCATGATAAGCTTGAGAAAATACCTGCCCAGTACTTAATGCGATTTTTTGATCATGACTCTGCGCCATTTTCCTAAACCCACTATCTATTTCTCTTCTTTTGATCATGCCTCCAGGGTGCATAACTAATTGAATAGATGTCAGTTCATATATCATTTCTACAAGGGGAGTTGCTCCGAAGCATCACCCGCACATTGGATCATATAAATAGTGAATTTTTACCATTTCATCTCCCCCATATGAACCTTTGCACCTATATTCAACGCAAGTGGAAATGAGGCATTAGGGTAAGCTTCCGACATTTTATTGATCAACTCTTCAGCATTTGTGCTGTGTTGTTTTTCTTGTTCGAATTTCTTTAAGTATAAAGCGGTATAGTTGATGTTATCTGGTGTTAGACTGGTATTAGGAGTCATATGCCCAGGTACTGCAATAAGTGGATTTAATCCTTGCATTTCAGCTAATTGTTCCTGCCATGCATCCAATTTCTGTTCGCTTTGAGTATCTGCAGTCCACACATGCAAATTACCAAATATTCCAATATTCCCCACTATTGCTTTTATTGATGGGATCCAAAGGTAAGGTCGATATGCAAGTAAACCTGATGTCCCGTGAATCTCTACTTTATATCCATCTATAGTAAAATCACTGTCGGTGATTGCTTTAGGTAGTATTGGTGAATGAGGGGCATTGTTACCCATTTTAGGTCCCCAAAAAGCTAACTTTCCAGCCATTTTACTTTGGATCACTTTTTGAACTGCTGGTGTTGTGATTATTTGTGCATTAGGAAATATCTGCTTTAGCATTTCTGTACCAAAATAATAATCAGGATCCGCCTGACTAATGAAAATGGTCGTGAGTTTTTTACCTGAATCAAGTACGTTAGCTGCAATTCTTAAAGCATCAGCCTTAGTAAAACCAGCATCTATGATAGCAGCCTCTGTCTCACCGTATATCAAGGTTGAGTTAACGTGAAAGCTATGACTATCTGCGTTATATACTTTTAATGATAGTGCTGTTTCACTAGTAGCATATGCTGTATTAGCAAATAGTATCGAGGCGATAATTAATATAATTTTGTTCATTCTGTTACCCATGTCATTTATTGAAGTGGGGATAATTATGAATGATTGATTGGTACGTTTATATACACAATAATGCACAATATTGTTTCATATATCGGACATATAAATGGATAGAATAAAAGCAGCTCAAGTATTTATTGATGTGACACGTTCCGGCAGTTTTACTGCAACGGCTGACAGACTAGAGATGTCGAGACCAATGGTTACTCGTTATGTAGAGACAATGGAAAACTGGTTTGGGGCACGCTTACTTCACCGTACAACTCGAAAGGTAACACTAACGACGATAGGTGAAGAGTGTCTTGAAGATGTAGAGCAATGGCTCAGCGTTGCTGATAAGCTTGTTTCTAATATTAAATCTTCAAAAGAGTTGTCAGGTTCAATAAAAATAGCCACCAGCATGTCTTTCGCTCACTCTCAATTTATGGCTGCTATTTGTGCGTTTATGTCGTTACACCCCAAAGTTAAAATTGATGTGAATCTACAAGATACCGCTATCGATTTAATAGAGGGGCAAATTGACTTAGCGATTCGAATTGCCTCTGCACCAGATCCTGCTTTGATAGGGAAACCTATTGCAGTATGCCGGTCAATCATCGTTGCCAGCCGAGCTTATTTAGCAACAAAACCAACCATTTTTACACCTGAAGATATCAGCTCACATGAATGTCTTAGTTACGTTAATTTTGAACGCCATGTTTGGCATTTAAAACGTGAAAATGAACATAAGTCTTTACATGTTAATTGTAGATTAACAGCCAATGAAGCCACCGCTCTACTTGAAGCGACTTTGTGTGGTGCAGGTTTATCAATGCAACCGACTTATATGGCCAACGAAGCTGTGAAGAGAGGTGATTTAGAACATGTATTACCTGATTGGAAAGCAAATGACATGAATATATATGCATTATATTCATCTCGGAAATTCTTGCCTCCAACAGTTCGCGCTTTAGTTGACTTCCTAAGTGAATATTTTAAACAGCACCCTTGGGATTGATCATAATAATAAATAAATTGTCCCATTAACAAAGGTATTTACGATTGGGAAAAGTGATTCAGAGTCAGTCTTTTTAATTACTTTTTCTTCTGAACAAGAAAAAGTAAAGTCACCGACAAGGCAAAATGCTACTAATAATAATCGAGAAAAACCGACGAGCTCAGGTTAAGAATAGGTCAAATTAGTGGACATATATATAAATTAAAGTGGTGGATGAGTGCCGCAAAGCTTTCCTTAAACGCTTCATTTATTCGTCAAATTATTCTACATACGTTATTATTTATTGTTATCCAAAACCTTGCTGGAAAAATCTGTGCCAAATAACACCACAACCACGCTCTCCATTAAGTTAAACAACTTTCTGCATCGCATTGATTGTAAGGTAACGTTAATAGCATTGGTTACTGAGTGTGGTTGCAGTTTAAAACGTATTCGTCGTTCTAAAAACTGGTCACTCACAGGCACGCAAAGCCAACTTGTTAAGATAAGCGAGCAGTTAAAGCAGGGGAGAACGCTGTGGATTGCAGAATCGATTAATAAAGGCTTACCGAAGCCTACCTTTGATTTAACAGCAATCGTTCAATCAAACCCCGACATGACCCTCAATCGTTTAATAGCAGAAACAGGCTGCACATTAACAGAAGCCAGAGCCGCCCTGGATAAAGCAGAAGACTTAATTTAAGCCTCTTGTCACTATTTAATCATTTTATCTTTCACGGTTTGTTATTATTAAAGCCAAAAAATTTGATAGTCAGTACGGCTACAACTGCCCCATTGTCAGGATGAGAAAGCGATTCGGTGGCCAGTTTCTTTGCCTCCTTTTTTTCTAAAAGCAAGGAGGTCGCCAACAAAGCGAAACCACAGCCAATAAAGCGCTACCAGCACAACGAGCGAAGACGAGGCAACTCTTAAACAATGACAATTTAAAAAAATACCCATTCCCACACCCCGCAAGAAAGCCAGTTATTTGTAGTTAGCCGATCGTTTTGGCCACTTTACCAATACTCAAACCTTGAATTAAAATAGAAAACACCACAACCGCATAAGTGAGAGTCAATAAAATATCGCGCTCTGTTCCATCAGGTAATTGCAATACCAGTGCAACCGAAATACCACCACGCAAACCACCCCATGTTAAGACTTTCCACGCCCCCGATGGCAAGGCTAATTGTTTATTAAATATAGTGGTGGTTGTCCCGACAACGATTAAACGTGCAAGTAACGCGATTAAAACGGTTACCCCACCAGCAATAACCAGGTTACTCGAAAACGCAATCATGACCACTTCGAGCCCTATCAGTACAAACAAAATGGCATTTAAAATTTCGTCAATCAGTTCCCAAAACAGATCAACGTAATGGCGTGTTTTATCGCTCATCGCCATACTACGACCATGATTACCGACCATTAACCCCATCATGACCATTGCCAGTGGTCCCGACAAATGCCAATGGCTTGCAAGTGTATACCCGCCGATAACGCCCGCTAAAGTCAGTAGCACCTCTTCTTGGTAACTATCAATGCTTTTAAGCAGGTAATATAAAATCCCCCTAATACCAAACCAAAAACAATACCGCCGCCCGCTTCAACTCCGAACGTATGCGCTACATGGTAGGTAGTAGGAATATCTCCGCTGGATAACACCCCCAATAAAAGCACAAAAATAACCACGCCTATACCATCGTTAAATAACGATTCGCCTGCGATTACTGTTTCAATACTTTTTGGGGCGCCCGCGGATTGTAAAATCCCCATTACCGCAATCGGATCCGTTGGTGAAATTAAGGCACCAAACAGTAAGCACCAAATAAACGCTAAATCAAAACCAAGCAAAGGAAGTAGTAAATAAAGCGCACCAGCAATAATCACGGTCGATAACAAGGTACCAACACACGCCAAAATACCTATTGGTAATTTATATCGCCTTAAATCACTCACATTGACGTGCAGCGCTCCAGCAAAAAGTAGCATAGAGAGCATCCCATCAAGCAAAACTTCAGTAAAATCTAACTGGTCAAGCAAGCTCACTTCGTAATCGATCAGGCCATCAAACCCTAAAAAACCCAAAAATATTGCGATCATAGATAAAATCATTGAAATAACCATCACACCAATAGTGGTGGGTAAGCCAATAAAGCGATGGTTTACATAGGTGAGTAACGCAGTAATGGATAAAAATATCGCACTAATTTCAAGTACGCTTAAGCTGGTTGCTGATGCCATAGTTTAAGCCTCAATTTTTATTGAATGATGCTTTGCTCAAAACAAGTAAAGCAGAAGAGTTATTATGCGGTTTTCTCGTATTATATTGATGTAGCGTAAACAAGCACACCCAAAACATCGATATGTAACATCATTATAAATTTAAAATAAACAAGATTCATAGCAGCTAGCTACCCCCTACTCGTTGAGTTTTTAATAACGTCAAACAAGCAGGCTAAAAAAGAAATCACAGAGCGCTTCCGTTCATAACACTAGCCTCTCGGCTAATTCACCCAGCGCCCCAAAACACCACCACTTTCCTACAGGCACAAAAAAGGAAGCCAAAGCTTCTTTTATAAAGTAACCACAAATAAACCAGCTAAAACGAGCGTAGACGAATCAAAACTCAACGTGGCTACAACTCCCTCCGTTGAGCTTTCCCAATTCATTCAGGCATTTTAGTAAGGCCAAACAGGATGTTTGGATTAGTTGAGGCTAGTGCATGGAGCGATTTATGCACAGCATAGTGTTATGAGTGGACTAAGCTCTGCGTGTCCTTTGCACGTCCGAAACGGTACGTTTAAAATGAATGAATTAATTGGATTAGAAAGCGATTCGGAGCGCTCCTTTTCTTTGGTTACTTTCTTTTGGGCATGCAAAAGAAAGTAACACGCCGTTAGGGCGGAATACCAAGTGATAAACAAACTTAAAGCCACGACGAGCTCCCCTTTCTACAATTTTCTTTCAGGCACAAAAAAAGCAAGCCGAAGCTTGCTCTATCAAGTTATGCAAAAGTTTACTTAACTAAAAGCAAACTTTAAGAAAAATTACTCAGCAGCTGGTGCCGCTTCTTTTTTCTTCTCTGCAGCTTCTTTCATAGAAAGACGTACGCGACCTTGGCGGTCTACTTCTAGTACTTTAACTTTAACTTCTTGACCTTCTTTATTACACCAAATACATAAAAGGCTAATGATGAGCAACCGAAACGTAGTTTCGCAGTGCGAAGAAGAAACTGATACTTTTTGTACACGCTCTTCACCGTTATTTTTAATATAGCTGTGAGATGTGAACAAGACCGTCTTTCTTCTTTTAGCATTTTATAAGTATAAAAAAAGGAAGCCGAAGCTTCCTTTTTAAAGTTAAGAGTTAAGAAAAGTTACTCAGCAGCTGGTGCCGCTTCTTCTTTCTTCTCTGCAGCTTCTTTCATAGAAAGACGTACGCGACCTTGGCGGTCTACTTCTAGTACTTTAACTTTAACTTCTTGACCTTCTTTCAGGTAATCAGATACTTTTTGTACACGTTCTTCACAGATTTGTGAGATGTGAACAAGACCGTCTTTACCAGGAAGGATGTTAACGAATGCGCCGAAGTCAGCTAGACGAACAACTTTACCTGTGTAGATAGTACCTACTTCAACTTCAGCTGTAAGTGCTTTAATGCGGTTGATTGCATCGTCAGCTTGCTCACCAGAAGTTGCAGCAATTTTAACTGTACCGTCATCTTCGATTTCGATCGTTGTACCTGTCTCTTCACATAGTGCACGGATAACCGCACCACCTTTACCGATAACATCACGGATTTTGTCCGTGTTGATTTTCAGTGTATGGATACGTGGAGCAAATTGTGAAATATCTTGGCGACCTTCAGAAATTGCTTCATCCATTACAGACAGGATGTGTAAACGTGCAGCTTTTGCTTGGTTTAACGCAATTTGCATGATTTCACGTGTGATACCTTCAATTTTGATATCCATTTGTAAAGCAGTGATGCCGTTTGTAGTACCCGCTACTTTAAAGTCCATATCACCAAGATGATCTTCATCACCCAAGATATCAGAAAGAACAACGAACTCTTCGCCTTCTTTCACTAGACCCATCGCGATACCCGCAACAGATGCTTTAAGTGGTACACCAGCATCCATAAGCGCTAGAGATGAGCCACAAACAGAAGCCATTGAAGATGAACCGTTAGATTCAGTGATTTCAGATACAACACGTACTGTGTACGGGAATTCTTCAACCGTAGGCATTACTGCTAATACACCACGTTTAGCTAGACGACCGTGACCAATTTCACGACGCTTAGGTGAACCAACAAAACCAGTTTCACCTACACAGTAAGGAGGGAAGTTGTAATGTAATAAGAAGTGATCTTTCTTCTCACCCATTAGGCTGTCGATGATTTGTGCATCACGTTGTGTACCAAGCGTAGCTGTTACTAATGCTTGCGTTTCACCACGTGTGAATAGAGAAGAACCGTGAGTACGTGGTAATACACCAGTACGAACGTCAAGTGCACGAACACTTTCAGGATCACGACCATCGATACGCGGCTCACCTTTGATAATGCGCGTACGTACAACAGTTTTCTCTAAATCGTGTAGGTATTCACCTACTTGTTTAGCAGCTAGCTCTTCGTCAGCAGCTAATAATTTTTCTTTAACTTCAGCAGTGATAGCTTTGATTGCGTCGTAACGCTCGCCTTTATCACTGATTTGGTAAGCTTCTTCAAAACGCGCTTGCGCTTCAGTTGCAACAGCAGCATCAAGTGCTTCGTTACGTGTTGGAGCAGTCCAATCCCATGCAGGGCGAGCTACTTCAGCAGCAAATTCTTTAATTGCAGAAACAACAGCTTGTTGCTCATCGTGACCGTATACTACCGCGCCTAACATTACGTCTTCGCTTAAGATACCCGCTTCAGATTCAACCATTAATACAGCGTTGTCTGTACCAGATACAACTAAGTCTAGCTCACTTGTTTCTAGTTCTGTTTTAGTTGGGTTAAGTAGGTATTCACCATCTTTATAACCAACACGAGCACAACCGATAGGACCGTTAAAAGGCATACCAGAGATAGATAGTGCCGCAGATGTTGCGATCATAGCAACGATATCTGGGTTAACTTCTGGGTTGATTGAAACAACAGTTGCAATCACTTGTACTTCGTTTTTGAAACCTTCAGGGAAAAGAGGACGAACTGGACGGTCAATAAGACGTGCAATTAACGTTTCTTCTTCAGATGGACGACCTTCACGTTTGAAGAAACCACCTGGGATTTTACCTGCAGCGTATGTTTTTTCTTGGTAGTTAACAGTCAGAGGGAAGAAATCACGCTCTTGATCATCTGCATTTTTACCAACAACAGAAACGAATACACATGTATCGTCCATGCTACACATTACAGCGGCAGTTGCTTGACGAGCAATTACGCCTGTTTCTAGTGTTACCGTATGTTCGCCATACTGGAAACTTTTAACAATAGGAGTCATTTTTTTCCTTTAATAGTATTATTTTCATTTTGCTTTTTATCGCGCCGACAGTATACGTGATGCAAATAAGTTTGAACATTTTTTAGGTGAAAATTTTAAGAGAAAGCCAGCAGCACCATCAAAAATAAACCGTTAAACAATGAATCCTTTAAAAAGTGTACAAATTCAGCCTAGCAATTCTACAATCATTTTCTGTGCTGGTTCGTTGTTTATTGTACAGGTAGTATATGAACTATTTACGTCTGTTATGCGAGTTCAAATGCCAAGCGATTTACCTATTCTTTATTCACTACAACATTGCCCTTATGCAATGCGGGCTCGAGTCGCTATTTTTCGTTCACAGCAACCGGTATTAATACGTGCCATTAAACTCAATAATAAACCACCTGAAATGTTAGCGTTATCCACCAAAGGCACGGTGCCGATGCTCGTATTACCTGATAACCTGGTGATTGAAGAAAGCCTCGATATTATCTTAAAAGTATTAAATGACAGCGACCCACACCAATTACTCACGGCGCATGGTCAGCAACCTCTTACCGATATCATTGCCATTATCACTGAATTTGAACAAGGCTTCTTTGTTGCTGTTGAGGCCTATAAATGTGCAAAACGTTATCAAGAGGCAAATATTATTGAATGCCGTGAAGCCTGTGAGGTGTACTTACAAAAGTTAGAAGAGCGTTTAACCCAACACACTTTTTTAACCGCTGACCGAGAGGGGTTATTAGACATTGCTTTGATGCCCTTTGTACGTCAATTTTCAAAAGTTGAACGACAATGGTATCAGCAATCGCCCTACCCTAAACTGCGTGCTTGGTTAAATGGTTACTTACAAAGTGCGATGTTTACTAAAGTCATGGCAAAACATGAGTTATGGGTTGATGGACATAAATATATTACGTTTGGAGGGTAAAATAACAGCTCAACACTGCATATAAGCATTGAGCTGGGAACGTGCTCATTCTAATAAATTATGCATAACACGCATCAAAAAACTGCTTTTCTAATAACACTGCCTGCTGAAAGTACTCTTGTATCGTTGCTTGTTGACTTACATCTGCTGCAAGGTAAGCAGTATCAAGTTGTGTGCGTAAATGCTCAACCACTGATTCAAAATACTCGCCAGCATGCAGGGTTATCCACTCACCAAAATAAAATGGCAATGATTGCACAGCATCAACAACCGGCTCCGCCCAGCTTAAGTAGACCCATTCAGCCACACAC
Organism: Psychromonas sp. KJ10-2; assembly: GCF_047323255.1. NCBI lineage: Bacteria > Pseudomonadati > Pseudomonadota > Gammaproteobacteria > Alteromonadales > Psychromonadaceae > Psychromonas > Psychromonas sp. KJ10-2. The sequence goes on along the minus strand of NZ_CP178827.1, from coordinate 3,602,793 downwards.
AGTACTGCAACCATATTGCCATATTCACCGCTATTTGCTGCTTTTAACATTAAGGCTTGAAAGTCACTGGTTGGCTTTAATAAGGCAGGAGAAACGCGCTGAGATTGTTCCACCTCCAACATGTCAAAAGAGCGTTGAAAGTAAGTATTTTCAGGGCCTGCGATATTGCCTAGGAAATGCGCTAAAGGTAAACGGTCAGGTAAAGATGGTGCATGATGTATTGCAGAAGCTGCTAAACGGACGAAGTTATCGATAAACGTATAATCTTGCGCTAAATAAACACGCATTTTAGCTAAGGGTAGATTACCGTCAGTCAATTCAAGACAAAAAGGATGAGTAGTCGCGGCAGACCAGTTATTAATACAACTTTGTTTTAATTGTTCACTTGCGCGCATTATTTTTTCCTAGTTGGTTAATAGAGAGGGGCAAACAATACTATTGTTTTAATGAATCTGTAACCTTGCTTTGTAAATTCGCTTCTACTTTTTAGTTTATCTTTATGTGCGCTCTCTCATTTTATTACCAATCAAGACTATAAATTCAATTTTTATAATCTAACTCTCCCTATCCAACTTGAATTGTCATAACGCTCATGTATTAATCAAATAGTTTATGTAACAGTCAGAGGAGAAGAATATGCCTAACAATCCCATTGGTTGGTTTGAGATTTATGTGAATGATTTAGAGCGTGCAAAAACCTTCTATGAGACCGTATTTGAGGTCAGCTTAGAAAGTATTGGTGACCCAAATGATAGCAGCATACAAATGCTCGCCTTCCCTTCTGATATGGAAAGGTATGGTGCAACGGGTGCGTTAGTTAAAATGGATCATGTATTAGCTGGCGGCGGTGGCACACTTGTTTATTTTGCATGTGATGATTGTGCCATTGAAGAAGCCAGAGTCACAGCTGCAGGCGGTTCAATTCAAAGGCCTAAAATGGATATAGGTGAATATGGCTTTATCAGTTTAGTGGTCGACTCGGAAGGTAATATGATTGGCTTACATTCAATGACTTAGTTAAGCCTTTTTAACAGCTATAAAAATAAAAAAGAGCCCTTAGGCTCTTTTTTAACATTAACGGAAGTTAAATTGGTTAAAGATCAAGCCCCTAACAACAACTTATCATCATCTAATTCTTCGCCGTCAGTTCGTGCTTGTGCAAATAGATTTAATAAGTCTTTCACTTCATAACCTGCACGTTTTTCACCCGCTAAGTCAAAGATGATCTTACCTTCATGCAACATGATAGTACGTGAACCATGGTCTAAAGCTTGACGCATTGAGTGAGTTACCATCATTACTGTTAACTGCTTTTCAGCAATAATTTGTGATGTGATATCCATAATCAATGCGGCGGTTTTTGGATCTAATGCTGCTGTGTGTTCGTCTAGCAGTAAAATAGTACTTGGCTGTAATGCAGACATTAACAAACTAACCGATTGGCGTTGACCACCCGATAACAGCCCCATTTCACTTTCCAAACGATTCTCTAAACCTAGGTTTAAACGGCTTAATTGTTCGCGGAATACTTTACGCATTTTGCTGTTAAGCGCAGAAGATAAACGCCCTTTTTGACCTCGACCATAGGCTAGCGCCATATTTTCTTCAACCGTTAAGTCACCACAAGTTCCCGCAAGTGGATCTTGGAATACACGTGCGATATCAGCAGTACGCCCTGTCGCAGGTAACTTAGTCACATCACGGTCACCAAATAATATTTGCCCTTTGGTGCTATTAATATCACCAGCAATGGTATTTAACAGTGTGGATTTACCGGCACCGTTTGAACCAATAACAGTAACAAATTCACCCATGGGGATAGTTAAATCGATACCACGTAATGCTAGCTTTTCCGTCGGTAACCCTCGGTTAAAGGTAACATGTAAATCTTTACAACAGATCATGCTTCATTCCTCGCAGCTTGTTTGGCTTTCCATTCTTTACGTAATTTAGGGAATATTAATGCGAGTGCTACTAATACTGCCGTAATTAAATTAAGGTCTGAGGCACTGAATCCTAAGAAGTCAGCATTCAATGCTAAAGAAACCGCTAAGCGATACAACACTGAGCCCACAATACAACTTAATACAATCACATACATAGAACGGCTTGCGAATAATGATTGACCAATGATCACCGCCGCTAAACCAACAACGATAGTACCAATACCCATGGTCGAATCAGCAAAACCATTAGTTTGTGCAAACAATGCCCCCGCTAAACCAACAAGACCATTAGACAAAGCTAAACCTGCGTAGACTTTTTGTTTAACCACAATACCATTAGCCTGTGCCATGCGTTTATTTGAACCTACTGCGCGCATTGCTAGACCGTATTGTGTCCTTAAGAACCAAGCCACTAACAAACCACCAGCAACCGCACATACAGCAACAAAAATCACACGCATGTACATATCAGGTAACCCAAAGATCCCTTCAAATGGCGTTAAGATGGTTGGCTCCATGATTAACGCTACATTTGGTTTGCCCATTACACGTAGGTTGATGGTATACAGTGCAGTCATGGTTAAGATACTGGCTAACAGGTGCAAGATATCAAAACGTAAATTCAACCATGCAGTGACTAACCCAGCACAAGCAGCCGCTAAAGTACCCGCCAGCGTAGCTAGTAATACATTAACACCCATTACAATCAGTGTTGCAGTGACTGCAGCACCTAAAGTAAAGCTACCATCAACGGTTAGATCGGGAAAATCTAAAATACGAAAAGTAAGGTAGACCCCAATGGCAACTAAACCATAAATGAGGCCAATTTCTAAGGTACCTAAAAATGAAAAAAGTGACATAGTGTTCCGTTCTTATTTAATAACTTTAGTAGCGCGTGTTAACACAGCTTCAGGGACTTCAACGCCCATACGCTCAGCCATTTTAGGGTTAACAAATAAGTCAGTTCCCTTAGCTAATTTCACATCAATTGCACCTGGTTTTTCGCCATCTAAAATACTCACAACGATATCACCAGTCTGACGGCCTAAATCAAAATAGTTGTAACCAACCGCCGCAACTGCACCACGTGCAACTGTATCTGTATCACCAGCAAATACTGGAATTTGCGCATCGATACCCACTTTAATCACAGACTCTACCGCACTGATAATGGTGTTATCGATTGGACAGTAAATCGCATCCACTTTACCGACTAATTGCTTACTCGCAATCATCACATCAGAAGATTTAGGAGCAGCAGACTCAATCACTTTAATCCCCATTTCAGCAGCGGCTTCTTTAAGCGCAGCAACACTTGATACTGAATTCGCTTCACCTGGATTGTAAGGTACGCCTAATGTTTTTAAGTTAGGAACAAACTCTTTAATTAATTCTAAGTGTTGTTTAACGTTTACCATGTCTGATAAACCCGTCACGTTACCGCCAGGTTGCTCAAGTGTTTGTACTAACTTAGCGCCAATAGGGTCTGTTACCGCAGAGAATACAACAGGGATATCACGGCTTACGCTGACCGCAGCTTGCGCAGATGGCGTAGCAATGGCAACAATCACGTCTGGTTGTTCACCTACTAATTTACGTGCTATTTGTGCAGCAATAGCGGGCTGACCTTGTGCACTTTCATAAGTAAATTTTAGTTCATCACCTTTATATTTACTTTCGTCTAAAACAGACTTAATACCGTCACGAACCGCATCTAAAGCTGGGTGTTCAACAATTGCAGTAGTCGCAACATAAACAGGTTTTGCTTGTAAACCAGAAGAGATGAGTGCCGCAGCAAGGAGAGTTGTTTTAACAATTGAATTTAGCTTCATAATATAATCCTTTAGGTAAGCTATTTTAATGAGATAAAGCATGGCGATAGCCTGTGGCACGCCATCTAGCAGGTTTTATTGCGCTTAACGTTACCAGTTAACTTTCAGATTACCAAGCACCTCGTATTAAAATCAGCAATAGATCCTTGTTACATCAAAAAATGTTTCATTTCTTGTATAAAAATTAAAACTAGCCTTGATAAATAGCCTTTTTTTCAATCAATTATTATTGAGTCATTATTACCGACTAAGCACCTTGCTGATTGAAATACAGTAACTCTATCTCTTTTGCGACCTGTGGTTTTGAGAAAAGTAACCTTGAAATACCTGACAGCCATGCGCTAACAAAAAGTCTAACTGAGTGTGATCTTCTACCCCTTCCGCGACGGTGGCTAAACGTAAGCTCTTGGCTAAATTAATAATGGTTGCGCAGATTTCGCCATCCTCAACTAACGTGGCACAATCATCAACAAAAGACTTATCGATTTTTAATACATCAATAGGTAAACGTTTTAAGTAATTTAAAGAGGAGTAACCAGTCCCAAAGTCATCAATGGAGATTTTAATATTTAACGCTTTAAGCTGTGACAACACATCAATACAACGGTCAATATCCGTGAGTAATACCCCTTCGGTAATTTCAATCTCTAGTAAATTAGCATCAAAATTATGTTCAGATAATAACTGTTCGATAAAAGGCACTAAGCGCTCTGAAACAAGGTGTTTACCTGAAATGTTCACTGATACGGGTACATTTTTATAGCCTTTATTCTGCCATTCACCTAATTGTTGAACCACTTCTACTAAGGCAAACTCACCAATATTGATAATTAAATCCGACTCTTCAGCGATCGGAATAAACTCCGCAGGCGAGATAAAACCCTCTTTAGGATGGTTCCAACGCATTAATGCTTCAAAACCTAACAACTCTCCAGTTTGTGTCACTTTAGGTTGATACACTAAATGAAACTGTTCACCAGAATGAATACCCACTAGCATCTCTTGCTCATAGTTAAAGTTACGTTGAGCACTATCTACCATTTCCATCTTAAAGATTTGGTAATTATCACGTCCACGCTCTTTGGCATGATACATCGCGATATCGGCATGCTGAATCAGCTCTTCCGCTTTATATTGTTTGCCTTTTTCAGTCATTACAACCCCGACACTGGTAGGGATAGTGAGGTTACGCCCAGCTAGTTGTAATGGGTTACGCATGATGGTTAATACATCATTGGCTTTTCTATTGGCGACTTCAGCGGTGAAGTTACCCGTCATAAAGATAACAAACTCATCTCCCCCAACGAGCAATAATATCGTTAACATGCGTGACTTTAATTAATCGAGTTGCCACTTCACATAACAGATCATCACCCGCTTTATGGCCTAGGGTGTCGTTTATTTTTTTAAACTTATCTAAATCCATAAAGAACAGCAAAATGTTGCCATCTTTATACTGATTTAACTCAATTGCTTTGCTTAACGAGTCCATTAAGTATGTACGATTATATAAACCGGTTAAGGGATCGCTATAGGCAAGTTGGCGTAAATTATCCTGTAGTTTTAATTGGCGGGTCACATCGCGAATATGTAAGGTAAACTCATTATCCTTACTACCACCGAAGTTAGCACTGGTCACGGTAATTTCCGCTGAAAACGTTTCAGTCACATTACGTACTAAGGTAATACTGTTGCGAATATTACGTAAAATACCTTCTGAACCTGAGAACTTACACGCTAAGCTAGCTTCAATCACCTCTCTATCCGCATCCTGTATAAACAGGTCAATAAAACGCTTTCCTTTAACTTGCTGTTTAATACAACCAAAATTACGCTCTGCAGAAGGGTTGAATTCAATGATTTCACCGGTCAAATTAATGATAATAATACTATCCATAGACGATTCGAGGATCGCACTTTTACGTTTTTCACTAGAGCGAAAATCATCAAGTGCGTTATCACGTTTAGATATCTCACTGTTTACCCGTTCAATCACCTCATTGTATTGACTAGCGATCTGCCCTACTTCAGTGAATGGCTCTACCGGGACCGGCTTATTAAATGTACCCGCTTCTTTTTGCTGATGCATGGTGCTTAGTAAATCAATTAATTCGGTAGAAGCTTGATGCTCTGAAATATTCATGCCCTGAAACTCAGACTCAACAGAAACACGTAAAGGGATAAACCGCTTTAGCAATGAAATCAATAGATAGCTTAATGCAAAACAATAAACACCTATACTAACCACACCGATTAACTGTGCTTGAAGTTGCTCCCAACGAGTAAGCCCAGTGCCTAATTCAGATAAATCTGCAAATAAAGCAACGGCTATGGTCCCCCATATGCCAGCAAACAAGTGAGAAGGCACAACACCTAAAGCATCATCTATTTTCAACTTTTCTAACCACAGGGTAGAAAAATATAAAATAGCGCCGCCAACAATACCAATCAGCATCGCCTGAAATGGAGTGACAACATGGCAGTTTGCAGTGATTGACACTAATCCAGCAATCACCCCATTTAAGATAAAACCAACATCAAAAAAGCGTTTAAAGTAGTAATGTAAAATAGAAGAAACAATACCGCCCCATGCGGCAGCTAAACAGGTGTTTAAGATGATTAGTGGTACTTTATCTGTTAACTGTAAGGTACTTCCGCCATTAAAGCCAAACCAACCGAACCATAGCAATAACACGCCAAGTACTGATAGAGGGACATTATTGCCCGTGGGGAAATCTTTTTTATCATCAAAGCGCCCTAGCCTTGGCCCAATAATGATAATGGCAGCTAGGGCAACATAACCACCAACGGAATGCACCACGGTTGCCCCCGCAAAATCAACAAAACCAAGTGATTCTAACCAGCCTTGATTACCCGCTTGATAAGCCGAGGCCCACACCCAATGACCAACCACCGGATAGATAGCCGCTGATAATATACCGGTAATACAAAGGTAACCGACAAAGGTCATTCGCTCTGCAACAGCGCCTGAAAGTAGAGTCGCCGCAGTACCACAGAACATCATTTGAAAGAGGAAAAAACTGATTTGATAAGGGGATTGGTGTTCGCCAACAAAGAAACCACTAAAACCTAATATGCCATTGAAGGAATCGCCAAACATAATAGCAAAACCAAAGATCCAAAAGATAACGCTAGAAAAGATAAAGTCAGAGATATTTTTAGCAGCGACATTGATGCTATTTTTACTGCGAATTTTGCCACTTTCTAAACATAAAAATCCTGCCTGCATACAAAATACTAATAATGCGCAAATAAGCAGCCAAGAAAAATCCATTTTGTTTAACCCTTTTTATATTTATTGAGCAATACACCATGACGTTACAGCAAAATTTAGACAATCAAAAAGAGCGTATTACTATTTATAGTTTATATAAATATATGAATAACATGGAATTTACAACAACAAAAGAGCCAGTTTGGAGAATTTAGATAAGGTTTACTATCACGAATTTGACTAATAGATACCAACAAAATGCTCGCAATAAGCAAGTAACCAAGGGGATTGAATACCGTTTATTAGTAAGTTTTTATAAAGAAGGAGTTATACCAATTGTATTAAATAACTGTTCTGAATTTTGCGTCGGAAAAATGGCTTAGTTTGAGGCGTAAGTTGATGTAAATGGTTGTTCCCTATACGAAACTTACAACGAAAAAATAAGTTGTTTTAACAAGTAAAATAGATCAGTTACTTACTATGATTGGTATTACCTTTAGCAGGCACAAAAAAAGAGCCCTTAGGCTCTTTTTGAAATTAAGTTAAACCTCGAATTAACGACGTAGACCTAATTCTGCGATTAATGCTGTGTAAGCTGCAACATTTTTACGCTTTAAGTAGTCAAGTAATTTACGACGTTGACTAACCATGCGTAATAGACCACGACGGCTGTGGTGATCATGGATGTGCTCTTTGAAGTGACCTTGAAGGTGGTTGATTTGTACTGTGTACAATGCAACTTGAACTTCAGGTGAACCAGTATCGCCTTCTGCGCGACCAAATTTTGCTACAATCTCAGCTTTCTGTTCTGCACTTAGTGACATAACGTACTCCGATATTTTGCGGTTATGTGGATAACCTATTTTAATTATTATCGCCGATCACTAATTCAGCGATAAAGTGAAGGCCGAAGTTTACGGACTTTTAACCTTATGTGCAACTATAAACACGCTTATTTTCGTGCTATTTATGCGTGGCTTCGCAAGCTATTAACCCAAGCATTTAATGCACCTATGAATTCAACGAGTAAACGACTTTATGCTCAATGAAAAGGTCGTTATTTTCAATAAAAAACGGCTTTTGTAAAAACAAAAGCCGTGATTATTTAATTATGCATAAAAGTAGTTAACGTAAAGGTTTTAATAATCCTTTAATGACTGAACGTAAACTAATAAATACCACAATTATCGCGAGAACAGGCAACACAACAAACATACTTGGGTGCCACTGTGGTGACAACTCAAATCCCCAAATCATTAATGCAGATAAAATAATCTCCGCCGCAATGGCAGCAACAAAGCCACCACTAAGTGCTAATAAACCATATTCAGCCCATAATGTATGACTGATACGTTTTTTACTTGCCCCTAATGTTCGGTAAAGCGTTATCTCTCTTTTACGCTCACTTAAACTTAAGCGTAGTAGAGTGAAAATTAGCAAGATACCCGCAACAACACCTAACGCCGCTAACCCAGTTAAAGACCAAGATATTTGTCTTAATAGACTTTGTACCTTAGTGGCCATAGTACGCAAATCCAATAGGGTAACCGTCGGGTAAGCGCGCGCTAATTCATTCACTAAAGGTGTTTGATCCTCTTCGGCTCTAAAACTGACCATCCAAGTAGAAGGTAAATCAGCCACCGCATCTTTACTAAAGATAAAGACAAAGTTTGGTTTTAAACTTTGCCACTCTACCGCTCTTAATGAATTAACCGTTGCCGTGAAAGGTTGACTATTCACTTCAAAAGTCATGGTATCGCCTATTTGTAATCCAAGCTCTTGCGCTACTTCTTGCTCTACTGAGACGGTTTTCTTACCCGTCCAATCACCTGCAATCACTTCGTTATAATCAGGTAATTGATCCATCCAAGTGAAATTCACTTCACGCTTCAAAATACGCACTTCAGGATCTTGGTATGCAGGTAGCTCGGCCGAGTCTTGACCTTGTATTTTAGTAATACGCCCTCGAATAATGGCAAAAGCATCACTATGCGGTAGCCCAGCTTGATCTAACGCTTGTAAATACCCTTGTTGTTGCTCTGGACTGATATTAATAGAGAACACATTCGGCGCATCGGGCGCTAAGGTTTGCTGCCAGTCACCTAACAAGTCACTTTTCACCAACCAAATTAACGCCACTAACATCAGCGAACCAGATAACGCAGCTAGCTGCATCATACTGTTTTTTGGTGAACGACTAATACGGCTTAACGCTAGGCTCAGCGCTGCTCCCCACTTTATTTTTCCTAATAGCTGTAAAAAGCCATAACTTAAACCAGCTAACACAACAAACAGCACTAATAAGCCGATTAACACCATCCACACTAATTTGTTACCACCATAAAACACGACTAGTGCCGTAAAAGGTAATAACAATAACCACCAGCTAGTTTTACTGTATGTCACTGCTTGCTTTTGAATGACATTAATCGCTGGGGCATCTAATAAGCGAGTTAATGGGATCAGCAATGCCGGTAAGCCAATGCAAAGTGCAACGCCTAAGGCAAACAAGAAAGGTTGTACACCAACACTTGGTAACTGTTGAGGCAAAATATCGGCAAGCGGTACACGTAATAGATACTCTAATAACAAACCTAATGAACTACCAATCACAAAAGCACTGATAAACATAATCAATACTTGTGTGGTTAACCAAGTCCGCAACCAAGCACGACTAGACCCCATGCTTTTTAACATGGACACAGTTTCACTGCGATTTCGCACATAATGCAGGCAAGTTAAGATAAGTGTCACCGCTGCCATCAATATCACCATCAAAATAGTCAGTGATAAATATTGCTTAGCTTTATCCATTAAACGAACAGCACGACTCTCTCTATTTTGATCAACCCATGACTCACCAGGTTGTAACTCATAACTCTCCTGAAAAGCAGCTAATGCAGTAGGCTCACCGTTAATGAATAGACGATAACGTACTCGACTACCTATTTGAATTGCACCGGTTTTATCGAGGTCAGTGCTATGAATAAATACATTGGGGATACTGTTAAATGGGTTATAAGCTAACTCTGGCTCCTCTTCTATGGTGCCACTGATCGCAAGTTCAGCATCACCGATGGCAATCGTGTCGCCAACCTTGCTTTCTAAGATTGAAAATAAACGAGGAGAAAGCCACAACTCGCCAGGTTTAACTTGTTTTTGAGCCGATTGTTGAGCATCTCTAAGGGTTAATGACCCACGTAATGGATAACTAGTTTCAACACTTTTCACTGTGACTAATTGTAAGTTCTGATCACTAAACGCCATGGTTTGAAAACGGCTTTGTGAAGAAGTACTTAACCCTGCGGCTTGTGCTTTATCCACTAACTCTTCTGGCACAGGGTTTGTTGATCGAAACACAAGATCTGCCGCTAATAGATCACGTCCTTGATTGGTCATGACCTTTTCAACACGTAATGCCAGAGTCGATAAAGCAACAACACAAGCAATAATCAAAGTTAATGCCACCATCACAGGCCATAACTGACCAGACCAGATCTCTCGCCAACTCCAGCTGATTATCATTTTATTTGTTTTCATGCGCTTTCCTGACACTGACCAGCATTCATAATCAAAGTGCGTTGACAACGTTTTGCCAACTCAGGATCATGAGTGACTAATACCAAGGTGGTGCCTTGCTCTTTATTCATAGCAAATAACAACTCAACAATCGTCTTAGCGGTTTTTTGGTCTAAATTACCCGTAGGCTCATCGGCAAATAAGATTTTAGGTTGAGTAACAAAGGCACGTGCTAAGGCAACACGTTGTTGTTCACCTCCGGATAACTGCGTAGGTAAATGTGTTTCACGTCCAGATAATCCTACTTCAGCCAATAGCTTCTTCGCTTTAAGCTCATTAGCTGCTTGATCTTCATTACCACGTAATAACATAGGTAGCGTGACATTTTGTAATGCAGTGAGTGACGGGATTAATAAAAAATTCTGAAACACAAAACCGATTGATTCACTACGCATTTTAGCGCGTTGCTCATCATCCATTTCTGAAATAGTTGAGCCTAATAAGCTAATAGTCCCTGAGCTGGGTTGATCTAAACCTGCCAATAAACTCATCAGTGTGGATTTACCCGCACCTGAAGTTCCCATGATAGCAACAGACTCTCCTGCATTGATGTTGAAGGAGATCCCCTTTAGGATAGACAGTTCGTTATCATTACTAATCACAGATTTAGTAATGTTTTCAACATTGATAATGGATTGACTCATGATTAAACTCGTTTCCTTAATATTTTCGTTGCTTATTTTTTCATCTGCAGCTAACAGTAACACGTTACTTATTGTCGGAGATAGCTTAAGTGCTGGTTATAAAATACCTGTTGAACAAAGTTGGGCAGTACTGCTACACGAACAATTAAAAGCACAAAACCAAGACCTTGAAGTGGTTAATGCCAGTATTTCTGGTGACACAAGTGGTAATGGTTTAGCGCGATTACCTGGCTTGTTAACAACACACCAACCCGATTATGTATTAATCGAACTGGGTGCTAATGATGGCTTAAGAGGTTTCTCTCCAACCATTATCAGTGACAATTTAAACGCTATGATTGAATCAATCAAAGCTGAAAATGCCAAACCGATATTAATGCAAATTCGTGTGCCAACTAATTATGGGCAACGTTACGGTAAAGCTTTTTCAGATATTTACCCCGCATTAAGTGAACAGACAGATACGCCATTAATGCCATTTTATTTAGAACAAGTCATTACAAAACCTGAGTGGATGCAAAATGATGGCTTACATCCTAACGTTAAAGCGCAAAGTTGGATCGCTGAGTTTATCGCAACAGAACTTGGTAAAATAATTAAATAATCTGCTGCATAAAACAGAATAATACAGTTCCTTTTTAATAACTGTATTATTCGACCGCTCTTCTATCTGAATAATTTCACTTTAGAGTGAATGAAAATAAAATAACTAGTCTGCTAAAGATTTTAGACTTAATATCAAAAACTTAATTCAGTCAAAAATCAAAAAATAATATATTAGTAGATACGACACTAATCTTAGCGGGGATCAAGGATGATTAAAAATCAAAAAACGGCGACTCTTTTTGCTCTATTAGCCGTACTGATGTGGTCAACTGTTGCTACTGCATTTAAAGTGACACTTCTCTATTTCAGCGCATTACAAATGCTATTTGTGGCAAGTTTAACAAGTAGCCTTGTATTGTTAATTATCTGCTACCAACAAGGCAAACTTAACTTATTAAAAGAGAGTTTTTAAAACGCCCCTATTTTTATTTATTAATGGGCGCGATCAATCCATTTTTATATTATTCTCTGCTGTTTCAAGCTTATGACCTGCTGCCTGCACAACAAGCACAATCACTCAATTACACCTGGGCGATTACTTTATCTTTATTAGCCGTACCAGTATTAGGACAAAAATTACGCAGAAATGACGTGATTGCTATTACTTTAGGTTATCTAGGTGCGTTAATCATTGCGACTAAGGGCAACTTATTGACGCTCGATTTTGTAAGCCCCTTAGGTGTTGGCTTAGCTTTATTAAGTACTATTTTGTGGGCCTGTTATTGGATATTTAATAGTAAAAACGATGCTGACCCTATCGCTTCTTTGTCGCTATGTTTTCTTTGTAGCTTACCGATGATCTTAGTTTCTGTGATGGTGTTTGACGATATCAGTATGACGGCTTGGCAAGGCTGGTTAGGTGCAACCTACATTGGCTTATTTGAAATGGGTTTAGCTTTTGTGGCTTGGTTAACAGCGCTTAAATATGCGGAAAGTACCAGTAAGATCAGTAATCTTATCTTTATCTCGCCTTTTGTTTCCTTGTTATTACTTAACTTTATTATTGGAGAAACTATCTACGCTGCAACGATTATCGGATTGGTCTTAATTATTGTAGGCTTGTTGATTCAGAAAAAGAATTAATACCAATTGTATTAAATAACTGATCTAAATTTTGCGCCGGAAAAATGGCTTAGTTTGAGGCGTAAGTTGATGTAAATGGTTGTTCCCTATACGAAACTTACAACGAAAAAATAAGTTGTTTTAACAAGTAAAATAGATCAGTTACTTACTATGATTGGTATAATACCATCAATAACAACCTTTGCTCTACCAGCCTATAAAAACAAAAAAGCACTGACCATTGCGATCAGTGCCTTTGAAAATAAGTATAACGGGTTAATTAAGCCTATTTTTTAGCTTTACGTGCAAATGACAAGCCAACCAATGCTAACCCGAAAATAGCGATAGTAGAAGGAGCAGGTACATTCACCACCAATGCAGCGTTATCAAAACCAGCACCTTGATAAACAGTGGAATCAGCAAATAACACAAAACCATAATTATCAGATACACCATTAACCCAATCTTGGATCGTACTTGTCACATCTAATGTGTAAGTATCAAATGTCGCTGTTTTAACGTCATCTACTACCGTTGTTTGGTTCGTTGATAAGTCTGCCCATTCATATAATGGTAAAGAGCCTGCAGTATCTGTCCAAGCACTTTCTACTTCACCTAATAACACACCCATTGCATTTTTAGTATTTACAGTAGAAACAAAATCAATGCTGAATACGGCAGAAAAGGCATTATTATTAACATCGCTTGCCGTTAGGTAACTTAAGTCAAAATCAAAAAAAGTAGCAATACGTAATGATTCTTGAGAGGTATTTTTACGCTCACGTACAATTAACTCAGAACTGCTTAAAGGACCGCTGTTAACTGTACCTACTGAACTCTCGTCGCCATCAGCAGAAACACTCACAATAGTATCTGGTGAAACACTAATAACGCTGGCTTGAGTACTTGGTGCGATAAGTGCCGACATTAAACATACGCCAGCAGAGAGGCTTGTTAACAGTTTTTTTGAATTGATCATAAATTATTCCTTTTGCTACTTACCTAACCTAACCAATATTGATCTCACTTAGGCTAATCCATTAATATTTATTTAATGACTAAATAAAGCACAATCTATGCCAAAATTAATACCTCTTTAGTTTCAGTTAGATACAAAAAAAGCAATAAGTACCTACAAATAGATGTAAAAAAACCGACAATTATCCCTTTATAAATATTAAATTACCTAATTAATCTTACAATAGAAAACAATAATTACTTTAATGCACAGATCTAAGGTCAACTAGCCAAGGGTGGGGTAATACCAGTTACATTAATGAGCGTATCTATTTTACTTGTTAAAATAGATCAGTTACTTACTATGATTGGTATTAGAGCACATTATTTAATGTCACGGGTATAAATTGAATTGAACGTATATTTCAAATAAAAATGCTGCTAGCTGCTAATGGTGTTCAAAGTAAATGCAGTAAATAATTTTTGAAGTAATAAGGGACTAGGAGGAAAACAAGTTTAGCACTATTTAACTCAAATTTTAGGCATAAAAAAACCAGCTTATCGCTGGCTTATTTATAGAATTGGTGCCTGGAGCCAGACTTGAACTGGCACGCCTATTAAGCGACGGATTTTAAATCCGTTGTGTCTACCGATTTCACCACCCGGGCAAATTCTATAATGGAGGCGGAACCCGGAGTCGAACCGAGGTAGATGGATTTGCAATCCACTGCATGGCCACTCTGCCATTCCGCCAAAACATTTGGAGCGGTACACGAGACTCGAACTCGTGACCCCAACCTTGGCAAGGTTGTGCTCTACCAACTGAGCTAGTACCGCATCACTATGTTTATCTCAAGAAGAAGCAGTAACTGTTTCCCCTCTCGATGAGTGCGCATTCTAATGATTCTTCACAATGAGTCAACACTATTTATCGACTTTTTTACTTCTTTTAAACTGTTCGCCGATTTTTTAGACTAAGCGGCGAGATATTCAACGATATTAGTGAAATTAATCACTTTTTACTTCGTTGCCTTTTTTTAATAATGGCCACGCCGCTTTTAAATAAACAATCATAGACCAAAGCGTTAATGCAGTTGCAATGTACAGGAATACAAAACCAGCCCACTCCATTGTCACTGAGTATTGCCATATTAATAAAAATAACGCTAACATTTGTGAAGCGGTTTTTACTTTGCCGATCCATGACACAGCAACAATGCCTCGCTCACCTAATTCCGCCATCCATTCACGTAATGCTGAGATAATAATTTCTCGGCAAATCATCACCATTGCCGGGATAGTGATCCAAATTACCGCATAATGCTCCACTATCATCACTAATGCGACGGCCACCATTATTTTATCGGCAACAGGATCTAAAAACGCACCAAAAGGCGTTTGTTGATTTAAGCGACGTGCTAAATAGCCATCAAGCCAATCTGTTACACCTGCTAAGCAAAATACAAACGCAGCTGCAGCAGACGCCCATACACTTGGAAGGTAGTAAATAATGACAAATACTGGGATTAATAAAATTCGAAATGAGGTTAATATATTAGGTATGTTAAGCATTGAAATATCCTTTAGGCTATGCCCGCTTATTTTGGCACTTTATGCTTAGTATTTGCAAATGCTTAACCGATAAAATAGCTATTAAAATGAACTAACTACTTGTTATGAGCAATATAGTTTATATTTCCTTTGTTTGTGGTTAATGGTTTAACTTTTAAACTCAAATTAATGGTGTAACGCTTCATGAATAGTCTCAGCTAAACTCTTACTTATTCCGTTTAATTTACTTAATTCATCAATACTCGCAGACTTCACTCCTTGCAAACCACCAAAATGATTAAGTAGCATTTGACGTCGTTTAGCACCCACACCAGTGATCCCTTCCAAGGTACTCGTTCTTCTTACTTTATCGCGCTGCTGTCTATGCCCCATAATGGCAAAACGGTGAGATTCATCTCGAATCTGCTGAATAAGATGCAATGCAGGTGAATCACTCTCTACTTCTAATATTTCATGGCTATCGGCTAAGATTAATGTCTCTTCACCGGCTTTACGTGCCACCCTTTAGCAATACCAATTAATAAAGGGTATTTTTCAGGAAAGTTATGCTCTAGAGAACTAATAATGGTCTCAGCTTGGCTTAACTGCCCTAACCCACCATCAATAAAGATGATATCAGGTGTGGTTTCCGCGCTTTGTACATCCTTAAAGCGTCGTGCTAATACTTGTCCCATGGCGGCATAATCATCACCTGGAGTGATACCAGTAATATTAAAACGACGATAATCTGATTTTTTCGCCCCTTCGCGGTTAAAGACAACACATGAGGCGACGGTTTTTTCTCCCATCATATGCGAGATGTCATAACATTCCATACGTTGAATAGGCGCCGTTAACTCAAGCTTCTCTTCCAATAGGTTATAACGTTGTAAAATCGACTTCTGTTGGCTTAAATGCGTGCTTAAGGCTATTGTTGCATTGGTTTTTGCTAACTTAATAAAACGTAAGCGTTCACCTCGCATTACAATCTTTAGTTTGGTTTTGTAACCACTGTGTTCTGAGAATAGATCTTCAAATATTTCACGATCAGCAAAGTCATCGGTTAATAAGATTTCTCTTGGTATTGCACGGCCGTTTTGACCTGACAGATAAAACTGACTTAAGAAACTACTTAACACTTCTTCTTGCGAAGAGTTTTTAGGCACTTTAGGGAAGTAGTTACGACTCCCTAACACACGCCCTTGTCGAATAAACAACATATGAATACTGGCAACACCATGTTGATAAGCAAAGCCTAATACATCTAGCTGCTCAACTTCACCGCTAACCCATTGTTGCTCTTGTACTTTTTTTAAGGATTGAATTTGGTCACGTCTTACCGCTGCTTTTTCAAATTCGAGATTGACACTAGCACCTTCCATCTCTGTCACTAATTGCTCAATCACCCCTTGACTCTTACCTTGCAAGAATGCGGTCGCAAGCTCGACTTGGTGCGTGTATTCCTGCTCAGGCATCGCATTAACACAAGGGCCTAGGCAGCGTTTTAATTGATACTGTAAACAGGGACGCGAACGGTTTTTATAGTAGCTATCTTCACATTGGCGAATGGGAAATAATTTCTGCATTAAATGCAAGCTTTCACGAACAGCACCACCACTTGGGTAAGGGCCAAAATAGGTGCCTTTACGCTTTTTGTTTTGGGAGCGTACTAAGGTTAATTGAGGATGTTTGTGGTCACTTAAAAACAGGTAAGGATAAGATTTATCATCACGCAATAAAACGTTGTACTTAGGTTTATGCTGCTTAATAAAATTATGTTCAAGGATCAACGCTTCTGTTTCAGTATGCGTAATGGTGACTTCAATACGTACAATATGGCTTACTAAAGCTAAGGTTTTAGGATGTTTTTGGGTCAGGCTAAAATAACTGCTCAAACGTTTTTTAAGATTTTTAGCTTTACCGATATAGATAATTTGATCTTTATCGTCAAACATCCGATACACACCAGGTTCAGTGGTTACGGTTTTTAAAAAAGCATCTGAATTGAATTTAGTCATAAATGAGATCACTGCATATAATAAAAAGGCACCTAAGTAGGTGCCTAATATATCATTTCAAAATAGGTATTTTAAAGCGTATCGGCATCTAACATGCCATAACGAATTGCAAGGTGCGTTAATTCAACATCCCCTTGCACACCTAATTTATCAAACAAGCGGTAACGGTAACTGTTCACCGTTTTAGAGCTTAAACTTAATTGCTCAGAAATATCCACAACACGTTGCCCCTTAGTGATCATGATCATGATCTGCAGTTCACGCTCCGATAGCACACGGAATGGATCTTCATCACTTGGTGCAAGTTGCGATAGCGCCATCTGTTGCGCAATTTCTGGTGTTAGGTAACGTTGTCCTGAGTTAACAGCACGGATCGCATTTAACACTTCATCTGGACAAGCAGCTTTACTGAGGTAACCCGCAGCGCCCGCTTGCATTACTTTTGTTGGAAATGGATTTTCAGTATGCATGGTTAACATAATGATTTTGATATCTTCATTGATACGCAAAATCTTATTCATTGCATCCAACCCACCAATACCAGGCATATTAATATCCATTAAAATTACGTCTGGTTCATTACTTCTGCACCACTTCACGGCTTCTTCACCGCTTTCCGCTTCGCCTATTACTTTCATGCCTCGAACATCATCAATGATACGGCTTATCCCTGTACGAACTAATTCATGGTCATCGACCAGCAGGATATTTATCACTAAACTTCTCCGTATGAGTAAAAACTAACTCATAAATTAAACAGGTTAATCTATTATGTTTGATACTGTTATTTTCTGTTCTTCATCTATTCTGCTAACAAACATAATATACTGAATAACTTACTAATCTTAATTTGAGCATCAATTTTGCAACGAGCTACTCTACCTAATTTTTTAGGTCGCTTATAGAGCCAGAGTTAACTATTGCTACGCTATGCGATTTTTTCTCCTTGTCATGCTTATAAAACACACAAAAAAGCTACTTTAACGCTTTATATTTAATAATACAATTTAAGTAACGCGACATCATAGCAAACTATTTATAATAAAATACAAAAAAAAGGCCACTTGAAAGTGACCTTTTTAAAGAATATCAGATTTTAAGTAATAATGACTATTATTTCTATTACTTACTTATATCGTCAAAAAACGTTTTTAAGCTGTTTAAAAAACCTTCTGACTTAGGTTTATGCTTTTTGCTGCTGCTTGAGCATAATGAGTTTTCAAATTCTTTTAATAACTCTTTTTGCTTGATAGAAAGTTTCACAGGTGTTTCCACTGTTACTTTACACATCAAATCACCGGTAGAGTGGCTACGTACCGATTGAACACCCTTGTTACGCATACGGAACATACGGCCCGTTTGTGTCTCTGCGGGTATTTTTAATTTAACGCGTCCATCTAAGGTAGGGACTTCAATTTCGCCACCTAATGCTGCTTCGGTAAAGCTAATTGGTACTTCACAGTACAGGTCATTACCATCACGCTCAAATACATCGTGTGGACGTACATTCATTTGTACGTATAAATCCCCTGCTGGTGCACCATGCTCTCCCGCTTCACCTTCACCACTTAAACGGATACGGTCGCCAGTATCAACACCTGGTGGGATTTTAACTGATAATGTTTTGCTACGCTCGTAACGACCTTCACCATGACACTTGTTACATGGGTCAGTAATAATTTTGCCTTTACCATGACAAGTTGGACAGGTTTGGTTAACAGCAAAGAAACCTTGACGCATTTGTACTTGGCCTTGACCATGACAAGTGCCACAAGTTTTACTGTCTGTGCCTTTTTTAGCGCCTGAGCCATTACACTGTTCACAATGTACTAACGTAGGAATTTGGATCTCTTTAGAGATACCTTTAACAGCCTCTTCTAAGGTTAGTTCCATGTTGTAGCGTAAATCAGAACCTTGCTGTGCACGTTGACCGCCACCACGACGACCACCGCCAAAGATATCTCCGAATATATCGTCAAAACCACCGCCGCCGAAACCACCACCGAAGCCGCCGCCACCTTGACCTTGCTGATTAACACCATCGTGACCGTATTGATCAAATGCTGCTCTTTTTTGAGGATCGCTAAGAATTTCGTAAGCTTCTTTTACTTCCTTGAATTTTTCTTCTAGCGCAGTATCACCTTTAGTACGGTCTGGATGGTACTTCATCGCCAGGCGTTTATAAGCCTTTTTAATCTCTTTCTCTGTCGCATCTTGGCCTACACCAAGTACTTCATAACAATCACGTTTAGACATGGTCAGTTCTCAAACCTTTTTTTATACTTCGTTCAACAAATAGCTGCTTGTTGAAATTGGTATTGTTCAAAACAAACGCGCGGATTATAGATAAATCCATAACCCGCGAGCTGATACGATACTGCTAATTAGGGGTTACCCAATTATTTTTTCTCGTCTTTTACTTCTTCAAACTCAGCATCAACGATGTCATCGTCTTGTTTAGCTTCAGCTTCTGGCTGTGCTTCACCGGCTTCGCCTGCTTGTGCTTTTTGTTGAGCAATTTCCATCAGTTTTTGAGAAGCTTCAGCTAGGGCTTGAGTTTTAGCTTCGATTTCAGCTTTATCTTCACCTTTGCTTGCTGTTTCAACTTCAGCAATTGCTGCTTCAATTTTCTCTTTCTCATCAGCTGGTAATGCATCACCTGCTTCTTCAATTTGTTTCTTAGTACCGTGAACCATTGCATCTGCTTGGTTACGCGCCGTTACTACTTCTTCAAACTGTTTATCAGCATCAGCATTTGCTTCAGCATCATTTACCATTTTTTCAATCTCTTCGTCAGATAGACCTGAGCTTGATTTGATAGTAATTTTTTGCTCTTGGTTTGTATCTTTATCTTTAGCAGATACATGTAAGATACCGTCCGCATCCATATCGAAAGTTACTTCGATTTGTGGAGTACCACGAGTCGCAGCACGGATACCTTCTAAGTTAAATTGACCTAGAGATTTGTTGTCTGCAGCACGTTTACGCTCACCTTGAAGAATGTGGATTGTTACCGCACTTTGGTTATCTTCAGCTGTTGAGAATGTTTGTGACTGTTTAGTCGGGATAGTTGTATTTTTCTCGATAACTTTCGTTAATACGCCACCCATTGTTTCGATACCTAAAGATAACGGTGTAACGTCTAATAATAGAACGTCAGTTTTGTCACCTGAAAGTACAGCACCTTGAATCGCAGCACCCATTGCAACCGCTTCATCAGGGTTAACATCTTTACGTGCAGCTTTACCAAAGAACTCTGCTACTGCAGCTTGTACTAATGGCATACGTGTTTGACCACCTACTAAGATAACATCATCGATGTCACCAACAGAAAGGTCAGCATCTTTAAGTGCAATACGTAATGGTTCAAGTGTTGCTTTAACCATATCTTCAACTAGAGACTCTAGTTTAGAACGTGTTACTTTAATGTTTAAGTGCTTAGGACCTGATGCATCAGCTGTGATGTATGGCAGGTTGATATCTGTTTGTTGTGCAGAAGAAAGCTCGATTTTTGCTTTTTCAGCCGCTTCTTTAACACGTTGCATCGCTAGAGGATCTTTAGTTAGATCGAAGCTTTGCTCTTTTTCAAATTCTTTAACAATGTAGTTAATTAAACGGTTATCGAAATCTTCACCACCTAAGTGTGTGTCACCGTTTGTTGCTAATACTTCAAATGTTTTCTCGCCATCTACTTCATCGATTTCAATGATTGAGATATCGAAAGTACCACCACCTAAATCGTATACAGCAACAGTGCTGTCACCTTTAGTATTGTTAACACCGTAAGCAAATGCAGCAGCAGTTGGCTCATTGATGATACGTTTAACATCAAGACCAGCGATACGACCAGCATCTTTAGTTGCTTGACGTTGTGCATCGTTAAAGTAAGCAGGTACTGTGATTACTGCACCAGATACTTTTTCACCTAGGTAATCTTCAGCTGTTTTCTTCATTTTCTTAAGAATTTCAGCAGAGATTTGCGGTGGTGCCATTTTGTCACCGTGTGCTTCAACCCATGCATCACCATTATCAGCTTTGATAATTTTGTAAGGCATGATTTTGATATCACGTTGTACTTCTTCATCTTCAAAACGACGACCGATAAGACGTTTGATTGCAAATAAAGTATTTGTTGGGTTCGTTACAGATTGACGCTTAGCAGGTTGACCTACTAATGTTTCGCCGTCTGTGTAAGCAATGATTGAAGGAGTAGTACGTTCACCTTCTGCGTTTTCAATGATTTTAGCTACATCACCATCCAGTACAGAAACACATGAATTTGTAGTACCTAAATCAATACCAATAATTTTACCCATTTTACTTTCTCCACATTTATTAATGTTTTATTTGTTTAGTTGACTCTCTGCAGTATTGCAGTGTCCGTTTCATACTTCATATATAAGGGGCTATTTTTAGGTTTCAAGGGCAACAAGTAAAAAAATCATTTTTTAAAATTAATTTCAAAAGGTGAGCCAGTTCAGCGAAATCTCTTGTCCTTTATGCGTCATCAATTAATAACTTGTTGAAAGTCCTCTTAAGCCAGTCCCTTATTTTCTCGTAAATACAAAAAAGGCACCGAAGTGCCTTTTAATAATCAATCAGCAGATTGATTTATCATATTATCGCGATGACTATGCGTCTTTTGACACAACAACCATTGCTGGACGGATGATTTGACCGCCACTTAACTCGTAACCTTTTTGCATTACTGCAACAACTTGGTTAGCAGGAACGCCTTCAACCACTTGCATGCTCATTGCTTGGTGTTTTTCTGGGTTTAATGGCTCGCCCATAGGGTCAATTTGTTGAATGCCAATGCTTGAGATAGCTTTTAATAACTCAGTTAAAGTCATTTCCACACCATCAACCATAGGTTTTAGCGTTTCATTCTCTTTATCAGCATGTTGAATTGCTAACTCAAGGTGGTCAACAACAGGCGTTAAAGCATTAGCAAAAGTTTTTAATACTGATTTGCGACGGTTTTCTGCATCGATACCCGCTTTACGGATTTCGTTTTGTGAGAAAGCTTGCGCACGAATTACTAAATCTTTCTGCTCTTTGATCTCTTCTTCAGCGGCAGCTAGCTTTTTAGTTAGCTCTTCAATTAAAGCTGATTGGTCATCGGCTGTTTCAAGTGTACCTTCAACCGCTTCTTGCTCAACGGCCTCATCACCTAAAACCGTGTCAATTGCTTCTTCAACCGTGTTTTTTTGTTCTTCGCTCATAGCTCAATCCTACTTAATTTTATTTTGGTCAATAATATATGCTCTATTATGGGGATAGTAATAATAGTTTCAAGGCTGTTAATAAAAACATTTTTAAGAGGTATACTGAAAATCACCACATTTTATCGAGTATCTATTTTATGACGCAAGACACTAAGCAACAAAGTCAATTTCAAACCATTGGATTAATTGGCAAACCTCAGCACAGTGAAGCATTACAAACCCTCGCTAGCTTATACTTTTTTGCAAGCTCGTGGTCATGCAATTATTATCGATATTCGTCTTGCTGATGACCTAGAACTCCCACAAATTCGTTATGAAGATTTAGTCGGCATAGGTCAAAAATGTGATTTAGCAATAGTCGTTGGTGGTGATGGTTACATGTTAGGTGCGGCCAGAGTATTAGCTCGCTTTGACTTGCCAGTGATCGGAGTGAATAGAGGTAACTTAGGTTTTTTAACTGATTTAGATCCCGATGATTTTGAAAAACCATTAAGTGAAGTATTAGAGGGTACTTACCAAACAGAACATCGTTTTTTATTAGAAGCACAAGTATATAGCCATGGTCATTTAAGAAGCAGCAGTACGGCCGTTAATGAGGCAGTATTACATCCAGATAAAATCGCGCATATGATTGAGTTTGAAATCTATGTAAATGATAACTTTATGATCAATCAACGTGCCGATGGTTTAATTCTTTCAACACCAACAGGCTCTACAGCTTATTCGCTGTCTGGCGGCGGCCCAATCATGACCCCTAAACTGGATGCAATCAGTTTATTACCTATGTTTCCCCATACCTTAAATAGCCGCCCTATTGTGATTGATGCCAATAGCACAGTGCGTTTAAAAGTAGCACAAAGTAATAGCACAGAAATGCAAATCAGTTGTGATAGCCACGTTAACCTATCTGTATTACCTGGCGATGAAGTGATCATTAAAAAGACCAAACATCAGTTAACCTTATTGCACCCACAAAACTATAACTACTTCCATGTATTACACACCAAATTTGGTTGGGGTAACAAACTATTCTAAGCATTCATCCAATGGCTGACTAATCAGCATAAAATAAAATATTTAGCATAAAATAGATAAACAGCACTTTACTGTTTAAAAAAACAGTACTAAACTGTATTTTTAAACAGTAGTTTTATCGTTGTTAATATCATCATAGGATAACCATTTTATGCTAAGTCAATTAACTGTTCAGCACTTTGCCATCGTAAAGTTCTTAGAGCTTGATTTCCACCAGGGTATGACCACTATTACCGGTGAAACAGGTGCAGGTAAATCCATTGCTATCGATGCATTAGGGTTATGTCTGGGTGCACGTGCCGATGCAAGCATGATTAGGCAAGGCACGGATAAAGCAGAAGTTAGTGCACGCTTTAATCTAATCGATACGCCTAATGCCTTGATTTGGTTAAAAAGCAACGACCTTGAAAACACCTTAAATGATAATCCGAACGAATGCTTATTACGCCGAGTGATCACACGCGAAGGCCGATCTCGTGCATATATCAATGCCATTCCAGTCCCATTATCACAACTCAAAAGCTTGGGGCAGTTATTAGTTAACATACACGGTCAACATGCACACCAAAGCTTATTACGCACCGATGTACAGCTATCAATTATTGACGAATATGCTAACCACCAACAATTACTACAAAAAGTAAAAGACACCTACCAAGGTTGTCACTTTCTTAAGAAGCAATTACAGCAACAACAATTAAGCCAACAAGAGAAACAAGCGCGTAAACAGTTACTTGAATATCAAATTATTGAGTTAGATGAATTTGCACTAGGTGAAGGTGAGTTTAGTGAAATTGAGAGTGAACATAAAAAACTAGCAAACAGCGGCGCATTATTAGAAAGCACTCAAGTGAGTTTAAATCTGTTGGCTGATTCAGATGAAGTCGATGCCCTTACGTTAATACAGAAAACTATCTCTTTATTAGAACCACAGGTTCAACATGATAGTCAGCTAGAGCCCATTGTTAGCGCATTACAAGAAGCGGTGATCCAGGTTGAAGAGGCAGGTTATGAATTACGCCAGTACAGTGAAAAACTAGAGTTAGACCCTGAGCAGTTTGAACAACTTGAATCCCGTTTAAGTCAGGCGATGACGCTTTCTAGAAAACACCAAGTTCAACCTGAAATGCTTTATGAATTTCATCAGAAATTGAGTAAAGAGTACCAACAACTAAACAACAGTGAAGCACAGATTGAACAGCTCACTGCAGAGCTACATACAGCTAAACAAGATTACGTAAAACACGCTCAAAAACTCAGTCAAAGCCGCCAACGTTACGCTAAAGAGTTAAGCAAAAAAATCACTAAAAGCATTCAAAAGTTGAATATGGAAGATGGTCAATTCGAAGTCGCCATGACACAACATGAAAGTGATAGCCTTAGCCCATTAGGTATTGACGGTATTGAGTTTCAAGTGGCTGCGAATGCAGGGCAAGGTTTGCAAAACTTAGGTAAAGTCGCTTCGGGCGGTGAATTATCTCGTATTAGTTTAGCGATTCAAGTGATCATCAGCCAACGAGTATCGACACCTACTTTAATCTTTGATGAAGTCGATGTGGGTATCAGTGGGGCAACAGCGGCCGTTGTTGGTAACCTATTACGTCAGCTTGGTGAAACCACACAAATTTTCTGTGTAACGCATCTACCACAAGTAGCAGGTAATGGTCATCAACAAATGATAGTGAATAAACAAAGTGATGGTAAGAGCACTAACACTAGTATGCAGCTATTAGACGAAACACAGCGTATTCATGAATTAGCAAGATTATTAGGTGGTGACAGTATTACCGAACATACATTAGCCAACGCTAAAGAGTTATTAATTGTTTAATAGCCTTTCAACAATTTACAGTTAAGTCTCCTTACATATTTGGAGGCTTAACATGCTAAAAAATGATTTCAAAAGGTAAGCGTTGAGGCGATGTTAGTGTAATAAAACCTTTTTGATAACAAGAAATAATTGTTAATAAAGCCTAATAATTTCAGATAAAAACTAACAGCAGATGCTATTGTCATAATGATATTAGCAACAAAAAAGCCGCCTAAATAGAATTTGAGCATAAAAGCGGTTGTTTAATACCAATTGTATTAAATAACTGATCTAAATTTTGCGCCGGAAAAATGGCTTAGTTTGAGGCGTAAGTTGATGTAAATGGTTGTTCCCTATACGAAACTTACAACGAAAAAATAAGTTGTTTTAACAAAAAAATAGATCAGTTACTTACTATGATTGGTATAAATTCATTTATTATTAAACAACTCATTAATGAACAAACTAAACCGTACCTGTTAAACACTAGTTTCAATTTTAAAAAATCATTCTGTTGTGACATTAACGTAAGAAGATCATCCGCATGAATCGGTTTAGAAATTAAATACCCCTGTAAATAATCACAACCATTCTCAAATAACCAACTCGCTTGCTCCTGTGTTTCTACCCCTTCTGCCACTATATCTAAGCCCATTCCTTTAGCCAAACCAATAATAGACTTAACAATACAAATATCCTCGTCACCATGTGGTAACCCATCAACAAAAGACTTATCAATTTTTAGCTTAGATACATTGAGATTCTTTAAACGGGAGAGTGAAGAATACCCTGTGCCAAAATCATCAATGGAGAGTTGAATCCCTAGATCAGTTAACTTATCTATTTGTGTTGATAACACTTGAAAGTCCCCTGCCATCAATTCTTCTACTATTTCAAACTCAACTAATGCAGTAGGTACCTTTTGCTCCTTTAAACAGCTTTCAATCTGATTAATTAATTGTGGTGAAAACAGTTGTTCTGAGGAAATATTGACAGAGATTCGCTTCAGTTTTAGTCCTAATGCTTTAAACCTCTTAATATCAACACAAGTTTGTTCAAAGATAACCATGCCTAACAGCCCCATTAACCCTAAACGCTTAGCAATAGGTAAAATGATATTTGGTGTTATTACCCCCTTAGTAGGGTGTAACCAACGAACTAGCGCCTCTAAAGAGAAGCCCGAGCTTTGATAGTTTTGTTGAATAATAGGCTGGTAAAAAGCAACAATCTCACCATTGTTTAATGCATCTACAAATTCATGCTCTAATGAAGCTTCTTCCTGGTGTTCTATTAACCATATCGGGTTAAAGTAAGAAACTCTGCCATTGCCATTAGCTTTAGCCTTCAGCATGGCGATTTCAGCTTTACGTAACGGATCTTTATCTGCTAATTCTTTAATACAACAATGAAACACCCCAAGGCTAGCGGTTAAGTTAATCACTTCATTAGTAAAGGTTTTAAACCCGTCATTAAACTGCGCTTTAATACTTGCAATCACATATTCTAGCTGGCTATGCTTTCTAAAGTCAGCTAACCATAGCGCAAAAAGGTCACCACCAACTCGAGATAATTGATAAGGTAAATTGACTGAGATACTTTCTAAACGGCGCGCAATTTCACATAATAATTTATTGGCAAAATCGTAACTAAAGCGTGCATTAATATTAGTAAATTCATCTAAACCGATTAACACAACGGCACAGTTATCATTGGGGAAGCGTGGCTAATATCTTGAAATATTCTTTTTGAAAAAATAAACGGTTTTCTAAACTGGTTAATGGATCTACTCTTTCCATATAACGTATTTTTTGCTTTTCAAACAGCCATTTGGACTGCGCATAAACCAATGAAATACAATCTGCAACTGAAACTGCATAGGAAATTTCCGCCATATCCCAATATTGATGTTGTAGTGTTTGCTCAATACATAACACCCCTGATAACTCGCCATCTCTAAAAATTGGCGCATCTAACATGGACATAATATTAAGCGGAGTCAAATAGCCTTCTAAAAACTCTTTGGTTCTGCTATCAGTTCTTGCATTATCGGCGTTAATAACGCGGCTCGTATTTAGTGACTTAAAATACTCAGGACACGAAGACTCTAGTATCTCTATACCGGCGTCGAATCGGTTCTCTTCTTTAATATAGAGATATTGGCAAACGATACTGCTTTTTTGATCATTAAAAAGCCATACACTAACACGTGAGACATTTAACAATTGACAACAAGACTTTAAAATAGTCTGTATTTTAAGCGCTGAATCGTCTTTTTCAGAGTCACTATGCTGCACCCCTAACTGTGTTAAAGACTGCTGTAACCCTAAAAATTTATCCAATAAGTGCATGACATTATCCTTAATCAGCCTTTTACAACTTATACCTTAGTTTTATTAAACCAAGACAAGTTTATTTTCTATAAAAAATACTTAATGTGTTCATTCAATACTTAACAAATTAACAAAAATCGCTTCCCCTCCTTGTGAAATCATTTTTACTCATTAAATATGTAATTTACACAACAACTATAACTAAAGAGATATTTTTTCTTCGATAAGTGACTTTATAGCCATATTTTGATAAAAAACAAGACAAGGCTAAAAAGAATATCGATGATTCTAATATCAATGATACAAAATAATTAATTATCTAACTTTCCCTCCCTTTTAAGCATGCCATTACGTTTGCAGATCAGCGGCCTTATTTAAATGGTTTGTTGTAAAAATTAATTCAATTAATCAAATATCTATTAAAAATAGTATAAGAACTTAATTAATCCATCTTTTGGTGCCAAAATGTCAATCAAGAAATATCTATACCTTATCCCCCTTTTACTATCACTAAGTTACTAATAGATTTTTATAAAGGAACAAAGCCATCGATTAAATACTTTGCTATATTAGAGTCACTTCTTTAGATGGGTTTAAATAATGAAAAAATTAGCAACACTATTCCTTATGATCACCTTAGCTGGTTGTTCTCAATTCAATACTTCCGAAGAGCCCTCTGTACCAAGCAATCTCACATGGCAACAACACCAAAAACAACTACAACAGTTAGATGATTGGATATTAACGGGTAAATTAGCTATTTTCCTTGAGTCCGAACGCCAGACTGCCAACATATATTGGCGTCAACAAGGTGATAATTACGCGATACAATTAACTACTTTCATTGGAACCCGTATTTTACAGGTCACTAAAAATGAGCAAGGGGTAGAAATCATTGATAATGATGATCAGGTTTATACCGGACAAGATGCTAATACCTTAATTAAGCAGTTAGCGCCTGGGTTAGATTTACCTGTTCAAGCATTACAACAATGGGTTAAGGGCAACCCAGAGCAGGCACCTTATCAACTTAATGAACAACAACAAGTGAGTGATTTATTAGGAACAGATAGTAGTGGTAAGCAATGGGAAATTAGATATCAAGACTACCAAGACTTTTCAGGCTACTACTTACCACGAAAAATTGACCTTAACCGCGATGATATCAAACTTAAAATAGCGGTTAGCCAGTGGAACACCCAACAACAATAGAGTTTATCCATGCGTATCGAAAAAATTCGCTGGCCCGCGCCAGCGAAACTTAACCTATTTTTATACATCACAGGGCAACGCTCTGATGGTTACCATAATTTACAAACCCTATTTCAATTTATTGACCGTTGTGATTTTCTCACCATCAAAGCCAATCGTAGTGGAGAAATTACTATCTCGCCAGAGATTGCAGGCGTACCTCTTAAAAGTAACCTAATTTACAAAGCTGCTCGTTTACTGCAAAAGCACAGCAATTGCCCACTTGGCGCACATATCGAATTAGAGAAGAACCTGCCCATGGGCGGAGGCTTGGGTGGTGGATCATCAGATGCAGCAACCACATTAGTTGCCTTAAACTATCATTGGCAACTTAATTTAAGTAAACAAACATTAGCAGAGCTAGGTGTCAGCTTAGGAGCAGACGTACCGATTTTCATACATGGTAAAGCGGCCATTGCCGAAGGCGTTGGTGAAAAGTTAACATCGGTTAACCCACCACAACCCTACTATCTTGTTGCTATGCCTAGCTGTCATATTTCAACACCAGCCGTATTTAAAAATCCATCATTAAAAAGAGATACAAAAAGCTTTCACATGAACAGCTTATGAGCAATAAGTGGACAAATGATTGCCAACCTTGTGTTAAAAAAGAGTATCCCGAGGTTGCTAAGACTATAGACTGGTTGCTAGAATACGCTCCGACTCAAATGACCGGAACAGGAGCATGTGTTTTTAGTACATTTGAGCATGCTGATGATGCTGAATTATTAGCAAAAAAGTCGCCAAATTGGTTGAATTGCTTCACCACCAAAGGCGTAAACATTTCACCATTACGTGAATTATTAACTACCAAACTAGATTAATTACGATTTAATTAATCACACTTGTTAATGGTACATTGCCATTAGCCAAATCAACAGGATTACAGAGGTCCTCATAGTGCCAAACATGAAATTATTTGCAGGTAACGCTACCCCCGAATTAGCCCAAAAAATTGCTGATCGTCTTTTCATCAAATTAGGAAGTGCTGATGTAGGCCGTTTTAGTGATGGTGAGATACATGTTCAAATTAATGAAAATGTTCGTGGTGATGATATTTTCATCGTGCAATCGACTTGTGCTCCAACTAACGACAACTTAATGGAACTGATTGTCATGATTGATGCACTACGTCGTGCTTCAGCAGGACGAATTACTGCGGTAATCCCATACTTTGGTTATGCACGCCAAGACCGTCGTGTGCGTTCAAGCCGTGTTCCAATTACTGCAAAAGTAGTGGCTGACTTTCTATCTAACGTTGGTGTTGACCGCGTAATGACAGTTGACTTACATGCAGAACAGATTCAAGGTTTCTTTGATGTACCTGTTGATAACGTATTCGGTAGCTCTGTACTACTAGAAGATATGTTAGAGAAAAAATTAGAAAACCCAATGATCGTATCACCAGATATCGGTGGTGTTGTTCGTGCTCGAGCACACGCTAAATTATTAGATGATGCAGACTTAGCAATCATTGATAAACGTCGTCCTAAAGCAAACGTTGCACAAGTAATGCACTTAATCGGTGACGTTGAAGGCCGTAACTGTATCATCGTTGATGACATGATCGATACTGGCGGTACATTATGTCAAGCGGCAGCAGCACTTAAAGAACGTGGTGCATTATCTGTTTACGCTTATGCAACTCATGCAGTATTCTCTGGTTCTGCATTAGAGAACATCAAAAACTCAGTTATTGACGAGTTCATCGTAACCGATTCTATTCCATTAACAGATGAAATCATGGCAACAGGCAAAGTAAAACAGCTTACTTTAAGCGGTATGCTAGCTGAAGCAATTCGTCGTGTAAGTAATGAAGAATCTATCTCTGCGATGTTCCATTACTAAAAATCAATAAGATAGTAACACTGTCTTAGTTTGCTTTTAGGAAAGCGTTTATTTCTTAGGAATAAACGCTTTTTTTCGTATTTAATTTGTACAAACACACTTACTGAGTTACTATAGCGCGCCTTTTTTATACACCCTTAACTAAGGGGAAGGTGGTTATCGCTGGTCGCAAACGATAATCTATTTTAATTTGAGGAATTAATATTAATATCCTCATTAATGGAGTTTTACCATGTCAATTACATTAATCGCTACAAGCCGTACAGACTTAGGGAAAGGTGCGAGCCGCCGCCTACGTCACACAGACCAAACACCTGGTGTTGTATACGGTGCTGGAAAAGAGCCTGTTTCTTTAACTTTTGAACACAAAGAGTTAATGAAAGTTGAAGGTATCGAAGCATTTTACTCTTCTGTATTAAGCCTAGAAATCGACGGTGTTGCTGAGCAAGTACTGCTTAAAGATATCCAACGTCACGCTTTCAAAGAGCGCATCCAACATTTAGACCTTTTACGTGTTGATGCAACTCAAGCAATCACAACTACAGTTCCTCTTCATTACTTAAACGAAGAAACTGCAGAAGCAGTTAAAAATGGCGGCGTAGTTGCTCACTTAGCAAACGAATTAGAAGTAACTTGTTTACCAGCTGATCTTCCTGCATTTATCGAAGTTGATATTGCAAACGTTGAAATTGGTCAAACTGTTCACATCTCTGATGTTGCACTTCCAAAAGGTGTTGAATCTGTTGAGCTTAACAAAGGCGAAGAGCATGATTTACCACTATTAGCAATCACTGTTAAGAAAGCAGCGGCTGTTGAAGAAGAAACTGAAGAAGCAACAGAAGCTGACGCTGCTGAGTAATCGTGTCAACTACGATTAAATTGCTTGTGGGCCTGGCTAATCCAGGCCCCGAATATGCAAATACTCGACACAATGCCGGACAATGGTACATACAACAACTCGCCTCTCAAGAAAACATCCAGCTAAAACCAGAAGCTAAATTCTTTGGCCATACTGGTCGTATTCAGTTTGCTGGAAATGACATTCGCTTATTAGTCCCAACTACCTTTATGAACCTCAGTGGTAAAGCGGTTAGCGCAATGGCAAAATACTACCAAATTAAACCCGAAGAAATTTTAGTAGCTCATGATGAGCTAGATATCGTTCCTGGTATCGCTAAATTTAAACTAGGTGGTGGTCATGGTGGGCATAATGGTTTACGTGATATCATTTCAAAGTTAGGCAATAACAAAAATTTCTACCGTTTACGTATTGGAATCGGCCATCCAGGCGATAAAAATCGTGTGAGCGGTTATGTACTTGGTAAAGCAACGAGTACAGAACAAAATTTGATCGAGCAAAGTATCGATGAAGCAGCGCGTTGTACCCATATTTTAGGGGTCGACGGTATCGAAAAAGCGATGAATCGCTTACATAGCTTCAAAGCACAATAACAGTAAATTAATAGGATAAAATCATGGGTTTTAAATGTGGTATTGTAGGTTTACCCAACGTTGGTAAATCGACCCTTTTTAATGCATTAACTAAAGCAGGCATTGAAGCGGCTAACTTCCCTTTTGTACTATCGAGCCTAATACTGGCATCGTACCTGTACCAGATCCACGTTTAGACCAACTTTCTGCTATCGTCAATCCACAGAAAGTAATACCAACAACGATGGAGTTTGTTGATATTGCGGGGTTAGTTGAAGGTGCATCAAAAGGTGAAGGTTTAGGTAATAAATTCCTAGCTAACATCCGTGAAACTGACGCAATTGGTCATGTTGTACGTTGTTTCCAAGATGAAAATATCGTTCACGTAGCAGGTAAAATCGATCCACAAGAAGATATCGATATCATTAACACTGAATTAGCATTAGCTGATTTAGAAAGCTGTGACCGCGCTATTTTACGTTTAGGTAAAAAAGCAAAAGGTGGCGATAAAGATGCTAAATTTGAATTACCAATTTTAGAGCGTATTAAAGCACACTTAGAAGATGATGGTATGGTACGTGGTTTAGACTTCGAAAAAGAAGAACTAGCGGCTATCCAATACCTAAGCTTTTTAACACTAAAACCAACTATGTACATTGCTAACGTAGCTGAAGATGGTTTTGAAGATAACCCATTCTTAGATAAAGTACGTGAAATTGCATCCAAAGAAAATGCTGTAGTTGTGCCTGTGTGCGCTTCAATTGAATCTGAAATCGCTGAATTAGATGATGAAGATAAAGCAGAGTTCCTAGAAGGAATTGGCCAAGAAGAGCCTGGATTGAACCGTGTAATCTACAGTGGTTACGAGTTATTACACTTACAAACTTACTTTACTGCAGGCGTTAAAGAAGTACGTGCTTGGACTGTCCCTGTAGGAGCGACTGCGCCACAAGCGGCTGGTAAAATCCACACTGACTTTGAACGTGGCTTTATCCGTGCTGAAATCATTGGCTTTGACGACTTCGTTGAATGCAAAGGTGAAGCAGGTGCAAAAGAAGCAGGTAAATGGCGTTTAGAAGGTAAATCATACATCACTCAAGATGGTGACGTGATCCACTTCCGTTTTAACGTTTAATTACGTTAATAATAAAAACGGCAACCTAGGTTGCCGTTTTTTATATCTTTAAAAAATATTGATAGAATCAAAAAGCAAGTTCTAATCTATTTCTACCATTCTCTTTTGCTTTATATAACGCTATATCAGCCCGTTTTAATAGACTATCAAAATCTTTGTCTTGCTCAGAAATTTTTGCCATACCAATACTAATAGTGACATTAATCTTATGTGGATCAAGGCTCTCTATGGCGTCCAATAACAATATCGCTTTATTAAAAGCTTCTTCATCGTCACATTGATCAAAGAGAATAACAAACTCTTCCCCACCAGAGCGCGCAGTCACAGCGGTTTCGTCATCTATCGCTAACGCTTCTCCAACTTGCTGTAACACCAAATCTCCTACTGAGTGACCATGGTTATCATTAATCGATTTAAAGTGGTCGACATCAACCATTAACACCCATAACGGATGCTGCTGTTGTTGGGCTGCTTGCATTTTTTGCTTAGCAACATCCATTAAATAATGTCTATTATATAAACCAGTTAGCTGATCATAAAAAGCTAATTGATTAAGCTTATCTTGCTGCAACTTAATGGTTAAATGTGTGCTCACACGTGCAGCTACAATCGCAGGTCGAAAAGGTTTAGTAATATAATCAACGGCACCAATCATGAGACCTTTCTCTTCGTCCTTTTCACCCTGTAATCCGGTCACAAAAATAACGGGAATAGATGCTGTCACGGGATCAGATTTTAATGCTTTACACACCTCATAACCATCCATCTCAGGCATGGATACATCTAACAAGATTAAATCTGGCTGTGGAAATTGCGCAGCTATCTGTAAACACGCTTGTCCACTGTGCGCGGTATTAATATTACAGAGCCCTTTAATACATGACGCTAACATTTTTAAGATACTAGGTGAGTCATCGACTATCAGTACCTTTTGCTCATTAGACATTATTATTCAACTCCTATTTAACCAACCGATTAATCCATTAATCTATTTCTATTTCTATTTCTATTCGCCACACAATTGTATATTAATCCCTTGATCCGCAAACAAACTAAGTAGTTTGGGGTCTGACTTTGGATCAGTAACCAAGTAATTGATCTTATGTGTACCACATACTTTATAAGTACTCATTTTCCCCAGCTTTAAATGTGAAGCAAGAGTAACGACCTGTTCTGACTGCTCAATGATAGTTGCTAAGGTTTCCGCTTCATCGATATGATTGATGCTTAACCCTTGGCTTGGGTGCAATGCCCCTACTCCTAAAAAACAAGTGTCGAAGTGGATCTTTCTTAACATCGCATTGGTGGTTGCCCCTAACGCCATCACAGCTGGTTTAAATATTTTTCCACCTAATAAGATTAGTTCAATATTATTATGATGAATAAGCTTTGTTGCGACTAAAGGGCTAGGCGTGACAACTGTAAAGCTAAAATCAGTGGGTAAATTCATTGCTAACTGCAGGCAAGTCGTACCTGAGTCAATGAGGATCGTTTGTCCCTCCTTAATAAATGGGATAGCCGCCATCGCCACACGTTGTTTTAACGGGTCAATCTCTTCATGACGTTGACGATACTCTTGATGTTCATGCTGTAAGGGTAACGCACCACCGTGTACACGTCTTAGTTGTTTTAACTCATCAAGTGCTTTTAAATCTCTACGGACCGTATCTTCAGAAACCCCTAATTGCACACTTAACTCTGCTGCGTAGACTCGCCCGAATTGACTGAGTAACATTAAGATTTTACTGTGCCTTTCCTGCTGTAACATAATTTACCTTATTATTTTTATCTGATTTTACTTAAGCGCCGATAAATATCTACTTTTAGGTACTCTTGTTTTGCTCTGAGTCTCATTATTTATATAATTAAATTCATGTACTTAGGATTAATTACTCGCAGTATCTGCGTTAAATCGATAGCCTGCTGCTAATTGACTAAACCCAGCTGATGTGCCTTTAGTAACATGTATTTGATGATTAATGCGCTCTTTTAAAGCATCTACGTGCGATATAATGCCAATTAGCTTACCGCTCGCATTAAGTCGCTCTAATGCCTCTAAAGCAACTTCTAAGGTACCAGCGTCTAAGGTGCCAAACCCTTCATCTAAGAACAAGGATTCTATTTGTGTTTTATGGCTCACTAAGTTGGATAAGGCTAAGGCTAAACCAAGGCTCACTAAGAAACTTTCACCACCCGATAAGGTTTTAACATCACGTACTGCATTTGCTTGCCATAAATCGATCACCTGTAATGCTAAAGGTTGATTAATATTACGTTGCAATTGATAACGTTGGTGTAAGTTCGCCATCTCTTTATTCGCCAGATAGACTAAATTATCTAAAGTCACTCCCTGTGCAAAGGTTCTAAATTTAGCCCCATCTGCAGAGCCAATCAGTTTATTAAGCATCTCCCAATGCTGCGCATTTTGTTGTTTTTGTTGCTGTTGTTGAAGAATACCTTGTTGCTTTTTTTGTTATTATTATCAGCTTGTAGCAAGCCAAACTGTGTCGCATACTTGGTCTGGTGTGCCTGCATTTTTTGTTGCAGTTGAAGTATATCCTCCTCAACTTGTGCTAATGCTTTATCAGTTAGCTTACTTGCTTGTAATTCTGCCAGTTGATGACTCAACGTTTCCAAGCGAGTACTCTCTTTTAATGCACTATCTTGTAACTGTTGACGTTGAGACAATAAGGCTTGAATCTCTTCTGCTGCTAAACAAGCGCTCAAATACTCAGCTTGGTCTATAAATGCAGAGGCGATTAATGCTTTTTCAAACTGTGACGATTTAGCTTTAGATTCTGCTTGATACTCTTGTTCAGAAGCCAATAATTGCGCACTTTCCCCTTTAATGCTTGCGCCTTATCCGTTAATACTTGTAACTCTGTGTTGATCTCTTCTAGCTTAGCTTGGCTAGCGGTTAATTTTGCATTCGTGCTTTCAC
This sequence comes from Psychromonas sp. KJ10-2, assembly GCF_047323255.1. Taxonomy (NCBI): domain Bacteria; kingdom Pseudomonadati; phylum Pseudomonadota; class Gammaproteobacteria; order Alteromonadales; family Psychromonadaceae; genus Psychromonas; species Psychromonas sp. KJ10-2. The sequence continues at coordinate 3,566,354 of NZ_CP178827.1, read as the reverse complement.
GTAATTGTTGTTCACTTTTTTCCCCAAACTGCTGCGCTCTTTGTAATTGTAGCTGTTCAATCTGTTTCGTTAATACCGTCACTTTCCCGCTAAGCTCATCTAATGCTAGCTTTTGTTGTTGTAATGCTTGCGTTAATAATTGTGTTTGTTGATTTAACTCAGTGAGTTCGGCCGTCATTGTCTGTTGAAGCTGTAATTGCGATTTATATTGCTCCACTTGCTCTTTCGCTTTTTCAAGCCATTGCTGTGGGGCTGAAAAGAGCAGTTTCCCCATGACATCATTAGCTGCAACTTGCTCAGGTAACTGCTCAGTAATGCTAGCCTGTAATGCTGCTATTTTATGCTTGCTTTGTCTCAACTCTTCAGAAAGTGAATTAACCTGCTCCAGCAGCGTTTTTTCTTCATAACGGTTTTGCTGCTGTTGTAATGATAGTTGATGTTGATTTTCAGACATCTTTCGTATCTGCTTTTCTAACTCAAGGTGCGACTGTTGTAACCCACGAACCTTTTCAACCTGTTGTTGAGTGTAACTTAGCTTAGTTTCAAGCTCTTGATACAAGGTCTTCAACTGCTGGCTGCTATTGGCATCATAAACACGATGCTGCAAATACGCATGATTTGACCAATGTTGCTGATATTCACTTTTATCATTTAACTGCGATTGCAGTGAAGTTTGTAACTCTTTAAACTGCTCAATCTTGGTTTTAAACTGCCCGTTTAATTCAGCATAATCTTTACGTGCTTTCATTAATGCTTGTTGTAGTTGCTGTAAACGTAACTGATGCTCCGGTACATCTATCTGTTGATAGTTGACCAGTGCAGGATGAGATAACGAACCACATAACGGGCAAGGTTGGTCTTCTTGCACCTTTAATTGCAACTCAGCTAAGCTGTGAATAATTTGCTCCTGCTCGAGCAGTTTTTCAGTATTCGCCACATCGTTAGCTAATTGATAGCCGTGCTCCTTTAGATTCTCTAACTGTATTTTATCATCATGAATGCTCGTCTCTAATCGATTTAAGTCACCTTGCTTTTTAAGCAATTCCATTTCAATTTGATCTAACTTTTCAGACAATGGCAAACAGGTTTGTAGTTGCTTTAACTCTCCCTGTAATGTCATCAACTGTTGGTCCCCACTTGCCAAAGTAGCACCAGGTAACACATCACAGGCATGACTTATATCAGTATTTAATTGTTGCAACTGAGTTTGTAACGGCTGCGTATTGCTTAACAGGGTTTGTAGCTCTTGCTCCACCCTTTGATTATTGGAGTACAATAACTGTTTTTTCTGTTCCGCTGCGTCTAATGACTGGACCAAGTCAGCGCGCTTGGTTTTAGCCTCATCGAGCTGTGTTAACTGCAAAGCGACACTAGCGAGATGTTCGCCTACAACAGGCATATAATCTTGCTGTTTTAATAAGGTATCTAACTCATTTATTTTTGTTTGTGCACTCTTTACTTTGTTCTCTTCTACACTGAGCTCTTGCTGACTTAACGCCACCTGTTTTTGTTTACTGGCTAACTCTGTTTGCAAGGTCTCTTGTTGTGCTTTTTTATCTGAGATTGCAATATCTAAAGGCACTAACACTTTATTAATCTCATCCAGTGCTTTAGTCGCTTCTTGCTGTTGTAATGAAACACTCGTTGCTTGTTGTAACTGCTTTTCTTGCAAGGTGGCGATAGCACTATTATTTGCTTTATCTTGCTCCACGACACTGGCTAATTGTGCTTTTATTTTTATATGTTGAGCATCTGCGTATTGCTGTGCGTCATAAATAGGAGTGAGTTTCTCAGCTTTTTCAGCCTTTTCTAAACTCACTTGCTTACTTTTAAAGTCACTTTTTTGCTGTTCAATATTAGCAAGTATTAACTTTTGCTCTGCGACAGCCTTTTCATACTTTGTGTTCTCTTGTAACCAAGTTAATGTTTTATCTAAAGCTTGGGCTTCAACAGTGAGGCTTTTTTGTTGTGCTTCGAGTTGTTTTACCTCTTCAGCTAAGGTTTCTCGCTCTGCTTCATCTAATACACTCAACACTTTTGCTTGTTCGGTTAATAGTGTTAATTCCGCTTGTACCTGCTTATTTTGCTGATAAACATATTGTGCGATTTCACAATAGATCTCTGTACCTGTTAACTCTTCTAATAATTCAGCTCGCTCACCACTAGAGGCATTTAGAAAAGCAGCAAAACCACCCTGCGCGAGTAACATGGACTTAGTAAAACGTGAAAAATCTAATCCAGTTAACTCAGTGACCTGCTTTAATACGTCACTACTTTTTGTTGCTAAGACTTGCCCATCAACTTCACTCAACTCGCATAGCGGCGCTTGTAAGTTACCATTTGCTTGATTACGAGCGCGTTTTTGAGACCAATAGACACGGTACGCTTTGTTTTTAACAGCAAACTCAACTTCCGCTAAACAATCGCCTGTACCACGAGTCATTAACTCATTTTTGCTTTGTGTTAATTTATCCAGGCGTGGAGTTTGTTGGTATAACGCCAAACATATCGCATCTAAAATGGTGCTTTTACCTGCGCCGGTTTGACCTGTGATCACAAATAAAGCGTTATCTTGAAAAGCTTGATCCTGGAAATCTATTTTCCACTCGCCCTTTAATGAGTTTAAATTTTTAAAGCGTAACGATAATATCTTCATGATTGATGCTCCACTGCTGACAACACTTCAGCAAAAAGCCCTTTCAGTTGTTGCTTCTGCTCATCACTTATATTGTCTTCAATCTCTAAACGATGTTCAAACAGCTGTACAGGCGTCACATTTTCTAAGCTCTTTTTATCGTTTTCTTGCCATTGATTAGTTTCATTAATTTGCGGACTGCTGACTTTTAAAATATCAATGGCCGTGCCTTCTACTAACTGACTTAAATGGGTATGAAGATCAGACATATACTCAGCTTGCTTTAACTTGACCTCTACCCAAACAGTTTGATCTTTGAGTTCAGATTTAAGGTGGTTAATTTGCTCTGTTATCTGTTCGAGATCACCACTAATTATTTTCAATGTTTGAAAGCGTGGAATATCCAGTTCACTTACCTGTAGATCGGCTTTATCAGTAAATTCAATAATATTTATTTTTTTGGTTTGTTTACTTTCATCAAAACTTAAAGGAATAGGAGAGCCACAGTAACGGATCACCTCAGACTTTTGTACTCGCTGTGCTTTGTGTAAATGGCCTAGGGCAATGTAATCAAAAGCAGGAAATAAAGCCGCAGGAAAAGCCGTTAATGTACCAATATAAATTTCACGTACTGAATCAGAGACCGAACAACCCACAGTGGTTAAATGACCACTGGCAATAATAGGCGTGTTATCTGCTAACTTATCCTCTTTTATTTTAGTTTCAGCTAAGTCATAAAGTGACTGATAAGTGTCGGCAATGCCTTGTTGTAATGATTGCTGCTTTTGCTCAGCTGAACTACCTTGCTCGCTCAACATAACGTCATTAGCCCGTAAAAAAGGTAAGGCACACATTAAAGCCTGCTGTTCACCTTTTTTATCTTTTAAACTAATAAGGTGATCGGATAAATCATCACTTAACCCTGCTAAAACAGATACATTTAAGGCACTTAACAATGATTTACTTTCATTAAGCACGGCTACACTATCGTGATTACCAGAGACAATTACTAATTGAGAACAAAAGCTCTGCTGTAATTGCACTACAAAATCAGCATATAGTTTTCGTGCATAGGAAGCTGGCGAGGCACTATCAAAAATATCCCCTGCTACAATCACCGCATCTATTTGCTGTTCATTTACCACCTCAATTAACCAAGATAAAAATCCTTTATGTTCGCTTTCTCGCGTTTTCATCATAAAATACTGGCCAAGGTGCCAATCTGAGGTGTGTAATATCTTCATAGTTCGCTATCGTTGAGTTTAATTACCTTCAGTTTAACTTTTTCGTTAATAGAAAACTCTATAACAAGGTGTTTTTTGGTTATGTTTGCACAAAATAAAAACAACTTGACTAGCATTTAGGCAAATAAACAAAAAAACCTTTTTTTCTTAAAAATTAGTTGACGAGGTACGCCGATATCCGCATAATGCGCCCCATCGAAACGACGCACTGTTCTGCAGAGCAAGTTAAGATTAAAGTAAAAAATGGCTACATAGCTCAGCTGGTTAGAGCACATCACTCATAATGATGGGGTCCCAGGTTCAAATCCCGGTGTAGCCACCATTTACTTTACGCGGAAGTGGCGGAATTGGTAGACGCGCTAGATTTAGGTTCTAGTATCGCAAGGTGTGAGAGTTCAAGTCTCTCCTTCCGCACCATTCTTTATTTCATAAAGAATCCAATCAGAGAAATTCAACTCTTTAAAAATAAAAATTGGGATATCGCCAAGCGGTAAGGCACCAGGTTTTGATCTCGGCATTCAGAGGTTCAAATCCTCTTATCCCAGCCACATTCTCTAATACGTTATTAACGGATTAGAATCCTTGAAGAAGGTTAAACTTGAAATAATGTTTTATTTAATTATAAAATATTAAAGAGAAGTAAACTCTTAAAATAACAACTGGGATATCGCCAAGCGGTAAGGCACCGGGTTTTGATCTCGGCATTCAGAGGTTCAAATCCTCTTATCCCAGCCACATTCGCGGAAGTGGCGGAATTGGTAGACGCGCTAGATTTAGGTTCTAGTATCGCAAGGTGTGAGAGTTCAAGTCTCTCCTTCCGCACCATTCTTAACTAAGCGTTAAGAAATAATAAAACCAGCTAATTGCTGGTTTTTTTATGCCTGAAATTTGAGTTTATACAAATTAACTTCAAATTTTTTATCCCAGCCACGTTCTTGGAAGTGGCGGAATTGGTAGACGCGCTAGAGTTAGATTCAGCTATTCCCAAAGAAGGCGCAAGCTGTGAGAGTTCAAGTCTCTCCTTCCGCACCATTCTTAACTAAGTGTTAAGAAATAATCAAACCAGCTAACTGCTGGTTTTTTTATGCCTGAAATTTGAGTTTGTATATTCCTAACCCCTTTCACACAATTAACTCCATCAGCGAAAGCTTTCGCCTCCCCTCTATAGATAAACTGAAACAGCACATGCAATACTCTACTCAATAAAATACTATTATGTTAAGTTACTCTTAGTTGAACTATTTAACTGGTTACAACGACTTATATGTTAATGATAAACCCCATAAAAGAGAGATGGATAGATTATGTTTACTAAAGAGATGGTACATACAGCACTACAAACTTGGTGTGATAACGTTGTTAAAGTAGGGAAAGTTCACTCTGAAGGTGGCGATGCACAAGCATTTTCTCTTCAAGTGTTATCTGAAAGTTACGACTACGACAACGGCCATGTATTGTTCAAGCCAACTTTAACATTTGGTCAACAAACATTCCGCCCTACTAAAGAGGGTGCACTTTCTTACTTTGTTGGTGGCAACAGCGAATTTCCAAATGATAATGGCTTTAAACTTAAGCCTTGGGTTAAAGTTTGGTACAGCAAGGAAGACTTTATTCTGCATGGTGATTTAGCGATAGTGCAATGTAATGTGCATTTCATTGGGGAAGATGACAGCCATATTTTTGTAAATAAGAGCTTTGTATTTAAACTATGCGAAGATAATAAAGTACGTATTATCTTGCATCAATCTTCTCTACCTTACCAACCATAAGTATTTAATAACCCACTTATTTGGGTTTCAAAAAAACCAGCTTTACGCTGGTTTTTAACTATTTAACTACTTAGCTTGGTAGTTTTTAGCCAATATAAAAAAGCAACAAATACACCAAAGCTCAATGAGATATAACAAAGTGGCGTACCCATTTCACTTCTTGGACAAATATCTCCCTGAGAGAACTCCAGTGCACTGCCTACAACAGCAATTAAGATTACTGGTGCCCAACCTATGATAAATAGCCATTTGGAATATTTTTTGCGATCAAATAAAGCAGCGATTAGCATTAAGAAATAACCAATACTCACAATATAACAAGCCGGTATATTAATAACCGATGGACAAGGGGCAATACCTGTAACAGTTAAATAAGAAACAGAAATCCCCCCATATAATCCTGCACTTAGCGACACTAATAGAATAGCCTTAATAGCTATGGCGATTGGTATATTTAGTCTCTTATTTTCATTCTCAGGTATATTGTTCATCGTTTATAAATTTAACTTTTTGTATTGTCTATGCACGGCATAAATCGAAATAGAAAATATAATTAAATGCACAACGTTCATTGCCGCAGGTAACAACCACACACCAATACTTAAACCAGTAAAGTAAGTAGCAAATATTGCCCCTAAAATAACTGCAGGGCTAAATAAAGCAACCCAACGCGGATATAAGGTTTTACCTAGTGCAATACGCCATATCCAGAGTATAGAAACAACAACCATTGCTAAACGTAACGCATTAACCAAAGGTTCATTATGTGCGCCAAACTCACTTAATAAACTTTGTAATTGCAAAACAAAATTAGAGTCCGTTGTGTCGGCTATTTCATGGGCTGTTAGCGCTAAATAAATACGCCCTCCTAACCATGCATTACCGACCATAAAAGCATAACCACCGAGTAGAGTAATGATCCAACCATGTACTTTACTTCCGCCTTTAATAAACATTTGTCCTAAGTGCCAATACCCTAAAATATATAATGGGGCAGCTAAGGTACTAAAAAAGTGTCCTATTGTTAACCTGTCTTTACTTACATTAGCAAAGTAACCATAGCCTTCAGCTTCATAACCGCCAAGAGGAGAAAACTGTAAAGTAAACTCCCTATTCCCACTAATAAAGCAGCAAAAAATCCGGCGATCCCCGTTAATAGCAAGATGTTATATGTTTTTTTATCCACAAAAATGCTCTCTTATTAATAATTTAAAGCGCTAAGCTTTTATTTAATATCACTGTTGATTATTGATAATCAGCAAGGTTAATCGTGGAATCCACTTGAGGTGAATCAATACTCACTGTTTTGCCATTTTGGTAGCTTACTTGTATAGACTTAATGTTAGTTTGATTATCTAAACCAAAAAACAGGTCACTCGTTTGATCAGAGCCTAAGCCTTCACTGCTATAAAACTGGTTTGTATAGGTTTGACCATTTTCCATAGTAAGTGTCACAATTGCCCCTAATGAGCGTGTTTGGTCTTTAAATCGCACTTTTAACCAATGGCGTTTACCACCATTGTTAATAAATGCGCGCAACTTACCGTTTAAATTACCAATAACGGCATCAGGCCAACCGTCCTGATTAAAATCTGAAACAACGGTAGTCACACCAAAGTGCTTATTGATAATACCAGCCACTTCTTCGACAGGCTTAAATGTATTATCTTGATATTGTTGTAATAGGTTTCCGGGTAGAGATCCAGATGTTCAACAGCAGGAAAGCGGATATAGTTTTGAGTAATAAGATAATCAGCTAAAGAGTCGTTATTAAAGTCATAAGAGACAAGACCCCAACCAAATCCATATTTTGCGGCATTATTTGCTAATGCAGTATCCTTGAATTTAAAGTCACCTTGATTTTCTAGCAAGATATAGTCTTTATTTAAGGTTTGCTCGGCAGTTAAATCACCAACAACTAAAAAATCAGGTAAGGTTTTTCCTACGTTACTGAAGTATAAATCTAACAGCCCATCATTGTTATAGTCACTAACAGCAATGCCCATTGGATAACTATAGGTAACCGGTAGTTCAATACTATCAAATGTTAAATCACCGTTATTTTTAAATACACGAACAAATCCTGTATCTTGAGCCACTACTAAATCACTTAACCCATTATTATTTAAATCAACAAAAACAGCTGTGAAGGTATTATGTTGCTCAAATACACCTGATGACTTAGTAACATCGGTAAAAGTATTATCACCATTATTTAAAAGTAAGTTGCTAATACCGCCATAAACTTGATTAAAAATAGTTTCACCTTCAACGTATTCTGGGCGAATATAGTTAGAAACATATAAATCAACGGCACCATCATTATTAATATCGCCAAATGAAATTGATAAAGGCAACGATTTTTTATCTAAAGGAAATTCTATTTTTTTCCCAATAAAACCTTCACCTGTATTTTCATAAAGGTAAACTCCGCTACTTCGAGCAACAAATAGATCTACCCGCCCATCATTATTAGCATCAATGGAAGCAGCTCCATAAGTTGGGTCATCATTAGCTTTATCAAACCAGCCCTCTGTAGGCAAACTCACCAAGCTATTATTAACATACTTTTGTAAGCTATCTTGTTGACCAATACCACCACCAACAAAGATCTCATCAATATTGTCATTATCTATATCAATGGTAGATAACGCCATAAAGGGTAAACCAGCAAGAAAGTCTGATTGATGTGTAAAATCAGTACTAATTTCAGTAAAACGCAAATCAGTTTCCCCTTGTGCTTGTTCTGCTCCTTGTACAATATAAGTTACAATTCTAGTAAAAAAGAATGAAATACATATTAATATACCGATAACAATTAACGATACTTTCTTCCATCTACTCATAGTTTTCTCCGGTTGAGTGACCAATTTATTCGTCCTTGATAAGGGCTATATTAATAAGACCTAATAAAGCACTTAAAACATTCAATTTTTATATAAAATGGCTATAAAAATTAAAATATAAGTATAGAAGAAAATAGAGTTGTTTAGATTAAAGGAAAGAATCATGCTAACTTTTCTTTATTGCACGTAGTACATATTGAAATCAGAAGCGATTTTAAACGGAGAAATACTGCCCAAAGTAGTATGTAATTTATAAAATTGTTAAACCCATTATATGGATAAAATAGTGGTAACCACTTTCTGACTGAGAGTGTAAATAACGACAAAGATACAAATAAAATAAACAATGCAAAAAGGACTGTATTATTATTCAGCAAGTTTATTTAAACAAATTACTGGCATTAAATTAATCGACATGGGGATGTTATCCATGTCGAAATATCTTTATATTAAATCGCAGCTACTTTAATAATGCCTGTGCTAACCAAGTTTTGAACTGCCCAGCTGGTAAGGCACCATTCAGGGTATCTACGACTTTTCCCTGTTTAAATACCATCAAGGTTGGAATACTGCGAATATTATATTGCGCGCCTAATTGTTGTTGATCTTCAGTATTTACTTTTAAAAATCTTGCGGTTGTATTTTGTGTCGCGACCTCTGTAAATGTCGGTGCGAAATTCACACAGAGGCCACACCATGGCGCCCAAAATCAATAACTACAGGTTTATCACCATTGATTAATACGGATAAATTCGCTTGAGTTCCTTCAATAGGAGCGCCTTGTAATAACTCCTTTTACAACGTCCGCAGCTTGGGTTTGCTTCAATTCGCTCAACAGGTAAGCGATTCAGGGATTGGCAATGCGGGCATCTAGAAGTAATTGTTGTCATTTATAATCTCTCTTTTTACTGCTTAATCATGGCTAATTGCGATAATAAAATAAAGGTGGCTGAATAATAATCAGTTTCTGCATTTACTTCAGGGAAGGTGATTTCAGTATTACCCTGCATGTTAGCCTCAGTAGCCTTTTCAATAGCTTGCATACCACTATTAGCAGATAATGTTGAAACTTCACCCGTTAATAAATCCACTGATGCAGGCACAGGTTGTTGGCTCCACCAGTCGATAAATGGCGCAACTAACTCAGTTTGGTAATCTTTAGCTAACATCAAGTAAAGAGGCAACCTATTTGCATTCTCACCATATTCAGTTGAGTTGGCCCCAGTTAAAGTGACTTTATCTTCTGAAAGTATCATCCAATCCGCAGGTAAACTCCAATCACCAAAACGAGCCCATTCCATTAATGAGGTACCCGATTGGTAGACATCACCCCAGATAGGGTCTGCAGTGATGTCAGAGAATAATTTAAATGCAGGAACACCCAATAAGATAAATTAACTTGCACACTACCATCGGCTAATTCAAAACCTGTTTCACTTGGTAAAACGACTTGGTAATCAAACTTTTTACGTATTAGTTTAGCTTTAATGGCTTCTAATACACGGAAACCTTCCACTAAATATATTTGACGGTCCCATTTATTCTCAGCCGCAAATAATGCCCATGCAATAATGAGATCGCCATTACTTGTATTAGGTTTAGCTGAAATACAGGTTTTATCACAAGTCTGCTCTGATGAATCAACTTCGCCACGAAACAGGTAATCTTTACGCTGCATATGTTGCTGAGTCCATGCCCAGACTTTCTCAAATTGCTTCCTATCATTTGAGAAAACAGCAAATAACAATGCAAAGCCTTGCCCTTCGCTAGTGGATAGGTTGTTATTTTCTTGGTCAATAACTTGCCCATTTTTAATAAATTGCTCTTTATAAGCAATCCAATTTTTTTGATAGGGTGTTCGTTCAAAAGAAAGAAATTGTGGTAGAAGTGATATGACAATGAAAAACAATATTATTAAGGCGAATATAATTTTCTTCATGTTTCCAGTATTCCTTAACTTTTTAACAGGCAGATGTATTGATAAATAGGCCTCTATGATAAAGGTGAACACTATAAAGATCACCAAAAATTAACCTCAAATACTATTTAAGCATGGGGTAGGTAAATAGAAAAAAGTGGCAAAGATTTACTAACCAGTGACATAAAATAGCCCACTCTAAGCGTTGTGTTTTATAAAAGATATATCCGTAACCTAAACCAGCTATGGCAGACACCAATACATAGTTGAGTCCTCCGATAAAGTGCGCCACTGCAAAAATAGAAGCAACGATAATAGGTGCCAAAATAGGGATCCGTGTAGGACTTAATAGTTTCGAAAGTTTACTTTGTAAAACACCTCTAAATAATGCTTCTTCCGCTACGCAGGTGAATAACAGATTAATGGCGATAAACTCAAACCAAAAGTCTGGCACCTTAGGCTTAAACGCCACCAGCCCTAATAACACAGCACCAATCAATGTCGCAGAGATAGTACAGCCAATAACCAAGAGAGGTTGTTTTACACTTTGCCAATGTGCATGTGAGACATTAATACTTTTTTCAGTGGTAGTACTGCTATTTAGTTTTCGAAAGCAATAAGCGGCTAACAACAAACCAGCAATCCCTTTATCAATATTTGCATACAAGGTATAAGTTATCGCATCCTGGCTGATTGGCTCATTAATGATAATGGGTAAATTATTAAACCCAGGTACAAGATGCAAGGCGAGCGCTACACTAGCAGCAATGAATACACAGCTAAATAATCGAGATAACCGAACCTGTTTTATATTTAACGCAGCATAATACAAAGCAAAATAGCAAGTGAGATTTGCTAATCCCATTACGTTTATATGCTTCTCTTTAAAAGCAAAGCAAAGACAGATTAACAATAAAAATGACCAAAGTGGCTGTCTGGCTAGTGTAATTTTACAAAAAGGAAAAGCAGCTAATATCGCTAAGCCTAAAAAGTAGAAAGTCATATTCCATTGTTCATATGTGCTTCACGACCTAAAAAATAGGTATAGTTAAAAACAAAAAAGGAGCCAGCTTGGCCCCTTCTATCAATTACAACAATTTAAGTTATTTAAGTGCTGCATGAAAGCGTTCAAAACCCGCTTCTAAATCGGCAATCAAATCTTCTGGGTTTTCTAAACCGATATGTAAACGAATCAATGGCTTGCTGCTATCCCATTCGGTCACGGTTCTGATTTTATCAATACCCGATACACTTAAAATTAAGCTTTCAAAACCACCCCATGAGAAGCCCATTTTAAAATGATCCATATTCTCAACTAAGGCGGTTAATGATTTGCTGTTCCCTTTCTTTAATACAAATGAAAATAAACCATTTGCCGCGCTGAAATCTCGTTTGAAGAATTCATGTCCAGGGCAAGATTCAAATGCAGGATGGCGAATATGATCCACTTCTGGACGAGTTGCTAACCAGTTTGCTACTTGTAATGCATTCTTTTCATGCTGTGCCATACGTACGCTTAGAGTACGTAAACCTCGGCTTGCTAGATACACATCATCAGGCGATGTACATTGCCCCATTAGGTAACTATTTTCACGTAATTGCTCCCAATGTGCTTCATTAGATGTTGCTGTTCCCATCATCACATCAGAGTGACCAACAATATATTTAGTCGCAGCTTGAATCGAGATATCAACGCCCATTTCAAATGGACGTGAATTAATAGGTGAAGCCCACGTGTTATCTAACATCACCACTAAACCATGCTCATGTGCAATTTTGCTTAATGTGGGTACATCTTGAATCTCCATGGTAATTGAACCAGGCGATTCTAAAAATAATACTTTTGTATTGTCTTGAATCAGGTCTTTAATACCCGCGCCAATCATTGGGTCGTAGTAAGTGGTCTCAATACCAAACCCTGCTAATAAGCTATCGCATAATGCACGTGTAGGCTCATAAGCACTATCTACCATTAACAGGTGATCACCGGCTTTTAAAAATGACATTAGTGAATTGCTAATAGCCGCAGAGCCCGATGGATAAAGTGCAGTGCCTACACCACCTTCTAATTCTGCAATCGCAGCTTGAAAAGCAAAGTGTGTTGGGCCGCCACGACGACCGTAAAACATCTCTCCATTAGCTTTATTCTTTGAAGCAAAACGCATCTCTTCCATGGTTTCAAATACCATAGTTGAAGCTCGTACCACAGGTGGGTTGATCACCCCTTTAGTCCATTTTTTATCGCGACCTAGTGTTACTATCTGTGTCTCTTTTTTCATTTAACTCATCCACCCCATCATTAATAAAGCATTGAAAAATCTATTTAGTCTCTAATAATCACATACTACCACTTCAAAAATAGATAAACAGCGAGAAAATTGTCATAAGATAGTCTGGATTAAATGGCTTAGTGATTGAAGAAGTGGGTATAATCTTTATTTATATTGCTTAACATTGATAGGTTTACCATGCAGTTAGAAACAGTTTTCACACTTGACCGCTCCCATTACGCAGAATGCTTTGATCAATCTATGTCATTAAAAGCACCACAAAAGCCACGTTGGGGATTTATTATAGGTGCGATTATTACTGGTTTATTTTTTCTGTTTTTAACTGAAGTTCAAGGTTTATTAGCCTGGTTCTTCTTCGCTATTGCAGTCCTTGAATATCTGAGCTTTAAATATCGCAAAGCATGGTGGCTGACACGACAAATGATCAGTAAAAATGCAGGCAATAAAATCACTTTGATCTTTGATGAAAATGGCATTGGAAATAAAAGCGTTTACATCAATAGTCAATTGGCTTGGGAGTCGATTAAAAGCTATCAAGAAACGGATGCTGGGTTTATGTTGAATTTACAACAAGGTGGTCAACAGTACCTCAGTAAAAGCTGTTTAAACAAAGAGATACAAGATTACTTATTGATGCAGCTTGAAGGTAAGAAAACAGCATAAAATAGTTCCCACCTAAAATAAGCAGTAGATTAAGAACCTACAGTGATAAAAAACTCAAAACGATAGGCTCCCTTTATTAGAGAAAGCTACTCCGCAATTTTTCTAAAAGTAGCGTTCTCATCATTACTTGGATCTAACGCAACAAGTTGTAAATCAATGTGGTTATCTTGTGTTGGATACTCAGAAGCCGCTTGGTCAGGACCATGAGTTTTAAAATGCACTTTAATAAAACCTTCTTGCACAAATACCTTGTCTTTCACCACACTTTTTTCTTCAATCACAATCTTTGCTTCACGCACTCGGTTACCTAATAACTCAGAGCTGAGGTGACGCGCTTGCTCGGTGTTAAAGTCATATGAAAACAGTCCAACATAGGTAAAAACACCACTGCCCATCGTATTAATAATAAAAGGCGCTGAAAAATAGGTTAGCCCACTTCTGTTATCACTTAATAAAGCCATTTTAGACATATTTAAATATGCAGTCCCACGGTCATATACTGGGCCAGTTTCTGCTTGTGCAGGCGCAACTAACACATCAAATTGCCCATGTAGAAAGTCATTACCTTGCACTTTTTCTAGAGTATCTAATAAAACAGGTCGCTCATTTTCTGGATAAATAATCGAGGTTGGATGAGCATTAGCCAGTGATTCAAAAATAATCTTTTTACTGCTTTTTTCACAGACTTTTTGCGATTCATTCCAAAACCCTTGTTCAGTAATGCAGGCTTGTTGGGTATTACTACCTTGTTGAAAGTAGTAGAAAACACCCATTATTATCAAAACAATTAATAGCACTTTGTTAAGGGATTTATTCATCTTATTTCTCTATTGATAAATTAATGTCAGTTAACACACGCGCAAACTCACTGGTTAAAGGCGCATGAATTTCCACCTTTTGCTCAGTATGCGGGTGTGTAAAGCTCAAGTAAGCGGCATGTAACAATAAGCGATGAATATCAAAATGCTCTCTAAACATCGTATTATGCTTACCATCACCATGTGAAGTATCTCCGACAATAGGGTGGCGTAAATGTTTCATATGGCGGCGTAATTGATGTTTACGGCCTGTTTTAGGCTGTAACTCTACTAATGAATATCGAGAAGCCGCGTAAGGTCCAACTGCAATCGGTACTTCCGTTTGAGAAATACAACGATATTCGGTTACTGCATCTTGAGCGGGTTTAGTCATATCAGCTTTTTTATCGGCAATTTTGTCATATTGGTATTTCAAAGGGTAATCTAAAACACCTTGCCCGATATGCCCTCTTACTACTGCTAAGTAACTTTTTTCAGTGCTATGATCGATAAACTGCTGCATCAGATGACGTGCGCTGTCTTTATCTAATACAAACAATAACACCCCAGAAGTAGGTCTATCTAGGCGATGTACAGGGTAGACATGTTGACCAATTTGATCTCGTAACTTTTGTACTGCAAATTCTGTAGCATGCGTATCTAACCAACTACGGTGAACTAATAATCCCGAAGGTTTATTGATCGCCACTAAATAATCATCTTGGTACAAGATATCTAATTCAGGTGTATTACTTTCAACCACAATGTCTTGTTGCTCAGCCACTGTCGCTAGCATTGTTTCTAGGTTGTCTAGCTCGTTATCTGCTACTTGTACTGCTTCGGAGGTGTGTTGTTTTGACGTCATAACTCTCGCTTACTGCTCACCCCTAAGACATGACTCAATAACGTCATAGTGGCTAATAATGTTTATTCGATAAACGGTAAAAATAAGCGACTAATATAACAATAAACGCTAAAAACTTCATCTCTGTATTGGTTAAAGCCAACAATACGAATAGACTGCTTCACAGCGAGTGCTTTAACCATACTAAATGCCTAAGGATAGATAAATGCACATAATAAAAGGGGTAATATTAAGCGTGTTGCTAATGAGCAGCACGATTACATTGGCAGCTTCAAATGAAGACGATGCAGCGTTTAATAAACGTATTTCTCAAGCTATTCAGGCGTCTCTTTCTCATCTAGAAACAAGTGTTGCATTGATTAAAGACCCTAACCTCTTCCCTACTTATGGCAACCATGATCTGACTTGGCAATTAAATAAGTCCCATAAATGGACTGCTGGCTTTTACCCCGGAGCATTATGGCAAGGTTACCAGTTAAGTGGTGATACTCGTTTTCAAGAGTGGGCCAAACAATGGACTGAGTCCTTAGCAGACCAAACACATGATACGGGTAGTCATGACTTAGGGTTTAAATTTATGGCCACTTACGGTCAGGCATTAGCAATCAGTCATGACATTGATGTTGGCGCTTATCAACAGATCATGCTCTTTGCAGCTAATACCCTCGCAGATCGCTATCATAAAAATATCCAACTACTCAGCTCAGATTGGGATGATAAGTATTTTGAAAACTCGATCCCCGTGGTTATCGATATCATGATGAACTTAGAACTCTTGTTATGGGCTGCGGAAAACGGTGGTGATACACAATGGGCAGAAATAGCAAAAGATCATGCATTAAAAACTTACCAAGACTTTATACGAGAAGATGGCAGTAGTTATCATATTGTTCGCTACAACAAAACAACAGGCGAAGTGATTAATAAGGGCACATTACAAGGCGATGGAGACGAAACGACTTGGTCTCGAGGTCATACATGGATAATTTATGGCATGGTCGTTATGTATCGTTACACACATGATGATATTTACCTTCAATATGCACAAACCTTAACTGACTATTTTATTAAACAACTGCCCGACGATGGCATTGCAATGTGGGATCTCGATAGTAAGGTTTTACAACCTGACACATCAGCGTCTGCTATCTTTGCTTCTGCGTTAATCGAATTATCAGGGTATATTCAACAGCAAACCAAGCAAGCTGCCTATATACAAACCTATAAACGAATATTGAACTCTTTAATTTCAACTCCTTATTTTATTAAAGACATCACCAAAGCCCCTATTATTAATAAATCAGTACATTATTATACAAAACCCAATGCCATTGATGTACCTGCTATTTTTACTGACTATTACTTCCTAGAAGCGCTAAACCGCTACCAACAAAAGCATATACATAACCATTAACCCATTAAACAGGGTGTCAGAATATTTTACAACATTCAGGTTAGCTCACATTATCATAACAAAAACTTCACTGATTACAGCAACATAGTTAAATGGCATTTTTCTTGCTTAATCTGTACTATACAGCACGCTATTTAACACTCGTATTTAAAAGACTTAAGCGTTGGAGTTAACATGATAAAATTAATGGGTATCTTCTTTTCCCTCATCCTCAGTACAACTGCTAATTCAACACTTCTATATGATTCAGGTGAACCAAGTGGCACAAGTTTACGTTGTGTTGCAGAGGGTTGTTTAGGTTCAACAGAGTGGTGGGTTATTTCAGAGTTTACAGCTGACCAAGATTGGGATATTACTGGTTTTGAATTCTTTGCAAAAGATAACAACGGCAATAATGGTAACGGAGACGGAGCGGGTATTGAAAATTATATATCTACAAGTTGGAAGATTATATCCGCCGATGACCCCTTTGGAGAAGCGTTGTTAAGTGGTACAACTGTTGCAACAACAAGTACTTATGATCTTAACAACCTTAATGTTACTTCATTCTTATTGTCTGATTTAGAGATTTTATTAGCAAGTGGTACTTATTATTTGGCTCAACATCATGATTTTTCTGATGAATCTGAATATCTAGTATTGGAATCAAGTTATTATTCAGAGTATTACCATACGGATTATGTAGATCGTGAATATGAAGTAAATGGTACTGCTGCTGTAAAAATTATCGGCACTGTACCTGAGCCAGCTTTATTTGGTTTATTTGGTTTGGCATTAATGGGTTTGAGTTTGTCACGCAAAAAGAAAGTGGCTTAGGAAATGCACTTTATAAAAGTGTCATCCTCTATTTAAAGATGCTTCCCAAAAACAAACAAATTAAAACTAGCCTCTATATCAGAGGCTTTTTTATTTCCGCTTAAAAAATATATTTGAAAGCAATAATCTCTATAACCACTGCAATACTAATAATTAGTATGACTATTCCCTTCTTTCCTTTAACATCATACAAATAATGATTAATGAAAATATACTTGATAGGAGTACTTTTCATTGTGTTAAGTAGATTATTAATCATTTTCTAATCACTACACCGCCACTTTTCTTAAAATACTTTAATACCTATTCTTATAATGAATGCTCCCCGAAACCTTTATTAGAATATATAAAATAAACAGAGAAAACACATAAACACCTGATATTAAAGTTAATTTAACTTTTAATTTTCATAATCAAACGAAACAAGCCTAAGATAACAAATACTTTATACAGGTCACAAAAAACATTCGATATTAGTGAATTTACCTGCGTGAATCGCAGTAATCGTGACCTCAAAAGGATTTCACTGCATCAAAGATTGATTAAATATAACGAGCCAGTTATCCTTACCGAAACGTAAACATATAATAAGACATTTAGGAGTTAGTTATGACAAAACCAGTAATCGGTTTCATCGGCCTTGGCCTTATGGGCGGCAACATGGTTGAAAACTTACAAACACGTGGTTTTCAAGTAAATGTAATGGATCTCAATAAAGATGCTGTTGCTAAAGTAATTGCACGTGGTAACGCGACAGAAGTTGCTTCTGGTAAAGAGTTAGCTGAGAAAAGTGACATTGTAATGCTAGCATTAACGACTTCAAAAGTAGTTGAGCTAGTTGTTTATGCTGAAGATGGTATTTTAGCGGGTATGTCTGAAGGTAAAGTGTTGATCGATTTCGGTACATCTATTCCAGATTCTACGCGTAAAATCGGTGCTGCATTAGCAGAAAAAGGTTGTGGTATGATCGACGCACCACTAGGTCGTACGCCTGCACACGCTAAAGATGGTTTATTAAACATCATGGCAGCTGGTGATATTGAAACATTTAACAAAGTTAAACCAGTACTAGACGAGCAAGGTGAAAATGTATTCCACCTTGGTGCATTAGGTGCAGGCCATACAACTAAACTAATTAACAACTTTATTGGTATGACCACGGTAACTGCAATGTCACAAGCCTTTGCTGTAGCAAAAGCAGCGGGTGTTGATGGCCAACAACTGTTTGATATTATGTCTGCGGGTCCTTCTAACTCACCATTTATGCAATTCACTAAATTCTATGCTGTAGATGGCGAAGAAAAACTAGGTTTCTCAGTTGCTAATGCGAACAAAGATCTTGGTTACTTTAACCAAATGGTTGCAGACCTAGGTTCTGAATCTTTAATTGCTCAAGGTACTTCAGCAAACTTACAAGCAGCTGTTGATGCAGGTCTTGGTCAACACGATGTACCCGTTATTTTTGATTACTTTACTAAATTAGAAAAATAATTAAAAAGTACCTTTAAAAATAAATAAAGCTCGCTTATTTCTAATAAAACTATGTGGGCTTGAAACACAACTTCGACACTGATATTGTATTTCTTAAGTTAATTCTTAATGAAGTTATAATATCAGTGTCTTTTTGTTTATGTTCATAAAAAATTCATAGAAATAACATCTGCTAGTAAAGTGATCACCTGCCATTATAAACTCTTATATTTGATATTTTATTTATTGAGCTCCTTCACACTAACCGCTTTATTTATCACCACATCTTGGCTATATTCTACATCGTTAGTAGTAATTTAAAAACGTGAAGCCAATCAAAAAACCAAGTTTAATTGCCCCAAGCTATCAATCTCATTGATACAAACAACTTCACATTTAAAATTTTATAAGCAATAGTAACACTCAAGAAACAATAGAATTGTGCAGTAAAGTTTACCATTTTAATTTAAGAGGATTTACATATGTCTGAAAGCAAATGTCCAGTAATGCATGGTGGCGCGACAACACCAACAGCAAATAAAGTATGGTGGCCTAAAGCGCTTAACCTAGATATTCTTCATCAATATGATACCAAATCTAACCCTCTCGAAGCAGATTTTGATTACCGTGAAGCGGTAAAAACACTTGATGTAGAATCACTTAAAAAAGATATGCACGCGCTAATGACTGATAGCCAACCTTGGTGGCCAGCAGACTGGGGACATTATGGTCCATTAATGATTCGTATGACTTGGCACTCAGCAGGTACTTATCGTATTGCAGATGGTCGTGGTGGTGCAGCAACAGGTAGCCAACGTTTTGCTCCTCTAAACTCATGGCCTGATAACGTTAACTTAGACAAAGCGCGTCGTCTTCTTTGGCCAATTAAGAAAAAATACGGTAACAAACTAAGCTGGGCAGATTTAATCGCTTACGCTGGTACTATCGCTTATGAATCAATGGGACTTAAAACGTTTGGTTTTGCTTTTGGTCGTGAAGATATCTGGCATCCAGAAAAAGATATCTACTGGGGTTCTGAAAGAGAATGGTTAGCACCAAGCGGCAGTGAAGGTTCTCGTTATTCAGGTGAGCGTGATCTTGAAAATCCACTAGCATCAGTAATGATGGGTCTTATCTACGTGAATCCAGAAGGTGTAGATGGTAAATCTGATCCACAAAAAACAGCTGATGATATTCGCGTTACTTTCGAACGTATGGCAATGAATGACGAAGAAACGGTTGCACTAGCGGCGGGTGGTCATACAGTTGGTAAATGTCACGGTAATGGTGATGCAGCTGAATTAGAAGAAGATCCAGAAGGCGCAGCACTTGAAGATCAAGGTTTCGGTTGGTTAAACAAAACTAATCGTGGTATTGGTCGCAACACAGTGTCTAGTGGTATCGAAGGTGCTTGGACTACTAACCCAACAAAATGGGATAACGGTTACTTTGATCTACTACTTAAATATGATTGGGAACTAAAACATAGCCCAGCAGGTGCAACACAATGGGAGCCAATCGGTCTTGCAGACGAGAAGAAACCAGTTGATGTTGAAGACCTAACAACACGTTACAACCCAATTATGACTGATGCGGATATGGCAATGAAAGTTGACCCTATTTACCGTAAGATTTCTGAGAAATTTGCTAACGATCAAGAGTACTTCTCAGAAGTATTTGCAAGAGCTTGGTTCAAACTAACGCATCGTGATTTAGGTCCTAAAGCACGTTACATTGGTCCAGATGTACCGCAAGAAGAGTTAATCTGGCAAGACCCTGTTCCAGCTGGTAACACTAACTACGATGTTGATGCAGTTAAAGCTAAAATCGCAGCATCTGACTTAACAGTAAGTGAACTAGTTGCAACGGCATGGGATAGTGCAAGAACTTACCGTAACTCAGATAAACGTGGCGGCGCTAACGGTGCTCGTATTCGTCTTGAGCAACAAAGAAACTGGGAAGGTAACGAACCAGAGCGTTTAGCTAAAGTATTAAGCGTACTTGAAGTAATCGCAGCTGAAAGCGGTGCAAGCCTAGCTGATGTTATCGTACTAGCAGGTAGCGTAGGTATTGAAAAATCAGCAAAAGAAGCTGGCTTTGACATTACAGTACCATTTGCACCTGGTCGTGGTGATGCTTCACAAGAGATGACTGATGATGAAGCTTTTGAAGTACTTGAACCTATCCATGATGGATTCCGTAACTGGCAGAAAGCACATTACACTGTAACACCTGAAGAGATGCTACTTGATAAAGCGCAACTATTAAACTTAACTGCGCCAGAAATGACAGTGCTAATCGGTGGTCTACGTGTAATCGGTACTAACTACGGTGGCACTAAGCATGGTGTATTTACTGATAACGAAGGCGCATTAACTAATGACTTCTTTGTTAACTTAACTGATATGAGTTACTCATGGATAGCGACTGGCCGTAACTCTTATGAGATTCAGGATACAGCAACTAAAACAGTTAAATGGACAGCAACACGAGCGGATTTAGTATTTGGTTCAAACTCAATCCTTCGTTCATACGCTGAAGTTTACGCACAAGACGACAACAAAGAGAAATTTGTTAAAGACTTCGTTGCAGCTTGGGTTAAAGTAATGAATGCAGACCGCTTTGATTTAGTATAAACCAACCATTAGGCTGTCATGGCCTAATAAAATAATCGCTAAGCCCTGATATTTCAGGGCTTTTTTGTATCTATACTGCCTGAATTAACAACCTAGACATCAAATAATGGTCTTCCTGCACTAAATACGTTAACTTTGACTTAACCAAATTTACTGAGGAAATATATGAAGATTCAAGCAGATGTAGCAACAATCGATATCTTAGGCCATATCATACTGTGGTTTTTATTAATCATGGTGACCTTTGGTATTGCCGCTTTCTTTTACCCTTACTCATTTTCTAAGTTTATTATCAATCGTTCTGAATTCATTGATGACCAAGGTCGCTCAAGAAAGATGTCATGTAATACCGATATTTTTGGCAATATTGGCCATGTTATTTTATGGATGATCATTTCTATTTTAACGCTAGGGTTAGGTTATGCCTTTTACTTTTATAAAGTCTGGAATTACTCGTTGAATAACACCACTGTCGCTAATTAACCATGGCTAAGGCGATAAATACAAGAGAGTTTGAAGCACAATATAGAGGTCTTGCTGATACCTGTATATAATCGCCATACCATTAATAAATAAAGACAGTTTTCATGAGCATGAACACCCTGACCGATTTTTTAGAACAAGCCCAATGCCAATTTCGTGTATATGATCTAGGGCGTATTGTACAAAAAATAGAGAATAGCGAATTTCAAAAAGTGGCTAACAACAAACAGCCCTACCCATACCCTATTCAACAACATGCTTTTGTCGCGCTGACCTTTTGGCAAGTTGCAGCTCAAAAAGAGCATTTTGTATGGTTTCTAAAAATGCCTTTGGATGAACAAGGTTTAATGAAAATCACAGCGCAAACTAGCTTTATCCGCATGGTAGTCGAAGCCATGGGAGAAAACTTAACCGCCGATGTTAGCGATAAAACCCAGGAACGCCTTGCCAGTAACCCTTTTGTATTTAAACCAAGTACTGAAAAACTAGCGATTTTTAATTCAAATATGAACAGTATTTTTGTGCGCCCTGCTTCGTCATTCTACCCTGCAGTACAAGCCTATTTTTCAGGTTCAGTGAATAACCAAGATTGGCAAACATTAGGCTTTCAAGGTTTTGCCGACCTAGCAGCACGTTTAGATCATGATGATAACCAACAAAAAATAATATCTGCTTTATCAACACTGCCAGAACAACCTTTACAAACCTTATGTTTGTGTCTGGAAAACCAAAGCAATATCGGTAGCCCATTAGCTGAAAAAATAATAGAACAAGCTAAGCAACGATTACAACAGGGGCAAACCACCAGCGCTATTTTATTATTAAGAGCGCTCGCCAGTGCAAAAGGGCAAGGCTTCACTAAACAATTACTAGATGCACAATTTTCCACACCGCTCTTACATGAAGCTGATTGGTATATCACTATTGCTGGGCGCTGTTGGACACAATTACAAGATGAGACCTTGTTAAACCGTTACTTTGAAGCCTTAGCAACACATCAACAAGCGCTATTCCCACAATTATTTTCGGATCTTGTTGCTATCCCTGCATTACGTGACAAAGTGTTAAAGCAGTTACGTTTAACGGCTCGATCTCCGGCGTTATCACAGGCTATTGGCCTGTTATTTTCAGGATTAAAGCCAAACACATAAGGACCATCCATATGATTATTTGGGATCTGTTATTTATTTTATTGATGGTGTTAGCGGGTACCACTATTTGGAAGTTACGCCAGCAATCAGAGTTAGCTAAAAAAATAACTGAAATGCATTGTCAGAAGTTAGATTTACAACTACTGTCTTTTTCCCGATCTCGTTTTAATTTTAAATTAGGCAGTGATTTTTTGCAGGCTAATTTTGTATTTGAGTTTAGCAGTGACGGTGACAATAATTATCAAGGAACCCTCACCTTAAACGGTTTAGTTAAACCTCGTTTTCAATTACCTGCTTATCGTGTTGTTGACGAACAGCAGTCTTTTCACTAAAGGTGATTCTATGGATCGTATAATCTTAATTGCTCAACAATTAATCAAAGAAGGTAAAACGCCAACCACTAGCTTAATCAAAGCGCGTTTACCCAAAAACACCCCACTGCCAGCCATTATTCAAGGCTTAAAAATGTGGCAAGACAATCCTAATAAAATAATTGAAGCTCCCACAGAACCGGCGTTAACAAGCTCAGCCTCACAATCGGTTTCGGGTAGTATTGATGAACAGATTGATAGTCGCATAGCACAAGCTATCGCCCCATTAAAAGAAGAGATTAACACCCTAAAAATGCAAGTAAAAACCCTACAAACCAAGATTGCTGCAGCGCAATCGCAGGAAGACTAACTGTGTATATTAAAGAATTAAGCTTTGAGTGTTACCAAGATACACAATACGCTGCAGTAGAACGCGCTATTAACAATTACTTAGATATGTTGCGCTATAACGGTCAAATACTTGGTAGAGAGTTCCCAGTGGCCATGCAAGGTGCTATTTTTACAACTCGCTTAGTGTGCCCAGAAGAGCACAGTTTACTCGCACGCTTTAATAGCCCGCAAGTTACCCACGCATTACAGGGATTAACTAACGCAGGTTTATTAGCACCTAAAATCAAAACCATCGCGGAAGATCTTAACTCACAACAATGCGCCACTAATTTTACTCCAAGCTGGCAGATTTTATATACTACCTTTCTCGACACTTGCTCGCCGATCCGTTGCGGTGAAACCTTAGCGCCTATTCCCCTTTACCGCACGCCAGAGGAGATAAGCAATGGTGATCGTAAAAGTGCGATAAAGTGGCAAGAGGAATGGGTCAACCTAGATGAATTGCAAATGAATGGCTCTGCAGTGTCCAGTGCCGCTTTAAAAGAGTTAGGAGAAGTAGATAGTAAATTTTTTTATCGTGGAACCAATCTGTGTAAACGCATTCAATATATAACTAAAGTGCCAACTTATTATTATTTGTATCGTGTAGCAGGAACCTCATTACAGGAAGAGCAAAATAGACCTTGCCCAAGCTGCGGTGGTGAATGGAGATTAAATGAGCCTTTATTCGATATTTTCGATTTTAAGTGCGACCAATGCCAACTTGTCTCGAACCTTTCATGGGACTTTAAAAAATAGGAATTTAATATGTTAAAGAAGATAAAACTAATCATCATGGTCATAGTATTACTGGTTATCGGCTTCTTTTTTTACGAGGCTGCTCTCAAGATGAAGTGGGAGATGTCAGCTTAGGCTTGTTTACCACGCAGGATATTAAACTTAATATGTTAAAAGATCCGTTAGTGTCTGGTGTTACCTGTCATATCGCGTCCATCGAAGCGGACTTAAGCTTTTCTGACCCGAGTGATAGCGCAATTTCATGTCGTCAAACAGGTAAAATAACACCTGCCATGATTGCTAATATCGATAAAAGTAAATCAGGTGAAGTGGTATTCAAAAAGTCTAAAAGTATCTTCTTTAAGAACATGAAGATTCGCCGTATATTTGATGCTGATAACCAAACCTTAATGTATGTTTCATACTCTACCAAAGAGACATCAGGTAGCTTTAAACATAGTCTTTCAACCGTACCGTTATGGGGAACTGATGCTTACCAAGAGAAAGAACAAGTGACACCGGTACAAGAAGTAAACGAAACTTTATAATCGTAATTAAAAAATGCCCCGTATAAGCATCGCTTAACGGGGCATTTTTGATTCACTTTCAACCATTATAAATTAGGCTTTAACACCTCAAACATAGCTTCAATATGATCATCACGGTCATTTAATGCAGCGATATAACGGTATTTTTCACCGCCCGCCTCTTCAAATATTTCCCTATTCTCTGACTCTAGCTCTTCTAATGTTTCTAAACAGTCAGCACTAAAGGCAGGACTAATAATTGCAATATCTTTGATACCTTGTGCCGGAAAGCTTTCTAACGTTGCGTCGGTATAAGGCTTTAACCATTCCGCTTTACCAAAACGGCTCTGGAACGTGCTTATCACTAAATCTTTATCAAGGTTTAATTTTTCTACCACCAAACGGGTTGTTTGCAAACATAAACAATAATAAGGGTCACCATTTTTCAAAAATAGCTTTGGCATACCGTGGTATGAGAAAACGATTTTTTGAGGTGTACCATTTTTTTGTAAATCTTCTTCGATACTATTCGCTAACGATTCAATGTAACTAGTGTTTTTATGGTAGCCATTAATAAAATGTAACTCGGGTACCCAACGCCATGTTTGTAATACTCTCGATACAGCATCAAAAGTTGAACCTGTGGTTGGGCTGGAATATTGAGGATATAAAGGCAACACCACAATACGGGTAAAACCTTTCTCTCGTAACGCTTTCAAACCAGACTCAATCGACGGGTTACCATAACGCATACTCATCACTACTTCTGTATCTTGGTAACCTTTTTCTTTTAGTAACGCACTTAGTTTATCGCGTTGCAGTTCAGTAATATGCGTTAAAGGAGAGCCATTTTCAGTCCAAACACTCTCATATAATTTCGCTGATTTTTTAGGTCTAAGGCGTAGCACAATACCATGTAAAATAATCATCCAAATAAGACGTGGGATTTCGACAATACGTCTATCCGATAAAAACTCTCGCAAATAAGTGCGTACCGCTTTTGTAGTCGGTTGATCTGGACTACCTAGGTTTGTGAGTAAAATACCTGTTTTTTGATGAAACCGCTCTTCGTGAGGGTTATCTGTGATGCCAGAGAATCGTGACACATTAAGCTCCTTTGTTGAGCATTAAAATTGATAGTATGAGGGTATCTATCCTCGCCTGCATTAGTTTAGATCAATATTAAATTAACGGATGATTTAACCACTGATGCAACAATTTAACTTACTTCTTTAAATGCTGTGTTAATTGGTTAGGTTCGCTGCGACAACCTAAATAACTGATTGAAATATAACTTATTCAGACCTCAAGGAATAATCTTTTTTATCTATTGAGTCCATCGGTTTTACAATGCTCATAACGTAATTAACTGAGAGATCCTTAGTTGAAATAGACCAACGCCAACGTAATGGATTAAATACAAAACCATGTTGCTGAATACAGGTTAATGTTGCCTGCTGGACCATTTCTTTTAATTCGGTAGGTTTAATAAATTGTCCCCATTGATGGGTTCCAACCGGTAACCAGCGCATCACCCTTTCAGCACCAAAAATTGCCACGATATAACTTTTAATATTACGGTTGATAGTGGAACATAACATAAGCCCATTTGGTTTTAGTAAGCCCCCACAAGCGCCTATGAAAGCATTAGGGTCTGCAACGTGTTCAATCACTTCCATATTTAGTATCACATCAAACTGCTCGCCCTCTTCTAACAAGTGCTCTGCCAATGTATTTCTGTAATCAATAGTTAAACCTGCTTGTTTAGCATGCAGTTGCGCCACGGGTATATTGTTAGGTGCAGCATCAGCCCCTAATACATCTGCCCCTAAAGCGGACATCGGCTCACTTAATAAACCACCACCGCAGCCAATATCTAATAAACGTAGTCCTTTAAAGGGTTGTTTGTGTGTTAGGTCTCTATCATAGTGAGTGGCGATTTGTTGTTTAATATAATCAAGACGCGTTGGATTGAGTTGGTGTAATGGTTTGAATTTACCTTGCGGATCCCACCAATCATTTGCCATTGCTTGGAATTTTTCAATTTCTTTGGGGTTTAGTGTATTCATTATTTCCCATAGTTTTGCATAGTTTTGAGATGTTTAGTCATCTAATAGGTTAGCAATTTTCTTAAAGAAGATTTTTAAGGTTTCTTCACTTTTATAATCTAGGTCATAGGCACCATGGAACAATAATGTAACGGTGAGATCTTTAAAGGACAACCAACAGGTATATCCATCAAAGTCTTGCGACGCCTTAATATCATGGTATTCATATACACCTTCAGTTTTAACACCCTTACGAGTGATCAGCTCAAACACTTGCAGTAAGTGGCGCTTTTTCATTTTATTAATATCCATCATTCACCTCTTTAATTAGTACGTAATGGCAGATAAAAAGATCAAAAAAACCCCGCTGATTGCTCAGCGGGGCAGAATAATAATAAAACCTAAGCTAATGATTAATCTCCTGAATCATCAATAATTGTGCGTTTTTTACGACGCATTGGCGCCGCGCCAACATCAATAGACTCGTGAAATACATTCTCTTGTTTTTTATTGGTTACTCTGGCTTTTTTCACCGCTGCTTTTTTCTTAACAGCTGTCACTTTTTTCGCTTTAAAGACCTTCTTAGGTGCTGGTTTCAATCCTTTAAATTTAGGATTAATGCCTTCCACCTTATCAAAGCTAATTTTTTGAGCAACAAAGCTTTCTACTTTTTTAAAGTTATCCCAATCTTTTGGTCCAATGATAGAGATAGCATCACCCAACTCACCAGCACGACCAGTTCGGCCAATACGATGAATATACTCTTCGGTATGCTTTGGAATATCGAAATTTAAAACGTGACTAACATGAACAAGATCTAAACCGCGTGAAGCGATATCCGTTGTTACTAATATTTTTTGTTTGCCACGAGAGAATGAGTCCATAATTTTATTACGGTTTGCTTGAGACAAATCACCATGCAAGGCTGCCGCTGACATGCCTTTCTCAATTAAAATAGCACTTAAACGCTCAGTATCGGCGCGTGTTGCAGTAAAGATGATCGCTTGATTAATCTGTTCCTCTTTTAAGAAGTGAAACAGTAATTTCTCTTTTTGGTTAAGATTATCAGCCAAGTAAAAACGTTGTGTTATTTCACTGTGTTGCTGATTCTCTTCACCTACTGCAATACGAATAGGTGCTTTTAATAGGTGTCCTGCAAATTCATTCACTTCTGCGTGACCTAATGTTGCTGAGAACATTAATGTCTGACGCAAACGATGGTTAGCCGCTTCATTGATTGCTGTTAATTGCTCAGCAAAACCTAAATCCAACATACGGTCTGCTTCATCTAAAATAAGTAGCTCTAAACCTGGTAAGTGTAAAAGCCCTTTTTTAACATGGTCCACAATACGTCCTGGTGTACCGACGATGAAATGCGGGTCTTTATCAATGGCTTTTACTTGGTCATTAAAGTTTTCACCACCTAATACTAAAATCGACTTCACGCTGGTGTTAGACACTAATAAACGCAATTGAGCATAAACTTGTTTGGCTAGCTCACGAGTAGGCGTAAGGATCAACACACGAGGGTCACGTCGTGTAAGTGCACGACTTTTCAAAACACGCTGCATAGCAGGTAATAAATAAGCCAGCGTTTTGCCTGAGCCTGTTTTAGAGGATGCTAAAAGATCTTTCCCTGCAATTGCCACCGGAATGGAATCAGCTTGAATTTGTGTTGTTTCTTTAAAACCTAAATGTGAAACAGAAGTGATCAAACGCTGATCAATGGGTAAATCTTTAATTAGCAATGTATGCTCCAAAACAGTCAAAATAATGAGTTAAAGGTTAAGTATAACGATTAAGCAGAAAATTAAGAAATGAAGTTTGCCATTGTGAAGAAAAAGTTGGTTTTAAGGGCAAGTATATTAACAGAGAGTTGTATTAAGCTCCCGATACCATCACAAATAGGGTGGGAGCTTGTTCAATTGTTTAATTTAAGCTGACTAGATACTACTCAAGCCCATTTCAAAAATTAACTTTTCTGCAGTACATTCAAATTTCAGGCTCACTTTGCTTTCAACAACATATTCCATTTCTTTATAGTCTACTGAAACTTGTACTTCCGGAAAGCGAGTTTGTGCAGATTGAATATACTTATCAGCTAATTGCTCAACACTTGCTTTGTCAGGGCCGTTGAATGGCAGGACAAGTAAAGTATCATCCTCAGTGATCACTGAACCGAGTTCAACAAAAGTGCCGCAGGCTTCGCAAATATCATTCTCTTGATTGTTTTTTTGTGGTGCTGTTTGTTGTGTCAACATAATGCCCTCGTCGCTGGTTATACATCATGTTTAGATTGTAACTCTGTTTAAATAAAAAAGGCGACACCTACGGAGCCGCCTTTCACCTTTTAATGATTTATATCATTAAGCGATGGGAAATTTTTTCAAATTCCAGATTTTAGTTGCATAATCTTCAATTGATCTATCTGAATTAAATTTACCCATAGCCCCTGCATTAAGGATCGCTTTTTCAGCCCATGCAGACTGATCACGATATAATGTATCAATGGCTTGATGCGCATTCACATAGGACTCGTAATCAGCGAGACACAGATACTCATCGCCCCACTCTAATAAACTACGTTTAATATCTGATAGTAATCCTGGGTGACTAGGCGTGAAGAAATCACTGTCTAACCAATCTAATACCGATTTTAACTCAGGGTTCTTGTAATAATAATCGTATGGATTATAGCCATCAGCTTTTAACGCTTTCACTTCTTCAACACTTAACCCGAAAATAAACATGTGCTCAGCACCAATCTCTTCAGCCATCTCAATATTTGCACCATCCATAGTACCTATGGTTAATGCACCGTTTAGAGAGAACTTCATGTTACCAGTCCCTGATGCTTCCAGCCCTGCCGTTGATATTTGTTCAGAGACATCTGCCGCAGGAAACATATGCTCAGCCAAAGAAACACGGTAATTTGGTAAGAACACAACCTTCAGTTTATCGTTAATACGTGTATCGTTATTCACCTTGTCAGCAATTTTATTCAAAGCAAAGATGATCTCTTTTGCCATGTGGTAACTCGGCGCGGCTTTTGCACCGAACAAGAAAACACGTGGCACCATATCGTAATCAGGATCTTCTAATAAACGTTTATACAAGGTAAGAATATGGATCAAATTTAACTGCTGACGCTTGTATTCATGCAAACGCTTAATTTGCACATCAAAAATCGCATCCACAGAAACATCAACGCCCGTTTCCTCTTTAATAATTTTAGCCATCGCCACTTTATTTTCTTTTTTAATGTCCATAAAGCGTTTCTGGAAAGCAGTATCGGTTGCTTTAGGTAGAATCTCCTTAAGTTTATCTAAATTCAGCACCCAGTCATCACCAATGCTTTCATCTAACAAGGTAGCTAACCCAGGATTACAGGCTTTTAACCAGCGACGTGGGGTCACCCCATTAGTCACATTTACTAACTTGGTTGGGAATAACTCATGGAACTCTGGAAACAGATCCGTTTTCACTAATTCAGAATGGACGGCCGCCACACCATTAACCTTGTAAGCAGTGATCACACAAAGGTTCGCCATGCGTACCATACGTGGTTGCGACTCTTCAATAACCGACAATTTAGATTTTTTCGCATCATCTCCAGGCCATTTTTTCTCAACTACTTTAGTCAGGAACTGAGAGTTAATCTCATAGATGATTTCTAAATGACGTGGTAATACTTTCTCAAATAATGCCACAGACCATTTTTCTAAGGCCTCTGGTAATAGAGTATGGTTGGTATACGCGAAGGTATTTTGACAAATTTCCCATGCTTCAGGCCACTCTAAGCCTTCTTCATCTATTAAAATACGCATCAATTCAGGTATCGCGATCGTTGGGTGAGTATCGTTTAACTGAATAGCGACTTTTTCGGGTAATAATGACCACTCTTCTTTATTCGCTCGTTTAAAGCGACGCAGAATATCTTTTACAGAACAAGCGCAGAAGAAGTATTGCTGGATTAAACGCAACTCTTTACCTGCGTCTGTTGAATCATTTGGATATAACACCTTAGAAATGGTTTCTGCTTTAGATTTTTCAGTTTGTGCATCCACATAACCACCGGCATTAAAAACGTCCCAATCAAATGCTTCATGGGCACGGCTTTCCCATAATCGTAAAATGTTAACGGTTTTTGCTCCATAACCCACGATTGGAATATCCCATGGCACACCTTTTAGTTTTTGACCCGCATGCCATACTTTGCGAGAACCTTTACCCTGTTCGTAAACCGTTTCAACATAACCGTAAAGTGGCACAAATTGAATAGATTCAGGGCGACAAATTTCCCACGGGTTACCGTATTCTCGCCATGTATCAGGGCGCTCTATTTGACGCCCATCTTGAAATTCTTGTTTAAATAGACCATGTTCGTAATGAATACCATAGCCGATAGCTGGGTAACCTAACGTGGCTAAGGAGTCGATAAAGCAGGCAGCTAGTCTTCCTAAACCACCATTACCTAATGCCATATCAGGCTCTTCATCGCATATTTCGTAGAGATCTTTACCTAGCCCTTTTAAGGCTTCTTGAGTGACATCGAAAACTTCTAAATTTTGTAGATTATTGGACAGGAGTCGTCCCATTAAAAACTCAAGAGAAAGGTAGTTAACCGCGCGGGTATCTTTTTCCGCATGGTTTTGATGTGTTTGTGTTAGCTTTTCAAAAACCAGTTCATTCACTGCTTGGCAAGTGGCATTCCACCAGGCTTTGTTATTGGCTTTATCTTTATCGGTACCTAATCCTTTATGAAGACGGTCGATAATCGCTTGTTGCATTTCCGCACAGCCTACTGCAGGCACTGCAACTTTTGTCGTTTTTTTAGTCGCCATTGATACACCCATTAATTTCATAAGTTGTTAAAAAGAAGCTCTATCGCGTGTAAAACCTTTTTGTATAAATAATGAGTCCAAAAGAGCAATACAGTCAAATAAAACAGATTATTCCTCGCACACATAAAGTAATACTAAAAAAACCATCAAAAAACAACTTTAATAAAATTAAATTGAAAAGAGCTACGGAAGCCATTAGGTTGGAAAAAGGATATAAAAAAGGCGAGGTAAAAACCTCGCCTAAATACAGTCGTTTAACTTTCACTCATCAGATATGCGTGAAATATTATAAACCAGCCTTAGCAAAGGCTTGTGCAACGATCTCTTGTGCTTCTGTTTGAATTAATGCGATATGCTCTTCGCCAATGAAAGATTCAGAATAAATTTTATAAATATTTTCTGTACCCGACGGGCGAGCTGCAAACCAACCATTTTCAGTGGTCACTTTTAAACCACCAATAGCGGCACCATTGCCAGGCGCGTGGGTTAATTTAGCGGTAATTTTCTCACCGGCTAATGTTTCCGCTTCCACCATATCAGGGCTTAGGTTTGCTAATACTTTTTTCTGTTCAGGCAGAAGCTGGTGCATCAAAGCGTTGGTAAACAGGTGCACCAAATTTTTCAACAAATTCAGCATAATGTTCACCAGGATCTTTGTTAGTAACAGCAATAATCTCTGCGGCTAATAAAGCAAGGATGATCCCATCTTTATCTGTACTCCACACTGTGCCATCTTTACGAAGGAAAGAAGCACCAGCACTCTCTTCACCACCAAAACCAAAACTGCCATCAAATAAGCCATCAACAAACCATTTAAAGCCCACTGGCACTTCTGACATATCACGGCCTAACTCATTTACCACGCGGTCAATCATTGAGCTTGATACTAAGGTCTTACCAACAATTGCTTTGTCAGACCATTCACTACGGTGGGTAAATAGATAATTAATAGCAACGGCAAGGTAGTGGTTTGGATTCAATAAACCAGATGATTTAGTCACAATACCATGACGGTCATAATCAGGGTCATTGGCAACGGCTACATCAAACTTATCTTTTAACTCAATTAATCCAGCCATCGCATAAGGAGATGAACAATCCATACGGATTTTGCCATCTTTATCTAATGTCATGAATGAGAATGTTGGATCAACACGACCGTTAACCACTTCGATATTAATGCCGTAAGTTTCAGCAATAACTGGCCAGTAAGCCACGCCAGAACCACCTAAAGTATCAACACCAATCTTGATGCCTGATTTCGCAATAGCTTCAACGTCTAATACGTTCTTCAAGTCATCAACATAAGGTTGAATATAATCGTACTCTTCCACTAAATCAGACTGCATCGCTTCGTCAAAATCAGCTTGCAAAATATCGTCGAAATTATCGTTGAGTATTTCATTGGCACGATCTTGAATAATCTTAGTAACATCGCTATCAGCTGGGCCGCCGTTTGGTGGATTATATTTAAAACCACCATCTTCCGGTGGGTTATGTGAAGGTGTAATAACAATACCATCAGCCAATGAATCTGGATTAGCTTTGTTATATTGTAAAATAGCATGAGAGATAACAGGTGTTGGAGTGTAACCTCCACCCGCTTGCACCACGACTTTAATACCATTTTCAACTAACACTTGTACTGCAGATATAAATGCAGGTTCAGACAGCGCATGTGTATCTTTCCCAATAAACATTGGGCCAGTGTAACCTTGCTCTTTTCGGTACTCTGCTAATGCCTGAGTAATCGCCAGAATATGTAATTCGGTGAATGCATAATTAAAAGAACTACCACGGTGACCCGATGTGCCAAAAGCAACTTGTTGCTCAGCAACTTCAACGTCTGGTAAGTTTACATAATATGCAGAAACTAATTTTGGAATATCAACTAAATCATTTGCTTGTGCTGGTTTACCAGCGCGTGGATGAATTGCCATAAGTGCCTCAGATTTGTTATTGGAATAAATTAAATTTCTTCTTTTATCCGTCCGATCAAGTGATGTGGGTAACCCATTGATGCCATCATTTGTGTCAGAATAATACGTTTACGTCCTGTATTCGCATTGGTGATCACCCAGTACGGTGTATTAGGAATGGTTCTTGGTTTACTTGCTTTAAACTGGGCTAACTCCTCTTCATTATCCGAGTTTAATAACTCTTCAAGTTGTGTCCCTAAGTAAGCGCGGGTACGTCCTTTGGTGGTTTCAGCAGCCTCAATAAACTCTGCTTTTTTCTCAAAGTACATGGTGGTTAGCATCATCATAAATTTATTAGTGATCACGGTTTCCGCTTTAAAAGCAGGATCACTAAATAACTCTTTGACACCTTTATGAACATACAAGGCTTCTGGTTGATTGTTTAGTGTTTCTGCTGGCTTCTCTTTTTCACTAGATGTTGCAGTGATTTCCACAACTTCTGCAACTTCAGGTTGAACAGGCTTCACTTCTACTTCAACAGAAGTGCTTTCTTTCGGTAGCGCCAATAAACGACGAAGAATTTGCGAGGGAGTTTCGCCGAAAGCTTCAATATTGTTTAAAATATGCTTATATAGGTCATCTTCTATTTCAATCGTCTTCATTATATCCCCATGACATGACTTATTTATCCATCAAAACACCATTAATCTGCGTAATAAGTACGCTGTCATTAGGTTCAGCTTTAATGCATAATTTGTTATTCTTTAACACTTTATTTATTTTTACTTAAAATGAGCCGTTATGCTACTAAATTACCAATTAAAACCATCTACTCGTGACCAATCACCAGATAAAAAACAGGTTATTTTTTTAATTCATGGCTTATTTGGTAGTTTGTCTAATCTCTCAGGGTTAGGAAAAGAGCTACAAAGCGATTACGACGTTATCCTAGTTGATGTAAGAAATCATGGGCAAAGCGAACGCAATAGTTCCATGAGTTACCCACAAATGGCCAATGATATTTTTGAATTAGCCGACCATTTGCAAATTGAGCAGTTCTCGATTTTAGGGCATTCCATGGGCGGGAAAATAGCCATGAGTTGTGCATTAGCACAGCCACAACGTATCCAACGTTTAATTGTGGCAGATATTGCTCCCACTTCACATGCAGATAAACACAGTGATGTGTTTGCCGGATTAAAAGCAGTGAAAGCCTCTAATGTACAAAGCAGAACAGCTGCTGATAAAGTATTAGCTGATTATGTTGAAACACCAGAGATCAGACAGTTCCTGTTAAAGTCTTATCAACGCACAGCTGAGGGTTTCCAGTTTGTTTATGACTTGGAAAATTTATACAACAATTACGCCTCGATTATTGATTGGCCAGAGCAAAGCAACACCTATACAAGCCCAACCTTGTTCATTAAAGGTGAATTGTCTGATTACATTGAAGAAGCCAGCCAGCCGGCAATAGTTGCTCTCTTTCCAAATGCGAAATTAAAAGTGATTAACGCAACAGGACATTGGTTACATGCAGAAAAACCAAAAACCTTCAACCGCTTGGCGATTAACTTTTTTGCTCAATAAATCACCATTTTAAGAACATATTTATCTATTTTAGATGGCATCTGATGTCGATACCCGTTATCATTCGGGGTGCAAAATTCAAGCAAGTCAAAAACTCAGTTTTCTAGGTGACAATGTGTGACCTAGAAACCGAAATGGACTTTCTAATCTTGATACTGACCATAAGGTCGGGTCAGGGTTAACTAGAGGATTAACTAAAATTAATCGCTCAAAAACAACTAAAATGTTTGCCTCAACACTTGCTATGCAAGTCGTTAGTTCAAAAACCAACTTACTACTATAATTAACGTAAAGGTGTTATCACCTTAGGTTGTATTATATGTTGAACACAGTTCCGGCAGTGTTTATGGGTGAGTAGAAACGGGCGTGTATACATTTTTAAAACAGTTAAAATAAGGTTGTAAGAATAATCCCAGTAATCAATTAAATTGGGATATTCGGCACTGACTTAACAGCATTAGCTATAATCAGTTAAGTAGTGATTTTGAGTTGTATTGGCTTTATTGCAAAAGCAATGATTGAAATTGTGTGGGTGAATTCAGGCATTGGTTAAAAAATTAAATTCAATGATTGTATTGTTAGGTAAGTGTAGTTAAGTAAGAATTGTTAGGTAACAAAATGGCAAAGGAATCATTTGATCGCATTACTAGCGATCTATTTGCAAACGAGGTACGCCGAGGCAGACCTAAAAGTAATCCTCATTCGCGTCAAGTTCAGCTGAAAATAAACAAGCAGAAACAGACGTTAAGAGATAAACAAAACGGTTTAAAAAGAATCGAATTAAAAGTAGATAGTGCATTATTTGATAAACTTAATGCGTTATCAGATACACAATCAATAAGCCGTGCAGAGTTAATTAATCAACTACTTCACGCACAGTTAAATCAAATAAATTAAGGTATAAAGTATGTCTAGCGTAGGTATTTTCTTTGGTAGCGATACAGGTAACACTGAAGCTGTTGCAAAAATGATACAAAAAGAATTAGGTAACAAATTAGTCGAAGTAAAAGATATTGCCAAAAGTAGCAAAGAAGATATCGCTGAATTCAGCCTTATTTTATTTGGAATTCCTACTTGGTACTATGGTGAAGCACAATGTGATTGGGATGATTTTTTCCCAGATTTAGAGGATATCGACTTTACTGATAAGTTAGTTGCTATCTTTGGTTGTGGTGATCAAGAAGACTATGCAGAGTACTTTTTAGACGCAATGGGACAATTAGGCGATATAGTTGAAAGTAAAGGTGCTATTATTGTTGGTAACTGGTCATCTGAAGGTTATGACTTTGAAGCATCAAAAGCGATGGTTGATGATAATCACTTTATTGGTTTAGGGATTGATGAAGATCGTCAACCTGAACTAACAGCATCACGTGTGAAAGCATGGTCAGAACAAATTTATAATGAAATGTGCTTAGCAGAACTAGCTGACTAAATTCACCATACAAGTATTTAGGACATAACATGAGTAATGAAAATTTAGCCCTTAAAGAAGCAGGTTTAAAAGTAACATCACCACGTTTAAAGATTTTAAGTTTATTACAACTACCAGAAAATCAACATTTAAGCGCAGAAGATCTGTATAAAAAATTACTAGATCAAGGTGATGAAGTGGGTGTAGCCACTGTTTACCGTGTATTAAACCAATTTGATGATGCAGGGATAGTTACTCGTCACCATTTTGAAGGCGGAAAATCAGTATTTGAATTAACGCATAAAGAGCATCACGACCATTTAGTTTGTCTAAAATGTGGTGAGGTGATTGAATTTAATGATCCAATCATTGAAGAGCGTCAAATGCTAATCGCTGAGAAATTTGGTATCAAACTAACCAACCACAGTTTATATCTTTACGGTGAGCCAATAGATGGTGAGTGTAAGCATAAATAGTGGTCACTTCAGTTGAGTTGTTTTCATTGGTAAAACAGTTCAACTAGTTAATGACTTGATATTGCCCCCGCAAAAAGCCTGTTTTATAACAGGTTTTTTTATACCTATTGCTTTCTGCTTTTATGGTAATAAGCCAACCTCTTTATAATAACGAAGTGCCCCAGGATGAATCGGCGCCGTAAGATATTGCGATACCATTTCCTGCTTTGTTAAACCTTTAAAAGAGGGATGTAATTGAATAAATTCTTGGTGGTGTTCAAATACTGCTTTGACCATTTCATAGGCAATATGATCAGGTAAATTCGCAGTCGTTACAATCGTCGCCCCAACGCCAAAGGTGTTAGTTTGCTCTGGGCTACCGCGGTACATACCAGCCGCTATATTGGCACTCTCATAGTAAGCATGGTTTTTAATAAGCGTCGATATTTTTTCACCAGTAACATTAACCAGCTGCGTCTTACAGGCACTAGTGGCTTCTTTTATAGAGCTATTAGGGTGCCCAACAACATACACGATAGCATCTATTTTATTATCACAAATCGCTTGGGCTTGTTCACTAGGTGTTAAAGAGGTCAGCTCAGCAAAGTCTGATGCTTGCCAATGATAAAGGTCCAATAACATTTCCATGGTGGCTCGTTGCCCTGAATTAGCAGCTCCAATGTTAACGCGCTTTCCCTTTAAGTCTTCAAAGTTATGAATATCCGCATCTTCTCTGGCTAATACCGTAAAGGGTTCGGAATGCACTGAGAAGAGAGAGCGAAGCTCAGTAAACTTCCCCTCATCTTTAAATAAAGAGCTGCCATTATAGACATGAAATTGCCAATCAGACTGCACCACTACAACATCAATTTTTTTATTCTTTAACGCTTCTAAATTATAGATAGAGCCCGGTGTGCTTTTAATATCGCAATGGATATTATCAACACCTCTGACTTGATTCAGTAAAAAGCAGATAGCCCCACCGGTTGGATAATACACACCACTAATGCCACCCGTGCCTATTGATACATATTTATCTTTAGCAAGCGCAACAGAGGATGAGGCGATAAGTATCAAGCCTACCGCTAGAGTATGAATTAACAAGGAGGAACCTTTCAATAAGCCGTTATGTTTATTTAGCTTATTAAAGAAAATCCCTTTTAGTGTGGCACTGGTTTTAATCATATTATTTTTTTAACAAGCACCTTAGAGTTACGCTTCAGGTTATACATCTCTTTTTTAGCGTTCGGTAAATGATTTATCTCAGCAAACACAAAACCGCGCTCTCTAAACCAATGAATACTTTGTGTGGTTAAAACAAAAATAGATTCTAAGCCTAACTGTCGAGCTCTTCGTTCTACATGCGCGACTAAGTTATCGGCACGCGCCGCTCTACGGTATTTAGGGTGGCTCACTAAACAAGCTAACTCCTAGGTTTTATCATCTGGGAATGGATATAAAGCAGCACAGCCGATCACCATGCCGTCTCGCTCTACGATAAAGAAAGATTCAATCTCATTCTCTAATAGTTCACGAGAGCGTTTAACCAATATCCCCTGCTTTTCAAGAGGTTCAATTAATTGCAACAAACCACCAATATCATCAATGGTCGCTGGACGTATTTGCTCATAACTCTCTTTCACTATTTGCGAGCCGGTACCATCACGAGTAAACAGTTCTTTTAATAAAGCCCCATCTTGATGGTAGCTGAGAAGATGGCAACGTGTTACATCTGCTTGGCAAGCAGCAACAGCGGCACGTAAAAAACGTAAAGTCCCCGATGCTTGTCCTGATAATAGTTCGTTTCTATCAATATGTTCTTGCGCTTGTTCAGGCAATAGCTCTGAAATAACATTGCCCTGTTCATCTAACACACCTTGGTTAGAGCAGAAGCCAATGAGTTTGTCGGCTTTTAAATCAATGGCAACTTGTGTCGCAACCTCCTCCGCTAACAGGTTAAATACCTCGCCAGTTACCGAATAACCAATAGGAGAAATAATCGGAATTGCACCAGAAGATAGCTGAGTACGTAAGCCTTCAACATCAATACGTCTAACCTTGCCTGCATGACACAAGTCGATGCCATCTTTAACACCAATAGGTTGTGCTGTGACAACATTGCTGATCACAGTGCGAATCGCGGCACCTTGCATAGGAGAGTTCACCAGCCCCATTGATAAACCAGCCTGTAACTCTATCTGTACTCGCCCGATTGCTTGTTTGATTAATTCTAAGCTGCGATCATCGGTGATTCGAACATCTTGATAGAACTCACTGCTGTGACCATTCATCTCTAGCTGTTTTTGAATTTGCGGACGGACACCGTGCACTAACACCAACTTAACGCCTAAGCTATTAAGTAGTGCAATATCATTGATAATATATTGAAAGTTATCTGTTTCTAATGCTTCACCACCAATCATTAACACAAAGGTTTTATGACGATGCGCATTAATATATGGCGCTGAATTACGAAACCAATTAATCAGTTGTGTTGAATTTGTTACTGCTTCCATTTCCCTACCTATTAATCACAACAATTGACAATTCATACTAGACGATAGAGTTTATCAATTAGAAGTTTATGTTTGCAAAACAATTGTTTAAAGAATGTTAAATAAACGAGAAAATACCAATAATGCCTTTTATGCTTCCCTATCATTACTGAACACAGGCAATGATAAATGGTAATAAATAGCACACAGTCTTAAGGATAAAGTACCTAGCATAGCAATCGCCATGGAGAAAATAGGCCCTAATGCAATATAGTCACATAACACATATAACGTCGCCCCTAAAATAGAGGCGGTTGCGTAAATCTCCTTTTGCAATACAAAGGGGATTTGTCCACTTAAAATATCTCGAATCATGCCCCCTACAACACCTGTAATACAGCCCATGACGATAGCAACCGGACCACTAAAACCTAACATCAAGGCTTTTTGCGCACCAACAATGGTGAATATAGCGAGACCAAAGGCATCAAAAATAGGTAACAGATACGCTGGAAAACGATGGATTCGATGCAACCATAACACACTCACTAAAGCGCTTAGGAGAATCACGTAAATATAAGTATTATCAACAATCCAAAATACTGGTGTTGCGCCCATCATCATATCACGTAGCGTACCACCACCAATACCAGTAACCCCGCTAATACGGTAATACCAAAAGGATCCATTCGTAACCTGGTCGCCACTAATACACCAGAAATAGCACAGGTTATAACCCCGATTAAATCTGAAATATAGATGAAGTTTTCTAACATATGATTGTTAATTCCTAGGTAAATATAAGTTAATTTTCACGCATGTTATAACAAATAGAATACCAATCACACTAAATAACTTGTGGTGATTATATTACGCTGTTTGGCTCATAAAAATAGTCCCAGCAGAAGACAGAAATAGTGGTATTTGATTGATAAATACTAATTAGCATTAAGAGGTTATAATAAAGCTGGTTGAATGGGGAATTGGTACTTACTTTATAGGGGAGATAAAATAAGTACCAATTTAATAATGGCTAATAATAGCCATTATTTTAAATAGAGAATGATGAACCACAACCACAGGTTGATGTTGCATTAGG
Source organism: Psychromonas sp. KJ10-2 (assembly GCF_047323255.1). Taxonomy (NCBI): domain Bacteria; kingdom Pseudomonadati; phylum Pseudomonadota; class Gammaproteobacteria; order Alteromonadales; family Psychromonadaceae; genus Psychromonas; species Psychromonas sp. KJ10-2. The sequence continues at coordinate 3,525,529 of NZ_CP178827.1, read as the reverse complement.
ATTATTTACTAGGAAACGAGAGCCTTCTAACCCATCTACAAAGTCAACGGTACCGCCTACTAAGTATTGTAAACTCATTGGATCAACCGCTAAAGTCACTCCACAGTTTTCAATTAAGGTGTCATCGTCATTAATTTTTTCATCGAAAGTAAAGCCATATGAAAAACCAGAACAGCCACCACCAGTTACATACACTCGTAACTTAAGATCAGGATTATTATCTTCTGCAATCAATGTTTTTACTCGATTTGCTGCGCTATCACTGAAATAAATCGGTAATGCCATTTCTACTTCACTTGTCATTTAACTTTGTAATCCTATTAATGTGCCCAAGGCTATTATCTAATGCTTGACTAGTTTGTTCAAGTATTAGCAGCGGTTTATCTATGCTAGTTATTCCGATTGAGTCGCTAATTCTTCTAAAGAAGTCGCACCATCTTCAATAAAGTTCTTCCAATCGTATACTTTTTCAATACGTTGCGAACGACTCCATTTTGACGCTTTAGCTTCAGCGACCACAAAAATTTGCTCAACTGTTGCTTGTTCAGGCAAGGTAAAACTGCCTTTGAGGTGCTGGAAGTACTTAAACTTAAAAGCAGAATCAAAATTGGTATTCAGATCTTTTAAGCTGATTTTCTGATCGCCATCGGCACTAGCAAAGGTGATTTCAACTTTGCCATTTAATTCATGTCGCCCTTTTTGGCCTTGCATTAATACCACTTCAAATAACCAAGTCCCCTGCTCTTCACCAGCAGTAACATCAAAGGAGTAGATATTAAGCCCTGCTTTTGACAGTTCAGGCGCCACCACTTGCTCATAAAAATACAGCTTGTTGTTGCTTGCATCTAAGGCATTATTCAACGTAAGATTTTCTTTTTCTAATACGCTATGCACTTGTTTTTCAGAGTTATAATCTGCTTGTATTAGGTTAAGACGCTCAGTGAGTTGAGTATTCTCTAAGGTCAGGCTTTCTACATCTAAGGCTAATGATTGCACCTTATGTTGTAGAATATCCTGCTTAAACTTACCCACCATAAAGCCAAAATAGATACAGATCAGGCTGATCAACAACCATTTTAAAAAGCTTATTTTCAATTGCTTCATCACTGTCTTCTTACTTATCCTGCTTGGCGTATTTACCAGAAACACGTCCCATCGCTTTATCTGTTGCTTCTTGACGTTTAGCACGCATAGCTAGTTTTAAGGTTCTTTCTAATAATTGCGTATAGATAGGTCGTCCACCTAATGTTTGAGCCACCATGGTAGCCCCTAAACAGGTCACAATTAATGGCAGAATCATTTCATAGTTACTGGTCATCTCAATAACCAATAATATTCCCGTAATAGGAGCACGTACTGTTGCAGCAAATAGCCCGCCCATACCAGCAATCGCAAATGCACCAGGCTCAGTGATTAAATCAGGGAATAAAGCTTGAGCAATAACCCCAAACAACATACCAAATAATGTGCCTAAAGCCAGTGTTGGAGCAAATACACCACCCGGTGCGCCTGAACCAAAACTGATTAAAGTGGTAAAAGTACGTACTAAGAATAGAAGTAATAATCCACCGGCTAAGAAGTGCCCACCTTCAACATGTGGTATCAACTCAATACCACTAAAGGCAACATCTGGCGCAACAATCGATAACGCCCCAAAGATAGCGCCAAGGAATGCACCAATGCCAACAAAATACCAGCGACGACCTTTGTGGATAGAAAGATAAATATCCTGCGTAGCTAGAATCATTTTATTAAAATAGATGCCAATAACACCAAAGCAGAAACCTAAAATAAGGTAAAAACCCAGTGTATGTAAATCGGGATGAGAGTATTGAGTAACGGTTACCACCGCGTCTTGATCTGTAAATAGACGCATCACTATGGTCGCCATCACCGCACTTAAGAAGACACTTTTAGTAGAGGTTAAACTATAATTAAACTGCGAACGCATCTCTTCGATAACAAACATAATACCAGCCAGTGGTGCATTAAAAGCAGCCGCTAATCCACCCGCAGCACCTGCCGCTAGTAACGCTTGTGCATCCACTTTATTCACTTTAAATAGATCTGAAATCATACGCCCGACATTGGCGCCCAGTTGCACCGACGGCCCTTCTCGCCCCAGCGCCATACCACTGCCTAAGGCTAACAAACCACCCAAAAATTTGACTGGGATAACGCGTCTCCAACGTACTGGACGCATTCCTTCCATGGCACCTTCAATTTCTGGAATACCACTACCGCCCGCTTCAGGGGCAAAACGATGAGTAATGTAGAAAGCCGTGGCGGCCATGATCGAGGAAACAGGAATAGCAATTAACCAAAGGGGAATATCACCTTCACCATAACGATGAATAAAGTCTAAGCGCATTTCAGAGACTAAAATAATACCATGGTCAAATAAAGCAGAAACACTACCAGCAAGTAACCCGATAAAAACAGATAACCAAATTAATAACGCACTACTTTTACGGGTAAAGAAACGATCAATGAAACTTTTAATTCCATTAACAAACACAATGGGCACTGCTATTTTCATAATTGCGATACAACCTAAAGCAAAAAAGCGGTAAAAAACCAGTATTATAAAAAGAATAGTCACTCGTAGACTTATTCCTGCCATGTTAGCAAAGATTTTACAAAGAAACCCTGTTAAAAAGCACTGATCTAACTACTTTCTCAGTTGCATCTTGTTTTTTCATGGGTATATTGCTGTTTTAATCATTTTAAAAATCATTAATGGGAAATTATGAGCAAATCATCAGAGTTATTTAATCGAGCACAATCTATTATTCCTGGTGGCGTAAACTCGCCGGTTCGCGCATTTAATGGCGTTGGTGGCGGCCCATTATTTATACAAAAAGCACAAGATGCTTATATCTATGATGTTGATGATAAACAATATATTGACTATGTTGGCTCATGGGGCCCAATGATCTTAGGGCATAACCACCCTGCGATTAAACAAGCTGTGATTGAGGCAGCAGAAAATGGATTAAGTTTCGGCGCACCCACTGAAATTGAAATCACCATGGCTGAAAAAGTGCAGCAACTAGTTCCTTCTATGCAACAAGTGCGTATGGTGAGTTCAGGTACAGAAGCAACCATGAGTGCAATTCGTCTTGCCCGTGGTTACACTAATCGCGATAAAATCTTAAAGTTTGAAGGTTGTTACCATGGTCACGCTGATTCTTTGTTAGTAAAAGCAGGCTCAGGCGCACTAACTTTAGGCCAACCAAGCTCGCCAGGAATCCCAGCTGATTTTGCAAAACACACATTAACCGCGAACTTTAATGACCTTGCTTCGGTTAGAGCTTTATTTGAAGAATACCCAGAGCAGATTGCTTGTATCATCGTTGAACCAGTAGCAGGTAACATGAACTGTATTCCTCCAGTGGAAGGTTTCCTGGAAGGCTTACGTGACATTTGTGACCAATACCAAGCACTGTTAATCTTTGATGAAGTAATGACAGGTTTTCGTGTTGCATTAGGTGGTGCACAAGCCCATTACAGTATCAAACCAGACCTAACCACACTTGGTAAAGTGATTGGTGGCGGTATGCCTGTGGGTGCTTTTGGCGGTAGTCATAAAGTGATGCAATTTATCGCACCAACTGGCCCTGTTTATCAAGCGGGTACTTTGTCGGGTAACCCGATTGCCATGCATGCTGGCTTAGCGTCATTAACCGCACTTGATTCACCTGAATATAAACAACTAGCAATCAAAACGAAACAACTAGCCGAAGGCCTTAAACAAGCTGCTAAAGAGGTAGGCATTCCATTAAGCATTAACTACGCGGGTGGTATGTTTGGTTTCTTCTTTACGGAAGAAGCTGAAGTGACTAACTTCCAACAAGTGTGTGCTTGTGATGTAGAACGATTTAAAAAATTCTTCCACCTAATGTTAGAAGAAGGTGTTTACCTAGCACCTTCAGCTTTTGAAGCGGGCTTCTTATCGTTAGCACATACAGACCAAGATATTAGCAATACCATTGCCGCTGCTAAAAAAGCTTTTGCACAACTATAAATTTTAAAGAAATACCAAAGCAGATTATTCACTCATACAAGTACAGTGATTAATCTGCTTTTAACCACTAAAAAGTCACCTCTTTCTTACCTTCACCGTTGTTTTAAAGCAAAAAACACCATATTTCATCCACACAAATTCATTTCTATTTCTGTCTTGCAATACAACTACTGTATACTCTACCTTTAACTAGTTATTTTTAATTACAGGGTTGTAAAATATGAGTGAAGTCATAGACATGAGTTTAGAAGGCATTGAGCAACTATCGCTCGCTAAATTTACTGAAGATGCCTACCTTAACTACTCCATGTATGTGATCATGGATCGTGCCTTACCGCATATCAGTGACGGTTTAAAACCTGTTCAACGACGTATCGTGTATGCGATGTCTGAATTGGGGTTATCTGCTTTAGCCAAATATAAAAAATCAGCACGTACCGTAGGTGACGTATTAGGTAAATACCACCCACATGGTGACAGTGCCTGTTATGAGGCCATGGTATTAATGGCTCAACCTTTCTCATACCGTTACCCATTGATTGATGGTCAAGGCAACTGGGGTGCTCCCGACGATCCGAAATCATTCGCAGCAATGCGTTATACGGAATCGCGTTTATCTGCCTTTTCAGAATTACTGTTATCAGAGATTGGACAAGGAACTACCGATTGGAAGCCTAACTTTGATGGTACGTTAAAAGAGCCTGAATTATTACCTGCACGTTTACCACACATTCTATTGAACGGGATCACAGGTATTGCTGTTGGTATGGCAACCGATATTCCGCCGCATAATGCGCGTGAAGTAGCTGAAGCTTGTCTACACCTAATCGACAATCCCAAAGCACAACTTGAAGACTTGATGGAATTTGTGCAAGGCCCAGATTACCCTACTGAGGCCGAGATCATTACTCCACGTAAAGAGATTATCAATATCTACAAAACCGGTCGTGGTAGCTTTAAAAGCCGTGCCGTATTTGCCGTAGAAAATGGCGAGATAGTGGTAACAGCATTACCTCATCGAGTGTCTGGCGGTAAAATATTAAAAGATATCGCGAAACAGATGCAGGATAAAAAACTGCCGATGGTGGCAGATTTACGTGATGAATCTGACCATGAAAACCCAACTCGCTTAGTTATCATTCCTCGCTCAAATCGTATTGATATCGAAGCATTAATGAATCATCTATTTGCTTCTACTGATTTAGAAGTTAGCCATAAAGTTAACTTAAACATGCTAGGGCTAAACCAACGTCCAAGCGTGAAAGGATTAGTAACGATTCTGAGTGAATGGCTAGTGTATCGTCGTAATACCGTACGTCGCCGTTTACAACATCGTTTAGATAAAATCCTTGCACGCGTACATATTTTAGAAGGTTTATTAATCGCCTACTTAAATATTGATGAAGTGATTGAAATCATCCGTACTTACGATGATGCAAAAGCAGAATTGATATCACGCTATGACTTATCTGAAACACAAGCACACGCTATTTTAGAAATTAAATTACGTCAATTAGCTAAGCTTGAAGAGATTCAAATCCGTGGTGAAATGGCTGAACTATCGGAAGAGCAGAAGAAATTAGAGTTATTGCTCGGTTCAGACCGTCGCCTTAATACCCTAGTGAAAAAAGAGATCAAAGCTGACGCTGATAAATACGGGGATGATCGCCGCTCTCCTATGGTGGAAAGAGAAGAAGCTAAAGCTTTAACTGAAAAAGAATTAATGCCAAGCGAGTCGGTAACCGTCGTATTATCAACCCAAGGCTGGGTGCGAAGTGCAAAAGGTCATGATGTTGACCCACAAGCTTTAAGTTTTAAAGCCGGTGATGAGTACTTAACCAGCTGCCAAGGTAAGAGTAATCAAAGTTGTTTGTTTATTGATACATCCGGTCGAGTATATTCGCTTGATGCGCATTCATTACCTTCAGCACGTACTCAAGGTGAACCACTTACTGGTCGCTTTAATCAAAATGAAAACGTGCCTTTTGCCTGTGTATTAATGGGTGATGAAACAGATCGTTATATCATCAGCAGTGACCATGGTTATGGTTTTATTGCTAATCTAAGCGACATTAATAGCCGTAACAAAAATGGTAAAGCGTTAATCAACTTAACCACTAACGCACAGCTTATCGCACCACAGAAACTATCTAATAATAAAGATGATTTGTGTTTAACTATTAGTAATGAAGGCCGTATGTTGATCTTCCCTGTTGCTAGCCTACCAAGTTTAAGCAAAGGTAAAGGCAACAAGATGATTAACATCATGACAGCAAAAGCGACTAAACGAGAAGAGTTTGTTACTATGCTGAAAATTATATCACCAGAGAGTGCAGTCACCCTTCATGCAGGGAAACGCAAGCTCACCCTTAAACCAAATGATTTGGCCCATTATCAAGGTGAGCGTGGTCGTCGCGGTAATAAATTACCACGTGGATTGCAGCGCGTTGATAATATTGAAATCATCACCTCTGAACCTGAACAAGAAGAGAATTCATAAACTATGTTATTTATTATCAGAGCAATTTTAATTATTGCTGTCGTTATTTTAATGAGCGTGTACTCACTGTTTTACTGCATTTTGAGTCCACGTAACCCTAAAAATACTTACCACTTTGCTATGCTATTTAGCAAAATGTCACGTTTAGTGGGCTTAAAAGTCACCATTAGAATACCTGAAAGTGCTAAAAATAATGGCTCAGTGGTGTATATTGCAAATCACCAAAATAACTACGATATGGTAACCACTACGGGTGCTGTTCAACCTGGCTCAGTTACTATTGGTAAAAAGAGCTTAGTGTTAGTGCCTTTCTTTGGCATTATCTACTGGTTAACCGGTAACATCTTAATTGACCGAGATAATAAAGATAAATCAAAAAACACCATTACTGACGTGGTTAATCAGATGCGTGCAAAAGACCTAGCGGTATGGATTTTCCCAGAGGGAACCCGTAGCCGAGGTCGTGGTTTAATGCCATTTAAAATGGGGGCTTTCCATACGGCACTGCAAGCGGGTGTTAACGTAGTACCTACCGTTATTTCAAACACACATGATCAAGTTAAACTAAATCGTTGGGACAACGGTGAAGTAATTGTTGAGATGTTAGAGCCGATTGATATTACTCAATACAAAAAACGTGAAATTCGCCGTTTAATGAATGACTCTCATGAGATAATGCTAGCGAAATACAAACAACTTAATAAAGAAGTTAACCGCCCAGATAACAACCCAGGTTGTTGCGATTAACTAAAACGTACAGATACGAGTGGCTGGCAATAGGTCTACGCCACAACCGTAAACCTTGATATAGAAGAGATAAACATGTCAGAAGAACTTACATTTGAAGAGCTATTAGCCGAGTTTGCTGAAGAGACTGCCGATATTGTAGAAGCCGTGTTGGAAGATGGTAGTAACCCAGATGCAATTTATATGATCGAACACCACCTTTCTTGCGACAACTTTGATGTCCTAGAGAAAGCCGCTGTTGCGTGTTTTAAAAAGGGTTATGAAGTAACCGACCCAGAAGAATTAGAGTTAGAAGATGGTTCAATCATTTTAAGTTTTGACGTGGTAGTTGAAATGAATCTTGATGAAGAAGCGATTTATGAAGATGTGGAAAGACTACTGACATTAGCACAATCTTTTGGTATCGATTACGACGGCTGGGGCACTTACCCAGAAGAGTAATATCGATTATTACTATCGCTGATATAAAAAAACCAAGCTAATAGCTTGGTTTTTTTATATATAATACTAAATAGAGTTATTCTGCTTCAGCAGTTTCAACCTCTTTTTGTTGAAAGTTTTCCACTAACGCATTTTTAAGTACCATTGCTTCAATTTCTAAACCACACAACTCTTGGTCCCAGTTAACGCCTGCAAACACTTGTTGTTTTTGCATGCCATCTAACCAAGATTCAAAAAAACGTCCAATGCGATACTTTGTACTTGGTAGTCAGCCCACTCTTCATTTTGTAATTTAGCCGCTTGTTTTGCATCAGACCAAAAAAGATAAACGGCAGTCGCGTCTTTATTATCATGTGCATGGCAGTTTGCCCAACCTTGGTTTTCATCAAATAAACCAAATAACTCACCTTGCTCGGCAACTTGCTCAACAAATAGCTCAGCATTCTTTAAATATTGTTCTTTCATTCTACTCTCTACTTGTCTTCGCTTGATGCATCTAATTTCTTTTCTAACTCAGCAAATTTTGCTTCCATTGCATTAAGTTTTTCACGAGTGCGAAGTAATACTTGTGTTTGTACATCAAACTCTTCACGGCTTACCATATCTAGTTTGCCTAACTGTGCTTGTAACACTTGTTTGATTTTACGATCAATTTCATTACCAAAGCTTTTTACACCTTCAGGCATTGCGTCACTTACTTGCTTTGCGATTTCTTCTAACTTCTGTGGATTTAACATAAAAAGCTCCTTCAATTATTAACGCATTGTAAACCTCACCCCGAATAAATTCTATGGGAATATAAACAAACTTGGTTTTAGTTAGGAAATGATTAAGCTTCTACGCAATTTAAAAAGGCTTCGATTAAAGGTTCATTTAATCGATTTTTATAACAACATACACCTAGATTAAAAGAAGCTAACTCTCCGTCATAAGACAAACTTTGTACACGGTCTCGCACTGGACTATTTTCCACTACCACATCAGGTGCAACACCAACCCCACAACCAAGTGCAACCATGCTAATTAACGCCTCATGCCCGGCCACTTTGGCATAAATATGTGGTTTACCTACTTTATTAGAGCGAAACCAAGTATCAAAACGGCGTCTGATAGCACCGTGCTCAGGCAAGATAAAGGGGATATGTTTCCAATCAACCGGTGAATGAGTAATTAATTTAGTCACTGCACAAGGAATTGTTGGGGCAATTAATGACAAAGGAATTTCAGCCAAAGGAATAAAATGCATTCGGTTAGGAAAATTATCAGGGTAAGCGGTGATTGCAAAGTCCACCTGATGTTGCATCACTTGTTCAATAGCCACCGCGCTGTCACCGGTAGTCAGCTTAATATCGACATGTGGATGGTTACGTCTAAAACGTTCTAATATTGGTGGTAAATGACTGTAAGCAGCAGTTACTGAGCAATATAGATTAATCTCACCTTCTAATTCATTGGTGTCTTTTAAAATAGAGTGCTTTAATAATTCCCATTGCTCAATTTGCTGTAGTGCAAATTGCTTAAACGCCACACCCGCATCGGTTAATACAACAGAGCGATTATCACGAATTAATAAACTCGCCCCTAACTCATCCTCTAAACGCTGAATTAAACGACTTAACGTAGAGGGGCTAACGTGCATCGCCAATGCGGTTTTAGAGAAATGCAGGCTTTGACTTAAATGCACAAAAATTTGTAGTGATTTAGTGTCCATGACTAGTACTTTGTTTTGATTGTACTACAGGCAGGGTTTGATTCGCGCCCCACTCGCTCCAGGATCCATCATAAACACTTAATGCATCGTACCCCGCTAACTTAGCGGCTAAGGCAAGAATGCAGGCAGTTACACCTGAACCACAACTAAATACCATGCGCTGTTTTTGTGGCATTAATGCTTCAAATATTTGTGCTAGTTGATAGGCATTTTTCATGGTTTGGTTATGTAGCACTTCGCTGATCGGTAAATTAATTGCCGTTGGCATATGACCAGATCGCAACCCTTTACGTGCCTCAGGTACTTCCCCTAAAAAGCGATTTCTTGCTCTCGCATCAATGATTGCCACTTGTTTATCTTCTATAGCATCAACCACTTGCTCGGTATCACTGATTAAGTCGGCATGATAAACCGCTTTAAAATCTCCTTGATGAGCTACTTTTTGTGGTGGTTGAATATTCAAAGGTAATCCCGCCTCTTTCCATGCAGGTAAACCACCATCTAATACTGCCACATGGTTGAAGCCCATGGTTTTAAACATCCACCAAACACGCGGACTAGAGAAAATCCCTAAACTATCATAAACCACAATCACGCTATTATTGTTGATACCTAGTAGCTGAGCAGATAATTCAAAATGTTGTGGGGTAGGCATCATATGTGGAAAAGCTGACTCTTGATCACAAACTTCACGATCAAAATCAAAAAATTGCGCGTTATCGATACGTTCATTTAACCATTCTTGATAACCGTTACGTTGCGTTAATGGCATGTGCCAACTGGCATCTAGCAAGATTAAATCGGGGTGGTCTCTATGTTCTGCTAACCATTGGCTAGAGACTAACTCTCCTGGCAACACCAGTGAAGGCATATAAACTCCTTTTTATACAATAAGTTAACAAATAAAGACAATAGTAAGTGGACCATTAAAAAAATACATCATAATCGCAAAATAACCTTCATGATATCGTGATGCTCACATTTGTATGATAAAAGTAAGATTCACTTCACTAAATGCAATACTGCCATTGTATCATTTCATTTAACGCAACGTAACATTGCTAATATATCATTTTGCGCAATACTCGATATGCGTTATAGTGACTCCCGAATTCAAATGACCCCTTATTAAAATGTCATTTCCCCTATTAATTTATTTCGGAGTGCAGCTAACATGGCTAACTACTTTAATACTCTTCCTCTACGTGAGAAGTTACATCAACTAGGTCAATGTCGTTTTATGGATCGCAGCGAATTTGCTGACGGTTGTGAAGCATTAAAAGGCAAAAAAGTAGTTATCATCGGTTGTGGTGCGCAAGGTCTTAACCAAGGTCTTAACATGCGTGACTCAGGTCTTGACGTTTCTTACACATTACGTGCTGAAGCAATCGCTGAAAAACGTCAATCTTGGAAAAATGCAACTGAAAATGGTTTCACAGTTGGTACTTACGAAGAGCTAATTCCACAAGCTGACTTACTATGTAACCTAACTCCTGACAAACAACACACAGCGGTTGTTGGTGCAGTAATGCCATTAATGAAAGAAGGTTCTACACTAGCTTACTCTCACGGTTTCAACATCGTTGAAGAAGGTATGCAAGTACGTGAAGATATCACTGTTATCATGTGTGCACCTAAATGTCCTGGTTCTGAAGTACGTGAAGAATACAAACGTGGTTTCGGTGTACCAACACTAATCGCTGTTCACCCTGCAAATGACCCACAAAACCACGGTTTAGCATGGGCTAAAGCATACGCATCTGCTACTGGTGGTGACCGTGCTGGTGTTCTTATGTCTTCTTTTGTTGCTGAAGTTAAATCTGACCTGATGGGTGAGCAAACTATCTTATGTGGTATGTTACAAACTGGCGCAATCTTAGGTTTTGAAAAAATGGTTGCTGACGGTCTTGAGCCAGCATACGCTTCAAAACTAATTCAATACGGTTGGGAAACTGTAACTGAAGGTCTTAAATACGGCGGTATCACTAACATGATGGATCGTCTATCTAACCCTGCTAAAATCAAAGCATTCGATATGTCTTTAGAACTTAAAGATATCCTACGTCCGCTATTCAACAAGCACATGGATGACATCATTGAAGGTGAATTCTCTGCAACTATGATGGCTGATTGGGCTAACGATGACGTTAACCTACTAAAATGGCGTGCAGCAACAGCTGAAACTGGTTTCGAAAAACAACCAGCTGGTGACATGGAAATCGATGAGCAAGAATTCTACGACCACGGTATCTTCCTAGTAGCAATGATCAAAGCAGGTGTTGAACTTGCATTTGAAGCAATGACTGCATCAGGTATCATCGAAGAGTCTGCATACTACGAGTCTCTACATGAAACGCCACTAATCGCTAACACCATCGCTCGTAAGAAACTTTACGAAATGAACGTTGTTATCTCTGATACAGCTGAGTACGGTTGTTACCTATTTGACCACGCTGCAAAACCACTACTTGCAGACTTCGTTAAAGCAATGAACCCTGAGTTCCTAGGTAAAGCATTAACAGTTAAATCTAACTCTGTTGATAACGCTCGCTTAATCGAAATCAACGAAGAGATTCGTAACCACCCAGTAGAAATCGTAGGTAAGAAATTACGCGGTTACATGAAGGACATGAAAACTATCGTTGAAGCATCTAACTAATTTTTAGTTAATTAGCTTTAAGATATTATAAGCCAAGCATTTAGCTTGGCTTTTTTGTGTCTGTTATAAAGTAGAGAAATTACGTACGTGATGAAAACACGAAAGATATGAAAACTATCTTTTAAATAAATTCATTTATCCCCCTCTAAAACACTAATTTATCATCATTTAATTACCACTTTTTAATTAAATTAACTACACTCTTATCCATAGTGTATTTTTTATAAACAACTTTTTAGAGAGCAAGTACATGTTTAAGAGCAAAGCATTAAAGGAAGAAAATAAAAAACTTCAGGACGAACTATTTATTCTTAAACAGGTTGGCCAGAGCCTTAAAGAAGATATGATTCATTTTGCGTTGGATAAAAGCGGGAAGATAACAGCTATCAACGATATGACAGAAACGGAGTTAGGTTTCAAGATCAATGACATTGAAGGCAAACATTTCACAGAAATGGTACCAGAACACTACCGAGATACAGCCCATTTTAAGGCTTTAAAAGCAGCATTACTCTCAGGTAATAGTTGGCACGGCGCAGTGCAAGCAGATAAAAGCAATGGGGAATTAACTTGGCTTAGATCCATAATTGAACCGATTGTAGATGAGCAAAATAATTTAGCTTCATTTGTGGTTTTCTGTACTGAATTAACACGTACTATCGAACACTCACGTCAACAACAAGACACATTAGCGGCTATAAATCGCTCTATGTCTACTATTGAGTTTACACCTACCGGCGAAGTGATCACAGCCAACAGTAACTTTTTACAAGGCATGGGTTATCGCCTAGATGAGATTCAAGGGCAGCATCACCGTATGTTCTGTGACCCTGTAGAAACAAGCACTGATGAGTACCGTCTATTCTGGGAAAAACTAGGCAGTGGTGAAGCGGTCTCTAACCGCTTTAAACGCATTGATAGTGGTGGTCGAGAAATCTGGTTAGAAGCGTCCTATAATCCAATTCATAATGACCGTGGTGAACTCTATAAAATCATTAAATTTGCGACCTTAATTACCTCACAAATAGAGCAGGAACAAGCCGCCATTGAAGCCTCACAAATAGCTCACCAAGTCTCAGGTGAAACACAGGATCAATCGGAGAAGTGTAAAGGCATTATTCAAGATACCATCAATGGTATGCAGCAGTTAACGGAGCAAATGGAAAAAGTCAGTGAAAACATTAAGTTTTTAAATGTGCATTCAGAACATATTAGTAACCTAGCAGGCAGTGTAAAAGGCATTGCAGAACAAACTAATTTATTAGCACTTAATGCTGCGATTGAAGCTGCTAGAGCCGGTGAACAAGGCCGTGGTTTTGCAGTGGTTGCTGATGAAGTAAGAAGCCTAGCCTCACGCACCAACACCACCACTGAAGAGATCAGTAAAGTGGTCAACGATAACGTGCAACAAATGGCAGAGGCCGTGAGTTTAATAGACCAATGTAAAAGAGAAGTAAGCAATGCTCTAGAGTTTTCAACAGAAGCTGGTATCACTATGGAAGATATACAAAATGGTGCAACACGAGTGGTTGAAGCCATTGAGCACTTCAATGAAAATGTTCGTGTTAAGTAAAAATCATCAATAAAAAAACAGTGCTTACGGCAAATGTAAACGTAAGCACTGGTAGGAAAGTGACATGCTTAAAGGGGGAGTTAGCTTCTGTTTAGGCAAAAATGAAAAGAAGTACCTTTGCCGATTTGGCTTTCTACACGAATCTCAGAGTGTAATAAACGTAATAACTTTTGGGTGATTGCTAACCCTAAACCACCATGTTCTTTTTTATCGAAGATGGCATTACTTGCACGGTAACGTGCATCAAAGATATAAGCTAATTCATGCTCATGAATCCCAGTTCCATTATCCCTGACCGTAAGGTGTAACTTGTTGTTATCCTCTTCGTTCACTGCAATACTGATACAACCGCCCTGATGGCTATGACGAATGGCATTATCAATCAAGTTACTTAACACTCGCTCCAATTTACCAATATCCGTGTACACCATATAGTCACAATGCTCAGGGGCAATGTTTAGCTTCAATTGTTTATCTTGCAAACGATGTTGAAACTTAGCCACAATATCATGCAACAATTCAGGTAACGGGAAGGTTTCTAATTGTAAAGTAACCTGCCCACCATCTAGATGTGCTAATTCAAAAATTTGATCCACCAGCTTTTTTAATTGATTGGCATTTTTAAACGCTATGTCAATAAAGCGCAGATGTTGTTCTTTATCTAAAGCATCACCACGTAACTGAATGGTTTCTAAGTAACCTTGTAAAGCCGCCAAGGGTGTACGTAAGTCGTGAGAAAGATCCGTTAACATCTCTCTTCTGGTTTTATCAATGGATTGCAGTTGTACAAATTGATAATTAATTTGTTCAGCCATCTCATTAAAGGCATCACCGAGTTCATGGATCTCGTTATGTTTTGCAGCAGGCCACTGTTGCAACTCTACTTTGTTCTTTTCAAATCCGGCTTTTTTAAAAGCACGGATATTATTGGTCAACTGTTTTAAAGGATTAGTTAAAATACGTAATAAGATGATCGATACTAAAAAGAAAGCGACCACCACAGCTAATATAAAAATAACCGATTGCGAGCGCAGTAAATCAGACTCTACATCAGCAAAAGCGGAGTCATAGGCTTGACCGCCAATGATCACATATAAATACCCTTGTAGGTTTTCATCGTTATAAATAGGTGCCGCAGAGAATATTTTCTGCTGATTACTATCACGAGGATCATCACCATAAATAGGCAATGATTTTTTACGATTGATAAAATCCACTAAGGGTGCCACATTAATCTGTTGGCGCTTTATTGCACTCTTTTCAGCAGAGTAGCTAACTAATTGGCCACTTGGAGAAATAAAATAAAATTCAAAACTAGGCCCTAAAATCATTAAGCTATGAAACAGGTTTTTAAGCGCACCTTTGTCATAAACCCCCTCTTTTAATAATGGGTTATCGTGACCTAAATGTTCAGCAAGTTCTAGATGAAGACGCTGCTCCGCTTCGTGATGAGAGCTTTTTCTAAAGTCTTAGACCACCAAGAAACTACACAGGTGATGGCAATAAACAGCAGTACTAAAGCTAGAGTCATGCGTTGATAAAGGGACACCTTCATTAAGCGACACCTTCCGGACTAAACTTATAACCCACACCAAAAACGGTTTGGATGATATGTGGGAATACTTTGTTATTTGAATTAGGTTGACCAGCCACTAACTTGTTACGAAGACGATTAATATGTGAATTTACAGTGTGCTCATAACCACTATGCTGATAACCCCACACTTTATCCAATAGTTGTGTACGTGAGAATACTTGCCCGGGTGTTGAGCCATAAAGCTCAATAGGTCAAATTCAGTGGAGGTTAACTCTAAACTCTGTTCACGCAACACCACTTCATGGGTGCGCTGGTTAATCATTAATTGGCCATGACAAATAACGCTGTTATCGGCTACCGGCTCTTGAGTTTGGTTATTTTGTAAAAGATGAACACGGCGTAGTAAGGCATGTACACGTGCTTGTAACTCTCTTACGCTGAAGGGTTTCGCCATATAATCATCGGCCCCTAACTCTAAGCCTAGGACACGATCTAATTCTGAGGTTCTTGCGGTAAGCATTAAGATTGCTTGAGCAGGTTTACTCTCTCTGACTTTACGACAAACATCTAAACCACTACAACCAGGTAAATTCAGGTCTAACATTAATAATGAGTAATCATTTTCTAAAGCTTGTTTAATCGCATCTTCGCCATTATCACAATGTGTTACTGCTAAACCAAGGTCCTCCATATTCACCTTTATTAACTCTGCAATGTCTTGGTCATCTTCTACGATTAAAATACTATCTGCCATTTTCAACTCTCTAAGAAAGAGACTTATTGAAGGTTAAAGCGGTCAACAATCAATAAGTCACACTAGTTTACCTGGTACGAGTGATGGTAACTGACATAACAGGGTTATCGAATTTTTGTTGGTAAGTTAACGCTGATGTAGTTAAACCATCATCACTACTCACAATCCCTGGGTGCATTGTCACTATATCTATATCATCTCGTTCAGCATTAAAGGCTTCGCCAGCAGTCCCATCCGAAGAGGCTGCGTTAGAAGCTGGACCTGGTACAGTATCAGCCGTTTCTGTGTTTGCTTCAGTACCTGCATCATAAGCCACTGTTTGGTAGGTGACTGAATCATTCAGCGCTAAATCTGTTAAGTCCACTTGGTTAAGACCGGTGAAAGCATCATTACTATTTCCTAACATGCTAACAAATGACAAATATTTTACATTATCGGTGTAACTCACTGTAATTGAGGTAGATGTACCATAGGTAATACCGCCACTAGCACTCGCTGAACTGAGAATAAAGCTAGTGTCACTTAATATTTCACTCGCATCCCCTGATTCTGCTAATAGCTCTAGTGCCTCAGAAGCAGATTCACCAACGGTAAACAGCGCGCCAGTATCGTGTAACAGTAATGATGGTGGTGAAATAGGCTGACCATTGGTTAGGTTCTTTAATACCACTTCATACTCTACGGGTGTTTCAATTATAGTCACTGTATCAGAGTCATCATTACATGCTGCTAATGCTAACCCGCCAAGGGTTGCTATAGTGACTTTAGCAAATTTACTCATAAAGCCTCCTATTTAACAACAACAGTCAATTTAGCAACAGGGTTTAACCAACGATGTGAACTATTGTCTAAATCACTAATGCCACCTTCCGCATCATCATCCCCCACAACACCAGGGTGAATATGCACAGTTGCATTGCTGATTTCTGTTGTCACACCTGAACCGCCTGAACCTGCATCACCACCAGGAAAGGCTGGGATACTTGCCGCTAATTCATCATTGACTTCTGTTCCTGCATCATAAGCATTCAAGAAAACAGTGTAAGTACCGGCTTCACTTGGGATCTCCCAGCTATCTAAACCAATAAAGGCATCATTGGTTGGAAGCATCATAGCGGCAACAGATAGGTAATCGTTACCACTTGAATTACTTAATACAAAACTAGTGGATTCACCTGATGCTAATAAACCACCAGCAGGATTTTCAATAACATCTGCACCCGCATTACCTAAGATACTACTTACACCAGAGATATCACCACCTTCTGCTAACTCCTCTAACTCGGCTGTTGCCGCTGTGGTGGTTTCAAAGATTTCAGTCGCTGAATCATGTGCGCCCGCAATAATTGGAGTGAAATAGATATTATGCGTTAAGTTAGTGACAGTAACCGTTAAATCTTGTGCTTGAGTGGTTGCCGAAAATAGCCCCAAAAGTCCAGCCGTAATAAAATGCTTGTTTGTCATGTTGAAACTCCCTTTTATCTTAAGTTAAGTGTGCTTAGTTGATGAAGAGAGTATGGCGAGTAGATATCACGAACTTATCACGCAATATTCACTATTTTGTTGTGAAATATTCGCATTCTTATACTTTGATCAAACTAATTGATAAACAGGTAATTATTTCTAATAAGTAGGTGAAATGCTTCCTTTCTTAGCTGGAAAATCAATACTGTTTTTTGCATATTCAATAACAGGCAGTATAATCCTGCTTCCAAAATCAACATGAGTTACCCATGAACGAACAATATGAAAACCGCTTTGGTGGCATTAAACGCTTATATGGCACACGTGCATTAAACAAATTTAAAGACAGCCATGTCTGTGTGGTTGGGATTGGTGGTGTCGGATCGTGGGTAGTAGAATCATTAGCACGCTCAGGTATTGGTCAAATTACCTTAATCGATATGGACGATTTATGTGTGACTAATACTAACCGTCAAGTCCATGCGTTAGCGGACACCGTTGGCCAACAAAAAATTGATGTGATGGCTGCTCGCTGTAAACAGATCAACCCAGATATTATCGTTAACTGTATTGATGATTTTATTGATAAACAAAACTGCTTTGATTATTTAAATAGCAATATGGATTACATCTTTGATGCCATTGATAGTATCCATGCAAAAGTCGCGTTAGTGGCGCATTGTAAGCGTAATAAATACCCATTATTAACCTGTGGTGGCGCAGGTGGACAGTTAGATCCAACACAAATTCAAGTCACTGACTTAGCACGTACGATTCAAGACCCTTTAGCTGCTAAAGTGCGTTCAGAATTACGCCGCCACTTTAACTTTACAACAAACCCTAAACGTAAATTCAGAATTAACTGCGTGTTTTCTACTGAACAGTTAAGTTACCCAGATTTAAACGGGGAAGTGTGTAAAGAGAAAGCTGAATCAGACGGTAATATGAAGATGGATTGTGCCAGTGGTTTTGGTGCATCAACCATGGTTACTGCTAGCTTTGCTTTTGTTGGTACATCATTTATGCTGAAGAAAATTGCTGAGAAAGCCTAGCGCTTTTAATTTTCACTGTGAATAGCAAAAACTGACAATAAAAAAGGCGATGTTATCACTAACATCGCCTTTTTGGTTTTAGCTGCTTAAGTTGTTTAAGCTTTTATCTAATTCTTCGACAGGTCAAGTAACTCTCTTAATGCCACCTGACACATACTAAATTCAGGCAGGCTAACCGAGAGTAATGCATCGGTCATTTTCAACCAACGATCAGCTAAGCTTTGGTGTTGAGACTGCCAATTTGCATAGGCTGTTTCCACATCTTTGTCTTTCATGGTTAACAATACCGCACGGGTAATGCGTTTTTGTTGCCACTCTAAATCATCACGCATCGCTTCACGAGCAAGAGATTGCCAATGACTATCAACAGGCAACAAGTTAAGTTGCCCTGCAATATCCATTAACTTCAACTTCTCTTCTGAATAAAAGTAAGCTTGCGCCGCTAACTTCACGTCCAGTTTCAGTTTAGTGGCAACATCAATGATGTTTAATAGAGCATAAGATTGCTCGGTATTACAAAGCTTCTCAGCTAATGCTTTAGGCACGCCTTCCTGCTCAGCATAGGCTAACTCAGCTTGGCGTTTTAACAGGCTTTTCTCACTTAATAAAGTGGGTAAGTTGCCTTTCACTTCATGTAACGCTTTTTTATAGGTATCAATTAAAGAAGCACAATCTAGCTGATCTCTATGCCCTCTTACAATCCAACGTGAAGCATGTCGTACCATACGTTTTAGCTTGTTAATTAACTCAGCCTGTACCGCACTTGCTATCTTATTATCTAAGGATTCAATTTCAGCTAATAACTCTGGTAAATCGAAGATATCACGAGCCGCTACCCAAGCTTTTGCTAACTCTAGGAAAGAACAGCCTGTGCTTGACATAATACGGTGAGCAAAGCTCGCGCCCATAATATTAAACAGATCATTACTCACCTGGGTGGCAACAATTTCAGATAATAAAGGATGCTCGTGGATCTCCGCTTTATAAGCTTCAACCAATTCACCTGGGAACACTTTTTCAGCCTCTTTCGCTAAGTAACCATCTTCAGCAATACGTGCTTTAGCCAGTTCCTCTTTCATCTCATTTTTAGCGTAAGAGATCATCACCGAGATAACCGGACGCGTTACACCTAACCCAGCATTTTTACGCTCACTGATCTCTTCATCACTTGGGATGAACTCTAAGCTACGATTCAGTTTTCCCTTCTCTTCCTGGCTATTGATTAATCCTCGTAATGCTTCAATGCTCTTGGCACCTTGTAAAAACGATAAACTAATACTCTGTGCTTGGCGGTAGTTATTGTGCAGTACTAAGTCTGACACTTGTTCAGTCATATTCTGTAACCAAACATTACGCTGTTTAACCGTGAGGTCACCTTTTGACACTAATTTATCTAATAGAATTTTAATATTAACTTCTAAATCCGAACAGTTTACACCCGCCGCATTATCGATAGCATCCGTGAAACATTGTCCGCCATTAACAGAAAACTCAATACGCGCACTTTGTGTCATGCCTAAGTTACCGCCTTCGCCAATCACTTTACAGCGTAACTCATTTCCATCTACACGTAAGATATCATTGGCTTTATCACCAACATCTGCATGACTTTCTTTGCTACTTTTTACATAAGTCCCAATACCGCCATTCCACAGTAAATCCACTTCAGACTTAAGCAGTAATGAGATCAATTCGGTAGGTGTTACTTTGGCTTTTTTGATATCAAAAGCTTTTGCCATTTCTGGTGAAACTGCAATCGACTTCGCAGAACGTTCAAATATACCACCACCAGCAGAGAGCAATTTAGTATTGTAATCAGCCCAGCTAGTTCTTGGTGTATCAAATAAACGTTGGCGCTCTTCAAAACACGCATCTAGCTTTTGGGGATTAGGATCAATGAAAATATGCAAGTGGTTAAACGCAGCCACTAATTTAATCTTCTTAGAACACAACATACCGTTACCGAATACATCGCCGCCCATGTCGCCTATACCCACAACCGAAATGGGATGTTCTTGTACATCAACACCTAGCTCTCTGAAATGACGCTGCACGCTGATCCAGGCACCTTTTGCTGTGATCCCCATCTTCTTATGGTCATAACCATTACTGCCACCCGATGCAAAGGCATCGTTTAACCAGAAGTTACGATCCATTGCTAACTCATTAGCAATGTCAGAGAAGGTCGCAGTCCCTTTGTCAGCGGCTACCACTAGATACGGATCATCATTATCGTAACGCACCACCTGTTGAGGCGGTAGCAGGTTACCTGCCTCTAAATTGTCTGTGATATCTAATAACGCACTAATGAACATTTTGTAACAGGCAATCCCTTCCTGCATAAAGGTATCTCTATCCATGCTAGGGTTTAAACGCTTAGCCACAAAGCCACCTTTTGCGCCTACCGGAACAATCACAGAGTTCTTCACTTGTTGCGCTTTTACTAAGCCTAATACCTCAGTTCGGTAATCTTCCCCGCGGTCAGACCAACGCAGGCCACCACGAGCAACATTACCACCACGAAGATGCACACCTTCAAAACGAGGAGAGTAAACAAACACCTCATAACTCAAACGTGGCAATGGAATTTCACCAATCCTGTTATGGTCAAATTTGAAACTAATGTATTCTTTGAATTGCCCATCTTGCTGTTGGAAGTAATTACTACGAATCGTCGCCATGATCAGCTCAACATATTTACGCAGCACTCTATCTTCATTCAGGTTGCTGACTTCATTAAGCGCTTCCAAAATATTATTTTCTAGAGTGGCTTGTTGTTCTAAGCTGACCTGTTGCTCAGGGTTAAAGCGCGCATGGAATAGTTCGACGATCTGCTTTACAAAACCACTGTGATCTAACAAGATTTTAGCTATCGCATAATGGCTAAAACCAAAGCGGATCTGTTTCAAGTATTTGGCATAAGCACGCAACATAGCGATATCACGCCACGCAATGCCAGCCCCTAAAATAAGCTTATTAAATGGGTCATTATCAGTTTCGGCATACCAAATAGCTAAAAATGCATCGGAGAACAGATGACGGTAATTCTCTGGGTCAAAACCAGCGTCATCCCCATATAACAAGGTAAAGTCATATAACCAGAAAGTACTTTCACCTGCTGGGCAAACTTGGAACGGATATTCTTGAGCAACTTTTAACCCTAAGTTTTCTAAAATAGGAATTAAATCAGATAATAATAATGCGCCATCTTGATGGAATAGTTTAAGTTTTAAACCACTGTTATTGGCTTCAATAGAGCGGTAAAAACGTAACCCCATTGAACGTTCAGGTGAGTTAAATAAAGACTCAATGCGTGCAATGTCTGTCACTGCAACACGAGAACTAAAGCTATCTTGGTAACTCGTTGGGAAAGCAGAGCTATATTTACGCGCTAACTTGACTGCCGTTTCTTCACCGTAGTTTTCAATGAGTGACTCTTGTAACTCTTCACTCCACGCTTTGGTGATCTGCTGCATACGTAGCTGAATAGCATTCGTTTCTAAGTCACCTTGGTAAGGCTTATCTAGATGAATGACCAAACGTAAACGCGCTAAATTGGATTCACTTAAGTAAGTTTGAAAATCACTGTCAGCAATATCCAGCGTACGAGATAACAGCTCAACGAATTTTAATCTGACTTCCGTATTATATAGATCACGCGGCACATATAATAACGCCGTCACAAAACGCTTATTACCGTCGGTTCTTAAGAAAAGTTTAAGCTGCTTTCGCTCTTGCGCATGCAAGACTTCAATGACATTGTTCAGCAAGGTTTGCTCATCACATAACAGCAAATCTTCCACCGCGTAGGTTGATAAAATTTGTGTTAACTCTTTGTAGTAATGACTTCCTAAGCTCAAACCAGACTGGGCTAAAACATTACTGATTTTATGCTGAACAACTGGGATACCTAGTGGACTACCGCTGTAAACAGAAGAGGTATAAAGGCCAATTAAACGTATCCCTCCCACTAACTCCCCTTGTTTATTAAACTGCTTAATATACACAACATCAGGGTAAGCAATACGGTGTACCATCGCACGCTGTGAGACTTTGCTAAAGTGTAATAAAGAGCCATTTTTTAATTCACTTAAACAATCAAAGTGCTCTAAATCCGCCATGAAATCTTTATGTTTAAATAGGCCTAAGGCGCTACCTTCACTAATGCTAATAACATTATCTTTTACTTTAAATTCATCACAGGCTAAAAAGGTGAAGTGATCATCTAACATCCAACTTAGGTAAGTTTGTTGTTCTACAAAGTCATCTTTCTCTGTAATTAACTTACTCTCTTTTTTACTCTTTTGAATAGCACTTTTTACTTTGCTTTGAATGCTAGTGTAATCATCAACCACTAGCGACACATTCGCTAATGCTTGCTCTAAACTCGCTTGAATTTTAGTGCGTTCAGCCGATGAACTGGTTTGATCAATTTCAATGTATAACAATAACTCGGTATTTAAATCGTTAACCTTGATGTCATCGGTATTAAGTTTACGTAGTTTTCCTGCCACAGTACGCTCACTGCATACTTCACTGTAAAAGATACGGTGCAATTTGGTATTTAATTTATTGAGGGTGATCTTAATGGTATCAATAACAAAGGGAATATTTCGATTTAAGATACTAATAATAGTATGAGTAGACTGCCACTCATCTTGCTCTACATCTGGATTAAACACTTTAACTTTGGCAGCTTGCCCTTTCCAAACATGCACTTCACGCCACAAAGAAACCGTTAACCCCGCTAAATCATCTGGGCTAATAGTGGCTAAATCAACAATACTCACATCACGATAAATGCCGGAAATAAAGTTTTCTAATAAAGGTTGTTCTCGCACCGGAAAATGTGCTTTTAGTTGGGTAAATACTTGCTCGAGAATATCTAACTTTTGACTGATTTGACTATTCATGTATACCTACTTAAGTATCGGAGAGTAACGACAAAGCACAAGGCTATGTAAAAAGAAATATATTAACAATACAATAAATTAAGAAGCGCTCGATAGCACACAAAAAAGCACTAAATTACGTAATTAATTCGATGAAATTGTGAAGCCACTTTTTAGTTATGAAGATACAGACAGGAAGTTGTTATTTTAAATTTCATTAACGCTTATGAAAAAGCAAAAATTGTAAGAATAGTTGGTTTTATAAAGGTGTGCTCTAAACGCTTTTTAAAGCAGTGTTTCATGATTTGGATTGTTAGTATGAAACATGAGAGCTACCTTTTTAGCTGTTTTGAAATAAAGATTCGACACCTTTATCAAAACGGGTAACTCTCAACTTTTCAAGTCAAAATGTCAGATCTAGTCTGAACTAAAGAAACTACTTGGTGATAGAGAGGTCACTTTCGGATCTAAAGACCATTGATAATTTGCACTCCCTTTTACCACTACAGCTTTCATTTCAGTATCATTTTCTAAGCTACCTTTAAAGCCAGCCGGTAACTTAACAAAACTACCGTTAGTCGCTTTTGGGTTACCCCAAAGGTAACTAATTTTAGCGCTACCTGCATCTAACCAGTTCGCATCATTAGCCGTTAACCAAAACATATTATTTTCAGACACATTAACTGGTCGCTCACCATTATCGAAAGCTTGGTCTTATGGCTCTACTAAGTATGGCCCGCTATCAATCTCTAAATAAATAAGATTCTCTTCGCCACTTGCCGCAGTGATATGGCTTTCACCAGCATGTTGTATCCAAAATGAACCACTAGGCAACCACATTTTTGCTGCATTGGCTGATTTATAAAGACTCACAAGCATTTAAAATAAAAATGAGCAGTAACCGTGCAGCTAATGATAGAGACTTGGTGCGCCGCTGGTGCATTGATGGTGTTGGTGTTGCCAAGAAATCAGCTATCGATATTGCAGAAGCATTATTAAACGGGCAGCTCACAAGAGTGATGACCGACTACCATTTTCCTACTACAGAGTTATGGTTAGTTTTGCCTAGCAAACAGATGATCACACCAGCAGTGAGATTGGTACGAGACCAACTAAAACAAAAAGTCGGTGAGTTACGAAGCCAGTTGATCAATGCCAACCAACTTTCAGAAGAGGAGTGGCCGCTCTCTAGCTCTCCCAATCAGCCTATATAAATCAGTTATGCACTGTTAATTAAACAGCACCTTCAAGCGAGATCTAGCTGTAATAAGTATGTTTTTTATTTAGGAGGTGTAAAGATATTTTCTTAAAGATGGATATATGCAACTTTCTTAACATACCTACTAAAGGCATTTGCTATGTATCCGTTACACACCAAACAGCAAACTCATTGCCACTAGGTTCAATAAAATGAAAACGACTGCCACCAGGAAATGAAAAAATGGGGGTAGATATTTTACCACCAAAAGATTCTACCCTTGATTTAGTTTGCTCTAAGTTACTTGTTTTCAATACGAGTAAGGCAGCCCCATTTGAAGCTAGCGATGTTAAATCAGACTTATAAAAGCCACCGTCTAACCCTTCATTTTCAAAAGCAGTGTAATCTGGACCGTAATCAATAAAGTTCCAACCAAATGCATCTTCGAAGAACTTTTTTGTGGCCGAGATATCTTTAGCGGGAAACTCAACATAATTTAACTTTATATTTAATGGCATAACCTACCCCATTTATAGTGTACATCGAAGCGATAGAACTCCCCATAAGCAGTCTAATGTTAATTATTAAACTCAGTATTTTGTATTTACTTGAGATTTAAATAGATTATAAAAAATGGGTGCCCGCTATTTTTATACTTTTACGACATTCATAACCAAGCAATCAATTATTTTAACCAGCTAAGTCGATCGGTTAATTAGCCTGATTAGTATTACACAAGACCTTTCAACAAATCAGTATCTAATGTCAATTTGTGAAGCAGTGTTGGCTTACCTATTTTAAGGGTCGCTCTCATTCTTTCTCTAGAGTGTGCGCAATTAACAGGCCAATTGTGCTCACTTTCATAAATATCTAAACTTGGCCATTGTGCGTAAGCAATAAACTTACCATTTTCTGCTTTATGTAACCTTGAGCCTAAACTGCCAAAATGTTGGTATATCAACTCCGTCGTTTCAATCCACGCAATTCTAAATTCCTCTTCCATCCCTTCAATTACATCAAACTCTAAAATAACAGCTAACATAAATTTCCCCTTTCACTCTTTCCCTATAAAAAATATCTAGAAGCGATAGTAAAATAAACGAGCACTTGACTCATTCAACCTTTTTTAAAACAAAATATTGCTGCTTTAAAAGCGCCCCATCACTTTTAAAGCAGTAATAAGTTAACTCCCTTTTAGAGTGTGGAGCTATGCATTTTTTGCTGAGCTTTATTATTTAACACACTATGTTTAAACATCTTGGCAACAATGATCATTGCTCTCTTTCGCGAAATAAATCGAGGTATTAATGATGTTAAATAATTAACGCAACCAGATACTACATAGACGCGGTTTTTACCATATGCACTTAATGCAGTGTTAACCACTTTTTTTGCAGATAAAAACGTCATTCCTGATGTATCTGCATTTGCTCTTTTCATAAAATTAGATTCAGTTACACCAGGACATAAAGCCATCACTCGAATGTTTGTATCTAACAATTCACCAGTTAATGCTTCTGAAAAGCTTAATACGAAAGCTTTACAGGCACCATATACTGCTTGATAAGGTAAAGGTTGAAAAGAGCCTGTAGATGCAACATTAATAACGCCTCCACTATTTTGCCCTTTGAAATGAGGAATAAATAGATGAGTAAGCTCGACAAGGGCATGCATATTGAGCATCATCATTTCATGGTAGTTTGAAAAAGTTTCGTCTGAGAACTCACAAAACTGACCAAAGCCAGCATTGTTTATTAGGAAGTCTACTGATAGTCCCATATCGCCAACGCCTGAAAATAGCAATTGAGCACCATTTGCTTCACTTAGATCGACGGAAATTGTTTTTACCCAAATATCCGAATTTTCAGACTGTAATGTGTTAGCTAACTCAATAAGATCGCTCGTTGTTCTTGCAGTAATGATTAAGTTTGCATTTTGGTTAGCAAGTTGATGAGCAAATTCTTTACCAATGCCTGAAGAGGCACCAGTGATTAATACCGTTTTGTTCTTAAAAGTTAAATCCTTCATGATAAATATCTCCGTTAATAAATTCAGAGACAAATATAAGCCTTGCCCTTAGAGACAAGGTCAAGAAAATTCTTTAATCAAATCAATTTTAAATTGATTTAGGTTTTCAATCTTAGACTGTAAGGACAATGCTTCTTTCTCTAATTCGATGACTTTATTGTCTATTTGAGCAGAAACAAGCGGTATAGGCAGTTTTTGATCGGCAATTTTTCTAGATACAATATCTTTGAGCTCTTTGAGGCTAAAACCGAGGGCTTGTGCTCTTCGAATCATACTGATCACCATTACGTCATGATCGCTGTAAACTCGATAACTACCGCTTCTTTTGGGAGAGGGATTAATTCTATCGCTTCATAATGACGAATAGCTTTACGAGTCGCGCCAGTAAGTTCTGCAACTTGACCGATTAACAAAATATGAACTCCCAGATTAGTAAATAATGGCGCTGTAGATTTTCTAAACCTTAAAGAAATCACAACCATTATTTAAACTTAATTTTAATATAAAACAAAAAACGAGTGTCAAAGCAACGGTGAAGTAGACGATTTATGCAGCCAGAATGCCGGATAAGGAGCGATAATGACTGTTCACCCCTCCCCTAAGAGCCGTACGTGCGAGTTTACCCGCATACGGCTCAAGCCTTTATAAGTCAGTACATAAGTACAGCCCAGCGTTTAAATCGAGCCTCCGTTTGCATACATTGTTTTCTTCAACTCAGGATCCGACTCAGAGATAACTCTAAACTTAGTTCCATCACTTCTTAGAAGGTCATCATCTTCATCAACAGTAAATTCCTTGTTGCCTAGACCAGAAAGAGAGTCTTGATCAAATATAGCGCAAGGATCTCCTATTTTGTCATGATATACATCATTTAAAATAAATCCTATTCTACGGTTATCCCAAATAACATAATATTTAATATCTTGTTCTCTAGTCATAAATACTGTTTATTTCAAATGGTTGACGGTAACACATGCAATTTTCGATGATAATTAGGGGGCAACAACACTAAGCTACTCAGTTCATTACTACCGCCTTTACCTTTTTCAACAATATGGTGAATATGCCATTCTGTGGTTTTAGTAATTCGATAAAAAATTTATATATGCCCACTATTTTTCTCAACAAACAAAAAGCAGAGTCGTAAGAGAGCAATTAACTAATTGCTTTAACAATTAAACCTTGTAAAGGTGCAGGTAAAGTAATCCCGCCGTCTAATACAAACTGATGCGCATCATCAGACATTTTCTTCCAGGTTTTAAGGATAATACCCATCCACTTCTCTTCCGTATATTCAGGGTGTTTGTTAGCAAACTCAAACATGTAGTGCTCAACAAACACTAACCCTGCAACGTCTTCAAGTAGTTGTGTATCAGGGTTGCGTTTAATGGATTTTTTACCCACGGCCTGTTTAACTTGATCAATTTCTGCCTGCTCATAACCAGCCTGTTGCATTAATTCAGCGACACGCTCAGCGTGAAAGCTGTAAAGCTCGGTTCGCCATTGATGGTAGCCTTGTTTGCCTAACGGATAGTCACTTCGTAATGATTTCCAACGCAGTATATGTTGTGCTCGAACAGCAATTTTAATGACATCCTTGGCCTCCGGCTTAAAACGCATTAACATTTCAGTCATTCGTTCTGAATACAATCGCTCTTTTGGCCATTCAATATTGCCATTCCAAACTTTATTAGGATCTTGATTATTCGCGTCATCAATCAAGGCAATTACTTGCTCAAACTGTTGTGTACTCATCACTCACTCCTGATGCCATAGGCAATATTTTACAATCCATATAAAAAACCTCGAAGATATTAATATCGCTTAGCGGTTCAGCAGTCAATTTATAAATGGATTAGTTGGGAAAACATTGTTTAATCTTAATATTCTAATAAGGAGTTGAAGATAATGATCTGCAAATTTAGAAGAAAGCCAAATAGCTTAATAGTATGAGAGACTGCATAGAATCACTAACCATGTATTTTTTAAAATATATAACCTTGTATTATATATCCACTAGGACATTAGATTATTAATCAAAATCGGGGCTTTATGAACATAATAACGAAAGCATGGCAACGCTACTGCAACTGGTTAGATGAAATGGGGTTAACACCAGAAAATAAACGTTGTTGTGTTCCATTGGATGAACGCGCACAAAACGCCCTTCGTGCCGAGCAAAACCCAGGCACAACAAAAGAGGGTAAAAAGTAAATAAGCTTACTGGTTATTAACACTCACTAATAACCGCTAACAGCGCTTTATTTTTTATTCAATAGCAACCCGCTTTCGCGTGAGTGCGATGCCTATAATGATGAATATCATTGCTGCTAGAGTTCGCCATTCTATAGCTTCGCCCAAAAGTAACGCGCCAGTAAAATACGCCACAATTGGGATCACGTAATTTATATAAGAAAGAAACGTAGGACCTGCTGAGCCAATAACGGCAAACAAAAGAATGGTCGCAAACGCAGTCGGGCCGACACCTAACCACAACATGGATAACGAGGCTGTTAAAGAATAACTCTGTTGCCACGGTAAATCCTGCCACAGCCACAATGGCACTATAACGAGACTCGAAATAATCATCACCCCAGCGGCTGTCACAACAGGGTTATAAGAAGGTAATCGCCTCACCAAAATAGCATTTATCGCATAACTAAAAGTGGCGAATAAAATCAACAGACCACTCAGTAAACTACTGTGAGCGCCTACTAGCGACGGCCAAAGTACAATCACCACACCAGTTATACCTAACAAAAAACCGAAAATTTTAAAGCGATTAAGGCTCTCCCCTGACACAAAATAATGTGCCAAAATCATTGTTACCAACGGCATAAATGCCATCAATAATCCGGTAATGCCTGAGCTGATATCTTTTTGCCCCGTTGATATAAGAAAAAAGGCAACAAATTCCCCATAATACCGAACAGTAAAAAGATCCCCCAAGCCAACGGCTCCACAGGTAGACGCCACCCTTTAATATACATAAACAGAGTGAGAATTATCGCCGCAATCAACACTCTCAGAGAGACTATCGCCACAGGGCTAAAGCTTTGCAGTGAGACGGCAGTAAACATAAATGATGTTCCCCACAACAGAATGAGTAACAACAGAAAAAGCCAGTCTTTAATAGTAGGGATGTAGTTGAGAGTCATGTGTTTAATCCAATAAGCATGATAACGAGAGCGTTTAACCAACCTCTCCGCACTTTGTTAGGGGTGTTAATACAGAATAACAGAATGCCCATGGTATTAAATCGTAAAATTTTGATTTGATTGTGTTTACCTAGTGGGTGTCTTGACGTCACCTTGCGCGTTGACTTATTAATACAGTCAGGCCACAGAGAAATAAAATTGATTGGTTAGATTAGCACAATCAATTTTTGATATTGAACTATTGATTAGTACTTTTCGTAACTCATTTATAAATTGTTACTTTATTCATATTTTAAACTCAGTACTAAAAGCTCCGTGCTTAAAACATTGACACATAAGGCATCTCGCAATGAAAAAATTTACTAATCATATTCAACTTGGTTATTTAGGATTATTGCCATTTTTAGGCAGCGTAGCCTGGCCGATATTATTTGGAAGTAATAGTGCGAACTTAGCGTTTTTTACCTTTTATAGTATTGCCATACTTGCTTTTATGGCCGGTAATTTGTGGCGTGCTGGTAAACAAAGTTATAGCGATGCAATAAAAGCAGTAGTACCTGTTATTCCGGTACCCTTTTTATCCTTTTTGCCTGTTGAATGGGCGCTTGCTTGGTTAGGAGCAAGCTTTTGGTTGGTGCTTGTATTTGAAAAGACCACAGCGCAATGGAAAACCTATCACAAAGATTATCAAAAGATGCGTTTTGTGCTGACTACGGTAGTGTTTGTGTGCCACATACTTACCATAGGAATGAGCCTTTATTCTAAATGACGATGAGCAGGTTAACCTTATTACTGAACAGCTAAATAATTATAAAAGTATATTTGCTTTCCACGGCCTTTGTTTGATGCAATGGGCATTATGACGAAAGAGCTTAATGAATCAGGCATCATTTTATAAACGACTTGCTGCTCTTGGGGGTTACTTAGCCTCACGCTATAAGGTTGTTACATTCATAGTGCGGCTAACATCTTAAGGACGTTGACTAACAACGAGTAACGTTTCATTCAGAGGCAATAAAATAGCTGTTTAAAATTAGCGAGGTACAAGCAAAAACCAGCTGTTTTTGTCCTGCTGAAATGACATATTAGCTTTATTTTTTGCTATTTGACTGGGGAATAAATTTCTAGCAATAATATATAAAAGCCCAATAAATTGTATTGGAGTTTCAATAATTAATGCAGTTATGGCTATTTCTGATATCCCCCAACTATAAATAGAATCCAGAATAACGATAGCATAAGACGCTATGGTGAAGAGACATGTCAAAATCAAAAATGCCACACCAAAGTTAACTTTAAGTTTCCTATCAAGCTCATTAGTTAAAAGAGTATCAAAGGTCTCTGGGTCGACATCAAGTTTAGCCAACTCTTTCATTAATTCAGTTTTTTCCTCGGCTAGAGATTTCTTCTTTTCGCCAGATAACACGATGTCAGGGAAATGAATGAATGAACTTCCAGATATAATGTTTGCTGCAGCTTTAGCAAGTAAAGGAGTAGTTATTTTGCTAATTGTAACTATATCTCCTGATACAGAAGAAGACTTTATTTTACCTTTTAATTCCTTTTCATTATCGTCAGACACCAGACTCTCCTTGTAAAGCTAACGAGGCTGTAGAATTTTTCATTCTCAGCCCGAATTTTAATTATAAAAGCACAGTATTTTATATTTACTTGAGATTCAAATAGATTATTCACTTTTCAATAAATGATTGATTAAATTGAGTTGTAAGAGTGTTTATGAGGTTAATTAGGTTGGATTATTGCGAATTAAGGGCTTAGCCCTTGGATTAATGTAAATTATTCCTTAACTTCTCTATATTATGAACGAGACAGTACATTTTCCATTGCGTATTCACTTTATCTTGGCCGCGCAGCGTGAATTTATTCATCCCTTTATTCACAGTAATATTGCCGAACACAGGTTCAATGGCTCCGAGTCGTTTACTGTATTCTCGCCTGCCAGGACTGCTGTCTATTTTGACTCGCATTTTATCAGTATACGAGATGGGTTTTGCAGATACATTTATTTCAAACTGAACCTGCCGACCTTGTTTTATAGGTTTCTTTCTCATGCATTGAGTTTGCAGAGGGCAAACGCGGCAATCTTTTAAATATCCTGAGTAGCGAACATAATGTCGACCTGCTGTTTCGACATCTTTAACACTCAACCACATTTCCTTACCAGCTGGGCAATGACATATTTGTTTCTTTTCATCAAAGTGGAAGTCACTACTATTAAATAATCTAGAGCGTCCTTTACTCCGTTTTAATCGTCGTTTTTCTTGCTCTGTATGATAGGTTTCGCTCTCTTTAAATAATGGATTACGACTTCTAAATGCAGTGTCTGCCATGTAAGCATCAAGCCCCGTTGTAGCCATAAATTCAAGATTAACTTCACTATGAAAACCGCTGTCAGCAGTAAACTTTGCTTCACTAAAGGTCTCGGGCGTACCAAGTTGAGTCAGTTGTTTTTGCAAAACTTCGATAGCGGGTTTTAAGGTTTGTTGCTCTCCCACACTTCCCCATGTTTGGGCTTGTAAAATGATTTGATGTTTATCATCGTTAATGGCAATGCCGTTATAGCCTTGAATAGTACCTTTACTCGTGGTCATCTTCGCACTGTCTGGGTCAGTGATATTACTTTTTACGGGCTTTCTCTGACTACCTAACTTCTCTTCATTGGTCGCCAAAAATTCTTTAATTTTATCCGCGCTTTTATCAAGTTTAGCCTGCTGTTTTAAATCATGGGCAATTTCATCTTCACTCAAACTATCTTGTGCTTGATGACGTGCAAGTATGCGCTGACTTGCACTGCGCAACTTCGCTTGTTTACGCTCAAGTTCATCAAATGTGCCACTCCACTCTTTACTAGCATTCGAACGAATTTTACATCCATCAATCGCAAACATGTTACGGCCTATCAAACCTTCACGGTCGCATATCATTAATACTTGAGTAAAAAGTGGTTCAATTTGGTCTTTCATTTTAGCGACAAAACTGGCAATTGAAGTGTAATGAGGTTGCTCATCACCCCCTCTTTTTTCAACAACATCTCATGAAGGTAATATTGGTTTCACACGCATTTGCAATACGACGGCTACTGACTAACCCACGCGAATAACCAAACAGAACTATCTTCAACATCACTGACGGTGGATAAGCAGCCGCGCCATTTTTATCGTTGTTGTACCATTTATCAAAAGTACTTAGATCAAGGTGTTTGTCGACGATATGGGAAAGTGCGTATTCAAAAGTACCGGGGATAATTTGCTGTGAAAAATCAATCGGAATGAATTTACTTTGGCAGGATAAGTCAGGTTTATAGTTAGCCATTACATTTAACTCTGAGCGAATAATAGCTATTAGATCACAGTCGATCACCGCATTCAAGGTCGTTTTCTGTACAATGAGACATAATTAAAAAAAGAGCGATAAACGCTCTTTTTGGAGAAATTCTA
This sequence comes from Psychromonas sp. KJ10-2, assembly GCF_047323255.1. Lineage (NCBI taxonomy): Bacteria > Pseudomonadati > Pseudomonadota > Gammaproteobacteria > Alteromonadales > Psychromonadaceae > Psychromonas > Psychromonas sp. KJ10-2. The sequence goes on along the minus strand of NZ_CP178827.1, from coordinate 3,492,330 downwards.
CAGCCTCAACGCCCAAATAAGGGGCTGATTAACAAGTTGGCTAAAATGTGAAGCGGAGCGGAACCGAGCCAACTGTTAGCAGTCCCGCTTAATTTTCTTGTTAGTTTACGTTGTGCACAGATGGCTTGCGAATGGCTCAGACCATTGATATTTCTGTACGTTCTTCCCATATTCAGTGACGTTATCTATTAACCCATGTGACTCTAATATTTTTACCTGTTGCTCTAAATGAGTATGATCTTCGACAAAGTAGGCTAGGTATTTTCCTGCGTGATTAAAACAACCACCTTTATTTAAAATAAAAAACTCTCTATGAAACTCGTACTCTGGGTTAAGTAAATCTTGTTTCATTTCTGTTAATAAAACTTGGTGATTTGACCACAAATCATTAAAAAAACGTTCAGAGTCTTTTTTATGCTCAATTTTTTTGCGCTTATCAGTGTATTTATTACCAAAATAAGTTCCTGCGGCACCAGTAGCACTTCCTACAAGGAATCCAACAGCTAGGCTAACGAAATCCATACTTTCTCCAGTAAACTAACGCCGCACTAAGCGGGCTAAAATTGTGGGTTAAAATGTGTAGCGAAGCGAAACATAACCCACTGTTTTAGTTCCGTTTAAGTGCCTTGTTATACAAACTTACCCAATTTGCCCTTGGATTGCTTCAACGGCTAAATCAAACTTCTTACTCACCACTGGAGTTATATGTTGCGATATTAATAGAGTTCTCATTAGATTCTTCGTTAGCATCTCTAAATATATCTTTGGCAACATCGTTATTTAAGCTTAAATAAACCATCTCCTTTCTCGCCTTACTAAAGTAAGCACATCCGTACTTAGATTGAAAACAGTAATCACTTATAAACAAGTAATACTCTTTGACAGGATCTAAAAAATCATCAAGTTTGGTGAAAGTACAATCAATATAAGAACGACCATTTCGTTTTACACCACTTAAAATATAATGAACCGTTATCAATTGGCTAATATTTATTAATTGCCCATCGAGTTCATCAAAAAACACTGTTGATTCTTCTTTTTCTAAATGCACCAGAAAGTATATGCAATCTAAAAGTAGAGCCTAATTTCGCCACACTTTCTAATAATTTTTTATGGTGCTCTATTAGCAGTATATTTTTTTGTTGCTCTTTCCAGCCAACATACAAAAATATTGCAAATACAAGTGCTAAGAAAGATGATAATGAACCTAGTAAACCAACATTATTTACGATGAAGGTATACATCGTGTCTTTAGGTATTTTTTCTACATAAACCTCAACAACTTGAACGCCTAATACTGCACCAATAACAAACCCAACAACTAAGGACAATATTAAAGATATAAAGAATACTGATTTCATATAGGTTCACTTTGAGGTTTGTATAACAGTATATTATCCATAAATCACGATAGTAACGGATTATGAAACAAAAAAATAACAAAACAATAATAATTAAATCATTTTCTGTCAAAGCTTTATAGTCAAAGAAGTGATCTTATTTGAAGTATTAACCTTGTAGAAACTAAGCACTGCGTCATACTCAGCTCTTTTGTGCTGAGTATGACGCAGTGCTTAATAAATTAAATGCTATAAATCAATGGATTATAAATTTACCTATGTAGAAAGTGAGCATATTAGTGCTTACTTTCTACACAAAAAATTGTATTTTTGGAAAAATCCATTATAACTGTATATACGAACAGTTAGCTAAGGTGTTTTTTATGATCATCCAATCTCCTTTTTTACAATCCTTCGAGATGTCATTCGAACAAAACGAGTTAGCTTACAAACAGAAAAAAGTTATTTATATTGGGTTAAGTTTTTCATTATGTTTAATGATAAAAGACATCCTAAAGAAATAGGTGCAGCGGAAATAAATCATTTCTTGACTCATTTAACTGTTAATAGAGGCGTTAGCGCTGCAACACAAAAAAGCGCATAGAAAAACAAGGTTGAGTCTATCCAGGGCTGAGATAAAAAACAGCCAACCTATGGCTGCTTTCTTCAAATCAGTATTAAGTTAACTGCTGAGCTAAAAACCTGAATACATTTTATCTTCATCTTCAGTAATACGAGTATTATCAGAGACTGTATTAGTCGTATCAACATTATTTTTAACTACCCAATGCGTAGGTTTGATATCATCAGTTGTACTAACACTGTTCGCATTCCCCTGGATCCTAGTGGTAGTGTAATGGTCACAGATACTTTGCTATCATCATAATAATCATCATCGAAAGTAACACTATTATTATGAATGTCATTATAAGCGCCCCAACCAGATGATTTTTCATTTATCTCAAAGGCGTTTTCGAAGTACTCATTATCATTTTGATCGCCAGTATTGTAGGCTGCTTCAGCATAATTACCCTTGAAATCAATAAAGCTTAAACCGCCGTTAATAATATCATTCATCCCCTCTGCATCGAACGTATTACCAATCACGTAAGCATAAGATGACCCCTCTTTAATATCGATATGTTCGGCAGTCACATTTGGGCCGATGATATTATTCAAAATTTGCGCATAATCAACAGCTGGATCGTATTCTGAAGAGCTACTTCCTCCAGTGCCATTTAGTATAATCAGAGCCAATATAAACACCTTCGCCATATTTCACGTTATACAAACCTGTATCATGAATATAAGAGTCCTTAACAATATTATATTTACTACCATCTCTAAGATGAATGGCTGATTGACCAATGTCATATACTTCCACGTTATCTATTGTCACATAATCAGCTTGGTCAACCGAAATGCCTGTTCTCGCGTTGCTTACTTTAATACTTTCAACATAGATATAACCGATACCACCAGCGTCTTCACCATCAATGGCTAAAGTCGTACTATTGTTATAATCATCACCATCCAGAATAGGCATGTTAGAGACATTTTCAGCTACAATCCATATAGGTTTATTTTGAGAACCACCAACTTTAAGCTTAAAGTTACCGACATAAGTACCCGATGCGATGACGATTTTATCACCTGCCGATGCCTCTGAAAGCGCATTTTCAAGTTCACTTGCCGTATTAACCTCTACCGTGTTCCAAGACACATCATCAAAATCTAGCGTCATCTCATCACCCGTTAACGCATAATTTTCAGCATAGCCCGTGGAGGGGTCGACTCCTTCGCTCGTGCTTTCACTTTCCCCGTATACCTCTACTTCTTTAATATTTGTCCACTCATCACCGGCGCTATTTTCAAAGGTTTTCACTCGTATTTGTTGCGCGTCGATATCATCGATATCATATACTTCAATACTGGAAGTCGTACCGCTACTTAAACTGTCATAGACCTTAGTCCAACCACCACTAGTCCCTGGACGCGCATAGACCTCAAATGTATGAGTTTGACTGCCACCTTTACCCCATGAAATACCGACCTCTGATACGCTTTGTGTTGAACCAAGGTCAAGTTTTAGGTTAACCGGAGATCCTGATGCAGCCCAACGTGAGCTCCAAGCCAAGCTGCCGTCAATAGCGTTGTCGGCTGGATAGCTTTCATGGCTATTACCAAAATCTGTTGCACTGTCTATAGATAAACTCGCTGCAGTGGCAAATGCACTCGATAGTGAAAGTGAAATAAGACTAAGTTTAGTTAAGATTTTCATCAAGATTCCCTCGGTTATTAACGATTTTCTTGCTCTATCCATGAGCGAAGTTCTCAGCGGTTATAGCAAAAAACATATCAGGCGATAGCCCCTCAAAATGTCCCGAAAAAGTACATGAAAATCTTAACCTTGTTACTTAAATACTACAAAACTGTGACAACAGCACAGCAACTTTTAAGCATAAAAAAAGCATGAAAATTAATCACTTCTCTTATATCAGAAAGGAAGGTTTGATTGATTTATAGTCTATAAACTAGGTTTTTATGGGGTTTTGTAATTTACAAAGAAATGAAAAACAATGATTTTAAAGTCAAATTAAAAGATTAAAAAACAAATGAACAATTAAAAAGTAATAAAGTTAAAGCCGTGATCTACCTATCATTTGTTAATACAATTTAATAAAGCAAAGATGCATATATCAGATAACAATAATTGAAATTGGTGAGATTAAGGCATCACTCGATACCTCCTCAATGCACAAATAAGTACTTTTAAAACAGGAGTAGAACTAAAAAATTATTCAAAGTTGGTGGAACCCAGATCTATTGGGGTAATTTGCTGTGCAAAATCAATCGTAATAACTTTACTTTAGCCAGATGATACAAAAAAGCTCACCGAAGTGAGCTTTTTAGATGCTTCATAGATAGCATTCTGGATAGTAGAAATTGTTTAATTCAAGGCGCTTTGCCACGACGTTTAGTGTTTCTTAAACGAGTGGCAACAGCAACGATGAAGTAGACGATTTATGCAACTATGCAACAAAACATCAGATACAAAAAAGCTCACCGAAGTGAGCTTTTTAGATGCTTCATAGATAGCATTCTGGATAGTAAAAATTGTTTAATTCAAGGCGCTTTGCCGCGACGTTTAGTGTTTCTTAAACGAGTGGCAACAGCAACGATGAAGTAGACGATTTATGCAGCCAGAATTACATCATGCCACCCATGCCGCCCATATCAGGCATAGGCGCTGAAGCTGGTGCATCTACCGGTAAGTCTGTGATCATACATTCTGTAGTGATCATTAGGCCTGCCACTGACGCTGCAAACTGTAGTGCGCTACGTGTTACTTTAGTTGGGTCAAGAATACCCATTTCTAACATATCGCCGTATTCACCTGTGGTTGCGTTATAACCGTAGTTTGCTGTGCCTTGTTGTACGTTGTTTGCTACAACTGACGCTTCTTCACCACAGTTTGAAACGATTTGACGTAATGGAGACTCCATTGCACGTAATGCTACGCGAACGCCTACGTTTTGGTCATCGTTGTCGCCTTTTAAGTCTTTTAATAGACCAGCGACGCGTACTAGTGCAACACCACCACCAGCAACAACGCCTTCTTCAACGGCTGCACGTGTTGCGTGTAATGCATCGTCTACACGATCTTTCTTCTCTTTCATTTCAACTTCAGTTGATGCGCCTACTTTAATCACTGCAACACCGCCAGCTAGTTTAGCTGAACGCTCTTGTAGTTTTTCTTTATCGTAGTCAGAAGAAGATGCTTCGATTTGTTGTTTGATTTGACCAACGCGCGCTAGGATTGCTTCTTGCTCACCCGCACCATCGATAATGGTTGTTTCATCTTTATTGATAACAACGCGTTTTGCTTGACCTAAATCTTCAAGTGTTACTTTTTCTAGGTCTAAGCCAATCTCTTCAGAGATAACAGTACCGGCTGTTAAGATTGCAATATCTTGTAGCATTGCTTTACGACGGTCACCAAAACCAGGCGCTTTAACTGCAGCTACTTTCACGATACCACGCATGTTATTAACGACTAATGTTGCTAGCGCTTCGCCTTCAACATCTTCAGCAATAATCATTAATGGTTTTGATGCTTTTGCTACTGCTTCTAATGTTGGTAGTAGTTCACGGATGTTTCCGATCTTCTTATCAACAATTAGGATGAATGGGCTATCAAGCTCAACCGTACCGGCTTCTTGATTAGTCATGAAGTAAGGAGATAGGTAACCACGGTCAAACTGCATACCTTCTACAACGTCTAATTCGTTTTCTAGACCTTGACCTTCTTCAACAGTAATAACACCTTCGTTACCTACTTTTTGCATAGCAGTCGCGATGATTTCACCGATTTCAACATCAGAGTTTGCAGAGATAGTCCCTACTTGTGTGATCGCTTTTGAATCTGAACAAGGTGTTGATAGTTTTTTAAGCTCTTCAACCGCTGCTTTAACTGTTTTATCAATACCACGTTTCAGGTCCATTGGGTTCATACCCGCAGCTACCGCTTTCAAGCCTTCAGTGATGATTGATTGTGCTAATACCGTCGCTGTAGTTGTACCGTCACCTGCTGCATCATTAGTTTGAGACGCTACTTCTTTTACCATTTGCGCGCCCATGTTTTCAAACTTATCAGCCAGTTCGATCTCTTTTGCTACTGTCACACCATCTTTAGTGATGTGCGGTGCACCGAAACTTTGTCGATAACAACGTTACGGCCTTTAGGACCTAGCGTAACACGTACTGCATTTGCTAATACGTTAACGCCTTCAAGCATTTTAATTCGTGCATCATTACCAAATTGAACTTCTTTAGCAGACATTATATTTTCCTTTTACTGTGTTCTTTAAAATAAAATAATAACGATTATTCAACGATCGCTAGAATGTCATTCTCACTTAAGATAAGTACTTCTTCGCCTTCAATCTTTTCTGTTTTTAGGCCATAACCTTCACTGAAGATAACGGTATCACCTACTTTTACATCTAATGGTCTTACTTCACCATTTTCTAGAATACGGCCATTACCTACTGCAATAACTTCTCCGCGTGTTGATTTTTCAGCTGCGCTTCCAGTTAAAACAATACCGCCCGCAGATTTAGTTTCTTGCTCTGTACGTTTTAGAATAACGCGATCGTGTAGAGGACGAATAGACATTGTGACTTCCTTTAATAGTAATAGTTAACAGAATTGGTTGATTAAGTGATGGGGTCAAAAAGGTACGATTCAAGAGATGTAATAAAAAAATAAAAATAATTTGGAATGGGCAGTAAAAAAGGCTTATTTTCCCTCAATCTAACTGTTGATGGAAAATAAGCCTTTAAACATAAAGTTAAAAATTATGCTGGGATGGTTTTGGGATTAGATAATTCTGAGACCATTTTGTTAATTTCACTAGCAGCAATGATCACTTTTTGCTCTGCTTTGAGACACTGATAAGCAACTACTTTGCCTTCTATTACCCTAAAGCGGCCTAAGCCTGCAATAAAAATACGCGCATTAAAAAAACCTTTTGCAAATTTTGCAATCTGACGTGGTTGATATTTTTTAAAAATTCTTAACGTGCTAGGACGATTCATCACCGAGCCCCCTTTTTTATTCTTATTTACTGTTTCTAGTGTTCAATAATAAACATCGCACATATAGTACGTAGCTAATGTGACAAATGGATTACTCATTGAGCAATTTAAAAAATAATAAGTATTTATTAATCAAGCTTCTTTTCTTCTCTGCGTTCGAATTCACCTTCAATGATTGTGTCATCATGAGCTGATTGTCGACCAAAGCCTTGGCTTGAAAAACTTCCCATTCCACCTTGTGGTGCAAATTTAACATTAGATAAAATTAGTTTAGCTATATTACCGCGAATAGTAGGCTGTAATAATAGTAAACCTGTTATATCTGTCACAAACCCAGGTGTTACGAGTAAGATCCCTGTAACAACTAACATCATTCCTTCAATTAATTGTTGCCCTGGCATTTCACCTTCAGCCATGCGCTGCTGTACTTTTTGTATAAGTTGTAAACCTTGGCTTCGCACTAAAGCAGAACCAATTAATGCGGTTAAGATGACTAATGAAATAGTTGGCCAAGCGCCGATGAAGCCGCCTACTTTCACTAATACAAATATTTCTAATAAAGATACACCAGTGAAAATTAAAAATAACCGAGCAAACATAGGAACCTCAATAAATATTATGAATACACTTTAGTTATGGGGATTATTTTATTAATTTCAAGTTATTAGAGCTTTAGTACGTAGATAAGTTCAGATTAGATCTATTTCTCAACAACTTAAGTATTAAATTAATGAGATGATGAATCACATTTCCAACGTTTTAATAACAATAAAACTGGCAATAGAATAAGCGCCATCCAAAGAAAGAGGCTGCTATCTTGCGGTGCATAGATCCAACCGGATACAAAGGTTAATACAGCCATAACCAAGCCTAATGCCACGCCGGAATACAGCGTTTGATAACCAACCATTAAATGCTCGTCTTGCATTGCAATAAAGCGCATCGCCGCTAAGTGGGCTAGCGCAAAGGTAAAAGCATGAAAAGTTTGGACCACCAGCAACCAGATAAAGTCTGTGGTTTGATAGAGGGTTCCCCAACGGACTAAGCCAGCCGCTAAGGCTAATAAACACATCTGTTTAACAGACCATTTATTAAATAATCTGTCATTGAAACGCATTAGTATTACTTCAGCAAATACACTCAATCCCCATAGGATGGCGATATTAAACTCACTGATCCCCATTGATGTCCAATAAAGAGCACTAAACGAATAGTAAGCAGCATGACTACCTTGAATTAATCCCATCACAAGAATGAAATAAATAACATTAGGCTGTTTCAACAGCGAGAGTAAATTGTTAGTGCTCCCTGCATTGGGCCGACTTTGTTCTTGTAATTGTGGATTAAGTTTAATCAGGCTTAAACTGTAATTTAAAAAAACAGCAAGAATAATCAACCATAAAATACTATCGTACCCAAACTCACCAATCGTCCAGCCTACAAAGGTCGAACCAATAATAAAGCTGACCGATCCCCAGAGCCGTACCTTGCCATAATTCATTTGGATCTGTTTAACTAAGCGAGTGCCAATGATGTCCCCAAGCGGCACCATAGGCGCTAATAGGAAGTTAAGTAGTAAGGTTGCAGCCCCTAAGGCATACCAACCTTGAAAGAACACTAATGAGATTAAACATAGTAAGGTAAAAAAGGTTAGGTAACTAACCATAGTAAGAGGTGCATTAGCGGTTTTTAAGCGGGGTAATAGGCCAATATTACTCACGAAGCGTAATACTAACCCTAATGAAAATAATGTCCCAATTTGCTCAGGGCTGATCCCTTTTTCAGCTAACCATACTCCCCAAAAAGGTAAGAAAATTCCCCAAATGAAGAAGAAGCAAACAAAATAGCTCGTTATCCAAGACTTCGCAGGTAGGTTCAACGCATTATTTCCTTATAAAAAAATATACAGATTAGTTTATATTTATTAAAGGTTTATAAATAGTCTATTTTTGGGTTAAAGGTAAATAGTGATACAAATAAAGAAAAGTTGGCAATTGGTAGCCTGCTTAATAGCTTCTATCTAGAAGCTTAAATCATTGCCACTCAGGATTTCTGGTTTGTACCAAAGTGCTTATTTGGTGGTTATATTCACTATCTTTTACCCATTCAACCTGAATGTCGATATGCAGATGGCGTAGGGTTAGTTGAGAATTTGCGACCTCACTCTCCAAAAAGTTTAATTGTTTAATTTTTAAAAAGTTAGGATCCGTTAAATTAACCCAATAACCACTAGAAAAGCAGTTACTCACTTGTTTATCTACCTTGCGTCCAAATTGTATGCTTTTATTTTTAACGGAATAACGAAACCCCATAAAGTGTTGTACATCAGGTGATTCAGCATGATCAAAGTTATAAGTATAAACAACACATTGCTGATCTACTGTATTGGTAACAGCAAACACTTTATCGCTATCATCTCCGACTAAAAAGGCTTGTCCACCGTAACCTGCTCGACGCAAATCGTTTTCCATGATCCCAATTAAAGCCTGTAGGTCAGTGCGTAAACGCGAATGAATTAGCGATTCATTAGTATTACCAAGGTTACTCACATACAAACCGATGATCATAGCTAACAATAAAGATCCTAAAAAAAGACAAACTAAAATCTCGACTAGGCTAAAGCCTCTTTGATATCTATTGGTTACTAACATTTTTTATGCCCAAGTGCGGCTTTACCTGGCGAGCATACCCGTAAACGCATTGCACTTTGAATAACAGATAACGCACCTTGATGTTGGTTTGTTAAGGTGACCGAACCGGTTTTAACAGTAAAGCGTAATGATCCGTAGGAAGCTTGATCATCTACAAATTTCATATTCGCTTGACTGATCATGACTTGCTCACCATCCACTAGATGTTGCACATTATCAACACCATCCAATTGGCATGAGTTCACTGTAAAGCAATCACAACCAGACTCTTCACTCATGCCAACATACCAATTAGATAATTGTTGGCAAAAGTGAACGTAAACCTTTTTGTTGCGCTTAATCGCCTCTGTTTTTGCTAACTGTAGCGTGTAATAAACTTGGTTCGTTGCATGTGACAATGCTTGATTGGCGACTAAAGTTTGATAGGAAGCAGCAGAGATAGCCAATACAATTGATATCAGTGCTAATCCAATCATCAACTCTACTAAGGTAAATCCTTCACCTTTCTGCATAACCCCTCCTTGTTGTCAGCCACCTACCTTTTTTAAGGTTAGCTAACTAGCATAGGTTACAAATTCACTTATGACCTTCTATCTAAAGAGGTAGGTTTTATTAATAAAAGAAACATTGTGCCGTCATAAAAATGCAATAAACCCGCATTATTGTGTTTAGCATGAAATAAACATTGGAAAGTAAATGTAAGGAGATAGCATGCAACAAGCTCAAATGAACGATACAGAGATGACCCTAGATAGTTTATTAGCCACTCCAGTTAAACGTAAACCTAAACCGCGTAAATGGCGTGAAATTGAAAATGCAAAAGCTCAACTTTTATTAGCAAAAGAGCTAAGAGAGATAGACCCTTCCTTTAGTTTTTCACAATCTGAATTAATGTAATTAATACCAATTGCATTAAATAAGTGCTCTAAATTTCGCACAGGAAAATGACTTAACTCAAGGCGTAATTTAAGCATTTCGACGATTAACTTCGTTAATCGTCTATCGGAGAATGAACGAAAAGATGTTAATTCATTAATAATTGCTCTATTTGCGAAAGTGACAACGAAGTAATAAGTTATTTTAACAAACAAAATAGAGCAGTTATACCAATTGTATTAAATAACTGATCTAAATTTTGCGCCGGAAAAATGGCTTAGTTTGAGGCGTAAGTTGATGTAAATGATTGTTCCCTATACGAAACTTACAACGAAAAATAAGTTGTTTTAACAAGTAAAATAGATCAGTTACTTACTATGATTGGTATTATTTAGTGTGATTGGTATAAAACTTTTTTAAAATAAAAAAACGCATCCGAAGATGCGTTTTTTATTTTCCTGCTTAATTATTTATTAGCAAGTTTACGATTGAAATAATGAATCAATAGATAAACCCTGTGCCGATAAAACTGAGTGCAAAGATTTTAAGGCTTCCACTTGAATTTGACGAACTCGTTCACGTGTTAAGCCGATCTCTTTACCTACGTTCTCTAAGGTATCCGCTTCATACCCTAACAAACCAAAACGTCTTGCTAAAACTTCACGTTGTTTTGGTTGAAGATCTTCAAGCCAATCTACAATACGTAATTTCATATCATTGGTTTGTAGGCTGTTTTCCGGTGTATGATCTGTACTATCCGGGATAATATCTAATAAGTCTTTGTCAGCCGTTGTGCCAAGCGGGCTATCAACTGAACTAATTCGCTCATTGAGTTTTAATATTTTAGACACCTCTTTTGCAGGCACATCTAATTCTTTAGCAATATCTTCAGGTGTTGGTTCATAAGCCAGTTTATGGGCTAGTTCACGTGCGGTACGTAAATAAACATTAAGTTTTTTGACAATATGAATCGGTAAACGAATCGTACGTGTTTGATTCATAATAGCGCGCTCAATGGTTTGACGAACCCACCAAGTAGCGTAGGTTGAAAAACGGAACCCTTTTTCAGGATCAAATTTTTCCACGGCGCGGATCAAGCCTAGGTTACCTTCTTCAACAAGATCCAAGAGTGATAATCCACGATTGTTATAACGGCGAGATATTTTCACCACTAATCGCAAATTACTTTCTATCATACGTTTACGTGCCGCTTGATCACCTCGCTGGAGACGACGTGCGTAGTAAACTTCTTCTGGGGCTGTTAATAATGGTGAATAGCCAATTTCTCCTAAGTAGAGTTGGGTTGCATCCATTACTTTGTGTTTTTGATTGGTTTCAAAAGTACTTGAATTAGACTCTTTTTCAGATGACTTTTGCATATTAATCTCATGCTGTTCATCATCAAAATGCATCTGTGCATTATAATCAAGTTTATCTAAACTTACTGAGGCTGTTCCTACCATGGTTAAAACTCCTTTTAACTCTATAATATTTCGAACAAACTCCATGTAGATGAGCCTAATTGATTGTTTATACCTTTAAACAATCAATTATCTGTGCTCTTTGCATCGCTACCTTTTTGGTAAATAACGTAAAGGATCAACAGACTTGCCTCGATAACGAATATCAAAATGTAAATAAACGCTATCTGTGCCACTGTCTCCCATCACGGCTATTTTCTGGCCCATCTTCACTTGTTCATTCTCTTTAACGAGTAGTTTGTCATTATGCGCATAAGCACTTAAATAATCGTAGTTATGCTTAATGATCACGAGGTTTCCATATCCTCTTAAACCACTCCCTGCGTATACAACCTGACCACTAGCTGCCGCATAAATAGAGGTGCCTCGGTCATTTGTAATGGATATGCCTTTCATACCCTGTGTTGAATTTGCAAATGTTTTAGTTAATTTCCCTTCACTTGGCCAACGCCAATCGGATACCTTTTTAGCAACTGGCTGTGAAACGGGCTTTTTAGTCACTTTTTTATCAACAACTTTTGCAGGATATGCTTTTGTTGATTTTTTAACAACCTTTACTTTTTGATTTTTTGCGCAGCTTTGCCCTAAACAACCATTTGAGGCCACTTTTTGCTTATTTTGTGAAACAGTCGAAACTTTTTTACTAACATTTCTAAGTGTCAATACCTCTCCTTGTCTAATAATATAAGGTTTTTTGAGGTTATTTCGCATAATAAGCGTGTTTACGTTCATTTTTGCACGCCAAGCAATGGAATACAGCGTATCGCCTTTTTCCACTATATAGGTAGCTTGTCCTGGCGAAATGCTTTGTCCTGTTGCAACATAAGGCTTAGGAGTCGAAGTCGCATCATAAACAGGTGCTCGATCACTTTGCCCAGAACAAGCAGTTAATAGTACAAAAGTGGCAGATAATAGATATTTCACTGTTATTTAGTGCTTAATTGTAAAATATAAAATAACCGCCGCTAAAATAGTTAACCAACCTAATGCATCGATGTATTTACTTAATTTCGTTTCCATTTTCTCTCCCCTAGGACCATCAATCCAGCAACTAAGAAGAAGCGCATCGCTCGCCCAACTAATGCAGTTAACATAAATGGCCAAAATGCCATGCTCATAACACCTGCAGTTACGGTAAAGACTTTAAATGGAATAGGTGTAAAACTCGCGATAAAAATCACTAATACGCCCCACTCACTAAACCACGACTGTGCTGTTATCATTTTGCCTTGGTAATGCATTGCTTCAATAAAAGGTAATACCACAGGGTCATATAATGCGCTACCCAAGTAATAACCTAGGGCACCACCTAGAACAGAAAAAAGTGTTGCGCCAAAAGCAAACTGCCATGCTTTTTCTCGTTTAGCCAATGCCATCGGTGCCAGCATAATGTCTACTGGAATAGGCCAAAATATAGACTCTATAAACGCCGTGAGATAAAGATAAAATGGCGCATATTTATGTTTTGACCAAAGCATTACTTTTTCATATAGGGGGCAAATATTTTCACTTAGTTTCTCTTTTTAGGTTATTGGCTTAACTATCAGCGCTTAAAGGTGTCGGCTTAAGCGGTCATTACTAATGTTCAATCAAATCTCTTTTAACCATTTATCAACCATAGGCAACTGCTCTATCGCGGTTAAATCGACTTTGATTGGGGTAATTGATACATAACCATGCTCAACGGCATGAAAGTCTGTGCCTTCACCTGCATCTTCAATATGCCCTGGAGGCCCAACCCAAAAATTTCACGCCCTCTAGGGTCAATACTTTCTTCAATCATCTCTGCTTGATGACGTTTGCCTAAACGCGTGACTTTAATCCCTTTAATCTGCTCAAAAGGTAAATCAGGTACGTTAATATTAATAACTTGATGTTGTTCCAATGGCGAAACCAACAAATGCTCTACTAATTTTTTAGCATAGCGAGCAGCACTTTCGTAATGCTCAGTACCATCTAATGAAACAGCAACAGCTGGTAATCCTAAAAATCGTCCTTCCATTGCTGCAGCAACTGTCCCCGAATACAACACATCATCGCCCATATTGGCGCCAGCATTAATACCAGAAACGACCAGTTTAGGCGGAGTTGAACAAAGCTTATTTAATGCTAAATGCACACAGTCAGTAGGTGTGCCATTAACCGATATAAAGCCATTATCTAATTGATGCTTTCTTAAGGGGTGCTCCAGTGTTAATGAATTACTAGCGCCACTATGATTACGCTCAGGAGCAACAACCATAGTTTCAGTGTCATCAATTTGACTCAAGTGCTTGTGTAACGCAGACAATCCTGGTGCTAATACACCGTCATCATTACTAATTAATAGCATCATATATTTATCTCAATAAGCTCACGAATTACACTGGTTGCATAACAACCCGACGGTAAATAAAATGACAGTGTTAATGTTGCTTGATCATTCCATTGATAACTAAACTGCTCAGGTATTAATAATAACGGGCGTCGCTCTTGCTTTAACCCTTCTTTTGCTAACCCTGCTTGTAAATCAGCAAACTCCTGTAAACAATTTAATTCATATTCTTGTGCATCCTCGCTTGAGGTCAATTCACCTTTACCCCATAAAGGTGCTGTTAAGCAGACCTCTCGTTGAGATAAACGTTGCAAGGTTTGTTCCGATAAATCAGGTAATGGAAAAAAGATCGATTCGCAACAAATTGCACACAATCGCCAAGCATTGGAGATGCTTGTAAATTATCTTCAATACGCTGAGAAATAACACGGTTAAACAGGTAACTTCGCGCTGCGCTCAGATACATACCACGTTTAAATCTATCTTTTATTTTGCGACCATTAAACATTTGCAGTGCAGCATTAACATTATGACCGTCAAAACCGAAACGTTGATTACCAAAGTAATTAGGAACACCATGCTGAACTTTATCGAGTACTTTCTGTAATTGCGCTTTATCAGACACCTCACGCAAAGTAATGGTGAAGTTGTTACCAGATAAGCATCCTGTTCGTAGCTTTTTATTATGGCGAATCACTTTTAAAATACTGACACCAGGTGATTCAAAGCTGCTAAAGTCTGGGGTTATTTTTCCAGGAATATATAAAGAGAACCATTGATAAGTCTCTGCTTGGCGATCTTTTAAGCCTGCATAGCTTACATTCTTAGCAGCAATACCTGCAAATTTTGCTAGTTGCCTAGCTAGGTAATCAGTGTTTTCACCTACTTTTTTAACCCATAAACAAACATGCTCACCTTCACCGGTTAATTCAAAATCTAACTGCTCTTCTACGCGAAAGTCTTCACAATGTTGTTTAAAGCGACCTGTACAAGTGGGTTTCCCATAAAGGTAATTAAAGTCTAATGGGTATACCTTTTTTTCAGGCTGCAACTCACTCATTGTGCATCCTTTAATAAGATCACTACCGCATGTGAAGAGATGCCTTCTTTTCGCCCCATCGGACCTAACTTCTCTGTCGTGGTTGCTTTGACATTGATATTTCCTAGGTCGGTATCAAGTAAACGTGTTAGCTCTGCACACATATCGGCAATGTGTGGCGCCATTTTAGGCGCCTGTGCAATGATGGTGATATCAGCATTACCTAAACGGTAACCTTTATCCTTAGCTTGTTGATATACATTAACTAATAATTCTCGGCTATCGATGCCTTTAAAAGCATCATCATTATCAGGAAAGTGACGGCCAATATCACCTAATGCTAACGCGCCAAGTATCGCATCACACAGAGCGTGGATCGCTACATCACCATCTGAATGAGCCAGTAAACCTTGAGTGTAAGGGATCTTTACACCTGCAATGGTAATTGGGCCTTCGCCACCAAACTTGTGTACATCATAACCATGTCCGATACGGATCATAAATATTCCTTAACAATGTGTATAAAATTAACCGTGTGTTTTAAATGTAAAAATATGTATTAAATTTTTGAGAGATAGAATTCCGCTAATAATAAGTCTTCTGCTTGTGTGACTTTAATATTATCACTACGCCCTTCAATAATTGAAACACTCCCACCAGATAACTCTATGGCTGACGCTTCATCGGTAATCAGGTGCTGCGCTTCGATACTAGTAATAGCATTAATTAGCTGTTGGTTTTTAAACATCTGCGGCGTTAATGCATGCCACAAATTATCGCGATCGACCGTATGTTTAATCTGTTGTTCAGGATCGCTACGTTTCATAGTATCACGCACTCGATAAGCCAACATTGCACCGCTATCATGTTGTTGAGCATGATCGAGCAGTTTATCAATGTCGGTGGTTTGTATACAGGGACGAGCAGCATCATGCACTAAGACATAATCAGTGACAGGTAATGACTTTAATGCACTTAACACTGAATCTACACGCTCTTTACCGCCTTTAACCATACTCAATTTAGGGTGATTAACAACGCTCAAGTTATTGAACCACTGATCATTATCAGCAATAGAAACAACCACTTGATTAATATCAGGGTGTGCTAAAAAGGAGCAAGGCTATATTCAATAATCGTTTTATCTAAAATCGTTAAATATTGCTTAGGAATGTCCGAACCAACACGCTTACCGATGCCGGCAGCAGGCATCACCACAGAAAAACAGGGCTTATTCATCTAACTCTCCGCCTTTAGGAACGATACGGAAAAATGTTTCGCCTTCTTTAATTAGCCCTAGTTCATTGCGGGCTCGCTCTTCTATTGCTTCAGTGCCAGTTTTTAAATTATCAATTTCAGAGAACATCATTTGATTACGTGTCGTGAGTTCTGTATTACTTGCCGTAGCGAGATCAACGGCTTTTCTATATTCACGATTATCTTGCAGCCCATTTTTACCAAACCATAAATGGTACTGCAATAAAGAGAAGAGGGAAAACAAACACAAATAACAGTAAGCGCATGATAAGTAAACTCAATAATAAAAAGTTAATCATCCCATATTACAAGGAAAATTAACATTAGCTCAAGCATGCTAAATTAGACTGTGCTTAATTATTTTGCCTAACGTCATTTTTTCCAAAAAAGTAATTTGCTCTCTAATTGTGGGAAAAGCGGATGGAAAAATAGCTTATGAGTCATAATTAAACCAACAATCGCTTTGATAACAATCATTTGATCGATGCCTAGTAAATAATAAGCATAGCCGCCAACAAAAGCAGATATCCACATAAAAAACTGGAAAAATCGGATTTTTTTAACACTCAGCGCGGTTAAAATAATCGCAAAATCAACCCAAGTTAATAACAGTCCTAAAGATGGATTAGCCAGATAATCATTCACTGAGAAGTAAGTTGCGTAAGTTAAAAAAGCGATCATAATTACTAAGATAATCAGAGTGATACGGCGTGATAATTCAGTAAAATCACATAAATAACGGTATAAGGTCACGCTTCCCACTACTAGGTTCAGCAATACCTTTGGCATCACACCAATTAAAATCCCCCAGGAAACATCATTAATGACTGATAAAAAGGAAGCTAAGCGTATGTTTTTCATGCCATTAAAGACCATTAAAAAGACATAAAAGAAAACACTGGTCCACCCAAGGATCTCAATAACTACAGGCATTACTTTTCCACCACTACATTTAAAAAATGCGCATTTTACGCTGACTTTAAGCATTAAGATATGATTTAAGCTAAATGCCCAGGGGATTAGAAAGGTTTAATGCGCTTTCACCTAACCTTTTACCAAACAGCAGGCAAAAAAATCCCCAACCTAAGTTGAGGATTTAAATCTTAAGATTTAAAAATCGTATTCTATTTAAAGAATTACTGACCTTTAACTTCTTTAAGACTGAAGTAATGAGGTGCTTTGCACCTAATCTTTCACCAAACAGCAGGCAAAAAAATCCCCAACCTAAGTTGAGGATTTAAATCTTAAGATTTAAAAATCATATTCTATTTAAAGAATTACTGACCTTTAACTTCTTTAAGACCGTTGTAAGGTGCTTTTGAACCTAGCGCTTCTTCGATACGTAGAAGTTGGTTGTACTTAGCAACACGATCAGAACGGCTTAATGAACCAGTTTTGATTTGGCCAGCAGCTGTACCAACAGCTAGGTCAGCGATAGTTGCATCTTCAGTTTCACCAGAACGGTGAGAGATAACAACTGTGAAACCAGCGTCTTTAGCCATTTTGATTGCAGCTAAAGTTTCAGTTAAAGAACCGATTTGGTTGAATTTGATTAAGATTGAGTTAGCAATACCGTTGTCGATACCACGCTTAAGAATCTTAGTATTTGTTACGAATGGATCGTCACCAACTAATTGAACTTTATCGCCCATTAATTTAGTTTGATGTGCGAAACCATCCCAGTCAGACTCGTCAAGACCATCTTCGATAGAAACGATTGGGTACTGTTCAGTAAGATCTTTAAGGAAGAAGTTGAACTCTTCTGAAGTGAATTTTTTACCTTCACCTTTAAGGTCGTAGATGTTTGCTTCTTTATCGTAAAACTCAGATGCAGCACAGTCCATCGCTAATGTAATGTCTTTACCTAGCTCGTAACCAGCGTTTGCAACAGCAACTTTGATTGCAGCAAGTGCAGCTTCGTTAGAAGCAAGGTTTGGAGCGAAACCACCTTCATCACCAACAGCAGTTGAGTGACCGTCAGCTTTAAGTACTTTAGCAAGGCTATGGAATACTTCAGCACCCATACGTAGACCTTCGCGGAAGTTAGCAGCGCCAACAGGTTGGATCATGAATTCTTGGATATCTACAGAGTTATCTGCGTGTTCACCACCATTGATGATGTTCATCATTGGAAGCGGCATAGAGTAAACACCAGAAGTACCGTTTAGATCAGCAATGTGAGCGTATAGTGGTACTTTTTTAGAGATTGCAGCAGCTTTAGCAGCAGCTAGAGAAACAGCTAGGATAGCGTTTGCGCCAAATTTAGCTTTGTTTTCTGTTCCGTCTAGGTCGATCATGATTTGGTCAAGCTCAGCTTGTGCTAGTGCATCTTTACCAGCTAGTGCTTCAGCGATTGGACCGTTTACAGCTTCAACAGCTTTAAGTACACCTTTACCTAGGTAACGTGCTTTGTCGCCGTCACGTAATTCAAGTGCTTCACGAGAACCAGTAGATGCGCCAGATGGAGCAGCAGCCATACCGATAGAACCGTCTGCTAGATGAACTTCAGCTTCTACAGTTGGGTTACCACGTGAATCCATGATTTCACGACCAAGTACTTTAACGATGTTTGACATGATTTTTCCTTTGTTTTAATAAAAATAAATTTTAAAAATTCTTCATTACAAGCTGTGATTTGTGACCACAGCCTTTTAATGTGTAATTTTTTAACAAACTAATGCGATCGGGTCAACAAAAACTATGAAAAACGACCTTGTTGATGATCTATCGCAGCTTTTATAAACCCTTTAAATAAAGGGTGACCATCACGAGGCGTTGAAGTGAATTCCGGATGGAATTGCGCTGCAACAAACCAAGGATGATTTGGGTTTTCAATGATTTCTACTAGTTTCTTATCTTCAGATAAACCAGTGATCTGTAAACCCGCTTTCTTAATTGCTGGTAATAGGTTGTTATTTACTTCATAACGATGACGGTGGCGCTCAAATATTTCCTTGCTACCGTACATTTCCAATACTTTAGAGTTACTCGCTAGATGACACTTCTGCGAACCTACACGCATTGTACCACCTAAGTCCGAATCTTCAGTACGTTGTTCAACTTCACCTGATTTATCAATCCACTCAGTAATTAAACCAACCACTGGGTTTTCTGATTTTTCATCAAACTCTGTTGAGTGTGCATTTTTAAGACCTGCTACATTACGAGCAAACTCAATTAATGCCACTTGCATACCTAAACAGATGCCTAAATAAGGTATCTTATTTTCACGTGCATATTGTGCTGCAAGAATTTTACCTTCAACACCACGCTCACCAAACCCACCAGGGATTAAGATCGCATCAACACCTTCAAGAACAGATAGTCCTTTAATCTCAACATCTTGTGAATCAATGTATTTAATCTTAACAGTGGCAGCATTTTTTAGACCACCGTGTTTTAACGCTTCATTCACAGATTTATATGCATCTGGCAATTCAATGTATTTACCAACCATACCAATGATCACTTCACTGGTTGTATTTGCTTCTTCTGCAACTACTTTTGACCATTCGCTTAAATCAGCTTCAGGACAATCTAAACCAAAACGTTCAACACAGATTTGATCTAAACCCTGTTGTTTTAATAAAGCTGGAATTTTATAAATTGAGTCAACATCACGTAATGAAATAACTGACTTCTCTTGAACGTTACAGAATAAAGCAATTTTTGCGCGTTCATTCGCTGGGAAGCTCACTTCACTACGACAAATTAGAATATCAGGTTGAATACCTAGACTACGTAACTCTTTTACCGAATGTTGCGTTGGTTTAGTTTTTACTTCACCCGCTGTTTTTAGATAAGGTAAAAGTGTTAAATGCATGAACATTGCATTTTCACGACCGACTTTTAATGCCAATTGACGAATAGCTTCAAGGAATGGTTGTGACTCAATATCACCTACTGTTCCACCTAGCTCAACAATAGCAACATCATGTCCTTCACCACCAGCAATAACACGTGCTTGGATTTCATTAGTGATATGAGGAATCACCTGAATAGTAGCCCCCAGGTAGTCACCGCGACGCTCTTTAGCTAATACGTCAGAATAGATTCGACCTGTTGTAAAATTATTGCGTTTAGTCATTTTGGTACGAACAAAACGTTCGTAGTGACCTAAGTCAAGATCCGTTTCAGCACCATCGTCAGTCACGAATACTTCACCGTGCTGAATTGGGCTCATTGTGCCCGGTCAACGTTAATATACGGGTCAAGTTTTAGAATCGTTACGTCTAAACCACGCGCTTCTAAAATTGCGGCAAGAGAGCCTGCAGCAATACCTTTACCAAGTGATGAAACAACACCACCAGTTACGAATATATATTTTGTTGTCATAATAACCCTGAGCCATTAAGAAGAAAAAGAGTGTTAATTTTATTCACCAATAAAAAAATCACACGCAAAAATAGCCTAACTTGTTAATTATTAAAGTTAAGATTTTTAAAGTGTGACCGCTTTATCAAAATGGAAGAAAATTGAACATTTAGATGGGAGAGCAGTATATCAACTACTGTGATTCCCGACAAACGATAAAAACACTTTAATGCATAAATGGTATTTTTTTGAGAACAAAGTGCACCCGAAAATCATTTGGTTTTTAAAGCTAAATTAAAAAAACGGCGCTATTAGTTAGTAACTAGTAGCGCCGTTTTCGAAAGAGCGATTAAAGCACTTTACTTAAAAACTGCTTAGTACGCTCTTTTTGTGGGTTCTCTAACACCTGTTGCGGGGTACCCATCTCTTCGATTAATCCTTTATGGAAAAAGGCCACTTTATCAGAGACCTCTTTGGCAAAGGCGATCTCATGGGTCACACAAATCATGGTCATGCCATCATCACGTAATAACCTCAATGTATCCAACACCTCACCCACAAGTTCAGGGTCTAATGCCGAGGTCACTTCATCGAACAACATATAAGGCGGATCCATCGCTAGTGCGCGCGCAATTGCTAAACGTTGCTGCTGACCACCAGACATCTTGGTTGGATATTCATGTAACTTATCCCCTAGTCCCACATGAGTAAGCTCTTTTGTAGCAATCTCTTCGGCTTTTTCTTTACTAAAACCTTTTACCACTTGTGGCGCTAATGCCGCATTTTCCAATACCGTTAAGTGCGGGAAGGAGTTCCATTGTTGGAATACCATGCCTAAATTTTGTCTTAGTTGGTTTTTATCCGTATTTTTATCGTGAACATCTACCCCATCCACTAATATCTTGCCGCCATTAATCGCTTCAATAGCATTAATACAATATAGAAGCGTTGATTTACCGCTACCACTGGCACCGATAATACTGACTACTTCGCCTTTTTTAACATCAAGATCAATACCTTTTAATACTTCTAAATCACCAAAAGATTTATGAACACCTTTGATTTCTATCATCTTGTCATTTTCCTTTCTATGTATTTACCATAAAGCGACAATGGGTAAGAGATCAAAAAATAAAACAACCCTACGCCTACTAAAATCATCACGGCCTGTTGCGAACGTGATATCAACTGCTCTGCAGTTCTTAACAATTCCATATAACCAATGACCGATACCAGTGCTGAGTCTTTAATCACACTCAAGCCAACACCTATCCATGACGGTAATACCGACCGCATGCCAATCGGAATACTAATATGTCGGACAGTTTGCCAATAACTCATGCCCAATGAGCGCGCTGCTTTCTTGGTCGCTGCGGGCACATTATCAAAACCACTTCTAAATACCTCAACCATAAAGGCCATGGTATACAGTGATAAAATAATCGAGCCAGCTACAAATGGTTCAAGTGGGTAACCCATGGCACCAATAAAAGTACTGAATAAGATAAGCTGAATAATCAGGGGTACCGATTTTAAGATGTCCAGTACACCACCTAAACACATATTCACTATCTTGTTACCTTCTGCTCTAGCAAACCCCAGTACTAAACCTAAAATAGTACCGAAGAAGATCGCAATCACAGAGATATAAACGGTATTTAACACGCCCGTTAAAATGAAACCTGCATCATTCCAAGAGATAGGAGTAAATAAATTCATTATGATAACTCCCTTTAAAGACACGTTTCGATACTAAGTGCGCAGCAAATAAAACTAGCTTAGCAATTACGTAATACATGGCCGCAGCGACAATAAAGAACTCTAAAGTTCTAAAAGAGCTAGACTGTAAACGTTGTGTTTCTCCTGACAAATCATTCATTCCCACTAATATACCTAATGAACTCATTAATATTGACCAGATAAATTGATTGGTCATTGGGTGATAAATGCGTCTAAACATTTGCGGTAAGATAATATGACGATATGCCTGCACACTATTCATGCCTAAAGAGCGCGCTGCATTGTATTGTGTTGGTGGAATAGATTGAAAACCACCACGAAATGTTTCTGCTAAATACCCACCATTTACAAATACTAAGGCAGCAAAAACCGATAAGTAAGGGCTTAAATGGATGCCGTAAGCACCTAAGCCAAAGTAAGCCATATAAATCAGAAATAATGCCGGTGTATTTCGAGAAAGCTCAATCCATATACTGGATAAAAAAGATAAAATCTTAGAGTTAGACATTTTACCCAATGCTAAAAAAACCGCCGCAACGATCCCTACTAACATTGATAAAACAGAGACGTGTAATGTAGTAAATGCGCCACCTAATAATTGCGGAAAAGCATCCCATACTACACTCCAATGAAAGTTATAACTATCCATATACCCTCTTTAAATAATTCAAACTGCAGTGAGTTAAACTCAAATGCTACTTTGTCCATCCCCAATAAATATTGCTATTAGGAGCCTGTTTGAATTTTTGATATTACGAAAGTGAAAAACTGCCCTATTAATAGGGTCTCTCTACTATAAAAACAAATGGCCTACTTTATTTAAAATAAAAGTAGACCATTAAATAATTACGCTAGAGATTAGCGGTTTTCAATTAACGCTTTCACCATATCTTCAGATACAGGAGAACCAAAATGTTTAACATGTAAGTCGTTTAACTTACCGTCACGCACTTGGTGGATTAAGAATAGATTTAAGTAATTGATCCAAGCAATCTCATCACGCTTAGCAATAATACCTACCACATCATCATAGTTAGGCACGTAAGGACCAGCAACAAAGTCATCAAATTGACCAGAAGCTAATTTAGTTGCAATGTTGGTATTAGTTGAAACAAGTGCATCGATTTTACCTTGGTATAAACCTAGGAATGCATCATTTTCAGATTTGAAAGAAGTGTAATTATCTCTTCCCCAGCCTTTTTCGTCAGCGTATTTAAAGTACTCTGTTTCGTAAGTAGTACCAATGGCAGCACCCACTTTAACGTTTTTAAGGTCATCAAAAGAATCGATTTCCACGCCTTTTTTAGATAACACTTGGAATTTAAAAACAAAGTAAGGATAAGTGAAACCAACTGACTTAGCTCGTTCTAGCGTGTCTGAAGTAGAACCGATAACCACATCTGTTTTTGAAGAGATTAAAGAAGGGATCCTGTCTGCCCAAGTTAAATTAATAACGTTAGATTTAACGCCTAATGCTTCTGCTAAATCATTACAGTAGTCAACATCAAAACCTGCTGGTTGGTTGTCTTTATCAGTGTAGCCCATAGGTGGGAAATCAAGTACCACACCGCAATTTAGTGCGCCTCGCTCAATCACCGTATCTAAGGCATCTGCATTGGCTGTAGATAAAGCACCTATCGCCGCCATTGAAGCAACAACCATCGAGATTTTTTTAACTAACTTCATACTTCCTCCGTGAGTTTTACGAATAATAAATTTTCAACTACCACCTTCGCTAGCATCCTAACTAGCCTGATCAAATAACTTTCGTTTTCCATATCAATATTGAAAAAGAAAACTATTTTGTATAACGCTAAATTAAGGCGTCTAATGAATGTGGTTAGTTTGATGGGTAGTCAAATCATTTACCCAAATGCGTATTTGCATATTTATTAACATATCATAAATAAATCAACGATTCTTCGAAGTACAAAATTCCATCAGGGTTTGTTTGAAAAATAACAGTGTTATTAACGCGCAAAAATAGAGTCGATCAGGTGTGTTTAAGATTGGTGATATTAGCTAAGAGACCTATAGCCATAGGGTCTATAGCTAGGTCACTGAAATTTAAAGGAGTCGATTATTAAAGGCCATAAAACAGTAGGAAAAATTTAATGAAATTAAATATAAAAAGTGTGAAAAGGCAGCAAGATTGTTTAAGTTTCATACACAAAATAACTCCCTTTGACTCCCTTAATAGCATCAAGCAAGTTATTGAGGAAGGTGCTTAATCTCATTCCAAATTGCATCTAATTCATTCAATGTGCAATCACCCATCTCTTTACCTAATGCTCTAACATGTGCCTCAACACGCTTAAAACGCGTTGAAAACTTACTATTTGCTTGAGTTAATACTTGCTCTGGATTAGCTTTTAGGTGGCGAATCAAATTAACATTGGCAAATAATAGATCACCTAATTCATCGACAATACGCTCTTTTTGTTGAGCATCATTTAGATCCGTGCGTTTCACTTCCACTAATACTTCATCTAGCTCTTCATGAATTTTAGCAACCACAGGCTCTAATTCCGCCCAATCAAACCCGACACTGGCAGCGCGCTTTTGAATTTTGTAAGCACGTGTTAAGGCAGGTAATGCTAATGGAATATTATCTAATACGCTCTCTTGTTTATTTTGTGATTGTGCTTTTTTCTGACGCTCTTTCTCTTTTTCTGCTTCCCAGTTGGCATTAATTTCAGCATCCGTTTTTATTTCTGAAGTAGAAAACACATGTGGATGACGACGGATCAATTTTTCATTCAATACCGCCAATATGTCATCAAATTCAAATAATTCCTGCTCTTTGGCCATTTGTGCATAAAACACCACTTGGAATAATAGGTCTCCTAATTCGCCTTTTAGATCATCAAAGTCTTTATTGGCAATCGCATCAGCCACTTCATAGGCTTCTTCTATCGTATGAGGAACCACGCTATCAAAGGTTTGTTTTAAGTCCCAAGGGCAGCCTGTTTCCGGGGTACGAAGTTGCTGCATAATAGAGAGTAATTGCGTTAAGTTAGCTGACATGAAATATTCCCAAAGTACTAAAAAATAGATTAATACAAGAATCATAAATGCTCGGTTCTATTGATGTAAAGCTTTCATTAAAAGCACATAAAAAAGCATGATGTTTGATGACAGTTATTGATGCCAACGATTTGTTATGATTATTATAAATTAATGCACTTTCCAAGATGATTCCAAATGCTCATAACCATGAAAAATGTAGAGCATTAAAGTTATTGGCGGTCTTTACTTTAGAGTCTAAATTCAATATCAAAACCACTGTTAGTTATTACTTATAACCAAACGACATAAACAATGATTTATCTGGCTTTGTTATTTGCTTATTAGGTGATTAGAATCCCTGCCCATCTCATCTAACGCGCTAGTTAGGTGAAAATAAAATCAATGTTATTCATTTCATTCGTACTTATTATTAAGGAAATTCCATGTCAATTGCAGTTATCGCTAACTTAGCGGTATTTGTTTTCATCCTGTTGTTCTTATTTAAGCAGCAAAGAAAAGCTAATACATTATCTCGACAAGTCTTACTAGGCTTAGTATTAGGTAGTGCTTTTGGTCTTATTATTCACCTTATTTATGGTGAAACTAATCCAATCATCAAACACACATTAGAATGGGTTAATGTAGTGGGTAGTAGCTACGTTGGGCTATTAAAGATGGTGATCATGCCATTAGTATTAGTGTCCATGATTGCTGCAGTAGTAAAGCTCGAAAACTCAGGTTCGTTAGGAAAGATTAGTGCATTAACCATTGCTATTTTGTTATTCACTACCATGATTGCAGCGCTGATTGGTATTGTGGTAACACAGAGTTTTGGTCTTTCAGCTGCAGGCTTGTCTGAAGGTGTGCGTGAAACGGCCCGTATCAGTGTATTAGAAAATCGTTTAGGCAGCGTCGCTGACCTGACTATCCCACAAATGCTGGTTAGCTTTATTCCTACTAATCCTTTTGCTGATTTAACAGGTGCCCGTTCTACGTCGATTATTGCCGTGGTAATATTTGGCATTCTGGTAGGTATTGCGGCTCGCCGAGTGATGATTGAAAAACAAGAGCTTGAAGCGCCTATTCGCACCTTTATCGAAGCGGCACAATCTGTTGTGATGCGTTTAGTAAAAATGATCATTGCACTCACGCCATATGGTATTGCGGCATTAATGGCAAAAGTCGTTGCGACATCTAGCTTAAGTGATATTTTAAACTTACTGGGCTTTATCGTTGCTTCATATATCGCTATCTTATTAATGTTTATTGTTCATGGTCTATTAGTGTCATTAGTGGGTGTTAGCCCTGCGCAATACTTTAAGCGCATTTGGCCAGTATTGACCTTTGCTTTTACCTCTCGTAGCTCTGCAGCGACTATTCCTTTGAATGTCGAAGCACAAATAACCAAGTTAAATGTGCCACCAGCCATTGCTAATTTATCTGCGACTTTTGGCGCAACCATTGGACAAAATGGCTGTGCGGGTATCTACCCTGCTATGCTTGCAGTAATGGTCGCGCCGACCATGGGTATTAACCCGATGGAAATTAACTTCATTCTGTCGTTAGTAGCGATTATTGCTATTAGTTCATTTGGTATTGCTGGGGTGGGCGGTGGTGCAACCTTTGCTGCTTTGATCGTATTACCTGCTATGGGTTTGCCTGTTACTATCGCAGCCTTACTGATCTCTATTGAGCCTTTAATCGATATGGCACGTACCGCATTGAATGTAAGTGGTGCAATGACTGCAGGCACTATTACTTCACGTATATTGGGTGATAAAAAAGCGATCAACAAATCATTTAACCAACCCCTAGACAAGCGGTAGATTAACCAAAAAATCCCACTCACCTTGCCCGATAACCAGTATCAGACAAAATGAGTGGGATTATAAATTTTTTTATATTAGGTAGTAGAGCGTTATAAACTCTGATTACGGCCTTCTACCATTAAGCGTTTCATTTCACTTACCGCAACAGCAAAGCCATCTACTAATGCACGAGCAACAATGGCATGCCCAATGTTAAGCTCAATAATTTCTGGTAAAGCAGCAATCGGTTTAACATTATGATAATTCAAACCATGACCCGCATTCACTTTGATACCGGCTTTCTGACCATAAGTGGCAGCTTTAGCAACACGAGCCAATTCAGCTTCTTGAACCGCTTCGCTTTCCGCGTCGGCATACTGTCCTGTATGTAACTCAACATAAGCAGCTTGCATTTTCACTGCTGCATCAATTTGTGCAGCTTCAGGGTCGATGAACAAACTCACTTGAATATTAGCCGCATTTAAACGACTAACAGCATCGGCAATTTTATCGTAATTACCTACTACATCTAAACCACCTTCAGTGGTCAACTCTTCACGCTTTTCTGGTACTAAACAAACAAAAGCAGGTTTGGTTTTTAATGCAATCTCTACCATTTCATCTGTGACAGCCATTTCTAAATTCATGCGTGTTTGTAATGTTTGCGCTAATACCGCAACATCACGGTCATGAATATGACGACGGTCTTCACGTAGGTGAATAGTAATACCATCTGCACCAGAAGTTTCAGCAACAGCGGCTAAATGTGCAGGCTCAGGATAACAAGTGCCACGTGCATTACGTAAGGTTGCAACGTGGTCAATATTCACACCTAATAAAATTTTGCTCATCTTCTTTCCTTTATCTCTACTCTGTTATTTAGCTGCAAACAAGGTGCGGCTATGAAGTGGCTTATCGCCTAATAAGTTTGCTAATGCTTGACGACAAAAACGCTTTGCCATCTTCAGTGTGGCTTCACTATCGAGCTTGCGTTGCGATAGATTGATAATATCTTGGCCATCATAAACTTGATCAGGTTTACAGATAGCTTGTTTAGCAAAAAAACCAAGCTGCTGTTGATACTGATACTGAAAACCGGCTTCAATCAACTCTTCGCTATACACATCTTGCTCAAAATTAACACCATAACCAAGTGTTTCTAATAGCGTTAATTCAAACAAGCGAAGTGATTTTTGCGGATCTTCGTCGCGGGCAATACTAATTAAAGTACGTTGGTAACATTCAAATAGACCATCACAGGCAGTTTCAGCTTGTAATAATCGATACAGTAGCTCGTTGATATACATAGCAATATAAAGTCGTTGTCCATGTAATGGCACCACTTGTGTTTGTGCTTCCAAGGATTTGACTGTTTTTAAGCTACCACGTCCAAAGTAACTGGCTAACAATAAGGTGAAGGGTTGGGGCATACCACGTTTCATACGGGTACTGCTTCTACCACCTTTAAAAATAAGACTAACTTTACCTATATCTTGGCAAAACAAGTCAACGATCTGACTTGTTTCACCATAGGGACGACGATGCAGTATAAACGCATTGTGACACTCAATAGACATTCAAAAACCCCTATCAGCAACATGCTCAGCGACCATTAGCCGCTGTAATCATCACCGTAACCTAACGAACGTAATGCACGATCATCATCAGCCCAACCAGATTTCACTTTGACCCAGATCTCTAGAAATACTTTTGAATCAAATAACTCTTCCATATCGATACGTGCTTGTTTACCGATAGCTTTTAACTTCTCACCTTTGTTACCTATCACCATACGTTTTTGGCCATCACGCTCTACCAAAATAAGGGCGTTGATATGCAATAAACCATTGGCTTTTTGCTTAAATTGCTCAATTTCAACAGTAACAGAATAAGGTAACTCATCGCCTAAAAAGCGCATTAGTTTTTCACGTACTATCTCTGATGCCATAAAACGAGAAGAGCGATCCGTAATATAATCATCAGGGAAGTAGAACTCTGACTCAGGCAAAATATCTTTCGCCCACTGTCTAATTTTCTCTACGTTATCACCAGATTTAGCCGACATAGGTAAGATATGTGCAAAGTTAAAACGCTCACCTAGCTGTTGAAGATGTGGCAATAACAGTTCTTTATCTTCGACATTATCAATTTTATTAACAGCCAAAATAACTGGGCATTTTTGATGTGTTAGTTTCTTTTAATACCATCTCATCATCTTCATTCCAATTGGTCCCCTCAACAACAAAGACCACCATTTCAACATCATTAATTGAACTTGATGCAGCACGATTCATCAGACGGTTAATGGCACGTTTTTCTTCAATATGTAACCCTGGTGTATCAACAAAAATAGTTTGATAATCACCATCGGTATCAATACCTAAAATACGGTGACGGGTAGTTTGTGCTTTACGTGAAGTAATACTTACTTTTTGACCAAGCAAGGCATTGATTAGGGTCGATTTGCCTACATTAGGGCGTCCGACGATGGCTACTAAGCCACATTTTTGAGTCATTATTTAGCTCCTAATAAGGTTAATGATAGTGAAGTATAAAGTTTAGTAACAGGTAACATTATTGGTCACCCAACAAAGCAGTTAACATAGTTTGTGCAGCCAATTGCTCTGCTTTACGGCGGCTAGTGCCTTTGCCTTGCACAGGCTGCATCCCTTCGATTTGACAGCTCATGGTAAACTGTTGGTTGTGCGCTTCGCCTTTCACATCTAATACTTCGTAAACAGGCAAAGCTTGCTTACGAGATTGCAGGTGTTCCTGTAGACGTGTTTTAGGGTCTTTCTGCGTAATACCAGGCTTAATGGTTTTTAAACGGCTATCAAACCAACTTAAAACGAGTTTATTGACGGTATCAATGTCTGAGTCTAGGAATACCGCACCAATAATCGCTTCTACACCATCGGCAATAATAGAGTCACGGCGGAAACCACCGCTTTTTAACTCTCCAGGCCCTAAGATCAGGCAATCACTTAATACAAACTCACGCCCTACCTCAGACAGCATTTTTCCGCAGACTAAGGTGGCACGCATACGGCTTAAATCACCTTCATCAACTTTTGGAAAACGTTTATACAGATCCGTTGAAATAGCGAAACTTAAAATAGAATCCCCTAAAAATTCTAAGCGCTCGTTATGTAAACCTAATGCACTTCTATGCGTTAATGCTTGTTTTAATAACGAGAAATCTGAAAATTGGTATCCAATACGCTTCTCTAAACGTTTTAACTCTTGTTCTTTCATCTTCATTTAATACTACCTATACGCTCAAAACGCACATTACTTGGTACCCAACTTGGTAAGAAGTCATCTGCGCCTCGGTCAAACTCAAAACTAATCCATTTTGCTACGGCTTTACCCACTAGGTTACGCTCAGGAACAAATCCCCAAAAACGGCTATCACGACTATTGTCGCGGTTATCACCCATTACAAAATAATTGCCTTCTGGTACAACCCACTCATAGGTATATGTCGATATATCTTTTTGTTGGTAATAAGCTTCCACTTGTTCTCTTCGTAAAGGATTAATTAATAACTGATGTTCTACGTCACCTAATACTTCAGAATAAACTTTTACCGTATTGCTCTCGTTTTTAAAATCTTGCTCACCTAAGAAAGAGGTATCTAATTTTTTATAATCACCACAACTAGCATCACCACATGCAGGCGCAATATAAAGGGCTTTATCTTTATAAACGATACGATCACTGGGTAAACCTACAACACGCTTAATAAAATCTACGCGTTGATCTTCTGGATATTTAAATACAGCAACGTCTCCGCGTTCAGGGTGACCTGTTGGAATCAATGTATTTTGCCAAACCGGTTCTTTAATACCATATGAAAACTTCTCAACTAAGATAAAGTCCCCAACAAGTAAAGTCGGCATCATCGAACCCGATGGAATTTGGAAAGGCTCATAAATAAAAGATCGTAATACAAATACAATGGCAATAACCTGGAAAAGGCCACGTGCATTTTCAATGATTGGATTTTCTGGGTACATTTTAGCTAGCTTTTTATCATCTAATTTAATCTCAGATTTAGCCTGTAATTCAGCATATGCTTGCTTGCGTTTTTTTGCCCACTTAATTTTATCAATAACCCAAATAACGCCTGTAACTAACGTTAAGATAACTAATATTAGTGCAAATGAGTTTGCCATTTTTTTCCTAATGAATGTAAATCATATTAATTAATGTATTTAACTAATATGACTCGTTTAAAATACAAAATGCGCTGATTGATTAACCAGCGCATTTCCATTAAATAATGATTACTTTTCCTGCTAACACAGTAATCACAAACTACTTATCTTTACCGATATGTAATACCGCTAAGAAGGCTTCCTGTGGCACATCAACATTACCAACAGACTTCATGCGTTTTTTACCCTCTTTCTGTTTCTTCAGTAGTTTTTTCTTACGGCTGATATCACCACCGTAACATTTTGCTAATACGTTCTTGGTTAATTGCTTAACCGTTGAACGTGCAATAATCTTGCTACCAATCGCGGCTTGAATCGCAATGTTAAACATTTGACGAGGGATCAGTTCCTTCATTTTTTCAACTAGATCACGGCCGTAACTTTCTGAATTATCTCGGTGCGTGATTAATGCTAATGCATCAACACGATCGCCATTGATCATAACATCAACACGTACCATGTCAGACGCTTCATAACGTACAAAGTTATATTCCAATGAAGCATAACCACGACTAGTTGATTTCAAACGGTCGAACAGATCCATTACTACTTCACCCATTGGGATCTCGTAAGTTAATGCAACTTGGTTACCGTGGTAAGCCATCTTCGTTTGTACACCACGTTTATTAATACATAAAGTAATCACATTACCTAGGTAGTCTTGTGGTACCAAAATATTACATTCCGCAATTGGCTCACGAATCTCACTAATATCATTAGTTGGTGGTAGTTTAGCTGGGCTATCTACATATTGAACTTCACCATCATTTTTCTCTACTTCGTAGATTACTGTTGGTGCCGTAGTAATAAGGTCAATGTCGTATTCACGCTCTAAACGCTCTTGGATGATCTCCATGTGTAATAAACCAAGGAAACCACAACGGAAACCAAAGCCTAATGCAGATGAGTTCTCTGGCTCATATAAAAGCGACGCATCATTAATACTTAATTTACCTAATGCATCACGGAAGTTTTCGTAATCATCAGAACTTACAGGGAATAAACCTGCGTAAACTTGTGGTTGAACACGCTTAAACCCAGGTAACACTTCAGGAGAAGGATTATCAGCTAAGGTTAAAGTATCACCTACTGGCGCACCTAGAATATCCTTAATACCAGAAATAACATAACCTACTTCACCGGCTTTTAAGATACCTGTTTCTTTTTGCTTAGGCGTAAAGTAACCCACTTTAGTCACTAAATGAACTTGACCTGTGGTCATTACTTTCATTTTATCGCCGACTTTAATCTGACCATGTTTAATACGTACCAATGACACTACGCCTTGGTAGTTATCAAACCATGAATCAATAATCAGCGCCTGCAATGGTGCATCTAGCTCACCTTCTGGCGGCGGGATCATTTTTACGATCTCTTCTAATACTAGGTCAATGCCGATGCCAGTTTTCGCCGAACAACGTACAGCCTCAGTCGCATCGATACCAACAATATCTTCGATCTCTTCAGCAACACGCTCAGGCTCTGCCGCAGGTAAATCAATTTTGTTTAAGATTGGGACAACTTCTAAATCCATCTCTAATGCGGTGTAACAGTTTGCTAATGTCTGTGCTTCAACGCCCTGACCAGCATCAACTACCAATAATGCCCCTTCACAAGCGGCTAAAGAACGTGATACTTCATAGGAGAAATCCACGTGTCCTGGTGTGTCGATAAAGTTTAATTGGTAAGTTTCACCGTCTAGCGCTTTATAGTCTAAGGTAACACTTTGTGCTTTGATGGTAATGCCACGTTCACGCTCAATATCCATAGAGTCAGTTACTTGCGCTGCCATTTCACGTTCCGTTAATCCTCCACAGGTGCTGATTAAACGGTCTGACAATGTCGACTTACCATGGTCAATATGAGCAATGATTGAAAAGTTACGAATGTTTTTCATGAATACGTTAAATACCTTATTAGTGACTACATTTTGCATTGTGATACAGGTTAATCTAATAAAAACCACTTTATCACAGCGAACTTAATGGCTTTTTAGCCGTGTTTTTAGTCGCTTTAATGCTAATTTTTTATGTCTGATGTTAATTTGTCTATTTTGAGCATATTAATTGCCGTGCATTCTAGCGAATTTCTGTTTTAATCTCCATCTTTATAGCGCTATCGCGTTAATGGATCTTCACTGAATTTTTTAACCTTGTTTTTAATTGTAAAAAAATTTAACATTCTCCAAAAAAACCAGTTTAAGTATAAAAAACCACCGCATAGCGTTCACAATTCAACCACAAACAGCGAGGCTTAGTTCACATTTTTAACTTTTCTTAAACAAGATCAAAGCGGATCAAGCAATCTATTAACGCTAACCGTTGTTTTTAACATACAATAGATATCGCTTTTAATGGATTGATAATGGCAAGGATTATGCCACCCATTCTCAAAAGCTTCATGAGCTATTTTCATCGACAATGAAATGACGCTTACGTTTCTATTCTTTTCTTATTTTGAGGTTATTAAATTATGAAATCAAACACTCCAGTGTTGCTTTCTGTTGCAGTTGCTATTATTGGCGCAGCTGCCATTGCTTTACTCCAAATCAGCCTTGACGGCGCCGTTTTATTTGCAGCAGGAGCTGTAATAAGTGGTTTTCTTATTCAATTTGCAAACTCAGCAAAAAGTGCTCCATCAGAAGGCACAGCTGAAGTTGATTTTGCAACAACAACACTTTACGTTGGCAACTTACCTTATCGTGCAAATGAAATGGCTATTCGCACATTGTTTTCTGAGCATGGTAAAGTGATTTCGGTACGTTTAATGAAAGATAAACACACGGGTAAGCGCCGTGGTTTTGGTTTTGTTGAAATGCCAGAAAGTGATGCGGCAAATGCAATTGAAGCATTAAATGAACAAGAGTTCCAAGAACGTTCATTAAAAGTACGAGAAGCTAACGAACGTGCTCCTCGTAAAGAAACTACTGAATAGTTAATTTCAATAGAAATTTAAAAAGCCGAGGCAAGTCGCGTACTTCTCTCGGCTTTTTTGTACCTATTATTTCAAAATACGATCAAGCTAACCAAGTTAATAAAGTATGTAATGGTAAATGATTACTCTTTTCTGGATAAACCAAGTAATAAGCTTTACCAGAATTTAGCTGTAATGGATGAGGCATAATTAACTGCCCTGTTTGCACATCCGCAGAGGCTAACATCACATCACCAATACTAATCCCAAACCCTTGCTTAGCGGCACTTACCGCTAAATCTAAAGTAGCAAACTGCTGATTATGTTTAGCCAGCAAATTATCATCTCCAGCTAGATCCAACCACTGTTTCCAATCATGCTGCTGAGGAGTGGAATGCAACCAAGGAAACTTCCTCATCTCATCAATGTTGAGTTGAGCAGTCCCTTTTGGTAATAACGAAGGAGCGCAAACAGGCGTTAAGACTTCTTCAAATAAGCATTGGCTTATTAAGCTCTGGTCACTTACTTCCTCACAATAACAAACCGCTGCATCAAAGGCTTCTGAAGAGAAATTAATGTCATGCTTAATAGAGGATGTTAATTCAACAGTGATATCTGGAAATGCTTGCTGAAAAGCCATGATTTTTGGTAATAACCAATTACTAATACAGCTTGGCGCTTTTAATCTCACCACAGGATTAACACTAGAAACTTCAGCAACGGCACTTTTCATCTGATTAATCACTTGCTTCACCAATGGTAAAAATTGTGCTCCCTTTTCTGTCAGGCTCAAACCACGTGCATGACGATGAAACAATTGTATATCGAGCTTTTTCTCCAAAGAGATAATTTGTCGACTTACCGCTCCTTGCGTCACATTTAACTGTTGTGCAGCGAGGGTAAATTTAAGGTAATCGGCCGTAACAATAAAAGCCTGCATCTCAGTGGTAGAAGGTAACCGCATATTCAAGAGTATCTCGTGTATAAAGGGAATAGGTTTAACATTATTAGGTATGAATTTTTAGCATAGCTAGTATACCTATTTTTCGTTTCATCTTTCAATGAAGATTTGTTTAAATCGGCTTACAAACTGAATATTTATTCTAACTTTTAGATTAAATATTCACTTAATAATTCATTCAATGGAAGTTGATTAATGCAATCTCTCGCAGCACAGTTAGTCCCTAAAGCAGTTGAAAAGCTAGTTCCTTACCAATCTGCACGCCGCATCGGTGGCCAAGGACACCTTTGGTTAAATGCCAATGAATTAGAACAATCTGCGCATTATGGAGATTTTCAACAAGGCAGTAATGACCATTACAACCGTTACCCTGATTTTCTACCTCACGATACGGCACAAGCTTACCTTGAATATTGCCAACAAAGTGTTGGTAAACTAGATTGTGAGGCAGTAGCGGTACGAGGTGCTGATGAGGCAATAGACCTATTGATCCGCACCTTTTGCCATCCAGGTAAAGACCAAATAATTATCTGCCCACCCACCTATGGCATGTATGAGTTTTGTGCGGATTCATTTTCTGTTAATACCTGTAAAATCCCACTATTGGCAGATTTTCAATTAGATGTAGAACAGATTAAAGAGCAACTTCCTAACAGCCCATTACTGTTTTTATGTTCGCCTAATAACCCAACAGGAAATAGCATCCATGAAGCCGATATCGTTACTTTATTAGAAGCAAGTAAGGATTCAACACTGGTAGTGGTTGATGAAGCCTATATCGAGTTTTCGTCACAACAAAGTGCTTTATGCTTAATGAATAAGTACCCACACCTTGTGGTTATTAGAACACTATCAAAAGCCTTTGGTTTAGCGGCTATTCGTTGTGGATTTTTACTCGCGGATAGCAGTGTAATGACTTACATTAACCGTCTTATTGCACCTTACCCAATTGCCGACCCAACGGCTGAAATAGCATTAAAAGCACTGTCTAATACAGGACTAGAACTTATGCAAAAACAAACAAACCAATTAATTCAAGTGCGAGAATGGTTTAAATCGCAGCTAATGTTATTAGATTCTGTACAACATGTATTTGGTAGCGAAACTAACTTTGTGCTCATTCGTTTCAAAGGTCACCTTGAAACCTACCAGCACCTGATTAAGAAAGGTATTGTGACAAGAGACCAAGCACATGAACCGGCATTACAAGATTGCGTACGTATCAGTATTGGCTCTAAAGAGAGTATGCTTGAAACGTTAAATGCACTTAAAACATTAAATTAACTAAAAGGACTTATCATGAAATCATTAAAAATTGCGGCACTATTATTATCAAGTATGTTGATAGCGCCACTTCACGCGGCAAGCTCAAAAACAGTACGTTTGTCTTCGGACTTTACTTACCCACCTTTTAACTACAAGGATGAAACAGGCAAACCAGTTGGTTTTGATATTGAGATTGCCGATGCCCTATGTGCGCAGGCAGAGTTAAATTGTGAATGGGTAACATTAGCTTGGGATGGTCTTATCCTGGGATTACTATCAAGAAAATCTGATGTGATCATGGCGTCAATGCGTATCACTGAAGAGCGTAAAAAGCGTGTGTTATTCACCGATAAATATTACCAAACACCTGCCAGCTTTGTAGCAGCAAAAGATGCAACCTTTAGTATTGATAAAGCCGGCTTAAAAGACAAGGTAATTGGTGTGCAAGTAGGTACGATCCACGATAATTATGTCACTGATATGTACGGCGATGTTGCTAATATCAAACGTTACACAGGGCAAGACCAAGTATATATCGATCTAAAAAATGGCCGTTTAGATGCCGCCTTTGCTAACTCAGATCAACTAGTATTAGCTTTTCTAGAAAAGCCGGAAGGTAAAGATTTTGCTTTAAAAGGGAAACTAGTTACTGATAAAGCCTACGTGGGTGAAGGCACTGCATTAGCTTTACGTAAAAGAGATACAAAACTAGCAGAGCAGTTTAATAAAGCCATTGCAGAGATCCGTGCTAACGGTACTTACGACAAGATTGCCGCTAAATACTTTAGCTTTGATATTTACGGTCAATAAGTTTTAACTTTATCATAAAAAGCTGATTGTTAATCACTCAACAATCAGCTTTTATAAATGACCGTTTAACTCGCCAAATCAATCAAAAAAGCAAACTCTCTTGCGATATCTTCAAAGTGTTTAAATCGCCCTGATTTACCACCGTGTCCTGCTTCCATATCCGTATACAATAATAGCTGATTATCATCGGTTTTTAACTCACGTAATTTAGCAACCCATTTAGCAGGCTCCCAATACTGTACCTGTGAGTCATGTAAACCAGTGGTGACCAACATATGTGGATAATCTTGCGCAACCACTTGATCATACGGGCTATAACTTAAAATATACTCATAATACTCTGGATCATTAGGGTTCCCCCATTCATCATATTCTCCAGTAGTCAGTGGAATAGTGTCATCCAACATAGTTGATACCACGTCAACAAAAGGCACGGCAGCTACTACGCCTTTGTATAACTCTGGGGCTTGGTTGATAATCGCGCCCATCAACAATCCACCAGCACTTCCCCCATTGCAAACACTTTCTCTTTGGCACCATAGCCTTTTTCTACCAGTGTTTTAGAGACATCTACAAAGTCGTTAAAGGTGTTTTTCTTTTGTAATAATTTCCCTTGTTCATACCAATCACGGCCCAGTTCTTCACCACCACGAATATGTGCAACGGCATAAACAAAACCACGGTCTAGCAAACTCAAATTAGCTGAACTAAAACCAATATCTAAACTGTGTCCGTAGGAGCCATAGGCATAAATTAATAAAGGATTTTGTTGATTAAATAAGTCACGCTTATAAACCAAAGAGACAGGCACTTCGACACCATCACGCGCCGTGACCCAAACTCGCTCACTTTGATAATCGTCACTCGTAAAATCGCCCATCACTTGGCTTTGTTTTAATAACGTCGTTTCACCGGTTTCTAAATCTAATTCATACACAGTTGATGGCGTAGTAAACGAAGTATATTGATAACGGAATTTACTGCTATTTGATTGCGGGTTGTAATGACTGAATACCGTGTAAACAGGATCATTAAAACTTAATGTTTTAGACTCACCGGTTTTAAAACTAATTTGACGTAATACAGGTAAACCTAATTCACGCTCTTCCACTACTAGCCAGTTATCCATTAATTCATAACCTTCGAGTAGCACAGCTTCTCTGGCTGGCACTAATACTTGCCACTCACTTGGCTGAGTCACCGCAAAGCTTTCTGAGGTTGCTACTAATGTATGTAATGCGAAATTTTTTCCTGTGATATTACTGCGAATAAAAAATGTATCTTGGAAATGGTCAACACTGTACTCATGATCTCGCTGTCTTGGTAAGAAACAGGTAAAGCCTTGCTCTGGGGTATTAGCATCTAAAATTAAACATTCTGAGGTCATGGTGCTATCAGCACAAATCACTAAATAATCTTCTGAACGTGTTTTATATAGATTTAAATAGAAGGTGTCATCTAACTCCTCGTAAACCAGTTGATCATTAGCAGGATCATCCCCTAATTGATGACGATAAACTTGGTAAGGCAATAGGGTTTGTTGATCTTGTTTTACATAAAAGAGTGTTTGATTATCGTTTGCCCATACCACATCAGTGACATCTTCAATGCTTTCATCAAACATCTCATTGGTGGCTAAGTCTTTAAATCGTAATGTATATTGGCGACGACTCACGGTATCTTCAGTAAAGGCTAATAACTGTGAGTTAGGGGATAAACTTAAAGCGCCTAATTGATAATAGGCAAAACCTTCCGCGCGCTGATTACAGTCGAAAAAGATCACTTCTTCGCCCTTCTCCTCGCCATCTTGGCTGCCTTTTTGGCGAGAATAAACACTGTAATCTTTACCTTCGTCATAACGAGAGGTATACCAAAAGCCTTTTTTAAAATAGGGAACAGAGGCTAACTCAGGCTCCTGTCTCGCCACCATCTCATCATATAAAGTAGTTTGAAGATCGGATAATGGTGCCATCACTTTTTCTGTGTAAGCATTCTCTTCTTCTAAATAAGCTAATACAGCAGGATCTTGACGGTTATCATCACGTAACCAAAAGTAATTATCTTGGCGTTGATGATCGTGAGTATTATGTACGTGAGGTTTAATGTCAGCTTTTGGGATCTCAAGATCAACTTGATTGGTCATATTCTCTCTCTTTTGGGTAGTTCATCATGAAGTAGGCAAAACGACAAACAACAATAACGCGGAGCAAGCGTGAAAGCTACCAAATAAGAACCGTTATAAAGAATGTTAGGCATAAAAGGTTTAATACAGTAATGACTTAGCATTACTGTATTAAACGTGATGACTGAAAGGATGATCGACTATGTCAACCAGCCATTCGTCACGGCTAAGTCAGTTTGCTCAACAACATATTGCCACAACTTAGGCGCACTCTTTTCTAGGTAACTGTTTCGCGCTAATACTTGCGACTGACTAATCTTATGTTTTGCCCAGCTACCGCCTTGGTTATTCATGTTCTGTACCAGAGGTAAAATTCTATCCATACCTTTAGCAAATTGAGCATCATTACTTTCCGCTTGCTCAAATTCAAACCATAGACTTTTATATTCTTGGTGTTGCGCTTCAGGTAATAAACCAAACAAACGTTGGGCTGCTTGCTCTTCTTTTAAGGCTTGTTGTTGATGATCTTTTGTTTCAGCAAAGGCAAAAAGATCACCCGCATCAATTTCAATAATATCGTGAATTAACAACATTTTAACCACACGAGTAATATCAATAGGCTGCTCTGCGTAACCTTGAAGTAATTGCGCTATCAAGGCGATATGCCAACTATGCTCTGCACTGTTTTCTTGGCGATCATTATCTTCTTTTACCGTGGTTTGGCGATATACGGCTTTTAATTTGTCAATCTCGATAATAAACGCTAATTGTTTCTGTAAATCTGTCATGTCTAGTTTCCGAATTAAAGGCTATTCATTGAATAACCTATTGAAATTAATGTCCGCCTGCTGGTTCAGGGGCTTTCGATGATTTAATAAACGGCCCTTTGGCAAACCACACCACCACAATTAATGCAAAGAACAGCCAACCTAGCATATAAAAATAATCATTTAAGGACATCAAATAAGACTGCGAATTAGTTAAGGTATTCACGGCGGAAAGATTAGTTTGTGTTGCCCCCATTTTATCTAAGTACTCCACAGCACCTGGATTATAAATACTAACATGCTCGGTTAAATTAGCATGATGGAAATCAGCGCGACGATTCCAAATCCAAGTGGTTAAGGAAGAGGCAAAGCTTGAGCCTAATACACGCAAGAAGGTGGTTAAACCAGATGCATCAGCCACTTGTTTATGGTCTAAGTTGGACAAAAAGATGGTGGTTAATGGCATAAACATAAAGGCAATACCAATCCCCATAAACAGTTGCACTTCAGCTACTGATGCAAAGTCTACAAAGCTGTTAAAATGAGCACGTAAGAAACATGACACCCCGATCACCACAAAGGAGATGCTGGCTAATAAACGCAGGTCTGTTTTATGAGCATAGTTACCAATTAAAGGCGCTAAAATAAGTGGGAGAATCCCCATTGGCGCAGAGGCTAATCCAGCCCAAATAGCCGTGTACCCCATGTAGATTTGCAACCACTGCGGCAAGATAACATTAATCGCAAAGAACGCCGCATAACTGACCACTAGCGCAATCGTACCAAAGGTATAGTTACGATCTTTAAACAAATAGAGATTCACAATTGGGTTCTTTTCGGTTAACTCCCAAATAACAAAAGAGATTAGCGCTATCACTGCGATAATGGTCATCACCACGATCTGTGTAGACTCAAACCAATCGGCATTATTACCGAGATCAAGCACGACTTGTAGCATACCTACGCCCAACACCAACAACGCAATACCGATAAAATCGATAGGCAATTTTGCGGTTGTATCAATACGCCCTTTTAGTTGTTGCCAAACAATCACACAACAAAAAATACCAATCGGAATATTAATAAAGAAGATCCAAGGCCATGAATAGTTATCGGTGATCCACCCACCTGTGATTGGACCAACAATCGGTGCAACGACAGTCACCATAGAGATCAACGCTAACGCAGCGCCACGTTTTACCGTAGGGAAAATCGCCAGTAATAAGGTTTGGCACATAGGAAACATCGGTCCAGCAAAGAAACCTTGTAACGCACGAAAGGTGATCAGCTCTGGCATGCTAGTCGCAATACCACATAAAAAAGAGGTAAAGGTAAATAAAGAAACCGAGATAATAAATAACTTAAGCTGACCAAAACGACGCGAAAGCCAACCGGTTAAAGGTAAAGCAATCGCATTACTCACCGCAAACGAAGTAATAATCCACGTACTTTGTTCTGAGCTCACGCCTAAGTTACCAGCAATAGTCGGCAAAGCAACGTTAGCAATGGTGCTATCTAACACCTGCATAAAAGTTGCCATCGCCAAGGCAATAGTCGCTAATACGACACTGGGTGGCGTATAAGTTTGATCCTGCATAAACGCCTCTACTTAGCTGCTGTTGAGCTAGTCTCAAGATTCTCTAGAAGGATTTTTGCCACCAGTTTATCAGCGTCTTTTAAAATATCTTGGTACACATTGGTATTATATTTCGCTTCAGTTTGTGGTGTTTGTTCAAGCACTTTACCGCTAGTATCTTGGATATCCACCTTAGCGACCATGGATAAACCGATGCGTAATGGATACTGCTCTTGGTTATCAGGCTGTAAACGAATTTTCACCGGTAAACGCTGTACTATTTTAATCCAGTTACCACTTGCATTTTGTGCCGGTAAAAGCGAAAACGCACTCCCCGTACCAATCCCTAAACTTTCAATTTCACCTTTATACTCAACCTCTTCCCCATACAGATCAGAGGTTAAGGTTACAGGTTGGCCAATACGCATATCTTTCATTTGGCTTTCTTTAAAGTTCGCATCAACCCAAACTTGATGTAACGGTACAATCACCATTAACTGGCTGCTTGGTTGTACTCGACTCCCTAACTGCACTGAACGTTTAGCCACATAACCACTGATCGGAGCAACGATTTGAGTACGCATATAACTCAGATAACTTTTACGTACACCCGCGACCGCGGCTTTGATTGCAGGATGTGTTTCTATCACGGTATTGTCCACCAGCGAGGTCGACATTTTAAACTCTTGCTGTGCGGCAATATATTGACTCTTAGTGGTATCCACTTGGTCACTGTAATGCGTTAAATCTTCTTCTGAGATCGCACCAGATTTAACAATATTTTGACGACGTTTATAGTCATTAATCGCCTGGTTGTATTCCACCTTACTGGTATCCAACTTGGCTTTTGTATAATCAGACATAGCAAATAAACTACGCACCTGTCGTACCGCAACACCTAATTTAGCTTCCGCTTCTTGCAAAGCCACCTTGGCATCACTGTTGTCTAAACTGACCAACACTTGACCTTTTTCTACATAATCACCTTCATCAACCACCACTTTACTGACAGTACCAGAGATCTCTGGGGATAAAGTCACTAAATCACCATCTACATAAGCATCATCCGTTTCCTGTGAAAACTTGCCATATAATTGATAGTAGGCAAACCAACCACCACCTATGACTAACAAAATAAGAAATAGAATTAGAAAAGAGGTTTTGCGTTTGCTTCTGCTTGGATTGCTGTCAGTATTATGTTCAGTACTGCTTGTTTGGTTATTGTCCATATTGCTTTGCTCATTATGTTAATAATATAAAAGAAACAACTTCACTAGCTATGTCAAAGTAAGAGTAATAGGTACTTAGACTTCTGTTGTGGGTAATAAGCGCATTAATAATGCACTCAACTGCTCTACCTCTTGTGTCGAAAGATCACCCAGTAATTGGGGGGCGACATGACCTTCGATTGTCACTATACACTGTTCCAATAAAGACTCACCGGTAGCACTTAAGTTCAGCAGCACACCGCGTTTATCTTCAGGGTTTGGTTGTTTTTCGATGAAAGACTTTTTGACTAGGCGATCCACCATCCGAGTCATCGAACCTGCATCAATATTAAGGTATTTACTGATATCTACAGGCGAACTCATTTCATAATAGTGAATAGCGACCAGCACTTTAAATTGTGCAGAACTGACACCAATCGGCGCTAAATAATGATTGAATAACTTTTCTTTATGAAGGTTTGTTAAACCAATAAGTTTAGCTAAACCGATTCCAGGGAGTTTGGTTGAGTAGTTAACATGAACACCTCTTTAGAATATAAACACGTTATTTGCCTAGGCAAGTAATTGTATGTGAAAATTAACTGCCTAGGCAAGTAATTTAAATATTTATACACTAAAAAATAAAATGAGCGCGGTCAAAAACGGAGAAAAAAGCGAAAGTAACAAAAGAGAAAACGCATCTTCCCCCTTGTTTTTAAAGTTACTTTTATTCTTCTAGGAAACAAAGAACTTAAGTCGCTCTAAACCTCTAGCGCAAGCTGTGCTAAATACCCTTCCATCCATTCTGTTCGCTGTTGCGCAATTGTTTTGCCCATTTCAGTATGCATCGTCTTCGATAATTTAAGCAACTTGGTGTAAAAGTGATCAATAGTGAATTGTTGATCGTCTAACGTACGTTGTTCTGCAAAAGCATCTGATGCTGAATATAACGGTCGCTGCAATTGACTACTCACTTGAATACAACGCGCCACCCCAATCGCACCTAACGCATCTAAACGGTCGGCATCTTGTACTATTTTAGCTTCAAGGCTTTCAGCCTTGATACCTCCGCTTACACTATGTGCAGCAATCGCATGATGAATAGCTAATAAGTATTGCTCTGGATAATCTATGCTGCGTAAAAAAACAATCGCTTTATCTGCTGCGTGTAAGGAACTTAAGGCGCGTAAGGCATGGTTTTTAGGGTAGCTTAAGCAGTCATGTAACCAAGCCGCAGGTAATACAACATTTAATTCGGCATGTTCACTTTCTGATATCTCAGTGGCTAGCTTCACCACGCGCTGAACATGTAAAAGATCATGAGCTAAATCGGTCTTCATATGTTCAACAATAAACGCCTGGCATTGCTCTTGGTATTGACTAAACATCTTATTTCTCTGTGATAAGCATAATGGATAGAAAATGTTACGTGTTTATGATTAAAAGTAAAAGCAACTTCTCGTTTCCACACCACTTAAAACTACCCTAAAGAGGTAATATCGTTTATATTTATAATACATATATTATTGATGACTTTAATACCTCCAAATGGACT
Source organism: Psychromonas sp. KJ10-2 (assembly GCF_047323255.1). Taxonomy (NCBI): domain Bacteria; kingdom Pseudomonadati; phylum Pseudomonadota; class Gammaproteobacteria; order Alteromonadales; family Psychromonadaceae; genus Psychromonas; species Psychromonas sp. KJ10-2. The sequence continues at coordinate 3,447,503 of NZ_CP178827.1, read as the reverse complement.
GTTATATATATAAACTTATCAATTCAGTGTCATCATGACTGGAAAGGCTGCAATGTGAAAAAAAATGAAGAAAAACTAACAGGACAGGTTAACTGTTTAACTCCCTTGTGCAGCATAATCATTTTGGCTATCGCATCTTTTTCTGCCATTTCAATTTATTATTACCTATCTCAATTACATCGAGAAGCAATTGTTTCAGATGCAACAAACCAAGGTAGCTTAGTGATTAAGCTTAGCCAAGGTTTTGTACGTGCGTATTCAGACTTTGAAGCACAATATGCGAGTGGAAAGCTCCCTAATCCAGCCATTTTCAGACGACATGCTTTACAACTCACCGATTTAAACTCGCTTTTTGGAGGCTCTCTATTTTCAGAAGTGGTCGGCTTTCCGGGTAAAGCAATCAGGCTAGAGCCCACCGATGATCTCATGCACGAACAGCTGTTAATGTTACAAACAGATCAAGTTAAAAGTATGAAAACAACTATTTTTACACGCAATGGAGATACCATACTTCGTTCAATTTGGCCATTTTATGCAACAGATAACACCTGCATAAATTGCCATAATAAAGTCTTAGGTTTAATGGGGTCAGAACAATGGAAAATAGGTGACTTAATGGGGGCTCAGGTTGTTGAAAAGAATATTCAACAAGCACTAAAAAAGTCTCACAATGAAACGCTCTTCGTCAGTTTTTTAGTCTTTTTAACTGTCATTGCTGTTATTTATTGCCTTATCTTCGTTAGACATCAAATTTTATTAACTAAACAACTTAAAACCTTGGCTAACACCGATCCAATGACCGGCTGCATGAACCGACGGGAAATGTATAACAAAATAGATAAAATACAAGGGAATGTGACAGGTGCAATCCTTATCTTGGATATAGATAAGTTTAAGAAAGTGAATGATAATTATGGGCATGCAGCTGGTGACGCTGTGATTCAGTCCGTTGCTAAGTGCATTAAATCAGTGACCCGTGAAACCGATTGGACAGCGAGGATTGGTGGTGAAGAGTTTCTGATTTGGTTACACCATGCATCACAACAACAGGCAGAAAAAATTGCAGAGAACATTCGTGAACAAATTGAATTAGTAGTGATAGAGTTCGAAGAAAAGACCATTCAATGTACTGCCAGTATCGGACTATATGCATTTGAAGATGCGTCCCCTGAGCAATTTACTACTTGGTTTAGTACTGCCGATACATTACTGTACAAAGCAAAATCTAAGGGCAGAAATAACGTTGTCAGTTAATGTTATAGCAATTGCATTAAATAAGTGTTCTCAATTTTGCGCAGGCTGAAGTGGCTCAGTGGATAGCCATTAAGGTTGAGATTAAGATTAAAACGTAGCACCTATTAATATTTTAAGTTTAACAGGCGCTGCTGTTAGTGCTTAACGACTTAACCGAGCATTACTGCCCTTTTGCATCGCAGTACGAATCTCTGACTCAGTGACCAGATTTAAATCACCGCTAATAGATAATTTTAAAACACTTGCCGCAATAGCAAACTCGATAGTTTCTTGCGCTTCAAGCTTATTAACCAACCCATGTAATAAACCAGCACCAAAGGCATCACCTGCAGCCACACCTTCCATCACATTCACGTTATGTATTGGTGTGTCATAGAACTGCTCATCTTGGTATAAAATAGCCATCCAATCGCTTTGTTCAACGGAATTAATATTACGTAAAACACTCGCAACCACTTTACAATTTGGGTAGCGTCTCGTGACCTCTTTCATCCCTTCACGGAAATCGTCTATTTGCTCAATACCATGTGACAGGTCACCATCAAAGGCTTTAATACCCAGCATTGCTTCAAAATCTTCATCGTTTGCAATACAAACATCAACAAATGGCATTAGCTCATGCATCACAATTTGAGCTTGTTCGGGCTTCCACATTTTACCGCGATAATTTAGGTCACATACGACTTGAATGTGATTGGCTTTACAGAAATCTAATGCGCTTTTTAATGCCGTTTCTAATGCTTTAGAAATGGCCGGTGTAATGCCTGAGAAATAAAACACTTCTACGTCTTTTAAAAGCACAGCCCAATCGAATTCATCACTTTCAGCCTCCGCAATCGCACTACCAGCACGATCATAAACAACGCCAGTACCACGCGCACCGTTGCCTTTTTCAAAGAAATATAAGCCCAATCTTGAACCGCCGCGTAAGGAACGGCTTGTATCGACACCAAACTTTCTTAATGTACCCACGGCAGCTTCCCCTAATGGATTGTCAGGAAACTTAGATAGATAAGCAGCATCATGTCCCAATTGCGCAAGAGACACAGCAACATTTGCTTCAGCGCCACCGTAGGCGGCCTCAAAAGTGTTAGTTTGTAAAATACGTTCAAATGCAACTGGTTTTAGACGTAACATCATTTCGCCAAATGTTAATATTTTCATTATTTCCCCTAGAGTTCGTAGTGTCAGTGTTAACTAAAGATCAACGCATCGTTTATTTGTATTATATTAATATAAATTAAAACTTTCATTGAGGAAAATCAACAACAGTGTTTTTATTTTTATCGTAAGGAGAAGGTGAGAAGAAGATAAAAGATAAAAGGTGAAAGCTGGGAAGTCCATCCATCATAACTTTCCCAGTACAAGCTATGGCAGAACTGATTCAAGTAATCTTCGAAAAGAGATACTAATATGACCAAATAAGACTGTTTCTGGTATTGAGAAAATATAAAACCGAAATGGGCACTAATACACATTACGGTATTTATACCTACCCCAACATGTTGCTTCGTCAGTTTATAAATCAGACTCATTATATTTGATAGGCTCTTCTTTCCAGTGACGCTCAGTAAAGCTTTTATCATGAAGGTAGCTGAAAAATGGTCTTCCCTCACCTCTATAGACGCTTTATATTCCTAAGAAGAAAAATAGTTATGATATTTTTTCAATGTTATTAATGAAAACAGACAGCTATAGTGCTAGTTATAGTACCAATTATAATAATTCGTTTATTGCTAAAAAGGGAGTTGGCATGTTATCTGAAGAACAAGTTACACATTATGAGCAACAGGGTTTTATTGTCTTAGGGTCACTATTTTCAGATAAGCAAATTGAAGCCATTAAACAGCAAGCTAAAAAATTAGTCATGCAGTGGGCAGAAGATAGCCCTGAGCATGTGTTTACCACTAGAGATAATGACCGCAGTGATAACAACTACTTTTTAGATTCCGCAGAGAAAATAAGATGCTTCTTTGAAGAAGAGGCATTTAACGAACAAGGTCAGTTAGTGCAAGATCGTGCGTTATGTATTAATAAAATTGGCCACGCATTACATCAACTTGATCCGGTTTTTAGCGAGTTTAGCCATCAAAAAATATTGGGTGAAATTGTGGCAGACCTTGGCATGGTATCCCCACAAATTCGCCAATCTATGTATATCTTTAAACAACCCAATATTGGCGGTGAGGTTAATTGGCACCAAGATGCGAGCTTTTTTATACTACGCCACAAAGTGTTATTACCCTATGGTTTGCTATTGAAGATGCCACCCTTGAAAACGGCTGTTTATGGGTCGAGCCTGCCGGTCATTTAGGGCCACTTCGTGAGCGTTTTAACTTAGATGGTACACAAACGACTATGGTAAGTTTAGATGAGACGCCTTGGCCAACGGAGCAAAGTGGAAAAAGTGTTGAAGTCAAAGCAGGGAGTTTAGTGGTTTTTCAAGGGCGTTTACCGCATTACAGCGCACCGAATCGGTCTACAACATCCAGACAAGCATTTACCTTACATGTCACAGATGGTGAAAGTGACTATGCGCCAGAAAACTGGTTACAGGCAAAGACGTTGCCGTTGCGAGGCTTTAATAACCTATAGCCTTATTATAGCCTTTTAGCTAAGTAGTTTACTATCTCTCCCTTCGTCCTTTAGACCTTTAGTGAGCTCAATGATATAGGACTGGCGAGTGGATTATCTGGATTAATGAAATAGAGAGCAATGCAGCTCTCTTATTTACTTCATTTCAAGCACAACCTATGAGTTGGTTATTTATCTTTTCCAGAGGTCATATTATTAATGGTGACCGCTAAAATCACGCCCAGTAATACGACCACTAATGTGGATAATGCACGCCATACCAAACCACTATCACCAATGTATCCCCAAATCCCTAAAACAGAAACGGTAGTCCCCAGTAGGATACAGATGATGCCTATAATTAATGCTATTTTGTTAACGTTCATGCTTACCTTCTCTTTTTTATTATTATTTTTAGTGGAATATTATCTATCGCTTTAACTCACTTTATTCACTCACAAACTAGTTAGCTCAATTCGTTAGCGATTTAAATGATGAAGAACTGGTTTCCCTGCAACTCCTTGAACCCAAAGTTAGATAATGTAGTTAAGCTATTATCCGCTTCTTGCCAGTAAACCGTTGCTCTGTGATTTCGGACTTCATGCATAATGACATCGTAACTTAAGCGCAATGGAAACGAACTATTTTGTTGCAATTTTGCCGTCAAATCGACAACCAAAGAGCGAAAATACCCAAGATGTTCATGGTAAACCACATCTATTTCAGCTTGTTGAGGGAGTAGCGTTAACTGTTTCGTTCCACTTAAGATAAACATATGCGCTTGCAAGTAGGTATTCAATTGCTTTAATGATTTCTCTGGTAGCTTTTGCTCATCCTCAAGTTCCATTAACCCTTCAAGTTCAGGTGCTGCGATAATAAGATCTTCCAAAGGGAAACTAATGGCTATGGTTAACGTATCATTCTGCGCTTCTGATAAGGTTAACACGCTCCCTGGAAGTGAATGAGCCTGTACTGCTGGTGCACTGAGTAAACACAACAATACGAGCAAACTCACTTGTATTGTTGTGTTTAACTTATCCTGTACAAGCATTAATGTGTTAAGCATCACTCCGTTTGGCCGCCGTAATCATCGGTTTTGTCACGCCATACTGAGTGCGGATGATTGCCTTTTTCGTTGGTTGATTTATTAGATTGTAGGGAGAACTCAATCCACAACGAAGGCCCATCAACACGTACATAATCATCTTCACTGTTTAAATCAGTTGTACCAGAATAGCCAATCACCGTATCGTCGAGTTCTTCACGGTATTTATCCATATATTTCTTAGCGTCGATGGCATTGATATCTTCAACATAGGTGGCAATCGCTTTCAGTAGCAATACTTTTTGCGTGTTAGTGAGTTGATTAACACTTAATCCTTCTTGCTCTTCTGGAATAGCATCATCGGCCTGCGGACCAGCTAAAATATCGCGATAAGTCCCTTCTAGTTCAGCCTGTTTTAATTGTTCTGGCGTTAAAGCATTAAGCAACGCAGCAAAAGTATCTCTCTTGGAGCATTGGGATATTAGTTCGTCCATTCATTTCAAAGGCATGAAAAGGTTCTATTCCTCTAAATGAAGGCGTCGCGCCAATCAATTCACCCTCTTGGTATGTATTCGAGAAAGCTAAATGATGTCCACCATAATAAAGCTCCCAAAGACCCGTTTGAGACGGTGTCCCTAAGAAAGCTATTTTAGCGTTGAATGATGAATAACCGGCTTTATAATCATCACTGACTGTACCAATATAATCATCTGCATTAAGGGTTTGTAGCAATTCATCAAAGCCTTCATTTTCTTTCAGTCCTGCGGCTTCCATTAGAATGGCTTTAACCACACCACGTTGCTCAACTTTTAGTTCGCCTAAAAAGACACCAGGACGAGAAGGAAATGCACCCGCTGGAAGATTGCTCCACTTTTTGGCTTCAGCAACAGAGTAGTCTAATTGCATTAATGCTAATACTTCATCAGAGACACTTGATTTTAATATTTCAATTAAACACAGTAAACGTGGCACTCCTGGCTCATCTCCACAGGTATCTACCGACTCTGGAATGGCAATGGTCCCCATCAGTGTGCTTGTATCTCCTAAGCGAGCTTGGATGGCTGCATTTTCAGCGGTATCAGCTGGCGAAGGAGGATGACCAGGACCAGGGCCCGGTTGATGCTCAGACTCAGCATGGACTAAAGGATGGCTTAGCACGGCCGTTAGTAAGGCTGCACCTATCATTGATAAAGTCGATATCTTTTTACTCATGTGTTTCTCCAATGAAAATGCTCAATAGATGATGTAGCCAATACTATTAAACAATATATTTTTCAGCTAGTTGCATGACTAATTCAGTAGTGATTGCCGATAGCTGATATTGGTCAATAAAGGTAAAGGCTTCGGTACCTGCTTCTCCTGTGCCTACTCCAACAACGTCAGGGTGTGCATCCAAGATAATAAACATCAACTTTACGTTGCGTTTAATATTATTAATGGTCACGGCATTTGACGCTTGTAAACTTTGCTCTAATAACCCAACTGTACTTGATAAGTTTGAGTATTTCTCTGTGAGCTGATCGTTTGTCTCTGCCACTAAGGTTAATAGTTGTTCAATATTTTTATCCAAGATAATTCCTTTTGTTCTTATTGGTCAGCTAATAACGCCTTAAGTTGCTCAATACGTTTTTTATTTGCACCAAAGTCTTTACGCCCTACACGCGAAGAAGACCTGAAGTGCAATTGTTGATCATCAGTTACTCTGAACTCTACATCATCCACAAAACCAAACACTCCCGATGTAAAAGTACTAGCGATATACGATGAATCAGATGTTACGACTTCTGCCGCCCATGGAGTTAATGGCCGTTGTGAGCCTATCTATAAAGACTGGTTTGGGCTCGCTAAAAGATAAGGGCTCAATAGTCGCAGCTTGGTTATCAATCACTTCACTGACCACACAGTTATCAGTACTCATGCAAGCTTGTAAACGCCCCTCTTTTAGCCCTAACGCTTGCCCTTTTTTCGAGATCATGCCCATGACAAAAAATGCAATAACGATAATAACAGCTATCGCGATCAGGATATAAAGTAACTTATTCATAATATTAACCTTATTTAATATGTTTCAATTTCAATATGCTTTAAGTTCAATATGTACACGAGTGCCTTAAAGATCAAACCTATGCTTTTTTAGGATTCTATTTGTTCTAATATTTCAACGGCTTTAGGAAACTGTTCTATATTGAACAATTTATCCCTTACCTGCCAAAATCGTCCAACTTTATGAGCAATAACAATCTCGGGGGCTTGCAATCTATGTTCATTTTGAATCACTTTGGTTACCGAAGAATCGGTAAAAGGACGAAAACGATCAATTAAGTGTGGCTGAATAAAGCGCTGCAAAAACATCGCTTTTTGCTTTGCGGTGGTTAATTGCCAAAACTCACTTATTTGCCCCTGCCCACCATGGTAGGTTACCTTTAATTGGTTTTTACCATGTTTATTTTTAGTGCCTTCTAACTGCATTTCATCACAACGAATAATCATGGCATCTTTTAATTTTAATGCTTCACGTAGTTTTTTGTCTGGATCAACTAGTACCGCCTCACAGTGTCCGCACACTCGTGCTGCAATATCATTATCTAAACCACATTGGTCACAAAATTTAGCTCGAAATCGATAGTCACAATGCACGCGCTCCTCAAACTTATTACCTTGCTCATCTTCGGTTATTTTTAAAGAGTAGCCTTGGCATTTTCGCCCATAATGCTCAATAACAAAACCTGCTGGATCCACTTTTCCCCAAAAGTTATTATTAAACTGACAAGCTGGGCAAGGAATAGTCACAATCTCACTACCACTCTCTGGCTTTTCTTGCCCTACTTCTGGCTGGTATAGGTCATAACAGTTTCCGGCAAACTCCATCACCAAACAATCTGTTTTACCTTCCGATAAGCGCAATCCTCGCCCGACAATTTGTTGATATAAACTAATTGATTCAGTAGGTCGTAAAATCGCAATGAGGTCGACATGTGGCGCATCAAACCCTGTTGTTAACACAGAGACATTGACTAAGTACTTAATCTTTTTAAGTTTAAAGTCTTGGATTATTTGATCACGATCTTTACTGGCGGTATCGCCAATAATCAAAGCGGCACTTTGCTCTGATAAATAGCCCATGATCTCTTCAGCATGTTTCACTGTTGATGCAAAAATCATGACCCCTTGGCGATCTGCTGCATGTTCGATCACTGATTTAATAATTTCAGGTGTGGCTCGACCCGACTTCTCAATCACTTTGTTTAAATCAGCTTCTTTATAAGAGCCCGTATTAGCTGGGGAGATTTGTGAGAAGTCATAGCTTAATACCGCCATGTCCATCACTTTCGGTTCAGTTAAAAACTTTTCATCTAATAAAAAGCGAATAGGTAAATCAAAGATACAATCACGAAAGAAACGCGGGGCTTCGCTACGGACTTGGCCACGTGTATGGTATTGATAAATCCAGCCTAAACCTAATCGATAGGGAGTAGCAGTTAACCCTAACACCTTTAAGTTTGGGTTGATGGCTTGTAAGTGTTTAATCACTTTTTGATAGCTTGAGTCACCCTGCATAGGCACTCGATGGCATTCATCAATGACTAATAATGAGAACGCATCATCAAATAAATCTAGGTTATTTACAATCGACTGGACCGATGCAAAGACCACTTGCTGCGAGGTTTCTTTACGCCCAAGACCTGCTGAAAAGATAGAAGCTTCGACCCCATAACTTTCATATTTAGCATGGTTTTGTTCTACTAACTCTTTAACGTGAGCAAGTACTAACACACGTCCTTTGGCTATTCTTGCAAGCTCTGCAATAATCAGGCTCTTACCTGCACCGGTAGATAAAGCCAACACAGCTGGCGAACTAAAGCGCCGAAAGTAATGCAAGGTCGCATTGACAGCATCTTGTTGATAAGGGCGAAGCGTAAACATAAAAAACCGTTATAAATCCATTCATAAAACGTAAATAAAAGAACAGTTTAACATGTTTCATTGTCCTTTTAATTAACTACCATTAGCCCAACAAAGTGAGTAATCACTCACTTCTATTCTCTACGAATAACCACTTGTGCTTCCATCACTACTTTTTGTTGTAACTGCGATTCGATGCTGCTTTTAATTTTATCCAGTTTTTCACTGTTTAAAGTCTCTGGCGTAACAATTTTTAATGATATTTCAGTAGGCTCAAGTGCGCGAGCATACACTTCACGAAGTACGACTTGCCCTATTTCTTTACCTTCCAGCTGTTGCATTATTTTAGCCTCTTGCGATAAACGTAAGAAACTAAACACCAAAGGAATAGACACTAACGCCACGCCAATAAAGGCGATCATCAAGCCTTTTTTAGCGCGAGTAAAGGGGCAAAACCCAGTGCTAAGAAAGTTAACGCTGCTGCAAATACAATTCCAGCCAAGTTGGTAAGAAACAATAACAAAGCGCCCCAAGCTACGTGTGAATCCATCCAACCAATACCAATCCCTGTTACCGATAGAGGAGGCACTAAGGCTACGGCAATTGCTACTCCCGCTAAACTCTTAGCTGCATCTACTCGGGCATGTGCATACGCACCTGCAATACCGGAAATAACCGCGACGCCTAAATCTAATAGACTTGGGCTTAATCGCGCTGCTATTTCTGGTGTCGTGATCTCCATAGGAATAATAAAACTAGCTGCTGAAGAAAACCCTAACGACACCAATATACCAATGCCTAAGGTTCTTGCACTGGCCGTTAATAGCGAAGGATCTTGTCGCGCCATGGCCATGGATAATGAGATAATCGGCCCCATTAACGGCGCTAAAATCATCGCGCCAATAATGACGGGAGCGGAGCTGGCAAATAGCCCAACACTCGCTAATAAGGTTGATAACGCCATCAAGGTTAAGAAAGCAGAAGACGCCGTCGCGTTGTCTCTTAATAGTTGATATAAATCTTTAAATTCATCGGTTGCCGCATGAGCAATAAACGCCAATGGTTTAGAAGCGATTTCAGAGACTGCCCCACCTGATGGTAAACGCGTGGTTTTAACCTGCTCTTTTTTGGCACTTGAAGCATCGATTATCGGTAATGACTCACCTACTAGTAATGCTAATTGCTCTGGCTGAGTTTCAATGGCTAGCGTGTCAGCGTCATGCGTTTGGCCATCCATTGAATATTCAAACTTATCGCCATTGGTAATAGTCAACGCGGTGGTTTTGATTAACCCTAAAAAATTCGGTAAAGAATAATATTTAATGACTGAGGTCATGATAAAGAAACGCAATAATTCCATCACACTCCGAGGAGCAATAATCATGGCATGACACATACCATCGTTAATATGGCTATTAGGTAAAATATGTTTTGATAACCAAGAGTCATGCACATGCCCAGCAATCACCACGCCTAAGGCAGCAGTGGTTACTGTCGTTTCATTGGCAGTGATAAAGGTCATCTTTTTAGGACAAGCTTGACGGATTTTAGTGATGTTATGCCAGCCTAGTTTGACTCTATCTATAAAACCTAAGCTTTTAGCGGTAGGAATCAGATTAAAGCTTTCCCCTAACACCAGTGAAGATAACAGAATTTGATCATTACAGCGAACGATATCAACTTGTTTTGCTTCGCTTTTTTCAGCATCTTGAATCGCTTTTTTAAGGCTACTTTGAGCACAAAATCCACGTTTAGCATATAAAGCACCAGGGTGAGGTAAAATAGCCAGATGCCAGCCTCCTGCAATGGCTGCTTCCATCACTGCTGGCACTTGCTGATCGTTAAGATAAGCATAAACACGTGAACCTTCAGCAAAAGTTAAGGCTTGATCTTCCCATGCTCGAGGCAAAATACTTTCTTCAAAATAGGGCAACACATCATCAGCAAGCAGATCTTTTTGTTCGATATCAAAAAGCAGGAAACTATCAGCCATTTTATATTCTCATTGAAACTGTTGATAAAAATACAGTATGCGTTTAGGTATTAAGAAGTGCAATAAGTAACGGTTAACAAAAAAGGGAATGTGTTTTAGCACATTCCCTTTAATAGTCGCAGAGTGGTAAGGACTAACCTTGTAGCTGTTTCTCTACATCGGCCACAATGCTTTGTGGGTTACTCAAATATTGAGCATGATTTAACAGTACGGCATTATCATTGTGTACCAACAATAAAGCAGGGAAAGAAGCGGTCCCCATAAAGCCTTGTAATTCGCTAATGTCTGATTGAACAAACATGGCATCTTTACTTAACTCTTCTTTAAACACCTTATTAGGTATCGACAGTTTTAGCGTTTCGGCTAATTCGGTAAAATCAATTTTTTTACCTAAAGAGTTACCTTCAACAAAATGTGCATGTTGTAAGGCTTGTAATACAGGCAATAATTTCTCTGGTTGCTTAGCAGCAATCCAGGTTAATAAATTGGCACTGATAATACTGTTTTTAGGGCTATCTACAAAACGAACATAGTCCTGAGAAAAATAACATCACTCTCTTGCTCTACAGATTTAAGCGTATTAAATCCAACACTATTACCACTGTCATAATGCGCACAGTGCCATACATTTATTTCCATATCAGGAAATGCATTTTCCAGTGCAACTACTAATGGGGTTGCTGCATAACTCCATGGACAATGAGAGTCGTAAATAAAATATAGTTCTGAGCTCATTAAATATTACCTCTACCTGAACTTTTACTGTTCGAGTTCTAAATTAATCTGGGTACAACCTTTACTACATTGTACGCCACTTTCACCTTCGCTAAGCACACTTAAGGTTAATGGTTTATCACAGGTTTCACAAAGTACCGTCTGGCCTTTTGCAATACGCTTAATAACGTTACGTTGCTGGTTAAAAGAGTCAGCGGCCGTTTTATTAATTTGAGAAAAGTCTATTTTAGTCATATTGATACCCATTCACTAGAAATACAATTAAGAGAGATCTAAGTTAGCTAAGCGTTTTGGCGCAATTAAACCATCATCATTCATTTGTCCAACACCAATAAAGGTTTTTTGATCACCTACTGTGATTCTAACAATCGTATTGTCTGGTGCACCAAACACTTGTACAGGTTGGCCATGTAATACGTAGGCGCCCATTTCATCAGAAATATTTACTTCCGGGTAATTTTTGACAGCCGTATCCATCTCTAATAATAGCGGGTCTAACAGATCGTATGCGCTGATATCTTCCGTTTTCGCTTTTACAATTAATGCTTCAAGCTCTTCAATAGTGACCATACGTTGGTATGGGTAATCAGCAACTTGTGTACGACGTAACATAGAAACGTGTGCACCACAGCCTAATAACTCCCCTAAATCATCGACAATAGTACGAATATAAGTGCCTTTACTTACATGGATATCGAGGTCAACTTCATTGCCTTCAAAGCGCAATTGATTGATCTCATAAACCGTAATTGGACGAGCCGGACGATCAATGGTGATCCCTTCACGTGCATACTTATATAGAGGCTTACCTTCAAATTTCAAGGCTGAGTACATAGAAGGCACTTGTTTAATCTCGCCACGGAATGTATCCAAGGCTTGATCAAGTTGCTCTTGTGTCACTGCAACAGGCTTTTCACAGACAACATCCCCCTGTGAATCACTGGTATCGGTTCTTACACCTAATGTTGCCGTCACCGTGTAACGTTTATCAGAATCTAATAAAAACTGTGAAAACTTAGTCGCTTCCCCTAAACAAACAGGCAACATACCAGTCGCAAGTGGATCTAATGCGCCAGTATGTCCTGCTTTTTGTGCAAAGAAGATACGTTTAACACGTTGTAATGCATGATTGGAACTGATGTCCGTAGGTTTATCTAATAAAACGATGCCATTAATCGGGCGACCCTTTCCACGTTTTGCCATTACTGTGCTTCCTCTTCTTGCTCGTCTTCACGACCCGCTTCTTTTAATTTCACTTTATCGTTTTTCACTGCGCCACTTACTAGCTCAGAGATACGTAGACCTTCAGTTAATGTTTCATCAAAGGTAAAACGGATTTCCGGCACAATACGTAAACGCATTGCTTTACCTAGTAAACGACGAATGTAACCAGAAGCAGCATTTAAGCCTTTTAATGATTCTTCGTTTGTTTGGTCACCAATTGTTAAAAAGGTAACAAATACCGTTGCGTAAGCTAGGTCACGAGTGATATCTACACCAGAGATAGTCACCATGCCAATACGTGGATCTTTTACTTCTTGTTGTAGAATTCGTGCAAGTTCTTTTTGTACTTGCTGAGAAACTCGAGAAGTACGGCTATATTCTTTTGCCATTTGTAACTCCTAATCAGCACCCTTTTAAGTGCTGTTTAAATAAGAATGGAGGCAAAAGCCCCCATTCGTCATCAATATTCAGATATTAAAACTAAAGAGTACGTTTAACTTCAATAGTTTCAAATACTTCGATTTGGTCGCCTACGCGTACATCGTTGTAGTTCTTAACACCGATACCACACTCAACACCGTTACGAACTTCGTTTGCGTCATCTTTAAAGCGACGTAGTGACTCAAGTACACCTTCGTAGATAACCACGTTTTCACGTAGTACACGAATTGGGTTGTTACGTTTGATAGTACCTTCCGTCACCATACAACCAGCGATTGCACCAATCTTAGGTGATTTAAATACTTCACGTACATCAGCAATACCTGTGATTTCTTGTTTGAACTCAGGTGCTAATAAACCACTCATTGCAGAGCGTACTTCATCAATTAGATCATAGATGATGCTGTAGTAACGTAATTCAACTGCTTCGTTATCAATTAATTTACGTGCAGATGCATCAGCACGTACGTTAAAGCCGATTACGATTGCGCCAGACGCTGAAGCAAGAGATGCGTCAGTTTCGGTAATACCACCAACACCACGACCGATGATATTTACTTTAACTTCATCTGTAGATAGTTTGTTTAGTGACTCACAAATCGCTTCAAGTGAACCTTGAACGTCAGACTTAAGTACAACATTAAGTTCAGATACTTCACCCGCTTCCATGTTAGAGAACATGTTTTCAAGTTTCGCTTTCTGTTGACGAGCTAGTTTGATATCACGGAATTTACCTTGACGGTATAATGCAACTTCACGTGCTTTCTTCTCATCTTTAACAACTGTCGCTTCATCACCCGCTTGTGGAACACCTGATAAACCAAGTACTTCAACAGGGATAGATGGACCAGCAGACTCAATTGGCTTACCGTTTTCATCACGCATTGCACGAACACGTCCGTATTCAAGGCCACATAATACGATATCGCCTTGTTTAAGTTCACCTTGTTGTACCAAGATAGAAGCAACTGGACCACGACCTTTATCAAGACGAGATTCAATAACCACACCTGATGCAGGACCTGTAGAAACCGCTTCTAAATCTAACATTTCAGCTTGTAGTAAGATGCTGTCTAGTAAGTCATCAACACCAGTACCTACTTTTGCAGAAACGTATGAGAAGATGTTTTCACCGCCCCATTCTTCTGAAATAACGTCGTGTTGTGAAAGTTCCGTTTTAACACGGTCAAAATCAACACCTTCTTTATCGATTTTGTTCACTGCAACCATTAATGGTACACCAGCAGCTTTAGCATGTTGAATCGCTTCAACAGTTTGTGGCATAACACCATCATCTGCTGCAACTACTAGGATTACGATGTCCGTTGCTTTAGCACCACGTGAACGCATTGACGTAAACGCCGCGTGTCCAGGAGTATCTAAGAACGAGATCATGCCTTTATCTGTGTCTACATGGTAAGCACCGATATGCTGTGTAATACCGCCGGCTTCACCGTCAGCAACTTTTGCACGACGAATGTAATCAAGTAATGATGTTTTACCGTGGTCAACGTGACCCATGATAGTAACAACAGGAGCACGAGATGTTTTAGCACCACCTTGTTGCGCTTCAGCCATTACAGACTCTTCTAACTCATTTTCTTTGGTTAGGATTACTTTATGGCCCATTTCTTCTGCAACAATAGAAGCAGTTTCTTGGTCGATTACTTGGTTGATAGTTGCCATTGCACCCATCTTCATCATAACCTTAATCACTTCCGTTGCTTTTACAGCCATTTTACTTGCTAGCTCTGCAACTGAAATTGTTTCACCAATTTTAACGTCACGCTCAACTTTAGCAGCTGGTTTTTCAAATGCTTGTTGAAGTGCAGAAGGAGTTGCTGTTGCCCCTTTCTTACCACGACGGTTGTTACGACCGTTGCGACGAGAGTAAGGTGTTTCAAGTGGCTTATCTGCAACTGCTTTCTTTTTCTTTTTACGGTGAGTTGGACCTTCCGCTTTTGCATCAACAGAATCTTCTGCTGCACGAGCTTCTGAAGAAGTTGTTACGTGGTAATCAGCACCTTCAGCTGCTTTACGGTCAGCTTCTTCTTTTGCCCAACGCGCTGCATTTTCTTCAGCTAGTTTTTTAGCGTTTTCAGCTTGTAATGCCGCTTCTTTTTCAACTTTAGCTAGCGCTTCAGCTTCAGCTTTTTTCTGTAGGTCAGCCGCTTCTTTTTCTAATTGAAGTTGCTCATCTGTTTTAGTTGATTTAGAAGTCGCTTGTTTTTGCTTGTTTGCTGCAGCTGCTGCTTTCGCTTTTTCTTCCGCTTCTTTCTTAGCTGCTAATTTCTCAGCTAGTACTTTTTCAGCTTGCTCTTTCTTCGCATCTAATTCTGCTTGGATTTTTGCTTCAGCTTCTGCTTTGATTGCTTGCTCTGCCGCTTTTTCAGCTTGAATCTCTTCATCAGTACGCTTAACGAAAGTACGTTTTTTACGTACTTCAACGTTTACTGCGTTTGATTGACCTTTTACGTTTAACGTTGTTTTTGTTTTACGTTGTAAAGTCATTTTTTGTTTTTGCTCACCACCATGTTGTTTTTGTAGGTGACTTGTTAATTTTTCTTTTTCTTCAACGCTTACTGTGTCGCTAGCTTTCTTAGTAATACCGGCAGCCGCAAACTGCTGAACTAACGCATCTTCAGATTTATTTAAGTCTTTTGCGAGGTCTTTTAATAGAATTTCTGACATTATTTATTTCTCCATACTGACGCTATTATGCATCTTCACTAAACCAACAGATGTTACGAGCAGCCATAATTAGCTCTGCTGCTTTATCTGCATCTAGTTTTTCATCAATCTCTAGTAGATCATCAACAGCTTGTTCTGCTAAGTCTTCTAACGTAACTACACCTTTACTTGCCATAACAAATGCAAGGTGAGCTTCTAAGCCTTCAAGTGCTAATAGATCATCAGCTGGTTTTGCACCTTCAAGGCTTTCTTCTTCAGCAAGCGCTTTTGTTGCTAATACATCTTTCGCACGAGTACGTATTTCTTCAACCATCTCTTCATCAAGACCGTCGATAGCGAGTAGCTCCTCAGCAGGAACGTAAGCAATCTCTTCTAGAGAGCTAAAGCCTTCCTCAACCAATACACCAGCAAAGTCATCATCAATTTCTAATGCAGACGTAAACAATGAAATAACATTATCAGTTTCAGCTTGGTGCTTAGATTGCAGTTCAGCTACTGTCATTACATTTAATACCCAACCAGTTAGTTGTGATGCTAAACGAATGTTTTGACCGTTACGGCCAATAGCTTGTGCTAGGTTATCTTCTTCTACTGCGATATCCATGCTATGTGTATCTTCATCAACAACGATTGAAGCTACTTCAGCTGGTGCCATTGCATTAATTGCAAATTGTGCTGGATTCTCATCCCATTGGATAATATCAACACGCTCACCGCCAAGCTCATTTGATACAGCTTGAACACGTGCACCACGCATACCAACACATGCACCGATTGGGTCAATACGTTGGTCGTTTGTTTTAACCGCTATTTTAGCACGAGAACCTGGATCACGAGCAGCGCCCATCAGGTCAATCATCTCTTCAGCGATTTCTGGTACTTCTAAACGGAATAATTCAACTAACACTTCAGGTTGAGTACGCGTCATGAATAATTGCGCACCACGTGCTTCAGGGCTTACCTTGAATAATAAACCACGTAGACGATCACCTGGACGGAAGTTTTCACGTGGTAACATTTCATCACGGAAGATAACCGCTTCAGCATTGTTACCAAGGTCTAATAAAATACTATCGCGAGTCATACGTTTAACCACACCAGTGATTAACTCGCCTTCTTTCTCTGCATATTGTGCAACAACTTGTGCACGCTCAGCTTCACGTACTTTTTGTACGATAACTTGCTTTGCCGTTTGTGTTGTAATACGGTCAAATGTCACTGAATCAATCTGATCTTCAATGAACTCACCTACTTGAATCTCAGGGTTATCGTATTGTGCAGCTTCAAAAGTCATCTCTTTTGCTGGGTTTTCCATTTCAGCATCAGTCGCAAGCACTAACCAGCGACGGTATGTATCAAAATGTCCCGTTTCACGATCAATATCAACACGTACTTCAATTTCTAATTCGTATTTCTTTTTAGTTGCGATAGACAATGCACTTTCTAATGCTTCAAAAATTGCTTCTCTCGGTAAGCCTTTTTCATTTGAAACCGCTTCAACAACCAATAAAATTTCTTTATTATTCATTTTTAACGCCTTAATTAATCAAATTTTGGAACTATATTCGCTTTCTGGATATTACTCAGCGCGAAGCGCTCTTCTTTACCCTCAACTGAGATGGAAACAATTTCTCCATCTACACTACTAATAACACCTTTCCATCTGCGGCGATTTTGAATCGGCATACGCAATTGGATTTTCACTTCTTCACCTATAAATGCAGCATATTGTGCAGCATTAAATAAGGGTCTTTCCATACCTGGAGACGATACTTCTAATGTGTATTCATTGGTGATTGGATCTTCAACATCCATAATCGCACTTACTTGACGACTTACCGCAGCACAGTCATCAACTAAAATACCTTCTTCTTGGTCAATATAAATACGTAATGTTGAGTGCTTACCCGCACGAACATATTCAATACCAACCAATTCGTAGCCAAGATCTTCCACACTTGGCGCTAACATTTCCGTTAGACGCTCTTCTAAACTTGCCAAATCTATCCCCTTTCAGAAACAAAAAAGGGCATATAGCCCTATTTAATTAACAACTTATGTTTATTTTTCATAAACATAAGTTGTTAGAAAGCGTACCAATTTAAAAAATCAAATACGCAAATAACAAAAAAGCCCCAATAAATTGGAGCTTCATTCTTTTTGTTTGATTAAATCAAACAAGATATTGCTATTGAGCACTGCAATATCGAATGTAGTAATAAAGTAAAAAAGTAAAAAATTACTTTATTCACCTTAACAAGCTAATCATAAACTACCTTGTAGAAAGTGGTTGCGAGAGCTGGATTTGAACCAACGACCTTCGGGTTATGAGCCCGACGAGCTACCAAGCTGCTCCATCTCGCGTCCGAACTGTTGTTTAAACACTATTTAAAACATTCAAACTAAAACTTTAATGAAGTGATAAATCACTTGTTGCGAGAGCTGGATTTAAACCAACGACCTTCGCCTTTTACCGCTAAGAAAGAGCCCGGCTAACTTATACCAAACTGCTCCATCTCGCGTCCGAACTATTGTTTAAACATTATTTAATAACATTCAAACTAAAATCTTTTATCTGAGGCTTAAACAAAGAATCTTACTGTTTGTTTATTTGATTGCCTCGAAAACGCGCATATTATAGCGAATGACACATACTAGCGCAATCAAAAAACATAATTTGGTGCGGATAGAGAGACTTGAACTCTCACGGCCTAAGCCACAGCCCCCTCAAGGCTGCGTGTCTACCAATTCCACCATATCCGCTTTAAAAACTATTACTCAGGAATTTGAGTAGAGCTATCAACTTCAACAGGCACTTCAGAAACCTGTTCAACTTCTAAGTTAGAGAACTCTTCGTTTGTTGATACGTGATGTGAAGACAGGTTACCTAATACTAAGCTAAGTACAAAGAACACTAACGCTAAGATACCAGTAGTACGAGTCATAAAGTTACCTGAACCACTTGCACCAAATACTGTGTTAGAACCACCAGAGCCAAAAGATGCGCCCATGCCTGCTCCTTTACCTTGTTGGATTAATACAAAACCAACTAAAATAATTGAAACAATTAAATAAACAACTAACAGTATTTCATACATATTCACATTACCTAATTTATCTTATTAAAACTTCCTGTGCTCCCACAAAGAAGCGGACGAATACTACCCAATGCTGGTGCAGATCACAAGTGAATATTGATACAAATTAATTACTTGTTATTGCAACCGACTAAACCGTTTAAAAAAACATCAAATAGTTTCACATATAATAGTAAGCCTACATTAAATCATTTAATTAGGCTTACTTAACAACCTTGTTTAAACCTTTACTTTACTCGCAAGCGATTTAGCATAGCCTAACACTTTTTCTTCGCTTTCATCAGCTTCAACCATTACTCTGAAGACAGGTTCAGTACCCGATTTACGTAATAAAACACGCCCTTTTTCACCTAATAAGGCTTCGATACGCGCTAACTCTTTAAGTACGTCTTCATCTTGTAATGGATCAATTTCATTGTTGTAACGGATGCTTTCTAGTATTTGCGGGTATTTTCTCATACCTTGGCGTAAATCGTGTAGATTCATACGACTACCTTGCATTGCACCCATTACTTGTAACCCAGACACGATACCGTCACCCGTTGCTAAATGCTCAGCACAAATAACATGGCCAGAGTTCTCAGCGCCAATAGTCCAACCATTTTTCTTCATTAGCTCCATCACATGGCGATCACCCACATCAGAACGGTCAAATGGGATACCTAAAGTTTTAAGTGCTTGCTCTAAACCTAAGTTAGACATTTTAGTCCCGACAGCACCACCATTTAAGGTACCTTTACGCAGTTTATCACGCGCTATAATATATAATAGCTCATCGCCATCTAGTACATGACCAGTATGATCGACCATCATCACTCGGTCACCGTCGCCATCAAAAGCCACACCAAAGTCTGCTTTTTCTTCAATAACACGCTGAGATATAGCATCCATACTAGTTGCACCACAATTAAGGTTAATATTAACCCCATTTGGCTCAACACCCATGGCAATCACTTCTGCACCTAACTCGCTGATCACAGAAGGTGCAATATGGTAAGTTGCACCATTAGCACAATCGACAACCACTTTTAAACCAGCAAGGCTAAACTCAGATGGGAAAGTACTCTTACAGAACTCTATATAACGTCCTGCAGCATCATTGATACGATATGCTTTACCCATTTCACTGCTATCAACACACTTTAGTTCTTTATCAATTTCAGCTTCTATTTCTAGTTCAACTTTCTCAGATAATTTAACCCCTTCATGGGAAAAGAACTTAATGCCGTTATCGTAATACGGGTTATGAGATGCACTGATAACAATACCAGCCGTTGCACGGAAAGTATGCGTCAGATAAGCGATAGCCGGTGTTGGCATTGGCCCCATCAATACAGGGATAATACCAGCGGAAGTCAAACCAGCTTGTAATGCAGCTTCTAACATGTAACCAGAAATACGTGGATCTTTACCTATTAATACTTGTTTATTGCCCGATTTAGCTAATACACGGCCCGCAGCCCAACCTAGCTTTAAAGCAAATTCAGGTGTAATTAAAGACTCACCTACTTTGCCGCGAATACCATCGGTACCAAAATACTTTTTATTCATAAAATAACTTTTACCATCGTCGGGGATACCTTTACTATTTGAAGGTATTTATTTGCTGTAATACTTTCATGACATCAACGGTTTCTCGGACATCGTGAACTCGGATAATTTTTGAGCCTTGCTGCATGGCGATCATTGCCCCAGCTAAACTCCCTGCTAAACGGTCATTTATATCACGATTTAGTAGTTGACCAAACATTGATTTACGAGAAACACCGGTTAGCACCGGAAATCCTAAGTCAATGAAACCTTGAGTTGCATTAAGCAGGTCAAAATTATGTTGTAAGGACTTACCAAAGCCAAAACCTAGGTCAATAATAATATTTTCTCGCTTGATGCCTTGGTCAATACACTGCTTACTACGTTCAATTAAAAATGCTTTTACTTCTGCAACAACGTCTTGATAGTCCGGTGCGCTTTGCATACTTCTTGGCTGGCCTTGCATATGCATTAAACAAACGGGTACACCAGCTTCAACTGCTGCTACTAATGCCCCTTCTTCTTGCAGCGCTCGCACATCATTAATAATATCAGCCCCTGCTTTTACAGCTTCGCGCATCACTTCTGCTTTACTTGTATCAATAGAGATCCAGCAGTCTAACTCTTGTTTAATAGCTTGAATAACAGGTATGACTCTCGCTAACTCATCTGCCAACACAACATCATCAGCACCAGGACGTGTTGACTCTCCACCAATATCAATAATGGTAGCACCTTGCTCAAGCATCTCTCTGGCACGCCCCACCGCTTGCTCTACTTGTGCAAACTTCCCACCATCTGAGAATGAATCAGGAGTTACATTTAAGATCCCCATAATTTGTGGTTGGCTTAGGTCGAGTTGTTTATGTCGGCTGGTTAATATCATGGCTTCACACTTAAATTGGTTAATAAAAAAACCTAAGCAAGCTTAGGTTTTTTTAGTGGGAGTATACAAACAATATAATTATTTATTGTCTTTATCTTGCTCACTTTCTGTCGATTCTGTTTCAGTTGTTGTTTCTGTTTTATCTTGCTCAACAAAATCTTCAACTTTATCAGCAGTTACAGGATCTTTAACTGACTCTAACTCTTTTTCATCATCCCAATCACTTGGTGGACGAACAGTGACTCGAGCCATTAGGTCATCTACTTGCTCAGTATCGATAGTTTCATATTTAACTAATGCATCTTTCATAGCATGTAAGATATCAATGTTATCAGTTAATAGTTTGTAAGCACGTTGGTAGTTAGTATCGATAAGTACTTTCACTTCATCATCAATTACTTTACCCGTTTCGTGCGAAACAACATTAGAACGTAAACTACCTTGCTCACCAGTTAATAGAATCGGACCTAGTTTTTCAGAGAACCCCCATTCCGTTACCATTGCACGAGCAATTGCCGATGCTTGTTTGATATCTTGTGATGCACCTGTTGATACTTTTTGTGCACCGTAGATAAGTTCTTCAGCAATACGACCACCATAAGCAACCGAAATACTACTTTCTAACTCATCTTTGTTTTGCGAAATCTGATCACCTTCAGGTAAGAACTGAGTCACACCTAATGCACGTCCGCGAGGAATGATGGTGACCTTATGAATTGGGTGATGCTGCGGTACTAATTTAGCCACAATCGCATGACCTGCTTCATGGTAAGCCGTTGACTCTTTATCTTTATCAGTCATCACTAGGCTACGACGTTCTGCCCCCATTAGGATTTTATCGCGCGCTTGCTCAAAGTCTTCTCTTGAAACAGTACGTTTATTACCACGTGCAGCAAATAATGCAGCTTCATTCACTAGGTTTGATAAATCAGCACCAGAGAAACCAGGTGTACCACGAGCTAATACAGACGCTTTTACTGCATCATCCAGTGGGATTTTACGCATATGTACTTTTAAGATCTGTTCACGACCACGTACATCCGGTAAACCAACAACTACTTGACGGTCAAAACGACCTGGACGAAGTAATGCAGCATCTAATACGTCAGGGCGGTTAGTTGCGGCAATAACGATAATACCTTCATTACCTTCAAAACCATCCATTTCTACTAGCATTTGGTTTAATGTTTGCTCACGCTCATCATTACCACCACCCATGCCTGCGCCACGTTGACGACCTACAGCATCGATTTCATCGATAAAGATAATACATGGTGCAGACTTTTTAGCTTGTTCAAACATATCACGAACACGTGATGCACCAACACCTACAAACATCTCAACAAAGTCAGAACCTGAAATTGAGAAGAAAGGTACTTTTGCTTCGCCGGCAATCGCTTTAGCTAATAATGTTTTACCTGTACCTGGAGGACCTACTAATAACACACCAGTAGGAATACGGCCGCCAAGCTTTTGGAATTTGCTTGAGTCTTTTAAGTAATCAACTAATTCAACAACGTCTTCTTTAGCTTCATCACAACCAGCAACATCAGCAAAGGTTGTTTTGATTTGGTCTTCGCTCATCAATTTGGCTTTACTCTTACCAAATGACATTGCGCCGCCTTTACCGCCACCTTGCATGTTACGCATAAAGAAAATCCAAACACCAATTAATAGCAGCATTGGGAACCATGAAACAAAAATAGACGCTAGGAAACTAGTTTCCTCTGGAGGTGTACCTTCTACTTTTACGTCATTTTTAATAAGGTAATTAACTAAATCCAAATCTGGTGCTGGGATGTAAGTAACAAACGGTGTTTGGTTACTTTTTAAGCCCTTAATTTCTTGACCATTAATTTGTACTTGTTGGATCAGCCCTTGGCTTACTTCTTTGTTAAAACTGGTATAGTCGATTTGTGATTTATTCGTGTCGTCTGATCCAAATCCTTGGAATAAAGACATTAAGACTACTGCGATGACTAACCACAATATCAGGTTTTTTGCCATATCGTTCAAGATGTAAACCTCATGTTTAAAATGAATAGAATATAATAGTAAATCAGATTACTACAGTTTAAAACCGGTCGCCACTAAATAAACCTCGCGAGATCTCGCTCTTGAAGAATCGGGTTTTCTGGTTTTAACTGATTTGAATAATTTTCGTACTTCACTCAAGTAAGATTCGTATTCTGCTCCCATGAAAACTTTGACGATAAAGCTGCCATCTTTCACTAAAACATCACGACACATATCTAAAGCCAGCTCTACTAAGTACATCGATTTCGGTTGATCAATACCAGCATTACCGCTCATATTTGGTGCCATATCAGATAACACCACATCAACTTTATTATCCCCAATACGTTGTAATAAAGCATTTAAGACCACTTCCTCGCGGAAATCACCCTGTAAAAAGTCCACACCAGCAATCGAGTCCATAGGTAAAATATCACAGGCAATCACTTTGCCTTTCATGCCTACTTTATCAACGGCCCATTGAGACCAACTCCCGGAGCCGCACCTAAGTCAACCACTGTCATACCAGGGCGGATTAACTTATCTTTACCGTTAATCTCATCTAATTTAAACACAGCACGAGAGCGAAGCCCTTGCTTGTTGGCTTCTTTCACATACTTATCATTGACGTGTTCCTGCATCCAACGTTTTGAACTGCCTGATGCACTCTTTTTAAGACGATTTGTACTGTCTGGTTTTGCCACAATGACTTCCTTAGCGAACGAATATTAGGATAAATAATAATCTAAATAGTAAAGGTTAATATTTAAGGGTAGAATGAACCGTTTTCAACCCTTAATGAAAGATATTTGCATGAAATTATCAAACAAACAGAAACAATTTTTAAAAGGTTTAGCACATCCTTTGAAACCAGTAGTATTACTAGGACAAAATGGCTTAACCGAAGGTGTATTAGCTGAGATCGAAAATGCGATCAGCTTCCACGAATTAATTAAAGTAAAAGTAGCAACGGATGACCGTGAAACTAAACAACTTATTATTGATGCCATCGTACGTGAAACAGAAGCGTTAGCGATTGCAAAAATTGGTCATATTGTTGTTTTATACCGCCCAAGCGAAGCTAAAAAAATAGAATTACCACGTAAATAATAACGTTTTAATCTTATTTTAAATAAAAAGCCCAGTAAATCTGGGCTTTTTATTATCTTGATTTTGTTCAGTTTTGTGAACTAAGCGATGTATTCAACCTTAGTGATATCGTATTCGATAACGCCACCAGGTGTTGTAATTGAGATTTCATCGTCTAATTTTTTACCTATTAGGCCGCGTGCAATAGGTGAGTTGATAGAAATAAGATTACTTTTTATATCTGATTCGTCATCACCAACAATTTGATACGTCACTTCTTCTTCAGTATCAATATTAACAATTGTTACCGTTGCACCAAAAATAACTTTGCCGTTATTGGCAATTTTAGTCACATCGATTATTTGGGCATTTGAAAGTTTAGCTTCGATATCTTGAATACGACCTTCACAAAAACCTTGTTGCTCACGAGCTGCATGGTACTCAGCATTTTCTTTTAAATCGCCATGTTCACGAGCTTCAGCAATAGCATGTACAATCTCTGGACGCTTAACTGTTTTTAACTGCTCTAATTCAGCACGTAAAATTTCAGCGCCTTTGGCTGTCATTGGGTATTGAGTCATTAACCATCACCTTATTCTGGAAACAATGTTTCACTAACTATATTTAGAAAATCGGGTATTTTACGCTAATTACTGACATTAGTCATTTATTATAGGAAAAATGCTTTTGCTATTGTTGTAAATTCGTTGTGCGATCACGTCTCTTGGTTCTTCCCTCAAGGCGCATAATGCTTCAAAGATAACAGTAATATTTAACGGTGAATTAAACTCAGTTGATTGTTGGTATACGGGCATATCAGGCGCATCGGTTTCTAAAATTAAACTACTTAATGGTAGTTTACTTAAGGTCTTTTGCGTTTTCTTAGCGGTTGGGTGAGTGATCACACCACCAATACCTAATTTAAAACCTAACTTAATAAACTCATTGGCGATCTCTTCACTACCCGAAAAAGCATGGTAAACCCCGCCATAAGAGAATTTAGTTTGTTTGAGTAGTTGCAATATACGTGATTGAGTTTTCACTACATGTAAAATAACAGGGAGTTGCAGGCGTTGTGCGATAGCTAGTTGTGCTAAAAAACCGCCTCTTGTGTTTCCATACTGGTATCGATTAACTTATCTAGGCCAATCTCACCAAGCGCCACACAATGATGTTCAGCTTGATTGTGTAAATGCAGCAAAGTTGACTCTAGCGAAACGAGATCCTCTGCTTTAAAGGTCGATAAGAAATGCGGATGAATCCCTAAGGCAAAGTACAATTCAGCATATTTTTCACAAAGGGTGATAATCTCAGGCCAGCGTGCGGCATCCGTAGCTGGAATAATGACTTGAGTAATATTAGCTGACTTTAACTCTGCTAATAATGTTGCCAAGCCTTGTTTGAAGCAATCAAAGTTTAAGTGACAATGACTATCTATAAACATATTCTCTCCGAACATATAAAAAAAGCGTCCGAAGACGCTTAATCATAAACACTTAACCTATTAATATAAAATATTAATGTTCACGTGTTTTACGGAATTTAACGTCTGGGTAACGTTCCATTGCTAGGTTTAAGTTAACCATAGTCGGCGCTACGTAAGTTAAGTTATTACTACCATCTAATGCTAGGTTATCGTAAGATTTTTTCTCAAACTCAGCCATTTTAATTGGATCTTCACAATCAACCCAAAGTGCTGTTGCTACGCTGATACCTTCATAGATAGCATCTACCTTGTATTCAGATTTTAAACGTTGTACAACTACTTCAAACTGTAGAACACCTACCGCGCCTACAATCAGATCATTACTGCGTAATGGACGGAATACCTGAACAGCACCCTCTTCTGATAATTGCATTAGACCTTTTAACAATTGCTTTTGTTTTAATGGATCTTTTAAACGAATACGGCGGAACATTTCTGGTGCAAAGTTAGGAATCCCCGTAAATTTCAGGTCTTCACCAACGGTAAATGTATCACCAATTTGAATAGTACCGTGATTATGTAAACCAATAATATCACCAGAGAATGATTCGTCAGACGCAGTTCGGTCACCCGCCATGAAAGTTACCGCATCAGAAATGCTGACCATTTTACCTGTACGTACATGGTGCATTTTCATGCCTTTTTCATATTTACCTGAACAGATACGCATGAAGGCAATACGGTCACGATGTTTTGGGTCCATGTTCGCTTGAATTTTGAAAACAAAACCAGAGAACACTTCTTCAGTTGGTTCAACTACACGTTGTACTGTGGCTCTTGGTAATGGCTTTGGTGCCCATTCCACTAAGCCATCAAGTACATGGTCAACACCAAAGTTACCTAATGCTGTACCGAAATAAACTGGCGTTAACTCGCCAGCCAAAAACATCTCTTTATCGAACTCATTAGATGCACCTACCACTAACTCCATCTCATCACGTAAATCATCAGCATGGTTTGGTAAGGCTTTATCTAATTCAGGGTTATCTAAGCCTTTAATAATACGCACTTCTTGGATGGTATGACCTTGACCTGATTCATATAAAATCACTTCATCGCGTAGAATATGGTAAACACCTTTGAACTCTTTACCCATACCAATTGGCCAAGTAATAGGAGCACAGGCGATATTCAGAACTTCTTCAACTTCATCCATCAATTCGATTGGGTCACGAGTGTCACGGTCACATTTGTTCATGAAAGTAATGATTGGTGTATCACGCAGACGCGTTACTTCCATTAATTTAATGGTACGTTGCTCAACACCTTTTGCCGCATCAATAACCATCAAACAAGAATCAACAGCAGTTAAAGTACGGTAAGTATCTTCCGAGAAATCTTCATGTCCAGGTGTATCCAGTAAGTTTACTAGACCATCATTGTATGGGAATTGCATCACCGAAGTAGTGATCGAGATACCACGGTCTTTTTCCATCTCCATCCAGTCAGATTTAGCATGTTGACCAGATTTTTTACCCTTTACTGTACCCGCTTTTTGTAACGCGTTTCCGAATAATAATACTTTCTCAGTAATGGTTGTTTTACCCGCATCAGGGTGAGAGATGATTGCGAATGTACGTCTAGAGTTGACTGCCTCTAGAAATTTAGCGTCTGCCATATTTAGTTTTCTCTTTATATGCGCATCAAACTGCGCACAATAATTTTTCTACGAAATGAGTGATTTATAAATTTGGCAGAACTATAGCAAATTGCCTGAATGAATTCATTTCCTATTATCTTAATTACTATAATTTTATTGTTTGAATTTCAATCAAATATTTAATATTGAACATCATCTATCAACAGTTTTGTAATGGTTCAAAGCTATTAAGTCGCGCTTGCTAAGGCTAATTTAACGGCAAAACCAACAAAGCCAACACCAACACTGCCTCCAGAAATAGCACTGACTCTTTTACGCTTCTTAAAACCTGCCGCTAACGTTGAACCAGCATAAATTAGGGTCGCTAAATACAGTAAACTAAAGACTTGAATAGTCACCGCGAGTATTAAAAAAGGCACAACAGGTTGCGGGTAAGTTGGGTCAACAAACTGCGCAAAAAATGACAGGAAAAAAAGAATCGCTTTCGGGTTTAATAAACTCACTAACAACGCTTTTCTAAAGGCTTGCCCTGCAGTTGTTTTCTTGATTTTAACGCTTTCTTGTAAGTCTACATGACCTAATTGACGCCAAGACTTAATCGCCCCGCTGATTAATTGGTATCCAATATAAATGAGGTAACCTGCACCGGCATATTTAATAAACATAAACACTGCAGGATAAGTAGTCAGTATGGTCACCGCACCCAATGCCGTTGCAATGATTAACAAAGAGTCACCAAGCAATACCGCAGCAACGGCAGCCCAACCAACGCGCCTTCCCTGCTGTGCAGCTAATGCCAGTACATATAAAGAGTTTGGACCGGGTAATAAAATGACAAACAAAGCGCCAAAAAAATAAGTAATGTAATTAACTACGCCAAATGCTTCCATGATCCCTCTATCCGTTATATTTTTGTATTTAGATATTTTAAATAGCCATTATTAAAATAATGGCTATCAATTTTCACTTTATTGTTTAATCAGGTGGCATATGTACTAAGGTTTCCACAACATCACCACATATTGATAAGCAATTAATTACATTTTTATCGAATGCTTTACTATTTTCGACATTACTCTTTAAGAGTTTGATAAACATTAGGTCGATGTAACTCCATAAAAAGTTCTGGAGATGCTAAAGCAGAAAAGCCAAACTTTCTATATAAATTATGCGCATCACTGGTGACCAGTAACATGCGACGTAACCCTTGTAATTGAGGGTGATCTATAATGGTTTGTACAAGCCATTTACTTAACCCTTTACCACGATGTTCGGGTAATACAAACACATCAGCTAGATAAGCAGACGTGGCATAATCAGTGATCATACGTGCAAAAGCCACTTGTTGCCCAGCTTCGGTAAAAACACCAAAACAGAATGAATTATTAATCGCCGTTTGCATGGTTGATAAAGGCACACCTTTCGCCCAATAAGAGCCAGCTAAATAGCCATGTATAACAGATAAATCCATCTGTTTTGGATCAGAGCTGATTTTATACCCAGCTACCATAACGCACTCCAATATCCATCACTCATTGTGAACAGGCTAGTTGTACATAATAATACTAGCTTTGTTTGCATCTAAGCTTCAGCTCTAGATAAAGCGATGCCC
Source organism: Psychromonas sp. KJ10-2 (assembly GCF_047323255.1). Taxonomy (NCBI): domain Bacteria; kingdom Pseudomonadati; phylum Pseudomonadota; class Gammaproteobacteria; order Alteromonadales; family Psychromonadaceae; genus Psychromonas; species Psychromonas sp. KJ10-2. The sequence goes on along the minus strand of NZ_CP178827.1, from coordinate 3,418,326 downwards.
ATCCCTATGAATAAAGTACCAAAGATTTTATTTACAAACTCCATTATCTTTTGGCTTGTTAAATAAGGTCTCATAAAAACACCCAATAATGCATAACCAAGCATTACTAGGCTATCAATACTCACCACCGTTAGGCCTAATATTGAATATTGCTCAAATAAAGGTTGCTGTGTGCTAATGAATTGAGGCAAAAATGCAGCAAGAAAAACAATAGACTTCGGATTCATTAAGTTAACAACAAAACCTTGTTTTATTAGTTTGCTGTAACCTTTAACGTTAGCGGCCTCTTGAATATCAAGCATTCCTTTATCGCGCCATTTTTTTATACCTAAATATATTAAATAAGCAGCACCTGTGTATTTAACAACTTCAAAAAATACCGCTGACGAAGCCAGCAATGCACCCAGACCACATGAAACAATAATAATGTGCAAAGCCAATGCTAACTGTAAACCAATTAACCCTTGAAGAGCAGATTTCAAGCCCCCCATCATTGAATTATTGATAGAGGCAATAGTACCCGCGCCTGGCGCTAAACTAAATACGACACAAGCTGCGACGAACACGCTCCAAATTCCTAAATCCATGTAACTTCTCCATTTTATAACTCGTTATAATTAATAAATTCAAATAATAAATTTAAAGCTTTGGTACTAACAAATAGCTTCACCAGGCTCTAGCACCCAGCAGCGAGGGTTATGATTAAATCCAATTTTTTCGTAATATAAGTTAGCTGCTGGTGCTGCTAATAAAATTAGCTTACATTTTGCTCCCAGCTGTTGTTGTGTTTTAATTTGTAATTGCTTACCTATACCAAGTTGTTGAAAGCTTTCATCCACAGCCAAGTCTGATAAATAACAACAAAAATGAAAATCTGTCACACTTCTAGCAATACCAATTAACAGCTCACCCTGCCAAACACTGATTACAAGATTACTATTATTAAGCATGCCTAGTAGGCACTTTTCATCTTCTAAGGGTCTTCTTTCTCCTAAGGAAGTATTACTTAATAGCGCCTTAAACTGCGTAACGGAGATAACCGTATTTAGCTTATAATCTACATTCATACTTACCCTTAAAATAATCTAATGTATTTCTCATTTCTTATCCAGACATTACTTAAAGTATATTTTTTAATCAACACTTTAAATTATCAATCAGATAAACACACTAATGAATAAAAAATAAACTAGCGCATACAAGCATATCTTTTACCATATTAAATAGTCACTACCTGAATCAGCTTTAATAAGGTAAGTTACTATCCAAATTAATGGCATGATCAAAACTAACGAAATATTCACCACGGAGAAGCTTTCAGCTATGTTGCTAGAAGGGATTGAAACATTATTGGTACTTAGCAATGAGAAAACCATGAGCCGAGTTGGCAGCCAGTTATATATTAGCCAATCTGCGGTCAGTAAACGTATCGCATTACTAGAAAAGAAATTAGGTAAAAAGCTGATCGTCCCAGACGGTCGACATGTTCGTCTCACTGCCGCGGCAAATGAATTAATTGCGAGTGTAGGTCCAACTTTTCATGAATTACAAGGACAAATCTATGAGCAACATGCATTACAAGATCAAACGATTATCACGTTAAATTGTTCAGAAACCTTAGTTGCAGGTTACCTATCATCTATGATGGGTGATTATTTTCAGCATGATTCATCAATAAAAATCAGTACAGACCACACCCCAAGGATCATAGAAAAGGTGCAATCAGGTAAAGCTACAATCGGTTTTTGTGCAGGCCATTTACCGCCACATCATGGCCTTAAAGCTATTTTCTTATGGAAAGAGCCTTTTGTATTAGTTAGTCAAACACCGCTAATTACTCTACCTACTCACATATTAACAAACGACTTAACTAACCCTGCCAATCGTTACCAATTAGATATTTTATCATCACTTGGTATTGAACCACTAATGGAGATGGACTCTTACACAGCTTCAGCGCAATTAGCATTAAATGGTATTGCAGCAGCGTTAGTACCGCTTTCTATTGTTAATGCGCTAAAAATAGAAGAAAAGTACTGCTTTAGTTTTACTGAATTACAACCTTTATTTAGACCAGTCCATCTTTGTTTACGCCCTAACACTTTTCAAAATACGCGCGTTAAAAGGCTGCTTGAAGCCATTGCCAATGCTGTTCCCAAAGTAACTTAACAGCCATGGTCATAGACATAATGATAACCAGAGGTCGAATCAACTTTTGACCTCTTCCTAATACCACTTTTGCCCCCATCCTTGCACCAATAAAACCACCACAAGCCATGGCTAACCCGAGCTCCCATAAAGGTAGTCCCGCGACAATAAAAAAACTAAGTGCTGCAATATTAGAAGTAAAATTAAGTACTTTAGTACGCGCCGTTGCAGCGACTAAACCATAACGCCCTATTGCCACAAAACAGACGGTAAAAATAGATCCCGTCCCTGGGCCTAAAAAGCCATCATAAAAACCAATACTGCCGCCAACAATAAAGGCAAAAGCAGCTTCCGAGAGTTTTGGTTTATCTTCTGGGTGAGGAGTTATCGATGATGAAAAGAGAAAATAGCTAGAGATAGCAATCAACATAATAGGAATAATACTCATCAATAGATTAGGATTAACATGCTGCACTGTGATCGCGCCTAAAGCCGCTCCCACAAAAGTACAGGCAATGGATAAACGCATCGACCTTATTTGTACAACACCAGAGCGAATAAAATACCAACTTGCCGAAAAACTACCAAAGGAGCTTTGTAGCTTGTTGGTTGCCAATGCTTGAGCAGGAGGAATCCCTGCCGCTAATAAAGCAGGCACAGTTAATAAACCACCACCGCCAGCCATTGCATCTATAAAACCTGCTAATGTAGCAACTGCTACCAATAACATGATGATCTCTAATGATATTTCCATTACTTTCCCTTAACGTTTTGACGCCGTGAATATACCACCACTAGGTAATTAAGTATGAGCAAAGAGAGGAAACCAACCTATTCCATTTTTTCATCAATTAAATAAATTGTTAATACTTCAATATCTATTTTCTAATTCTCCATGCTTTAAACAGCAATCAATACGAGTTCCTGTTAAAATAAGCTAAATCATCCAATCAAGTGAGTTCCCATGAAATTATTAGTACGTAACCTTGCCAAGGCAACAACAGAAGACAAATTACTGAGTTTATTTAAAGAGTACGGCAACGTTCAATCTTGTAATCTTGTTCTAGATAAAGAAACAGGCGCATCAAAAGGTTTTGCTTTTATTGAGATGCCTAAAGTAGGTGAAGCGAAGGCTGCAATCAAGCAGTTAAATAGCTATAAATTAGCGGGTAATTTAATTCGAGTTAAAAAAGCAGATACTAAAAAAGAAGCAGCACCGGAAACGCGAGTAGCAACAGCAAAACCGGCAAAAGAAGCAGTGCAAACAGACTCAACAGAAACAGCTGAAATGGTTGATCCGGCAACAGTCTGGGGTGAAGTAAAAGACGAAATAAAAGAATAATTTAACTACTCGTCTTAAGCTAAGCCCACCTATGACCTAGTCTTTAATGGCTTTAAGCTTAGCTTCGTAATATTGGCGAGATACTGGGTCGAATCGATTTAAACAGAGCTGGAATAAACCAGCACTGTTTAAATGACTCAATAACAAAGCCCCTTTCTTATATTCACTGTTAATATAAGCCAGTTCTGCTTCACTATAAGCGGTATTTTCAGCTAACGTTGTTTGTTTAATATCTTGATAATAATAAGCCATCACTGCATCACCTTCACTCTCAGCTAACACCTGGCATTGTTCATAATTAGCAAGCTTATCACCAATGGTTTTTAAAGCCTCTTGGTTAACAGGTACTGTTTGTTCCTTTGCCAATGCAAAAGAACTTAATAAAGAGATTAACAATACAACGGAATATTTCATCAATATCAATACCAAACAAAAAGGAGCTTCACGCTCCCTTTATGATTTAAGCTAACGCTTGCTCAAAGTCTGCAAGTAGATCAGCAGTATTTTCAATACCAATTGAACAACGGATCATATTCTCACTAATGCCCATCTCTTGACGTAACTGTAAGCCCATTTCAAAGTAGATAGTAGGCGCAACTGGTAAGGCTAACGTGCGGTTATCACCTAAATGTGTTGCGCTGATCACTAGATTTAATTTATTTAAAAATTCACAGCAATCAATACCATCAACCAGATCAAAACTTAATAAAGCCCCAAAACCAGTAAATAGGTCTTTAGCACGTTGATGTTGTGGGTGATCAGCTAAACCAGGGTAATACACTTTAGCTACTTTAGGGTGTGCTTGTAACAGTTCAGCTAAAGCCATACTATTTACTGCTTGACGCTCCATGCGCAGCTCCATTGTTTCACTACCAACAGAGATAAGATGTGCACCTTGAGAGCTTAAACAAGCGCCCATATCACGGAGGCCTTTTTTCTTGATCTGGCTAATGCCCCATAAGTTACTGTCACCTTTACGGTAACCTTCATAGATATTTGGGTATTTTTCCCAATTAAACAACCCAGTATCAGTCACTGAACCACCCATGGCATTACCATGACCCGCTACGTATTTAGATAATGATGTTACGATTAGACTTGCTTTAACGCTATTAGCATCAAATAAAAAGCTCGAAGTAATGGTATTATCAATGACATAAACTAGCTCATTTTCAACACAGAACTCACCAATTTCATCTAATGCACTGATTTGTGTAACTGGGTTTGCAATTGTCTCTACAAACACCATTTTAGTGTTACTTTTTAGCGCTGCACTAACATCATTAATATTCGTTGCGTCGACTAAAGTAACCTCAATACCGTAACCTTCTAATGTGCCTAATAACGAAGTGGTATTACCAAACAAGAATCGACTACAGATAAGGTGATCACCAGACTTTAACAGTGTTAAAAAAGTCGCTACGATAGCTGACATTCCACATGAAAAAACAGCAGTTGCAACACCGTTATCTATTTTCTGAATTTTTTTACATAATGCATCTAAAGTAGGTGTTGAAGAACGAGCATAAGCGTGGCCGAGGTTGCCCTTGGAAAACGTCAATTAACCCTTGTACATCTTTAAACCCGTATGGGACTGAGTTATGAATCGGAGCATGGACCGCGCCTGCTTCTAGGCCTAATTGATGATCTGAATGCACTATTTTTGTGGTAAAACCTAACGCTGTCATTTAAATTCCTTGCTTTTATTCTCAATAATGATCGCTTTGATCTAAAATGTCGTAAATTTAACGTATTATGCCTAATCTAGACGGATTTAGCATCAGGTGTATTAAGGAAATAAATTGAAGTCAAATATATACGGTGTGTTAGTTTTTTCTTAGGGTTAGTATTTTCATACTTCATTTCCCTGCATTTGACTGAAAAAGAAAAAGTACAACAACAGCAAAATATTTTAGTGGAGAGTAAAAGTATTGCTTTTAACATCCGTAATAGCATCGAAAGTAATGCAGAGCAGATTCAATTATTAATTAATCATTGGGGTTCTATTGATGACCTCAATGGGCATTGGGAAGTGGACACCAACCTTCTGATTAATAGAAACCGTTTTCTAAAAACCATCAAATTGTTTCCAATGGTAGATGAATCCTTATTTGATTTACCAGAGGGCACATTGATTAAAACCAATGATGAAATAGACAAAAGAAGACAGTTACGTACACGTGAGCATCTCCCTAAAAACGCAGATCAAGTTGTCTCTAATTTTGTTTATACCACCCGTGCTACTTATTTACCTGATAATAATATTGAGTTAAAACTGCAATTCCCGATTGTTATTGACAATCAATTGATTGCTTATGTTGAAGCACCAATACAATTAGGCATGTTATTAAACCATAAGTTAGATACCTACCAAATCACTAAACCCTTTGCTATTTCCGAAAATGGGACTGTGTTATTTAATTATCTCCCTCAAAAACTGCATATCAATAATATTACTAAGGAATCGATCATTCACATATATGGCCATACATGGACGTTAATGGTGTGGTCAAATATAGTGCATCAAGAGAAAGGATTATTCTTAATATTATCGCTCTTGGTTTCGTTTTTAGCTGCAATAACAGTGAAACTTGCTATGTCGAATATTGCACTCATTAAAAATGATCTGAAAAACAAGCATTTAATTAGGCAAGTTGATGATGAGTATAGAAGTAGCCAAGCTAAGTTAATACAATCTAATAAACTCGCCTCTTTAGGGGAGATTGCGGCTGGTATCGCCCATGAAATTAATCAACCTTTACAGGTTATTTGTATCCATACCGATATTTGCCAAGAAAATATTAAAAATGGTAACTACCATTTAATCGAAAAAAGCTTTAAAGCCATTACATCTCAAAGTGAACGTATCGAAAAAATTGTTAAACAAGTGGGTAGCTTTGGCCGAGATAGTGAGCTGGATAATTACCAGCAAGAGGAACCAAATCGTATATTGAATAATGTAATATCAATCGTCATTAACCAATATAAACAAGATCAAGTGGAGCTGAGACAAGTTATTCCTAGCTCTTTACCATTGCTTTACTGTAATAAAACGCAGATAGAACAAGTGCTGGTTAACTTATTAATTAATGCTAAAGACTCGGTGGAAACGTCAGAAAGGAAAGTGGTCTTTTTCAAAGCGCACGCTCAAGATCATAAACTGTATATTCAAGTCTCAGACTCAGGTACTGGAATAGACCCCAGTAAAGTCAATGATATCTTCACCCCCTTTACACAACTAAACCCATGGGTAAAGGCACCGGCTTAGGTTTATCCATTAGTTACTCTATTATCCATCAACATCAAGGTCATATTAAAGTGTCTAGTGAAATTGGACATGGTAGTGTGTTTACAGTGATCTTACCTTTTGAACGACCAAAAACAAAAGCTTAGATGTAGCTGTTATACCAATTGTATTAAATAACTGATCTAAATTTTGCGCCGGAAAAATGGCTTAGTTTGAGGCGTAAGTTGATGTAAATGGTTGTTCCCTATACGAAACTTACAACGAAAAAATAAGTTGTTTTAACAAGTAAAATAGGTCAGTTACTTACTATGATTGGTATTAGATACTCTATTGCCCGTTGATATCAAGGGCATATCAAAGTGTCTAATGAAGTTGGACACGGTAGTGTGTTTACAGTGTTTTTGCCTTTTCAACGACCAAAAATAAAGCTTAGGTATTATATTAGATAAACAGTTTAGTTTTTGAGAATTGTAGCAAATCACATCATCCTAATATATGGGAAATAGCTTCACTAATTATATGTTGGAAGACATATAACATAAGCATGTTATTAGGATGATGTGATTCGAGTATTGCTGGTAAGACTTGTTGCTAGGATAAATCTACAAATATATTTTTTTATAACGCATAAAAAAAGGCAAGTCATAACCTACCTTTTTTCAATCAGAATGAGCATTTACATGCTCATCGAAGCAATATTAAAGAGCTACGATGTTTTCTGCTTGAGGACCTTTTTGACCTTGAGTCACAGTGAACTGTACTTTTTGGCCTTCAGCAAGAGTTTTAAAACCAGTGCTTGCGATAGCAGAGAAATGTGCGAAAACGTCAGGACCGTTTTCTTGCTCGATGAAACCAAAACCTTTAGATTCGTTGAACCATTTAACTGTACCAGTAGTAGTAGACATGTGTATATCCTAATATATTTGAGTAATTTAACCTTAAAAATTAAGGCAGTTGGCTAGAAGTGTTGCTATTACTTATGATGTATAGGATTCGGTACATAAATACGGAACAAAGAACATAAATATCAAACGAACTTTCAAGCTAAAAATTATTATATATAGGTTTAATATGGTGTCAATAGCTATTTAACTTAAATATAAAAAAACATTAATTTTATTATCAAGTTTAAAGCATTCTTTTATTTTTCAGTCAGTTAAAGACAATTTAAAATTTAACGATTAATTAACACTAGAATATTTGTTATATTTATCCTTTAAATATTGAGGTTAAATATGACAATTTGGATTGATGCAGATGCTTGCCCAGTGGCAGTCAGAGAGATGGTTTTAAGAGCCAGCACAAGAACCCAAACACCATTGGTTTTTGTTGCAAACTCCCCCTTACCTGTGCGTAGAACACCTTTAGTAAAAACAGTACAGGTTTCACAAGGCTTTGATGTCGCCGACAATTATATTAGTCAACATGTGGAGTTAAAGGACTTAGTTGTGACTCAAGATATTCCTCTTGCCGCTGAATTGGTTGAAAAAGGCATCATAGCGCTTAATCCTAGAGGTGAGCTTTACACCCCAGATAACGTTAGACAACGTCTAGCAATGCGTAATATGGCCGAAGAGTTAAGAAGTATTGGACAGATTAGTGGTGGGCCGAGTAAGTTCTCAGACAAAGATAAACAAAACTTTGCTAATTCATTAGATAAATGGCTACAAAAGCAAAAAGGTAAGCCGAGGCTTACCTTTGGTAATAAAAGAAATAAATTCAAACTTAAATAATACGAGTTTCAGCTTGTAATTTCTTTAATCTAAGTTCTTCTGCTTCCTTCTTCTTACGGGTATCACAAGGATCTGGACAGTCGCACTCTTTGTCGATACCTACAGATGCAAGCCCACCGCAGCTACCTCCAATGGTTTTTTGATTAACAATATAACCAATTGCCATTGCAACGATAACTAATAAGAAAACAACAAAGGTAGCAATAAAATAGATCATTATTTTTCCTCTACAAGGTATTGTTCAAACTCAGGAGTAAAGGATTCTATAAATCCATCCCCCTGCTTGGTCAATAAAAAACAGGCTGCTTTAATTTAGTTGCAAATTCCAAGCCGTCTTCAGGTCCTAGTACAGTAATTGCAGTAGCTAATCCATCTGCAACCATACTACTTTCATCAATCACAGTAACAGATACTAACTTATGATCGATAGGACGACCAGTTTTTGGATCAATCGTATGGGAATAACGTATGCCATCTGCTTCAAAGTAATTACGATAATCACCTGAAGTTGCAATCGCACTATCACCAATATGTAATAGGCGTTGTACATCTTGGCCTGCACCAGGACGTTCAATAGCCAATGTCCACGGTTGTTGGTTTAGTTTAGTGCCACTGGCTCTTAACTCGCCACCAATATCAACTAAGTAGTTATTGATTCCTTTTGTCTCCATAAACTCAGCAACTGCATCAACACCATACCCTTTAGCAATTGATGATAAGTCGACATACAAATCGGGTTTGCTCTTAATAAGCTTGTTACCATCAATGGATAAATATTGGCTACCAATACTTTGCTTAGTTTTTTCAATCAATTCAGCGTCAGGGATCTTATTCGGTTTTTTATCTGGACCAAAGCCCCATAAATTAACCAAGGGCCCCACTGTCACATCAAAAGCACCTCCACTTTGCTGATAAATTTTAAGAGCTTCAGAAACCACTTTGATGGTAGCGTCTGATACTTCCTGTGTGGATTCACTTTTATTAAATAAAGACAATTCAGAATTAGGTCGATAAGTCGACATTTGATCGTTAACTAACTCTAGTTGTTGATCAATTAACTCTTTTAATGCATTACTTAGTAGTTGTTTGTTAGATGTTTGTTCACTCGATAAAACATAAGTAACTTGATAATAAGTCCCCATGGTTTGCCCCTGAATTTTTAATAATGCAGGTTCAGGTTTAGTGCACGACGAAATAAAAAAGGCTAGCCCTATTAAGGCTAGCCATTTGATTGATGCGTTAATCATCGGGGTTAGCCGCCGAAATCATCAAGTAAGATGTTTTCGTCTTCTACGCCTAAATCTTTAAGCATAGCAATAACCGCTGCATTCATCACTGGTGGACCACACATGTAAAACTCACAATCTTCAGGAGCTTCATGGTCTTTAAGGTAGTTTTCATATAACACGTTATGAATAAAGCCTGTGTAACCATCCCAATTATCTTCAGGTTGTGGATCACTTAGTGCAACATGCCATTCAAAGTTGTCATTTTCAGCAGCAATAGCATCAAAATCTTCTACGTAGAACATTTCACGCTTAGAACGCGCTCCGTACCAGAAACTAGCTTTACGCTTAGTTTTCAAACGACGGAATTGGTCGAAGATATGAGAACGCATTGGCGCCATACCAGCACCACCACCAACAAAGACCATCTCATTTTCAGTTTCTTTCGCAAAGAATTCACCGAATGGACCAGAGATTGTTACTTTATCGCCCGCTTTCAAGCTAAAGATATATGATGACATTTTACCACAAGGTAATGACAGATCACGTGGCGGTGGCGTAGCGATACGCACGTTCAACATGATGATGCCTTCTTCACCAGGGTAGTTAGCCATTGAGTATGCACGGATAGTTTCATCATCTACTTTTGATTCTAGATCAAAGAATTTGAAATGTTCCCAATCACCGCGGTACTCTTCATCGATATCAAAATCTTTATATTTAACATGATGTGCAGGTGCTTCAATTTGAATGTAACCACCGGCTTTAAACGGTACAGATTCACCATCAGGAATTTGCAGTTTAAACTCTTTGATGAAGGTAGCTTGGTTATCATTAGAGATAACAGTACATTCCCACTTCTTAACACCAAAGATCTCTTCTGGTAGTTCGATATCCATGTCTTCTTTAACATTCACCTGACATGATAAACGCTCGCCTTCTTTAGCTTCACGTTTAGTAATGTGGTCAAGCTCTGTTGGTAGGATATCACCACCACCTGATTTGATTTTCACACGACACTGGCCACAAGTACCACCACCACCACAAGCTGAAGAAACGAATACACCAGCATTTGCTAATGCGCCCAATAACTTACCACCCGCTTGGGTTTTGATGCTTTTATCTGCATCATCATTAATAGAAATTGTAATATCACCCGTGCTTACAAGTTTTGCTTTTGCCGATAAAATAATAACGACTAGAGCTAAAACGATAATTGTAAACATGGCAACGCCGAGAAAGATTTCCATCGACTTTTTCCTTGTTTTGGGAGGGAATAAATTCCCTCGAATTCATCTAAGCTACAACAGTAACAACTACAGCTGGATACCAGAGAACGACATAAAACCTAATGCCATTAATCCAGCCGTTACAAATGTAATACCTAAGCCACGTAAACCATCTGGTACGTCAGAGTATTTCATTTTTTCACGGATACCCGCTAATGCAACGATTGCTAATGTCCAACCAACACCACTACCTACACCGTAAACAACAGACTCTAATAAGTTGTATTCACGTTGAACCATGAACGATACACCACCGAAGATGGCACAGTTAACAGTAATAAGTGGTAGGAAGATACCCAGTGCTTGGTATAACGCTGGAAAGTATTTATCTAAAATCATTTCCAAGATTTGTACTAACGCTGCAATAACACCAATGAAAGTGATAAAGCCTAAAAAGCTTAAGTCAGCATCAGGGAAACCAGCCCAACCAAGCGCACCAGGTGCCAGTAGGTTAAAGTAGATAACTTGGTTAACAGGTACTGAAATACCTAACACCACGATTACCGCAATACCTAGACCGATTGACGTTTTTACTTTCTTAGATACAGCAAGGAAAGTACACATGCCTAAGAAGAAAGCCAGTGCCATATTTTCCATGAAAATAGAACGCACAAATAAACTAAGATAATGTTCCATTCAAATTACTCCTTTGGCTCAACTTGTTCTGGTTTAATCACGCGAATAGCCCAGATAATGCCACCAATAATAAAGAAAGCACTAGGAGGTAATAGCAATAGACCATTACTTTGGTACCAACCACCATTAGAGATTAACGGTAAGATTTCGAATCCAAATAAAGCACCTGAACCGAATAACTCACGGAAACCACCAACTAAAACAAGGATTAAGCCGTAACCTAAACCATTACCAATACCATCCATAAAGCTTGGGAATGGCGCATTTTTCATCGCAAATGCTTCCGCACGTCCCATAACGATACAGTTAGTAATAATAAGACCAACATAAACCGATAACTGTGTAGACAGTCCGTATGCATAGGCTCTTAATACTTGGTCAACAACGATTACCAATGATGCAATAATCGCCATTTGAACAATGATACGTACACTGTTTGGAATGTAGTTACGAATCATCGAAATGAACAAGTTAGAGAAAGCAGTTACAAACAATACCGCTAAGGTCATTACCACAGCAGTTTGCAGTGTTGCTGTTACCGCAAGTGCAGAACAAACACCAAGGATTTGCAATGCAATCGGGTTATTACTTACAACCGGGAAGTAAGTACTTCTTTTAATTCAGTTGATTTAGCCATTGTTTAGCGCTCCTTCACGAACTTTGCTAAGAAATGGACCAAAACCTTGCTCACCTAACCAGAAAGTAAAGGTATGCTCAACCCCAACACTAGTTAGTGTTGCGCCTGATAAACCATCAATTTTATGTTTAGAACCAGCAGGTGCTTGGCCTTTAACGATTTCAATTGCAGGGTCACCGTTCTCATCGTACAACTCTTTACCTTTAAACAAGTTAGTCCAACGTGGGTTTTGAACTTCACCACCTAGTCCAGGTGTTTCACCTTGCTCGTAATAAGTAATCGCTTCAATAGTATTACCATCAGGTTGTATCGCAACAAAGGCATACATCGTTGACCATAAACCAGCACCGTGTACAGGTAAGATGATACGTTGTAATTCGCCTTGGTCGTTAGACACTAGGTAAACTGTTGCTAAGTTTGCACGACGACCAATTTTAGCAATATTATCCTCTGCACTAAGCTTAATGCTCGTTTCAGGATCTTTAGCTGCTTTACGTTGGTCATAAGTGATTGGGTCTTCTGATGAAACAAACTCACCCGTTGCTAAATCAACTAACTTAGTTTCAATGTTTGAATTAAAGATTTCAGACACTGTTTTATCAGTTGTTAAACCAGCAACATCAAGAATTTTATTTTGCTTATCAATCGCTTTATTTTCGATTTGTAGAGGGCGTAAGCCAACGGCTGCGCCTGCTACAATAATTGAACATACTAGACAGACTGCCAGTACGACAATCATCGTTTTGCCAAATGTTTCTTGTTGGTTAGACATTACGAGCTAGCCTCCGTTTGATGTTACCTTGAACGACGAAGTAATCGAATAACGGTGCAAATAAGTTAGCGAATAGAATTGCTAACATCATACCTTCTGGGAAAGCAGGATTTACAACACGAATCAACACCACCATCAAACCAATCAAAATACCGTAGTACCATTTACCTTTATTAGTGAATGAAGCCGATACGGGATCAGTTGCCATGAAGATCATACCAAATGCAAAGCCACCCATTACTAAATGCCAATACCAAGGTAATTGGAACATATGGTTAGTATCACTACCAATCACATTAAATAGTAATGATGTTGCAATCATACCGATCATCACACCTGCAATAATACGCCATGAAGCAATACCAGTAATTACAATGAAAGCACCACCGATCAGAATCGCTAATGTCGATACTTCACCGATACTACCTTGCATGTTACCTAGGAAAGCATCTACCCAAGTTAATTGAGCGTGAACAGCATCTAAACCACCTTGAGACATCACACTTAGTGAAGTCGCACCAGAGAAACCATCTACTGCAGTCCAAACAGCATCACCAGAGATATCTGTTGGGTAAGCAAAGAATAGGAAAGCACGACCTGCTAATGCTGGGTTTAAGAAGTTACGACCAGTACCACCGAAGATCTCTTTAGCAACGACAACACCAAAGGTAATACCTAGTGCAACTTGCCAAAGTGGAATTGTCGCCGGAACGATTAATGCAAACAGTACAGAAGAAACGAAGAAACCTTCATTAACTTCATGTTTACGTACACTTGCAAATAATACTTCCCAGAAACCACCAACAACAAACGTCACTGCGTAGATAGGTAAGAAGTAAGCAGCGCCGAATAAGAAGTTATCAAATACACTAGCCCCAGACCCTAAGGTCACACCAAATGTATTTAACAAAGCAACGCGCCAATCTTCAAGTGCTGAATAACCAGCTACGATTGCATCGTTAGCTTGTACACCCGTGTTATACATACCGTAAAACATTGCTGGGAACGTTGCTAACCAAACAAAAATCATCATGCGTTTAAGGTCAATACTGTCACGAACGTGCGTAATACCTTTGGTCACATAACCAGGAGTATAGAAAAATGTCGCTGCAGCTTCATACAGAGCGTACCATTTTTCATAACGGCCTCCTGCTTCGAAGTGCGGTTCCATTTTTTCAATTAAGTTCTTAAGACTCATTATTAGCCTTCCTTCTCAATTTTACCTAGACAATCACGCAAGATTGAACCGTATTCGTATTTACCCGACAAGCATAAGTACATAAAGCTAAATCTTCTTCGTCTAATTCTAAGCAACCTAACGTTTGTGCACCATCTGTATCACCCACGATTAAATCGCGTAATAACACAGTCGGTAAGATATCTAATGGCATAACACGCTCATATTGACCGATTGGCACCATCGCACGCTTACTTCCACCAGTAGTTGTAGTGAACGCAAACTTCTTAGCACTATTTAACGCAGATAAGAACGCACGAGAAACTGAGTGTTTATTTAAACCAGGAGCACCCCAACCAAATAACTCTTTCTCATAACCTTCAATCAATGCAGATACTTGATTATGGTAACGACCTAAGTAAGCATGTGGACCTGTAGCAGTAACACCACATAACACAGAACCCGAAATAACACGTACTTGACCAGCAACAAGTTGGTCAGCAGTTAATTGAGTAGTAGAAGCACCTAGAACCGTACGCACTAAACGTGGTTTTGTTACAGCAGGACCCGCTAAAGAGATCACTTTTTCACTGTAAATTTCACCCGATACAAACAACTTACCGAATGCGATCACATCTTGGTAGTTAATTGACCAAACTTGCTTAGTAGCAGATACTGGGTCAATGAAGTGTATATGCGTTCCCGCTAATCCAGCTGGATGAACGCCGGTGAATACTTTTTCTTCAACGCTAACAACATCAGAAGTTGGCAGTGTCGCTTGGTCTTTACAAACGTACACTTTACCTTCAGTTAGCTGAGATAAAATAGCTAAACCGTCAGTGAAGGCTTGCTGGTTATCATTAATGATAAGGCTTGCGTCAGCCGCTAATGGATTAGTATCCATTGCAGTAACGAAAATAGAAGCAGGCTGCGCATCAATAGCTGGTACTTTACTAAATGGGCGAGTGCGTAATGCAGTCCAAGCACCTGATGCAACCAAGTTCTCAACAACTTTACTACGCTCAATGCTAGCTAGTTGTTGGCTTTCATACTTAGCAAATTGCACATTCTCATTGCCTTGTATTGAAATAACTACAGATTGCAGCACACGTTTAGCACCACGGTTGATTTCTTTAACTACACCAGATGCTGGAGCGGTAAAAAGTACACCTTCATTTTTCTTATCAGAAAATAAAGTTTGTCCTTTTTTCACCACGTCTCCGACTTTAACAGCCATTGACGGGCGCATTCCAACATATTCTTCACCCAGTATAGCAACTTCAGAAATGGCAGGACCATTTTGAATGACTTGCTCTGGCGCTCCTGAAATCGGGAGGTCCAGTCCTTTTTTATAGTAATCATATTCTCTTGCACTATGTTACGGGAGGAAAAGTTAAATGCCTTTCGGCGATAAAACATTACACGCAAAAAATTGAAGTTAACAATTGATTAACATGTACACTAAAAAATTCGGTGAAATATTAACATTAGAGAGGGGTTAAATGCTATATCAAATCAAAAAGCTTACTGCAGTTAGTTCAAATTTAAATAAAAAAGAAAACAAAGTTTGCAAAAAGCGTTCACATTTTAAATTGTGATTAATTAATTTTTCGTTCAGAGCGTCTCTTGTTGATATTTCTTGCTTATACCAATCACATTGGTATTACTTTCCACCGCCTAAACATTTTGCTGATTCAGGTGATAACTGATTTTTTTCAGCCCATTGAGTAGGTGTGTAAGTATGTAAAGCTAAAGCATGGACAGGGCCAGCAATTTCTTCAGCAAGCAATTCATTAATTAAACGATGTCGCATAATTAAACGCAGTCCCTCAAATTCGTCACAAACAATAGTGACTTTGAAATGAGTCTCAGAATTTGGTGGAACAGAATGATTATGACTTTCATTTATAACTTGCAGGTAGTCCGTTTGGAAACGTGCTACCAACTTATCTTGGATAGTTTTTTGAACGATCATATTACCTCTATTGACGGTGTACATTAGCTTAGGGAGAACTAAATTCGTACAACTTAATTAGACGGGACGCATATGGTACCGTATTTCTCAGCTTTTTTTCCACAAATTTAACATTTAATTTACTTTTTAAAATTCACTCAATAATTTGCATTGTTTTATCAGCTAATATCATCAAAATATAATCCATACTCAGCAATTCAGAAGAGATAAGCCAACACATCGATAGACAAGTAAGGTGAATATTATTACCCTGAACTGTCATTGGCCTTAATGTTTGTTTATGTGCCCTTATTTTTAACTAACGTTATCAATTATAAAGGTAATTTGTGTCCCAAACTTCAGAACTAAAAGTAGGCCTGACCGCTACTTTTCCATGTTCCTACTTAGCGGAGAAGGAAGAACAGTTAATTATGTTGCTGGATCCTGAAGATAACGCTAAACAACATTATTCTGCTTTGATGGCGATAGGTTTTCGACGCAGTGGTGAACAAGTGTATCGTCCACACTGCCCTGCCTGTAACCAATGCGAATCATTACGTATTGCTAGCCAAGAGTTTAAATTATCCAAGAGTCAAAAACGTTTATTGAATAAAAACAAACATTTCACTACACGTATAGCAAGGACTATTAGCGTAGACTATTACCCTTTATACGAACGCTATATTAATCAAGTTCACCGTGACGGTGTAATGTACCCGGCTACAAAAACACAGTTCGACTCTTTTGTAGCCTGTACTTGGGGAGAGATTCTGTTTGTTGAAGTGTATGATCAAGATAAATTAATTTCTGTTGGTGTTACGGATGCCCTGAACTATGGAGCAACTAGTGCATGGAGCGCTTTTTATTGTTTTTATGATCCTGATTATGCGCATACTTCTTTAGGTAAATATACGGTTCTGCAACAATTAGCACTCACTAAACAGCATAGTATTGATTTTTTGTATTTAGGGTATTACATTCAAAATTGTCAAAAAATGAATTATAAAAATCAATTTAATCCTCACCAACGTTTCATAAACCAGCAGTGGAAGGACTTTGATTAGCTTTTTAGTGTGAATTATGAACAACAATCCTTTACCACTCTCAATTATTCTGGCATTATGCGCCGATTGAAATTAGCACTACTTACCTATTACAAAGGATCCATCGCCAATGGCAAAAGAAGACAGTATTGAAATGCAAGGCACTATCTTAGATACGCTGCCTAATACAATGTTCCGTGTGGAATTAGAAAACGGTCACGTTGTTACTGCACATATCTCAGGAAAAATGCGTAAAAACTACATCCGTATTCTAACTGGCGATAAAGTGACAGTTCAGCTTACACCTTACGATTTATCAAAAGGTCGTATTGTTTTCCGTGCTCGTTAATACAAGCCGGTAACAAAATTAGGCTTTTATTAGCCATAAAAAAACCAGCTAAACGCTGGTTTTTTTATACTTGAAACAAAATAATTAAATAATTAGTTACTCATCTCTAGTTTTTTCTCGTAATTAAACTCAATACCATCGCCGTCGCCATTTAATATTACACGAACACTACCACCGTCCTGTAAGCTACCAAATAAGATCTCATTAGCTAATGGTTTCTTCAATTGCTCTTGAATCAAACGCCCCATTGGTCGAGCGCCCATCGCTTTATCATAACCATGTTCAGCTAACCAATTGCGAGCCTCACTGCCCACTTCAAGGGACACTTGTTTTTTATCCAATTGTACTTGAAGTTGCACGATGAACTTATCAACAACCTGACTAATCACATCAAGGTCTAAATGATTAAACCAGATAATGTTGTCTAAGCGGTTTCTAAATTCAGGAGAGAATACTTTATTGATCTCATCCATCGCTTTAGCGCCCTCTTTTTGTTCTTTAAAACCAATACTTTGTTTCACGGTTTCTTGGACACCGGCATTAGTTGTCATTACCAAAATAACATTTCTAAAGTCGACTTTGCGACCGTTGCTATCGGTTAACGTCCCGTGATCCATTACTTGTAATAGGATGTTATAAACATCACTATGAGCTTTTTCTATCTCATCCAATAACACCACTGAGTAGGGGTGTTTTACCACAGCATCGGTCAATAGACCTGCTTGCTCGTAACCTACATAGCCAGGAGGAGCACCAATGAGGCGTGAAACCGTATGTTTTTCCATGTACTCAGACATATCAAAACGTAATAACTCAATACCTAGTGCTTTCGCTAGCTGTTGTGTTACCTCAGTTTTACCCACCCCTGTAGGGCCAGCAAATAGGAATGAACCAATGGGTTTTAGCTCGTCAGATAAACCAGAACGATTTAAATGAATCGCATCGGTTAATGCATCAATGGCACTGTCTTGACCAAAAACCGTCATTTTTAGACGTTGGTGTAATTTAGCTAATGCATCTTTGTCTGAGCTAGAAACTGATTTTTGTGGAATACGCGCAATTTTAGCAATGATGTTTTCAATCTCAGTGACACCAATGGTTTTTTTTCGTTTACTCACTGGTAATAAACGCATTTGCGAACCAGCTTCATCAATCACATCGATCGCTTTATCCGGTAAATGACGGTCATTGATATACTTAGCGCTTAGTTCAGCGGCAGCAATCAATGCTTTGTTGGTATAACGAATATTATGATGTTCTTCATAACGTGTGCGTAACCCTAATAGGATTTGTCCGGTTTCTTTAATTGAAGGCTCAAGTACATCGATTTTTTGGAAACGACGCGCTAAGGCATGTTCTTTCTCGAAGATCTGTCCAAACTCTTTATAAGTCGTTGAGCCAATACAACGCAGTTTGCCACTACTTAATAAAGGTTTTAATAGGTTAGCTGCATCAAGTTGCCCACCGGTCGCTGCACCTGCACCGATAATAGTGTGAATTTCATCGATAAATAAGATCGCATTATCTTGAGACTGCAGTTTCTTTAACACATCTTTAAAGCGTTGCTCAAATTCGCCACGGTATTTTGTTCCGGCAAGCAAAGCCCCCATATCTAATGAATAGATAATATGGTCTTCGATAACATCTGGCACATTGTTATGTACAATTTGATACGCTAACCCTTCTGCAATAGCGGTTTTACCAACTCCTGATTCACCCACTAACAACGGATTGTTTTTACGGCGACGACATAGAATTTGCACACAACGCTCTACCTCTTTCTCTCGGCCAATTAACGGGTCGATAGTTCCAGCAACCACTTGCTCGTTAAGGTTAACGGTGAAAGGCAACTCATGACTCTCTTCTTCAACAGGTTCGGCCTGTTCAGGTTCATGGAAGGTAATACTGTCAGGGTGTTTTTCAGTGCCATGTGATAGGTAATTCACAACATCTAATCGAGAAAGGTTAGATTTTTTAAGTAGATAAGTAGCCTGAGACTCTTGTTCACTAAAGATAGCCACCAGCACGTTAGAAGCGCTAACTTCTGATTTGCCAGAAGACTGAACATGAAAAATAGCGCGCTGTAGGACACGTTCAAAAGCGATAGTTGGCTGTACTTCTAGCTTTTCACTTTTAACATCAGACAGGCTTGGATTGGTTTCTAAGAAATTCGTTAATTCAATATGTAAAGAAACAATATCTACAGAACACGCTTGTAGGATCTTCTTTACTTCTTCATTTTCTAATAAGGCTAATAACAAATGCTCTAATGTCATGAATTCATGATATTTTTCATAAGCGATTCGGAAAGCTAAATCAAGACTATGTTCTAAAGGTTTATCTAGCATGGAGTCTCCTTATGAGAGTGTAAGTAAATAATATCGTAAAACTGTTAACTCTCTTTTTCCATTGTACATTTCAATGGGTGTTGATTATCTTTTGCATACTGAACGACTTGCATTACTTTGGTTTCGGCAATTTCAGCAGTAAAGGTGCCACAAATACCAACCCCTTTATAGTGAACGTTCAACATAACTTCTGTTGCTGTTTCATGATCTAATCGAAAAAAACGTTGTAATACATCAATAACGAAGTCCATCGGCGAATAATCATCATTATGTAATAACACGTTATACATAGATGGCGGCACTAACTTTGTTTGTTGCGACTCAATTGTTGCCGATTCGTTACCCGTTTTTGGAGAATTTTTATCACTCATGGTTTAGTCTAGTCTTCATTATTAAGGTTGTTGAAATAATTAGTCTTTCTATTCAATTAACGTTATGAGCTTCTCAATATTAATCATATAGGAAGGCATAAAGCTAGTCATTTATATGTCACACTAATCAGATTAAATAGATGCAATTCGCTTTGTATTTGAAAAAAGGTAACTTTTAACAAAAAAACCAAGGCTTTGATTGCGAGTACAATGTCACTCCTTATCACTTTGTACAATATTAGAGTAAAGCTTAATCCTATATTGTGCAAACACTAGGTGCATTGCTTTTTTATCTCAGTTTATTGGTCAAGCTTCGCTTTCAAACAAGTCTGAACCACTTCCACTAAGCGATCCGGCTGAAATTTAGAAAGAAACTCATTACAGCCTACTTTTTCCACCATGGCTTTATTAAAATCACCGCTTAATGAGGTATTCAAAACCACAAACAGATCCGACATACGCGGATCATTTCTAATCTCTGAGGTTAACTTATAACCGTCCATGATCGGCATTTCCGCGTCGGTGATCACCATCAAGATTTGATCTTTAATATTTTTACCTTGCTCTAACCAACTTTTTAATAGCTGTAATGCTTCCTGACCATTTTTAGCAGGAATCACTTCAACACCAAGTTGCTCTAGAGTATTAGCAACTTGTCTACGCGCTGTGTAAGAGTCATCCACGTGTAAAACTCGTTGGCCTGCAAATTCCGACAAAATATTAGGGTCAACAACGCCTTCAGATATATCTACTTTATAATCTAGAATCTCTGCTAGTACTTTTTCAACGTCAATAATTTCAATTAACCCAGTTAACTCACCTCTTGTCTCTTCTCTGAGCTTAGTGATCGCTGTTAAATAATGGTAACGGCCCACAGTTGAAGGAGGCTCCATGATCTCACTCCAAGTCATATTCACAATATGCTCTACTTTTCCGACTAAGAATCCCTGCACAGTACGGTTATATTCAGTGATAATAAGGTTTGATTCACTATCAGGCACTAAGGGTTGTAGACCAATGGCAGCTTTGAGATTAATCACTGGAATCGATTCACCACGAATTGCCACCACCCCATCAATATGTGGGTGAGAGTTAGGTAGTTTGTTGAAGTGAGGTAATTTCACCACCTCTTTTACCTTAAACACATTTAATGCAAAAAGTTGGCGGCCAGAAAGGTGAAACAACAATAATTCTAAACGATTCTCCCCTACCAGGTTGGTTCGTTTATCAATATTGTCCAATAAGTTAGTCATATTTATATCCCTATAAAACATTAATCATTATCAAGTTTAATATAATCATTAAAATACTGAGATAATAAATGGTTTACGTTGTAAGAAAGCAGTTTGACGTGCAACAGTTAATAATGAGGACTCTATCACGTCAACGCCACTATTTATATTTCCCTTGTAAGAGCTGGCTTAATAGCCTGGCTAATCGCTGTATTTTTATATTCGATAGCTGGCGATAATCAAAATAGGGACAAACAATAATGTGTTGTTCAAAGTTAATGGCAAACTCTTCATCTAACCACAACAGCTCAGTATTTAACTGCTCACTATTTAATAATTGCTTTGCATAAGTCCTACCGCAGATAATATGCACAGTGCGCTTGCTTTTATCTGCTTCAGCTTCAACAAGGTTCAAAGCGGGAGCACTAAACAATAACGCCGTAGCGCTATTTTCTTGCAATAAATACTGGTCACGGTAAGCCTGCCAAGTTGCCGCTAATTGTGAAAACTGAAAATCATTGTTGTCCAAAGCATAAAGTACCTTGGCGTATACATTAAACACCTTTCGCCAGCCGTTACCACAAGCTCTACCTATCGCCTCGATATCAGTTTCTTGTAAAGGAACAACAGTTGTTACCCCCAGCCATTGTTCCATATTAGGTTGATTTTGAATATACACAGCAAAAGTGAAGTTAATATCTCCTAAACCAATACACGCCTGTCTTTTCTCTCGCACTTAGTTAACACCTTTATTAAAACAAAAAAATAACACAATAAACACCTCATTAGGGATAGAAATTCAGTTTGTAACAATGTTACTATCCCGCGCAATCAGCATCTATCAATTATAGATAACCAGTCGCATTAATCACACTGACATTAATGCCTATTTAGCCAACCAATTAAGAGTTACCAACATGTATCTTAACTTCAAAGGGCGCATTGTTTCCGCAGCAATCGTTATGTTAACCGTTGCCACTGCAACGCTTTCCTTTATCTCCTACAGCCAGCAATCTAACATTACCATAGATAACGTTGACCGATACTCGATGCTAAACCTATCTAGCAACGGAGACAAAATTCAGCAATTCGTTGCCAGCATTGATAGAAGCATAGGCTCAACTGCGTCACTTTTTACCACAAGAAGCGACCAACAAAACATCATTACTAACCTCAAGTTATTACAACAATCAACACAAGCTTCAGCGATTGTTGTTGGTTATGCTGATGGGGTTGCCTTTAATAGTAATAAAGGCAAATATACATCCAGCTATGATCCACGCACACGCGGTTGGTATCAACAAGCAAAACGCCAAGGTAGTACTATTATTACCGACATCTACACAGGAAGTAGCACTGGCCGCCTGATGATCAGTATTGCTGCTCCTTTTTATACAAACAATGTTATCCAAGGCGTGCTACTTGCTGACCTTGAGTTAAGCGGCTTACAAAGCATGGTTGATAACACGGTGTTTTCAGGCGCAACAGCCACACTATACACAGGTTCAGGTTTAGTATTGGCCTCCTCAGATCGCACCTTAATCGCAGGAAAAAGCCATATATCAGATAGCCCGGCATTAGCACCTTTTAAAGATCAACTATTAAACCAACAACGAGGCTCTTTTTCATACCACTCAAATGGAGAAGATAAGGTTAACTATTTCCAAACGATCAAGCTCAATGATACAAACCAATGGCACCTGTTAATTACCTTAGATGAAGCGGTTGTGTATCAGGTTGTTGATCAATCTTTGCAGACTAGCCTGATTAGCACACTTATCTTAATTAGTATTGGTTCATTAGTTATCTATCTACTACTTAGCTACACATATCGACCGATCATAGCCCTCAAACAAACAGTGCAAGCACTATCTAGTGGTCATGGTGATTTAACCACACGATTACCTGTCACTAGCGAAGACGACCTAGGGCAAATATCAGCGAACATTAATATCTTCATTGCTAACCTGCAGCATATGATGTTGGATATTGCTAAAGCATCATCGCGTATCGACGCTAGTATTGATGGTTTACAGACTTTAACTGAACAGAATAAACAGACCTTTAATCAACATAAAATTGAAACAGAGCAAGCAGTTACAGCGCTAGAAGAGATGAGTGCAACTTCTCAGGATGTAGCTCAAAATACCTCTGGCGCCGTAGAGTTTACTAGTAAGACCAATACTCAAGCAGAACAGTCAAAAGTAGTCGTGCGTAATGCGACACAAACTGTGACTGAGTTAGTAGAAAGTGTGGATGATGTTTCTAAAAATATTAGCGAAATGGGTCTACAGATATCAGAAATAGCCAAAGTACTTGGCATCATTGGTGAAATTGCAGATCAAACGAACCTACTCGCATTAAACGCAGCCATTGAAGCTGCGCGAGCAGGTGAACATGGTCGAGGTTTTGCAGTAGTTGCCGATGAAGTACGTGCGCTAGCGTTAAGAACGCAACAAAGTACCACTGAGATTCAACAAACGATTAATCGACTCACCACCAGTGGTCATACGGTAACGCAGACCATGAAAGCGACTCGCACTAGTTGTGAAGAAACCTCTTTACAGATCAACTTAGTGGTGACGGATCTAGATGATATTAGTTTATCTGTTGAAGAGTTAAATGCCATTAATGTACAAATCGCGACAGCCGCTGAAGAACAAAGTGCCGTATCCCATGAGATAAATAAAAATATGGTAAAAATAAGCGAAATGGTGGAACGTATTGCCACAAGTGGTGACGATGTAAATCACGAAGCCATTAATTTAGCAGATGCAAATTTACACCTCACTGATATTGTTAAAAAATTCAAACTGCAGTAATTAACCACAAGATTCATTAAATCAAACAAAAGAAGAGCTCACTGAGCTCTTCTTTTTCTACTGCTGTTCAAGGTTACTACTTAGATCAAGTTATCCATTACCTATAAGTAATGGATAACTTGATTGGAACTACCACGCCAACTCAAGGATAAATCTGCTTTATCTTGCTCATACTTACCATCAATCAACACATCAATCCAAGGTAATATCAAACGCTGCTCAGCAGTTAATTCATCTAATACATAACCCGTCCATACCCAGATCGTTTTTCCATGGCACGATTGCTTAACGCGTTTCACTAACTTCAATACTGTTTCAAGATTTGCCGGATGTAATGGATCTCCGCCGGATAAAGTCAGCCCTTGTTTGACAATTCGCTGGTCATTGAGATCATCAATAATCTGCTGTTCAAGCTGCTCGGTAAATAACTGCCCTGCCGTTAAAGACCAAGTTGATTGGTTATAACATCCCCTACATTGATGTACACAACCAGATACAAATAACGTACAACGTGTACCTTCACCATTAACCACATCAACAGGGAAATATTTAGAATAATGCATCAACTAACACCTCTATAAATGCTTTACTCTTCGCTTAACTTCCTCTTGCTTACCTTCGTTAAAAGGCCGCGCATCTGGGCTACCTAAATAACCACAAACACGTCGTGTTACTGCTACTTTTTCCGGATCTGAGTTACCACAGTTTGGACATACAAAGCCTTTACTGGTGCATTCAAACTCACCAGTAAAGTCACATTCGTAACATTCATCAATGGGTGTATTTGTCCCGTAGTAAGGCACTCGGCTGTAACTATAATCCCAAACATTTTCTAAGGCTTTTAAGTTATGTTGCATATTCGGGTATTCGCCATAACAGATAAAACCACCATTGCTGATTGCAGGGTAAACCATTTCAAAATCTATTTTATCGTAAGGGTTGACCGATTTTTCCACATCTAAGTGGAATGAGTTTGTATAATAACCTTTATCCGTTACACCATTCACAATACCAAACTCTTTGGCATCTAAACGACAAAAACGGTCACATAAATTTTCCGAAGGAGTGGAATATAAACTAAAGGCATAACCCGATTCTGCAGACCAATCTTGAACAGCTTGTTTCAATACGCTGAGTATTTGTTGAGACTTTTGTTGCTTAACTCCATTATCAAAAATATGCTGATCATGACCAAATAAAGCATTTACCGTTTCATGCAAGCCAATATAGCCCAGAGAGATTGAAGCACGGCCATGCTTAAATACATCAGCCACGCAATCATCAGCTTTTAATCGAACCCCACAAGCACCTTCCATATATAAAATAGGTGCAACGCTTGCTTTAACATCACTAAGTCGACTAATACGAGTATCTAACGCTTGCTTTGCGAGTTTTAATCGTTCATTTAACATCTGATCAAAGAGTTTTACATCTCCCTTTGCTTGCAGCGCAATACGAGGTAAGTTAATACTTACCACCCCGAGGTTCCCCCTGCCATCGTGAATCAATTCAGAGTCTATTTCACCTGCTTCTGTCAGAGAGGTTTGTTGGTAGCGGTCGAGGAAGCTTCGGCATCCCATTGGTGTTTTAAAGGAACCAGTCACCTCAACGACTTTGTCATAATTTAAAATATCAGGGTACATTCGCTGCGAGGCACAACGTAACGCCAATTGCTTGATATCGTAGTTTTGGTCATCCTCTTTGAGATTGATGCCGTTTTTAATAGCAAACACTAACTTCGGAAAAATAGCGGTTTTTCTGTTCTTGCCTAATCCAGCAATACGATTTTTTAAAATGGCACTTTGAATTAAACGCGACTGCCAATCGACTCCTAATCCAAAACCAAAAGTAACAAAAGGAGTCTGTCCGTTAGCTGTGTGCAGAGTATTCACTTCATACTCTAATGATTGAAACGCGTTATAACATTCAATTTCCGTTTGTTGTGTTGCAAAGGCATGAGCATCTTCAATTGACCACTGTTTAGCGGTAAGCAGATGCTTTTCAAAGCTTTTTGTCACGTAAGGTGCAAGTATTGTATCAATGCCATTAATGGTTGTTCCGCCATAAATATGGCTGGCAACCTGGGCAATTATCTGCGCTGTCACTGCTGTTGCCGTTGAAATTGACTTGGGCTCTTCAATCTCCGCATTACCCATTTTAAAACCTTGAGTAAACATCCCTTTAATATCAATCAACATGCAATTAAACATCGGAAAAAATGGTGCGTAATCTAGATCATGATAATGAATTTCACCGCGATCATGCGCTTGCACTACATCTCGTGGCAACATATAAGATTTAGCATAATGCTTAGCAATAATGCCGGCTAATAAATCACGTTGAGTGGGAATGACTTTGCCGTCCTTATTAGCATTTTCATTCAACAAAGAGGCATTACTTTGTGCTATCAAACCATCTATTTCATAGTTTAATTTACTTTTCCGTTCGCGTGCAATATCGCGATCATGTCGATACTCAATATAAACTCGCGCTAACTCAAGGTGGCCATTTTTCATCAGGCAGGCTTCAACGGCATCTTGAATATCGTGTATATCGACACTTTGTTGTTGAAGTAATGAGTTACTTACTTCATGTGCAATTAACTCCGGTTGTACTTTATTATCATTAATCGCCTTTGCAGCCTTACTAATTGCTACTTTAATTCGCTCTCCATCAAAGAGAACTTGGCTACCATCTCGCTTAATCACAACGGGTTTCATCAAACACTCCAAAACACAATATATAGTGACAAAGAACTATACGTAACACTAAATATAGATTATTGATGTGAATCAAGTTTATAAAAGGCGTATCCTTAATAGTAAATAAGTGCAGGATTTATCAACAAAATTCAGTCTTGATTTTTTTAATCACAGAAGAAATCAGGCTATCACCAAAATTGACTGCATTTTGACACTGAAATGGGTAGATTTTGTTGTTACAATAGCCCTCTTTTTTATGCATAAAATAACCTACAGTCAGTAGTGGAATTATTATTTATGAGCGATTACTTTTTACTCTTTTTTGGCACAGTGTTAGTGAACAACTTTGTGCTAGTAAAGTTTTTAGGCCTATGCCCATTTTTAGGGGTGTCTAATAAGATTGAAACAGCCGTAGGTATGTCTTTAGCGACCACCTTTGTTTTAACCTTAACGGCGGCGCTTTCCTATATTGTAAATACTTACTTACTTGAGCCACTAGGTTTACATTATTTGCAAACATTGAGCTTTATCTTAGTGATCGCCGTAGTAGTACAATTTACAGAGATGGTCATGAATAAAACCAGCCCTACGCTATATCGTTTGCTGGGCATATTCTTACCGCTAATCACCACTAACTGTGCGATTTTAGGCTTAGCCTTATTAAACTTAACTGAGCAACATAACTTCGCGCAGTCTGTTATCTATGGTTTAGGTGCAGGCGTAGGTTTCTCTTTAGTGCTTATTTTATTTTCTTCTATTCGTGAGCGCCTCAGCGCAGCGGATATTCCGTTACCTTTTAAAGGAGCATCTATCGCTATGATCACAGCAGGTTTAATGTCATTAGCATTCATGGGCTTTACTGGGTTAATTAAATGATCATCAGTATTGTAATTGCCATTGTCACCTTAGGTGTTTTAGGGCTGATTTTTGGTTCCCTATTAGGCTACTCATCAATTCGTTTTAAAGTAAAAGAAGATCCAATCGTAGAAGAGTTGGATGCGATGCTGCCACAAACACAATGTGGGCAATGTGGTTACCCAGGTTGTAAACCGTACGCAAAAGCCATTGCAGAAGGTGATGATATTAATAAATGCCCCCTGGCGGTGAAGCGGTAATGCAACAATTAGCAGACCGTATGGGCATTGAACCTAAGCAATTAGAAGGTGAAGAAAAACCTAAAATGATTGCCTTAATACGAGAAGATGAATGTATCGGCTGTACTAAATGTATTCAGGCGTGTCCCGTAGACGCTATTTTAGGTGCCACTCGACAAATGCACACAGTGATCACAGACGAATGTACTGGCTGTGAACTATGTGTAGCACCATGTCCAACAGATTGTATTGATATGTTACCGATTCAAATTACCACACAAAACTGGCAATGGAATTTACAGACTATCCCAACAAAAACGATTACAACCGACAGCAGTAACGAGCCGTAACATGACACAAAAAAGCAATTTATTAAGTGATAAAAAATTAGAGCAGATTGCGGCTGGTAAAATGTGGGATTTTCACGGTGGTGTGCACCCTGAACAAAATAAACTGCAAAGTAACCAAAGTCCTATTACCGATGCGGGTATTCCAGAAGAATTGATCATTGCCGTTGAGCAAAAAGGTCATATTCCGCAATTACTGGTAGCAGTAGGCGATACCGTATTAAAAGGCCAACCTTTAACCAAAGTGTATGGTGCCTTAGTTGTACAACATGCAAGTAGTTCGGGTGTGGTCAAAGCCATTGAGCCAAGAACTGACTGCCACCCTTCGGGCCTTCCAGTGTTATCGATAGTGATTGAGACCGATGGTTTAGATAGACCTTTCCCTTCTCAAGGTTTTAGCGATTATCGTCAAGAGATGCCAGCCACCTTAATCGAAGCGACTCAACAAGCAGGTATTGTGGGTTTAGGCGGCGCAGGTTTTGCTACGCATTTAAAATTAGCACACAGTGAAAACCGCTTATTAATCATCAATGCCATTGAATGTGAACCTTACATCACAGCTGATGACCGTTTAATTCAAGAGCATGCCGATGAGATAATCGAAGGCATTAATATACTGCAACACATTTTACAGCCTAAATTAACCATATTTGCTGTTGAAGATAACAAACCGGAAGCCATTGAAGCATTCACTAAATCATTACAAAGCATTCCCGGTGCTGCGGACAACATCTTATTACGTGTTATTCCAACTCGTTACCCTTCAGGAAGTGCGAAACAACTGATTGAAGTGTTAACTGGTGAGCAAACACCAATCAACAAACACTCTTCAGAATTAGGCATCTCTATGTTTAACGTCGGGACAGCCTTTGCCGTTAAAGAAGCCATCATCAACGGTAAACCACTGGTTTCACGTATCGTCACTATTACTGGTGACGCCTTTGCCCGTAAAGGTAATGCCAGCGTGCGTATCGGTACACCGATTCAACACTTATTAGATACTTATTGGTTAAATGCTTTACATCACCAACAATTGATTATTGGCGGCCCAATGATGGGTTTCACCGTTAGCGACCCAAGTATGCCGGTATCAAAAACCTGTAACTGTATTCTTGCGCCAACGGAAAAGGAGTTACCGCAACCAGAGCCTGAGATGAACTGTATCCGTTGCAGTGAATGTGCAGAGGCCTGTCCAGTAGAGCTATTACCGCAGCAGTTACTTTGGTACTCACAAAGTGAAGACCATAAAAAACTAGAGGAATACGACCTATCTGCCTGTATCGAATGTGGCGCTTGTGCTTTTGTGTGTCCGAGTCATATTCCTTTAGTTGAATATTACCGTGTTTCTAAATCACAAATTAAAGCTGCTAAGTTTGAAGCTGAAAAAGCTGCTATTGCTCGTAAACGCCATGAAGATAGAGAGCGACGTTTAGAAACAGAGAAACAGCAACGTCAATTAAAACACAAGTTAGCCGCTGAAAAACGCAAAGAACAAATGCAAGATAAGAATGGTGGTGAAGACTTAGTTGCAGCGGCCTTAGCCCGAGCTAAAGCCAAAAAACA
Organism: Psychromonas sp. KJ10-2; assembly: GCF_047323255.1. Classification (NCBI taxonomy): domain Bacteria; kingdom Pseudomonadati; phylum Pseudomonadota; class Gammaproteobacteria; order Alteromonadales; family Psychromonadaceae; genus Psychromonas; species Psychromonas sp. KJ10-2. Next base: position 3,388,294 of record NZ_CP178827.1, on the reverse strand, counting down.
AGCCAATAGCGAAGCACCAGCAGAAGCTGGCAATAAACCAACGGCAGCAAATAGCCAAGTTGCAGCAGCCATTGCCCGTGCAAAAGCCAAGAAACAAGCAGCAGATAGCGGGACTCAATCAGAAAATAATGTAGATGCAGATCCGAAAAAAGCCACTGTCGCTGCTGCTATCGCACGAGCTAAAGCGAAAAAACAAGCAGCAGCAGAGGCTAAAGCGCAATCAGATTCATCTGAAAATAATATTGAAACTGATCCAAAGAAAGCAGCGGTAGCAGCTGCCATTGCTCGCGCTAAAGCGAAAAAACAAGCAGCAGCAGAGGCTAAAGCGCAATCAGATTCATCTGAAAATAATATTGAAACTGATCCAAAGAAAGCAGCGGTAGCAGCTGCCATTGCTCGCGCTAAAGCGAAGAAAAAAGCAGCCGCAGAAGCTAAAGATCAGCCAACAACATCAGACGCTTCAGAAGATAACGTTGAAGCTGAAGTTGATCCTAAAAAAGCGGCAATCGCTGCAGCTGTTGCTCGCGCTAAAGCGAAGAAACAAGCAGCCGTAGAAGCTAAAGATCAGCCTACAACATCAGACGCTTCAGAAGATAACGTTGAAACTGAAGTTGATCCTAAAAAAGCGGCAATCGCTGCAGCTGTTGCTCGCGCTAAAGCGAAGAAAAAGCAGCCGCAGAAGCTAAAGATCAGCCTACAACATCAGACGCTTCAGAAGATAACGTTGAAACTGAAGTTGATCCTAAAAAAGCGGCAATCGCTGCAGCTGTTGCTCGCGCTAAAGCGAAGAAAAAAGCAGCCGCAGAAGCTAAAGATCAGCCTACAACATCAGATACTTCAGAAGGTAATGTTGAAACTGAAGTTGATCTTAAAAAAGCAGCCATCGCTGCAGCCGTTGCTCGCGCTAAAGCGAAGAAACAAGCAGCTACAGAAGCTAAAGAGCAAGCTTCAAGATCAGATTCAACAGACAATGACCTAGAAAATGGCGTTGAAGATAAAGCAGAAGTTGATCCTAAAAAAGCAGCCATCGCTGCAGCCGTTGCTCGCGCTAAAGCTAAGAAAAAAATGGCTGAAGAAGCTAAGGCACAACCTGCACAATCACAAGCTGGCTCGGTATCAGAAGAACCAGTAGAAGAAAATCCTGTGGATGACAAAAAAGCAAGAATAGCGGCAGCCATTGCCAAAGCAAAAGCCAAAAAACAGGCAGAGAAGGATTAATAAGTTATGGCATTTTTCAGTTCGACCTCACCGCACCAACGTATAAGACGCCGTACGCCTGACATCATGAAAATGGTTGTATTAGCTTTAATACCTGGTGTGCTTGTACATAGCTACCTGTTCGGTCTAGGCATCTATGTACAAATCGCACTAGCGATAGCAACAGCTGTTGCATCGGAAGCTATTTTTCTTACGTTACGCAAGCGCCCTTTTATCAATAGCATTAAAGATTATACGGCAATTGTCACTGCGGTATTATTAGCTATCTCTATCCCCTCGCTTGCACCATGGTGGGTGATTGTGATTGGTACCGCCTTTTCTATTGTTGTAGTAAAACAACTCTACGGTGGGCTTGGACAAAACATTTTCAATCCAGCTATGGCCGGATATGTGTTGTTATTAATCTCATTCCCAGTGCAAATGACCGCTTGGTTGCCTATTGAGTCAATGCAGGCCTTTCCAGTGACAATCAATGATACATTGAGCTTAATCTTCACAGGTTACAGTATCGACGGTTATAGCGTAACTCAAATTAAGACATCAATTGATGGCTTTACCTTAGCGACACCATTAGAAACCATTCGTAATGCGCTACACGTAGGAGACACTATTTCTGACACACTGAAAACCACCTTATTCAGTCCAGACTCACAGCAAGGTAGCCAATGGGTTAATTTAGCCTTCTTAGCAGGCGGCCTTTACTTACTCAAAAAACAGATAATTTTGTGGTACATCCCAGCGAGTTTCTTAGTAGGTATGATTGTTTACTCTTTCATCCCTTTTGCAACAGATCCTGAGTTGTTCCCTTCACCGCTTTATCATTTATTCTCAGGCGCAACTATGCTTGGTGCTTTCTTCATCTTAACCGACCCTGTTACCGCCAGTACTACAGTAAAAGGACGTATCGCCTACGGGTTACTATGTGCATTATTAGTGGTGATTATTCGTGATTTTGGTGGTTACCCTGACGCAGTGGCTTTTGCAGTGTTACTAGCAAACATATGTGTGCCATTAATTGATTACTACACCAAACCTAAAGTTTATGGGAGAAGACGCTCATGATGATGCCAGCAATCAGCCGTAATGCGCTATTACTTGGTATATTTGCAGTACTTTGTACAGGTGCAATCGCCTTGGTAAATGTATTAACGCAACCTGTCATTCAACAACAGGAACAAATTGCCTTACAAAACAATATTAATGAGTTAATCAAACCAGATCGTTATGATAACAACATCATTGAAAGCTGCTTTACCGTAGTTGATAGCGAATTATTAGGTGATTCAACCCCTAAACAAGTGTTTATCGCTACCCAATATAATCAACCTGTGGCCGCTTTAATTCAGAGCAGTACCTTCAAAGGTTACTCAGGTGAGATTAAATTGTTAGTAGGTATTTATGCCGATGGCACAGTGGCAGGCGTGCGTATCAATAGCCATACTGAAACACCAGGGTTAGGCGATAAAATACAAACCAATAAATCAGATTGGATCTATTCATTCGATGGTACTGACTATCAAGCTGATCAAGATGATAAATGGGAAGTGAAAAAGAATGGTGGTAGTTTTGATGCCTTCACTGGCGCAACTATCACACCACGTGCAGTAGTTTTTGCCGTTAAAAATGCACTGATGTATTTTAACCAGCATAAATCAACCCTATTCAATACAGCAGCAACTTGTGGAGAGCTATAATGACACAAGAAAACAAAGCGAATGCCACTATCGCGAATGATATGACGGAAGAGATAGATGCAGAAGAAGTAGCACCTCAAGCCGACGATACGGCTATTTATAAAGACTTAAGCCAGCAAGGTTTATGGAAAAATAACCCGGTATAGTGCAGTTACTAGGCTTATGTCCCCTACTAGCCGTGACCAATACACTAACCAATGCACTGGGTTTAGGCTTAGCCACATTGTTTGTGGTAATTGCCTCTAACGTGTTAATTTCATTAATTAGACACTATGTGCCTAAAGCAATCCGTATCCCAGTGTTTGTATTGATCATCGCCTCTTTAGTAAGCTGTATTCAATTATTAATGAATGCTTATACTTACCAACTATATTTATCGCTAGGTATTTTCATTCCATTAATTGTAACCAACTGTATGATCATTGGCCGTGCTGAAGCATTTGCCTCAAAAAATAACGTTAAACACTCTGCCTTTGATGGCTTGATGATGGGCTTAGGTTTCACTGCCGTATTAATCGTGTTAGGCGCTGCACGTGAAGTACTGGCACAAGGTACACTATTTGATGGTATCGAAACCTTATTAGGTGACTGGGCAAGCTTTATGACCGTTAGCCTTTACAATACAGACACTAGCTTTTTAATTGCGGCTTTACCACCAGGTGCCTTTATCCTGATGGGTTTAATCATCGCCTTTAAAAACAGCATTGATAACATATTGAAAAAATAATGAATACTATAAAACGTAAACAGATCTTAACTCGCTTAAGAGACAATAACCCTCACCCAGAGACAGAGTTAAACTTCAGCTCTCCCTTTGAGTTATTAGTTGCAGTGACTTTATCGGCACAAGCTACCGATGTTAGTGTTAATAAAGCCACTGACAAACTGTTCCCTGTGGCGAATACACCAGAAGCGATTTACGCATTAGGTGTTGATGGGTTAAAAAACTATATAAGAACCATTGGCTTATATAACAGTAAAGCTGAAAATGTCATTAAAGCCTGTAAGATGTTAATCGAACTTCATAACAGTGAAGTCCCGCAAGACAGAGACGCACTGGTTGCTCTACCAGGTGTGGGTAGAAAAACCGCTAACGTTGTATTAAACACTGCTTTTGGATGGCCAACCATCGCCGTTGATACGCATATTTTCCGTGTTTCTAACCGCACTAAGTTAGCCATGGGTAAGAATGTCGATGATGTAGAGAAGAAGCTATTAAAGGTCGTTCCAGCGGAATTCAAAGTAGATGTACATCACTGGTTAATATTACACGGTCGTTATACCTGTATTGCTAGAAAACCGCGCTGTGGCTCATGCTTAATAGAAGACCTGTGTGAGTTTAAAGAAAAACCAGCTATTAAACATTATCGCAATCCATCAGTCATAGATTGCGATGCTTAACTTTCACCGTCTAATCAAAAGGCATTGAATCCGCTTTTACCACCTTATTTTCAATAACAGAGACACCCGCCCACTTTCGTACCAACTCAAGATAAACGCCAAATGGACGACTGATCACCAACATGATTAAAGATGAGGATGCGATTAAGCTCATAATCTCTTTACTATCGGCACCTGCAATAACCAGTGTTAACACATAAATAGGCACCTGAAAGATCATAAAAGCCAAACTATCAACAAGCGTATTACCCCACCCAGTTGTTGGCTTTGCTGCTTTGAACAAAAAGTCTCGCCAAATCCCATAAGGCCGAGCAGTAACCACCATCATAGGGATCATGATCAAGCGCGTCACTAATACTTCATAAGGATCCATTCCTGCAATAAACAGCTCCGTAGAAGCTGCAAGCAATGTAAAGAACACAACCGTCGCAACTGTATCAATAATAAAACAACGCATACCCTCTCCCTTTAACGACTTTCAATAACCCTAACGATGCAATCGTCACTATTTACTTAACAAACTATGCGAATCAAGCTAACAATGTAATGCACCTGAATGGCAGTGACTCTCTTTCATGAACAAATACCTGACTCAATTCAAGCAACACTAACTTGCCTTTATTGAGCAGAAAGATATTCTGTATTATTCATATTAAATAAAATTATAAAAGTTGAAGTTTATGCCCTTTCGTTACCTAAGACACACATTATTTATTCTACTCGGTTCAGCGACCTTTGGACTTTCCGCAGCAAGTATTGGCACAGTAACGTTAGATAACGGCGCCACAGTTCAATTAAACGATGACCACACGTGGGAATATATCGCGGTTAACGCTGAGATAACTACAAAAGCTGAGAATACAATTGCACCAGCCGTCATCGCCCCGACTACAGTAATACCTGCTAGCACAGAAAAAACAGCAAAAGATAAATCATCACTAGTGCGTTCAGGATTGTTAAATACGGCCGTAAAAAGTGATGTCAAAGTGACCTTTACTGAAGCCACTTGGCGAGAGCAATCCCTTGGTTTGAAGTTTGCCTTATCCAGTAATAACTCAGAGGGTGTGGTAATAGTAAAAGTCGCAGTCACTTTTTATGATGATGAAGCTAAACAAATTTCCGAACAAACCTTCAACGTATGGCAAGCCAGCTACAGATTACCAAATACTTATCTTCGCCAAGGTGAAACAAGAAACAGCCGAGTCATTTGGGTTGATGGTATCGACAAAGCTAACTGGACAGATAAGTTACTCAGTCTGAAAATCGTTGAAATAGAAACTCGTTAGTTTTTTATGTTTAAGAGTAATGAATTGTTCAATGGGAGGGTTGTACTCGTATAGTGAGTTCCCCTTTTGGAGAAACTCAACAAGCTCACGGCGCATAATAAGAAATTTATAGTTAGCTAAACACTGAATGTAGTGAAGACAGCTAACTGTAAATTTTACTGCAGTAATGACTTGTTAACTGTACTTGCTACGAAGGCTGCTTATCGAAAGTTTTAACGCCCTCAGGAACCTGATACCAATCTTGCTTTTCACTAAGCCACACATGCACAGTTGGCTTTATTATACGAGTGTCTGATAAGTTGCTTGGTTTTAGTTTTAGCTTATCAGGTTCATTAGGGTCGAAATGATAAAGCCTATTGCCGCATGACGGGCAAAATTTAGCGCCATTAATATTCCCACTATCCGAGGGACGACTCCATTCTTTCATTACCCCACTAAATTTAACATTTTTAGTTGCCACGACCGCTGTGATACTAAATGCACTAGTAGATAACTTTTGACACTCTTTACAATGACAAGCGACGACCATTAAAGGTGGTTCAAGAAGCTCATAAGTTACTTCGCCACATTGACAAGCACCTTTAATAGGGTATTTAACGCTTTCCATGATCGACTCCAATGTTTAGGTACAGCTAATGCCACATTAAGTAGACAAAATTGATTTGTTGTAATGTATAGCGAAGCGGAACGTAATCCGCTGTTTTAGTTACGTTTAAACGCTTTATTATATAAATTTACTTCGAAAGAACATCTTCAGTTAGATATTTAGTTTGTGCAATAATTATAAGCGTTTTTCCTAGTATGCCTTTGAAGTCAAAATATGATAATTCTTTAGAAATTGTACTCTTAGTCCAAGCTATAAATTTCTCACGATGTTCAATGTTATTTGTATGCGCAAGGTCACCATAAAGAGAACCTTGGTAAATATCCCGGTTGGACATTCTTTCACCATCGTAAATAAGTGGTGAATCAGAGTTCCAATACTTTTTAATCCAAGCCTGCATCTCTATTTGTGCTTCTAATTTATTATCATCCACTTTAAGCTTTTTAAAGTGTGAATGTAAATTATTGATACGGAAGTGTTCGTTTTTTTGAAAAAAATCTATGCGTCAAAAGAAATGCATCAAGCCCTTCGTCAGTTGGACCTACGTAATCTAATACTTCTGCTCCAATTGTGACTTTATGCTTCTTTTGCATTTGCTTCGAAAATGAGCTGGCAATAAGTTTGTCTGCTTTGGAAACGAATAACTCAAGTACTTCTTTAGAATGCATAGCTAAACTCTAGATTCATATAACGAGGCTGTAGAACTTCTCATTCTCAGCCTGATTTTTTAAAATAAAAATCACATTAATTCATATTTACTTGAGATTCAAATAGATTATTCCCTTTCAATAAATAGTTGATTAAATTGAGTTGTAAGAGTTTTTATGAGGTTAATTAGATCACAGGACTATATCCGATATTTACACAAGTTTTCATTTTTTAAATACACTAGAAGATACTTGCAAGCAGCAGATATAAAAAAACCGAGTTAATTAACTCGGCTTTGATATTGGATTGAAGCTAAATAAATTTACTCAGCGTCAACTGCGTCAGTACTTGGTTTAGTTCCACGGAACTGCACTGTGATACCGTCAATAAAGCGACGTAGTAGTTGATCGCCACAAGGCTTGTAATTACGGTGATCAGACTTTCTAAATAATGCAGATAACTCGCCTTTAGATACAGGGAAGTTAGCTAATTTAAGCGCGTTTAACATATCTTCATCTTTAAAGTTTAACGCAATGCGTAATTTACGAAGAATATCGTTGTTAGATAAAATCGCTTTAGCAGGTAATACAGCTGGTACTGCGCCCTCTTTACGGCCACGTTTTTCATAGATTAAGCCGTCAAGAAACAAGGATAAAACGCTGTCACGGCATAGTACAAAACCTTCCGCGTCTTCTTTAGCAATAATACTATGTAAAAAATCAACGCTCATTTCGTTATCAACTGAAGCAAAGATGGCTAGCATTTTTGTATCATTTAATTGCAGTGCATAACGTACACGGCGTAAAACATCATTAGTAATCATAAATTCTCAATAAGTTGAGTGATAGTAAGCTCATTCTGTGAGAGCTTACAATAAAACGCTTACGCGTTACCTTTAACTTTTAACTGTTGCTCAGCGGCAAAGTTTAACATTCTATCTAAAGACACAAGTGCACCTTTAGCAACATTAGGGTCAACATCTATCTCATGCCCTGATGCATCGTTTAATGAGTCGTATATCGCTTTAAGGCCATTCATTGCCATCCAAGGACAATGAGCACAGCTACGACAAGTTGCACCGTTACCAGCGGTTGGTGCCGCCATCATCTCTTTGTCTGGACACGCTTGTTGCATCTTGTAAAAGATACCAGTATCAGTCGCGACAATTAACTTTTTGTTTGGTAATGTTTGTGCCGCTTTAATTAATTGGCTAGTAGAACCAACAGCATCAGCTAATTTAACAACACTCTCTGGTGACTCTGGATGAACCAGTATAGCAGCATCAGGGTAGATTGCTTTCATATCGCGCAATGCACTCGCTTTAAACTCATCATGCACGATACAGTCGCCTTGCCACATGATCATGTCTGCTTTTGTTTCACGCTCAATGTAGCTACCTAAGTGGCGGTCAGGTCCCCAAATGATTTTTTTACCTTCGCTATCTAAATGCTCAACGATCTCTAACGCAATGCTCGATGTCACGACCCAATCTGCGCGTGCTTTAACGGCTGCCGAAGTATTTGCGTAAACCACAACGGCACGTTCTGGATGTTCATCACAAAAGGCAGAAAACTCTTCCACAGGACAACCCACGTCTAAAGAACAAGTTGCAGCTAGCTCGGGCATTAATACGGTTTTGTGTGGTGTTAATATTTTTGCTGTTTCACCCATAAAGCGAACACCAGCAATGATTAATGTTTTTGCTTTATGATCTCGACCAAAGCGAGCCATCTCTAAAGAGTCTGCAACATAACCACCAGTTTCTTCAGCTAAAGCTTGGATTTCAGGATCGGTATAATAATGAGCGACAAGTACCGCATCTTTTTCAACAAGTAGTTTTTTGATTTTAGCTTTGTAATCAATCTTTTCCTGTGAAGTTAATTCAACAGGTTTACCAGGAAATGGATAATCAGATCCAACAAGCGGGGAAAATTGGCTCATTATTAACTCTTAGATATAGAAAAATGGGTGCAGATTATAGCAACTTAGGAGAAAAAAGTAATGAATATTTGCTAGGAGTAGATATATAAAGGTGGAAGTAAAAGGTGGTGGGCCGTGAAGGATTTGAACCTTCGACAAATGGATTAAAAGTCCACTGCTCTACCAACTGAGCTAACGGCCCATATAGTTTTATATGGTTTTTTTAACTCTACAACTGAGCTTTATATAAAATTGGTGGGCCGTGAAGGATTTGAACCTTCGACAAATGGATTAAAAGTCCACTGCTCTACCAACTGAGCTAACGGCCCATATAGCTTTATATGGTTTGTTTTTAACTCTACAACTGAGCTTTATATAAAATTGGTGGGCCGTGAAGGATTTGAACCTTCGACAAATGGATTAAAAGTCCACTGCTCTACCAACTGAGCTAACGGCCCATATAGCTTTATATGGTTTGTTTTTAACTCTACAACTGAGCTTTATATAAAATTGGTGGGCCGTGAAGGATTTGAACCTTCGACAAATGGATTAAAAGTCCACTGCTCTACCAACTGAGCTAACGGCCCATATAGTTTTATATGGTTATGGTTTTGTTTAATGAAGTTACTTTTAAATTAAAAGTGCTTCAATGGCTCTACCAACTGAGCTAAGGGCCCATATAATTTTATATGGTTTTGGTTTTTTTAATGAAGTTACTTTTAAATTAAAAGTGCTTCAATGGCTCTACCAACTGAGCTAAGGGCCCATATAATTTTATATGGTTTTGGTTTTTTTAATGAAGTTGCTTTTAAATTAAAAGTGCTTCAATGGCTCTACCAACTGAGCTAACGGCCATATAATTTTATATGGTTATGGTTTTGTTTAATGAAGTCGCTTTTAAATTAAAAGTGCTTCAATGGCTCTACCAAATGAGCTTTAGTTTAAGCTAGAACATGATTTGCATCACGTGTTGCTCTCAACTGCGGCGTATAATATACAAATATTTTCAGAGCGCAACAAAAAAATGCGACTTTTATTTCATGTGCTGAGAAATTAAACAAAATCAGATTTAAGCACAATTAATCTAGATAAAATATGTGCTTAAAGTGCCTTTAAACGTTTAGCAGCTAAGTTGGCTGCAGATGAACTTGGATACTCAGTGACCGTCTTCTGATAGAAAGATTTCGCAGAATCAATCGAACCAGCATATTCATCAATGATACCAATTTTAAATAGTGCATCAGCGCGTTTATTAGAATCAGGATATTTTTCCGTGACCACTAAGAATGCAACTTTAGCTTCATCTCGTTTTTTTCTTTGTAGAGGAGTTGCCCTAACCAGTATTGCGCGTTCGGAACATAACTTGATTCAGGGTAATCAATAACAAAAGCTTCGAAGGCAGTAATTGCCTGAAGGTATTGCTTATCATTAAGCACTAAATCAACAGCGGCTTGATAAGCAGCTTTGTCTGTACCAGGAGCAGCTGGTGTTGCAGATACAGCAACAGGTTGTGAAGTTTGCTGACGTTCATCTAACATTTGATAGAGATTACGTTGACGCTCTTCAATTTGCTCTAGGTCATTGGAAAATACTTCCATTGAACCTTTAATTTGATTTATCTCTTGGCCTAATTGATCTAACTGAGTTTGAAAACGAATTTGCATTTTATTGCGTATCGTCATTACTCTAGTTAGCTCATCCATACGTTTTAGTAATTCAGCATTACTAGCCGTACTGACTGTAGCATCTGAAACAGGTGCCGCAGCATAGCTTGGAAAAGAGAAAAAAGCGGTCAAAAGCATGACCGCTGATAGATTACGTTTTTTCATATAGAAATTAGTAAACTAATTCTGCACGACGGTTTTCAGCACGAGCTGACTCGTTGTGACCTAGGTTAACAGGCTTCTCTTCACCGTAGCTTACTACAGTGATTTGGCTTGCTGAAACACCCATGTTTTCTAGGTAAGTAGAAACAGCTAGACCACGACGTTCGCCAAGTGCGATGTTGTACTCTGGCGTACCTAATTCATCAGCATGACCTTCAACAGTGATTGATTTATCAGTGTTGTTTACTAAGTATTTAGCATGTGCATCTAAGATAGTTGCGTATTTAGGAGAGATAACTGATTTATCAAACTCAAAGTTGATAGTTGTCTCTAAAATCGCACTAGTGTATTGCTCAACTAATTTTTCTTCAGCAGTTAATTCAATTGCTTGAATTGTATCTGTTTGAACTGCATCTTCAGCTGCTTTTTTAGCTGCTGCCGCTGCTTGCTCAGCTTGTAGCTTCGCTGCTGCTTCTGCATCCGCATCTGTAGTTGAAGAACAAGCACCTAATGCTAACATTGGTAGTGCAATTAATAAGCCTTTTGAAATCATAGATAGATTCATTTTATTTCCTTAGTACGTTTTTAATTAAAATTATTGTAAAAATGGTGACCATGCCGGTGATTTAACCTCACCATTATTCGCTGGTATATTTGCTTTAAATCGACCATCCATCGAAACTAGTGCTAAGCCTTGTTTACCTTGATAAACAGTGCTGTAAATAATCATACTGCCGTTTGGAGCAATACTTGGTGACTCATCTAACTGTGTTTTTGTTAATGTTCTTAACTCACCAGATTCAAGGTCTTGCACCGCAATCATATAATTCCCATTATGACGACTTACAAGTACAAGATTATCACCATCTGGGGTCATTGTTCCACCTAAATTAAGATCGCCCTCCCAAGTTAGGCGTTTTGCTTTACCCGTTGCTAAAGACACTTGATAAATCTGTGGTCTTCCGCCTCGTTCAGATGAAAATATAATCGACTTTCCATCTGGTGTCCAACTAGGTTCAGTATCTATGACACGATTATTTGTCAATCGTTTCAATGCTTTTGTCTTTATATTAAAAGTATATATCTCTGGTTGTCCATCTTTCGACAACACTAATGCGAGTTGAGTTCCATCTGGTGACCAAGTTGGCGACCCATTAATTTTCGGGAACGAAGTCATTAACTCACGTTGTTGTGTGTAAAGATCTTGTATGTACACCTGTGAACGACGTTTTTCAAAGCTTACGTAAGCTAATTTACGACCATCTGGAGACCAAGAAGGTGACATAATTGGCTGCTTCGAACGTAATACTAGTTTCTCACCTTCACCATCATAATCAGAAATACGTAACTGATAAGGGTGTGTGCTAGTTCTGTCTATCGCCACATACGCGATGCGTGTTAAAAAAGCACCTCGTTCACCGGTTAGTTTTTCATAAACGATATCACTAATACGATGCGCGTACTGTCTTAACTGGCTTGTTGATATAGTACTACGACGCTTATCCATCACAGGATCAAAATTAGGCATATTCACGTTACCAGTTAATACGTCTAACAACTCAAAAGTAACTATATATTTACCGGCAGTGGTATCTGGTTTTACTTCACCCATTACTATTGCTTCAACACCTAACTCCGTCCACGCAGAGTAATCAATATCTTTACTGTTAGAAGGTGTTTTTGGCATTTTATCAATTGATAAAGGACTGAATTTACCACTGCGTTGTAAATCAGCAGCAACAATCTCAGAAAAATTCTGTGGCTTTTTGCCTTTGCCTAGCCATTTAAAAGGAACAACAGCAATAGGACGCGCACTATTGACCCCTTCTGTAATTAAAATTTCTAAACGTGCTGATGCGTTGCTTGAAGCAGCGATCAATATAATTAAACTAATTAATCGAACAAACATGTTCATTCCTTATAGGTCTGGCTCTAATGTAATATCGAAATCCCTAAACTGACCACTAATCTCTGGGTCTTTAGGAATAGGTAACGTTTTAGCCTGTAGTGTTGCTCGACGAGCAGAATCACATAACTTTTGATCACCTTTACTCATCACTGCACTTAATACTAAGCCGTTAGAAGCTAACTTAATTGCTAACGTACAAGTTTGTCCGCTCATACTTTTATCAACCTTCCAATTACGACTTATTTTAGATCGAATTAACGCTTGATATCTAGCGATCTCAGATGTTTGCTTAGCACTTCTTGCGCTTGAAAAATCATCTGAAAACTCAGCCTCCATTTGTCTATCAAGCTCTTCTTGTCTTAATCTTTCTTTTTCAGCAGCCGCTTTTTGTTTAGCAATTCTTTCTGCTTTCTCTTTCGCTGCTTTCTCAGCGGCTAATTTTTCGGCTTTTGCTTTAGCAGCCTTTTCAGCAGCTAATTTATCAGCCTTCTCTTTCGCCGCTTTTTCTGCGGCTAATTTGTCTGCTTTCTCTTTCGCCGCTTTTTCTGCCGCTAGTTTGTCAGCTTTCTCTTTCGCAGCTTTCTCTGCGGCTAGTTTGTCAGCTTTTTCTTTGGCAGCTTTTTCAGCGGCTAATTTATCCGCTTTTGCTTTGGCAGCTTTTTCAGCAGCTAATTTATCTGCTTTAGCTTTTTCTGCTTTTGCAGCTTCATCTGCTTTTTTCTTTTCCGCTGCAGCTATCGCTGCTTGTTCAGCTTGTCTTTTCTCTTCAGCTTCCTTTGCTGCCGCTAATTTTTCGTTTTCAATACGCTGCTGCTCTTGTTGTTTACGTACTGCTTCCTCTTTCTCAGCTTTTAGCTTGTCATCTTTTTGCTTTTGCACCAGCGCCTGTTGACGTTGCTTTTCAGCTTCTTGTTGTGCTTGTAACTCACGTTGTTGATCTATTATTTTCTGCTGAGCTTGCTTTTGTTGCTCAGAATGCTTTGCCATACTATCAAGCATATCTTGATTAATAATGGTGGCATCAATGATCGACGCTGCCTCTGGTTTATCCCTAGGCAGCGAAAAATCAATATTCATCAACAACACACCGCCAATAATGAGGTGCAAAGCAAATGCGGTAATAAATGCAATAATGTTTGTACTATTTTTCATCTATTCGTCGGGCTCTGTCATTAAACCTAAAGAAGGCACACCAGCTTGTTGCAGCAACACCATCAATTTCACAACACTTTTATAATCTACATCTCCATCACCTTTCACAATAAATTGTGCGTCAGGATCAAGTTCAATCTGCCCTTCAACAAGTGATGACATTTGCGATGCATCTAGCGGTGTATCAGACTCATCACCGACACTTAGATAGTAACGCCCCTGTTTATCAATCGAAGCAATTAAAGGCGGCTTAGAATCTTCAGGTAATGACTCAGCAGCAGCTTCTGGTAAATCAACTTTAACACCCTGCGTAACTAACGGTGCAGTTACCATGAAGATGATCAGTAGTACCAACATAACATCGATATAAGGTACTACATTGATTTCCGCAATAACGCGTTTTCGTCTAGGCGTTCGATAAGAATGTCGCATAATAGTTACTCACTCTCAGTCATTGCTTGGCGCTGTAATATCGAGGTGAACTCTTCCATTAAGTTAATGTATGAAGCTTCTAAATGACCAACTTGAGTTGAAAATTTGTTGTAAGCCATTACAGCAGGGATCGCAGCAAATAAACCCATTGCTGTTGCAATTAAGGCTTCTGCAATACCAGGGGCAACCATAGATAAAGTAGCTTGTTGTACTTCACCCAAAGCGATAAATGAGTTCATGATCCCCCAAACCGTACCAAATAAACCAATGTATGGGCTAATAGAACCGATTGTTGCTAATGCCGGTAAACCAGACTCTAGCTCGTCCATTTCGCGCGACAAAGTAACACGCATTGAACGATGTGCACCTTCAATAACGCTATCAACGTTACGACCTGGCATACGATGTAAACGAGAGAACTCTTTAAAGCCCATGTAGAATATTTTTTCGCCGCCATTCACTCGCTCACTACGCGCAGCGGTTTCTTTGTATAAGCGGCTTAAGTCATGACCTGACCAAAAGCGATCTTCGAAATGTTTTAGTGCTAACTTAGAAGCCTTTAACATTCTTGAACGTGAAAAAATCAACGTCCATGAATAGATAGACATGCCTAAGAGCAATAACATAACCGTTTTTACAAGCAAACTAGCTTGTAGGAATAACCCTAAAAATGACATATCAGCGTGCACGAGTAATTACCTCAATTATTTCTGTTGGAATAGCGGTTGGTTTCATTTTATTCAAATTTACGCAAGCGATTAGAGTATCCGCCTGACAGAGAAGTTCCCTGTTTTCATTAAAAACTTTCTGCTTAAATAATAAGCTGGCTTTACGGTAGGATGCAACCTCTGTTTCTATACTTAGCAATTGATTAAATAACGCTGACTTAATACAGTCCATATCAACTTTTTTAACCATGAACGCAATCCCTTCAGCTAATAAGGTATCCTGTTGGATATCAAAATCGCGTAAAAACTCGGTGCGACCACGCTCAAAGAACTTCAAATAGTTAGCGTAATAAACAACGCCCCCTGCATCTGTATCTTCGTAATAGACTCGAACTGGTAGTGTTGACGTTAACAAACTGTTTTCCTTATGCTAATGCTATTGTGACTGGTACAAATAATAGTGGATCTAAAGGCAAATGAACATATCCATTAAAGCCTACTCAATCTCTACCATATGTAAGTTTCGTTATGATATACATAAACCCTACTTTACATAGAGTTATTTTACTAATGTGGCACTAAATACTTGATTAAAAACAAGCTCACAGCAGTGAATTGTGATTCCTATTGTATTTATTAAACGCACTCAGTATTGTGTCTGCGTATTTGTGCTTAATAAATATTTACAGATAGATCATTACATTTAAAATCATCATGTTATTAAGAGGCATTTTACAACGCAATCAGTTTTGTGTCATTTTATGCCCAGATAGACAGAAATAGCCTGTTAAGTCAGTTTATTTATAGCATCAAGGTAAATGAATAGGTCTAAAACACAACATCAAACGTACAATTATTAGTAGTTATAATAAATAAATGATCTCGATTTTACCTAAATTAAACTCTTTGATTTAACAAGTGAAATAGATCAATTAACCATGCAACACGACAATGAGCAGATAAATGGATATCCCTTTAGAAAAGCAATTAACAAAGTGGTTAAAACAACAAAAAAAGGCCTGTGGTTTTTTCCTCAATTTAACAGTGACTTTAGGCTTATTAACTGGCCTCTCTCTTTTAGTACAAGCCTATTTAATTGCATCAATTGTTCATGACATTGTCATTCTTGAACTTCCTAGACAAGCATTAAACAATGAATTTATTGCATTATTATGTTTAATTCCGGTCCGAGCTCTCTTAGCTTTTGCTCGTGAACGTGCCAGCTTCGAAGCAGGTAAACGCTTACGCTTACACATTCGTAAGTTGGTGTTAGATAAATTATCAGAGTTAGGGCCTGCTTATATTAAAGGGAAGCCAGCGGGTAGCTGGGCAACCATAGTATTAGAGCAAATTGAAGATCTGCACGACTTCTACGCGCGTTATTTACCACAAATGTTATTAGCCGGCTTCATCCCTCTGACCATTTTAATTGCAGTATTCCCATTAAACTGGGCTGCGGGATTAATTTTATTAACCACCGCACCGCTGATCCCTATATTTATGATCCTAGTGGGTAAAGGAGCGGCTGACGCTAACCGCAAAAACTTTAAAGTTTTAACACAATTAAGCGGCCATTTTATGGATCGTTTAAAAGGATTAAAAACCCTTAAGTTATTCAACCAAGGTGAAACAGAGTTAAAAAATATTGAATCGGCTTCTGAATCATTCAGAGCAGGTACCATGGCGGTATTACGCCTTGCTTTTTTAAGCTCCGCTGTGTTGGAATTTTTTGCTGCTATCTCCATTGCAGTATTAGCCGTTTACTTTGGATTTAGCTTTTTAGGTGAGCTTAACTTTGGTGATTACGGTGAACCGCTTACTTTATTCATTGGTGTATTTGTATTAATGCTAGCGCCTGAGTTTTATCAACCGCTGCGAGATATGGGGACACATTATCATGCTAAAGCTCAAGCTATAGGCGCAGCTGAAGCGCTTAAAGAGTTACTTGATTACCAACTACCAAATCAACAAGAAAGCAATGCCACAGCAGCGCATTCATTCAAGCAAGACCAAACCTTAACATTACAAGCTAAAGACCTTTGTGTACAAAGCTTAGACGGCACTTTATTGGTTGGCCCTATTAGCTTTTCAATCGCTGGAAATGAGGATGTTGCCTTAGTTGGGCCAAGTGGCTCAGGCAAAACCAGCTTACTCAATTCAATGTTAGGTTTTTTACCTTATCAGGGCTCATTATTAATTAATGGCGTTGAGCTATCGAGTATCGATAAAGCACAATGGCGTAAAAACCTCGCCTGGTTAGGGCAAGACCCACAGCTATTTTATGGCACAGTGCGCGAAAATATTAACATGGGTGATAACTCTATTTCAGACCAAGCCATTCAATCTTACTTGCAGCAAGTCGCTATCTGGGACTTTATAAAGCAGAAGCCATTAGGGCTAGAGCATCCTATTGGAGAACAAATGGCAGGACTTTCTGTGGGTCAAGCACAACGTATTGCATTAGCCCGCGCCCTAACTAAAAATGCACAGTTATTTTTGTTAGATGAACCAACGGCAAGTTTAGATCAAGACAGTGAAACGGTGATTTTCAGCGCGATTCAACAAGCGACACAGGGGATCACTAGTATCATGATCAGCCATCGATTAGATCAGCTACAGCAGATGCATAAAATTATCGTATTAGACAAAGGTCAAATAGTGCAACAAGGTGACTTTCAAACACTCAATAAAACACCGGGTCTATTTAATGATATGCAACAAGATATGAGTAATCTTGATCGTGCAATTTCAATGACTTCTCAGGCGGAACTATAATGACAGTATTACTTCCCTTCATTCGACTTTTAAAACACAATGGCTAATGATGTCAGTTGGTTTATTGCTAAGCATTATCGCCCTGCTTTCTGGGATTGGTTTGTTATCATTGTCAGGCTGGTTTTTATCTGCGTCAGCTGTGGCAGGTTTAACCCTGTTAGCCACACAAAGCTTTAACTACTTTACACCTGCAGGTGGCGTGCGTTTCTTATCGATTCTACGCACCGCAAGTCGCTATGGTGAACGTTTATCAACTCACCAAGCGACCTTTAAATTATTGACTCAATTACGTGTATGGGCATGGCGGAAATTATTGCCGCTTAGTGCGTCGAATATGCAAGGTAAACGCCAAGGGGAAATACTCAACCGCTTAGTGTCGGATATAGATACCCTAGATCATTTGTATCTACGCTTACTTACTCCACTCTTTAGCGCTTTCTTTGTACTACTAGCGATGTTTTTCTTTGTCGCTTGGTTTGATCTAACTATTGCTATTGTATTAACCGCTAGCTTATTAGTGCTGTGGTTAGTATTGCCAGTTTTATTCTATTTTTTAGGGCGTAAACCTGGTGTTCAACAATTGCATAATAAACGTCATTATCGAGTGCAGTTGTTATCATTTATTCAAGGCTTCTCTGAAATCTCTTTATTTTCAGCCACTGAACGTTTCCGTGCTCAATTGGCAGAGTCAGAACAAAAGTTATTAGCGAGCCAACAAATGACCGCTAATGTTATGGCATTTAGCCAAGCTTTGTTGATTCTATGCCATGGTTTTATTGTATTAAGCATTTTATATATCGCCTCATCGGGTGTCGGTGAATATCAACCTCCAGGGGCTATGTTGGCCATGGTTGGTTTTATGGCGTTAGCAAGTATTGAGCTATTGCTGCCAATATCAGGGGCTTTCCAACATCTATCTTCATGTATTGATGCAGCAACAAGAGTCAATGATTTATTAGAGCAAACACCTGATATTGTATTTAATGAAGAAAATGCACAACAAATTACCCTAGGTGAGATTCAACTTAATGATATCCAGTTTGCTTACCAAGGTGACTCAGTTGGTGGTGACAACTCACTTATCTTAAACAAGATAAACCTCACCATAAATGCTGGTGAAAAAATTGCCTTATTGGGTAAAACAGGTTGTGGTAAATCTACCTTATTATCGTTATTAACTCGCGAGTGGGAAGCAAACTCTGGCAGTATCACACTAGATGGCACCGCCATTGAGCAATACTCACAAGCAGCTCTCACTTCTGGCATTTCAGTCGTTAGTCAACGAGTCTATATTTTTGCAGGCACA
Organism: Psychromonas sp. KJ10-2; assembly: GCF_047323255.1. Classification (NCBI taxonomy): domain Bacteria; kingdom Pseudomonadati; phylum Pseudomonadota; class Gammaproteobacteria; order Alteromonadales; family Psychromonadaceae; genus Psychromonas; species Psychromonas sp. KJ10-2. The sequence goes on along the minus strand of NZ_CP178827.1, from coordinate 3,369,455 downwards.
TTACGTGACAATCTGACATTGGCTCAAGCTAACACCAACCAACAAACCTTTAAAAATGCGGCAGAGCAAAAAGCTGCACGTGATATTAATGATCAAGTATTATCAGATGTACTAAAAAAAGTCGGACTCGATGCATTAACTGAAGGCGAAGATCCCTTTGATACCTGGTTAGGAGAAGGTGGTAGACAACTTTCCGGTGGCGAACAAAGACGTATTGGTGTTGCCCGTGCTTTATTACACGATGCGCCAATACTATTGCTCGATGAACCAACAGAAGGCTTAGATAAACGTACCGAGCGCGATATATTAAAACTCTTATTTGAACATGCTCAGCACAAAACATTACTGATGATCAGCCATCGTTTAACCGCGATGGATAGAATGGATAAGATCTACTTAATGGAAGAAGGCACTTTACGTAATCAAGGAACTCATCAAACACTACTTAAAACCGATGACTATTACGCCTGTTTACATAAGCACTTATGTTAATTTAATCGATAAGGTTTAAGCTGAGTGTCATCAGCTTAAACCTTTTGTTAACCGATATTCAACGCATCACTTAAAGGCTAACCTAAGACTTCCACAAATACCTTCCTAAGGTAAAAGCTTAACCTTATTACTTCCCCTTCGTGTGCCTATTATACCAATCATAATAATCAACTGATCTATACTAGAAAAAGACAAAAAAAAGCGGTTACTTAAAAAGTAACCGCTTAATTTAAAGATCCATTTTATTGGTCTTTTTCATCCTGCTCATTAGCTTCAGTTTGTTCAAACCAAAGTCCATTGATAATGCCCAATGAACAAGCCAGTAATACACCTAAAATCCATGCAAAATACCACATAATATAATTCCTTAATTAGTACGCTGAATGTTTATATTTAACTAAAAACTCTTTACCTACACGACCAAACATCTTGATGTAACCGAAGCTGGTGTAAAGTAAAATGATAGGTAAAAATATCGCTGCAGCAATAGTCATAATGTTTAGTGTCAACTCACTAGAAGTCGCGTCCCATACTGTCAAGCTGTGACTTGGGTTTAAGCTTGAAGGCATAATGAATGGGAACATGCTCACTGCACAAGTTAGTAAGACACCAAATTGTGTAATACTGGTTGCGAAGAAAGCAAAACCACTACGTTTAAAGATACTCATTACAAATGCAATTAATGGGAACAGTAAACCAACAATAGGTGCAAGCATCGCAATTGGGTAGTCACTGTAGTTTTGTAACCAAGCACCAGGTTGAATCTCTACTACTTTTGCTAATGGGTTAGACACACCATTTAAATCAAGCGCAGAGGTAATAACAAAACCGTCAATGCCTTTTGCTAACCAAAGACCAGCAAGTGCAAATAATAGCGTGGTTAATGGCGCAACAACTAATGTCACTTTACGTGCACGTTCGTACAACGCCCCTTCTGTTTTCATTTGTAACCAAGTTGAACCTTGCAATACAAATAAACATAGGCTGAATACACCCACTAACAATGCAAATGGGTTTAATAGCGCAAAGAAAGTACCTTCGTAATTAGCACGTAGGAACTCATCTAATACAAAAGGCACACCTTGTAATAAGTTACCAAATGCCACACCAATCACGATTGGTGGTATCGTACTACCAGCAAAAATGCCCCAATCCCAGCTTGATTTCCAACGTGGGTCAGCGACTTTTCCTCGGTAATCAAAACCAACAGGTCTGAAGAACAGCGCAAATAGCGTCAACATCATCGCCACATAGAAGCCTGAAAATGCTGTTGCATAAACAGCAGGCCAAGCAGCAAAAATAGCACCAGCGGCTAATACTAGCCAAACCTGGTTCCCTTCCCAGTGAGGTGCAATACTGTTAATCATCATACGACGCTCGTCATCACTTTTACCAATCACAGGTAATAGCGTACCAACGCCCATATCAAAACCATCAGTTACTACAAAACCAATTAGTAATACACTAATTAACACCCACCAAATTAATCTTAACGTTTCGTAATCAAACATTATTTTAACTCCTGTTGGTTTTCAAGCTGCTCGAAATGATACTTACCTGTTTTTAAACTACTTGGACCGATACGAGAGAACTTAACCATTAAATAAACTTCAACAATAAGTAATACAGTGTAAAAACCAATAATAGACAGGATACTAAACCAAATTTGATCTGTTGTAAGTGAAGATACCGCCATATGAGTTGGTAATACTTCCGCTATCGCCCATGGTTGACGACCATATTCTGCAACAAACCAACCTGCTTCAATAGCAACCCAAGGTAATGGAAGACTGTATAAACAGATGCGAGCAAACAGTTTACTTTGACCAATACGGTTGGTCGCTGATTGGTATAGTGCAAATAGGAAGATACCTAACATAGCCACACCTGCTCCTACCATGATTCTGAACGACCAGAACATTGGCGCAACACCAGGAATACTATCATCAACAGCCATTTGAATTTGCTGTTCGGTAGCATCAACTACATTCGGCGCATAACGCTTAACCAATAAGCCGTAACCTAAATCAACTTTAAGCTCTTCAAATTGTGCAATGTTTTCAGGTGTTTCATCACCAGCACGTAATTTTTGAAGTAAGCCGTATGCAATCATACCGTTACGGATACGCACATCATGCTCATCCATTAACTCTTTTAAGCCTTTTACTTCACCATCAAGAGAACGCGTAGCAATAATACCCAGTGCATAAGGAATTTTAACTGCGTAATCAGTACGTTGCTCTTCTTGGTTTGGTAAACCAATCATAGTAAATGAAGCTGGAGCTGGATGTGTTTCCCATTCAGACTCGATAGCTGCTAATTTCACTTTCTGTACGTCACCCACTTCATAACCACTTTCATCACCAAGAATGATAGTACATAAGATACCAGCTGTACCAAACGCGGCTGCAATCGCAAATGAACGCTTAGCAAATGGTAAATCACGACCTTTTAATAAGTAGTATGAGCTGATTGCTAATACAAACATCGCACCAGCAACATAACCAGAAGCCACTGTATGAACGAATTTAACCTGTGCAACAGGGTTAAATACTACGTCGGCGAAGTTAACCATCTCCATACGCATACTTTCATAGTTAAACTCTGCGCCCACTGGATTTTGCATCCAAGCGTTTGCCACCAGAATCCAAAGTGCCGACATACTTGAACCAAAAGCAACAAAGAAAGTGGCTGTAAGATGTTGTAACTTAGATAGCCTATCCCAACCGAAGAAGAATAAACCAACAAAGGTCGATTCTAAGAAGAATGCCATTAGGCCTTCAATCGCTAGAGGTGCGCCAAATACATCACCTACATAATGAGAGTAGTATGCCCAGTTAGTACCAAACTGGAACTCCATGGTTAAACCTGTCGCTACACCTAGTGCAAAGTTAATCGCAAATAGCTTTCCCCAGAACTTAGTCATATCCTTATAGATCTCTTTCTTAGTCATCACATACAGTGATTCCATAATCAATAAGATCCACGATAACCCGAGGGTTAAGGGCACAAATAAAAAGTGATACATCGCAGTCATGGCAAACTGAAAACGCGATAAATCAACTATATCGTCCATTGTATTCTCCTAAACGTATAAAAATAAAATCTGTAAGTGAGTCAACCAGTAAACTCTTGCACTTTATTACTTGTTAAACCCTTGAGTATTTTGCACTGTTAAAATACCGGGCTGGCTAGGGAAGCCGAGTATTCTAAATGGTGATAAGCTTATTTTTCTTATCCTAGATCAAAGAAAGGTTGAGTAATCAAATCAAACCTTTGACTTAGTATATTTAGCACTTAATATCTCACCATTTTGATTAATAATTGAACCTAAATCTTTCCTTTAAAGATGCTTAAAAAACCTGCTAAAAAATAAATTTTATAAGTTTTTTGGACCTCGAAATTTACACAATAAAAAACACATTTTACGGCTTGTTTGTTAATTTTATGTTGCCTATAGAAGTTAACAGGATGTTACGTTAACCCTTGCAAAACAAGCATGTAACCTAGCTTTAACATCTGACTTAAATCGCCTAAACTTAATTCTTTATACTGCGAAACATGATCTAGATCAAGCCCGACAAGCACTTTAAAATGACAATTTCAGGCTTTTATAAATCATAGAAAAGCTCAAAAAACATACCGCTAATTTATGGTTTATTTGCGGATTTAAAATCCTAAAAAATTACTGGGGTTTAGAAACAAAAAACAGCCCTACTTGAGCTGTTTTTACATAAAAGTGATATACAAATTGGTGGGATGTTAGTGGTTAAATTTAGCTTATTCGGTTTTAGGCTTGTCAAAACCAAAATGAAGGTAAGTACGGTTAGTGGCAATACGACCACGTGGTGTACGTTGTAAAAACCCCTGTTGAATAAGATAAGGCTCTAAAACATCTTCAATGGTTTCTTTTTCTTCACCTATTGCTGCCGCTAAGTTATCTAAACCTACTGGACCACCTTGGAAGGTATCTAAAATAGCCATCAGTAATTTACGGTCCATATAATCAAAACCTTGTTGGTCCACTTCCAACATATCCAATGCTTGTTGCGCAATCGCCGCATCTATCGCCGTGGCTTTTTTAACCTGAGCATAGTCTCGTACTCGACGTAATAGTCGGTTAGCAATACGAGGTGTACCACGAGAGCGGCGCGCTACTTCAATTGCACCAGACTCTTCCATGCTCAGTCCTAAGTGAGTTGCACTACGCATTACAATTTTAGTCAACGATGTTAAATCATAATATTCCAAGCGTTGTACAATACCAAAACGATCACGTAATGGAGAGGTTAGGGACCCTGCACGAGTGGTTGCACCGATTAAGGTAAAAGGAGGTAAATCTAGTTTAATAGAACGTGCTGCTGGACCTTCACCAATCATAATATCTAATTGGTAGTCTTCCATGGCAGGGTATAAAATTTCCTCCACCAGTGGGCTTAAACGATGTATTTCATCAATAAATAACACATCATTTTCTTCTAAGTTAGTCAGTAGCGCAGCTAGATCACCGGCTTTTTCTAAAATAGGCCCAGAGGTGGTTTTAATATTTACATCTAACTCATTGGCAACAATATGCGACAAAGTCGTTTTACCTAAACCAGGGGGACCAAAGATAAGCAGGTGGTCTAATGCTTCTTCACGCTGTCTCGCCGCTTCAATAAAGATCTCCATTTGTGCATTAACTTGAGGTTGCCCTTCGTAATCAGCTAATAATTTTGGACGGATTGCTCTGTCTATTAAACTATCATCTATTTTTTGGGTACCTGAAATCAGGCGATCTTCTTCTATCATGGAGTTACTCTATTGGTTTAGAAAGTCAGCTAGCTTAGTGGATAATGATTACATCATATTCTTTTAATGAACTACGAATGATGGCTTCACAATCCATCCCTTCTTGATACACACCCTGTACGGTTTTCTCAGCAACAGCTGGTTTGTAACCTAAAGCAACTAACGCGCTGATCGCTTCATCTTTAGCATTACCACTCACAAAGGTATTCTCAAAATCATTGTTCAGTGATAATTTATCAGATTCAGGTGTTAATAGATCTGACCCACCCCAGTTTTTCAGGCGATCTTTCATTTCCACCACTAAACGTTCAGCGGTTTTCTTACCAACACCCGGCAATTTAACCAAAGTCGTTACTGCGTCATTGTTAATACATTGTACAAACTGGTTTGCAGACATACCTGATAAAATAGCTAAAGCTAACTTAGGGCCTACACCGTTAACTTTAATCAGCTCACGAAACATTGCTCTTTCATGCTTATCAGCAAAGCCATATAGCAATTGAGCATCTTCACGCACGACAAAGTGCGTATAAACAATGGCTTCTTCACCTACTGCAGGTAAAGGATAAAATGAGCTCATCGGTAATTGGATTTCATAACCCACACCAGATACATCTAATAATATTTCAGGTGGTTGCTTTTCTAATAAAATACCACGTAACAATCCAATCATAGTGCCTTTACCCTATTTCAATCAGTTTCAACTTAATCATAGTAACAAGCATAAAAAACAACTGAGTAAATATCCAGTATTAGTTGCTTTATTTTAACCAGCGTGTGACTTTATTTTCAAACACAAAGAGTAATATTCCAGTCCATATACAAGCAAAAGTGAATAATTTAACTAATGAAACAGGCTCTTCGTATAGAAACACTGCCAAAACGAACATTAATGAAGGCCCTAAATATTGGAAAAAACCAAGTGTAGATAAAGGCAAGCGTAACGCAGCTTGTCCAAAACATATTAAGGGCAGTGCCGTAACAATACCTGCCAGCATCAGAAACACATTTAATGACCATTCATTATTGAACAGATTAGATGTTTCACTGTGAGCAACTGTAAGTAGATAAATCATAGCAATTGGCAACACCACCAGCGTCTCTAAAAATAAACCAGTGATAGCCTTAACCTTTACTTTTTTACGTAATAAGCCATAGAAAGCAAACGTGAAAGGCAATACTAAAGAAACCCAAGGTAATTCACCTAATTGCCATGCTTGTGCCGAGACCCCAATAAAAGCTAAAAACACCGCAAACCATTTTAATCGTGATAAGCGTTCACTCAGAAACACCAATCCTAGAACGACATTAACAATAGGATTAATAAAATAACCCAAGCTAGCCTCAAGCATTTTTCCGTTATTAATTGCCCAAATAAACACTAACCAATTACAGCTGATCAACAATGAAGTAACCACTAGCATCAATAAGCTTTTATATTGCCGACATACCGATATTACATTCGGCCAATCTTTTAGGTAACTGACTAATAGTGCAGTAACGACCACAGTCCAAATCACCCGATGTGATAAAACTTCATAGACAGAAATGAAGTCTAAATACTTAAAATAAAGTGGTGCAATACCCCAAATAAAATAAGCAGATAGCGCATATAACACGCCAACCTGGGTTTCAGATAATTTATTCATCTTTTATTGGTTTTCCGCATCTTGATATCACTCCTTGATAACAAAACACTTGAGAAGAGCTTAACGGAAACGTCCACGCACCGTTTTTTTAACTTGTCCAGCCATTGCCACCAGAGATTGTGCTGTATGTGCATGACAAATGGCAACCGCTAACCCATCTGCAGCATCCGCTTGTGGTCGACCTGATAGATTTAACACCTGCATCACCATCGATTGCACTTGTTCTTTAGTAGCGCCACCAGTACCCACAACAGCTTGTTTAATTTGACGAGCGGAATATTCACAAACATATAAGTCTGACTGAGTAGCAGCAACAATTGCCGCCCCTCTCGCCTGTCCAAGCTTTAATGCTGAATCTGGATTCTTCGCCATAAACACTTGTTCGATAGCAAACTCAGTGGGTTGATATTGTTTAATAATCTCGGCCACACCATCAAAGATCATATTAAGTTTAGGTGCTAATGTTTCGCCCTTAGTACGGATACAACCGCTAGCAATATAGGTGCAACGACTACCTTTTTGTTCGATAACCCCGTAGCCAGTAATACGTGACCCTGGATCGATACCTAATATAATGCTCAAAGAGACTCCATACTTTATGCTGATGGCCCAAATACAGACCTAGATGGCAAACACCTGAATGCGGTGTTTCAATTGCAGACATCATAAACTATTTCGTATCAACTCGGCATAATGAAATAGCAAGTTTATTTAGAATCAAATAATTACAAGCTAACGTAAACAAAGATAAAGCCGTAATAAGCATTATAATAATACCAATTTTATTAAATAACTGATCTAAATTTTGCGCCGGAAAAATGGCTTAGTTTGAGGCGTAAGTTGATGTAAATGGTTGTTCCCTATACGAAACTTACAACGAAAAAATAAGTTGTTTTAACAAGTAAAATAGATCAGTTACTTACTATGATTGGTATAAGTATAACCTTAAGTTTTTTTCACAAAATGATGCGCTAAAAAGCGATTACACAGCGCAGGCACATTTTCTTCCGGTGATAACACAAACTCTACAAAGGCTTTAGCAATCGGCGATAAATGTTTTGTTTCATGGTGCACCAAGGACCAGCTTTTTTGTAAAGGGAACCCCTCAATGTCTATCTCTTTAAGCACACCGGTTGCAAGCTCTAATGTGACACTGTGTCGAGAAACAACAGAAATACCTAAATCGGCCATTACTGCTTGTTTAATTGTTTCACTATTACCTAACGTCATATTCACTTTTAATTGCACATGATTCGCTTTAATTTCTTGTTCAAAGGCCTTTCGTGTTCCAGACCCTTGCTCTCGGTGAATAAAAGCGTGCTCTGCTAATTCAGACAATGGGATATTTTTCTTTTTAGTTAGAGGGTGTTGCGGACTAGCAATCACAATAATCGGGTTATCAACAAAAGAGTGCTTTGCTAATGCCATGGTTTCAGGTACTAAGCCCATGATCACTAGGTCATCTTTATTATCATAAAGGCGTTGAATAATCTGCTCTCGGTTAACAATATCAAGGTGAAAGTTAACTTTAGGGTAACGCTTATGGAATGCTCCCAACAAATGCGGAGTAAAGTACTTAGCACTGGTTACAGCTGATAAATAAAGATCCCCCGCTAACTCCCCTTTTAAACCACTTAAGGTCATATCGATATTATCAAAGTTAATAAATAGCTGATCACAAAACACCCTCAGCTCTTTTCCTGCAGGTGTTAAAAATAGTGTCTTACCAATTTTCTCAAATAAAAAGATATCTAAATTAGTCTCTAGTTGCTTTAATTGAATACTAACCGCTGGTTGAGATAAACCTAACTCATCTGCTGCTTTAGTGTAGTTCATGGATATCGCCACTTGGCGAAATACTTTTAACTGATGGAGTGTGGCTCGCATTTAACATTAACCTTTATTTATGATAAAAATAAAATATATTAATTTTTATAAATACCATTTATCCTTTATTATCTCTTTAATGTCAATTATAAGGAATCCCCATGTTAGCTACTGATAAGTTAATTGCCGGCTACCAACGCTTTCGCGAAGGTTATTACCAAGAGCACCAAGAACAGTTATCTAAACTATCTGAAGAGGGACAGTTCCCTAAAATAGCCATTGTTAGCTGTTCAGATTCACGTGTAGAGCCAACACTTATTTTAGATTGTGAACCTGGTGATCTGTTTGTTATTCGTAACGTTGCTAACCTAGTGCCACCTTGTGAAATTGATGATAACTACCACGGTACTAGTGCGGCATTAGAGTTTGCTGTTACTGGATTAGAAGTAGAAAGTATTATTGTACTCGGTCATACCCAATGTGGTGGTATCAAAGCATTGATGGACGGTGCAGGAAAACAGATAGATAAAAGCTTTATCTCAAAATGGATGATGCAGTTAGAAGATGTGCGCGATGAAATTTTAGCGGATACAGAACTAAGCAATAAAGCAGAGCATTATGATTGCTGTGAGAAAAAAGGCATTGAACAATCATTGATTAACTTAATGACCTTCCCTTGGATCAAAGAACGCGTTGAAGCAGGTACGCTAAAACTACACGGCTGGCGCTATGATTCTATCAAGTTCAGAGCTATGCGCTTTAGAAGAAAAACTGGTAGGTTTTTCCGCATTAGCTAATGGCCTACCTTAGTCTCAGCAAAACTGAGGTCAGTCATCTAAACAGTTAGCAATAGCCAGTGTAAAGTACTATCCCCCGCCCTTTACACTGGCTTTCTTTTATCTAATAACGAGTTATTTAACAGCGATTAATCATCGTAGCCATCATCATAACCATACTCGCTATCACTATCGTAATCGTCTTCATCGGCATTAATATATAAACCGTCTTCCAACTCTTCATAACCCGCTGGCATTTGCACAACAAACTCTTCTGCATCAACGTCAAAGGTTGCTACTACTTCAGGTAACTCTTCCGTCTCAACATGAATAAAACGATATTGCTCACCCGATTGGTTTGCATCTTCCCAAATAAAGTCATCTGCATCTAACGTATACTCTTCTTCCGTATCTTCGTTACGAATTGCATAAAAACCCATTAATGACATAACCGTCCCTTCCTTAATAATCACAACTTTTAAAACTAATACCAACCACTTATTTTATAGTATTGGTATAACAAGATTCGATGGCATTTTTATGACACCTAAGATGATTTCACTGACCAAAATTAGCGCAAGGCATCACATCACTCTTAAAACTTAAAATAGATGAGAGCCTTTAGTTTGTCAAAAACTACTTGATGATTTACAGTACTTTACCGCGTAAGGCTTTATTAGTGCCAACACGTTTTTTGTCATCTACACGACGTTTTTTGGCGTTACGTGAAGGTTTAGTCGCCTTTCGTGATTTTTTAATTTTGACGGCATCTAGGATCAAGGCTTTTAAACGACTCAATGCTTCTTCACGATTTTTCTCTTGCGTGCGGTGCTCTTGCGATTTTAAGACAATCACTCCCTCTTCTGTTACACGGTGATCAGACAAGGCTAATAAGCGTTGTTTATAAAAGTCCGGCAACGTAGAACTTTTAATATCAAAACGTAAATGGATTGCGGAATTCACCTTATTCACATTCTGTCCACCTGCACCTTGAGAACGAATTGCGGTTAATTGTAATTGCCAGTCGGGGATCGTCACGCCAGCGGAAATAGCTAATGGCATTAAAGGTCATCCTGTGTTGTTTTATTAAGATAGTGTTGCTGGTAAACCTCAGCGGGCATACTAGCGATTTGAAAGTCGATCATCTGTTTAAACACTTCTAATAAGGGTAAAAACTTGTTGTTATCATTCTCTAATTCAGACAATAAATAATAACCCGCTTCCACCGTCGACAATCCATCTTCTCTTGGTGATTTGCGAATCCGATAGCGACTTTTCTCCTGTACGTTAATCATCAAGGTTGGCAAAGACTGAAGAAAAGGATTGCTCATTAAGAGTTTATAGGCCTTCTTCCAACTACCATCCAGTAAGATAAATTGAGTCTCACTGTTTATTTGAGCTGTTTCTCTTAAAGTACCAATAGTGGCAGCCTCTTCACTTGGAAATACCAGGAAGGTATTGTTTAAGTCAAATAGTGTTGGATCAAAGGTATCTGCCACCGTTAGCTTTACCTTTGAAAGTGATAAATCCAGAATACGTGCAGTGCCTATCGCTTTGTTTTGCTCACTCGGGTCTTGCAATATATGCAAAAAGTGTTGATTATCAAGCGCACATATAGCATCACAGATACAGGCAGTTAATGCTTTGTTACACTCAGTGCAGAATGCTCGTTTTGTCATTTATCTCTTTCAACTTCTATTAAGGTTTGCTTAATGCGCACGGTATGGTTTCACACTGCTATTATTTTGACACTCAGTGCATTGTTATTTGTATTCCAAGATAACAGCAGTCAATGGTTGGCATATTATCACAATGGCATTGCAAAGGGGCAAGTCTGGCGTTTACTAACGGCGCACTTTTGCCACACTAATGGTTACCACTTACTGCTAAATGGTACCGGCTTAGTGGTGGTCGCCACTTTATTCTTAGATACCTTTAAACAGTATTCAATGTTATTGATGATGCTATTTATCGGTCTATTTATTAGCCTATGCTTATACTGGATTGAGCCTGATTTACAGTGGTATGTAGGTTTGTCCGGTGCATTGCATGGTTTATTTGCTTTTAGTGTGTGTGATGAATTAAAGAAAAAAGATAAATGGGGAGTGATATTAGGGTTAGGTTTTATAGCTAAAGTTGCCTATGAACAGTTCAATGGTCCTTCTCCTACCACTGAAGCTTTGATCGGCGCCACTGTGTTAATTAATGCGCATTTATACGGTGCTATTGCAGGAGTTATCTACTTCATCTGGTTGCAAATACAAACAACAATCGGTGTTCGCCTAAAACAAAAAAGGTAGCCGAAGCTACCTTTAAAATGAATTGAAATAAGAGGAGATCATGAGAGTAAAAAACCAAGATATTTCATTTCACCTATCTTAGGAGTACTGAGTACTCTTTATCTCAATTACTGCTGTAATAGTGATAATACGTTCTGCGTACTTGCGTTTGCCTGTGACAACATGGATGTACCCGCTTGTTGTAAAATCTGCGCTTTACTCATATTTGAAGTCTCAGCAGCAAAGTCTGCATCTTGAATTCGAGAGTTAGAAGCAGATAGATTCTGCGATACATTCTCTAAGTTAGAGATAGTTGAGTCTAAGCGGTTTTGAATCGCACCTAAGTTTGCACGAGACGATGAGATACTTGCTAATGCATTGTCTACTTTTGCTAAGCTATCACTTGCACTTCGTGTTGTTGTTACATTCAACTTAAGCTCAGTAACCGCTGTACCACCTACATCGATCACACCTAGTTTAGCTAAAGCTGCAGTTTTACCTGCGTCACTGTCAGCGGCACTGGCAATGGTAATATCACCACCGGTTTCGTTAGTAAATAAAATACCACCAGACGCATCTTGTACTGCAGAAACACCCGTTTGTTCTGTTAATCGGTTAATACCTGTAATTTTTTCTTCCAGTGTCAATGAACCGGCAGTTGCGCCTTTAATATCTAATTCAACACCATTAATGGTTAACGCGTCTGCTTCAGTAATCGCACTTGAGTCAGAAATAGCGTCACCTGTTACCGCTGCGCCATTCGTTACCATGAAACCAATATTTTTAGTATCGCCAACGGCACCATTAGTACCAACATCAACACTAATAGGTTCGCCGGATTGACTTGTTAAACCTAAGTAACCTTCGTAACGAACTTCTTCACCTGCTGTTACACCGCCTTGTAAACCAGCATTTGAACGCATGCTATCTGGCCCACCGATGGTAATTGTTTCACCAGTATCATTGTTTAAAATAAGCTGACCATCGTCACCGACATTAGCTTGCAAGCCTGCTACATCACGGTTAATGGTTTCTGCTAAGTTTTCCATTGATGATGTTGGACCTAAGGTCACTGTTTGATTATCACCAACGGTAAATTCTAATCCGTTTGTTACACCTGTTAATGCAACACCATTATCATCTAAGGCACGCCCTTCAACAATATTATAAGCATCGGCCACCACACCTGTTGATGCAGTTTGTAAGTTAACTGCTTTAGCGATTTCAACTGCACCACCACCAGCTTCTACTGCAGGTAAATCGATACCATTAATGGCAATTTGTCCATCAACCATTGCATTTGCACTGACTCGACCACTGTTTAAGTCACCTTTGTTAACACCACCATCTAGGCCAAGTGCAGCAGTTGTAACGGGGTCAATGGAGAAAGTTAAATTTTGTCCTGCATTAGCACCAATTTGTAATGTAGTAGAAGCATTTGAGCCATCTAATAAATTACTACCATTAAACTGTGTTGTGTTAGCAATACGATCTAATTCCGAGTAAAGCTGATCAACTTCTTCTTGGATGAAGGCTTTATTTTCTGCTGAGTTAGTATCGTTGGCTGCTTGAACCGATAGCTCACGCATACGTTGTAGTATGTTGGTCATCTCATCCATCGCACCCTCTGCCGTTTGTGCCATCGAAATACCATCATTCGAGTTACGCACAGCTTGTGTTAAACCTTTAATTTGTGATTGCATCGCGGTAGAGATTGCAAGACCTGCGGCATCATCTTTAGCACTGTTGATACGTAGGCCCGATGATAAACGCTCCATCGCTTCGTTTTGCATGGATTGTGTTTTGTTTAGCTGACGTTGTGCATTCAGCGACATGATATTAGTGTTAATGACTTGAGCCATGATGTAATCCTTTTATGTCTTGGTGACCCCTGTAAGGGAGTGTGGCAATAACCTTTTTGTTTCGGTCTTATTTGCCGTCAATTTTTACTCTCATGGTTAGTAATGCGATTAATGTGCCAACTTTTAAAATAAAAATACACATTAAAAATCAGCAGCTTAAGTGGCACTTTTAAGAGTCATTAAATAGTCAGACCCTGTTCACAAAATAATTAAATTTGATAGGCAAAAAAAGAGGCAATAAATTGCCTCTTTACGGATAAGTCTTGGAGTTAACTGCCACCCCGTTTATTCAAAGCTTAGATATGATTAAATAAACTTAACTTTTGCAGCTGTACAAAGGTTTGTTGAGAGACTTCTAACATGCTGTGTTTTTGTTGATACTCACTGATCGCAGCAGCCATATCTAAATCCTCTAAAGAGGATAATGTACTGTGGATAGTTAAGTTAAAATCTAAGGTAGATTCATATTGGTTATCAATGGTTCTTAATCTAGCACCAACGGCACTTTGCACATTGGATACTTTGTCCATCGCACCATCAATTTGTAATAACGACATATCAAAAGCAGTATTTTGTTTTGCTAAGGTTGTTTGGTCACTGCCTGGTATACGTAAGGCATCAATGGCACTTTGAATAGAGGCAAAAACATCCTTTTCTTCGCTTTGACGTAAAGTAAAAGAGTCTAAGTTTTCTACATCACCTTTAATTTGGGTTTTTATGCCATTAAAAGAGATAGCTTGTTCATCTTCGTAGGGGGTAGGTGCAATAAATTTAGTTAATCCATAATTATCACCATCAGCCGGCAGGCCATCAACCTCTAGCGTAATACCATTGATATTTAATCGTTGTGGATCGGCATTATTTGCATCATAAGTGGTCGAAGCTGAAGTACCATTAATTGCCACATTAAACTGTTTGCTACCAGGACTAGTTTCAGTAAATTGCAGACCCATCGTGGCATTCACAGCTGGGTTTACACTATTGATACCAGCAGCATCTAAATTAACACTGCTAATGGTAACCTTAGCATTACCTTTAACCGCTTGCTCTTGTACCCCATAAACAGAGTACTCTGGACCTTCTTCAGTAGTATTGATGGAAATGGTATAATCTTGATCTAAGAAGTCACGCGCTGCATCTTTATCAACTACTTGGCCAGCACTAATTACTCCACCGCCCATGTTTCCTGCGCCTAACTCAGACACAAAAGTACCGTTTCCCTCTGGAATATCCATGAAGATCTTAGCGCCTGAATCATTGCCTTGTACGAGCACACCAGTGCCGACTCGATACTCTCGTTCACCATTATCACCATGGTAAACGACTTCTCCAAATTCATTCATTTGAAAAGGCGCGACATCCACTTCATATCCGCCATAGATATATTGGTTATTACCATCTTTTGTGTTCGCAACCCCCATTAACTCTTCGCGTAAACCTTCCAGCTCAATGGCCACAGCTTCACGGTTACCTTCATTCATGGTGCCATTACTACCGCTGATCATTAGCTCACGCACTCGTTGCAGAATATGTGTGCTTTGCGACAAGGCGGTATCAGATAATCCATTACTAGACTTAGCTGTTTCACCGTTATTAATGTATTGCTCACCTACCGCTAGATCTTGTTTTAAACGTTGGATCGTAGCAATAGCCACCGGATCGTCACTGCCGTTAATCACACGCTTAGTGCTAGATAAGTGTAAGTTCTGATCACTTAATGCGGCTTGCTGCTCCATCATTGAAGTGGTGTTTCGCATAAAAAATAGTGGCGATGAAACGCGCATATAACCTCTCTATAATTCCTGATTAGGCTGACGCCAGCTGACACTTATAAAACCAATATGGACGCAATTAACGAGATGCATTTAATATGCTCTCAAAAACTTCATTTGCTACCGTAATAACACGCGCAGCAGCACTATAATATTGTTGATACTTTAATAAGTTAGCGGCTTCTTCATCCATATTGACACCACTCACTAGCTGGATCCTTTCAAAGGACTGATCTTTTAAAATGGACGCCGATTGCATGGCCACATCTGCATTAGCGGTTTTTGCACCGACTTCCGAAATCATGCCGTTATACACATCTTGAAAGGTTGCTTTTTTACCATTCATTATCTTTGCGTCTTGCAGATCAGTCATGGCTAACATGTTGCGATTATCACTGTCACCCGTTTCGTTAAACTGCAGAGTAAATTGATCATTGGCTAAGGGTTTCCCTTTCTCCAAAGATACCTCAACTCCACCAGCAACCAACACCGCTTTACCACTTAATGGATCAATCGGCGCTGTTAATTCTGTGGCATTAACCTGTGAACCATTTTTATCAAACACGTTATAAGCAATCATGCCGTTGTTACTATTCGCAGAGATCTGAATAGTCAGTGGATTCTCTGGATTAACATAGTGTGGATTAGCTTTGTCCAGCAAGGCACTAACACGTAACTGCGCTGTACCTGTATTTTGCTCACTACTAATGGATTTGACTTCGGCTTCTGCAGCGGCCACTCTCTTTGGATCCGTTTCCTGTATACTCGCTTCTAGAGCGCCATAACGCGTTGGGCGTAAGGTGAATGTTTTGCCTTCTTGAAGCGGTGTTACCATCGAATCGATACCAACACTAATTCCTGAATCAGGAATATTAAACCGGTTCTCTGTGCTTAAATCATCAATAGCAACTTGCTTTGTTTCACCAGTTCTATTGTTAGTAACCGAGAAAGCAATAGAAACACCTGGTACATGCTCTGTGACCTTTAGTGTTAGCTCATCAGGAGAGAGTGTCGTTAAATCATCTATGCGTACACTTAATGTGGCTTTACCTAGGTCATCTTTATGGCTTAACACACGACTCTCCATGGAGTCTTTGCTGTTAATATCATTAAATAGATTTTGACCAATTTGTCCTTCTAGGGTTTGCCCTAACTTTTGCTGCTCGTTTAAAGCATGAGTCAAACCAATGACACTTTGCCCTAATTGATTCATCGCCACTTCAACGTCTTTATCTCGGCTATTAAATAAGCCAGCGACTTCACCACCGAGTTGATTACCATTAATCACCGCGGCCTTACCGTTAAATTGTAACGCTAACTGTTTACGAGCAGGGTCAGGATCTCCATCAACGGCTATAACCTGTTGAGCATTTTGCCCCATAACTAAACCTTGGCCACTACCAATATAAACATTGACCATATGATTATCTGTTGCCACTACAGAAGTATTAACATATTTACTGAGTTCAGTGATGGCTAAGTTACGCTTATCTAATAAGTCATTGGCGCCTGTTCCATTACCCGGCCCACCAACAGAAGCAATTTGATCATTTAAACTGGCAATACTTTCTGCTAATTCAGTCATCACCGATGCTGAATTATCAATATCAGCGTTAATGCCTTTATATTGGTTATCTAAATGTTTGTATAATGTGTTGTACTGGTTAACCATGCTGCCAGCATCTTCTAAAAATACCGTACGCGCTTCTAATAAGTTAGGGTTATCAGCAACATTCGATAAAGACGAAAACATATTAATCACAGGCGCTGTCACAGATGTACTTTCATTGGATAACAAGGTATCCATTTGATTCGCCTGAGTGTACTTTTCTTGATAATAAGCATGATTGGATGTATTGATCATATTCTCGGCAAAAGCAAACTGGTCATAAGCACGGTCAATGCTGCTCACCATGGCACCAGTACCAACAAAATGAGAGCTTAGACGTTGCGCACCAGTGGCACTGACATCAACATTTTGACGCGAGTAGCCTTCAGTGCTGACATTACTGATATTATGACTGGTTGTGGCTAAGTTAGCTTGAGAGGTATAAACCCCTGATAGTCCAATTTGTAATAGATCAGCCATTGTTTTCTCCTGCAACAACAGCTTTGAAGCTATCGCTATTCATAATTTTCTGCACTTTCTCTGCATATTGAGGGTCCGTTGCATAACCTGCATCTTGTAACTCTTCAATATAACGATTTGGATTACCACCCTGCTGCAGTGCCTGCTCATAACGTTTATTATTTTTAATAAAATCGGTGTAATCATTAAAGCTTTCTTGAATGCCTTGATAAACACGGAAGTTAGAACGACGTTTAATACCGATTCCATTTTCTACTTCCAGACTATTCTTATTAACGCTATCACCTTGCCAACCACCATGAGATTTAATATTAAACAGGTTAAAGCTGCTTTCTTGTCCAGGTGTTTGCAAAATTTTCTTACCCCATCCAGTCTCTAATGCTGACTGTGCCACTAAAACCTCAGGTGAAACCCCCAATGCTTTTGCCGCTTTTTTCGCGTAAGGCAATAACGACTCAATAAACGATGAAGGTGAGCTAAAATCAGCATCCGACTTCGCTTTAGGTTTATTTACTAGCTCAGGACTTTGTGCCTGCTCAGATAGCTGGTTCTGCGTTGTACTATCATTAATTCTAGTTATTGATAATTCTCTTAATTGATCCGGCTTATTAAACTGAATATTAGCGGGTGCTGGGTTCAGCTCATGCATAGTTACCGTCTGCGCTTGATTAGGCATCGCTAATTTATCTTGCTCTACAGATTGCAAACGCGCCATTGAACTAGGGTCTAGTTGTCTGACTAAGGCATCCGCTAACCCTAAGGTGCCGTGTCGACTGATATCTACCGCTAGCTGCTTATCTTGCATGTCCGTGTAAAATTTAGTTTGTTGATTGTTAAATGGACTGTCTGCTTCAAAAGCTTCATTAGCTTTACGCATTGATTTGATCAGCATGCTCGCAAACATCGACTCGAATTGATTCGCCACTTCACGAATCGTTTCTTTATCGTTGGTTTTGGTTTTTTGACGCAACTGCTCTAACCCTTGTAAATCAAAGTAATTGCTTGCTTGCGTGACTGTTTGAGTGCTCATCCATCAACCCCATTTATACTGTAGTATTAATAAAGCAAAAAAAATGCCACTTATTTATTTTTATTAAATAAGTGGCATTTACTAATTAATCATCAAGGCAGGTGTAGTTTTTTAAGCAAAGCCCGTTTGCATCAAGTAGAATGCCTGCGGATTTTGACCCTACCACAAAGGAATAATTATGCTTAACCCTGTTTTACTGGCGGTATGTATCATGCTCATACTGTCAATGATGCGTATTAATGTTGTTATTGCGCTAACATTAAGTGCATTAGTTGGCGGTTTAACCGCTGGTTTATCTTTACCTGATACCATTTCAGCTTTTGAAAGTGGCTTAGGTGGCGGCGCAACCATAGCGTTAAGTTATGCGATGCTTGGTGCTTTTGCCGTTGCTATCTCTAAGTCAGGTATTACTGACCTATTATCACAGGCAATCATTAAACGATTGAATGCACAACAAGCTCAAAACACCTCACAATTTATTAAATATGGTGTGTTTTCAGTTATCTTATTGATGACCATCTCTTCACAAAATATTGTGCCAGTACATATCGCATTTATTCCTATTTTAATTCCACCCTTATTAGGTGTGTTTAACCGCTTACGTGTTGATAGACGTTTAACAGCCTGCATCTTAACCTTCGGCTTAGTGACACCTTATATGGTATTACCTGTTGGTTTTGGTGGTATTTTCTTAAATAACATCCTGCTAAAAAACTTGCATGATAACGGTTTAGATGTGACTGCGAGCCAAGTACCGACGGCTATGATCCTGCCTGCATTAGGTATGGTCACAGGTTTGCTTATTGCTATTTTTATCAGTTACCGTAAACCACGCGAATACCAAGATATCACCGAAACAAACACGACAACTGAATTCAAAACACTTAACAAACGTCATATTATTGTCGCGTTAGTTGCCATTGTTGCGACATTAACCGTGCAATTAATGACAGGCTCTATGATTGTAGGTTCATTGGCTGGTTTCAGTGTATTTACCTTTGGTGGTGTGATTGCATGGAAAGAGACACACGATGTATTCACCAAAGGTGTTCATATGATGGCGATGATCGGTTTCATTATGATTGCAGCTGCAGGTTTTGCAGCGGTAATGAAAGCAACGGGCAGTGTTGATACCTTAGTTTCTGCATTATCATCAGGCATTGGTGATAACAAAGCATTAGCCGCATTGTTAATGTTAGTGATTGGTTTATTAGTGACAATGGGGATAGGCTCTTCATTCTCAACGATTCCAATTATTGCCACCATCTATGTTCCATTAGCCATTGCTTTTGGTTTCTCTCCAATGGCAATTATTGCCTTAGTGGGTACGGCGGCAGCATTAGGTGATGCAGGTTCTCCAGCATCTGACTCAACATTAGGTCCAACATCAGGTCTTAATGCAGATGGTCAACACGATCACATTAGAGATACAGTGATCCCAACTTTCTTACATTACAATATTCCTGTTATCACCTTTGGTTGGATAGCAGCAATGACTTTGTAATTAATAAGTTAAGCTACAAATAAAAAAAGGAAAGCATCTGCTTTCCTTTTTAGTTTGTTCTACTTGATGATAGGACTATTATACCAATTAGATTATAATCAACTCACCTTCTAATGCACCCGCTTGCTTCAATGCTTCTAATATTGCCATCAAATCACCAGGAGCAAGGCCGACCTCATTAACCGCTCTTACTAGATCATTAAGGTTTACACCAGGGTCAAATCTAAACATACGACTGTCTGCTTGTGTCACATCAATAGTACTATTATCAATCACTTCCGTATTACCATTTGCAAATGCATTAGGCTGAGAAACGGTTTTATTTTCACTGATTGTCACACTAATACCACCATGGGTAATAGCCGTTGGTAATAGCTTCACATCTTGACCAATAACAATCGTACCAGTACGTGAGTTAACAATAATTTTTGCACTTGAACGCGCAGGTTCAAACTCTAAATTCTCTAAGGTTGATAAGTATGAAACTCGTTGTGAGACATCACGAGGTGCTAATACTTGTACTGATGTTGCATCCAACATACTGGCTGTATGAGGGCCCACTAAATTATTGATTGTATCAGCCATTTTTTTAGCCGTGGTAAAGTCTGCTTTATGCAAGTTAAAGGTAATAGTGTCGCCCTGAGCAAAAGGTGATAACACCTCTCTTTCCACAATCGCACCATTCGAAATACGACCAACTGTCGGAGTATTGATAACCACTTTAGAGCCATCGGCACCTTCTGCACCTAGGCCACCTACCACTAAACTACCTTGAGCTAAGGCGTAAACTTTACCATCAACCCCTTTCAAAAAGGTTTGAAGTAACTCACCACCACGTAAACTTTTTGCTTCACCAATCGCGGAAACTGTAATATCAATAGTTTGCCCCGGTTTAGTAAAAGGTTTCAACTCTGCAGTAATGGCTACCGGTGCGACATTTTTTATTTTTAATGTTTCACCGGGCGGCACGTTAATACCAAAATTACGTAACATGGTAGAAAAGGCTTGCTCTGTAAATGCACTACTCTTTTCACCTGTTCCAGGAAGACCAACCACCAGCCCATAACCGACCAATTGGTTACTACGAACCCCTTGCACGCTGGCAATATCTTTAATTCTTGCTGCATCCGCAATATTAGTAAATAACATTAAGCTAAATACTAAGCAGGTATTAAGCAGCAACTTGATTTTTTTCGATATAGTAAATGACATATTCTTCTCCAGAGCATCAACCACCAAGGTGATACTCTTGTTATAACTGTTGGCTAATGTAAGACAACATTTCATCAACGGCCGAAACCACTTTCGAGTTCATTTCATAAACACGTTGGCTTTCAATTAGGTTAACTAATTCTTCGGTCACATTTACGTTAGACGTTTCCAACATACCTTGACGAATAAAACCTAAACCATCAGCACCTGGTACACCTTCAATGGGTGCGCCCGATGCGCCTGTTTCTGCATATAGGTTTTCACCTAATGGCTCTAACCCTGACGCATTAATAAATGCATTCACATTTAATTGCCCAACGACTTGGTTAGCCGCTTGACCAGCAATACTTACCGATACCTCACCTTGAGCACCAATACTAATTGATTGAGCATCATCGGGAATTTGTACCTGTGGTACTAACGGGTAACCTGAACCAGGCGTAACCATCACACCTTCTTCATTAAGCATAAATTGACCATTACGAGTGAAGGCTGAACTACCATCTGGCATTTCGATTTCAAAAAAGCCTTTACCATCAACCATCACATCTAATGAGTTGTTAGTGGTTAATGCATTACCCTGTGAAAAGTTCTTTTGTACCGCCACAACTTTGGCACCAGAGCCCACCATCAACCCCGAAGGGAGTTTAGTATCCTGTGTTGCATTCGCCCCAGGTTGATTAACATTTTGATACAGTAGATCTTCAAAAATAGCGCGACTTTTCTTAAAACCAACGGTACTCGCATTGGCTAAGTTATTTGAAATGGTGGCGACGTTAGTTTGCTGTGCATCTAACCCTGTTTTACTAATCCATAAAGCGGAATGCATACACTTCTCCTTAAACTTTTAATTTATAATCAATGATTTAAACGATTTTCAATAGAGATTCAGAACTTTGATCTATCTCTTCCGCTTTTTTCATCATCTTGACCTGCATTTCAAAATTACGCTGCAGGTTGATTAAACTCGTCAACTCACCGCTTAAATTTACGTTTGAGGCTTCTAACGCGCCGCTGGCAACAACGACCTCATTAGAGACTTCAGCTTGTTGTCCATCTATACGTCGAAAATAACCATCTTCTCCACGCATTAAATCTTGAATATTAGGGTTCACTAACTTTAACTGTGCAACTTCTTCCATGCCGTCAGCAGGTGCACCTTCTGGACGAACCTCAATCACACCATCCTGACGAATAGAAAATTTTTCAATGGGCATAGGAACAAAAATACTATTACCAGCACTGTCTAATACCTCTTGACCATTTGCATCGATTAAAAAGCCATCGGCAGTAATATTAAAATCACCGCTACGCGTTAACCCTTCATCACCGGCTTCTGATTGCACCACAAACCAGCCTTCACCTTCTACGGCAACATCTAACTCTCGACCGGTGGCATGAACAATACCGCTGTCAAAATTTTGTCCTGGTGATTCAGCTAAAGAAAACACACGCGTTGGTAAACCATCACCATGAACCTGCATACTGCGAGCTTGCTCAAAACTGGCTTTAAAGCCAGTTTTACTAGCGTTAGCTAGATTATTACTGTGGATCGCTAAGGCATTCATGTTCTCTTTAGCGCCAGACATTGATACATAAAGAAAATTATCCATTTTGAGTTCCTTAGCAATTGATAGATAAATAACGGTTAACAGCTGTCTTCACTATATTGATAAATATATAATTGCAAACATTGTGCCAACAAAATATTCAGGACAAATAAAAGAGGAGATAGGTAAGAAGGTAAAACAAAAACGCACCCAATCGGGTGCGTTTCAATAGAGGTAAAAATATGCGATTAACGAATTTGTAAAATTGTCTCTTGTAATGAAGAGTTAATTTCTAATGAACGCGAGTTCGCTTGGAAGTTACGCTGTGCGCTAATTAAGTCAACTAACTCAGTGGTCAAATCAACGTTAGACTGCTCTAGTGCACCAGAACTAATATTACCAAAGGTACCTGAACCTGCTTCACCTGTTAGTGGTCCCCCAGAGCTTTGTGATTCCGTCCAGTTTGACCCAGTTTGTGATAAACCTTGCTCGTTTCTAAAACGTACCATGGCCACTCGAGCTAATGGATCCGATGTACCATTACTGTAAGACACCTGCACTAAACCGTCAGAGCCAATTTCAATACCAGTTAAACGCCCTACTGTTAAACCATTTTGCTCTAAACCAGTTACTTGGAAAGCAGAGGCAAACTGAGTTGGTTCTTCAAAATCAATAGTAATCGCCTGTGTACCATCAGCACCTGCAGATAACACATCAGCACCATCAGTACCTAAACTTTCAAACGTTAATACTTCCGGGCTGGTATTAATGTATTCACCATTTTCATCAAAGTTAAGCACCACACCATTATGTACTTCACCGTCAGAACCAGTGTAACTTGCCGGAGAACCAATCGCGTCGTCAAATGCACCATCACCATTTGCATCTTGGAAATAGTTTGCCGCCTCTGTGCTGTCTACAGGTTTGTTATCAACCGTAACAAAAGAGACCCATTGGTTCGTACCATCAGCAGAGCCATTTTCAGGTTTCACATAATAAGTATTTAAAATATGTGGTTCACCTAAAGAATCATAAATAGTTACAGAGGTTGCATTGTTATAAGTATCTGGATTTGAAGGATCAAAATCAGCAAGTGGTTTTTCTTCATCTCCAGCAGGTAAGTTAAGACCAATACTGACCGCATCAGTTTTAACCGAGGTCCCCGCAGTTTCTGGAATTTTAATCGGTTGCGTAGTTGCAAGGCTCAATGAAGATGAACTACCGTCAGGGTTAACAGGGAATGCTTGTAAATAGTTACCACTGTTATCAACGATGTAGTTTTCTGAGTTTAATTTAAAGGTACCAGAACGTGTATAGTTGGTATTATTATCTTCAAGGCCTGGAGAAGTGGCAAAAAACCACTCCCTGTGATCGCTAAATCTAATGGATTATCAGTAAACTTTAAGCTACCTTGGTGGAATTGTTGTGCAACAGCAGAGACAGCAGCACCATCACCGACTTTAGTTGCGCTGTTTGAGAATAGTGAGTTAGCATAAACACTATCGAATTCAGCACGAGACTCTTTAAAACCAACGGTACTTACGTTAGAGATATTGTTTGCAGTTGCATCTAAATCTGTTTGTGCAGCTGAAATTCCGCTTAATGCTATATTAAATGACATAGTAATTTCCTTTAATTATATATTTTCAGCAACTTCAATTGCTTCGTCCAGTTCGATACCGCCTAACCCTTTCAGGTTTAAATAGACGCTAGCAGAACCACCACCTAAACTGACACTTTCAACATGCGCATAACTGGCTGTTGTTAATGCTTCTCCATTTCCATTCACTGAGCCAAATGCTTCAAAAGTATAATTCCCCTGTGGAGCAGGTTTACCTTCCGCATCTAGCCCATCCCAATCAAAGCGTTGATTACCGGCGCCTATCTCACCTAATTCAATAGTTTTAACAACATTACCGGCACTGTCTTTAACAGAAACTGTGGTGTTAATTGCCCCTGTTGTACTAGTGATAGATCCTGATGCAGTTCCACCTTCAGGAAGATAAGTTTGATTATTTGGCACTAGTACTTTTTTGCCTACTAGTGATGACGCTTCTAATGCTTGGCTAGAGTTCAACACCTCTTTGATACCGGCAAATTCTGTACCTAATGTGGCAATACCTTCAGCCGTAGTAAACGAAGACATTTGAGAAATCATTTCCGCATTCTCAACGGGTGAGAATGGGTCTTGGTAAGCAAGTTGCTGTGAGAGCAACGAGAAAAAGTCTTCTTGATCTAGTTGCTGCTCAGCATCTATCTCAGTATTTTTATTTATCTGTTCTTCAGTTAATGGTTTGGTTAAACTGAGACCCGATGAAGTGATAGTAGTCATCTAATTATCCTTATTTACCCATTTGCAATGTACGACTTAACATCTGCTTTGCCGCATCGGCAATTTGCACATTTGTCTGATAAGAACGAGAAGCACTGATCATATTGGCCATCTCTTCCATTACATTGACATTAGAGTGAAAAATGAAACCATCCTCGTCCGCTTTAGGGTGATTGGGCGCATATTCACGGTTTAATTCAGCAGTACTTTCAACAATGCCCTGCACTTTTACACCCACACTGCTATCCAAGCCGCCCATCGCGCGGTCTAATTCTGCAGCAAAAACAGGATGACGTGCTTTATATGTTTCATCAATATTGCTACTGACACTATTGGCATTCGCTAAGTTACTAGCAGTCGTGTTTAATCGCACAGATTGCGCACTCATCCCAGTGCCGGCCACATCTAATACTTTTAATAAACTCATCACTTTTCTCCTGCTAGCAATTATTGACCTTTAATGGCCAAACGTAGCCCTGAAATTTTACTATTTAAAAAATCTAAGCTGGCTTGATATTCCATGCTGTTTTTCATAAACAAATTACGTTCAACTTCTAAATCAACGGAATTGCCGTCACCCGTATCGGGTTGATTAGAGGCACGATATAGCAATCCATTTTGTGCCATTGAACTAGAGAAACCAGGCTTATGAAGTGTATCGGTACGATTTAACGACACGCCACTTCCTGACTTAGCTGCATTTAATGCATCTTTGAAATTAATATCTTTTGCTTTGTAATTAGGGGTATCTGCATTAGTGATATTTGACGCCAAAATTTCAGTTCGGCGTGAACGAATACCTAATGTGTGCTGATGAATGCCTAATGCTTTTTCAAAGTTAAGTGCCATAAATTTCTCCTTTGTCTAGATAAATGCAAAGCTTGTGCCAAAAAATTAACTAAGGGAGTTATCTAAGCGATTTTTTTCAATTAAAGAGGGAAATGTATAAATTAAATCAAAAAGATAAGACGTTGGAAGACATTGTGGCTTGGTGCTCAGCTAACTGTAACCAATAACACTTAAGCTTAGGAAGGTAATAGTAACAATAAAAAAATGACTAAAAAAAGAGGCAATAGTTGCCTCTTTAATCAATGTGCTAAACAAGGAATTTGTATCCAGTACTGCGATTATTTACTTTTTAATTTATAAATAATGCCCGGATTACAACGTACCATTTCAAACTTATCTGTTAATCCATTTAAAGATTCAGACGCCCCCAAAATAAGATACCCACCAGGGTTTAAAGCACCTGCAAACTGATTCAAAATTTTAGATTTAACGTCATTAGAAAAGTAGATCAATACATTTCGGCAAAAAATTAAATCAAATTTACCCAATGAAGCATAGCTATCCAATAAGTTTAGACGTCGAAAGGAAGTCAATTTTTTGACCTCGGGTCTCACCTGCATTTTATTGCTTAAGCCATGAACTGGAATAAAAAATTGACGCTTACGTGTTTCAGATAAACCACGTGACAATGCAAGTAGATCATATTGACCTAGGTTACATTGCGCTAACATTGAATCAGAAATATCAGTACCAACCACTTGTACATTTAAATTACTCGTTGGTTTGGCTTTACTATATTCCAATGCGGTCATCGCAATAGAATAAGCTTCTTGACCCGATGAGCTTGCAGAAGACCAAATTTTAATATTTTTCTTGTTTTGTAAAATTTCCGGAAACAGTTTATGAGTAAGTAATTCAAAAGGATAAATATCACGAAACCATAGCGTTTCATTGGTGGTCATCGCATCTACAACAGCATTACGCATTTGAGCATTAAGGCTATTAATTACCTTCTCCACCAATTCCTCTAATCCTGTTAAGTTAAATTGCGTGACAAGAGGGCTTAAACGGCTTTTAACTAAATATTGTTTGTTATCCCCTAATACAATACCGCATTGTTTTTCTAGAAAAAGAGCAAACTTTTTATAAAGTTGATCAGACAAAGTTTTCACTAATAATTACCTGCATTCCATTAATTGCTTTAAACATATTTTTAAGTAATAAAATTAAAAAACCCTTTCTTATAATTTTATGATTGAAAAATAACATTGATTAATATGCTTTACCTAACAATTAATCACCTTTTGTACGGCAATCGCCAACTCATCAGGATTAAATTTTGCAATAAAGTCATTTGCCCCCACTTTCTCAACCATGGCTTGGTTAAAAATTCCACTGAGCGAAGTATGAAGAATAATATATAAATCTTTCATATCTGGATGAGCCTTTATTTCAGAGGTTAAGGTATAACCATCCATTTCGGGCATTTCAACATCGGAGATCATTAGCGCATATTTATCAAACACAGGCTGAGTTTTAGCAACCTCTTGCAACATAGAAAGCGCTTCCTTACCATTTTTGGCTAGGTCACACTCTAACCCTAAGCTGGTTAAAGTTCGCTGGATCTGTTTACGTGCTACTGACGAGTCATCTGCGACTAGAATTTTTTTGTTCTGCATGTTTTCAATGGTAATTTGCTCGGTTACTTCAGTATTTACTGGCGCAATCTCATCCAGTATTTTCTCTACATCTAGCACTTCAACCAGGGAGTTATCTACCTCTGTTACCGCAGTTAAATAACTATAGCGGCTACTACCTGCCGGCGGTGGAAGAATATCTTCCCAGTTAATATTTATAATTCGCTCAACTGATCCCACTAAGAAACCTTGCACTGAACGGTTATATTCAGTGACAATAATAAATCGGTTCTCAATATCATCAATGGCACGGCCACCCGTCGCTAGGTTCATATCGATAATAGAGATAGCTTGCCCACGTACATAAGCAACACCTCGAATAGCACCATTTAACTTAGGAAGTACAGTTAAAGGTGGACATTGTAAGACTTCTCTTACTTTGAAAACGTTAATCCCGTAACGCTGAATTCCACCCAGTTTAAAAAGCAATAGCTCAAGTCTATTTTGTCCTACCAACTGAGTTCGTTGGTTAACTGAGTCTAAAACCCCTGCCATATTCCATTCCTTTTTGTTATGGTTATTTTTAAGTAAAAAACATCTATACTGTTTTACTACGTCATTTATTACTGAAACAAATTCACTTAACTAAGGTGAGCAAATTGCTTCGATTTATATTCCTAATCCTAAGTCTAGGGTCTTCTCATATTTTTGCATCCCCTAATTACTCAAAAGAGGTAGAAAAGTTTGCTGAAACGCTTATTTTTAATAAATACCAAGCTACATTTGAGTTAACAGAGGAACAAAAGCTCTATATAAAAGCGAATCCGATTTCTGACAGGATGACTTTTACTGAATGTACAATCCCTTTAGAGGGTTATATCGTTGGCGATAAAATTAAAAGTAAAACCGCAGTTAAAGTATCTTGTAAAGATGATACACCTTGGGATTTATACGTAAGAGTTAAAGTACAAACACTGATCCCGTTAATTGTCAGTAGTCGCCCGCTAAGTAAAGGTGAAACATTAGATGAAGAGAATATAGAGTTAATTTATAAGGCCAAGTCGCAAGTGAGAGGGAGTACTTTTTCTGAACTCGCTTTATTAAATGGTGTCAGACTTAAACGAAACGTATCTTCGCAAAGAGGTATTCGCTTTAAAGATGTTTGTTATGTCTGTAAGGGTGATAAAGTGACCATTACCGCAAACCAAAGCGGGCTAAAAATAAAAGCCTCGGGAATTGCATTAACAGATGGTAATATAGGTAGTACTGTTAGAGTCAAAAACACACGGACCCAACGAGAAGTTGTTGGTACAGTCTATGCTTTAAAAGAAGTACAAGTTTCTTTTTAAAAAGTCAGCTTTTTGCTAAAGTTTTATAAGACACTGCCGATACGTTAACCATGTAGACTAATTGGAATACGATTATGAGTATAAATATCAACCGTCAAACATTACAAAATAGTATTGCGATTGACCAAAATAACTCACTCAAGAAAAGTAATGGCAACATCGCCGATAAGAAAGAGGTGCAAAATCCACACAAGGATTCTGTGCAACTAACATCGCAAGCAGTGAATCTAAATAAAATGCAAAAACAAGCTTCAAGTGAGTCTCAAGTGGATATGAAACGTGTTGAAACATTAAAGGCAGCTATTTTAAAAGGCGACTATAAGATTAACTCAACACAGTTAGCTGAAAATATTGGCAAGTTTGAACATGATTTAAGCGACGCCTATTCAAGTTAAACTGTTAACTTAAAGAATACCCTATGTTAAAAGACCAGTTAAATGAGTTATTAAATACGATTCAAGTTCTCCATGAGACACTCGATAAAGAGAGAGCTTGCCTTAAAGAAAAGTCATTCGATACACTCAACCTTATCTTGTCTAATAAACAAAAACAGCTACAAGCCATCAACCAGGCTAATCAAAAAATCAGCACTGAAGATAACTTAAGTCAAATCCAACAAGATAATGATCTACAAATGTTAAGAACTAAAATTGAAGATCATTTAAATGAGTGCCAAAAAGATAATGATATCAATGGGCGTCTCATTGAATTAAGTATGCAAAGCAATAAACACCTGATGCAAGTACTTACCCAAGCTAAAGGACAGAACTCTGTTACCTATGATCAAAAGGGTGTGTTAAACAGCGCGAGCTTATTGGGTAAAAATATCCAAGCCTAGTCTGATTAAACCTCCTCTCCTCCAGATCAAATACTCCCTAACTTCCAGCAGAAATAATCATGACTGAACCGTTAATTCATTAATAATAGATTTTACTTGGTACCTGAATGACCTCACTTCGATCCGTAAACTCAGCGTTTTTAAGGAAAGGTAAGGTCTCCATATTCAATCCTAATTCAGTGATATACAAGTCATTCTCATGATAGCTACGCAATACCTTCGCTCCTCGAACTAGGCCTTTCACCTTAGTACTTAGACCATCGTTACGTAATTGATACTGCTGTACGCTATTTTCAGAAGTTAACATGACACCATACACTTGCTCTGCTAATTCTTTATAAGCTTCTAACTTTGATGCCTTTATCGCATTTAGCATCTTTATATCATCCGTTGCACCTGATTGCGCACTCATAGTGGCATAACCAACGGCAACAAATTTATAAGTATCCACTTTTTCGACCTCCACCACCTCTTTTTTAAAGAGTGAACAGCCAGTTAAGAGAAAATTAGATAAGATTAACGCTACCAATAAACGCCTCTGTAGTATAAAACTGAACATCGAAACTCCTTACATATAGGCTAAATCGCCCTATTAACTTCAATACTAATAATGTTAACTAAGTAACCTTAATTCCCGTAATAAATAACCAACTCGCCAACAAGCAGTAAGTTACCTTCACAAGCATATAGATCAGTTAATTAGTGTGCTGATATAAACAAGCAATATTCATACCTACAATGCATTAACTAAGAAAGGGAGGCTTTATTTAACAGTCGGAGAAAGGAGTGTAAGGGTTAACGTGTGTTGTCAGGACAGCAACACACAGTAATGTATTAGATGAGTTATTTATTCAACAAGGCGTACTGATACACGATTATTATCATTAGTACTATTGCGTGAAATGTAGTTTCTAGGGCGATAATCATATACACCACCTACAAACATACGTTCAGGTATAAATGCGCTAGTCGTTGACTCTACCGCGTTATCAGTTGCATTAACGATACGTACATTAACAATAACCCCTCTTCATTACGTGAAATGGTACCTGTCAAAATACGACTAACATCTACATTCTTATTAAGTTTTTTCCAATCTCTTGTTACAGCAAACTCACCGGCAGGGGTTACTTGGATGTTACCTGTTAACTTATAATCGACAATACGTACTTGTCTTATATGAAGCTCATGTATAAATTGCTCAGAAATAGTTTGTCCTAACCAACTCGTATTATTGTAATCATTGAGATCAACTAAAGAGGTTAATGCCAAAGAATTGTTATGGTATTGGTCATTGTAGTTATACAAAAGCTGATCTGCCATTTTACTGACTATTTCAGAGAGAATTAAAGACTTCTTACCTTGAAAGCTATAAAGGTGGCCATATCCATTAGAACCTGTTTTCACGCCACCAGTATCGCTGTCTTTATCAGATAAATAATTATGACTAGTAGAATGGGCAATATAATAATAAAGATAGTTATCACTATTACGAGCCACTTCTTTGTCCTTCATTGCATCATATTCCTCAGCCGATATAACTCTAACCGCAGAACATCCCTGAAGCATAAAAATTAATGTCGAAATAATTAGTAGTATTTTCATTAAACCCTGCCTTGGTAATAAAATGTTATCTGATATTAGTATCGGCGAGATCTACTATAACTTTAGAGATAATAGTAATTATATTAAATAAGGGGACAAACTTTTAACAAGAGAGTGATTGATACCAATCATAGTAAGTAACTGATCTATTTTACTTGTTAAAATAACTTATTTTTTCGTTGTAAGTTTCGTATAGGGAATAACCATTTACATCAACTTACGCCTCAAACTAAGCCATTTTTCCGGCGCAAAACTTAGATCAGTTATTTAATACAATTGGTATAAGTAGCTCCCCTAAGATTCACAATGAGTTAGTGTAAAAACTATCTACGCATTATAATGACTATTATAAAAGGTATGAAATTTCTTCATAGGTGAGCAGAATAATGGTTAATGATACTTATAAGAAAAAATAAGTTATATTAATCAACATACTTCCGGGACGTAGCTCAACTGGATAGAGCAGCCGCCTCCTAAGCGGCAGGTTGTGGATTCGATTTCCACCGTTCCGACCAATACCCTATAGATTTTTATAATAAATAGAAATCAGTAGCGATAGTCATAAGCTAAAACTCAAAATAAAAACAAAGACACTGCAGGCTGAAGCCAGCGCCCCAAGGTCAAAAGATGTTTCGTAATTGGGAGGGTAAATTTCAATAAGCCAGATACTCTCGAATTTTAGACATAAAAAAACCCTGTCGACGCAAGTCAACAGGGTTCGTTTAATGAGACGCTTGGCGCTGGGTGAACATTGCTCATAACCCATCGCTGTCGCGATATTCGCCCTACTGTCACACATAAGGGTGGCGACTGCGTCACTACTTTGTTTATCCCATGTAAAAGTAGTCATCGGCGTCTAAGCGATCAATAACGAAAAAACCCCAGCCTTCTTTCGAAGACTGGGGTTTATCGTTGTTAGGCGCTTGGCGATGGAAAGTCGTCGCAGAGCTCCTCCGCTCGTGACCCTTACCTGTCGGTAAACTCGCCCTACTTTCTGCGTAGTTCACATAAATCAACACAATTAAAAAAGCCCCACCGGAACTAACCAGTGGGGCTATTTTAAATGAGGCGCTTGGCGATGACCTACTTTCACATGGGGAGACCCCACACTATCATCGGCGCAGCTGCGTTTCACTTCTGAGTTCGGCATGGGATCAGGTGGTACCACAGCGCTATGGCCGCCAAGCATAAATTGTAATTAGGAAAGTGATGTTCTAATGTTCTTGTTTTTTGCTCTATCTAATCAGCATTATGTAAATACGCTATCACAAGCGCTTATATTTTAACGTCTTCTTTGACAATCTTGGTCACATAACAACACTACTTAGGTGTTGTATGGTTAAGCCTCACGGGTAATTAGTACAAGTTAGCTCAATACGTTGCCGCACTTACACACCTTGCCTATCAACGTTGTAGTCTCCAACGGCCCTTTAGGGAACTTAAAGTTCCAGTGAGAACTCATCTTGAGGCTCGCTTCCCGCTTAGATGCTTTCAGCGGTTATCGATTCCGAACGTAGCTACCGGGCAATGCTATTGGCATAACAACCCGAACACCAGCGGTTCGTCCACTCCGGTCCTCTCGTACTAGGAGCAGCTCCTCTCAATTCTCAAACGCCCACGGCAGATAGGGACCGAACTGTCTCACGACGTTCTAAACCCAGCTCGCGTACCACTTTAAATGGCGAACAGCCATACCCTTGGGACCGACTTCAGCCCCAGGATGTGATGAGCCGACATCGAGGTGCCAAACACCGCCGTCGATATGAACTCTTGGGCGGTATCAGCCTGTTATCCCCGGAGTACCTTTTATCCGTTGAGCGATGGCCCTTCCATTCAGAACCACCGGATCACTATGACCTACTTTCGTACCTGCTCGACGTGTCTGTCTCGCAGTTAAGCTGGCTTATACCATTGTACTAACCTCACGATGTCCGACCGTGATTAGCCAACCTTCGTACTCCTCCGTTACTCTTTGGGAGGAGACCGCCCCAGTCAAACTACCCACCAAACAGTGTCCCAAACCCCGATTCAGGGGCCATGGTTAGAACTCAAAACATACAAGGGTGGTATTTCAAGGTCGGCTCCACCGCATCTGGCGACGCGGTTTCAAAGCCTCCCACCTATCCTACACATGTAGGCTCTAAGTTCACTGCTAAGCTATAGTAAAGGTTCACGGGGTCTTTCCGTCTAGCCGCGGGTACACAGCATCTTCACTGCGATTTCAACTTCACTGAGTCTCGGGTGGAGACAGCATGGCCATCATTACGCCATTCGTGCAGGTCGGAACTTACCCGACAAGGAATTTCGCTACCTTAGGACCGTTATAGTTACGGCCGCCGTTTACCAGGGCTTCGATCAATAGCTTCGACCTAAGTCTAACCACATCAATTAACCTTCCGGCACCGGGCAGGCGTCACACCCTATACGTCATCTTACGATTTAGCAGAGTGCTGTGTTTTTAATAAACAGTTGCAGCCATCTGGTATCTTCGGCCCCCAACAGCTTAGAGAGCAAGTCTCATCACCGTCAAGGGCGTACCTTCTCCCGAAGTTACGGTACCATTTTGCCTAGTTCCTTCACCCGAGTTCTCTCA
This sequence comes from Psychromonas sp. KJ10-2, assembly GCF_047323255.1. Classification (NCBI taxonomy): domain Bacteria; kingdom Pseudomonadati; phylum Pseudomonadota; class Gammaproteobacteria; order Alteromonadales; family Psychromonadaceae; genus Psychromonas; species Psychromonas sp. KJ10-2. The sequence continues at coordinate 3,335,479 of NZ_CP178827.1, read as the reverse complement.
AGCGCCTTGGTATTCTCTACCTGACCACCTGTGTCGGTTTGGGGTACGATCCTCATATTTCTGAAGCTTAGAGACTTTTCCTGGAAGTATGGCATCAATGACTTCACTACCTTAGTAGCTCGACATCGCGTCTCAGTATATAGCAACCCGGATTTACCTAAGTCACCTACCTACACGCTTGAACCTGGACAACCATCGCCAGGCCCACCTAGCCTTCTCCGTCCTCCCATCGCAAAATATAAGGGTACGGGAATATTAACCCGTTTCCCATCGACTACGCCTTTCGGCCTCGCCTTAGGGGTCGACTCACCCTGCCCCGATTAACGTTGGACAGGAACCCTTGGTCTTCCGGCGGGGAGGTTTTTCACCCCCTTATCGTTACTCATGTCAACATTCGCACTTCTGATACCTCCAGGATGGTTTACACCTTTCCCTTCGACGGCTTACAGAACGCTCCTCTACCACGCGTATAAATACGCGTCCGCAGCTTCGGTGATATGTTTAGCCCCGTTAAATCTTCCGCGCAGGCCGACTCGACTAGTGAGCTATTACGCTTTCTTTAAAAGATGGCTGCTTCTAAGCCAACTTCCTAGCTGTCTAAGCCTTCCCACATCGTTTCCCACTTAACATATACTTTGGGACCTTAGCTGGCGGTCTGGGTTGTTTCCCTTTCCACGACGGACGTTAGCACCCGCCGTGTGTCTCCCATGATTGCACTTGTTGGTATTCGGAGTTTGCAAAGGGTTGGTAAGTCGGGATGACCCCCTAGCCTTAACAGTGCTCTACCCCCAACAGTGATACATGAGGCGCTACCTAAATAGCTTTCGAGGAGAACCAGCTATCTCTTGGTTTGATTGGCCTTTCACCCCCAGCCACAAGTCATCCCCTAATTTTTCAACATTAGTGGGTTCGGTCCTCCAATTGATGTTACTCAATCTTCAACCTGCTCATGGCTAGATCACCAAGTTTCGGGTCTAATCCCAGCAACTATTCGCCCAGTTAAGACTCGGTTTCCCTACGGCTCCCCTAAATGGTTAACCTTGCTACTGAAATTAAGTCGTTGACCCATTATACAAAAGGTACGCAGTCACGGAATAAATCCGCTCCTACTGCTTGTACGTACACGGTTTCAGGTTCTATTTCACTCCCCTCACAGGGGTTCTTTTCGCCTTTCCCTCACGGTACTGGTTCACTATCGGTCAATTAGGAGTATTTAGCCTTGGAGGATGGTCCCCCCATATTCAATCAGGATTTCTCGTGTCCCGACTTACTCGTTTTCACTGTAAAGAAGTTTTTGTGTACGGGACTATCACCCTGTACCGTGGCACTTTCCAGAGCCTTCCACTAACTTTTAAACAGCTTAAGGGCTGTTCCGATTTCGCTCGCCGCTACTGTCGGAATCTCGGTTGATTTCTTTTCCTAAGGGTACTTAGATGTTTCAGTTCCCCTCGTTTGCTTCGCTATGCTATGTATTCACATAACGATGACACTAAGTGCCGGGTTGCCCCATTCGGAAATTCCAGGATATAACGCTTGTTATCAACTCCCTGGACTTATCGCAGATTACCACGTCCTTCATCGCCTCTAATTGCCTAGGCATCCACCGTGCACGCTTATTCACTTAACCATACAACACCTAAACAGTGTCTAAATGTGTATGTTGTTTCCAAGACGCTTGCGACTCTCATATTTACATATGAAAAACGTTTACGTTTTTCGTGCACCTAACACTCTAAGAGTGTGTAGATACGTACTCATTACATTTGCATGTAATGCGCATTTGTGTTCACATTTACTTCGTAAAAATGAACTATTTGCTTGATTACAATACTAAAACCTGAGTTTTAATATTGAGAACTTGTTTAATTCACGTTAATGAATTAAACATTTCGTTTTATTTATCACACCAATCAAGTTACAAGTAACTCATTGTTTTTGTGCGATAAATAAGAACATTTATCAGCTTTCCTAATTGTTAAAGAGCAGACTTTTTCGTTAAAAAAAGCCTTAGATAAAATGTGTTGTTTATCTAAGGCTTCTCACATGTTGGTCACTTCGTTTAAATGAAGTGGTGGAGCTATGCGGATCGAACCGCAGACCTCCTGCGTGCAAGGCAGGCGCTCTCCCAGCTGAGCTATAGCCCCAACATGGTTTGTATAAATAGCAATCCAATTTCAATACAAGAAATTGGTGGGTCTGGGCAGATTCGAACTGCCGACCTCACCCTTATCAGGGGTGCGCTCTAACCAACTGAGCTACAGACCCATCTAGAGTCTATCTATACGTCTCTTTACTTTCTAATCAAACAATCTGTGTGGGCACTCGATGAGTATTTGCGGAGCAAAAACTCATGCCGACAGGTTTATTTGCCTAAGCAAATTCACCGAAAGGCTTGTCAATGTGTTTCTTTACGTAAGGAGGTGATCCAGCCCCAGGTTCCCCTAGGGCTACCTTGTTACGACTTCACCCCAGTCATGAACCACACCGTGGTCATCGCCATCCCGAAGGTTAAGCTAATGACTTCTGGTGCAGCCCACTCCCATGGTGTGACGGGCGGTGTGTACAAGGCCCGGAACGTATTCACCGTGGCATTCTGATCCACGATTACTAGCGATTCCAACTTCACGGAGTCGAGTTGCAGACTCCGATCCGGACTACGACAAACTTTAGGAGATTCGCATACCATCGCTGGTTAGCTGCCCTTTGTATTTGCCATTGTAGCACGTGTGTAGCCCATCCCGTAAGGGCCATGATGACTTGACGTCGTCCCCACCTTCCTCCGGTTTATCACCGGCAGTGTCCCTAGAGTTCCCGGCATAACCCGCTGGCAAATAAGGATAAGGGTTGCGCTCGTTGCGGGACTTAACCCAACATTTCACAACACGAGCTGACGACAGCCATGCAGCACCTGTCTCAGAGTTCCCGAAGGCACTCTACTATCTCTAACAGATTCTCTGGATGTCAAGGGATGGTAAGGTTCTTCGCGTTGCATCGAATTAAACCACATGCTCCACCGCTTGTGCGGGCCCCCGTCAATTCATTTGAGTTTTAACCTTGCGGCCGTACTCCCCAGGCGGTCTATTTAATGCGTTAGCTTTGAATCCCACAGCATATAGCCACAAAATTCTAATAGACATCGTTTACTGCGTGGACTACCAGGGTATCTAATCCCGTTTGCTCCCCACGCCTTCGCGCCTCAGCGTCAGTCTTTGTCCAGGTGGCCGCCTTCGCCACTGGTATTCCTTCAGATCTCTACGCATTTCACCGCTACACCTGAAATTCTACCACCCTCTACAAAACTCTAGTTAACCAGTTTCAAATGCAGTTCCAAGGTTGAGCCCTGGGATTTCACATCTGACTTAATTAACCGCCTACGCGCGCTTTACGCCCAGTAATTCCGATTAACGCTCGCACCCTCCGTATTACCGCGGCTGCTGGCACGGAGTTAGCCGGTGCTTCTTCTGCGAGTAACGTCACAGCTGCACTCTATTAAAGTACAACCTTTCCTCCTCGCTGAAAGTGCTTTACAACCCGAAAGCCTTCTTCACACACGCGGCATGGCTGCATCAGGCTTGCGCCCATTGTGCAATATTCCCCACTGCTGCCTCCCGTAGGAGTCTGGACCGTGTCTCAGTTCCAGTGTGGCTGGTCATCCTCTAAGACCAACTAGGGATCGTCGCCTTGGTAAGCCATTACCTTACCAACTAGCTAATCCCACTTGGGCTACTCTTATGGCGTGAGGCCCGAAGGTCCCCCACTTTGATCCGGAGATGTTATGCGGTATTAGCAGTCGTTTCCAACTGTTGTCCCCCACCATAAGGCATATTCCCAAGCATTACTCACCCGTCCGCCACTCGTCAGCAAAGTAGCAAGCTACTTTCTGTTACCGTTCGACTTGCATGTGTTAAGCCTGCCGCCAGCGTTCAATCTGAGCCATGATCAAACTCTTCAATTTAAAGTTTAATTTGCAACCTAAGTTGCGACTCAATATTACTGACTAAAACTATGTACCGAAGTACAATGTTATTCTGAATTAATGAATTAATTCGTGTGTCACTAAGTATTGATGTTACCTAACTAAGTTAGGATTTCTAATTTGAAATCACATCAACAATAAGTGCTCACACAGATTGTTTGATTAAATTGTTAAAGAGCGGCCTTTCGGCTAGGCGGCGTATATTACGCGCCTTTCGAACAATGTCAACGTTAATTTTCAACTTTATTTCGAAGCGAACTTCGAAGCGTTTACTGCGTTTGTTTTGTTCTCAAACTCGCTGGGTAACTTGCGTTCCGTCCCGTGTCTGTGGGTGCGCATTATAGGGATTAAGATCACATTGGCAAGCGTTTTATTACGATTATTTGCAATTTAATATCGTTTGCTTAATTAACATACAAACCACCTATTCCTCTTCATTTATATGCTATTTTTATTTTTATCTATTTATTAGATTTATCACTAGTACCTTTGAATAGGATTTAGGTAACATACGCGCCTTTTCTGCTATTAAGTTTTGTTTAGTTACAATTGATGAGTGAGTTTTTATGACATTTTCGTTAGGCCAGCGTTGGATTAGTGACGCTGAATCAGAGTTAGGGTTAGGTACAGTAGTCGCAATAGAAGGACGCATGTTAACGCTGTTATTTGCAGCTTCAGGAGAACAACGTCTTTATTCGATAGAAGAAGCGCCAGTAACACGTGTTCGTTTCAATATTGGTGATGAAGTATTAAGCCATGCTGATTGGTCTTTATTAGTAACAGATATACAAGAAGACGAAAATATCATTACTTATATCGGTACACGTAAAGATACCGGTGAAGAAACCCAATTAAGAGAAACCTTTCTAAATAACTTTATTAAGTTTAATAAACCACAAGATAAGTTGTTCGCAGGTCAGATTGATAAGTTTGATCGCTTTGTATTGCGTTATAAATCTTTATTGAATCAACATGAGCAACAACGTTCTCACTTACGTGGTTTATTAGGTGCACGTGTCGACCTTATCCCTCATCAGTTTTATATTGCAGAAGAAGTAGGTCAACGCCATGCGCCACGTATTTTACTAGCGGATGAAGTTGGCCTAGGTAAAACCATTGAAGCTGGCCTGATTATGCATCAACAATTGATTACTGGTCGGGCAAAACGTGTCTTAATTGTTTTACCTGAAAACCTACAGCATCAATGGCTAGTTGAAATGCTGCGCCGTTTTAACTTACATTTTAGTATTTTTGATGAATCACGTTGCGAAGAAGCTTATTTAGATGCTGTTAACCCTTTTGATACTGAGCAGCTGGTACTATGCAGCATTGACTTATTACGTAAACAAAAGCACTTAAAGAATGCATTGTTAGCTACTTGGGATCTTATGATCGTTGATGAAGCACATCATCTGATTTGGGATAAAGAGAAACCTAGCCCACAATATAACGCAGTTGAGAAATTAGCGAACGAAATTCCAGGTGTATTATTATTAACAGCAACGCCAGACCAGCTAGGGCATGAAAGTCACTTTGCACGTTTGCGTTTGCTTGATCCAAACCGTTTTTATGATTACCAAGCTTTTGTAAACGAGGAAGCGGGTTATAAACCTGTGGTCGAGGCAGTTAACCAACTACTTGATGGTAAGATCTTAACCGATCAAGCTAAAAACAGCATTACTGAGCTGTTATCAGAACAGGATGTAGAGCCATTACTTAAAACCATTTCAGATATTACAATAGACCCAGAGCAACAACAGGTGGCACAGCGAGAATTGATCCGCGGTTTATTAGATAGACACGGTACAGGGCGTTTATTATTTAGAAATACACGCTCTGCGATCAAAGGTTTCCCTAAGCGTTTATTAAAATCAGTTGCGTTAACTTTACCTGATCAATATAAAACCGCACTTAAAGTATCAAAAATGATGCCTGTGGGTAATCTTGAAGAACAAGCCTTCTCTGCTCTTTACCCTGAACAAATCTATCAAGCTTTTGAAGCTTCCACTGATAACTCTTGGTGTGCATTTGATCCGCGTATTAGTTGGATCATTGATCTTGTTCAGCAAAACAAAGACGAAAAAATACTGATCATTGCCGCTCAAGCACAAACGGCATTAGCTATTGAAGAAGCATTGCGTACACGTGAAGCGATCAAAGCGGCTGTTTTCCACGAAGGTTTATCACTCATTGAGCGCGATAAAGCAGCGGCATACTTTGCACAAATAGAAGATGGTGCACAGGTAATGGTCTGTTCTGAGATTGGTTCTGAAGGTCGTAATTTCCAGTTCTCACATCACTTAGTATTATTTGATCTGCCAATTAACCCTGATTTGCTTGAGCAACGAATTGGCCGATTAGACCGTATTGGCCAACGTTGTGATATCCAGATTTATACGCCATACCTTAAAGACACTTCTCAGGAGTTTTTGCAACAATGGTATGAGCAAGGTTTATCTGCTTTCACACAAACAACACCAACAGGCCATACTGTTTATGAATCAGTAAAAGATGAACTCATTAATTTATTGGCCACAGGTGAAAATGATCAAGACCAATTAGCGCAATTAATTAAACGCACTGCAACACTTAATTCAGAACTGAAAGCCAATTTAGAGCAAGGTAGAGATAAGTTATTAGAGATTAACTCTAGCGGTGTTTTACAAAACAGTAACTTACTTGATGATATGACGCAGATTGATCAGCTACCGCACTTCACTGGCTTTGCACTACAGATGTTTGATGTCTTAGGTGTGCAGCAAGAAGATAGCAGCGATCAATGCTTAATCTTGAAACCGACCAGTAATATGTTAGCAAGTGATTACCCAGGGTTACCAGAAGAAGGGGTAACGGTGACATTTAATCGTCAAACGGCATTAAGTCGCGATGATGTTTCCTATTTAACCTGGGAACACCCTTTGATCAGCCATGGTATGGAGATGGTATTAAGTTCAGATACAGGTACCACTTCTGTTGCCATCTTAAAAAATAACTCATTACCGGCTGCTTCAACATTCCTAGAGTTAATCTATGTTGTTGAAGCGTTAAATACTGATAATGCACAATTAAGTCGCTTCTTACCAACAACACCAATTCGCCTCTTATTAGATAAGAATGCTAAAAACTTGGGTGAGAATGTAACTTTTGATAGTTTTGATCGCCAATTAACGCCGATTAATCGTCATATTAGTCGCAAAGTGGCGAATGCTTCACAAGCATTAATTCATCAGCTAATTAAACAATCACTGCCAACAGCACAATCGTTAATGGCAGACATTCTTGATGAAGCGAAACAAAATATGCAACATACGCTACAACAAGAAAGAGATCGTTTATTAGCATTAAAAGCGGTGAACCCTAATATCCGTGAAGAAGAGATCCAACATATTCGTGATCAACAAACTAACTTTGAACAGATTTTAGATAATACACAGCTGAAATTAGATGCAATCCGTTTCATCGTCTCAACTCACACTTAATCTAGCATTAACAAGTACAGGTTATTAAGTAACTCTTAACCTGTACTGTTCATTACATCGGTAACCACTATGCCTAATTTTGTTTATAACCCACCAATGTCCCCTTATTTGAATATTATTCATCAGGATCAAGATATTGTTGTACTCAATAAGCCCTCTGGATTATTAAGCGTACCAGGCAGAGATCCTTGGCATAAAGACAGTTTAGCGTTACGTGTTTTACGTGTATGGCCTGAAGCTTGTGTAGTGCATAGATTAGATATGGCAACCTCTGGCATTATTATTTTAGCCTTACGTAAATCAGCACAAAGTCATATGGGGCGTCAATTTCAACAAAAAGTCATCGATAAAACCTACTTCGCTCGTGTAGAGGGGATTATTAAAGAAGATAGTGGCTTAATTGACTTGCCTATACGTTGTGACTGGGAAAATAGACCGCGCCAAATTGTTGATTTTGAACAGGGTAAAAGCTCTCAAACTGAATGGCAAGTGGTCAAAAGAGAACAACAAACTACCCTCGTTAAATTAACGCCGTTAACGGGAAGAACACATCAATTACGTGTGCACATGCAACAATTAGGTCACCCTATTGTTGGTGATGAGTTTTATGCAACTGCATTTGGTAAGCAATATTCACCAAATCGTTTAGCATTGCATGCGGCTAGTATCACTCTTACCCATCCATCTACGGAATTACGTGTTAGTTTTGAATGTCCTCCCCTTTTTTATAAAATTTAACAATTGAGTATGAAAATTAATCTCTTGTATTTATTTGTTAACATTAGATTTACAATTGAGGTTACTTATTATCAATGGTTATATTAAGTAACCTTTATGTAGCATAAAAACTATGTAAAGAACCTTAAAATGGTGGCGTTCCCCGTATTTTTCACTAAGCTTTAACCTGCTGAAAATTGTCGTAATACACAATCAACTCGACAAGTTTATAAAACAATCAAACGCGTTATCTGGCTTTGTGGTGTTAGCGCTATTTAAAAAATGCAGGTGATTTAGGTCAGCTGCATTTTTTAAATGACACCCAAAATAAACCTCGATAACAATCTTTAACAATAAGCGATCATGGAATTACTATGCAGATAGGTATACCTAGAGAGATCCAAGAAAATGAAAACCGTGTAGCGGCAACACCTAGTACTGTTGCACTACTAATTAAACAAGGTTTCACATTTCTTGTAGAACAAAACGCAGGATCAGCGGCAAGCTTTTCTGATTCATCTTACCAAGAAGCGGGTGCTGAAATTAGCACAGAAGCTGAAGCAATTTTACAATCAGACATTATCTTTAAAGTTAATGCACCGACTCAAGCAGAGATTCAATTAATCAAAGAAGGCGCTACATTAGTAAGCTTTATTTGGCCTGCTCAAAACCCAGAACTATTAAAGCAACTGGAAGCTAAAAACATCAGCGTTATCGCGATGGATAGTGTTCCTCGTACTTCTCGAGCACAAGCATTAGATGCACTAAGTTCAATGGCAAATATTGCTGGTTACCGTGCTGTTATCGAAGCTGCCAACCAATTTGGTCGTTTCTTTACAGGTCAAATCACTGCTGCGGGTAAAGTTCCACCTGCTAAAGTATTGATCGTTGGTGCTGGTGTTGCTGGTCTAGCTGCTCTTGGTGCTGCTGGTAGCCTTGGTGCAATCGTTCGTGCATTCGATACTCGCCCTGAAGTAAAAGAGCAAATCGAAAGTATGGGCGGTGAATTCCTTGAGGTCGATTACGTTGAGGAAACAGAAGTAAGTACAACGGGTTACGCTAAAACAATGAGTGAAGGTTATCAAAAAGCGCAAGCTGAAATGATGGCTGAACAAGCTAAAGATGTTGATATCATCATCACAACGGCACTTATCCCAGGTAAACCAGCACCTAAGATCATTTCTGAAGATATGATCAAATCAATGAAACCAGGTAGCGTGATTGTTGATTTAGCAGCAGCTGCTGGCGGTAACGCAGCATTAACAGTGAAAGACGAAGTGTTTGAAACTGAAAATGGCGTTAAAATCATTGGTTACACTGACCTACCAAGTCGTTTACCAACACAATCAAGCCAACTGTACGCAACAAACCTAGTTAACTTGATGAAACTGCTTTGTAAAAACAAAGACGGTCAAATTGATATCGACTTCGAAGATGAAGTTATCCGTGGTGCAACGGTTGTTAAAGAAGGTGAAATTTCTTGGCCACCACCAGCAATTAACGTAAGTGCTGCACCATCCCCAAAAGCGGAAGAAAAAGTAGAAGAAGTTGTTGAAGAAAAAGAACCAAACAAATGGATTAAACCTGCTGCTGCTGTTGTTGCTGCTGGTCTATTTGGCTGGTTAGCAAGTGTTGCACCTACAGACTTCCTAGCACACTTCACTGTATTTATTCTGGCATGTATTGTTGGTTACGGTGTCGTTTGGAATGTTGCACATTCACTACATACACCTTTAATGAGTGTAACAAACGCAATCAGTGGCATCATCATCATCGGTGCATTGCTACAAGTTGGTAGTGACAACAACGTCGTCACAGCTCTTTCAACGATTGCAATTCTTATTGCAACCATCAACATAGTGGGCGGTTTCACCGTAACACACCGTATGTTGAAAATGTTCCAGAAGGATAAATAAACATGTCTCAAGGATTAATTACAGCTGCGTACATCATTTCAGCTATCCTATTCATTGGTAGTCTTAACGGCTTAAGCAGCCAAGAAAGCGCAAAACGCGGTAACCTATTCGGTATTATCGGTATGATCATCGCGATCGGTGCAACTATTGCTAGCTCACAAGTGAGTGGCTTAGGTTACATCACTATCGCAATGGCAGTTGGTGCTGGTATCGGTGTGCGTTTAGCATTAAAAGTTGAAATGACTTCAATGCCTGAACTAATCGCTATCTTACATAGCTTCGTTGGTTTAGCTGCAACTTTCATCGGTTTCAACTCATACTTAGATCATGCTGTTTTAGCACCTGCTGCACAAACTATTCATGATGTAGAAGTATTCTTAGGTATCTTTATTGGTGCAGTTACTTTCACTGGTTCTATCGTTGCATACGGTAAACTAAGCGGTAAAGTAAACAGTGCAGCTTTATCTCTACCTGGTAAAAACTGGATCAACATTGCAGCAGTGACAGCAGCAGCACTATTATTAGTTGCTTTTGTTAGCGGTGATTTAGGCTTAACAGCACTTATCATTATGACTGTGATTGCATTAGCATTTGGTTGGCATTTAGTAGCTTCTATTGGTGGTGCAGATATGCCAGTAGTAGTATCAATGCTTAACTCTTACTCTGGTTGGGCTGCGGCAGCAACTGGTTTCATGCTAGCAAATGACTTACTTATCATCACTGGTGCATTAGTAGGTTCAAGTGGTGCGATTCTTTCTTACATCATGTGTAAAGCGATGAATCGTTCATTTGTAAGCGTAATCTTAGGTGGCTTCGGAAATGAAGAGTTTGCACAAGGCGATCAAGAGTACGGTGAGCACACAGAAACAACAGCACAACAAGTAGCTGAGTCTCTAAAAGCGGCTAAAAACATCATCATCGTACCTGGTTACGGTATGGCTGTAGCACAAGCGCAATACCCTGTAGCTGAAATTACTAAGCAATTACGTGCTAAAGGTAAAAACGTACGTTTCGGTATTCACCCAGTTGCAGGTCGTTTACCAGGCCACATGAACGTATTACTTGCTGAATCAAAAGTCCCTTACGATATCGTATTAGAGATGGATGAGATCAACGAAGATTTCCCTGAAACTGATGTAGTATTAGTTATTGGTGCAAATGATACAGTTAACCCAGCGGCAAATGAGCCAGGTACACCGATTTCAGGTATGCCAGTACTTAACGTTTGGGAAGCTGAGAAAGTCGTTGTATTTAAACGTTCAATGGGTGCTGGTTACGCTGGCGTACAAAACCCACTGTTCTTTAATGAGAACTCTGAAATGTTATTAGGTGATGCAAAAGCATCGGTAGATGCAATTCTATCTAACCTTTAATTTAATGTTTTAATTAAAAATGCCGAATCAATTGATTCGGCATTTTTGTTTGTATTGCATAATAAAATCAATTAAGCACGACAATTTGGAGCTTGTTCGTTGGTTTGTTTAAGGTCCTTCAATTCGCTTTGTAAATCATTAATACGCGTTGTATTTGAAGGGTGAGTAGATAAAAACTCCATCGGCTCAGAACCACCCGAGGCAATCGCCATATTCTTCCATAGCTCGACACTTTGTTCCGGGTCAAAACCCGCTTCGCTCATCAAGTGTAAGCCTACGATATCGGCTTCCGATTCTTGCGCTCTGCCATAGGGCATAGTGATACCATATTGAACACCTAACCCCAATGCTGCTAAGCCTATCTCAGAATATTCACTGCCACTCACAGCCACACCAATAGCCGAAGTCCCTATACCTGTAATTTGGCTTGAGGATAGACGTTCATTAGAATGATTTGCTTGCACATGTGCGATTTCATGACCAATCACTGTCGCCAGTTGATCTTGGGTTTTAGCCACAGCTAATAGACCAGTATAAACACCAATTTTACCACCTGGTAAGGCAAAGGCATTAACTTGATCACTATCGAAAACCACCACTTCCCACTCATCGAAATCGGGTTGAGCACCTAGAGTATCAGTTATCTGTTTACTCACACATTGCACATACGCATTAACTGCAGGATCTTGATTAATGGTTTCCTGTTTTTTTATCTCTTCAAAGGAATTTGCCCCTAAAGTCGCCATTTCTGAACCATCAAATAACAATACTTGATTGCGTCCAGTGGGTGAAGAGGTGACACAAGCAGCAAGTAATAGTGAACTACTAATGAGGGATAATTTAGGTAGAAAGTGTTTCATCATAACTCCATTGACAAAAGTGTAATGGAGTTATTATCTCAAGCTAATACTGAGAATGCGAATAAATTTGAAGCAAGTTGTTAAGCGTAACTAGGACGCTCTTGATGCCAATGTTTATATTTAGGTAGCGTCATAATAACTAACAACAACAGACCGCTACCACCAATCATTAATATAGCTGCATAAGGGCCAGTTAAACTAGTTTGTTGTAATAACCCAGTTAATATAGCTGCGCCAGTCATTTGAATACAACCTAATAACGCACTGGCCGTCCCCGCTCGTTCACCAAAAGCGCTTAACGCCATCGATGTGGCTGGTCCTAATAACAGCGCAAAGCCAATACATAAAAATAGCATAGGTGACATATAATATAATCCACCTATTAGTAGGCTAGTAAAGGTAACTGTTGCAGCACTAATTGCAGCGCACCAGATAAGACCATCAGCCATAATGCAATACTAACCGTTTGGTGATTACCGACCTTTTTAATCACTTTAGGCGCAGCAAAACAAGCAATAATATTAATGATCGCATTAAAACCAAACAGGTAACTAAAGGTTAATTCAGACAAACCTATATGTTTAATGATCCAACTCGGCGCATAAGACACATAGGTTAAAATACTCGCCATACCAATCATACAAGTCAATGCATAGAAGATAAATTGACTATTAGCTAATACCGGTTGATAACGCGCCCAACGGTATAAAGCAGCATGATTATTAGCATGTTCAGGACGCGTTTCTGGTAATCTGAAGGCAACAATAAACAAGACTAAAACAGCAAACGCAGTCATAAAGATAAACGAAGCTCTCCAACCAAAATGTAAAGCTAAAAAACCACCTAAGGTAGGTGCTAAAGCGGGAATAACACAAATAACACCATTCAAATAACTATAATAGTGCGCACTTTGTTGTGCATTAAATCTATCTCTCACGGCACTAAATACCACAATCGATGTAGCGCAAGCTGCAATCCCTTGTAGTACACGCGCAAGTTGTAAATATTCAAACTGAACCACGACTGACGCAAAGAAACTACTTGCGATATACAAACAAATACCGACTAACGCAACCGGTCTACGGCCATATCTATCTGCCAATGGGCCAATTAACACCTGCCCTATCCCCATTGATAAAATAAACAATATTAATGTCGATTGAACCTGTGTATCTGATACACCAAATTCAACGGCCATTTCAGGCATAGATGGTAAATAGATATCAATGGCCAGAGGGCTTAACACCACCATCATCATTAGGATAGGTAACAACTTACGACTCATAACTCTCTCTTTGAACAATAAAAAATAACTAAATTAAATAATATAAAACGTCGATTTGTGACATTAAACAGATAACAATGCTAGTGTAAATCAACTATGATATGAATAGAAATGGTATTAATTCAGCTCTTATTTTCCCTATAGGAATATCTATGCATATCGATAAACTCACTCGAATAGACCTTAACTTATTAGTTATCTTACAAGTCCTTTTAGAAGAGCAAAGTGTTACTCGCGCGGCAACCCGTTTAAATGTCAGCCAATCAGCGTTGAGCAAAAGTTTGTCTCGTTTACGCCTACATTTACAGGATCCTCTATTTACTCGGACCGCGCATGGGTTAAAGCCGACGTCACATGCTTTGCATTTACAACAACATTTACCTAAGTTACTGCAAGGTTTATATCAATTAACACAAGCACCTAGTTTTGACCCTGTAAACAGTGACCGACATTTTTCTATCAGTATGTTAGAAAGCGCCTACGCGACATTATTGCCTACTTTTATCGGACCTTTATTACAACAGGCCTGTCATATCCATTTAGATGTATTGGGCTGGAAAGAAGGCTCAATGCAAGATTTACAGAAAGGTAAAGTTGAATTCGGTATTACAGGTATAGATTACGGTGAGAGACAACAATTAAAGATAGATAACTTACCCGATGAATTAGCGTATAAAATTTTATTCAGTGACCATCAAACCTGTTTAGTCAATGATCAGCACCCAGCACTACAACGTGTTAAGAATAACACATGGGATATGGAGAGTTATTTATCCTGTAATCACTTACAAGTAAGCTGTGATGGTAATAAGTTTTGGGCCATTGATTTTGCACTAGACCGACATAACAAACAGCGCAATATCATCAGTACGTTGCCAGATTTTTATGGTGGCGCAAGTGTTTGCGCGCACAGTGATTTAATTTTCACTTTACCAAGCAGCTTTGTTCCACATGCCCAAAAACTCTATCCGCTTAAACAGATCCCATTGCCTTTTCCACTCAATGGAATGGCTTATGTTTTATTATGGCATCGAGATAACACAGATGAGCCTGGCCATCGGTGGGTAAGAAATATGATTTGTGATAGCATTGATAATGTATTTAAATATGATATCAAGTAGATATTATAAAGGCGCTAAATAGCGCCTTTATAATATGCAGGTAACAAAAAAGAGTGAGTGATTAGCACTCTACTTTTTCTATCCAACCAAATTTATCTTCACGAAGCCCATACTGAATACCTGTTAGTTCATCGTATAAGTTACGAGAAACTTCACCGGCTTTATTATCATTGATAAAGTAATCAACGTCTTTCCAACATAGTTGGCCTACTGGAGAGATAACTGCTGCCGTACCGCAACCAAAGGCTTCAGTAATTTTGCCACTTTTAATATCAGCTAAGATATCTTCAATTGCTACCTGCTCTTCAGAAACAGTGTAACCTAGCGTAGGTGCTAGTTGTAAAATAGAATCACGCGTAATACTCGGTAAAATACTGCCGCTTAATTTAGGTGTTACAATATGATCTCCATAAACAAAGCAAATGTTCATCGCGCCAACTTCTTCGATATATTTACCGTGAATTGCATCTAACCAAAGTACTTGAGAGTAACCTCGTGCTGCAACATCTTCAGACATGTATAAACTTGCCGCGTAGTTACCGCCAGTTTTTGCTTCACCAACACCACCCACAACAGCACGACGGTATTTATCTGCAACATAAACAGAAACAGGTGCAAAGCCATCTTTAAAGTACGCGCCAGCAGGGCCTGTAATAATAAAGTGCAGGTATTTATCACTTGCACCTAGACCTAATTTAGCACCTGTCGCGATCATGGTTGGGCGAATATATAATGATGTACCATTTTTTTCAGGTACCCATTTATTATCTATTTTCAGTAGTTCCATTAATGCATTAAGGTGAAAGTCGACATCGACCTCTGGCATAACCATACGCGCAGCAGAACGATTAAAACGTTTAAAGTTCTCACGAGGACGGAATAAATGAATATCCCCTTTCTCTGTACGGTAGGCTTTCATACCTTCAAAGATCTCTTGACCGTAATGTAAAACCGAAGCTGATGGGTCTAATTGCAGCGTTTGATAAGGTTTTATTTCAGCATTTGACCATTTTTGATTCACATCATAAGTTTGTGTAAACATATGGTCGGCAAATACTTCACCAAAACTAAATTCTGCTGGACAGGCATTTCGCTCTGCAACTGCTAGCGGTTTGATATCAATTGACATGTAACTCCCTTCTGTAACTAAATGCTTTACGACAATGGATGAAAAGTACAGGTATCATTGCTTATATGTCGACCGAATGCCGATTTTAAAAAATAATCAACAATACATCCACACTTCTTTTACAAATAAATGCAGATTAAGCTAATTTATTATGCAAACAGTGAATAGTATTAAAACAACTGCCTATAAAACAGACTTATTTATCCAAACACAGGCACTGTTTAATATAGTCTGCTAAATAATCGATAGTAGACTGGATATGTTGCTCATGTGTAAAACCACTTTTAACTCTCGGTTTTAAATCATGATCGCCATCTTCTAACCAATGCCATTGCAATGCATTAGGCAAACCATAAGTTGCTACCTCTTCCTGACTCCCTAATTTATCTCTAGTGCCCTGTATTATTGCCAAAGGCACTTTAACCTGACCTAGATGCTCAATACGCAGTTTGTCTGGTTTACCTTGTGGATGAAAAGGATACCCTAAACAAGCAACACCTTTTACTTGCGGTAAGAGATGCTCAGCCATTACTAAACTGGCCATACGTCCGCCCATTGATTTACCGCCTATCACCATAGGTTGTTCGAAGCTATTAATGAGCTGTACAAACTGTTCAATTAGCTTGGGAGCTCGCTCAGGTGGTCGGGGGCTCCCTGTCTCAACTCGTTGCTGCATATAATTAAAATTAAAACGAGCAACTCTAATGCCTTGCTTTGCTAGTCCTTCACTAACTTGCTGCATAAAATCAGAGCTTAAAGGCGCGCCAGCTCCATGTGCAAAAATGAATAAAGGACCCGTTGCAGGTCCATCAAAAATTATTTCCATCATATTCTCAATTAATGACTAAAAATCAATAATACCTATTATACCAACCACTTGTTTACATTACCTATAATACCAATCATAGTAAGTAACTGATCTATTTTACTTGTTAAAACAACTTATTTTTCGTTGTAAGTTTCGTATAGGGAACAACCATTTACATCAACTTACGCCTCAAACTAAGCCATTTTTCCGGCGCAAAATTTAGATCAGTTATTTAATACAATTGGTATAAGCCAGTTTAAATGAGTAAAGTTTTGCCCCGCTGAATAAGTTAATTTAAGATGTAAAACAGACCATTTCAGGATTTGTTTAAAGACTTAAGGAAGATAATGCAAATAACTATCCCAGATAATATGCAAAAATGTAGTTTAACGCAGGTTGCTTTATTAAGAGACATTGCCATTGAAACCTACCAACAGACTTTTGCAGAGAGTAATAGTGAAGCCTTATTACAAAAGTACTATCAAGAATCATTGAATATAAACCTGCTTTCAACGCAGCTACAAAATCCAGAAAGTGAATTTTACTTTATTTATTCGGCGCCTATTAGCGACCAAACAGCTCAGATCGCTGGATTTTTAAAACTTAATGTTGGCAGTGCCCAGACAGATATTGCAGACCCTGATGCATTAGAAGTAGAAAAGATCTACCTAGACCAAAAGTTTTAGGTAAAGGGCTAGGCCATCAGCTAATCAACTTTGCGGTTTCTCGAGCAGAACAACAAAACAAGCAATATCTATGGTTAGGTGTTTGGGAAGATAACCAACCCGCATTAAAGTTCTACAACAAAATGGGCTTTTCAAATTCGGCGAGCACGGCTTTGATATGGGCGGAGATATCCAAACCGACTATTTATTAAAAAAGCGCTTAAAGTAAGGTTTTAAAGGCAAACCTTACCTAAATTGGTATGTTGTTAAGTTAGCTGTTGCAGTAGTATATCTATCTGATAATTCAACTTAACAATACATTCTCACTATCGCATTGATAACTTTTATTATTAATGAGATATGGTCGAGGTTAATTAAGGCCCTTATAGGATTAATATAAATTTACTTTAGGTGCTTCTCCAAGCTTAGCTCCTCTCTTTACAAACACTTATCTTTTTTAGGTAACATATATGTGTTTATATAGAAAACATCGAGAAGCCACCTAGTAAATACAACAGTCGTGCGTAATAGACACGTCAGCCTTAATTAAAAAATGTCTAAATAATAAAATAATTGAATCAGTATAAATCTTAAAGTAGGTATACGGACATCATCAGTAACGTGGAAAGTGTCGTTATTTCTTTCCTATAAAAACAATAAACTGATGCTTTACTTCAAACATTTCATGTCAATGTAATTCAAGGACTTTTTTGAATTTATACATGGTCTGAAGGATGATTAATTATGATATTAGTAAAACAAAAAGTTAAAAAAATTAAGTTAAAAATCCTCAATAGATGCATTAAACTAATAAAGCGATTGTATCGAAATAATGACCTTAAAAAGTTAATTGATAAGAGTGATGTCGTCTCCTTCGATATTTTCGATACCGTTATCGTCAGAAAGGTACTTAATCCAGCAGATATTTTTACTATTGTAGAAAAATTATATATTAAAAAGTATGGAACGCTTAGTTTCGAATTCAAAAAGGCCCGCACCCAAGCAGAGCCCGAAGCCACTAAAATAGCCAGTGAAATCAGTGGTGTTCAATCACTCAATTTAGACGAAATTTACCGTCATATCCAACAAAAGCAAAATCTCGATATAAAAATAGTAGATAGATTAAAAGCATTAGAAATAGAGACAGAGCAAAAGTTTTGTGTCAAAAATGAATATATGCACACGTTTTATCAATATTGCATCGATAACGGCAAAAAAGTTATTTTTACATCGGATATGTATTTACCAGAAAATGTTATCACTAACATTCTCCACGACAATGGCTACACAACGTTTAATAAACTTTATTTATCTTCCACTATACGTAAGTCTAAATCTAAAGGTGCTTTATTCAGTCACATTTTGAACGATATCGCTTGCCCTCCTTCTAGCATCCTTCATATTGGCGACTACTTTTATGCCGATATTATCAATGCGATGAAAAAAGGTATTAAGACCTATTATTACGAAAAGCCCAGTGAACGCGCATTTCAACGGCCAGAATGTAAAGCATTAAAAGAGCGATATAATAATTGTTTATCGATGGATGAATCTATTTACTTTGCGACCGTTATTAATAAAGTGTTTACGCGTAGAGATAATAACAAAGCCAACCTTTGGTATGATTTTGGATACATATACTGTGGTATTATCTATTTAGGATTTATTCGCTGGCTCACCACTAACCTTGTTGAGCAAAAAATCGATAAGGCATTTTTCCTCGCTCGTGACGGATACATGATGCATAAAGTTTATAACTTAATGAATCAAGGTAAAGCAGTGCCACCCAGTCATTATATGTATGCGTCTCGAAGAGCAATTAACATTCCTACTATATGCAATGAAATAGATGAATCTTCACTAAAATTATTATGTAATATTTTTCCCAATTTAAGTGTAGAGCATTACCTAGACAGAATACAGATCAACTCAGATCAACATATAAGCAAAATAATCGAGGCAGGCTTTACAGGTAAAACGGATAAAGTCGTCTCGACAGAAGACAAAAAAATTAGCGAACCTTTTTAAATTATTAACCAAAGAAGTCTGCCAAGTTTCCGCTAATGAACGAAAGAACTTAACAAGCTACTTACATCAAATTGGTTTTCTAAAACCTGGAAAAATAGCAATTGTCGATATAGGTTGGCAAGGCACGATGCAAAACTCAATACATAAATTAAGCCATATATTAAACCAAAAAATAGATGTTGCAGGCTATTATGTAGGTACTTTCGATACCGCAAAGCGTTATGTATCAAAGGGGCTACCTATGTCTGGTTATCTATGTAATTTCTCCAAGCCTAAAGAAAATTATGATGTGATCGTTGGCTGCGTGCACTTATTTGAATTTATTTTTTCTGCTCCTCATGGCTCTGTCATTAATTTTAAGTCAGATAAAGGGGAGATTGATCCCGTCTTTGAAGAGCATGTCTCTTCGCATAGAACAAAAGAGATAATAAATGAATTTCAAGAAGGAACATTAGATTTTATTAAAGACTTTATGCAAACAGAAAGTGATTGTTGGAAGATGGATATTTCACCTGAATCTTCAATCAATCCAATTTCAAGGTTATTAACCGCCCCACTTATCAAGAATCTGTTCAATTTGGTAATTTAACGCATTCAGAATATGTTGGAAGCAATAATTATGAAAGGCACTTAGCTAAAACATCTGGCTCATGGAGCGCTTTCATATCACCATTAAAGTTTAAAAAACATTATTATTCATCGTTATGGAAAGTGGGTTTCAGACGAAGATATATAGGGAATATTTTACCAGAAAGGATATTTTCGTATATTAAGAAAATTAAGAAACAAAGGGCTGCTGTTTAAACGCATAAATGCAAGGGCAACCAAGCGACTATAAAGTAGCTATCACATCGAGTTAACATAATAGTCGCTCAACACTAATCAATCACTGACTTCTAGTGACTTGATAAAACAGACAATTTAGTTTTAATAAAGTCACTATGATTAACGTAAAGTAATGAAGCGACTTTACGAATTAATGCCTCTTCCATTTCATCTAAATGTCCGTCAGCATAAGCGATTTCCCACATGGCTTTAATGACACCAATACGGGCATGACTATCTAGTTCACCTAATTGTGAAGTAAAATCAAATACTGAATTACTGGTACTCACCTCTTTCATGCCCACTTGTAATAACTCACTGGCTTTTTGCGGTTCGATATCTAGCAGCTTTTGCAAGGTATGAATCACAGCCGCTTCTTCCTCCGAAGCACTATCATGGTCGGCAACACACACCTCACAAAGCAAACAAACAATACCTAAGGTTTTATCGAATTCAGGACTTTCGGGTGGGATCATCGTATTTAAAAACTGTTTAATTTTTGCAATCATATTTATGGCCTATTGATATCTATATGGATAACGATTTTTATAGCATCATAGATGCTTATTTTTAACAAGTATCATCCATGTTAGGGTATGAAACAACACGGTTACGCCCGTTATCCTTTGCTTCATATAGTGCAACATCTGACTTTTCAAGTAACGTTTTAAGATCTTCTTGGTGATTTGTATTGTAACTCACCCCAATACTTGTCGTACATTTCACTACGTCATCAGTTTTATTTGTGATCACTAAACGCTCGATCTCCTCCCTTAATTTTTCTGCAATTAACATCGCGCGTTGCAAACTACATTGCGGCAATAATAATGCAAACTCCTCACCACCTATACGTGCGCATACTTTATCTTTGAAACTAAGTTTATCTAACACACTTGCCACTTTGACTAAACACTCATCACCAACGGCATGTCCATGCTTGTCATTAATATGTTTGAAAAAATCTAAATCGAGCAATAACAGAGTTATATTTTGCTGCACTTTATTAATGTCATAAAGCAACTGTTCGCCTTGCTCAAAAAAACTCCTACGATTGTGTATGCCAGTTAAAATATCTGTAGTGGCTTGTTTAACTAACTCCAGTTCATGTTTTTCAATCTGCTTACTAAACAAGGTAAAAGCAATGACAATAGCAAACATGTTAATTAAGAATACTGATTGATACAAAAGATGGTTAGTAGTGGAACTCAATAAAATTAAAGGTGATTCATTGGGCGTATTCTCACAGTATAAAAACAATACAGCTGCAGTAATACTTAATATTGTTTTTAAGAAGCGCTCATTTAAATCAAAAATTAACAAGGCTCCCATTGGGACTAAGAAGTAATAAAAATGAAAGCCACTCTCTTTGGTAAAAAATAGATTAGTACATAAAAATACATGCCATAAAATAGCCAAAAAATAGGTAACTTTGGCCGCTTTATGTTGATGGAAAAAGCTCAATATAAAAACAGATACATAAGCGAGTGTTAAAATCGCATTATATTGTGCAGCGACAATTTCATTTAAAACAAAGATATAATTAGCGGTATAAACAAAGGAGATAAGTATCGTCAGTAGGCTTAATACATTAAGCATACGTATTTTTCTAATCTTACTTTCCGGCTCATGTTGAGTACCAATATCAATCAATGAGTAATACCGTGATAACATCATGCTAGCCACTCACCTGCATTAAACATAACAAAAATAGTTTATAGTAAATCATGGTTTTCAATACGAGCTAAACGATCTAACTCTTCTTCTCGTGCAGCATTAATTTCACTTAAAACATTATCCACATCAGCAACAACCTCAGAATCAACAAACTGCCCTGTTAATACTGTTTTATCTGATAACTCTCCGGTTTCAAAAATAGCCCAAATTTCTTCGCCATATCGTGTACTAGCCAAGCTAGGTGCAAATTGGGCATAATATTGGGTCATATTGTTAACGTCACGGAGCAACATCTTTTTAGCGTTATTATTACCAGCAGCATCAACAGCTTGTGGTAGATCGATAATGACAGGACCTTGCTCATCCACCAGCACATTAAACTCAGATAAGTCACCATGGATGATCCCAACACTTAACATGCGCACCACATAATCCATCATTTTTTGATGATGGCTTAGCGCTTGCTGTTCAGATAATGAAACATCATTTAAACGCGGAGCCGCATAACCCTCTTCATCGGTAATAAGGTCCATAATCAGCACACCACCAAAACAGCCATAAGGAGTGGGTACTCTCACACCTGCAGCGGCAAACTTGTATAACGTGTCTACTTCTGTATTTTGCCAAATCTCTTCTTGTTGCTCACGGCCAAACTTCGAGCCTTTTTGCATTGCACGGGCATTACGTCCATTACGGACTTTACGACCTTCGTTATACAACACGGCATTTTTAAAACTACGTTTGCTAGCTTCTTTATAGACTTTCGCACAACGAACTTGATCACCACATTGCACAACATAAACAGTGGCTTCTTTGCCGCTCATTAATTGGCGTAATACGTCATCAACTATGCCATCATCGACGAGTGGCTGAATTCTTTTAGGTATCTTCATTTATGTCATTAAATCTTTAATTTTCTTGAGGTTAGGAGTATGCGATTGGTATCAATCAATCGCTTAATAAAAACAAACAATCAATACAATACTACAAAGACACAGACAAGCATTGTTTCTTTTTTATGCAATTATAGTCATTATAAAGTCATAATAGTTCATTTTTATAGGATTAAAGTGAATTTTATGGATGATATTAAGGCTTATTAATCAGTACTTAAGCATGAGTAATAAGCCTATAAATCAATGTTTAGATATATTGGAAAGCCTAGTAAGGCTTGAGTGAGGTTATTTTTTCTTACTCCCGAACACATTAATTAACGCACCTAGGATAATTAATATACCGCCAATTAATGTCCATACTGATGGTATTTCATTAAAGATTAATACACCTAACACTGTAGAAAACAGTACTTGTACATAGGAAAAAGCACTTACTTTACCAGCAACTTCTGTTTGCATTGCTTTGGTTAACCCCACCTGTCCAACTTGTGTAAAGATCCCAACAAACAATAATAAGATTAATGCTTCACCGTCTGGCATCACAAAATCATTGCCTAATAAAATCAAAGAGAGTGGTAATGCAATAAGCGGAAAGTAAAAAATAATCACTGAACTATCTTCCGTTTTACTCAAACGTTTTACAATCACATAAGCAGTTCCGCTACCTAATGCCCCTAATAGAGCAACAAACACACTAAACCAAGGTAAAACCGTTTCACCATTTAATGCTAGGTTTGGCTGCACCATGGCAAGTAAGCCGGCCAAACATAAGACAATGCATATTAACGTCGAACGTTGAATTCGCTCCTTTAGAAAGAAAAATGCTAACAAAGCAGTAAAAACAGGGTATAAATACTGTAATAAGGTCGCCTCAGCCAAGGGCAACGTTGTCACTGCGTAATAAACACAAATCAATGCTAACGTCCCAACCACTCCTCGCGATATTAATAAGACTTTATGATTTCCCCATACCGCGATTTTTTACGTTTAATATCCACATAACTGATCAATAAAGAGATCAAGCCCCTAGCAGCAACAATTTCAAAAACAGGAATATTATGAGTGCTGACCAACTTTACACAGGCCGTCATCAAAGCAAATGAAAAAGCGGATAACAGCATAAAACGTAAGCTGATTGGAATAGATAAAAAGAAATTTTGTAACATATCGGTATTAATGTGATTAAGAGCAAGATATGGATAGTTTATCTTATTCTTGCTCTACCTGTTATTTATTTAAGTACTTAGTTCTCTTATTATAATCCCCTCTCTAACATCAGGAACTTAAAGAGAAAAAACCTGAAAATATTTTAACCAAGCCACTATGATGTGGCGACTATTAATTACTAGCAAGGATAGCTATGAACATTAGAATGAAAAAACATTTATTACTACTGTGTACTACTACTGTACTTCCACTTTCGGTTTTTGCATCACAGGCAATCAATGATGCAAAACCTGTAACAGATCAAATTATTGATATGCAAAGATCTGAATTGCAAAAAAATACCCTTGGCAAAGGATTTGGCCCACAATCCCCAAGAGACATAGATAATATAACTGGTAGTAATCAACAATTATTTTCGTTTGCTCCAAGCTCAATGGAAATGAACCTATGTAATATTCATTTCCATAAAAATGCTGAACACAAAGGGGGTGATTTTTCACGTTACGCAGGTAATGGTGACGGTAAAGGCTATAATACTGGCTATCAATATACTGGGCAGCTAACTAAGAAAGAACTTACCCCAACTTCTGAATCATTAACAGCAGCGCTGCATAATGAATTATTCCCTGGGGATACAATTGAAGTTCATTACGTTTACTCAACAGCGAAAGTAAAACCGGGTCCAACCTTAGGTTCGTGTTTAAGTGATTCAATTAAAAATCCAGCGCTTCGTGTAGAGTCTCAAGTATTTGTATTAGTCAATGATAAAGACGCGCTAAATTTTGTCGAGTTAACTGAAGATACAATGAAAGGTGATCGTGCACAGGCAATCAATATTCCAGATAACTCTGGACAACCAATCCAATACCTTGGTTCAACTACAGGCCCAAGTTACAATCAACAAGGCTCTCCATTTCAAGTAACTTGGAGTGTGCGCCCTAAAACGTTGAAAGTAGATATAAACACAGTTGCGGAATGGTTAAATGACAATAAATACAAAGAAAATCACGCGCATGGTGTAAGAAACTTAGTTATCGATCCTTTATTATTATCAGGAATTAAATAATTTATACCAATTGTATTAAATAAGTGCTCTAAATGTTGCGATGGAAAAATGACTTAGTTCAAGGCGTAATTTAAGTTAAAACAGTTGTTCTATTAACGAAGATAACAACGAAGAAATAAGTTATTTTAACAAGTAAAATGAGATCTGTTACTTAGTGTGATTGGTATTATTTGTCGATAATTATTAAGCCTTTGTACTACGGCTTAAAACAATAATGTATAAAGCTGAAATAGTTATTTCAGCTTTATACTTAATTTTCTTAAATATAATTGCACAAAAATATCTCTTTGCTTGCTGGCTACACGTAATGGCTACAATGCTAGAGTGCTAATATTAATAACTAACTGCCCTCCCTTTTATAAACCCCGCGCTAAACAAACAGCCTATGGCAATATTGGAGTCAACTTACTTAGAAACCCTGCTAATGACTCAGCTAACACCGCTTCCTGTTTTTTGCCTAACGTTTCTAACTGCACTTGACCTGTTTCATTTAAGATTGAGATCACTTGCATCTCATCACTACAAGTTGCAATAAACATAGAAGCGGGTTTCTTTAAACGTTTTTGCATCATAAAGTGGGCAATCATGTTCTCTTGCAAACCAGAAAAATCTTGTTCATTCCAAACTTGGATAAGTTCAATGGGGTGACCATCAAACTCACAGGGCAAATGATCACAATAATTGGTGCAAAACAACACTTCAATGGATGGATGTAAGGTTATTTCGAGCGCTTCTTCAATATTCTTTAAGTCCGCTTTTTCCTCACGGGGTGTTGCTTTCCAAGTTATTTGATCATCAACGACTTGGCCCACCTGACATGGCGACAACCACTCTGGGTCAAATAACTGCGTTGGTAATGTTCCTTTTTCTGCTTCCCATAAGGCAAGGTAGCGTTGCTGTAACGCCAATAACTCAGTTTGGATATCTGTATTCATAGTTCGAATAATTCTTCTTTTTAGTTACAATACGACATATTGTAACGATTCGGGCTGTTTTGTCTTGTATTTATAACACCCTCTGCTTTTAAAATGAGAAACTCAATGTCAAATTCAACACTGTATGATCAAGATGTCGCCTTAACAGGTTTATCACTCGGTAAAGTAACCGAATATAAATGCCATTATGACAATAGCTTACTGCAAGGTGTGCCACGTAGTTTAAACCGTAATGAATTATCCCTAGAGGCTAACTCTTTACCTTTTTATGGCATTGATTTATGGAATATCTATGAGCTTTCTTGGTTAAACAGCAAAGGCAAGCCTATTGTTGCAACGGGAGTTGTTAAAGTCCCTTACGATAGTGAGTTTTTAATCGAGTCTAAATCATTTAAGCTTTACCTAAATAGTTTTAACCAGAGTAAGTTTGACTCGGTAGAAACGGTACAAAAGATTCTCAGCAATGATTTATCAGCCTGTGCAAAAAAACCAGTAGAAGTAACACTTAATGCTAATTTAAATACAGTAGTTGATGAGTTAGGCACTTTGTCTGGGATAAATATCGATGAACTTGATATTGAAGTAGACCAATATCAACTATCTCCAGATTTATTACAGGATATTAGTCTAGAAGAAACGGTCACTGAAACCTTGTATTCTAACCTGCTCAAATCTAACTGTTTGATCACTAGCCAACCGGACTGGGGAAGTGTTCAAATTAGTTACACAGGCAAACAATTAGACCAAGAAAAATTACTGCGTTATTTAGTCTCTTTCCGCCAACATAACGAGTTTCATGAGCAGTGTGTAGAGCGTATTTTTTGTGATTTAATGGCACATGGTTCTTTAACGTCATTAACAGTGTATGCTCGCTATACGCGTCGAGGCGGATTAGATATCAATCCATTACGTAGTACAGAGGCATCACCTAGCATCGACAATGTCCGTTTAGTACGACAGTAACGCTAAATTTGTTACAATAGTTACACCTTAAAGGGGTTTAAGGTGTAAATTTCATATAAGGTTTTAAGTATTCATGAACTCTTTTTTACGTGCATTTATAGGTTGCTTGCTGGTGTCGTTAAGTCACTTCGTGTTAGCAATAGAACTCGGTGATGCGCAAATCCCCGCATCTATTAAAGAAAGCTATAAAAACCGTGAACTTGAACCTGTGTCTTGTATTAAGAACGTCACTGCTTTTATGGACAAAGTGGCTGCTCTGCCACCTCCACAAGATAACTTTATTAATAAAAATTCTCGCTTAACTACTAAAAGAATACCTAATAATGCCCCTACACATCTATTAGCGTCTTGTTACATTGAGCTAGAGAATTACGAAAAAGTTTATCGCTATTAATGCCGTTATTAAAAACCCTAGCGAAACAGCAGATGAAATTAGAACCTTAAATCTGATTGCCAGTGAAATTCCTGAACCAGAACGCCCACAATTAAGTAATGAAACGCTGATTAATATGATGCAGCACTCACTACAAGTAATGGAAGATAACAAAAAAAACAATTACGCAGACCTACCAGAGATAGTTAATTTAAGTGTTACTAAACTAGCTTTGGAGACGCATCAATATCAAGTAGCAAATGAATCCTTAGGCAAAGTTAAACAAAGCCTTAAAAACAGCAAAAATAATGAATTACTGGCTTGGTTAGCTTATTATTATGGACACTATTATGACCAAATTAACCAACAACAATTAGCGGTTTCAAATTTTCAAACGGCTAAAACAATGGCTGATCAACAACAATTAATTAAGCTTAATAACTTAATTAACGCCAGCCTATCTAACCTTTACCAACAAAAGCATCGTTATAAACGTGCCATGGACTTTGCTAGTCAGCGTGTTGAATTGCTTCTCCCGACAGAAAACTATGTACAACAGGCAGATAGCTTACTCAAATTTGCTATTTTAAAACGTCAAAACAAAGAGTTTAATCAATCCTTAATCTATCTGTTTAATGCCATGGAGCTGGTTGAGAAAAAACATAAAACGTTACTGGCTTACATCTACCTTGAGTTAGGGAGAACTTATGCATCTATGCCCTACGAGCTTGATAAAAATACAGATTTAGCGCAAAAGTATTTACAAAATGCACGCTACCACTTCAAGCAACTGAATCGCCTTGAACAGCAAACGGAAACTATCTTACTATTAGCACAGTTGAATATTCGTAGCCAAGATACTGGTTTAGCCATTTTGCAGTTAGAAAATGTATTAACACTGGCAAAAGATAAATTCCCTGAATTAAGAGTAAAAGCCTTTGAAATGTTAGCGTTAAGCTATGAGCTATCAGGCGATCACCAACAAGCTAACTTCCATTTTAAAAACTTCCACTCTTTACAAAATGCCATCAAAGAGAAACTCTTTGCATTACAACAGTTAAAAATAAACGAACAATTCCAACTTATAGAACAAACACAACAACAAATTCAACTAGAAACAAAAAATAACGAATTACTGTTAAAAAATAATCGCTTTAAAAATATCTCTTATATAGCTGCATTGTTATTAATTATTGCCCTATCAATTCTATTAGGCATCTTTAAACGAAATAAAAAGCTAATTGCTTTAGAGTTAGCAACACGTAATCGATTGCAGTTACACCCGCGCTCAAAATTACCTTCACACCAGGTACAAGTTCAAGAGAATGAGTTACAGTATCAAGGT
Source organism: Psychromonas sp. KJ10-2 (assembly GCF_047323255.1). Lineage (NCBI taxonomy): Bacteria > Pseudomonadati > Pseudomonadota > Gammaproteobacteria > Alteromonadales > Psychromonadaceae > Psychromonas > Psychromonas sp. KJ10-2. The sequence goes on along the minus strand of NZ_CP178827.1, from coordinate 3,306,878 downwards.
ATTCCACTGTATTATGCATTGGTTAATATCCCATTCCTTAATAACCTGAATGGTTCTAAGGGCCTGTTTAGTGCAGAAAAGATTGAAGAAGCTTTAGGTGAAGCCTTAAAAACGCATTTTTACCAACGTACGCAGATCTCTCAAGTACGTGATAATCAATTGCTATTTATTTCCGAGCAAGAGCAATATGAAGAAGCCAAAGACTTTGTGTTAGAGATTGAGTCCTTCTTCAAATTCTTTGCAGAAAGCCATGATTTAACAGGTGATATCGCCTGTGGCGTGGTAGCCTTCCCATTCTTAAACAATGTATCACGTGCCATCGTTCCAGAAAGAATGTTAAACCTTACCAGCTTGGCATTATATGGTGCCTGCCAACTGCGCGATCAACTCAATACCAACACTTGGTTACAGTTATATGCCATTGAAAAAATTCAACCGGCCTTCTTTGATGGGGACTTATGGGTATTGGGTCAAACAGGTATAGATAAAGGCATTGTAAAACAAAAAAGTAGTCACCCTGGCACTACCATCTCTTGGCCAGAATTAAATCGTTAGTTAAATTTGAGATCCCTTGCCTTGTACTAAAAAAGAAACTGTTCGATACTAAAAAATAATAATAATAAAAGGAATCAGCGGATGTCATCATCTAAAGCAATAACTCGGTTATTGCAGCAATTATTAAAACGGGGCTATCGACAAGATAAAGCTATCGATAAATACCAATTTAAATTCTTAAAAAAATTGCAATCAGCCACCACTGCTGAAGATGAAATTCAGTTATTTGATGAATATAGCGAACACCTTGAAAATACCCCTTATACTCTTGAAGACAAGTTGTCCGAAGGTAAACTAGTTGCACGTCAATCACAGGTACAACTGCAACAAATCGATTCATTATCAGAAGCCGTTAAAAATAAGATAAATACAATGAAAGGCGCACCAGAGCCTTACACTATTGGCGAACACCACAATGCATTAAAAGAGTTAATAAAGATTTATCAACATGCTGTGATTGAGTTGAACAAAAGCGCTAACAGTACCGAGACAGATACTAAAGCTGATATCTCTTTTATCAACGATGAACTACAACTACTGATTCTTGAATTAGATGTGGGTCAGGCTTTTGTTAAAAAGCTAGAAAAAGTACGTATTGATATCTCTAACGATCCAGATCCTTTTCAATTACCACAATATTGCTTACAAGTTATTAATATTATTATTGATAGTACACGTGAAGAGCGTCGTACCTCTCGCCACTTCTTATACACACTCAATGATAGCTTAACGCAATTTTATTTAAACTTTGCACAAACCTTAAAGCTCAGTGAAGAAGATTTTGAAAAGCAAAAAGAGACCTATAAAACAATTCATCAAGGTGCAGATGAATTACAAGAAAACAGTAAAAATCAAACACTAGAAGAGTTACAAGCTTCAATCTCTGATTACGTAACCAATGTAAAAGCAGCAATGGCTTTACAGGAGCAACAACAAGAAGACAAGTTCTGTAAAAAGTTCCAAAGCATGGTTAGACAAATTAAAGAATTACAGAACGAGACCCAAAGTTACCAAAAAACTTTGAAGCAACAGAATAAACAATTACATATTGATTTCTTGACTAAAATTCCTAATCGAGCAGCATGGAGTGAACGTTTAAAAACAGAAGTAATTCGTTTTAAACGTTATAAGACCCCACTTAACCTTGCCATTATTGATATAGATAACTTCAAATCTATTAATGACAGGTTTGGTCACCTTGCAGGTGATAAGGTATTAAACGTGATTGCACAGACCTTGCAAAAATCGATTCGTAACGCAGATTATATTGCACGTTTTGGTGGAGAAGAGTTTACGTTGTTATTACCTGAAATCACACCAACACAAACAGAAGTAGCTTTGAATAAATTACGTGACCGCATCAAGTCTATTCCGTTTCAGTTTAAAGATGAACACCTTACCATCACTATCTCTGCTGGTTTTACTGCGTTTAATGCATCCGATGAAAGTGATGATGCTTTTGAACGTGCTGATACCGCACTGTATCAGGCTAAACGAAAAGGTAAAGATCAAGTTATACAACAAGGTAAAAATGAAAAAAGTGTCGATGATTAAGAGAAAACTAGCGACATAGCCTGTTTTATTTCAATTATTTACAATAAAAACAAGAGTTTTACGTGGCTTCTCCAGCTAACTCAGTTAATCTTAATGAGTTAAAAAAGGAGAAGCTATGATTTCACATATCAGCCCCGTTGGCAGTATGGCGCTACTTTCTCAACTGGAAGTTAACCAACTAAAATACAGCGCCTCTTGCGAAACTTATCAACTATTCAGAAACTGTTCGTTAGCCGTATTAAAGTCCGGCAGCCATACCGATAGCAGTAAAGAGATCCTTGAAAAACATAAAGACTTTCAGATTAACGTCCTACATCAAGAGCGTGGCGTTATTCTAGAGCTAATTAATCCACCTGAAGATGCGTATATTGATGGTGAATTAATTAAAGGGATGCAAGATCTCTTATTCTCAGTCTTGCGTGATATTTTATATGTTAATACTCAACTACAACCCCATCAATCCACAAAATTAAAGAGTGAAGAGTCCACCAGCTTAGTCTTTTCTATTTTACGTAATGCTCATCTTTTAAAGGCTGGTATCGACCCTAATATGGTGGTTTGTTGGGGCGGTCACTCCATTGATAAAACTGAATACTCTTACACCCGTGAAGTGGGTAATCAGCTTGGTTTAAGAGAACTTAATGTTTGTACTGGTTGTGGGCCAGGCGCCATGGAAGGTCCTATGAAAGGGGCTGCTGTTGGTCATGCGAAACAACGTGTTGCACCGGGTCGTTATGTGGGGTTAACTGAACCAGGTATTATTGCTGCAGAGCCACCAAATCCAATCGTTAATGAACTGGTGATCCTACCGGATATTGAGAAACGCTTAGAAGCTTTTGTACGCTTTACCCATAGTATTGTTATTTTCCCAGGTGGTCCGGGGACAGCTGAAGAGTTGTTATATATTCTTGGGATCATGATGCACCTGGAAAATAAACGCCAGCCTTTGCCAATCATTTTAACTGGCCCAGCAGGTAGCGCAGATTACTTTGAAGCCATTGATGAATTCATTGTGCATACCCTAGGCGCTGAAGCTCAAGAGCATTATCAAATCATTATTGATGATGCGTCGACTGTGGCAAAAGTCATTAAAAAATCGATGCGCCGTGTCAAGGAGTACCGTAAAGCCATTGGCGATGCTTACTCCTTTAATTGGACACTAAAAATAGATCATACCTTTCAAGAACCTTTTATTCCCAACCATGAAAATATGGCAAACTTAGTGTTACACCATGATCAACCTAAAGAACAACTTGCTTCGAACTTACGACGTGTATTTTCTGGTATTGTTGGCGGTAATGTAAAAGATGAAGGGATTAAGTCCATTGAAGAGAATGGACCTTTCCTACTCACTGGAGAAAAAGAGTTAATGTTAAGAGTAGATAAGTTATTAAAAAGCTTTATTGACCAAGGTCGTATGAAGCTACCTGGCACTGTTTACACTCCTTGTTATAAGATCAACACTTAAGATGAGTGCCTCTTTATTAATCATAGATGCGATGAACCTAATTCGTCGTATCTACGCCATTCAAGAGAAACAGAATGCCAAAGCAGAGTTTGCACTAAGTGCCACTAATAACACTGCCTGTAATGCGTTACAAAAGTTATTAAGGGCACATAATCCAAGTCATGTGATTTGCGTTTTTGATAGTCACCAAGCTAGTTGGCGTCATCAGTTACTACCCGAATATAAACAAGGTAGAAAACCCATCCCCAGTGATTTAAAAGCTTATTTACCGCATATTCAGGATGCCTTTTATGAAATGGGCATTGAGTCATTAGTAACTGAGCAAGATGAAGCGGATGATTTAATTGCAACTCTGGCACACAAGGTAACAGCACGCCAACAACGTTGTACAATTGTATCAACAGATAAAGGCTTTTATCAGTTACTTAATGCTTACACCAGTATTTATGATTATTTTCAATCTCTTCACATGGATAGTTATTATGTGGAGCACAAACTAGGCATGAAAATGAGATCAACTGACAGACTACTGGGCAATTACTGGTATTAGCAGCAGTAATATTAAAGGTGTTGAAGGGGTCGGCAATAAAGGGGCTATGGCTTTATTACAGGAGCACGCTAGCTTGCAAGCTATGTTTGACATTGCAAATAGCAGTGATAAACGTTTATTAAAAGTGCAACAACAGCAACAGGAAGCGATACTCTCTAAACAACTGGTTTCTCTGAAAAAAGATATCCAACTGGGCTTTAATTTAAAAGACTTAAGATACCCTAAAACTTAATACACAAAGGGTTGAGAAAAAAGCAAAAAGTCAGATATTGGAATGAACAAATGCCTAATTTAGCTGACCAACCAGTTACTCGTCTTATACATAATATTACTCCCCTTGTACTTACTGAAGGGTCAATTACAAAGGGTATAAAGCCTTTTATAAAGCGCGCCTTATTTCGTCGCTTTGTTCGTCATAGATTATGGAGTTTCAACTGTGAAAAAAATATTAATTCCTATTGCGGTGATTGCCGCGGGTGCTTCTGCATACTTATACCAGCAGCAAGCCGAAAGTGATAATGTACTGAGTTACGTACCCGCTGATACGCCGTTTTTTACAGGTCAATTAACACCGTTTCCTATTAAAGACTATATCGCTTCAGCACCTAACCTGATTGACCCGAAACACCCAATACATATCGAACCTTTATACGGTGAAGAGTCTCCTTCAATACACTTTTTAACCAATTTACTAAGCACCTATGAAGATAGCTTAAAAGATGCTGATTTACTGGCTAGTAACTTTGGTTTAGCAGATGAAATACGTGCTTATATGTATACTCTAGGCTTATTACCTGTACTCAAAGTAGAGGTTGCTAATCCACAAGCGATTTGGGACCTCTTAGACAAAAACGAACAAGAGACTGGCTTTACGCATACTGAAAGTGAATTAAATGGGCTTAAATATCGAGTTTATCCAATAGTTGAAGATGACAAAGGTGAGCCAATTAACCTAATCATTGCACAATCTAAAGGGGTGTTAACAATCACCCTACAAAGTAGTTTTGTATCTGATGATTTACTGGCAATGGCATTAGGATTAAAAAAACCGAGCAAGTCGTTAGCTGATACACATATCCTCGAAGATATTATCCAACAACACCAGTTTACCGATAGCAGCGTAGGTTTTATTAACCACGTAGAGATCATCAAAGGTCTCACCAGCGAAGATGATAACCAATTAGCTAGGCAGCTAACAGAATTGACTAAAGATGAAGACACGGCCTTCCAATTGTTACACAGCGCAGCTTGTAAACAAGAGTTACGCGGAATAGCACAAAATTGGCCTCGTACTGCTTTTGGTTACACACAAATGGACATCAACAAGGAACAATCAACATTAGGCTTTGCAGCGGTACTTGAAAGTAAAAACCAACCAATCTTAAATGCACTAAAAACATTACGTGGTTATATCCCTAACTACACGCAAAACTTTGATGATAATGTCATCGCAACCTCAATTGGTTTAGATGTTAGTCAATTATCTAGTGCGTTAACCGATATTTGGGCGAACTTAAAAACCCCTCGTTTCCAATGCGAGCCGTTAGCAGATATTCAATATCAAATAGATGCGAGTGGAGAATCATTAGCAATGTTAGGTATGGGATCAAGTATGGCTGCTGATGTGAAAGGTATTAGCAGTGCAATCTTTGATTATTCAGTATCACAAAATAATGACCAGCCTCACTTAGAAAGTTTGGATGCATTATTGGCGGTTCATGTTAAAAATCCAGTTGCCTTGTTTAACTCGATTAAACTGTTTGTTCCTGACTTACAACAAATTGATTTGACTAATAATGGCCCAGCAGTATCACTTAATAAAGTAATACCTATTTCTGCACGATTAAACTTAGATCCTCAAATGGCGATTAAAGGTGACCACTTTGTTATCTACAATGGTAATAAAGGGTTACAAGAAGCTGAAAAGCTATCGCTCGAAACATTATCAGCAGAAGGCTTATACCAACTATCCTTTGATACTAAGAAAATTTTAACACCAATCGCCGATGCCGTTGAACTAGCGGGTGAAATTATTCCTGAAGAAGCGATGTTCCTAAAAGATTACGATACACGTATGAATATTAACGTAGATATCAATGACCAAGGCATTCGTTTAGATTCAACAATGAATCACAAAGCAGCAGAAGAATAAGCGTTATTGATAACACTTCCCCCCCCTTTTTTAAAACTGGCTTCGGCCAGTTTTTTATTAATACCAACCATTTACCTACATTTATACCTTAAACTAAACCATATTTTCCATACAAAATTTAGCGCACTTATTTAATATAATGGCGATAACAACTTACTGAAATTAACTCGTCCCGTTCAATAATGTAATTACACTCAGATTAAAATCGGTTATTCTACGCGCTTACCAAAATTTACACTCAACTTTTAACTTTATAGGTCTCACGGAACCAGACCTTCACACTAGCTAGTAACGGAAAAATTATGTTAGAAAAATTATTTAAACTGAGCGAAAACAACAGTAATGTGAAAACAGAAATTGTTGCAGGCTTCACCACCTTCTTAACCATGGCTTACATCATCTTTGTTAACCCATCAATGCTATCTGCTACAGGAATGGATTCAGGTGCAGTATTTGTAGCAACTTGTTTGGCTGCTGCAGTAGGTTGTTTCATTATGGGGTTATACGCAAACTATCCGGTTGCTTTGGCACCAGGTATGGGCTTAAACGCATTCTTCTCTTATGTAGTAGTACTACACATGGGATACAGCTGGGAAGTGGCACTAGGTGCTGTATTCTTATCGGGTGTTTGTTTTACTTTACTTAGTTTGTTCAAAATTCGTGAGTGGATCATTAACTCAATTCCATTACCGATGCGTAAAGGGATTGCAGCGGGCATCGGTTTATTCCTAGCATTAATTGCCTTAAAGAACGCCGGTATTGTAGTCGGTAATCCTGCGACCTTAGTCGGTTTAGGTGACATTACAGCACTACCAGCGGCGCTAGCTTCTTTAGCGTTTATTGCAACGATCGCACTCGCTCACTTCCGCGTTAAAGGTGGGGTCATGATTGCTATTTTATTAGTGACTATCATCGGCCTTATTATGGGTGATGTGCAATATGCAGGTATTGTTTCTATGCCACCAAGTGTTGCGCCAACCTTTATGCAAATGGATATCGCAGGTGCACTAAACGTAGGTATGATCAGCATCGTATTTGCTTTTCTATTTGTTGACCTATTTGATACATCAGGTACCTTAATCGCCGTAGCAGATAAAGCAAAACTACTTGATAAAGACGGTAACCTACCACGTTTAAACCGTGCGTTATTAGCCGACAGTGGTGCGTCAATGGCTGGTTCTGTTTTAGGGACATCAACTACAACAAGTTATATTGAAAGTGTTGCAGGTGTTGCTGAAGGTGGCCGTACGGGGTTAACGGCTGTAGTCGTTGGTGTATTGTTCTTATTGGCATTATTCTTTGCACCATTAGCAGGTATGGTACCCGCTTACGCAACAGCTGGGGCGCTTCTATACGTTGCAGTATTGATGGTTGGTGGCCTTAAGAGCATCAACTGGGATGATATTACTGAAGCTGCACCGGTAGTGATTATTGCGATCATGATGCCACTCACCTTCTCAATTGCTAACGGCATCTCAATTGGTTTCATTGCTTATGCAGCGATCAAAATTGCAAGTGGTAAAGCAAAAGACTTAAGCATGAGCGTATGGTTCCTAGCTATCTTATTCTTAATTAAACTAATCTTCTTTCCTGGTTAAGCAGTGGAGGTAGCATTCACTGGCTGACTTGCTAAGTGTTTCGCAAATAAAAAGGCCCGATTTTATCAGTGATAAAATCGGGCCTTTTTATTTGACATTAATTCATGAAAGTTTGGATGTTACCGGCAACTTTTTCAATTAAACAAGCGCGCGCTTCAACACTTGCCCAAGCGGTATGTGGCGTAACAACTAATCGATGAGCTGCTTTGACAGAAAGATAAGGGTGGTCAACAAGCATCGGCTCTACCGCTAATACATCAGTACCATGATAAAGGTCCTGGGTATCTAAAGCAGTAGCCATCGCTTGTTCATCAATAATGCCGCCTCGCCCTAGATTTAATATAATGGCACCAGGTTTTAACTGTTTTAACTCCTCTGCACCAATCAAGTTTTCTGTTTGAGCATTAAGTGGCGCATGAATAGAGATCACATCACATTCGCTTAATAGTGTTTTTAAATCTACCTGCGGAATACTCTGTTGGCTATTTTTACCCGATGTTGAGTAATAACAAACCTCACAACCAAAAGCAGCAGCTAGTTGAGCAACACGCTGGCCAATCTCGCCCATTGCTATCACTCCCCAACGCTTTCCCTTTATTTCAAAGAAAGGACGTTCAATATGAGTAAATACAGAGCTGCCGCACCATTTTTATCTGCGATATATTGGTCATAATAACGGCTTTGATGTAACAGTTGGAATAACAGAGAGAAAGTCGCTTGGCTGACACTTTCAGTAGAATATCCAGAGACATTTTTAACTTCGACCCCTGCTTTTTTCGCAGCCTCTAAATCAACATTATTAGTCCCTGTTGCAGAGATACAAATAAGTTTCAATTGTGGATTCTCAGCCATATGTTGTGCAGTGATCACCACCTTGTTAGTAATGATCACCTCTTGCCCTACTAACCTCTTGGCGGTTTGTTGGGCATCGGTTGTTTGATAAACCGTTAACTCCCCTAATGTATCAAATACAGATAAATCACTATCACCTAAAGTGAGTGCATCTAATAAAGCAATTTTCATTTCAGTTCCTTAATTCGACGGTTGTTACAGTAATGACCATGTTGATTTTGAAAAAATGAAGGGTAATAGATATACAGGTTTTTATGAAGGAAGTAAAAATGAACAGGATCGCTAAGGTAATCAGGGGAGGAACAAAAGTAACATTGAGTAGCAACGCTAGTTACTACTCAATCTATATATTTGCTCAGCCAGTCAGGTCCGCTAACATTTTTAATGCAACAGCTTCCGCAATTTTAATACCATCAATACCAGCAGATAAAATACCACCTGCATATCCAGCACCTTCACCACCTGGGTATAAACCTTGTGTGTTTAAGCTTTGGAAATCAGCACCGCGCTTGATTTGTACAGGTGATGAGGTACGGGTTTCGACACCTGTTAACATTGCATCTTTACTATCAAAGCCACGAATTTTCTTAGCAAAAGCAGGTAACGCTTCACGAATCGCATCAATAGCAAACTCAGGTAATGCCTCACTTAAATCGGTCATTTTCACATTAGGTTTGTATGACGGTTCAACATTCTCAAAAGGCTTACCTTTTCCAGCCGCTAAGAAGTCACCCACCATCTGTGCAGGTACTGCCGCCCATCACATAAGCATGACGCTCTAGTTTACGCTGTAAAGCCACACCCTGTAGTGGATCGTTATTAAAGTCCTCCGGAGAAATCCCTACCACAATCGCACTATTTGCATTACGCTCACTACGTGAATATTGACTCATACCATTGGTCACTACGGCATGTTCTTCCGAGGTTGCTGCAACCACAACACCACCCGGACACATACAGAAGCTATACACGCTACGGCCATTTTTACAGTGATGTACTAGTTTGTAATCCGCAGCACCAAGAATAGGATGGCCCGCATTAATACCAAAGCGCGCTTGGTCAATCATCTCCTGTTTATGCTCAATTCGGAAACCGATAGAGAATGATTGAGCCTCCATGTAAACCCCTTTATCGTGCAACATTTGGAAAGTATCACGAGCACTGTGCCCCACCGCAGCCACTACATAACGAGAGTTAATCACTTCCCCGTTATGTAAAGTCACACCAGTCACTTGCTTATTGTCGCCCTGTACTTCCATATTGATCTCTTCAACACGTGTTTCAAAACGAATTTCACCGCCCAATTCGATTATCTTACGACGCATTTTCTCGACCATTGTCACTAATTTGTAAGTACCGATATGTGGTTTACTGACATAGATAATCTCAGCTGGTGCACCGGCAGCAACAAATTCTTGTTTAACTTTTAAGCCTTTGAAACCTGGATCTTTCACTTGGCTATATAATTTACCATCGGAGAATGTTCCCGCACCACCTTCACCAAATTGTACATTTGATTCAGTATTTAATTCACTAGTACGCCAAAAACGGAAGGTGTCTTTAGCACGTTCATGAACAGATTTTCCACGTTCAAGTACAATCGGCTTAAAGCCCATTTGCGCTAAGATCAACGCCACAAACAAGCCACAAGGCCCCATTCCAATTACAATTGGACGCTCTTGTAAGTTAGCTGGTGCAGATGCTACATATTGGTAATCGGTATTAGGTGAAATACGGACATTTTGATCTGTTGAAAAATCGGCTAATAATGCCGTTTCATCAACATCGATTAAAGTAATATCCAAGGTGTAAATTAAGGTAATTTGATTCTTTTTACGGGCATCATAGCCACGTTTAAAAACATGAATATTCACCAACTGTTGCTCAGTAATATTGAGCTTTGTTAATACGAACTGCTGTAAAGCACTTTCATTGTGATCCAGCGGTAATTTAACTTGGTTGAGACGTATCATGATTCACCTAACATTGAGCATAAAAAATAAGCGCGTAGTTTACGTGATCTGTTTAAAAAATGTAATCGCAGAAACCGATTAAATAGGATTAGTTTAGTCTTATTATGACAGTTACAGATACATCAATGTGTTTGTTTATGAATAGAGATAGGAATAGTTGCTGCGGCGGTTTGTAAACGCTTCGAGCAACTGGTCAAACAGACCTTAGAAACGGCTTGTTTTGACTCCGCAGTAAGGCAACGAAAATCAGCAGCGCAAAGTACACCTAGCTCAAATAGTTCCATTAGCTTTTCTTTATCGATTTCGATTTGAATAGACATTATAAATAACTCCATGTTATCCGTTGTTTGAACCACAATAATACGCATTACTTACTCATTGTAATCGGTATAATATCTTGTGCTGATAGATTAAAACTATTATATGGTAATGATTATCATTTAAATAGTAAATAGATAATCACAAACTTGTTACTAAACTGTTAGGAAAAAGACAATCATGTTATTTAATACGCCCCTGCAAAAGGCGACCTTGATCAAACGTTACAAACGATTTTTAGCGGATGTCACCTTAGCAGATGGGTCTGAAACCACTATTTATTGCGCTAACACAGGTGCAATGACAGGTTGTGGCGATACCGGCGATACCATTTTTTACAGCACCTCGGACAATAAAAAACGTAAATATCAATACACTTGGGAATTTACTTTAACTACTGATCAACATCTTATCTGCGTGAATACCGCTAAAGCGAATGCATTAGTAGCGGAAGCAATCAAGCAAGATCAGATTCCAGCACTGTGCGGTTATCAAGATTGCAAAGCGGAAGTTAAATATGGAGAGGAAAACAGCCGTATCGACTTTCTTTTAACACAAAAAAATAAACCAAACTGTTATGTAGAAGTAAAAAGTTGCACTTTACTGGATGAACGTGTTCAACCTGGAGATGGTTATTTCCCTGACGCAGTAACTACACGAGGTCAAAAACATCTACGTGAATTAATAGAGATGAAACATCAGGGGCACCGTAGTGTTTTATTATTTGCAGTATTACATTCGGGAATTAAGAACGTCCAGCCAGCAAGCTTTATAGATAAGAAATACGCAGCCCTATTTGAACAAGCCAAAGCAGAAGGTGTTGAGGTTGTCTGTTACTTCCCTAATTTACATCAATATATAGATGTTCAGTAAAACGAATCGGAAAGGGATCAACACGGTTCAATAATCATGCTGCAAGTTTACACAAGCAGCATGAAATTTTAATTCTATAAAGCCGCTAAAATTGTTTCGGCTTTACTGGCTTCAAATTCACCCGCTTCTTCAACATTTAAAGCTGTCACAACACCATCTTCAATAATCATTGCATAACGCTGTGAGCGAACGCCACCAAATCCAGCTGTATCTTTATCTAAACCTAGTGCTTTTGTGAAGCTAGCATCGCCGTCACCTAACATTAACAATTCAGATGCATTTTGTGCTTCACCCCATGCCTTCATTACAAACGCATCATTAACGGCTATACAAGCAATTAAATCTACACCTTTTGCTTTCAGCTTATCAGCAAGTACTACATAACCTGGTAAATGCGCTTCTGAACAAGTTGGTGTAAATGCGCCAGGAACAGCAAATAACACGACTTTTTTAGCAGAAAATAACTCATTAACATCATGAGATTGCATGCCATCAGCGGTTAATTGGCTTACGTTTGCTGCTGGTAATTTTTGACCGACTTGAATCATAATTTTGTCCTTGTATGGAGAAAGAAACCCATCCATTTAATGTTATAAATAGATAGGCTGGGCGAATCTTAGTTTAGCCCTAAACTCCAATAGCAGACAATGACTAAAGTAACGGATATGATAAAATAAGGTTTAAACAAGCTTAATTCACTTTAAACTGAATGACATTGTCACTGAGTTGTTCTGATAAATCGTTCAGTTCAATTGATGCTTGATAGACTTTCTCAGAAACATCTAAGCTTTCTCTATTTTGATCACTCACGTTTATTAAATTACTATTAATATCCTCCGATACATTCCCTTGTTGTTCAGTAGCCGTAGCAATTTGAGCCACCATATCACTAATTAAATTGGTAGAGTTTTTGATATTTTCGAACATAGTTTGCGTTTGTTCAGTGGATTTTACATTTTGGTGTACTTTATCAAAGCCGTCTTCAATGGACACCACTGCGTTTTTCACACCGGCTTGAAGTTTACCAATCATCTGTTGAATTTCATTAGTCGATTCTTGGGTTTTGCTAGCCAAAGAGCGAACCTCATCGGCAACTACTGCAAAGCCTGAGCCATGCTCACCTGCACGCGCCGCTTCAATGGCTGCATTGAGTGCTAATAAGTTAGTTTGATCAGCAATATTACGAATAACGTCCAACACCACCGCAATATTGTTCGACTCTTCTGTTAGTGTTGTAATATCGTCATTCGCTCGTTGTATTGATTGTGACAGCTCTTTCACATCTTGAACGGACTGATCAATTAATACCATGCCATTATTAGTCATCTCAGTCGTTTCATTAGTTGCTGTCGAGGCATGTAAGGTATTTTCAGCGACTTCTCGAATAGACGCACTGAATTGGTTAACGGCGGTCGCAATAGCTTCAATTTTTTGATGTTGTGATACATTCAAGTCTTTGCTAGAAACAGACATATCTCTCAACCCTTTTGCATTGCTATTTAACGAAATACTGTTTTCTTTAATTAACGCAATTAAGTGCTGCAACTTACCTACAAATAAATCGAATTCATTGGCAAGCTCACCTAATTCATCTGCTCTTTGAGAAGAAATACGTTGTGTTAAATCACCATCTCCTTCACGGATTTGCTTAATACGCGCAGTTAAATCATCAATCCCACCTACTAAAACTTTTGGTACTAAGTACGTTAATACTGCCGATACAATCACCACAAAAATAATAAAACATAGTAACCAAAATTTATGACTATTCACTTCCGCGTTAACATCATCAATTGTTACTTGAGATTCTTTATAGAGCAGCTCACCTGCGGTATCAAGAATATCCCTTAACTCTGAGAAATGTTGTCGATTAATTGTAAACAGTAATTCCTCTGCTTCTGCTTTTTTACCTTGAGCAAATAAATGAAAATATTGATCAGAGTCTTTTTTCCAAATGTCATAACTCAGGTCAAAGCCAGTTAATTTATCTATTATCTCAGGATAACCCGATAATAACTCCCGATACTCTTGCATTTTATCCGTTGTTTGCTGAGCATTTTCTTCAAAGTCTTTCTTAAAAGAGGGATCATTTTCATGTAGATACTCAAGCTGTGCGACATAAGCTTGATACAGGTCTCTATCTGCATTTAATACAAGAGATAACGCGGGAATAAAACGATGCCCTTCCGTTTCTATACCATCGGTTAATTTAGAGGTAATAGAGTTGTAAGCAACGACAACTAGAATTAAAGAGATAAACACTAACCCAATGGATAGTGATAATTTAATTCTAATGCTTTTACCTATAGTATTTAACAATGTACTGCTCCTTGCTGCTATTGTTCTTCATTCCTTGAATACCTCCATTGTAGTAGACAAATCAAAATAAAAAGGAGATAAAAGTAGAAAAACAACAATTAAAGCGATGAATTTATTTACAATGATCCTGTTTACTTAAAAAGTACCCTATTAATTAAAAATATGGCTATATATAAAGAGTGCCTAAACCAGTTTTCAATCGACCTCACCATGTAATGCCATAGTAAATGTAGTGATATAAAGGTAAACTCCCGCCCAAAGTAATATATTAAATAGACGGTGAAGAGAATGAGTAGAAAAATTGAATTGTTAGCCCCTGGTGGTGATGTTGATGCCATTAAAGCCGCCATTATCGCAGGGGCTAATGCCATCTACTGTGGCTTAGATATTTTTAATGCTCGTAACCGTGCTGCAAACCTGTCTTTTGATGACCTAGTTGGGATCATCAAATTAGCACATGAATATCAGTGTGAGGTTTTTCTAACCCTAAATATCGTTATCCTAGAGCATGAATTGCCTGCATTAACTAAGTTATTAAACCAGTTAGTAAATACTGGTATTGATGGGATCATTGTGCAAGATCTTGGCTTATTCAACTTAGTTAAAAAGTTCTTCCCAAGCCTACATATTCACGCCTCTACTCAGCTCACCACTCATAACGAAGGTCAAGTACTGTTCCTTGCTAAAATCGGGGCGACACGCGCCAACTTATCACGTGAATTAAATCTATCTGAAATCAAAAGTCTGACTGCATTAGCTCACGACAATGATGTATTAACCGAAGTCTTTGTTCATGGCGCACTATGTATTGCCTTTTCGGGTCAATGTTACTCAAGCTCAGTGAGTGTCGGTAATTCTGGTAACCGTGGTCGTTGCAGTCAAGCCTGTCGTGATGAATATGAAGAAACCAATGCAGGTAACAAATACCCACTTAACTTAAAAGATAACTCAGCTTGGTTCGACTTACCTGAACTAGTCGATGCTGGTGTTGACTCATTAAAAATTGAAGGCCGTATTAAAGGTGCACAATACGTACATACCGTGGTTGATAGCTGGCGTCAGCAGATCAATCAATTTGTTGATACAGGCAAATTATTAGCAGATGATTCAGCGTTATATAAAGTGTTTAACCGAGACTTCACCAATTCATTCTTAAAAGGCAACTTAACCAAAGATATGTTTATCGATAATCCACGCGATAACAGCTTTACTCATGCCAATGAAAAAAGTAATGCTATTTCTGTGGTACAAATCCAAGAAGCGCAAGATATTCTACGTGATGACAAAAACAAAATAGTAGATGAGGTCGCTGCAAAAGTTGCTACGTTAAAGATCGACAAAAGTGACCTTTCACTGAGTTTTTCTGGGCAGTTAGATAGACCATTTACAGTAACAATTGTTATCGACCAAAAAACCATTATCGTAGAATCAAATTCTAACTTAATTAAATCAGAACAATCTGCCGTTACAGAGGAAGCCATTGCTAAGCGTTTTAAAAGCTTTAAAAATAGCCGTTATAACGTCGCTGAGTTTGATTTCTCAAGATTAGACTCAGGTTTAACCATTCCTTTTAAAGAGTTAACTGACGTTAAAAATAAAGTCGCTTATTACCTCAATGGTGAAAAGGAAGTGATACCTGCGGTGACTATTCCTGCATTGACATCTCATCCAAAACTCAATGAACAACCAACACTATCCATATTGATCAGTGATGAAAAGGATGCTTATCTTGGAGACTTAACAGAGGCAGACATCTACTTTAAACTCCCTGAAAGCTTTAAAAAACGCTGTAATAAACAACGTGATATTCTAGCTCGTAATCCACGTTTCATTCCATGGTTCCCAGCGGTATTAATTGGTAAAGATTACATCGAAGCCGTACGTATTTTAGAGGAATTAAAGCCAGAGCGTATTGTTACTAACAATACAGGTATTGCTTATAAAGCTTTTGAAATGGGTATTGAATGGATAGCAGGTCCGTTTTTAAACACCACTAATTCTTACGCATTATTAACCATGCAAGAAGAGTTAAACTGTGCAGGTGCATTTATCTCAAATGAGATTAACCGCAATCAAATTAAAAACATCAAACGTCCAGCTAACTTCAAAATGCTATACAGCATCTACCACCCTATTTTGATGATGACTAGTCGCCAATGTTTCTTCCAACAAACCGTTGGTTGTAACAAGCCGAGTATCGAAGATGGTTGTATGTTGAAGTGTCAAAAAGCTACCACAATCACTAACGTTAAAGGCATCTCTTTTGCTGTTGATAAACAACTCGGTGGTTACCCAAGTATTTACAACCACGAACAATTTTTAAACTTTGAAGCAATTAAAGACTTCTCAAACTTATTTGATGAATTCTTTATTGACCTAACCGATATCGGTTCAGGCTCAAAAGAGAAACAAGATAAAGCAGAGTTAATTAAATACTTTGAAGATTTCCTAGCCGGTGATCAACAAGCAGAAGTCACAGTGACTAATTTAATTCCAGTGTCGACCAATGCTCAGTACCAGCAAGGTTTGTAAATAAAAATAAGGAGCTATACTAATAAAGTGTATGTTTAGCTCCTTGCTTAATTCACATCACTCAATTATCTACTTTATTGCTTGTCATTGCTCTTTTTGCCGCAAGCCGCTCAAGAAACACTTTTTCATCTCTTTCTTTACGATCACTATGCAGCCCTAATACTCCAAGCAAACCAATAGGAATATAGATAGAAAACCCAATCATAGCGACTATATAGGCCCAACCAGCTCGTGTTCTTTGATAAAAAACAACACCAATCAGGCTAAGTACCCAACCACTTCCAAAAATGATAAATAGCACCAAAGCAACCAATGATTCTGTACTAGTCACCACAAAAAAAACAATAAAAAATTACTTTAATCGGTTAGATATACTTACTTAACAATCTTAAAAATAAAAGCCCCCTAAAATAAAAACCTACAATTATTGTTTAATCATGAAGGTATAAATAAAGCTGATTAAAAATAAACCAAAAAAACGCTGCTTTTAATCACATAATTCGATATTTTCGCTGCTTAATCTGTATACTGCCCGACCTAAATATTTCTGTAGCTTGATAATGCTATTTTGCGTATCAAACTACTCTTAACTGATGGAATCTTGATTTTGATATCTACCGCAAACATTACAATGCAATTTGGCGCTGAGCCTTTATTTGAAAACATTTCTGCCAAATTTGGTAACTACAACCGTTACGGTTTAATTGGTGCAAATGGTTGCGGAAAATCAACCTTCATGAAAATTCTAACCGGAGCACAAGAGCCAAGTGCAGGTAATGTATCTTTAGATCCAGGTATCAAGATGGGTACGTTAAGCCAAGATCAGTTTGCCTTTGAAGAGTATACGGTTATTGATGCGGTGATCATGGGTGATAAAGAGCTATGGAAAGTAAAACAAGAGCGTGATCGCATCTATAGCTTACCTGAGATGTCAGAAGAAGATGGCATGAAAGTAGGTGAACTAGAAAGTGAATTTGCTGAAATGGATGGTTATACAGCTGAAAGTCGTGCTGGAGATATCCTTTTAGCCGCAGGTATTGAAGAAGAGTTTCATTTTGGTTTAATGAAGCAAGTTGCGCCAGGTTGGAAACTGCGTGTGTTATTAGCACAAGCACTATTCGCTAACCCAGATTTACTATTGCTCGATGAGCCAACCAATAACTTGGATATCAATACTATTAACTGGTTATCTGACGAGTTAAATAAACGCCGTTGTACTATGATTATCATTTCTCATGACCGTCACTTCTTAAACTCAGTATGTACACACATGGCAGATATCGATTACGGTGAGTTACGTATTTATCCGGGTAATTATGAATACTTCCTAGAAGCATCATCATTAATCCGTGAGCAACTCTTATCTGAGAATGCGAAGAAAAGTGCAGAAATTGACGAACTACAAGACTTTGTAAACCGTTTTGGTGCTAATGCCTCTAAAGCGAAACAAGCCAGCTCTCGTGCAAAGAAAATGGATAAGATCAAACTGGATGAAGTGAAAGCAACCAGTCGTCTTCACCCTTCTTTATCGTTTGATGAAGGTAAAAAAATGCATCGCCAAGCACTAGTATTAGAAGGCTTAGGTCACGGTTTTGATGAAGGTCCTTTATTTAGCGGTGGTGATATCATATTAGAAGCCGGCGCTAAACTGGCTATTATTGGTGAGAATGGTGTCGGTAAAACGACCTTTATGCGTTGTTTAGTCAATGACTTACAACATAACGAAGGGGTAGTTAAGTGGTCTGAAAATGCCTCTATCGGTTACTGTCCACAGGATAGCTCAAAAGACTTTGATAATGATTTAACGTTAATGGATTGGATGGGTCAATGGCGTACCAGCAAACATAACGATTTAATGGTGCGCGGTATTTTAGGCCGCTTATTATTTACTGATGATGATGCTAATAAAAAAGCACGTAATTGTTCAGGTGGTGAGAAAAACCGTCTACTATTCGGTAAATTAATGATGCAAGATGTCAATGTATTAGTGATGGATGAACCTACTAACCACATGGACTTAGAAGCCATTGATGCCTTAAATAATGCATTAAAAGAGTTTAAAGGTACGTTAATTTTTGTCAGTCACGACCGTGAATTTGTCTCTTCACTAGCAACACGTATTATTGATATTAAAGAAAAACAAGTCATCGACTTCCAAGGAACCTATAACGAGTACCTAGCAAGTCAAGAAGAAGCAAAGAAATTAGCTTAATACCTTAATGAAAATGGTCATGTGAGTCGATTTGATTCAGCACCATTGTTCAATAGAATCACCTTATAATGGTCAGTTTAACTGGCCATTATTGTTTTAATGAGAGAAGAGTATGTCATTTTCATCGCTTGGGTTAAGTGCCCCAATTGTACAATCCGTAACTGAACAAGGTTATGAAGCGCCAACGCCTATTCAAGAAAAGGCGATACCTAAAGTATTAGCCGGCAAAAATGTGATTGCCGCTGCACAAACGGGCACTGGTAAAACAGCTAGTTTTGTCTTGCCTATTTTACAAAAATTAATTGATGCGCCAATGGTTCGTCCTAAGCGTGTGCATGCGATAATTTTAACGCCTACACGAGAGCTTGCTATCCAAGTTGAAGAGAACATTCAACATTATGCTAAGCACATCAATATCAGTTCGATGGCCATGTATGGCGGTGTTGATATCGAGCCACAAAAACAGCGTTTAATTGAAGGTGTTGATATCTTAGTGGCAACACCTGGGCGCCTATTGGATATGTATACGCGTCGCGCTATTCATTTTGATGAAACAACGATTTTAGTCATTGATGAAGCTGATCGTATGTTAGATATGGGCTTTATTAGCGACATTAATAAAGTCGTTGAAAAGTTACCAGAGCAACGTCAAAACCTATTGTTTTCAGCCACTCTATCGAAGCAAGTGCGCTTTCTTGCAAGAACAGCGGTAACCGAAGCTGTTGAGATTTCGATTACGCCAGAAAATGTAACTGTCCCCAAAATTGCACAACATTTAATTACCGTCGATAAAGAGTTTAAGTCAGCATTATTAAGTCATTTAATTCATGAGAATAAATGGCAACAGGCTTTGATCTTCATTGAAACAAAACGCGGCGCAGCTAAATTAGTTAGCCAGTTAGAAAAACGCGAAATTGCAGCAGAATCTTTCCATAGTGGCCGTAGCCAAGCGATGCGTGAGCAATTAATGGAAGAGTTTAAAGCAGGTAAAATTCAATTCTTAGTCGCGACAGGTATTGCTGCACGCGGTATTGATATTGATGATTTAGAGCGTGTGATCAACTACGACTTACCTGATGAAGCTGAAGATTACGTGCATCGAATTGGCCGTACGGGTCGAGCAGGCGCGGCAGGAGAAGCGATCTCATTCGTCTCAAGAGATGACTTCCGTAACTTATGCGCCATTGAACAACACCTAGGTTACTTTATTAAACGTGAAGTTATTGAAGGGTTTGAGCCTAAATTAGTAGTACCTAACTCTGATGCCGCTTACGCACCTAAGAAAGCACAAAAAGGGCGTCGTCGCCAATCATCAAGACGTTCAGCTAAATAACCTTGATGTAAAAAAGAGTCAATCAATATCACTTGTTCTTGTGTAGCAAGTCGGTAATTACATACATCAGCTCTTTAATACATCAATAATAGTTGCGAGCACTTTATGTGCTGTGCAACTATTCCTTCTTTTAGATACTTCGACTCCTCATTAACTTCCACCAACCTATAGATGAATTAGTAATAAAAATAGGTTCTTTGAACCTTTCTCAAATTAAATTTTAAAATTGTGAAATTAAATCGAATCTTTCAAGGTCTTTGATTATTCCAAACTAAAATTTTTAAAATTCTAAGGAAAAATCAATGTCTCAAACTCTATCTACCAACACTAAAAGCCGCTTGGAATGCGCTCTATTTTCTCTGCGTCTAGGTGTATTTATTGTAATGTTTATGTGGACGATGGATAAATTCGTTAACCCTGGTCATACAGCTAAAGTATTTGAAATATTTTATGGTATAAGCTCAAGTACAATTGCGGTTTATGTACTAGGCGCTGTGCAATTAGTATTGGTTCTAGCGTTCTTAGCAGGTGTGAAAAAACGCTTAACATACGGTTTAATCTTCATATTACACGGTGCATCAACGTTATCTGCTTATAACCAATACATAGATGGCTTTAACAACCTATTGTTCTTTGCTGCTTGGCCAATGTGGGCAGCTTGTTTTGCCCTTTATCTACTACGTGATGAAGATGTGAAATTTACTATTAAGTAATATATTGCACTAATAACAGCCCAGCCTTCCCGCTGGGTTTTTTATTGGTATATCTAGCACTTTTAATCAAGGAAGTTTTAATGTCTCAATCTCTTTCACCCGCATTAACAGATCGCCTACAAACTAGCTTATTCGCACTGCGTTTGGGTGTTTTCATTGTTATGTTTGTTTGGACTATGGATAAGTTTGTAAATCCTGGTCATTCAGTTGTAGTATTTGAAAAATATTATGGGCTAGGGAGTAGCGACTTAATCAGTTACTTAATAGGAGCCTTGCAGTTACTGTTAGTATTAGCTTTTGTCGCCGGCATTAAGAAGCGCTTTACTTACGGGCTAATATTTTTAATGCATGGCGGCTCTACACTTTCTGCTTTTGCAAAATATGCAGATCCGTTTAATAGCTTACTATTTTTTGCAGCTTGGCCGATGTGGGCAGCCTGTTTCGCTTTATACTTATTACGCGATGCAGACGTAAAATTCACTATTAAATAATAGTAGTCATCATAGAAACAAAAAATGCCCCAGCCATCTTGTGACTGGGGCATTTTTTTATTATACATTAAAGGGTTTAAGCTTAAGTGTTTAACGAGTCGTTACCCATAACGCATGTATGATCCCTGGCACCCAGAAGAAAATACTTAAAATTAAGTTAATTAGAAAATCCTTTCCTAATCCAAACTTCAACAATACCGCCAGTGGTGGTAAGAAAATACAAATAATAATATTAATAAGCTGATTCAAAATATCCTCCTGAATTTTAAGTGATTATTTTATCTACAATATCATAACCACAGTTATCTGCTCAATTTTTCTACTTTTAATCAGGGTCTGGCCCAGTGTCTCTTTAGGAGAAGTTTACAAGCAACGAATAACACCTCATTGATTGTATTGCCAAGTGCTCCGCCAACGATGAAATAAGTTTCGCATAGGGAACAACCATTTACATCAACTTACGCCTCAAACTAAGCCATTTTTCCGGCGCAAAATTTAGATCAGTTATTTAATACAATTAGTATTAGTTATTGAATAAACTAGCGAGTTCACAACAGGTTATATATCCAGACTAATATTATGTTTACAAGAGACTATAAGATGATGTGTTAACAAAAGTAGAATGGTAGGGAACTAAAAACAAAAAAGGCCAAATACATGGGTATTTGGCCTGTTGTTATAATTAGCCACTTAGTGAATGGCCATAACAAAAACTGTTATTGCAAATTAAGCTACGTTAGCTACTTTTGCTACTGGTGCTGGTGTTCTAATTAAGTGGTCAAATGCACTTAGACTTGCTTTAGAACCTTCACCCATTGCAATGATGATTTGCTTGTAAGGAACGGTTGTTACATCACCTGCAGCAAATACGCCTGGTAGTGATGTTTCACCTTTTGCATTTACTTCGATTTCGCCACGTGGTGATAAAGTAACACCGCTGTCTTTTAAGAAATCACTGTTTGGCATTAAGCCGATTTGTACAAAGATACCAGACAACTCAACTTCGTGCTCTTCATTGCTAACACGGTCTAGATATTTAAGTGAAGTAACACGAGTTCCGTCACCAATCACTTCTGTTGTTTGTGCACTTTTAATGATATCGATATTAGCGATGCTATTAGCTTTATCTACTAGTACTTGGTCAGCACGTAGTGTGTCAGCGAACTCTAAAACAGTTACGTGAGCGACGATACCAGCTAAGTCGATTGCCGCTTCAATACCTGAGTTACCACCACCAATTACCGCAACTTTTTTGCCTTTGAATAATGGCCCGTCACAGTGAGGGCAGTAAGCAACACCTTTGTTGCTGTACTCTTGCTCACCAGGTACGTTCATTTTTCTCCAACGAGCACCTGTTGATAAGATAACGCTACGGCTTTTAATGTTGCACCGCTCTCTAAAGAAACGTGGATGTAACCATCTTCAGTTTTTTCTGCAGCAACGACTGAATCAGCACGCTGTTCGTTCATGATATCTACATCATATTCTTTTACGTGTTCTTCAAGAGCAGCAGCTAATTTAGGACCTTGCGTCTCTTTAACAGAGATAAAGTTTTCAATGGCCATTGTATCCATTACTTGTCCGCCGAAACGTTCAGCAACAACACCAGTACGGATACCTTTACGCGCTGCATAGATTGCTGCAGATGCACCCGCTGGGCCACCACCAACAACTAATACTTCATACGGTTCTTTTTCGTTTAATGCTGCAGCTTGTTTTTTCGCAGCGCCAGTATCAACTTTACTTAAAATTTCAGTTAATGTGATACGACCTTGTGTGAATACTTCACCGTTTAAATAAACGCTTGGTACCGCCATGATGTTACGATCTGCAACTTCATCTTGGAACGCACCACCATCAATCATAGTTGCTTTGATGCTTGGGTTAATCGCAGCCATCATATTTAATGCTTGTACGACATCTGGACAGTTCTGACAGCTTAAAGAGATGAACACTTCAAAGTTAAAATCACCTTCAAGGTTACGTACTTGTTCAATCACTTCAGCATCAATTTTCATTGGGTGACCACCAGTATGCAATAATGCTAATACTAATGATGTAAATTCGTGACCCATTGGTAAGCCAGCAAAACCGATAGCAGTATTTTTAGTTGGGTTAACCACTTGCATGATTGGTTTACGAGTACTTGCTGATTGATCTTCTACTACAGATACTTTATCATGCAGTGATGCAATATCAGTAGCTAGTGTTTTAAGCTTTTTAGCTGTTTCACTATCATCAAGACTAAGAACAAGTTTTACTTCTGTTTTTAAGTTATCTAAGTACGCTTTTAATTGCGCCTTCATATTTTGGTCTAACATAATTCCACCCTTTTAATTTTTTATAGCTGTGTTTGTGCACGTTTAACAAAAAACGTGAATAAGCAAATTGGTTAATTTAAAAATCGACTCTCTCGTCAATAAGGCTTTATAAAAATCTATTTTTAAATGACCTCAGCCTTGCTGACTAAGGTCTATTTAGTGCTAAGCAATAATAAAATTGCTTAGCTTTTTAGACTTAGATTTTACCTACTAGGTCTAGAGAAGGAGCTAGTGTTTCTTCACCTTCTTTCCATTTAGCTGGACATACTTCACCTGGGTTAGCAGCTACGTATTGTGCAGCTTTAACTTTACGTAGTAGGTCTTCAGCATCACGGCCAATACCTTCAGCAGTGATTTCCATTGCTTGGATTGTACCTTCTGGATCGATTAGGAATGTAGCACGGTCTGCAAGGCCTTGACCTTCACGCATAACGTTGAAGTTATTTGTGATGTTACCTGATTGGTCACCAACCATGAAGTAGTTGATTTTACCGATAGTGTCTGAACTGTCGTGCCATGCTTTGTGAGTGAAGTGAGTATCAGTAGATACAGAGAAAACTTCAACACCACGTTTTTGTAGCTCTTCGTAGTGATCAGCAACGTCACCTAATTCAGTAGGACATACAAAAGTGAAGTCAGCAGGGTAGAAGAAAAAGATAGACCATTTACCTAGTACGTCTTGCTCTGAGATTTCTACGAACTCACCAGATTTAAAAGCACTTGCGTTGAATGGTTTCAATTTAGTATTGATCATTTTGAGATTCCTATTAAGTTTGGGTTATTTACTATTTGAACTCGTTCCCCGAGTCCATGAGGTGCATTATGTGACAAAAGTCGCAATAGGTAAAATTGTTAGTTTCAATGAGTTTAATAGCCAATGACTATTTTTTGTTTCTTGCAGCCATATGACAGGTTTGTGACAATTGGCGTTAAATTATAAAATAAAAGTACCGTAAGTAAAAGTGAGTTTATAAGAAAGCGTGAACTTTCGACTATTTAACGAGTCTATTCTCTGTGACTAAAATTTAAACAAAAAATTGTTATAAATATGTTACACTAGATGCAATTACATATTTAAGACCTTTTTTTTATGTAATTAATCTTTGAATCAACCTAGTAAGGCAGGACATAAAATAATGGCTCTCATGAGAAATTATCGTATATCAACAAACCTTCCCCCTCCAAGTTCCATCCGTTCCTAAAACACAATCTAACAATATTATTATCCGAATAGAGCTATGAAATTGCTGACATAACATAGTTATCTAAAGCAGTTAATCGCTTCTTACTCTTGCGATTAATCGTCTACATCAGAATAAAGAGTAATGCAGTAAAAAAGCTAAAAGAGAAAATATGAAAAATCATAAGTGGAATCGAATTGTATTAAAAGTTGGTAGTGCACTAATAGCCCCAGAAAGAAAAGGCTGTAGTTCTCGTTACCTATTACATATCGCCAAATTTATTTTACAATGTAGAGACAGAGGCACAGAGGTGATTCTGGTTTCTTCAGGCTCAGTAGCAGCAGGCGCTCACTTCTTTGGTAACATCGACAAGCCTTCATTACCTATTAAAAAAGCAATGGCCGCAGCCGGTCAAAACGAAATGATGGCTGCTTGGGATCGCTTCTTTGATTTCCCATCTGCACAAATTTTATTAACCCATGGTGATTTCCAAGATAGAGAGCGTTACGACAGTGTACGTGAAACAATCTTCGCATTACTTGACCATGGTATTTTACCGGTTGTAAACGAAAATGATGTAGTAACAACCGATGCATTAAAAGTAGGCGATAACGATAACCTATCTGCCATGGTAGCCGCAGCGGCGGATGCAGATGCGTTAATTATCTGTTCTGATATTGATGGCCTATACGACAAAAACCCGCACACCAATGACGATGCGGTAATGATTAAAAATGTGAATACTATCGACCAAAGTATTTTCGATATGGCCGGTGGCGCACACAGCAGTGTCGGCACGGGTGGTATGCAGACTAAAATTGAAGCTGCAGAAAAAGCAACATCACATGGTCTCACAACTTATATTATTAATGGCTTCAAAGAACACTCATTTGAGCAATTAATTTTAGGTAAAAACCCAGTGTACTATTTTTGCCCCTTATGCAAAACCAATGGAAGAAGACTTACATTGGATGACACATACATCAAAAGCACAAGGTGAAGTAGTTATTGAAGATGGCTTTGAATATCCATTAGATGAACACTGTGACCAACTAACGAGTAATGAAATCCTTGAAGTTCATGGTGAGTTCTCTGCCGGTGATACAATTTTAATCCGCAGTGATGACGGTAAACATGTAGCTAAAGCGGAAGCTAACTACAGTAGTTGCTTACTTAACTATATTACTGAAGATGAAACTGATGCTCATCATCAAACAGGCCCACTAGTATCAGATAAAAATATCGCGGTATTAGAGCACGAAGCATCTGATTAATTACGCTTAATCAGAGTGATTAAAAAAAGGGGATAACGATTAAATCGTTATCCCCTTTTTAGTTTTAGCAATCTAGTTTATAGCGGTCATACTTAAGCGCTAGCTGCTTGTACATCTGCTTTATTTTTTAAGAAAGCGTAAGTGAAACCAGTCACTAGCGTCCCGGCTGCAATTGCAACTAGGTACATTAATACCGGCGTAATTGCGTTTGGAATAAGCAGAACAAACAATCCACCATGAGGTGCTAATAACTGCGCACCAAATAACATAGATAAACCACCTGTGATTGCACCACCTAACATACAACTTGGAATGACACGCATTGGATCTTTTGCTGCAAATGGAATCGCACCTTCAGAGATAAAACATAAGCCTAATACAAAAGAGGCTTTACCCGCTTCCTGCTCTGTTGCAATAAACTTTTGTTTAGCTAAGAAAGTCGCTAAGCCCATGCCTAATGCAGGTACCATACCTGCCGCCATGATCGCAGCCATTGGCCCGTATGATTGAGATGCTAGTAAACCAACACCAAAGGTATATGCCGCTTTATTAACTGGACCACCAAGGTCAAAACACATCATACAACCTAACACTATTCCGAGTAACACGGCATTGGTTGATCCCATATTGGTTAGAAACTCTGTTAATGCCGCCATAATTGCTGCCACCGGACCACCTACAATGTAGATCATCACTAGACCGGTCACTAAACTCGCTAAAAACGGAATAATTAAAATAGGTTTTAATGCTTCCATGGATTGCGGTAGTGATACTTTGTCAGCAATAAACTTAGCTGCGTAACCCGCAATAAAACCAGCGGCAATCCCCCCAAGGAAACCAGCACCTAATTGACTCGCTAACATACCGCCAATTAAACCAGGGGCTAACCCAGGTCGGTCTGCAATAGAAAAGGCAATGAATCCTGCTAAAACTGGAATCATTAACGCAAAGGCCGCACCACCACCGATATCCATTAAGGTGGCCGCTAAGGTGCCCTCCTCTTTAAAGGCTTCAATACCAAAAACAAAGGACAAGGCAATTAATAAACCACCTGCAATCACCACGGGTAACATATGTGATACACCCGTCATAAGGTGCTTATAAGCGCCCTTTTCTCTTCACTAGGATCGCTATTTATTTTTCCAGTTCCTTGATAAATACTCGCTTCAGCAAAGGCTTTGTCAATTTCTTGTTGGGTTTTCTTTAACGCAAGGCCTGTACTGGTTTTATATAAGCGTTTGCCATTAAAACGATCTAATGACACTTCAATATCAGCAGCAATAATCACTAAATCAGCAGCACTAATATCTTGATCGGTTAATTGATTTTTTGCTCCCACTGAGCCACGAGTTTCCACTTTGATGGTATAACCTTGACGTTCAGCTTCCGCTTCTAATGCTTCCGCCGCCATAAAAGTATGCGCAACCCCAGTTGGGCAAGCAGTAATAGCAACAATATGCTTTTCATTACCAGCTTCAGAAGCTTTAGATAAAGATACCTCAGTCACTTGTGTTGCATCTAATACGGTTAGTTTAGTTAACGCTGTTTCTAACCACACTTTTGGGTCGCTAGTACATTCAGAGATATCACCTTGATATACTTTTTTACCAACAAAACGGCTGTTATCGACTGCACCATTACTCACAATCAATACCGCATCAGCATCTGCAATTTGTTGCTCAGTTAACGTATCCACTGGTAATACACTTGATTGGCACTCAATAACGGCTTCTAGGTTTAAGGTTTGTACTGCTTTTTTCAATAAACCAGCGGCAATAATGCTATTTGCAACACCGCTTGGGCAGGCAGTGACCATCACTATATTTTTCATAATCAATCCTTCACTCAATTTCTAAAACGATTAAAAAAGGTTATTCAGCGTTACTTTTTGTTGTAATTCAGTAACGCTTTCGAGACTCTCAACACCCACACCAACCTGCGATACAGCTAATGCTGAAAGTGCAGTGGCAAAGGATAAAATTTGTTCAGCTTGCCAGCCTTGCAAGTGGCCCCAACATAAGCCAGCAACTAAGGTATCTCCAGCGCCCACAGTACTAACTACTGTCATTTTAGGTGGTTGAGAGAAATACCATTGAGTTTGCTGTTGCTGATCTTTAGCTAGCCAGATCACGCCTTTTTCGCCCAATGAGAGCACCACATTATCGATCCCTTTCGCAGCTAAACCCTCTGCAGCTTGCTGGCAAGCCTGTGCGGAAGTCAGTTTTGTTCCAACGAGTTCAGATAACTCTTCATCATTAGGTTTAATTAACCAAGGCTGTGCAGTTAAGCCAGCGACTAACGCAGCACGGCTACTATCAAAAATGACTTTTTTGCCCATTTCATGTAGTTTTTTAATCCAACTTGCACACAATTCAGGCGTAATACCTGTTGGAAGGCTTCCAGCGAGTACAAAAAACTGATGTGTTTCAGCTAATGCCCACAACTTAGATTCAAAGGCTTTAATCGCTTGTTCAGAAACATGTACACCAGGGAAGTTGATATCGCTGACTTGGCCATTTTCTTCAACTAGCTTCACGTTGATTCGTGTTGCACCGTCCACGCGAATAAATTGATCATCAGCACTCATATCAGAAAAAGTGTACTGAATAGTGCATCGTTATCTCGCCCTAAAAAGCCTGTTACTGTTACCTCCGCCCCTAAGTCAGAAAGTACTCTCGCAACATTTACCCCTTTACCTGCCGCATGCAAGGAACCTTCCTCTGCTAAATTGACTGAGCCTAAATTCAACTTTCCAACACTGCCGGTGAGGTCTAATGCAGGGTTTAAAGTGATAGTGACTACTTTATTATTTATATCTCTCATTTTTATCCCTCACTCAACCCAGAAACAATGGCTTCACTAATCGCAGCAAGCGCTTGTTTCGCATCGTCACCATCAGCAATAAACTGTAATCGATCGCCATACTTAACGCCTAAGCCGATCACTTTCATTAAGCTTTT
The DNA here is from genome assembly GCF_047323255.1 of Psychromonas sp. KJ10-2. NCBI lineage: Bacteria > Pseudomonadati > Pseudomonadota > Gammaproteobacteria > Alteromonadales > Psychromonadaceae > Psychromonas > Psychromonas sp. KJ10-2. Next base: position 3,277,649 of record NZ_CP178827.1, on the reverse strand, counting down.
AGCATTCACTGTTTTATCTTCTCCATCGAGGTTTTTAACCATAATGTTGGCGCTAAATGGCTTAATAGTTGCCACTAACATTGCACTCGGCCTTGCGTGTAAACCATGCGTATTATTAATTCTAAATGTCTCTGTTAAAGCTGAGTCACTGCTTATGTCGTCTTCTTCATGATTGGTAAAGTAAGCAATTAATTTATCTTTAGAAGCAATCAGCAACTCACCTTGTTGTTGTTCGAATATGCAATGGCTAAGAGTCTTAAGAAAACCATGATGAGTATCATTACAAGCGGCAATCACAATCAGCCCCTTCACCACTTCCCCATTAAACTCACAATGTTCACTGGTAGTTACAAATGCCATCGCAGAACGATTCACTGCTTTGTCACCACTAATCAACCTTAAGCCATTACCTAAATGCGTAGGTGCTTTAACGACTAATTCAGCAACAAATTGTTGCGCTACGCAGTCTTGATTTTTTAAACAACCACCCGCTACGGCGGCCATTTGAATCATATCCGTCGCAGGGAAATTTAATTGCATCAGCTGCTGGTTAAAATCCGCTTCAAATTGCACATCACCATTTAATAGCGTGATAATGTCTTGTTCAGTGGTTGCTGCTTTTAACTTCTCTTCAACGCCATCCACAGACAAGACTTTAGTTAACTGCTTTAAAATACCTAAATGCTCATCTGACTTAGCGGCAATACCAATCGCCACATAGACGAGATTGTTATCCCCCCAGTTCACCCCATCAGGAAAGTGATGAATGACTACTCCAGTTTCATTAACCAAATCACGTGTATCTGTTGTACCGTGAGGAATAGCAATACCATTGCCTAAGTAGGTCGAATTTTGTAATTCGCGATTAAACATGCCAGTCACATATTCACTGGTGACTAAACCTCGCTCATTTAGTTGTTCTGCAATTGTGGTAATCGCCGCTATTTTATCTTTTGCGGCTTGTGCCATTGTGATGTCATCGTTGGTTAGTTTCAGCATCAACCTAAACCTCTTTATTAATAAAAATTAGCCTTTAACTTTAACAACTGAATCGATTCAGCAATTAAGTCAAAAAAATTCAGCCACTCTATTTAGCCACTTTTAAAAGAATACCTATGAGTATTTATTAGGCTAATAACGATACTGAATCGTTTCAGCTTTAATAGTGAATCGATTCAGCTTATAATGCAACCTATAAGTAAAAGAGATCGTCATTAATATGATCTTATCGACAAAAAAGGATCTTTCAGCATGACATTAGATAAAATTGCACAGTTAGCCGGTGTATCAAAAACCACTGCAAGTTATGTTATTAACGGTAAAGCAAAAAAGTACCGCATTAGTGAAAAGACCCAATTAAAAGTGATGGCTGTGGTTAATGAGCATAATTATAGTCCTGACCATGCCGCTTCATCATTACGTGCTGGAAGTAGTCGTTCTTTTGGTTTAATTATTCCAGATCTTGAAAACAACAGTTATACCAAACTTGCTAAGTTACTAGAGTCAAACTCACGTCAAGCGGGCTATCAAATATTAATAGGCTGTTCGGATGATGATCCAGAAACCGAAAGAAACTTGGTTAAAGCTTTATTAAGCCGCCGTATTGATGCGCTATTTGTAGCTAGCTCATTAACCGATAGCAGTGATTACTACCTGCCTATCCAGCAACAAGGTACGCCGATCATTGCCATTGACCGCGCTTTAGATGATGAACATTTTAGTTGTGTGATCAGTGAAGATTTTGATGGTGCTTATGAACTAACTGCGTCTTTAATTTCCGATCAGGTTAAATCTGTTGGTTTAATCGGTGCTCTGCCTAATCTTAATATTTCTCGACAACGTCATGCTGGCTTTGAAGCCCAAGTAAAAGAACAAGGTTTAATCGCCATTAGTGATTATGGAGACAATTTTAATAGTGAGTCGGGAAAAGCGATTTTTAGTGCGTGGATAGCCGAAAATAAACTACCAGATGCCATTATTGTCACCTCCTATACTTTATTGGAAGGTATTTTGGATGTGTTAATTGAGCAACCTGCACTAATGGATAAACTGAAGCTAGGCACATTTGGTGATAATCGTTTGTTAGACTTTCTACCAATAAAGATAAACTCCCTACCACAACAGTTTGAGTTAATTGCAGACAGTGCATTAGCGCTCGCACTGAATGCATCAGCAAAACGCTATCAAACTGGTGTTGAGTTAATTCCAAGGAAAATAGTCATACGTCAAAACAGTCATGATCTTTAATAAAAGATACTGTTTATTGGTTTTCTTCCGCACTTAAAAAGTATCTTAGACGTTGATTTGCGTGCTGAGTCGTTAGGTTGGCAATGTTATCTACTGCGAGCGCTTTACCTTGGTCAACAAATATAAAATCAGATGCGACTGCACGAGCATCACTAATATGGTGTGTCACCATTAAGATGGTCACGCCTTCAGAGTCAGCTAAAGATTTAACATGCTCTAACATAGAAACACGTAATACAGGGTCTAACGCTGAAAATGGTTCATCTAATAATAATATAGGCTTGTGTTGAACAAAACAGCGCGCTAATGCAACACGTTGTTGCTCACCACCAGACAACTGCGATGGCAGACGGTCTAACAAATCCTCCACTCCTACTTGTAATGCAGCAGTTTGCAAACGCTTCTTATGTTTATCATTGAGCTTTAACCCAGGGTGTAAACCTAGCCCAATATTATCAAAGGCAGACAAGTGGCTAAATAGGTTATTATTTTGAAATAAAATAGACAAAGGACGTTGATGTGGAGCACGGTTTAATACCGACTTTCCATGGATCTTAATATCCCCTTTGCTCGGGGTAATAAAACCCGTCAACAAGTTCAATAAAGTACTTTTCCCGGCACCGCTTGGGCCTAATATAGCAACGATACTGCCTTCTTCAACTTGTAAGTCAAAGGTAAAGTTTTGTTGTTGATAGTGATATTGGACCTGCGAAAAATCAATCATGCTTTGCTCTTTTTATATGGGGTTGTGTTTCTTTAAATAGGCTTTCGATGACCATAAAAGTCCCCACACTTAATAATAATAAAACCAAGGAAACAACGGCAGCAGATTCTAACTGATAACTCCCAAGAAGTTGAAATAGATATAAAGGTAAAGTGCTAAAAGAATGGCTACCAAATAGCGCTATCGCACTTAAATCACCAATGGATAAAACAAAACTCAGAGACATAGCCTGCAAGATAGGCCTTTTTAATGATTTCCACTCCACCCAATAAATACGATGTAATGAAAAGATACCTAAACTATTGCACAGTAATTCGTATTTTTGTGCATTTTGTAACATAGGCACAGCTAAACTTTTAAGTGTAAAAGGTAATGCCATCAAGGCATTCACAGCAATCACAATATATAAGGAGAGAGAAGACAAACTTGAGAACTCTCGTAATAGTAAAAACAACCCCGTGCTAATAACCAACCCTGGAGTCACTAAAATAATCGTGGCTAACATCTCTACTTTATCAGCTCTATTGTTTAACCCTACTAAACGCCATTGGCGACTGGCTAACAGAATAAAGAAGGCAAAAATAACCGCAATCATCCCAGCAAAAGCCGCAATCACAATTGAGTTCTTAAATGCCATCCAAAAACCAAGGTCGTTAAACACCATCCATAATTTATGATTAATACCAGAGAACACTACCATAGCTAAAGGAGGAACCACTAATAGGGTGATCATTGCTATCCAAAAGAGATCCCAACACTTAGACAAGAGCGTGTCATGAGGGAAGGTATTATCGGTACCTTGAAAGTTGGTTGTTAATAAAGCCGGACGCGCTACCTTTTGAATTAAGATAGCTAAAATAGCACATAAACAGATTTGCCATAACGCTAGTAAAGCACCTGCCTGTAAATCAAAATCAAATTTAATTGCTTGATAGATAGCGAGTTCAATAGTGGTCGATTTGGGTCCACCACCTAATGCCATGACAGTGGCAAAGCTAGTAAAACACAGCATAAAGATTAACCCTGCTGTGTGAGGAATTTGCCCTGCAATATAAGGCCACTCAACAAACCGAAACTTATTCCAATGTTTTAAACCAAGATGACTGGCTAACTGATGCTGCTGCTCTGGAATCGAGCTTAAGCCTTGTAAAAAAAGACGGCAAGCAAAGGGAAGGTTAAAAAAGACATGCGCTAATAAAATGCCATTTAACCCAAAAATAGAAAAGGGTAATTTCATCTCAAAGTAAGCAAACAGGTTAGCAATCAAACCACTGTTACCATAGATAGCAAGCAAACCAAAAACAGCGACAAGCACGGGTAATACTAAGGTAGTGGCTAACAGCTTTAATAAAAAGCTTTTCCCCCAAAATGAACGTCTAGAGAGCGCATGACTAATAGGAATAGCCAGCAGCACACTTAACAGAGTAGACAAAAATGCCTGATATAAACTGAATTTAGTAATGTGCTGATAGTAAGGGTCTGACCAGACTACACTCATATCTAGATCTGATGAATGGGTTAATAGCGTCCCCACTGCCATCGATACAAACACAAAAATGCCAAGTGAGAGCAATAACCCAGGAATCTGAACTTTTTTAATTTGCTTAATTATCACTCTCACACCTTTTGTTAGGCGATTAATCCGTTAGAGAAGTTAACCACTCTCTAGTCCATGCTTTACGGTATTTATCTACTTCATTACTATCACAGGTTAGCATTTTAACCGGCAAAGTAAGCTCTTCGAATTCATTAGGTAATAACACATTAGTCACCGGATACATCCAGTTCCCTGTAGGGATCTCAGACTGGAAAGCATCACTTAACATAAAGTTCATAAAGGTAGTGGCTAGTTGCTTGTGTTTGCTATTTTTGACAATAGCAGCCACTTCCACTTGACGGTAATGACCTTCACTAAAACTAGCAGCAACATATTGTTGCTTACCTTCGGCAATCATATGGTACGCCGGAGAAGTGGTGTACGACAGTACCATGTCTGCTTCACCTTTTAAGAACATGCTATAGGATTCAGACCAGCCTTTGGTTACTGTTACGGTTTTTTCAGCTAGCTTTTTCCAAGCCTCTGGCGCTTGGTCACCATAAATTGTTTTCATCCACAGCATTAAACCTGAACCAGGGGTAGAGGTACGTGGATCTTGATAAATCACTTTCAGATCATCTCGCTCTTCCACTAACTCTTTCATACTCTTAGGAGGATTTTTTAATGTTTCGCTGTTGTAAATAAAGGCAAAATAACCGTAATCAAAAGGAACAAAGGTATCGTCCTTCCAGCCGTCTTCAACATTTACAGGCATCAAATCAATATTATGTTTTGCTAATAAACCTGTTTTTTTGGCGGTTGCCATCAAGCTATCATCTAAACCCAGTAAAATGTCAGCTTCACTACTATCACCTTCTAGGCGAAGACGGTTAAGAATGGTCACACCATCATCTAAGGCAATAAACTCTAAATCACAATCACAAAAGGCTTCAAATGATGCTTCAATCTTTGGGCCTGGTCCCCATTCAGAAGCAAATGAGCTATAGGTATAAATTGTTAATTTTTCTTGTTCGGCAGCAGCTAATGCCGGTGTTAACATCAAAATCCCTGAGATTAATAACCTTGTAAAATTCTTTTTCACTATGTCATCCATTTATAGTTGTTTAGAGGGTATCGATTATATCGAATAAAGAGGCTCTTATTTATCAAAAAGCCAATAGTCGTGCATTGTGATTGATTACTTTTCCTTGAGCAATCTAAAGATCGCTTTTCTTTTCTATAGAGTGAATCAATACGATCTAGCTTGTCACCTATCATCGTTCTACTTGTTGATCTGCTGGATTTCTTTATTACAAATAATATAACTATGATTATAGCAATTACATCAAATAAATGATCAACTTACTGAATTAAATCTAATATTTAGCAGAATAATTACAAAGATTGTGAAGAATAAAAGCAGATAAGGGTTTAATAAGCGATGCTTTTATTTTTTAGGGGTAGCGCACACACAGAAAATAACTTTACCTAATACTCGGGCACGAGGCACCCAGCCCATTTCTTCAGGCTGAACACTGGAGTCATTCTCACCGGTTAACCATAAAGAGCCATTAGCGTTAATTTTTTCAACTCGTTTAATAATAGATTGATAAGTAGCGTGGTTAACCACTACAAGGTGACCTACCTTTAACCGTCTGTGAAAACGACTAACAAACACATAGTCCCCGTCTACTAAACGAGGAGCCATGCTCATACCTTTAACTTTAACCACGCTGAGCATTATTCTGTCCACTTAATAAAGTGCAACATATTTACCCTTTTAGATCCGGGTAAACAACTGGTAATGCAGGTGGGTAAGGGCAAGCTGCCGTGTAAGTTTGCACACCTTTTGTTAACCAGAATGCAGCAGCAAATTCATTAACTAGCTCAACTAATTTTTCGCCTTCTTCACGGGCAATGCTTTGCTTACATTTTGAAGCTTGTAACATAATGCTATGCGTTAGTTGATGCGCATTAGGTAGTTGTTCAAACTGAGGTGCTTTAAAGTAATCACCCCAGATGATACGAATGGCTTCCTTCACTTCTGTACTTGCAGACTCTTTTTCACTTACTAAACGCGCTACTTGAGCATAATCAGCGACACCTAACGTACCTTTATCTTCTACTTCTTTAATTAGGTCCATTAAGCGTACACAGCTTAATGCAGCAAGTTGTGCTGTTGCTGGATCATAAATTTTACATGGAATATCACAGTGTGCTTTTACTGTTTTAAAGTTAACGGCTTTATCGATAGATTTAATAAGACGATGAATCATGCCTGCTCTCCTTTTTTTGCTGTGTTTTTACCACGACTTTTTTTATAAGCGACACCAACGACAACAACCGCTACAACAGCAAGCACTGTTAATAAATGAATAGAGTGACTTGCCCAATGAGAATGATCGTGTCCAGGGTGAGCTTGTGCGACTTGGCTAACAGCCATAAGTGCACTTAACGCCACTGAGCTTTTTACTAGTTTTTTCATCTTTACTTCCTTTTTGGTAAACATAAAAGACCTCTATAGAGGCAGAGAGTTAGTGGTGGGTGATATGTTCAGCATAAGGCACATGGTTCACAAATGTGCTGAACGACTTTTGATCTTGTATAGATTGCTGTTGAGCTTGTTGTTCATTAAACATTTCCCATTCACAGCGAATACGGGTGACCGTGTGCATCACTAAACAATAGTGTCGATCGTCAACATCTGCACGAGAAAGCACCGCCTGTAAAAAGTTAATGGCGTTCTCATATTGGCTATTTGCTAATAATGAATTATTTAATGCGTTATAGGCATCAGCAAGATTCAAGAAGCTCACTGCAGCCGCTGATATATAGGATTCAGCATCAAGCAAAAAGTTATCATGGAAAGTGGTTTCTAACATGCTTAGTGCTTGTTGGTTTAAAAACACTGCATCGGAGAAGTCATTGCTTGAATAAGCTTTATTTGCGCGTTTAGTTAAAATTTCCCAGCTATGCATTGATTCCCTCACTCAATCAACAATAAAGTAATAGGAATCATTATCAACAAATAACTAAAAAATTCAACACATTTAATAATAATTATCATTAACAAATAGGGAATTATAAAAATTGAGACCGTTGAGAAAAGGGGCTAATACTAATTACAATAAATAAGAGCGCTAAAATTTGCGTAGGAAAAATAGCTTATTTTAAAGCGTAATTAGAGCCTTTCGAAGTTTAACTTGGTTAATTAGTGTGATTGGTGTATCTACAAAATATAAGTCTTTTTAGACCCGTCATAGAATTTAATGAAACGATGAGTGACTATCAATCAGGGAATTTATCGAAGGATTTAGCCTTAAGGCCTTGCTCATACCACTCGGCTTTTTCTGAACAAAAAATATTATCTTGAGGTGTGATATTAGGTACGCCATTAAGGCAACCCACAGGAATGATTAAATCTTTTTTATTACGGGAAAGGTAAGGAACGGGAGCGCCACATTCTTCACAAAATGCAGTTGAAATTGCTCGCCCAGGGACATCAAAACGCTTAACTAGGCTTTCACCACTAAGCCATTTAATGTTGCTAGGCTGAGTGAAAATATTAGCCGCATGCGCTGAGCCAGTTACTTTTTGGCATTGAATACAATGGCATAAATGAAACTCATTAAAGTTATTGTCACTTTCAAAATAAACTTTACCACATAAACAGCTACCAGAAATACTCGACATTTCACCTCCTACATTAACAATTAAAGGCTATTTTACCTGAGAACCCATAGAGTAAACACGACGAATTTATTGGTATATTTCGCCTTTATGCTTTAACCAACCAGCCAGGTGTTTTCCTTTAGGATCTTTATGTGTCCAATGTACCACTCCCCCTGTGCATTCCATTCATATTGCCCATAAAACTCAATACGGTCACCACGAGCAATAGTATTAATACGCGGCGCTAGGTCGATATTATGAGCAAATAAGATAGTTTGACCAGAGGTTAGCCTTAAAATGAACTTTTGATGGCGAGATCCTTCGTTGTCATCCTTTAATAACTTAACAACGATACCACTTCCTGTTACTTGGGTTTCACGTTTTTTAGCTTGAAAGGCTGTTTCAATATCATCACTCAAATCCGTTTTGACGGTAAGTTCAGCATTCTCTTTTTTATGTTGTGCAGTACTATTGTTTTTACTCTTTTGGCTTATCCATTGGTATAAACCAAAGGCCAAAAAGATCAGAATAATAATTATGTTTTTCATGGTTTTTACTCAATATAGTTCAATACAGTGCCATGATTAAAAATAATTAATACCATGATCTGTCCCTGAAATTTATAGGTAGGTATGGTGGCGTGTAACGCTAAAACGATTCAGGATAAGATGCATAATATAAACAGCACTTAAACTCATTACGATAGCCACTGAAACAGAGCTGAAACGGTATAGAGAGCTGTAAAAAAATGTCTTGTCTGGCCCTAAATACTGACCAAATAAAATACCAAAAGTCGTTAACACACCAAAACCAACACCTGGTGCCCCGCCTCCTACAATATGAAAACGAGCAAAGATAAAAGATAACATCCATAATATAAAAACAGAAAATAATAAAACATCAGCGTGATTATATAAAAGCAATTGCGACGCTATGGCGATATTACAACCAATAAAAGTCCCTATTGCTCTTCGCCAACTTGCCGTTCCAACCGCATTCCAACACAGAGAAAAAAGGATTAAAACTGATGAGGCCTGTGCAGAAATAGAATCATTTAAATCAAATATTTGAAAAGCAACAAATGATAATGTAGCCACACTTGAACATAATAAAACTTCGTGACGAATACTCTCTTTACTTTTACTCGGTAGACTCCTCGCCGCACGAGGGCTGACATCAGGAAAAATAACATGCATCATTAACCCTATCAACACGGTTAATGCAATAGCTATTATATTACTGACAATTAATGGATAAATGCTGCTTGTTTGATCAGCATAGCTAGAATAATGTAGTTGAATCGACAGACTCACTACGCCCAATGCGCCAAATAAAAAGCCCGGCCATTACTCATTACAAAAAACAGCACACAAAAACTTAAAAAAGCGAGTCCGGTCATCACTATCGGTAAGTGAGAGAACAGCCCTTGCAACACTAATACAACAAAAGCACAGTATATAGATGAGCCAAAAAACTGCCCGATCACACTTTTGCTGATGGTTGGGACCAAACCAAGTATCAACATTGGATAAACCGTGAAAAAGATCCCGTAAGGCCATTCCATCAACTTACAAATAGTAAAGCCAATAGTACAACCACCAGCAACCCTTAATGCTTGACGTAACCCATTCCCATCTAACTCAGGTGGCTTTGCTTTAATTTCTTGTGTCATAATGCCTCCCTTAATAGATGTAATGTAACCAACTAATTAAGCGAATTTGCAACGCACCAAACCACTGACCAATAAGGTTATCGGGTAATAATTGCACCGTTGCACGCGCACCACTTGGCATTAATGATAGGAATTGATTATCCCCAAGTACAGTAAAGTGAAGACGCTGACGCTGCGCATCTCTCACCCAACGTGTACTAGTCTCTGTTGTGCTCAGTAAACCATTCGCACTTAATTGACCACTGCTCACCCCTGCTTCAATACTACTTATCTTCGCTTCATACACTTCTCCGGGACGGCTATCAAATACTACGCGAGCTAAGGAATTTTTATGCATATTCATCAACGACTTCTCTCTAAAGTCTGCCACTAAATCCGCTTTTTTAGAGACCACTGCTAATAATGGTTGTCCTGTAGTCGCATAAGCCCCATCTAATAATTGTAGGTTAGTCACAACCCCATCACTCAAGGCACTTACTTTAGTATAAGATAAGTTGAGTTCAGCCTGTGATACTTGGTTAAGAGCGTGACGAATCGCTAGATTATCTTCACCCTTATCACCACGTGCTAGTACTGCTTCTGATAACTGTGCTTCTAAGGCAGCCTGATTAGCCTTACTCACTTCATAATTAGCAAGCAAGCTTTCTACATCCTGTTGGGATACGGTTCTCTGCTTAAATAGCTTTTCGCCTCTCTCCTTCAATAGCTTTTGCTGATGAAGCGTGGCCTTAGATGCAGCGATTTTAGCTTGGATTGCTTTGATATTACTGTCATAGCGTTTGTTCTGCAGACGCGCATCAGCCAGTGTTAACTGTGCTTGATGTAACGCTAATTGATAAGGTCCTGAATCAATCTCAAATAATGTATCCCCAGCTTTTACCATTTGGTTATTATCAACAGCAACATTCACAATTCGTCCGCTAATTTGTGGGGAAATTTGTACTACTGAATGGTATACACGCGCCTGTGGTGTAACAGGTAAAAATACATCAGCAATTAAGTAATAGATAAATACGCAGATAAACCCAATGACTGAATATCTAACGTAATGTGTAAACTTTTCTTCTGGTGTCATTTCTTAACCTTTCTTTTTCACTTGCTGTTTAATAGATGTTTGTGCATTTTGCTCTAACTTAATTAAAGTATGCGCCATGGCATCAAGCTGTTGCTGATTTAACCCACTGTAAATTTGTTGCGTTATCTCATCTACCTCCTCTTGCAAGGTGCTTAATATTTGGCGACCTTGCTCAGTGAAATAAATTTTTTTGCTACGTTTATCCTGCTCATCAACACAACGAATAATCAAGGATTGTTCTTCTAACTGCTTTAATGTACGAGTTAAAGATGGCATTTCAATAGATAAGCTATGTGCAATCTCTAACTGCGTCACCCCTTCTGATAACATTTTTATATGCATCAAAGTCGTCCAACGCGATTGCGTTAACCCTAAAGGTTCAACCGCGTGAGTCACAGCTTCACGGCATAAACGGTTTACCCGCCCCATACTACCGATCAGGGTTAAGTCGAGCGTTTCGTAAAAAGGAACTTCTTTATCCATCATCATCTCCAAATATACTTAGCCTGCTAACTAAAGGCGCGCACCTTAACATTAGTTAGCAGGCTAAGTAAATATTTTTAACAACATATTTACTAAAAAATAACCGAAATAAAAATAGGTACTTAGTGAGCGCATTGAGAGTGAAAAAATAATTTAACTTTAATATCAATCCCTTAAATTTACATGCATAAGTGAATTAGATTTATTGATGCGAAAACAACTTGATTCGAAAGTTATTGTTATTATTTGAGGTAATGGGGGATGATATAAAATAACAAAGGTAAAAAGTAAGGTGGGTGATACATTCACAAGATTAATCCTGTCAAATGCATCACTAAGGTTTCAGCTCAAATAGCGCTGATTTAACTCCAAGGAAAGGTAATTAACCTTGACTAGTGATCGCTACCTTTATGCCAAAACCAATCAACACAGAGCCTACGACCTTTTCTATTTTTTGTTTGTGGACATTAAACTGACTCACCAAGGCTGGGTGACTAAAGAATACAGACACCATTGAAAACCAAACAATATGTGCTAAGCAAATAATCAGACCATATAATAATTGTATTGAAACAGGCGTAGAGGGGTTAACGACTTGAGTGAATAAACTGAGGAAGAATAAAGTCGTTTTCGGATTTAACGCATTAGTAATAAAGCCTAATTTTAACGCCGAAAAATTTGATAATGGTTTATTATCAGTTTGTTGTAGGTCATTAAGTTTGCTTTTAGCAGTCAAGGTTTTATAACCGATATAGATCAGGTAAGCCGCACCGAGATATTTAATCAATGAAAATAACAGAATAGATTTAGAGATAATAATCGCTAAACCAGCAATAGAATAGGCAACATGTATCCAGATTGCTAACCCTATCCCTAGTGCTGAATAAAGTCCGCTTTGCCTTCCATGAAATAAGCTATTACGGGTAATCATCACAAAGTCTGCACCTGGACTAATTGCCATAAAAATAGCAATAACAGTAACCGATAGTAGTTCGGGTAAGTAATTTACAATATCCATTTGCGTACCTTATTTGATGATTAAGTAATAAGTGGTGTTTTTTGCCAGTGGTATTCCATTTGCTGAGCCGTTTTTTCAGCTAAAGGTAAAGAGTCCAACTCAGACACTAACTGCAAACTCATATCAATACCAGCAGATATGCCTCCGGAAGTGATATATTTACCTTGTGCAACCCACCGCTGACCAGTTATCACTTGCAATAAAGGGTATGCATCTCTTAAGTCATCAATATCTTCCCAATGCGTTGTCACCTTCAACCCATTTAACAATCCTGCCTCAGCTAGCAGGAATGCACCTGTACAAACAGATAATACCTTGGATGATTGACTAGCAATGCTAGCAACCCAGTTGATGACCTTGGTTTTTTTTACTTCTTCAGTGTGCACACCGCCAACAACAATCAAGAGATCAATACTTGGGTGATCCTCAAATGAATAATGCGCTTTTACCGGAAAACCACCACGTGCTTGTACTAAGTTATCGCTTTCAGAGACTAAAAAGATATTCCAATTCTTGTTCGCTAGTCGCTTTGCAGTGCTTAACACTTCAAAGGGACCAGAGAAATCGAGCACCTCGGCATTATCGTATAGGTATATCGCAATATTCATCATTTACCTTCCTGGTTAAGATCCATAAATTAACGTGATTGGTATTACTATAAAAACAATTCGATATTACAACAAAAAGATAAATTACATTATGATTAAATAAAGCATTAACAGGAGAAACAAGATGGCATCCCTACAAGAAGAAAATATCCACTGTCCCTATTGTGGAGAGAGTATAGTGATCCTATTAGACCCCTCAGATACTGATCAAGAATATATAGAAGATTGTCAGGTCTGCTGCCAGCCTATTAATTTCTTTGTCAGTGATGATGGGAGTGGCGAATTAAGTGTCACAGTCAGTAACGATAATTAATTTAGCGGCATAAAAAAACCGCAATGAATAACTTCACTGCGGTTTACAAATCTAGCTAACGTTGTAGATTATGCATCTAGCTGTTTTAACAGTTTCTCAGCCACCAGTTCTGAACTAGCTGGGTTTTGACCAGAGATAATTAAACCATCTTGCACGGCAAACGCACTCCAGTCCTCTGCTTTGTGGTAATCCGCACCACGTTTAATTAACTCGTCTTCTACTAAAAATGGAACGATATCAGTTAATTGAACAGCATCTTCTTCACTGTTAGTGAAACCTGCAACCGCTTTACCTTTGACAGCATACTCACCATTGCTATCTTTTACATCTAATAACACAGCGCTAGCATGACATACTGCACCAACTGGTTTATCTGCCGCTAAGAACGATTCAATTAATGCAATTGAGGTAGCATCTGTTGCTAAATCCCATAAAGGTCCGTGACCACCAGGGTAAAATACAGCATCAAAATCCGCTTGATTAACGGAAGACAGTGCGACTGTATTGGCTAAGTGCTCTTTAGTTTCTTGATCATTATCGAAACGCTTAGTCGCATCAGTCATAAAGTCATCCATCTCACTTGATGGATCAATCGGTGGTTGACCACCTAACGGTGAAGCTAATGTAATATCTAAACCAGCATCTTTAAATACGTAATAAGGGGCAGCAAACTCTTCAATCCAAAAACCCGTTTTTTTACCTGTATCACCTAGTTGATCGTGAGATGTAATAACCATTAAAATTTTCTTGTTCATCATAATAACCTCAATTGTGAATGTATTAAGTTGCTACTCATTTTAATTAAAATCTCTGTATCAGCAGCAGATGTGGTTATTATAGACTCACCCTAAAACTAAACAATGCAGGCTTTATTAACATCATTGTATTAAAAATTGATACAATTGAAATTAATGCTCTTCACTAAAGTAATCGATTTATGGAACTCTCATTTGAACAATTAAAAAGTATGGTGGTCTTTGCACAAGTCATTGAGCAAGGGAATTTAAGTGCGGCAGCTAAGCATTTAAAGTTATCACGTGCCGTGGTGAGCTATCATTTAAAAAAACTCGAAACACAATTAGGTATTAAATTACTCAATCGTTCCACGCGAAGCATTGCCTTAACCGAAGCGGGCGAACAATATTATCAACGCTGTAAAGTGATTGTTGAAGCCGCTTTAGCTGCAAATCAACAAATGGAAAATCTTAAAGAATACCCAACAGGTCTGATTAAAATTAGTTGCCCAATGAGTGTTGGTTTACACGCGATTGTGCCGGCTTTAAACGCCTTTGCACAACATTACCCAAGCATACAACTTGAGGTAAGCCTAGGAGATGAAGTGGTTAACATTATTAAAGAAGGCTTTGATATTGCTATTCGCGGCGCGGCATTAACAGACTCTGGATTACAAGCCACCAAGTTATCTAGTTTAACCACTAACCTATATGCTTCGCCGGATTATATAGCCAAACATGGAAAGCCTAAAACACCGGCACAATTAGCTTCTCATCAGTGGGTTATTTATCAATTGGCAGGTAACTCTGTCACTCTGAAAAAAGGCAAACGTTCTTATACGGTAAAACTAAGTGGTAAAGTCAGCACCAATAATGCAGCAGCTCGAACTGCTTTTGTTGAAGGCGGACACGGTATTGGACGTATTCCTTACTATGATGCCCAGCCAAAATTAAAACAAGGCAGCTTGATACAGGTATTAGCAGACTACGAATTAAGTGATATTGATGTGTATGCAGTGTTTCCTCCGGGTGGAGCAGAGTCGAAAAAGTTAAGATTATTGATAGATTATCTAAAAGATCACTTTAAAAAGGATAAACTTGCATTAATCTAACAAAAAATGAAGTTATTTAATGATCAAGTAACAATATTTTTATAAGATCCACACAACTTTTACACAATGCACTTAAATAGCATTTCGCCCTACGCTTTTATCTACTGAGAAAATTTATGATGCCAAATAAACGTCCTTTATATATCCCCTTTGCTGGTCCAGCGCTGCTAGAAGCGCCGCTGCTAAATAAAGGAAGTGCTTTCTCATCAGAAGAGCGTGATAACTTTAACCTAACAGGGTTATTACCTCACACGATTGAAACAATCGAAGAGCAATCACTGCGTGCATACCAACAGTTATCTTCTTTCTCGAGTGATTTAGATAAGCACATTTACTTACGTAATATTCAAGATACCAATGAAACGCTATTTCATCATCTTATCGACCAACATATCGAAGAAGTAATGCCACTGATTTACACCCCTACAGTTGGTCAAGCCTGCGAGAAATTTTCAAAGATCTACCGCCGTAAACGTGGTCTATTTATTTCTTATCCAGAGCGCCATAAAATTGATGATATGCTGCAAAATGCTACTAAGCAAAATGTAAAAGTGATTGTAGTAACAGATGGTGAGCGAATCTTAGGGTTAGGCGACCAAGGCATCGGTGGAATGGGTATCCCTATTGGTAAATTAGCACTCTACACTGCTTGTGGTGGCATCAGTCCTGCTCACTGTTTGCCTATTTTATTAGATGTAGGTACTAACAATACGCAACTACTTGAAGATCCAATGTACATGGGATGGCGTAACCCGCGTATCACTGGTGAAGAATACAACGAATTTGTAGACTTATTTATTCAAGCCGTTAAACGCCGTTGGCCTGAAGTGTTATTACAATTTGAAGATTTTGCACAAACCAATGCAACTCCTTTATTAAATAAATACCGTGATCAATTATGCTGTTTCAACGATGATATTCAAGGTACAGCAGCCGTTTCAGTAGGTACATTAATCGCAGCTTGTTTGAATAAAGGGCAAAAACTCAGCGAACAAAATATTGCCTTTTTAGGTGCAGGCTCTGCGGGTTGTGGTATTGCCGAGCATATTATCCGTCAAATGCAGCGTGAAGGTTTGACCGAAGAGCAAGCACGTAAACAAGTATTCATGGTTGACCGTTATGGTTTATTAACAGACAACATGACAGAGTTACAACCTTTCCAAGTGCCGCTTGTACAAAAAGAAACTGATATTGAAAGCTGGGATAAGAGCCAAAAATTAGGGCTAGAGCAAGTCGTTAAACAAGCTAAAATCACTGTATTATTTGGAGTAAGTGGTCAGAAAGGTCTATTCACTCAACATGTGATTGAAGCTTTATGTGAAAACACTGAGAATCCAATTGTATTACCGCTGTCTAACCCAACCTCTCGCGTTGAAGCGACACCACAAGAGATCACTAACTGGAGTAAGGGTAAAGCGATTATTGCAACAGGTAGTCCTTTCCCGAACACTGTTTACAACGATGAGTCTTTTGAAGTGTCACAATGTAATAACAGTTACATTTTCCCTGGTATTGGTTTAGGTGTATTAGCAGCACGTGCGACAGGTATTAGTGACAATATGTTAATGGTCGCAAGCCAAGCATTAGCTGACGCTTCAATGGAATATGACAAAGCGCCTGGCGCTTTATTACCACCATTAAAAGTGATTCAGAAAATCAGTGAGAAAATTGCCTGTGCCGTTGCATTGCAAGCAATAGAAGATAACCTTGCATTACCTGTGACTAACGAGAATATGCACCGTCGTTTAGAGGCTAACTTCTGGCTACCTCAATACCGCGATTACCGCCGTACTTCTTTCTAAGGACTTTAAAAGCATTCAACCTTCTAGGCTAATTACCTTAGCTTAGAAGGTTATTAATACTCTATACGCCGATTTAATTAATGCCCATCGCATAACGCATCACACGTGTTTTCAATTGTCCAGATTGCTGAGCAGCCCCTAGAAAGCCTTTTCTCAATACACGCACTACATTTGATTCTGACTTGCTCACTTTATAAAATATATCCATGCCCGTTTGCATCAATAAATTGGCTGGCTTACGTTTACATTGATAACGTTTCAATATTTCAGGTATCCCTAAATCACTACATTCAGTTAATAATTCCACCAAACATTGCACATCTTTAAAACCTAAATTAACGCCCTGCCCTGCTAATGGGTTAATGGTATGCGCAGCATCTCCCAATAACGCAACTCGGCCTTGATAATAATGTTGTGCATGACGACGTGTTAATGGGAAGCCGCCCTTAGCATCCACTTCAAACTCAAAGTCTAAAGCAGGAAATTCATCTTTAATAGCTTGCTTTAACTGTAGGTTATTAAGGCTTTGTAAATGTTTAATTTTTTGTGGGCTGTGGTACCAGACTAAGCTTGCATGATGGCCAGCTAAAGGCAAAAAAGCACAAGGCCCTGTTTCTCTAAACTCTTGCCGGGTAATATCTTGCTGAGCACTGTCGGTAGTGATATTAATTAATAAACAATGATGACGATAATCCCAACTGGTCATCGGCATTTGTAAATGATTACGCACTGCAGAATTGGCACCATCACAAGCTAATAATAATTCAGCTTCAATGACTTGTTGGTTTTGCAGCGTAACAGACACCTGTTTTGCATCTTGCTGAATGGTTATAACTTGCGTTTCTTGATATATATAAACGTTAGTTAAAGCTTGTAATGCTTGCCATAATACGGCTTGAATCCAACGGTTTTCAGCAATATAGCCCAATTGCTCAGCACCAATATCATCACTAGAGAAAACCAGTTTCTGACTGCCTTTCTCCCAGGTTTGTAAGCCCTTGTAAGGACATAGGCGATCTGCGGGAATATCTTTCCAAACATCAGCTTGTTCTAGTAATAGTTTACTCTGAGCACTAAATGCAGAAACGCGTAAATCAACGGGGTCGTCATGAGTTGGCATCTGAAAAACAGACTTTTCAATCAGGTGAACTGTGTTTCCTTGTTGTGCAAGTAATAGAGCTGATAGCGCACCTACCATCCCACCACCTACAATAATAACTTCTGTGTTTGCCATCAATGCCTCAACTTGTTCTTCACTAGAATCTGTAATTGTACGTAAAAGATTGCTATTTGGGTAAAATAACCTAGTTTTTTTAATAGCTTAAAAAGAAGTTTTTTATAACATTCGCGTTAAACGTAATGCTAGCAAACAAACAGTAGCATGATTGCTTTGAAGTGCGTAAAATGCGACCTCGTTTTAAGAAACACACTAATTTAGTCAGCATAATAGGCAGTAGATATGAGCATGAAATTACACGTTAAAACATGGGGTTGTCAGATGAATGAGTACGATTCATCAAAAATGGCGGACCTTTTAAATGCAAGTAACGGTTACACTTCCGTTGATGAAGCAGAAGATGCGGACGTAATTTTATTAAATACTTGTTCTATCCGTGAAAAAGCACAGGAAAAAGTATTCCATCAGCTTGGCCGTTGGAAAAAACTAAAAGACAAAAATCCTAACATCGTGATTGGTGTCGGTGGTTGTGTGGCATCACAGGAAGGTAAAGCGATTCGTCGCCGTGCTCCTTATGTGGATATCGTATTTGGCCCACAAACATTACATCGCCTACCAAAAATGATCCAAGAAGTGCAAGACAATAAAGGCACTGTGGTTGATGTTAGTTTCCCTGAAATTGAAAAATTTGATTCTATGCCAGAGCCAAAAGCAGAAGGTGCAACAGCCTTTGTGTCTATTATGGAAGGTTGTTCTAAGTACTGTACTTTCTGTGTTGTACCTTATACACGTGGTGAAGAAGTTAGCCGCCCATTAGATGATATTTTATTAGAAGTGGCACAGCTTGCTGAACAAGGCGTACGTGAAATTAACCTATTAGGTCAAAACGTAAACTCTTACATTGGCGAAATGCACGATGGAGACGAGTGTACTTTCCCTGAATTATTACGCTATGTAGCTTCTATCGATGGTATCGACCGTTTACGTTACACAACCAGTAACCCAATCGACTTTACCGATGAGATTATTGATGTTTATCGTGACACACCTGAACTAGTTGATTTTTTACACCTGCCTGTACAAGCTGGCGCAGACCGCATATTAAACCTAATGAAACGTGGTCATAATGTAGCGCAATACAAAGAAAAAATTGCGGCATTAAAAGCTGTACGCCCAAACTTAACCATAAGCTCTGACTTCATTGTTGGTTTCCCCAATGAAACTGACCAAGACTTCCAAGAGACTATGGATTTAATTAACCATATTGGTTTTGATACAAGTTACAGCTTCATCTACAGCCAACGCCCTGGCACACCCGCTGCAGATATGCCTGACGATGTAGATTTAGAGACGAAAAAGAAACGCTTAGCTATCTTACAAGATCGTATTCACCAACATTCGCAATTAATTGGTCGTCGTATGGTTGGTTCTGTACAGCGAATTTTAGTCGAAGGCCCTTCTCGTAAAAATATTATGGAGCTATGTGGCCGTACTGAAAATAATCGTATCGTAAACTTTGAAGGTGATCATCGTTCTATCGGTGGTTTTGTTGATGTTGAAATCACAGAAGTCCATACTAACTCAATTCGTGGTAAGTTTATCCGCGGTGAGTCTGAAATGAACTTACGTGAATCGATTCGTCCAAGTGACATTGTAAATAAAAATACAAACAAACTTGGCGTTGAAACTTTTATCCCAGCATAAATAAGGTCTTTATACTTGAGCACAAAATTAACCACAATTCATCTTGATTTAGTTCCTGCCGACAAAGATCGCTTAGCGGTCTTATGTGGCTCATTTGACGATAATATTAAACAAATTGAACGCCGTTTAGGGGTTGAAGTCATCTATAAAGATGCACACTTCCAAATTGTAGGTGAGCATCGTTATGCGCAAGCTGGCAGTGAGTTAATTAACGACCTGTACATTGAAACACAACCCGTTAAAGGCAAAATTGGTCGCTTAACTGATGAAGATGTACACCTAGCATTACAAAACTTGATTAGTGAACATCGCTTACTGGAAGTGAAAGTCGAGTCTCAAGAAGTGGGTTTCAAAAGCCTCACCATCAAGACTAAACGTGGTGTGATTAAACCACGTGGTGAAAACCAAACTAAATATGTTAGCAATATCCTACGCAGCGATATCAGTTTTGGTGTTGGCCCTGCGGGTACCGGTAAAACCTATTTGGCTGTTGCTTGTGCTGTTGAAGCACTGGAACGTCAAGAAGTACGTCGTATCTTATTAACTCGCCCAGCTGTTGAAGCAGGTGAAAAACTCGGTTTCCTACCAGGTGATTTATCACAGAAAGTAGACCCTTACCTACGTCCACTTTACGATGCCCTGTTTGAAATGCTAGGTTTTGAAAAAGTAGAAAAGCTAATTGAAAAAAACATTATTGAAATTGCACCATTAGCTTATATGCGTGGTCGTACTTTAAATGATGCCTTTGTAATTTTGGATGAAAGCCAAAACACTACAACAGAACAAATGAAAATGTTCTTAACACGTATTGGTTTCAACTCAACAGCGGTTATTACGGGTGATATCACTCAAATCGATTTACCGCGCCATCAAAAATCTGGTTTACGCCATGCGATTGAAGTACTGGGTGAAGTAGATGAAGGCATTAGCTTTAACTTCTTCTTAGCCGATGATGTAGTACGTCACCCTGTTGTTGCTCGTATTGTTAAAGCATACGATGCTTTTGACAGAAAAGCTGAAATCGCAGAAAGCGAAGCGAGAGACGCTTAATGGAATTGTATGTCGATTTACAGCTTGCTAGTGAAGACCAGCAAGCCTTACCTGATTTAGCACAGATGGAAAAATGGGTAAGTGTAGCTATCCTCAAAGCAAGCGCTAAAAAACGAGACCTTGCTGAATTGACAGTTCGTATTGTAGACTGCGAAGAAAGTCAGCAATTAAACGCTGATTACCGAGGAAAAGATAAGCCAACAAATGTCTTATCTTTTCCTTTTCAGAATCCACCAGGTATCACCTTACCCTTATTAGGTGACTTGGTGATCTGCAAAACAGTAGTTGAACAGGAAGCGACGGAACAACAAAAGCCGTTAATTTCACATTGGGCACATATGCTGATTCACGGCACGCTCCATCTTTTAGGTTACGACCATATTGAAGATGAAGAAGCAGAAGTGATGGAAGGCATTGAAACCGAACTTATGATTGAGTTAGGTTATTGTGACCCTTATATAAGCGAAAAAGAGTAAATAAAATTAATGTCCGAAGATTATCATTCTAGTAACGAGCAACCTAAAGAAGGATTGCTCGATAAAATAGGTAACCTATTTCAAGGTGAACCTAAAAGCCAAGATGAATTATTAGACGTGATCGATAGCGCAAAAGACCGCCAAGTGATCGATCAAAAAACCAAAGAAATGATAAAGGGCGTTATTGATGTCTCTAAACTACGTGTTAGAGATATTATGATCCCACGCTCACAAATGGTAACGCTTGGGTTAAACAAACCTGTTGAAGAGTTATTACCTGAAATTATCAATTCAGCTCACTCTCGTTTCCCTGTGATCACTGAAGATAAAGACCACATTGTCGGTCTATTATTAGCTAAAGATCTACTGCAATACGGTTTTAGTTCTAACCCTGACGACTTTAAAATAGACGACATCCTACGTGAAGCGGTTGTTGTTCCTGAAAGTAAACGCTTAGATACCCTGTTAAAAGAGTTCCGAAGCCAACGTTACCATATGGCTATCGTTGTTGATGAATATGGTGGTGTATCAGGCCTGGTAACCATCGAAGACATTCTAGAAGTGATTGTCGGTGAAATCGAAGATGAATTCGACTACGAAGAAGCAGATGAAATTCGCAAAATCGGTAAACGTAGTTTTGCTGTAAGTGCGCTTACCACATTAGCCGACTTCAATGAGTTTTTTGAAACCGATTATAATCTAGAAATCCAAGACACTATTGGTGGTTTTATTTTGCATGAGTTTGGACATTTACCAAGCCGTGGTGAAAAGATAACCATTGGAGAGCACAAGTATAAAGTCACACATGCTGATAACCGTCGCTTAATACAACTGCAAGTACGAGTACCTCGAGAACTAAAAAAGAACTTAAAAAAGATTGAGTAAACCTATGCTAACTAAAATTACCTCTTCTCTGTATGGCCAATTAATTGTGGCTGCATTGTTAGGGACAATTCAAGTATTTGCATTTGCTCCATTTCAACAATGGTGGGTGTTATATCCCTCCTTTGTTGGGATTTTCTTACTATTAAAGCAAGCCCAACGTCACCATAAAAAGCTATTTCTAGTTAGCTTTGTTTTTAACCTTTCCATGTTTATTGCCACCTTACACTGGATCTATGTGAGTATGGATCGGTTTGGCGGTATGCCTATTATCGCAAGCGCTTTATTAATTGTTCTCTTATGTGCTTACTTAGCCCTATTCCCTAGTGCCGCTCTTTGGCTAAGTTATCGTATCCCCACTCGATCTAACCTAGTGCGTTTATTACTTATCATCCCAAGTTTGTGGCTAATAATGGATTGGGTTCGCGGTTGGTTTTTAACAGGTTTTCCTTGGGCTTATTTAGGCTATAGCCATGCAGATACCCCGCTAGCCGGATTTGCACCAATTTTAGGGGTGCAAGGTATTACCTTAGCCATCGTAGTAATTTGTGCTTGTTTAACTTTATTACTATTAAAACAGTCTCAGAAATTTGCTTTACTTTTAATGCTAGCCATCGTCATGAGTGGTTATAGTTTAAAACAGTTGTCATTTACTGAATTACAAAAACCAATCAAAGTAGCACTAGTACAGGGCAATATAGACCAAAAGCTAAAATGGGAACCGGATCATCTGTACCCTTCTATTTTAAAATATCTCGGTTTATCAGGCATTCAAAATGATATCACTTCTACAGATTCAATAACTGAGAGTGTAGATATACAACAACCCGAGCTACTTATTTGGCCAGAATCAGCTATTGCGGCTTTAGAAATTGATATGCAACGTTTTTTACAATCCTTATCTGGTAAACTTGAAGAGGAAAATAAAGCGTTACTCACTGGTATTATTAATTACGATATTAATAAAGATGAGTATTTTAATAGCATCATCATGTTAGGAGAATTACCTCCTAATCAAGGTTATTCACAAACCAGCCCAAACCGTTACGCAAAACATCAATTGTTACCGATCGGAGAGTTTGTTCCATTTGAAAACTTATTACGCCCGCTAGCTCCCTATTTCAATTTGCCTATGTCTAGCTTTCAACGTGGCGGTGCACATCAAGCGAATTTAAAATTTGCAGATACCACACTGGCAGCAGCGCTCTGTTATGAAATTGCTTTTCCTGAACTATTACGTGAAAACATACATGAAAAAACGGGGCTGCTACTTACCCTCAGTAATGATGCATGGTTTGGAGATTCAATAGGTCCAGCACAACATTTACAGATTGCTCGAATGCGCGCCATTGAATTAGGTAGGCCTTTATTACGCAGTACTAACAATGGTATTACCGCTATTTATGACGGCATGGGAAAAGAAGTAGGTCGTCTCCCTGCTGATGTGGATGCCGTATTACGTAAAGAAATACAACCTGCTTATGGTTTCACACCTTATCAGCGTGTTGGTCAAACACCGCTCTTTATCTTCTGTTTACTAGCCTTACTGAGTGCTTTTTTATTAATTAAAAGACCTTTAAAAGTAAAATCTTAGATAACAGTGGCAACCCATATTAGCTGCAATGATTTACTCAAGCTAATTAAGTTGCCATCTCCTAGGAACTTTTTTATAGAGTCTGACTCCAATGCTATTCATGCGTCATCGAATTACAACCAATAAAGTTTATTATGACGCACTTTAAACTTTATTGATGATACCTACGTATTCAATGTGGCGATCATCAATTTATAGCAAATTCACTAAGGTTAATTAGACAACATATGTTTTTGAAATCTCTTTTTTGATACTTATTACATCAAAATTAATCACACTACTTTATGTGTAATTTGGTTGTAAATACCTGTAATAAATCCCCTTAGCAAGTATTTAATAGGTACTGGATTTAGTGAGTAAAGGTTGTCTTATGTTCGAAAATATTAATGGTCATCAAATAAGCTAAATAAAGGTTAATAAACAAAAAATTCAGAGAGTTTACTATCAATTTATAACTGATATTTATGTGTCAAACTGATACCATATTTTTATTTTTTCACCAGTACTAGAGGAATCTTCATGCTTTTAAAGAGAACGGCCATCATTACACTTTCAACCCTATTTTTGACCGTTGGATGTATCTCTATTTCAACCGATGAAGAAACACAAAAAGTTGAAACAACCCTGCAAGCACAAGAAACTAAAATTACTGAATTAGAAGCGGCGTTAACAGAATCAAAAGTGGATGCTGAGCAGAAGCAACTTGAGTTAGCTGAAGCCAAAAGTAATTTAGAACGACTCAAGCGAGAGAAACAAACACTTGATGAAGAACTTCAACAGAAGATCTTAATCGAAAGATCAAGAGCCAAAAGCAGCAAACAAGTTGCTAAAGAAACAGTAAACCCTCAATACCAAGATAAAACCGTATTAGGTCAGGCTGAATGGATTTATGTTACTAAAGCAAAACAAAATTTTAAAGCTCGCATTGATACAGGCGCGACTACTTCTTCAATCAATGCCGTTGATATACAAGAGTTTGAACGTGATGGAAAAGATTGGGTAAAGTTTAATATTACCCACAGCAAAGATGGCGACAAAAAAATCATTGAAGCGCCAGTGGTACGTTACGTCAAAATCTTACAATCAAGTGAACCAGGTGAATACGATCGTCGTCCTGTAGTGGAATTGCATGTTCGTATTGGTGGTGTTGCACATAAATCAGAATTCACCCTAACTGATCGTCTACATATGGATTATCCAGTCCTGATCGGCCGTAGTTTTATACAAGATGTTATCTTAGTTGATGTAAGCCAAGATTATATCCACCCAAAATACCAACCTCAGGATAAATAGTAAGGAACACCATGAACGCACGTATTTTCTTTTACACCTTAGTGGCTGGTTTGTTTATATTAGGTATAACACAAACTATCCAACGCCATATGGCCTTTGATATCCCTTGGATGCCAGGGAAACAAGAACGGTTTGGAATATTGATGCTAAGGTCGAGTTTGATGCTACTGATAAGGCGATATTAGCTTCATTAACAACGCCTTATACACAAGCAGGTTTTACTCAAATTAGTCAAAATGCGGCGTCTCCTGGTTATGGTTTATCGTTTTTATACGAAGATAGTCACCCGCAGGCACAGTGGACAATTCGCCAAGCTGATGGCCCACAGACCCTGTATTACAATATTCAGCTGTTAGTTGATGATGAAAGTAAAGATCAAGCGATAGACAAAATGCCTGAGCTTGTGGAGACAGAATACGGCGGTGCTGGTGTTGCAGCTGACCTAGCAGCAAGCTCAGATATCATCCAAGACTCTCTAAAAACCAGTGCCGATGCCTTCAGTTTTACGCGAGAGTTGTTAAAGCAGTTAAATGCTGAAGATCCTAATCAAAATGTGAGTTTAGTACTATCTGGTAAAGCGACCAAAACTGATGTATTAATGGCGTTATTAAACGAAGCTAAGATACCCAACAAACGTATTGGTGCATTAGTGCTTGAAGATGGACGACGTCGCCAACATTTACAGCCACTGGTTCAAGTGTTCCAAGAGAAAGATGGTGAAATTGAGTCTCGTTTATTTAATGCATCAACGATCAAAGCCGTAGACCGTACTAATCTTTTATTATGGGATCAAAGTGGTAAAGCCCTGCTTGAGTTAATCGGTGGTGTGAACTCAAGAGTTAGCTTTTCTATGATTCAACAGGATCAACCTGCACTCGCAGCTATTTTGCAGAAAACCGATAATGAGCACCTATTTAACTTTTCAATACATAGCTTACCTATAGAAGATCAATCTTTATTTAAAGGCATCTTAATGATCCCATTAGGTGTATTAATCGTGGTTATTATGCGTGTCCTAATCGGTCTAAAAACATCAGGTACTTTTATGCCGGTATTAATTGCAATGGCCTTTATACAGACTAGCTTAGTAACCGGTTTAATTGGCTTTATTCTATTAGTTGCGGTCGGTCTATTTATCCGATCCTATCTATCCCACTTAAATTTATTATTGGTTTCCCGAATATCCACGGTGATTATCATGGTTATTCTATTGATTGCACTATTCGGTGTCCTTTCTTACAAGCTTGGATTAACGGAAGGTTTAAAAATCACCTTCTTCCCAATGATTATTTTATCTTGGACCATTGAACGTATGTCAGTGCTATGGGAAGAAGAAGGCCCTAAAGAAGTATTTACTCAAGGTGGTGGTAGTTTAGTGGTTGCTGTATTAGCTTACTTTATTATGAGTAATGAGATGGCCCGTCACTTAATGTTTAACTTTATCGGTTTACAGTTTGTTGTGATGTCACTTGTATTGATCTTAGGTAGTTACACTGGCTACCGTTTATTAGAGTTACGCCGTTTCAAACCTTTGGCGGATAAGGAGTAAACAATGTTTTTCTCTAGTCCTTTTAAACTTAGAAAAAAAGGCATTATGGGCATGAACCAACGTAACAGTGGTTACGTTGGTCGCTATAACCCACGCCGTCTATATCCTTTGGTTGATAACAAATTAAAGACCAAGATCATTGCCCGTGAAGCGAATGTCACCACACCCGCACTATTAGGTGTAATCTCAATGCAAGCAGAAGTTGAGAAAGTGGCTAGCTTCATTGAAAACACACCAGGCTTTGTTATCAAGCCTGCAAAAGGTAGTGGCGGTAAAGGGATCCTAGTGATCACCAAGATTGAAAATGGTCGTTATTACAAGCCAAACGGGAATGAAGAGACCTTAGCTGAAATTAAACGCCACGTTACTGATATCCTAGCTGGACTATTTAGTCTTGGTGGTAGTGCAGATGTTGCTGTTGTAGAAGGTTTAATTCAATTTGATAGTGCCTTTGATGGCTTTAGTTTTGAAGGTGTACCTGATGTGCGTGTGATTGTCTTTAAAGGCTTTCCTGTGATGGCTATGATGCGTTTGTCTACCGCTGCCTCTGATGGTAAAGCCAATCTTCACCAAGGTGCAGTTGGCGTAGGCATTGATATCGGTACGGGTAAAGCAATTAATGCCGTACAATTTGATATGCCCGTTGAACGTCATCCTGATACGGGCAAAGAGTTAAAACTGCTTAATGTACCTCGTTGGGAACGTTTAATATATTTAGCAGCTAGCTGTTATGAGATGTCAGGTATGGGTTACTTAGGGACTGATATGGTACTGGATAGAGATTTAGGGCCTATGTTATTAGAACTTAATGCTCGCCCAGGGTTAGCGATTCAAATCGCTAACGGTACTGGTATCCTGCCTCGCTTAAAGTTAATTGAAAGCCTTAAAGACGCCGATAAAATGAGTGTTGAGGAGCGTGTCGCTTTTGCTAAAAAACACTTTGCTGAAACACCACTGGTGGAAATAGCATAACGTCATTGATCAGTTCAATTAATGTAATACCAATTGTATTAAATAAGTAATCTAAATTTTGCGCAGGAAAAATGACTTAGTTCGAGGTGTAATTTAAGCCTTTCGACGATTAACTTTGTTAATAGTCTATCGGAGAATTAACTAAAAGATGTTAATTCTTTAATAGTTATTCCATTTACGAGAATGACAACGAAGCAATAAGTTATTTTAACAACAGTTACTTAGTGTGATTGGTATAATAGAGCCGAGTTTTAACTCGGCTTTTTTGTCCTCATTTTTCTAACATTTTTCATCACGCATAAAAAAACCGAGCAATGCTCGGCTTTGTATTTGTGCATTTAAGCTACTTAACAACGGTCAAGGTAGGTTTTTTGCCTGATGGTTTAGGCTTTTCTTCTACTTTAACTTGTTTCTCTGTGCTATCCAAACCAAGCTCTAAATCGTTATAAGCTTCCTCTTCAGGAAAGATAGTACCAGCACCATTTTCACGGGCATAGATACCTTCAATCGCATATAAAGGCACATAAACTTGAGTCGGTTGACCTGAGAATCGAGCATTAAATGATAATGCATTATCGTCTAATGAAAAACCTAGTACCGAGCGAGGACCAATGTTCAGTACTATTTTTCCATTTTCAACAAACTGTTGCGGTACATCAACATGTGGTTTTGTTGCATCAACAATTACATGAGGCGTACATTCACTATCAACTATCCAGTCATAGAAGGCACGCATTAAATAAGGGCGTTGTATTAACATATCCGACATTTTAAATACCTACAAAATCTAAAGATTAACCACCAACGCGGATTTCACGTTCAGTTTCAGTCATTGAAGCTTGGAAAGATTCACGTTCAAAGATCTTAACCATGTAACTCTTAAGGCCTGTTACATTATCATAGCCTAGGTCAATTTTCAGTTCAGGTAAACGCCACAGTAGCGGTGCCATGTAACAATCTACGATAGTGAACTCTTCAGACATAAAGTATGCAAAGTGATCAAATACAGGTGCAACTTCAAGAATCTTAGCACGTAATGTTGCACGCGCCGCGTCTGCTTTAGTTGCATCTCCTGATAAAATAACTGGTACTAATGGGTACCATTCATTTTCAATACGTTGCATTAAAGAACGACTTTTTGCACGTTCAACTGGGTAAACAGGCATAAGTGGTGGATGAGGGAAACGCTCATCTAAATATTCCATGATGATGCGTGAGTTGTATAACACTAATTCGCGGTCTACCAATGTTGGTAAATCATTATTTGGTGTTATTTCAGCTAACTCTTCAGATGGGTTTTCTTGGTCAACATAAGTAATGTCAACATTAACGCCTTTTTCAGCCAACACGATACGTGTTTGGTGACTATATAAATCAGATGGTCCTGAGAACAACGTCATTACAGAACGTTTATTTACAGCTACAGCCATGGAATACCCCTAGTAGTTAAAATTGAGTGTTTAAAAAACACAAACGGCAATGACATCAAAGTGACACCATTGCCGAGAAATAAAAAAGAAGCACTTGACGTTCAATAAAGATCGCGCCAATATACTTTCTTAGATAAGTAGCTCAGTGCAAGTAAGGTAATATTAAAAACAATAACTTATAGATACTATTTTTAGTATTTAAATTTTATTTGATTACCTGAGTAGACTAAGAAGTATACCAGATTAGATGTGCTTTGGTCATACTCATCCGATGAGATACAAAAAAGCATGGCTCATAGACCATGCTTATATCGTCATCAATTTTTTAAATATAAAGAAAGCTATTTAAAAAACTTAGACATTATTATCCATGATAGATGTCGCGCCTGTTTTTGCAATTTCAGCCAAATCTTTATCGATCCAATATAATGCTTTACCATCTTCACCTACTAATGAAATTTTATCTAAAATCCCTTTAAATAACTTCTCTTCTTCATGCTGCTCTGCAACATACCATTGTAGGAAATTAAACGTTGAATAATCATGTGTAGAGAAAGCTACGTGAGTTAACTCATTAATCTCTTTAGTAATAAGGCATTCATGCTTATACGTTTCTTCAAACACTTCTTTTAAAGAGTTGAATTCAAAAGGAGGAGCATCAATAGAGCCTAAAATCGGTAATGCGCCAGTTTCACTCACGTAAGTGAATAAACGGTTCATATGCTCCATCTCTTCAGTTGCATGAGTGCGTAACATAGTCGCTGCGCCTTCATAGCCTTTATCTTCACACCATGCACTCATTTGTAAATACAGGTTTGAAGAGTAAAACTCTAAGTTAATTTGTTCATTTAATTTTTGAACCATGGTTTCGTTCAACATGATCTTCTCCTAATAGGGTTAGTACACTAACCTTAAAGTGCAGCTTGTTAAAAAACAAGTAAAAAAAGCCCAGTAAAAAACTGGGCTTTTTTGCAATTCGTAAAACGATATTAACGTTTAGAGAACTGTGGACGTTTACGTGCTTTATGTAAACCGACTTTCTTACGTTCAACTTTACGAGCATCACGTGTAACGAAGCCAGCACCACGTAATTCAGAACGTAGTGTTTCATCAAACTGCATTAATGCACGAGTGATGCCTAAACGGATTGCACCAGATTGACCAGTAGTACCACCACCTTTAACAGTGATGTTTAGGTCGAATTTTTCAGCAGCGTCTACTAACACTAATGGTTGACGAACAACCATACATGCAGTTTCACGACCGAAGTATTCATCTAGGTTACGTTTGTTGATAGTGATTTGACCACTACCTGCTTTTAAAAACACACGAGCTGTAGAGCTTTTGCGACGACCTGTGCCGTAGTATTGATTTGCCATTGTTTTATATTCCTATTAGATGTCTAAAACTTGTGGTTGCTGTGCAGAATGTTGATGCTCAGAACCAGCATAAACTTTCAATTTACGGTACATTGCGCGACCTAGTGGGCCACGTGGAAGCATACCATTTACAGCTTTTTCAATAACACGCTCAGGAGCACGTTCGATTAAGTCTTCAAAGCTAATTGCTTTAATGCCACCGATGAAACCTGTGTGGTGGTAGTAAATTTTACCTTTAGCTTTATTGCCTGTTACAGCAACTTTCTCTGCGTTGATAACGATAATGTAATCGCCAGTGTCAACGTGCGGAGTGTATTCAGCTTTATGTTTACCGCGTAAACGTAAAGCGATTTCAGTAGCTAAACGACCTAGTGTTTTACCTTCAGCGTCAACTACGAACCAGTCGCGTTTTACTTCAGCTGGTTTTGCAACAAAAGTTTTCATTAAGTTATACCCAAATTAATGATTTAAAAAAGTAAGACTACAAATTTGTAATCTAAAATGTATTTTTTCGCCTTTTCGTATCCCTTCGAATACGTCTAGCGTAAACAGATCCACCATAAAATAGGGAGGTGGATAACGTGGGCGGCCATATTGTATAGAAAAGTACACTGGAGATCACCTGTTTATTGCATATTTATGAACAAGTTTTTCACAAGTGTTCATTCACAAATTGTTTATTAACTAAACAGGTAATCTAAGTGCCTAAATTTATGATTAAATATCAAGATGATGAGCTTTACTGAGGTAGGTTTTACTTTGCATTTCCAATAAACGAGAAACACAACGTTGAAACTCAAAAGCCAGTCGAGTGCCTTTGTAGAGATCAATGACTTTCACTTCTGCAGACATGATTAATACAACATTACGGTCATAAAACTCATCCACCATCGCAATAAAACGACGAGTCACGTCATTATGCTGGTCATTCATTTGCGGGATATTCGATACCAGAACAGTGCGGTACAAAATAGCTAACTCAATATAATCATGAACACTGCGTGGTCCATCGCACAACTCACTAAACTCAATGCTCAATGTATCGTGACTTTTGGCAATGGTCGTTAAAGGTCGATCATTAATAGTGATCACCGAATTATAATGATGCTTACCACTAGCAAAGGTTTCAAAGCTAGTTTTTATCTGCTTATCTGCCTCGCGTGTTAACGGGTAGTAGTAGACCTCGGCTTCAATTAAACGTCCTAAACGATAATCCACTCCACCATCCAAATTAAAAATTTCACAATGAGTTTTAATCAAATCAATAGCAGGGAGAAAACGGGCGCGCTGTAATCCATTACGATAAAGGTGATCTGGGTGGATATTAGAGGTCGCCACTAAAATAACCCCTTCTGCAAATAAAGCCTCGAACATACCCGCTAAAATCATTGCATCGGTAATATCTTCAACAAAGAACTCATCAAAACAGATGATGTCAGTTTCACTGGCAAACTGTTTTGCAATCTCTTTTAATGGATTAGCTTGTCCTTGTAATTGGGTCAGCTTTTTATGAACTTGCAACATGAAGTGGTGGAAGTGTAGACGCTTTTTACGAGGGCTTTCAATGTTATCGTAAAACAGATCAACGAGATAAGTTTTACCCCGCCCTACTCCGCCATAAAAATACAAACCTTTAATCTCTTTTATCGTGTCACTCTTACTATTAAATAAACGTTGTAAAAAAGAGGTTTTGACAGCAGGCTTTGTCTCTTTAGTGTATAAATCATCGTATAAACGTTGCAGCATAGTAATCGCTTGCAGTTGCGCAGAGTCTGCAAAAAAGGAGGGTTTTAATAAATCTTCTTGGTATCGAGCAAGTGGTGTCACAATAATGTCTTAATGATTCAGTAAAATTAATCTTTGTATAGCATATTTAGTGGGCATTTAAACAGTACCATCTGCTATGTTTCATAAATTTTTGCGGGATATCTCGCGAAATGTACTTTAAATAAACTTATATGATTCAATATCACATTAAAGGCCATTGCTTTGCTCTGTTCTCAATATTCTTTTATAGTAAATTTTTTTAAACCTATTTTCCCCATGGTTAAAAAGTAAGGAACTACAATGAATATGCCACTTCGACTTCTATTACTTATTGTTATGCTTTGCACAAGTACTTCAAATTACGCTGCATTACCACTCACACTTGATGGCGAAAATGTACCGAGTCTTGCCCCTTTAATTAAAAAAGTCAGTCCTGCAGTAGTTGATATTTCCGTCACTGGCGCAAATAAACTATTACCAAAAGATGCTCAAGATCTTTTAAAATTTTTAGGTCCAGAGGCTCCTACCCAAGCTTTTTCTGGATTAGGCTCGGGTGTGATTGTAGATGCTGAACAGGGTTATATCATCACCAACTACCATGTCATTAAAAATGCCAATAGGATATTAATTAAACTTATTTCAGGTCACCAGTATCAAGCTAAAGTCGTTGGGCAAGATATACAAAGTGACATTGCCCTACTACAAATCGACAGCAAGCAACCTTTAGTGGCCATGACCTTTGCTGATTCCGATAAATTACAAGTCGGTGATTTTACTATTGCTATCGGTAACCCCTTTGGCTTAGGGCAAACAGTCACTTCTGGTATTGTTAGTGCACTGGGTCGTAGTGGTTTGAACCTACAAAATTTAGAAAACTATATACAAACCGACGCGGCGATTAACAGCGGTAACTCTGGTGGTGCCTTAATTAACTTAAAAGGTGAATTAATCGGCATCAACACCGCTATTTTAGGCCCTAATGGAGGCAACATTGGCATTGCATTTGCGATTCCAGCCAATATGGTTAAAAACTTAATGCAGCAGTTGCTAGAGTTTGGCGAAATTCGTCGTGGCATATTAGGTATTAAAGGTGGGGAAGTAACACCAGAACTTGCTCAAAGCTTTGATTTAGATGTCAACTATGGTGCCTTCATTTACCAGGTCACACCTGATTCAGCAGCCGATAAAGCAGGTTTAAAAGCCGGTGATGTTATCACTGCTATCAATGGTTCTAATATTAAATCCTTTGCTGCATTACGCGCCAAAATTGGCTCTCTCAGTGCGGGCAAAGAGATAACGTTAAAAGTATTACAAGAACAAGAAGTTAAAACCATTAGCGTTATATTAGGTGGCGAAGATGATAACTTACAAGCCAAAGCCCCTATTGTGATTTTTGAAGGTGCAACCTTAAAAGATGCAGAAGAGGGACAAATGACACCTGGAGTTAATGTATTAGCTATTGAGAAAGAGTCTGAAGCGGAACGTATAGGTTTACTTAAAAACGATGTCATTATCGCCGTTAATCGCACTCCGGTTAAAAATCAGCAACAACTTCTGTCTGCATTAACCGAATCAACTAAGGTCAGAGCCCTGAATATTATGCGAAATAATCGTCCAATATATATAATTCTTAACTAAGATCACAAAAAAATGTAATAAATTTACATAAACAGCATTTATTAGCGCTTTATTGATTATAAATAATTTTTCTTCAATAAATTCTTGTAAAATATGCAGCATAATTAAAAAGATAAAATTGAATAGAAACAGTAAATAAAAGTAAGTAAAAAAGCACAATCACTCTTGGAGAAAAGACGGTGAGAAAAACGAAAATTGTATGTACGATAGGCCCAAAATCAGAATCTAAAGAAATGTTAGCAAAACTAGTTGAGAACGGTATGAACGTTATGCGTCTTAACTTCTCACATGGTGATTTTGATGAGCATGGTGCTCGTATCACACGTATCCGTGAAGTATGTGAAGAA
The DNA here is from genome assembly GCF_047323255.1 of Psychromonas sp. KJ10-2. Taxonomy (NCBI): domain Bacteria; kingdom Pseudomonadati; phylum Pseudomonadota; class Gammaproteobacteria; order Alteromonadales; family Psychromonadaceae; genus Psychromonas; species Psychromonas sp. KJ10-2. Next base: position 3,243,394 of record NZ_CP178827.1, on the reverse strand, counting down.
ACAGGTAAAAATGTTGCTGTTCTTCTAGATACTAAAGGTCCTGAAATACGTACAGTAAAATTAGAAAATGGTAACGATGTTCTACTAACAGCGGGTCAAGAATTCACGCTGTCTACAGACCAAACAATTATTGGTAACAACACTATCGTTGCAGTGACATACGAAGATCTAACAAAAGATCTTGTTGTTGGTAACACAGTATTATTAGATGACGGTTTAATCGAAATGACAGTAAAAAGTATCACTGATACTAATGTTGTTTGTACTGTTATCAATACCGGTGAACTAGGCGAAAACAAAGGTGTTAACCTACCTGGTGTTAAAGTTCAATTACCTGCTTTATCGACAAAAGATAAAGGTGACTTAATCTTCGGTTGTGAGCAAGGTGTTGATTTTATCGCAGCTTCATTCATCCGTAAGAAAGAAGACGTATTAGAGATTCGTGAGCTATTAAAAGCAAACGGTGGAGAAAAGATCCAAATCATCTCTAAAATTGAAAACCAAGAAGGTGTTGATAACTTTGACGAAATACTAGCAGTTTCTGATGCAATCATGGTTGCACGTGGCGACCTAGGTGTTGAAATCGCAGTTGAAGAAGTAATTTTTGCTCAAAAAATGATGATTGAGAAAGCTAACAAAGCACGTAAGCCAGTTATCACTGCAACACAAATGCTTGACTCTATGATCAAAAACCCTCGTCCAACTCGTGCTGAAGCGGGTGACGTAGCCAATGCAATCATCGATGGTACAGATGCAGTAATGCTTTCTGGTGAGTCTGCTAAAGGTAAATACCCAGCAGAAGCAGTAGAGATCATGGCGACTATTTGTTCACGTACAGACAGCATTCTTCCTCCTAAATTAGACGAGAAAGAAACTGACATACGTATTACTGAAGCAATCTGTAGCGGTGCGGTTAAAAATGCTGAGCAACTAGATGCTAAATTAATCATTGTTGCAACTGGCGCTGGTAAGTCTGCACGTTCTCTACGTAAATACTTCCCAACAATGCCAATTTTAGCGTTAACAAGTAACCCTAAAACACGTCAGCAATTAGCACTAACTAAAGGTGTTTCTGCTAAAGTGATTGAGCAACAAGATTCAATGGAAAGCTTCTACAAGCTAGGTATGGACTTTGCTAAAGAGCAAGGTTTAGTGGTAGCTGGTGATAAAGTAGTAATGGTTGCTGGTGCACTAGTTGACTCTATAACAAATACTTCATCTGTACACGTTATCGCTTAATAGACTAACCATAAAGATTGCTTTTATTGTTTATCAATAACAGTCTTTAATTTAGCCTTCCAAAACATCGCCTTCGGGCGATGTTTTTTATTGCCCTATCGCATTAATAAAAAGTATTTTTCTCCTGCCTCAACTTTTCTATATACTGAACCTCCATTTTTATATTAACTATTAATTATTAATTATTACAAGATATGAAGCTAAAGCACTTTTCAAATTATCTCGTGAAACCTATTCTGTGGGGATTGTTTCTTGCGGCTGTGATTATTTATAGCCCAACTATACTGAAACATTTCACCAATAATGAGGTTCAGTTACCTGATATCATCAGCTATTCTGACGCCGTCAAAAAATCAGCGCCTTCTGTGGTAAATATTTACTCACAGCAATATATTGATTCCAGCCTTGGCACTAAACAACAATTACAACCTACTGGCTTAGGCTCGGGGATCATACTGGATGCTGGGGGACATATTTTAACTAACCACCACGTAATTGCTCAAGCAGACCAAATCCTGATCGCCTTGCAGGATGGTCGTTTATTTACTGCTAATATTATTGGTAGCGATGTGATCACAGATCTCGCCGTATTACAGATAGATGGCGAAGATTTACCAGTTATGCCACAAAATGCCGACTACACACCAGAAATAGGCGATGTGGTATTAGCCATTGGTAATCCTTATAACCTAGGACAAACCATTACCCAGGGAGTGATCAGCGCAACGGGCCGTGGTGGAATGAGTAGTACTGGTCGTCAAGACTTTATCCAGACCGATGCCGCGATTAATGAGGGTAACTCTGGTGGTGCTTTAATTAATAGCCGAGGCGAACTGGTGGGTATTAATACCTCAGAGTTTTATACCGGCAATAGTAATGTCACCTACGGAATTAGTTTTGCTATTCCTTATCGATTAGCCAGTCGCGTGATGCAAGGGATTATTAAAGACGGTCGTGTGATCCGTGGTTCCCTAGGTATTGAAGCCGAAAACCTGGATCCACTGGTAGCTCGCTTATGGGGCTTAGAGGCTAAAAACAGTATTATTGTTAAGAAGATCACTGAAGGTGGACCAGCACAAAAAGCCGGTATGTTAAAAAATGATATTATCTTAAAAATCGATAATAAAGATGCGGTTAACCTACTCCTTACAATGGATAAGATAGCGAATATCAAGCCAGGCACAGAAACCGAAATCACCATTATCAGAAAAGGTAAAGAGCGCGTATTAAATGTGCGTATCGGAGAGTTACAACAATAACCTGTTATTAATGCTTTATTGATACCTGATTGCACAAACAAAAAAAGAAAGCCGAGGCTTTCTTTTTTTAGAGAATAACACTATTTAATAATAGGTTAGCATTCTACACGGCGCATTTTTGCACCTAATGGAATTAACTTATCTTCAATGGCTTCATAACCACGATCGATATGATAAATTTCATCAACAGTTGTTTCACCTTGTGCAATTAAACCTGCAATAACCAAGCTCGCTGAAGCACGTAGGTCCGTTGCCATTACCGTTGCTCCACTTAACTTATCATTGTCACCACAAATCGCTAAGTTACCATCTAGCTCAATGTTAGCCCCCATACGAATTAATTCAGGCACATGCATAAAGCGGTTTTCAAAGATGTTCTCTTTAATACGACCTGTACCCGGTGCTACTGTATTCAATAAAGTAAATTGCGCTTGCATATCGGTTGGGAAAGCCGGATGCGGTGCTGTTGTAATATTCACTGATTTTAAAGTACGATCAGTCATATCAGCTTCTATCCAATCATCACCTGTTGTTACTAGCGCACCAGCTTCTTCTAATTTAGATATTACTGCCGTTAGTAGATGCGGGTCAGTTTTAACACAACGCACTTTACCACCACTTACTACTCCAGCAACTAAGAAAGTACCTGTTTCAATGCGGTCAGGTTGTACTTGGTAAGCGCAATCACCTAACTTCTCAACACCTTCAATCACGATAGTATCTGTACCAGCACCAGTGATTTTACCACCCATGCCATTAATGAAGTTAGCGAGATCTACAATCTCAGGCTCTTTTGCTGCATTCTCAATGGTGGTTACACCTTCCGCTAATGCTGCTGCCATCATCAGATTACCCGTACCGGTAACACTCACTAGGTCCATGTATAAGTGACAACCTTTTAAACGGCCATCAACACGCGCTTTGATAAAACCATCTTCTACTTTAATTGTTGCTCCCATTTGCTCTAAACCGTGAATATGTAAGTTCACAGGGCGAGCACCAATAGCGCAACCACCAGGTAATGAAATATCAGCTTCACCGAAACGAGCAACTAATGGACCTAGTGCTAAGATAGAAGCACGCATACTTCTTACTAGCTCGTATGAAGCAGTATAATTTTTAACATCTTTTGCGTTAATATGTACTAGGTGCTTATCTTGACTTGCCGTCGCGCCCAACTCTTGTAATAACTCAAGTGTGGTCGAAATATCTTTTAATAGCGGAACATTACTTAAATTGATGTCCCCTTCAGATAATAAAGTAGCAAATAAGATTGGTAATGCGGCGTTTTTTGCCCCAGAAATAGTAACCTCGCCATTCAATTGGCAGCCACCTTGAATAATAAATTGACCCATGAAAATCCCTATTAACGAACTAAATAAAATGTTTTTGTTTTTGCCACTCATCTGGCGTTAACGCTTTAATCGTTAAGGCATGGATTGCATTACTTGCAATCTCTTCAGATAAATGAGCATAAATGGTTTGTTGCTTTTTAACGCGATTCATATCAATAAACATGTCGCTCACAGCAATCACTTGAAAAGTGCCACTTTCACCTTTAACAATACAAACATCTAATGTAAGGGCTTTTTCTAATTTTTCTTTAATTATCTCTGTATTCATATACAACCACTATTTTTCAAAAAGGTTTTCAACACCGTAAAGCTCAGCTAATACCTGTAGTTTAGCTGAAGCATTAACCATCAGAAGCGCTGGAAATTGTGTTTTAATTTGCACTAAATATGCGACGCCTGCTGAGTCAACATTCTCTAAATGCGATAGTTCAAGATGCTTTACACTGTGGTAAGTTGCTATCTTGGGATAAGCTTGCTGGCTTAAACCAGCAAGTAATAAATCTCGTTCAAGGACAAAGCGACTACTCATGATTCAAACTCATCATTTTTTTCTAGTAGCAGCTTAATCACTTCATCAATACCTTGTTTCTGTATTAATGAACCAAACTCCGTTCGTTTGGTATCTAACATACTGATACCTTCCGCAATCACATCATAAACCTTCCATTCACCGGTTTTTTTGTTTTTACGTAACTTGAAGCTCAACTGTGTTACTTGACCATTGTTGTCGCGCATTCTAACAGGAATGTTGACGATTTTCTTACCCTTAAAATTATTATTATCGAGTATAGTGATCGTCTGCTCGTCATATTTAATTAATATATGACCATAGGCATTAACTAAGTAAGTACGGAATGCATCAACAAAGTTGTTACGCTGTTCAGCAGTCGTGTTTTTTAAATTAGCGCCTACCACACTGTATGCCGCATACTTGTAATCGAAATAAGGAAGTAGTTCCTCATTAATAATGACTTTAATATATTCAGGGTGTTCTGCTAGTTTAGTTCTTTCACTCTCTAAACGTGTAAAAGTTTGTTTTGATAAGGTTTTTAATGTTTGATTTGGATCTGTTAAAGCAGTATCTGTTTCAGCAGCAAATACTGAAAATGATAATGAATAAACAAGAGCAATAATAGAAATAAATAAACGCATGTTAGTCGTCCTTATTAATAGAATAGATAAACTGACCAATCAGGTCTTCTAATACTAATGCTGATTTAGTATCTTCAATGGCATCACCATCGCCTAGCATCTCAATACCATCATCAATAAAACCAGGTTTAATGCCTATGTATTGCTCTCCCAATAAACCAGAGGTTAAGATTGCAAGTGATGAAGTTTCAGGGAAGTAACCTTGATCTTCATACATAGATAATTTAACTAATGGAGTGTAAGTGTCTTTATCCAAGGAGATAGACTCAACACGTCCTACTACCACACCACCTAACTTAACAGGAGCACGAGGTTTTAGACCGCCTACATTACTAAAGTTCGCTTCAAGCGTGTAACTATTGCCTTCGCCTTTAAAAGACAAGCCAGCCACACTAAAGGACAAAATAGCAAACGCTGCAATCGCAGCAACAACGAATAAACCAACCCAAATTTCTAATTTTCTCTGTGACATTCTAGCCCCCAAACATAATAACAGTCAGTAAAAAGTCCATTCCTAAAACAAGTAACGAAGCTAGTACTACAGTTTTTGTTGTTGCTCTACTAATTCCCTGTGCATTTGGCACAGTGTGGAAACCATTATATAAAGCAACCCAAGTAACAATTAACGCAAAGATAAGACTTTTGATCATACCATTGCCAACATCAGGAATGAAATTAACACTGCCTTCCATTACTGACCAAAAAGCACCGCCATCAATGCCCATCCAACTCACACCGATTAAATAACCGCCCCATATTGCCACCACATTAAATAATAATGTTAATAAAGGTAGTGCGATAATGCCGGCAATTAAACGCGGTGCGATGACACGTTTCAAAGGAGAAACCGCCATCATTTCCATACTGGCAATTTGCTCAGTACTTTGCATCAAGCCAATTTCAGCAGTTAATGCAGACCCTGCTCGCCCAGCAAATAGTAAGGCAGCAACAACGGGCCCAAGTTCACGTAGTAGTGATAATGCCACCATGCTACCTAAACTCTCTTCCGCCGCATAATCCACTAAAACATAATACCCTTGTAAACTCAGTACCATGCCGATAAATAAACCTGCCGTCACAATAATAGGTAAGGATAAAATACCGAGATGGAATACCTGAGCGACAGTAAGATGAAATAACTTAGGATGAGGCTTAGTGAACAAAGTACGGTAAAACATTAATGCAGATTTACCCGCACGTTGAATTAACTGTATCGTATAAGCCCCAATCGATTGTAAAAATGAACCCATTATTGATTGGCCTCTTTTAAGTCTACTAGGTAATCACTTGCAGGAAGGTGGAAAGGCACAGGTCCTTGCACAGCACCGGCTAAAAATTGTTGCAACAACGCATTATCTTTTTGCGCTAAGACTTCTTGTACAGAGCCCTGCGCAATAATTTTATGCTCAGCAAAGACATACACGTTATCAGCAATAGACAGCACCTCATTAACATCATGAGAAACAATAATAGAGGTTAAGCCTAATGTATCATTTAATTGCTTCACTAATTTCAATAATACATTCATTGAAATAGGATCTTGGCCTGTAAAGGGTTCATCATACATAACCACTTCAGGGTCTAAGGCAATAGCACGCGCCAATGCTACACGTCTTGCCATACCACCAGAAAGTTGTGATGGATAAAGATCTTTAGCACCACGTAAACCAACTGCCTGTAGTTTCATTAATACTAGGGTAGATAATAATTTTTCATCTAACTGTGTATGTTCTCTAAGTGGAAAAGCGACATTTTCAAATACTGTTAGGTCATTAAACAACGCCCCACTTTGAAATAGCATGCCCATTTTTTTGCGCGCTTCATATAACGCTTTTTCAGAACAATTATGAATAGAAGTACCATTAAACAGTACTTCACCACCATCAGCAGGAATTTGTCCACCAATCAATTTTAACAGGGTCGTTTTACCGATACCACTTGGCCCTAGTACTGCAGTAATTTTCCCCTGCTCAAACTGCATATCTATATTCTCAAATATGCTTTTTTCTTGTCGCTTGAAACTAAGTTGATTAATTACAATATGTTGTGTTGACATAAATACCTTTTCTCTATGAAAAGAAAGTTTAGTTTGATCGATAAGCCAATGATAGAACTTAAACAATCAGTCAGAATCGAGATAAATAACGATTTGGGTTGGATTTTACCTTTAAAATCATAAATAAGCGAAACTTAGCAGGTGCAATTCCATTTTTTCAATATTACAGACAAATTATATCCCTGTAAGTTTCGGTGATGTTCAGATTAATAGTAACATTAATAGCGTTTAATCTATGTAATATGAGACACTCTTGTTATGATTGGCACATATTTTGATTTCATAAATTGATTACCATAAACAATGCTCGCGATCCTTTGCGGACTTTGATATTTTGATAATAGATTTGCTGTATTTAATAAAAGAGTCGATAAATGATAGATACCCCCTATGGAAAAATCAGCCAAGATAACTTTCAACGCGCACAAAAAATAAAACTGTTTGTTTGCGATGTTGATGGTGTTTTTCAGATGGTCGCATTTACCTAGGTAATGACGGAGAAGAGTTAAAAGCCTTCCATACAAAAGATGGCTTTGGGCTTAAGGCGATTATGAAACAAGGTATTGAAGTCGCGATTATTACAGGTCGTCAATCGAACATTGTCAGTAATAGAATGTCTGCCTTAGGTGTACAACATATTTTTCAAGGTAAAGACGATAAACTTACCGTGTACAAAACACTATTGGCGCAATTAGATTTAACGCCAGAGCAAACAGCTTATATCGGTGATGATGTGGTTGATCTGCCGGTGATGCAATTATCTGGCTTAGGTATTGCGGTCAATGATGCCCATCCTCTGGTGCTACAAAAAGCAGATTTAATCACTACAGTAAAAGGTGGATTTGGCGCAGTGCGTGAAGTGTGCGATCTATTTTTACAATGTCATGGACAACTTGCTATGACACAAGGTAAAAGCGAATAAATGAACAAACGACAGAGCATCCCTTTTATTGTCCTGTTTATCGCCTGTGCGGTTTGGGTCTACTTTACAACGGACACTGAATACCCTGCGTTACCAGATCATCACCCAAGTTATATAGCAGATGACTTACAGAGTAATCATTATGACCAAACTGGTTTTAATGATTATCGCGTCTTTGCTGATAAAGCCACTAACTACCCAGAAGATGATTCAACCTTGTTTGAACATCCTAAAGTAGTCATCTACCATAAAGACAAAGAGACGGGTGTGGTCACTATTTGGCAACTCACCAGTATCAAAGGCACATTAAAAGAAAAAAATAACCTATTATTATCAGGCAATGTGTTTATTAAGAACCTAACAGAAGATCAAATAGTGCAGACGATGTCCACTGCACAAGCAACAATAATGCTGGATACTAAAGTGATCACCAGTGACTTAAAAGTGACTTGGACAGGACCACAACTGAAACATGAAGGTGTTGGTATGTGGGCGTCGATAGAAGGCGAAGAGATGAAACTTAATTCGAATATAAAAGCGGTGTACTTTAATGAACCTAAATAAATTAGCATGCTTACTAAGCATTTCATTGTTTAATGCCAATGTGATTGCATTAGAGTCTGATTATAACCAACCTATTCATGTTTCTTCAGTAAAGCAACATGCTAGCTTAAAAACCAACACGATCACTTTCACTGATGAAGTTTTATTAACTCAAGGTTCGATTAAGATCACAGCTGATAAATTGACGGTTATTCGAGGTGAAAAACCTAATCATGAATTGATGATTGCAGAAGGTAAAACCTCCGTTTTCCATCAAATACAAGACGATGGTAAACCATTAGATGCAGAGGCGAATAAAATTACCTATGATGTAGCAGCAGGTAAGATAACATTAACCGATAATGCACAAGTAAAACAATTAGATAGCCAAGTAAATGGTGCTGAAATAGAATACTTCTTAGCCACTCAAGAACTTAATGTAAGCACCGATCAGAATACTAAAGAGCGCGTAAAAACCATCTTTTTGCCTTCGCAATTTGAAAAAGATAAAAACAGTGACTCAACCTCAAATACAGGCGGTTAATTAATATGGCAGAGTTATGCGCAACAGGCTTAGTTAAGAGCTATAAAGGGCGTACCGTAGTAAATGGTGTTGGTCTTACAGTCAAAACCGGCGAAATTGTAGGGTTACTTGGCCCTAATGGTGCTGGTAAAACCACCTCTTTTTATATGGTGGTTGGTTTGGTTAAACAAGATCAAGGCACCATTGTTATTGATGATGAAGATATCTCTAGCAACCCGATGCATATTCGAGCACAAAAAGGCATTGGTTATTTACCACAAGAAGCGTCCATTTTTAGACGTTTAACGGTAACAGAAAATATCATGGGTATTTTACAGACCCGTAAAGAATTGACACAAAAACAACGCGAAGAGAAACTGAACACTCTTTTAGAAGAGTTTCATATTACTCATATTCGTGATAATAAAGGGATGAGTTTATCGGGTGGAGAGCGCCGTCGTGTAGAGATTGCACGCGCACTAGCCACAGAACCAAAATTTATTCTACTTGATGAACCTTTCGCTGGTGTTGACCCGATTTCGGTAATTGATATAAAAAATATTATTCAACAATTACGTGATCGTGGCTTAGGTGTATTAATCACCGACCATAATGTTAGAGAAACGTTAGATGTTTGTGAACATTCCTATATAGTAAGCCACGGAGAAATTATTGCTGTGGGTACACAGGATGAGATTCTGGCAAATGATCATGTGAAACGCGTTTATCTAGGTGAAGAGTTTAAACTTTAAATAATTGCCATACGTTCAGGAAGATATGTTTTGATGAAACAGGGTTTACAATTGAAAATGGGTCAGCAATTAGCGATGACCCCTCAATTACAACAAGCAATAAAACTATTGCAGCTTTCAACATTAGATCTGCAACAGGAGATCCAAAACGCTTTGGACTCTAACCCTCTTCTTGAACAAGACGACCAAACAGGATCTGAAGATACTGTTAAAGAAGCAGATAGCAGCGCATTAGATACCACTGAAGCGATTACTCAGCAAGAGTTCTCCGATGACCTACCTGCAGAAAAAGAGTGGGAAGAATCATACAACTCAACGCCGATCACTGGTACTAGCTCTAATGCAGTAGCCTATGAAGGTGAGAACACTTTATATCAAGGTGAATCATCTACCTCATTACAAGACCATCTATTATGGCAAATGCAACTTACCCCTTTTACTGAAACAGACCAAATTATCGCGATGGCGATCATCGATTCCATTGATGAATCAGGTTATCTCACCACAGACTGTGAAAGCATATTAGAAAGCCTACAAACTGACTTAGAAGAATTAGAGTTGGATGAAGTGGAAGTGGTACTAAAACGCATTCAACATTTTGACCCATTAGGTGTTGCGGCGCGCACCACTCAAGAATGTTTACAAATACAATTACGTCAACTTTCAGAAACAACACCTTGGCGTGATGAAGCTATCCAAATACTGGAACAGTATATGGATCTACTTGGAAACAGAGATTACCGCACACTGGCAAGAAAAAGTAAGTTAAAAGAATCTCAATTAGCTGAGATAATGCGTTTAATTCAAAGTTTAGAGCCACGCCCTGGTAATCGTGTAGAAACCAGTGAAACGCAATATATCGTGCCAGACGTTTACGTTAAAAAAATTAATGGGCAATGGCGTGTTTCCCTTAATCAAGATTGTGACCCGAATTTATCGATTAACCAACAATACGCAAGTATGTGTACGGGTAATATCAGTAAAAATGATTCACAATTTATAAAGGGTCATTTACAAGAAGCAAAATGGTTTATTAAAAGCTTAGAAAACCGCAATGAAACCTTATTAAAGGTAGCTAACTGTATTGTGCAACAACAACAGGCCTTCTTTGAATATGGCGATGAGTCTATGAAACCCATGGTACTTAATGACGTTGCCTTCGAAGTAGAAATGCATGAGTCGACCATTTCACGTGTTACGACTCAAAAATTTATGCATACTCCTCGTGGTATTTATGAGTTGAAGTTTTTCTTCTCTAGCCATGTAGCAACCAATGGGGGCGGCGAATGCTCATCAACCGCTATACGTGCTTTAATTAAAAAATTGGTCTCTGCAGAAATCACCACAAAACCCTTAAGCGACAATAAAATCACCCAGTTATTAGAAGAAAAAGGGATCAAGGTAGCTAGACGTACTATTGCTAAATATCGTGAATCCTTAGGAATTCCACCTTCTAATCAACGTAAACAATTACTTTGAACCAAGAAGTAATGCAAATAAATAAGGATTAACTATAGTCATTTAATGCGAACCTGATAAACTCGCGCGTCCATTAAATACAGTTAACTATTATTATGAAAATATCTACTCTATTAAATCAACAATCAGTATTCTGTAAAACAGCTTGCACAAGCAAAAAAGGCGCACTAGAAAAAATCAGCCTTATCGCAGCAAAAGAACTCGATTTAGATGCCCATGAACTATTCGAAAGCTTAATTGCACGAGAGAAAATTGGGTCAACAGGTGTTGGATCTGGGATTGCTATTCCACATGTCAAAATTTCTAGTGAGCTACCCGCTACAGCTGTCTTTTTGCAATGTGAAACAGGTATCGATTATGATTCATACGACGGTAATAAAGTGGATATACTATTCGCTATTTTTGTGCCGGAAGACCTTTGCAAACAATATCTTTCTGCACTATCAGAGATAAGTCAAAAGTTATTGGACAAACAATTCTTGCGTCAATTACGCAGCGCAGACAACGCAACAGAGTTATTTGAATTACTAACGCTATAAAGTAAAAGGTGAAAATATGAAATTAATTGTTATAAGTGGTCGCTCTGGCTCAGGAAAAACAATTGCACTTCATGTTCTCGAAGACCTAGGTTACAACTGTATCGACGGTGTGCCCTACCAATTACTTGAGCAACTAATTGATACTTTAGATCCTAAGGACAATAAAGTTGCTGTTACCCTTGATGTGCGTAATATGCCAAGGGAAGTTGAGCAGATAGAAGATCTGATCATTTCATTGCAAGGCAAAGTTGAATTAGAAATTATCTATATCGATGCATTAACCAGTGAGTTAATTAGACGTTATAGTGAAACGCGCCGCTTACACCCTCTTTCCAAGCAAAAGTACTCTTTATCTCAAGCATTAGAGTTGGAAAATAAGATTTTGGCACCATTAAAATCGATGGCGGCCTTCTCAGTTGATACCACTTCTCTGTCGATACATAATTTAAATGAGCACCTAAAAGTCTATTTACAAGGTTCAACAAAAAGTAATCTCCTCATCATTTTTCAATCCTTTGGTTATAAATATACACACCCTGAAGATGCTGATTATATGTTTGATGTACGCTTCCTACCCAATCCTTACTGGGAAAAAGAGTTAAAGGTATACACGGGTAAAGATAAGGTCATTCAAGATTATTTAAGCGCTTTTCCATTAGTCAAAGAAACCATTATTAATATCGAAAACCTATTTTTAAATTGGTTACCTCACTTAGAGCAAAATAACCGTAATTATGTCACCATTGCTATTGGCTGCACCGGTGGCAAACATCGATCTGTATATGTTACGGAGCAAATTGCCGCGCGCTTTAAGCACAAATACCAAGTACAAATAGAACATAAATGTTTAAAGGAGTAGTTCCGGTTGGATATCATTAAGCAAACAATTACAATAAAAAATAAATTAGGCTTACATACACGCGCTACCATCAAATTAGTTGAACTTGTCAATGCTTTTGATGCTCAAATCACCATCACACACAATGATAAAAAAGCCGATGCAGGCAGTGTTTTAGGCTTATTAGTGCTGGAAACCTGTTTTGGTCAAGAGATAGAGATCGAAGCGCAAGGCGCACAAGCAGAAGAGGCGATGCTAGCCGTTACCGAACTGATCGAAAATAAATTTTTAGAAGAAGAATAATTATAGGAGTTAGTATGCTGGAAAACACTAAAGTCGATAATACCCAGCTGCGACTTCAAGAAGTAAAAAAAGCCCTTGAAAGTGGTATGTTTGTTTTAGCACGCAGTATTTTAGATAAAATGCCTGCCTGCGATGTTGCCTTTCTCTTAGAGTCCTCGCCACCTGCTTACCGTAAAGTACTTTGGAATCTCACTGACCATGACCAACATGGTGAGATCCTAGAAGAGCTAAATGAAGATGCTAAAGATGGCATCATCAACCTGATGGGCACGGATAACCTCGTAGCCGCAACAGAAGGCATGGAAACCGATGGCCTAGCCTATGTCCTGCGTGGTATCCCAGATAGCGTTTACCGTGCTGTTTTGGAGCAAATGGACACACAAGATAGACAACGTGTCGAACTGGCCTTAGCGTATCCAGAAGATACTGCCGGTTCAATCATGAATACAGACACCACTACAGTCCGTCCAGACGTGACTATTGAAGTGGTATTGCGCTATTTACGTTTGAAAGGCTCACTACCTGATACAACCGATGCTTTATATGTAGTGGATACCGACAACAAGCTATTAGGCGATGTGTCATTATCTACATTACTCACAGAGGAACCCACTTCTATTATTGGCGATGTCATGAATCATGATACCGAGCCACTTCAAGCATTAATGGAAGAGAATGAGATAGCTAAACTGTTTGAACGACATGATTGGATCTCCGCACCAGTGATTGATGACGACCGGCAACTACTCGGCCGTATTACTATCGATGATATTGTTGATATTATCCGAGAAAATGCCGAACACTCGATGATGGGTATGGCCGGTATGGATGATGATGAAGATACCTTTGCACCTATCTTACCCAGTGCCAAACGTCGTACTGTTTGGTTATCAGTAAATTTGATGGCCGCGTTTATCGCAGCCTCTGTTTCAAATATGTTTGAAGCAACCTTAGAGCAAGTCGCCACATTGGCCGTATTGATGACAATCGTGCCAAGCATGGGAGGCATCGCTGGTAACCAAACCTTAGCCTTGGTTATTCGCGGTATTGCTGTTGGGCATATTAGTGGTAGCAATACACGATGGTTAATTGGTAAAGAAGCAGCGATCGGTTTATTGAACGGTATGATTTGGGCAATTCTAGTAGCCACTGCCGTAGTGCTTTGGAAAGGTGATATGCAGGTCGGTTATATTATTGCTGGAGCAATGTTTATTAACCTGTCCATTGCAGGTATCGCTGGAGTTTGTATTCCATTGTTAATGCATAAATATAAAATAGACCCCGCTTTGGCCGGTGGTATGGCATTAACCACTGTAACCGATGTGATTGGTCTATTTTCATTCTTAGGTATGGCTACCCTAGTATTACGCCATTAAATGATGAATCCCATAACGACTCATATGTAGTCGTTATGGTTCATTGCAAAATTATTAAATAAATTCTAACCAGGACTCAATTAGATTCGTAAAGTCCTCTAAACCACACTCAGCTTCGATCTCTTGATCATAAAAATTCAAATCATTGGCTTCATCTAAGTCAGACCCTGCCATATGTAAACTATGGTTGGTAATACTCGCTTCTTCTGTGGTGAGGTAAAGCGCAAACTCATCACCAATTAATTTATATTCTGTTATTTCTCGCAGCTGTAAATCCGAGATCGCGACTAAGAGAGCTTCTACCCACTGTTTTTTCTGCCCTTCCTGCTCTAACCAAGTACCAAAAGCTTCATGTCCCATTGATAGCTTGACCGTTGCTTTATCGCTAAAGTAGTCTTTTTTGAAATCGAATTCCATCTTGTTGTCTCTATGCTTAAAAATATGGACAGGAGTATAATACCAATCACTTCTTAAATGTAATTGATATATTAGCAATCACACCATTAATACCAATCATAGTAAGTAACTGATCTATTTTACTTGTTAAAACAACTTATTTTTTCGTTGTAAGTTTCGTATAGGGAACAACCATTTACATCAACTTACGCCTCAAACTAAGCCATTTTTCCGGCGCAAAATTTAGAATCAGTTATTTAATACAATTGGTATAATATAATCGAGTATTATAAATTCAAGGGATAAAAAAACCCTTACTTGGTGAGTAAGGGTTTTTATGGTTTTAAATGTAAGCAGTAAAATTAACTGTTAACTGCTACCTTAAAATCCGCAGATACAACATTAGTTGGTACTAATTCATAAGCTGCTTGTGGTTTTAGTAGTACATTTGATTTGCTTGCTACCATTAACATCTGTTTCAAACGGTTTTGACTCAAATGGTTTTAATAATAAACCTTGTACATCTAATAAGCTGTTTAGGCCTAATAGTTCACGTTGTACATCGTGATGAGAGTTTAAGATACTGATGTCTGCAGCTGCAGAAGTTTGTCCAGTACGAATTGCTTTAATTAATTCAAGACCAGAGTAATCAGGTAATAGTGCATCAACGATAATTAAATCGAAGTCTTGTAGTGCAATTGAACGCTCAGCTTCTAGTGTTGTAGCAACACCTTCAACGTAGGAAACGTTTAATGCTTCTAATTGCTCGATAAGTTGAATACGGCCTTCTGCTGCACCTTCAACAATCAGTACTTTCATGCTAGTGATAGCATTCGCAGTGCTTTCACCCTGCGCAATTGGAGACACTGCATTGTCAGAAACAGTCAGGCCTTCCATACGAGCAATATAACCACGTTTTGGAATCGTAGAAATATTAAGGCCGTGAAGGCTTAATGTTCCTACGCTTTTACGTAGTTGAGAGATATGTTGGTTAATAGTATGGTCAGTCACTAGACGACCCCAAACGTGTTGAGCAAGGTCTTCACGTGTTACAACTGTATTAACGTTTTTGCATAAGAAATGTAAAGAGAGGTACGTAAAGGACCTAAGTACACTTTACGGTTACCGTGAATCAAACTGTTTTGACTCGTATCAATGTGGAATTCACCCACAACTAAACTTTTTTCTAACATAGTAGTACCCATTTTTTAATTTTTAATCATAATGCCAGTTCCAGTGGATAGGCGATTTTTTATTTTATTTGCGGACTACTTTGGTAGTCTCTTATATTTAATCAGAATCATATTATCAAATTAAGGTAAAAACACAAACACATTCATGCGCAATCATAATTTGATAAAAATAACATCAGTAAAATTAACTATAGGATAGTTTATAAAACATGCAAATAAGAAATACTTTATTTTTTGTTAATTAGACGTCGCTTTAGTAGAGCGGCTGAAAGGAAAATAAATTTCATTAATTGTTAATTAATAATTGACGAGCTCCTTTTTAATTCAAGCCAATATAAAGTTTTCCCATTAAATCTTAGTTTATAGCTTAATATTTCATGAATGAAACAACTATGGAAAAACCAAGGCAGGATAAAGCGTTGCACTTTATTTGCTTTTCTATTGGCATTAATTAGATTGGAAAATATTTAATCTGAAAGGTAATACCTGTTTTCTAGAACGGTAGGAAATAAGTACTTCGATATAAACAAAAAAGGCAACGCTATGCGTTGCCTTTTAAAATAGTAGATGAAGTATCTAATTACTTACGTTTTACCGCTTTAGCATTTGGTAAATCAGTAATTGAACCTTCATAAATCTCAGCAGCTAGACCAACAGACTCATGTAGTGTTGGATGAGCATGGATAGTTAATGCGATATCTTCTGCATCACAACCCATTTCAATTGCTAGGCCAATTTCACCTAGTAATTCACCAGCGTTAGTACCCACTACAGAACCACCGATAATGCGGTGAGTATCTTTATCAAAGATCAGTTTAGTCATACCATCTGAACAATCAGATGCGATTGCACGGCCAGAAGCTGCCCATGGGAATACTGATTTTTCGAAGTTAAGACCTTGTTCTTTTGCTTCTTTTTCAGTTACACCAACCCAAGCCATTTCTGGCTCTGTGTAAGCAATTGAAGGAATTGTTTTAGGGTCAAAGTAATGCTTTTTCCCTGCAATAACTTCTGCAGCAACATGCGCTTCATGCACACCTTTATGAGCTAACATAGGTTGACCAACAATATCACCGATAGCATGGATATGCGGTACGTTAGTATGCATTTGCTTATCAACTTCAATGAAACCACGTTCAGTCACTGTGATACCTGCTTTTTCAGCATCTAGTGATAGACCGTTTGGTACACGACCAACCGCTACTAATACTGCATCGTAAGCTTTTGCTTCAGCAGGTGCATTTTTACCTTCAAAAGAAACGTATAACGCATCTTCTTTAGCATCAACAGCTGTCACTTTAGTTTCAAGCATGATGTTGAATTTGTTCTTAACTTTCTTAGTGTAAACTTGCACGATATCTTTATCAGCTGCAGGTACTAATTGGTCTGCAAATTCTACAACGTCAACATCTGAACCTAGTGATTTGTATACTGTACCCATTTCAAGACCGATGATACCACCGCCTAAGATAAGTAAACGTTTAGGCACTGATTTAAGCTCTAGTGCATCTGTTGAATCCCAAACACGAGGGTCATCATGTGGAATGAATGGTAATTTAACAGGACGAGAACCCGCAGCAATGATTGCGTTATCAAAAGTAACTGTTGTAACTTCACCTTCGCTACTTGTAGCTTCAATGGTGTTAGCGCCAGTAAAACGGCCAAAACCATTTACTGTTGTTACTTTACGCATTTTAGCCATACCTTTAAGGCCACCAGTTAGTTGTGAAACTACTTTTTCTTTCCAGATACGGATTTTATCGATATCTGTAGATGGTTCACCAAATAATACACCGTGTTCAGATAAAGCTTTTGCTTCTTCAATTACTTTAGAAACATGTAAAAGAGCTTTAGAAGGAATACAACCAACATTTAAACAAACACCACCAAGTGTGTCGTATTTTTCGATTAATACAGTTTCTAGACCTAAATCTGCTGCACGGAATGCTGCAGAATATCCAACTGGGCCAGAACCTAATACAACAACCTGCGCTTTAATTTCTTTACTCATGACGACCTCTATAAAAAAGAACACTCGAATTAGAATTCTAGTCTATTCAAATGTTAATAGAATGTAAATGAATGGTCGGCATAACTGCCGACCTAGTTAACAAAGTTTATAAGATTAATGTACGTAAATCAGATAAGTGCTTGTTAACAGCAGTGATAAAGCGCGCACCATCAGCACCATCGATTACACGATGGTCGTAAGAAAGTGCAAGAGGAACCATCATACGAGGTTCAAACTCTTTACCGTTCCATTGTGGTTTAATCGCTGATTTAGATACGCCTAAGATAGCTACTTCAGGTGCATTAACGATAGGTGTAAATTGCGTACCACCGATACCACCAAGGCTAGAGATAGTCATGCTACCGCCTTGCATATCTTTAGCTGTTAATTTACCAGCACGTGCTTTCTTAGAGATCTCTGCGATATCGCGACAGATTTCGAAAATACCTTTGTTTAATACATCTTTAACCACTGGTACAACTAGACCGTTTGGAGTGTCTACTGCGATACCGATGTTGAAGTATTTCTTCAGGATCAGGCTTTGACCATCTTCAGAAAGTGAAGAGTTAAAGTTAGGGTACTGTTGTAATGCTTTAGCTACCGCTTTCATCATGAATACTAACGGGCTAATTTTAACACCTGAGATCTTGTTTAAGTGCGATTGCATTTTGCTCTTTACGGAACTCTTCTAGCTCAGTGATATCCGCTTCATCGAACTGTGTAACGTGTGGGATAGTCACCCAGTTACGGTGTAAAGCAGGACCAGAGATTTTTTGGATGCGAGAAAGTTCTTTCACTTCCACTTCACCAAATTTAGCAAAATCAACTTTAGGTGCAGCTGCTACAGCTAAGCCGCCAGCGCCACCAGATTTAGCCGCTTGTAATTGGCCTTTAACGTATTTTTGTACGTCTTCTTTAGTTGTACGTCCTTTAGGACCAGAAGCAGCAATTACGTTTAGGTCTAAATCAAATTCACGTGCGATACGACGAACTGATGGAGACGCTTTAATTTCTTTGTTTACAGCAACTTCAGCTTTTGCTGGTGCAGCTTTAGGCGCCGCAGCAGGAGTTGGTGCAGCCGCTTTAGGAGCTTCAGCAGGCGCTGATGGTGCAGCTGCAGGAGCTTCGCCTTCAGCTTCAACTAATAAGATTAAAGAACCTTCAGAAACTTTATCGCCAGTTGCGATTTTAATTTCTTTAACAACACCACCGAATGGTGCTGGAACGTCCATTGATGCTTTATCACCTTCAACAGTGATTACATCTTGGTCTTCAGCAATGGTGTCACCAACAGCAACTAGGATATCAGTTACTTCAACTTCATCACCACCAATATCTGGTACACAAAGTTCTTTAACAGCAGTTGCCGCTGCAGCTGGAGCCACCGCTGGTGCTTCTGCTGGTGCTGCCGCCGGAGCTTCTTCAGCCGCAGGTGTTTCAGCAGCGGCAGAACCAGCTACTTCAACGATTAATACTAGGTCACCTTCAGAAACGCTGTCACCAACGTTTACTTTGATCTCTTTAACCACACCAGCAACTGATGAAGGTACGTCCATTGACGCTTTGTCACCTTCAATCGTTAATACATCTTGGTCTTCAGCGATAGTATCGCCAACTGCAACTAAGATATCGGTAATATCAGCCGCATCAGCACCAATATCAGGTAGTAAAAATTCTTTTAATTCAGACATAATAATTTTCCTAATCAATAAAAGTCGGTGTTAACTTGTGTTAACACCGAGACTGATTTATGCAAATAATGGGTTGATTTTGTTTACATCAATATCAAACTTAGCAATCGCTTCTGTTACAACTTTACGTTCAACATCGCCACGCTTAGCTAGTTCAGTTAGTGCAGCAACAACAACGTAACCAGCATTAACTTCGAAGTGACGACGTAAGTTTTCACGACTATCGCTTCGACCGTAACCATCAGTACCAAGTACTTTGTATGACTCAGCAGGTACAAATGCACGTACTTGCTCAGCATAGTTTTTCATGTAATCCGTTGCAGCAATTGTTGGCTCAGTACCTAAAACATCAGTAATGTAAGCTGTTTTTTGCTCTGCTTCAGGGTTTAACATGTTGTAACGTTCAACGTCTTGACCGTCACGTGTTAACTCATTGAATGAAGTCACAGAGAAGATATCAGAAGCAACATCGTACTCTTCGCTTAGGATAGCTGCAGCAGCACGTACTTCGTTCATGATAGTACCTGAACTTAGTAGTTGTACTTTGCTCTTACCTGGTAATGAATCAAACTTGTAGATACCTTTACGGATACCTTCTTCAGCACCTTCTGGCATAGCCGGCATTGCGTAGTTTTCGTTCATTACTGTTAGGTAATAGAATACGTTTTCTTGTTTCTCACCGTACATACGCTCAATACCGTCTTGAACGATAACCGCTAACTCGTAAGCAAACGTTGGGTCGTATGAAACACAGTTAGGGATAGTATTAGCTTGAATATGGCTGTGACCATCTTCATGCTGTAGACCTTCACCGTTTAGGGTAGTACGACCAGCAGTAGCACCTAATAGGAAACCACGTGCTTGTTGGTCACCCGCCATCCAAGCCATATCACCAATACGTTGGAAACCAAACATAGAGTAGTAGATGTAGAATGGAATCATTGGTAAGTCATTTGTACTGTATGATGTTGCAGCAGCAACCCAAGAAGACATAGAACCTAGTTCGTTAATACCTTCCTGTAATACTTGACCAGAAGTTGCTTCTTTGTAGTAAGACACTACGCCGCGGTCTTCAGGTGTGTATTCTTGACCATGTGGGTTGTAGATACCAACTTGACGGAATAGACCTTCCATACCAAATGTACGTGCTTCATCGGCGATGATTGGTACGATGTTTTTACCGATACCTTTATCTTTCAACAATACATTTAGGATACGTACGTAAGCCATTGTTGTTGAAATTTCACGTTTCTGTTCACCTAAAAGTGCAGAGAATTTATCTAACTCTGGCACAGCTAGTTTTTCAGTAAACTTAGGTAGACGCTTAGGTGTGTATCCCATTAATGCTTCACGTTTACCGTGAAGGTATTTGTACTCTTCAGAACCTTCTTCAAGCGTTAGGTAAGGAAGTGTCGCCGCTTTCTCGTCAGAGATTAAATCTTGTAGACCTAAACGATCACGTAGCGTTTGAATGTGGTTTTCATTCATTTTCTTCACGCCGTGAGCAATGTTTTTACCCTCAGCCGCTGCGCCCATGCCGTAACCTTTAACAGTTTTAGCTAGGATCACAGTTGGTTTACCCGCTGTATCTTCTGCGTTTTTGAATGCAGCGTATAGTTTAGATGAGTCATGACCGCCACGTTTCAGTGCAAAGATCTCTTCATCAGTCATATCAGCGACTAATGCTGCTGTTTCTGGGTATTTACCAAAGAAATGTTCACGAACGTAAGCACCGTCTTTAGATTTAAATGTTTGGTAATCACCATCAACGGTCTCTTCCATTAATTGTAATAATTTACCAGACGAATCTTTTGCAATTAGTGCATCCCAGTTACCGCCCCAGATAACTTTAACAACATTCCAACCCGCACCTGTGAATAGGCCTTCAAGTTCTTGAATGATGCTACCGTTACCCATTACAGGACCATCTAGACGCTGTAGGTTACAGTTGATTAGGAAACATAAGTTATCTAGTTTTTCACGTGAAGCGAATGATAATGAACCACGAGATTCCGGCTCATCCATCTCACCATCACCAAGGAAAGCGTAAACACGTTGTGCAGCAGTTTGTTTTAAACCACGACCATCAAGGTATTTAAGGAAACGCGCTTGGTAAATTGCAGCGATTGGACCTAGACCCATAGATACCGTAGGGAACTGCCAGAATTCTGGAAGTAATTTAGGGTGAGGGTATGAAGGAAGACCTTTACCATCAACTTCTTGACGGAAGTTATCTAATTGCTCTTCAGTTAAACGACCTTCTAGGAAAGCACGTGCGTAAATACCAGGAGAGATATGACCTTGGTAATAAACTAAATCACCACCATCAGTTTCGTTTGGTGCACGGAAGAAGTGGTTGAAACATACTTCATAAAACGCAGCCGCAGACTGGTAAGAAGCCATGTGGCCACCAAGATCTAAGTCTTTTTTAGAAGCACGCATAACAATCATAATCGCATTCCAACGAATGATCGAACGAATACGTTGCTCTAATTTAAGGTCACCAGGGTAAGCTGGTTGATCAGATGCCGCAATGGTGTTTACGTAGTTAGTGTTAATGCCAGTTGGCAAATTAACACCTTCAACGCGTGCTTTTTCCATCACTTGCTCAAGGATAAATTGAGCACGTTCTGAGCCCTCATCTTCAAGAATGGTTGTTAATGCTTCAAGCCATTCAGAAGTTTCTTGTGCATCAATATCTTTTAAGATGTCAGTCATGACACTTTCCTTCTATATCACTAGATAATCTCAGCTCGAAAGCCAAGCGTTTTTGTATAATTATTTACATTAAACACTACCTGCTTCACAGCACGCTGCATGCCATTTCGGCAATAAGTAATCTAAATAATTATCAGTATAAGTATGAATAACAGCCAAAGCTGATCCGCCATACTATAAAGCGGAAGTCATTTTTAAAAGCGCCTAACTCACGTTTAAATGCACTCTCTTCACGCAACATAACCAAGCGTGTTTCTTCAATATAATGTAGATGCTGATCCGATGCTTCTTTTGCTTTCATCGGCTGCTTAGACAAAATAGCTTCCATTAACTGGAAGCGATGTTGATGAATTTTTTTGCAACTTCTGGATATAAATAAAGCTGTTTCACGTTATCTGAAATGTTTTTTGTAATAGTGGTTTGATGCCACGCGCTAAATGTAAAAACACAACATTATGTGATGCTTCGATAACTGCTTGGTAAAATTCAGCCACCGATTCTATTTCTAGTTCGATGTTACCAGCTGAATTTGCCATATCAATAGCATTGAAAGTTGTTTTTATTTTATGCAAATCATCAGAAGTACCTCTTAACGCGGCATAATATGCAGAAAACCCTTCAATGGCATGACGAAATTCCAGTAAATCATATTGAGATTCCGGATGCGAATTAAGTAATTCGAATAACGGATCGGTCAATTGGTTACGCAATTCTTCTTTTACGTAAGTACCACCGCCTTGACGACGTGTTAACAACCCCTTTGATTCTAAACGTTGAATTGCTTCACGCAGAGAAGGTCGAGATACATCAAACTGTTTTGCTAATTCTCGCTCAGGTAATAACTTCTCACCAGCTCTAAACGCCCTTCTAAAATCATGCTTTCTAACTGTGATTCAATCACATCAGCAAGTTTAGGTTGTTTAATTTTTGCGTAGGTCATAACAGCCTTAAATTATATAAACGTAACCGGTAAATGTTACGAGCAAATAACAGTCGAATGTAAAATGGTATTACCAATTTAATAGTTAACTATAGAAATTAACAAAATTAACAATTTATGTCTAGATTTTTATCTTTTTTAATGCCCCTGAAATTATGATGGTTATTGTGATTAACAGCTGTAATCACAGTGTTTACTCGCTGATTCGTAGTGATTATTAAAAAGTGAAAAACAGATAGTTTAATATGTATGATTAAATGACCATTTTTAGAAGTAATAACAAACATATTAATTATTAGGTACTTACAATCTAGGTTTTAGTTATTGCAGGTTTTCAATTATAAAACTCAGATTAAGATGCCAGTGATTTGAAATAATATTGCCAATCAAATTCACTACCTGGATCAGTTTTTCTACCCGGTGCAATATCACTGTGTGCAGCAATTCTCTCTTGGGTAATAAGTGGATATTTTTTTGTATCTGCTCTGTCACTTGCGCTAGTGAACGATATTGAGCCTCAGTATAACTGGTGTGATCAGTTCCTTCTAACTCAATACCAATGGAAAAATCATTACAACCATACACCCCATCAAAACTAGACACGCCAGCATGCCAAGCACGTTGTTCAAATGGCACGTATTGCTCTACTTTACCATCACGACGAATCACACAATGGGCAGAAACTTCTAACCCTTCTAAACAAGCAAAACTAGGGTCTGCTTTACAATCTAGTTCACCAGTAAAAAGTTTTTTTACATGCTCCGTACCAAACTGCCCTTCAGGCAGACTAATACAATGAATCACTAATAAACTAATATCGGTATTGTCAGGGCGTTCGTTAAAGAAAGGGCTTTTAATAAATTCAGCACCTTGTAATAAGCCAGTCATATCAATCACAGGGTTTCCTTTAATTTTGACAAAATGAACCTACAAAAAAGGTGGCTAATAAGCCACCTTTTCATCAATTAATTACACATCAGTTCATGTAGTTAATCAGGAATGATTATTCCCATTCGATGGTTGCAGGTGGTTTACCTGACACATCGTACACAACTCGTGAGATACCATCAATTTCATTAATAATGCGGTTAGAAACATGACCGATTAACTCATATGGTAGATGTGACCAACGTGCTGTCATGAAATCGATAGTTTCAACACAACGTAATGAAACAACCCAATCATATTTACGACAATCGCCCATCACACCTACAGAACGAACCGGTAGGAATACTACAAATGCTTGGCTTACTTTATGGTATAACTCAGCTTTGTGTAATTCTTCAATGAAGATAGCATCTGCACGACGTAATAGATCACAGTACTCTTTCTTCACTTCACCTAAAACACGCACACCTAGACCAGGTCCAGGGAATGGGTGACGATAAAGCATGTCATACGGTAAACCTAGTTCTAAACCAATTTTACGTACTTCATCTTTAAATAATTCACGTAATGGCTCTACCAGACCCATTGCCATATCATCCGGTAATCCACCTACGTTATGGTGAGATTTAATGACGTGTGCTTTACCGTTTTTAGAAGCTGCAGATTCAATAACATCAGGGTAAATAGTGCCTTGAGCTAACCATTTTGCATTTGATAATTTCTTAGACTCTTCATCGAAAATTTCAACAAAGACACGACCAATAATTTTACGCTTCGCTTCTGGATCGCTTTCACCTGCCATTTGCTCTAAGAAACGGTGCTCCGCATTAACATGAACAATGTTTAGACCAAATTTTTCGCCAAACATCTCCATCACTTGTGCGCCTTCGTTTAAACGCAATAAACCGTTATCAACAAATACACAAGTTAGCTTATCGCCAATCGCACGCTGTAAAAGCATTGCTACTACAGATGAATCAACACCACCAGATAAACCTAAGATAACTTCATCATCGCCTACTTGTTCTTTCATACGGGCTACTGCATCGTCAATGATTGATGCAGGAGTCCATAGTGTTTCACAGCCACAAATATCCACAACGAAGTTGCGAAGCATTGCTTCACCTTGAGTAGTATGTGTAACTTCTGGGTGAAATTGCACGCCGTAAAAACGTTTTTCTTCATTAGCAATCGCAGCATACTTACAAGTTGCTGTATTAGCGACTGTAGTAAAATCAGCAGGAATGGCAGACACTTTATCGCCGTGACTCATCCACACATCTAGTAATGTCTTACCTTGGTCTGAAACAGCATCTTGGATTGACTTAAAGAAAGTTGATTCAGCTTGTACTTCTACCTGTGCATAACCAAATTCACCTTCACCCTCACCTTTGATGACAGCGCCACCTAATTGATGAGACATAGTCTGCATACCGTAACAAATACCTAATACTGGTACACCAGCAGTGAAGACATATTCAGGTGCACGAGGAGAACCTTCTGCAATCACGCTTTCAGGACCACCAGCAAGGATAATACCGTTTGGATTGAACTCTTTGATGTCTTCTTCATCAACATCCCAGCTCCACAATTCACAGTAAACACCAATTTCACGAATACGACGTGCGATTAGCTGTGTGTATTGAGAGCCAAAATCTAGTATTAGAATACGTTGGTCATGAATGTTCTTACTCATCTTATGCTGTCCTAATTTTTTGTTTCTAAAAATGAATAAAAGACGATATAAATCGTCTTTTAAGAAATTATGTGTTGAAGCATAACTAGGCACTTAATAACCCTTTATTATTTATAAACTTAAATAATAAAGGCGTTGAGCCTAGTTCCTTCACTAAACCGTCAGATTAACCACCAGTACGGTAGTTAGGCGCTTCTTTAGAGATAGCAACGTCATGTACGTGGCTCTCACCCATACCTGCACTGGTAATTTTAACGAACATTGCTTTTGTATTCATCTCTTTAATCGTAGCACAGCCTGTTAGGCCCATTGATGAGCGTACGCCACCCATTTGCTGATGAATAATCTCTTTTACTTTACCTTTGTAAGCAACACGGCCTTCAATACCTTCTGGTACTAGCTTGTCTGCTGCGTTATCAGATTGGAAGTAACGATCTGAAGAACCTTGAGACATAGCGCCAAGTGACCCCATACCACGGTATGATTTGTAAGAACGACCTTGGTATAAAATGATTTCACCTGGAGATTCTTCTGTACCAGCAAACATGCTGCCCATCATTACACATGATGCACCCGCTGCTAGCGCTTTAGCAATATCACCAGAGAAACGAATACCACCATCAGCAATAACTGGGATACCAGTACCTTGTAATGCATCAACCGCATCAGAGATAGCAGTAATTTGCGGTACACCAACACCTGTTACAATACGTGTTGTACAGATTGAACCTGGGCCGATACCTACTTTAACCGCACTACAACCAGCAGCAACCAATGCTTTTGCACCTTCGCCTGTTGCTACGTTACCACCGATAATTTCTAGATTAGGGTGAGCAGCACGAGTTGCTTTAATACGCTCTAATACACCTTGAGAATGACCGTGAGATGAGTCAATTAATAATACATCAACACCCGCTTCTACTAATGCATCAACACGCTCTTCATTACCAGCACCAGCACCAACAGCAGCACCTACTCGTAAACGACCTAGTTCGTCTTTACATGCATTTGGTTTTTGTTCTGCTTTACGGAAATCTTTAACCGTGATCATGCCTTTAAGTTTAAAGTTATCATCAGTTAATAGCACTTTTTCGATACGGTGCTTATGCATTAATGCTTCAATTTCATCGCGTGGTGTATTTGATTTAGCCGTTACTAGTTCTGGCTTTGGCGTCATGACTTCAGCAGCGGGACGGTTCATATCCGTTTCGAATAGTACGTCACGACCAGTAATAATACCGACTAGTTCACCTGAGTCTTCAACAACAGGGTAACCAGCAAAGCCATGTTTTGCAGTTAATTCTTTGATTTCACCTAATGTAGTAGAAGGAGAAACAGTAATTGGGGTAGCTACAACGCCACTTTCATGAATTTTAACTAAACGAACTTGTTCAGCCTGTAATTCGATAGACATGTTTTTATGGATAAAACCCATGCCGCCTTCTTGCGCTAAAGCGATCGCAAAACGTGCTTCAGTTACAGTATCCATTGCAGCAGAAACGACAGGAATATTTAACGAGATGTTTTCTGTTAATTGTGTTGTTAGGTCAGCAGTGTTTGGTAGTACAGTCGAATGAGCTGGTACTAATAATACATCGTCAAATGTTAACGCATCTTTTGCTATTCTTAGCATTGCAATATCTCACTTATAGTTGGGAGTATTTTAGGGTTACCCAAGTCTAGCTTGGGTAGGATATTGCGGTGGGATTTTAATCGTAATCAAGAATAAGTACAACACTATTTATGTTTTTATACTGAGTTTTTACTGTGTTAATATTTAGTCCCTGATTTCTTTGGTAAAAACTCCAGCTATGGCGACTCAAAACAAAAATATTTACAGCGTAAGTTCACTAAATCGTGCAGCTAAAGCCTTATTAGAGACTGGTTTGGGCGTTATTTGGCTCTCAGGTGAAATATCTAATCTGACCATAGCGGTATCGGGTCATTGGTATTTCACCTTAAAAGACCATAGTGCACAAATTAAATGTGCCATGTTTCGCGGTAATAATAGCCGAACTGGGTTTACTCCTAAACATGGTCAACAGGTATTAGTGCGCGCCAAATTAAGTCTTTATGAAGCGCGTGGTGATTACCAGTTAATTGTTGAAACTATGGCTCCGGAAGGTGATGGTTTATTAAAACAACAATTTGAAGAGTTAAAATGCCAATTAGCTGCGCAGGGCTTATTTTCAGAATCGCTGAAGAAACCTTTACCAGAGATAATTAAACGAGTCGGTATTGTTACCTCTTCAACGGGCGCTGCACTGCATGACATACTCAGCGTATTAAAGCGTCGTGATCCTCGTTTGCAGGTGATTATCTACCCTAGCCAAGTACAAGGGCAAGGCAGTGCCTTTTCTGTTGCTTCTCAAATAGCCTTAGCCAATGCGCGTAATGAGTGTGATGTATTAATTGTCGGTCGCGGCGGCGGCTCATTAGAAGATCTATGGTGTTTCAATGAACCTGATGTGGCTTACGCCATCTACCATAGTCAATTACCAGTGATCAGTGCTGTTGGTCATGAGATTGATATTACCATCAGTGATTTTGTTGCCGACCTTCGTGCAGCAACACCTTCTGCAGCGGCTGAATTGGTTAGCCAACATAAGACCTTTGTTTCTTCACAGCTGACCACATTAGTGAATCGTTTAAAACAAGCTATGTTGAATACCATGCAACATAAAACCCACCAGCAGTTATTATTAAAGCAGACGCTATTACAGCATGATCCTAAACATAAACTGCAACAGCAAACACAACACCTAGATGAATTAAGCTTGCGTTTACAACATGCGATGCAACAAACGATGCAACAACAAACGACTATCAGCTCGCAGTTAAAAAACAGATTACAACAATCTAGTCCAGTACATTACATCGCAATGGCTCAACATAAGCAGCAACAATTAAAGCGTCAGTTAACTCAAGCGATGGCCGCACAACTTAATCAATCAGAGCAACATTTACAGCACCAAATACAACAGTTAAATGCTTACAGTCCATTGGCGACATTAGCGCGTGGCTATGCCATTGTGAAAGATGATTCAGATAAGGTGTGTACAGACCCAACAAACTTAAAAACCGGTGATAAGGTACAAGTGACATTAGATAAAGGTCAGTTTAACGCCGAGGTGCTTTAATTCTCGCTTTAGAGAAAAATAGAAAAATAGAAAAATAAATTTAAAAATAAAAGACAAATAAAAAGGGCTTGTTACCAGCGGTAACAAGCCCTTTACTAATGAAGATTAAACCTTACGAACGAATTAAATGGTCACTAATACCAACCCATTTGTAGGTGGTTAATTCAGGTAACCCCATTGGACCACGCGCATGTAGCTTCTGTGTCGATACCGCAACTTCAGCACCCAAACCAAATTGGCTACCATCAGTGAAACGTGTGCTGGTATTAACATACACAGCAGCAGCATCTACTGCACTGATAAACTTATTTGCGATAGTAAAATCGTTAGTCAAAATGCCTTCAGAGTGCGCAGAACTATGCTCACGAATGTGTGCTAATGCTTCGCTTAAATTTTCGACTACTTTTACACCTAAGTTCAGGGATAACCACTCTTTAGAGAAGTCACCTTCTTGTGCTGCAACCGCATCATCACCTAAAATTGCTTTCGCTTTCTCTTCAGCCACTAATGTCACACCTAATGGTGATAAGTGCGCGGCCACTTTTGGTAAGAACGTTTCTGCAATATCAGCTTCCACTAATAATGTATCTAATGCATTACAAACACTTGGACGTTGCACTTTAGCATTTTCAATAATCGCTAAGGCTTTTTCAACATCCGCGGTTTTTTCAGCGAATAGATGACAAATACCAATTCCGCCAATAATAACAGGATCGTACTGTTCTCTTTACAGAAGTTTTGTAAACCAGAGTTACCACGTGGAATGATCATATCCACGTATTTATCGAGTTTTAATAACTCACCGACTAAAGCACGGTCTGTATTCTCAATGTACTGTACTGCCGTTTTTGGTAAACCTACTTTTTCTAATGCAGACTGGATGCATTTTACTAACACTAGGTTAGAGTTAATGGTTTCTTTACCACCACGTAAGATACTTGCATTACCCGTTTTTAAACTCAGTGCTGCAATATCAATGGTTACATTAGGACGTGCTTCATAAATAACACCTAATACACCTACTGGAACACGACGTTTAGATAGTGTTAAGCCGTTCTCTAGAATTTTTCCATCAAATTCTTCACCCACCGGATCAGCTAACCCAATCACACTACGTAAATCACTAATTACACCCGCTAAGCGAGGTTCATCTAATAATAAGCGATCTAATAATGCATCTGTAAGACCAGCAGCTTTACCTGCTTCGATATCTTTTTTATTTGCAGCAACTATCTCTGCAACATTCGATTCTAATTCAATTGCAATCGCTTCTAGCGCTGCGTTTTTTGTCGTCGTATCAGTGATTGCCAACTCGTAACTTGCATCTTTTGCTTGTTGACCTAATTGTTGTAAACTCATTTCTACTCCTTTTGCAGACCCACAGCGAGAGGGTCTAATTATAAAATAACTAGGTCGTCGCGATGAATAACGACGGAACCATGTTCATAACCTAATATTTTTTCAATTTCATCTGAGTGCTGACCTTTGATCTTATCAATATCAACGCTTTTATAGCGTACGATACCACGTGCTATCTCTTTACCTTTTTGATTACAAACGGATACTACGTATCCACGTAAAAACTGAGACTCAACGGACTGTATACCTTTAGCTAGTAAACTACTTCCGCCGTTTAAGATGGCGTGTTCAGCGCCTAGGTCCACCACTATCGTACCCGCAGATCGCGATCCTGCAAATATCCAGTTTTTCTTGCTTCTAAACGATTGTTTTCAGATACAAAACGCGTCCCAACGGAAATATCATTGGCCGCATCTAAAATAACATTTTTACGTTGCCCTGAAGCGATCACCACTTCAATACCAGCACGATTAGCAACGGTTGCAGATTCAATCTTAGTGGCCATGCCACCGGTTCCTAAACCACCGACACTGCCGCCAGCTAGATTATGAATCGCCTCTGTTATTTCATTTACCTCTGTAATTAATTGTGCCTCGGGATTATTACGTGGGTCAGCGGTAAATAGACCACTCTGATCGGTTAATAAGATCAGTTGATCCGCATCTGCTAATAACGCAACAAGTGCCGATAGGTTATCGTTATCTCCGACTTTAATTTCTCGGGTTGCAACGGCGTCATTCTCATTAATCAATGGAATGATACGGTGCTTTAATAACGTATGTAGGGTATCCCTTGCATTAAGAAAACGCCCTTTATCACCTAAATCAGCACGGGTTAATAGCATTTGGCCGACATGTAAACCGTATATCTTGAATAGGTTTTCCCACTCTCTCACTAATTGCCCTTGTCCTACCGCTGCTAACATCTGTTTATTAGCAATTGTTGGTGCTATCTCAGGCATATTGAGATGTTCTTTACCTGCTGCGATTGCGCCTGACGTCACCACTATAATGGGGTGACCCTGTTGATGCAAAATCGCACATTGACGGACAATCTCAAGCATTTGTGCTCGGTCTAACTTACTTGTACCACTGGTTAAAACACTGGTTCCCAATTTAACTACAATTGTTTTTTTATTCGCATTCATCGGTTTATGCTTCATGTAAAAAATAAAAAAGGCTCTAGGTATCTGATACGCATCACTTTAAAAAGTTGCCTAGATGTTGTGCAGCAACATAACTTAATACACAGTCATTAAGTGCATAACAATGTTATTGATCACTATCATAACCGACAAAAAGTAAATTAACTCAAACAAATGGACTGTTTAAAAAGTGTGTTTGCTATCAATTTCGTTTAATCATTATTGAGCTTAAAAAAACAGCAACTCGATGAGTTGCCGTTGCTAGTATACCATTATTGCAGAAATGAAATGCGCAAAAATAAATACAAGATAAAAGGAAGGTTAGCGAGGTGTTAATTGATAGCCTGTTTCAACATCGATTAACTCGCTTAATTTATCAATGAATAGTTGAAAAGCTTGGTCTAACTGCTGCATCTGCTTTTTAGTGATCTTAGTCTTTTCCCATTCACCTTTTAGATTATAAAGGCCATTAAAGCGTTGGTAGGTAAATTCAGTATCTTCTCTATTAACCACTAACCACCAGCCTAAAAAGGTTCTTTCTTCTGGTTCTTTTTTGATATCAACGCATATCTCTAAACAGTCAAAAAAATGTTGACTCATCGGATTGTAACTGACGAAAGTAAGGGCCGATTTCATTGAATAACTTAAATAAGCGACCACGTGATGGCCCTTTTGCTAGGGTCTGAGACATATTCTAACGCTCCTTTAATGACATACAGTTAATTTAACTGTGGTTAATATACCACTTACTCTTGTAAATGTTTTGCTAACCATTGTGCAGAATACTGTAAAGTTATCAAATAAGAGTCAAATATGGGAGACTTATCAATAATTTTTGCTTCACTTTCGTAGCTAATTCTCGCCATCAGTTTGAGATCTTGTTCACTACACATCAAATCATCACTATGACCAATGCTTAAGCATGGGGTTTTCACTTTTTTACGCCCTAGCAATCCCTGCTTAATTAATGAAAATGGCACACAGTGTTGATACAGATAACTGGCATCTGATTTCTGCAATTGCATACGACTTGCTAAACAATCTAGGGTCATCACAGGTAACTGCTTAAAACGATGAATATCATCAAATACACTGGCCACGGCAGCACCAACACTAACCACTGCTTTGACGCGGTGTGGTTCCACATAAGCTAAACGATTTAACGCATTTGCGCCCATTCTCATTCCCATTAAGGCTACACGGGATTGATCGACCCAAGGGATATCAGCAACATGCTGTAATACAGCTTGGTGTAATAGTGATGTGTCTTGGGTCAGTTTTAAGTGATTTGAAAAACCTACTCCAGGCATATCCACAGTTAACATGGCAATACCAGCCGGTTTTAAGTAACGTTCAAATAACGGTAGAAAATCACACTGCAGTGTATCAATGCCAGCACTAACAATGACCACAGGATGAATCACATCATCATTTGGAAGGTGTAAAAAGTTGTTACCTGCTTACCTTGAAAAGGCACCTGTATCTCTTTTAACAGGGCATGACTGTTATGCGTAAAAGATTGTCGGTAATTAGTTACCGCCAACGTTTGTGCTTGGATACTATTTTCATCACCTTTTAAATGCGGGTAACTAGCGACACTATAAAGTTGTGATGCAAGATAGTAATGTTGTTGCGCTTGTTTCGTATCACCATTCTGACTATATTGATTGGCTTGCTTTTGATAAGTCATCGCTTTCTTTGACCACTCATAACTCCAATTACCGGAGCGAAAACCTATCACTGTATCTAACAAATTAGAGTCAGTTCTTGGATTAGTGGATGCACTGATTTTGGCTAAGACTTCATAACAGTCGATGATATCTATTCCTTGCCATGACCACTGCAATAATTTGAGTAGACGATACCAACCTACCGATTGCTGGCCATCTAAGGTGGATTGATGTTGTCTTTGGTGTTTTTTAGATCCACTGTTCGCAATTAATGATGAGGTTTCACGAACATTGTTTTTTTCAGAAAAGAGCACTTCAGATAAGTTTTTAGACATAAGCTTCCCATTAAAAACAGGCATTGATTGAGTAAAGAATAACATGTTCTAAGTAAGCAACAATGCTTAATACAAACCACACTAATTAACTGATCTATTTTACTTGTTAAAATAACTTATTGCTTCGTTGTAATTTTCGTAAATAGTGCGGCTATTAAAGAATTAACATCTTTTCGTTAATTCTCCGATAGGCTATTAACGAAGTTGATCGTCGAAAGGCTTAAATTACGCCTTAAACTAAGTCATTTTTCCTGCACAAAATTTAGATCACTTATTTTAATGTCATTGGTATAACTAAAAATTAGCCAGTATTTCCCATAGCAGCATTTCAGCTAGAATAAAAAAATTTACCAATAAATCAATTACTTTTAATCATCTTCACTTTAAAAAACAAAAAATCAATAAATGGCACGGATTTCGCTTTATTAACAACATATCGATTCAATTTAATCAAACGTCAAATTAATGCCGCTAATGCGCAATCAAAGGAAATTATATGGAAAGCATCCCTAATAAAGAATACAGCTATAACGGTACTAAATCACCGATATTCACTGTTTTTTCCAATGAGCCATTATTAAGCACAAAAGATAAATTATTTACCCTTGAGACTTTGCAAAAAAGCTTAGACTTGAAAGAGATAATGGAAAATTTTGCCTCTTTAGTGGCAAGTTTTATCCGCCCTTTTAATATTCGCTTTCAATCTGCTTTTGGTTTTTTTAGTTTATCAAAATCACTGCCGAGTAATTTTACTCGTAACTTTAACTTAGATTCAGCGGATCACTCACCAAGATTAGGCACTATGACCTATCAAAGTGAAACACCTATTACCGCTACTGAAGATAAGTTATTAGCGGAGTTACATCAGTTACTGCAACCAACGTTAAAACATGCGCTACGATTTTCTGAATTAAGCTCTATGGTGTATAAAGATCACCTCACTAATATCGGTAACCGAGCTTATTATGAAGAGACTATTTTTCATGCCATTGAACAAAGCAACCGTACTAATCTAGGTTTATCTTTAATGGTGCTTGATATTAATAAATTCAAACCGATTAATGATACATACGGGCACACTAAAGGTGACCAAGTATTAAATGCCTTCGCACAAGTGCTAACTAAAAGTATTCGTACTTCTGATTTTGTATTTCGTTTAGGTGGTGATGAGTTTGTTGTTATCCTTCAACCTTCTGCTTCTTGCTCTGTGAGTAAAGTGCAGCAACGTATTTTGCAAGAGATAGACAAGAATAGCTTACTTAAGGAGCTTGATTTCTCAGCAAGCTACGGCTTTAGCCATTGGGAAATTGGAACAACGGCTTCTCAACTATTTGATCAAGCCGACCAGCACTTATACCAGAACAAAGCGTTAGATAGAGCGCAACGATAAGTTTAACTTAGGTAATTGCTTAGTAGGAGATGGCTGACAATGCCATACCCCTATGGCTTGTACTAATTGGCCATCAATAAAAATAAATACCACTTGTTCTCTTTGCCATGTTGGCACTTGAGATTCCTGTAGCAGCTTTTTAATCGAACGTGATTTAGATCTACCTTCAACTAAACAGGTTAACTTAGGGTCTAGGTGCTGTCGAAAGCAACAACTGATTGTATGCAGCTTAGCCAAGGCAGCATCCACCATAGAAAAGTCTACTGCCAGTTTATCTGGGCTAACCCATAACAAAGGCTCTCCAGACCAAGTCACAGGAGAGTCGGGAATGATTAAAGGCTTTACTGGCACAATATAAAGTTCACCTTGATAGCGCTGAATTGTATTGCTCGCTAATTGCAAACAGGGTTGTTTCCCTTGCTCAGCGAGTGCGACTTCTTGCCATAAAACGGTTAACTGTTTGCTACTTGGGTAGTCCAAACCATTGAACTTTAACCAATAGCGCAATAAATTATTGCGACGAGCTTGAGATAAATCAGCCAATGCAGCGATCGACAAAGTTTGTGTGCCTAATCGCACACACATCGATTGTTGGAGATCTTGTGAGGCTACTTCATCAACTAAACCTTGTTGCTCCTGACACAAACGAGCAGTGCGTGAAGCAGAGCTTGCAATAGCAGGCCAACGCTCAGTTAATAATGGCGTTATTTGGTGACGGATAAAATTACGATCAAAGTCGGTATCTTGATTACTCTCATCCTCTACCCACTTCACCCCTGCTGTTTCAGCATAATCAATAATTTGCTTGCGAGAAAAGTTTAACAATGGACGCACTAAGTGACCATTGTGGAAAGGTTGAATGGCTCGAATGCCCTGTAACCCAGTACTGCCAGATCCTCTTTTTAATGCCAGTAATAAGGTTTCTAATTGATCATCCTGATGATGTCCGGTTAATAGGATGTCATCGGCTTGAAGGTGTTGAGAAAAACATTGATAACGCGCTTCACGTGCTAAGGCTTCTAAACTATTACGGCTAGTTTTTTGAATATTAACAGTCGAACGTAATAGTTGAACGTTTAAAGAAGCGCAATACACTTCACAAAAATCAGCCCACTGTTCTGCATGTGGACTTAAACCATGGTTCACATTATGTGCTAATACTTGGTAATGGGGATAGTCTCGTTGAAACTGCACTAACAATCTCAATAAAACCACTGAGTCCACTCCCCACTTAAGGCAACCACCAGTCTTGGTTGAGCAGAACTTTCAACAAGCTCTGCTAACAGATTTAATAACGCTTGATTAAACTCACTTTGCATTGATCTGCCTTAGTCAAAATGTAAGGTAACATTCTCTTCACCTATCAATCGTCCCAGTTCAAATAAAAGATCATCATTGGGCGTAATTGACCATTCAATACCTAACTCCACTTCCACCTGTGCCTGATGGTTTTGGTAATTAATAAATACTGGGCACAAGCCACCCGCCGCAGGCGATAATACTTGTTTCAAACGCGCTTTAAATTCAGCTAATGACTGTTTCTGTAATACGTTAGAAGAGATCGATAACTGTAATTTACTGGCAAAGCGTTCACGAGCTTGGTCAATGCTCATTACTTCACGGGCATTCATTTTCAAGCCACCATTGAAGTAATCTTCACTGACTTGCCCTTGCAATACCACAATATTATCTGTGACCAACAAAGCTTCGTGTTGCTCTAGCAAGTCAGCAAAGATAGTCACATCCATACGTGCACTTTTATCATCTAAGGTCAAAATACCCATGCGTTTACCGGCTTTAGTGACCATCACACGCATTGCCAGTACTAATCCACAAACACGACTATTTTGTCCTCGGCCATTCACAGTTAATGAGCCTAATTTAACACAGTTAATCGCACGTAAATCTGGCTCATATTGATTAATTGGGTGACCCGTCAGATACAAACCTAGCGTATCTTTTTCACCTTTTAACCATTGTTTCTCAGGCCATTTTTCCACTACAGAGAATTTATTCTCAATCTCATCATGGTCAGTGGTTAACACACCAAATAGATCGCTTTGCCCAAATGACTCAGCTTTTTTATGCTGAGCTGCAGCACTTAATGCATCAGCTAAGTTTTCCATTAACGCCGCACGATGTGGCCCTAGATTATCTAATGCACCGGCTAGGATTAACTTTTCAATAATACGTTTACCACAGCGTTTTAAATCAACGCGGTTACAAAAATCAAACAGGTCTTTAAACTTACCACCTTCTGTACGCGCTTCAATAATCGCGTCAATAGGGCCTTCACCCACTCCTTTAATTGCACCAATACCGTAAATAATGCGTAACTCTTTATCTACGTTAAATTTAAACAAACCTTCATTAACGTCTGGTGGGCACAGTGTTAAGCCCATGTTTTGACACTCATCTACTAAGATAACGACTTTGTCAGTGTTATCCATATCTGCCGACATTACCGCTGCCATAAAGTAAGACGGGTAGAAGGTTTTCATCCATAGCGTTTGATAAGAGACTAAGGCATAAGCAGCGGAGTGAGATTTGTTAAAACCGTAACCCGCAAATTTTTCTACCAAGTCAAAGATCTTAATAGCCAATTCGCCATCAATACCGTTTGCTATGGCACCAGATTCAAAGGTTGCACGCTGTTTTTCCATCTCTTCTGGCTTTTTCTTACCCATGGCACGACGTAACATATCAGCGCCACCTAGCGTATAACCAGAGAGTACCTGTGCAATCTGCATTACCTGTTCTTGGTATAAGATAATACCGTAGGTTGGCGAGAGAATATCTTTCAGTGATTCGTGTTGCCACTTTTCATCAGGATAAGACACCACTTCACGACCATGCTTACGCTCAATAAAGTTATCTACCATACCTGATTGTAATGGACCGGGTCTGAATAAGGCTACCAGTGCAATCATGTCTTCAAAACAGTCAGGTTGAAGACGACGGATCAGATCTTTCATACCACGAGATTCCAGCTGGAATACCGCCGTGGTCTCATAGCGCTTTAATAACTCAAAACAAGCAGGTTCAGTGAGGTCTATTTTTTCAATAAAGATAGGTTCCTCTCCGCGCTCATGTTTATGTGCATTAGCCATATCTAATGCCCATTGCACAATGGTCAGGGTTCTTAAGCCTAAGAAATCGAATTTAACTAATCCGGCGGTTTCTACATCATTTTTATCAAACTGCGTAACAGGGTTATGACCTTCATCATCACAGTATAAAGGCGCAAAATCAGTGATCGTGGTCGGAGAGATAACCACACCACCAGCATGTTTACCTGCATTACGGATCGTCCCCTCTAGAATACGACACATATCGATTAAGGCACGAACATCTTCACTGCCATCATAACGCTCTTGTAAACGAGGCTCTTCCTCAAATGCTTTAGTTAGCGTCATACCCGGTGTTGGTGGAACCAATTTTGAAATACTATCAACAAAACCATAGGCATGACCTAGTACACGACCAACGTCACGAATAACCGCTTTCGCCGCCATAGTACCAAAGGTAATGATTTGCGATACTGCATCACGACCATACAATTCTGCTACGTGGTCAATCACTTCATCACGACGATCCATACAAAAGTCGATATCGAAATCGGGCATGGAGACACGTTCAGGATTCAAAAATCGTTCGAAAAGCAGCTCTAACTCTAATGGATCTAAGTCGGTAATTTTTAATGCGTAAGCCACTAATGAGCCAGCACCTGAACCACGGCCAGGTCCAACAGGAATATTGTTATCTTTACTCCACTGAATGAACTCCATTACGATCAAGAAGTAACCTGGGAATCCCATTTTATTGATAACCCCTAACTCAACTTCAAGTCGTTCGTCGTAGGGTTTTCTAATCTCAGCAAAGTTTTCACTGTTTTTATCAAATAGGAAGTCTAAGCGCTCTTCTAAACCTTCTCTAGAAACTTTACAAAAGAACTCATCGATCTCTAAATCACCGGTTGGAAAATCTGGCAAGAAGTATTCACCTAAGCGTAATGTAACATTACAACGTTTGGCTATTTCTACACTGTTTTTTAAGGCTTCTGGTATATCAGAAAAGAGTTCGCACATCTCCTCTTCACTACGTAAGTATTGCTCAGGGCTATAGTCTTTTGGACGTTTTTCATCACCAAGCGCATAACCTTGGTTGATACACACCCGTATATCATGGGCATCGAATAATGCTTTATCGGCAAATACCACTTCATTGGTTGCCACTACGGGTAACTGCTGTTCAGCAGCTAAATCAAGGGCTAAGTGTAGGTAGTTTTCTTCATCAACGCGATTGGTACGAATTAACTCTAAATAGTAACGATCTGGGAAATGCGTTTTATAGAAAGCAGTGATTTCAGCGACTGCCGCTTTATTACCTTTGAGCAGCATTTTACCTAAGTCACCATCTTTAGCACCGGACAGTATAATTACGCCTTGCTGGTGCTCTATTAACCACTCTTGTTCAATGACAGCACGGCCATTGATATGACCGCGTAAATAAGCCTTTGAAATTAGCTCAGTGACATTTTTATAACCTACTGCATCCATTGCTAATGCGGTTAAACGAAATTGTTGGCCACCTAGTAATTCGCTTTGTACCCAAAAGTCAGCACCAATGATCGGCTTTACACCTGCACCATGCGCGGCACCATAAAATTTAACGAGACCACAAAAGTTAGTTTGATCAGTAATTGCTAAGGCAGGCATATTCATCGCCGCTGTTTTAGCTACTAATGGTTTAACCTTAGTTAAACCATCCACCATTGAAAAATCACTGTGAACTCGAAGATGGACAAATTTAGGATCCGCGTTAACAACCGCAGTTTGTTGATTACTTTCAGGCATAAAACTCTACTTTGATGTGGCAGTTAAAATAGCTTTAACAGGTTTAAAGCTTTGACGGTACTCAGCAATTACACCATGTGTTTGCAATGCTTCAAAATGAGCTTTGGTTGGATAACCTTTATGTTTAGCAAACCCGTAGGCTGGATAACGTTTATCCAACTCTACCATTTCACGGTCACGTGTTACCTTTGCAATAATAGAAGCGGCACTTATCTCTGCCACACGTAAATCACCCTTGACGACTGCTTCACTTGGCATTGGCAATTGAGGGCAACGATTACCATCGATAAACACATAACCAGGTTGAATCGATAACCCTTGCACAGCACGTTGCATAGCCAACATAGTAGCATGTAGTATATTGAGCTCATCTATTTCTATTGGTGAAGCGCGTCCAATACTGACTGATAATGCATTTTCATTAATTTGATCAAACAATAAAGCTAATTTCTTTTCACTCAATTTTTTAGAATCAGTCAATCCAACAATAGGTTTATTAGGATCTAAAATAACCGCAGCTGTGACCACATCACCAACCAGAGGACCACGCCCAACTTCATCTACCCCGGCAATATTCGGCAAATCAGGATAGGTAATTTCAGGAAACTCTGTTTTCATTTTTAATCTTCTCTATTGGTAAACTATCAATTAACGATTTAATAAATTAATCACAGCATTAGCTGCTTGTGTATCTGCATCACAACGGATTTGTTGATGTAATTCCGTGAAAGTATCTATCATTTGTTGCCCATCATGTTCAATTAAACGGGTTAATTCAGCAACAATCTTATCCACGGTACAATCATCTTGGCTTAACTCTTTGACCACCTCTTTATCGGCAATCAAATTTGGTAGTGAAGTATACTTCACTTTGACTAAGGCTTTTGCAATCATATAGGTCAATGGTGATACTTTATAGGCAACAACCATAGGTGCTTTGGCTAACATAGCCTCTAATGCAGCCGTACCTGAAGCTAATAAAACGAGATCGGCAGATTGTAAAATAGCACTAGATTGACCATCGAATAAGGTAATCGGTAAGGGTGACGGCAACTCTGTGATTTGCGCTTCAAATTGTTGCTTACGACGCTCATTAACCACAGGCACAACGAAGCGATAATCTGGGTATTTTTGATGGATAACTTGCGCAGCTTGCAAAAAGATAGGGCCTAACATCTCCACTTCCGCTTTACGGCTACCCGGTAATAAAGCTATTACTTTCTCATCCGCTGAAATATCAAGCTTTGCTCTAGCACCTAGTTGATCACGTTTAACAGGAAGCTGATCAGCCAAAGTATGACCAATAAATTGACAAGGGACATCAAACTTATCGTAAAAGGCTTTTTCAAAGGGTAAAAAGGCCAACACTAGATCCGTTGCGTTAGCTATTTTATGAATACGCCATTGCTTCCACGCCCACACTGAAGGACTAACGTAATGGATAGTTTTAATTCCTTGTTGTTTTAATTTAAGCTCAACAGTTAAATTAAAATCAGGCGCATCGATACCAATAAAAATATCCGGTGGGTTATCGATAAAGTGCTGAGTAATGGATTTACGAATACGCAAAATACTACGCAACTTTCCTAACACTTCCACAAAGCCCATTACTGATAAAGCTTCTA
Source organism: Psychromonas sp. KJ10-2 (assembly GCF_047323255.1). Lineage (NCBI taxonomy): Bacteria > Pseudomonadati > Pseudomonadota > Gammaproteobacteria > Alteromonadales > Psychromonadaceae > Psychromonas > Psychromonas sp. KJ10-2. Next base: position 3,202,006 of record NZ_CP178827.1, on the reverse strand, counting down.
AAGGGTGCAATGCAGTACAACCCTGAGCAATCATACGAGGACCCGCAATACCTTCAAAAATGGCATCAGGATATTGCAACTTAAGCGCCTTAATTAAACCTTCCCCTAAAATATCACCCGAGGTTTCTCCGGCGATTAATCCAATCCGTAATGGTTTAGTCATGGTTATCTTCTTATCATTTCTAGGTTATATCGCTTACATTAAATAATGTGCTCTCATTGATAGCGCATCTATTTATAGCAGGTAAAAAAAGGCTCAAAAAGAGCCTATTTTTTAAATATTTTAAACAAATCGGCTTAGCGAACAATACCGCGATTCTCATCAGAAATAAAATCTAACAAGGTTTTTAACTCAGGGCAATCTTCAACATTAGCAGCAATCTCAGCTTTCGCTTCCGCTAAAGTTTTACCCTGGCGACATATCGTTTTATAAGCACGTTTAATTTGCATAATGGTTGCACTACTAAAACCATGACGCTTTAAACCTACAGAGTTAATACTCTGCGCCTCAGCATAATTTCCTGACGCAATAAAGTAAGGCGGAATATCTTTATTAACAGCCGAACAACCACCAATCATAGCGTGCTCACCTACTCGGGAGAACTGATGTAATGCTGATAAACCACCAATAATCACGTTATTAGCTATTTTACAATGACCCGCTAAAGTTGCATTATTTGACATAATAATATTATCTGCCAGAACACAATCATGCCCAACATGCACATAAGCCATTAATAAATTATTGTTGCCAATTTTAGTGGTACTTTCATCTTGTGTTGTACCGCGATGAATCGTACAACTTTCACGAAATACATTATTATCGCCAATATCTAAATAGGTCACTTCGCCTTTATATTTAAGATCTTGGCAGTCTTCACCGATTGAGGCAAACTGGTAAATTTTATTGCCCTTACCCATTTTAGTGAAGCCTTTAATAACAACATGTGGACCAATCCAGCAATCATCACCAATTTCAACATTATCGCCGATGATGCTATAAGGGCCGACCTCTACATTTTTCCCAATAACCGCATTTTCATGGATTATTGCAGTTGGATGAATACTTGCTGTTGAATCAATCATTAGATCTCTCTTCTTGCACACATGATTTCGGCTTGACAAACCACTTGCCCATCTACTTTAGCTTTACACTCAAATTTACCCATGCCACGTTTTTCACCAATACATGTCACGTCTAGATCAAGTCTATCACCAGGAACAACTGGCTTACGGAATTTAACTTTATCAATTGAAGCAAAGAAGTATAGTTCATTTTCAGCAGGTTTTCCGTGTTTAGTAAATGCTAATACACCTGTTGCTTGTGCTAATGCTTCTAAAATTAGCACACCAGGGAAAACCGGCGTACCTGGAAAGTGCCCTGTAAACTGTGGCTCATTAAAAGAAACATTTTTGTAACCTTGTAAGGTTTCACCAGGTACATGATCAACAACACGATCAAGTAATAAAAATGGGTAACGATGCGGTAGAAGATCCATGATCTCCTTGATATCCAGACTATTTAATTCGTTTGACACGATAACTTCCTTAGTTTTTTCTTCTATTTGTTTTTCAAGTTGTTTTACACGCTTGAACAACTCTTCAATTTTTAATGTGTACGCCGTTGTTTTACGCCATACTTTACTCTCTTGTGCAGGTACGCCAGAAGAATAAACCCCTGGTGATTTAATACTACGCATTACCATAGAGTCACCAGTAATGACTACATTATCTGTGATAGTAATATGACCGTTCATTGCCACACTACCACCAATAATACAATTTTTACCTACCACGGTACTACCAGCAATGTTCGTACCGCCAGCTATAGCTGTATGGTCACCGATTTGAATGTTATGGGCAATTTGACATTGATTATCAATTTTAACACCTTTACCAATCACAGTATCGGACAGTGCACCTCGGTCAATGGTGGTGCTTGCACCAATTTCTACATCATCGCCGATAATAACAGAACCAATCTGTGGGATTTTCACCCAAGTACCTTGATAAGGCGCATTACCAAATCCATCGGAGCCTATAATGCTATTAGCGTGAATAATCACGTTATTTGCAATTTCACAGGTGTGGTAAATAGTAACATTAGGGTAGATTTTACAACCTTCCCCTACTGTCGCACCTTCACCAATCACAGTATTAGCAAATATCTGCGTATTATCACCAATCTTAGCATGTTTACCAATCACAACATTTTCAGCAATCGCTACATTTTTGCCTATTGTCGCGGTTTCATCGATCACAGCGGAATCTGCAATAGCTACACTTAGATTCGGTGTTGTATCAAATATTCGCGCTAATAAAGCATAACCCACATAAGGGTTATCCATAAATAATGCATTGCCTGGGTAGGAGTCTTTTAGTGCGTTAGGCAATACAATAGCACTCGCACTACATTCAGATAATCGTGTCAGTAATTTTTTATCTGAAACAAAGGTAATATCACCTTTTTTTGCACCGTCAAAAGTTGCTAAGCGTTCAATGATTAAATCACCATCACCGCCTAATTGTGCTGAAAGCTGGGTTGCTAAACTTGCTAATGAATGCGCCATAATAAACCTACTTAGTGCTAATTTCTTGAATAACTTGATCTGAGATATCTAAGCCAGGTTTAGAGAATACAATTTGCTCACCATTTAAGATAATGTCGTATTGACCTTCTTTCGCAATGCTACTGATCACATCACGTACTACCGCTAATGTTTTTTGTTGCTCTTCACTTTGACGACGACGCTGATCTTCTTCAAAGGCTTTACGACTTAATTTGTACTCAGATACTTTAACTTCTAGCTCACGTTGTAATTTAGTCACTTCGCTCTTACCTAACAACTCACCATCTTTCTGAATTTTAGTTTGTAAGCTTTTGATATCTTTTTCTAGAGACTGTAATTTCTCGTAACGGCCTTTAAACTCTGATTCTAGTTTTTTAATTATTTGCGCACGTTGTGGAGATTCTTGCATTACTTTTGATGGAAATACTACACCAATTTTTTGTGCTTCTGCTGCGTTTGCGGCTGAAATGGCACCCATTGCAGTTGCTAATGTAATAACTTTTAAAAGGTCTTCATGTTGTAACTCCGTCTTAATAAAATTAGTTTTAAAATAAAAAATAAGTGCGCTAATGCGCACTTTCATTGGCTTAATCAATCAAAAAACAACTAGAAAACATCACCAATATTAAATGAGAAGATTTCAGTTGTATCACCAGCGTAATCTTTCAATGGTACAGCTAACGTAAAGACTAATGGCCCTAACGGCGATACCCATGTTAATTGAGTACCCATTGAAACACGTGTTCGTCCCGGTTTAGAGTAGTCGCCTGCGTAATCACAATTACGAGAACAACTGTAAGAAGAATATGTATCGTAATCAAACTCCGTATCCCATACTTCACCGGCATCAACGAACACACTACTACGTAATTGTCTTGAGTAAGCTTCATCTAAGAACGGTGTTGGGAAGATAAGTTCCGCACTTAATGTATATTTTGCGTTACCACCTACTGCACTACTCGTATAAGTATTAGTGGTATTACCACTATTGTTCACACCAGTATAGAAAGCACGCGGGCCAACTGAATTACTAGAGAAACCACGTATCGTACGGTAACCGCCCACATAGTAGTTTTCAAAGAAAGGTAAAATTTGGTCACTGCCTTCGAAAGTTCCGTAACCATTACCGTAACCTAGGCTACCACGTAACAATGTCGTCCATGATCCATCTAACGTCAAACGTTGATAATTACGAATATCAAAATTGAGTTTAAAATATTGTAAATCTGAACCAGGAGTTGTCATTTCTCCTTTCAGTGTATGTGACATACCTTGTGTAGCTAGTTGACCTCTATCCAAGTTATTACGAGTCCAGGTCGCACTAACATCAAAGTTTTTAAAGTTTGCACTGCCATCAGACTTTTGGAATGAACCATAAATATCCCAGAAATCACTTAATTGCTCATAACCATTTAATTGTGAAATACCGTTATTTTCCCAACCGATACTAAAGCCTAAACGGTTAATTTCATTAACAGGGAAACCAGCACTCAATTTAAGTCCATAAGTGGTATTGGTATAATCCACGATGTTGGCATCACCCGCTTCAAATTTATTGTAATAAATTTGAGCACCGCCACTCACACCATCTTTTGTTAAGTAAGGTGTGCTGTAACTCAGGTCTGCACTTAAACTATAATCATTGACTTTAGTTTGTAATGAGATTTTATCACCACTACCAAGGAAGTTACTTTCAGAGATACCACCGCTTAAACTAACACCTGAATCGGTACCAAAACCAATACCAGCATTAAAGCTACCAGAAGATTGCTCTTCCACTTTGACATTGATATCGACTAAGTCATCACTAACACGTTCAGTATCTATATCCACTTTCGAGAAATAACCTAACCGATTTAAACGCGCACGTGAAAGCTCGATGTTTTCACTAGATAACCAGCCACCTTCCATTTGACGCATTTCTCGACGTAGTACCACATCTTTAGTTGCAGTATTACCTGAAATATTAATATATCTTACATAACCACGTTGACCAGGGTCGACAGAAAAATTAACAACAACGGTATTAGTTTCATCATCAATCTCAGGGTAAGTGTTAATTTGAGGGAAGGCATACCCCAAACGACCAAAGTATTTACTGATGCTTTGCTCTACAGCAGCGACTTCTGACGCAGCATACACATCACCTTTCTTAAACGAGACTAAGCTCTTAATATCGTCATCATGGCCTAATAAATCACCAATAAAGGTAACATCAGAGACGTTATAAACATCACCTTCTTGTACGTTAACAGTAACGTAAACGCCTTTTTTATTGGGTCTCAAAGCGACTTGTGTTTCATCAATTTTAAAACGGATATAACCGCGGTCTAGGTAGTAACTTTTAATCACTTCTAGGTCACCCGACAATTTTTGCTTCTGGTAGTTATCATCGGCAAACAGATCCCACCAACCAGCAGATTCACTTAGGGTTAAACGTTTTAATAGTTGTTCATCTGAATAGACACTATTACCAACAATATTGATTTGTTCGATTTTAGCGGTTAAGCCTTCACGGAAAACAAATTGCAGCGAGACACGGTTTCTTGGTAAAGGTGTCACAATAGTTTCTACTTGTGCACTGTATTTACCTACACTGTGATAAAAATCTTCTAAGCTTTTTTCAATACTGGTTAATACCGTTCTATCTAAAGTATCACCCACTTGAATTGATGAAGACTTTAATGAATCTAAGATTTGCTCTTCACTTAACTTATCATTACCTGTTAATTCAATGGCACTGATCGTTGGACGCTCTTTCACTTTAAAAACAAGAACAGAATCATCTCTAAATAATTGAATCGATTCAAAGTAACTGGTGCTATATAACTTTTTAATCGCTTGAGACAAATCATAATCGTCAACTTGGTCACCTTCACGGATCGGTAAGCTCAATAATGCCGCACCTAAAGTGACACGTTGTAAGCCTTCAAATTGTAAATCGGAAATAGTGAACTCTTCAGCAGCAACAAAGTTAGAAAAGCACCCTGTGACAGTCAAGGCCATGGCCAACAAATATTTCTTAAACATTCTCTACGAAATCCTTTACTGCACTGGAGTGCAAAACAGTTTAAACATATAGATTAATAGCGCAGTGTATCATCATCATTTAATGATAATTACTCTCACTGATGATTTATTTGTACTTTTATAATAAATTAAGGTCATTCAATACGGCGATTGACATAAAAGTAACCAATACCGCCGCACCGATTTTAAAACCAATCTCTTGAACTCGTTCAGAGACTTCTTTGCCTGTTACGGCCTCGATGAAGTAATACACTAAGTGTCCTCCATCTAATACAGGTAATGGGATCAAGTTCATAATACCCAAGTTAACACTGATCAGCGCAATAAACCCTAAAAAGTAAACAAACCCGTAATCAGCACTCATACCAGCGCCTTTAGCGATACCAATTGGCCCACTTAAATTTTTAACCGACAAATCACCAGTGACTAGCTTAACTAAGGTACTAAAGGTCAGCTCGGATAGTTGCCAAGTTTTATCAATACCTTTCAGCGCCGCATCCACAACACCATATTGTAAATTAACACGAAACTGTTCCGGGTATGGATCAACTTGTGGTGCTAAGCCAATAAAGCCTTGGATCGATCCATCACTTAGCTCACGTGCATCGGGCGTTAATGATAGAGTTTCAATTTGTGCTTGTCTTTCAACCTGTAACTGTAATGTATTATTGGCATTTGCTTGAATCAATTTAACAAAGCTACTCCAATCATTAAGTGGCTGCTGATTAATGGAAATTAATTTATCTCCCACTAATAAACCACTGCGTTGCGCAGCACTATCATCGCTGATGTTATCCGCCACTAAATGTACCTGTGGAGAGTAAGGAATAAAACCTAGGCTACTAACCACTGATTGTTGCTTAGGATCAAAAGTCCAATGTTGTAATGAGACTGTATAAGTTTGGCTTGGTTCATTAACTATTTGTGAGTTCGAGCGCAAAATAGGGGCAATGGTCAAATCAACACTTTGTTCGCCAATTTGCCCAACTAAGGCTAAATTCAATGCTTCCCAATCTTGCACCGCTTCACCGTTCACCGCTTCCACTTCAAACCATTGCTGTTGGATAACACTAACAGGAGAGCCTTGCTGTACTCCATTCATGATTGGTTTAGCACTATTAACGCCAATACTGTACATCATGAAGAATGCAACAATAGCTAATAGGAAGTTCGCCAGAGGACCAGCAGCAACAATCGCAATGCGTTGCCACACGGTTTTATTATTAAAAGCCAAGTCAGCCAACTCTTCAGGAACGTCTTCAACGCGCCCATCTAACATTTTAACGTAACCGCCTAGAGGGATAGCAGCCACTGCAAACTCGGTTCCGTGCTTATCTACTTTTTTGAATAATACTTTACCAAAGCCCAGTGAAAAACGATGTACCTTTACGCCGCAACGACGAGCAACCCAAAAATGCCCATATTCATGAATCGCCACCAAAATACTTAAGGCGATAATGAATGAGGCAGTATTCCAGAGAAAGTCTAACAAGTGATACCTCGATTAATAACGTCAGCAGCTGACTGTCTGGCTATTTTATCGATCAACAGTAACTCGTCAATTGTTGATATTGTTTGTGGGGTTAACTGATTTAAAACACTTTCAACGACCACAGCTATCGCAGGAAAAGAGATACGCTCGTCTAAGAAAGCTTTTACTGCCACTTCATTAGCGGCATTTAGCGTAGTGGTAGCATGCTGTCCTTCATAACAAGCATCTATTGCCAACTTTAAGCAAGGGTAACGATTAAAGTCAGGGGCAACAAAACTAAAATCATTGCTACTAAAGAAATCAAAATTATCCACACCACTTTTAATACGTTTTTCACCGCCCATAACATGCGCAATAGGAACACGCATATCAGGGTTACCCATTTGCGAAATCACACTACCGTCTTGGTATTGCACCATAGAGTGGATCACTGACTGAGGATGAATAATCACTTGTAGTTGTTCTTTATTTGCATTGAACAACCATTTCGCTTCTATGTACTCTAAACCTTTATTCATCATAGTCGCTGAATCGATGGATATTTTCGGTCCCATTGACCAATTTGGGTGTTGCACAGCGATTGCAGGAGTGATCTCAGAGAATTCAGATAAGGCCTTATTAAGGAATGGACCACCTGAGCCAGTTAGTAATATTTTAGACACACCTGCTTCTTGTAAATCACAGTGACCAATTGTTGCTTGTAATGCTGGTGACATAGACTGGAAAATCGCATTATGTTCACTATCAACGGGCCAAAGCTTGGCACCTGATGCTTTAACCGCTTCAATGAAGAGTGCCCCAGACATCACTAAAGATTCTTTATTGGCTAAAAAATCTCTTTACCAGCATATACTGCTGCTAATGTGGTTTTTAAGCCAACGGCTCCCACAATTGCAGCCATCACCGAATCAATTTGTTCGCTGCCTAATAATGCCAGCACATCTTGTTCATTAAGCACTTCACAAGGTAAGTTATGCGCTTGTAACTGCTGCTTTAGTTGTTCCGACGCCTGTTGATTTGCTAATCCCACATAACGCGGTTTAAACTCAACACACAGCGCCAACATTTTTTGTACGTTGCTAGCAGCATAAAGAAACTGTACTTTATATAAATTGGGGTTATGGCGACAAACACTTAATGTACTATCACCAATAGATCCAGTTGCGCCTAAAACAGCTAATTTTTTGATCATTACGCTAACCAGTAAATATAGATAAGTGCAAACACAGGAATAGCCGCTGTTAAGCTATCAATACGGTCTAAAATACCACCATGACCAGGCAACAAATTACCACTGTCTTTTAAGCCCGCTTCACGTTTGAAAATACTTTCTGTTAAGTCACCTAGGGCAGACACTAAAGTAGTGATAATAGAAGCAATGAAAAAGACCAATAACTTGCTTTCTGCTATTGCAAAATATTGACTAGCAAAATAAGCTACAATCACTGCACAGAATAAACCACCTAATAAGCCTTCAATCGTCTTACTCGGGCTAACGTTAGGCGCTAACTTGTGTTTACCAAACTGTCGTCCAGCAAAATAAGCACCAGAATCTGCCGCCCACACCAACAGGAACACATACATCACTAATTGTGAACCAAAGTAGAAGTCAGCATTCATATTAACTGAACGTAATACCACTAACCCCCAGAAGAAAGGTAATAAGGTTAATAAGCCAAATCCCCCTTTAATCATCGGACTTTCTTTCCAGCTTGATGCAGAGCCTGGGTAACCAATCACCATTAGTAATGCGAGGCACCACCAAACAGCTGCAACGACTAAACCAGAAGAGATAAATGAATTTAAGGTTTGCCCTAACCAGATATGTTCAACAGGCATTAAAAACAGCGTAACTCCGAGGATCAAAGCAAAAAGATATAACAGTTTAGAAGAAGGGGTTTTACTGACAAATCCCGCCCACTCTTTAGTCGCTAATAAAAACACCACGGATGCGAATAAAATAAAAAATTGAAGCGGTAAAAAGAAAATAGCAGCAATCGCTAATGGCGCTAAAATAAGCGCAGTTAAAATTCGTTGTTTCACAGAAAAGTCCCGTTATTATCTGTAGACCAAAAATACCTAGTTGGCATCAATTAGCAGTTTACTTGCGCACTAGTTTGTCCAAAACGTCGCTCTTTACCTGAGAATACATCGAGTGCTAACTGAAACGCTTCCGCATCAAAATCTGGCCATAATGTATCAGTAAAATAAAGCTCAGCGTATGCCAGTTGCCATAATAAAAAGTTACTAATACGGTAATCACCGCCAGTACGAATCATTAGGTCTACGCTAGGTAGGTCACCTAAACTTAGGGTTTTACATAATACGTTTTCATCGATCTGATCGACGCTTAACTCACCACTTTCTACTTGGCTAGCAATCTGCTTAGTGGCATTCGTAATATCCCAACGTCCACCATAATTAGCCGCAACATTTAACGCTAAGCCAGTATTATCTTTAGTTAACTCCTGCCCCTCTTTCACTTTCTTTTGCAGTCGCTCACTAAAGCCAGAAATATCACCAATGATGGTCAGTTTAATATTACTCTTATGTAACTTTTTGATTTCACGACCTAAAACCATGAAGAAGAGCTCCATTAACATGCTCACTTCTTGCTCTGGACGTTTCCAATTTTCGCTACTAAAAGCAAAAATAGTTAATGCTTCAAGTTTAGTGTCTCTTGCAAAGGTGATTGTTTTGCGTAACGCAGTGACGCCATGTTTATGGCCAAAAACGCGATGTTTACCTTGTTTTTCAGACCAACGACCATTTCCGTCCATGATAATAGCAACGTGTCTTGGTAGTTTGTTATTAAGCGATTCTGAAGTCACAGTAATCCTTTACAAAAAGTAAAATGCACCTGATACATAGTAGAAGGTGCATATATTTAATAATAGCCAGAATTAAACTTCTAACAATTCAGCTTCTTTCACCGCTAATACTTCATCTACTTTTTTGATGCTTTCGTTAGTCGCTTTTTGAACTAATTCTTCACCTTGACGTTGCTGGTCTTCACTGATCTCTTTCTCTTTCTCAAGATCTTTAAAGTCACCGTTTGCATCACGACGAATATTACGGATAGCAATACGCGTGTTTTCAGCTTCGCCACGTACCACTTTAATTAGGTCTTTACGACGCTCTTCAGTTAATGGAGGTAACGGGATACGGATAACTGTGCCAGCTGACATAGGGTTTAAACCTAAGTTAGAGCCCATGATCGCTTTTTCTACAGCAGCAATTAATGTTGCATCAAATACCGTAATCGTTAATGTACGTGCATCTTCAGTTGATACGTTACCTACTTGACGTAATGGTGTGTTTGAACCGTAATAAGGCACCATGATACCGTCTAGTAAGCTAGGGTGTGCACGACCAGTACGCACTTTTGCTAATTGGCTTTTAAATGATTCGATACTCTTGTTCATGCGTGTTTGAGCATCATCTTTGATTTCGTTAATCATATCTTTTCCTAACTTATTGAGTCTATATCAACACTATTTGATTGATAGTTAAATATTTTCTTCTGCGTGAGTAATAGTTGTACCTTCATCACCACCTAAAACAACACGACTTAATGCACCAGGTTTATTCATGTTAAATACACGAATTGGCAAGCTATGGTCACGTGCTAAGGTAAAGGCAGCTAAATCCATCACTTGCAGCTCTTTTTCTAATACTGTTTGGTAATCTAATACACTGTACAGTTTAGCATCAGGGTTTTTAACAGGGTCTGCGTCGTAAACACCATCTACTTTTGTTCCTTTTAATACTGCATCTGCTTCGATTTCGATACCACGTAAACAGGCTGCAGAATCAGTAGTAAAGAATGGGTTACCAGTACCTGCAGAGAAGATAACTACTGTACCTAGTTTTAAATACTTAATCGCTTCAGCCCAGTTATAATCATCACATACACCGTTTAATGGGATAGCCGACATTAAGCGAGAGTTCACGTGTGAACGATGTAATGCATCACGCATTGCTAAACCGTTCATTACCGTTGCTAACATGCCCATGTGATCACCTACAACACGATTCATACCAGCTTGTGCTAAGCCAGCACCACGGAAGATATTACCGCCACCAATAACCAAACCAACTTGAACACCAGATTCAATTAAAGATTTGATCTCTAAGGCCATGCGATCTAGCACTTTTGGGTCAATACCGAACCCTTCTTCACCAACGAGAGCCTCGCCACTCAATTTTAATAAAATACGACGATAAGCAGATTTTGGGTTAGTGCTCATAATTCCATTCCTTAAGTTGAAATAATACCGATTTTTTAAAAAATTTTCAAAAGAGTTTTAAAAAATAGGACTAAAGTAGGTGATTATTCGGAAAATTTCTATTACTTTTTAATATAAAAGAACCGCAGTCATGCCGCGGTTCTTTTTTACAACGGCCTATGTGTTAAACATTACCTATTATTTTTGAAGTAGATTACTTAGCAGCAGCCATTGTTGCAGCAACTTCAGCAGCAAAATCTTCTTCTTTTTTCTCAATACCTTCACCAACTTCTAGGCGAACAAACGAAACAACGTCTGCACTTGCACCTTTAAGAAGTTTAGCAACAGAGATTGATGGGTCTTTAATGAAAGATTGACCAGTTAAACTTACTTCACCAGTAAATTTAGCCATACGACCATTAACCATCTTCTCTGCGATTTCAGCAGGCTTGCCACTTTCAATCGCGATTTGTAATTGAATTTCTTTTTCTTTAGCAACTACGTCTGCAGGTACATCTTCAGGCTTAACAAACTGAGGAGCAGCTGCTGCAACGTGCATTGCGATATCTTTAGCTAGTTCAGCGTCACCGCCAGTTAGCACAGAGATAACACCGATTTTACGGCTGTGTACGTAAGCGCCTAGGTTTTCACCTTCAACGATTTGTAAACGACGTACAGAAATGTTTTCACCGATTTTAGCAACTAAAAGTTCACGTGCTTCGTCAACTGTAATGTCATCGTATGCAAGTGCGTTTAGTGCTTCAACTGAGTCAACTTTGTTTGCAAGTGCAATATCAGCTACTTTTTCAGCGAATGCTAAGAAGCTTTTATCCATTGCAACGAAGTCTGTTTCACAGTTAACTTCAATGATTAATGCTGTAGTACCGTCTGTTTTAGCAAAGATAGCGCCTTCAGCAGCGATACGGCCTGCTTTTTTAGCTGCTTTAATTGCACCTGATTTACGCATATTTTCAATTGCAAGCTCGATGTCGCCATCTGCCTCAACTAATGCTTTTTTACAATCCATCATACCCGCAGCTGTGCGGTCACGAAGTTCTTTAACTTGCTTAGCTGTAATAGCCATCGTTTGAATTCCTATATTATTTCTATAAAAAAGGGGTCATATAGACCCCTGATAACCAACCAAATATTGGTTAATAAGAGCTTCTATTTAAAGAAGAGCTTATTTCTCAGCTGATTCTTCTTCAACAAAACCTTCAGCGACTACTACTTCTGCAGTACGGCCTTCTTTAACAGCTTCAGCAGCTGCACTTAAGTAAAGCTTAACTGCACGGATAGCATCATCATTACCAGGAACGATGTAATCGATGTTATCTGGGCAAGAGTTAGTATCTACAACAGCGATAACTGGAATACCTAGGTTATTCGCTTCTTTAATTGCAATGTGCTCGTGATCTGCATCGATTACGAAGATTGCATCTGGGATACCACCCATGTTTTTGATACCACCAAGTGTTTTTTCAAGCTTTTCTAATTCACGAGTACGCATTAGCGCTTCTTTCTTAGTTAGCTTGTCAAAAGTACCGTCTTGGCTTTGAGTTTCAAGATCTTTCAAACGTTTGATCGATTGACGAACTGTTTTCCAGTTAGTCAACATACCACCTAACCAGCGGTGATCTACGTAAAACTGATCACATGAAATAGCAGCTTCTTTAACAGCTTCTGAAGCTGCACGTTTAGTACCAACAAAAAGGATTTTACCTTTTTTAGCTGCTTTAGCTTCTAAGAAGTTAAGCGCTTGGTTAAACATTGGAACTGTTTTTTCAAGGTTGATGATATGAACTTTGTTACGAGCACCAAAAATGAATGGTTTCATTTTTGGGTTCCAGTAACGAGTTTGGTGACCGAAGTGAACGCCTGCTTGTAGCATATCGCGCATTGATACTGTTGCCATTTGAATTTCCTCTTAAGGGGTTAGGCCTCCACACATCCCATACACTCGACCATTTATTTCTTAAACAGAAAAAGGCACCCCGAGTGACGTGTCGATGCGTGTGTGTTATTTAAATAATAATCTTTAATATTCAATATGTTATAGATATCAAACAGATTATTTGGATTATTTGAGAAAGCGATCAAAAAATTAATCTATCAATCTCGGTGCGCTTTATACCATAGTTACTAAATTAGCTCAATAAATAGTGTATCGAATAACTTTTTTTAAGTCTATTATTTAATCAGAGTAAGCCCCTCCTTTAAACCGACTTGTTATTATTTTGTCTAGCACCAGCGCCCAAAATTCTTTATAGTTACGCTATAAATTTTTATTCAAAAAAGTGTAGAGAACTCTCATGGCAGGACTAATCAAAACCCCAGAAGAAATAGAGAAAATGCGCGTTGCTGGTCAACAAGCAGCTGATGTATTAACTATGATTGAACCGCATATCAAAAAAGGTGTAACAACCAATGAGTTGAATCAACTTTGTCACGACTACATAGTCAATGTGCAAGGCGGTATTCCAGCACCTTTAAATTACCACGGTTTTCCTAAATCAATCTGTACTTCATTAAACTACGTTGTATGTCACGGTATTCCAAATGACAAACCACTAAAAGACGGCGATGCGCTGAATATTGATATCACAGTAATCAAAGACGGTTATCACGGCGACACATCAAAAATGTTCATGGTTGGTAAAGGTACTATCCTTGCGGAACGTCTATCTCGTGTAGCACAAGAATGTCTATACATTGGTATCAACATGGTTAAACCAGGCGCTCGCCTAGGTGATATCGGTGCGGCAATTCAAAAACATGCAGAAAACCATAACTACTCAATCGTACGTGAATATTGCGGCCATGGTATTGGTGCTGGTTTCCATGAAGAACCACAAGTATTACATTACGGTAAAAAAGGCACAGGCGAAGTCTTAAAAGCAGGACAATGTTTTACTATTGAACCTATGCTTAATGCCGGTAAAGCAGCCTGTAAAGTATTGCGTGACGAATGGACTGTTGTCACTAAAGATAAAAAATTATCTGCACAATGGGAACATACTTTATTAGTAACAGAAACGGGTGTTGAAATTTTAACATTACGTCCTGAAGAGACAATAGAGCGTATTATTAACCCAGCATAAATGTAAAAATAGCCTGTGCACACCCTCTTCTGTGCAGGCTTCAATATCGAGGCTATAGATGGACTTTGAACAGTATTCTCCGCTAAATATTCAACCAAAAGATCTCACGATTCCTTTTCTCAAAAATCACCTCCAAGCATTTTCTGACTGGCAACTTGAGCAGTTTAAAGCTAAACAACACATTAACGATATTGTTGCCATGCGAGCCTTATATGTAGATGAATTGTTAGGTCGGTTATGGGATTTTGTAGGGCTGGATGAAAGTTACGATCTCAGTCTATTAGCAGTAGGTGGATACGGTCGTGGAGAGTTACATCCAAAGTCTGATATTGATCTATTAATACTATCTGACCATGGGTTTAGTAAAACCTCTGAAGGAAAAATAGGCCAGTTAATTACGTTGCTTTGGGATTTAAAGTTAGATGTAGGTAATAGTGTCCGCACCATCCAAGATTGTATTGAGCAAGGCAAAGCAGATATTACTATTGCCACCAGCATGATTGAGTCTCGTTTATTAAAAGGTAATCAACAAACCTTTGATAAGCTACAAGAAGTGATTGCAGAAGATGATTTTTGGCCATCGGATAAGTTTTTCACTATCAAAAAAGAGGAACAATTTGGCCGTCATAAAAATTGTAGAGGTGATGGTTATACACTAGAACCCGATATTAAAAATGGCTGTGGTGGTTTACGAGATATTCAAACGATTGCTTGGGTATCTAAACGTCATTTTGATGCGCAAAGCTTATTAGAGTTGACTTCATACGGTTATATTACTCAAGCCGAATACCATGAGATTAGTGACTGCCAATCGCAGTTATGGATGATTCGTTTTGCTGTTCATACCGTCACTAATCGCCCTGACAACCGCTTATTATTTGATTTTCAAAGTGATGTAGCCAAGTTATTAGGTTACACAGGGCAACGTAACGAAGCCGTAGAGCAGATGATGAAAATGTTCTACCAAACGATTCGTCGCGTTAAAGAACTGAATGAGATGCTATTACAGTACTTTGATGAAGCTATCTTAGGGAATGTTGCCACAGAGTTTCATGATATCGATGATAACTTTAGAATACGTGGTAATAAAATTGAATTAACCACCTCTGGTTATTTCCAAGAAAATCCTGAAGCTATTATTCAATTGTTTGTCCATATCGCCGATGACAAACGTATCAAAGGGATCTATTCAGCAACCTTAAGGGAACTCCGTGAAGCTCGCCGATGCTTAACCCATTGGTTGCAAAACATCCCAGAGTGTCGTTCGGTCTTTATGGAGATTATCAGGCACCCTAGAGGCATGGGGTTACCTTTCACTCTAATGTATGAACATGGTGTATTAGCCGCTTATATTCCACAATGGAGTCGTATTGTCGGGCAGATGCAATTTGATCTATTCCATGCTTATACGGTAGATGCACATACACATAAACTGGCTAAATTAATTAATAATTACCCTAATAGTAAAGCAGAGCACCCTTTAGCCCATGAGATATTCAAAGGCTTAGAAAAACCTGAACTACTATTTTTAGCCACTATTTTCCATGATATTGCCAAAGGTCAGCAAGGCGATCACTCGACCCTAGGTGCTGTAGATGCCTTAGCATTTTGTGGCCTGCACGGTTTAACTCGTCATGAAAGTAAAGTTGTGGCTTGGTTAGTAGAGCATCACTTAACCATGTCTGTAACAGCACAACGTCGTGATATTAGTGATCCTAACGTAATCATTGAGTTTGCTAAAACAGTCAGGGACGAGAAACACCTGAATCTACTTTATTGTCTGACAGTGGCAGATATTTGTGCCACCAATGAAGAAACATGGAATAGCTGGAAAGCTTCACTGTTACGTGATTTATACTATAAAACCTTAACAGCGTTACGTCGTGGTTTGGAAAACCCACCTGATGTACGTGACCGTATTCGCGATCGTCAGCAAAAAGCATTAACCGTTTTAGCTAACCAAGGCATTAGTGAAGAGCATGTGCGACCGCTATGGAAACGCTTCAGACTCAACTATTTTTTCCGCTATACCTCAGCGCAAATCTGTTGGCATACAAAGCATCTATTAACACATCAAGATCACGATCGCCCTTTAGTGTTAATCAGCACTGAAAATGCCCGTGGTAGTGAGATATTCGTATACAGTAAAGATATTCGTACTCTGTTTTCATCAGTGGTAACTGAGATTGATAATAAGAAACTCAGTGTACAAGATGCAAAAATACTATCTAGCCGTGATAATTACTCACTAAGTACCTTTACCGTCTTAGAAGAAGATGGTGAGCATATTGACGTGGATAAAATTCAGCGTGTTAAAGAAGCGATCATTGATACTTTATTAAAACCGCACATAGTGAACTCCAACATTATTCGATTAGAGCGAGTAAAAAGACCTTTTAAATTTGAACCACAAATTACCTTTTTACCAACCCGCCGTAAACGCACTCAAATTGAAGTAGTTGCCTTTGATGCACCAGGTATTTTAGCCAATATAGGCACAGTATTTGTGGACCATGGTTTAATGCTAGATACCGCAAAAATCACCACCATAGGTGAAAGAGCAGAGGATCTATTCATTGTTTCTACAGTTGAAGGTGATGCATTAACCAAGGAACAAGAAGACGCGTTAAAAGCTAGCCTAATGTATGAGTTAAGCCCAAGTACATAATGCTGCGTAAGTAGTAACTATAAAAAAGCCAGTGACTTAATTAAGCACTGGCTTTTTACTAGATAAGGAAATGTAAACGATAGGATGATTGAACTAATCCTCAAAAACCACAAAGTCATGATTCAGCAAGCTTAGAGATACCTTGTCTCCCACCTTAAAGAATACGCTATCACAAGTATGATTACTGTATTTAATCAGGAACTCTTGACCAGCAAACTGCGCGGTTATCTGTTGAGAAGGTCCTTGAAAATCGACCTGTTTAACAACAGCCTGACCCTGCATGTCTGGGGAGATATCAATATGTTCAGGCCTCAATAATAAGCGTAATTTTACAGTTTTAGACTGCTCAATCTTATTGTGTGTATTCAGTACACCAAAGCAACTTTGATAGCTGTAGTCATCAATAATACTCAAATCAATATAGTTAGTTTGGCCTATAAAGTCAGCTACATAGATTGAATTAGGCGCTCGATATAATTGTTGTGCGGTATCGATTTGCACTATTTTTCCAGCCTTCATCAAAGCAATACGATCTGCAAAGGCAAACCCTTCTTCTTTAGAATGGGTTACAAACAAGGCACTCATTTGACGTTGTTTAAACAAATGACGAATTTCATGAATCAATTGAAAACGTACATGCTGATCCAAGTTGGAAAAAGGTTCATCCAATAACATCAAATCTGGTTGATAAGCTAATGCACGAGCAATGGCAATACGCTGCTGTTGACCACCAGACAATTGATGTGGAAACGCTTCCCCATCTCACTGAGTTGAACTAAAGACAGCACTTCTGCAACACGTTGCTGCTTTTCACTTTTAGGCATCTTACTCGCTAATGAGAAAGCTACGTTATCAAACACATTCAAGTGAGGAAATAGTGCGTAATCTTGGAAAATAAGCCCAATTTTTCTAAGCTCAGGAGGCATATTAATATGTGGATCGTTCAGTACTTTTTGTTGAATACTAATATGACCAGAAAGTTCAGCTTGTAGACCAGCAACAGCCCTCAATAAAGTGGTTTTACCACAACCACTTTCACCAAGTAGGCAAACAATCTCGTTGTCCTTTAACGTTAAATTTAAGCCAGTTAATACCGCTGTTTTTTGATATGAACAACTTAGGTTTTGAATATTTAATGCACTCATTAATGCTTTTGCTCCAATAAACGATTCACCACAATAAAGGGAATTAAGCCTAATGCAATGATCATTAAAGCAGGTAAGGCCGCATACTCAATCATCTCATCGGATACATATTGATACACGTAAGTAGCCAGAGTTTCAAAGTTGAATGGACGTAACAATAACGCCGCGGGTAACTCTTTCATTGATTCTATAAAAACTAAAATAAAGGCGGTTAATAAGCCTTTTTTAATCAGTGGTATATTCACTCGCCACAGTGTTTTAGCAGGCCCGTTACCTAAGCTTCTTGATGCTAAATCTAAAGATGGTGAAACCTGCACTAAACTGCTATCCACACTACCAACAGCAATGGCACTAAAACGCACTAAATAGCCTAACACTAACACCACTAATGACCCAGAAAATAACAGCCCTACAGGCGATAACTCCCATCGATGCAGAAACTCATGAAGTAACAAATCTAAACTAGTTAATGGAATCAACACCCCTATCGCTACCACAGTACCAGGTACAGCATAACCTAAAGAAGATAAGCGGATACTCGACTTAGCAAATACACTGGACTTAAACGTTGATAAAAATTCACCACGAGTGCAACCAATAGCGCCAGTATAGCCACTAAAAAGGCTAACCAGAGACTATTCACAGTATAATTAAACAGCTGCTCGTTTAATGACTCACTAAAATAGTGGAAGGCGTAATATAACAAGGTACCAATCGGGATAAATAAAGATAAACCTATTAACGACCAAGTAAAAATCAACACGCCCCACTTTTTCCAACCAGTAAGATGGAAGCGTAAATCGTTACTGCCACTACTATTACGTTGATGGAGTTGTTGTTTACGGCGACTATAGTTTTCTAAAGAAATTAAAATCACTAGCGCTAATAACATCAAAGACGAAATTTTTGCAGCGGTTGTTAAACTCCCTAACTCTAACCAAGTATCATAGATAGCCGTGGTCAGTGTATGTACTGCAAAGTAGTTAACGGTGGCGAAGTCACCTAAGGTTTCCATCGCGATCAAAGAGATACCAACAGCCATTGCCGACCGTGACAGTGGAATACTCACTCGCCAAAATGCCTGATAAGGTGATAACCCTAAGGTTCTTGCTGCCTGAAACAATCCAGCAGACTGTGTTAAAAAAGCACCACGGAGTAATAGATATAAATAAGGAAAAAGTGATAAGGCTAAAACAAATGAAGCGCCAAACAGTGTGCGAATATCTGGGAAGTAATAATCATGAATAGATTCCCAACCAAACCAATCTCGCAGAGTAAGCTGAACAGGGCCTGCAAAGTCTAAGAGATCCGTATACACAATAGCTACAATGTAGGGAGGCATCGCCAAGGGTAACATTAAAATCCACTGTAACTTTTGTCGCGTTGGGAATTCACAACAAGCAACAAACCATGCACAGGGTAAGGCAAAGACCAGACTAATTAATACAACTAACACAATCACCAACACAGAGTTGCTGATATAAGTCGGTAAAACGGTATTTAAAAGGTGTTGAAAACTGCCACTTTGATCAAAACTAAAAGCGTTTAAAAAGATGGCAAGAACAGGGGATAACAAAATACAAGTTACTAACCAAGGTAGTAACTTGTATGGGTTGAACGATTTAGAGATCAAATTTCACTTCATCCAGTAACTTAATAGCTGCTTCATGCTGTGCAGCTACCTCTGATAATTTAAGCTCATCTTCTTTAAATTGTCCCCAAGATGCAACTAATTTCGAAGGTTTAACCCCTTCTTTTACTGGGTATTCGTAATTGATTTCCGCATACATCTCTTGAGCAACATCACCCGATAAGAATTCCATCAGTTTAATTGCATTAGTTTTGTTAGGCGCATGCTTCACTAAAGCGATACCACTAACATTCATATGTGTACCCGTTGTTGCTTGATTAGGGAAGTTGATATGCACTGATTCCGCCCAAGAAATCTGTTTTGGATCATTGAGCATTTTGCCAAGATAGTAACTGTTAGTTAATGCGTAATCACATAAACCTTCTTTTACTGCTTTCACTTGTGCACGGTCGTTACCCTGTGGTTTACGCGCTAAGTTAGCTTTTAAACCTTCTAACCAAGTTTTTGCTTTTGCTTCACCTTCATGGGCAATAATAGAAGCTAATAATGAAACATTGTATGGATGTTTACCAGAGCGCATACATACCTTGCCTTTAAAAGCAGGGGTAGCAAGGTCTTGATAAGTAATAGTTGGTGCAGGGCCAACACGCTCAACAGAAGAATAGATATTACGAGTACGGCTAGTTAGCGCAAACCATTGTTTCTTTTCACCTTGAAATTTACTTGGAATATTACGATCTAACACTTCACTATTTACTGGTTGCGCTAAGCCATCTTCAGTAAATAAAGCTAAACGACTAAAATCAGAGGTTAACATAAGGTCAGCTGTTGATAACTGCCCTTCTCGTTTAATACGCTCAATCAAGCCTTTTTTAGCAAATAAAATATTCACTTTGATACCTGTTTCGGCAGTGAATTCTTTCATCATAGGCTCAACCAAAAAAGGTTGGCGATAAGAATAAACATTAACCTCTTCAGCCGCTAATGACATTGAGCTAGCCAGCACAGAAGCACCAGCAAACAAGACAGTTAAACCTTTTTTAATAGACATATCTCTTCCTTTGAATAAGTGTATAAGTTAATTTCAAACTCATTCTATTGATAATAGTTCTTATTTTCAAGACATAAACTGTCGTTAGATCTCTTTTCAGTAATTATTGATAATTAACATAGTTAAGCGCTACCTATTATTAAGCAGGTAAAGCGATACCCTGTTCTTTCATACGGGCAATTTTGTAACGTAAAGGTGCGTGGACTAATCCCTAATAATTCAGCAACATCTTTACGTTTACCACGGCAAGTATGTAACGCATCTAGGATTATTTTCTGCTCTTGTTGCTTCAAACCTTGACCTAAACCATCATCATTCGCTATTGCATCACTATTGGTATTTTTTGGTTGCTCTATTGGGCTAGTATTTATAATTGTATCTGTACTGATCACTGCAGGTTGTAGAATATGTTCAAATTGTTGGTCTTCTAAAATCAAGGCTTCACATCCAATCACTTCACCCACAGATAAAATCAATGCACGTTGCATGACGTTATCCAACTCACGTACGTTACCTGGCCAAGTATAATTAACCAATAACTGTTCGGCTTGTGTGGATAAACTAGGAATCGCTAACGCTTGATCTGTTGCGTGATAAGCTAATAAGTGTGTTGCTAGAGGTAGAATATCCCCTTTGCGCTGCGCTAATGGTAACCATTGCAGTGGAAAAACATTCAAGCGATAATACAGATCCTCACGAAAGATACCGGCTTCAACTGCTTTTTTCAGATCTCGGTTACTGGTCGCTAATACTCGAATGTTTAATTTAATGGTTTTACGAGAGCCTAAACGTTCCACTTCTCGCTCTTGTAAAACACGTAATAACTTAACCTGTAACTCCAATGGCATTTCGGTAATTTCATCTAATAAAATCGTACCATTTTGTGCTTGCTCGAATTTACCAGGACAGGCTTGAATAGCCCCTGTGAAAGCGCCTTTTTCATAACCAAATAAGGTTGCTTCCAACATGTTTTCAGGAATAGCCCCACAATTAATAGCAATAAAAGGATTATCTTTACGTGCTGATTTGTCATGTAGATAACGCGATAAGACCTCTTTACCTGAACCACTTGGCCCGGTTATCATAACAGATGCATCGGTGGCAGCGACTTTTTCAGCCACACTTAATAGAGCAGCCGTTGAAGGATCACCAAACACAGGCGTACACGAAGGCACTTTATGCACAGGCGCATAACGACTCACTTGATTTAATAAAACTTCCGGAGAGAACGGCTTAGCTAAATAGTCTATAGCACCATCACGAATTGCTTTTACTGCGTCGTCAATGGTGGCGTAAGCAGTCATTAATAGTACTGGGGTTTCAGGGTATTTACTTTTGATATTTTGTAATAGCGTTAAACCGCTCATTCCTCCCATTTGGATATCACTGACCACTAAATCAAAGGTTGATTTCGTTAAAGCGATTAACGCAGACTCTGCACTGTCGACTTCTTGACAGTCATAACCTGCTAGCATAAGTGTGTCTATTAGCGCTTCACGTAAACCAGCATCGTCTTCAACAACTAATAATTTACCTTGAGATTGATTATGACTCATAGTTAAGCTCCTACTACTTTACTTAATTGCACACGGTGAAGTGGTAATACTAGGGTGAAGCAACTGCCCTTACCCACTTCTGATTTTACTTCTACTGTGCCTTTATGAGATTGCACTACACCTTGAACTACGGCTAACCCTAACCCGGTACCTTGCGACTTGGTGGTATAAAAGGCTTCCATCACTTTTGCTAAACGTTGTTTTTCAATACCTGGTCCATTGTCCATCACTGAAATTTCAATTTTGTCTTCACCACGCTGAATCGCACTAATATACAGTTGAGCACCTTTTCCTGTTGCTTCAACGGCATTAGAAATAAGGTTGGTCATGGCACTAGTTAGGGCATTTTTATTCGCAAGGATAAACAGGTCTGGATCAGGTAATTTACACTGCAGCTTGCCTGACACACTTAACATCATGGCATCACTGGCATTCTTAACCTCTTCTAACAGTGCTGCAACAGAGACCTCTTCAACTATTTTTTGCTCACCGCTACGTGCAAACAACAACATATCGTTGACCTGTGTTTCTAGGTCTTGCAAACGATTCATTAGCTTACCTTGAAAGCGTGAACGGGCTGCTTCATTAAGGGTTTTATTGGCTAAATTAGCACCGTATAACATAGCGGCAGATAAAGGTGTGCGTATTTGATGCGCTAATGAAGCCACCATTTTTCCTAATGAAGACAAACGCTTTAAGGTAGCAACATGCTCTTGCAATTGACGAGTATGTGTTAAGTCAGTGAGGAGAATAAGCTGACCAGGCTGACCTTCCAATGATGAGATAGAGAGCTGAATACGGCGACCATTTTTTAATGAAATTTCATGACCATCATCATTTTTAGGGCTAAATGAGCGTTTAATGATATCGCTCCAACGCATATTCTCTAATGGTTCACCCAATAGTTGTATCGCCACACGATTTGCTTGCTCAACAATCCCATTACCATCAATAACAATCAAACCAGAAGGCAATTCATTGTACAATTGATCCATATAGTTAGCTTGAGCACGAAGTTGCTCTAACTCTCCTACATAGCTTTCTGTTTGTAATGATGATGCTTGAGTCGATTCTGTTTTGGTCATGGCGACACCTAATAAATAAGTATAGATATCACTACTAAGCAGTTATTATGCCAAAAAATAAATAACCATGATTAACAACAAGATAAACTGTAATCGCCATAAAAATGACAGTTTAATTTTGATAAAATAAAGGATTTTAAAAACGAAAAACCGTGCTGATAGCACGGTTTTATAGGATAGAGAATATGGCTAAGAATCATCAACCTTCTTTATTTAAACCATACTTTTTCATTTTTTCTACTAAGGTTGTACGACGCATTGATAGCAACTCTGCGGCATGCGATACCACGCCATCTTGAGAGTCGATTGCTTGGCGGATCATCTCAATTTCAAACTCCACCAACTTATCTTTTAAATTCATTCCTTCTGCAGGCAGGTGACCTAAGAAACCTAAAGACTCATCTTCTATTTCACTTTCATCGGATAATATCGGTGTACCACCAAACATACCTGATAACGCATCACGCTCCATTAACTCTTCTTGCTCAATGCTATATTGTACCTGATCAACCGCTTCAGCTTGATTGTCTAAGTAGCGGTATTTTACTGGTAGCTCAGTAATATCAATAATCTTATTACTGTGTAAAATTAATAATCGCTCAAGTAAGTTAGACAATTCACGCACATTACCCAAGCCAACTATGTTGCATCAACGAATCTAATGCACGTTGAGTAAAACGTAACGTCGCTTTATGCTCCCTCTAGACGAGATAATAACTCTTGCAGCAGTAATGGAATATCTTCTTGGCGATCACGCAAGGCTGGTTTTTCAATTGGGAATACATTTAAACGATAGAATAAGTCTTCTCGGAAAGTCCCTTCAACAATCATCTCTTCTAAATTACGATGGGTGGCCGCTACCACACGAACATCTGCTTGAATTGACTTAGTACCACCTACTCGTTCAAAGGTACGCTCTTGAAGTACACGTAACAGTTTCACTTGCATCGGCATTGGCATATCACCAATTTCATCTAAGAATAGTGTGCCACCTTCAGCTAATTCAAAGCGACCTTTACGTGAAGAAAAAGCACCAGTAAAGGCTCCTTTCTCATGACCAAACAACTCACTTTCTAATAACTCAGCAGGAATTGCTCCACAGTTTACCGGTACAAAAGGACCTTTTTTACGATTAGATACTTGATGAATTGCACGAGCAACCACTTCCTTACCAGTACCCGATTCACCCAATACTAAAACATTAGCATTACTTTCAGCTACCTGTTCAACCAAATAGCGGATTTCTTGAATACGTTGCCCTTTACCCACCAAGGACGTAATTAAATACTTATTAGCCTTACTCAATTGGTGGTTTGGGTTTAAGAAGTTTTGACAATAATGCAGTAATTGGGTTAATTCTGAATAAATGATAGGTACACTAAGTACACCAATATGATTGCCATCAAGATCAGTGACATCACCAGAAAAACTAATAAAAGGTACCTTTGGAAATGCAGCTAATGCAGCACTTAGATGACTTGCTTGGTCACCATAAATAACAGCTAACGCGGGAGATTGCGTCAATTGCTGCTCAAGGTCTTCAAAATTTATTATTTGATAAGTTTCGCCGACAAATTGTAAAACAGTTTCTAATATCGCTGTTTGTTCCGCTGTGGTATCCACTAAATAAATTGAAGCGCGTTGCTGCATAATTAATATCCATAAAAATTAAACTACCTAATAGTGTAGAGTAATTTATTATTTTTGCATGTAAAATCGTCAAAAAGATGACAATGCCCGTAAAATGACACCTGAATATATTTTAATACTCTGTTATCAATAAAAAGTTATTATTTTAAGCCTAGTTACTACATAACAGGCATATATTTTGCTTATTCTATTCAATAAGTCGTAAATAGTCATAAAGCTGGCTACCCTAGTAGGTAAAAACTACAATAGTAAAAGACAGCAGTTCAATAATAAATCTATTACAGATAGACACTGGCTTTTAAATATTAGACATACATAAAACATCATAGATTAACTGTTTTTTAGCAAGGAAAGTAATATGCGTCGTTCGCTTCAACAATATAAAAACTCCAGTATGAATAACATTGAGCAGGCTGATCCTCATACCTTAGTCTCTTTAATTATGCAGCACATACAAGGGAACTTAGCAGGTGCTAAAGGGGCAATAGAGCGTAAAGAGATTGAAAATAGAAATACCATGTTAACCCGTGTAATTGGCTTAATCGGCGAATTACAAAATAGTTTGGATATGGAAAAAGGCGGAGAGATCTCAACCAATCTGTACGATTTATACGCGTATATGATCCGTCGAGTTAATCAGGCAACACGTCACAATGATGCAGAACCGTTGAGTGAAGTATTAAAATTAATCACTGAAATTAAATCGGGCTGGGATGGTATCCCATTAAATATACGCCAACAGTATAACCGTTAACCAATCGTTAAAAGGCTAACATGACAGATCTAGCAACAGGTATTCAAACCTTACTTGACTCTGAACAACAGCTTCATAAGTTATTGGATGAACAACAATACGAACAGTTTCTTCAACAACAGGAGATGTTTGGAAAGCAATTAAAGGCTTGCATCAGCAGCCTAACTGAGGCGCAATTAATCTCTGCTATTGCGCCACTTAATCAACTACAGGAGAGGCTTGATACTTTACAAAGTAGAGCGGAAAAAGTCGGCCAAGATTTAAAAGAACAAGCACTTATTTTGCAACGTAATAAGAAAAAAATTAACGCCTATAAGTAAACAAGCGCTTTTTAAAGACATAACTTTAGAAAGCTCATTACTTCTCTTTGGTATACCCAGGTAACGCATCAAGTGCCGATTTTAAATAGTCTTTCATCGAGTTGAGGTTAGAAACGGCGGTATCCATCGCATTAAACTGCGAATATAAACGCTCTTCTAGGTTTTCCATTCTAAAGGTTAAACTCTCTTTCTCTTCCTCTAGAGAGCCTATCTGTTTGTACAAAGAATCGAATTTCGTATCTATGGTAGAACCACTGACATCAATATCACCATCCGATGAACTAACATTACTATCGATAATCCCATCAAGCATACCGTTCAACATAGAGCTAATCCCTTGCGAATAGGATATTTTCCCTCTATCGCCTAACTCACCGCCTGTGATCACCGCTTTTAAACCTTTTGAATTGCCTTCAGTAGACTCTAAAAATTGACCACGACCTGTTGCCGCTATGCCATCAATTAAACCTGCTACGTTTTGCCCTGCAGTGCCACCTGCAACTGTTAACCCTAACTGTGAAGAGAAAAGCCAGGGTCTTCTATTTCAGTGATCGCCACGGTCGACCTTGAGCCATAAGCGTTGGAGACGATAGAAATGACGCCAGCATTTTCCAAAATACTCACGTTTAAGTCATTTTCAACAAAGTTAGGATCTGAGTTTATTTTTGATTGTAATTCTGTAGTAAACTCTTCAATACTTTCATAGGTTTTTGAAGTCAGTTCAATATCACCCGATAGATAACCATCTAAACGCATTTTAAAACTATCATTATCTTGATCGATACTAAATGGCACGGAAATAGCTGAGGTCCCACTTAACTCACCTTTGCTTGCCAGCTGCATCACAGTAATATCATAAGATCCAGGCACAGTGGATCTACCTTTGCTTTCATAATCAATCTCTGCGTCAGTAGCTCCACCTGAAGCGGTAAAGAAATCGGCAATACTTTGCATATCTGTAGCCATTATCTTATTCAGCTTTTCAGCATCAAGCGCTAAGGTACCATCACGATTAGTTAACATACCTAAATCAGCAAAACTGCGCACACTACCTTCAAGGTGTGAAATGTTAGTATTTAATATATTACGCATCTGCCCTTTAATATTACGGACTGTTGAATCACCACTTAAAATGCCATTACTTCGAACATCTGCACCGTAGGTACTTAAGGCATTCATCTGTTTAACGGTGCCATTATAATTTTCAACAAAGGCATAAATTTGCTCTTCAACTGTGCTCATATCAGGCACAATCGTTAATGATACTTTACTATTTGGCTCCGTCTCACCAGCTATATTAAGGGTCACACCTTCAATCACATTTTTAATATTATTACTTGGACGACTGATTTCGATACCATCCATGACCATTATCGCATTTTGTGCAACGGAAGTTTGCTCCATGCTCTTGTTGTCACTGGTAAAAGTAAAGGCAGATAAACCTACCGCATCATTATTAATACCATCATCATCTTCCACAGTGAGCTGCATGGCATTTTCTTCACCCGTTTCTTTATTAATCAACACTAAGCGGTAATTATTGCCGTCATTAATTAATGATGCAGAGACACTATAATCCCCTTCATTAATAGCATCTCGCATTTTATCTAGTGAGTTATTTTCAGAATCAATGGTAAGACTTTCAACGGGTTTATTAGGATTAATGGAGAATGTCCCGTCATCATTATACGTACCATAGCTAAAACTAATGGTACCTGTACCCACCTGTGAAGTCGCTTCCGAATAAGATTTATCAGGTGCTGAAGCGATGGTTTGTGCTTTGGCTTGCTGTTTAACTTCAAAACTCCAACTGCCTGTTTCAGCACCTATCCCAAGGGTTGTCGTTAGGATCGATTCATCACTGCTACTAGCACTCGTTGCAGAAAAAGTTGAGGAGCGAGATAGGTCTGAAAAAGAGTCTTGAAAATCGGATAGCGCACTGTTGATGGTGCCAAAAGCGGAGATTTTTTCAGTGGCTTCTGTGGTGTCAGCTAATATGGAGGCAGCTGCAGGATCTTTCTCTGCTGCAACAATGGCAGTCACGATATTATTAATATCAAGTCCTGACCCTAAGCCAGTTGATGTAATCGATGTCATTGCTGTTCCTTATTACTCTGTATGTTACTTTATATTAACCTGCTAACCTAAGTTGTAAGCAAAATATAAGCCATAATAGTCTTTAAATGCCCATAAAATACCGTGTTATATTAAACTTTATTATCATTTTTATTAAGTAATGGTCAGTAACACATTATTTGATTTGCAAAAAACAGATATTAAACCTTAGTATCAAATAAAATACCTGCTACATCATCCATTTTTTTACGTAACACAACTAACTCCTCAGAGGGAATTTGTCGAATCACTTCATCACTATCTGAATCTTTTACAATAATGACACTTTTTCCTAATTCATCATCTACTGAAAATGATAAGTTACGTTTCATATCATGCAAAAATTCATTCATCTCTTGTACTGTTTGCGTTATCTCTTCTGCACTTAATGAAACAGAAGTATCTGGTTCAGGAGTAAATTCTTTTTCTCCTCTAATATTTTGAGTTAAGCTATCCATTACCTGATTAACAGACGAAATTGGTTTATCTATATTGGATGTTTGATATCCCATTGTTGGGTTCACGCTATTGAGCTCTGACATAATCAACCTCTTTTATCGTATCAAATAAGCAATAAAGCCCCCTAATATATAGGAGGCTATTAAATCAATTACTTAGTAGCCATCCTAATGGATTAACCAAGTAGTGATAATACACTTTGAGCAGATGAGTTAGCTTGTGAAAGCATTGAAGTACCTGCTTGTTGTAGAATCTGCGCTTTACTCATATTAGATGTTTCTGAAGCAAAGTCAGCATCTTGGATACGAGAGTTAGATGCAGACAAGTTTTGAGAAACATTTTCTAAGTTAGAGATAGTTGAATCTAAACGGTTTTGAATCGCACCTAATCCAGCTCGTGAAGAACTGATTTTAGATAATGCATCATCCACTTTAGTGATCGTATTTGAAGCACTATTCATTGTCGATACATTAGTACCTAGGCTATCAATTACTTTACCACCCATTTCACTCTGCATACCTAAAGTTGTTAGTGCAGCAGTACGTCCAGCTTGTGTAGAAGCACTTGATGTTACTTCAATACCAACACCGTCGTCGGCAGAGAATTGGTAACCTGCAGCTGCTGTACCTGAAATAGTGACACCGGTTTGATCAGAGTAAGAGTTAATATGTGCAATTACATCCGCATCTGTAGCAAGTGTTGCAGGGCCAATATCAACTCCATTGATTTGTAATTTATCTGCTTCAGTGATGTTAGCTGTTGTTGCTACTCCACCAGTAATTGAATCAGCACCATTAGCGACAGTAAAACCAGCGTTAGCCGTTGCTGTACCAGTAACAGAGATAGCTCTATCATCAGCACTATCTAAAGCAATGTAACCCGTGTAAGTACCGTCAGTTACACCCGTTGAAGCTGCTTGACCACCACCCACGATGATATCTTCACCTGTGTCGTTAGTCATGATTAACTCACCTTTATCACCCAGTGAAGCGGTTACGCCAGCTACATCACGGTTGATTGTTTCAACTAAGCTATCCATTGAAGATGTCGCTCCAAGTGTCACTGCACTACCAGTACCTACTTGGATAGTCATACCATTAGTCACACCCGTTACTGTGGTACTTTCATCACTACCTTGAATAACGTTATAGGCACTTGCACTAACACCCGTTTCAGCTGTTTTAAGGTTAATTGCTTTAGCAATATCAGTTGCTGAACCACTTTCAGATGCTGGAATATCAACACCATTTACTAACATTTCACCAGCAGTACCAGTTGTAGCACCACTTACACGGCCACCGTTTAATTCACCTTTGTTTAAACCACCATTTAGACCAAGGTCATTGGTTGATACTGAATCGATAGAGAAACTTAATGTTTGACCTTCGTTAGCACCAATCTGTAATGTTGCAGAACCGCCAGAACCATCTAAAATTTTTCTACCATTGAACTCAGTCGTGGTAGCAATACGGTCAAGCTCATCATGTAGTTGATCAACTTCTTCTTGGATTGCCTGACGGTTAGATGATGAATTTGTATCATTGGCAGATTGCACTGATAGTTCACGCATACGTTGTAAGATGTTAGTCATCTCATCCATCGCACCCTCTGCAGTTTGCGCCATTGAGATACCGTCATTCGAGTTACGAACCGCTTGAGTTAAACCTTTAATTTGAGAATTCATTCCCGTTGAAATTGCTAAGCCAGCAGCGTCATCTTTTGCGCTGTTAATACGCAAACCAGAAGATAAACGTTCCATTGCTTGGTTTGATGCTGCTTGCGTTTTGCCTAATTGACGTTGTGCATTAAGCGACATTACATTTGTGTTTACTACTGATGCCATGATGAGCTCCTTGGTTTATATCTTTTTAAATTCATAATAATGAAGTTAGTTGTAATTGTTTGTCATAGTGTTTTATCGACCGCTTAAAAAATAACTTTAATGTTTTTCCTTGATTATCATTAATTACTTTCTGTTAACGGTTCCTTGTTAAAGCAGTCAATGTTCAGACTTAATTACTATATCGACCGAAGAAAAAAGATCTTTAGCACTTTTATCTAATTAATTTTCCCATAAAAAAAGGCGTTGAATCATTAGATCCAACGCCTTATATATAAGTTTAAAACTCTAACTAATTGAATTAAAAGTAAACTCGAACCACAGAAACAGCAACACAGCCAGGACGACGTGTTCCTTGGATCTCTACGGAGATCTCTTTTTCGATCTCAAGGCCACGTTTAATAGGAGAAACTTTAATTAAACGGCTATGCGCTCGAATCACTGAACCGGTTTTAACCGGATAGGGAAAGCGCACTTGATTCAATCCATAGTTAACCGTCATTTTTGCATTCGCATAAGCTGGACGCTCAGGGTCAACACTATCGGTTAAATAAGGTAATAACGACAAGGTTAAAAAACCATGGGCAATAGTAGTTTTAAAAGGAGAATCTACTTTTGCTCGCTCAACATCATTATGTAACCACTGGTGATCGCCAGTCACATTAGCAAATTGATCGACTTTATCCTGAGTAATAGTCAACCACTCACCAACATGTACCTCTTCCCCTATTTTTGATTGTAAGCATAAAAATAGTTCACGCGCTTCTGCTGAAACTTGTATTGGTTGTTGTGCAACTTGCACAGAACGTCCATTTTCTAAAACCGAATACTCTTTGATCCAAGCTAATAGGTGCGCTCTTTTATAATGAGTTGTTTTAAGAAATAACGCATAATAGTCACGAATTGCTGGTGACATCCATTGCTTAAAATCAAAAGCAAATTTTTGCATAAAATCTGCTTTGTACTTATTCATATCGATTTTTTTCATAAAGCTTAAGCTTCCTTAACGATTTTTATTATTTTAATGAATCGTTAATATCATGTAGTACAGCTACTGGGTTATCAGCTTGTGTAATAGGACGACCAATGACTAAGTAGTCAGAACCACTCTCGATCGCTTGTTTAGGTGTTTTAATACGACGCTGGTCACCTGCATCACTTCCTGCAGGACGAATGCCTGGTGTAACTAGTTTAAACTCTTTACCCAGTAGTGCTTTTAACTCTTCTGCCTCGTGCGATGAACATACCACACCATCTAAACCAGAAGACTTAGTCAATAGGGCTAAGCGTTTAACTTGCTCTGCCGGTGTTAGCTCAATACCTAATTCTATTAGGTCACTTTGATCCATACTAGTTAATACTGTCACAGCAATTAATAGCGGCGCTTTATCGCCATATGGTTCTAAGATCGCTTTTGCAGCTTCCATCATTCGGCGACCGCCACTGGCATGAACATTAACCATCCACACCCCTAAGTCCGCAGCTGCTTTTACTGCTTTAGCCACGGTATTTGGAATATCATGGAATTTTAGATCAAGAAATATATCAAACCCTTTAGCGACTAATAACTGCACAAATTCAGGACCAAAATGTGTGAACATCTCTTTGCCGATTTTTAAACGACAAGTGGTAGGATCTAACTGCTCTATAAAAGCAAGTGCTTGCGCTTTGTTATCATAATCTAAAGCAATAACAACTTTTGGGTCGACTAGTTGACTCATCTCTCTTCCTATCTGCGGGGTTAATTAACCTGATCATTCTTAAAAAATTTATTCGCCATCCAATCCTCTAATGGGTTTAATACGCCCCCAACTTTTACAGGATGGACACTGCCAAAATAACTTTTTAGTGGAGTAACCACATTTTTGACAGCGATATTGAGGCCTAAAAGTGATCTGCTCACTCACTAGTTTATGTAAAAATAGTAGGCTCTCTTTTTCATTATCCGATTGCGCTAAACTCAAATGATAGGTCATCAAGTGATTAAAACCTTTCATAGTTGGGTTGCGACGTAATTCTTGTAACATAAAGCTTTGTGCTTGCTCAATACTTTCAAATTCAGCGATCAATTTAGCCAACATAATAACCGCGCTAGCGCCTGCACCTAATTGAATAATACGTTTCAAATAGTGCATTAGATCTTGTTCAGTATTAGCTTGTTTGTGTAAGGTATATAACCTTTCTAAAATCACTTCAGTAAAGTCGATATCTAACTCAGGTACCTGCTCTAACATCTGTAGTGCTTTATCTAGCTGCTGATTTTTCTCATAGTAATCAGCCATCGCTAAACAAGCACGAATACACTTAGGAAAAGTCGTTAAAGCTTTTTGATATAACTTAATTGCTTGCTTTTGCTGCTCTGGTTTTTGCATCTGATCAGCCAGACTACAATATAAGTAAGATAATGTTCTTGGTTTAGCTTGCGACTTACCTACTTTATCCATTTGCTCAGTACAGTTAATCGCTTCTTGCCAATCTTTTAACTGTTGATAAATAAGTAATAAATTTTCTAATGCGACTTGTCTGTATTCTGGTGACTCTTTAAGTTGAATAAAGGTTTCTTCACTTCGATCAAATAAACCAGATTGATAAAAATCTTTACCCAGTTGCAACATCGCTAAATCACGTTGCTCAAGGGTTAAAGAGGGTCTTGCAATTAAGTTTTGGTGGATACGAATTGCGCGATCTACTTCGCCGTTTTGGCGAAATAAATTACCCAAAGCAAGGTGGGTTTCAATGGTTTCATCATCAACATCAAGCAAAGCAATAAAGTGATCAACCGCTTTATCCGGTTGTTCATTGAGTAGGAAGTTTAAGCCTTGCACATACTCCCTGCTTAGCTGATTACCCTTTTTTTGTTTCTTTTGATAAACGCTGCGCACACCCATGTACCAACCATAAAAGGCTGCTACCAGGAGTAGGAGGAAGAATATTTCTTGCACTAAGAATTAATCTTTTTCGATACGGTCGCGTAAATCATTTAACTCTCTACGCTGCTTTATATTCAATTTATTTAATTGACGGCATTTCATTTTTAACGCCAAGTGGAAATAGCTACCTAAACCCAGAGCAATAACAAAACCAAAGGAGAATATAATCGCTGCTAAGGTTGATAAGCGTAATTCATTTTGCGCAATAAGATAATTAAATGTAACAAGTTGTTGGTTTTGTAAACCCAACACAATCACAACAATAAAAAATATCACTGTGATTAATATAGTTAGAAATCTTTTCATACTGATACCCACACAAGAACAAGATGTACTGAGTGTATTATAAATCATTCAGGGAATAAATCATTGATATGCATCGTTTATGATTATCGACGCAGATAGTGATCAATTTAATACAGTTGGGCAATTAAAGCAGGTAATAATAGACAGGTAAAAAAATGGTGCCTTTCGGCACCATTTGTATATCTAGGTATTTAACGCATTAACACGTTCTCTCAACGCTTTACTCGGTTTAAAATGGGGAACATATTTACCACCCAGTTCAACCTTATCACCTGTTTTAGGATTACGGCCGATACGTGGGGCACGATAATGTAAAGAAAAACTGCCAAAACCTCGTACTTCAATTCTTTCGCCAGAAGCCAAAGAATTAGTCATCAGTGTCAACGTTTCTCTCACACTATCTTCAACTTCCTTAACCGACAATTGAAAGTGTTTGCTGGTTAGTCTTTCGATTAGATCAGACTTAGTCATAACTTACCTCGTATTATTTGAATACAAATTAAAACAGACTCCAGGTTAATGCTTTAAACGTGGCTGTTGCCAGCCACATTTAATTATTTACCTTTAGCAGCGTTAAACGCGTCTAGCATTGCATTACCCATGCTTGCTTCGTCTTGTTGCTTCAAGCTATCGATAGCATCTTTCTCATCTGCTTCATCTTTCGCTTTGATAGATAGGCTGATTACGCGGTTTTTACGATCAACACCTACGTATTTAGCTTCAACAGACTCACCAGCTTTTAATACTGTAGATGCATCTTCGATACGGTCACGTGAGATATCTGCAACACGGATGTAACCTTCAACGCCTTCAGTAAGAGTAACTGTAGCACCCTTAGCATCAACTTCAGAGATAGTACCAGTAACGATAGCACCTTTCTTGAATTCTGCTAGGTAGTTATTGAATGGGTCAGCAGCGATTTGCTTGATACCTAGAGAGATACGTTCGCGCTCTGGGTCAACTTGTAATACAACAGCTTCGATTTCGTCGCCTTTTTTGTAGTCAAGTACAGCTTTTTCGCCTTCAACTTCCCAACTGATGTCAGAAAGGTGAACTAGACCGTCGATGTTACCGTCAAGACCGATGAAGATACCGAAGTCAGTGATAGATTTAATCTTACCAGAAACTTTTTGTCCTTTATCGTGTGTTGAAGAGAACTCTTCCCACGGGTTAGCTTTACATTGCTTAAGACCTAGAGAGATACGACGACGTTCTTCATCGATATCTAGAACCATAACTTCAGCCATATCACCTAAGTTAACAACTTTAGATGGGTGGATGTTTTTATTAGTCCAATCCATTTCAGAAACGTGAACAAGACCTTCTACGCCTTCTTCAATTTCTACGAAACAACCGTAATCAGTTAAGTTTGTCACTTTACCAGTTAGACGAGTTGATTCTGGGTAACGCTTAGCGATTGCAACCCATGGATCTTCACCTAATTGCTTAAGACCTAGAGAAACACGAGTGCGCTCACGGTCAAACTTAAGGATTTTAACGTTGATTTCTTCACCAACAGTTACGATTTCACTTGGGTGCTTAACGCGTTTCCAAGCCATATCTGTGATATGTAATGGGCCGTCTACACCACCTAAGTCTACGAAAGCACCGTAGTCAGTTAGGTTCTTAACGATACCTTTAACTTCTTGACCTTCTTGTAGGTTCTCAAGAAGCTCATCACGTTCAACACTGTTTTCAGTTTCGATAACAGCACGACGAGATACAACAACGTTGTTGCGTTTTTGGTCTAGCTTGATCACTTTGAATTCAATATCTTTGTTTTCAAGGTGAGCAGTGTCACGTACTGGACGTACGTCAACTAATGAACCAGGTAGGAAAGCACGGATACCGTTTAGTTCAACAGTGAAACCACCTTTAACTTTACCGTTAATAACACCGATAACTGTTTCTTGGTCTTCGTACGCTTTCTCTAATTGGATCCCAAGCTTCGTGACGTTTAGCTTTTTCGCGAGAAAGTTTAGTTTCACCGAAACCGTCTTCTACAGCGTCTAACGCTACATCACAAACATCGCCAACTTCAACTTCAACTTCGCCAGCAGCGTTCTTGAACTCTTCAACTGGGATAGCAGCTTCAGATTTAAGACCTGCATCAACGAATACTAAGTTGTTGCTAATACGTACGATTGTACCTTTAACAATTGTACCTGGGCGAGTTTCTACTTGTTGAAGAGATTCTTCAAATAGTTCAGCAAAAGATTCCATCATCTATTTATTCACACTTATTTTATACAACCACATACAGTCCATTCGTATGGGAGGCAAGAAAGATTACCACTTCATCCGTGAAGCAGTTTTAGTACGCAACTGATTATTCAGTTGCAATTTTTAATTTTAGCGCCGTTAAGTTGAGTATTTGCTCAACCACTTCATCAATCGTTAATGAAGTCGAATCAATCACAAATGCATCATCGGCAGGTCGTAAGGGAGCAACAGCTCGGTTACGGTCGCGATAATCACGCTCTTTAATTTCGCTTAAAATTTGCGCGATGCTAACATTAAAACCCTTGTCTTGCAACTGGTTAAAACGGCGTTGCGCTCGTTCTTCGGCACTTGCATCAAGGAATATTTTTACTGGCGCATCTGGAAACACCACGGTTCCCATGTCTCTGCCGTCAGCAATTAAACCAGGTGCTTGTAAAAAAGCCTGTTGGCGAGCTAATAAAGCAGCTCGGACTTGTTCGATAGAAGCGACTTCTGAGGCAGCTTGTCCTACCACTTCGGTACGTAATTGATCGCCGATATTTTGATCACCTAATAATGTATCGACACCGCTACCATTAGAAACAAAAGAGACATCTAAGGTTAAGGCGAGTGCCGCTAATGCATCAGCGTTATTTAATGGGATCTGTTTTTTTAATGCTGCAAAAGCAAGGATGCGATACAAGGCTCCACTATCTAATAAATGCCATTTTAGTTTTTTGGCTAAAATGTGACACACAGTACCTTTCCCTGAGCCACTTGGACCATCGATAGTGATTAAATTTGAAACTGACATTACCGCCCAACCTTGTTTATTAACGAATGTATTTATTGACTATTTTTTACTGCTATTTTACTAATCTATCTCATCTAAAAAGTCACTTAAATCAGCTTGATCTTGAGCTTGTTGCTGCTCTGACTGCAGTTTCAAGCGGAAAAACTCATTACTGTCTTGATGCAATGCACTCTTTCTTGATTGAATAAATGCCTCTTTAACAAAGGTATATGAATCCAAAGATTGCTCTACTAAAGCTTCTTGCCCCAATACACTTGAGCGCGCATCCAAGCCATCAAAAAACCAGATAGTTGCCGTTTGCCACCAAGTGAAATAGGTTGTTGGAAAATACAAGT
Organism: Psychromonas sp. KJ10-2; assembly: GCF_047323255.1. Lineage (NCBI taxonomy): Bacteria > Pseudomonadati > Pseudomonadota > Gammaproteobacteria > Alteromonadales > Psychromonadaceae > Psychromonas > Psychromonas sp. KJ10-2. The sequence continues at coordinate 3,164,763 of NZ_CP178827.1, read as the reverse complement.
TATCCACAATTGTCCCCACTAAGATACGCGGTGAACTTGGCCCAGTGACTGGTACCATTAAATAGGGACCTTGTGGTACTGACCAGTTACCCAACACATTACTAAAGCTCTCTCTACGACGCTCTACGCCACCATATTTAGCGACATCAAATAACCCTAACACACCAAATGTAGAGTTAAATGCAAAACGGAAAAAGGCATCCGTTGCATGTTGAAACTCGAGCTGTAATAAGTTGTTCACTATGGTGGAAGGCTCTTCTAGATTTTGTACTGCATTATTGATCGCTTCACGCCCTGCTTTTGGTACCCAATCCACATAGCTTTGTGTTACAGGGCGATAGATGTAATCATCTAACACATAATAGTTAAAGTCCCATACTAAACGGTTAACTGGCTCAATGGGGTCACTCATATAAGTGTCTTTATTGCCCTGAACAGATTGAGCAAAAGCGTTGCTACCTAACATTAATAGGAGCGCTGGCAATAAATGTCGTCTAAACATATTGTTACATCCAAGTAATAAATTACAAATTAAGATTGTTGATTAATAATAATATTCACAGGTGCGGTATCCCCTGCGTTAATGATTTGACTTTCTCCAAACCATTGACCAGCTTGCTTACTCGCTGTGCCATCGATAGTGATACGCGCTTTGATAATAAATTGCGGATGGTCACTTAATTTACTGCCTTCGATCATAGCATCTGCATCAGACAAAATGACCTGTTTTGGAAAGTGATCAATATCCAGTTTAATAGCAGCAATAGGCATTGCAGAGCCATTCACCGCTTGTGCGTATATAAAAAGCTTACTATCAGGTGTGTATGATACCTGTTTTGCCAGTGTAATACTGACTTGATATTGTGCAGTTGCACTTACTGGGTTATTTTTTGTTTTTGCAGCGCTAATTGTTGTTGTGCGTAGGCAATACTATTACTCAATACTCGCGCTTGTTCACCACTACTATCATTCAATAAAGGTAACACGGTTTGCCAACGTTTAATGGCTGCTTCAAAGTCTTCCTGCTGTAAGGCGATAAGCCCATACAAAGACCACGCTTGATAGTTTTCAGGATTACGTTGCAAAAACGTTTCAGCGCTAATTCTGCAGTAGTCTTTTCATATTGGTCACCGATTTTCATTTTTAATTCAATCGACTCTAGGGCTACTTCAACATTGTCGGGGTCAAGGGCGAGTGCTTTATCCATTGCTGCAATCGCTATTTCTGCATCATTAAAAATAGTGCCAAGACGGCTGTATAACAGCCAGCCTTTTAAATCATCAGGTTGTTCAACAAGGTGAACACGTAATCCGGTCATCAGATCCTGTAGATCCTGTTGTTCTGGTTCAGGTGCATTTTCCTCAAATAACTTTTGATAAACATCAGGATAACGCTGCAATGTTTGTTGCCAATCGTTAACCTGTTGAAAAGAGCCTACAGACCAATATAAGGCTAAACTAGCGACGAGAAAAAAATTATTCCAGGTAACCACAGAATCTTATTATTATTATTTTTTAACTGAGGCTGTTCATCGATGTCATCCAATAAATTATATTGTAATTCAGCCACTATGCTTTGTTGATCAGAGACTACCCCTCGCGCTAAGTCAGCTTCAACCTCTTTTAAACGGATATCATATAAGTCATGGTTTAGTTGATTACGACGTCGTTGGTCAAGATGGCTTTTTCTGTTAGCGATAAAAGGTAATAGTATCAATATTGAAAACAGCAATAACATTAAGGCAATCGCAATAACAAGCTGAGTGATCATCGCTCTGAATCCCTATCATGTTGCGCTAATAATGAGGCTAATTTTTGTTTCTCCTGTGGGGCTAAAGCTTGCTTTTTACCTGTTTGAGTTTTCACCTGTTTCACTAAAATAAACACACCACCCATGACAAAAAGTAACGGGCCTAGCCAAAGAAAAATAGTCGCAGGTGTCAACGGAGGATCGTAGCGAACAAAGTTACCAAATCGAGTCACCATATAATCGACAACTTGCTCTTTGGTTTGCCCCTGCTTCACTAATTGATAGGCTTTATTACGAAGATCTTTTGCTAATTCAGCATTAGAGTCGGCAATATTCTGATTTTGACATTTAGGACAGCGTAATAACTTAGTTAACTCATAGAAAGTTTGCTCCTGTTGTGCATTATCAAATTCAAAGCTCTCAATAGCAGCTCGAGCTGGATAGCTGGTCAACGCAGTTATCGATATTATTAAACCAATGTAAAACGCCATATTACGAACAGCAATCATTGCATCTCCTCGTAAATAGCAGACAACTTATCATTCCACACTTGTTCATTGAGGTCGCCGACATGACGATAACGGATAATGCCTTGGCTATCAATGAAGAAGGTTTCAGGCGCGCCATACACTCCTAAATCTAATCCTAATAAACCGCTTTTATCAAATAAACTGATTTGATAAGGGTTATGCAATTCCTTCAACCAACGAATCGCTTTTTGGCGATCATCCTTATAATTCATACCTACAATATATAAACCTTGATTAGCGAGTTTATTCAAATAGGTATGCTCTGCGTAGCATGTTGGACACCAAGTCGCCCAAACATTAAGTAACATTTTCTGACCTTTGAAAATATCCGCATTGTATTGTTTATTCTGATTAAAAATATCCTGCAAAGTAAACTTAGGCACAGGTTGCCCAATTAATGCAGATTCTAATTTACTAGGATCACTGCCTTTTAATAAGGGCGTCGCTAAGAAGATAGCGCCAATAATAAAAATAACAAAAGGCACTAACAACATAAATATCCGACGTTTGTTAAGCATTTTGTTCTCCACTGTTATGCTTTGGTTCTATGATTGCTGGTTTTTTAGTGCGGTATCGTTTATCACAAATCATTAATAACCCCGCAAATGCCATAATTAATGGCCCTAACCAAATCCAACGAATAAAGGGTTTATAATAGATACGGACAGCCCAAGCACCATCAGGTAGTTGCTCCCCCATGGCGATATAAAGATCTCTAATAAAACCAGCATCAATGGCTGCTTCGGTCATCGGCATACGCTGCACCGTATAGATACGTTTCTCTGCATGCATCACAGCTACTTGTTGTTGGTCATGAGTGACTGAAAAAGTGCCTACCGTACCTACATAATTTTCTCCGTTAAGTGCATTAATTTGATCAAAGTGAAAGTCATAATGTTCAAATGTAATATGCTCACCAGTCGCTAGTTTTACATCTTTTTCAATGGAATAGTTTTGCGTCATGGTGATACCAATGATCATCACAGCTAACCCAAGATGCCCTAAGCTCATTGCCCAGTGACTATTGCCTAATTTAGTAATACCTGAAATAAAACGGTGACGATGAGTAGAGCGTAAATAAATTTCATACACCACACTCACTATGATCCAAAAACCTAAAAATGCCCCTAACATAGCTAACCAGGTTAACGCTGGCGCAAAGACAAAAAGAAAAATCAAACTCGAAGCTATGCTCAATAATAGAATGGCCAAGAGAGGTTTCACTAATTCACCTAACTTTTGACGCTTCCAGCGGAACAAAGAGCCTACCCCAAGAAATAACGCAAAGGGCACAATCAAAATGGCAAACATGCGATTAAAGAAAGGTTCTCCGATAGAGATGCTCCCTAGCCCAATTTCTTTGTGTACCAAAGGCAATAAGGTACCTAATAACACCACAATTAATGCCGCGATCAGAAAAATATTATTCAATAATAATAAACTCTCACGCGATGCTAATTCATAACGGCCACGACTTTTCACCTTAGATGCTTGTACCGCATACAAGAGTAATGCGCCACCAATCACCAAGATCAAGAAGCCAAGAATAAATAACCCCGAGTAGGATCACTTGCAAAGGCATGTACTGATACAAGCACTCCTGAACGTACAAGGAAAGTCCCTAATAAACTCAATGAGAATGCGCTTAACGCTAACAAGACCGTCCACGATTTAAAAACACCTCGCTTCTCACTCACTGCTAGAGAATGAATCAAGGCAGTTCCGGCTAACCAGGGCATAAAGGAGGCATTTTCAACGGGATCCCAAAACCACCAGCCACCCCAACCTAATTCGTAATAAGCCCACCAGCTGCCTAATGCAATACCTACAGTTAAGAACATCCAAGCTGCCATGGTCCAAGGGCGAGACCATTTCGCCCAAGCGCTATCTAAACGCCCTTCTAATAAAGCTGCAACGGCAAAAGCAAAGGCGACAGAAAAGCCCACATACCCCATATACAACATTGGCGGATGGATCACTAAACCAAAATCTTGCAGTAACGGATTTAAATCACGCCCATCAATTGGGAAGTAAGGTAGCGTTCGCTCAAAAGGATTAGAAGTCAGGATAACAAACAGATAGAAACCAAAAGCTAATAAACCTAACACCGCCAGTACACGCGCTATCGACTCAACAGGTAAGTTTTTACTCATTAATGCAACGGCAATACTCCAGGTTGCTAATAGAAAAACCCACAACAATAACGAGCCTTCATGCGCGCCCCAAACGGCAGATAATCGATAATACCAAGGTAAAGCAGAATTAGAGTTAGTGGCAATATAAGTCACACTAAAATCATTAATTAAAAACAAGTAAGCTAAAATAACAAAGGAGCTTGCCACTGCAATAAACTGTAAAATAGTGAACATTTTAGCACTGCGAATTGCACCTTGGTGACCAGTTTGCACACCATACAATGGATAAACCGTTTGTAATAACGACAATACACATGCCAATATTAAAGAGAATTGACCTATCTCAGGAAGCATCTATCTCGCCCTATGGTTCTGTAGTTAATGTTGGCATGCCTTTCACCGCATCAGCGACTTCAGGTGGCATATATTCTTCGTCATGCTTTGCTAGTACTTCAAAGGCTTCAATACTGTTGATGCTTTTTAAGGTGCCCTGCGCCACAATGCCCTGCCCCTCACGAAACAGATCCGGCAAAATACCATCAAAGAAAACAGTTACTTGTCCGGCTTTATTATCCACTAGATCAAAGCTGACTTTTAAATTATCAGGGTCACGTTTAACAGAGCCTGTTAATACCATGCCCCCAACACGTAAACGCTGACCAATCTCAGGTTTTACACCAGTTTCATTTTTGCCCTTTAGGATTTCATTAGGGGTATAAAATAGATCGATATTCTGCTGCAGTGCAAACAAGGTCAAGCCCATTGCCAACGATAAACCTAGGATCAAAGAGGAGGTAATCAATAAACGCTTTTTACGTCTAGGATTCATAAATTATGTTCTCTATTATTAGCCGCTTTAATACGTTTTTCACGTTGTAAACGTTGCGCCACTTGCTTAAATATTTTCTTTCTAGTCAATACGCTATGGCTAATTAAGGTGATCACACTGAGTAAAGAAACACCATAGGCTAGCCACACATAAAAGCTATAACCACCCATTGCAAGAAAGTCTGAAAAAGATGTAAACGCCATATTAACCTCGTTGCTTAGCTTGCACTAATTTAACCACCCAAGCTCGATGCTGCTCTCTTGTAACAACTCATTACGAAAACGATACAAGATCATAAACCCTAAGAAAGTGGCAAAACTAAAAATCATCATTAATAACGGAATGAGCATTTCAGTGGCAATAGAAGGTTGCTCAAATTTCGTGATGGTGGCACCTTGATGTAGTGTATTCCACCACACCACAGAGAAATGGATAATAGGTAAATTGATCACCCCGACTAAAGTCAAAATAGAGGCTGCTCTTCCTGCTAATACTTTATCGGAAAACGCATTATATAAGGCAATAATACCCATATAAACAAATAACAAAATGAGTTCAGAAGTTAATCTTGCATCCCAAACCCACCAAGCCCCCACATAGGCTTACCCCATGCGGCACCAGTAAATAAAGCAATAAAAGTATACACAGCACCAATTGGAGCCGTCGCTGCAACCGCCATTTCCGCTAAACGCAGTTGCCAAACTAACCCAACAAAAGCTGCAATAGCCATAGTTGAGTAAGCGGCCATCGCCATCATCGCAGCAGGAACATGGATATAGATAATACGAAAACTATCCCCTGTTGATAATCAGCAGGTGCAAAGGCTAATCCCCATACAATTCCAACTAGGAAGCTAGGAATAGTCAATATTAAAAACCAAGGCATCAATTTCCCAGCTAACGCATAACTGTGTTCAGCTTTTGCATAGGGTGTAACCACTTCCACATAATTAAATCTCTAATTTAAACATAGTTAACTGATACTCACACGTAAGGCTGCGGCAATAGCAAAAGGCGCTAAGGTGATTGCTCCTACTAACATAGCCGCTAACAGCAGCACAAAACCTAAATAATCTTGCCCCGAAGCAGCAGCTTCCACGGCCATTGTTGAAAAAATTAAAATAGGGATACTCAAGGGCAACATGATCAAACTTAACAATATGCCACCTTTACGCAAACCTACGGTTAATGCAACCCCAATAGCCCCTAATAGACTTAATATTGGTGTTCCAATGAGTAGTGTCAGAGAAAGTGCATAAAAAGCATCTATTTGTAATGATAAAAAAATCGCCAACAAGGGACTGATAATTAAAATAGGCAAGCTAGTTAACAACCAATGCGCTAATACCTTTGCACTCACTAACCAAGCTAATGGATAAGGAGAAAGCATCATTTGCTCTAAAGACCCGTCAATATAATCATCTTTAAATAAACGTTCAAAAGAGAGTAACGCAGCCAATAAAGCAGCAACCCAAATAACGCCTGGTGCAATGCGTGATAATAAAGTGGGATCTGTACCTAACCCTAATGGAAATAACGTCACCACAATAATAAAAAACCAAATTGGATTTAAAATCGCACTTTGGTGACGAAATGCAGCCAGCAAATCTTGGCGTACAACCTGTATAAAAACATTAAACATAATGTTCCTCTACCGTCGCTTTAGTTAAAAATAGCTTTTTATAGTTGGCTTCAGGTATCGATAAAGCTTGGTGCGTTGTTAACACCACTATTCCACCTTGCTGTGCATGTTTGATTAAACATGTTTCTAACGACTTAATCGCCTCTTTATCAAGGGAAGTAAAAGGTTCATCTAGGATCCACAATTTACACTCAGTGAAATACATTCTCGCTAATGCAATGCGGCGTTGTTGTCCTGCTGAAAGCTGTGCTGCTGGAATATCCTCATAACCCACTAACCCAACCTTAAGTAACACATCATACAGATCAACATCAGTTTGACTTGAATATAAACGTTGAAAGCCCTGACAGTTTTCTAAGGCGGTTAACTCTGCTTTCACACCTGATTTATGCCCTAGGTAAAGGAGATCCTGATAATAAGTTTCTCGTTGCGCAGTTATTTTTTGTTGCTGCCAATAAACGTCGCCCGAATAAGCAGAAGACAACCCTGTTACCAAAGCTAATAAACTACTTTTACCCACGCCGTTAGGCCCTTCAATATGAAGGATCTCGCCTGGTTTAACGATTAAGTTTAATTGCTTGAACAAAACACGCTGTTCACGAACACAAGTTAAATCTTTGCACTCCAGCATTGTTTTTACCCTTATTAACAGACCTAGAAAATAGTGGCGGATCCTACCATAGAAAACAACGATGAGTAACTATCAGGAAATCGGTAATGCCATCAATAATGGCATTAAGAGAGGGTTTAAGATTAAGTAAAGTGAAAGTATTAACTGACTCTGATGCTACAGAGTAACCACCCATCTATACACGCTATAAACACTACCTTAAGCAGTGATTATTTACGATGTAAGTTAAGCAGTAACTCCGCTTCTGCCCGAGGTAACTCACATTCCAACATCAGCTCTTCAATACTAGCACCCAATTCCACCATTTTCGTAGCACGAGTGTACAGACGATTTTCAGGGGCTGAGGCCACTAAATCCACTTGATGTTCTTGGATCTTATTCACAGTGCGATCCAGTTGTTGTAGCTTCTTACCTAAACCAATCGCCCCAGAGTGAACTTCAGTAAACTGCTTTTATTACTCTCTTGTTGCGCTAATAAAGATTTAACTAATATTTCAAGACTACGGTTCTTTTTAGCCACTTTTTTAAATAAAAAAAACGTTGTAGCAAAACTCGCAATGGCTAACAAAAGCGCTAGCCAAGGAATATATTGTATTAACATAGACACCTAATTTAGGTCGTGATCATTTACAGCAAATGTAACTCATCCCATTCGTCATCAGTCAGTAATTTATTAAGATCCACTAAAATTAATAAACCGCTATCACGATTACAGACACCTTGAATGAATTGTGAACTTTCTTCCGTACCCACGTGAGGCGCAGCTTCGATCTCTGATTTTTTCAAATAAACCACTTCAGCAACACTATCTACTAAAATACCAATTACTTGCTTTTCAGCTTCAATAATCACAATACGTGTACTATCTGTAATATCAGCAGGCATTAATCCAAAACGTGTACGTGTATCAATAACAGTGACAACGTTACCACGTAAGTTAATAATTCCTAACACATATTGTGGCGCACCGAGTACAGCTGCAATTTCAGTATAACGCAGTATCTCTTGTACCTGCATTACATTAATGCCGTAAGTTTCATTATCTAATAGAAACGTAACACGTTGTAAGATTTCATCATTAGACGCTTTGTCTGACAAACTAGATTCTCTATTCATTTTTATCTCTACTTATCTTATTGATTAATTAAATTCAGCTTAATTTAGCTGCGAATGTCCATTCCCTGACTTAATAACTTCACTAACTCTTCTGCATGAATTAAAGCACACATTTTTTGCTTCACCATACCCGCTAGCCAAGGGCGTGATCCTTTTTTATCACGCCATCTAATTTGATCCTTGTTGAGAGACTCTGTACCAAGCAACTTTTCACAGGATAATCCCCAAGCCGTACTGCCTAATAAAATAAAGTGCGTATATTGAAGATCCTGTGCATTTTTACCTAGCTGCAACCAAGTAGCCGTATCCACAATATTGTATAACCGCTCGTTATGGCTCATTACACCACGGAACCAAGCAGGTTTGCCCATTAAGAAGTTCAGTGAATCGTTAAGCTGATAAATCCCGCCCAAATCGGTTAAAGGAATTGCAAAAGTAACCTGATTTAACTCAAAAAACAGAACTTGAAAATTATCTTCAACCTGTAAGTTCTGCCACTCTTCCTGTTCTGCTTGTTGATTTTGTTGCGTTGCCTTTTCTACCGCTACATCGGTCTCCGAAAACACTAAATTTTTCGGCAAGGTTGAGATATCAACATGAGCAGGCTCAGCAAATTCTGTTTCTTTGCTTACAGGTACTTCAGCTGTTTGATCATCTCGAAGCATCGAGTCAAAATAATTTTTCATTGCTTCATTGTTGTTATTCTTCATCTAATTCTGCTCAGTTTGTAACAAATAATTTAACAAGGTTTCGTAGGCAAATGCGCCTCTACACTTTTTCATATAATGTGAGATAGGCAAATGCGCTAAACTCGCATCCCTAAATTTAGTATCGATTGGGATAACTCCTTTCCATACTTTGCCTTGATAGGTTGTTTGTAAATCATTTAATGTATTAATTGACGCTCTAGTGCGTTTATCAAACATAGTAGGAATAATGCAATAGTTAAAGTCATCACCCCGAGAATATTGCATAATCCCCAGTGTTTGCACCATTCTTTGCAAACCTTTCGAGGCTAAAAATTCAGTTTGTACTGGAATAAGAATACGCTCACATGCCGCTAACGCATTCACCATCATGACTCCTAATACTGGTGGGCAATCTATTAATACAAAATCATAATCGTCTTCCACTAACTTTAATTGTTTCTTGAGAAACAACCCCATCCCTTCTTGATTACCTAACACTCTGTCTAATGTCGCCAAGGACATAGAAGCAGGGATCAAAGATAAATTATCAACCTCTGTGGGTAATATCAATTGCAACAACCCCGAACGAGTCGTCGCTGGATCTTGAAATAAATCATATAGACTGACAGGTAACTGGTCCGAATCATATTCTAAGTAACTGGTTAAAGAGGCATGTGGGTCAGTATCAATGACCAACACACGGTAACCTCGATCAATGAGCAGACCCGCCAGCGAAATCACTGTTGTGGTTTTACCTACACCACCTTTTTGATTTGAAATAGTCCAAATTTTCACCGTCACTCCTGCCTTGTGGTAATGATGAGTCGCCCATCTGGGCCATATATTTCACGTATTTCACTGCTGTCTGGTGTTACTGCACCTGAAGGCCCTGCTGTTGCATTTTGCTCAGTTGGCTGCCTAATGCTGATCAATGGCTTTTTATAGAGCGCATATTTAGAGATGGCAATCACTACGCGGCGACTTCTTAACTTATCTTCAACGCCATTGCCGTTAATCACCGGATAAAATCTTCCATAGCCTTCCATCACCATTCGCTGCTCTTCAACACCCTGCTCAGCTAATGCTTTTAAAACACTAATTGATCGCATTGCTGATAATTCCCAATTAGACGCGTATATCTCATTGGAAATCGTATCAGGGTCTGTATAACCTCGTAACCTCAACATATTGTTCACCGGAGCTAATACTTTAGCTATCTGCTCAATATTGCGTTTTGCACCATTTAATAAGGTGTGGCTAGCGTTGGCAAACAATAATGGTCCACTCATTTCAATGGTTAACCAGTCACCTTCTAAATCAACACTAAATGCACCAGTTTCTAATTCCGTCTGTAAAGCTGATTCTAATGACAGCTGTAACTCTTGTAAGGACTTACCTGTATAAGTTTGTGCAGGGCTAGATAGTTGCTCACTCTCAAGTTCACTGACATGACCTAAAGCAAACTCCTCTCCATCGCTGAGTAACGCGGGCCCAGTATTGTCTTTTATGTCGTTGCTACGCTTGGTTAGAATACCATTGGCGTTGGATCCACTATGCGGCGCTTCTACAAATTTGCTAGCCTGCTGGATAATTTCAATGACTTCTTGATATTTTTCTTCGTTATTCAAGGACACCGCATATAACACCACAAACAGCGCAAACATTAAGGTCATGTAATCAGCATAGGACACAGTCCAGCGATGAACATGATTACTATGTGCTTTATGTGCGTTACGTCTATGATAAATAGGCATTAATAAACGGCTCTAGCTAAATAACCGTGTAATCGACGTTCTAATAACAAACTATTTTCACCATGTGCAATGGCAATCACACCTACCATAGTCATCTCATTACATAGCGCTTTGTGTTGATAATTTAAACGTATCTTATTGGCGATCGGTAAAAACAAAAAGTTCGCAAAGGCCACACCGTAAATAGTTGCCACAAAGGCAACGGCAATGCCTTGACCTAACAACTCAGGTTGGTCCAGAAAAGCCATGGCTTGAATCAAGCCCAATACAGCACCGATAATACCAATGGTTGGACTATAACCACCCATCGCATCAAACACTTGCGCGCTACGCTCATGTTGATCCATTTCTAATTCTATCTCTTGCTCTAGGATCTGTTGTAAATCCACAGGGTCACAACCATCCACTAGCATAGCTAAGGCCATTTCTGAAAAGCTATCCAAGTCATCTGTGTTTTGCTTTTCTAAACTTAACAACCCCTCTTGTCGAGAGATCACAGACCAACGTTTTAATAAATTAATCTGTATCTCCAATAACACAGCAGGTCTAGCAAATAGGTTAACTAATTGTTTAAATGCATGCTGTAACTGTTTGAATGAAGATTGAATTAAAATTGCGCCCAGCGTGCCACCAAACACAATCAAAAAAGCTGCCAAATCAAATAGGCTACTCAAAGGGGCATCATGATAAAGCTGGGCAAAGATAATGCACACAGCAATCACAATGAAACCGAGCAGCCCAATTTTACTCATGCTTTAATTCCACCAAAATACGTTGTGCAACTTGATCTAATGCGATTGATTCAGTAGCAATGCCAGCTTTAGCAACGGCTTGAGGCATACCATAAACAACACAACTCGCTTCGTCTTGCGCCCATATTTCTGCGCCTTTGTCTTTTAGTAAACGAGCACCATCACGACCATCGGCTCCCATTCCTGTTAAAATAACGGCTAATACTTTGTTGCCATAAGACTTTGCTAAGGAGGCAAAGGTAATATCAACACTGGGTTTATAATTTAATGCTTCATTACCTTCGTGGATCTTCACTTGTCCATTAGGACCAATCAACATCTGTTTGCCTCCCGGTGCTAAATAAGCACAGCCCGGCTTTAACGTATCACCCGTTGCCGCTTCTTTTACCGATATTTTACAATTGCTATTCAATCTATCGGCAAATGCTTTAGTAAAGGTACCTGGCATATGCTGAACCAGTACAATAGGTAGTTTAAAATGAGCAGGTAAGGCAGTCAGTATTTTTTGTAATGCAACCGGTCCACCTGTTGAGGTGCCAATAGCTAATACATTGTAATTTTTCCCCGATGCTTTATGTCGCTTTAACGCAGCTGGTTTAGGTGTTAATTCATTACGCTCATTAGCTGGAGTTAAACGAGTTGCAGCAGGCTTTGCAATGCTACTTGCTGGAGTTGTTAGTGGTGTTTTGGTCGCTAGTCCTGCTTTCTTTTCCGGCACACGCATAACACGACGTTTAGCAATCTGTTGAATACGTTGCTGTAGTAAGGTAGTAGCTTCCTCTTTATCACGCGCGATATCTTCAAATTTCTTTGGTAAGAAATCACAAGCACCGGCTTCTAATGCATCTAATGTAGCGCTAGCACCTTGGTGGGTTAAGGAAGAAAACATTAAAATAGGTGTAGGTGCCACATCCATGATTTTTTGTACTGCGGTAATGCCATCCATTACCGGCATTTCAACATCCATGGTGATCACATCAGGTTTATGTTTGAGCACCATATCAATTGATTCTTTACCATTATTAGCAGTAGCGATCACTTCCAAATAAGGTGAAGCGTTGATTATTTCACTGACTCTACGACGAAAAATTCGAATCATCAACGACTAAGACTTTGATTGCCATTCACTTTTTCCTTTATGCGTAATGCTTTAATAAGCTAGGTAAATCTAAAATTAAAGCAATACCACCGTCACTAGTAATGGTTGCACCCGCCATGCCTGGTGTACCTGATAACAATTTATCTAAGGCTTTAATAACGACTTCTTCTTGTCCTAATAGTCCATCTACTACAAAGGCAACTTGTTGAATGCCTAACTGCACGATCACAACATGCCCTAAACCATCACCTTTTTCAGCACGAGGTGATTGTGGTGCAAGCCAATCTCGTAAATAAAATAGCGGCACAGCATGGTCACGAATAACCACAGTCAGTTGCCCATTAACAACATTGGTTTTAGCTAAGTCAAAGTGGAAAATTTCATTAACGTTAGTCAATGGTAAAGCAAAGGTTTGATTTGCTACTAACACCATTAAGGTCGGTAAAATAGCTAATGTTAATGGCACTTTTATCTCTAAACGAGTCCCTTTACCGATTTCAGAATCGATCGAGATAGTCCCGTTTAATTTAGTGATACTTGTTTTCACAACATCCATGCCAACACCGCGACCAGAAATATCAGATATTTCTACTTTGGTAGAGAAGCCAGGTGCAAATATTAACGAGTAAGCATCTTTATCACTCATGCGATCCGCAGCATCTTGATCCAAGATCCCTTTACCGATAGCGATTTGTTTTAATTTTTCCGCATCCATACCAGCACCATCATCTTCAATCACTAGTAAGATGTGGTCACCTTCCTGAGCGGCAGACAATAATACTCGTCCTTGCGTTTCTTTACCCGACTGCATACGTGTCTCTGGCATCTCAATACCATGGTCAACTGAGTTACGCACTAAATGCACTAAAGGATCGGCTAAAGCTTCCACTAAATTTTTATCTAAATCCGTCTCTTCGCCCACTAAATCCAAACGAATATTTTTACCAAGCTGACGAGCTAAGTCTCTGACAACACGAGGAAACTTACCGAATACTTTCTTGATCGGTTGCATACGTGTTTTCATTACTGAACCTTGTAAATCGCTAGTGACAATAGCAAGGTTAGCAACAGCACGTGAGATCTCTTCATTTTCAGAGGTTGACTCTAAACTCACTAAACGATTACGCACCAGTACTAACTCACCAACCATATTCATAATTTCATCTAATGTACTGGTATCCACACGAACCGTTTGTTCAGCTTGTGGTTTAGGCGCTTTAACGGGGGCTTTTTTATCAGCAACAGGGGCTTTAACAGCAGCACTCGGAGCCGCTTTTACTGGCTCAGCTTTTGCTACTGGTGTTGGTGCTTTAGATTGAGGCGCTTTAGATGCTGTTGCAGCAGCTTGTTCAATGACAGGTGCAGCGGTATTCATTTTACCTACACCATGTAACTCATCTAACAATGATTCAAATTCATCTTCAGTAATTTCATCAGAAACTGCTGCAGGCGCTTCAACTTTAGGCGCGCCGCCATGCGAGCCTTTACCATGAAGTTCATCTAATAAATTTTCAAACTCATCTTCACTGATTTCATTACTGCTCGTTGCCTCTACTGGTTTCTCAGATGTAGAAACAGTTGCACTATGTTTACCAGCGCCATGTAATTCATCTAATAGCGACTCAAATTCATCTTCGGTAATTTCATCACTAACAGCTTGCGCTGCTGCTGGTTTAGCAGCCACAGGAGTAGGTGAATGTTTACCGACTCCATGTAAATCATCTAATAAGCTTTCGAATTCATCTTCTGTAATTTCATCACTTACTTCCTGTGCAGGGGAATCAGCAGTAGGTTTAGCGTGTAATTCATCTAATAAACTTTCAAATTCAGCTTCATTAATATCATCAATATTATTGCTACTAGCTTCTGGAGTTTCTATAACAGGCTCAGCCACGATTGGCTCAGGAGTTTCTTCGACAATAGGCTCAGCCGTTTCGGGTTTACTTAAGCGGTGTAATGAATTCAAAATATCAGAAGAGGCTTTTTCTGCAGGCTCGCCATTTTGCACCGCAGAAAACTGTTCATTGATAATATCTAATGCGGCTAAAATGGTATCCATTAAATCAGAATCAACAGATCGGGCACCTTGGCGTAACCCATCGAATACGTTTTCTGCACCATGACAGGTTTCAACTAACTCTGTTAAAGATAGAAAACCTGCACCACCTTTTACCGTATGAAAACCACGGAAGATAGCATTAAGTAACTCTACGTCATTAGGATTGTTTTCTAATTCAACAAGCTGTTCAGAAAGTAATTCTAAAATTTCTCCTGCTTCAACCAAAAAATCCTGCAGGATCTCATCATCTACTTCAAATGTCATTTCCTAGTTCCTTTAAAATCCTAAGCTTGAAAGCAGGTCATCTACGTCATCTTGTCCATTAACAACGTCGGTACGGGATTCGGCATCAATAATTGGCCCTTCCGTTTTAATATTACTCTTGGCTTCTGCAACTACTTTTTGTTGTTCAACGGAAGAGTCTAGCTCTCTCTGTGTACTACATACTTTCAGAATAACCACTAACTTCGATTCAATCTCTTGTACTAACTCAATAACACGATTAATGATCTGTCCAGTTAAGTCTTGGAACTCTTGAGCCATTAAAATCTCACTCAATTTATCACGAAATAGATTGGCACTTTGTTTAGAGTAATTTAAAAAATCGTCAACGGAATGACACATGGATTTAAACTCACCTAACGCTAAATCACGCGTCATCAAATTACCCCAGCTTGGCATAACCTGATCTAAGTCAGTAATCAATTTGTCAGCAACAGGTAAGCAATGATCGATAGCATCCATAGTGGTGTTGGCTGCTTTATCGGTCATTTCAATAACGTAATTTAAGCGATTTTTAGCATCTGGCAGTTCATGGCCAGCTAAATCTAATAAACGCGTATCATTATGAAAACTTAATAGTGCTTCGTGTAACTCACGGGTTAATTCACCCACTTGCCCAAATAACACACTTTCTGTTGTATTAAAAAACGAAACACTTTCTACAATTTTATTAGCCTCTTCAACTTGCTCGGCTTCTAAATGTGCAACTAACGCTTTAGCTTCAGAAAGTGATAGGTGTGGCATTATTTCACTTGCCATACTTAACTCCTTAAATTAAGCCAAACGCTCAAAGATTTTGTCTAGTTTCTCTTTCAATGTACCAGCAGTAAACGGCTTGATAATGTAACCATTAACTCCTGCCTGTGCTGCTTCAATGATCTGCTCGCGTTTTGCCTCAGCAGTCACCATTAACACTGGAAGGTGTTTTAAATTAGGATCTTTACGGATCTCTTTTAATAACTGGATCCCTTCCATAATTGGCATATTCCAATCCGTCACAACAAACTCAAAGTCACCGTTTTTTAGCATAGGTAATGCCGTGTGACCATCATCTGCTTCATAGGTATTAGTGAAACCTAAATCCCTTAATAAGTTTTTAATTATTCTTCTCATTGTTGAGAAATCATCAACAATCAAAACCTTCATTTCTTTATTCAAAATATTCCCCTAGAACAACAATCTACCTATTACTATATATATGTATATATAGATAAAAATTGAAAAAAATACACTATTTTTGTTAATTATCTTTAACTAACTAACATACTGCGGGCCATTATCACCAAAATCCATTGCCAATAACTACCCATTAATAGTTAAATATTAGCAGAATTAACTTTAGATTTCAGTTTATGTAACGCTTGGCTAAGAATTTGGCTAACACGTGACTCACTCACCTCTAGAATTAACCCTATCTCTTTTAAATTTAACTCTTCATCGTAGTACAGTGATAACACCAAGGCTTCTCTTTGTGGTAGTGCCTCTATCATTTCAGCTAACTGCTGCGTAAATTGATTTTCAGCCACATCATCAAAGGTGCTATCCGCCGTTGCACTGCTTTGTGCAAACATATCATTTGGATTAGGTAAGTCTTCATAAGCCACTAATTTGGCACAATTAACATCCTGCAGCATTTTCTGATATTCACTCAGAGTAACCTGTAAATGCTTAGCGACTTCTACTTCAGTAGCGCTTTCTCCGGTCTGCTTTTCCACTTCATCAATGGCCGTTGCGATAGTGCGGCTATTTTTATGTACCGAACGTGGTACCCAATCGCCTTTACGCAGGTCATCTAACATCGCACCTCGAATACGAATACCGGCGAATGTTTCAAAGCTTGCACCTTTAGTTGCATCAAAATTACGCGCCGCTTCTAATAAACCGATCATGCCTGACTGTACTAAATCATCGACAAGTACATTGGCAGGTAATCTGGCCATTAGATGGTATGCAATTTTTTGTACTAACTCTGAATGACGACCAATCAAGTCAGTTGTATCAGATTGATATCCCTGCGCTTTAATCACTTATAAATATTCCCGCTTGGTTATTATCTATATCTGCCATTTATAAAAGTTCTTTAATACTTTCATCGTTATCGTTTAATAATAACTTCTCAATGAAAAATTCTAGATGCCCACCTGGCTGATGTGGAATAGGCCAATCACTGGCACGATTTGCTAATGCTTTAAATGCTAATGACGCTGGTGTTTTAGGAAAAGCATCCACCACGGTTTTTTGCTTTCTCACTGCTTGACGTACATTGCCATCAAAGGGAATACAAGCAACTAACTCTAACGATGCATCTAAGAAACGATCGGTAACTCGAGTAAGCTTAGTAAATAGGTCTTGCCCTTCACGTAAACTGCGTACCATGTTGGCAACAATCTTGAAGCGATACACGCCATTTTGCTTACTTAATATTTTAATCAAGGCATAAGCATCGGTGATCGATGTTGGTTCATCACATACCACCATTAATACGTCTTGCGCTGCTTGTGCAAAACTCACTACCATATTAGAAATACCGGCAGCAGTATCTATTAATAAAATATCGATAGGTGTTTGTAGGGAGCTAAAAGCTTGGATTAAACCTGCATGCTCTACATCCGTTAATTCCACCATTGATTGTGTACCAGAGGTCGCTGGAATAATCATCACCCCTTCAGGGCCATGTACAATCACTTCATCTAAGGAACATTCACCAGATAACACATGAGATAGGTTTTTAATGACTCGAATCCCTAATAATACATCGACATTTGCTAACCCTAAATCGGCATCAAGTATCATTACTCGCTTACCCATTTTTGCAAGCGATACAGCCATATTAAGCGTTACATTTGTTTTGCCTACGCCACCTTTACCGCCAGTGACTGCAATAACTTTTACTTGGTGATTTGTCATTCGTCTTAACCCGCTTGCTTGATCTGCCATCATCTTACTTACTCATTATTTAAATTAATTAAACCAACACACTAACTACTATAACACCGAAATTAATCGTCTGTATTGCTATACCATTGATGCGACTCTTCTTGTTGTTGGTTTTCCATCATTGTTAATGTATCACTAATTAAACTTTCTACTTTTGCAATTTCAATATCTTCGGGAACACGTTGCCCTGTGGTGATGTAACTAATAGGTAATGCATGTTTCATTGTCACACTTAATACTTCACCTAATCCTAGACTTTCATCAATTTTAGTTAGGATACAACCCGATAATGGAATACGTTTAAAGTGCTGTAATGCTTCTTCAACCACTCGGCGTTGCGCCGTTGAAGGAACCACTAAATAGCTTTTAATATTCACGCCACTGCTACTCATTAATGTTTCTAATTGTTCTGACAGGCGAACATCGCGTTGACCCATACCAGCAGTATCAATTAACACTAAACGCTTTTCTCTAAACTGATATAAAATTTGCGATAATTCATCCGCATCTTTAGCAACTCGCACAGCACAACCCATGATTTTACCGTAAGTGGCTAACTGTTCATGTGCGCCAATACGGTATGTATCAGTGGTGATCAAAGCAACTTGCTCTGGACCATATTTAATCGCAAATTGTGCTGCTAGCTTAGCGATTGTGGTGGTTTTCCCCACGCCTGTCGGACCTAATAAAGCAATCGCACCACCTTTTAACAAGATTTCATTTTGTCCGATAAAGATTTTATCTTGTAACAATGCTTGGATATATTGCTGAACTTCACTAGAAGAAGCGTCTTCAGGTACATAACTCGCTAAGTTATCGGCAATTTCATCGGAAAATCCAGCACTATTTAACCATTTAATGATCATCGCTCGAACCGGCTCTTTACGCTCCATCTCTTGCCACATTAAACCGGATACTTGATGCTCTAAAAGCTTACGTAATGAAGCAACTTCTTCGCTTATTTTTGCCATGCCTTTGTTATCTTGTGCACGGTTAGCTAAAGCAGCTTGTTTGATTGAGCCTTGGCGTGGCTCTTGGCGATGCCAATTTTGTTGCTCTGCTAATGTAGGTGGCTGTGTTGGAGCGGATCTCGCATTCTCTTTTTCCAACTCTTCATGGAAAGAGAATGCTGGCGGCTCTTGACGCTTCTTAGGCGCAGGCTTTTTATTTTGCTGCGCATTAACCTTACCAAAAAATGAGTTTAATGATTTTGCAAAGTCTTCACCGCTCTCTTTACGGTTACTGCGAATGCTATTAGGTAACTTAATTTTAGGCGCGCTTTTTTCAGCCCCTTTTGAAGATAGCTGAACGTTATCATCTTTCAGTTGTGACAAGCTATCCGCTTTATCAGATTTAGGCTCGGGTGCCTGAGACTGGTAATCAACCGCTGCGACTATTTCAATGCCACCCACTACTTTTTTATTCGACATGATCACAGCTTCAGGACCTAATACTTCCTTCACTTCCACCATTGCAGTACGCATGTCTTTTGCAAAAAATCGTTTAATTTTCATTGATTACAACCATTATTGCCCAACTGAGCTAATTATTTTAATTTGCTTATCATCCGGAATTTCCTGATAAGAGAGTATATGCAAACTCGGAATAGTATTTTTAACAAAACGCGCTAATGTGCCACGTAACACTCCTGATGTTAATAATACTGCCGGTTGTCCTACTAACTCTTGTTGCTGTGCAACTTCAATCAGTGAATTCTGAATACGCTCTGCTAAACCAGGCTCAATACCCGCCCCGTCAGCACCACCTGCTTGTATAGACTTATGCAGTATTTGTTCCAACTCTGAAGACAAGGTTATAACAGGGATTTCCGGCTCATTGCCAATAATTTCTTGGACTATCATGCGTTTTAGTGAAATACGGCACGCTGCTGTCAAAACTTCGGCATCTTGGCTACGTGGACCATAATCAACCAAGGTCTGTACAATAGAGCGAATATCACGAATCGCGACATTCTCATTTAACAACCCTTGCAACACTTTTACTACCGTACTTAATGACAGTACTTCGGGTACTAAGCCTTCAACAAGTTTAGGATACTTTTTAGCTAACATATCTAATAAACTTTGCGCTTCTTCATGACCTAATAACTGCGCCGCATTATTACTTAAGATCTGACTTAAATGAGTGGCAACTACAGTAGCAGTATCAACGACTGTATACCCTAAGGCTTGGGCTTGCTCGCGCTGCGCTTCATCTATCCAAACAGCCTCTAATCCAAAGGCAGGATCAATCCCAGTAATGCCTTCAATAGGCCCAAACACTTGCCCTGGATTAATTGCCATATCTTTATCATGATAAATATCAGCATGACCACAGCCTACACCCATTAATGAAATAGAGTAATGGTTAGGTGACAAATCTAAATTATCGCGAATATGTACAGGTGGGATTAAGAAACCCATCTGTTGAGATAGCTTTTTACGTACCCCTTTAATGCGATCTAATAACTGTCCACCTTGAGATTTATCTACTAATGGAATCAAGCGGTAACCAACCTCTAAGCCAATAGTATCAACACTGCGCACATCATCCCAACCTAACTCTTTGACTTCGGCTGCACCGGCTTCATTAACCGCGCCACTCTTTTGTAAAGCCAAAGCAGTTTCTTCCTGAGTTTTCAAACGCTTTAACTGCCAATAAGCACCACCAGCAGCAACGCCACCTAAAGTCAGAAAAGCGAGGTGTGGCATGCCCGGTACGATCCCCATAACCAGTAAAATACCGGCAGTGATCATTAATGCTTTTGGATCATTAAACATCTGACCCAGCATTCGATTACCCATATCTGCTTCGGTATTTTCACGGGTTACCGTGATCGCAGCTGCAATGGATAATAATAGAGAAGGGATTTGTGCAACTAAACCATCACCTATGGTCAATAAGGTGTAGATCTCTGCAGCCTCAGACAGAGGCAGATCATATTGCGCCATACCTATGATAAAACCGCCAATGATATTAATAAATAAAATCATAATACCGGCGATTGCATCACCTTTAACAAACTTACTTGCACCGTCCATTGAGCCATAAAAATCGGCTTCCATGGTGACCTCTTCACGGCGTAAACGCGCCTGATCTTGGTCAATTAACCCAGCATTTAAATCGGCATCAATGGCCATTTGTTTACCAGGCATTGCATCCAATGTAAAACGAGCACTTACCTCTGAAATTCGCCCTGCACCTTTAGTCACCACCACAAAGTTAATGATCATTAAAATGATAAAAACAATCAGGCCCACCGCCAAATTACCGCCGATCACCACTGAACCAAACGCTTCAATCACGTTACCAGCAGCGTTACCGCCTTCATGGCCTTCTAATAACACAACACGGGTTGATGCTACATTAAGTGCCAAACGCAATAAGGTCGCGATTAATAGCACGGTCGGGAAAGCAGCAAAATCTAGCGGACGCTTAGTATAGATAGATACCAATAAGACTATTAATGCTAAAGCGATATTAAAGGTGAATAGAATATCTAATAGCAATACCGGCATAGGTAAGATCACCATGCCTAATGTCGCAAGTACTAGAATTGGTGTCCCTAAGCCACCCAGTAAAGTTGCTCGTTTAGACCAAAGTGATGTGAAGATTGCGTTAATAGTGTCACCTAAAAAGAAAAATGTTAACGAATACTAAATATCCAATAGGGGTTACTCTAACCAACTAATTTAGATATTAAAAGTGGTGGATGCTCTGTATACAAGATAAGCACGCTTCAATGTGATAAATAATGACTAAATACACGTTAATCTTATTATTAAAGTGTCAAATAATTATCTTCATCTTAGTCATAAGCAAATAGAATACCAATTAATAAAGAAAGTGGAAAAGTACTTCGATAAAAGAGGGGCAGATAAGACTTAGTTCGGGTAGAGGAAATCATCTGGCACAGGAATGTCATTAGGTAAAGCTTTTGGTCGACCTGATTTGCCTTTTCTAAACTGTTCCAATTGATAGATGTAAGCTAATATTTTAGCGATCGCAATAAATAACTCTTCAGGAATATCATCACCGATTTCGGTAGTATGATAAACCGCACGACACAATTGTGGTGATTGCATCACAGGCACCTCATGCTCTCGCGCTACTTCACGAATTTTCAAAGCCATAAAGTCAACACCTTTTGCAACAACATAAGGAGGTCGGTCGCCCTCTTTATCGTACTTAAGCGCCACTGAATAATGGGTCGGGTTGGTCACAATCACATCGGCATCGGGAATATCGCCCATCATAGTTCGTTGTGACATCTCATATTGTAATTGACGAATACGTTGTTTGACTTCAGGTTTACCCTCTGAGTTTCGGAATTCATCTTTGACCTCTTGTTTGGTCATTTTTAACTCGTCATTATGCTTGTATATTTGGTAGGGCACATCAACGGCAACAATCACTAATAATGACAAACACAATAATAGAAACATCCAGCTCAGCATATCTAAGGCTTCAAAAGCACTGCCGGGTAATTGACTAACAGATAGATGTAAAATATGTTCAAAGGTCGCTGCTAAAATAGCCCAAGCAACACACATAACCACGGTGACTTTTAAAATTGACTTAATCAACTCAACCCATGCTTGCATTCCAAACATGCGTTTAAAACCAGCTTTAGGACTCATTCGGCTAAATTTAGGCATCATGGCTTTAGTACTAAATAGCATGCCACCTAATAGAGAACTACCAAGGACAGAAATAACAAATAACATCAGAAGAATAAGGAAAACAGGCAAGCCTAAACCACTCACGCCTTCCACCAGCGCATGCCACATATGATCAGGCGAATAGATATCAGCACGTTCAAAGGTAAATGCACGCTTCATCATCACAGATAATTCATAAGCGAGCCTATCACCAAATACAAACATTGATAACGCAGCAGCAATTAGCACCGACGCGGTTGCAAGTTCTTTAGAGCGGGCCACCTGCCCCTTTTCTTTAGACTTCCGGATTTTATCGGGGGTGGCCTGTTCGGATTTCTCCGTACCGTTTTCATTTTCAGCCATGTCTTAGCCTATTAATATCCAATAAAATACTAAGGTGGAGCACAAGGGTTATTAAGCATTTCGCACATACTTGTGACCCCTTCTGTCCATTGATTTTCAAAGTGCATAGGCACATTTAATAAAGTTAACCATAGTACAAATAAACCAAATACCATACTAATGGAAAAACCTAAACTGAAGATGTTTAGCTGTGGTGCTGCTTTAGTCATGATACCAAAGGATAAATTAACCAATAACATCGCCACCATAGAAGCAATCGAAAAAGCTAAAGCCGCGTGAAACATAGTAGAAAGCCAATCCGCCACATGATAATAATCTAATGCTAACAAACCACTTTCCGAAACAGGTAAAGTCGTGAAACTCTTAATGATCATTTCAATCATCAATAGGTGCCCATCCACGCCTAAAAACAGCAGGGTCACTAATAAAACATAGAACTGACCTACCACAGGAGAGCTTTCACCACTTAAAGGGTCGGCCATGGAGGCAAAACCTAAACTGGTTTGCATAGCGATGATCTGGCCTGCAATAACAAAGGTTTGGACAACAAAAACGGAAATAGTACCAATAGCAACGCCAATCAATACTTGTTGCATCACTACAATAAAACTATTTAATGAAAACAGCTCAATATTATCAGGGCCAGCAGGAATAGCAGGTAAGGCGATTAATGTAATGGTTAAGGCATAAAATAAGCGAATACGTGTCGGTAAAGTATTAGAGCCAATGGCAACCATCACCATCATCATGGCGGCAATACGGCTGAATGCCCATAGATAACTGGCAATCAGATCTAAAATAAGATCCGCCGAGAAAACCATTAGCCAACCACTTGCGGGATCTGATCAATCATGGACACAAAGAATTCCATTAATTTACCAAACCCCCAATGTGCACCAAAGGCTAACGCCACTAAGGTCATAATTAGACGAGGTAAAAAGCTTAAGGTTTGTTCGTTAATAGAGGTCGCCGCTTGGAAGATAGCCACCACTAAGCCCACTAATAAACTAGGAATGATCACTGCAGAAACAAGGATCAATACCAACCATAGCGCTTGTCTAAAAATATTAACAAAAACTTCCGGTTCCATAAGTCTCCTTACAACCCGAAACTATTAGCTAAACTGCCCATGACTAAATTCCAGCCATCCACTAATACAAATAACATCAACTTAAAGGGTAAGGAAATAATCATAGGCGATAACATCATCATACCCATCGCCATCAAGATACTGGCCACCACTAAATCAATAATCAAAAAAGGAATAAACAACATAAAACCAATTTGAAAGGCGGTTTTTAATTCACTGGTGACAAAGGCAGGAATCAATACCGTAATTGGCACCTCTTCCGGTGTATCCACTTGTACATCGGCAATTTCCATAAACATTTCAAGGTCTTTTAAACGCGTTTGCGACAGCATAAACTTCATCATCGGCTTCTTACCTTCCTCCAATGCTTGCACAATGGTCATCTCTTCATTGAGATAAGGTTGTAACGCTGTTTCATTGATGCGGTCAAACACCGGCGCCATGATAAAAAAGGTCAAAAACAACGCGATACCATTAATCACCTGATTAGAGGGAGAGCTTTGCAACCCTAATGCTTGACGAAGAATCGACATCACCACCACGATACGGGTAAAAGAGGTCATTAGTATCAGCATAGCTGGAAGAAAGCTCAATGCCGTCATAAAAGCTAAAACTTGCAGGGTAACACTGTATTCCTGGTCACCTGCGGGGCTAGTTGTCACTGTCACCGCCGATAAGGCAGTAGGGTCTGCTAATACTTGTGGCACAAACATTATTAGACTTGAGACGAATAACCAGAGTAGTTTATTCATTATTTTTCTTTCCTACTTTGGATAGTACGGTAGCAAATGCAGCTTTGAATGATGGGTTTTCAGGGATATCAGTGGTTTCTTCCTCAACGGGCTCTAATTGGTCCAGTAAATTCACTGAGTGCTCACTTACCCCTAACAAATATTGTTTACCACGCACCTCTATAATTTGTATACGGCTTTTATTGGTTAAAGCTTGTGTGGAAATCACTTTAATTGAACTATGTTGACCACCATGACGGATCAAATTGCTTTTTTTCATCAAAAATGCAAATAAGAAGATACAAGCCAGTACCAAAATCAGTGAGCCCAACATGGTACCGATCGCTAACTCTGGTCGCTTACTTGTCTCTTCTAACGCCACGGCAGGTAAGCTGACTGTTGCTACAGCAACCTGCATTATCGCAATGAGTGGCTTCATTTTAATTTTTTAATACGTTCAGTTTGGCTAATCACATCGGTTAAGCGAATACCAAATTTATCGTTCACTACCACGACTTCACCATGGGCAATCAAGGTGCCGTTTACCAACACATCCAATGGTTCGCCAGCGATTCGCTCTAACTCAACCACTGAACCTTGGTTAAGTTGTAACAAGTTACGTATATTGATTTTGCTGCGCCCTACTTCCATGGAAATAGTCACAGGGATATCGAGAATACTATCTAAACGCTCTAGCTCCTCATCACTCATTGGTTTCTTAGTATCTTTCAGCTCATCTAAATCAATACTTTTAGCCTCTGAGCTCGCCTTTTCAGATTCTTCTAATGCGGCAGCCCAATCATCAGCCATATCTTGTTCTGTACTCATTATTTACTTCCTATTATTGCATTCACAATACGATTGCTATTTGTCTCTTAAATCTTCTAACTGAATTTGTGTTTTTTGAATTTCAGGTCGACTAATTTTTTCGGTAATTTTTAAAGCATAATTTTCATTTGCTTTACCTAAGGTTGCTCTATAACTTGGCAACCCTTCCACTGACACTAATAAGCTTTCCGGTAGCTCAACGGGAATAATATCACCTGTTTTTAAATGCATGATTTCACGCAATGACAACTCTTTTTCCACCACACTAGCATCAATCCCTACTTCCACATCCATGATTTCATCTTGAAGCGCTTGCGACCAACGTTGGTCGGTGTCTTCTTTATCACTTTGTACACCTGCATCCAATAGCTCACGAATAGGCTCTAACATGGAATAAGGCATAGCAATATGGAAGTCACCACCACCACCATCTAGCTCAATATGGAATGAATTAACCACAATCACTTCCGTTGGGCTGACGATATTGGCCATCGCAGGATTCACTTCTGAATCAAGGTATTCAAACTCGGCATCCATGACCGGCGCCCAAGCGTTATGGTAATCCTCAAAAATTATTTTTAATAACATTTGAATAATACGGCGCTCGGTTGGTGTAAATTCTCGACCTTCAATTTTGGCGTGGTAACGTCCGTCCCCGCCAAAAAAGTTTTCAACTAGGATAAACACTAAACGTGCTTCCATAGTAATCAAACCGGTACCTTTTAAGGGACGAAAACGTACCATATTTAAACTGGTTGGAACAAATAAGGTATGAATATACTCACCAAATTTGAGCATCTGTACACCATTGATAGACACTTCAGCGGTGTGACGCAACATGTTAAATAAGCTAATTCTTAAGTGTCGAGCAAAGCGCTCGTTAACCAATTCCAAGGTTGGCATACGACCACGGACAATTCTGTCCTGGGATGAAAAGTCAAAATGGGCATGAGTATCACCCGTGTCCATATCATCGTTATCACTATTGTCCTCATCGACATCATCAACACCATGTAATAGCGCGTCAATTTCATCTTGAGATAATAAATCCATGCTTAAACCTTATCTATTACTGTAAAACAAAACCGGTAAATAATACCGTATGGATTAACGCACGTTGCTCAACCATAGTGGTCGCTTTATTAAGCTCTTCAAGCGCAGTCATTCGTAATTCATTTTTGCCCTGAGGGCTTCTTAGCTGCTCCACTGAAGCTTGCCCAAAAACTGTCACTAAGGTGCTTTCTAATAAAGGAATATGTTTACGTACTAATACTGTATCAGCTTTATTATCGACAATTAACTGTACTTTAATTTGTGCTGTTCTATTGCGACTGCCTTCCATTAGGTTAAATACTAAAGGCCTTGGCATAGGCACATAATTAGCCTCTAATTTTTCCACTTCTTCCACAGGTGTTTGCTGTGCTGCGTCTTCACTTTCTGGGTCTCCGCTAAAAAACAGAAAAAACAGCGGCTGCAGCGATAATCAATACCAAAACGGCAGCAACAATAATAATGATTAATTTCTTTTTCCCTGCAGGTGCGTCACCTGATACTGCATCTTCTTCTGCCATGAATACTCCTTAAAATAATCAGTGTGGATAACATTTCTAAACTAGGCAAATAATACACTGATTTTCATAGTTATTTAGTTGTAAATTTGTGATGTTTAAAAATATTATGCATAATAATCAATTCCTTGATCATTAGAGGCTATTTTTGAAGGCACCCAAATTGCTGTGCCATTATCTTCAACCATATCTCGGTTATCAGCAGTATTGCCATTGAATACGGTTGATGATGCTTGTTGTCCAGATTGCTGACGTTGCTGCGACTGTTGTGACTGCTGCTCAACATTCGCTTCACTTAATTGGATCCCTTGTTGTGCTAACTGCTCTCTTAAACGCGGCATATTTTGTTCAATAATGTCTTTACTTAACCCCGCTTGAGTCTGAATATTTAACTGTACTTGATCCTGCTGCACTTGCACCTTAATAAACATAGACCCTAACTCAGCCGGATCTAAACGAATTTGTACTTCTTGTTTTCCTTCCGATAGCATCATCATCACACGTTCGCCCATTAGGTGAGCCGCTTGTTTAGATTGAATATCCAAAGGTTCCTGTAATAGATGATTAGTCGTTTGCATCTGTTGATTAACGGCGACCAGTTTATCGGATTGAATTGCATTGGTTTGAATAGGTTTGGCACCATTTACATCAGTAATCGTTTGAGCCGCAGCCAGCCCTTCTACTTTCAACGTAGCAGGTGTATGTTCAGAATCAGATTGTTCCCCTTCTGCACTAGGTACTTCAGCCAAGGAGCTAGTTTGCTCAGTTCCTACTAATTCTGTTGTTTTATTAGTTAGGTTTATTGGACTGTCTAATTGATTTTTTCCCAACGATCCTTGTTTACCTTGTACTAGCTCATCCACTACAACTTGATTTTCACCCTGTGTAGTATTGAGGTTAATTTGCTGCATATTTGCTAAGCTGCTTGTGCTGTTACTTTGCACATTGGTATTGATCTGCTGTGCATCTCGAATACTGGATAATAGCTGAGCTTGTTTTGATGCTGTTGTTTGCCCTTTAGCCTCACTGAGCACTATTTCCGAATCCGTGTCATTTTGTACTGAATTCGCATCTAATTTTGTTGGTTGTGCATTGAAGTTATCAAAAGTAAAAGCAGCGCCTTGATCAACAGTTTGAATGTTATCGCTATTACCAGCTGCTAGTTGAGTATTAACCACGCTTTCGGGCTCAGGCGTATCTGATTTTGTTGTTTGTGTACGGATATTATCCAAAGTAGAAGCAGCACCTTGATCAACGGTTTGTATATTATCGATATGACCAGCAGCTAGTTGAGAATTAACCACGCTTTCAGGGTCAGGCGTATCTGATTTTGTTGCTTGTGTACGGATATTATCAAAAGGAGAAACAGCACCTTGATCAACGGTTTGTATATTATCGATATGACCAGCAGCTAGTTGAGAATTAACCACGCTTTCAGGCTCAGGCGTATCTGATTTTGATGTTTGCGCATGGATATTATCAAAGGTAGAAGCAGCACCTTGATCAACGGTTTGTATATTATCGATATGACCAGCAGCTAGTTGAGAATCAACCACGCTTTCAGGATCAAGCGTATCTGCTTTGGGCTCCGTCAATTCATCTAACATATCAACACTATTTATATCACCTGGATCCGTCTGCTCAAGCGGTTCATTAGTACTGCTTAATGAAGAAAAGCTTATGTCCGCTTGTTGTTGCTCTAACGCATTAATAGGTTGCTCGGATAACTGTTCAGTAGCTTGGCGATCCACTACTTGCGTATCAGTGGAAGTTAATTCAGCATTATCATTTGTGGTGGTTGGTAATACTTCCACAGTGCTTTCCTGCTGATTAACTAGGTTTTGGCCAATAACCTTATTCGTAGGGCTATCGCTAACCACCAGTTGTTGCTGATTTTGATCTATCTCTTGGTTTTGTTCTGTTAACGAAGTCGTAGCGTTGATTAAATTATTTGGCACTTCTCTTGGATTTTCTATAGATTCCTCATGCAGCTTAGCCGCATTATCTGTAGGGGTTTTATCAGCAACAATTTTATCGTTTAATAACTCAGAAAATCGCAGTTTGTTGAGCGAAGATCCCTGCTCAGAAGACAATAAGCCGTTCTCAGTCACTTCACTCTCTTTATGTGCTTTTAAATCGCTGGCTGTATTTCCAGCTAAAAATAAAGGCTGCATCATAAAACATTCTCTCTATATCAATACACTGCCCAATTACGCAATGTCGCTACTGGTTAGTTGTATTCTTGCTGTGATTGTTTGTTTTTAAAAAACTGAAAAGTCGCAAACTCGTCTAATAACTGCTGCTCTTTTTTATCTTCTAATTTACTTTTTTCAAGGGCTTTTTTCTCTAGTAATAACCCCATCGCTTTATGAGCTATCTGACTATCTGTCCACTTACGTTTTGCTTCACGTACCGCATATTCATACTTAACAAGGGAAGACTGCTGATTACTTAAGCCTTGGTCGATCTGCACAATAAATTGCTGATATTTCCCCAGTGTAGAGATAGTTAAACCTTGAGATCCTTTTTCACTTAGCTGTGAAATATACTGACGACGGTATTGATGCAGGTTCTGTAATTGATTACGTTGCTCAAAAAGATCGTTTTTAGCCTGTTGATAAACTTTCAACGCTTGATCAACTTGTTTTTCTCTTTGTTCATATACAAGCTGTAATGCATGGTTGGACATAATATAATCCTTTAACTATTCACAAACTCCTGCGTTAAAACGGCAAGCTGTGTCAAACAATCGTTATAACTGATACTGTCTTTCATACCTTGTTGCAAGAAGTGATCCAATCTAGGTTTAATTAGGATAGCTTTATCAATTCGTGGGTCACTACCGCGTGAATATGCGCCTATCGTAATCAGTTCTTTGTTTTCTTCATACAAGGCATAAGCCTGTTTTAGTACTCGTGCTAGGGTTTGATGTTCGTCAGAGGTAACCATTGGCATCACTCGACTAATCGATTTAGCGACATCAATAGCGGGGAAATGTCCGGCATCGGCTAAATTTCTAGATAGTACAATATGCCCATCTAAAATAGCCCGAGAGGCATCGGCAATAGGGTCTTGTAGGTCATCACCTTCGGTTAATACGGTAAAGAAAGCACTAATAGATCCTTGATTATCATTGCCATTACCGGCTCGCTCAACCAATGCAGGTAGCTTGGCAAAAACAGAAGGCGGGTAGCCCTTAGTTGCTGGTGGCTCACCAATCGCTAATGCAATTTCACGTTGCGCCTGAGCAAAACGCGTTAAAGAATCCATTAATAGCAATACATTTAACCCTTGATCGCGAAAATACTCGGCAATAGTTAATGCCGTTTCACAACCTTTTAAACGCATTAATGGTGAAGCATCGGCAGGGGCGGCAATAACCACCGCTCTCGCTCTTCCCTCTTCACCTAATATCTCTTCAATAAACTCTTTTACTTCTCGGCCACGCTCACCAATCAAACCAACCACTACCACATCCGCATTAGTACCGCGAGTCATCATGCCTAACAACACACTT
Source organism: Psychromonas sp. KJ10-2 (assembly GCF_047323255.1). Classification (NCBI taxonomy): domain Bacteria; kingdom Pseudomonadati; phylum Pseudomonadota; class Gammaproteobacteria; order Alteromonadales; family Psychromonadaceae; genus Psychromonas; species Psychromonas sp. KJ10-2. The sequence continues at coordinate 3,133,802 of NZ_CP178827.1, read as the reverse complement.
TTACCAACGCCTGAGCCAGCAAATAACCCCATACGCTGGCCTTGACCAACGGTTAATAATGCGTTAATTGCTTTGATACCTGTATCTAATGGGGATTTAATCGCTTTGCGAGAAAGCGGGTTAATACGTGTATTTTGAAAACCACTCATCGTACTGGTTTTTACATCACCCTTGCCATCGATTGGATTACCCATACCATCCAGTACGCGCCCTAATAATTCCATACCAACAGGAATGCCTACTTCTTTAGTTTGTGGGATAACTTTTGCACCGGGTAACACACCGGTTAATCTTTCACTTGGCATTAAAAATAAACGCTCACCAGCAAACCCAACGACTTCGGCATCGATATAACCGTCGTTTGTTTCAACTTTACACATACTGCCAACTGCAGCACTACACCCTACCGCTTCTAGCGTGAGACCAACAACCCTCACCAGTTTACCTGCCACTACTGGGTGAATTATAGAGTCGCCTACTTGGTATTGGTTAATACGCTGAGCTAAACTATTCATTAACGTCAGTTACTCTGTTACTACTTTCTATTGAGTCTTCGATGGACGCTTCTGATCCTTCTACATCCTCTGCTTGGATAGTTTTATCATCACCTTGCTCGGTCACTGTTTCAGCTGCTTCTTTTAGCATCTCTTCGGTTTGCATCTCATAATCTAATGGTTGCTCGTTGAGTAACTCACCATCATTACTGACCTCTGGCGTATTTTGATAGTTTTCTTTAAGGAAATGCTTTAATACTTGTGTAATACGCGTTGAAAAAGCGTAATCGACACTTGAGGTTTGTGTTTGTATTTGGCAATCACCACGCAATAGAGCAGGTTCAGCGCGAAGATCCCAACCTCGCTTTTCACACTCTTTTTCAGAGAAAGCATCTTGTACAAAGTGGAGGTCTTCTGGGTTTAAGCAGATGATAATATGTTGCTCACTAACTGGTAGCGCTTCAACTCCCTGCTTTAAAGCTTGCAGAACCACTTGCGGGTTAACTGTGACTTCGCAACGCACCATTTGCTCGGCAAGCTGTGTTGCTAATGTTATAAGCTGTACTTCAACATGCTCATCTAACTTTTCTAATGGTTTATGTAAACGGGACACAAGTTGTTGCCAATGTAAAGGTTTGTGCATCTATCCTCACTTGCCCTTCTTGTAAGCCTTCTTCTACGCCTTGTTTAAGCCCCGCTTGGTGCCCTTCACTTAACCCTTGTAGTTTTCCCTCTTCAAGCCCTTGATTAAATCCGGCTTCCTTACCTTCATTAAAACCATCTTCATAGGCTGAGGCTCGAATCGCTTCAATATCTTCTAATGTTAATGGCGTTGGGCCTTCCTCTTTAGCTTCCTGCTGTTCAGAAGTCTTCTCTTGATACCAGTTCGCAGGACGACCAAAGAGATCTGTTTCATCATCACCTAATGCAATATCCTGTTCAAAATCAGGTATTGTCCATTTCTGGAATGCATTGTCATTATCGTTATTCGAAGCCATCCATTTACCTTATTTTTCAGCTAACGTGAGTGAGCGATATTATAAAAATTCATCTCCGCCACCGCCACCTAGCATAATTTCACCGGCATCAGATAAACGACGAGCAATATTAAGGATCTCTTTTTGTGCTCCTTCAACTTCGCTGATTCTGATAGGTCCCATCGCTTCTAGGTCATCGGCTAACATCTCTGCTGCACGTTTAGACATATTCGCTAATACTTTATTCTTAAGCAACTCATCAGCACCTTTTAAAGCTAATTGTAGTTGCTCTGGTGGCACTTCACGTAATAGTGTTTGAATACCACGGTCATCAACATCGATAAGGTTATCAAATACGAACATAAGATCTTGAATTTGTTGACTCATATCTTCATCAGATTCACGTAATGAATCCATTAATGGACCTTCAATAGCCGTATCTAAGTAGTTCATAATGTTAGCAGCTGCTTTAGCACCACCCATTTTCGCTGCTTGTGCGCCAGCTTGACCTGCAAACTGTTTCTCCATGATCTCGTTTAGTTCTTGTAACGCTGCTGGTTGAACCTCTTCTAAGTCAGCAATACGCATCATTAAGTCTAAACGCACTTTCTCAGGGAATTGCGTCAATATTTCAGCAGATTGCTCTGGATCTAAATAAGATAAAACAATGGTTTGAATCTGCGGATGCTCATTTAAAATGATACTCGCAACTTGACGCGCGTCCATCCATTTCAATGAATCAAGGCCTTTAGAACCACTGCCTAAAATAATTTGATCCACTAAGTTACCGGCTTTATCTTCACCCAGTGCTTCAATCAGTGATGAACGAACAAAGTTTTCGCTATCTAACCCAATATTACTGTATTTTTGAATATCTTCGATAAATGCGCGATGCACACCACTCACTTTAGCTTGTGAAGAGTCGTCCAATGCAGCCATCTTCATACCTAACTTTTGTACTTGTTTAGGCTCTAAATTTCTGAATATTTGCGCTGCATCGGCAGGCGTTAAGCTCAACATTAATAAAGCCGACTTTTTCAACACCCGTTAATTGAGTAACGTCATAGGTAGTGACTTTTGTTGCTTCTTGGTTGTTTTCATTCTCACTCATCTTCCATTAACCACTCTTTAATTACTTGTGCCGATAAACCAGGCTCGTTAGCCACTAATGATCTTACTGCTGTTAATAGATCTTCATCTTTATGGAGATCTGGCAGTTTAAACTGACCATTACTCATTCCGAACTCAAGGCTTTCATTATCATCATCTGATAGCATTTGTAGATTATCATTCTCCACTGAACCAATCGCCCCACCTAGTTCATACTCTTCCGCGCTTTCAAGCGACTCTGGGTATAATAGTTTTTTCATAATAGGGCGAACGATTAATAGCAAAGTCAAAATAATGACAAATAAACTACCGCCAAATCTTACGTAACCTTGGAAGGTTTCTGTTTCCCATAACGCTTGTTCTGGTTCAACAGGTAATTCAGGTCGATTAAAGCTGACTGAAGCCAGTGCCAAAATATCGCCACGTGCAACATTGATCCCCAAACCACCCAATAATAACTGTTTAATATTTTCTACTTCTGCTGCACTGCGTGGTGTATAAACGACTTCACCCGCTTCATTGGTTGATTTAATGTAATCCAATGCCACTGATACTGCTAATCTATCAACTTTACCCACTTTATGTTTAGTATGCGTAATGGTGGTATCTACTTCATAGTTACGAGTTGATTCTGTACGAGAAGAGCCATTATTTTCAGCCTTGGCATTTTCCGCTGCTTCCTCTAACTCTTCAGGAATCGCACCATTTGCAGGAGGTTGATTTGATAAAGCACCCGGTACAGAACCAATATTCGCCCCTAATGATGACTTATCTTCAATCAGCATTTCACTACGTACAGCCTGATTAGAGGGATTAAAGGTTTTTTTCGTTTCCTCTACCACGGTGAAGTCCATCACTAAATCCACTTCAGAAGTATAGTTGGCGATACCTAATACTGGTATAAGGATAGCATCAATTTTTGACTTATATTCATCTTCTCTTTCACGCTGCATCGCAAACTCTTTGCTAGTTTGGGCAGAACTACCTGTACTACTTCCTGAATGCAGTAAACGCCCTCTTTGGTCTGTTACTGTCACATTATTAGGTGAAAGTCCCTGCACAGCTGAACCGACCAGGTCTACAATGGAATCAACTTCCTGCGCAGATAACGCATAAGAACGTGCACTAGTTACAACAACTGTCGCACTTGCTTGTCTTTCTTTACGAGCAAACACACTCTCTTTAGGGATAGCTAATAATACTTGTGCATTAGTGATGTTTTTCATCTCTTTAATCGCAAGCGCTAATTGACGTTCACGACTTAGCTTTAACCTTTCTTTTTCAACACGTTGACTTACACCAAAGCCCATATCTTGTAATAAAATATCATCGCCGTTGTCCGCATCATCATTAGCTAAACCTGCGCGTGTCATTAGCAATTTAACTTTTTGATATTGATCGGACATAACTGAAACGTTATTACCTTCTAACTTGTAGGGGATTTTCTGTTGGTCTAAAAAGTCTAATGTAGAGATAAGTTCATCAGTTTGGTAAGTCCCTAACGGGCGGTATTCAGCTTCTTTACCCCATGACCAGATGATCACAACAATCGCCAACACAATTAATAAGCCAATAATCATGCTAATTTGTCGTAATACATCTACGTTAGAGAAGAATGATGAAACAGCACTTTTCTTTGGCGCTGCAATCTCACTTTCATTCCCTTCTAACAATAAATTTGCGTTGCTTGCTGAATCAGACACAGGACTTCCTTTTTAACTAATTTACTTTAAACAAAGACTGATTAAACAGGCATACTCATTATTTCTTTGTAAGCTTCTACCATTTTATTACGCACTTGTACTGTGGCATCAAAGGCTAAGCTTGATTTATTCGCTGCAATCATCACATCAGACAAACTGACGTTTTCATCACCCATTTCGAAACCGTTACGTAAGTCTGAAGTGTTTTGCTGCAAACCATTAACATTCTCAATAGCTTGCTTCAGCATGGCAGAAAAGTCCGCAGGAGCAGGGTTAACAGAAGAAGTGTTTAGATCACGGCTCAAGCCTTTTGCTTCTACACTTTGTGTTTGTAACTCTTTAAACATTGATGCTGCATTAATATTCATTGTGATTAGCCTATTTTTGACACTGATACTTGTAAAAAGCAATTACTATGCCATTAACTAAAAATAGGTATTAATTTATATTAAAAAGACAAGGTGCAAAAATTATTAATATAAGAAGTGAGTAAAAATAACGAAGTCAGGTGAGGAAAGGTAATGGCACTAAGTTACCTTAATGCCATTAATAATAATTAACTATTCAGCGTTTAACTTTTCAATCTCTTTATCTAAAGCTAAATCAGCACGCTCTGCTTTGAACTCTTGGTATAAAATATCTTTTTGTTGAGTATTAACAGTTCGTTCAGATGCACTGATCAGTTGATCAAAAATAGCCTGCGTAGATTGCTGGCCAATACCTACTAATACACACAGGTTGGTTTTATCAGCAATATTCACAATGTCTGTTTGAATTGGGTTAGTACCCACTAGCGTTTGCTGGGTTACTTGTTTAGAAACACTCGAGAAGGTTGTACCTGATTCAACACCTGACGCCGCTTCTATTTTATCACGGTATGTTTTATCCATCGCACTAACACGCGTTTCAATTCGTTGTGCTAAAGAGGTACGTGCATTAGCTACCGCTTGTTGTTTATCGATCGACATATTACCTGACCATAAAACACATTCAGATACAGCAATACCATCATCAATTTGAGGGTTTAAAATCCATCCTGGAATATCACCGACAGCGGTTTCTTGAACCGGCTCATTCGAAGAACATGCCGTTAATAACACAATAGTAGATAAGCTTAATAGAGACTTTACTTTAAACATCATTATTCCTTAATTTAAAAGATTAACAGCAAACACTGCTTAATGTGATTGCTATAACAATCATCCTTTTCATTACAGTCTAAGTTATTTATAAATTATTTACATAAAAAAATCCCCATTTTAATACTTAAAATGGGGATTTAAATTACTTAATATTTATCTAGCATCTTTTAGGATGCTGGAATGTTTACTAATTAGCTTTTGAATTCAGGGTAAGCTTCAACACCACAATCGTGCATATCCATACCTGCATCTTCTTGCTCAGCAGTAACACGGATACCCATAGTTACTTTGATGATAGACCAAACGATCCATGATGCGATGAATACAAATCCAAAGATAACCGCTGCGCCGTAAAGCTGAGTCATAACTGATGCACCGTCGTTAGACATTGGAACAACTAATAGACCGAATAGACCACACACACCGTGTACAGAGATAGCACCTACTGGATCATCGATTTTTAATTTATCTAGACCAACAATGCTGTAAACAACGATTACACCAGCAATTAAGCCGATAAGTGCTGAACCTAGTGGTGATGGAGATAGTGGATCAGCAGTGATTGCAACTAAACCAGCTAATGCGCCGTTTAGAATCATAGTTAAATCTGCTTTACCCCATTTGAATTTACTTACTAATAACGCTGCGATAGCACCTGTTGCTGCTGCTGCGTTAGTGTTTAAGAAGATTTGACCAACTGCTGTTGCATTTTCTGCATCAGAAACAAGTAGTTGAGAACCACCATTAAAGCCAAACCAACCCATCCATAGGATGAATGTACCTAATGTTGCAAGTGGCATGTTTGAACCAGGAATTGGGTGAACACTACCATCTTTACCGTATTTACCACGACGAGCGCCTAGTAAAACAACTGCCGCTAATGCTGCTGCTGCACCTGCCATGTGAACAATACCAGAACCAGCGAAGTCACTGAAACCGGCTTCACTTAGGAAACCACCGCCCCAAGTCCAGTAACCTTCCATTGGGTAGATGAAACCTGTTAGGAATACTGAGAAGATTAAAAATGCCCATAGCTTCATACGCTCAGCTACTGCACCCGATACGATAGACATTGCTGTTGCAACGAATACCACTTGGAAGAAGAAATCAGATTCTAAAGAGTGGTCTGCACCTTCAGAAGGTGAACCAATTAATGAACCAAAAGAAGGTAACCAACCACCAGCGCTGTTATCAACATACATAATGTTGTAACCAACTAATAGGAACATAGTACATGCAATTGCATATAGTACGATGTTTTTAGTTAAAATTTCGGTAGTGTTTTTAGAGCGAACTAAACCTGCTTCTAACATGGCAAAACCTGCTGCCATCCACATAACTAGCACACCTGATATTAAAAAATAAAAGGTATCCAACGCAAATCTTAGTTCTGTAACTGTTGTTTCCATAATAGTAATCCTTAACTTATATAAACTTGTGGTTTAAAGTGCTTCTTCGTCGAATTCGCCAGTACGAATACGAACAACTTGCTCTAATGGCTGAATGAAAATCTTACCATCACCTACTTTCCCTGTATTAGCTGCGCTAATAATAGCCTCAACTAAACGCTCAACATCTTCGTCCTTAACCGCAATTTCTAATTTCACTTTAGGTAAGAAATCAACTTGGTATTCTGCGCCACGGTATAATTCTGTGTGGCCTTTTTGACGACCGAAACCTTTAACTTCAGAAACAGTAACACCTGCGATACCAATACCCATGACTGCTTCGCGTACTTCATCTAATTTAAATGGCTTAATAATTGCGGTTAACATTTTCATCATATATTCCTTTAAGGTGTATTAAACGTTTGTTCATAGCCTTCTATTAACAACTACCGTGCCAGAAAAAATAATCATTAATTAACAACAACTTAAGAGGAAACCACCACTAAATACATATCGAAAACGCACCATAACAGTGCGTTAATTAAGTGTGCCATGCACCGATATGTAACAGATAAAATATTTATCACAAAAATAATTAATGAACTTAGTAAATGATTGATTGTCATGATCCTTTATGCCCATAAAAGCTGATTTATACTGCTTAGAAAGCAACTTTTATTAGCATTTAATCCTTTATCTCTCTGCTATCAATGGCCATGAAATAAAAATTAATTAACCAACTAACCTGCTTAGCCCTTAGCAAATAAAGCTTCATCTGCTATAGTGCGTAACAATTTTTCGACTTAACAACCTTGAAGGTATGTAACATGAAAAAAATAAGCCTACTGCTTATCACTTTCTTACTGAGTATGAATGCGCTTGCCGCTCCAATGATTGTTCCTAAAGCTCCATCAATCGCAGCCAAAGGCTACCTATTGATCGACTTTGATTCTGGGAAAGTCCTTTCTGAAAACAATAGTACTGAAACGCTAGAGCCAGCTTCTCTAACTAAGATGATGACCAGCTATATCATCGGTCAAGAGCTTAAATCTGGTAACTTAAAGTTAACGGATAAAGTAACCATCTCAAATAATGCTTGGTCTAAAAACTTCCCTGATTCTTCAAAAATGTTTATCGAAGTCGGTAAAGAAGTGACCGTTGAAGATTTAAACCGAGGCATCATTATTCAATCAGGTAATGACGCTTGTGTGGCGATGGCTGAGCATATTGCAGGTAGTGAATCTGCTTTTGCTGACCTAATGAACTCGTGGGCAGCGCAATTAGGCATGAATGATACACATTTCGTAAACAGTCATGGTTTACATGCAGACGGTCATCATACAACCGCTGCTGATATGGCTATTCTAGCGAAAGCAATCATCACAGATGTACCAAATGAATACAAAATCTACAGCGAAAAATCATTTAAATACAATGGTATCGTTCAATATAACCGTAACGGTTTATTATGGGATAAAAGCCTTAATGTAGATGGCATGAAAACTGGCCATACTAGTGCAGCTGGTTACAGCTTAGTCTCTTCTGCAACTAAAGATGGCATGCGTTTAATCAGTGTTGTTATGGGTACTCGCTCTGATGAAGCCCGTAAAGTTGAAAGTAAAAAGCTATTAAATTGGGGTTTCCGTTTCTTTGAAACAATCACTCCTTATAAAGCTAATGACCAACTAGCTAATGAACGTATTTGGATGGGTACACAAGCAAACATTCGTTTAGGTGTTCCAGTTGATACGCCATTAACTTTGCCACGTAACCAATCACAAAACCTAAAAGCTGACTTTGTAATCGACAATGAATTACGTGCACCAATTCAAAAAGGTGACATAGTAGGTCAAGTTAACTACACACTAGCTGATGAAGCAGTGGCAAGTTACGATTTAATCGCTTTAGAAACCGTTGAAGAAGGTGGTATTTTCAGCCGTATTATTGACTACATAAAATTACTATTTATTGGTTGGTTTGGTTAAAATAGTCCCCATATATACCATTCACATACAGGTATAACATTACCCCAATAACTAAAAGTGAGGCTTGTCCTCACTTTCTAATATCTAACTTGTTCAGGAACCAATCATGGCATTGAATACTAAATTTGATGAATTACTCGACTTTCCATGTAGCTTTTCATTTAAAGTAATGGGCCTTGCTGACCCACAACTTATTCCAGATGTAGTGTCTGTTATTCAACAAATTGTACCAGGTGATTATGCACCTACAGTTAAACCAAGCTCTAAAGGTACTTACCATTCATTAGCAATTCCAGTGATTGTGAATAGTAAAGAGCAAATTGAAGATATTTATAGTGCTTTAAATAAACTCGATCTTGTACGTTACATTTTATAAGCCAACAATATGACAACCATTCAAGATAAATTAATCATTCGTTACTTAGGGGTTAAACCCTACCAAGAAACGTGGCAAGCAATGAGTGATTTCACTGAACAACGCGATCAAGATACAACCGATGAAATTTGGTTAGTAGAGCATACACCGGTATTTACACAAGGGCTTGCAGGTAAAGCTGAGCACTTGCTAAGAACCTCGGATATTCCGGTGGTTAAAAGTGACCGTGGCGGACAAATAACTCACCATGCACCAGGACAATTAATTGCCTACTTACTGATCAACATTCGTCGTAAAGACTTCAACGTACGTAGTTTAGTCAGTATCATAGAACAGGCGATCATCGACCTTCTCGCTGATTATAATGTCATTGCGATTGCCAAACCTGATGCACCAGGTGTTTATGTTGATGGAAAAAAATTGCTTCATTAGGACTAAAGATCCGAAAAGGTTGCTCATTTCACGGGCTAGCCTTAAATGTAGATATGGATCTCAAGCCTTTTTTACAAATTAACCCATGTGGTTATGCAGGATTAGAGATGACTCAATGTCGCGACTTAGGTATTAGCGCGTCAGTGGCTGAGTTATCACCATTATTGATTGAAAAATTGAATCAAAGTTTACACTACACACAGATAGAGAGTTTTATTAATGAACACTAAGCCAAGCCAATTAACCGCGGGCAACAAACTGCGCGATGCAGATAAAATGTCTCACATTCCAATTAAAGTTATTCCTTCAGACAAAGCCACTGTGTTAAAAAACCGTCTTGGATGAAGATTAAATTGGCTGCTGATAATACCCGTGTTAGTGAAATTAAAGCGGCATTACGTAAAAATAAATTACACTCTGTATGTGAAGAAGCTTCATGCCCTAACTTAAATGAGTGTTTCAACCACGGTACAGCGACCTTCATGATTCTAGGTGATATCTGTACTCGTCGTTGTCCATTCTGTGATGTTGGTCATGGTAAGCCTTTAGCTGTTGATAAAGATGAGCCAAAAAAACTGGCAGAAACCATCAAAGATATGAAGTTGAAATACGTTGTAATTACCTCTGTTGACCGTGATGACTTACGCGATGGTGGCGCACAACACTTTGCTGATTGTATTCGTGAAATCCGTTTATTAAATCCAAGTATTAAGATTGAAATATTAGTACCTGACTTTAAAGGCCGTATGGATAAAGCATTAGCTTGTTTTGAAAAAGATGTACCGGATGTATTTAACCATAACCTAGAAACTGCGCCGCACTTGTACAAGCAAGTTCGTCCAGGTGCTGATTACAAATGGTCATTACAACTACTTAAGAAGTTTAAAGAGCAGCACCCTACTGTACCTACTAAATCTGGTGTTATGATGGGCTTAGGTGAAAGTAACGAACAGATTGAAACAGTAATTCGAGATCTTGCTGACCATGGCGTAACCATGTTAACACTTGGCCAATACTTACAGCCTAGCTTACAACATCTTGCCGTAGAGCGTTACGTTCCACCAGCAGAGTTTGATGCACTAGGTGAAATGGCTAAGTCAGTCGGCTTTGAACATGCTGCTTGTGGCCCATTAGTACGTTCTTCATACCATGCAGATTTACAAGCATCAGGTAAAGAAGTTAAATAAACTGACTTTATCACTCGTAATAAAAAGCCAGCAACTAAGCTGGCTTTTTTGATCCTAGACTAAGACCAATCATACTAATTAACAGATCTATTTTACTTGTTAAAATAGTTTATTTCTTCATTGTAAATTTCGTAACGGGAACAGCCTTAAAGAATGAATATCTTTTCGTTCATTCCCCTATCGATAGGCTCAATTTACGTATTAAACTAAGTCATTTTTGCTGCGCAAAATTTAGCTCACTTATTCAATATAATTGGTATAAATAAACAAATCATTATTTTTGATCGTTATGAGGGCTCTGTTGCTCCTCTTCTTGGTATTGATTCTGATTTTGTAACTTATCGTTATCAAGCACCTGTTTTAGATCCGCTAGGTGTTGGCGAACCGCAGCACCATAGTGTTTATCATCTCCCCAGACATCTGCTAACTCTTCTAATGCACTTTCATCGTACTTCTTAAATAGGTCGCCGGCCTTTTCAGCAAAAGATGGCGACTCACCTAATAGCTTTAATGCATCCACACCTAAATTCACCGCAGAATCAAAGCTTTCACGTCTAAAAGTATGGACGCCTTTTTGAATAATTCGATAAGCATGTGTTCTATCAATGGCGCGCACCACGATTTTTAAGTTAGGGAAATACTTTTGTGCAATATCAATAATTTGTAGAGACTTTTCCGCCTCATCCACAGCAATCACCAGTAACTTAGCTTCATCTGCACCGGCTGATTTTAATAAATCACCACGGGCAGCATCACCATAGAACACCTTAATACCAAAACGACGCACTAAATCGATTTGTGCTGGGCTATGGTCCAAAATAGATAGATGATATCCCTGCGCTGTTAATAAACGCCCTACCACTTGCCCAAAACGCCCATAGCCCACAATAATCACATGATCAGTAGATTCTAAATGTTCAGGATCATCATACGCAGCGGTATGTTTGTCTTTTAATAACAGATGCTCATATATCATTAATAACACAGGTGCAAATAACATAGAAATAGCCACCACCAAGGTGGTTATTTTAGACTCTTCAGCGGTCAGAATATTTAAAGTACCTGTTAATGAAATCAATACAAAAGCAAATTCACCACCTTGCGCTAATGCCAATGAAAATAATATTTTCTGCTTAGATTTAAGCTTAAAAAGTAATGCAATCCCATATAAAACAAGCCCCTTCAGAACGATTAAGCCAATCACTAATCCCATGATTAACAAAAATTGTTCCGATAACAGTTGAAAGTCGATAGAGGCGCCTACCGCAATAAAAAATAGCCCTAATAACAAACCTTTAAAGGGCTCAATATCTGTTTCTAACTCATGCCTGAACTCGCTTTCAGCCAAGACCACTCCGGCTAAAAACGTACCTAATGCCGGTGAAAGTCCGATTTTTTGCATAATCAAGGCAATCGACACCACCAAAAACAGCGTAAATACCGTAAAAATCTCCCTTAAGCGAGTCTCTGCAATATAGCGAAACAATGGTGTGGAAACGTATTTACCAATAAAGTAGATGCCACTAATCACTAACACTGACACTGCCACTTGCCCCCAAGCAGGAAAGTCTTCAATCAGACTACCGTGACTATCAACACTTGAGCTTGCATCACTAAACGCTAATAAAGGTAACAAAGCTAAAATAGGGATCACTGCAATATCTTGGAAAAGTAAGATAGAGAAGGTATTTTGCCCTGCGGGTTGCTTGATCCAGCCTTTTTCAGTCAGCGTTTGTAACACAATGGCCGTAGAAGATAACGCTAACATTAAACCTAACGCTAATGTTGTTTGCCAATGCATATCAAATAATAAGTAACAAGCACCCCATATTAATAAGGTGCTCAATCCAACCTGTAAACCACCTTGGATCACAATGGAATGACGCAATTTCCATAGGCGACTCGGTTGCAACTCGAGACCAATTAAGAACAGCATCATTACCACACCAAACTCTGCAAAGTGCAGTACTTCAGATTGGTCTCCTACCAATCCTAGTGCAAATGGTCCGATTAAAATTCCTGCTAACAGGTAGCCTAATACAGAGCCTAAACCAAGGCGTTTAGCAATAGGAACAGCGGCTAGCGCGGCAGCAAGATAAATGACAACAATTTCTAACATTAGAGTCCTTTAGTGATTAATAAATATAACGAAGAGAGGTGGTTATTAGTTTAATGGATAAGTCTCAATAAATATCGCTTATTTTCACTATCCCTGCAATCTTAAATTTACCGTTAAATACACAAAAGCCTCTATTAAAGAGGCTTTAAGTAATATCGATAAATTAATAATGGTTAACTAATCAAAACCATAAAAACCTGGGAATATCACGATCGAAGCTAATACTAACAATTGCAAACCGATAAAGGGGATCACACCTTTATAGATATCCATAGTTTTTACCTGTGGTGGAGCAACCCCTTTTAAATAAAAGAGGCTAAACCCAAAGGGTGGTGTTAAAAATGAGGTTTGTAGATTCATGGCAATCAATATTGCAAACCAAGTAAGATCAATCCCCATCATCTCAGCAATTGGGTAGAGCATAGGTACCACAATGAATGAGATTTCAACAAAGTCGATGAAGAAACCTAGAATCAAAATAACAATCATTGAGATAATTAAGAAGCCCCATTTTTCACCCGGTAAGCTAAACATGATCTCCTCAATAATCTCTTCACCCCCCGTGTAGGAGAAAACCATTGAGAAGGCCGTTGCACCGATAAAGATAGCAAATACCATTGCAGTCACTTTAAGGGTTTCAAAGGAGGATTCCCAAATCACCTTCCATGAGCATTGTCTATATAGCATAGCTAATAGAATCGCTCCCACACCACCAATCGCAGAAGACTCAGTGGGTGTCGCTATGCCATAAAAAATAGAGCCTAATACAGCAAAGATAAGAGCAAGAGGTGGTGCAATCGCTTTAAAAGCGATCCAATAAGGTTGTACACCACCAACTCCAGACAAGGCTGACTCTGGTAATGCAGGTGCAGATTCAGGTTTAAAATATGCATAAATCAACACGTAGAGGATAAAGGCCCCCACGAGTATTGCCCCAGGGAAAACCGCAGCTCTGAATAGGTCACCTACTGGCACCCCCATTACATCACCCAGTATAATAAGAATAATAGAAGGAGGAATAATTTGGCCTAAGGTGCCTGATGCACAAATAACTCCAGTGGCTAACTGTTTATCATAGTTATATTTGAGCATCACAGGTAATGAAATTACCCCCATTGCTACCACAGATGCGCCCACCACACCCGTTGAAGCCGCTAATAAGCAACCTACTAGAATGGTAGAAACAGCAACACCACCTCGAACACGCCCAAACAACTGCCCCATAGCTTCTAACAATTGTTCCGCTAATTTGGTTTTTTGTAGAATATTCCCCATAAAGATAAACATAGGGACTGCCATCATGATCGAGTTTTCCATGATGCTCATAATGCGATAAGGCATAAAAGCAAATAACTCTACACCTTCGGCGAAGATGCCAAAGATCAATGCAACACCAGCAAATACAAAGGCAACAGGAAAACCTGTTAATAGCAGTAATAACGCCACTCCAAACATAATAATACCAATCATAAAATTCCCTTTAAATGTGGTTATTGCTTATGCTACGTAAGCTTTTTATTAATACACCGAATGCACTTAATGCTAATGCCAATGCAGAGAGCGGGATCATCGATTTAATAATCCAGCGATTTGATAAACCACCAGGATCACCACTGGTTTCTTGTAAATTATATGACTCTAACGCAAAGTCGTAGCCGTACCAGATAATAAGCGCACAAAATGGTAACAAGAAGAAGATACAGCCCAGAAAATTAATCCATGCTTTACCTTTTTCACCTAACCTTTCATAAATAATATCAACTCGAACGTGCCCTTCTTCCTTTAGGGTGTAAGCAATGCCTAATAAAAACATTGAAGCAAACAGATGCCACTCTAGCTCTTGCAAACCAATGGAGCTGGATTTAAAAAAGTAACGTGCCACCACATCGTAAAAAACATTAGCTAGCAGCAGGATCATTAATGTGGCTGCTATTTTTCCAACTATATCGGAAAAACGGTCAAATACACTTTGCAGACTTTCCATCCAATAATATTCCTTATAGATAAAGAGTGGATAAGCAAAAATCAAAAGCGACACAATCCATAGTGTCGCTTTTAATAATCAAGCAATTATTCTTTAGTACTTTGAATATAACCAAACTCTGAAATATCAGTCCATACTCGTACTAATTTCAGATAATCCTGTTGAGACTTAATAATTCGAGCCGCCATTTCGTCATCAGCTGCTTTCTCAGCAAGAATTTCATCATTGGCTTTTTTCAATGCAGTTAACACTTCAGGAGGGAAGGTTTTAACTTGAATATTAGGGTATTCGGAGGTCATTTCAGCCCAGTTTTCCGCGCTTGATGCATAAGATTGCACATACATATCGTAAGAGGCTTTATGCATTGCTACTTTCAAAATAGCTTGTAAGTCGGCAGGTAACTTCTCCATTTTCTTTTTGTTAATAATGAACATTAACTCGGTTGCAGGCTCATGCCAGCCCATGTAATAGAAAGGTGCAATTTTATGGAATCCCATGCGTAAATCTAAAGATGGTCCTACCCACTCTAATGCATCAATCGTGTTACGCTCTAAAGCCGTGTATAACTCACCCGGTGGAATATTCACTGGCGTTGCACCTAATTTTGCTAATACTTCACCGGCAAAACCAGGAATACGCATTTTTAAGTTTTTCAAGTCTTCTAAACTATTGATCTCTTTACGGAACCAGCCCCCATTTGCACACCAGTATTCCCCCTGGAAGGCAACTAAATTATGCTGAGCATAAAGTTCATCCATTAACTCTTGACCACCACCGTACTGGAACCAAGCATATTGCTCCATCGCCGTCATACCAAAAGGCATAGTGGTGAAGTACATCGTATTAGGCACTTTTCCTTTGTAATAATAACTTGCTGAATGGCCCATATCGTATTGACCACTTTTCACCATATCAAAAACACCAAAGGCCGACTTATGTTTGTTTGCCGAATCCACTCGGATTTTCAAACGCCCATTTGACATTTCCTCTGCCATTTTCACCATATTCTTCACTGAATCACCAAAAACAGGGAAATTAGGTCCCCATGATTCCGCTAATTTCAAACGATAAACTTTGTCCGCAGCAAATGCATTGACGCTGGTTGCCATCACAACAGCTGCCACTAAGGTATTTTTAAATAAAGACTTCAGCATTGTAAACTCCATGTAAATTTAGGTTAAACCCATTGTTTTAAAACAATAAAGTGAAACTAGCCTAGCTCTGTTTCACCTACTCACAACAGGATAAGTGTTATAAGCTTGTTAACAGACTGCCACTACCTTAAAAGATATGAATCTGTTTAATCACTAATTTGATGCCTACATCACAAGCAGTTAGTTTTTTTAAGAAAAAGCAAGACTCGCTCAATAAAACAACACTTTAACCACCCAACAAATAACTTAAGCACTATTAAATTAATTATTCAGCTAGTGTTATTTGTTCAATATGCCTATCATTTACAAAGCGTTATCAACTACCTAGCAAGCTCTCATAGCTCAGCATCATTTTTACAGGCTTAACAAACAATGAGTTTTACCAATAGTGTTTTATATCAGCAGATTGGCGCGAGCCCATTGCAAAGCATTACTCATCCTTTACTCACAGAAAAAGGCGTTCAATTATCTATTAAACGCGACGATCTGTTACATCCAGAAATTTCAGGTAATAAATGGCGAAAACTAAAACACAATTTACTTGAGGCGGAAGCACAACAAAAAACTCACCTACTTAGCTTTGGTGGTGCTTTTTCCAATCATATCCATGCCTTAGCAGCCGCCAGTTACCACTTTAAATTTCAAGCAACAGGTATTATCAGAGGGGAAGCGCATTATGCTTCAAACCCTACCCTATCTCAGGCACAGAAATGGGGATGAAGTTAAATTTTGTTGATAGAAAAACCTACCGCTTAAAAGAGAAAGCGGATTATTTACAGCAATTACAACAACAAAACCCCAAGGTTTATATACTTCCAGAGGGAGGTACTAATCACTTAGCGATACCTGGTGTTGCGGAGATTATTACTGAGTTAAAGCAGCAACATATTGGCCCTGTCGACCATATATTTACGGCAACTGGCAGTGCAGGAACTTTAGCCGGTTTAATCAGTGGAGCTTTACAGCAGAGCCCTAATACACAACTACATGGAGTTGCAGTATTAAAGAATGCGGATTATTTACGGGAGACTATCAAACAGTTAGTTAATAAAGAGCACCAAGTTAGTTGGCACTTACATACTGAAAATCATGAAGGTGGTTATGGGAAGATATCTCAAGCTTTGTCTCAGTTTTGTCATCAATTTACACAACAAACACAGGTTCCTATTGAACCTGTTTATACAGGAAAAATGTTTTATGCTTTATGGCAATTGATTGAACAGAATCACTTTCCCAAAGGCACCAAGATAGTAGCGCTACATACTGGCGGGTTACAGGGGTTAGCAGGATTAAAATTACTTAATAAATTTCAATAATATAGCCATTGGAGAAAATGCCAGTTGCTATATTATTGATTACCTTCAGTGCGGATTAACTGATATCGATAGCACGCATACGTTTAGGTGACATAAACAACCCACCCTGTCCTGCGTAGACTCCCAAGCGAAGTAAGCACTTCCATTCTTGCTGGTTTTCAATACCCACGGCAATGACTTTTGCATCACTATTTAAACAACTTGCTAGTAAACTTTGCACCGCCACTTGATTGGTGCTTCTTAAGTGAATATCTCTGATTAAACTGCTGTGAAGTTTTAAGTAATCAATATTAAAATCTAAAATGTATTGTGTATTAATGACGTACTTACCAACATTATCTATGGCGATTTGGCAGCCTATTTTCTGTAATGGCACAATGGCGGTACGTAAAGAGTGATAATGTTTATCGATTAAATGCTCAGAAATTTCAATCACTAAGTTATTACGTAACGCCTTAGGTTTCTGCATCAATTCAAATAGGAACCATTTGTAGTTTTCTTTATTCATTAATAGGTGTGAGCACACATTCACCGATATAGGCTTAGAGGACTCACCTCTTTGTACCAATAACGCTAACACCTTTTCTAGCATCTGCCTGTCTATTTTTCCCTGTAGCCCACACTTCTCAGCCATCGGCATAAATGTACCTGAGGTAATTACCTCTTGGTCATTATTGATAATACGTGGCCATAACTCTGAATAAACAATACCAACCGCATCTCGTTCCATCACATGCTGTTGATAGAGTAATAGAGACTTTTTCTCTAAGACCTGATTTAACAATGTACGCCAACGTACTGAGCCTTTACTAACAACTGTATGCTTCAGGTTTTCCTCGGAAATATGCCATCCACTAACTTTTTGATGCTCAGCCACTAACAATGCTCGATTTACGTCATCAATAATCAAGTCTGTTTTACTCGCATACGGAAAGTTAACAACACCAACATGAAAGAAGCTTTCTATCATTTCTGGCTCGGGTAATTGTAATTGGAATAATGAACGAGTAAGCTGTTTTGCTACCACTTTACTCTCGTCATAATCCATTTGTGGCAATAGAATAACAAATTCAGTTTTATTCGCACGACCATAAAAACTATCATCAAAACGACGACAGAAATGATTTAACAAATCGACCATCTGCTCTATGACTTTTTCACTTGGCGCGCTACCAAAACGATATTTCAACGTGCTTAATTCAGTTAAGCTAACTAAGATTAAAGTGCTCGATGCATAACTCTCATCCATCACTACAGTATCAAGACGATTATCAAAGGCCAGTGCGATTACCTATCCCCGTTGCTTCATCTAAAAACGCTTTACCGCGAATATGAATATCAAATACGCTTCGCTCTTTACGACTGTTTTCTAATCGCTCAGATAACACATCTAACGCTTTACTTGCCGCCTTCGGCCATTCACCTTTTTGTGCAATACGTGCTGTTGGATTGTTCTGCAACAAATAGCGTGCTCGACGCTCTAATAGTTCTGCACCATTAAAAGATAGTTTAATCCAACGCAAGGCAAAATACAGTAAGCTCAAAGAAAGCAAGATAGCAGTACTTATCCCAATCAAGGGCCAAAAGGTGAATTGCAAATCAGAAAAAGGCTGGCGAGTGTGTAAAATCAAATGCACCCAGGATAATTATCTAAGGTGTAAGAGTAACGAAGTAACAACCGCATTGGGTAGTATTCACGACTTTCAAAATAGTTTTGATAAACGGTAACATCATCTCGTTTAACCTCTAAACGGACAATACCAGAGGCGTCTAAGAGATCCGGTAACCAGTGATCAAATTGAGTAACAGTAGTTTGTTTGTCTAACTGTTTTTCAATAACTTGAATAATACTGTCAACTCTTTGTTGATGGTGCTTCAAGGTCAGTGCGCGTAAACTGAATAAGCCTCCAACTAAGACTAAGCCAATACACGTCAACACAATCGCACTAGTAATAAACGTAAACTTATTAGTGAACTTCATAACATCCCTGTGGCAAACTATTTCAAATGTAAAGGTGAGTAATCATTAAAATAACAATATAATACCGAGCCAAGTAACCACTTCCATTGGTATGATACTCAACACATCGATAAACGGATCTATTTTACTGATTACCGTCATCTACTTAATGCAATTGGTATAATGCTTGGTCGTTATACTTTCATCATCATTTAAGCTTCTAATAATAAGCTGTAATAGGAAATTTTCATGGCCATTAATTCAACCCTTTCAAATCCAAGCCAAGTGTTACAGCGTAACCAATCTTTATTTATCGATAAATCTATATTAGTTGCAGGCAATATAGATGACCACTACCCTATCCACCTACAAACAATAGCATCATCAAGTACTTTCTGTTTCAATGATTACCGTTATTATGAGCAATTAAAAGAGCAATTAACGGATTCAGATGTACATTTTACAGCAGATTATCAAGGTAATGATACGCCACAAAAATTTGATTTGCTGTTAATTTATATTCCTAAAGCCAAGACAGAAATTGAATACCTACTGGCTAACTTAACCCCCACTTAAAAGAAGGTGCGGGTATTGTATTAGTTGGTGAAAAAAATGTGGTATCAAAAGTGTTTCAGGTCTTATAAAGCCTTATTCAGAATATAGTAATCCCATTGATTCTGCACGACATTGTAGCATTATTTATGCTGAATTGAGCAAACCTGTTAGTGAATTTAAACAACAACAATGGATTAAAGAGTATCCTTTGAATATCAATAACATTTCTCTCACTATTGTTTCTTTACCTGGTGTATTTAGTTTTGGAGAGTTAGACAAAGGCAGTGAATTGTTACTCAAGAATCTACCTGAAAATCTATCAGGTCAAGGATTGGATTTTGGTTGCGGCGCAGGTGTTTTATCTTGCTATCTCCTTAAAAAACATACTCAATTATCATTAGATTTAATTGATGTAAACGTTTATGCTCTAGCCAGTGCAAAACTAACATTAGAAAAAAATGCTCTTAAAGCGAATGTTTTTGCATCCGATGTATTTTCAAAAGTAAATAAAGAATACGATTTACTCCTTTCTAATCCGCCTTTTCACTCTGGTCAAAAGACTAATTACCAGTGCAGCAGAAGGGTTTATCAACGAATCAGCTAAGTTTTTAAAGAAAAAAGGTAGGCTAACCATAGTCGCGAATAAATTCTTACGCTATGAGCCTCTTTTAATTCAGGCATATCAGCAGTTTAGTGAAGATGCTCAAAATAATAAATTTAAAGTATTGAGTTGCCTCAAATAATTATCATGTAAACCTGTTACCTTAGTCGTTTGTTGTTAGTATCAAAGAGTTAAACTGATTTAGTTAAACAGGCGCTATGGCATATCTCTCAACTGTATTAATAATGTGGTCTTAATAATAAAAAATAATTGATTTAGCGCTAAGGTAAGTAACGACTTAAAGCTTTAGGAATAAATGCTTACCCGCTAAATAATAGATAAAACAGCGCACACTATTGGTCAGGTTGACAGTGAGACCAATTATATTAAATAAATGCTCTAAATTTTGCGTAGGAAGAGTGACTTAGCTTAAGGTGTAAATGTCATCAATGTTTATTCCATTGACGAAACTTACAACAAAGAGGTAAGTATTTTTAACAAGCGAAATAGAACATTAAGTTTGTAGGATTGGTTTTATGCATAGCTTTAAAACATAATATATGTGGAGGTTCTATGGCTGATATTTTGGCTATGATTCTTGCTGGCGGTGAGGGCTCTCGGCTTTTTCCATTAACAAAGAATCGCAGTAAACCCGCTGTCCCTTTTGGCGGAAATTATAGATTAGTTGATTTTGCATTAAATAACTTCGTTAATGCAGACTTAATGAAAATCTATATATTAACTCAATTTAAGTCCCAATCTCTCAATATTCATCTCCGCCGTGCATGGCGATTATCAGGTATTTCAGACCGCTTCATTGAAGCAATCCCGGCACAACAGCGTGTTAATAAAAACTGGTATTCAGGTACTGCTGACGCGATCTATCAAAACTATCGTTTTATTGAAAAAAGCAAAGCTGACCATGTCTGTATTTTTGGTAGTGACCACATCTATAAAATGGATGTGCAACAAATGGTGGATCACCACCAGCAAATGGATGCTGAATTAACGGTTGCTGCGATTCGTGTACAAAAAAGCCAAGCACACCATTTTGGCATTATAGAAATAGATGATGCGGGACACATGATAGGTTTTGCAGAAAAGCCTAACAATGATGAAGCAAAAACAATCCCAGGTGACCCAGACCATGTACTTGCCTCTATGGGTAACTATATTTTTAAAACAGATATATTACTCAACGCGTTAGAGAAAGATGCTTTGAATGAAGAGTCTAGCCATGACTTTGGTAAAGATATCATTCCTACAATGTTCCCACAGGGAAAGGTATTTGTTTATAACTTTAACGACAATAAAATACCGGGCGAACCTGAAAATGCTTATTGGCGAGACGTAGGTACCATAGATTCATATTGGGAAGCGCATATGGATCTGCTCAATGATGATCAACCTATCTCTTTATATAATAAAAACTGGCCTTTACACACCTATCATCCGCCCTTACCACCAGCGACATTCCGTGATCAAGGTGACTCTGAAACCCGTGTTTCAAAATCTCATATAGGGGCTGGCTCTTATATTAATGGTGCTGAAATAGAAAACTCTATTCTTGGTTTTAGAAGCCATTTATGTACCAAGGTAAAAGTAAAAGGCTGTGTCTTTTTAGGTAATGCCAAAATAGGTAAAGGTGCGCGTTTAACCAATGTCATTCTAGATAAAAATGTCGAAATTGCCCCCAATACCGTTATTGGTGAAAATTTAGAAGAAGATCGTAAACACTTTACTGTTTCTGAAAATGGCATTGTAGTGATTGGAAAAGGAAGTCGTATCGGCTTTGCATAACCACTAATCCAACAAACTAATACTGCTACTTATATTACTTAAGATGAGGTTTACTCATGGCAAAAGTTCTTACTATGATTTTAGCTGGCGGCGAAGGCTCCCGTCTTTACCCATTAACGCAATCACGTACCAAACCTTCTGTGCCTTTTGGTGGCAGTTATCGACTAATTGATTGTGTATTAAATAACTTTGTTAATTCAGACTTATTACGTATTTACGTATTAACGCAATTCAAATCACAATCTCTTAACGAACACCTACGTAAAGCATGGGAATTAAATAGTTTTACTGACACTTTCATTGATGCGATCCCCGCACAAATGAACAAGGGCAAGCATTGGTATACGGGCACAGCTGATGCTATTTATCAAAATATCCAGTTTATTGAAGCGGATGAAGCCAAGATCGTCTGTATTTTTGGTAGTGATCATATTTATAAAATGGATATTCGACAAAAAATAGAATTCCATAAACAGAAAAAAGCGACTTTAACAGTGTCTGCTATTCGCTTACCAAAAGAACAAGCTTACCACTTCGGTATTATTGAAGTAGATGTTAACGGTAGAATGATTGGCTTTACTGAAAAACCTGCGGTGGAAGATGCAAAAACCATCCCAGGTGATCCTGACCATGTGCTCGCTTCAATGGGTAATTATATTTTCAATTCTGCGGCGCTACAAAAAGAACTCATTCGTGATGCCGAAGATGAGCAATCAAGTCATGACTTTGGTAAAGATATTATTCCTCACCTGTTAGAGACTGAAGATGTATTTGTTTATGACTTCACCACCAATAAAATCCCCAATGAAGTGGGCGGAGCTTATTGGCGTGATGTCGGTACCATTGAGTCCTACTGGGAAGCAAATATGGATCTTATCAAAGAGACTCCACCTATCTCTTTCTATAACAGAGCATGGCCAATGCATACCCATTATCCAGCCTTACCTGCTGCTAACTTTCAAAACCATCAACAAAGTAACTGCTCTATCCGTAGGTCTTTAATTTCAGATGGCGCATTAATCATTGGTGCCACGGTTGAAAAGTCAGTATTAGGCTTTAAGTGTTTTGTTGATGAAGACAGTACTGTGTATGAGTCCGTATTACTCGGAGACACTAAAATCGGTAAAAACTGTGAAATTATCAAAACCATTATTGATAAAGATGTAGAAATTGCAGATGGTGTTAAAATTGGTGTAAACCTAGACAGTGATAGAAAGCGCTTCACCGTTTCCGATGAAGGTATAGTGGTTATCCCCAAAGGTGCTAGAATTGGCTTTGATAGTTAACCTATAAACAGCATAAATTATGCTTGAATAAAGGCGTTTCCAATGGATTCTAAAAAATTAAAAATCCTGTTCATCTCTTCTGAAGTAGAAGGGTTTTCAAAAACAGGTGGCCTTGCAGATGTAGCTAAAGCCTTACCTTTAGAGCTACGTAATATGGGGCATGAAGTGGTGATTATCACTCCTTTTTATCGTACGCTAGAGCACCGAGAAACAGCGAAACAGGTACATCAACTACACTTAAAAACCGATACTGCACGACCGGATATTCCTTTTTCAGTACAAGCGCTCTCTTTAGATGGTGTTAAAGTTTTAGCCATTGATAATGCCCATTACTTCGATCGTTCAGGCTTATACGGTGAAGAAAACAATGCCTATGCTGATAATGGAGAACGTTTTGCTTTCTTTGGAATAGCCGCATTATTAACGGCTTTAGCGGAAGACTTCTCGCCAGATATCATTCATTGTAACGACTGGCATACCGGGCTTGTGCCTTACTTATTAAAAACTCGCTTTCACAATTACAGCCAATTTTCAGAGACTAAAACCGTACTAACTAGCCATAATTCAGCGTATCAAGGTATTTTTGAAAAATCCTTGTTAAGCCTGATTCCAGAAGTTAGCTCATGCATGGATGACCGTGTGTTAGAAAGTTATAGTTATATTAACTTTTTAAAAGTAGGTGTTATTTACGCTGATAAAATCAATACAGTGAGCCCTAACTATGCAAGCGAACTGTTAACGCCCTTAGGCTCTCATGGTATGTCCGATCACTTTATCGAACGTATTCACGACTTCGAAGGCATTTTAAATGGCTGTGATTATAACGATTGGAGCCCTGAAACAGATAAACTGATCCCTTACCATTTTGATAGCAATGATTTATCAGGCAAAGAGAAGTGTAAAAAGCATTGCAGGAGAAAGTTGGATTAACCGTCAATGACACTCCTATTTTTGGCATGGTTTGTCGATTAACCGACCAAAAAGGGTTTGGGCTTATTATTCCAATTCTTGAACGTTTTTTAAAACATAATGTACAACTTGTCATTGTTGGCTCTGGCGACCCAGCAATTACTGGCCACTTAACTGCATTAGCCGCTCATTATAGCAATAACTTTAAATTTATTAATGGTTATAGCAATGAGTTATCACACTTGATTGAAGCGGGCTCTGACTTCTTTTTAATGCCATCTATCTTCGAACCTTGTGGGTTAAACCAGTTATATAGTTTAGCTTATGGCACCCTACCTATTGTACGTGCTGTAGGTGGATTAAAAGATACGGTTATCGACTACGATCAAGACACGGATAATGCCAATGGTTTTATGTTTTATGAACCAAATGCTAACGAGTTATTGAATATATTAAGACGTGCATTATTACTCTATATTGAGCACCCAGAAGAGATGTTGCGCTTGAAGACTCAAGCCATGCGTTCACACTTCTATTGGTCTGACTCAGCAAAACATTATCAACGCTTGTATCACAATGCATTACATATTAATCCACAATGGGATAATGATTAATTCACTTCAATATTAGATAACAACGAAGTTTAATAGACATAAAAAAACCTGATTAAATCAGGTTTTTTATTAAACGCGTAGCTATATATACTAAGACAAATTAACTAAAAACGGGTCTCTGGATAGCTTTTTATTATTATCAGCTTCAAACCAATTGAGCTTCGATGCTAGATTAACAACTTCACCAATAATCATAATAGTTGGCCCTTCCAAACCACCGCCTAAAATAGAGAGTTCAGATAAGGTTCCTGTGATCACTTGTTGATCATTGGTAGTCCCTTTATTAATTAACGCAACAGGTGTCTGTTCATCACGCCCATTAATTAAAAGGTTAGTTTGTATCTCTTGTGCGCGTAATAAGCCCATGTACACGACCAATGTTTGGTGTGGTGTCGCTAGAGACTTCCAATCTAAGGCTTTACCGTCTTCTTTTCTATGCCCTGTTACAAAGGTAACCGATTGAGCATAATCTCTATGAGTCAAAGGAATACCAGCATAGGTGCTACATCCAGAGGCAGATGTAATGCCCGGTACAACTTGGAAAGCAACGCCTGCTTCAACTAACTCTTCTAACTCTTCACCGCCACGCCCAAAGATAAAGGAGTCCCCACCTTTAAGACGAACTACTTTCTTACCTTGCTGAGCAAACTCCACTAACATTTGATTAGTGCGAGATTGTTGCACTTCGTGCTTACCTGCGGCTTTCCCTACCGAGATTAAATCAGCATCACGGCGTACTAGCTCTAAGATATCTTTAGAAACTAATCGATCATATAAAACAATATCCGCTTGTTGCATTAATTGTAATGCTTTGAGTGTTAATAAAGATGGATCGCCAGGCCCAGCGCCTACAAGTGCGACATCACCTTGAGCCACATCATCATTCAAATTATCTTCCATGAATTGTTGGGCTTTTTCGGTTTGACCTTTTTGCAATAAACTTGCTAAATCCCCATTACCAAACAACTTTTCCCAGTAACGGCGGCGCAGTGACTCTTTGGTGATCACCTGTTTTACACGGTGACGAAATTCACCTGAAATCTGTGCTAATCGCCCTAAATGCATCGGCAATAAGGCTTCTAAACGCTCACGTATTAAACGTGCTAATACAGGTGCTTTACCACCACTTGAGATAGCAACAACGATTGGAGAGCGATCAACAATAGAAGGCATGATAAAACTACATAATTTGGGCTCGTCGACCACGTTAACTAAAATCTGTTTTTGCTCTGCAAGTTGTGCAACATGTTCATTGATATGATGTTGATTGGTGGCTGCTACCACTAACCATTTGCCTTCCATCATCTCATCGGAGAAAGGCGCTTGAATCACTGATAGCTGGTTATTTTTGGCTTTTTCTAATAACGAATCACAAATATCTGGTGCACAAACAGTAATTGAAGCATTCGCTTTTAATAGAAGATGCACTTTACGCGCAGCAATGTCCCCGCCGCCCACTACTAGGCAATGACGATTCTGTAATTTGGTAAAAATCGGAAGATAGTCCATATATATCTCAGGTAACTGGTCGAGGTCGACACTATAAAGAATAACAGGTGCAATATAAAATATTTAAAATGTATTATTTATGATATTTGTATATATAAATTTATTTAACTAACTGCTTTAAAGCAATAGATATACACCAAATGATTATTGAACTGTCTTTTGTAATGAATATAGACAGCTGCCCTTCAATAATTTAAAACACCTACAATTAGCGCATCAAGGCTCTCACACCATCATGCATGGTGAATATGCCTAGTATCTCATCCTGATCTAATACAGGCAGACAACTAATATCGTGAGTTAACATCAAGTTTAACGCATCTTTAATTGAAGCATCTGGCTCGACCGTCACAGGGGAACGAGTCATTACTTGATGTGCTGGTCGCTGTGCGGTGTCAAAGTCACGCTGCAACTCTGCTTCAGTACCTAAAAAAGGGCTTAGTACTCTTAATAAATCTCGGTCACTAATCACACCTTGCAGTTTGCCATCTTCAACCACTAATAAGTGATGGAAACCAGCTTCAGATAATATATTCCTAAGGACAGGAATACGATCGTCCATGGTCACCGAGACAACTCTTGAGGTCATTGCTTCTACAACTTTCATATCCACTCCTTTTTGTGCATACGGATTGTGCTAGCTTCCCCTTATAGATACAAAAAAGGCCAGTACAACTGGCCTTATTATAAACGCTTAATAACAAAAAAGCAGATTAGTTGTTAACGAAATCAACACCTAGTTTAATATCAGCATGTAATACTGACAGCATCTCTTGTTTTTTCGCTTCTTCGAATGCACTTAACTCACCACAAGGTAGCACACGGTCAATACCGTTTTTACCTAATAATAGCGGTTGAGCAAAGAATGGTGAGTCAGGGTTACCGCCATCTACATAAGCATTCTGAATAATACCTTGCTTACCAGATAGTGCTTTAACAAGGTTAACACCAAATACAGCTGCAGCACGTGCCATAGATAACGTAGCAGAACCACCACCGGCTTTTGCATTTACAACTTCAGTACCTGCATTTTGGATACGGTCAGTTAGGTCGATAACTTCTTGGTCAGTGAACTCAACGTTTTGCACTTGAGATAATAAAGGCAGGATAGTTGTACCACTGTGGCCGCCAATAACGTTAACAAATACGTCTTCAGATGGGATACCTTTTAGCTCACCAACAAACTCTTCAGCACGGATAACATCTAGCGTAGAAATACCGAATAGTTTGTTTTTGTTGTAAACACCTTTTGCTTTTAATACTTCAGCAGCGATAGCTACTGTTGTGTTTACTGGGTTTGTGATAACACCGATACATGCTGTAGGCGCAACATCAGCTACTTTGCCGATTAATGTTTTAATGATGCCTGCATTAATGTTGAATAAGTCTGAGCGGTCCATACCTGGCTTACGTGCAACACCCGCAGAAATTAATACTACGTCAGCACCTTCTAAAACAGCCGTTGGATCATCACCACCAACACCATCAACTGTAACACTTGATGGGATGTGGCTTAAATCTTTAGCAACACCCGGAGTAACTGGAGCAACGTCGTATAGTGATAATGTAGAGCCTGCTGGTAAATCTAATTTAAGTAATAAAGCGAGGGCTTGACCGATACCACCTGCAGCACCAAGAACAGCAACTTTCATATTTTTCTCCAATGAAATAAAAAATGTTTATATATTTAAGAGTAATCGCATCTATTCTAAAGTGAATAAATACGCATGTGTGAAATATGTTAAACAATTGTGACTTATGTTAAAGATTAGCGTATTTGTAAATGAATGGGTACTACTAAATTCCTCAGCTCAGCGCTATTTTTGAGGAAAATATTGATCATAAATTTGTTTATAAGTACCATTTTCAACAATTAACTTCAAACCTTCATTTAAACGTAAACGTAGATCATCATTGCCTTTTTTCACAGCAATGCCATAACCTTTAGAAAATTGCTCAACAAACACTGACTCCGTTCTGCTGATCACCAAAGGGGGTTGTTGCTCATCTTGTTTACTCAAAAAATCATTTACCACCTCAAAATCAGCAAAAACGGCATCAATTTCTCTCTTTGTAGAGCTAATAAAGCCGCTTTTGAAGAAAAGTAAGGAACAATATAACTATCTTCAGGCGCCAATTTTATTAAATAATTTTGATTAGAGGTATTCGCTTGTACGCCAATCAACTTACCTGATAATGAAAATGCAGTTTGTAATGGGTTCTTGCTAACAAATACAGGTGGGACTTTATAATAACTATCACTGAAGTCGACTTTTTCTAGTCGCTCGCTAGTAATATCCAATGCTGCAATCACTGCATCATACCGCCCAAAGGGAAGGGTTAATAATAAACCATCAAATCGATGATGTTCAAAACTACAGCTCATATTCATTTCATCACAAATAGCCATTGCGATATCAATATCAAAACCAGCAATTTTTTTATCTTCAGTCAAGAACTCAAAGGGGTAGTAGTTGGCATCAGTAGCAAATCTAACTTGTATTTTTTCTAACGCTTGTGCACAAAGAGAGGTGGATAATAGGAAACTAATAAGCGCTAATTTGCGCATTAAAAAAGCCATAAGATATCGTCCTGATAAAATTTAATTCCAGCAAATGTTAGCAGAACTCCCGTAAAGAAAGTAGCTATCCTGTTATAAATGCATTTATTTTATAAAAAACGAATAAATATGCAAAAAAAGTGACATTTAATCTATTCACTGGGCACTACTTTAGATTAAAATAGTCCCTTTATTATCTTAAATAGATGGGAACAGTAATGCGCAAAGCTTCTGAATTGATGGACTTTTTTAAATGTTTACTTAAAAAGAGCATTTAAGCTCACAAAGTGAGATTGTTGATGCTTTGTTAGAAGCCGGTTTTACACATATCAATCAATCCAAAGTATCTCGTATGTTAAGTAAAACAGGTGCTGTTAGAACCCGTAATGCAACGGGTGATATGGTGTATTGTTTACCTGTAGAATTAGGTTTACCTACCACCACTAGCCCACTTAAAAACTTGGTTGTAGATATTGACCATAATGAAAGCTTAATTGTTATTAGAACCAGCCCTGGAGCTGCACAATTAATCGCTCGCTTACTTGACTCAATGGGTAAAGCGGAAGGTATTTTAGGTACTATTGCTGGCGATGATACTATTTATATCGCGCCGAGTAGCACAGCACAAATAGAAGAAACATTGGTCGTGGTACACAAGTTATTTGATTAATAAGAGGATGTTATTAGCACTTTAAGTGCTTAAATTTTATTGTTCTTTAGCTATGTTAGTCGTAATTCTCTAGAAAGTTCCTCCCCCTGGTTACATGACTAACTATACAAATTCACACATAACCTGCTTTCCTAGCATGCGACTTTGCAATGCTTTCCTATACTAATAATGGATCAAATACTGAAAGCTTGTTCTCTTTTGTGCAACTAATAAGCTATTTAATCTACGAAAAATACCTTAGCTAATTAATAGAATAAGTATTCATCGTCATTTCTACGCAGAAATGTATGACTTACATTCAAGATATTCGACGATTAACTTCGTTAAGCTCCTATCGAAGCATTAACAATAAGGGAAGCAAATGATCAGCCTACATCGTGGTTTTACATTAATTGAGTTACTGATCGCTATCGCTATTTTAGGGATCATAGTCAGTATTGCTTACCCTTCATATCAAGACTTTGTCTTAAAAACACGACGTACTGAAGCACAAAGTGAACTGATTAAAGCACAAGTAGAGCAAAGTAGTTATCGCATCACAGAGCCGAATTACAGTTCAGATATCAATATTATTGGCTTACCAACAGCACATGAGCACTATACTTTTAGCATAGTGTCAGCCTCAACACACACTTACCTTTTAAAAGCACAAGTAAAAGAGAGTAGTGTACAAAAACATGACGAAGTAATTTGTCAAAGCTTGTATATTAACCAAAGCGGCCTAAAAACAAGCGATGGTGAAAAGCAAAACACCGCTTGCTGGTGATACCAACAAGCGGTGTTATAAACAAACGATTAACAATTAGTAGTCGCCTGATAACTCTTCATTATGAAGAAACTTCAATGGTTTACCAAACACATGTTGATAAATAACATTGTACGCGAGTACGTTTTGTACGTAAGCACGAGTTTCATAAAATGGGATAGTGTCTATCCAGCTATCAATTTCAATTCCTTTATTGCCTTTTTTCTTTTCGGCACTCACCCATCTATCCACGCGATGTGGACCAGCATTATAAGCAGCTGTAGCTAATACTCGATTACCATTATAACGGGTTAATAGACCATTAAAGTATGCAGTACCTAACTGAACATTAAGCTCTCCCTGATTTAACTGCTCTACTTTATTGTATTCTGTTAAACCAATTTTTTTTGCTGTTTCCTCTGCCGTTTTAGGCATCAGTTGCATATAACCACTCGCACCTACAGGAGATTTAGCATGCTGGTCAAAGCTACTCTCACGTCGAGTTATCGCATAGATATAGGTTGGCTCAACATTATATTGTTTAGCGGCCTCTACAAATAATTCAGCTTTTGCATTCGGGAAACGAATATTTAATGCATTCCAGCTTTTAGAGTTAATACTCGCTAGCACTGATAAATATGGCCAATCTTGATTGTAAGCATACAAACCTAATTGCTGTTGTTTAGCTTTACTCTGATTACTGAGTAATCGTTGCCATTCTCTTTTAGCTGAAATATTTAGGTCATGGTAAAGCAGCTCTTCAATCACAGATAGCTTTGCTTCTAACCCTTTTAGGCTGCCTTTTTGTTCAACAATAGCTTGTGCGTTAAGTGAAAAATCTACACCCAGTTTTTGAGCGGCCATAAAACCATGGAAATTACGATTTTTAGCGACTTTGTTATACAAAGCCTCTGCTTGATCTGATTTCCCAGCATGCTCTAAAACACGTGCTTGCCAGTATAACCAAGCCGATGAATTACGTTTATCATCTGGTAATTGCGAGATCCAAAATTCGATGTTTTTCCAATCATCACGCTTAATCGCATAACGAATACGCTGCTCAATCAAGGATACATTACCCAACTCCCCTAACTCTTTATCTAACCAAGTGAAGTATTGAATTTTACCACGTTGAACGATAATACGAGCAAATTGTGTTTTTAACTGTTTTTCTTCACTCTTAGTAAAGTTAACTTTTTTGCTATAAAAATTGTAAAGCTCCATCGCTTTTCCTAAATCTTTATTAGCTAAGCGCTTTATTGTGGGTACTAAGAAGCTAAAACTACTTGCAGATCGTGAATTGAAAAGATCACTGTTTAACAGAGTTTCTGGTTTTTCATGCAGATTGTATAATTGCTTGGCTAAAGCGAGATTTTCTTTGTTCATTCTGGCCATTAAAAAGCGCATTAAACCACGTTTATTACTCACGTAACCTAACTCAAAACGTTGCCATATATCATTTTGTGTTAACAGGTCACTATTTTGGTAAAAAACATACACATCATCACATGCATTTGGCAGAGAGGTGCTAGATAACCAATATTTCTGCGCATCAGGCCACGCTTTTTTAGCGTTGCCTGTTGCAATGGCAGCCTGCAAATAATGACACTTTAACTGTCGATTATTTGGCATTCTTGGATAGGCCACCATAAACTGCGCCCAATCCTTCTCTTTTGATAGGTGGAAAAGATAACTACGCTGCAGATCTTCTGCTGCGATCTTGCCTTTATTATTTGCAATATAATCTAAAACAGCTTGATCACTAACCGTATCAAGATTAGCTCTTAAATAATAATATTTAGCCAGATACGCTAATGAATAATCATCAATTTTTTGAATGTTTTGATTGGCTTTTTGCCACTCTTTTTTCTCTTGTAATGCTAAGGTTTCAGTAAAAATATCTCGTTGAGCATCTAAACTTAATGCACTCACGAAGCTTGATGTTGAAAATAACAAACACCCTAAGATTAATCTCTTCATAACACCTCAACATAAATAATAAGTAATTAAAACATCATTTCACAAAACAACTGACGATAGCAACTCTTGCGTATAACTATGCTTTGCATTTTCAAATATTTCAGAGGTAGTCCCCTGCTCTACTACCTCACCAGACTTCAATACTAATACTCGGTGGCTAATTGCCCTTACCACAGATAAATCATGACTAATAAACAAGTAACTTAATCCTAGCTCTTGTTGTAAATTCTTCAATAGCTCAATAATTTGTTTTTGAATACTTCTATCTAATGCTGAAGTGGGTTCATCTAACACAATTAATTTAGGCTTTAATACCAACGCCCTTGCAATGGCAATACGTTGTCGCTGCCCGCCAGAAAACTGATGGGGATATCGGTTAGCCGCCTTACTATCCAAACCTACTTTTAATAGTACTTGTTGTACCTGTCGTTCTACTGCTTGCTCACTCAACCTATTATGTTGGTTAAAAACTTGCAAACCCTCTGCAACAATATCACGCACCGACATTCTTGGGCTCAAACTCGCGTAAGGATCTTGAAACACAATTTGCAATTGTTGACGTAACAACTGCAACTCATTTTTAGGTAACTGTCCTATTGTTTCTCCTAAGTAAACCACTTGCCCAGTATGCTTATTTAACTGAAGCAATGCCTGTGCCAAAGTGCTTTTACCTGAACCACTTTCACCAACAATTGCTAACGTCTCCCCAGCGTGAATAGTTAAAGAAACATCCTTTACTACCTGCGTCGATTTAATGACTTTTCCCCAAAATTTTTCTTCGTGGGAAAACTGACGTTAACCTTGTACGCACTTAACATTACTTTAGGATCAACCAATTCAGACATTTCACCTTCAGGTACTGCATTTAACAAGGTTTTAGTGTATTCATGCTGTGGCGCAGTAAATACCTGCAATGTTTTTTGATACTCAACCTGCTGCCCTTTACACATAACCAGAACGTCATCAGCAAACTGCCTAACAATATTCAAATCATGGGTAATTAATAAAATACCCATATTGAGTTTCTTTTGTAACGTCTTCAATAACGCCAATATCTGCTTTTTGAATCGTTGCATCTAACGCCGTTGTAGGTTCGTCAGCAATTAATAGATTAGGTTCATTTGCTAATGCCATAGCAATCATCACTCGTTGACGTTGTCCGCCAGATAACTGATGAGGATAGCTATTCAAGCGTTCTTCAGGGTTTTCTATACCAACTAATTTGAGTAGTTCTATGCTCCGTAATTGTGCTTTCTTTCCGGTTAATCCTTTATGTAACAAGAGAGTTTCACCAATTTGTTTTTCAATGCTGTGCAACGGGTTTAATGAGGTCATTGGTTCTTGAAAGATCATGCTGATTTTATTACCGCGGATTGCCTCCAACACTTGTTCAGGCTCTCCGAGCAATGGTCGACCTTGAAAATGGATTTTACCCGCTGGATGATGAGCATGTGGATAGGGTAATAATTGCAGAATAGATAATGCGGTTAGTGATTTTCCTGATCCACTCTCGCCAACAATCGCTAATGTTTTACCTTGTTCCAAAGTAAAACTAACACCGGATAATATGGACTGTTCAGCAAAACTAACGGCTAAACTATCAACACTTAATAGAGGCGCTTGTTCACTCATAATGTTTTCCTCGGATCAAATGCATCACGTGCAGCTTCTCCAATAAATACCAATAACACTAAGATGCTCGACAGAGAGATAAAGGCGGTAATCGCTAACCAAGGTGCATGCATATTATCTTTCCCTTGGGAGATCATTTCCCCTAAAGATGCCGATCCTAAAGGCAAACCAAAACCTAAAAAGTCTAAGGAAGTTAACATTGTTAACGCACCAGTAAACAGGTAAGGCATAAAAGTGAGTGTCGCAATCATAGCGTTGGGTAAAATATGTTTGAACATGATTGTTCTGTCTTTAACACCTAATGCTTTTGCTGCCTTTACGTAATCCAGATGGCGGCCGCGTAAGAACTCCGCGCGAACCACACTCACTAAACTAGGCCAGCTAAACACAATCATTAATCCTAATAACCAGGTGAAGGTCGGTTCAACAAAACTAGCCAAAATAATCAGCATAAACAGCATAGGTAAACCTTCCCATATTTCTAGTAATCGTTGCCCTAATAAGTCTATTTTACCGCCGTAATAACCTTGGATAGCGCCAACAATGACGCCAATTACTGAGCTCACTAAAGTTAAGGCTAGTGCAAACACAACAGAGATACGAAAACCATAAATTAAACGGGCGACTACATCTCGCCCTTGATCATCGGTACCTAACCAATTCACCGCATCTGGTGCTGAAGGAGCTGCGCTAGTGAGTTCATAATTAATGGAGTCATAATAAAAAGGGATCAAAGGCCAAATCATCCAACCTTCTTGGTTAATTTTATTAATCATATAAGGGTCACGATAATCGGTGGTGATATCAAAATCCCCACCTAACTCTTGCTCTGGGACATCTTCAATCACAGGGAAATACCAGTTTGACTGATAGGACACCATAATCGGTTTATCGTTTACCCAAAGCTCTGCAAGCAAACTTAAACAAAATAAAATAGTAAAGATCCACAGTGAATAATAACCACGTTTATTGGCTTTGAATTGAGTCCAACGTTGATGATTACTCGGGTTTTTCCGCATACGCTGCCAAGTTAATAGTAACGACATTATTGGCCCTCAAAAGTAATACGTGGATCAATTAAGGTGTAGGTAATATCACTAATTAATTTCAACACTAACCCCACTAAGGTAAAAATATACAAGGAGCCAAAAATAACTGGATAGTCGCGAGAAATAACCGATTCAAAGCTTAATAACCCCAATCCATCTAATGAGAAAATCACTTCAATCAACATAGAGCCAGTAAAAAAATCCCAATTAATGCAGCAGGTAACCCAGCTAAAACTAATAACATTGCATTTCTAAAAATATGCCCATACAAGACTCTATTTTTAGAACAGCCTTTCGCTCTAGCGGTTATCACATACTGCTTATTAACCTCATCTAAAAAGGAGTTTTTCGTGAGCATAGTTAAGGTAGCAAAACTGGCTAATACACTGGCTAGAATCGGTAAGGCGAGGTGCCAAAAGTAATCTTTAATTTGTGCATACCAAGGCATTTGCTCAAAATTATCAGAGGTTAAACCACGCAAAGGAAACCAACTAAAATAGGAACCACCAGCAAAAAGCACCACTAAAATAATCGCAAAAATAAAGGCTGGAATAGCATAACCAATGGTAACTGCAGTACTGGTCCACACATCAAAGCGGCTACCGTGACTAGTGGCTTTTTTAATACCTAGGGGAATGGAAATAAAGTAGGCTAACAAGGTCGTCCATAAACCCAGGGAAATCGATACTGGCATCTTTTCATAGATCAAATCAATCACGCTTTTATCACGATAAAAGCTATCGCCAAAATCAAAATTGATATAGCGCCACAACATGGAAAAATAACGCTCATATAAAGGTTTATCAAAGCCATATAACTTTTCTAAAGCTTTAATGTACTCAGGGTCCACCCCCTGCGCGCCTCGATATTGACTCTGTTTATTTGCCCCCTGCTTTATCTCACTTTCAGTGCTTGAAGTAAGACGATTACTAGCATTAGCATCAATTCCTTGATACTTAGCAATGGCTTGTTCCACTGGCCCACCAGGAGCAACTTGCACAATAAAAAAGTTAAGGGTCATGATCCCCAATAACGTTGGAATAATTAACAACAACCTTTTTAAAATATATTGCTGCATCTATTGTCTCTTTTCATTATTTTATGTGTTACTTCCTTTGACCACCAAATATCTAAACCAAGCTCGTAATCGGGAGCGATCTTCGGGTGCTCAAATTTATCCCAATAGGCAATGCGAGATGCCGGTAAATACCACTGAGGGATCACCATATCCTGCGACAATAACACACGGTCTAGCGCTTGAGTTGTATCCACTAACTGTTGACGAGTGGTCGCAGTAATTAACTGTTTAGTTAAGGCATCGATCACAGGGTCACAAATACCTGCCCAATTCGATGTGCCCACTTGATTAGCACTGTCGCATCCCCAAAAGCTCGCTTGTTCATTACCAGGGGAAATAGATTGTCCTTTGCGTAATGAAACAAGATCAAACTGGAAGTTGTTTAAACGATTAATGAATTGTGAAATATCCACTAAGCGGATATTAGTTTTAATGCCTATTCTTTGTAGGTTACGACGGAATGGGTGAATAATCCGCTCAAAGTCTTTGCTATACAGTAAAAACTCAAAGCTCAACTGCTCACCTTGCTGGTTTTGCATTTTACTGTCTTTTAAGGTGTAACCCGCCTCTGCTAATAATGCTACTGCTTGGCGCATCTGTACTCTCACGTTGCCATCACCTGATGTTTTGTTATTCGTTAAAGGCTGAAAGACTGATTCAGGGAGCTGTGATTTGTAAGGGGTTAAAATCGCCTTTTCAGCTTCGCTAATTTTTGTTCCTGTCGCTAACTCAGAGCCGGAGTAAAAACTGTCTATACGTGTGTACGCATTATAAAACAGGGTTTTATTTGCCCATTCAAAGTCGAATAATAATGAAATCGCTTTGCGTACTTTAGGATCTTTAAATTTATCTCTACGTAAATTAAACCAAAAGCCTTGCATTCCCTGTGGGTTTTTATCGGATATTTGCTCTCGTTTTATTTTTTCGCTATCAAATTGTTCGCCAACATAACCTGTTGCCCAACGTTTAGAAGAGCTTTCTAAACGATAATCAAAAGCGCCCGATTTAAAGGCTTCAAAGGCCACTGTATCATCACGATAATAATCAAAAATAAGACGATCAAAATTGTATCGCCCTTTGTTAACGGGTAAACCTTTTGCCCAATAATCTTCATTACGTTGATAAACGATCTGCTTACCAGCATCAAAACCTTCAATACGATAAGGTCCGGATCCAAGTGGAATAATCAAACCACTTTTAGCAAATGCTTTACCCTGCCAAAAGTGTGCTGGGAAAATAGGGATTTGACCAATAATTAAAGGAAGTTCACGATTACCAGTCTCTTTAAATTTAAAAGTCACCTGTAACCTGCTATCAACCACAACCTGCTCAACCCCAGCGTAATAGGAACTATAATGAGGCGCACCTTCTGTGGTTAATATATCAAAGCTAAATTTTACATCCTTTGCAGTAATTGGCTGACCATCTTGAAATTTTGCATCAGGGTTAATTAAAAAACTCACTGAGCCAAAGTCATCCGCAACCCTCACTTTTTCTGCCACTAATGGATATAAACTAAAAGGTTCATCACTGGATTGCTGTAATAATGTATCGTAGATATAAGAAACACCTTCTGCGGCATTTCCTTTTACTATAAATGGGTTGAGTGAATCAAAGCTACCTATTGAGGCTTGTTTAAATGTCCCTCCCTTAGGAGCATTTGGGTTCACATAATCAAAATGCTGGAACTTGAAATCGTACTTTACATCCCCATACATACTAATAGTATCACCCCAAGATTGACCATGAGAAAAAAACTCATTGTAAAAAGGGTGCAAAATATGTAACTGTGTATATGCTTAATCTTATTCATAAAACAGAATAGCTCTAATAAAGTGATTATATAAGAGCATTAAAGATATCAAATGATTAAGTTATTGAAAGACTTTTAACCACAAATAATAGGAGATGTAATCTGAAATAAAGAATAAAACTAATTTACGCTTTCACAGACTAAGTACGACAATTCAGCAAGTAAAATTGCAATTTTTTTCAAAAAATATGCTTAGTTCAAAGAATAAATTGGTTTATCGAGAAGGCTTTCTAGATGTGACTTTCATCACATTTAAATTAAATTGAAAAGCCTAATCTATTACTGAACACAATAAGTGTATAACTAAAAGGTGTCCTAAATGAGAATTGAAATTACTAGCAAACAAATGACTATCACAGACACAATGCGCGCAAAAGTAGAGGAACGCTTCGAAAAGTTACAGAAACTACAAGTTTCACTGATTAAACCACATTTCATCATCACCAAAGAGCCTAAGGGTGTCAAAATTGAAGGCACAATTGGTGTTCCAAACGGTAAAATTTTTGCTCATGCAGAGCATGACGACTTATATGTTGCTATCACGCAATTATTCCAAAAAATTGAGCGTCAATTAAACAAACACATTCATAAAGATGAAGCAAACCGAGCGAAAAATAACGGTAAAGAGTTATGTCGTAACGGTGAAATTTCAGGCGAGCCGATAGAAGAGCCAGAGGTTGAAATTGAATCAGATGCTGAAATCAAAATGAACAAAGAATTTGCTGCATAAAGGCTGCATTTAAATTAATGAGTCATTAACACCAAGGAGGCTATCAGCCTCCTTTTTTGATCTCTCATTTAAGCTCGATTCACTTTCTTAATAGTTATACCATTCTGTAAAATTAACTGGTGAGCTTCATCCGATCCCTAAAGCATATACTTTTCACTCTTATAGGGATGCTGAGAAAGTCATTTTATGCTTTATATGTTTCATCAATAATACCGAAATAGGCAAATCAATTAGATCATATTTTTACTTAGATTGGTATGAATCAAAAACAAAATAAAATTCAACACATAAACATGCAGGCTGAAGCCAGCGCCCCTAATATTAAGCTTCGCTTAATGGCTATCGCCGTTTATGCCAATCTGTAAAATTAACTGGTGAGTTTCATCCAATCCCTAAAGCATATACTTTTCACTCTTATAGGGATGGGCTAAGAAAGTCATTTCATGCTTTATATGTTTCATCAATAATACCGAAATAGGTAAATCAATTAGATCATATTTTTACTCTGATAGGTATGAATCAAAAACAAAATCAAATTCAACACATAAACATGCAGGCTGAAGCCTGCGCCCCTAATATTAAGCTTCGCTTAATGGCTATCGCCGCTTATGCCAATCTGTAAAATTAACTGGTGAGTTTCATCCAATCCCTAAAGCATATTCTTTTCACTCTTATAGGAATGCTGAGAAAGTCATTTCATGCTTTATATGTTTCATCAATAATACCGAAATAGGCAAATCAATTAGATCATATTTTTACTCTGATTGGTATGAATCAAAAACAAAATTAAATTCAATACGTAAACATGCAGGCTGAAGCCAGCGCCCCTAATATTAAGCTTCGCTTAATCGCTATCGCCGCTTATGCCAATCTGCAAAATTAACTGGTGAGTTTCATCCAATCCCTAAAGCATATACTTTTCACTCTTATAGGGGGCTAAGAAAGTCATTTCATGCTTTATATGTTTCATCAATAATACCGAAATAGGCAAATCAATTAGATCATATTTTTATTTAGATTAGTTTTTCGGTAATAAAAAAAGGAGGCTATTGCCTCCTTTCGGTAATATCGTTGATATTACTTATTCTCATAATGACGATTATCATGTGCTTGCTGTAACATCACACGACTTTCATCTAAGAATAATGATGAATAAT
This sequence comes from Psychromonas sp. KJ10-2, assembly GCF_047323255.1. Taxonomy (NCBI): domain Bacteria; kingdom Pseudomonadati; phylum Pseudomonadota; class Gammaproteobacteria; order Alteromonadales; family Psychromonadaceae; genus Psychromonas; species Psychromonas sp. KJ10-2. Next base: position 3,093,787 of record NZ_CP178827.1, on the reverse strand, counting down.
CACCCATCCAGTTAGTAACTGATTTAAAACGCTCAATAAACTCATCTCGATTTTGATTTTCCAATAGTTCAATCGCATCAGAGAAATGTTTATGGTATCGCTTGATCATGGTTAAGTTATTTTTTTGCGATAGGATAATATCAGCATATAAAGCTGGCTCCTGCGCAAATAAACGCCCTACCATTGCTAACTCTAAGCGATAAATAGGTGAACTTAGATCTAATAATTGCTCTAGATCCGCATCTACTTCTTGCAGATGAACACCATATACGAAACTAGTGAAATGACGTAGTGCTTGGATTAGCGTCATCGACTCATCATGTGTAGGTGCCGCTACAGGGTAAAGATGTGCCCCCCAGATCTTCATCTGTTCAATTAACCATTGGTAGTGTTCTTCACCGCGTCCATCACAGTACACAATAACTTGCTTTGCAAAACTAGAGATATCAGGACCGAACATAGGATGAAGACCAACAACAGGGCCTTCATGGACCGCTAACATCTCTGTTAATGGTTCGTCTTTAACACTGGTAATATCCGCTAAAATACAATCTTTAGGGAGGAAATTAAGCTGTTTAATCACATCCGTAGTTACATCAATCGGCGAACCAACAATCACTAAACCTGCTTTGCTACAAATAGCTTCTGCTTGATCCCAGTTAGCACGTCCTAAAACATCTACTTCGTAACCCGATAGTTTAAACATTTCAACAAAACGTTGGCCTAATAAACCGTTACCACCAATGATCACGATACGCTTCATCGCTGGATTAACTGTTTTAAAGCCTGTTTCGTTTTCACTTGCATAAGACTCACGCATGGTACGGCGTAAGATATCTTCGATCAGGTTCGCAGGAACCCCTTTAGATTCAGCTTCTTCACGACGTTTAGCTAACATTGCAGCTTCACGATCTGGTGCATAGATAGGTAAACCATGTTTAGTTTTAACCTCACCTACTTCACCCACTAAGCGTAAACGCTCAGCTAATAGATCAATGATTTGCTGGTCAACAGCATCAATTTGATCTCGTAATTTACTTAAAGGCATAATTTACTTCTTATTTATTCAGGACAGTATCTTTTAATGATACAGCCGCTTGCTCTAATAATTCACAGGTAGTTGCCCAATCAATACAAGCATCCGTTACTGATACACCGTACTTAAGATCTTCAACTGGTAGTTTAGTTGGCTGATTACCAGCATTAATATTACTTTCCAGCATAATACCAATAATAGACTTATTACCCGCAACAACTTGTTGGAATACATCTTTAGCAACCAATGGTTGTAACTCATGGTTTTTACTAGAGTTTTCATGACTACAATCAACGATTAGAATCTCTTCCATATTCGCTTTTGCTAACGCTTGCTCTGCTAGTGCAACGTTGATTGAATCATAGTTTGGTTTACCGCCACCACCACGTAAAATAACGTGACCGTCTTTATTACCAGCAGTTTGTAGTAATGCACTTTGACCTGCTTGGTTAATACCCATGAAACGATGTGGAGATGAAGCTGATTGCATTGCATTTACAGCCGTTGATAAGCTACCGTCTGTGCCATTTTTGAAACCAACTGGTGTTGATAAACCACTCGCCATTTCACGGTGTGTTTGTGATTCAGTGGTACGTGCGCCAATCGCAGCCCAACTGAATAAGTCTCCAATGTATTGTGGGCTGATTGGATCTAATGCTTCAGTCGCAATCGGTAGACCTAACTCAGAAATCCAAAGCAGAAGTTCACGTGCTTTTTTAAGACCTGTCTCAATATCAAATGAATCGTCCATATGAGGGTCGTTAATCAGACCTTTCCAACCGACTGTTGTACGTGGTTTTTCAAAATAAACGCGCATAACAATATATAAGGTATCTTTATATTGTTCATGTAAGTCTTTCAAACGTGCTGCATAATCTTTTGCAGCTTCAATATTATGAATCGAACATGGACCACAAATAACTAAAAAGCGAGGGTCAGTTTTATGAACGATGTTAGAAATAGTTTGACGAGATTCATTAATGAATTGATACACACTATCAGAAGCGGGCAAAGACGCTTTAAGCTCTGCAGGTGTAATTAAAACAGTTTCTGATTGGATGTGGATATTTTCATTTTTTTGCGTAGTCATTTTGCTCTCATAGACAATTAATAGTGAAAATATAATAGCATAGCAAAATAATAGATCATGTGATTAAACCGCGGAGCTCAAATAAATGCGGATTAAATTAAATTAATGCCGCTATTTACCTGTTTTATTTTACAATAAAATATAATCTTGCTTATCTAACTGTGTTAAATAACGAGATAGGGACACCAAAAGCTCCTTCTAACCAGTATGTTTACTAACAATATTTACTCAAATAAGGTATGTACTACACTATGTCAGTTATCACTTCTCATGTAATGACCTCCTGGTCGGAAATAAAAACATTACAAACTGACTGGAACCCCTTATTAGAGCAATCCGATGCAGATAATATATTTCTCACCTGGGAGTGGATGGAAAGCTGGAAAGATACCTGCTTTGCTGACACAAAATTATTGTTTATTGTATTAAAAGAAAATAACAAACCGATTGCGATTGCCCCTTTTTATATTCAGCCTTACCAACTCCTTAAGACATTAACCTATCAAGTATTACGATTTGCAGGGGATCAAGGGATCGGCTCTGAGTACTCCAACTTTATTGTTAGAAAACAAGATAGTGTTAATTTAAAGCAACAGCTTTGGCAGACACTACTAGCAAAACAAACAAGCTCTCATTGGGATCTTATTTGGTACACGAATGTCAGCAGCTGGACAACTGGTGGTCAAAGCTTAATAACATCATTGCAACAAACTCCTGAACTACGTTTAGCGTCACGTGAGGTTGATTTCGCTAATACCAGCTTAAAATCACTATCCCTGTCCCTCCTACCTGAACTATCAAAAAGCTTACGTACTAATATAAAGCAGACTCAAGGTTATTTATCGAAGTTAGGAGAGTGGCAAGTAAGCTATTGTGAAGACCCTGTATTACTTGATAAAAGTTTGCAGCAATTATTTGAACTACATAACTTACGCTGGCAACGTACAGGTCTTAAAGGATCCTTTCAGCGACGCCCAGAAATGGCTACCTTCTATCAAGACTTTACAAGAAAAGCATTACATAGAGGTTGGTTAAGATTAGCTGAATTAACATGTGACGATAAAACCCAAGCAGTACAAATTGGTTATGTATATCGCGGGCAATTTTTTGCCTTACAAGAAGGTTTTAATCCAGACTTCCAAAAAGGCACAGGCCAAGTATTACGTTATCACGTCATGCAAAGGTGTATTCAGGAAGGCTTAACGGATTATGACTTTTTGGGTCAGTATACAAACCACAAAAGGCGCTGGTTAGCTAAACAACGCAATGGGCAACATCTACTTATTTGGCCAAATAAGCTGAAAAACACACTCTTTAACTTTTTCACTATTTGGCCAACGGGAAAATACCTTAAACCAGTTAGATTAAATAAATGACTTAGTTTAAGGCACCGTTTATTTCCAGGCAATACTCGTAACAAACTCACTATTACCATTAATATCAGCGGAAAGTACTAAAGTAGTAATTGGCACTTTCTGGTGGTAGCCTCGACTCAACCAACCTAATGAAGGTGTCTGTCTATCGTCACTAGGAACACCTTGAACCAATGTAGCTTTAACTTGTTCTGACAAGCTGATCACGACTTCATTATCCCCTAAAGTTATATAACAACTTCCTTGATCAAGACGTATATCCTGACAAACTTCAGATAAATGAAAATAGATGGCAATATCATGTTGCGCTGTTGCTTTGACATAGTCAGTGATCACTATCTGTTGTTGTGTAATATCTAATTCAATATCACGTTGATGGGTAACAGGTGATGGTAGGCGTTGATAACCATCATGTGCAGCCACTATTTTTCCACCACTTTTCGAGGGTGACCATTCAATACAAGTTGACTGAGCATGTGACTCCCACATAAATGGGCCCGTCATAACAGATTGATCAAGTCCATCAACTTCTAGCGTATTATGTGCTTGTGTTTTACGAAAGTGGTTACGCCATTCAGGGAAACTAAAGTAATCATAAGTACCTGTATCCACAAATAAATCATGTTGATTAATACGCACAACACAACTTAAAGCATCAGCATGACCATGCGCTGCTATCGCCGTATAACCTAACTCTGCGACATCCATTAAGATACTCGCCTGGTTATTATCACTAACCTTACCTGCTTGTAATAGGTAATAGCCTGCATCTTCAAAAGCAATGGAATTTAAAGCTAAGTCAACAACCACCCCTCGATTGATTTTTGCTTGCCTATTATTAAATAGCCAAAAACTTGATTCACTACTTTTAGTCTGAGGAGAGGCAAAAAGTGGATCATCATAAAAATGCCCCATCACATCTGTAAGTGCATTAATATCATGTACATGATCCCCAAGATCTAGCACATAACCGTCATCTTGGTCACCTAACATAGGGTAATGTTCACCGCCTTCAGCAATGCGAACAACAAACTGTGATAAACTTTTTAAGGTTTTCCAATAACTATCAGAAAAATCATCATCACTCCATTTACCTGTTAATCCTGTAACCAGATAAAATTGCAATACAAAAAACTGATAACTAAAAGCATGCTCTTTAGTACAACCATCATCAAAGGTTTGCGCAACCATTTCTCTTTCTAATATTTGTTTGCTCGTATCTTTCCACGTAGCGGCATCTCTTAACATTGAAAAGTAACTAGCTGCAATGTAAACACCCGCTGCTTCACCCACCAAATGGTTATTCGCTGAAGTTCCTTGTGAAAACTTACTGCTCACATCACGACAATGAAGAAAAACACTTTCTAGTAGGCGTGCTTTAAAGTCTCCGACAAATAAACCACTCTCTTTAATAAGATCAATGGTCCATACCCAGTTAATTAAACGAATCGCTAACTCTAAAGGACTGCGCCAATTCATGCCTTTACCGTAGGGGTTTTGATCTAACCAATGAGTCATCTGTGCAACGGCAGCTTGTGCATATTGAATGTCACCAGTCACTTGATAGGCTCTTGCTAATACCACCATTTGATGGTGACGATTGGGCTCCCAGACTAGCTTACAGTCACCATTGACCTTAAAGTCACGATAATTGACGTCCAATATATGCCCAGTATTTGCGTAGATATTCGCACTATGATCTTTATGCCAATTAATAGGGGTTTCTAGGTGCTTATTGTGTAAATCGAAATAACTTAATTTATTTGCCATCACCATCTCAGCTTTAGCTAATAAAGGTGCCTTCCACTCAGTATTATAAGCAGATAGTTGACCGGTAAACACAGTAAAACCAGGGTTAAAATCTGAGCTAGATTGATAACCTTTAACAAACTCCGCTTTAGACACCCAATTAAACTGCACTCTTATACGCTCAACCCAAGCTGCAGATAATGAAATAATACGCCAAGTGATTTCACTCAAGCTCATCATCTGAATGCGTTTAATATACCAAGTAACAGTTTGCATTGGGTTTTCTACCTAAAATTAAGATTGATTTGAATTAAGATAAGTGTCAATAAACTCACTTAATTGTTGTTCAGCCATTGCTTGATTTTCACCGTCAAAGTCAAAACTAACTGCGACTAGAGTAGCCCCAGGTTTCCCTATTAACGCCGCTTTAACTTCCGCTAATTTAGCCATTTTTTTATCGCTAGTGACGGTCTCATTAATGACATACCAAGATGCAACCAAACGGTACCTGTGTGCCGATCTTTTTAATACCACTAAGTTCGCTTGTGACAAACTTGAAGAGTCCGGCACTGCTAATTTTTTCTCTGCTATTTCTGTCCAAAAGTCTTCATCAAACAGGTAATTTTCTACAAAGATCATTTCGCTAGCTTGCTCTTGTTTATAGTAATCAGCTAGATAAACCTGAAAACCTAATGACTTATCAATGTAATAGGAGAATCGCTCTTGAGTGGCGCCTTGTGAATAAGGTTTCCAGCTTGGGCTGTAGGGTTTATCACGACTGACTAATTGATAATTATCTAAGCTTGGTTCAACAAAAGCATAATTTTCATCATATCGAGACGGGATCCAGTAAGAAGCTACCACAAAAGTAATTAAAACAATTAAAGTAATAGACGCCTGTTTTTTATTCAAAGAAGACTCATCACTAGTTTCAGGCTGAATAAGCTCTTGGCTCTCATCTTCAGGTCTTTCTTCAAAAAAAGTACGGGCAATATAGATAAGTGGAATTAAACAAACAGCAAACACAATCCATCCAAAGGTGAGGTGATCATGTACGATGAAATGATTCATCTCAGTATATGTGCCCACTACGATGATAATCATCACCCTTAACCAGTTGGCAATAATAGCAATCGCTAAACTAATAATTAAAAAATTTAAGGTTCTTTTAGTGGACAACTTATTAAAGTAGCTTACACAAAACGCCAGTAACGCCGCGACCATAAAAAAGCCTAAACCAGAACAAGCTGGGTCAACATCGAACATACCACCCGCTGTCGATAATCTATAATGGTCACGGTCTACGGCAATGCCTAGTAACTCAGGTCCCCACACTCCAGCTTGAGTTGACAGCTCACGCAAAGGCAATTGCAGCATGTTCCAAACTGGCATTATCAATAACAGCATCAATAAGGGGATGAAAAAAGCTCGCAACATTTTCCAACCATAAAAACAAAAAACAAGGAAACGAGAGTGCTATAAAAAGCTAATTGCTGTAATTGTTGGATACTGGATAATAATGCCACTAAGAAAACAAATAGACTAGACACCAGACAGACTAAAGCCAGACTGTAATGCCCTTTGGATAAATTAGTTGCTTGTAAACGATGTCGCTGGAGATAAAAAACATACACCACGACAATAATCCCTAAAAATCCGTGACTATAGGGTCCATCACTGTTCCATTCGTCGAAGATAGTGAGTAAAACAAGTGTGTTTACAGCAAATAGAATAATCAATGAGATAGTAAACAAGCTTTGTACTGAAATCTTTTTAAACAAAATAAGCCCCTACAAAAGCTTGGTATAATTGAATTGTGTTCACGGCGCTAGCACTTCGTTATATACAGCAATCGTGCGTGCAGCTACCTTTTCAACATGGTAGAGATCTCTCGCTAGTTGTTTAGCTTTAAGGTGCATTTTCCTAGCCAGTTTAGAATCATTTAAAATTAACTCACATTTGCTCGCGATATTGTATTCATCAAAAGGGTTAATTAGATAACCTGTTTCACCATGTTTGACCATATATGGCATGCCGCAACGATTCGAAGTTACTACTGGCACACCCACCGCCATCGCTTCTTCAATGCCCATAGGGGAGTTTTCTTCCAAAGAAACTAAGCCATAAATAGCTGCCTGACATAATTCAGCCTGAACCTCTTGTGTTGAGATTCGCCCTAAAAGTATGACTCTTTGTTGTAAGTTATTTAACGCAATAAATTCCATTAATTGCGATGCATAATCTTGATCAACAACACCACCAGCAATTCTTAATTCAACCTCAACACCTCTATCAACAAGTATTTTAACTGCTTTAACTAGCTGTATTACGTTTTTACGAGGTGAAATCACCGCTGAAGTAAAGATCACATTCTTGCGAGGTTCTCTTGTTAAATCAAAAAACAGCTCAGAGATAGGATTATCTATATCAAAAATATGTGCTTTGGTGACACCGGTTAATCGTTCTCTCACATAAGGGCTAATGGAAATTATATTGGGTTGCTTACGCCAACTGGATTTTTCTATTATTTTCCAGATTTTAGAGCGCAATACATTAAACTTCCCGTTCGCTAATAACGTATCACCATAAATAAACCCATGGACGGTAAATACTTTAGGCATATTTAAATCTTTAACCATAATGCCATAAGTATCATGCGCATGAATTAAATCAGGGGATATTTCTTTAACCTTACCTTCGATTAACTGTTTACCTTTCTTTAATGCATTGATTAGCTCACTTCCAGCAGGTTTGGGAATTCGATGAATGGTTGTATTTTCAAGCTTTTCAGTAGACTCGGTTATAGTATCAGGGCACAAGGTGATGACATGTAATTCAAATTCAGAATAAGCTGCCAACGCAGGAACTAAATTAACACTGACGGCTTCAACTCCACCGTGCGGCCTGTCTATATCAATAGGAAACTGTGTAACAAACGCTAATTTTATTGGCATTATTCCCACCTTACTTTGACAATTCACTGAAAATAGCTTCGAAACGTTCCATTACTTGTTCAACAGAGTGATTCTTTACATAATATTCACGTGCATTGTTAGAGTATTGTTGCCATAACTCAGGATTCGAACAGAGCTTTTTAATACCCGAGACTAAGTCGTCTTTTGTGACGGCATCAAAGCCTAGCTGACGGTCTCTGATCAAGTGGTCTGGGTCAAAGGTAGAAACAATAGGCACTCCTTGGCTCCATGCCTCTAAAAAGGTATTAGGAAACCCTTCATAAACCGATGAACAACAAAATACGCTTGCACTGCGGTATAAGTTCGGCATGTCTGCACGAGCAACCATCCCCAGATAGGTTACATTGTCGAGACTATTCATTGTGTTTAAAACACTTTTAAAATAAGCGTCTTCTTGTTGAGGGCTACCTCCAACAATAAAGTCATATTCAGGTAAGCTCTTTGCTACCTCTAAGAATAACTCTAAACGCTTACTTTCATGGATCCTAGCGGCCCATAAAATGGAGGGAGATTGTTGGTTTAATATAATTTGTTCATATTCATCATGACGAGGGCCTGGACATGGCATAGGCATGATCTCAGAATTAAGTTTAAAACCCGACTTTAGAGAGTTCATCTGTTTTTTAGTTTGCGATAAAATATAATCTGCATTGTTCAAACCATAACGATACAAGATCCTTTCTCGATAGGTATTCATTACTGGTAAATTATAATCTGCATCAGAATCATTAGCTAAAGAGTATAAAAATTTTTTATTATTCTGCTTGCACCATAGGGCAACTTGACCCGTTATATATTCACCACAGTTTTGATAATAAACATCAGCATCAGCACGTTTCATGGCAGCAATTAACCCCGTCCAACGAGGGTGGAAAAAACGAAGTCCTTTTAAACCTGCATTTTGACGACATATTTTAATAACATGAATGCCGTCTATGACTTCATCTTGATCACTGCCTTCTGCCCAAGTTAACAAAGATACTTTGTGACCTTTTGCCACTAACCACTTTGCCATCAAGCTCGTTTGTCTTTCTACACCACCTATTGACCCCTGACTTCCACCAGTAACAGCACCATAAGCAAAATGAGACACGAGACAAATATTTAGCATGATAATTTACAACCCTAACAATAAAATAGATAAAACGAGATAATCATTATTTCGTATTAAGCAGGAATAACAGTTCAGGAATTGTTTTATGTGCAGGAAAATTAAAGCGTTTTAATGTCATTAAATCATCCTTTGATTGACATAATCCAACATCCGTTGAAAATGCAGCTTGATAACCAACTTCTTTTACTAGTTGCTTAGAAAGCTTATTATAATTGCCATTAGGATAACAAAAATAATCACATTTGACTGCTAATTCCTTTTCAATACAGACTTTTGATTGCTTTAACTGTGATAATATTTTGCTTTCTATTAAACAATCTAAGCGTAAATGATCCTGAGTATGACTAGCAACATCAATACGATTATCAGAGGTCAATTTTTTTAAAATGTCCCATGAAACAACCGCAGACCAATCATCTTCATGACAAATATCTTTTAAAGCAGATCCTGAACGCTCTTCTAAGGTGTCACATAAAGAATCAAATAAGTAATTAAGCTCAATATCATCACTAAATTTATCCTTGCAAATATCCCGAAACTTTTTATAACTACCAACCAAGGCATCGCGGCTTGTTGCATCAAATGTATAAACATCATCTTTATGGGTCAAAGAAAGAACCTCCCCATATTCTGCTGCAAAGCATAATCTAGACGGTCAAACCAAAAGGAAGCCCTGAATTAACGTGATTCGTTACAACAAATATAACTGGCTTAATATCGTATTTTTCACAAATAGGCAGCGCATAATCAATATTATTACGGTAACCATCATCAAATGTAATCAATAAAGCATTATCAATAGGTGGAATTTTATCACTTAAGATATCGATAGATTGCTGTACGGTAATAAAATGATAATGCTGGGAAAGCATCTTTAGCGTTCGGTCAAATTCTTTAACGGAAAGTTGCTTACGCAATGGAGACCAAACAGTTTTGGTATCAGGGTCCATGACACCATGTACCATTAACACACAAATTTTATGACGATTTTTGTGGTGAAGAAGCTTTAAAAAACCTGAGTAATATAGAGCTTTGATAAAACTAATTTTTATAATGTTTTTAAGTTTCATAATATCAAATCATATTTACTTCTATAAAAGCTCACCATGAAAATTTACCGTTAGATTTAGATATTCTATAACCTAATATCCACATCTTCTTTTGGTAAAATATACTTCAAATCATAAAGAACATGTTCTTTTTTACCTAATTGTCTAATTTCATCAGCCCCCATTTTTTTAAATTGCTCATGAGCAACAGCAATAATAATGGCGTCATATCTGCCTTTTTTGGGGCCTTCAGTTAATGTTATATTATATTCTTCGAATGCCGACTCAGGTGAACACCATGGGTCATAGATATCAGGGGTAATATCATATTCTTTTAAACCTTTAATAATATCAACCACTTTAGTATTTCTTAAATCAGGGCAATTTTCTTTAAAAGTTAATCCCATTAATAAAACTTTGGCATCTCTGATATGAATTCTTTTCTTTAGCATCTCTTTTACAAGTCTTGAAACAACAAAGTCCCCCATACCATCATTTATACGTCGCCCCGCAAGTATCATATCTGGATAATACCCTGCAGATTCAGCTTTATGCGTCAAATAATATGGATCAACACCAATACAATGCCCACCTACCAAACCAGGTCTAAAAGGAAGAAAATTCCATTTAGTTCCTGCTGCTTCTAATACATCTAATGTATCAATACCTAGCTTATTAAAAATAATAGAAAACTCATTAATCAATGCAATATTGATATCTCTTTGCGTGTTTTCAATTACCTTAGCAGCTTCCGCTACTTTAATAGAGCTAGCTTTATGAGTACCTGCAGTAATAATCGTTTTATAAAGATCATCGACAATTTCAGCAACTTCAGGTGTTGAACCAGCTGTTACTTTGAGAATATTAGTGACTCTATGTTCCTTATCCCCAGGATTAATTCGCTCGGGGCTATATCCAGCAAAGAAATCTTTATTAAAAGTTAAACCAGATACTCTTTCAACGACAGGTATACAATCTTCTTCAGTCGCTCTCGGGTAGACGGTCGACTCATAAATAATAATGTCTCCACGGCTTACTACTTCTCCTAACATTTCACTAGCTCTTATTAACGGAGAGAGATCAGGTTGTTTATCTTTATCTACAGGAGTAGGAACCGTGATAATATAAATATTAGCGTTTTTTAAGTCGGTATGTGATGAGCTATAAATTAAGTGAGGGGATTCACTTAATTCTTGTGAAGTACACTCTAATGTTGAGTCAACCCCTTTAGATAAAGCAATTACCCTTTCAGAATCAATATCAAAGCCTAGCGTATTAAATTTTTTGCCAAACTCAACCGCAAGTGGTAAACCAACATAACCAAGTCCAATAATTGCAATTTTTGTAGTAGACGTATCAAGCACTTTTTAATTTCCTTCCTGTTAATATGAGTTATACACATAACTTTTATTAACCTTGTAAAAAACATATGGAATAATAAATTTAGCGATTTAATAGCAAAGCTTGATATTGATTGAATATCCCTTCAACATAACTTTCTATTGTAAAATTAACTAACTTTTCTTCTGCTGCAGTACAAAATTGTATTTTTAATTCTGAGTCTATAATTAAATCTAGTATTTTCTTAGATAAGTCGCTGACATTCTCACGCTCGAACAGAAAACCATTCACTCCATCTTCTATAATACCTGGAATTCCTCCTGTATTTGTTCCAATACAAGGAATTCCTGCAGCCATTGCTTCTATTAATGCAGCTCCAGCCCCTTCTGACCTAGATGGAAAAATAAATATATCGCTAGCCTTTAAAATATTTGGAATATCACTTCTATTACCAGCGAAAACAACACTACCTTGCAAGTCATTAACTTTAATTAAGGTGACTATTTTATTATAAAAGGATTGAGATGTTGTTTTCCCAACAAGTAATAGCTTTGCCTGTGGTATTTTTTTACGTACTTCCACAAAAGCTTGAACACTTATATCCCAACCTTTTACTTCTGCAAAGTGCCCAACAGAAACTAGCACAAGGTCACTATCTTTAAATTTAAACTCTTCACGTATACCAACACCTGTTGCTGATAAGTATTTTTCAACAGGTACAGGCGCATGGATAACCTTAATTTTATTTTCAAAACCGATTTGCTCAGAGACCTCTTTCTTAACGGCATCACTTATTGCAAACACTTTATCTGCACACCAGCAGGTAACTCTTGTACTCGGCATAACCTTACGAATACCTGTCAGTTTTACATTTTTCTCATAAGCAGCTGACATTGATAATTTAGACCAGATTTTCACTCTTACATTAGCAAGGAATGCTCCGATAATTGGACTCGTATGATCATTATGACAATGAAAAATATCGCACTTTATTTTTTTAAAAATATAAACGTTCGATAAATGCATCCAAAATCAAAACTTTTTGTTGACCTTGGTAAATAAACAATTGTACAACCAGCTTCAATCATCGGTTCAATCAAATGAACGTCTTCCGGTTTCTTAGATAAAACCAGCCAATTATTCATCCCATTAGCATTACATTTTTCAATTAGCTTTAGCGTTCTCAACCATTTAGAAGTAGGAGTAATAGGAAAACCTCCCCAGTAATGGACAATATTTATAACATTATTCAAAATGGCCTACCTATTAATAAAAGAGTATCATTTAACGATTTTACATCACAAGAAAACATATAAATTCTAAAAAATTAAATATTATGTGATTATGAAAAAATAACTATTAGCTGTAACAATGCTAGGTGAGCTAATTTTAATATGTTTAGAGAAACAAAAAATACCTATAAATATATAAATTAAAAGTAAATGGTGTATTTAAATCATCTAAAAGGCTAAAAGTATATGTTGCATATAATACATACACTTAATAGTAATTAAGCTTTAATTTAAAATAAAATTTATTAACTAATGACTTAAAATAGAGCAACAATACTTTGCTTTTTATTTGGAAAACTATGATTTATTCAAATTACTTCTATAATCATTTTAAGGACAATTAAACTTATTAAAAAAAACAATCTATAAGAGTATTTACGCATGGAGCAAAGATGAACAGTCTATCAAAATATATATCATGTTATCTATTAACATTTCCAGCAATAAGCTTTGCTTTTGAATATCCTCTTGGTATACCTGAAGCTTGGATATCGCCTGATGTATCAGCCCCCACTCCCCTTCAGATTGGACATCTGAAATAACTGATATGTACTATATTGATGCTTCAGATGCGAGCTGCTCAACTAAAGTCACTTATGGTTCTGAAAGTGAGCCTAGGTGTCGATTCCCTTCTTCAATGGCGGCTGGTTCGTATGTTGAGATACATGGTGGGCCATATGAATACACTAGTACAATTTATCTTAAATCGGAAGGAACTGAGTCTGAGCCTGTTTGGGTAGTTGGTGCAGAAGGCAACTCAATAAAAATGTCTCTGGTATTATATGGAACTTACCTATATGTAGACAATTTAAATATCAGTGGGGATAAAGGGATTTCTGCTCGACCTTATCGTGACCTGCAAACGGACCATATAATGGTACGTAACACTATTATCACGGGCACAGGCTCATTAGCAAATGGCACAACAGGCATTGCTGCAAAAGGTAGCAGTGGTTTACAGTTTGAAGGTTTTATTGCCTATAACAATACCATCTCATATATGGGTGATTCGGAATCTGAAACAGAAAATGATCGACATGCTTTACAAACTGGAAGCTATATTAATAATGTATGGCACTTATATAATACCACTCACCATAATGGTGGAGATGGAGTTCAATACTCTCATGGGGGTGTAGATGCTCATCATTTTTATTATGGGGGTAACACAAGCTATAGCGAAAGAGAGAACTGTGTAGACATAAAACAAGCTGATGATGTAATCATTAGTAGTAATACTTGTTATGATATTGAGAACATCTTCATCTTCCCCAGGTGAGTGTATGGTCGTTCATTATGACCCTAGTAGGATTTGGTTCATTAACAATGATATATCTGAATGTATAACGGGTATAAAATCAACTGGTGCTTTTGATGTTCATATTACGGGTAATAATATCCATGGCATGAAAGAAAGTGCTAGCGAAACACATAGTGATATATCTAGTTATCAAACTGGTGTAGGCATTACAGCCTACAATACCGGTAATATTTACATTAGTAACAATACTATTACAGATGCAATTAGAGGCATCGCCTATGAAGCAGTTTCTGGATATGAAGCTGATATAAAGAGTAATATCATAGCAAATCTACACGATGGCGCTTATACAGGAAATAGTCAATATGCGATAATGCTAAAAGGGGATGATACCACTGTCGATAACTCTGATATTGAAAACAACCTTTTCTATAACCCTATGAGACTTCATATTGATGGAAAAACATACACTGATTTAACTTCATTAGTTTCTGCAGGAAAATGTAATGATAACGGGGGTAGTTGCCTTGATACTGATCCAAGCTTTTTAGATGATAAAAGTTATAGCTTATCTTCAAGTTCAGCAGCTATAGATAAAGGCAGTAAAGCTAGTTCTTATACAAGATACGAAAACCTTTATGGAGAATCAATCACTTCAGACATATTAGGCTATGTAAGAACAGATACAACTATTTGGGATATTGGAGCTTATGAGAGCTCTACAGGAGGGCAATCAGATTCATCTTTATATAATTTACCTGATGCGCCTGAAATCTTAAGCATCGATATAACAAATTAGTTGATTAGAAAAATACAAAGCAGGTTAAAGAACTATACATCTTGTTTAACCTGCACTTAAGTTCGATCTCATCATCTCAACCAGTGGAACCTATAGTAAGTACTTCAAGTTTTATTCATCCAAAAGTAAACTCTTTTTACCCTCTCTTTTTTTATTCCGTTCAACATAAACCCTTAATAGCAAAGCAATTCCTACCCACATACCAACAGCTCCTTCTCTAGGGTAGAACGTTTGACTCCCTATAGAAGCAATTAAAAATGCCCCTATTAATGCAAAGGAAGCACCTCCTGTAACTACATACAAAGGGTTTGATTTATCACGGAATAAACTCCAAGAGTATTTCAAGAACAGTAAATATAATAAAAATACTGGGAAAGCCGCTATAAAGCCATTATCTTGAATCCATTGTAAATACGAGTTATGAGGATGAGGAAAGCTATCAGATTCTCCATATAACTGCCTCATTTTCAGCGTAAGCCCTATGTTTACCATAGCATCTCTACCATAACCAAAGTATGGGGCCTCAATAATGGAATCCCATACTAATGGCCAAGCTAAATTACGGCCAGAAGTAACTTCATACAGATTAACTCCATCTTCTTCGAAATTCGTTTCTTGAGTTTGCATATTTTCATCAGGAGTGAAGCCAAAACTCAAACGCTCAACTGAAGATGGTGCAAAAACAACCACTGCTATGTATACCAAAGGGACTAAAATAATATACTTACGCCATTTAAAGAGACAATAAACAAAACCTAAAAGAGCCCAAGTCCCATAACCTGTTCTACCTCCAGTCATTGCCATCGCAAGGAATATCATAAAACAACTAGGTAAAACAAACAGCCAGTAATGCTTCCTGCTCACTAATTCTTTTAAACAAAAGACTAACCAAAAAGCACCACTCATCATCATCGAGATATTAACTCGATGAAAGCCAACACTATCCGAAATAATCTTTAGTGCTTTATGTTGTAGCGCATCCCCACCTAAAGTCAATGAACCTAACTTCATTGCTTTAACGACTTGAAAGGCTAAGAAAATAAACATCAAAGCCAAAGAACCCAATGCAAAATTATATTGTTTTCGATTACGACAACCATCAAAAATAATCATGCTCGGCATTACCCACTTAAAACAATTAATCAAGTATTCGTTGATACTAGAGACCACTCCAGGTGGAGAGGCATTAATAACATCATACCATTCAAGGACACCACTGCGATCTGATAGGTATCGGATAACACTAAGTACAATAAAAAATGCATATACAAATAATAAAAAATTAATTTTACGAGGCATTTCCCAAAGTAGCTTTTGCTTTCTTCTATTAGAAAGCCAAGACAAAACGACATTTAGAAATAAAAAGTTCCAGTGATTTAATCCAGGTACTCCTCCAATAGCTTTCGGCATATCAGGGTGCTGAAAAATAGACATAAGAAGCACCAACCAACAGGCCCCACGAAACCAGTCCTTCCAAGCATAGACGCTTAAATAGGCAATGAGTAAGGTGAGTAATGTAATTCGAATCATAGTGAGTAACTTTATTTCTTATTTAAACAAAACAGCATATATTTTCTGCCAATGTTGCTCCACTTGAGAGACGGTGAATTTTTCACTACTGAGTAAAGCAGCCTTAGAAAATTCAGCTAAACAGTCCTCCGAATCAAATATCTCTTTATATTTCATAGCAAAGCTTTCGCTAGTCAGAGGATCAACAAGGTAGCCATTCCTTCCCTCTTCAATTAAATCCCCCAAATCACCTACATTTGAATTAATAGCAGGAAGTCCACACATCATCGCTTGTATAAGAGCTTGAGATAACCCCTCTGAATCAGAGGTTAATACAAAACAACGGGATTGTTGCAACCAATATTCAACATTATTTTGCCACCCAGCAAAATCCACATCATCAGCAATACCTAAATCGGCTGCCATTTTTTGCAATTTATCTTTATCCGGCCCATCTCCAACTATAACTGCATTTAATTGAGGGAATTCCTTTTTGGCAAGCTGTATCGATTCCAAAAATCGATCCACTCTTTTTACTTCAGACAAACGGCCTATTAGAATTAAATCGTATTGCTTTTTTACTTCAGGCTTAGGATAAAATACAGAATTATCAAAACCGCGCAGGTACAATTTCAAAATTTGTCGAGACACCTTTATTTTTAAAATAACGAATCGCTGATGTTCCCATGGATACAACAAGATCCATCTCGTTTACTGACTTAACTAATATTTTTTCTATAAAGTCATCTGATTGTCCAATTTTGTTAAAAATTCTATTTTCTGTGTTAACTCCCCTCCAATGACCTCTCTAGGTCCACCACCACAAATATAGACTGATTTAGCGCCAATCAGTTTTGCTAAAACAACCACAAATAAACCATTTAATAAAAGGTGGAAACCCACTAATACGTCAGGTCGCTTAGTGATAGCGATCCATGTAAAGTAGAATAATCGCGCACCTACTTTTCCAAATAATGAACTCAACCATTTGGGTGCATATAGACCAGAAACCTTATCTATATTGGGTACTGAAGTAGATGCTACCATGGTTAAATGCTTACACGCCTCAGCATTAGCCATAGGACGTAAATGCGTGATTAACCAATGGTCAGAATAAAAAGTGCCCGTTGCTAATATAGTGAGTTGCTTAGTTTTTTAGATTTATAAGGTATTAATTTGAATAGCTTTAATAACACATAATGCAAAATAAGTATTAGCCTTAACACCCATCGATAAACGTGTTGAAAAACATTAACTTTCTTATCAACCATTTTTAATTGTCCATTTTAGGAAACACTAGTCGTTCCCACTCAATTGAAATACTAGCTTGCTCCATATCATTCTTATTATTAATCACTATTCGGTTGTGTTCTACCCCATTAATATAGAGTCGAGTTAGTTCAGGGTCATCAACATACCAAGTCAGCCCATTAAGATCTTCCCAGCTATAACCTGTATTAAGATAGATGTGGGTTTCCTCGCCTATGTATTTAACAGAGAAATCTAACTCTTCAACTGTTCGGTTATAGCCTAATAGACGGCGGGTAGTAGTCGTTAATATTTTTTTACCATTTTGATAGTCTGCTAACAACTCAAAGGCTTTTCTTGTTTCCTTTGTAAAAGGTTCTTCAATAGAGTGTACTTTGCCCAGGTGACTATAGAGGACGCTGCAACCTTCTTTTTCTACTAATGTATCTAACATTTTTTTGTTAACACATGATGTATACCACGTGCTTGATCAAAACAAGAGACGCCACCCCATGCAGGATTACAACGCATAAACTCATTAACTTTAGTACCATCTATCAATGTTGTTTTGCGTAGAACTTTATTCGCTTTATGCATCGCATATTTTTGACTTCCAAGCCGAGCAAGCCAAGCTTTAACAAACTCTAACGTAATAGTTTTTAACGATGCTTTAATATACTGTTTATTAAATATACTTTGATAACTGCGTTTTGTATTTTGTGCAACGCAACTGGTCACCCTGCCTTTCCAAATGAAGGGCAAACCACCAGATTGTACTGTCAAGTCACAGTGGTAAGCTGTAGCGCCTTGTTCAGCGCCATGACCTTGCATAATATCGTTATCTAAATTAGTTGGCGCTTGTGCGTGGTCGACCCACACTTCAATTTTTCGCTTTCCTGATTGAATGATATTCCAATACTTTTCAATTGATGATCTGTCATCAACAAAATCACCAAATGAATGTAAACAATCAATATGACCAGACTCAATCAAACGATGAATTTTATCTCTTCCGTTGTCATCTGTATTTGTATAAGAAAAATTATGGTTAGGCATATCAAAATAGATAGTATTTCCAACCTCTAAACCAACCCCTTTTCCTAAAGACGTTTGTTCAGTTGTATTTAGGTACTTTGCCGTTTCAAAATAAATGTCTTTGTTAGGCGTTTCATCTAGATCACTACAAATCGCAAGCATTGCTTGGTAAGGATATGGGTACTTTCTTAGGCTAACCGTATTTTTTTCTTCATGGTGATTGCAACTTAAATCGAGATAAACATTTCTTTCGTAGCTGTATTGGTACTAAGTAATAGAAGTAAATCGTTAAGGTAACAATACCTGCACAACCAAAAAACAACCACGCATTTAACCACTCACCTTGATTATATTCATTGCGCGATAAAGAAAGCAGGGTATAAAAAGGAATAATATAAAGAAATGGCTTAAGTAAACTATTGAAAATATAGGTTTTTAAAGAAAGCTTAAGCTCGTTACATGCATAAATAGGTACAATAATGCCATAAACAATATTCATTGGAATAACAAATAATAGAGCAGCCGTGGTTAGTTCCCATTGCTCAAGGCCCGTAAATAAAAGTCCTATCCCAAATAATACAAAAATCGTAACAAAAGCAAAAATAGAGATACGGCCATGTTGATTCATGCCCATTAATATTCGAATAGAGGTATCTTGCCCCATTGGAAGTAGCTGCCCAATTGCTAAGATCATCACTAATGGCCATAGTGCATATTCAGCTCCCATCCAATAATGTAAAACAACATCGCCATAGATAAACAACAAGCCTAGAGTCGGTAGAGCAAAAGCAAAACTTAGTTTAGTAGTATTAATAAATAGTGCTTGAATCGCTTGCGCATCTCCAGCACCCTGCATTGATCCTGTTGTAGGAGTTAGCATCAGAGTAAACTTCGTCATGAATGTTTTAATTTGCTTAGTTAACGCCATAGGACGAGCAAAGATAGCAAGTGCAGCAGGACCAATAGAACTCACCAACATCACACTAATCGTTTGTAACAAAATGATAGGAGGGATATTAGATAACATACTTTTAATGCCAAATTTCAACAACATTTTAGTTGTTTTCCAGTTTGCCATCTTTAAATTAAACTTAAACTCTTTACAGACTTTGTTAACAAATACAAATCTAAGGGATTGGAAAATGACTGTTGATATTAGATAACCAATGGCCATCCCTGCAACACTTAATTCAGTAAGGTAAAGCGCTAAAACCATTAAAATAATTGATAGCACACTATCGCCGGCATGTAAGGCATTATGTATATCCCAACGATGATACCCAGTTAATAATCCACTTGCCGAACCAGAAGCCATTTGAAAAGCAACCCCACCCCCTAAAAAGAATGACTAACTGTGCCGTATGCGTATTCTCAGCAAGGGTTTCGCCAAAATAAGGCGGCAGTAATAGGTAAAATAAAACGGTAGCTAACATCGCCACAGCAGCAAAGATTAACTGTACAAATAAAGCTGAATTGGCAACATAATTAAGTAAAGTTAATTCACCTGCACCTCTATGTTTTGCAACATAACGATTAAAACAAGCTCCCATTCCCAAACCAACTAAACTTAAATAACTAACAAAAGACCAACCAAAGTCCCATATACCCAAAGCCGCTTGCCCTACCTTATCATCCACCAAACGTGGCATAATAAAACCAGAAAAGATCAATACAAGCTGACTAGCCCAACTCACCATTAAGTTCCATGCAAAACGATCCTGCCCAGTTAAATCAGCTTTTTGTGGTTCCACTTTATCTGTCATTCGATTTATTCCAAATAACCAAGACGGCTATGGTAATCACCAGTGACTTGGTAATAGGTTTGCAATTCCTCTTCACTCAATAAGGTTTTCCAACGATCATCTAACTGAATCACTTCAGAATCATCTAAGCGCATGCCATTCCCTACTACGTGATGTTCAACCGTTTTAAAATCTAAGCGTTTTTTAGCAGGGTCTACGCCAATAAAATTAAACAAGGTATCCAAGGTTTGCTCTGTGTTATTACATATATCCTCGTAATGTACTTGTATCCAGTTCTTTTTAGGCATGGTTGCTAATACCGCTTCAGTCTCTTGATTACAACGCACCCATTCATGAGCGCCAACTTCAATTCCTCGGCCTTGCTCTTGTGTTTTTCCAGCTCCACCACCGCGTAGCGTTGGATTTTTAGCATCGGCAAATTCTGACGGGTTTTTATAAGCTAAGGAAACACCTCGACCATCGCGTACAACCCAAATCACTTTAACGTCTAAGTCAGGGTTCTTTAATAAATACTTCAATCGAATACCAATTTTTGAAGAATCAACGACGATATCAACACCTGCTTGTTCGGCGATTGAACGAGCATAATCAGCATTACGTTTTTGTAATAAAGGTAGATTTTCACGCCAAACTGGAGAGCAGCAAAGTAAAGTATCACGAACAAGCTCCATCAGAGGAGAACGTACTAACGGCTTTAACAAACGTAAGACATAGGGTGTTGCACCAGTACGAAAATCTGTTCCTGCCTCAGAAATACAAAAATCATGGCCTTTATCATCCATTTTTTGAGTGACGCCTTGCCAAAATCCACATTCGCTTACTAGCGTTTTACAAGAGCATAAATAACTCTCTTTTTCGCCTAAATTAACCGCTTTTAATTCACCTACACTACATAAATCAGGATGTGCACCTAACAGCATTGCTGTCATTGTAGAACCTGAATGACTGGCCGCAGCCAGATAAATCAATTGTTGTTTTTTATTCGTCATCTATTATCTTCATGATTTAGCTGGCTTAATAAGCTCTTTAAGTAGCATTAAAATAAACAGAGTGTTGGTCACTAAATAACGTTTCCATAAACGCCCTGGCTCTTGTAACACACGATACAACCACTCCATCCCCATTTTCTGCCATATCAATGGAGCGCGTTTGACTTTACCTGCAAACACATCAAATGAACCACCCACGCCATGTACAACAGGGACTTTCATCACTTCTCCCCACTTGGCCATAAATTGCTCTTTTTTAGGAGAGGTAATCGCGACAAAAAGCACATCTGCTTTAGCTTCGGCAATTTTTTCAGCAACTTGTTGCTGTTGTTCATCAGAAAAGTAACCATTTTGTCGTCCAGCGATCACAACACCTGGGTAATGCTGATTAATTTGTCGCTCAATCTCTTCAGAAACCTCTTCAGTTGCACCAAGGCAAAATACACGATAACCAGCAGTATTACCTCTTTCTAAAATACCATGCATCAGATCGATACCTGCGACCCGCTC
Source organism: Psychromonas sp. KJ10-2 (assembly GCF_047323255.1). Lineage (NCBI taxonomy): Bacteria > Pseudomonadati > Pseudomonadota > Gammaproteobacteria > Alteromonadales > Psychromonadaceae > Psychromonas > Psychromonas sp. KJ10-2. The sequence continues at coordinate 3,071,654 of NZ_CP178827.1, read as the reverse complement.
AGGCAGCTTTTTATTAAGGATTTTACTTGCAAGTACCACGGCACTTCCATCAGCTAAGATTAAATTGGACGAGAGTACATCTTCACCTAGTGCCGGATTTCGTTTCATATTCACAACCTTAGCGGCATTCAACATACCGACGTGTAAAGATTGTTTAGAAGTGATACATTCATGAACAACATCTAATGCCTGAGACATTCCCATGGGATGTATATTAATACCAAACATAGTAATGGTAGGTTGTTGTACTTGATAGCGTGTGAAAGGGTCTTTTGAAGGGGACTTGTCTGCGTTCACTTAGCCTCTCCTTAGCGTATATGATGGCTTAGCCAATTAACATAACAGTAGTTTTTTGTGTTGTAAATCTTCCTATATTTTTAATGTATTATTTTTCACATAAAACATTAAAAAGCTAGCCTTAATAGGTATTTACTGCACTTTCAAGGACATGAAAATGACAAAAACAGATTATTTAATCAGCCTAGATTATGAACTTTTTTTGGTAAAAATACCGGCTCAGTAGAAGACTGTATGATCACACCAACTAATCAATTATTGACTGTTTTAAATAAGCATAATAGTCGAGTTTGTCTTTTTGTTGATGCTGGTTTCTTAGTTAAGTTAAAAGAGTACGCAAAAAACTACCCTGAATTGCAACAACAATATAATGATATTAAACAGCAACTATTAAGCCTATCTAAAGCAGGTCATGATATACAGCTGCATATTCATCCTCATTGGGTAGACAGCACCTACGATAAAAACGGTTGGAGTATAGAAACTCGACGCTATCGCTTACACGATTTTTCAGACCTTGAAATTGATCAGATTGTACGTACATATAAAGCAGAATTAACATCTTGCACTTTACAGCCAATATTTGCATATCGTGCTGGAGGTTGGTGCTTACAACCCTTTGATAGGTTAGCTAAAGCTTTAGCAAGTAATGGTATCTGGTTAGATAGTACCTTATTTAATCAAGGTTACTCATCTGACCCTACCCGCTACTTTGATTTTACTGATATGCCACAACAGGCTTATTGGACTTTCTCTACAGACCCTTTACAACCAGATCCTAAAGGGCAATTTTTAGAAATCCCGATTAGTGCCTTCAGAACCTCTCCTTGGTTCTTTTGGAAATTAGCTTTCCATAAGAAGCTATCAAGCAAACAGTTTAAAAGCTTTGGTAATGGACAAGCCATGGTCGCCAATAAACAATATTATATCGACAGATTAACAAAAACGACCTTTGGTCCAGTGATGATAGATGGTGCTAAAGCTGGCCAGTTAGAAAGTGCATTGCGCGCTCATAATAAACAGCAACCGAATGCTATCTTTAATATTATGGGACACCCTAAAAGTCTTGCCCCCTACTCCTTAACTAAGTTGGATCAATTTTTAAATAATCATCCCCAACTACAGTGTAAAACCTTCCAAAATTTTAGACACCTTATGCCTAGCATGGCTAGCAATATTTAAATTACTTTTAAAACTCTGCCCCGTTAACCCAGTGCTCGATCATTCAAACACTGGGTAAACTTGGTTTATTCAGATACAGCAGCCCAATGTTTTTGGACCTCTTCATCGTCAGGTAACAATTCCAAGGCTTTTTTAATCAGAGGCTTGGCTTCTTCTTTTTCCTGGCTTGATATAAAATCCAACCGTAAGTATCTAAGATAGCAGGGTTATTAGGATCTATTTGATAAGCTCTAGCGGCTAAGGCTTCAGCTTTAGGATCGTTGTCTAATGCATATAACCAGGCTGCATTATTTAGGCTAGTTAATTCATTAGGCGCAACACTTAATACTTTCTCATAGGCGCTAATTGCAGCTTTATTATCGCCTTTTCGCTGCAGAGCCATACCGCTATTTAAATTAGCGTATAAACTGGCTGGTGATGCAACTAACCATTGGCTTAAAAATGCTTCTGCCTTCGCTTTATCTGTTCGTTGATAAACCTTATACAACTCAACAGCCACTTGATCATTATTCTGTTTATTCCACTCATCTGATAATAGTTGTTCAGCCGTTGCATCATCCTTTTGTGCTAATGATAATTGTGCTTTTAACACTACCACCTGCGGATTATCAGGCAACATAGCTTCAATCTGTTTTAATACTTTATCAGCTTCAGTAAATTGACCAGATAATGTCTCGATGGCAGCTAATCTCATCAAAAACAGAGGTTGAGTTGGAGTCAATTGTAACTGTGCCAAAGTCAGCTCTCTTGCACTGGTATAATCTTTAGAGCGGATAGCAGCAATAATTCTTTGATTACTAATCTGTTGCTGTAATGTATCCCCTTTATCCACCAGATCGACTGGAAGATTAATCGCTTTTTTAATCATTTTATCAGCATCAGCGAATTGCTTTTTCTGGTACTGATAATCAGCTAACACCAATGCTAATACGCTAGGGTTATGTTTAGCAGATAACCGCTCTTCAATCTTAAGAGGATCTTGTCTTTGTTGCTGCACGCTGATCACGGCACCGTAATAGGCTTTTACTTGTTCAGGGTATAAATCAATAATCTGATTATAATAGGTGAACGCTGACAACCAATCTTGCTGTAACTGTTTGCTTTGTGCTAACCCGTAGTAACCTTGTACATCATCAGAGGCTTTAATTATTTGATTAAAAGATTGTTCAGCTAGCGCATACTGTTGACGGTATAAATAATAGTTAGCAATAAGTAAACGCGTCCCGACTGCATCGCCTGGTTTCTCTGCTTCATTCTTAATAAAACGATCAGCTTCCTCGATCTGTTTCATCTCTAATAATTTTTTCAAATAAGCAGTTTGTAAAGATAAGTCAGTACTATTTTTGGCTAGCCCGGCAGATAACAGATCTAATACCGCTTGATCTTCCCCTGGTGATTTTTCATTTAAATAACTACTTTCTAATAAGGTTAACTTAGGTGAATTAGGAAAGAGATTTTTAATACGTTGTATAGCAACATCAGCTTTATCGAACTGTTTCTCACCAATCGCAGCAATGGCATACAAGGTTAATGTATCTAAACGTTCTTCATATTCAATCACGCCATCAAGAATATTTAACACATCACTACTTTGGTTGAGTTTAAGCTGTGTCATGGCATAGATTTGCGTTAACTGAGGCGTATTCACTTCTGGATCGATCATACCTGTTAAGTACTTTTCAGCGCCAGTTACGTCCCCTTCTGTATACAAAATAACACCAAGCATGGTTGAGGCTTTTTTATTTTTAGGGTCTAGTTCCAAGATTTTATGTAATGCTTCTTTCGCTTCACCTAATTGCTTACGTTTATAATACTCCTGCGCAGAAACATAGTATTCGTTGATGGTTGTTGCTGTAGGGAATTCATCACTCAATATGCGAGAGTATAATAACGCCTCTGAACTACGTCCTTGTGACGTTAAAATAGAGGTTAATGCTTTAAGAATATTGATACGCTCAGGTGTGAAGATATCTGACGAAGGCAACTCACTTAACGCAAAAGAGAGTGTACTTTCAGCTTGTTCTATCTCGCCTTTTTCCAGTAGTAAAAAGCCTTTTAACATTAATGCTTCAGTGTTTTTAGGCTCGGTTAACATTGCTTTTTCTAATAGCGATAGCGCTGCTTCTTTATCATTAGTGCCTGCTGCAATTCTAGCTTCACCAATAAAGCCTTCACTTTCAAAGCCCGGCTCTGTTTGTAATTCTGTAAACATAGATAAGGCTTGATCAGGCTTATCTTCTAGCAGTAACAACTTAGCTTGTAATAACTTAAAGCTATCTCCTTTTGTCGATAGCAGATCAGACTCTTGCTCAATCAGTTTTCTTGCTGAAATCACTTTTTTAGTACGTTGATAAGACTCTAACAGCAACAGGTAAAAATCAGCGTCTTTATCACCTTGATAGCGGTTTAACACGTCTAAAGCTTGCTTCGATTGCCCCAGCTTATTATAAACTTTAGCCAAAATAACAAAGCCATCCTGATGTTTAGGATAAAGAACAATGGCATTGTTCGCAGAGTTAATAGCAGCTTTAAACTGGCTTTGATCTAAATAGGTTTTACCTTGTTGGCTATATTGAGCCAACTCTGCGACATTTTCAGTATTCGAATCGTCATTACATGCAGTAATGAATAAGCTGCTCGCTAATAGCAGAGAACTAAAGGTGACAGTAGATGATTTTTTCATTTTCTTCCCTTATAAAAGGTAATTGAAATAGCTTTATAATTATTGCATATCGTATTTTTTCATCAGGTCATACAAGGTCGGCCTTGTAATTCCCAGCGACTTAGCCGCAGCACTAATATTATGATCAGAAGCAATCAATGCTTGCTTTAATGCATTCACTTCAGCATTGCGTCGAATCTCTTTAAGGTTTAATGGAGCTGGCTCTTCATTAACTAACCCTAAATCTATTGCGCTGATATATTTCAAGTCACACATGATCGCCGCACGCTTGATTTTATTTTCCATTTCTCGGACATTACCTGGCCATGTATGGTTTTCAATCCCATTCACAGCATCTTCAGAAAAACCAACAATTTGTAACTTTTGCTTTTTAACGTATTTATTTAATAAATATTTAGCCAATAATAACTTATCTGAACCACGTTCTCTTAGTGGCGGAATATCTATTTGTATTTCAGCAATACGATAATAAAGATCTTCCCTGAACTCTCCTGACTCGACTAATTTATCGAGGTCTTTATGCGTTGCACAAATAATGCGAGTATCAATATCAATTTGCTTTCTTCCACCTACACGTTCAATCACTCGCTCTTGTAAAAAACGTAATAATTTGGCTTGTAGATGCAATGGCATATCACCGATTTCATCAAGAAACAGTGTGCCTTTATGAGCTAATTCAATTTTACCTACCGTGCTTTTAACTGCACCTGTAAAAGCCCCTTTTTCATAACCAAACAATTCACTTTCAATCAGGTTTTCCGGAATTGCTGCACAGTTAATAGCCACTATCTTATTATCTTTACGTAGGCTCAATTGGTGCAACGAGTTTGCAATGACTTCTTTGCCTGTACCACTTTCCCAATAAGTAAACAAGATGCATCAGTTGGAGCTATTTTCTCTACCATATTACAAATTTTTAGCATCTTAGTATCACTAGCAATTAACCCATTTAACATCGATTCTTGTTGATTGCTTAATTGCCTGTTTTTTCTTCTAAATGATAAATATGAAAGGCACGTTGTACGATCAGATCTAAAGTATCTGGTTCGACCGGTTTAGCATAAAAGTCATAGGAGCCTAATTTTACCGCCTGCATTGCATGCTCATTGCCTTCATTTCCCGTCATCACAATAATTTTCATATGCGGGCTTAAGTGCAACGCTTGTTGCAGTAATTCGAAACCTTCTGTCACCCCATCTTCATCTGGTGGCAGGCCTAAATCTTGAATCATCACCTTAGGTTCATGCAAACGTATCGCTGAAATAGCTTCTTTTTGGTTAGCAGCTGTAATGACATTGTAGTCAGCAAAGTGCCACTTCAATTGAGTTTGTAACCCCAGATCATCTTCAACAATCAATAATGCATCTGCTTTGTTATTTTTCAATCTTCAATCCTTAATATTTAAACTCGACACTCGCGGTATAACGCATTTCATCGTAGCTACTTGCTTCTTCTTCTACCGCTTGTTTATAGTAATTTGCTTGTAGAGAAAAAGTTAAATGAGGCCGGAAAGCATAGCTACTTCCAATTGTTGCGCTAGCCGTTTGTTTATCAAAGTTTGTATTCACTGTCGATTCACTATAGCTAAGTGACAAAAATGTGTTAATTTTTTTGGTGTTTTGTAAACTGAAATACGTTGCCCCCCCAACGAGGGTCAACGTCATCATCAACGACTTCAGTTTCTTGCTGGTAATAAAGGCTATTACTGTTGCTTAAACGATTAGTAATATAAAACTGGTGTTGTAAATCGATTCTATCTACCCACTGAATTTCAACGTCATCGCTGGCACTTTCATTGCTATTATCTTCTGCATCAATACCAGAGCCTAATGAAGAGTCACTTAACTCCCTTTGTGCACTGATCGATAACGTCTGGCGGCTAAATTGATAGCTATAAGATAGCTTGAATATAGCGCCACCTTCATCACCTTGGTCAGAGTTTAAATGAGTGTAACCTACTTGAACTAAGTATGTACCTTTACGTAATTGCCCATTGATTGAAGTGTTTACATTAGTTTGTATATAGTCAAAGTCAGAAGAAAGATAGTCTATTTTTTTCACATCTGTAGAAACGTCTAAACGAGCTTTTGCATTTAATGCATTATACCAAGTGACACCAACCCCATTACGATTAGACTCTTGATTATCATCGTCACTGTAACGCGTCGCAGTAAAGTCGTAGTCTAATTCAACACCAGCTCTTTCAGAGTAAGGGATTGTCCATACTGGATTAACCGTAAATACGTCTCGGTCACCTGTATTATCAGGAACATCGAGCCCCGCTTTATCGAGTAAATAAGTACGTCTATAATGAGTTAAATTCAGCATCAGGTTTTTGCTAAACAGCTGTTGATTGATGTTCAAGCTACCGGATACATCACCCTCATTGTCTAAGCTGTCTTCACTATAAGTGGTGTAGTAAGCAGCATAGTCTAAAGCGGTACGATTAGTCGCTGTTTGGTTATAATAGCCTACACCAAGGTCGGCTTGTTGTTCATATCCTGATTGCTTATCAGTGTAGGATTGAGTAATGTTATCACTCTGAGTGTGTGATAAACCAAATGACACATAGCTCTCACTCACGGAACCAGGTAAATCATTGGCTAATGCAATGCTTGGGATTAACCCCAAACAGCCAATCTCAATTAATCTCATATAGCATTTATTTAGTTTCATATTTATCCACCGCCTATATTAAATCTAACAATGACTTATTCCGTTATGAAGATTAATGAGCACCTAGACCCTTATAATTTAATACTTAGCCCAATGTATTACTGCCAGCTATCTCATACTTTTAGGCTTTTACTGATTCGTCTAATCATTACTTCATACTCAATATTATTGATTATTAAGTACAACCCCAGCCAATTTATCTTTACCTAGCGCATCGATACCAGCTTCAACCTGTGGCAAGTTAGATTGACCATATCCCACCACTAATAAAGCCGTATCACAGATAGAGGCTAATATTTGTGTTTCTGCATATAAACCAATTGGTGGCGTATCGATAATAATGTAACGATCTGGGTAACGATTTTTTACTGAGTTAATAAAACTCTGCATCTTGTGCGATGAAAAAAGCTCAGCAGCATGGATCGTATTATTACCAACAGGGATAACACGCACTCGAGGGATGCCTGACGGGTAGATAATATCGGTGATCGCATCCGTATCTCTTGCTAAAAAGTTGGTTAAGCCTAAAGTTGGCTTTTCCTTCAAGTAAGAAGCGATACGCGGTTTATAAATATTACAATCAATAACTAATGCTGTTTTACCTTGGTCTAAGGCAATACTGGTTGCTAAATTCATGCTGACATGACTTATTCCTGACTGTTGAGAGATCCCAGTCACCATGCAAATGAAGTTATTGTGATTCATTTTATTAAACAAATTAGTACGCAACTCTCGATAAGCATTGAGGGTTTTATAATCATCTATTCCAGGATAAATTATTTTAAGCTCATCTAACTCTTTTGCCGACAACAAAGGTGCTTCAGCCATCTCAGTGATCTGATTATTTTTTGTTGAGTCAGGCATCAGGGCATCATTACTTTTTAATGCCGTGTTATTAGTTGGAGAGGTTTCAGATACAGACATATTAAAATGCTCCTAATCTAATGATGTTGTCTAGAGACGCGCCATATTTAAAGGCAAGCGCAATCGCAACATAACCAGACATACAGACAATGTAATAAAGCAGTAGGAAAGTGTTATGCAGTCTGCGCGTTTTATTCTCCGACCGACAACTCGCGTGCGGAATACTCGCTAACAACATAGTGCCTTCGATATTTTTAATTTCAGATGAGAATCTGATTTTTGAATCGACTAGAATTTTTGCGACAAACACAGCAATAATAGCTAACAAGGCGACCAGTGGTCCGGCAATGAAAAAGTGAATAAAACGAGCACCGATCGGCGTGTTAGGATACGTCGCTGCTTCTTGCAGTTTATAGTTTACGCCTTGACCTTGAATATCCAATACCATCGAGATTCGCGCTTTCTCTTTTTTGGTTAGCATCTCTTCATATTGCTCTTGGAAAACACTGTAATCACGTGTTAATTCAGATAGCTCAGCTTTATTATTAGCGATTCGTTTACGTCGCTCGTAGGATTCATCTAATAAACGATTAAAGGCTTTTAAGCGATTTACTAAGGTACGATTCTCAACTTGAGCGGCAGACAACAAACTTCTCAACTCTTCATATAGAGGATTGAAATCTGCACCCACTGAGCTCTCAGTACTCTCTTTAGTGCCAATTTCAGCAATCACTTTTTCCAGATCATTAATTTGATAGTTGATATCGATAATCGCCGGATAACTATCTTCATAGTTAACCTGTAACGCTGCTTTTTGCTTTTTTAACTCTCTTAACTGACTGTTATAGACAGCACTTTCATAATTGTTATCAGCGTATTTACTCTCTCTTGATAACTGTCTTCTCAAGCTACCAACACGTGTATTGCTCTCTTGAATTTGAATATTCATCTCTTCAATAGACGCACGTAAACTAGCGATTCGGCTATTAACTTCATCTTCAGTGCCATCAAAGTTATTAGATTGGAAGCTTTTTAACTTTTCTTCGGCATTTAGTAATAAAGATTTATAAGAAGCGGCTTGTTGATCAATAAAATTGAATGCACTTCGACTCTCTTCGCGCTTAGTATCAGCACTATCTTCAATAAAGACTGACACTACTTTATTTAATATTTCGAAGGTTCTATTGGCAGTATCATCTTTGTAAGACACTTGAATATAATTACCCGAGCGCCCTTCTACAGTAAGATTATTACGTACTTGACTGATCTTAATATCTTTCGCTAACGCAGTAGGGAAAGCATTTTCACCATACACACTATCAACCACCTCAGACAAAATACGAGGAGAGTAAATAATATCGCGTACCTGATTACTCCTATTCTGCTTAAGCTCAGTCACTTCAGCTTTAGAGCCTAATAAGGGTTTAATAATATTTTGATTGTCTGCAAAAATAGTAATGGAACTAGAGTAGCTTGGTGGCCGCAATATACCGACAAACATAATCGCGAAACTGATTAAGGTTACCACAAAGGCAACCTTAAACTTTCGCTGACACATTTCACGCCAAACAACAGCGGCGTACTTAAAAATCTCAGTAATATCCATTGTTAAAACACACTCTCAGGAATAATTAAAATATCAGATGGACGTAACGTATAGTTAGTATCTAATATTCCACGATATAGGATATCTTCAACATTAACATGGTAAGGTTTTATACCTTCAGGCGTTTTTCTATATAAAATGGATTGGTCAGCATTAGCAAACTCAGTCAGTCCACCTGCTTCTAACACTAAATCTAACACATTAAGATCCGTGTAATAAGGAATAGATAATGGTCCGTTTACAGCGCCAGTAATACGTACTCGACTTGAATAGGATGCACTATTAGCTGCAAGAACAACAACAGTAACATTTGGGGCACGTATATATTTACTCAACTTATCAGCTAGCTCAGAGGCTAGTACTTCAGGTGTTAATCCTTGTGCTTGTGCATCACCTACTAAAGGCATTGAAATTTTGCCATCAGGTCGTACTGGTACACTAATTGATAACTCAGTATTCTTCCAAACACTCACCAATAATTGGTCATTGTTACCAATTTTATATTCAGAGAACTTTACTCGGTCAGAATAAGGCGCTTCGCTTAATACTTCTGTTTTTGCACAGCCTGAAATAATGACCGCACAAAATAGTGCTAACACGTAATTTTTCATATTCATCTCTCTTTTCAATTTAATTATTAAACACCTGAGAGTAAAACATTGATTTAATGCCTACTCCCTCGCACACTGCACTTCCATCTTTGCTTATCTTATTTTTAACACTTTTAACTTAACATAGGTAAATATATTGAAAATTTACTGCCTATTTTAGGTGTACTTTCAACAATTAACTCCCCATTTAAACCATGGATAATTTCTCGTATCTGAAAGGCACCAATACCCATACCTTCATTTTCCTTAGTGCTATTAAAAGGCTGGAATAATTCATTTTTAATAAAGGATTGATCCATGCCTATGCCAGTATCCATAATATCAATCCAAATCTGCTGTTCTTGGCAACGTAAATGTAAATTAACTTCACCATCATCATCTGTTGCATCTTGCGCATTTTTTATCAAATGATTAATAGCCATCAGTAACTTATCACTATCGCCATTAATAAAAGCACTCTCACAGTCAGTTGAAAACGTTGGACTAGGCAAGCCATTCATATTCATTTTTACCGCTTGTTTAAGCAGCTCATGTAAATTAATAGTTTTGGACTCAACTTCCCCTTTAATTTTTTTAAGAAGCTGATCCATTTTATTCACTGAGTTAGCGATAGTGGCAATAACATCATCAATAAACTCTGGATGATGTTTATATTTTTCAGCATTCTTAACCACTAATCCCTGTTGGGCTATGAGGTTCTTAATATCATGAATGGCAAAGGCTGATATTTTATTAAACATATCAAACTGCTGATTTTGAATAAGCTTTTCAGATGCTTGCTCTTTACTAATATAACTTGCAATTTGTCGCCCAGTTAACTTTAAGAGATCAAGATCTTCCCAGGTCAGCTTTTCTTTCTTATTTAAATTATTTTTACACAATACAGCAAAACCAATTAAACCGGTTGCACTATTAAGAGGTAGTATTATCCAAATTCCCTCAATATTTAGCACCCAATCAGATAGATAGGATTTGTATTGAGCATCGTATTTAGTCTCATAGGTACTCGCTTGGAATATCCACTCCTCCTGCTCTAGCTTCTCAATTAAATCACTGTGATGCGGCTCTATCGGTAAACTGCCGGAGTAATCAATCCCCTGCGTCGCGACTGAGGTATAAAACTGCTGTCCTTTCACCCAAATACCACCGGCATTACAATGAAATATAGTTTTTAGTGCATTTAATGAAATGTCATAGCAGTTTTGGTTTTTATGCTGCGTTGATAATAGTGCATCTAACTGAATCCATTGTTTTTTATAATCATACTTATGGGCAAAGAAGTGTTTACTTGTCCACACAACAAAACTGTCTCTGATTTTTTCAGACAAGGATAATGCGATTAAAGAAAAGATAGCCAGAACATACAAGGTGACTTTGGAAGCACTTAACCAGCTAATTTCAAAGTAATCAAAGGTTGCAGCAAATAAGGCAATAACAATTAAAAAACCGCCAACTACGGTTAAGCTGGTATTAAAAATAATCACACTATTGGACAATTTAAAACGGCTACGTTCTTTTAACTGTCCAGCATAAAATATAATACTTAATGCTAAAATCAACGAGGTAACCGAGCTAATAACCGTACGAGCTTTCCATAAAGAGAGGTGTAGGTCACTGTTTAATAATAATAAAGAGAAAACAATAATGTCATAAGCAAACAGAATAAAAGCCACAAGAGCCACTAATTTAGTCATCCGACTGGAGTGATCATCTCGAATCAATTGTTCACACACGACTACCCCTAATAAACTCAACATAATTTTGAGGTAAAGGGCTAAAACTGGGAGGGGAATAACGCATCGTTATCTATATTATAGATAAATAAAGTCAGTATTATAGCCAGTGCAGTATATAAGCTATAGGCCCAACTATTAGGTAATTTGGATTGCCTGCTTAGCATTAATAGATACAGTAAAACAATAATCCAAGACAGGTATCGAAGTGACTCTAACAGTAAGAAGCGCCATGAAAAAGAGGCTGCGGAAATTGTTTCAGGTGCAGAAAGATGCCAAATCACTGAGATAACAGCACAGGCAAATAAACTAACTTTAATACGCATAATTGGTATTTTAAAAAGAATAATAATTGCTAATGCAATTTCTACAGAGCTTTTTAACCAATTACCCTCAAATAAATTAACACTGAATTCCATGTATCACTTCTCTGTTATGCATCCATACACATAATAAATTCAAATAATTACACCAGAAATAAATATGAAATTATTAAACAATTCTCAATTATAGCTTTCATGATAAAAAAATTGCAACGTTTGATAGTGGTCACTACCCTTATAGGGTTTGAATTATCTACTAATGGGTAGCAATGTCACAACTTAAAGAATAGCAGCATTACCTAAAGGTGATATAAATATACGAATAATATAGCTTAATTAACAAACAATTAAATTGATCGAAAACTATACTACCTCTCTGAAAGCTTAACTAATACTATCGCCATGTCATTTTATAAATAATCAAAAGAAGGGGATTATTATAAATAATAATCCTTAGTCAGGCCTATTAGAGATCTTGCTCAAGGTTCGTTACGTTTTACCTTCTCTATAGCTTTCAATTAGTAGCACTTGTTAGTAATAACAACGTTAATTTCACCCAAGCAAAATAATAAAGAGTGCTAAAGCACCACAATTCCTGGATATAAGATGTTTAACAACAAGATAAAAAATGAACTAACACAAAGCCAATCACAGCTTAAACAAGCAAACTCAGTTGTTGATTCGATCAAAAATAGTGTACCTACAATTGAATTCACTGCAGACGGAATAATCATTGATGTTAATACACTTTTTTTGGCTATCGCAGGCTATGAAAAATCAGAAGTTGTAGGTATTCACCATTCGAATATGTGTTTCCCCGATTATGTAAAAAGTAAAGATTATCAAACATTTTGGCACACCTTAAAACAGGGGCATTCTAATAAAGGCACCTTTATGCGTAAGCATAAAAATGGCCAGATAATCTGGCTTGAAGCCACTTACTTCCCTATTACTGAAAATGGGCAAGTAACAAAAATAATGAAGATAGCAAAAGATGTAACACAAACTAAAATAGCTTCAATGTCTAAAGAAGCAGTATTCAATGCCTTAGATAAATCACAAGCTATTATTGAATTTACCCCCGAGGGTCATATTCTCACTGCCAATGACAACTTTTTAAATGCCGTCCAATACCCTTTAAGTGCTATCCAGGGGCAACATCATAAAATGTTTTGTGATGATAGCTTTTATCAAGACAACCCAACCTTCTGGGAAGACTTGCAACAGCATCAATTTAAAACAGGGCAATTTCTAAGAAAGGATGCTTTGGGCAATGACCTTTGGCTTGAGGCAAGCTATAACCCGATTGTTGACCAAAGTAATAAAGTGATTAAGGTGATTAAGTTTGCCAGTAACATTACGGAAAACATCCAACGTGAAGCTTTAGTAAAACATGCTTCGATGGTAGCGCATGAAACTTCATTGGAAACAGTAAATATGATTAATCAAGCCTCCGAGATGTTAACCACTTCAGTACAAACATCAGCCGATATTTCTCATCGAACGATTAAAACGACGGAGCAAATAGATATACTAAGTGAACAAGCGAGTAATATTCAAGCGATTGTTTCTACGATTAAAAGTATTGCAGAACAAACTAATTTATTAGCCTTAAATGCGGCAATTGAGGCAGCGAGAGCTGGTGAGCAAGGTCGAGGCTTTGCTGTTGTTGCCGATGAGGTTCGACAACTCGCTTCACGCACCGCTGAGTCTACGAAAGAGATCTCTGATGTAGTTGCTAATAATCAAGAGGTCACTGAAAAGGTACAACAAGGGATTAATGCAGTGGCAGAGCTTGCTGAAAAAGGACGAGAACAGATTTCTCATATTGAAAAGGTAATGAATGATATACAGCTTGCAGCACACAATGTCTCTGAAACCGTTGATAGCCTGAATAAAACTTAGTTAAGGTAGTTAGCCAACACGCTATTCTTAAGATCAAAATAGCGTGTTCTATAACATTGAGTTAGTGTGATTGATATAAACAGCCTGACTTAAATAGCGCCATTATTAAGTATTCGACTTGGTCACATCAACATATACTTGGATCTTCTGCCCAATCTTAATATATTTACTATTTTTAATTTTATTCCAACGCACTAAATCAGCTGTTTTAACTTTAAATTTCTGCGCAATGCCACCTAACGAATCACCAGATCGAACATGATAAGTCACCTTTCTAGTGATATTTTTATTTTGATTAATCGCTAGTGTTGGCACGGCCTTCCAAATCGTTAGCTTTTGTCCTAAACGCAGCGTCTTTTTAACATTAAACCCATTCCACTTAGCAATTTGCTTGGAGGTAACTTTATACTCTTTGCTGATATCCCATAGCGTATCCCCTTCAACCACCTTGTGAATCACTTTTTTATTGGTGGTTGCTGTAGTGGCAGCTATTTTTTCATACTCTTTAGCTTGTAAAGCTAAGCTCTGCTGTTGCTCTTTAGTTGCAATTGGGATCAATAATGCTTGGCCAACTTTAATAAATGAACTATCTAAATCATTAATCTGTTTTAGCACACGAGTTGTGGTTTGTTTTTTCTGAGCAATAACACTCAGGCTATCACCCGACCTCACTAAATAACGATCCCAACGAATACGTTGGCTTTTATCTATTTTAGCCAGCTTATTTGAGAACTGCTGCGCAATCGCCGTTGGCAATAACAGGCGGTGTGGCCCTTCAGGAGAGGTTGCCCAATGATTAAAGGCAGGGTTTAATAGTTGTATTTCAGAAACACTTAATTCAGCTAATTCAGCAGCATAAGCTAAGTCCATTTGTGAGCCAATATCGACATAGGTAAGTGCTTGAGTATTAGGAATATGCGGTAGCTTTATACCGTAAGCTTCATGGTTACGTAGAATATCAACTAATGCTAAGAATTTAGGCACATATTTTTGTGTTTCTTTAGGTAAAGACAAGCTCCAGTAATCCACTGGTTTACCTGCTTTTTTATTTTTTCGAATCGCTCTCTCTACTCGTCCTTCACCAGAATTATACGCGGCAAAAGCATATAACCAATCTTCCCCTAAATATTTATGCAGCACTTGCATATAGTTCAATGCGCCACGTGTTGAGGCATAAACGTCTCTTCGGCCGTCATACCACCAATCTTGTTGTAAACCGAAACGTTGCCCAGAAGTTGGCATAAACTGCCATAAGCCTGATGCACCTGCAGGTGAATAGGCAAATGGGTCAAAAGCACTTTCTACAATCGGTAATAACGCCAATTCAAGTGGTAAATTGTTGTTTTCGATTTGCTCGACGATCAACCACAGAAAAGGCTCCGCGCGCTTTGACACTCGTTGAAGATAAGCAGGATGTTTTAGGTAATAATCACGCTGCGCAGTAACACGAGGGTTATCAGGCACCTCAAATTGAAACCCTTCTGCTAGTTTTAACCAAAGGTTATCGTAGTGCCTCTCTGCAAAGGGAATTTCAATATCAACACTTTTAGTGACGCTAGTGTGTTTTACTACGCCACTAGCGCTTGCTACTTGAGTATTATCTAAAACATTGTCGTTAGATAGCTCAACAGGGGCTGTTGTTTGTAATGAAGTGCTTTGACAAGCACTCAGGAGAAAGGTAAAAAATATAGAGAAAAACAATTTCATTGTTGAGCCATTTTCAAAAAAGTAGGCCGTGTATTCTATGTGCTTTTCTCTATTGAATCAAAAATGATCTTTATGGGTACGTAAAGCCTTGAATAATCCTTCTCCGGCAGTGATTGGCTCTGCCAAAATAGCCTGCACATTGGCTAATAAATCAGGATCATCATAACGGAAAAATGGATTTATTCGTTTTTCCTGTGCAATACTAGTTGGAATGGTTGGTACCCCCTGCTGTCGTAATTTGCTCACTTGCTTTATATAAGCAATAAGATCTTGGTTATTCGGATCCACTGCTAAAGCAAAAATAAGGTTATTTTGCGTGTACTCATGCGCACAATAAACTTGAATATTATCATCCAAGCCTCTTAAGCGAGATACCGCTTGGTACATCTGCTCTTTTTTCCCTTCAAAAACGCGCCCACATCCACCTGAAAATAAAGTATCACCACAAAATAGTAACTGATCGTTATAAAACACAATATGATCGAGTGTGTGCCCTGCCACTTCCCAAACGTTTAAGGTTAAACGTCCATCTAATAACGACACTTGATCATTTTCTTTAACCAATGTTGCCCCAGCAAAAAGCGCTTCTTTACTAAAAATTTTAATTTCAGGGTTATCCGCAATTAACTCATTCACGCCACCAGTATGATCATGGTGGTGATGGGTAAGCAGAATCGCTTCAATAGTCAGGCTTTGTGCAGATAATATTTCTAATACAGGGGTTGCGTCACCGGGATCAACAACAACACAGCGTTGACTTTGACTATCTTTAACAAGCCAAATATAGTTGTCATCAAAAGCAGGTATAGTTAATACAGTAAACATAATTAATCTCAACTTTTTCAGTTTAGGGGTGAAAACAGATGAAAATAGCAAAAACGTCACGTAAGTTAGCACCTATCACAGACTGGTTACAACTTAGTAATGGACGTTACTTACAAGCACAAACCCAACATTTGGTAGACAATACAGTCTCACATTGTTTTGGCTATCATCTATTAAAGTTAGGTCATTTAAGCACACAATTAAAAACCAATAAATGCCCTATTCGCCATCAAATTAATTGTGCTCAAGATGGTGAAGATATTGGTTTACGAAGTGACTTACATCATTTGCCGTTTCAGAATGCCACCATTGACTTATGTATTTTGGTTCATGAGCTCGACTTCTCTAGCGACCCTCATCAGCTGTTACGTGAAATAGACAGGGTATTAACACTGGATGGAATATTAATCATCAGTGGCTTTAACCCTTACAGTTTATTTGGCTGCCGCTCACTGCTCTCTTCAAAAAGTGAACATACGGCTCGTTTATTCGCACCAAACCGAGTCATTGATTGGTTGCATTTATTAGGCTTTGAGATCAAACAAAAACAGCACTTTGATTACATTTCACCACAACCCAAAAATGCCGTATTAGCCTTGATAGAAAAAATAGGTCGACAATACCTCTCTACCTTTTGCAGCATTTATTTTATTGTCGCCAAAAAACAATGTACGCCCATGACACCAATTAAAACAGGTTTTAAATTTAACAAACCGATCATCAATCGTCGCCTGGTTGCCACTAAACAATCACACTCTAAAACGCAATCTTAACCATCAAACCCTTGGTCTACCTGGGTAGGGTTTGCTTCCGCAGCTTCTCGAGCTAAGTCATCACATCGCTCATTTTCTGGGTGCCCCGAATGCCCTTTAACCCAATGCCAGCGTACTGTATGTTTTTCTTGAGCGGCGTCTAATGCTTTCCATAGATCTACATTTTTAACTGGTGCTTTAGCTGCTGTTTTCCAACCACGTTTTTTCCAATTATGGATCCATTGTGTGATCCCTTGGCGAACATACTGACTATCTGTAGTGATATCCACTTCACAAGGCTCAGTTAAACTCTCTAGTCCTTTGACACATGCAAGCATCTCCATTCGGTTATTGGTGGTTCTCTCATAACCAGCAGACAACTCTTTGCGATGCTCATTAAAAATTAAAATAGCGCCATAGCCACCTGGACCAGGATTACCAAGACATGAACCATCTGTATAAAGTTGGATTTTTTCATTATTACCATCACATAAATTTGTTAGACTAGTACATTAATACTCAGCAAATTAAGCAGAGCAAACTGCGCAACAACTATAAATAGAGATGGCTATGAACACAAGTAAACTCACCCGACAAGTTGTATTAGATACTGAAACCACAGGTATGAATAAAGATGGTCAGATATACGTAGGGCATCGCATTATTGAAATTGGTTGTGTGGAAGTGATTAATCGCCGCTTAACGGGTCGTCATTACCATGTTTATATTCAACCGGATATGCTTATTGATCCAGAAGCAATGGCAGTACATGGTATCACTGATGAATTTCTATATGACAAACCACGCTTCGCAGAAATAGCAGATGAATTCATCGACTTTATTAAAGGAGCTGATTTAGTTATCCATAATGCGCCCTTTGATGTTGGCTTTATGGATCAAGAATTTCGTTTTTTAAATAAAAAGACACAACCGACTGCAGAAATCTCTACTATTACCGATACATTAGAGATGGCTAAAAAAATGTTTCCTGGTAAGCGAAACAATTTGGACGTGTTATGTGACCGTTATGGTATTGATAATAAGCACCGTGTCTTACACGGAGCATTATTAGATGCTGAGATCCTTGCTGATGTTTACCTATTAATGTCAGGCGGACAGAAAGACCTTAATCTAGCAAATAATGAATCAGGCAGTAACGATACCGGACGACGCTTACGTCACACTTCGTCTCCGCTACCTATTATTCATGCAAATCAAGAAGAGTTAACAGCCCATGAGTCTCGATTAGACTTAGTGGCGAAATCAGGGAGTTGTTTATGGCGGTAATCAATAGTAAATGGATAGCAGTTGTAGGCTTAATATTTTCAGCATTCAGTGCCATGGCACACACAATTTATGCGCCTAATGACATATCTTTACTAGATAATCGTTTCAGAATAGATCCCAAGACCGAACAAGTGACTATTATACTTAACCATGCTGCGCATTCACAAAAGGTAGTGTTGGTTAAACCGGATGGCAGTAAATGGTATGCTCAACGCCACCCTGAAGATCAAGTCGCTTGGGTTAATAACCGTAACCAAGATATTATTACCGTGCAAAACCCCATGCCAGGTCCATGGCAAGCCATTGCCACATTAAATGGTGATAACCGTATTCAATTATTAAGTCCAGTCAAACTAGAAGTTAAAAAGCTACCGCTTAAAGTATACCAAAAAGAATTTCTCACCACTTATGTGTCATTAATGAATGACGGTAAGGTAATGACTGACAAGGATTTTTTACGTAGTGCTCGACTAACTGCTACCTTAGTTAATGACAACCAAGACCTTATCTCACTTTATCAAGATAACGGTGAATACTACGACTCTTTACCTTTTGATGGGGAATTAACCACGCATATATTCATGGATCTTGATCCAGGGCGGTATCTGTTAAGTGTTAAAACTAAGAACAATATTTTTACACGAGGATACAATGCTGACATTGTTGTATTCCCTCAACCGATTACCTACCATATTCAACAAGTTGACAACAAAAGCGATGATGCACATTTTATCTTTAATATTGACACATCTGAGATCGATCCTAACTCGGTAATTGTAGATGGAATGCTCACCAACCCAACTTTAAACACTAAAGAACAATTATTAATACACTTTAGCGACCAAACCATTACTGAAAACAGTATTTCTATCAAAAAAACGCTCCAACATAATGCATATACGTTCTCAGGAACGGTTTTTGCCAATACCTTAGATGGTCGTGAAATTAGCTTTGTTTTACCTGAATATCAATTTCAGCTTGAAGAACCGGAGCCAACGGTTGCCCCAACACCATCAACAACCGAAGTATCAGCACCAGTTGATACTGCACAACAAGCTGATGAGCCGTTAATTGAAATAGAGCAAGAAACAGACAGTGGATTTCAATATTTATGGGTAATCGTTTTAGTACTTATTGTTTTAATTGTTATTACTGTTGCGCTGGTGCTATTTTTCCTTAAGAGAAAACAGAAAAAATTACTATCTGAAGGAGAGTTATCACTGGACACTCTTTCTTTAGATGAGCTAAAACCATTAGAAATGGATGAAAATAAAGTTAAAAAATAAACGCTATGGCGATAAAAACAGCAGTTAGACCTTTTACCTTGTAAATATTGTGTTTTTTTTGTTTTTCGTTATTGACTCAGTACCTGCAACTCCGTATTATCTGCGCCTCAACAGAGTTGCATATTATGTAACGTTGATTTTTCTGGAGTGGTAGTTCAGTTGGTTAGAATACCGGCCTGTCACGCCAGGGGTCGCGGGTTCGAGTCCCGTCCACTCCGCCAATACTTATTTTATAAATATGTTTTGGCCACTATTTTCTAGAAAAATCTAAATGTTGAACTGATGATTATCACGTGGAGTGGTAGTTCAGTTGGTTAGAATACCGGCCTGTCACGCCGGGGTCGCGGGTTCGAGTCCCGTCCACTCCGCCAACTCATCTTTAAATAGATGGTAGATAATTATCAAAGCTTGAACTGTAATACTCCAGTGGAGTGGTAGTTCAGTTGGTTAGAATACCGGCCTGTCACGCCGGGGTCGCGGGTTCGAGTCCCGTCCACTCCGCCAACAGTATTATATAAAAGCTTATTGGTTTATTTCACCAATCATTAATTTGAAAAAGAGATAACTGTAACACACTCGTGGAGTGGTAGTTCAGTTGGTTAGAATACCGGCCTGTCACGCCAGGGGTCGCGGGTTCGAGTCCCGTCCACTCCGCCAACAGTGTGTTAAATCGTGATCACAACGATTAAAAAGTGATAAAAATAACTGGTCCGTCCCGCCACCGATTAATATCGAAAAGAGACATAACTGTTATACACTCGGAGGAGTGGTAGTTCAGTTGGTTAGAATACCGGCCTGTCACGCCGGGGTCGCGGGTTCGAGTCCCGTCCACTCCGCCAACAGTGTATAAACGTTTACCTTTCAAATATTTCTTCTATTTATAATATAAAATCCAAACATTATATTTATCTATATTTTAATAAATTATCTAACACAGCATTCTTTTATCTATTATTAACTCCCGTTAAATAGACAATAAAAAAACGCCGAAGCGCTTAATTAATACTAGTGTTGATTCTTATAAAATTATGAATAAGTTAAATCGTTAAGGTCACCCAATCCCTTTGGCTCTAAACTCAGGCTACTTTTAGCTTTAGGTTGCACGTCAGCTTCAACAAAATTACCTTTATCCAATTTAAATTTAAGTGCTAAGTTAGTCGGAGAATCAGAGTTTTTAATCGCCTCTTGCTCACTGATTAAACCTTCCTTCACTAAATCGAATAAAGCACTGTCAAAAGTTTGCATTCCTAACTCTTTAGACTTTTCCATCACCTCTTTTAAGCTTTCAAAGTGCCCGCGTTTTACCATGTCTCGAATGGTTAATGTGCCCATCATGACTTCAATGGCAGCACAACGTTTACCATCAATGGTGGGAATTAAACGTTGAGAAACAAAGGCCCTCAAGTTATTACCTAAATCCATTAATAACTGTGCACGTCGCTCTTCGGTAAAAAAGTTAATAATACGGTCAATCGCTTGGTTTGCATTATTTGCATGCAGTGTAGATAACACTAAATGCCCCGTTTCAGAAAAAGCTAATGCATGCTCCATGGTTTCAGTATCACGTATTTCACCGATTAAAATAACATCAGGAGCCTGTCTTAGTGTATTTTTCAGCGCAGCATGAAAACTTCGGGTATCAACCCCTACTTCTCTTTGATTAATAATGCTTTTTTTATGTCGATGAACGAACTCAACGGGATCTTCAATGGTTACAATATGCCCAGATGAGTTTTCATTACGGTGATCAATTAAAGCCGCTAGTGAAGTCGATTTACCTGACCCCGTCGCGCCAACAAACAGTATCAAACCATTTTTAGCCATCACTACTTTTTTTAGTATTTCAGGTAACCTTAAATCAGCAAACTTAGGAATATTAATTTTAATATTACGAACAACAATAGAGACGTCATTGCGCTGTTTAAATATATTGACACGAAAACGCCCTATTCCACCGATAGAAATAGCTAAATTCATCTCTAAAGTATGTTCAAACTCTTCTATTTGCTCAGGATCCATAATGTCATAAGCAATAGCCTTAACATCACCTGGCTTAAAAGATATTTCACTTAGTGGAATCAATTCTCCTTGAAATTTAGCTGAAGGAGGCGCGCCCGTTGCTAAATAAAGGTCAGAACCATCTTGTTCGGATAATTGACTCAACATTGTATTAAATTCCATCACTGTACACCCACCTTAAATATTCCATTATTTTTTATTTTTGTTGTTTTAATAATTTACTACTTATCAGCTCACGCTACCATGTAAATGAGTATTAAATTACCTGTAAATGATAAGTCATTGATAAATAATTAAATAGCTTAAAAATTTAGATATAAACTCATAAAACAAGTTCTATAATCCCGTCTTAATTTTAATTTTAGATGCTTATTTAAAATAGTGATCTACTTATTAAATTTTTTTAACGATTCCCATCAAAAAATAATCTTAGCTCACAAAAATAATTCAATAGATAACTATTGTGATTAACAGCTCATTTTTTATTCAACAAAACATGATCTAGCTCTGCATCACTCCATAGATAAACAAAAAAATTAACATACTATTAACAGCGACTTGACGAAATGGAAGATTTTTTCTTTAGCAATGCAGTTAAGTGATTAAAAGTGAAAGTTTATTTTAGGTTTTAAAGTGATCCTTTTAAATACATAAATAAAGCTCATTCTTAGTCCCTTTTCTGATTAATAACATTAAGGAGAATAACAGTGAGTTTTGAAAATGAAGAAAAAGCAAAAGGGTATTGGGATGAAAACCTCAAGCTAGTACTCAAGCTATTAGCTATTTGGGCATTTGTCTCATTTGGCTGTGGTGTATTACTCGTTGATATATTAAATGAATTCAGCTTCATGGGATTTAAATTAGGGTTTTGGTTCGCTCAACAGGGCTCCATCTACGTCTTTTTACTGTTGATTTTTGTATATGTAAAAGGCTCAAACGCTCTCGACAAAAAATATGGTGTTGACGAATAACAAGGAGTTATAAAGATGGATGTTCAAACATTAACCTATATCGTAGTTGGCATTACCTTTGCACTTTATATTGGCATTGCAATTAAATCACGAGCAGGATCAACCAAAGAGTTTTACGTTGCTGGAGGAGGGGTTCCACCGGTTTTAAATGGGATGGCTACCGCCGCAGACTGGATGTCAGCTGCTTCATTTATCTCACTTGCTGGGATAGTCTCTTTTGTTGGTTATGATGGTAGTGTGTATATCATGGGCTGGACCGGTGGGTATGTATTACTTGCTTTATTAATGGTTCCTTACCTTCGTAAATTTGGTAAATTTACCGTCCCTGACTTTATCGGTGACCGTTACTACTCTCAATCAGCACGCACTGTTGCCGTTGTCTGTGCAATCTTCATTAGTTTTACCTATATAGCCGGTCAAATGCGTGGTGTAGGCGTAGTATTCTCTCGCTTCTTAGAAGTAGATGTTGATACTGGCGTATATATCGGCATGTGCGTGGTATTTTTCTATGCCGTGTTAGGCGGCATGAAAGGCATTACTTATACACAAGTAGCACAATACTGTGTGATGATTTTTGCTTTCATGGTACCTGCTGTTTTCCTTTCCATCATGATGACAGGGCATATCTTCCCGCAACTAGGTTTCGGTGCTGAGTTACTTGACGCAACGGGTAATAGCTCGGGTGTCTATTTACTTGATAAGCTTGATGGGCTGTCTACAGAGTTAGGCTTTGCACAATATACTCAAGGCTCTAAAGATATGATTGATGTGCTGTTTATTACCGGTGCATTAATGTTTGGTACCGCTGGTTTACCGCATGTAATTGTACGTTTCTTTACTGTTCCAAAAGTAAAAGATGCACGAAGTTCTGCTGGGTGGACATTATTGTTTATCGCGATTATGTACACCACTATTCCAGCACTTGCCTCTTTCTCTCGTGTAAACATGATTCAGTCAATTAATGGTCCAGAAAGCCAAGGTGTCCCCCATGCTGAAGCGCCAATTTGGATTGAAAACTGGGAGAAAACAGGGTTAATCAAATGGGATGATAAAAATAACGACGGTAAAATGTTCTACTCAAATACAGAAACAAATGAGATGAATGTAGACCGCGATATTATCGTATTGGCAACTCCAGAAATGGCAAATTTACCTGCATGGGTTATTGCATTAATGGCTGCGGGTGGTTTAGCAGCTGCATTATCTACTTCAGCAGGCCTGCTACTAGTTATTTCAACGTCTGTTTCACATGACTTACTGAAAAAGAACTTAATGCCCAATATTTCCGATAAAAAGGAGCTTATGTATGCGCGGATAGCCTCTGCAGCAGGTATTATCATGGCCGGTTACTTTGGTATTAATCCGCCAGGCTTTGTGGCTGCGGTGGTTGCAATCGCCTTTGGTCTTGCCGCTTCCTCTTTATTCCCAGCGATCACTATGGGTATTTTCTCTAGAAAAATGAATAAAGAAGGTGCTATCGCAGGGATGTTAGCTGGTTTATTGTTTACAACGGTTTATATCGTTTACTTTAAATTTATTAACCCTGCAGGTAATGTCTCTGAAAACTGGTTATTTGGTATATCACCTGAAGGTATAGGTATGCTAGGTATGGTGGTTAACTTTGCAGTAGCTATCTTAGTCTGCAAAATGACAGCGCCAACACCACAAGCTGTGGTTGATATGGTCGAGTCTATTCGATTCCCTAAAGGAGCAGGTGAAGCACAAGAGCATTAGAGTAATCTCAATTTAAAGCGCTTCGGCGCTTTTTTTAACAAAAAATAACCGACATAAACTTGAGATGAATAAGGAAAAGGCAGATATGGATAATAGCGAGCTTCAACCCATTTTTGACTTTATGCGCAAGTTAGCCCCTTTTGATATGCTCCATGAACAAACCATTAAACAATGCTGTAAAGCATTAACTATTGTGTACTACAGCAAAGCACAGAAGCTAGTACATGTGGATACTAATGAAGCACAACTGTATATCGTACGTAGTGGGGCTTTTGAAGTCAGTACTCAACAAGGTGAATTGATTGATCGAATAGGAGAGGGACAATTTTTTGGTTTTAGCGGCATGCTTTCAGGAGAAAAGGTCGTTAATCAAGTGCATATTTTAGAAGATGGATTGGTATATCACCTACCCGCGAAAATATTTGATCAATTACGTGCCGATTGTTATCAATTTGACCGTTTTTTTAATCGCGCCTTTGCAAAACGATTACGTGACCAAGGCTCTTTAAATCGCAGCGCTATTAATACCGCACGCATTACCAATATCATGTCTAAACAACTGACCACTATTTCACGCAAGGCCAGTATTCATGAAGCCGCACTATTAATGGCCAATCATCGCTTATCCTCGTTGGTGGTCGAAGAAAATGGTCAATTATGTGGTATTTTAACAGATCGAGATTTACGTAATCGTGTATTAGCTAAAGGTTTAGATGGCAATACATTGGTTACTACAGCCATGACCAAAGACCCAGCAACCATTGAAACTGATTCTCTTATTTTTGAAGCGATGCTAAAAATGAGTGAAAACAATATCCACCACTTACCCGTGATGAGTGAAAATCAACCTATTGCGATGATTACCAGCACCGACCTCATTCGAAGCCAAAGCTCACAACCTTTATTATTAATTGGGCAGATACAACGCCAACCAGACCTTGAGTCTTTAATCCAAGTCAGTCAAAAAATACCAGATTTATTATATAACTTGATCAGTAGTGATGCCAAAGCTAGTGAAATAGGCCGGATATTAACCTCAGTAACAGATGCCTTAACGCGTCGTTTAATTTCATTAAAACAACAGGATATTGGCCCCGAGCCGATGCGTTTTTGTTGGTTATCCTTTGGTTCTCAAGGACGCCAGGATCAAATGGCAGGCTCAGACCAAGATAATGCGCTAATACTAGAAAAAGAAACCAATGAACAAGAGGCTAAATATTTTAAGCAGCTGTCTGAATATGTTTGTAGTGCATTGAACGAGTGTGGCTTCCCTTTTTGCCCAGGCAATATCATGGCACAAAATCCAGAATGGCAACTCTCGCTACAGCAATGGTTACAACAGTTTTCTCAATGGATAAAAACGCCAGATCCCACTGCGTTATTACACGCTTCTATCTTCTTTGATATGCGCCCTATTTGCGGTGATATACGTTTGTTTGAGCAATTACAAAAGAGTGTACTAAGTCGAACTTGCAACAATGATATTTTCATTGCTGCAGTGAGTCAAAATGCGCTGCAATCAACACCACCATTAGGCTTTTTCCGTAGTTTTGTGCTTGAACGAGATGGTAGTGAAGTAAAAGGTATCGACCTTAAACATAAAGGTAATGCGTTAATTAATGATATTGTTAGAGTATATGCATTATCAGCTGGTATCGAAGAAGTGAACACTAACAAACGGATTCAAAGCTTAATTAAACAGTCTGCTATTGATAAAGAGTTAGCCATGAATTTATTAGATGCTTGGGAGTTTATCGCCCATAAACGCCTCATCAATCAAGGGCATCAATTTGACCACGCACAAACAGTTTCAAATTACATTTTACCCGACAGCCTTTCCTCTCTAGTAAGGCATCAACTTAAGGATGCTTTTAAAGTGATTTATGAGGCGCAAAGTACCATAAAACTAAAATTCTTAAGGCAGTTTTAATGTTTCAGCAATGGCACTTACAGTACAAATTAAAACGGCTTATTAACAACACTAAGTCCAATAAACCCACTCACTTAAAAACACATTATCAATATCTCTTAACCCAACTACATCAGCCAATCGTCAACCTTAACTTATTAGCCTTAGACATCGAGATGACGGGGCTAAATCATAAAAAAGATGAGATGGTAAGTATTGGTGTTATCCCCATTATAAACGGGCAAATTAAACCTAAATATGCGCAATATAAGCTACTAAAAATTCAAGGTAGTGTTGGACAGAGTGCCACTATTCATGGGGTACATGATAGAGATTTAACAGAAGCCTTAGCGACCTCAGAAATTGTAGAGTGGTTGTTGCAACAATGTCAGGATAAAGTGCTGGTTGCTCATCATGCATTACTTGATATACAGTTTCTAGAGCAGGCTTTATTAAAGTTAGGGATGCCAATACAACAACTCTTTGCCATTGACACCTTACAGCTAGAAAAACAGCGTTTAAACCGGAAAAATCAATATATAAAAAATGGCGAGTTAAGATTAAATGCCTGTCGAGAGCGTTACCACCTACCAATTTATTCAGCACATAATGCCTTAACTGATGCGCTTGCTTGCGCAGAATTACTATTAGCTCAACTTAATAAAATGGGTGGTTTAGACAATATTAAACTGCAGGATATTCTGAGAAAGTATTAAAAAACAATAAAAAAGGTAATAAAAAGCCTGCTTAAAGCAGGCTTTCAAAGTGATAGTGAGTAGGTACTAACCAGCCCATGAATCTCGAAGTGCAACAGTACGGTTAAATACTAAGTGTTCAGCACTTGAATCTTGGTTATCTGCACAGAAGTAACCTTCACGTTCAAATTGGTAAGCAACTTCCGGTTGTGCGTCTACTAAGCTATTTTCCACAAAACCATGCTTCACTACTAATGATTCAGGGTAAAGTACCGTATGAATATCTTCAGCAGCAGCAGGATTTTCTACCGAGAATAAACGGTCGTAAATACGGAATTCTGCTGTGTGATTCGATGCAGCACTTACCCAGTGAATAACCCCTTTTGGTTTACGTCCATCTTCAGGGTTTTTACCTAATGTTGTTGGGTCATATGAACAGATGATTTCCGTAATATTACCTTCTTCATCTTTAACCACTTCTTCAGCTTTGATCATATAAGCATTACGTAAACGTACTTCTTTACCTAATACTAAACGTTTGTATTTTTTATTGGCTTCTTCACGGAAGTCAGCAGCATCAATATACAACTCACGAGAGAAAGGAATCGTACGTGTCCCCATACTTTCGTCTTTAGGGTGAGCAGGTGCGATCAATTGCTCTAGTTTACCTGCTTCGTAGTTTGAGATAGTCACTTTAATTGGGTCAATGACGGCCATTGCACGTGCGCCGTTAGCTTCTAAGTTTTCACGTACACAAGCTTCTAATGAAGCAAGTTCTACCGTATTTTCTTGCTTAGTCACACCGATACGTTTAGCAAACTCACGCAGTGAAGCAGCAGGGTAACCACGGCGACGCATACCAGAAATAGTAGGCATGCGAGGGTCGTCCCAACCTGTTACGATGTTTTCTTCGATTAACGCATTTAACTTACGTTTAGAAGTTAAAGTATATTGCAAATTTAAGCGTGAAAACTCAATTTGACGTGGTTTATACTCAATACTGATATTAGCTAATACCCAGTCATATAGTGGACGATGATCTTCAAACTCTAATGTACACAAACTGTGTGTGATGCCTTCGATCGCATCAGAAATACAGTGTGTGAAGTCATACATTGGGTAAATGCACCATTTGTCACCTGTTTGGTGATGATGCGCAAAGCGGATGCGGTAAATGACCGGATCACGCATTTTCATATTCGGTGAAGCCATGTCTATTTTAGCACGTAACATCATCGTGCCTTCTTCAAACTCACCTGCTCGCATACGATTAAATAGATCTAAGCTTTCTGCAATAGGACGATCACGGAATGGGCTGTTTTTACCTGGTGAGGTCAAAGTACCACGGTACTCACGTGTCTGTTCTGCATTTAATTCACAAACATACGCTTTATCATTTTCAATTAACTCTACTGCATAATCAAAAAGCTGTTCAAAGTAGTTTGAAGAGTAACGAACGTCACCTTGCCATTCAAAACCTAACCAAGACACATCTTTTTCAATAGCAGCAACATAATCTGCATCTTCTTTAACTGGGTTAGTATCATCAAAACGTAAGTTACAGGCAGCATTTGGGTAATCCTCAGCTAAACCAAAGTTTAAGCAGATAGATTTAGCATGACCAATGTGCAGGTAGCCATTAGGCTCAGGTGGGAAACGTGTATGAATTGTCTGATGTTTACCACTCTCAAGATCGTTTTCAATAATAGTGCGTATAAAGTTACTTGGGCGTGTTTCCAACTCGGACATTTTGACCTCTAAAAGACATGATTCATAAAAACAACAATCATCGTATATTCTTGGCTTAAGCTCAAGTTAAATCATAGAAAATACCTACTATCAGCACGATATACAGTAGTTAAATAAAACACATTAAATAAGTAAGTTAAAATTGGCTATTAATGGGCCATTTCCAGAAACAAAAAAGGCACGCAAAGCGTGCCTCTCTAAAGCTAAAAATTAAGTAACATTATTTTAATAATTTCATACGATTAGCAATACTTTCAGCCTGAGGACCAATAATCACTTGGAGGTTCTTTTCACCTAATTTAACCACGCCCATTGCACCCAGCATTTTTAAATTAGCCTCTTTAATAATATTACGATCTTTAAGCGTCAAACGTAGGCGAGTAATACAAGCATCAATCACTTCGATATTTTTGATACCGCCCAATGCAGCAATATAATCATTGGCTAATGTATCACTATCCTGCGCTACCTTAGTTTCAGTTTCTGCTTGCGACTCTTCATCTTCTTCACGCCCTGGTGTTTTCAGGTTTAAAGTTTTAATTAACCCCAAGAAAACAAAGTAATAGATAGCAAAGAACACAATACCTTGAACTAATAACATATACCATTGTTTCGCTAACGGATTTTGCGAAGAAAGCACCATATCAACTAACCCTGCAGAGAAACCAAAACCTGCAATCCACTCCATATTAGCAGCGATAAATACTGAGATTCCAGTAAGTACGGCATGCACGACATACAATAAGGGCGCAACAAACATAAAGGAAAATTCTAACGGCTCAGTAACCCCTGTGAAAAAGAGGCTAATGCAGCGGCTAACATAATAGATGCCACTTTTTGTTTATGCTCTGTGCGAGCAGCAGTGTAAATTGCTAGGGCAGCGCCAGGCAAACCAAACATCATGATTGGGAAAAAGCCCGCTTGGTACATACCGACTGTGCCTAATGCTGTTTTTCCTTCCGCAGCAAACTGTGTAATGGTTTCCTGACCAGCAAGGAAGTTAGGAATATCATTAATACCAGCTACATCAAACCAAAATACAGAGTTTAATGCATGATGTAATCCTACGGGGATTAATAAACGATTGAAGAAGGCATAGACTCCAGCACCAATATCACCCATTTCAGAAATGCTTTCTCCAAAATGCTGTAAACCAGAGAAGATCACAGGCCAAATCGCCATTAAGATAAACGAGACAATGATCATCACAATCGAGACCACAATCGGTACTAAACGTCGTCCAGAGAAAAACGATAAAGCATTATGTAGCTCTACATCTGAAAACTTGTTATATAACTCAGCGGAAATAATACCAATCAAAATACCAACAAATTGATTTTCAATTTTACCAAAAGAAGCATGAGCAACTTCACCAGTAATTTGTTCAACAGCGCCAGGCGATAACAAAGTAGTCACCACTAACCAGCCAACCAAGCCCGATAATGCAGCCGCACCGTCTTTATCCTTAGACATACCATAGGCAACACCAACAGCAAACAATAACGCCATGTTATCAATAACAGCAGCACCTGCTTTAATCAAAAAAGCAGCTAAAGGTGAATCCCCTCCCCAACCATTAGGATCTATCCAGTAACCGATCCCCATTAAAATGGCGGCAGCAGGTAATACTGCAACGGGCACCATTAACGCTCTTCCGACTTTTTGCATATATCCTAATATATTCACTGTAACGCTCCTTGATAATTTAACTTAATTTGCATCGATAATTATTAATTTTAATTTGTAATAAATAACCTATAAAACACCTGAACATGTCTATAAAACAAGCTATGACTCTAAAGTTTTTCCTATGAGGTGCAAATAAAACAAAGAGTTTATGTGATACAAGTCACTTAAAATTGTACTAGCATTATGTTTAGCTAGCTATTACAATCAACTTAATTATCAACGCGAATTAATTACTTTATTTATGATTTGGAGATAAACATGCGTCTAATTCCACTTGAAAACTCATTACATGTTGGCCAGTGGTCCGCACGATATATAGTCAACAAAATTAATCAATTTCAGCCTACGGCTAGCCGCCCTTTTGTACTGGGTTTACCAACGGGTGGCACACCGTTAACAACTTATCAGCAATTAATTGCACTTTATCAAGCAGGTGAAGTGAGCTTCAAACACGTGGTGACTTTTAACATGGATGAGTATGTTGGTTTGCCACGTACTCACCCCGAAAGTTACTATAGCTTTATGTTTAACAACTTCTTTAACCATGTAGATATTCAAAAAGAGAACATTCATTTACTCGATGGACAAGCAACAGATCTGAATGCTGAGTGTCAACGTTATGAAGAGAAAATAAAGTCATATGGTAAAATCCACCTGTTTATGGGGGGAATGGGCAATGATGGTCATATCGCCTTTAACGAACCAGGATCCTCACTCGCTTCGCGTACTCGCCCAAAAACCTTAACTTCTAATACACGCTTAGCTAACTCGCGTTTTTTTGATAACGACGTCAATCAAGTTCCTAAACAGGCTTTAACCATAGGCGTTGCGACCCTTTTAGATGCAGAAGAGATTTTAACGCTTGTCACTGGTCACGCTAAAGCGTTAGCATTACACGCCGCCGTTGAGGGGTCAGTAAATCAGCAATGGACAGTGAGCGCCTTACAGCTCCACCCTAAGGTTGTGGTTGTCTGCGATGCAGATGCGACCATCGAACTAAAAGTTAAAACCTTAAATTATTTCACAGAAGTAGAAGCCGATAACCTAGGTAATCTATAGCCTGGCTATTTTATGGAGAGAGTAAACATGTATGCATTGGTTAATGGCATTATTTATAGCCCTGAATCAGTTCTAAAAGATCACGCAGTGATTATTGAAGGGCAATTCATTAATGCAATTGTGCCTATTGCAGATTTATCACCAGCAATAACTCAAATCGATGTACAAGGGCAACATATCAGCCCTGGCTTTATCGATTTACAGCTTAATGGCTGTGGTGGAGTGATGTTTAATGGTGCAGAAAGTGAGCAAACACTCTCAACGATGCAAGCTGCAAACCTAAAGTCAGGTACAACAAGCTTTCTCCCGACGTTTATTACTGACAGCGACCAAGGTATTAAAGATGCGCTATTGGCGACGCGTCATTATATGCAGACCACCAGCAATGAAGTGTTAGGTTTACATTTAGAAGGGCCTTATATCAATCAAGAAAAGAAAGGTATTCACCCCACTCAATGGATACGCCCCGCAGAAACAGAGATGATTAATCTGATTTGCAACAATGCAGATATAGTGAAAAAAATAACGACTGCACCAGAAAAAATGCCGCTTAAATTTATCAAACAATTAAGTGATGCAGGTATTGTTGTTTCATTAGGCCATACAAATGCCAGTTATCAACAAGCAAGCTTAGCTATCGCACAGGGGGCTAGTTTTGCCACACACCTGTTTAATGCCATGTCTCCCATGACAGGTAGAGAGCCTGGTTTAGTGGGTGCGGTTTACGATCATCAAATTTATGCAGGTATTATTGTTGACGGTTTCCACGTAGCTTACGAAAATATCCGTATATCTAAACGCTTGCTAGGTGATAAGTTGATCTTAGTTACCGATGCCACCGCGCCTGCCGGGGCTGATATTGAACAATTTGATTTTGTTGGTACCAAGGTATTTTACAAAAATGGAAAATGTGTTGGTAAAGATGGTACTTTAGGCGGCTCAGCAGTCACCATGATAGAGTCCATTCAACAATGTGTTGAACAAGTAGGTATTGCCTTAGATGAAGCGATTAGAATGGCAACTACCTACCCAGCCAAAGCGATTGCAGTAGAACACAAATTAGGTAGCATTGAAGCAGGAAAAGTAGCTAACTTAGCAATTTTTGATCAGCAATTTAATGTGACCGCGACCATTGTTAACGGGTATCATAAAGTGACGGCTTAAATTAGTGATACTAAAAGGAAGAGATGGAATGAATGTAGGGGACGAGGCAAACACAATGAGCACTATCGTTAACCTTGATCAGGTAAAGCAACTTAATAGTGCGACTATTTATAAAGTCATTGAACAACATGCCCCTATTTCTCGTGTAAAAATATCTAAGATCAGTCATTTAGCGCCTGCCAGTGTCACCAAAATAACCCGCCAGTTGATGGAAAATGGCTTAATCTCTGAAGTAGACTTACAAGCCTCAACAGGTGGTCGACGAGCGATTTCTCTTGCACCCAATGCACATAACATTAATGTTATCGCGATTAGATTAGGGCAAACCCAACTCTCCATTGCTCATTATAAATTATCTGGTGCAAAACAACTCAGTAAACAGGTCACCATACCTCTACTCGATAATAGTATTAACTTAATTGAGTTTTTTGTCTCTGAAATAGCCAAATTCATCACGCAACCGGCGTTGATTAATGAAAAGATCTCAGCGATTTCCATGACTATTTCCGGTTTGGTGAACCCTAACACTGGCACAGTGATTTACCATGCAACTTATCCCTTACAGAACATCGCATTAGTAGAAGAGATACAAAAAGCTTTTAATATTCCAACGTTTATTGGTAATCATACTCGTTGCCTTGCATTAGCAGAGCATTACTTTGGTGCTACACAACAATGCCAAGACTCAATACTAGTGAGTGTGCATCATGGTGTTGGTTCTGGTGTGATCATGGAAGGTAAAGTGTTATTAGGAAAAAGCTGTAATATTGGTGAAATTGGTCATATTCAGATCAATCCTAATGGTAAACAGTGCCACTGTGGCAATATAGGTTGTTTAGAAACAGAAGTAAGTGACAACGCTATTTTTGACAAAGTAAAAGCCGCAATCTCAGCAGGTAGTCCCTCTTCACTTAATACTTCAGATTTTACTATTGAGGATATCTATTTAGCAGCAATAGATAAAGATCCTTTATGTCAATCGATAGTACAACAAGCTGCCACCTACTTAGGCAAAAGCATTGCCATTTTAGTGAATTTATTAAGTCCAGAAAAAATCGTCATCACAGGTAAGATAACCCTAGCCGGCAACCTAGTGTTTGATACAGTCAAAGCATGCACAGAGACACAAACTTTACCTGACTTTCATGACCATTTATCGGTGATCCCTACAACATTAGCAACCGACCCTACCCTAGCTGCGTTTGCATTAACCAAACAAGCCATTTATGAAGGCGATCTGCTACAAAGAATAAAAGTCTAATAAAAAAACCTAAACATCACTGTTCAGGTTTTTAGGGGGTTAGTAGTCAGCTTTTAAACGGCTACTGTTCAACAAACACCAGTTGCCCATCAGCTACATCAACTAAGATCGGATGGCTAGTGCTTAATTCGCCAGATAATATCTTCTGAGCTAACGCATTTTCCAGCAACTGTTGTACCGCTCTTTTTAATGGTCGAGCACCGTACACTGGGTCATAACCCGCTTCGACCAACAGATCAATAGACGCATCATTAAACATCAACTGATATCCCTTCGCTTTCAAACGCGTTTGCAAGGTATGAAGCTGAATGGTTGCAATTGATTTAATGTGTTTCTCGCTCAATGGATGGAAGACTACAGTTTCATCAATACGGTTTAAGAACTCAGGCTTAAAATGTGTTCCTAAAATAGTTAATAGCTGATTCTTAACATCGTCATAAGCAGCTCGTGGGAACGCATTTTGGATCACTTCTGAGCCAATATTAGAGGTCATAATAATCACCGTATTGCGGAAATCCACTGTACGCCCTTGGCCATCGGTTAAACGCCCATCATCTAATACTTGTAACAAAATATTAAACACATCTGGATGCGCTTTTTCTATTTCATCCAATAAGATCACTGAATAAGGTTTGCGTCTTACTGCTTCCGTTAAGTATCCCCCTTCATCATAACCAACATAACCAGGAGGCGCGCCGACTAAGCGAGATACCGCATGTTTTTCCATAAACTCTGACATATCGATACGTACCATGTTATCAACACTATCAAACAGGAAACTTGCTAATGCCTTACAAGACTCAGTTTTACCTACCCCCGTTGGACCTAAAAATAAGAATGATCCTATTGGACGATTTGGATCGCTTAATCCAGCTCGACTTCGGCGAATCGCATTAGAAACCGCTTCAATTGCTTCATTTTGTCCAACGACTTGAGAATGTAAGTGTTTCTCCATTTTTAATAGCTTATCACGTTCGCCTTCAAGCATTTTAGACACAGGAATGCCTGTCCAATGCGCTAGGATATCGGCAATTTCATTTTCGGTCACAGAGTGTTTTAACAAGGTCATCTCTTGCATCTCTGCTTGAGAAGCAAGGTCTAACTGTTTCTCTAAATCTGGAATACGACCATACTGCAGTTCAGACATACGCGTTAAATCTGCAGCCCGACTAGCAACTTCAAGGTCTAAACGCGCTTGCTCTAACGCTTGTTTAATATTTTGTGTGCCAGATAGCGCGGCTTTTTCAGTTTTCCACACTTCATCAAGTTCTTTATACTCTTTACCTTTACTTTGTAAGGTCTGGTCTAAATCACTTAAACGTTGCAAGCTGGCTTCATCGGTCGCATTTTGTAGCGACTTTTGCTCCACGGTTAATTGAATGATTTTACGGCCTAATTTATCTAAATGCTCCGGCTTAGAGTCCATTTGCAATCGGATACTAGAAGCTGCTTCATCAATTAAATCAATCGCTTTATCGGGCAGCTGACGATCGGAAATATAACGATGTGACAAGGTGGCAGCCGCTACAATCGCCGGATCGGTTATCTGCACCTTATGATGTAACTCATAACGCTCTTTCAAACCACGTAAAATAGCTATCGTATCTTCAACAGTAGGCTCATCAACTTGTACTTTTTGAAAACGGCGCTCTAATGCGGCATCTTTTTCGATATATTGGCGATATTCATCTAGCGTTGTCGCTCCGACACAGTGCAGTTCACCGCGTGCCAAAGCGGGTTTTAGCATGTTACTCGCATCCATCGCACCATCGCCTTTACCGGCACCGACCATGGTATGCAACTCATCAATAAACAAGATCACTTGCCCCTCTTCTTTGGCGAGTTCAGCCAATACCCCTTTTAGACGCTCTTCAAATTCGCCTCGGTATTTAGCCCCTGCAATTAATGACCCCATATCTAAAGATAGAACACGTTTATTTTTCAAGCCTTCGGGTACTTCACCATTAATAATACGTTGTGCAAGCCCTTCTACAATGGCGGTTTTACCGACACCGGGTTCACCAATTATCACTGGATTATTTTTGGTACGACGTTGTAATACCTGCACCATACGACGCACTTCATCATCACGCCCAATCACTGGGTCAAGTTTACCTGCTGCGGCACGCTCGGTAAGATCGATAGTATATTTATCTAATACTTTTTCAGGACCATCAATATCATCAACATGCTGACCTTGGCGAATTTTCTTTAATGACTCTTCGACTTTTTGCTTAGTTAGACCAAGTTCATTAAGCATTTTTCCTAACTCACCTTTACCCTCACATACTGCGACCAGAAACAGTTCAGAAGAGATGAATTTATCTTTGGCTTTCTGTGCATATTTATCACATAGATTAAAGGTAATACCCAGCTGACTTGATAGCTGCACATCCCCGCCTATACCAGATACTTTAGGTAATTTATCGAGCATAGTTGATAGTTGTGAGCGTAATAGATTTATATTAATTTCAAGATCAGACAAGATACCGCGGATCGCGCCACCATCTTGATTTAACATGGCTAATAGGACATGTGTGGCCTCAATATATTGATGGTCACGACCTAGAGCAATAGACTGAGCATCAGCTAATGCTAATTGAAATTTACTGGTTAATTTATCTAAACGCATCTTAATTCTCCCAACAAAGATTACTCTTTATAAATGGGTATAAAGATTATAAATTCAAGGTAAATTAAAAAATAAATTGTATAATTTGCAAGCGGTATTTTTTGTTTATGCAATCAATAGCTAGTGCTAATAAGCCATTAATAGAAAGATGAAAGCTTTAGTTCAAATAAATAAAAGTTGCTAAACGCCCTGTTTGTCCATCACGGCGGTAGGAATAAAATAAATGAGGATCATTGTAGGTGCATAATGGTGTAGCGCTAATATTAACACCAGGAAAACCTGTTAAACGTAACCTTGCTAAAGCGTGTAAATCAGCGAACCATTTGCCAGGAGAGCCTGCAATAAAAGCATGTGTAGCCGATGGTTCATGCTCTGCAAATAAACGACGTACTTCATCACCTACCTCAAAAGCTTCAGGGCCAATACAAGGCCCTAACCACACTAATAATTGCTGGCTAGGTATTTCCAGCTCTTTACTAATAGTCGTAATGCTATTTTCAATGATACCGTCATATAAACCACGCCATCCTGCATGTATCGCAGCGACAAAAGAGCCTTGTTGGTCAGTGATTAATACAGGTAAACAATCTGCTGTCATCACCGCACAAGTACAATCTGTAGAAGTTGTCCAACTCGCATCCGCATCAATACCTTGCTTAGTTGAAGCGGATACCTTGATTAACCTATTACTGTGGGTTTGATTTAACCAACAAAAATCGCCAGCACCTTGTGCCTGTTTACTCAGTAATTGTCGGTTAGTCGCCACACTGTTAGGATCGTCTTGTACATGTAAACCTAAGTTTAGCCCCGCGTACTGTT
The DNA here is from genome assembly GCF_047323255.1 of Psychromonas sp. KJ10-2. Classification (NCBI taxonomy): domain Bacteria; kingdom Pseudomonadati; phylum Pseudomonadota; class Gammaproteobacteria; order Alteromonadales; family Psychromonadaceae; genus Psychromonas; species Psychromonas sp. KJ10-2. Next base: position 3,034,216 of record NZ_CP178827.1, on the reverse strand, counting down.
GCTCACTCACTCCACCTAAACGCGTGGTAGAGTAAGCATGAACATGAGCGGGAGCATCCCAATTAGGTTTAATTAATTGCATTGCAGATTTTAGTAATCTTGAGATTGGTTTTCATGGGCAATCGCATCTGCACGTAAAGCAGCCGCTAACACTTTAAAGTCTTCTGGTGGCTCAGCATGCCACTCCATCTCTTCACCTGTGATCGGATGCTCTAAACGAAGCATAGTTGCATGTAGAGCTTGGCGTCTAAATCCGCGCAATGCTTCACTCAACTCAACAGAAGCTCCTTTTGGCGGACGAGGACGACCACCATAAACTGGGTCACCCGCTAATACATGACTAATAGACATCATATGGACACGAATTTGGTGAGTACGACCTGTTTCTAGACGTAAACGTAAACGAGTATGTGCACGATATTTTTCAGAAATACGGTAATGAGTGATCGCTTCTTTACCAGCAGTGTGGTTTACAGCCATTTTAGTACGATGTACTTTATCTCGGCCAATCGGTGCATCCACTTTACCACCCGCCGTAAAACAACCAGTAGCAATAGCGTCATACTCACGCGTCATCTGACGAGCTTGTAAACTGGTTACTAGATGCGTTTGAGCGGGTACAGTTTTAGCCACCACCATTAATCCAGAAGTTTCTTTATCTAAACGATGCACAATACCTGCACGTGGTACTTCAGCAATGCTTGGGTAATGGTATAACAATGCATTTAACAAGGTACCACTAGCATTACCAGCACCAGGATGAACCACTAAACCTGCAGGTTTATTGATCACTAGAATATCTTCATCTTCATAAACGATATCGATTTCAATTTTTTGCGCGACAAAAGTCACTTCATCTTTTAATTCAGCATTGACCTCGAGTACTTGCCCAGTAAAAACTTTTTCACGTGGCGTCGATGAAACCGTGCCATCGATTTGTACCAAACCAGCTAAAATCCACTCTTTAATACGAGAGCGTGAATAGTCAGGGAAAAGTGCTGCAACCGCTTGGTCTAATCGAAGTCCTAACTGTTCATCTGTTACTTCTGCAGTTAGGTGTATTGCTTGGCTCATAATGTTCTCTTCTTTTAATATTGCGCTGTAATTATGTATTTTTTAAAAAGTATATCGTTTAACAACCTAATCTTGTCACATTTTGTCTTTTTTTACTTTTATTTCGTTCAACGATAGCTGATACTGTTACTTTTTAATATTGGCCGACATTATAACACTTATGAATAAAATCCTTAGACTAATAACGACCAGTTTTTTCATCGCCATTTTTATTTCGGGCTGTTCATCGAAAAAAATACTAAACCTAAAGTCGCTGATAAGCCACCAGTGGCATTATATCAGGATGCCACTGCCGCATTAGAGTCAGCTAATTTTGAAAAAGCCGCTGAAATTTTAGAGGCTTTAGATAGCCGTTATCCATTCGGCCCTCACTCAGAACAAGTACAACTAGACCTTATTTATACTTACTATAAGCAAGGTGATATGGCACTTGCACTGGCTAACATAGACAAATTCATTCGACTAAACCCAACGCATAAAGATTTAGATTACGTCTATTATATGCGTGGCTTAACGAATCTAACTGTTGATGAACAGTTTTTCCAAAACTTATTTGGTGTAGACCGTTTCAACCGGGACCAAAGTTATTCACAGCGTGCTTTTAAAGATTTTAACCGTATCTTAACCAACTACCCAGATAGCGAATATGCTAAAGATGCTAGACAACGTATGGTTTACCTAAAAGATCGTGTCGCACGATACGAGGTTGCTGTTGCAGAATGGTATATCAAACGTGAAGCTTATATCGCTGCTATCAACCGTAGTAAAATTGTATTGAATAACTACCCTGATACCCATGCCGTTAAAGATGCGTTAGAAATTATGATAGAAGCTTATGAAGAACTAGGGTTAGAAGAGCCTAAGAAAAATGCCTTGGCTATTTTAGCCTTAAACTATCCTGATGATAAAATCGTAAAACGTGGTGGCAGCCTAAAACTATTTGATTGGTAGTCACTTCCCACTTTTTAAATAGATAAATAAAAAGGAGAACATCGTTCTCCTTTTTTAATCTACCCATTCAATATTTAAAGCAATTACATTCTAAAAGTGTAATGACAATAAAATTAAACAGCTTCACCATCTTCTTCACCGGTACGAATTCGTATTACACGCTCAACTGAAGTAACAAAGATTTTACCATCACCAATTTTACCAGTTTGTGCGGTTTTCATAATCGCTTCGATACAACGTTCTACATACTCTTTCTTTACCACTAGCTCGATTTTTACTTTTGGTAGAAAATCAACCATATACTCAGCACCACGATATAGCTCCGTGTGGCCTTTCTGGCGACCAAACCCTTTTACTTCAGATACCGTCATACCAGTAATATCAATGTCTGCTAATGCTTCACGTACATCATCCATTTTGAATGGCTTAATAATCGCTTCAATTTTTTTCATAATAAACTCTTAAGGTTAATGGCAAAGATATCTTTCTAAATAGCCTGCTATTTTAATACAAGATGTAAGATTAATTAGCGCATACTACACTATTCAGAATTCAATAAAAAACAAACTTTCTAATGGAAAAGCTGAAATATATGCAAAATGTGATCTGTTATGGAGTGAATAATACAAACTATTTTTATGGAGTACTTGTAAGGCATTAAGCATAATTTAGAAGCTATTAGGTAAATATTAACATCCATTATTTATACCAATCATAGTAAGTAACTGATCTATTTTACTTGTTAAAACAACTTATTTTTTCGTTGTAAGTTTCGTATAGGGAACAACCATTTACATCAACTTACGCCTCAAACTAAGCCATTTTTCCGTCGCAAAATTTAGATCAATTATTTAATATAATTGGTATTACTTCTATACCTACTTATTTAAGATGGGTCGTAATAATAAAAAAGGGCCACAAATGAATATCTCTTTGTGACCCTTCTAATAGTTAGTTAGATGCTAATAATTTAATAGAGCTGACGCCAACTTACTGGTCCAGTAATATTTAAATCATCCTCAAAACAAGTTTGTTTATTAGTACTCAACGTAATACAGGTTAGCCCTTCAGCGCTTTCAAATACTGTCACCTCTTCTGTTGTACCATCTTCATTAGTGATAGTTTCAGTTGAAGTGGTAACAGAGGCCACTGAACTAAGCCCTGTAGCAACACCGTCTAAGAATTGATTCGAACTATCCGTTGGAATCTCTTCAGATTCATCGACCGTTGTTGATGGATCATCTTCCACTTCGGTACCTGTATCCCAAGTTTGTCCTGTATAAAGGTTTAACTCCATATACCAACCTGTTCCACCAGCAACACAAGGGTCAGTACCAGGAATTAAGGTGACAAAACTTACTTTGGTTCCTAAAACAGTACTAGCCACCACTTGTCGTTCACCATAGTTGTTAGTATTACCATCTTCAGTATTCACTAAATCAATATAGAAACCACTGATCTCATCCCAGTTTAATGAGTTGCTAGATAAAAGACGATTAGTACTACTTTCTTTGGTTATTGATTGTTTTTGTAGGTTACTAAAACCCGAAGATGATCGTACAGCTGTAACGACAGCACTGCCTAAGTTATCCTCCACCACATAAAAGCTTTGTGTGGCTTGATCATCAGCAGAAGTGTCATCTGATTCGACATATTTACCAGTACCAAAGGCAATTAAAACACCTTCACCATCTGGATGACGCACAACAGACGGGCGACTAGTAATAGGCTGAGACATATATTCTTGATTATCTAACGTTGGGCTGAGTGCTGTAAATAAAGGTGCTCCCGCAGTTTTTTTAATTCCCCATTCACTCGGGTCCTCACTAGAGATATCAAATGCCCACATATTACCAAATAGATCCCCAGCATAGAGGTAATCAGCGATACCATCGCTATTATTATCAACTAATAAAGGTTGAGCTAATGCATTAGGTCTATCTTCTCCAGTTGGATCTGTTTGCACTCCAACAGTTAACCTCTTGATTAAACTGCCATCAGTCAAATCTGCAATATAAATAGCCCCTTCATCATCCGTGGAGTTATAACCATTTGCAAACACAACACTCGCTTTACCATTTGCCAGTTCCACAATAGTTGGCTCAGAAACACTTAACCCGAGACCTTCAAAACCATCCGTATCAGTGGTAATTTCCCACCTCATCATATCCGTAGTAGGGTTACTGATATCTGAAACATCAATGGCGTAAAGGCCTTTTACTCCTAATCCTAATCGACCTACTAATGTAGTCCTAGCGACTTCTGTTGAAACACCATTTATATCGACATCAATTAAGTCATTTTCATCAGAGTAAGCATTAAGGCCTCCATCAACGGAGTATTCATGGATGTAAGCACTATCGACTAAGTTACCTAACGCATCATAAACGCCACTTGGTATATAAGCGGCTAACTCTTTACCATCATCGGCATCAACGATATGTACCATGCCATCGTTTGCAGCAAAAGCGACTACTTCCGTCGCGACAGTATGGTCTTTAGCGCTAGAAACATAATAAGGGCTTGCATTAACGATATCCCCTAAAACACTGCTTCGCTCTCTAAACCCATCAACAACGGTTGTCACCTCGTTATCACGGTCTCCACGAATGTAGCCTACAACATTGGTTAAATAAGCTAATTTTTCAGTTGTTGAACCAGTCACATCGCCTAATAAACTAAATAACTGACTCTCTGAAAAAGAGTCCGTTAAGGTACTAGTACTTACCGACGTTAGGCTATCCGTTAAACTACTCAACAATGTTGTACTTATTGCCGAAGTCGTAAACTCAAAAACAGCTCCTTGTGATCCTAATAGCGACGATTCATTGCTACGGGTATAAATATGTCTATTATCTGGATCCATTGCATCTAATTGCGTTGCAGCGCTCCATGTAGCATTACTTGCATACTCTCCATCTGAGCTAACTTGATAAGCATTGACGTCGCCATTCCATGTTTCTTCTTCAAATGAAGATTGATAAGCGAGTGACCCACTGCTTAATAGATTAGAAGAGTAAGTCGCAGAAGCCCCTGTTAACAGACCATCGTAAGCCAAATCAAATGCAGCAGCTAATTGATCTTTTAGCTCGCCGGCATTAGTTACAGGGAAGTAGTTATCAGGGTCACCATCAGCACCACCGTCATCAGCGCCGCTGGTATCCCATTCGCTATCTAGGTTAGGAGTACCATCACCATCAGAATCTGTAAAGCCGCCCCATTTCGCTGCATACCAAAGTGGTGAAGGTAAAAACTCTGCAGCACTTTCATCACTAGGGAAAAAATTACGAGTTGCGTATAAGCCTAAATTACTAGTACTACCACTGATATCACGATTATCATAAACAGTGCTATCAGGCGTATCTAAATAGTATTTGATATTAGCACCACTAACATCTTTTACTTCTAGATACATACCATCATTTGTTGTTCCAGAGATAATATATCCTGCGTGTTGGTCAACACCACCTGCAGCATAAGTAGAATCAAGTGTTATTTCCACACCTTTAGCCGTTTCTGTACAATCGCCATCGCTGTCGTATGTTTTACAAAGCCCTCTTTTACCTCATAAGTATACTTTACTATCATATCCATATCATGATCAGCACCTTGCTCTACATCTTCATAATTGATGCGGAAGACACCTTTAGTATCTGTAATCGATTCGATGTACCAGTCAACAATCGAGTTCGTTGGCTGAAAATCACCTTCATCGGCGGATATTTTATTGCCCCAACCAACCGACTTAGCAAAAGGCACTATTTTCATAACTTCACCGTCAACATCAACTTCAATTTCTGGTAAAGTAGAGGCCAATGCAACCACCATAGTCGTTACATTTTGATCTTCATCTTTTGTTAAATGTATGTCGTTTCTATGCCCGTAATAAGCAACAGCCGCTGAACTGTAACTACCTTTTTTAGTAGGCTCTGCAGGTGCTAACCCACGTACTGACTCTAAACCTGTAATATCTTTGGCGGTAGGAGCACCATCATTATCGGTACCTGATTGTCCAATGAAAAACTGACCAGATATCTTACCTTCTGAAGTAGAAATAGTCTCAAGTAAATCGCTGACACTAAAACCTGGCAGTGTTGTTCCATCATAAGTTTCATCATTATTCGCTGACTTGGTGAACTCACTATATACGCCAGGTAACTGATCAGAGTCATAAGAAGGGCTGATGTCGCTGATTAACAGTACATTAGGGTTTGCACAAGTGCCACGATCTTCAAATGGGTCATCCCAATCAGGGCTAGTTAAACCAACTTCTGCATCATAACTTCCTGACGTTGCGTAACTAGGGCTAGCAGATTCTACTCCCGAGTAATAACGCATTGCTTCATAGAGCATTTCACCAGCAGGATTCCCCCATGAAGCACATTGACCATCAGAAATGGCCCCATCAACAACCCATCCACAGTTTGTTGCATAAGTCTTATTACTATAATTGAAACCGTGGATTCGTAATTTATCAATCGTTGCAACAATACCATCTTCAGTTGAAGTGAATTGTCCAGTATCGCTATCTACCTCTTCTGAAAACTCACTGATCGCTCTTCTTAATACACCACCCGATAAATTTTTATTATAACTCCCTGTTAATAAACCAAATAACATTTGATCTGTCTCACCATAATCATGGAGTAAGCCGGTTGGTTTATAATTGCCACTAGGGTATAAGTCACAGTTATTACCATCGGTAAAGCCATCAACACAGGCTTCTACTCTAACAACATAGTCATCTCCACTTGCATCAAGTACCGGACGCTCTGTTGATGCCCAACTCCACACACCCCAATCGTCGCTAGAATAACTAATATTTTCACGCACACGTAAAATAGGGTCTTCCCCTAATCCGCTATAAGTGACAGTACCAAAAAAATGCTGTTTTCCTGAGTCAGGTAAAGAATAAGGGGTATAGTCTGAGATATCGTAGCCATCAACTTCGACTGATGTATAAGCTTTAGCCCAACTGTGAGCATCTTGCGGGATAAAAACACGCTCTAGAATCGTTTCATCTTCATCATCAGTGCTTCTTGTTCCGCCATAAAGCACTTTACGTAACACATCCATACGAGTCATGGTTAAATAATTAAGAAAGTTACCACTCCAATAATTATTATTTGAACAAACGGTTTCAATCGTTTTAGGCTTAAACCTAGATTTACCGCTTCTGTATTTGTAGCAAGCCGTTGAGTCAAAGTAGCCTTCATAGGTATAATCTGGCTTAAAAGTAGTATCAAGCTCTCCATCCCCATCAAGGTCAGAGGCGTCATTATAGGCCTCATAGAACAAAGTATGATCTCGCCCCATGGTAAGCATCATCATAGGTGCTTCAGATGTTCCTGTATAAAGCGGTTTAGTTGCTAAATCGAGATTACTAGCATTCACTGCAATGGGCAGTAAATAACCAGCGATTAATAACATTGTCCTTAATAATATTTTTTCCACAATAATATCCCTATTGATTACCAACAATCTGAGCTATCTGCCCCTGTACTACCAGTCTGTGTTATGGTTAGTGTGCCACACTCATCTTCGCTTTGTGCCCCTGTTGAAAGTGGCGTAGCAGATAAATTAAATGTAGATGCTGCCGCAGAAGCAGTTAATGAATAATAATCACTGAACTCATCATTAACAGTAAAGTCAGTGACTTCGCCACCAGATATCGCACCGCTATAATCTAAATTCATTGCATAATAACTTTCCATTAGTTGCGATGCTTCTAGTAACGTACGTATTGCTTCTTGTCGTCGTGTTTTTTCTAATACACCTTGATAACTAGGATAGGCAATAGAGGCAATAATGCCAATAATAGCCACAGCAATAAGTAATTCAATCAGCGTAAAACCGTTTTTTTATTTTTGTTCAATTTTAGCATATATTTTCTACTCTAAAGTGATGTAGTAACTTTGTAAATAAGCGACCGAATTCCCTTTCCCTGTGCTTTCACTGTCACACGATAAAAACGTTTGGTTAAATCACCAGTACCAACAGCGAGCCCGCCAGTGCCATCATCTTCGATTAAATAAGATGGTGTTTCAGTGCCCGCAGTAATTAAGTCACTGATCGCTGTTGCACTGCTCCAATTACTATCATTTTTCCACCAATTAGCCCCCGTATTAATATCAACCGCTAAGGCTTGTAATGTAGGAGGATCAAGAAAATTATCTGACATAACACTATAAGCAGCAGCTAAAGTAGACTCTGCGGAGTTTAAACTTAGTGTTTGGTCATAATTAGCAGTGGTTGTTTTACGTAAAGAGATCACCTGTTGGCTCACCGCAACCCCTAAAATAGCGATCACTACGACCATTAATAATGAGGTAATTAATGCGGTGCCGCGTTGTTTAACAAATTGATTTTGCATTTTTTTACCCTCCTTGGTTTCCTATAATCACAGTTTCCATCACAACACTTCTATAATTTGTATCATTTGCTGCGCTGATTGTTTGGTTAAAAATAGTATAATCGTTACTGTTTATTAATCCATGTGCAGATACATCTTCAGAGATCAACAACCCTACTTTCACTCTATTTATTTCAGTCCAATCCGAAACTTCTGAAGCTGTAAAATATTGATAATCATCTTCTGTCCCATATAGCAGCTCCATAAATTCAATATTTTCATCTAATAAAATCGGATCATCGTCGTTATCTTGGCACATTAATTGGTTACTTGTATTCACATACAGGATCACTTCATTACTGGTTGTGTCATCTAAATCATAACCTTCACAAGAAACAATCCCCTCTACCGCTGCTCCTAAGAAGCGCACCACCAAAATATCAGAGTCCGCTTTTTCATCATCAATTTCACTAGAACTGGTCATGCCTTGAATAACTTGTCCATACTCCCATACCTCACCAGCACTTGAAGTACCTACACTAAAGGTTGTTTCATTCTTTAAGGCAGCTGAATCACGAAAACCTGCTTGCTGTATATACAATCTTATTGTTTGTACCGCCATGCGGCTTTTCGTAACTAAACCTTGCGTACTACGTGCCGACTCATAAGAGCGCATATCACCCATAACAGAATAAAATAGCCCCGCTAAAATAAAAAGCGATACGAATAATGCAATCATTAACTCAATTAAACTAAAACCCGCGTTAGATTTTCTCATTGAATCCATACTGACATGCTCCCACATTGGTACGAATTTAATGCTGTTGTATCACAGACGCCACTACCCACACCGGTCTTTGCTGCATCCCAAATTAACATCAGGTTATAGAGGTTAGCATCGGAAGAATCGACCTCAACTGAAAAGCGTGGTGACGGTAAGTTGTTTTGTAAATGGTCAAACCATTCAGCAAGCTCTTCAGTGGCAAATTCATCTTCGTCACAACTATTGCTAGAGCAGTCTTTACTCGCTGTAATATCCGCACCATCGCTTAAATTACTAAAAACAAAACTAGCAGCAAGATCAGAATTGGCACGCATACGTTGCGCTAAGTCTAACAATGCCGTATTCGCTGTCTGTGCAAAGAAACCTTGTTGAGCCATATTCATGGATTTAGCTTGCATTTTGGCATGGCCTAACACCCCTATTGCCACAATAATTAATGCAATTAACACTTCAATTAATGTAAATCCCTTTTCATCTTTCATCTTTCATCCCTAGCAGTCTCCTGATGCTTCTTCGTACGTAATGCGCCCCATCCTACTTAATACCATTTCATAGACCACTGAGTTGTCAGTATTACTACAAATTTTAAAGGTATTTGCTAGTGAATGCCCTGTAGGCATAAATTTAACTTCCTCAGTAGTACTGGTTATTAAATTGGTTTTAGCACTAATTTTAGCAACGATAGTGTCATAATCTTCATCGAAATCACCACTGCTATCATCGTCTTGATAAATTAACCAATCGCTTCCCCAGTCTTTTGTATCCTCACAACTTTCCCCATTTGTTGTCGTGCATAAATAAACATTCACCCGTTCACTTTGAGCTAGCTGACTTGCGGTATGAATAGCACTTACGAGAGAGTCTCTTGTTGTACGCTCTTTACTGGATTCAATTAAGCTATTAAAAGAAGGTACTACAATCGCGAGCAAAATAGCCGCAACAGCAATAGTGATCAGCATTTCAACTAATGTAAATCCATGCTGGCACCTTTTGGAGTAAATAAACTGGGCCATAACATCCTTTGTTATAATTATAAAATTTTTGCAGATTTCCGTTAGATTACTATTTATACAGTGATTTTTATATAAAAATAATATCGTTTTTAATCTTATTTCATAGTAATTATTATTATGAGAGCGAACGCAAATTAAAGAGCAGTGCTTAAGCACACTATTTTTAATTTCAAAGGGGAGAGGATTAAGGTGTATTAAATAACACACCTTTTAAAAGGATTTTGGAAGGCGCTCACTTACTAATCAACTTGCTTAATACGTAACTCAGCAGGCACTTCAAAGATAATATTTTCTTCTACGCCAGGGTTTTCGATAGCGATATCACCACCTAGTTTTTGTAACCTTTTAATAACACCCTGCACTAGGATATCAGGAGCAGAGGCACCGGCGGTCACACCGACAGAATTGACACCTTCGAACCATTCCTCTTGAATGTCAGACTCATTATCAATTAAGTAAGCATTCGCACCTACATTACAGGCTTTTTCACGTAAACGGTTTGAATTTGATGAGTTAGGAGAACCAACGACTAATACTAACTCTGCTTTATCCGCTAAATCTTTCACCGCGTCCTGACGGTTTTGTGTCGCATAACAGATATCGTTTTTACGCGGCCCTTCAATTAATGGGAACTTAGCTCTTAATGCATCAATCACATGGGCCGTATCATCAACCGATAAAGTCGTTTGTGAACTGTAACAAAGACTAGCAGGATTTTTTACCGTTAACTTATCTACATCTTCCGTAGACTCAACTAAGTAAATACCACCTTCTTCGCTATTATATTGCCCCATGGTGCCAATCACTTCTGGATGACCTTGATGCCCGATCAAAATACATTCTTGATTACGTCGACTAGCACGTGTGACTTCCATATGTACTTTAGTGACGAGTGGACAAGTCGCATCAAATACTTTTAATTCGCGGCGCTTTGCTTCTTCTCGTACACTTTGTGCCACACCATGTGCACTAAAAATAACAATGTTATCGTCAGGCACTTCATCCAGTTCTTCAACAAAGACAGCACCGCGAGACTTTAGATCATCTACTACATATTGATTGTGTACCACTTCATGACGAACATAAACCGGCGCAGGAAAAATCTCTAGAGCACGATCAACAATATTGATAGCACGATGTACGCCTGCACAAAAACCACGTGGATTAGCTAAAATAATTTTCATAACAATCTCAATATAAAATAGTGGGCAAATAGGGTTGATAAAAACGGATCAAATACGTCCTAATATTTGTTTTATAAAACTTCTAGTACATCCACATCAAAGGTCACGGTTTGACCTGCTAAAGGATGGTTAAAATCGACAGTCACACTATCAGCAATCACTTCACGAATAATGCCTGGTAACTCAGTACCATCGGGTTGTGTGAAGCTAATAATAGTGCCAATTTCAGCAGGTACGTCAGCAGAAAACTTACTTAATTCAATATAATGGAAATTATCAGGGTTAGGTAAACCAAAAGCAGACTCTGGTTCAAGAGTAAAACTTTCAGAACTACCTTCGCTTAACCCTAATAAGCAAGCTTCAAAGCCTTCGGTTAAACTACCATCGCCCATCACAAACTTAGCCGGCTTATTATCGACCTTAGTACTATCAACTGCAGAACCATCACTTAGCTTAATAGAAAAGTGCATTAACACTTCACTGTTTTCAGCAATTACTTTTTTCATTTGTCATTCTTTGCTTCTTCCTTTGCTTTTTCACGCTTCTCAGCCCAAAACAGAGAATCGATAATAATCATTGCAGCACCGATAAAGATAGCAATATCAGCAACATTAAATACAGGCCAACGATAAAAACCTAAATCAAAATCTAAAAAATCAACGACGTAACCGAAGATTAAACGGTCAATCACATTACCAATAGCGCCAGACAATACCAAAGCATAAGCAGTATTCATCCAACGATGCGTTGCCTTAGTGGTTTTCAATAAATATATCAAATATCCTGACACAGCAAAGGCGATACCGGAAAATAAATACTTTTGCCAGCCGCCAGCATCCCCTAAAAAGCTAAATGCGGCTCCGTAGTTACGGGCATAAGTAAAATTGAAAAAGGCAGCACTTCGAAAGACTCATAAAGATCAAGCATTTCAATGGTTAGATATTTAGTAAATTGATCAACAATTAAAACAATCAAAGATAACCATAAAAAGATTAAACCTGTTGAAGAGTTAACGGGTGAATCAGAAGCATTGTTTGTCATAGTATTTCCTAAAAAAAACGCCTTAAATCATTTTCATAACTAAGGCGTTTACGAGTATGTTAATTATAGCTTAGTTGTTTATTAAGCAAACTGGCGAGACTCACCTTCACCGTCAACATTAGTAACACAACGACCACATAATTCAGGGTGCAGTTCATTTTGACCAACATCTTCACGGTGGTGCCAACAACGGTCACATTTCGCAGCAGTACTCTTTTCTACTGCCACTGATAAACCAGTTACTTCAGTGGTTACTGCACCTTCAGGCGCATCAGCTAATGGTTTAACAATAGCTTGCGAAGTAATTAATACAAAACGTAGCTCATCATCTAATGTCGATAATAATGCGTTAATTTCATCAGAAGCATATAAAGTTACTTCAGCTTCTAATCCACCACCAATCACTGCGTCTTTACGTGCTAGCTCTAATACTTTATTGACTTCAGCACGAACCGTGATCAATTGAGCCCACTTATCATTATCCAGAGTTTCATTATCCGTTAAGCCAAATAAGCCTTCGTACCATGTTTCAGTAAATACAAACTGGCTACGTTCACCTGGTAAACGCCCCCAAATTTCATCCGCTGTAAAGCTTAGAATTGGTGCCATTAAGCGCACTAAAGACTCAACAATATGGTAAAGCGCAGTTTGACAGCTTAAGTGAGCATTACTGCCTGTTTTTGCTGTGTATTGACGGTCTTTAATAATGTCTAAGTAAAAACTACCTAAATCAATTGAACAGAAGTGCATTAGTTTTTGATAAACAACATGCATATTGTAGTTTTCGTAAGCTTCAATCACTTCGTTTTGCATCGTCAATGTTTTAGCCACGATCCAACGATCTAATGCCACCATTTCAGCTGCTGGCACTAAGTCAGTTTTAGGATCAAAACCGTTTAAGTTAGCAAGCAAGAAACGAGAGGTGTTACGAATACGACGGTAACTATCCGCACTACGGTTTAAGATTTCATCAGAAACAGTAATTTCACCAGTGTAATCCGTTGACGCCACCCATAAACGTAAAATATCTGCACCTAGGTCGTTCATTACCGTTTGCGGTGACATGACATTACCTAACGACTTAGACATTTTTTTGCCGTCGCCATCAACCACAAAACCATGCGTTAACACCTCTTTATAAGGTGCTGCACCGTTAATCGCAGTACTGGTTAATAATGAAGATTGGAACCAACCACGATGTTGGTCAGACCCTTCTAAGTACATATCAGCTTGTACTGGTTGATCATTTTCCTGCTTAAACTCATCACGAATCGCTAATACAGCAGCATGCGTTGTACCAGAATCAAACCAAACATCTAATGTATCCGTTACTTTACGGAACTTCTCAGCTTCAAAACCTAATAAAGACTCAGGCTCTAAATCAAACCATGCTTGAATGCCTTCTTTTTCAATTTTTTGTGCAATCAGTTCCATCATTTCAACAGAATTTTCATGCAGTTCATCTGTTTCTTTATTTACAAATAAAGTGATTGGCACACCCCAAGTACGTTGACGTGATACACACCAATCAGGACGACCTTCAATCATTTTCTCAATACGGCTTTGTCCCCAGCTCGGGATCCATTTAACATCTTTAATCTCTTTCAACGCACTGTCACGTAAGCCTTCTTGATTCATAGAGATGAACCATTGTGGTGTCGCGCGGAAGATAATAGGTGTTTTGTGTCTCCAACAATGTGGGTAACTATGCTTAATGTTGACATGATGAATAAGCGCATCACGCTCAGTTAACACGGCTAACACAGCATCATTTGCTTTAAATACATGTAGACCAGCAAAGAATTCTGTATCTTCACGGAACACACCATTATCACCAACCGGGTTCGCAACTTCTAAATCATACTTCAAACCAGCAGAGTAATCGTCTTGACCGTGGCCAGGCGCTGTATGTACACAACCTGTACCCGCATCGATAGTAACGTGGTCAGCAACAATTGCTGGTACTTGCAGGTCTAAGAATGGGTGTTGGAATAATTGCTTTTCAAGTGCAGCACCTGTGGTAATAGCGAGTACAGTAAACTCTTCGATACCGTAACGAGCCATACAATCAGCAACTAGGTCAGTGGCTAAAATTAAGCGACGCTGACCTGCTTGCACTAATGAATACTCTACTTTTGCAGCTAATGCGATAGCGCGGTTTGCAGGTAATGTCCAAGGCGTTGTTGTCCAGATAACTGGTGAGATAGTACCGTGACCAAAGTCATCGCCTTGTTTATCAAAACAAGCTAATACCGCATCAATATCAATCGCATTAAATGCAACATCGATAGCAGCTGATACTTTATCTTCATACTCTACTTCCGCTTCAGCTAATGCAGAACCACAGTCAGTACACCAATGCACAGGCTTAGAACCTTTGTGTAGGTGTTTATTTTTAATAATGCTTGCTAACGCACGTACGATGTTTGCTTCCGTTTCGAAGTTCATGGTTAAGTAAGGCTTATCCCACTCACCTAAAACACCTAAACGTTTAAAGTCTTTACGCTGGCCATCAACTTGACGAGCAGCATATTCACGACATTTAACGCGGAATTCAGCAGGTGTTAGTTTTTTACCTGGTTTACCGTGCTTTTGCTCTACTTTTAATTCGATTGGTAGACCATGACAATCCCAACCTGGAACGTAAGGCGCATCAAAATCAGATAATGTTTTAGACTTAATAATAATGTCTTTTAAGATTTTGTTAACCGAGTGACCAATATGAATATCCCCATTTGCATAAGGAGGGCCATCATGCAGAATGAATGTTTTCTTACCTTTTTTAGCCGTACGAATCTTGCCGTAAAGGTCTTCTTTATACCAATTCTTAAGCATATTTGGCTCGCGATTAGCTAAGTTAGCACGCATCGGGAAGCCTGTTTTTGGTAAATTTAATGTACTTTTGTAATCACTCATCGGTTTTTATTCCATCTAACGATCTATTAATTAAGCAGATGCCATTCTCTAGCTTGCTGAATATCTTTATCAATCTGTATTTTTAAGTCTGCGAATGACTCAAAACGAGTTTCATCACGCAACTTATTCTCAAGTAACACTTCTAGTTGGCGACCATATAAGTCACCTTCAAAATCAAAAATATGTACTTCTAACTGCTGTCTTTCACCGTTAACGGTTGGACGACAGCCAATATTTGCTACGCCAGTGTAGGTCTTATTGTCTATGCCTAAAATAGACACAACAAACACCCCAGAAACAGGCGACACTCGACGCTTTAAAAACAAATTAGCGGTCGGAACACCAATAGTGCGACCGAGTTTTCTACCATGACCAACACGTCCTGCAATACTGTATTTTCTGCCCAGCATCTGCTCAGCTTGTTGCAATTCGCCTTTGGCTAATGCACTACGAATACGGGTACTGCTTACGCGGCAAGTATCTTGCGATAAACTTTTAGTATCGACCACTTCAAAGCCATACTTTTTGCCCGCTTCTTTGAGCAAAGCAAAATCACCTAAACGTTGGTAACCAAAGTGGAAATCATCGCCTATCACCAAAAATTTTACATTCAATTTTTTAATCAATAGTTCTTCAATAAATTGATCGGCGCTTAGATTAGCAAATTGATGAGTAAAGGACACGCACAGTAGACGATCTAAATTTAATTTTTCAAGTTGAACAAACTTATCGCGTAAACGACTCAATCGACCCGGCGCATTTTTTCCTGCAAATAACTCAGCAGGTTGAGGCTCAAAGGTCATCACCGTTGACGGGACTTGCAAACGCTCAGCTTCTTTTAGCAAACGCGATAAAACAGCACGATGTCCAAGATGAATACCATCAAAGTTACCAATACTTAACACACAACCTTTAGGTTGATGCTGTAAATTATGTATACCGCGTATTAATTCCATAAATAATGTCTTAATTGATTGCAAAACTAAGCGTTGAAAATATAAAAGAGCCGATTATATATTAAGGCAACAAAGTATTCAGCTTTCATTTTAATGATTTATTATTTAATCAGTTAACTCGCTTTAAAATGATGTAAGCGTAAACCTAAAATGACATTACTAACTAAATACACCAAAGCCCCACCCACAATAAAAACAACTAACTGAATAATTGCATCAAATAGGCTGAGCTCAACCCATTGGGTTAAATCTGGCATGAGATAAAACAAAGTACCCACCATCACAGCGCCAGAAACAAGAATGCGCAGCAACACGCTAATACTCTGCGGTTGACGTTGATACACGCCACTTTTATATAATCCAAACCACAATAGCCCAGCATTCAATGTCGCGGACAACGAAGTTGCAATGGCTAAACCAACATAACCGAATGGAATAGCAAAAATAACATTCAGCAACATATTACTGACCATCGCAATAACACCAAACTTCACCGGTGTTTTAGTATCTTGGCGAGAGTAATAACCTGGCGCTAACACTTTTACTAACATAAAACTTAATAGGCCTGTGGCATAAGCAAATAAACTCATGCCTGACATGCTCACATCTTGAATATCAAACTCACCACGCATAAACAAAACACGCAACATTGGCTCAGCCAATATCATCAAACCCAGCATAGCCGGTACACCTAGAAAACAAACACTACGGATTCCCCAATCGATAGTTTTAGCGAAAGCTTCAGGCGATTTATTAACGTGAGATGAAGATAGACTAGGTAAGATCACGGTCGCGATCGCAATCCCAAATAGCCCTAAAGGAAACTCTAATAAACGGTCTGAATAATATAACCAACTTATTGAGCCTGTTTGTAAAAAGCTGGCAATGAAGGTATCCAATAACAGGTTAATTTGACTCACCGACACACCGAATAGAGCAGGAATCATCAAGGTGCGAATTTTTACCACGCCAGGATGGTGCCATTGCCAACTCGGTTTAACTAATAACCCCTCTTTTTTCAGAAAAGGGATCTGAAATAAAAACTGCACTAAACCACCAATAAAAACACCGATGGCTAAACCAATTTCTGGTTGCGGTAACTGAGGTGAAATATAGACAGCTGATCCGATGATCGCGACATTTAAAAAACCGGTGTAAACGCTGCAACCGCAAATTTACCTAAGGTATTTAAAATAGCACCAGATAACGCAGTAAAAGTAATAAACCATAGATAAGGGAAAGTAATTTTAAGCATGTCCGACGCGAGTTCGAACTTATAAGCTTCAGCCCCGCCGTTCCACCATTCTAAGAACCAACCAAAACCAAATAATGCAGTAATCACTGAAGAGCCAATCACCCCTAAAATAGTGATGATGGTAATAATCGTTCCTAAGGTGCCGGATACTGCTGAAATCAGCTCTTTTACCTTATCGCGAGACTGGGTTTTCTCATATTCGGTTAAAACCGGCACAAAAGCTTGTGCAAAAGCCCCCTCTGCAAATAAACGACGTAAAAAGTTAGGAATTTTATTAGCAAAGAAAAATAAATCTGCAGCTGCCCCAGCTCCCATTAAATTAGCAATAACAATATCACGCACTAATCCTAAAACGCGTGATACTAAGGTCATAGAACTTACGATCATGCCTGATTTTATTAACTTTTTACTCACACTGAATGTCCTAAAAACTAAGCCATCAACAGACTTAGGAAACTGAAAGATAATATTCGCAACCACAAAATACACGTTTTCATTGAATTTAATAGCAATAACAATGGATATATCGACGAAACAATCGACACTGGATTTGCATCTGTAATGGGTTGAGTATAAAATGCGCGCAGTTTAACCATCCACCTGGTTTCTTACCAGTTATTTTATTGGTTAATAAAAAACCATTTGACAATATACGTGTTACAAGGCATATTCCACGACCTTTGATTATCCCTTGTTATACAGAATTTAGGAGTTAAGGTCTTGGCTAATATCAAGTCTGCTAAAAAACGTGCTTTATTATCTGAAAAAAGCCGTAAACATAATGCAAGCCGTCGTACAATGATGCGTACTTTCATCAAGAAAGTTGTTGTTGCAATCGAAGCTGCAAACAAAGAACTAGCTGCGGCTGAGTTCATTAAATTACAATCAGTTTTAGATGCTTACGCAACTAAAGGTCTGATCAGCAAAAACATGGCTGCTCGTAAGAAAAGCCGTCTTTCTGCTAAAATTAAAGCACTTTAATTCTTAATTAAGAAAAAGTCTTTTATTTAGAATATTAAAAAACCGACCTAGTGTCGGTTTTTTTATACCCAAATTTTAGAAATGGGCTAGTTTTATATGGGTTGTTTAAATACCCATTCCTGATAATGCATTAATTAAATCTTTCACAAACTTACCCGCGACAGGGTTTGTCTCTTCAAATGCCACTAACTGTTCTGTGATTTTTTTATCTTGAATTAATTTTGCAGGGTCACCAGAAAGAATCGCTTGTTGTAGCTGGTCATGAACTGTCTTTAATTCGCTAGCGGTGCACTCATCGGCAATCGCCCCATCGGCTAGAATATCGGTTAACTTTTGAAATTCACTCTGCACTTTTTGTATTGGCATACGTACCTCACTTTTAATCGAAAAAGAATATAACTATTTTAACATCAGTCTATTGCAGGCTTTGTGATAAAGCGGTCAATAAAACGTGTGAATAATAAGTAACTTATCACAAACACAACACTCAATCCGATTAATCCACCTTTAAACCAACTGTGCGCTTGGTAAGCTTGTAAAAATAGGCTGGAAAGATAAATAGCTAGCAACCAGTACGCAATACGCAGAAGATATCCCCAAATAGGGTAACCTTTATCTGTTAACCATAACTTAGCCATCTACTATCCTTGTTAAATATATTTATATTTTAATATGTTACGAATTATCGATACTAAAACTTAAGACATCATTAATATGATCTTGTTCAGTTGCTAACATTAATAGTCTATCTAACCCTAAGGCCACGCCAGCACAATCAGGTAAATGATCTAAGCACTCCACAAACTTTTTATCGATAGGCATTTCTACTAACCCCATCTTAGCTCTTAATTGATTATCCGCTTCAAATCGTTTTAATTGCTCTGCACTACTGTTTAATTCATAAAAGCCATTGGCTAGTTCGATACTTTTAAAATATACCTCAAACCGATCGGCCACACGCGGGTCCTGAGTATTGATTCGCGCTAAAGCCGCTTGAGAAGCAGGAAAGTCATAAACAAAACAAGGCGATGTTTGGCCAATCTTAGGTTCGATAGCAATACAAAAAAGTAACTGTAAAATCGTATCTTTATCCTGTTCATTATCTAAAACATCACCTAACTCAAGGTGTCTGCCCGCTGCTTTAAGTTGCTCATTAGAAGCACTCAAAGGATCAACGTCTAAATGTGTTAAAAAAGCCTCTTGATAGGTACATCGTGTCGGTTCTGCACAACGTAAAATATCCGTTAGCAATACCGCCATTTCATCCATCAACTGATGATGATCGAAACCAACACGATACCACTCTAATAAAGAGAATTCAGGATTATGATAACGCCCAGACTCTTCATTCCTAAAGACTTTAGAAACCTGATAGATACAGCCACTACCTGCAGACAGTAAGCGTTTCATATGAAATTCAGGAGAGGTTTGTAAATATAGAGGTACTCCGCCATCAACTAATGGTTTATCACTTATATTTCGACCAACAAATTGGGTTTTAAAACAATGTAAATGTACATCTGTTACTGCAGCTTGGCTTAACGCTGGGGTTTCAACTTCTAACACACCATGCACACTAAAATAAGCTCTAATTTTATTCAACATCTCTGCTCGCGCTTTTAACTGCGTTAACGATGCACTAGGTAACCAACTCATCACACCTCCTTTTTCGCTAAGTGTATCGGAGATAATCCAGTTATCAAACAAAGCTTTGATTAAGACCAAGTTTTAAAACGGCTAATTGCAATATATTTAACACATATGAAGACTGATTCTACCCTGATTTAAGACTTATTTTATGAAGGGTCAAATTACTACAATTTATTTTGAATGGAATAAAATTATGCAAGTAATTAAAACAGATGTCGCCATTATCGGAGCTGGAGGAGCAGGCCTTAGAGCTGCCATCGAGATAGCAGAAAAAAGTCCTACCTTAGATATTGCCCTTATTTCCAAAGTTTATCCCATGCGTAGCCATACCGTCGCAGCTGAAGGTGGCGCAGCAGGTGTAGTACAAGATCACGACTCCTTTGATCACCACTTTAACGATACGGTTGCAGGTGGAGATTGGTTATGTGAGCAAGATGTTGTGGAATACTTTGTAAAAAATGCCCCTAAACAGTTAACACAACTAGAGCATTGGGGATGTCCTTGGAGTCGCAAGGCAGATGGTAGTGTTAATGTTCGAGCTTTTGGTGGAATGAAAATAGAACGCACTTGGTTCGCTGCGGATAAAAGCGGCTTTCATATTCTGCACACACTTTTCCAAACCTCAATGAAATACCCCAAAATCACTCGATTTGACGAGCATTTTTGCCTCGATTTACTCGTTGAAGACAATAAAATTCAAGGTGTAGTGATACTCGATATTGCCGAAGGTGAAGCAAAATTAATACAAGCAAAATCAGTCATAATGGCTACCGGTGGTGCAGCTCGCGTTTATACCTATAACACCAACGGAGGTATTGTGACGGGAGATGGCATGTCATTGGCTTATCGACATGGTGTTGCCTTACGCGATATGGAATTTGTGCAATACCATCCAACGGGTCTACCTGGCTCTGGGATATTAATGACAGAAGGTTGTCGAGGTGAAGGGGGTATTTTACTTAATAAAAACGGTTATCGATATTTACAAGATTACGGCTTGGGTCCAGAAATACCTGCTGGTGAAACTAAAAATAAATATATGGAGCTAGGGCCAAGAGACAAGTTAAGCCAATGTTTTTGGCAAGAGCAACAAAAAGGTAATCTGCTCACTGGTGAGCGAGGTGACTATGTACAACTTGATCTACGACACTTAGGAGAAGCAAAAATCAATGAACGCCTCCCCTTCATTCGCGAGTTAGCTAAAGCTTATGTCGGTGTCGATCCTGTTCACCAACCTATCCCAGTTCGTCCTACTGCACACTATACAATGGGTGGTATAGCAACGGATGCTAAAACAGCCACCAGCTTAGCTGGATTATATGCTATTGGAGAATGTGCCTCTGTGGGCTTACATGGCGCTAATCGCTTAGGCTCAAATTCATTAACTGAACTAGCGGTATTCGGACAGTTAGCAGGTCAACAAGCCGCTGAATATGCATTACAACATACACACCAACCAATCACGCCATTACGTCAGCAAGCGGAAGTAATACTGGCTAAAACAGAGGCACTACTGCACAGCAATGGCACTGAAAAAATGGCAGATATTCGTGATGAGATGGGCGCTTGTATGGAAGCAGGTGTTGGCATATATCGCACCCAAGAATCGATGCAGAACACCATTGATACACTAGCACAACTAAAACAACGTTATAAAAACATCCAAATAAATGATAAATCGAGTGTTTTTAATACTGAATTTCTATATGCCATTGAGCTCGGGTATTTATTGGATACTGCAGAAGCCATGGTTCACAGTGCTATACAACGTAAAGAATCTCGCGGATCGCATCAACGTATTGATGGGTTTAAACAGCGCGATGACATCAACTTTTTAAAACATTCTCTTGCCTATTACCAAGCAGATAAAGCCCCTTTAATTAAATATTCAGATGTGACCATCACCAAAAGCCAACCCGCAAAACGAGTTTATGGTGCAGCTTCTGATACGAAGGAGAAATAATATGGCTAATAAAACAATAAAGATAGAGATCCTTCGATATCGTCCAGAGCAAGAAGATAAACCATCACCACAATTGTTTGAAGTGCCTTACAGCCCTGATTTAACGATTCTTGAAGCGTTGCAATATATCAAAGATCACCTTGATAGCACTATCAGCTTTCGTTGGTCATGCCGAATGGCTATTTGTGGAAGTTGCGGTTTGATGGTTGACGGTGTTCCTAAGCTAGGCTGTAAAACATTCCTACGAGATTACTTCCCAAATAAAATAAAATTGGAAGCGTTAGCCAACTTCCCCATAGAGCGTGATTTAGTCGTAGTAATGGACGACTTCATTAATAAACTAAAAGAGATAAAACCCTATATTATTCCCGAAGATAATACAAAATGCCTCTCTGATGGCCCCTATCAACAAACTCCCGAGCAGCTAGCCAAATATAAGCAATATTCAATGTGTATCAATTGTGGCCTTTGTTATGCCGCGTGTCCGCAATACGCTTTGGATACTAAATTCACAGGCCCTGCTGCCTTAGCGCTGTTAGCTCGCTATAACCGAGATAGTCGAGATGCGGGTAGCAAACAACGAATGAAAATAGTCAATCAAGAAGAAGGTGTTTGGGGCTGTACTTTTGTTGGCTATTGCTCAGTTGTTTGCCCTAAAGGTGTCGACCCAGCGGCTGCGATCCAGCTTCTCAAAGTAGAAAGTAGCAAAGACTATCTGATTGGTATGTTTAAACCAGATTAATCACCTCCAAGATATAATCAAATTATAAGGAGCTAAAGCATGAGTAAACGTAAACCTTATCAACGAGAAGTCAGTAGCAAATGGTGGCTAGCGCAAGCCTTTTACAGTAAATATATGCTGCGTGAAGGCAGCAGTATTTTCATCACACTCTATAGTTTGATATTAGGCTGGGGTGTATTTCGCTTGAGCCAAGGAGAAGCCGCATTTAATGCATGGATGAATTCACTTCAGCATCCTAGTGCTATTATTTTTCATTTTATCGCACTGCTATTTGCCATTTATCACAGCTTCACTTGGTTCTCTTTGGCACCAAAAGCCATGGACATATGGTTAAAAGGAAAACCACTGGAAGATAAGTTAATTGTTTCTGGTCACTATATTGCTTTCATTATCGTCAGCGTATTTTGCCTCGTCGTCATCCTATAGGAGTCACTCATGAATAATAACAATGAGAAAAAATACATACGCAGTCATGAGCCTGTATTTTGGGGGTTATTTGGTGCTGGCGGTACGTTAACTGCTTTTATGACGCCCGTAATGATACTGATAACAGGCATACTGGTGCCAATTGGTTTATTCGGCGAGGGGAAGTTTAATTATCAACAGATACATCAATTTGTAACATCTTGGTATGGCGCAGCTATCATTCTTATATTGGTCGCTTTACCTTTATGGCACACTTTCCATCGTATTTTTCATGGATTGCATGATTTAGGAATAAAACGGGGAAGAGACTGGCAACAGGTAATTTGTTATGGATCGGCTTTTGCCGTGACTATCTTTGTATTAACAGTGCTCTTACAGATGATCACAGCTTAAAAACAGCAGATATAAAAAAACCAGCGCTAAGCTGGTTCTTTAAACTTAATTCATTATTAAGTTTTATTTTTTAACACGGCCAACATATTCACCTGTACGCGTATCAACTTTAATGATTTCGCCAATTTGGATGAATAATGGAACACGTACTACAGCGCCTGTTGATAATCTAGCTGGTTTACCACCAGTACCTGCTGTATCACCTTTAAGGCCAGGATCTGTTTCAGTCACTTCTAACTCTACAAAGTTAGGTGGCATAACTGCGATAGGAGCATCATTCCAAGTCGTGATAGTACAAATGTTTTGTTCTACTAACCATTTGTCCATATCACCTACTGCGTTTGCATCAGCAGCGATTTGTTCGAAGGTATTGTTATCCATAAAGTGGAAGAACTCACCGTCGTTGTACAAGTAAGCTAAATCAAAATCCATTACATCAGCAGACTCAACTGTTTCATTTGATTTAAATGTTTTATCAACCACTTTACCTGAGATAAGCTTACGGTATTTAACACGACTAAATGCCTGACCTTTACCCGGTTTAACATATTCATTTTCCATGATCACACATGGTTCATTATCGAGCATGAATTTTAGCCCGCCTTTAAAATCACTGGTACTATATGTCGCCATTACAACCTCTATAACTAAACTGATAAAAAATGCTTAAAATAATTGACGTGAATAATACCGCTGACTTGCCAACATGGCAAAAGGAACTCGCTAATGCAGTCAAAAATCCACAACAACTGTTAGAAATATTAGAAATCACGCAAGAAACTGCACAAATAAGTGAACTTGCTAAGAAACAATTTCCAATGTTGGTGCCTTTACCTTTTGTTAATAAGATGCAAAAGGGCAACGTCAACGATCCATTATTGAAACAAGTACTGCCAATTCATGATGAAGAGTTGTTATTACCAGGTTATAGCACGGATCCTTTAGTTGAACAAAACAACCAACACAAAGGATTACTGCATAAATACAAAAGCCGAGTGTTAATTATTTTAAAGAGTGGCTGTGCCGTGAATTGTCGTTACTGCTTTAGACGCCACTTTCCCTATGCGGATAACAGCGTCAATAAATCGCAGCTCACTAATATTGTCAATTATATCCAAGCACACCCTAATGTTAATGAAGTCATCTTAAGTGGCGGAGATCCTTTAATGACTAAAGACAAGCAGCTTGCAGAGCTACTTGATCAGTTAGAAGCATTACCACAATTAACGCGCTTACGTATCCATACACGTTTACCTGTAGTGATCCCTTCGCGTATTACCGAGACCTTCACTCAACGATTACAAAAGAGTCGCTTGAAGATAATCATGGTGTTACATATCAATCACGCACAAGAGATTGATAAACCTTTTGCAGAAGCCATGGAGCGTTGTCATCAAGCGGGTATTCAACTGCTTAATCAAAGTGTATTGCTAAAAGATGTTAATGATGATGTGGACGCTTTAGTCGCGCTAAGTGAGGCTTTATTCTCAGTGAATATCTTGCCTTATTACCTGTTTCTTCTAGATAAAGTGCAAGGTGCCGCACATTTTGATTTAGATGAACACAAAGCCCAACTGCTGCATAAACAAATGCAAGCAGAATTGCCTGGTTACTTAGTACCTAGATTAAGTAGAGAAATCGCAGGTGAGCAAAGTAAAACGTTAATACATTCGTTATAATACCTATTATATCAATCATTGAATTGCACAGGAGAAAGTAATGAGCAAAGAAAGCGTGCAAGCACAGCTTCAAGAAAACATTAAAATTATTTACCACAGAGCTGTGGATGCAGACCAAGCATTAGCTGAATTACGTAAACAAAAGAATGCGACTTTTGCACATATTTTTGCAGAAGATACACCCTTCAAGCAGCATGCAAATACCTTCTTACCTTATGTTGAAGAGTTAGCTGCGGACTTACAGGCGATGCAAGTAGAAGATGATGACCAATATAAAGTGCAATTACCTGCACTAGTGGTAAAAATTGAATTGTTATTTAAAACATTGAATGCTTTTAAGGAAAAATTAAAAGCTAAATAGGGTTTAATAGCAATAACAGTGAGTAGTAATACCAATTTTATTAAATAACTGCTCTAAATTTTGCGCCGGAAAAATGGCTTAGTTTGAGGCGTAAGTTGATGTAAATGGTTGTTCCCTATACGAAACTTACAACGAAAAAATAAGTCATTTTAACAAGTAAAATAGATCAGTTACTTACTATGATTGGTATAATACCTTCCATATCATTGGTATTGGCTACTCACTACTTTTAGGGTCAAGCGCTATAACGACCCACTTTTATAGCTAGACACCTTATTACGGCCAGTATCTTTCGCCTCTGCTAACGCTTGGCTAACAAAAGTCATCTGTTGCGAAGCATCTTCAATATCATCTACTTCCTGTACCTGCATTAAACCAATACTTACAGTGAACTCTATCTTTTCTTCTCCTACAACGGTAGGCATGGCGATAATTTCACTTCTGATCCGTTCCATCAGCATCAGCGCATTGCCTTGATCTGTTCTTGGCATTAACAAAATAAAGTTTTCACCACTTAAACGGGCAAACACATCGGTTTGACGCATTTGATTATCAACACGTAAAGTAAAATCAAGGATCACCTTATCGCCAATATCATGTCCATACTTTTCATTAATCGCTTTAAAAGCATCGATATTCAACATCGCCAGACAATAAGGCTCTTTATAACGTAAATAACGAATATGCTCTTGCGCCATATGTATTTCAAAATAGCGACGATTATAAATATTGGTCAGGTCATCATGTGTGACCAAATGTTGTAGCTTTTTATTATTATCTGATAACGCCTGATCTTTCTCTAAAATAGTTTCGATATAACCTTTCACCGCTTTCGCCATTTCACTAATATCATCAGAGCCTTTAATGGCAATCCGATATTGGTTTTTACTATCACCGGCGTCAATCACCTGACGAATTAAACTCACTCGACGTAAGAGATTGGTCTGTAATGTAATTAATATGATTGCAACAATGATGCAGGTTAGTAAGAGTAGGTAGAGAAAGGATTCCCTTAAGGAGATTTTCTCTTCTATTTTAGTCAGGTTAGTCAAAAATGCTTTTTGTGCCGCTAGGCCACTATCTCCAATCACACTGATGATCGACTGAGTTAGAGCTTTATGGTCTGACTTTAGCTGCTCCACAACGGATAGCTGTGCTAAATAGGCTTGGTAATCAACTGATATTGAGGTTGTACCTGTTAATAACGCTAGCAAGGTTTGAAATTCCTGCGCTGACATAACAGATTGCAATGGAGAGATTAATTCTTTAACCGCAACAGGACTACTATCCGAAGAAGCGTTATTAAGCATAGGGTTAAATAATAAAAGCACCTCATCAAGTGTCACAGCAATACTGACATTACCTTTATTTAATTGCTCTCTTCGGTAAACCTCCACATCTTGATAGTCAGCTAACACTTGATTAGCTAATGTTATCTTTTTAGTCATCGCGGCTGAAATAGCATCACTTTGATCAGAAAGCGCAGAGTTTAACGACAATAAATCTTGATAAGCATATAGATTATCAGCATATTGCTGTGAAGTTTGTGTCGCCCAAGTTGCTTTATCTGCAATATAGGCATCTTCCCACTGTAAATCTTCTTCATTTACAGCTAGAAACATATTGTTAGTTGCAGCTAATATTTTATTGGTTTGAACTTTCAATTGCGTGATCGCCAATAGGCTCTCAAAATGTTCACTCTTGACCTGTTGATAATCTTCTTTTAATTCAGTTAATGAAGTAATAGCAGATATCCCCACCACACATGTCATGATAGTGAGTGTAATAGTCATGATAACAACGCGAAGATTCAACTTATGTTTTAAGCGAGGCATATTATCCTTGAAAAAATGTATTTATATAATCGATTTAATAACAGAAAACTAATCCTTTAGTAGGATATTATATAGTAAATTTAAGTGAATTTAATAAATGCCCTTTCACACTTTAAATATTATTTTTTTAATCAGATAAAACAATGACATCGGTCTATAAATAAATCTAAAGTTAATAAAAATCACACTCATAAGTTAATAACGTATATAAAAACATCACATAAAGAGCGCCAAACAACCACAGTTAGTACGAATTGACAGCAACTTTATAAACCTAAGCAAACCCCTTGAAGATTTGCTAGTATCGCGGCCTTGTTCATAATCAAATTGCGTTTTAATTGATTTTAAAGGGACTCGCGCAATCTACTAAAAGGTATCTTTATGTTAACAGTACTTAATGCTTTGAATGGTTTATTGTGGGGGCAAATTCTTGTTTATTTGTTAATAGGAACAGGGGTTTATTTCACCGTACGTTTAGGCTTCATTCAATTCCGTCATTTCTTCCATACGTTTACTGTCATGAAAGGCAGTCGCAAATCAGATAAAGAGGGTATCTCTTCTTTCCAAGCTCTCTCCACCAGTTTAGCCGCACGAGTTGGTACAGGTAACCTTGCCGGTGTTGCTATTGCAATTACAGTCGGTGGCCCTGGTGCAATCTTCTGGATGTGGTTAATCGCCCTATTAGGAATGGCAACCAGCTTTGCAGAAAGTACACTTGCACAAGCTTATAAAGTACATGATGAAGAAGGTAATTTCCGTGGTGGCCCTGCTTATTATATGGAACGTGGTTTAAATGCACGTTGGATGGGCAGCCTATTTGCAATCTTTCTGATTATTGCATTTGGTTTAGTATTTAACGCCGTTCAAGCAAACTCTATTACTGCCGCATTAAATGAGTCATTCAACTTTGATAAACTAACTGTTGGTATTGTCCTTGCACTTATATCAGGTGCTGTTATTTTCACTGGTATCCGTGGTATCGCTAAAGTAGCAGAACGAATTGTTCCAGCAATGGCATTGGTGTACTTAGTGATTGCAGCGTTTGTTGTAGTCATCAATGTAACAGAACTACCTGGTGTTATTCGCTTAATCTTTAATTCTGCTTTTGGTTGGCAAGAAGCCGCTGGTGGTGCATTTGGTGCAATGATTATGACCGGTGTTCAACGTGGTTTATTCTCAAATGAAGCAGGTATGGGTAGTGCAGCAAACGCAGCTGCAACAGCCTCTCCTTACCCACCTCACCCAGCATCACAGGGTTATGTGCAAATGCTAGGTGTATTTATTGATACCATCATCATTTGTACTGCAACGGCGTCTATCATTCTATTATCAGGTGGATTAGATTCGTTCTCTGGTATGGGTGGTGTTGAAATCACACAACGTGCATTAGACTTCCAAGTTGGTAACTGGGTGGTTCTTTTGTTGCAATTGCACTGCTTTTCTTTGCCTTCACTTCTATTATCGCTAACTACTCTTACGCTGAAACTAACCTAGTATTTTTACAACACAAAAATACACGTGGTTTAATCGTATTACGTATTGCAGTGTTAGCAATGATCCTTTTCGGTGCAACACAAAGCAACAATGTAATCTGGTCTTTAGCTGATGTCTCTATGGGATTAATGGCGATTGTTAACCTGATTGCTGTCCTATTACTTTCTAACGAAGTGATTAAGTTAGCAAAAGATTACAACCAGCAATTAAGCGCTGGTAAAGTGCCTACTTTTGACCGAACTAAACTACCAGAGCTAGATAAAAAAATAGAGCCTGGTGTTTGGGAAGCTAAAAAGTAACATAAAGCACCCTCGATAGACCTTACAAGATCAAAATGGATGAATCTTGTAAGGTCTATTACTTTCAGCTCTTCTAAACTCTCCAATACCTTCTTTTCATTCATAAATAAGCCTAAAAAAACAGCAAATTCAGTACAATATTCATTGATCTTTTTTTGTGATAGTTCAAACTAAAGGCAATATCACTATTTGCATTAAAGCAAGCTGTGCTTTAGCTGCCCATTCAATGGACACATAAAGGTATAAGTTAAAAATAAGTTTCTAGATAAAACTAACAACAAAATAGACTTTAACCTGCACAACTATTTAATGTAGATTTGTATCCACCACTTTCGACAATATACTTAAGGAGAAGTAATGTATCCAAACCTTAGAGACATCGGGATCCGTAACCCAGAAAATATCAAACGCTACTCATTACGCAAAGAGGGCGATAAGGATATTTTAAAAGTATATTTCCGTAAGACCGGAGCCATGTTAATCGGGCGTAGTAGTAAATATAAATTCCAACGTCAAATTAAAACCGTCAGCGGTGGTCAGCACGTTCAACATATTCAAGGCACTACTGAGTTATCAGAAATTAATCCTACCTTGCATAAAATCATTAAAGAGCTAGATAGCTTAAGTTTACAAGTCAGCACCGAAAAAGAGCTAAAACAACAGGTATTATCAGACTTAAAACACTTACAGTCGGTTGTGGATAATAAAATACAAGAGATTGAAGGTAAGTTAGACAAGCTACAATAAGCTGAATAAAACAACAGCATTAACTTCTACTTTAAAAACGAACATCATTGTTCGTTTTTTTATATCTTCAGTTTGCCTCGCCATAAACAGTATTTTAAATATCGACTTTTAATCCTGTGACCTAGTACTCGTATTAGAAAAGCGCAGCCCTTACTTTTTTGTAATTAAGTAATACAAATGATATAAAATGATCATTAAAAAGGTTTAATAAAAACAGTAAATCGGCGCAGCTTATGCTGATTTTAGTTTAAGGGATACCCCTTGAACCGCTTTATAACCTGATATTTCATTAACATTCCTTGCAGTTGAGTAACTTAGCATTACTGGGCTGGTATAAATTTATTAATTTCATAAGTAGAGGTTTAAATGTCTAACAAATCTTTTGATGCGATCAAAGCGATCAAATTAGAAAACGACAAATCTGCTGGTAATCTTCTTGATGTGATGCCAGTGCAAGTACAAAAGGCTGATATTGATCTTTCTTTCCTAGATAACCTAAGTGTTGAACATCCTCGTTTATTAGTGCAAAGCAAAGACCTAGCGGCTTTTAGAGCAAACCTAAAAGCCGATGCTGGGTATTGTAAATTCGATGCTTTCATGAATAACTCTACTAATAAATTTTTAGATGTCGCGCCTTACGCTGAGCCACAAGCGTACCCAGAAGAAACCGTTGGTAAAGCCTCACTATGGCGTCCTTACTGGCGTCAAATGTATGTAAGTTGCCAAGAAGCCTTTAACGCAACACGTAACCTATCCATTGCCGGTATAGTATTAGAAGATGACGCAATCATCGCTAAAGCCAAAGCGTGGACATTACAACTCGCCTCTTACGATCCAGAAGGTGTCACCTCACGTGGTTATAATGATGAAGCTGCTTTCCGTGTTATTGCAGCCATGGCTTGGGGTTATGACTGGCTACATGCTTACTTTTCAGAGCAAGAGCGTGAAACAGTAAAACAAGCATTGATCGTCCGTTTAGAAGAGATCATGCATCATCTACAAGTAACCGTTGACCTATTAGCTAACCCATTGAATAGTCACGGTGTGCGTTCAATTTCATCTGCGGTTATCCCAACCTGTATCGCGCTATACAATGAATACCCTAAAGCACGTGAATACATTGAATACGGCATCGAATACTATGCGGTACATTACCCACCATGGGGTGGAAAAGATGGCGCATGGGCTGAAGGTCCAGACTACTGGAATACGCAAATGGCATTCCTAGGTGAATCATTTGATTTACTAAAAAGCTACACCTCTATCAACATGTTTAATAAAGAGTTCTACAAGAATACTGGTGATTTCATCATGTACTGTATGCCTGTTCACTCAAAACGTGCAAGCTTCTGTGACCAATCAAGTATTGGTGACTTCCCAGTGGTTAAAACTGGCTTACAACATCAAACATTTTGCAGGTGTAAACAACAAACCTGAATACATTTGGTACTACAACCAACTGAAAGCACGCGATACAGAAGCGCATACTAAATTCTACAACTTCGGTTGGTGGGACTTTGGTTACGATGACTTACGTTTTGATTACCTGTGGAACGATATGCCTGAAGTTAAACCTTCAGATGAGCCACAGCTTAAAGTCTTCCCAATCACAGGTTGGGCAGGTTTCCACAGCAATATGACAAACCGTGATGAACATATTCATATGGTTTACAAATGTAGCCCATTCGGTTCTATCAGCCATTCACACGGCGACCAAAATGCTTACACATTACATGCATTTGGCGATACCTTAGCGGCTATCACAGGTTACTACGGTGGTTTCGGTGTAGATATGCACATCAAATGGCGTCGTCGTACTTTCTCTAAAAACTTACCTTTATTTGGTGGTAAAGGTCAGTATGCAGAAAACACAACAACCAACTTTGAAGGCGAACACCAAGATCGCTACTGTGTTGAAGCGGGTGGTAAAATCACAGACTTCGATACAGAATCAGATCTATTATTCGTTGAAGGCGATGCATCAACCTCTTACCAATTCCACAATCCAGATTTAGAATCTTACAAACGTAAAATCTGGTTTGCTAAAGGTAAAGTCTTTGTGATGCGTGATCTGGCAACTCTTAAAAGCGAGCAAGACTTAACTTGGTTATTACACACCACTTTCAAAACAGAAACAGCTAAGGACTCATTCCAAATTATTGGTGACAATGCACTATTAGATGTGTCATTTATCAATGAAGCGACGGATGATTTACTAAGCATTGAAAATGTTGAAGGCTTTGGTGAAGTTGACCCAAGTGAATATAAAGATCTTGAGATCCACCGCCATGTTGAAGCGAAATTTAAAGCGAAGAAAGAACACAACATCCTCACTTTATTAGTACCAAGTAAAGTCAATGGCCCTAAAACAGAGGTCTCGTACAACCTTACTGACACAAGCTTAACACTGACTATCGATGGTGAAGATGTAGTGATTGAGCTTTAACTTAGCCTTCACTAAAAGGCTTACTTATAAAACAGCCAATACTAGAAAGCCGCTTATCATAAGCGGCTTTCTTATTTATAGATTAACATTCAAATTAAAAGAACCCCATCGGGTTAATATCGTAGCTGACCAGCATATTCTTCGTTTGTTGATAATGCGCTAACATCATCTTATGGTTTTCACGTCCAATACCTGATTGCTTATATCCGCCAAATGCAGCGTGTGCAGGGTACAGGTGATAACAATTTGTCCATACACGCCCCGCTTGAATACCACGTCCCATACGATACGCAATATTACTGTCTCTCGTCCATAAGCCTGCACCTAAGCCAAACTCACTATCATTAGCAATCCTTAAAGCATCAGCTTCATCTTTAAAGGTCGTGACACTAATAACTGGACCAAAGATCTCCTCTTGGAAAACTCGCATATGGTTGCTACCTTTTAACAAGGTAGGTTGAATATAGTAACCATCATCAGCCCCATCTACATTCTCAATAGCACCGCCGGTTAATACTTCAGCGCCCTCCTCTTTACCAATCTCAATATAGGATAGAATTTTGTCATATTGTACTTTTGACACTTGTGCTCCCACTTGGCTATCAGTGTCAAACGGGTTGCCTTGAACAATACTTTTTGTACGCTTAATCAACCGCTCAATAAACTCATCGGCGATCGACTCCTGTACTAATAAACGTGATGGACAAGTACACACTTCCCCTTGATTAAAGAATGCTAACGCCGCCCCCTCTAAACATTTATCAATATATGTATCCTCATGATTCATCACATCGGCAAAGAAAATATTAGGCGATTTACCACCTAATTCTACCGTTGAAGGGATCATATTGTCTGCAGCACAATGCAAAATACGCTTACCAATTGGACTAGAGCCAGTAAAGGCAATTTTAGCAATACGTGTAGAAGTCGCTAATGCCTGCCCAGCTTCTTCACCAAAACCATTTACAATATTTAAAACACCTGCAGGTAATAGATCACCAATAATCTCCATTAAAAATAAAATGGATAAAGGGGTTTGTTCGGCTGGTTTAAGAACGATGCAGTTCCCTGTTGCTAACGCAGGTGGAATTTTCCAAGCGGCCATCAATAGTGGGAAATTCCAAGGGATGATTTGTCCAACAACACCTAATGGCTCATAAAAATGGTAAGCCACTGTATTGTGGTCTATTTCACCTAATGATCCCTCTTGAGCGCGAATACAACCAGCAAAGTATCTAAAATGGTCAACAGCTAAAGGCACATCTGCCCCCATGGTTTCTCGGATACATTTACCATTATCCCAAGTTTCAACCAAAGCAAGAAGCTCTAAATTCTCTTCAATCTTATCTGCTATTTTAAGCAGAATATTAGAGCGTTCAGTAACAGAAGTATTCGCCCAGGCTTGTTTCGCGCCATGTGCAGCATCTAAAGCAAGGTCAATATCTTGTTGTTCTGAGCGAGCGACTTCACAAATAT
The DNA here is from genome assembly GCF_047323255.1 of Psychromonas sp. KJ10-2. Lineage (NCBI taxonomy): Bacteria > Pseudomonadati > Pseudomonadota > Gammaproteobacteria > Alteromonadales > Psychromonadaceae > Psychromonas > Psychromonas sp. KJ10-2. The sequence continues at coordinate 3,000,198 of NZ_CP178827.1, read as the reverse complement.
CTTCCCCTGTGACAGGGCTTTTATTAGTGAAATATTGTCCATTTACAGGGGTAACCCATTGTCCATTAATGTAATTATCGTAACGTGATTTAAACGTAATTTGTGACTCCGAAGAACCTGGATTTGGATAAATCATAAACACCTCTCAGTTATTTGTATGCCTCTATGTGATATTCATCCTATCTATGCGTTTTTTAAATGCATGACTGATAATCCAAAAATATTGACTGGTAGTTTCAAATAGTAGGGAGCGTGGTAAAAATGATAACTCAACATGTTCAAGATCAAAGAAATAAGCCGCAAGTTTTGGTAGAGAACAAAACCTCTTTTGCTGGAGAAGATGCTGAATTGAGTATTTATGACACCTTTGAATCTGCTTCTAATATCAAACTTGCGTCTGACCAATTAATGTTTTGCGGTATGCTATCTGGTAAAAAAATAATGCATAGTTTACACAGACGGTTTGAAACGGAGTTCTTCCCACATGAATCCTTTATTATGGCGCCAAACCGCCCAATTCAGATTGATTTCCCCGATGCCACACTAGCTTCCCCAACCAGCTGTATCGCCATTGAAATTAGTCATAATCGCGTTAAAAAGATATGCGATAAACTCAATGCCAATGCACCTTTATCAAGTTATCAGCAAGAATGGCAGTATGATAATAAACTAATGCACACACACCATAATGCCGAAACCCAAACCCTGTTAGGGCGTATGATCAATATTTTTACTGAGAATCATCCGGATAGAAACTTTATGGTGGATCTCGCGGTAAGTGAACTTATTACGCGTTTATTAAGAGAGCAAACTCGGGATTTTATTATTTGTCACAGCCTTAACGATCCGGAGCATAACGGCATTAACTCAGTGGTAGCCTACCTATATAAGCACTTAGCAGAGACTATTAATATTGAAGCGTTAATTAAAATATCCTGTATGAGTCGCACTAAATTTTTCTCTGAATTTAAACGGACTATCGGCTGTACACCTCAAGACTTTTTATTTCAATTACGCCTTAAAAAAGCAGCAGATCTATTGAAGAAAAATAACTCAGTAACCCAAGTCTGCTTCGCCACCGGTTACTTAAGCACGAGTCACTTTAGTCGCAGCTTTAAGAAGTTTTTTGGGATTAACCCAACTCAATACAAACTCAGACATAATCCAAACTCGGCAATAATCCCACATGACGAATTAAGCATTAACAATGTTGGTATATAAGCATCAATAAAAAATAATAACTCAGCGTTTGTATTCTGAAAGTCTATTATTTATGGCATAAAATGGGCATAGTCGGTATATCTACTCGCATTACGTTTATGACTTACCAAACACCCATTACCATGGCTAATAAAGTACAAAAATAGGCAACGACGCAAGCTATAAACGACTCAAAAAGTGCAAACTCTTATGTCTCACCTTCTAATACCCTACTCACCAAGACAGTTCATAACTATAAAAAGAGACATAAATTTAAAGATTTCTCTGCAATTTCAACTATCTTCCTCGTTAAGTAAGCGTTAAGATCCGCACGCTAATTTAACTTAGCAATTCTCAGGGCGGGGCGAAATTCCCCACCGGCGGTAAGCCTTACAGGTAAGCCCGCGAGCGCTTTATTAATGATTCAACCTCATAATAAAGGTCAGCAGATCTGGTGTAACTCCAGAGCCGACGGTTAAAGTCCGGATGAAAGAGAAACCAAAGCACTGCATGTTGCAGGGCTAATTTACATGACCTAAAAATTAGGTGGTGTAACTCTCAATGCCCTGATTCTGGTAACTATTCAAAGGAAATACCATGAGTCAGTCTCTATTAAGTTTATTCGGTGATGCACATACGCGTGTATCAAATGCCATTCAATCAATCAAAAATGGTTCAGGTGTCCTCGTCGTAGATGATGAAGACAGAGAAAATGAAGGTGACTTTATTTTTGCAGCAGAATCATTAACCACGCCACAAATGGCCATGATGATCCGTGAAGGCAGTGGCATAGTCTGTTTGTGTTTGCCAACATCCACCACAGAAAAACTTCAACTGCCGCAAATGGTCAGCCATAACACCAGCCAAAATACCACTGCTTATACCGTGAGTATCGAAGCAAAGCACGGTGTTACCACAGGTGTTTCAGCCGCAGATCGTGTTACCACCATCAAAACAGCCGTAGCAGTAAACGCAACAGCGAAAGACCTCTCACGACCAGGCCATGTATTCCCGCTACAAGCCGTTGAAGGTGGCGTATTAGTACGCAGAGGCCATACCGAAGCAGCCGTGGATTTAGCGACATTAGCCAGGTTTGCACCGGCAGGTGTTATTTGTGAATTAAGCAATGCAGATGGGTCAATGGCCCGTTTACCAGAAGTCGTTAAATTCGCCCAGCAACACAATATGCCAGTATTGAGTATTGATGATTTAGTGCATTATATTAAAGCCGAACAGGTAGCCTAATTCATATATAGCTAAGGTGTAGTTTTGGGTTGCCAAAACGTCTAAAACTGAAGTGAGTTATAGCTTTGTGGGCTGTCTATAGTGATATAGATGGCCTTTTTTGTTGTCGTAACAACGAGTGCTTTTTATATTGTTCAGTGATATTTAAGAGTTGGTTCGTCTACGCTCAACGTAGCTTAATGAATAATTGTGACTTGGTGTTCCGCCCTATCGGCGTGTTACTTTCTTTTGAGTGGCCAAAAGAAAGTAACCAAAGAAAAGGCCACACCGGATATTTTTTAATCTCCTCTTTTGAAAATATAGCAATGAGTACCTTCTTAACGCACCGCTCATAAGCGGCGTCCATGCCGCGAAGTTCGCTAGCAACGCCAAAGGCCACGCAGAGCTTAGCCCGCTCATATGACTATGCTGTCGCATAAATCGCTCCCTGCCTAACCTTGCTAAAGGCAATCATTGATTCAGAAAAATATAACGGGGAAATTGATGTAGCCGTATTGAGCCTACCAACCCACTCAATATCTTTTAAAAATAGCACCTTACCCAAAGTAACCAACTTAAACGTACCGTTTCGGACGTGCATCCATGCACTAGCCTCAACTAATCCAAACATCCTGTTTGGCTTTACTAAAATGCATTGATTGCTTGGGAAAGCTCAACGGCGGGAACTTGTAGCCATAATAAGTATTGCTTCTTATGCGCTCATATCCAACATCCATACCTAACCTTGCTAAAGACAATCATTCATTCAGAAAAAATATAACGGGGAAATTAATTTAGCCATGCTGAGTGCTCTAAGTTGCTTACTTGGGATAGCTCAACGGCGAGAATTTGTAGCCATAACGAGTATTGGTTCGTCTGCGCTCATCCTAGCTTAATGAATAATGATCGCTTGGTGTTCCGCCCTGTCGGCGTGTTACTTTCTTTTGAGTGGCCAAAAGAAAGTAACCAAAGAAAAGGCCACACCGAATATTTTTTAATCTCCTCTTTTGAAAGTATAGCAATGATTACCTTCTTAACGCACCGCTCATACGCGGCGTCCATGCCGCGAAGTTCGCTAGCAACGGCATCCCTGCCTTAGCTTGCTAAAGGCAATCATTGATTCAGAAAAATATAACGGGGAATTTATCTAGCCATGTTGAGTGTTCTAAGTTGCTTACTTGGGATAGCTCAACGGTGAGAATTTATAGCCATAATGAGTATTGGTTCGTCTGCGCTCATCCTAGCTTAATGAATAATGATCGCTTGGTGTTCCGCCCTGTCGGCGTGTTACTTTCTTTTGAGTGGCCAAAAGAAAGTAACCAAAGACTATTCAGGCTTTCCTTTGTTAATGCGGAATAATGCCACCTACCCCATCACAAAATATTGACCTTTCCTTCTAATTAATTGATTTACTGTTCAATAAACGTATTATCAAAAGATGGATAACAAATAAAACTATTCCGTATTTCCATCGGAAATATTGAATTTTTGGTTTAAGAAGCTGTTATAACTCTCATCTCAGTTTGGAGCAATGATGGAACTCAAAGACTTTGTAAAAGCAACTTTAGAACAAATAGTCGAAGGTGTGGTAAACGCACAAGATTCAATAGAGCCTCACGGTGCATCTATTAATCCAACTAGTCTTAGATATACCAAAGATGGTCAAAGTAATAATTTTGACCATGCTATGCCACAAGATGTTGTTTTTGATGTTGGTCTAACATCAACAGATAAATCAGGCTCTTCTGAAGGAATTGGCGTATTTCTGGGTAGTATCAATTTAGGTAAAAAGAATAATACGGGATCTGAATCAGTTGCGATAACTAAAGTTAAATTTACTGTTCCTTTAGTTTTACCACTCGGTAAAGATATGAAAGCCTCTAGAAAACCAATGAAAATAAACGGCTAAAGAGAGTTATAAGGCAATAAAACAGGGCTAAAAAACAGTTTGTAGTAATCATCAAGGAAAGTAGAATGCCCAAATTTACGAATGACTCAGTCAGAGAACATATTAAACTGGCTCTTTCTCCGTCACTTAACAAAAGTGATCACAAAAAAGCATCCAACTTTTTAATTGAATACTACGGTGAAATATTTGATTCTCAATCTACACATTTAAAACCAACGATAATAGCTTTCATTGTAATAAACCTGATAGCTTTATTGATTGGTTTCTTAAGCCTTCTTTGGTTAGGTTATTTATTTTTGCTCTTGGTTTGGCGGTCGGTTGGCTTTCAACTAATAGCGAGAAAGTATTCGGTTAAATGAGCTTAGAAAGACAAGTCGTTTAAAAGGACAAAGAACAGTTGACCTTTACTCCTTCGTCGCTAATTTCAGTCAACAGTTTTTGTCTCTTAACGAGTCGTCATATGCACATTGGAGTATTATCGTAATGGAAATGAATACATTAATATTGTTTGTAATTGCAGCCCTATCAATAAACCTGATACCTGGACCAGATGTTATCTACATTGTAACGAATACAATGAAAGGAAAAATGAAGGCTGGCATTAAAGCTTCACTAGGCTTAGGTGTTGGTTATTTGATTCATACTTTAGCTGCCGTTTTAGGTCTTTCCGCATTGATTTTGAGCTCCGCATTTTTATTCACGATAATTAAATATTTAGGTGCCGCTTATTTACTCTATCTTGGCGTAACATCGATTATTAATTGTTATCGTAACAACTCTAAAATTTGTGTAGATAATTCAAATGAAAAGCAAAATAACGTGTTCAAACAAGGTGTCATTGTCAGTGTATTAAATCCTAAAGTAGCCATGTTCTTTCTCGCATTTCTACCTCAGTTTATTGACCCTTTGGCAGTCAATGCTACAAGTGAATTACTAACTTTGGGTTTATTATTTAGTTTTCTAGCAACAGGTTGCAACTTGTTCTATGCAAGTTTAGGAAGCATTTTATTTAGCAGTTCTAAAGCTTTGAAATACTCAAGAGTACTTGAAGGTGTATCAGGAACAATCTTAATTGGTTTAAGCGCAAAAATAGCGCTAAGCAGTAATAAATAATGCATATGAAAATCGTTAAAATAAAAAAACAATTGGTTACCTTCCAGTTCGCACCACATTACAACCCACCATTTTAATCCGCTTATGCGGACGTATACCTTTTGGAGTTATTCGTGTCGAAAATAGAACATTTAAATATCACTGTGCCAGATATAGATGAAGCGATTAAATTTATTCAAATTGTCGCCCCTGATTTTAAAGTAAGAAAAGATGTAAAATCACCTACTAGTTATCGTTGGACACATATTGGCAATGATGAGTATTATTTTGCTCTTCAAGAAGCTCATTTAGATGCAGAGCCTGAAAGTCCTCGAAAAACATATAAGAATTATGGTGTTAACCACATCGCAATTGTTGTTGATGACCTTTTGAAAGTAGAAAGTGATTTGGTAAAGCATGGTTATAAGCGCAGTATTGAAACGCCTGTAGAGAAACACCGTAACAGGTTGTATTTCTTTGATAATTTTGGGTTTGAGTGGGAGTTAATTGAATATAGCTCTCAAGAGCCTACTGAAAAATTTTTATACGAATAAAGGGATACAAGTTATTTAAATGGGTAATAACCTTCCCCCGTTGTAGTGGGCATCTTTCTCATCTCACAAAGGAAGCTGAAATGCCTGACAATAGGATTTTAGCCAATTAATGTTAAAGCTAAAGCAACATCAAAAAATAAAGCATCCCGTTAATAGCGTCAGCACAAGGGTGAAATATCAGCTGACGCTAAACACACTAACACCATTCTGCCTTTCCGTTGTTAATACGGAATAACTCCATCTTTCCACATCATTAAATTTTGACTTTCCATCCTAAACATTTGATTTACTGCTTATGCAGCGTATTATCAATTAATTTTTAACAAATAAAACTATTCCGCATTTCCATCAAAATATGGAATTTTTCGGTTTAATACGCTGTTAAGTGTATTGAGCTAGGAGTTTTACATGATTGATTTGCTTGATAAAGCAATTGAATTTTCAAATGAAAATATAACTAAGTTTCAATTTAGTACTAGGAATAAATACCAATCTTATTCGGTTGGAATTTACTGCTCAGTTTTAGAGCTGTCCCAATCATTTAGTACGCTTATTGAGAACAAAAATTATACTGGATCATTATCTGTTTATCGTACTTTTCTAGAAAATTACGTTGATTTAAAAAACTTGAAAAATGACTCCCAATATACCGATCAACTAGATCATGATAACTTAAGCAACTTAAAAAAAGACTTAGCATCAGCAAAGTCTGGAAATCCATTTTTAAAATCTATTGCTAAATATGCAGACAAAAAGATACCAGAGTTAACTACTGATATTAAAGCTCTTAAATCCTCTATGGTCGTTAAACCATTAAGAATTAGAGGGAAATTTGAAAGTGCCAACATGGAAAATGAATATTTTGGTTTATATCCCAAGCTTTGCTCTGAAGCTCATTGCAGTGTATCTGCAATTTTAGATCGACATTTTTCACTTGATATTGAAAAAGATATTGTGGAAGTTATTGTTAATTCTAAAGACTCACGTGATGACTTTGATTATTACCTTTGTAATATGGCTCATCAATTAATGGATGCAGGTGCATTGTTGTGTGATATTTTGGAAGACAAGAGAGTTAACATTTATTTGAGTGAAAGAGATCAAATTCAAAAAGCTGTTGAAGAAAAGCACACTTAACAAGCACTTTAAACGGAACTTGATGCTCACCCACTTTAGTAGACACCTCCTCTATACACTGAGGAGGTTGAAATGCCCAAATATACACAACCAAGAAAGACCTGGTTTTATCCAGTAAGCTTTAAAATTAAAGCGGTCAAACTAAGCTTAAGAGACGATGTAATGTCTAAGGATGTTGCTTCAGCACTTGATATTCATCCATTAATGTTAAGTCGGTGGCGAAAAGAGTATCGAGAAGGAAAGTTCTTAAAGGTACAGCGCTACAGTGTCGATAGTGAAAATATGAAAAAAGTCCCTACTAAAAAAGAATTAACTGCAATTCAGAAGCTTCAGAAAGAAAATGAGCGTTTGAAATTGGAGAATGGTTTGCTAAAAAAGTGGCAACGGTATCTGGCGGAAGTACATCAGAACGATTTGGATTCATCCAAGGGTTCGGAGAAGTCTTAGGCGTCAAATACCTTTGTGAATGGCTTGAGGTCTCTCGCAGTGGCTACTATGCCTGGTTAAAAAGGTCTATTTCGGTGAGGGCCTTATCAGATGCAGTTTTGTTGCAAAGTATTAAGAAAGTGTTTAACGATAATCACCAAACTTATGGAAGCCCCCGAGTCTTTCATGCCTTAAAAAGGGCTGGCATAAGAACAAGTGGAAAGCGGGTTGCACGATTAATGCGTGAAAATGGGCTAAGGGCACGGGCAATAAAAACTTATAGCAAGCCCGCTAAGATAAAGTTCTTTTATAAAGAAATACAAAATGAACGTAAGAATATTGAGAAGCCAACAGATATCAATCAACAATGGTCAGGTGATATTACGTATCTTAAAGTTGGAACTAAGTGGCACTATCTTGCAGTCGTTATTGACTTGTTTTCACGTAGAGTTATCGGGTGGGCTTTTGGGAAGAACAAATCTACAGAGCTTACTCTTAAAGCATTACGTTTGGCGATTAAAAAGCGTCAACCTGTCAATCGTGTATTGTTTCATACAGACCGAGGTGCGGAATATAGAGCACATAATGTTCAGGAATATTTAAAAAGACACAACATTAATGCGAGTATGAATCGACCAGGGTGTTGCACGGACAATGCAGAAGTAGAGTCATTTTTTCACTCGCTTAAAGCCGATTTAATTCGAGGAAATCGTTTTGAAACAATGAGTAAGTTGCATTCTAAGCTTAAAGGCTATTTAAACTATTTTTATAATCGACAGCGCTTGCATTCGAGCTTAGGATATAAAACACCTGTAGAATATGAATTAGCAAAGATATAACAAGTGGAAGGTGTCCACTTTTGCGGGTGAAGATCAACTCAAACAGTGGGCGTTATATGAAAACTAAGGATAGGTTATGACTTCTAAAACTGACATTAGTATCTTCATCGATAATACTGGTCATGATGTTGATAAAAATTTTGGTAATTTTTTAAAAGAAAGAATTTTAAGCTTAATACTGGACGTACCTCTTCAGGTTAGAACATTTGAAGATATTGGTGAGGCTCATGAGAGCGATCCAAATAATGAAAATAATACACTAAATGCCATAAGTGATGCCAATATTGTTATTCCAATAATATCTTCTTTATACGTAAATTATGTAACACCAAATATAGAGCGTGCTATTAATCATGTCATAAGTTCAGAGGATAAATATTTATTTCCAATTTTGTTAGACGAGGCAGACTGGAGTAATCACGATTGGGTTGTAAAGAGTCAGGTCACACCAGAAAATGCGGATCCATTGTCGTCTTATAATGAGAATGACCAACAAAAAATTATTAATGGTTTGGTTAAAAAGATCAAAAGTATAATACGAAACTTAAATTTCAGCGCAGAACCTTGGCAAACACGAACTGTAAGTAAGAAAATAAGTACCGAAAGAGCGGTTTTCATTTCACACGATCATGATGACGCAGATTTCGCTGAACTCCTACAGTTAAAGCTTGAAAAAGAGGGAATCAATAGTTGGATTGACACCGAGCGATTAAAGATTGGACAAGATTGGAGAGAAGAGATTGATAAGGGAATCGAAGATAGTAGCGCAGTAATTGCAATTATGACTCCTGAGGCAAGAAAATCTGAATATGTTACATATGAATGGGCTTTTGCATGGGGTAAAGGAAAAAATATCTTCCCCATAATGCTTAAACAAACTCAACTTCATCCTAGGTTGGAATCATTACAGTATTTGAATTTTACTAACAACTCGACTAGGCCGTGGGAAGAGTTAATTGGTTCTATTAAAGATATTTCTGCAAGTAAATAGCACATATAACAAGACAAATTAACATGGATATTTTGTTACGCAACGCTCCACAAAATCCCAGTTATTTACGACGTTATAACTAAAAGGTACGATTTGTGAAAGTTGAAACATACAAAGTTAATGAGAAACATAGGAAAAACTCAGCAAAATCGGATTGTTCTCAGTGGGTAGTTTCTGATTTTCATGAAATTAAACTTTTTGCTGCAGGTCAGATCAATGGGTGGATTTGTGACAACAATAGGACGATTTGGTCAATTGAAAAAGTAAATGGAAGTATCACCATATTGGGTGATAATGGCTCTAATGATGCAAAATTAGCTAAATACATTGTTGACCATAACAATGAATGGCATGGCTACCCTGTGTCGCCCATTCGAAGTGGTGATAAGCCATCAAACATAATACTCGAAGATTGGGAAAATAAAAAACTCATCACAAGACCTGAGCGAAGAAAAATAAATTCAGGGAAATATTAAATAATGAATGAGATAAAATTATTTATTGAAGGCCAATTCTTAGATTCATATATCTATTCTGGTAATTTGTTTCTTTTAGATGAAGATTATTTTTTAAATATTTATAAGTGGGATCGATTGGTTGATATCGCTACCTTAAATAGTGAATCTGATGAACTAGCAATGGTTTTGAGAGATAGCACTTGTAGCTGTACAATAGATAAAAAAGAAAGAGAAGTAATTATAACATCTTCGGATTTAAAGTCTTCCTGCAATCTTCAATTGAGCTTGGAGTTTGGCCTTCAGATATTAATGTATTTGCTAATGTTTTATATATATCTTCAGAAAATGGAGTTGTACGATATGACCTAGATTATCAAAATGGTGAACTGAGTAACCAGTTTATGATCTTTGATGAAATGAGTTTTTCTATCTCGCCTAATTCTTCGAATAGGTTAGCTATAGCCTCGGGTAAATCAGGTGTGTTGACATTCGTTCCAAAATCGAAAAGCTTAAGTCGAAGCGATGTAAAAGAGTTTACTTCTTCAATATGTACAGATGTAGATTGGCAGTCAACCGTTTTATTAGCGAATACAACTTCAGGTGTCGAGAGGGCAGATTTTAAACCAATGCCTTTATATAATGATTTTATTGAGAAATCTGAATTCTATGAAAAATTCAAAGAGTTCAAAACGTACACCCCTAATGTAACTATCAAAGATCAGGCTAAATTATCGTGGATTGGTGGTGATAAAGTTTACTCCTTAAATCTCGATAATACTATTAGTGTAGAGGGGTCGCCAGAAGGTCTGTGATTTCCTCAGTGGAGAACAGAGTTGAAGATAGGATATTAAAGGCTAAAAGTTCAGCATTTGGTGCTATTTTGGAAACAGATTCTGCACTTTTTTTACTAGAGGTGAAGAGGCAACTAAAATTTTTGATGAACCTGTTAACTGGCGAGTTTTTCCTAGGGCTAAATTTTATGCAAATCATCTCCATATAATAAGTCTCGATACTATTGAAATACGGATTATTCCATCTAGTAATGATGATATTCTTGGCTTTGATACGGAAAACATCGATTTGCAAGGGTAGAGTTATAATCGGGTAGCTGGAGAAGTCTAACCTCCAACTCTTACAATACGGTACATGCACCTCCGCACAGGGCAGTTCATCTTATAGTAAATTTTAATCTACATATCCTTTAATGATACCAATCTTTGTCCTGCTAAAAACGTGATAATGGGGTCAGTCTTGTTTTTGCCTTTTAAAAATACTTTCCCCCCAAGCAAAACCACTCCCAATGCGGCTACGCCCCCCACCGTTGAGCTTTCCCAAACGTTCAATGACTTTCAGCAACAGCATACAGGACGTTTGCTGTAAGCTCATTCAGCACATGGACGTGCTGTAGAGCTGGTGCGTTAAGAAAGGCAATGAGCGGTTGGATAAGAAAGCGATCCGGTGGCCAGTTTCTTTGCATCCTTTCTTTTCTGGTAAAAGAAAGGGTGTCGCCGACAGGGCGAAAACACTGCTAGTAATAATCAAATTGACACGATGAGCGCAGACGAACCAACACTCAAAACGGCTAAGCTTAGCCCTTGTTGCTTAGACCTTGTTTTGCCTTTTAAAAAGCGTCCACAAAGCCCCAAGAAAAACGCTAACAAGAGCAAACCGCAACTGTTCACACCTTACTCGGGGAAGATCCCTCAATCGCTTAACTTGCTGTTTATAATGTGAGGGCTTATCATTCATCTCACTCATTCGTATTTATCCCGTGGCGATGTGCATCACTATCACACTGATGATGTCATCACCTATGCTCACATACAGGAAGTAACATGAAAAAACAGACGCGTTTATGTACTGCATTACTTGCAGTGACCTTTTTATTATCGGGCTGTGAATCCGTTTATTACTCGACGATGGAAAAAGTAGGGATCCACAAGCGTGATATTCTGATTGACCGAGTAGAAGAAACAAAAGAATCGCAAGAAGAGTCACAGGAAGAGTTTCAATCTGCACTTGAGCGTGTCACAACCTTGATCGACTTTCAGGGCGGTGATTTACAAGAGACTTATAATGCGCTGAACAGTGATCACCAATCAAGCTTATCGGCGGCTAATGAGGTGTCTGCTAACATTGATAAAGTAGAAGATGTAGCGACAGCATTATTTGAGGAATGGGCTGAAGAACTGACACAATATAAAAGCGCGTCTTTGAAGCGCCAAAGTAGCCAAAAGCTCACCAATACACAACGTCAGTTCGATACCATGTTACGCTCTATGCGCAAATCAGAAAGTAAAATGGAGCCAGTATTATCCTCTTTGAACGATAATGTGTTGTACTTAAAACATAATTTAAATGCGCAAGCGATGTCAGAGATAAAAGGTGAATTCACTAACCTTAAGCGTGATATTCAGCAATTAGTGGATGATATGAATACTTCTATTGCTGATTCAAACAAGTTCATTGAACAAATGAATAGCGGTAACTAATACCAATTGTATTAAATAACTGATCTAAATTTTGCGCCGGAAAAATGGCTTAGTTTGAGGCGTAACTTGATGTAAATGGTTGTTCCCTATACGAAACTTACAACGAAAAAATAAGTTGTTTTAACAAGTAAAATAGATCAGTTACTTACTATGATTGGTATAATAACCCTAACAAATAAAAAAGCCTGATTAATATCAGGCTTTTTTATGATGATTTTTCTTTATTCGCGAGTCTATGTGAAGGCATGTCTCAATACGATGTCACGCTCTTCACTCACTAACAATGTTAAGACTGCTGCACGAGATTCAAACCATAGGCAGCGATGATTAAGACCACCAGCCCTAACCCCTTGAGCAATCCTTTTTTATTCACTTCTGGCTCTATTTTGCATAATTTACCAAACCAAAAGTGTGCTAATACACTGCATAAGATGGCGTAAATAACTGTTACTTGCCCTGCCTCATTAACCGCATCAAAGGGGGTATAAAGGTAATGGATAAATGAACTTGTTATGGATGAGATAAAAAATAAAGGCGTATGTGTTAATAATGCGTAAGCAACAAAAAAAACAAAAATAGAAAACGGTAAGCGATAAGGCACTAATTTCGACTGTGGCGCAGGCTGGGTCATAGACTTCTTCTTATATAGGTAATGTAGTGTATTTTATTCATCGCGTAGATTACCTAAGCCTCTACTTTTAGCAATCTTTTAACCTCAGATCACAGCTGTAAATGTGATGATTGCACACTTCTAATATCCACAGATAATTTAAATAGCTGTTAACTATCAAAACACTAAAAACAAACGATTTAACCTATATTTAAAACTAAATTATATTAGCTGTACATTCAACAAGGAGCGCTAATGAGCCAAATACAAAACAATCCTCTACCCAATACAATTAATTGCCCTGCGAATATGCCAATTAAAGAGACTGCGTTAGTTGTTGAAGGTGGCGGACAACGTGGTATTTTCACTGCGGGGGTATTAGACAGCTGGTTAGCACATGACTTTAATCCATTTTCACTATTGATCGGCACCTCTGCTGGTGCTCAAAATTTATCAACCTATATGACACGTCAATCAGGTTTTGCTAAACGATCTATTATGCAACTATCTAGACACCCTAATTTTTTTAGTATGAAACGCTCTTTCTCTAAACGTAATGCAATGGATCTAGACTGGTATTTTGATCGCGTGAGCGAGCCAGAGTATCAACTGAATATACAATGTGCAGAAAGCCAATTAGTGAATCGACAATTGCTATTTTCTGCCACTAATATAAAAGGGTTTGGTCCGGCCTTTCTTGAGCCCACTGCAGATAGTTGGTTGACTATGTTAAAAGCATCTAGCGCGTTACCTTATCTATATAAAAAAGGCGTCGCGATCGGTACCGATAATTTTGTCGATGGAGGAGTTGCATTACCGATTCCAATTCAAGAAGCTTATAATCGTGGTGCTAAAAAAATCATTGTATTACGTACTGCGCCTACTGACCGCAATGTTGGTTATCCATGGGCTCGTAAATTAAAGTCTTGGGTGTGTAAAACAGATAAGTGCCCCAAAGTATTGGATATTATTACTGGTTATGAGAATGCTTATAATCAAGCAATTAACTTTATTAAAAAGCCACCAAAAGATGCTCAAGTTATTGAGATTGCACCTCCAACTAAGCTTGCAAGCCGTATCCTCGGGAGTAGCGATCAAGCCTTAATGGCGGATTACCAAATGGGCTTTGAAGTCGGTCAGGCGTTTTTACAAAGCCAATCAGCACAGCTATTTAAAATGCATTAAATAGCTGCAATACTTAGCCGAAAACATGGTTTTATCGGTGTTTGTACTGTGTAGCACAATAAGCTCGACTCACTTCAGGTGATCTCAACTTAATATGTTTAGTCTTTCTGCCAGTAACCCGACTGCGCCACAGCTTGAAACTGCCAGACTTCAACTGAGCACGCATAAAGGTAATCAAGGCTTTCTCACTCAACCCAAACTGATCTTCAATGGCTTCAAAGGGTGTTCTATCTTCCCATGCCATCTCAATCACTCTCGATACTTCACTGTCTGTTAGGGTCATGATTATTTCCACCGTTATTAAAAACCACTAATACGCAGTAAGTACTTTCTGGGTTTAATATTTTAATAAACAGTAATAAATTTGTCATATGGCTCCTTTAACCTAAAGCTCGCTTTTATCCCCCCGACAAAAAGAATAAGGTAATACCATGACGAACTTATTAGATAAAGAAACTGACTTTAGCAGCATGATTGACGCACGTTTATCACGTCGTCGTTTTTTAATGGGTACAGCAGCAGTAGGTGCAGGTGCATTTTTAGCGGTAAACCCAGTAGCCAAAGCAGTAGCTGCAAGCATGGACAGCAAGCTATTAAATTTCACTCAAATTCCTGCTTCAACTAGCGATACTATTGTGGTGCCAAAAGGTTACAGCACAAGTAACTTGATCTCATGGGGTGACCCAATTTTCCCTGGTGCGCCAGCATTCAATCCCAACGGTAAACAAGATGCAAAAACACAAGCTATGCAGTTTGGTGACAATACTGATGGCATGAGTATTTTCCCACTTTCAAAAGACCGTGCCATTATGGCGATTAACAACGAATATACTAATTACCAATTCCTTTTTGACCATCAAGGTAAAGCGATGACTGCTGATGATGTGAAAAAAGCACAAGCAGCTCATGGTAATACGATTGTTGAAATAGTTCGCAAAGACGGTAAATGGTCAATAGATAAAAACGGTAAAGCTAACCGTCGTATCACCGCTAATACTGAAATGATGATGACGGGACCCGCTGCTGGTGATGACTTATTAAAAACTAAAGCAGACCCAACAGGAACAAAAGTACTGGGTACTATCAATAACTGTGCAAATGGTGAAACGCCATGGGGTACTTATTTAACTTGTGAAGAAAACTTCAACGGTTTATTTGGGTCTGATGAAGCAGTTGCATTAGATGACAACTTCAAACGCTACGGTATTAAAACAGACGGTAACAAATACCAATGGCACCCAACTGACAAGCGTTTTGACCTTGCAGTAAACCCACAAGAAGCAAATCGCTTTGGTTGGGTTGTTGAGATTGACCCTAAAGACCCAACATCAACACCACTAAAACGCACTGCATTAGGTCGCTTTAAGCATGAAAATGCCGCTGTAGTTATCAATGATGATGGTCATGTTGTTATCTACTTGGGTGACGATGAGCGTGGCGAGCACTTATACAAATTTGTTTCTAAGAATAAATACCAAGAAGGCAATAACGCTGCAAACCGTGAATTGCTTGAAGAGGGTACGTTATACGTTGCTAAATTTACCATGCATGCTGATAAACTAGAAGGTAACGGTGAGTGGATTGAGTTAACTTATGGTAAGAATGGCTTAACCAAAGAAAATGGCTTTAACAGCCAAGCTGAAATACTTATCTTTGCGCGTAAAGCAGCAACACAAGTAGGTGCAACAACCATGGATCGCCCAGAATGGGTTGCCGTTCATCCAGATAAAAAACATGTATTCTGTACCTTAACCAACAACAAGAACCGTGGTGTTAAAGAAGGCCAAGATGTTGATGGTGTTAACCCTCGTGCAGAGAACCATTACGGCCAAATTGTACGTTGGATGCCAAGCAATGCAGACCATACCAGTGCTTCATTCAAGTGGGATTTATACCTGATTGCCGGTAACCCAACTGTGCATCAAGGTGATTTATACGCGGGTAGTGCAAACATTAATAAAGACAATATGTTTAACAGCCCTGATGGACTTGGTTTTGATAAAGCAGGTCGTTTATGGATCCAAACTGATGGTGACTTCTCTAACCAAGGTGACTTTGCAGGGCAAGGTAATAACCAAATGTTATGTGGAGATCCTGAAACGGGTGAAGTACGCCGCTTCTTAACGGGCCCAATTGGCTGTGAAGTGACAGGGTTAACTTTCTCTGAAGATCAAAAAACTATGTTCGTAGGTATTCAACATCCAACCGGTCACTTCCCAGCGGGTGGAGATAGTAAACCACGTTCAACGATTGTGATGATCACTAAAGATGATGGCGGTGTTATCGGTAGCTAATACCGATACTTAAATACCCAATTTAATACCGGATATTTAACGCAAAAAAGGGAGCCTATCTAGACATGGTTCCCTTTTTTATTGCTCTGTAAATTTGCTATTGACGGTTAATCAGTTAATGCAACAATCAATAGATCCACTGATGTTGTATTCATGAGTCCTCCAACTGTCGGGCTGACACGACTCCAAAAATCATGGTGATGACCACATACAATTAAATCAACCCCCGCTTCTGTAACTGGTACTTCCAAACTATGACTAATATCGCCATTAACAACATACTTGTGGCTAACTTGGTAATCCAGTTGATCAGCCAATGCTGCCAGTTGTTGATTAAGGTCTTCAAGGTCTGGGTAAGCAGCTGCGCTTGCGAGGCTTAAGTCCATGAAGCCAGTAAACCCATACTCGCCGAACTGTTGATTAGCATGCACCAGTGACAGTTTAGCATCTAATGATTTAGCAAGTTTAATCCCTTTATCAATCACTAATTGATTATCTTCTGCAAAATCCACAGTCACTAAAATATGACGGTAACTCATAGAAACCTCCTTCATCAAGATATTGCTTTGTTGTACCTATTATATTAGTACTAAAGATAAAGTGAACCTGATACCAACAGCACATTACTGTAAGACAAATGGGCTTTTAGCTATTTTAATGAGCCAGATCAAAAGGCGGGAGAGAAAGGGATAAATAGAGGAAAGTGGAGGCGTTATGTTCAGGTTAAGGCCCGTAATAATCACATTAAACGAAATGTAGCTAAACGCTTTTATCCTATAAAAGCGTTTAGCTTATTTATCATTAATGATTTAAGGCAGCATCCAACTCTTTGGCAATACCCTCTGCGGCTAACATGCCACGATTTAATGACCAAAGCGCCGAAGATACTTGTACCATCTGCCCTGTTTTACTGATGTTAAGCAACTTAAATAGTGGATTTTTTTCCCAACTTTCCAATACCGTTACTGGTTTACTGCGTACATAGAACAACCAATCAGGATTAACACGTAACAACACTTCTAAATTAGCTTGTATTAAATGGTTATCCTGTAAATCAGGTAAAGCAGACTTCAGGCCAAGATAGCTAAATAAACTGCCAGTAAAAGACAGAGGGCCATGCATCCACATGCCACGCTCATTGACAGTGGTAAACTGTATCGTTTCATCACTCTTAAAGCGTTCACGATAGTTATCCATTAACTGTTTATGTTGCTCAATACGATCCAACATCTCTGGCTCTTTGCCTACCGCTTTGCCTATGACTTTCGCTGCTTCCAATGCATCAAGGTAACTCTCACCACGGCTTTTTAATAACATGGTTGGCGCTATTTGAGACAGGTCGTCATAACTAACACGGTGACGATAAATATCACCAATAATCAAGTCAGGCTTAAGGCGGGCAATGACTTCTAAGCTCGGCTGAGAGCGCATACCAACAGATGTCCACGGATCCAGTAAATCGCGCACTGCGGGGATGATCCGCTGTGGATCTAAGTCATCTGCAACACCGATAGGTGAGATGCCAATGGAGGCAAGTGCATCAATAAATGAATACTCTAATACCACAATGCGTTTAGGCGCCTCGGTTAAGGCTAACGTCCCAACTTCATGCTCAACTTCAATACTCGCCTGTGCCGGTAATACAGCACAAAGGAGTATTAAAGCGCCGAAAAGGCGCTGATAGACGAACTTAAGCACGGTTAGAATTTACCCGATAAGCTGAACGTAATATTACGAGGATCACCTGCATAAATGCTTGTATCGCCTGAACCACCTGTGTAATACAACTCATCAAATACATTTTCAACATTCAAAGACGCACGGTAATCATTGATTTCATAATGAAGCCCTAAATCAATCGTCATATAACCAGGTAATTTTACGCGGTCTGTTGAGTCTTCGTCAGTGTAACGAGAGCTTTCATAGTTGGCACCTAATGTTGTCCCTACGATACCGTCAGCAATTTTGTACGGGAAGTTATACTTAGTCCACACGTAGGCATCATGTAATGCACTACCTGGTGTTCTATTACCTTCGATATTTTCATCAGGGTTATCGGTGATACGTGCATCGACATACGCGTAGCCCAATTTAACTTGCCAGTTTTCTACCGGTAAAATTAATAACTCAACTTCAACACCTGTACTTTTAACTACACCTAGCAGCTCATATGCATCAGCGGTTTCATTCTCTTCTACTACGTTATCTTTTTTGATATCAAAGTAAGCGATGGATAAGTTTGCTTTGTTATTAAACAGGTCAGTCTTGGTGCCCACTTCGTATTGACGCCCCCTTTCTGGGTCGAAATAGTCACCATTAGCATCAGTCTTTTCGATACTATTGGGGTTAAAGCTTTCGCCGTAACTTGCGTATAACGACGTTGCTTCCGTTAAGTGATAAACGACACCACCTTGAGAAACAAAAGCGTCACTTGAACTAGACGCAGTAGCCCCCGTATCAACACGCTCAAAGTCAGCATCTTGGCGTGTATAACGTACTCCGCCCATGACCGTCCACGTTTCATTTAAATAGATGGTATCTTGTAAGTAAGCCGCGTAATTCATGTAATCAGTGACGCGGTGATTTAGGTTGTAATCCTCTTCATCACGTTCAGTTAAGTCTTCTGGGTCATAGAAATCTACGTCGGTTGTTGCGTAAGTTTCACGTTTAAAGTCTTTTCTTTCAAACCCGACATTGACGCCGACTAATACTTGATGCTCTATATCACCAGTCCATAGGCTACCTGTCGTTCTTACATCAACAGTATGGTATTGACGTTTATTAAGATTGTGACGATCACGTAAGGTGACTCTATCAGAGTCATTATCTACGTCTCTTGATTCATATAATGTGTATGAATCTTCATGCCAGACACTGCGCCAATCCACTGTGATATCAAACTCATCTGTTACCATGGTGTTATAAGTTGCAAAGCCAACAATACCCTGGTCTTTATCGTAATCATCCGCAGATTGGTAATGCGTATCGATTGATGCAATTTGATTAATATCATGATCTAATACTGCTAAACCGTCATCGGCTACACGCTTTTCAGACTGAAACTCTAAACCAAACGTTACTTCTGTTTCTGTATCAGGACGGTAAGTTAGTGTTGGAAATAAGTAATAGTTTTGTGCATCTACATCATCACGATATGAGTTAGTGTCTTCCGCACTTAAAATTAAACGATATAACCATTTTTTATCTTCCGTTAACGGACCAGTTGCATCTATCGTTCCTGTAAAACTATTGTCATCACCAAATTCACTGACACCTGTACTGTAGCTATTACCTGAAATATCATAACGAACCGCAGCTTCTTCTTGTGGCTTTTTAGTGATGATATTCATCAAACCACCTGGCTGTACCTGGCCATACATAATAGAAGCAGGACCTTTTAAGATTTCCACTTTTTCAACATTGGCCGTGGTTGGTGACCCAAAACGAGAGGCTAACCCTGGTAAACCATTCACTTGAATATTACTCAAGTCTGTATCAATACCACGAAGACTAAAGCTATCGGCATTGGTGCCTGATTGACTCAACCCCGTTGTGTAACCGTATGCATCAGACAATGATTCCGCACGAATATCTTGTAAAAACTGTTGATTGATAACATTGACTGTAAGCGGTGTATCTTTAGGGTCAACATTGCTCTTAGTGGCCGTGCTGACTTCCGAGTTTAAATAGGAGTTTTGTTTACCCACAACGACCATTGTTTCAAGCTCTGTGGTCGCTTCTTCAGCAGATACGTAAGAGGTTAATCCTAAAATTAGGGCGAGACTGTGAGTAACAGGATTCATAGCAAATTTCATTGTCGATTGCTCATGTTGTAGTTTAGGTGATAGAAAATCCGTTTAAGGCCTTCTGCATACAATTTTTTCATTCAAATAGTCCACTCCAGCGGCATTTGAACGTATTACGCGAATAGTATTGATAATCTATATCATTCGCAAGAGGAAAAAGTACTTTTGATTAAGTAAAGGCTTTTATTTGATATTGATTGTTATTGCCCTTTAAAATAGAATCCTCAAGGTCTAGTAGGCGATATAACTTGAGTTGTAAGGCCTAAGCGAATAAACAAGGTAGCTTCTTTCCTCACTTAGGTATTTCAAAATATTATGCCCTTCTCTACTCGATATATTTTGCTCTTTGCTAGCGCATTGATTTTACTCTTATTTAGCTTTGCTTATTCACTCATTGCTTGGTCTAGCTTCCCGCTTAACCTGTCACATATCTCTGCTTATTTTTTTAATTTTGACCATCAGAGTATTGAACAACAAATACTAGCGACGACACGCATCCCAAGATTACTAGTGGCAATATTAATTGGCACAAATTTAGCCGTAGCCGGTGTACTGATGCAGGGCTTAACCCGTAACCCACTTGCTTCTCCTTCTATTTTAGGTATTAACGCTGGGGCAGCTTGCTTTATGGCACTCGCTAGTATCGGTATTAATGTGTTAGGTGAAGTGTCGAGTTTAGTCTCGGCATCGGTTGGTGGGTTGGTCAGCGGTGCGTTAGTGATTTTTCTAGGGGGATTTTTTCAGCCCGTAGTAACCCCTTAAAATTGATTTTAGCGGGCATTGCGATTAATGCCTTACTGATTGGTATTACGCGGGCAGCAATCATTTTAGCCGATGATAGAGCCTATAGTGTGATCACATGGTTATCTGGCTCATTAGCGAGTATGGACTGGCAACAATGGCAACTGTTATGGCCAACCAGCCTGGTTGGTTTAGTGATTTCGGTCTATGTAGCTAAAAACCTAAACTTACTGGCATTAGGTAATGAGATAGCAACGAGTTTGGGCATTAATATCGCTTTCACTCGTTTTTTATCTTGTATCGCAATTATTTTATTAACTGCTTCTAGCGTCGCTGTCGTTGGACCGATTGGCTTTGTCGGGTTAATAGTGCCACATATTGCTAGGCGATTAGTCAGTAATAACTATCTATTGTTATTGCCGATCAGTGCATTATTAGGCAGTTGTTTAATTGTTTGGGCTGATGCGTTATCACGCGGTATTGCTTTTCCAGCCGAAACACCTGTGGGTGTGATCACCGCATTAATTGGCGCTCCTTTCTTCGTATTCCTCAGTATTAGGAGCAAAGCACTATGAAGCACTTAACGCTCTCCTTTCTGTTGCTGATTTTACTGCTAATAGGCATTGCTAGTCTGTTTGTTGGTGCTTCAACGCTTTCTGCACAACAGATCATCGATACTTTACTGCACAGCGGCGAATACGATTTCATTGTTAACCAATACCGTTTACCTCGATTATTATTAGCGATTGGTGTTGGTGCAGGCTTGGGGTTATCTGGCTCGTTAATTCAAGGTGTCATTCGTAACCCTTTAGCCTCTCCTGACTTAATGGGTATTAGTGCAGGTGCTGGATTAGCCGCCACCAGCTTATTAGTCTTTTATGCTGCAGCACCTGTTTATCTCTTATTATTAACTGCCTTATCAGGTGGTTTAATCGCCGCAGCGATTATTTTATTAATCGCTTATAAGACCAAACCAACACCGATCAGACTGGCCTTAATTGGTATTGCCATTAGTACTTTCTTATCCAGCGGCATCGATTTTTTAATTATTGTAAACCCCGTTGAAATGAATACTGCGATGGTCTGGTTAACTGGCAGTTTATGGGGAAGAAACTGGACACAAGTCCCTATTATCTGGGCAACACTCGCAGTTGTACTGCCCTTCGCCTTTTGGTTGGCCTGGCGGTTGGATGTGATGGGACTCGGTGAAGATTGTGCAACGTCCTTAGGTATTCGCCCTTCTAAATTGCAACTAATGGCATTATTAACTGCCGTGATCTTAGCGAGTATCAGTGTTGCGGTGGCAGGGACAATTGCTTTTATTGGATTATTGGCTCCACATCTAGCGCGTATGTTATTCGGTCATGATCATAAACTACTGATCCCTGCCTCGGCTTTATTAGGCGCATTAATGCTAATTATTGCAGATACCTTAGCCAGAGGCTTGCAACCCCCACTCGAACTACCAGCAGGTGTATTAACATCATTAATTGGTGCGCCCTATTTTATTTTTTTATTGCAACGTTATAAGGCTTGGTAATGATATCGACCGACAATCTGACAGTATCCTATGGTGATAAAACCATTATCAATGATCTTAGCTTAGCCTTACCTAAGGGAAAAATTACCGCCTTAATTGGTCCTAATGGCTGTGGTAAGTCCACTCTTTTGAAAGCATTAGCGCGCATTAATAAAGCCAGTGCAGGGCAAGTATTACTCAACGATCAACCTTTACAAACCTTTGCTGATAAGCAATTAGCGCAACAGTTGTCCTTATTACCGCAAATACTCACCACTCCCGAAGGTGTCACCGTACAGCGTTTAGTGGAGTATGGTCGCTCCCCTTATATTTCTCACTGGGGAAAATTAAGTGGCCAAGATAAACAGATTGTTGAACAGGCGATGCAAGAAACACAAGTCAGTGAGTTTGCCACGCAAACAGCTAGCTCCCTTTCAGGCGGCCAAAGACAACGTGCCTGGATTGCTATGGTGCTGGCGCAAGATACGGAAGTGGTGATGCTAGATGAACCCACCACTTACTTAGATTTATCCCATCAAATTGAGTTAATGAAATTAATGCAGGCGATGAAAGCCAAGGGTAAAACGGTGATTGTTGTACTGCACGATCTCAACCAAGCCTGTCGTTACTGTGATCATCTAGTCGTCATGAAACAAGGTGAAGTGGTGGCAGAGGGTGAACCTAAAGCGGTATTCACTGAGCAATTATTACAGGATGTATTTTCCCTCGCCGCTAAAGTGGTACCCGATCCTATTGCTAATACGCCTATGTGTGTGGCTTATTAGGTATTAAAATAAATACCTTTCAATTTTAATCTGATAGGCATTTAATAGTACGGTAATATCAAGTATTTATTTTGATGCCTTCTGCCCCAGTATTACATTGAAAAGGAATATTCTGTGAATAAAACACTGCTAGCAAGCCTTATCTCATCGACGCTCATTATCACCAGTGTGAATACCTATGCAGAAAATTATTCTGCCAAATTACGACTTCTCGAAACATCGGACATTCACGCGAATGTGATGGATTATGACTACTATAAAAGCAAACCAGATATCACCATTGGCTTGGCACGCACTGCGAGCTTGATCAATCAGGCACGCAATGAAGTAGATAATGCTCTGTTGGTTGATAATGGTGATTTACTACAAGGTAGTCCAATGGGAGACTTTATTGCGAGTGAATTTAAACAAGGCCGCGAATTTACTTTACACCCTAGTTATAAAGCGATGAACCTGTTGGACTATGAGGTAGGTAATATAGGTAACCATGAATTTAATTATGGTTTACGTTTTCTTGAAAAAGCGATCCAGGGAGCAAACTTCCCTTATATTAATGCCAATGTGTATTGTCAGTCGGACTGTTGGCAAGATAAAAAAGAAGGCGATAACCTATTTACCCCTTACCTAATAAAAACCACCGATATCATTGATAATGAAGGTGTAAAACGCACTATTAATATTGGTTATATCGGCTTTGTCCCCCGCAGATCCTTCAATGGGACAAGCAAAACCTCAATGGTAAAGTCACAGTGAAAGGGATTGTAGAAACTGCACAGAAATTCATTCCTGAAATGCAAGCGGCAGGTGCAGACCTGATCATCGCAATTCCCCACTCAGGGATTGGCTCTAGTGAGAACCCGAATAATGTACATGCTGAAAATGCCACTTATGCGTTGACCACAGTAGAAGGTATTGATGCAATCATGTTTGGGCATAGTCACTCTGTTTTTCCTAGCCAACAATTTTCAGAAATACCTAATGTTAATATAGAAAAGGGATTAATTAATGGTATTCCCGCGGTGATGCCAGGTCGATGGGGTGATAATTTAGGGGTGATAGATTTTAATTTAACTTACAGAGGTAACAAATGGGTCGTTATCGATGCAAAGTCTGAGTCTCGCCAAATATTCAAACGTGACAAGCAAGGCGCTAAGGTTGCATTAGTCGATGCAGATAAGAGAATTAATGAAGCGGTTGCAAAAGACCATAAAGGCACATTAGCTTTTGTAAACGCCCCTATTGGTAAAGCTGATAATGATATGTATAGCTTTTTAACCTTGGTTCAAGATGATCCAACGGTACAAATTGTCTCTGATGCACAATTACGCTATATAACCACGCAAGTTGCCGCATCAGATAATAGTGACTTAAAGGGCCTACCTATTTTATCCGCGGCTGCTCCCTTCAAAGCCGGAGGTCGTCATAGTACCGCTTCTGATGTGGATGCATACGTTGAAGTAGCTAAAGGTGATTTAACCTATAAAAATGCCGCCGATCTATACCTCTATCCAAACACAGTGGTGGCATTAAAAATAACCGGAGAGCAACTCAAAGATTGGTTGGAGTGTAGTGCTAATCAATTTAATCAGATTGATGCTAACTCAAACAAACCACAATATTTAATTAACTGGAAAGACCACCGTACTTATAATTTTGATGTTATCGATGGTGTGAGTTATAAAGTCGACGTTACCCAGCCTAGTAAGTTTAATGGAGACTGTGCCGTGGTGAACCCAGATGCACAACGTATCGTTGACTTAACCTATCACAATGGTCAAGGCATCGCGTTAACTGGTGACGCATTAATGCAACAAGACTTTATTATTGCCACTAACAACTATCGCGCATTTGGTGGGAAGTTTGCCGGAACAGGTAGCGAATATGTTGTTATGGAACAACCCGATACTAACCGAGATGTGCTGTCTGCTTACATCACAGCAGAAACTAACAATAAAGGGGTTGTTGACCCATCAGCAGATAACAACTGGGATTTCCTTGATATTAAAACAGATACGACCTTAGATGTTCGCTTTGAAACCCAAGATAGCGAATTAGCAGACCGTTTTATCACTGAAAATGCACAACGCAGATTAACTAAGCGAAGCCAGCCAGATAGCTTAGGATTTGCTGTTTATAATATTGATTTAAAAAAGAAATAGCTTTAGAAATAATATAAAACCTCGATTGAGGTTTTATATTATTGAATATTATTTTTGTTGCTTATCAAGGCAGGATTTAAGAATAATAGTCTCTAGTAACTTAGATAATGAGATTAAATTGTTATCATCACCATTACTAGCAGTTAGCATTATCCCGATATGGTCCTCTTGATATTGATACGGCAAAGATACACTGCATCCATCAAGTACATTTGCTAAAGTCGTATTACGCAAACATAACAAGTTAATACGATCGTAATCTTCATCAGCAGTTAGTTGATCTAATTTAGGAGGCAATATAGCAACTGTCGGCAATAATAATACAGCGCCTTTTTCTTCTTTTTGTACCTGTCTATTAATAACTTTCTTTGTTCACAAGTAGCTAAAAACTGTTTTTCATCAATCGTATTTGCTCGCTTTAGGCGGCTTGCTACTCTTGGGTCAAGCTCATCAAGGTCGATATCATAATTTTCAGTGTAATAGCTCATTGCTTCAAAGGCAGAGAATTGCCAAACAGGAAGTAATTTATAACTGTCTAGAAAAGGTAAAGCCTTCTCTTCAACTGTCACTCCGAGCGTTTGCTTTAAAATATTAACAAGCTCTGTAAATGCTTTTTTTACTTTTTCATCAAGTAAATCCATACCAAAGTTATTAGGTACAACAAAATGAGCTTCTTTAGCGGCAGGATTATTAACAATATTATTAGACATAACCCCCCATGCTATTTCACATTCAGATACCGTCTTAGCAATAGGCCCAACGCTATCTAAACTTGAAGAAAGCGGCAGGCTTCCTTTTCTAGAAACGCTATTTTGAGAAGGCTTAAACCTGGTTACACCACAAAAGGCAGAAGGAATTCTTAACGAACCTCCGGTATCACTGCCCAAAGCAATATCTGCTATTTGTAAAGCAACTGAAACAGCCCCTCCACTAGTTGAACCGCCCGCTATTCGTGCTTCATTTTTATATAGAGGTGTTATTGGTGTGCCGTAATGCGGATTTAAACCTAATCCAGAATAAGCTAATTCTGTCATATTCGTATGGCCAAGCAATACAGCTCCCGCTTCACGTAAACTTTTTACTGCGTCCGCATCTTCACTTGCAATATCTACATCATTCAAAAAAGTAGAACCCGCTTTTGTTTTATAGCCTTTCACATCAAACAAATCTTTAACCGACACGATCGCATTGTTTAAATGGTTAGATGAACTACTATCATCGGCATACCCTGTCACGTCAAACAGTTCCGTAAAAACATGGCTAGCCTGACAATCAATAAGCTTTTTCGCGTTGGTCAATTGCTGTGCTAAATCACGTTCTTCCCAAGGGAATTTAGAAAAATTTTCCATTATAAAACTCTCTGAAATAGATAAAGTTAGGGCAATTTATTTTACCGAAGGTAATTCAACCGTATTGTATTGCGCTTCAATCGTGCGCCCCAAAATAGGGTCAACAAGAGACATTTTGAACTTAGGAGTTTTGCGAACACCGCCAATTGCCGCAAAAGTGCCACACAACATGGCACTGTTTTCTTTTAAGTCTGCTTTTTCAATCAGTTCGATTAAAGGTCGTATAGAGGCCAACGTACCCGTTTGATACAAGGTCCACCCCATTCCTTCATCTAACCATGACTGCATCTCAAGCTGATCAAGATGGTCTTTTACTTCTTCAAAATCCCATAATTGATTAGATACTGGCTTAGGGCAAATCTGTTTAGAAAACGCCACGGATTGCACCTCTAGCTCTCTATCAGTATGATCAGAGCCAATGCCTAAAAATAACTTACCACCTGTTTTAATGATCAAAGGCTCAACTTCTCCTGATGATCCTTCACCAACGACTTCAACCAAATTATCCTGAGTAACTAATAAATTAGAAGCGCGATAATACAGCGGTACATTTGAAGGAGGAGCAACACCTATTTCAGCTAGTTCATCGATATGTATTTGAACCGATTTTTGATCTCTTGCTGTCCAACCTGCAATAACAAGATGATTAATTTGAAAATTATTTTCAATTCCATTAATAGTGAATAACATATAAATCCTTAATAGTTGTTAGGTAAGTACAAAGCAATGCTAGGGAACATAATGAGTAAAAGGACCATGAACAACATGATTAGAACGTAAGGAATACTCCCTACAATCACATCCATCATTTTTCCGTTTTTACGCGCTGAATTAACGACATATAAGTTCAATCCAACAGGCGGGGTTATTAAAGCCATCTCGACCAAAATAATCATTAAGATACCGAACCAGATAGGGTCGTAACCTATTTGCATAATAATTGGAACAACAATAGGAATGGTGGCAACCATTAATGATAGTGTTTCAATGAAGAACCCTAAAATAATATAAGTTAATATAATGACTAATAGAGTCCCGATAGGACTCAACCCCAAACCTTGTAATAAGTCTTGTAAAGCACGTCCAAATCCAGAGGCCGTTAATGCAAAGTTAAGTACGTAAGCACCAATAACAACTAACATTATCATCGAGGTAATTTTAACCGTTCCCACCAAACTTTTAATCAACATTTCGGTTGAAAGAACAGAATAGGCAATAGATATAATTAATGAAATTAATACCCCAATAGCAGCAGATTCTGTTGGTGTAGCCCAGCCCATATAAATTGAACCAACGACACTTATAAATAAGAAAAGAATGGGCGATAGCGATTTGAGTGCAATAAATTTTTCAGACCAAGAACTGTGCTGTTTTGGGCCGCCTAATTTAGGATAAAGACTACATAATACGATTGTAATCACCATAAACAATAGTGCCATCATCATGCCAGGCACAATACCCGCTAAAAATAATTTAGGGATAGAACTCTCAGTTAAAAAGCCATAAACAATTAAGTTAATAGAAGGGGGAATTAAAATACCGAGGGTACCACCAGCCGCAATAGATCCAGTAAAGAGCCTAGGATCGTAGCCTAACTTTTCACCCTGTGGTGTTGCAACGGTTGCGACAGTCGCAGCAGTCGCCACCGATGAACCTGAGGTTGCAGAAAACATAGTTGCCGTAGCAATATTGGCATGTATCAAGCCTCCAGGTAACCAAGATACCCATGTGTTTAATGCAGCATAAGTTCGTTGAGCGACACCACTACGAAGTAAAATCTCGCCTATTAAAACAAAAAATGGGATAGCGATTAATGTTGAATTATTAGATGACGACCAGACAATTTGCCCTAACCCTTTCATTAAAGGAAAAGGACTGAAAAACATATCCACACCAAAGGCTAATAAGAATAATACAATACCAACTGGGATAGAAAGCGCCAATAATCCCAATAAACCCATTGAAGTAAATAAAATCATGATTCATCTCCAATACCAATATTCTTATCCACAAGCTCGTATTTACCTTGAAGTACTAATATTATTGATATGATAAGTAACAAAGAAGAAGAGATAGCAAACCAAATCCATCCAGCCAACCAAATACTTTGTGGTAAATAAAGCGGCACTTCCATTGCTGTATTTGATAGCGCACCTGATTTAAGGGTTTTAGTTAATACCGGTATCGCATAATAAGCTAAATAAACAGCCACATAAGACAAGGCAGCTAAAGCGATTAAATCAAACAGAGAACGAATAAACGAATTGCTTTTTGCACGTAAAAAATCAATTCGGACATGCGCTTTAACGGTTAAGCCATAACATATGCCCCAACTCGTCACAGCGGCCATTACATAACCAGAAATCTCTTCGGAACCACTAAAAGAAATACCGAACTCTCTTAGGACAATATCAAGGATAATGAGAATAATGCAGGCTAACAAAGCTAGACCTGCAGTCACAGCTATCCCATTATTAATTTTCCTTAAAAAATAAATAATGCGATTCATATTATTGAACCTTATTCGCTGTAACTTCTATACCAACGACATTTCCAACTGTTTTATTCCATCGTTCAACCCACTCGCTTCCAGCGCGTTCAGCCCACTCTGGTAATACTTTATTTTCTAAAATGCCTTTCGCTTTTAACATGTCTGCCTCAGATATTTCGACTAATGTTAGGTTTCTAGTATCTCCTTTAGAACATTTATCGTTGCCTGTTAAACAAGCAATATCATCATTTAACGCACTCTGAGCAGAATCCCAAACTGGTTTTTCAAATTTACTTTTAACCGACTCATCAATAAACCCCTGATCTTTTTCGCTTAATGAATTCCATTTATCCAAATTTATAGCAGTAACCACAGGATCCCACCCACCAAGTGGAAGATTCATCAAATGTGTCGTTACTTCCCACCACCCAGCACTGTAACCTGAGCCAGCCCCTGTCACAGCACAATCAATAACGCCTCGTTGTAACGCTCCAGGTACCTCACCAAATCCAATATTGACACTTTGAGCATCGAGCGCTTCTAAAAATTTTGCCGTCATACGTCCGGATGCTCTAATTTTTAAACCCGCTAAATCACTTAATGATTTCACTTCAGCATTACAGAAAACAACTTGAGAAGGGTAAGGAACAATCGCTAAGACTTTAGCGTTGAAAGTATCTTTGAAAATATCATCGACCATCGGTCTTGCTGCATCTATAACATCTTTCGCTTCTGAAGCGGTGTTGGCGATCAAAGGAACATCCAAGCCTTCCAAGGCAGGTGTATCTGAAACGGCATAATCAGCAGAGGTCATTCCGATATCGAATACACCATCACTAAGCATTCTAAATACATCAGGTCCACCAATTCCCATTTGATCCAATGTAGTCATCGTAACGCTAAATTCCCCGTTACTTTCAGTTGGGATAATCTCATTCCAAAAAGGGGTTTCATACATTTTATTAAGTGGCAAACTACTCCAACTTCCTACTATAGAAAGGCTCTCACTGGCACTTGCGTTGATAGATAATGTAGCGCTGAAAATAGAAGCGGTAATCAAGATTTTCGAATTCCATTTAGTCATCATATTCTCTTCCTTTATCAATAATTTTTAAAAATATTAACGTTGAACTGAGTGTTTTATAACCTAATTAAGGCTTAAATTTAGTTTCTAGTTTAAATGTGATAATGTCAAACTATATTATTTTATCATTAGTGATAACTTAAACCGTTCACATAGTAGTTAAATCAACGCAAGTAATGAGAAAGAACAATGACTTTTGATCAACTAAAAACTTTTTTATGGGTCGCTAAACTCGGTGCAATTAGACAAGCTGCTCATGAAATGAATTTATCTCAACCAGCCATTTCCGCCCGCATATATGCATTAGAAAATGAGTTAGGGGTACGACTTTTTGAACGACAAAAGACTGGGGTAGTGCTAACTAAAGAAGGTATTTTATTAAGAGCTCACGCAGAAAAAATAGAATCTTATATGGAGTTAATAAAATCTGAATTAACGCCAAATGAAGAGGTAAAAGGTATTATTCGAATTGGGGTAGCAGAGACGGTCGCACAATCATGGTTATCTGATTTTTTGACTGAATTAAGGAAAGTATACCCTAAGCTAGTCATTGAATTATCTGTCGATATTACTATTCATTTAAGAGAACAATTATTATCTAGAAATTTAGATTTAGCTTTTTTAATGGGACCATTACCCGAAGGCAATGTAGAAAATATTGCACTTCCTAAATTTGAATTAAGCTGGTTTTGTAGTGTTAATGAAGTATGTCCCGATCCTTCAAAATCTCCTATCTTTTCATTTTCTAGGTTATCAAGACCTTATCATGAGCTCGTATCAGAAATAATGCATAGGTATGGGTCAGTAGGTCAAATATTTCCCTCCAACTCTCTTTCTACTAGTTTTGAAATGATTGCTTCTGGTATTGGTATTGGTGCACTTCCTACGCAGCTTGCACAACGATTTATAAACGATAAGAGAATCAAAAAATTTGAACCTGGGTGGATTCCAAACGATATAGATTTTACGGCTTCATACCTCAATGATCCACGTTCAGAGATCACACATAAAATAGCGATTTTAGCCTCAGAAATTGCTAATCAATATGCTAATTCTCCCTAGTTTAGTAGGGTGATTTAGCATCCATTAGTTTTACTAAAAAAGATTTAAAAAATAAATAACACTTGATAGTAAATAATTTTATTCGCATAGGGTTTAATGCTTTAGACTAAAATTAACTACATTTAGTCTAAAGCTTTAATGATTATTTCTTTCTAGATTGCTCTAATAAATAACTAATAAAGTTTTTAATGCCTGTCAGGTTTAATTCTGCACTCATCATATGATGGTCTAAGTCATTGATTTCATGTTCTTGTTTTAAGTGCTCGCGACGCGCCACTTCGGCTTTTAATTCAACTAACGTAGTTTGTGTTTCATCGATTAATTTATTTAATCTTTCAGTAGTTAACACTTGTAAATTACTCATCTAACCTTCCTTAATAATACTTTTATTAATCGCTAATGACTAATACCAATCATAGTAAGTAACTGATCTATTTTACTTGTTAAAATAACTTATTTTTTTCGTTGTAAGTTTCGTATAGGGAACAACCATTTACATCAACTTACGCCTCAAACTAAGCCATTTTTCCGGCGCAAAATTTAGATCAGTTATTTAATACAATTGGTATAAAATGGATTAAATAATACTGCTTACTGTTAAACACAGAGCAGGAATAACAAAGAACACTCCTAGGATATAACCCAGTGCAGCAAACTTGTTTTCTGCTGCTGTAGCGCCTAATGCTTCAGCTGCTTTAACAGGTAACTTACGTAATGCTGGAATGCCGTAAATCACCAATACACCTAAAATGTTATATACCAAGTGAATAAATGCAATTTGCAATGCGGCTTCTGCATTACCAGTAACAGCAGTGGCGGCTAATACAGCTGTAATACAAGTGCCGATATTTGCACCCAGTGTGAATGGATAAATATCTTTTAATTTAAATGCGCCTGAGCCAGCCAAAGGAATCATTAATGAAGTCGTTGTTGAAGAGGATTGCACTAAAATTGTTACTAATGTACCAGAGGTAATACCTGAAACCGGGCCGCGTCCGATAGCCGTATGCATAATACCTTTTGCTTTACCTACCATTAGCTTTTTCAGTAACTTACCAACTAACGTAATCGCCACAAAGATTAATAAAATTCCGACAATAATTAACGACACCCCACCAACTTCGTCACCTAACGAATTACCTGCACTTTTAAATGAATCCACAACCGGAGCAGTGGCTGCTTTAACAAAGTTAAAGCCTTTAATAGATGTATCTCCAGCTCCATAAAATAAACTAGCTAACCAGCCCCCATTCTTTCTAAAAAACCAAAGGCAATTTCTAATGGTAAGAAAATAAGCACAGATAACAGATTAAAGAAGTCATGTACTGTCGCAGCAGAAAAAGCACGTTTGAACTCTTCCTTTGCGCGTACATGGCCAAGTGACACAATCGTATTAGTAATTGAAGTACCAACATTTGCTCCCATCACCATAGGCACCGCAAGTTCGACGGGTAAACCACCGGCTACTAAGCCAACAATAATGGATGTAACTGTTGAAGATGACT
This sequence comes from Psychromonas sp. KJ10-2, assembly GCF_047323255.1. Classification (NCBI taxonomy): domain Bacteria; kingdom Pseudomonadati; phylum Pseudomonadota; class Gammaproteobacteria; order Alteromonadales; family Psychromonadaceae; genus Psychromonas; species Psychromonas sp. KJ10-2. Next base: position 2,967,286 of record NZ_CP178827.1, on the reverse strand, counting down.
GAATTAAAGCGGTTGCAACAATACCCACAACTAAGCCAGCAAAAGGATTACTGGCAAAGGAAAATAACTCCTTGGCATGCTCACCTACTGACATTTTAAAGCCACTACCAATAATGCCAACGGCACAAATAAGCAAATAAATTAAAAACGCAACGGTTATCCATTGCACATAATTATTAGAGTTTTCTGACTCACCTCTGTTAGGCAGTACTGTTTGTGCATTTTCCATAGTAAAACTTTCCCTGTGTCATGATTGATAACAGAGATGCTATAAATAATGTATTACAAATAGATGGCTAAAAAGTGACATTTTTATGGCCTACTTCATAAGCACTTTCTCACTCATAGTAAATGAGACTGAATAAATTGATACAAAAAAGCCATCAACAGGTGATGGCTTTTTAATTTGTTTTTAATGGAACAGTAACTAGCTAGCTAAAGAAGTACTATATTTTCGTCTAACTGAAATTAAAGCAAGGGCAACAAGGGCTATAAATCCTAAACTACCACCACTAGAGCTACTTGAACTAGCACTGTCTGTTGTATCATCGGAAGTGTCTGTTACATCTTCAGTGGTATCTGTCGTATCGTCTGTGCTATCAGCTTCATCATCAGTGGTATCTGTCGTATCGTCTGTACTATCAGCTTCATCATCAGAAGTATCTGTACTATCGTCTGTGCTGTCACTTGAATCACTGGACGTATCAGTTGCATCGTCAGTTGTGTCGGTCGTATCATCTGACGTATCTGCACTGTCATCGGAAGAGTCTGAACTATCATCAGCAGTATCGTCCATTGTATCATCTGAAGTATCGGCTACATCGGCATCGCTATCGTCATTCACTAATAATTCAGCAGTAAATACACTGTCAGTAATGATCGCATCATTTAAATCAAACTCTATTTCACAACTTGCAATATACTCTTCAGTTGAATATAAAAAGCTCTCGCTACATGCATCACTTAAGGTAATGGTATCGCTGTAACTTTCGTCATCAAACGATAATTCTCCAATATCCGAGTAAGTTTCTAAATCATCCCCATATTGATAAACACTTAATAACCCAGAAGTGAAGGTTTCGCTGTCAGCATCATAAACCGCAGTACCTTCTTCAACGACCTGAATTCCATCAATATTTTCTAGTACCCAAGTACGTAAATTACTTACATTAGTATAAACACCAGGAGCATCGGCACAGGTCGATGATCCCCAACTTACTAAACCAACTAAGGTTAACTGCCCATCAATATCGGTAAATAAAGGGCCACCACTGTCTCCAGAGCAGCTATCAATATCAATGTTTTCATAAGCTGAATAACCCGCACAGAACATGTTATCAGTGACTAAACTTCCCCATGAACATTGATTCGTAGGTATAAAAGGTAATTCAGCTTCTTGAAGCGTTGTTGGAATATACTCTTCTGGTGTAGCCTCCTCGTCCCCTGACATTTTCCCGTAACCAATAAGCGTGAGTAAATCGTCTTCTTCTATAGCATTAAACTGGCTAGCCAATGGCAATGCTGGCCCAGCTTGATAATAAGCAGATTCTAATTGTAATAAGGCAATATCATAATCGTAACTTTCATCATCATAGTTAGGTTGAATAATCACATCACTGAGATCATAAACAGTGACATCGGCAACTTCTGCATCCGTCGTTGTTGAATAATGAGTAGATTCACCAATCACAACACTAAACGTAGACGCATCATTCGCAGTGGCATTACCATCGCTATCATCAGTGTCATAAACACAATGAGCAGCAGTGGCTATCCAGTTCGAACTAATTAACACGCCACCACAAATAAAGTTACCTGAACTATATAAAGCGACCATCCAAGGGTATTCTCGTTCAGCGTCATCACCACCAACAATATAGGTAGTTGGTGTTAATGAAAGCGTGTCACTATCAACCGTGCCCTCTACTTCTGTGGAAAATCGTAATGAATAGCTCTCATATTCATCAGCGGCAAATGCAGGTGTTGATAAGCCTAGGGTTAAGCTAGTCATACCCATTACCCATGCTGAAATTTTAGTGGTTAACGTCATAGTTGTGTTTGCTCTATCCATGTAGTATTTAAAGATAAATTTAATCTATAAAATGTTATATATCATTATAAAAATGACACGCTTAGTCGTGATCTATTCAATTTATTAACTGCAGTATTGATTTCATAAAATACGTTATTTGCAAAATAGGATTGTTAACAAGAAAAAGTATTTACGGTTAAAAAACAGCTTAACAAGCTCAATTATTAAACAGGAATACTCAATTATAGCTATATTTTAATAATTACCCAGCGAGCCTTTAAGAAAAAAACAGATAAGATAGCCACTACAATGCATTAAAGTAATTAAAAATCAATTACTTGAAAAACATATATTTAGAAAGTATTTATAAATATTTTTTAGGTAGAAGTGAATTCATTTTCCTTTATAACGAAGAAAGCAGGTAAGTTGAAACAATATTGAAAGTATTATCCCCATAATATAGTGTCCAACGCTCTACCATCTATCTCGAAAGATATAATCGTTAACTAGCATTTTAACACTTGCCATGCTTCGCAAGCTTGTCGAAATTTATCTTTGTCCCCTGTTGGCCTATCAGGGTGAAATTGCAAGGCTAATCGTCGCCATTGTTGGCGTATCTGCTGTGATGAAGCTTGTTCATCTAATTCAAAGACTTGTAAGGCATTAGCTTTATCAATGACAGTGTCTGTTGAGCTAATGGTTTGATGATAACGGTCTCAAAAATCACTCAACATAGCCTCTATGTCATCGGAGTCTGTTTCAAAATATTGCCAATCTAAATAATAACTGCGTAAGGCGGATGTTTGCTCCATTGCCTGTTCAATATTGACTGGAGGCTGTTCAAATAGTTGGATGTTCATGGCTTCTACTTGTAACCATTGTGCAGGCAGTAGTATCGCTTGTAATTGATATAAGGCATTCATCAACAAGAAGTTTCTTTTGAACAAGGCTTTATTAGGATCCTTATCTAAATCCGCTAATAAACCCTCTTTTTGCAATTCAGTAGCAAGATGATGAATCTGACAGCTCTCTTCATCTGCTTCAATCAGGCTTAACAAAGGCCAAATTAATGGGTTTTCAATATTGTTACTCATAAACTCTGCCCACCACCTAAAAAAACCATAAAAAAAGCGAGTATTGATAATGAACAACACTCGCTTTTTTTGTCAACTTAATCGCTAAGCCTTAAATCACTTTAAGGTATAATTTAGCTAATACGTTCAAACAATAAATCCCATACGCCATGACCTAAACGGTGACCACGAGATTCAAACTTAGTTAGTGGGCGCCAATCTGGACGTGGTGCATAGTCACCTTCGCTGCTGATGTTTTTAAAATCAGTCGCCGCTTGTAATACTTCTAACATATGCTCAGCGTAGTTTTCCCAATCTGTTGCCATGTGGATAACACCACCAATCGCTAGTTTAGGACGCATGTTTTCAATAAATGCTGGTTGCACGATACGGCGTTTGTGATGACGTGCTTTATGCCAAGGATCTGGAAAGTATAATTGGAAAGTTGATAGGCTTTGATCAGGGATCATAAACTCTAGCACTTCAACTGCATCGTGATTCATTACACGTAGGTTAGTCACCCCTGCTTCACCAGCATCAGCTAAACAAGCACCAACACCAGGGCCATGTACTTCAATGCCTAAGAAGTTTTTCTCAGGTGCATTTTTAGCCATCTCTATCAATGACTTACCCATACCAAAACCAATTTCTAACACAACTGGATTAGCATTACCGAATAACTCTGTAAAGTCGATCTGCTGCTCTTGGTAATCTACACCCATGGTTGGCCATAAATCATCAATAGCAGTTTGCTGACGTTTAGTCATGCGCCCTTCACGTTTAACAAAAGAACGAATTTTACGAATATATTTCTCTTTCGTATTTTCAATGTTGTTTTCTTCTGTTCCATTATCTGTCGCAGACTGGTCATGCTCTGTCATTTTCTTACCTTTCAAAGTTAATCCTGGGCTAATTAGCCGTGCATTATGCAATGTTATATTAATTGTGCAACTCTGCTAGACTAGCGCTCTTTTTTATTATCGAAGAGTTTCTAGTGAGTGAGTTGCATTTTAGCCAAAGAATCAATGATTGGCACCAACAACATGGTCGTAAAACCTTACCTTGGCAAATAGATAAGAGTTTATATAAGACTTGGGTCAGTGAAGTTATGTTACAACAGACGCAAGTGGCGACTGTGATCCCCTATTTTACTAAATTTATGCGCTCATTTCCTTCTATTTCCTATTTGGCGAATGCACCTATTGATGAAGTATTACATCATTGGACAGGATTGGGTTATTACGCCCGTGCTCGTAACTTGCACAAGGCAGCACAAATTATCAGAGACCAGTTCAATGGTGAGTTTCCTGAACAGTTTGATGATGTACTCGCATTACCTGGCATTGGTCGCTCGACAGCAGGCGCTGTATTGTCACTGACCTTAAACAAACACTTCCCTATTCTTGATGGTAATGTCAAACGTGTGTTAACACGCCATCAAAAAATCGAAGGCTGGACTGGCGAAAAAAAGTAGAAAATCAACTTTGGGCATTAGCTGATAAAGTGACTCCCAAGAAAAACACTAATGTGTTTAACCAAGCCATGATGGATATGGGGGCAATGATTTGCACTCGTAGTAAACCTAAATGTGGAGAGTGCCCTGTATCCGATGACTGCTTAGCCTTAGCTGATAACTGCATGACAGATTATCCAACCCCCAAAGCAAAAAAGAAAATCCGGTAAAAACCGCTGTAATGCTGGTATTAAAAGACAAACAACAAACGATTCAGTTAATACAACGCCCACCAACCGGTATTTGGGGTGGATTATGGTGTTTCCCTGAGTTCACCGATAATGAATCAGCATTAGCCAGTTTAGCTGACATTGGTATCACAGATTATAAAGCCACTGAATTGGCGACTTTTCGTCATACCTTTAGCCATTATCATTTTGATATTTCACCAATATTGGTAGAGTTCAACAAACAAGATAGCCAACAAGTCATGGAACAAACTGGTCAGCTTTGGTATAACTTACAACACCCGCAAAAAGTGGGATTAGCGGCAGCAACTAAAAAAATATTAAATACCGTTAATAAAACAACGCACTAAGGAATAAACAATGTCTCGTACTGTATTTTGTACCTATTTGAAAAAAGAAGCGCCTGGTTTAGCGTATCAATTAATTCCAGGTGAAGTTGGTAAACGCATTTACGACAATATCAGTCAGGAAGCATGGGCAATATGGCAACATAAACAAACCATGTTAATTAATGAGAAAAAATTAAACCTGATGCAAGCAGAAGATCGTGCATTGATCCAAGAAGCAATGCTTGGTTTCTTGTTTGAAGAAAAAGATGTTGAGATCGAAGGTTTTACACCTAAAGATTAATCTAACAATGTTGAGTGTTCACAATTAGAGCACTTAACGTTCAAAGCACGAGCAAACACGTTAAAATGTTAATAAAACTGTAAAAATAGGTTGACGATACACACTAAAGTCTATTTAATACGCCTCGTTCCTGATTAGTTAGCTCAGTCGATTAGTTTCAGACAGAGTTAAAAATGGTTAAGAACAAGATGCTTCGTTAGCTCAGTCGGTAGAGCAGAGGATTGAAAATCCTCGTGTCCTTGGTTCAATTCCGAGACGAAGCACCATTATTTAGTTTTACTGAAAAGATTAATTTCAATCAGTAAACAGAGCGAAAGCTCAGAACGGTTTATGTGCCGACTTAGCTCAGTAGGTAGAGCAACTGACTTGTAATCAGTAGGTCACCAGTTCGACTCCGGTAGTCGGCACCATTTACACTCATCGTAAGATGTACATTTATTAACTTAGTTAATAAATAAAAAGTTTTGCTTCGTTAGCTCAGTCGGTAGAGCAGAGGATTGAAAATCCTCGTGTCCTTGGTTCAATTCCGAGACGAAGCACCATCATTCAAGCCACAACTATTTATTTAGTTGTGGCTTTTTTGTATCCGTACGGAAATGTCCTTGGTTAGCTCTTTGTTTAAAAATCAGCGAGATGAAGCACCAGCATTAAAGGATCGGCTTCAACATTATTTGCGCTTTTGTTTTCAACAATAGCCAGTCATTTAAGGCTTTTTGGAAACACTTTAGCGCAAGTTATTTTGTAACGATTCCTCAAGCCACAACTATTCATTTAGTTGTGGCTTTTTTGTATCTGCACGGAAATGTCCTTGGTTTAACTCTTTGTTTAAAAATCAGCGAGACGAAACACCAGCATTAAAGGATCGGCTTCAACATTATTTGCGCTTTTGTTTTCAAAATAGCCAGTCATTTAAGGCTTTTTGGAAAAACTTTAGCGCAAGTTATTTTGTAACGATTCCTCAAGCCACAACTATTTATTTAGTTGTGGCTTTTTTGTATCTGCACGGAAATGTCCTTGGTTTAACTCTTTGTTTAAATCGTTTGCTTTTATGAACTAAAACTTCCGTCACCTTATTAACCACTCTTTTATAAATATAAACATAAAGCTTTAGTATTACGGTAAACTAGCAGGTAAGCTCGTCATTTATTGTTGGTTATAAGGTTTATTGAGTGTTTTACGAAGGTACTGAAAAACGATTATTCATTTGCACTAAAGATCTCAACCTTTTAACGCTCGAGCAAAGCTTTTGGCATAATTTAGTCTCTTATGCTGGTGCTGAAATCATCTCTAATATTAACAACCACCACGTTAGTGCCTACCTGTTATCTGAATCTAGCTTATTTATCTGGGAAGATAAATTACTGCTGATCACCTGTGGTAATACACAATTAGTTAAAGCAGCTTTGTTTATCCAACAACAATTAACTAAGCAAAAGATATCGACATTGATCTTTCAACGCCATCAAGCCCTCAAACCGCAATTACAAGCCACAAACTTCCAACAAGATAGGATGTTATTAGAAAAACAGTTTAATGGTCACCTGCAGCATTGTAGGGAGGATTATCAAGGGGATCTGTTTGTCTTTGGTGATATCTCTACACACACTATCCCTACACAGGGGATTTATATGCTACATGGCTTACGTGGTGAGTTTGCAAAGAGTTTACAAAGTAAGCATATAGATAAAGCCTCTATTTTAAAGACGTTAAGGTTTACTGATTTCTTTGATAGCTTAACGATCGACCACTTCAGTTTTAAACCTAAAGGCTATTCACTGAATGCGATTAACCAAAAAGATTATCTGACCATTCATTTAACGCCAGAAAAGCTGAGCACTTATTTAAGCATTGAAACCAGTTTAACAGACTCACAGTGCGCCCCTTTTATAAAACATTTAGAGGCGCTGTTTTTGCCAATCAGTCTTAAAAAAATTCAATTCAAGGCCGACAACCAACAATTAACTATCATCAGTGCCTAAGGCTCTAATAAAAAAACAGCATCAACACTATCAGTAATAGTAATTTGATTGTTTTGGTAGCTTGGAGGTATTTGATCACTCTTCATTGTTCGCATTAAAACAGGACGGGCATTACTCGCTTGGTAGTTGATAGAGAAGATATCACCTAGTGTTGCTTGGTAGTTGTCTGCTAAACCTTTAGCTTTGTTGATAGAGTCTTGCACCGCTAAGTTACGCACTTTCTGTTGCCATTGTTTGGGTTCTTTTAACGCATAGTTAATTTGCCCAATATTAGAAATATCGCTTTTCACTAACACCTGCAAAAACTCATTCACTTTGGTCACATCATCTAACTGATAACTAAGGTTACGTATCGCCTTCACACCAATTTGTGTTCGTTGTTTTTCGATATATTCAAATTCAGGGCGAATTTGAATATCAGCACGCTTCAATAATGATTGAGAGAAACCAGCTTCTTTTAAAGCAATTAATATATTCTCAACCTGCTTATCAACAACTTGCTTAGCGTTATCGCTATCATTTTCAACCGCAACAGACTGAAACTTAATGCTTACGGTATCAGGTTTCACTTCTAACTTGGCTTGACCTGATACTGAGATATGAGGTTGAGCAGGTAAACTGTTAGCGTTAGCCCAAGAGAAAGGAGTTAGTAGGCAGATCAACAACGCAAGGTTTGGTTTTTTCATGGGATTCTCGAATTAATAACAAAGGAATATAGTAATAATTGATCGACCTGCTTAGCACACAAAAGTTCATCTTTTTTTACAAAAATAGCAAATAAAAATTTTCAATTTATCACTGTTACCACGTCAATTTAACTTGCTGATTTTAAATTATTTTATAATTGTCAATGACTGAACAACAATTAAAGTTAATGATAACTACTTTCATTTAAAGATATGAGATGTATATTAATATGTACTATTTAACTTGTTGGGAGTCATCATGCGAACATTTGAAAAACAGCTTAATAGATTTAAAGAAGAGTTAGGTTTTATCGCAGCATTGGATCAAAGTGGAGGCAGCACACCCACAGCGCTTAAGAGTTATGGCATAAATGAAGATGCCTATAGTAATGACCAAGAGATGTTTGATTTAGTGCATGCCATGCGCTCTCGTATTATCACCAGCCCTTCTTTTACAGATGATCTCGTACTAGGGTCTATCCTATTTGAAAATACATTAGACCGTGACATTAAAGGAAAACCTTCATCATTATATTTATGGGAAGAAAAAAATATAGTGCCATTCCTTAAAGTCGACAAAGGGCTTGAAGCTGAAGAAAATGGTGTGCAATTAATGAAGCCAATTCCAGGTTTAGATGAGCTATTAAAAAAAGCTAAAGCAAAAGATGTATTTGGTACCAAGATGCGCTCAGTTGTTAAATTAGCGAATGCAGAGGGTATACAAGCGTTAGTAGAGCAACAGTTTGAAGTCGCTAAACAAATTTGTGCGGCGGGTTTAGTGCCAATTATCGAGCCAGAAGTAGATATTAATAGCCCAGAAAAGGCTGCTGCTGAAGCCTTATTAAGAGAACAATTATTAACGCAGCTAGATTTACTTGATGCTAATGAATTAATCATGCTAAAAATCTCACTACCTGAGTCTGCAAACTTTTATGCGCCTTGTATCAACCATCCTAATGTAGTCAAAGTAGTCGCATTATCAGGCGGATACCATATCGCAGAAGCAAATCGCCGTTTAACTGAGAACAAGGGTGTTATTGCAAGCTTCTCACGTGTATTAACGGATAATTTATATGATGGGCAACCTGATGCAGACTTCAATGCCGCACTAGCAGCAACCATCGCTCCTATCTATGAAGCGTCAAAAACTTAGCTTTCTAATAGGCATAAAAAAGCCAGCAATTAAGCTGGCTCTTTATCTTACTGAAGGGTCAGTAAAATTATAGTACGTCTACAGCGTTAAGGTCAGCAAATGCTTTCTCTAGACGAGTAACCATTGATGCTTGGCCTGCACGTAACCATACACGTGGGTCGTAGTATTTTTTGTTAGGTGCGTCAGGACCAGTTGGGTTACCAATTTGGCCTTGTAAGTAATCGCGGTTAGCAGCTTCGTAAACACGAACGCCATCCCAACATGCCCACTGTGTATCTGTATCGATGTTCATTTTGATAACACCGTAACCGATAGACTCTTGGATCTCTGCTTCAGAAGAACCAGAACCACCGTGGAATACGAAGTTTAGTGCGTCAGCAGCAATACCGTGCTTTTCAGAAACGTATGCTTGTGAATCACGTAGGATTGTTGGAGTTAGTTTAACGTTACCTGGCTTGTATACACCGTGTACGTTACCGAAAGAAGCAGCGATAGTGAAACGTGGGCTGATTTTTGATAGTTCAACGTATGCGTAATCAACTTCAGATGGTTGAGTGTAAAGTAAAGACTCATCCATATCAGAGTTATCAACACCGTCTTCTTCACCACCAGTACAACCTAGTTCGATTTCTAGCGTCATACCCATTTTTTCCATGCGAGCTAGGTATTTAGCACAGATTTCAATGTTTTCTTCTAGAGGCTCTTCAGAAAGGTCGATCATGTGTGAAGAGAATAGTGGCTTACCAGTTTCTGCGAAGTGAGCTTCAGAAGCGTCTAGTAGTCCGTCGATCCATGGTAGTAATTTTTTAGCAGCGTGGTCAGTATGTAGAATAACTGGAACACCGTAAGCAGCAGCCATTGCGTGAACGTGCTTAGCACCAGAAACAGCACCTAAGATTGCAGCTTCTTGACCTTCAAGTTTAAGACCTTTACCAGCGTTAAATACAGCACCGCCGTTAGAGAATTGGATTACAACTGGCGCTTTAACTTTAGCAGCAGCTTCAAGTACAGCGTTGATTGAATCAGAACCAACAACGTTTACCGCTGGTAGTGCAAATTTATGCTCTTTTGCTACTGCAAAAACTTTTTGAACATCATCACCAGTGATAACACCAGGTTGTACAACGTCTAAAATCTTAGTCATGAGATATATCCTATCTATTGTTTGTAATTTGAATAAGTTTAATTATGCGTATTAATGTGGCAATTATGGCACAAAGAATACGCATTAAAAAGCGAGATCAAGATCTCACTATAAACATTTGATTAATCGTTGGCACGTAACTCTAACATTGCTACGGCTGGCAACTCTTTACCTTCAACAAACTCAAGGAAGGCACCGCCACCCGTTGAGATGTAAGATACGTCTGCTGTGATATTAAATTTATCAATCGCAGCAAGTGTATCGCCGCCGCCAGCAACAGAGAATGCAGCTGATTCAGCAATTGCTTTTGAGATACCTGCAGTACCTGCTTCAAAGTTTTTAAACTCAAATACGCCAACAGGGCCATTCCAAAGAATTGTTTTTGCTTCTTTTAGAATAGTCGCTAATGCAGCTGTTGATTCAGGACCTAGATCGAAGATCATGTCGTCATCTTGCACGTCAGCAACGTTTTTGATTTCAGCTTCAGCATTTTCATCGAATGCTTTTGCACAAGCAACGTCAGTTGCTACTGGGATTGCACAGTCAACCATTAGCTTTTTAGCTGTATCAACTAAGTCTGCTTCGTATAATGATTTACCAACATTGTGGCCTTGTGCTGCGATGAATGTATTAGCAATACCACCGCCAACAACTAGTTGGTCAGCAATTTTAGATAGAGACTCTAATACTGTTAGTTTAGTAGATACTTTAGAACCACCAACAATAGCAACTAGTGGGCGAGCTGGGTTATCCATCGCTTTACCTAGTGCTTCTAATTCAGCAGCTAGTAGTGGACCAGCACATGCTACAGGAGCAAATAGACCAGCACCATTAGTAGAAGATTGTGCACGGTGAGCCGTACCAAATGCATCCATTACGTAAACATCACATAACGCAGCTAACTGCTTAGATAATGTTTCGTCGTTTTTCTTTTCGCCTTTGTTAAAGCGAACGTTTTCAAGTACAACTACTTCACCTTCATTTACTTCTAAACCGTTTAGGTAGTCAGTTGCTAGGCGAACAGGTACATCTAGCGCTTCATTTAAGTAATCAACAACAGGTTGTAGAGAGAACGCTGCATTTTCTTCTGCAGAAGCGCCTTCAGTAGGACGACCTAAGTGCGACGTAATCATCAACTTAGCACCTTTTTCTAGGGCTAATTTAATTGTTGGGATAGAAGCACGAATACGCGCATCAGATGTAACTTTGCCATCCTTAATTGGCACATTAAGATCTTGACGGATAAATACTCTTTTACCGGCTAAATCTAGATCAACCATTTTTTTTACTGACATGATGTGTCCTCTCATTTTTAAAAACTATAGAATTCTTATTTCTGTCTACATGTTTATAGGCTCAGTATTTGCACTCTTTTACAGTGTAATATCGTCGAGCTTTCCTTTAATACCGAGCGCATTATAAACGAAACTGTTTGTTACATCGATCACAAATAACATTGCAGTGTAATTTACCTTTTTAAACTGGGGTAATGGTTTGATTTGCATCATTATATATTGTGCTTTTTTAGCTATTTAATGAATATCTCAAAATCATATTGATTTTTTATTGTTATTAATGTGAATTAGGCTAATAATTTTAACTTACAAAACAAACTATTTACATTAGTCTAATAGTCACTCTATTAAACACGTCATCTCAATTTTGCACGGCAAAAAACAACTACATTCAAATTGAAACGTTATATAAGCAATGTTTCTAATAATGAAACTTACAACACAACAGTAAATTTTTTAATCAGTACAATGAGTTTAGTAGTTGATAAAATGGTTACAAAAACAATATAAATCAATTTATCCGTTTAACTTCAATCAGTTATAGATAAAGTTAAGCCAAACAAGAGAACTTGTATTGAAAATGTTGTCGTTAAATAAAAATGCCTGGTTAATCTATTACTGCCTGATTGCGATTAGTAGCGTATTACTGCTTACCAGTATTAATGCACGATACGATGAATTGCTGTCTAAAAGGCAAGATGAGCAATTTTACGTCAATAAAATCGTCAAATCAGATATTCATGGGATACTTAATCACTATGAGACTATGCTCGACTTAATTAATGAAGACTTTAATGAAGATGAGCATTTTAACCAGTTCACCTTAGAACGTATTTTAAAGAAATCAGAACTATTGATCGGCTTTGTGGTGTTTGATCTTGAAGGTAAATTCTTAGCCAAAAGTGATAATCTTCCTGAGAACTTATATAGCACTCGAGCCAGCGATTACTTTGATAATGGGTTCCATGGTGACCTCGAAAAAGATAAGTTGATGATCAGTAGTGCCATTCTTTCCCCTGTCACCAAAAAATGGATCATCCCGATACGCAAAACCTTATTAGATAATAAGGGCGAAGTGAGAGGCTTTATTGCGTCGGCGATCATTTTAGAAAACTTAAAAAATAAATGGTCCCATACGCAAGCCTTTGGCAATAATATTATGCTCACCCTCGACCATAGTTTTTATCAGTTCTTACATACTGGTATGCCACCAGAAAGATATGATGCAACCTTTGCTCATCCCCTCACCGAAAAACAAATAACAGAAACAGAAGCCGCACTGCAAGAGCAAGGGCTTAGTTTTAACCTGTTGCGTGAGAGCAATGATGTTGCGCAAGTCACCATGTACCCAAGCGGCATTCCACTGTTACACAGCCTTAGTTACGACAATAAATTCAAATTTTGGGTGCATACCAGCCGCCCTCTAAGTGATATTTATCAACCACTGCTGTACACAACTGTGTATTATTTTATTTTGTACTTGGTTTTTCTCTCCCTCACTTATTTACTGTTTAAATGGATATTAAATATTGAAAAAAGCAAGCTAAGTGCACTCACCTATATTACCGAACATGATGACTTAACGGGTTGTTATAATCGTACGGTATTAGGTAAATTAGTGGCGAAGTTTAAGAAGCACCAACAGCCCTTTTCCCTGCTATATATTGATTTAGATAACTTCAAAAACATCAATGATTCATTTGGTCACAAGTATGGTGATATCTTATTGCAGGAAGTGAGTCAAAGAATTCAAGAGAGCTTAAGAACTATTCCGGTACCTTAGTGCGTTACAGTGGTGATGAGTTTGTGTTGTTATTAGAAAATAACAATGAGGACGTGGTGCGTGGTTTTGCAGATTTACTGTTACGTAACCTAGCTATCCCATATTCAATCAATAATAACTCCTTTTACATTACTAGCTCGATGGGGGTTACTCGTTACCCCAATGATTCAACAAGCTTAGATACGTTAATTAGTTATGCGGAAAATAGCATGGCAATGGCTAAAAGCAGTAAAAACCAATACCTATTCTTCTCACAAAAGGTTCATCAACAATTATTGAAACAGGCAAAAATAGAGCAAGCCCTATACCATGCTATTGAAAATAATGAGATTACGCTAGTTTACCAACCACAACTAAATAAGCATTATAAGCTCTGTGGTGTGGAAGCGTTAGTGCGTTGGCAAAGGGCAAAGCAGTGAACTAGGCTTTATTCCACCGGAGATATTTATACCTATTGCCGAGCAAACAGGCTTAATGCCTAAACTCGGGCAATATATAATGAATAAATCCATGTACGAGATAACTGCCTTGCAAAACAAATTAGCCACACGCTTCTCATTAGCCATTAACGTGTCTGTTAAGCAGTTTGTACAACTCAACTTCTTTGAAGTGTTAATGCAAAGTATTGAAGATTTTGGCGATAAAAGTCTGCCGTTAACCATAGAAATCACAGAAAGCTTATTTATTGAAAGCTTAGACGTTTTATTGCCTGTATTTGAAAAAATGAAAAAGCATCAAATATCCCTTGCATTGGATGATTTTGGCACCGGTTACTCTTCATTAAGCATGATAAGAGATGCGCCTATTGATGAGCTAAAAATAGATAAAAGTTTTGTGGACCACATCACTGATAATAATGTTGATAAAGCCATGGTAAAAAGCATTATTAGCATGGGTAAGAACCTAAATATGCGCGTATTAGCAGAAGGGATTGAAACTCTTGAGCACGCTAAAATATTATCTAAATATGGCTGTGATCTGTTTCAGGGCTACTACATCTCAAAACCTTTAAATATTGAAGAGTTAGAAGCCTTTGTTTATACCCTGCACAAAAGACATTAACGAGATCGGTGCAGCAATTTATTTACATTATATTGCTGTTCAAATACTTGAGATTGGCCTTTAATCCAATCTAAAAAATCAGAGACCTGTGGTCTATCGGCTAACTTATTCAAGTACATAACATAAATGCCACCATCCTCAACTGAATGACCAAATAACGGCACCAATCGACCATTTTCAATCTCTTTTGCAACTAAAGCATGACGCCCTAATGCCACTCCTTGCCCATTCAAAGCCGCTTGAACAATCAGGTCCACTTGATTAAAACTATAACCGCTATTGCAATCCACTCCTTCAATACTTAACTCTGACAACCAACGCGACCAAGAAGTACCAAATTTAGCGTGGGGTAATGAATCATGTAATAAAGTGGTTTTATTTAAATCTTCAGGTGTATTTAGGGTCACTTTTTTCAATAACTCTGGACTAGCAACCGGGTAAATATAATCTCTAAACAGCAACTCTTGTTGCATATCCGACTAGCTACACTCCCCATGGCAAATACCAATATCAACTTCTTCATTTCGATAGATAGGCTCTGCAAAGTTAGCGGCAAGGTTTAAATCAATACTAGGATAAGCATCATGAAAGTCATGGATACAAGGCATTAACCAACGGCTAGCAAACGCAGGCATTGAATAGACTTCAAGCTGTGTGACCTGTTTATGGCATTCTAGGTGATTTACTGTGTCACGAATTTGGTTTAAGGCACCATGTACAGACTGGAAAAGGGCTTCACCATTGTCTGTTAAGCGTAACTGCCTGGGTTTACGTTCAAAGACCTTATATTGTAAATGTTCCTCTAATAAAATAACTTTTTGACTGACTGCACTTTGAGAAACACATAACTCCTTTGCTGCGGCTGTAAAATTTAAATGACGAGCAGCACACTCAAAATAGCGTAATGCTTCCAAAGGCGGTAAACGAGTCCCCAAAATAATCCCTTATTTAACTATTTTCCATCAATACGAATCAGCAACCTACTCAAAGCAAATTTTACGCCAAGCAGTAAACTCTACAATCAAAATAGACAAAGAAAAACATAATAAAATATTGATTTAATTACACATAAAACTAAAAGCCTATGTCCTAACCCCACTCATATTTATATGAAGAATAAATCTACCGAGACGCTACAGCGCATAACACGCACCAAAATATAGCATTACAAATACTTATGGATAGGGATTAGAAATCACCGTTTGTCAGATCGCTCATTATTCAAGCAATATAGTGTTCAAGCAATTAAGCCAACTACCCTACTTAATGATCAAGGACAATCGTTATGAAAAACTTACTACTACCGTTAAAGAAAACATTACTAACCGCTAGTTTATTGTGTGCCGCTTTACCGCAGATAGCACAAGCTGATTTACTTGATGACATTAAGCAAAAAGGTGAAATTGTAATCGCGACTGAAGCGCGTTACGCACCTTTTGAGATGTTAGAAGATGGTAAAATTGTAGGTTATGGTAAAGATATCCTTGATCAAATATTAAAAGATCTCACCAGGGGTTAAATTAACTCAATTAGATTTACCCTTCCAAGGTATTTTAGCCGGCTTAAGTGCTAAGCGTTATGACTTTGTTGCCACGTCACTGACCATCACGCAAAAGCGTATGGATAAATATGCATTCTCGTACCCTATTTCAACAGCCGCAATCGCTATCCTAAAACGTAAAGGTGATGACCGTATTACTAAGCCTGAAGATATGGGTGGTATGCGCATTGGTACACAAGCGGGTTCATCACAACTTACTGTGATTGAGAACTTCGAAAAAGAGGTATTAATACCACAGGGTGAAGGTTACAAATCAATTAAACATTTCACTGATTACAATGAAGCTTATGCAGCATTAGCCTCAAGACGCATTGATATTGTGCCGCAAGCTTTACCTAACCTAGCGCCGATTGTTAAACAGCGCCCAGATATGTTTGAGATTGTACAACCTGCTTTTGGTCCAGAAACTTACTACGGATGGGTAGGTAGAAAGGATGCTGACTCTGCTTCTCTAGTGCAATTTTTTAGTGATGGTATTGAGAAGTTACAAAAAAGTGGAAAGTTAGCTGAATTACAACAAAAGTGGTTTGGTTTCACCATGGACTTACCTGTTGGCGAATTACCAACGCCTCAACACTAATATAAGGGGTAGCTACCCCTTCATCTCCATTTTATTGACTGACTATCAACAATATTGCGATTATTTAGGAAAAAATATGACTCAAGATCCCCAACAACTGCCTCGTTACAGTGGTATTGCGACCTTTATGCGCTGCCCTTATCAACCACAGCTGGATAACGTAGAAATAGGTTTAATTGGTGTTCCTTTTGATGGTGGTGTGACCAACCGTACAGGGACACGTCATGGCCCAAGAGAGATTCGTAATCAATCGAGTTTAATGCGTTCAGTAAACCAAAGTACAGGTATCGACCCTTTTACTTTATGCAAGGTTGCTGATGTAGGTGACGCGTTACCAGAAAGCCCTTTCGAGTTAGAAAAAGCCATCGATCTATCGAAGCTTTTTTAACGATATTGTCAGTGCTGGAATCCTGCCTATTTCTGCAGGGGGGACCATTCAATTTCATTACCTATTCTTAGAGCACTAGCAAAAGATGGCCCAGTGGCCTTAGTACATTTTGATGCACACTGCGACACAGGCGGTCATTATTTAGGTTCAAAATTCCACCATGGCTCACCTTTTAGAGTCGCTGCTGAAGAAGGTTTAATTGATCCTAAAAAAACCATCCAAATTGGTATTAGAGGCTCAGTAAACCATAAAGATATTTGGAAATTTAGCCATGATAGCGGCATGCGTGTTATCTACATGGATGAATTTTATAAATTAGGTGTCGAAGGCATATTAGCGGAAGTACACAAATTAGTTGGTGATACGCCAGCCTATGTCACCTTTGATGTTGATGGTTTAGACCCCGCTTTTGCGGTGGGAACCGGCACACCAGAAGTCGGTGGTTTCACTACTTTTGAAGCGCTACAGATGATTCGTGGTTTATCAGGTTTACATATTATAGGGGGCGATGTGGTTGAGGTTTCACCGCCGTTTGATCCATCTGGCGCAACGGCGTTAGTCGGGGCAACTATGATGTATGAGCTATTATGTGTTGCCGCAGAATCATTGACTCAACGTAAAAAACGAGGAGATTAACATGTTGGATTTCAGCGTTGTTTTAAAATATAGCGACTCATTATTAAATGGTTTATGGACAACAGCTTGGATCTCTCTTTTATCTATTCTAATTGGTTTTGTATTAGGTATTATTCTCTGTTTGGGAAGGTTATCTTCCCATTCAGTTATCCAATATAGTTGTCGTTTTTATATTAGTGCCGTCCGAGGCGCTCCCTCTTAGTACAACTAGCGATTGTCTTTTATTTTTTGCCTTATTGGGGCATTAATATACCGCCTATTGCAGCAGCAATCATTGCACTTTCTTTAAATACGGCGGCATTCCAAGCTGAAATATTACGCGGTGGTTTCCAAGTGATCCCCAATGGTCAAAAAGAAGCGGCTTGGAGCTATGGTTATAGTGCTTGGCAACGTTTTCGCTATATCGAGCTACCGCAAGTATTACGCAATACTCTGCCTTCATTAACCAATGAAACGATAGATATCATTAAGAACTCAGCATTGATTTCAACCATTGCAGTGACTGACCTAATGCGTATCACTCAAACTTATTCATCTACCACCTATCGTCCCATTGAGTTCTTTGTCAGTGCCGGATTACTGTACTTATTACTGACTTCTTGTATCAGCGTGCTCGGGCGTCACCTCGAAGCTCGATTAACGCCACATTAGGAAATATTAACAATGGATTTAAGCCTCTTTATAACCTACTGGCCAATGCTCTTAAAAGGGTTGATATACACCCTTTATGTTTGCTCTGTGGGTATCATTATCGCCTTAATAGGCGGGTTAATACTGCACCTAATCAGTCATTTAAAAATTCCTTTTATCGGTCTGTTATACGCAACTTATTTAACCATTTTTCGTGGCACACCTTTATTGGTACAAGTGTATTTAATGTATTACGGCGGGCCTTTTGTAGGCGTTGAGCTGAGTGCAGAACAAGTTGGGATTTTAGGGTTAGGCTTATATGGTTCAGCGTACTTTGCTGAGATATACCGATCTGGGTTTGCCAGTATTCCTAAAGGCCATATTGAAGCAGCCTATGATTTAGGCTACTCACGTCGACAAATTTTATTCTCAATTCAATTTCCACAAATGCTAGGGCTGATTATTCCCCCTGGTATTAATCAAACTATTATTTTAATTAAAGAATCAGCGATTCTGTCTATTATTACCGTGCCAGAGTTGACCACCGCAGCGGTCACTATGTCAACACAGACATTTAGTGTTATTGAGCCTTACCTATTTTTAGCAGTCGCTTACTGGGCGATTACTTTCTTGGTTGCCAAAATAGGTCAATGGTGCGAAAACCGAGCTACTATTCACCTAGTGCGTAGCTAATTAAAGACTCTGGAGGAGTTATGGAAAAACAACCACATAAAGCAATTAAATTAATTGATTTAAAAAAGCATTACGGTGACAACCAAGTCTTAAAAGGCATTAACTTAGAGATCGATTATGGGCAAGTCGTTTGTATCATTGGCGGCTCAGGATCAGGTAAAAGCACCATGTTAAGATGCATCAACTTCCTTGAGCAATACAATGGAGGTGAGGTGCAAATTAATGGTAAATTATTAGGTTACGGGTCAGATGCACAAGGCAACCTACAATTAGCCCCGAGTCACATCACACAAAACGATTTATCAGAAGTGTGCATGGTGTTCCAACAATTTAATCTATGGCCACACATGAGTGTATTAGAGAATGTGATGTCGCCGTTATTACGAGTTCATAAACTCAATAAACAAGCTGCCCGCGAAAAAGCTTTGTCGGTATTAGAGAAAGTAGATATGGCACATAAAATTGATGCTTACCCTGGACAACTATCCGGTGGACAGCAACAGCGTGTAGCCATTGCGCGATCATTAGGTACCGATCCTAAAATCATGCTATTTGATGAACCAACTTCAGCACTCGATCCAGAATTAGTTGGCGAAGTATTGAAGGTGATGAAGTCTTTAGCGAACGATGGCATGACCATGGTGATCGTGACACATGAGATGGGCTTTGCAGCGCAAGTTTCAGACAAAGTGGTATTTTTAGCCAAAGGCTTAATCGAAGAACAAGGCGACCCAACAACTTTATTCACCCAGCCTAAGTCAGATAACTTAAAAAGTTTCTTAAGTACCTGGTCAGAACGTAATAGTGGGATTGTTTAATTAAAGTGAGTGTATCAATCTACCCCCTGTAGACTGATACACTAATCATCAGAGCGAATAACCTCAACACCTTTATCTTGCAGATCTGATGTTGCATTATCAGATAAATTAGCATCAGTGAGCACTAAGTCTATTTTCTCAATATCTAAAGCATGAAATGTTGCAATTTTTCCATACTTCGACGAATCCGAAATCAAACAAACCTTTTTTGATACCTTAGCAATAGCACGCTTAACAGTAATCTTATTTTCATTAGGTGTTGATAAGCCCCTTAAACTCCAAGATGAGGTAGATATAAATGCAATATCTATATTCATATCCAATAAGAAATCAGCGACTTTGGGTCCCACAGTAGATTGATTATCACGATCTGCTTTACCACCAGTATGATAAATTTCATGGGAAGAGTGAGCCATCAATAAGGTTGCTATTGAAAAGTCATTAGTAATAATCACTAAATCCCCTCTATTACTCAATTGATGAGCAACCTCTAAGGAAGTCGTCCCTGCATCTAAATACACAGTTGAATTAGGTGATATTAAATCAACGGCAAGTTTACCTATTTGCTCTTTTTGATGAGAAAACTGCATTATTTTCATATCACGTGATAATTCACTATGCAGTACTTCGGTAAGTTGTACCCCACCAGAAACAGAATTTACACGCCCCTGCTTTTCTAACTTTTCTATATCTCGACGCACAGTCATATGTGAAACATCAAGCAAATCAGCAAGTTCAACAATACTTACTACTTGCTGGCTTTTTAACATAAACAGAATTTTACGTTGTCTTTCAGCTGGAATCATAACATCTCTATTTATTCACCTATGGGGTAATAAAGAGTAACAGATAAACACCAAGTTGTTAATAAATGTGAACTTATGTGTAAGTTTTTCTTAATTATGATGAAATTTGTTTTAAAAGTGTTCAAACATAACATTAAAGAGGCGAGTTATGATTAAAATGACAACAATTGTTAAATAATGTTAAATTACGTTAAGTAATGTGATTAATGACGCATTATTTATTAATATGAGTATATATACTCCTTTCCACAAACATAAATTAACAACTATTTAACGGAGACAACATGTCAAATGAAGTGAAATCAATTGGAATCATTGGACTTGGCTCAATGGGCATGGGTGCTGCAAAATCTTGTATTAATGCAGGCTTAGATGTTTACGGTATTGATTTAAACGAAGCTGCCCTAGCAACATTAAGTGACGCAGGTGCTAAAGCGGTTTCAACCAATGCATTAGACTTTTCTCAACAATTAGATGCGGTATTAGTGCTGGTTGTTAACGCTAAACAAGTTAACACTGTGTTATTTAAAACGGGTCTAGCGGCTAGTTTAAAACCAAAAACCGTGGTCATGGTATCAGCAACAATTTCTGCAGACGATGCCAAGCAGATCGAACAACAACTTAAGGCACACGACCTAATCATGCTAGATGCGCCAGTTTCAGGTGGCGCAGCTAAAGCAGCAACCGGTGACATGACAATCATGGCTTCAGGTTCAGCAGAGGCCTTCTCAAAACTAAAACCAGTACTCGATGCAACGGCAGCCAAAGTTTACAACATAGGTGAACAAATAGGCCTTGGTGCAACGGTAAAAATTATTCATCAATTATTAGCAGGTGTACATATCGCAGTGGGTGCTGAAGCAATGGCATTAGCGGCTCGAGCGAATATTCCTTTAGACCTAATGTATGACGTAGTGACCAATGCAGCGGGAAACTCTTGGATGTTTGAAAACAGAATGAAGCATGTAGTAGATGGCGACTATTCACCAAAATCCATGATCGATATTTTTGTTAAAGATCTCAACTTAGTCGCTGATACAGCAAAAGATCTGCAATTCCCATTACCGCTATCAAGTACCGCATTAAATATGTTCATTTCTGCCAGTAATGCAGGTCATGGACAAGAAGATGATAGTGCAGTGATCAAAGTCTTTGATGGCATCACATTACCTGGCGTGGAGAAATAATATGTTACTTGGTGTAATTGCAGACGATTTTACAGGTGCGACTGACATTGCTGGTTTCCTAGTTGAAAATGGTATGCGTACTATTCAAGTTAATGGGGTTCCAGATAAGGAAATGAGCATTGACGCAGATGCTGTTGTAATTAGTTTAAAATCTCGCTCATGCCCAACTGAACAAGCAATTAGCGACTCGCTTGCGGCATTAACTTGGCTTCAACAACAAAATTGCCAACAGTTTTATTTTAAATACTGTTCAACATTCGACAGTACTGAAAAAGGCAATATAGGGCCAGTTACCGATGCTTTACTTGAACAGCTAAACGAAGACTTTACAGTTATTTGCCCTGCTCTTCCTGTCAATGGACGCACTGTTTTTAACGGACATCTATTTGTATTTGAACAGTTACTTAGCGAATCTGGCATGCGTAATCATCCAGTAACGCCAATGACTAACTCTAACTTGATGCAACTGATGGACGCACAGGCAACAGGCTCAACAGGCTCAACAGGGTTAGTGGATTATCTTAATATCGAGCAAGGTGCTGATAATATCGTTAACAAACTTCAGCAACTTAAAACAGAAGGTAAACGTTACGCAGTAGTGGATGCCTTCAATGCCAATCATTTAAATGAAATTGGTAAAGCCGTTCACCAACTTAAATTAGTCACTGGCGGCTCAGGTTTAGCAGCGGGTATTGCTAAAAATTGGTCTGCACATTTACGAGATCAAACTCAAGCAAAACAAGCAGGTTACCCATCAAAATTACCAACGGTTATCTTTTCAGGGTCTTGCTCTGTGATGACCAATCAACAAGTTGCTCATTACAAAAAGACAGCACCACACTTTGCAATCAATGTGGAAGATTGCCTAAATAAACAGGACTACAGCAAACAAGTTTGTGAGTGGGTTATGAGTCAATCAACTAATGAATTGGCCCCTCTTGTTTATGCAACCGCAGATACTGATGCATTACATAAAATTCAACAGCAATACGGTGCAGAAGCATCAAGCCTTGCAGTAGAAAACTTCTTTAATGACCTAGCAATTCAATTAAAAGCGGCAGGTATATGTAACTTCATTGTGGCTGGAGGGGAAACATCAGGTGTTGTGACTCAAAGCTTACAAGTAGACAGTTTTCATATCGGCCCACAAATCACACCAGGAGTACCTTGGGTTAAAGCTGTCAATGACAACCTTTCTCTAGCATTAAAATCAGGTAACTTTGGCGACCCTACTTTCTTCACTAAAGCGCAGGAGTATTTTCAATGAATGAAGCTCAATTAAGACAACAAATGGTTGACCTTGCCCGTTCTATGTTTGAACGAGGTTATGCAACTGGTGGCGCTGGTAATTTATCTGTTAAGTTGCCAAATGGGCAATTCTTAGCAACACCTACGGGTTCATCTTTTGGCCGCCTAGTAGCAGATGAACTCTCTGTTGTAGATAATACTGGCGCACATATCTCCGGTAAACGCCCTTCGAAAGAAGTGGCTTTTCACCTAGCTATCTATGAAAAAGATCCAGAGTGTAATGCCATTGTACATCTACATTCTACCTATTTAACCGCGCTTTCTTGTTTAGAAGACCTAGATTACAGCAATGCAATTAAAGCCTTCACTCCCTATTATGTGATGCGAATTGGTGAATTACCTGTGATCCCTTATTACCGTCCAGGTGCACCAGAGATTGCACAAGAGTTATCTAAGTTAGCAGGAAAATACCGTGCCTTTTTATTAGCAAACCACGGCCCAATTATCACAGGCACTGACTTTTTAGATGCTGTAGATAATGCAGAAGAGCTAGAAGAAACAGCAAAATTAGCGCTGTTATTAGCAGATAAACCAACACGCTATTTAACCGATGTTGAAGTAGAAGACTTAAAAGGGAGAGGAAAATAATGGCTAAGTTTGCAGCAAACCTCACCATGCTTTTCACTGAAGTCGAATTTTTAGACCGATTTGAACGCGCTCACAACGCAGGTTTTAAAGCCGTAGAGTTTTTATTTCCTTACGCATTTGCAGCTGATGTTGTCGCCCAAAAGTTACAACAATACAAGCTTGAACAAGCTTTATTTAATATGCCTCCGGGCGATTGGGATGCCGGTGAAAGAGGCTTAGCGGCTAGACCAGGAAGAGAGCAAGAGTTTCGTGACAGTGTTGAAACAGCGCTACATTATGCAACAGCATTAAACTGTAAAAAAGTACATGCTATGTCTGGCATGATCGACCCAAATTATAGCATTGAAGAACATACCAGCACGTTTGTTAACAACATTAGATATGCTGCTGATGCCTTTGCCAAGCAAGGTATTGAACTAATGATTGAACCATTAAATTCACGTGATGCACCTAATTACTTTATTGCTCATCAAAGACAAGCTGCAAAGTTGATCAAGCAAGTCGACAGAGCAAACGTAAAACTTCAACTTGACCTTTATCATGCGCAAATTATGGATGGTGATTTAACCACACTGATCCAAGATCTGGCTTATGTAACAGGTCATATCCAAATCGCTTCTGTCCCATCTAGAAATGAACCCCTGACTGGTGAAATAAATTATCCATATTTATTCAATGCATTAGATGCATCTGGTTACCATGGTTGGATTGGCTGCGAATATAACCCTAAAACAACAACTGAAGATGGCTTACATTGGGTTGCCCCTACTTGTAACCATTAACCTTAAAACCACCATTAAATAGTTTATTTAATTAACTTTTTAACCTACTTATTTAATTAAAAGGAGTTCCTCATGGATGGAGCACTGATTGGAATTATTGTTGGCATCATAGCCATGATGTTAATGATTGTAAAAACACGTATCCCTGTAGCACTAGCAATGATCATCGCTAGTATTATCATGGGCCTGTTTGCAGGTATGGTCCCTTCTGACTTAATTGGAGCAATTAAATCTGGGTTTGGTGGCGTCTTAGGCGGTATCGGTCTAATCATCGCATTTGGTGTGATTATGGGCGCCTGTTTTGAACGTTCTGGTGCAGCAATTCGTATGGCCAAAACCTTCGTTAAATTATGTGGTAAAGGGCGTGAAGATTTAGCGCTTGGATTCACCGGTGTACTTGTTGCGATCCCAGTTTTTGTGACTCGGCTTACATCATTTTACACTCGTTAGTTCGTGCTATTTCACGTGATACAGGAAAATCTGCAGTAGGACTTGGTGTTACATTAGCATTAGGCCTACTGATTACTCATGCACTAGTGCCACCAACTCCTGGCCCAGTTGCTGTAGCGGGGATTTTAGGTGTTAACCTTGGCGAGTACATGATGTGGGGACTATTAGTATCAGTACCTATGATGTTACTTTCTATGATTTACATTCGTCGCGTGGGTAATGAATATTACCGCGTACCTAATGGTGACTTATGGATCACAAATGCTGCTGAATGGGCTAACCTTGAAAAAGTACAAGCTACTGACGAAAGCACACTGCCAAGTAACTTTTTATCATTCGGTCCAATCTTAATCCCTATCGCACTGATCCTTATTGATACTTTGTTTGGTGAAGGTAGCTCATTTTTCCACTTAACTATCCAACTTATTGGTAACCCAGTAGTGGCTGTTGGCTTAGGTGTGTTAATGGCTCTATACGGCTTAACTCGTAATATTGAGCGTAAAGATATGGTTGGTTCAATGGATGACGCATTATCAACAACTGGTTTAATTTTAATTGTAACGGGTTGTGGTGGTGCAATGGGTGCAGTACTTAAGTCATCAGGTGCAGGACCACAGGTTGCAGAAGCGATAGCAAGTAGTGGCATCCCACCATTACTAGTGCCCTTAGCCATCGCATCAATGTTACGTTTAATTCAAGGTTCTGCGACAGCTTCAATGATGGTAGCAGCAACAATGACTTTACCATTAGTAGATACCTTAGGTTTAGACCCAGTATTTGTTGCATTAGCCTGTGCTGTTGGACCTGTTGGGTTCTCACACTTAAATGATTCATACTTCCATATTATTAATCGTACGCTTGGTATTACTGAGTTAGCGGATCAATTAAGAATTTGGTCAGTATCATCCACTGTAGCTTGGGCAATTGGTGCAAGTATCATAATGATATTAAACTTAATCTTCGGTCAAGGCGGCACTTGGATTGACCCTGTTGTCCCTATTGCGATTCTAGGAATGATTATGGCTTGGATAAAAATAAAATATCCAGCATCCCCTAGCCAATTAGCAATGGCGCAATAAAAACAAAAAAGGCCTAGTAAATACTAGGCCTTTTGCTTTAAGGGTAACTTAAATAGTTCGCTTATTTTAAACCTGTTACTAAATTATCAGCTAGGTTGTTTAATAAGATGAAGTAAGCTTCAGGACCTTGTTCGATATCAGAACCTAATGGATCTAAGACACCTGTTTTCGCACCAGACCCTTCGATAATTGTCTCTACTAAACTTGATTCAAATTGTGGCTCACTAAATACCGCTTTAGCTCCCGTTCTTTTTACACGTTCACGAATTTCACTAATGCCTTTAGCGCCAGGTTTTCTATCTGGGTCAATGGTTACAGAACCTACCGCATTCAAATCATAAGCAACTTCAAAGTACTGGTATGCAGAGTGGAAAGCTAGGTAAGGGATAGTTTTAACTGGTGCTAATTTTTGCACTAGTTGTTGATCTAATAACACTAGTTTTTCTTTTACTTTAGCTGCATTTGCTTGGTATTGCGCTGCATGTGCAGGGTCGATTGCAATTAATGCTTTAGCTGTTTCAAGAACCACTTTCTGAGCCATTTTAGGATCTAACCAAAGGTGCATATCATTTACACCATGATGATGCTCTTCGTGACCAGCATGTTCTTCGTGCTCTTCATGGCCTTCGTGATCTTCATCATGGTCGTCATGTGCTGCGTGCTCTTCATGACCTTCGTGGTCTTCATCATGGTCGTCATGTGCTGCGTGCTCTTCATGACCTTCGTGATCTTCATCATGGTCGTCATGTGCTGCATGCTCTTCATGCTCATCACCGTGTTCATCGTGATGTTCATGCTCATCCCACTCTGCACCATTACGTGTTTTTAATAATGATGGTTCAAGTACTTCAGCTAATTCTAATTGCGTTGCATTGTCTGCAACTGTCTCTAATGGTTTTTCAAAAAGCTTTCCATCTCATGACCAATCCAAACTACAAGGTCAGCATTTGCCAACGCTCTTGCTTCTGAAGGACGAAGAGAATAAGCATGTGGAGAACCTTTTTTAACTAATAAGGTAGGTGTTGCGACGCCTTCCATGACAGCACTTACTAATGAGTGCAGTGGTTTAATACTAACAACCACTTTAGCCGTTTCATCTGCCATCAATGTCTGCAAAGGCAGTACAAATACAGATAGACAAATAAATAATAGTTTTTTCATGTTTAGTCCTTTAATATAGTTGATATGGTCAATGTTATAATATAACATTTTTTATTGTCAACTATCTACTGAAACATACTTTGTTTAGATCATGACAAAACACCGATCAGGAACACTTCAAATAATGGTATTTTGCAAAACATGCTAACCTCAAAAAAACAGGATACGAGCCAACCGCTCCTCACCTTAACCAGCGTTAATTTAACGATAAGTGAACGTTCTTTACTTGAATCCGTCGACTTAGAGTTGCACCGAGGCGAAATCGTTACCGTCGTTGGGCCTAACGGAGCGGGTAAGACAACTTTATTACGTGTTGCACTGGGTTTACAAAAACCAACTTCAGGTTCAGTGACTCTCGCGTCGAATATCACCATTGGTTATGTGCCGCAAAAGCTGCATATCGACCCGACTTTCCCAATCACAGTAAGACGCTTTTTAGCCTTAGCTAAAGCGCACAATAAACATTCCTTTGAAAGTTTATTAAAAGATGTGGGGGCAGAGCATGTAATCGATTCTCCGTTACAAAATCTATCTGGTGGTGAGTTACAACGTGTATTAATGGCTAGAGCATTAATGCGTGACCCAGACATTTTAGTCTTAGATGAACCGGTTCAAGGCGTTGATGTACACGGGCAAGTTGAGTTATATGACTTGATCAGTCGAGTACGTACCGAACGCGGCTGCGCTATTTTGATGGTATCCCATGATTTACATTTAGTAATGGCATCTACTGACCGAGTATTCTGTTTAAATAAACATATTTGTTGTAGCGGAACACCAGAAGTGGTGGTCAATGATCCTGCTTACACAGCTTTATTTGGTCCTTATGCGGCAAGACATTTAGCTATTTACGTACATGACAAAGAACATCAGCATGACCATGATCACAATCATGAATGCTGCGGTGACGGGGAACATAATCACAATGGATGATTTTTTATTAAGAGCGCTATTAGGTGGATTAGGCGTAGCACTGGTTGCAGGCCCTTTTGGATCTTTTGTGGTGTGGAGACGTTTAGCTTATTTTGGTGACACATTGGCACACTCAGCTTTACTTGGTGTGGCTTTAGGTTTTCTTTTACATATTAATCTAACCTTAGGTATTTTCCTTATTTGCCAAATGTTAGCGATTTTACTGTTTGTTAGCCAATATCAACGCCAGTTAGCCAGTGATACATTATTGGGGATATTTTCCCACGGAGCTTTATCCCTCGGGTTAGTTGCCCTGGCATTTATGGATAACGTCAGAATCGACTTAGTCAGTTATCTGTTTGGTGATATTTTAGCGATTGGTTACAGTGATCTATTTTGGATCTACGGAGCAGGCGGAGTTGCCTTGCTTGGTTTGATTTGGATTTGGAAACCACTGCTATCGATTACTATTCATGAAGATTTGGCACGTGTTGAGGGGATTCCTGTTGATCGAATCAACTGGTTATTCCTAGGCTTAATTGCATTGATTGTAGCGATTATGATGAAGGTGGTTGGGATGTTACTGGTCACCGCACTACTCATTATTCCAGCAGCAACAGCGAGACGCTTTGCTAACACACCTGAAAGCATGGCCTTAATTGCGATGTTAATTGGCGGAGTCAGTGTTGTATTAGGCTTATTGGGATCTTTCCAATACGACACACCATCAGGCCCTACAATCGTGGTCGCTGGTTGTATCTTGTTTATTGGCAGTATCTTATTACCGAAAAGACATTAAGAAACAATATTTATCTAATTAAAAAGAGCTCAAATTGAGCTCTTTTTAATATTCTCGCACATAAATTCTTAAACTAGTTTAACTTCCCCACTCAAAAATCTGCCATTCAGGATGTTTAAGTGCTTCTGCGGATAAGCGCTCGCAAGGGTTTACTAAATACGCGTAATCGGCATATTCACATAACGGCAAGTCATTAATTGAATCACTATAAAAGTGTATTTCATCAAAGCTATTAGTCTGTTCAGTTAACCATTGTTGTAAGCGTAATATTTTCCCTTCACGATAGGTTGCAATACCAGTGACTTGATTAAAGTAACAGTTATTTTTACTGACGAGTTCAATACCTAACGCATCTTCTATCCCAATCGCTTGAGCGACTTTTTTGACAATAAAAGTCACCGTCGCTGAAATCACTAAACAAGCAACACCACTCTCTTTTAAAGATTTCACCAGGGTTAGCGCTTCAGGGAATACTAAGGGTAAGATATCACTAGCAACAAACTCATCCACCAAACTATCTATTTCATGCTGAGGAATATGCGTAATAGGCGCTAGGGTATAAACAATATACTCTTCCATATCTAGCTCGCCTTTGGCGTATTGCTCCATCAAGGCTTGATCTGTTGCTAGATAATCCGGATCTGTGACCACTCCTTTTCTGACCAGAAATGCACTCCATAAACTAGCACAATCTCCATTCACTAAGGTTTCGTCCATATCAAATATATGTAGTGGCTTACTCATATTATGCTCTCACCGGTTGTATTTCATTTAAGTTAAACAGTAGTTCAAGGGTGCTTCCGGCAGCCATTAAACGCTCTGAAGAACGATTAAGTAGATCAACTGTTAAGGCTTGTTTCTCGACCTCAATGCTGTAGCGAATAACATTCCCTAGTAACTGATGAGATAACACAGTGCCCTGTTTAGCCACTGAGATATGATCGCCATATTGACGACCTGCTTCTTTGATATAAATAGACTCAGGGCGAATCGCTACCTTTTGTTGACTATCTAACTTAAACCACTGATTTGCTGTTTCCGTCTCAATTAAGTTGTAGTGCCCCATAAAAGAAGCAACAAATTCATTAGCTGGTTTAGTATAAATATCTTCTGGTTTACCTTGTTGTACGATCGCCCCCTGATTCATTAGAAAGATGCGATCTGACAATAACATCGCTTCTTCTTGATCATGAGTTACAAACACAGTGGTTAAATTTAACTCTCTTTGAATTTTTAATATTTGTTGACGAAGGCTTTTACGTATTTTTGCATCCAAAGCTGATAATGGCTCATCCAATAACAGAATACGAGGTTTCACCACTAAAGCGCGAGCTAAGGCAACACGTTGTCTTTGACCACCCGATAATTCACGAGGATAAAATTGTTCTTTACCATCTAGCTCAACTAGGTCAATCATGCGCTTTGCTTCTGCACGTGCTTCAGCTTTATTAATGCCTTTCATTTTTAACCCAAAGGCAACGTTATCTAACACGGTCATATTAGGAAACAGTGCATAGGATTGAAATACCATGCCTATTTCGCGCAGTTGTGGTGCGGTATGAGTGATGTTCTCTTGATCAACCCATATGTCACCCGCATCGACTTGGTTTAATCCAGCTAGGCTGCGTAATAAAGTCGACTTACCACAGCCACTTGGGCCTAATAAGGTAATAAACTCACCTTTCTCAATGGTGAAATCAATCTCTTCAAAAACGGTGACATCACCAAAACGTTTAGCCAATTGACTAACTTTTACATAACTCATTATTCATTCCCTTTACTGAAACGGGTGGCTAGCCAAGTGCATACAAAGATAAAAGCAAAATAGGTCATCACTAAAGCTGAGGTGAAATGGCCGCTAGTTTGGCGCATGTTATATAGATAGATTTGTAGGGTTTCATAACGCGTTCCCACCAGAATATTCGCGAAGACAAACTCCCCTAATAAAAAGGAAAAAGATAAAAATGTCGACGCTAATAAGCCTTTCTTCAAGTTAGGTAAGATAATCAACAAATATGCTTTTGTGGTACTCGCTCCTAACAGGTGTGCAGCATCCACTAAATCTCTGAGGTTAATGGAGGTAAAACTATTAGAGATGGCACGATACATAAATGGCAAAGCAATAGTGAAATAGGTACCGATTAAGATCCAAGGTGTTCCCACTAATTGCACTGAACTGTCAGCATATAACTGTAACAACCCCACTGAAGACACCACTGGTGGCACTGCAAAAGGTAATAATATTAGAATATTCATCACCTTATCTAATGCAGGATAATAGTAAAACACCACAAAGATCATCGGCAACACTAACACCATGGCTAAGATCAACGATGAGATACAGATAAATAACGAACGCCCAAAAGCTTCTAAAAAGCGTGGGTCGGTTAATAACTGTGTATACCATTTAAAGGTAAATCCATCTGGTAACATGGTCGCTCCCCAACTAGAGGAAAACGAATAGATTAAGGTTGCTAAGATCGGAATAAACAGTAGTCCTGAAAGCCCATAAACAACGCTTTTGTGAAACAGTAAATTATTGTTATCCATGGTAACTCCTTGCAATTAACCATTGATTAACCGCGGTGATCAAGCCGAGTAATAACATTAATAACGCCGAAATTGCCGCCGCTAAATTAGGCTCTAAAAAGAGATCCCCTGACACCAAACTCGCGATACGTATGGTCACCATGTTGTAGTTACCATTAGTTAATGCATAAACACTGGCATAGGCACCAATGGCATTAGCAAATAGAATAATAAACGTCCCTAATAAAGCAGGTGATAGAATAGGTAAGCCAATTTTCATCCAATATTGACGAGAGCTTGCTCTAACAACTGTGACGCTTCATAGGCATCTTTTTTCAACGCATCAAAAGCCGGGTACAGTAATAACGCCCCTAATGGAATTTGGAAGTAGATATAAAGCGCAAGCAAACCAGACTTGCTATATAGATCAAAGTCTCCTAGTAACCCCCACTGTCTCAATAACAGGGTTACCGCACCGTTGGTGCCCAAAATAATAATAAAGGCAAAAGCGAGAGGGACACCGGAAAAATTACTGCTCATATTGGTAAAGGCGACAATCGCATCACGTATTCTGCTGTTAAGATGACGCAATGACGACACTAAAATAGCAGCTAAAATCAAACCAATAAGACTTGACCAAAAAGAGATCCAAAGACTGTTACTAAAACCTTGTAAGATAAAAGCAGAATCAAATATTTCACTATAATTTTCAATAGTCCACTCACCTTCGTAAATAAAACTATTAATTAATACCCACACCATAGGCGCGATCTGAAATAGATAAAGAAAGCAATAAAAGGTAATAACCATAATACTGGTTTATATTTTCTTAACGTAAACTTCCCTTGTTGCATGGGCTTTGTACTACTCATAAACGATCCTTTAGTTAAGCCAATGCATCTTCATTAAATGCTTTCTGGTGTGTTAATCCTAGGACTTCACATACCAAACCACAGAGCTCAGTTTGTTTAATCGCAACATCTAGATGACTAAAGCGATCTCCAATTACATACAGCGGGACTTCACGCTCTTCAATTAAGGTGCCACCATGTGATTTATCGTTATTCATACCATGGTCACTGGTGATCAAAATTTGGTAACCCTCTTCGATCCAAGTCGGTAAAAAATTAGATAAAATAATATCGGCATGACGCGCACTATTTCTGTATTCCGGTGAATCTAACCCAAACTTATGCCCGGTATCATCGATATTCATGGAGTGTACTAATAGGAAATCTGGATCAAACTCTTGGCGTAAATACTCACCATCTAATATCAATGCCTCATCCGGGTAATGGTCCCAATGATAAAAAACGCCATGTTGAATTTGTAAACTTTCATTATGTGTATGACGATCTCTCACTGGATCATAAGGGGAGCGATTGTAAAGTTCACTAACCCAATGATAAGCGGCAGCTGCAGTTGTTTTACTTTGTGCTTGAGCCAAACTAAACACCGATTCAAACAGCGATCGACGTGTTACATTATTATGCACAATACCACTTTCTATCGGTGTCACACCCGTTAATATACATTCGTATAAAGGGCGAGAAAGAGATGGAAGTTCGCTGTACAGCGAGTATTGAGTTGCTTTCTTGTACTCTACTAAACCATTTAAGTAGCCCAAACAATCTTGAGCTACTTTTAGGTTTAAGCCGTCAAGAACAACAAGAATAACCTTATCGTTCATTTGAGCCCCTTATTAGTTTTGGTGAATTAACACACCTTCTTGCCATTGACGTGGTAATTTACGTGCCGATTTTTCCCAAGCAGCAAAATCTGTGATTGGATGAACTGATTTGTACTGTTCATTTGGAATCAATTTAGCTTGGATATCAGCAGGTAATGTCACACTAGTACGGATTGGACGAGCATAACCATCGGCTAAATTGATTTGGCCAGCATCGCTAAAGATATGTTCACGCGCTAATTTTGCGGCGTTCGGGTTTTTAGCCCATTTGTTGATGATAGTTGTGTAACCTGAGATAACAGAGCCATCCTGTGGAATGTTCACCGTAAAGCGAGAGCGGTCAATTTGATCACGGTAGTTAAGTGCATTAAAGTCCCATAAAATAGCGACTTCTATTTCACCCTTTTCAAGATTAGCAACACTTGGGTTGGTGTATGATAAACGCCCTTGCTTAGCTAATTTACCAAAAAACTCAATGGCAGGATCTAAGTTCCCTTCATCACCACCGTTCGCAATTGCGGCAGCTAATACCGCATTATTTGCCTGTGACGCAACACCCACATCACCCACAGTTACCTTATAAGAACCCGTTAATAGATCTGCCCATGTTTTTGGTGCATCTTTCACTAAGTTATTATTAGAGATAAATGAGATAGTGCCGGTATAAGCTAATGCCCAATGACCATCTTCATCTTTTGCCCAATTTGGAACATCATCCCAGGTGCTTGGTTTATATGGCTGAGTCACCCCTTTTTTCACTGCAACACGTGCAAAAGCAAAACCCACATCGCCGATATCGGCCGTTGCATTAGATTTTTCTGCATCGAATTTAGCAATTTCTTGCGCAGAGCTCATATCAGTATCTTGATGTTCGATACCATATTGTGTTTTTAGATCTGCCCAAGTATCTTTCCAGTTTGCCCAACTATCAGGCATCCCGATACTGTAAACTTGACCTTCCTTTTGAGCAGCAGCCACGAGCGAATCTATCTTCGTTGATTCAGCAGCATAAAGTGATTGTGATAAAGAGAGTGCAATTAGTGTTGTTGTAACTTTAAATGTATTCATTTTACTTCCCATCCTCTGGACTAGTTCAGTGAGTTCATTTTTCATACTACAAGAGAAACATTACATTTTTTTACAGTAAGTTGAAACTTTATTTTAAACTTTTTGTGAACTATTTTTGAAATTAACCCTTTAAACACCAAGTCTACTGATATTAATGTATAGTTAACAAACAAATAGAAAAAAAACTGGACTAGCTCAATTATGAAAAGAAACGCCGACAACCCTAAAATGAAAGATGTTTTACGTGAACAAATTTTCGGTCGAGCGTTATTACCCCTGCAAAAATTACCCTCGGAACGTGAGTTAAGTGAGCTTTTCTCCACCACACGTATTAGTGTTAAAGATGCATTAGGTGCATTAGAAACCGAAGGGCTGATTTATCGAGAAGATCGAAGAGGTTGGTTTGTTTCACCACCACGAGTGCATTACAACCCGTTATCACGTTGTCATTTTAATCAAATGATTAATGAACAAAATCGTATTGCTGAAACAAAATTAATTAATGTCAGCACAATTATGGCGCCTAGTGATTATGCTAAGGTATTAGAATTAAAGGAATTAACTGAGATTCATGTGATCGAACGATTACGTTATATCGATGGTAGAGTCGTATTATTTGTTGAAAATTGCTTAATTAGCCATTTCTTCCGGGGATTATTGCAGAAAACCTGACCCAATCATTAACGCAGTTATACCAAGACAAATATCAATTTACTACCAGCCGTTCACGTTTTGATGTGATACCTGCAGCTGCTCCTGCGCATGTTGCAAAAGCGCTTAATATCAGTGCGGGACAACAAGTGCTCAAAATATGTCGAGTGAATTACAATCAGCAGGGGCAAATTATTGATTGTGAATTTGAGTATTGGCGTCCCGATGCAGTGATGATCAGCATTGATAGTATTGAACATAACTAGCCTATAAAAACAGCTTAGTTGAGTTCTGTGGTTCACAGAGCTAAAAAGGATTATCAGTGCTAAAAAGGATCTTAAATTTTGACGATACACTTACCCGTAAAACCGCCATTGAGCTGACGATGTAAGGCTTCTGTCACTGATTTTTGATCAAACTCTACTTCAGAAATCTGTGGTAATTTAATCTTATTTTCTACTAGATTTTCCAGTAATAAGTTACCCAAAAAACTCATCTTTTGTTGTGCACAGAGACTCTTTGCTATCCATGCCCCACCTAAAGAAACAACGCTGATATTCGGTGCTTTGAGGTACATTAAATCATGGTCAAGGGTAGGTAAGGGTTTTAAACAAGCAATACGCCCACAGAATCGCATCAATTCAATGTTGCGCAGGGTTGCCTCTCCACCAACAGAATCTAATACCGCATCAAAACCCATTGGACCAAGATCCTTTTTAATTTTGTTACAGAGTTTTTATCTTTATAATCAAACACAAAGTCTGCACCCAATTGTTTAAGCAGCTTGTGATTACATTTTGAAGCCGTAGTAAAAACATCTGCGCCACGCTGTTTTGCAAACTGAATAGCAAATTGGCCAATCGCCCCCGCTCCTGCTTCAATTAAGATTGTATCACCCTCTTTCAAGTGCAATTTATCTAAACAGATCAAAGCCATCATACCGGACAGGGTAAGCTTGCAGCTTGCTGAGCAGAAATATTATCGGGTACAACAGACACCGCAAAGTTAGGCACTTTAGCGTATTCACTCAACACACCTTGTTGAGCAATATTAGCGTGCCACATAACGCGTTCACCAACATTCGGATATAACCCCTGTGCTGCTTTCACCACTATACCAACCGCATCCAAACCAACAATATAAGGATACTTTCTTGGTTTAAAACCTTGCTTGGCAAACATGCCATCTAATTGGTTTAATCCAACATACTCGATTTTAACTAATAACTCATCGGGTTCGCATTGTGGAATAGGAAAGGTCATTTCAGATAGGCTAAATGCATCATTGGCTTCAGACAAAGCTAAGGCTTGCATTGTATTAGGAATAGTTTGCTGTATTGATGTTTGAAAATCAGGCATGTCTACCTCTAAGTATGACAACCATGTCTATGTGAATAATTACAATATTGCACATCTATTTTGAACGAATTCTCCCACTGTGAAGCTAAGTGGCTCACAGAAGGAGAAGTTGAATTAGTAAATCGTTTATTTACCTAATGACTCAAGTTGCTTTTCAGGCTCAGTGCTACCCTTTTTAGTTTTACTCACTAACATGTAGAACACTGGTGTTAGTAATAAACCAAAGACTGTTACACCGATCATACCAGCAAATACCGCGTTACCCATAGCATGACGCATCTCTGCACCTGCACCGGTTGCTAATACTAATGGAACCACACCAGCAGTGAATGCAATTGAGGTCATTAATATCGGACGTAAACGCATACGACATGCTGCTAAAATAGCTTCAAAATGAGATAAACCAGTATCGTTTTGATCTTTTGCAAATTCGACCATTAAGATCGCATTCTTCGAGGCTAATGCCACTAATACAATTAAGGCTATTTGCGTAAAGATATTATTGTCTGAACCAACTAACCACACACCTAATAAGGCAGAGAAGATAGTCATAGGTACAATCAATATAATCGCTAATGGTAAACGTAAACTTTCATATTGCGCCGCAAGTACCATAAATACTAACAATACAACTAATGGGAATACATAAACCATCGTATTACCAGCCAGTACTTGTTGGTAAGTTACCTCTGTCCATTCATATTCGATGCCCGTTGGTAATGTATCTGCTAGCACTTTCTCAATGGCAGCTTGTGCTTGATCAGAACTATAACCAGGAGCAGGACTACCATTTAATTCAGCACTTGGATAACCGTTATAATGCATTACACGATCTGGGCCAATACTTGGTACAACCGTTAATACAGAACCTAATGGCACCATGTTTCCTGCGCTATTACGTACTTGCAAGTTCAGTATTTGCTCAGGATCTTGACGATAAATTGCATCGGCTTGCGCATTCACTTGGTAAGTACGTCCAAATAGATTGAAGTCATTTACATACACAGAGCCTAGGTAGATCTGTAATGCATTAAATACTTCGTCCAATGGTATACCTTGAATTAATGCTTGCTCTCGGTCGACATTAATATCCATTTGCGGTACTTGAATACGGAAGCTTGAGTAAAGCCCGACTAATGCTGGGTTTTGACGTGCTTCTGCAATCACTGCTTGTAAGCTACCAAATAGTGCATCAAAACCTTTATTTGCTCTATCTTCAATTTGTAACTTAAAGCCACCTGTTGTTCCTAAACCTTGAATCGGTGGGGGTGGGAAAACCGCCACAAAAGCTTCATCGATGGCAGCAAAACGTTGATTTAAGGTTGCCGCGATCGCCATTGCCGACTCACTTGGATCAGTACGCTTATCGAAGCTTTCTAATGGGGTAAATACTATTCCGCTATTTGGGCTGTTGGTAAAACCATTCACCGATAGACCTGGGAAAGCAACCGTATGTGCAACGCCCGGTACATCTAATGCAATTTTCTGCATTTCAGAGATAACTTCTTGAGTACGATCTAAACTTGCTGCATCCGGTAATTGTGCAATGGCAACTAAATATTGCTTATCTTGCTGTGGGATAAATCCACCTGGTACCGAATCAAATAATTTAACCGTCCCACCCACTAGCGCCACATAAGCAACCATCACAATCACGCTTAAACGGATTAGTTTTTTAACCATTTTTTCATAGCCTGTTGCGCCTTTATCGAAAACTCGATTAAACGGTTTAAACAGAAAACGTCCAAATAATTTATTTAACACACGGGTAAACCAGTCTGGCTTGCTATCGTGTGATTTTAATAATAATGCCGATAATGCTGGCGATAAGGTTAATGAGTTAAAGGCTGAAATGATCGTTGAGATAGTGATCGTTAAAGCAAATTGTTTGTAGAACTGTCCTGATAAACCACTAATAAAGGCCGTTGGAATAAATACCGCTGACAGCACTAAAGCAATCGCAATAATCGGGCCTGTTACTTCACTCATGGCAACACGTGTTGCTTCAAGTGGTGATAAGCCTTTTTCTATATTTCGTTCAACGTTCTCGACCACCACGATCGCATCATCAACAACAATACCAATCGCTAATACCAAACCAAATAATGACAAGGTATTAATCGACACACCTAACCACTGCATCACAGCGAAGGTACCAATTAAAGAGATAGGTACAGCGATTAATGGGATAATAGAGGCACGCCATGTTTGTAGGAATACGATAACTACTAATACAACCAGCACAATCGCTTCTAATAAAGTGCTAATAACCGCATCGATAGAGCCACGTACAAACACGGTAGGGTCATATACGATATCGTATTCAACACCATTTGGAAAAGCTTTGGATAAACGCGCCATGGTTTCACGTACTTGATTCGATAACTCAATGGCATTCGAACCAGGGCGCTGGAACACAGGTATCGCTAAGGCAGGCTGATTATCTAATTCGGCACGCAGTGAGTAACTATCTTGGCCTAATTCAACACGAGCAACGTCAGATAAGCGTGTTAACTGCCCTTGGTCGCCGACTTTAATAATCACATCACGGAACTCCTCAATATTATTTAAACGCCCTTTTACATTTAATAATATTTGGAATTGGCTATCTGTAGGGACTGGTTGCGCGCCTAAACTACCCGCTGCAACCTGTTGATTTTGTGAACTTAATGCATTAACTACATCACTTGCGGTTAAGTCTCTTGCTGCTAATGCATCTGGGTTCAACCAAACACGCATAGAGTACTGACCACCACCAAATAATCGAACATCACCAACACCTGGTAGACGTGCAATTTCATCTTTGATGTTTAAGTCGGCATAGTTTGAAAGGTATGCGGTATCTACACTATTGTCAGGTGAATAAAGATGCACCACCATGGTTAAATCTGGAGAAGATTTTTCAGCGACAACCCCTAAACGCTGCACCTCTTCAGGTAAACGTGGCAAAGCACTGTTTACACGGTTTTGAACTTGTACTTGCGCACGGTCTAAATCCGTGCCTAAAGCAAAAGTTACCGTCAATGTCATCGCACCATCACTGGTTGCCTGTGAGAACATGTATAACATGTTCTCCGTACCATTGATCTCTTGCTCCAAGGGTGTTGCCACTGTTTCAGCGATAACCGTCGGATTAGCACCAGGGTAACTTGCAGATACAACTACTGTTGGTGGTACAACTTCTGGGTATTCACTGACTGGTAATTGGAATAATGAAATCCCACCAGCAATCAAGATCACCAGCGATAACATCGCCGCAAAAATGGGGCGCTGAATAAAGAAATGAGAAAACTTCATTACAGTTCCTTAGTGCTTGCTGTCAGTGACTCATCTAATGAAGACAGTGTGAAAGTAATGTCACTGCTATCGATAGTCACTAAATTAGGTTTTATTCGCATACCTGGACCAACACGAGCTGGACCATTCACTGCAATCGTATCTGATGCAGTTAGACCTGATGTGATCACACGTAACTTACCGTAACGGTCACCTACTTCTACTTGCTTGTATTGCAGTACGTTATCTTCACCGACGATCAATACAAAACGGTTGTTTAAGTCAGTACCAATCGCACGATCTGGGATTACAACTTGTTCAGTAATATCATTGGCCGCTAATCTAATACGTGCAAATGATCCCGCGCGTAAGCTTTCGTCTTGTGCTTCAAACACAGCTCGAACACGCAAAGTACCGGTTGCAGCATTGATTCGGTTATCGATAAAGTTGATATAACCTCGGTATGGGAAATCTTTTTGACCTACCTTTTGCATCACTACTTTTTGCTTACTAGCGGCAGTCACGTCATTAAATGAGCTGTTCCAAGTACGCTCATCAACATCAAAGTAACCATACATACTCTTATTTGACACGATTGAAGTTAACACCGTTTGCCCTGCAAGAATGTTATTACCTCTAGTCACATTAGTACGTGAGAATCACTCCATCAATCGGAGAGCGAATAGTCGCAAAGTCTAAATCAAGCTGAGCAGCCACTAATTGTGCTTTTAATGCCGCCAATTGTGCTTCACCTTGTGTTAAAGCAGATGCGCGAGATTCAGCTAACTCTGTAGAAATAGCTTTTTTCTTGATCAAACGAGATGCACGTTGTGCTTCGCTACGCACTTGTTGTAATGACGCTTCAGAACTCTGTACTTGTGCTTTTAAACCGGCAACAACCGCAGCAAATGGGCGGTCATCGATTTTAAATAACAGATCGCCCTGTTCCACATGGTCACCTTCATGGAAAGAGACTTGCTCTATCACACCAGAAACTCGTGGCATCAATGATACCTGCTCAGGAGCCTCCAAACGTGTGGTATAGGTATACCACTTTTGCACGGGCTTAACTAACACCTGAGCCACATCAATTGGCTGAAGTGGGTGTTGAGTTGCTGCTTGGCTAGGTGTTTCTCCACAGCCGATTAAAGTAAGAGTGGTAACAGCCATCATTGCTGTCATGAAATATTTGCGCATAGCGATGCTCCTTTTCTGATGGTGGCATAATACGGAATAAATTAGTGCACAAAAAGCATCGTTTTTTAAATTCATTAGTGCCAAAATAGCAACAATAAACATTCAGGAGTACCATATGGATACCACTAGCCGCCTTTTAATTTTCCTCGAAGTAGTAGAACAGGGCTCATTTGCCAAAGCAGCAGAAGTCCGAAATATAGATCGCTCGGTGATATCTAAACAAATTAGTCGTTTAGAAGATGAACTAGGCGTTCGCTTATTGAATCGCTCAACCCGTTCATTTTCGTTAACCGCCGCGGGCGCAGAGATGACCAAAAAAGCGGTAGAAATACGCGAACTATTGGGTGAAACACTTCGTTTAGCTGAAAACTTCCACCAAGAGCCACGCGGCATCTTAAAAATCACTAGCTCCTCTATTATTGGCCGACGTTATTTACAACCTGTTATCAATGATTTTCAAAAACGTTTTCCACAGGTTGAAGTGGAATTACGTTTAGATGACCGCGTAGTAGATATTATTTCAGAAGGTTTCGATTTAGCCTTTCGTATCGGCAAACCTAAAGACTCTTCATTAATTTCTCGACCACTCGCGCGAAACCGCTTATTAATCCTAGCCGCACCAGAATTTATTAAACATTACGGCTTACCAGAGAAAATCGAAGACTTGCTTAACTTACCCGCTGCTAGTTTTGCTAACGCAACCATTCGAGTCGGAGAAATTAAATATATTGATGGAAATGGGGTTGCTCAGGAACAAAAAATAAATAGTATTTTTCGCAGTAACGATCCTGAAACATTACTAATGAAAGTACTCTCAGGCAGTGCTTATTCGATTACCCTGAGCGTTTATGATTAATGATGAAATCAAGGAGGGTTTATTGATTCCTCTCTTACCTGACTTAATATTAGAAGATTACCATCCAATGTACGCCGTTTATCCACATCGAGACTTACCGGTGAGAACACGTCTATTCTTTGATGCAGTACGTGAATATATAGGTAAAGAAATCCCTATCTGGGAACAGTCGATCCCAGACTTTGATCAACTGTATCAAGCTTAAACAGTAACTATAATGCACAGTGTTCATAGGTTATGTGAGCACTAATTACCTCATTAAGTATATAAAAAACAGTAATTTATATTGAACTTTTTGCATTTCCATTAAACCTGATAACTATTACATCTAACCCTGTAAATAGTTCATACATAATCCCTTCAACATTTACACCAAAAAACAAAAAATCTTTAAAAACAACAAGATAAAAAACTGGCACACTATTCGCAATATCTCCAATACACATCAATTAAAGGAGACAAAATATGAAGCGCATGACAACTATTGCACTTTCGACTGTACTACTTACTTCATCAACACTTGCATTAGCAGGTCAGCAAGATTGGAAAGATGAATCACTTGATGCATGGATAGACGGTAAAGCTGAAACGACTTTACTACTTAATACAAACCTCAACTCTTTTGATATAGATACCGAAGTAGAAGATGGTGTAGTGACATTAACAGGTGATGTTAATAGTGGTATTGAAAAGGCCTTAGCTGGTGAATTAATCACTGGATTAGAAGGTGTTAAAAGCGTTGATAACGATTTAAACATTTTAAATGAAGATGCTGATACAGATATCGATGATAAAGCATTATCAGCATTGACCGATACCAAAATCACTACTGTTGTAAAAACACGCCTACTAATGGCAGACGATGTTAGTGCAATGGATATCGAAGTAACAACTACTGACAATGTGGTGTTGTTAGCAGGTAACGTAGACACAGAAGCTGAGCATGATTTAGCGATGAACTTAGCGCGAAATACAGACGATGTGACATCAGTTATCGATAAACTTGAAGTTACCCAATAGACTTTCAATGAGTTAACAAACTATTAACTTTTACTTAACCTTGAGTTAACCATCAACCTTATATAACTATATAACGAGGAGCTACAACATGATTCGCTGGGTATTTATATTCTTGATAATCGCTTTAATCTCAGCAGTACTGGGTTTTGGCGGCATTGCTGGCGCAGCTGCAAGTATAGCTAAAATTATATTTTATCTTTTTGCAATACTGTTTGTTGTATCAATTGTTTTTAACTTAATTAGTTCAAAGAAATAGGAAACACCATGAATAATTCAAATACATATGAATCATTCGCTGCAATCGGTGCTGCATTCATGTTACTGGGTGCATGTAGTGAAGGGCCTGCTGAAAAGACAGGTAAAAAAGTAGATAGTGCAGTAACAGATGTAACGAACAGTATTGAAGATACTTGTGAAGATGTAAAAGATTCACTGAACACAGAAGATAAAGACTGTTAATAACTGTTACTCATTAGTGGCGTACTTAAGTACGCCTACTTTTACATTGATAAACACTATTCCCCATTCATCTTTATTTAAGGAATAAACAATGAGTAATATTTTTGAAGAACTACGTGAAAGCCATGAAAAACAACGTCTATTAATGGATGCACTCACCAGCACTAAAGGTGATTCAGCAACCCGTCAGATTTTTTATGCGGATTTGAAAGAAGAATTACAACAACACGCCATTGCAGAAGAGCGCTATTTTTACGCGCCACTGATCAAAAAAGACAAAACCGTAGCGTTATCTCGACATGGTATTGCCGAACACCATTCTATTGATAAAATCATTGAGCGACTG
The DNA here is from genome assembly GCF_047323255.1 of Psychromonas sp. KJ10-2. Taxonomy (NCBI): domain Bacteria; kingdom Pseudomonadati; phylum Pseudomonadota; class Gammaproteobacteria; order Alteromonadales; family Psychromonadaceae; genus Psychromonas; species Psychromonas sp. KJ10-2. The sequence goes on along the minus strand of NZ_CP178827.1, from coordinate 2,923,920 downwards.
GATAACACAGAGTTTAGTTCGCCCGCTTGGTTAACCATAATGCATTCATTACAACATAGAGTACTGCACCATTTAGAAGAGGAAGAGCATCGATTTTTCCAAATGGCTGGTAAAGTATTCACAGAAGATCAAAAGCTACATCTAGCAACCCAATATCACAAAGAGATGGTTAGCTAACCATTATTTAGGATCACAAGATTTATTATCTAACCTATCATAGATAGTGTTGATCGATTTGATATCAGGGGTTACTCATGTTTATAACTAAATATTACTTACTTGGTGTGGCAATAAGCACCACATTAGCTTGGTTGATGCCATGGCTAATTTTAAAGTTATTATTTATGTGGGTTGCCCTATCTTTAGCGATTGTTAGTTTTGCTTATCTAGTGAATTTTCCTTCTATTTTTAGAAAAAACAGCGATGGTAAAATTGTTGCCTGGATACAATGGCTGTTTATTCCTTTTATGTTAGGCATTAGAGGTTATAACGCATGGGCAAGAAAATATGATTCGGTCCCTGCAATCCAAAAAATAAGTGATGATCTATACCTTTCAAGACGCCTACTTCCCTCTGACCTCGAGTTTTTAAAATCTCAAAATATTGATTGTATTTTAGATTTAACCGCTGAATTCGCTGGGCTTGAAAGTGCGATGACAGATAAACATTTTCAATATTTAACATTGCCTGTTTTAGACCATAAAGCCCCTACCCTAAACAAATTACGCCATGCACTGTGTTGGATTGATGCACAGCGTTCTCAATCGAGATCTGTGGTTATCCATTGTGCATTAGGTCGTGGTCGATCAGTATTTGTAATGGCCGCCTACCTATTAAGTCAAGATCCAAACTTAACTGTCGATCAGGCGTTAGAGAATATCCACTCTATTCGTTCATCGGCGAATTTAAATAAACGACAATACAAAGCCTTAAACTCCGTACATGAAAAGCAAAAGTTATTGTTGCCGACACCCACCTGGATGATCGTAAACCCGGTATCAGGTTCTGGAAAATGGCGATTACATCAACAACAGTTGATCAGAGAGCTCACTAAAAAACACTGTTTAAAAATTGTAGAAACCAGCCCTGAAACTAGTGCAACAACCTTAGCAAAACAAGCTATTCAAATGGATGCGAAGGAAATTATTGTTTGTGGTGGTGATGGCACAGTCACTGAAGTAGCAGAGCAGATTATTGAAAAAGATATCGTATTAGGCATTGTTCCTTTTGGTACTGCGAATGCGTTGTGCCATGTTTTATATGGATTAGAAGCAAAATTTTCTCCCGTAGAGAGTGCTTGTAAAGCCATTTTATCAGATCAAGTGCGCAGCATTGATACCGCACGTTGTAACGATAAATTAATGTTATTAGTCATGGGTATTGGTTTCGAACAACAAATGATTGAATCAGCAAGCCGAGAAAATAAGAATCAATATGGACAAATGGCTTACTTAAGTGGATTTTTTAATGCCATCGCATCTAATAACCCACAAAAATTAACCATTAAAGTGGATGATCAACCCCTTACGAATATTGATGTACAAAGTTTAGTTGTAGCTAACATCGCTCCATTTAGCACAGTTTTAGCACATGGTGGTGATGTGCCTGAACCAGACGATGGTAAATTACATGTAACTTACCGGATTACAGAAATAGTATTTCTGAAAGAGTATTAGCACTATCTGACCTCGCTTTCTCCAGTTTAGGGATACAAGAAAAATCCACAGAGTTTGAGTATTGTGCCGGTCAACATATCCAGATTATGGCAGACCAAGTCATAGATTATGTGGTAGATGGTGAAGATTACTGTGCAGAGCAAGTGACACTGAGTATCTTACCCGCCTCTCTAAAAGTAAAAGCGATAGCTAAAACCTAATCACAAATAACTCTCGTTTTCAGTAAAATAAACTAGTGCGTTCGACTCTGTTTCCCTTCTCTATATTAATGCCATAAACAACCTATTTTGCGGGCACTATTTCACATTTTTTTATCTCTGTTAAAAATGAAAACATTATAAAATTTGACAAATTTGCTTTGCATCGCGATGATAAGGATCCCCTATCAAGAGTTGATTCGTTATCGTGAGATCAAATTAATGCAAAAATTAAGCTTATTACTAAGCATACAGAACGAATCATTACGCCAATCAATATTGAATAACAACGAGTTAAATCAATTCGATGTTACTGCATTGCCAGCACAGCAGGATTGGATATCACAACTAGCAAAAACCTGCCCTGCAGTGGCTGTGATAGGCGTTAATGAATTTAGCGAGGCAGACTATCAAGCATTATCTGCACTTGAAATATTAAATGAAATGGATCTAATTTTAATTAGCTCAGGCTTACCCAATGCCAACCTAGATAAGCTAATGCAATTGGGCGCTATTTTTCATTACCGTATGCCGCTGGATCTAGAGATATTGTCAGAGACATTACAAGATGTAAGACAATCACACCTATTAAAAAGTCCGGTAGGACAAAAAGTCGCAACCAGTGATTTAGACCAATTTGGTCAATTAATTGGTTCTTCAAGCCCGATGCACAAGCTTTATCGTGTTATTAGACGCGTGGCAAAAACCGATGCATCAGTACTCATTATTGGTGAAAGTGGGTCGGGTAAAGAATTAGTCGCACAAACTATTCATCAAGCAAGCGAACGTAGCCATCAACCTTTTGTTGCCATTAACTGTGGTGCGATCAGCCCAGACCTAATTGACAGTGAATTATTTGGTCATGATAAAGGTGCTTTTACCGGTGCTGATAAATCACACCAAGGGGTATTTAAACAAGCACAAGGTGGCACATTATTTCTTGATGAAGTGACGGAAATGCCGATCGAACATCAAGTTAAATTATTACGTGTATTAGAAACCGGTGAGTACCGTCGAGTAGGTGGGCAAAACGTGCATTTATCCGATGTACGTATAATTGCGGCAACCAATCGTGACCCACAAACCGCCATTGAAGAGCAAACTTTACGTGAAGATCTGTATTTTCGTTTAGCCCATTTCCCAATCACAGTGCCGCCTTTAAAAGAGCGTGGTTCTGATATTATTGGCTTAGCTAAACACTTTATTGCTCATCAAAATGCACAAGAGACAAAAGCTAAAACCATTTTAGATTCAGCCATTGAAAAAATTGCACACTATGAATGGCCAGGCAATGTCAGAGAATTGAAACACACCATTGAACGTGCTTTTATCCTCGCCGATGAAGTGATTAAAGCGGAGCATATTATCTCTGATACTCCCTCTTTAGAGACTCATTCATCTCATGAAGATCACGTGCCGACAGGGATCCCACTGACAGAGATTGAAAAAACAGCTATCGTTAATACGCTGGATAACAATGCGGGTAATAAAACCAAAACCGCACAAGATTTAGGGATCAGCGTAAAAACCTTGTACAACAAACTAGATAAATATGAAGTACCTTAGTCTTAAAGTTTAAGTGAGGGTTAAAGTCAAACCTGAAATCTAGTTGAGGTGATCAAAAAGACTGATCACCTCTCTTTTAAAATCAGATGAATACGGCCAAATATCTCTAACCTTTCCAACACGGTACTAACGCAGACCAATAGCGGAACACCAATCAGCATACCCATACTTCCCCATAACCAGCCCCATAAGATCAACCACATAAAGATGATTAATGGATTTAGGTTAAAGCTTTTCCCTAATAAAGTCGGTGTAAGAAATTGACTTTCCAACATATTAATAAATAGATAAATAGAAATAACAATAAAGGCATAACTCATGGAATCAAACTGTACATAGGTCACCACGGCAAAACAGATCATAGAAATTAATGGGCCTAAATAGGGTGCAAAATTCATGATGCCAGCTAATGCCCCCAGAGAAATGGGTCCTCTACGCCTAAAATAGAAAAGACAATCCCTACCACAACGCCCAATAAAATATTAATTAAAGTCACTGTGCCTATATATCGAGATAAGTCATGCTGAATGGTTCTGACTAACTCAACGGTTTTACGTTTATTCTCGAAACTATCAAATTGCATTAATAAACCAGTGAATAATGAACGACCATAACTCAACATAAAATAAGCCATAAACAAAGCCATCATAAATTGAGTAAGCATGGTTGGTGTTGCCATGGCGATACTTTTCACCAAAGACACCATAGTATCGCTCTTAAATTCACCGACATTACTGTCGTCCATAATGGCTTCATTTGCGGCACTATTAAAGCTGGTATTATTGGCGGCGGTGGATATTTCCTGCGATACATCTTTAACAAGCGAGGGTAATTTAGCCCACCATTCCTGGGCAGGACCACTTAATAAGCTTAATCCACCAAATATTAACCCGACAATTAAAAAGATAACGGCTAGTACACCTATCAACCTAGGCAAACCAATTTTAACCAGGTAATTAACCACTGGACTGCATAATAAAGCAATGAAAGTACTGATAATAATCGGCAACAGAATAGATTTAGCAAAGTAAATACTGACCAACAATACAATACAAAAAATGAAACCAAATCCCATTGAGTATAATTTAGTGAAGTCGTTATTTTTAATGCTATGAGTAACGTGTTGATTCACGTCAGAAGGGGTTGGTTTAGGTGGTTGTTGTAGCCCATCGTTCAAGATTGTAACTCCATGAAAGCACTTTTAATACCAATCAGAATAAGTAACGCTGCCGATCCTTGGTTTATTTTTTACTGTTAAAATAGTTAAAACCTAACGAGGCAAGTGGATATAATGTTTTTATTTTTCTTCTGTATTTACTCAATATAAATATACCTAATGCACTGACACCAGTGACAACAAAGGGGTGCTCTTTAGTATGTTTATGAATATCATTTAAGAATAGTTTAAGTGATAAATCAAGCTGTCTTAGCTGATCCTTTCCCTCTAACCTTTTTAACTTAATCGAGTGATTTAGATGCTTTAGAGACGACATCTATTCCCTCCTTAATTTGTGCAATCGTGTCTGTAAACCCAATCATTTTCATTAAACGTTTTTGCCAATAGGCTAAACCAGCGAGTACTAACAACATAGATAGTAACGATGTGCCGACTCCAACTAATAAGTATCCAGTTAGGCTATAAAAGACAATACCAATGGCGATGCAGGTGCTAAATACAAATAGAATTAATAATGGAATGAACAGAACTTGACATAATAAAAACTGCTTACTCGCTGCAATACTGCGTAACAGTTCCATAAAAAACACTTGGATGGTCGACTCAGACCACTTACCAAGTGCATCTATGGTGTCCGATAACTTATTAAACATACTGCTGACTTCATTGAATTTTTGTTCAATTTGTTCAGTATCAAATAAGTTATCTGACTTAGCCTCATCAGAGATCTTATTTTCATCGCAAACTGGTTCATTGTTGTTTGTCATAAAATCTCCGATTCGTTAATTAACTAATTATTTAATTAATTTAGATATAGCCCAACCTGCTAAGAATGCACAGCCAACGCTTAATAATGGACGCTCTTTGATAACATTTTCTGCTTGAGCTGTTGCTGTTTTAATTTTTTCTGAACCTTCATTTAATGATGCTTGCGCTTTATTTTTTAAAGAGTGAACAGCCTCAGTGGCAGCTTCTTCAGCTGAATGATAAGCATCTTCTACTTTGCTTTGTGTTTCTTGAGTTTTTGCTTTAGTCGTTGTAGTAGCCATGTGTCAATCTCCTTAATAATAGATATGTCGCTTTCTATTAAGTGAAAAATAATAGAGGGATTAAATGCCCCTATTCTCGATTGTTCAATATAATTATTGCGAAAGTCGTGCCAACAAAACAAAAAACTATAAGCAGTTGATTTTTAATAAAATAAAATAAATAAGTAAGAAAAACATGGAATGTTAATGATGTAGTTTTTACAGCAGCAACCAATAACCCTGTAAAATTTACTCATTAATAGAAAAGACTAATAAATGAATAATGAAGTGAGCGTAGTGATTGCTGCACTTCAAATTAATAATCAATAAAAGTGAAATTATTCTGCTGGTTTTAAGAAATATAACTCCGCTAAACCATTATGAATTGCCGCTAACTCAACTTGAATATTATCAATATAATCATGCAAGTAGCCTTTTTTCAATTCACGAACATCTTCACTTTTTAACTCATCAATGGCATGGTCTATGACGTCAATGATTTCTGCTGCATTCGGTAAAGGCTGAATTAGTACTTTTAATTCTTCTAAGCAGAATAATATTGAACGAGGGAAGACCTCATTGTGCATCACAAACTCAATAACATCAGAGCGCTGTACACGTACCCCCATCTCTTGACGATACATCTGGTAGGCACTGAGAGAGCGTAAAAGACTTATCCACTGTATATTCTCGTAGGGTTGCGCTTCTTTACTGGTGATTAAGGTTTCAGAACGAATATCTAAGATACGAGATGTCATATCTGCACGCTCAATCATCAAACCAATGCGGATAAAGGTATAACCCACATCATGGTTAATAGTGGCATCTAAGGTACCAAATATTTGATGAGCAGCGTCGATAATGGTTTTTAGATAGGCAAATCGCCCCCGTTTACTTAACCCCTCACTTTGATTATCTTTCACATAATAATAAAGTGAATTGATCTCTTCCCAAACATCTCTTGGAATAACATCTCGAATAGTACGTGCACTCTCGCGCGCTGAAATAATCGAATTTAAGATGGAGGAGAAGTTATCTTTACCCACCAATAGATAACGTAACGCTTTTTGCTCAGAGAAGTCTGTATGTGTCTCTAAATAAGCTTTACGTGCACCAATAATATCTACTAAAGGCTCCCAACCTGCACTTACCCCTTTTGGTAAGTCCATCATCAACATATTATTAACGTTGATTAAGCGAGCGACGTTTTCTGCTCGTTCAATATAGCGAGATACCCAATATAAAGTTTCACCGACTCTTGATAACATATTATTTAGCCTCCTCGTCTACAATCCAAGTATCTTTACTACCGCCACCTTGAGATGAATTCACCACTAATGATCCCTTAGTCATAGCAACACGTGTTAAGCCACCAGTTGTTATCTGAGTATCTTTTCCAGAAGACAAGATAAAGGGTCTTAAATCAGCATGGCGACCATCAGGAGTAATGCCATCTAAGGTAGGTACAGTGGATAAATCTAAAGTTGGTTGAGCGACCCAGTTACGAGGATCCGCTTTAATTTGAGCAATGGTTTCCTGTTGCTCTTTTTTAGTCGATTTAGGGCCAATCAATAAACCATAACCACCGGATTCATTGGCCGGCTTTATCACTAATTTATCGATATTCTTGATCACATGATCACACTCTTTAGGGTCAAGACATTTAAAGGTAGGTACATTGGCAATTTTCGCCTCTTCACCTAAATAATATTTAATTATTTCAGGTACATAAGCATAAACCACTTTATCATCAGCAACCCCTGCGCCAGGTGCATTGACTAGGGCAACATTACCCTTAGACCAAGCTCTCATTAAGCCGGAACCCCTAATTGAGAATCAGGTAAGAAGGCCTCTGGATCCAAGAAAAGGTCATCAATACGACGGTAAATAACATCCACACGTTGCAAACCAGTAATCGTACGCATATAAACGCAATCATCTTTTTCCACAACCAGGTCGCGCCCTTCCACTAGCTCACAGCCCATCTCTTGTGCAAGATAACAATGCTCAAAATATGCGGAGTTAAATACACCAGGGGTTAATACCACGACTTCCGGTTTATCATCTGGACGTGGAGACATTGCAGCTAACATATCAAAGAGTTGGGAAGGGTAATCATCGACGGGTAAAATGGGGACTTGTTCAAATAATTCGGGGAAGACTCGTTTCATTACGGAGCGGTTTTCAAGCATATAAGAGACACCTGATGGAACCCGTAGATTATCCTCTAGGACATACATGGTTCCTTTACCATCTCGGACTAAATCTGAGCCACAAATATGCGCCCATATTTTGTTAGGCGGGGTAATGCCAACACACTGCTGACGGAAGTTGACTGACTTTTCTAATAAACCTTTGGGAAAAATACCATCTTTTATTATTTTTTGGTCATGGTATAAATCATCAATAAATAGATTTAATGCTTCAACGCGTTGTTTTAATCCAACTTCTACACCTTGCCACTCTTTTTTACCAATAGTACGAGGAATAATATCAAAGGGCCAAGCTCTATCAATCATATTTCCTTCATTATAAACGGTGAAGGTAATGCCCATCTCTTTAATCGCTAAATCAGCCACCGCTCTGGCTTTCTTTAACTCTTCCCCTGACAAGTTTGCAAAAAATTCAGCAAGTTGTTTCCCGTGTACCCTGACGTTCCCCTTAGCGTCAATTAATTCATCAAAAAAACCATTCGTTTGATACGCTTTCCAGTCAATTTCCATACACTTTCGCCTTTTCATTAACTCATGTTTAATTGTGACGTTGTAAATTTACCCTAATCTAATCATATCCACTGCGACATCTAATGCTTGGGCCCCGCCACCGAATACCACCCCTTTTAAAGGAGTAACATCAGAGAAGTCTCGCCCCACTGCTAATGTAATATGTTGATCTTTAGGTAACACATCATTTGTTGGATCAAAATCCAACCACCCAAATCCAGGAACAAAAATAGCGAACCAAGCATGTGTTGCGTCGGCTCCTTCTAATTTTTCTTCACCTTCTGGTGGTAAAGTTTCTATATAACCACTTACATATCTACCCGCTAAACCTATGCTACGTAAGCAGGCTAACGCAAAGTGTGCAAAGTCTTGGCAAACGCCCCTTTTTTGTGCAAAAACAACACTTAAGGGTGTACTAATCGTAGTAAAACCAGGATCATATTGGAACTCATGAAAAATTCGTGCCATTAAGTCTTTACAGGCTTCAATTAAGTTTGCCTTGTCGCTAAATGAGACTAATGCATAGTCACGAATGCCTTTTTCTAACTGGGTAAATTGTGAAGGTAAAATAAATTCAGATACTTTCAATAATTCGCTGGTGTTGGGGGTAGCTAATATGTCTCTGGCTTTTTCCCAAGGCATATCGATACTGTTAAAATCAATGTTATCTTTTACCAGTAATTCCACTTCACTGACCATGGTCACGGCCAACACTTTATGCTGTGTTGTGATCTCAAATACCGTGACCTTATTATTAAAATAATCTGTAAATTCTTTTAAATAACTGCTTGGTGGATCTATTTTAATATGGCTACTGTGACATAGCTGTGTTCGATTTGTTTTCGGCGTTAAACGCGCTTGGTTTTGGCATAAGCTGACAAAATCGGCGTATTGATAAGTAGTTGTATGTTTTATTTTATATTTCACGATTGAGCTTGCTCAATATTAGTCCAATTAAGTTTATTGGCGGTTTGTGTATGAGAAAAGTATTGTAGTAGTAATACATCACAAAAGGTATTTAAGTTACTACGAATGTGATGGTTAAACTCAATTAATTGTAATCTCTTGCCATCTGTACTCGCTTGCAAGTAATCTTTTTCAGTGACATAACAAGTGGTTTTAGACAATACAATCGCTTTTTCATGGGCGGCAATGACCCCAGGACGCCGTTTTGTTGGTAGATGCTGACACAGGCTATTAATCTGCTCTAGTTGGAATAATAACGAACGTGGATATTCTGCATCTAATAATAAGAGCTCAAGCCCTGTCCCAATACTTTGGTGCATACGATAACGGCGTTTATGAGTCACTAAACTCACCTGACAGGTTAATACAGATTCTAATAACGCTATTTCAACCGGCTCTTCTAACTCTTCTGTTAACAAGGCTGAGCTTAACGACGTAATTTGCAAGCTACGCTCAATACGGCGACCTATCTCTAACAAGAACCAACCATTACTGTTGGGCATACAATCGGCAATAGACCCATTGAAGGCCATGATTGAACCAATCACTTTATCTAAAATTGTTTGTAATGCACGCGATGAAGTACTCAGCGTAATGGTGGATAGTGCTTTTACCAACTCATTAATTTCATCAATAATACGACGACTATCGTAGGATAATAATTCCTGAATTTGTACCGCTGCATTGGCTAAGTATTTTAAAGTATTAGCAATACTACCGGCACACTGCTCGCTGGCTAATAACTGAAAAGCCATGGTCTTAGCACTTTCATTATCTAAAATTTGTAATACTGGCTCTTGCTCAATATATGGGTAAACAATATGTTGAGAGCGAATTGCGCTAAATAAACGCGTTACCATAGTACGACGCATTGCGTCTGGGTAGATGGCTAACTCGGTATATCGGTCAATAAATATGCGTAGCACTCGCACTGTGCTTTCTGTTCGCTCTAAATAGCGACCTAACCAAAACAGGTGTTCTGCAGTACGACTTGATATGACCCCTTCTAAGAGCGTCACATCCATGCGTTTTCGAACGGGAATAGAGGCTATCGGTTCAGTCACTGTATTCTCGCCATTGGCATTAATCCAAGTATCTTTGATCCAGCCAGATAGGCTTGGATAACGGCTAACTTCATTAGAAAAACACAGGGCTGAAGGCAATACCTCTACTCCGTGCTCTGTATTTAAGGCATAACAGCGAAATACCACAGGCTTAGCAATCAATTGACCACCACTCCAAAATGGCGCGCTGCTAAATGTAGGTTTGTCTTTAAAATAATAATTCTCAGGCTCTGCTGCAACTAACTTTTTAATTTGTTGGATATCTGCAGCACCATCTAATTTAAAACGGTTATCCTGATAACTTAATAACTCTAAGTGACTCCAATTCTCTTGTTCAACCTGATCAACATCATAGTAGTTAGGTTGTTCCAATAACAAAGATTGTTGTAATAGTTTTTCAGATAACGTGCCTAAATGAGCTTGTACCGAAGGTGAAGATAAAATACCGCTACCAAAAGGGTTCAATACTTTCACAGACCCTTCGCGGACTGCTTGTAATAACCCTGGGATACCATGCAGTGAATATTCTGTTTGCTCTAATGAATCAATACTGTGATCAGGTAACCAACGTAAAATAACATTAATTTTTCCTAACCCTTGCAATGATTTTAAACAGACCTCACCGTTTCTCACGGTTAAGTCGGCGCTTTGTACTAGAGTGTATCCAAAGTATGTTGATAAGAAAGCATGCTCATTGTAGTTAGGATCATCAATTCCTTGCGTCAATATAACGATTCTAGGGTCGTCCATATAGCGAGTATATTCACTGATCGTATCTTGAAATGACGCTAAAAACTGCTTTATCTGTTGTACATTGCACTCGGCGAACTCTTCGGCCATAACTCGACGTGCAATCACTCGGCTTTTTAATAACAAGCCTAATCCTAATGGGCACTGACAGTGATCGGCTAGTACTTTAAAACCACCTGAGGGAGTGCGATATACGTCAACCGCAGTAAAAAATAATTTTAATTCGTTACTTGGTAGGCTAAAACCTTCACGCAAGTATCTTTTATCTTGAAACAGATCTTTGGCTACAAGCGAACCATCCATTAATAGTTGTTGATCACCATAAATATCTTGCTGAATTTTGTTTAACAGTGCGACACGTTGTTTAATGCCAGCTTCTAATGACTGCCAATCTTTCTTTGAGAACATAAAAGGTAATGGATCAAAATTCCATTGATGGTTACTTTCATGCTTGATATTACCATTCTGTAATAACTGACTAATTTCAATGGCACGCCCACTAACCTCTTCAGCACTTAGGTCAGATAAACGATTAAATAATGTATCCCAATGTTTAGGTAATAAACCACTATGGTTAACTAGCTCATCGTGATCATGTGATTTATTTAGATAGAGGGACAACCATTCAGGCAATTCCGGCATACTGCTGTGATTAATATACATGCTGAAAATGCTCCATTTATAAGAAATTATTCGCGTGTGATGCCTTATACAGGCAATAAAAGAGGTATTCCACTTTAATAAATTTCAAAGTGGAATACTACGTTTATCCAGACTTATTTAAAGCCAGGTTGACGACGTAAATCTAAGGTATGCGGGTAATCTTGATTAATACTTTCTTCAGCTGGTACCACAAACTCAGTCACTGAGTCGGCCGCATGGAAACTATGTGTTGCCGCCGATGGCACCCAACTCGGTTGGTCTGATTTCAGTAATGATGGTGTATGTCCATGTTCCCAGAATCTAGCTACGCGACGACCTTCTGCTTCAAAGGCATTCACAGGTAAGGTTTCTGGGTTACGACCACCAGCATGACTCACATGATATACAAATCCACCTAAGGAACGACCTTCCCAAGTATCGATTAAATCAAAAGTTAATGGTGCATGAACCCCGATTGTTGGATGTAATGCTGTTGGTGGTTGCCATGCACGGTAACGAATACCTGCTACCATTTCATCTTTTGCTTTGCCTTTAACAGATTTAAGCGGCACTCGACGCCCATTACAGGTCACCACATAACGGTCACTCATGGTGCCTTGCACTTTAATTTGAACCCTTTCTAATGAGGAATCCACATAACGTGCGGTACCAGAAGCACTCGCCTCTTCACCTAATACATGCCAAGGTTCGATGGCTGTTCTTAGCTCAAGTGTAACGTTGTCCAACTCACGGGTACCACATACTGGGAATCTAAATTCAAAGAATGGGTTCAACCAACCTAGTTGGAAACCAAAACCTGCTTGTTGTAAGTCACGCGTTACTTCTGCTAAATCATTTTCTACATATTGTGGCAGTAGGAATTTATCATGTAGTTCAGTTCCCCAACGCACTAGCGGTTTGTGATACGGTTTTTCCAGAACCACGCCAATAACGTACGTAATAATAACATTTGCACCAGGCTCATTTGCTCATGAGGAGGCATTTCAAAGCCCCTGAACTCAACGATCCCTAAACGCCCTGTTGCAGAATCTGGCGAATATAGTTTATCGATACAGAACTCTGCACGGTGTGTATTACCCGTTAAATCCACCAATAAGTTACGTAATAATCTATCCACTAACCATGGTTCAGGTACTTCTCCTTCCGGCATATGTGAAAAGGCAATTTCTAACTCATAAAGCACTTCATCACGGGCTTCATCAACACGCGGTGCTTGGCTGGTTGGGCCAATGAATAAACCAGAGAATAGGTAAGACAACCCAGGATGATGCTGCCAATAAGTAATAAAGCTACGTAAAATATCTGGGCGACGTAGGAATGGACTTTGATCCGGTGTTTCACCACCTAAGGTCACATGGTTACCACCGCCGGTACCAGTATGACGGCCATCAGCCATGAATTTATCGGTACCTAAACGAGATTGCTTCGCTAACCCGTACAATGTGGTGGTTCTTTCTACTAATTGCTCCCAAGATGTTGATGGGTGAATATTCACCTCAATAACACCAGGATCCGGTGTAACGGCATATTTTTCAACACGACTGTCTTTTGGTGGGCTATATCCCTCAATAACAACGGGCATTGAAAGCTCTTTTGCCACTGTTTCAATCGAATTTAATAAACCTAAGTAATGTTCAAAATGACTAGTTGGCGGCATAAAGATATATAAACGCCCATCTCTCACCTCTAGTGCCATTGCTGTTTTGATCATTTCACTACCAATAAAGCCTTTTTTCAGCTTCTTGGACTTAGCAAAGGTCTCAGGAATATCAAAGGGGTCACGATCGATAATATTATCTGTCCATGCCAAACTGTCTAACGGTAAACGATAACCTAATGGTGATTCACCAGGTAACAAGAAACAGTGACCACGCTTAAATTCCCATGCACAGGACTGCCAGCAATTTTTGCCGCCATTCCACTGTAAAGGTAGAACATAACCAACAGGGTTTTCGATACCTTTTTCCATTTTTTCTAAAAAGCCTTTGCGGCTCATTGCATGTAATAATTTAGGATCTTTTGGTCCCGGCTCTGATGGTAATGAACCCTCTTGCCATAAATGATAAAGGATATCTTCATAGGCGGTAGTTAAGGCTTCTTTACCTAACCCTAAGGCATCACTGAGTTTTTCAGCAAACTTTTGAGTGTCAGTATGATCAAGCTTATAGTCTTTGTTTGGATCGGCTAATAGGCTAGCGTCTTTCCACAATGCAACCCCATCTTTACGCCAATAACAAGCATATTGCCAACGTGGCAATGGTTCACCTGGGTACCACTTACCTTGTCCGTAATGGGTAAAACCACCTTTAGTAAATACTTTATTCATTTCTACGAATAGATTTTGTGCTAATACTCTTTTTTCTTTACCGTCAGCTTCTGTATTCCACTGCGGATGTTCCATATCATCGATGGAGATAAAGGTTGGCTCTCCACCCATGGTTAGGTGGATCCCTTGATCATCATAAATATCATCAACATGTTGGCCTAAACGATTAATCGCTGACCATTGAGCCTCTGAATAAGGTTTCGTTACACGAGGGTCTTCATGAACACGTGTTACCTTGTTGTAGAAGCTAAATTCAGACTCACAATCATCAATGCCACCTGTCACTGGCGCAGCAGAACTTGGCTCAGGCGTACAAGCTAATGGGATATGGCCTTCACCAGCAAATAGACCAGAAGTTGGGTCTAAACCAATCCAACCAGCACCAGGGATATAAACCTCTGTCCAAGCATGTAAATCAGTAAAGTCTTCCTCAGGACCACTCGGACCATCTAAGGATTTTTGATCTGAAGTAAGCTGTACTAAATAGCCTGATACAAAACGTGCCGCTAAGCCTAAATGACGGAACAATTGCACTAATAACCAAGCAGAGTCACGACATGACCCGGTTTTTTTGGTCAAGGTTTCATTGGCAGTTTGCACGCCAGGCTCTAAACGAATGCCGTAACCAACTAACTCATAAATAACTTGATTCACCGCCACTAAGAAATCTACGCTACGGATCGGTTCTTCTGGTTTTAGGGAGGCAATTAATTCTAAGAGTTTAGGGCTGGCTTTACGTTTTTTAAGATAAGGAGCTAATTCTGCTTTGGATATTTTGTCGTAAACAAAAGGAAATTCTTCAGCATATTCTTCTAGAAAGAAGTCAAAGGGATTGATGACTGTCATTTCCGCGACTAAGTCAACAGTAAAACTAAACTCAGTGGTGGGTTCATTAAACACCACTCGAGCCTGATAGTTACCAAAGGGATCTTGTTGCCAATTAATATAATGATCTTCTGGTGTAATTTTTAACGAGTAGCTTTTAATTTTTGTTCGACTATGTGGGGCAGGACGTAAACGAAAGATATGCGGCCCCATGTTTACTGAGCGGTCATATTTATATTCAGTATGATGCGAAATACCAACAGTGATTGTCATCGACTAATTCCCCTTTAATGATATGCAGCTATATAAATAACATGAAAATGTTACTAGGTGTTGATTTATTTTTTGCAATAATTATTCCACATACATGAAATACAATGGAAATATGCTGTCTAACGGTGTAAACCGCGACGCATAGTGGAAGACTTAATTTTTTTATTAAGGACACACCGCAAAACCTTACTTAAAGCGCACCTTTTGGTGCAAAGGGTGCACTAAAATAACACTTAATATCTGAATAACTGACGCTAAATCAAGAGCATATTTTTTTGAGGTAAGAGGAGAAGCATTCATTTTATTAATTTAATCATCATTGACTAATCGCTTTAAAAAATACTTAACAATAAAGGTGCTCAGCTGATCAACAATGATGCTATGATAGTGCATATTTTAAGCATTTCTTCCATGCAAAATAGATTCGAATAAATATAATAATATCAAAATGATTTATTACCCCTTACCTCTGTAAAACGACCTAATAGGATACGCCTTATGCAAAAGCTAACGGATATCGGTGCAAACTTTGTCAACGAACTCTCATCACGCTATGGCCTGAGCCAAGATGCCGTCATGCATATGCTTGTCGCAGTGAATAATGGCGGCTGTTCCATGGCGCAATTCAATTGCCCTGAATTAGGTGGTTCAGGACAATGGATGCGTGGTGGTATGACAATGGTTGGCGATATGTTTAATAGCGGCTTAAAAATGACTGTGGATAATCTCTGTAATGAACTAGCTAATTTTCTAGCTAATAATCAAGTATTTCCTATTATACCTGCGGGTACACCGGCAGTAGTCAATGGTGGCCAAGCCATTTAGGGCACCCCTTCAGTAGTGGAGCTCAAAACAATATTCGTTATGCTGTTTTTCCTAATAAACTTGCCATTGAATTAAATGGCCAAATCTCTATTTACGACACCTTAGATCATAATATTGGCGGTGTTAGCCAGCAACAAGGTGGTGATGACTCACTAACCTTTAGCAGCCAATGGGGTAATATTCATGTAAGCAGTTTACCTTTGATTTCAGGCCAATCATTACCCACTTCAAGCAATACCAATTTTGCACAAGAAAATCATTCAGTAATGCAGTCAACAGAAGCACCAACAACAACCGCAGAAATACCTTCATCTGACATGCCTAATGAGCAGTTTCACGCAGCTAACCAGATGATTGAAATCATCACTAAATTGGCTGAATTAAGGGATATGGGCGTGTTAACTGAAGAAGAGTTTACTAAAAAGAAAACAGAACTATTAAACAAAGGTTAAGTGCTACTTTGTTAAGGTTTTATACGGTAACAATATGAAAACATTTAAATGTAATTGCGCTCAACACCCTATTCTATTTTTTGAAAGTAGTCACTGCCTTGCATGCGGCAAAACCGTTGGCATTGATGATCAATTCGATCAGGTTGAACCTTATGAAATTGAGGCGAAAACAGGGCTGTTTTATAAACTTGATGACCCTAAAGTAAAGTATAAAAAGTGCGATAATAATGCGCAGTATAATGCCTGTAATGGCATGGTGAACTTAAGTACTTACACACCTATACCAGACAGTGACGAGGTCTTATGCTTTGCCTGTCGGTTTAATGAAACTGTACCGGACTTAAGTATTGCAGAGCATATTCCGTTATGGCATAAAATGGAAACGGCCAAACGACGCGCTTTATACACTTTAAATGCGTTGCCGATTCCTTTACACAACCTAATGCAAGATCCAGAAACGGGATTGAGTTTTGACTTTATTACCGATCGCAATGTCAATGACCACTTTTCTAGCCCTTTAGCAGGACAAGAAACTGTTTTTACTGGTCATGATTGTGGGCATATTACCATTAATTTAGCAGAAGCTGATGATGTTGCTCGCTCACAAACAAAACATGCGATGGGTGAACGATACCGAACCCTACTTGGTCATTTTCGCCATGAATTAGGGCATTATTATTTCGATCAATTAATCGCTCATAAGCCTGAGAAGCATGCTCTGTGCAAGCAATATTTTGGAGATGATGAGCTAGATTATCAGGCAGCACTAGCCCTTCATTATGAACAAGGTGCCCCTGAAAATTGGCCTAATACTTTTATCAGTGAATATGCCACTATGCACCCCTACGAAGATTGGGCTGAAACATGGGCACACTACATGCATATTATTGATACATTAGAAACCGCTCAAAATTTCTCTATTAGCAGCTCTACCTCAGGGGATGACTATGATAATGAAGAGGTTGAATCTTTAAATCTGCCACAAGATGCTTCATATTTTATGGGGCAAAAAGGGATTACTCAGATTCTTGATACTTGGATAGATTTTTCAGTCATGCTGAATTCGCTGAACCGAAGTATGGGGCTAGCTGATGCTTACCCTTTTGTACTTACGCAAGCAGTCAGAACTAAGCTATCGTTTATCCATCACGCGATCCATAACAAATTACATTTACTGCCTAAATTAAGTAATACAGAAGCAAGTAAACTCACTGTGATTAAATAATCGATAAAAACCTGTTCACACTACGTAACTAGTGCGTGGTGTGAACAACATGATCAATAAAGTGTTGCTTTAATTAATGGCTTTAATAAATAACTAAGTACCGTACGTTTTGCACCTAATATATCTACCTGCGTTATCATTCCTGGTCTAATAGGTAGCTTCTCTCCATTACGTTCAAGATAATTTTTATCAGTATGGATTAGCACCTGGTAATAATATTCTTTACCCTGAGCAGTATCTTCTTCAAAAGTATCCGCACTAATTTGCTCTAACCTTCCTTCTAAGTCGCCATAAATGGTGTAATCATAAGCGGTTATTTTTACTTTAGCTGTCATACCCGGCGCTAAAAAAGCGACATCCTTGGGTTTTATACGTGCTTCAATTAATAGTTGCTCATCAACGGGCAACACTTTCATAATTGGCTCACCAGGTTGAATCACCCCCTTTGGTGGTGACTAATATATCGTTAATTTGGCCACGTACTGGAGATACTATTTGCGTTCGTTTAAGTTGATCCTCTTTCTGCACTAAGGTTTCCATTAAGGCGTTTAAACTAGCCTTTTTTTCTGTCAACTCCGTATAAGCATCTTGCATATAGTCTTGCTCAACACTCACTACTTTACCTTTTAATTCTTCAATACCTTTATCTATCCGTAACAGTTCCATTCTACTAACGGCTTTACGTTTCACTAGGGGTTCAAGCACCTTTCGCTCTTTAACAGAGATATCAATTTCACGTTGTACAGAGGCTATAGTTTGCTGCTTTCTATCTCGGCGGGCTTTAAATAATGCGATTTCAGACTGTACTTCAGGCGTACTTAAATCAAAGTCTTCAGGGAAGGCAATCGCCTTTTGATCTTTAACCTCAGAGTCTAATCGAGCAATGGCCGCTTTTAATGCAATGGCTTGACTAATCCCTTCCATATAAGCCGCATAGAAACGGGTTTGATCTAGACTCACTAATACTTGTCCTGCTTCAACCATATCTCCTTCTTGCACTAATAAGGAATCAATAATCCCACCTTCTAAACTTTGGATCATTTGTAAACGGCTAGAAGGAATAATACGTCCTTCACCACGTGTTACTTCATCTATCTCGGCAAAGCTTGCCCAAACCACAAATGCAATAACCGTCAATATACTCAACCATAATCCAGGTTTAGTTGCAGGGTGCATCACTGTATATTCAGGGTCATTTAATGACCTCAATAATCGAGATTGATTATGTTTTTTAGACATTAGCATTCCCCTGTTTATTAGTAGAGAGAATATCTTTTAAAGACCCATCCATGGTCACTTTGCCTTTATGTAATACTATTCCTCGTTGGCCAATGGATAACATTCTTCTTTTATGTGTCGACATAATCAAGGTTCGCCCTTTCAACCATTTATTAAGAAAAATCAGTACTTTCTCTTCACTATTTTGGTCAAATGACGCGGTCGGTTCATCCATTAAAACAATGCGTGGATCTTGTAAAATAATACGCGCTAACCCAATTGCTTGGCGCTGTCCCCCTGACACACTACCATTACCTAAAATGGGCAAATCTAAACCTAATGGATGCTCTCTTGTTGCTGCTCCTAAACCAATCGAATCCAATGCTTCAAATAACTCTTGATCCGAGTGTTGCTCTCCATCTAACAATAAGTTATCTCTTAAAGTGCCATGGAAAAGTGCAATATCCTGTGGCAGGTAACCAATACCTGGACGTCTATCGCTAGGATCTATTTGTCCTAAATGTACGTTATCTAATAAGACTCGACCATCAGTTGGATCACTTAACCCTGCCATAATCCTTAATAGCGTTGACTTACCTGCGCCATTACAACCTAATAGCATTACTCGGCTACCAGCAGTAATCTTTAAGTTTTGAATATCTAGAATCAATGCAGCTTCTTGAGAGTAACGAAATTTAATATTATCAATATGATAATCACCTTTTAAATCCGTCTTACGTACAAATTTACGATCTTCCTCTCGCTCAATAGGTGCATTCATTAATTCATCTAATCCTTCCAATGCAACTTTGACATGTTGCCAACGTACTAATACTCCGGCCATTTGATTTACTGGTGCAATCGTACGTGATACCAACATGGTACAAGCAATCAAACCACCTATTGTTAAATTACCCTTACTGATTTCAAAAACACCAATAATTAACACACCAACGTAACAAAGCTGCTGAGTCATAGAAGCACCCAAAGTTAAGAAGGAATGAATTCTTTTAAGTAATATATTTTCATCGGCAAGTTGTGCAGATAACTCTTCCCAGAGTTGTAAATTTCTACCTTCTGCTCTTGTAGTTTTAACGGTTTCTAAGTTGTCTATCACCTCTAACATAAGGCCATGCTTAATGGCACCTTCACGTAAATTAGCGCGGGATAGTTTTGCTAACTTTCTCTGCATTAATAAGCTAGGTAGCAACATTAATAGAATACCAATCACAGGTACCCACACCACAGAGCCGCCGATATACGCAATAACACTCAAGAAAATAATAATAAAAGGGAAATCACTGATAGTGGCGGCCGTTGAGGAGGTGAAAAATTCACGGACACTTTCAAACTCTCTAATCTGGCTACTAAAAGCACCCGTAGAAGGTGGTTTAGCCGACAAACGGATCTGCATTACCCGCTCAAATAATAACGAGGATAGTTTGATATCTAAGCGCTTTCCAGTGGCATCTAATAAATGCGCGCGTATTACTCTTAAAATAAAAATCAAGCACAATGGCGAGTATGACACCCGAGGAGAGAACAAAAAGCGTATCAAATGCACTATTAGGCACGACTCTATCGTAAACTTGCAGAGCAAATAATGACGTTGCAACGGCTAATAAATTGGCAACAAAAGAAGCAATAGCAACTTCTGCATAGGCTGGCCAACAACGGCTTAATGGCCCTTTAAACCAATGTTCTTTTTCTCTTTTGCATAGTTTCCAGCGCGATCATCTTTTCTAAATTTTGGTTTAGCAAGAATAGCGGTACCCGTATAAATCTCTTTAAGCTCATCAAGACTTAAATCATCAATCCCACCTCCCGTTTCTGGCAATAAAACTTTTGCCGTTCCCTGTTTAAGATCTAACTCCGAGAGAATAACGGTTGTACCAGATTCTGTTAATAATAACGCCGGTAATAAACGCTCAAAGATATCTTCAAGCTCAATATCTACAACACGAGCAGACAAGCCTACACGAGCCAACGCACGTGGCACATAATCAATGGCTAACTTACCATCATGAAGCGGGTAACCGTCAGCTAACGCAGACGAAGTGACTTGTCGGTCGAATAATCCACAAAACAAAACAAGGCCTTTTCTTAACGGATCTTTTTTTGCTTTTGTGAAGTGAAATCGACGAGAAGAATGAGGCAGCGTTTTTTCTTGTTGTGGTGCTGTTCCTTTTTCCATTAGTATCTTTCTCTCTCACCTTGCAGTAATAATAATTTATTAAGCATGCCTAGTTTTGAAGCGGTACGATAAGGCAACATTTTGTATTCTGATGAAGCTGTTATTAACTGCGTTTTTAATTGGAATGTTTCTGATTCATTACTTAATAAGTCTTCAATCGTGCGCAAACCTGCACTAAATTGGTCGAAATACACCTTCACTAAATGACTCGATTCTTTAACTTGATGCTTTAATGCTTCCACTCTCTGCTGCAATGCAATCCGGCTTTCGCTATCAGAGCCAAACTCTCTTGCTAGATCTCTGTGTACAGATTGTAGTTCCCATTTTGTTGCTTCTACTAATTGTAGTTCAGATTGCGCTTGATAATAGGCTGATAAACCTTGGTTTATTTGCATTTTTACATTAATGCCAATTGATGAGTCTTTGGTAAGCACACCATTTACATCTCTTTTAATGGCACTGGCTTCAAATACAACATTAGGTTTCAAGGCTGCATTAGCACTTTTAGCCTCAAATTCAGCGATATAAATATCCTGCTGTGCCTGCATATACTCTGGAGACTGAACAATATGCTCCTCTAATTTTTCTTGAGTATTTAACTGTGAAAATATATCGAGAGGTTCTGTAAATCGAGGTAGGGTGCTAGGTGGTTGTCTGAGTAATAAAATATACAGCCGTTCAGCAGCTTTAAGTTCACCTTGAATTATCGCCAATTGCTCATCTACATAGGCTTGGTATTTAAAGACTTTACTTAGTTCTGAGCTGTCGCTGAATTGATAATTATCACGCTCTTTCGCTAATAGATAGATGCCATGAAGCTCACTTTGGTATGTTTGTAAGGCTTTTAATTTTTCTTGTGCAGTATAGATCTCATAACAGACCTCAATCACCTCTAGTGCCACTTCCGAGCGCGCACTTAACATCGCTTGTACTTGCTTCATTTTTTTGCGGTAGCCGCATCAATATTACTGGCTACTTTCCCCCAGTCATATAGAGTTTGAGATAAAGTTACGTCGTATCCCAACTCTCCATATAAACCGTGCTCAGGGCCAACAGATAAATCAAGAGAGGGCCAATAACCGCCCTCCTCTACTTTTATTTGCGTGATAGCACTTTGTATTTTTGCTTCTTCTACTTTAACTTTAGGGTTATTCGCTAAACCAATATTAACCACCTGCGCTAAAGAAAACTGATTTACACCTTGGGCATACTCATCCAGAGCATAAACATTGCTGCTTTGAGCACAAAACAACAGCGTTGCTATTACATAACGTTTAATGGACATATTAAATAGTTACCCCGATCTCTTCATCAACGTAAAGCGTTGTACTTCCTAGGTGATATTCGTTATAAGCCACACCATTCACTAATGAACTTCCAGCGAATGTAGCACCTTCCATATTAAGCGTATCATTATCATCACCATTGATAGTGAGGGTGTCCTCTTCATCAGTTAATGCTTTCACCGCTTCTTCAGTGAGTTTTAACACATTACCTGTTTCACCTTCGCTTAAATCTATAGTTTCGATATTAGTAATAGATCCTATGTTTAGGTCGCTTAGATCAAGGTCAATACCATCATCTAACAGCAATGTATCACTGCCTTCTCCGCCATCAATACTTTCAAACAGTACTCCAGAAAGGGAGATTAAGTCATCTCCATCTCCAGCGTTAAAAGTATCACTACCGTTACCATCTATTAACATATCATTGCCAGCACCACCGACTAAATTATCATCACCGGCACCACCACGAATAAGGTCGTTACCACTACCGCCTATCAATACGTCGTTATCACCATAACCATATAAACGAAGGCCGCTTGAGGTATAGCTATAATCCATTTCATTTTGACTACTATCACCCTCTTTGACGGTATCAATATCAAACAGAATATCATTGAGCGCATCAACACTCACCAAATCACCCAATGAACCACTACTACTTGCACCTTCGGAATCAGTTGCCGTGATCGTTAAGTTATTTAACACATCAGCTTGTACATTTAATTCAAGCGCGCCGCCTAACAGCCCCTCATTATCATAAAATTGTACGGTTGCCAGTAATTCATTAATTGATTGATTATCTATTGTCCCGTCATCTACTGCGGTAATAGTGAGCGTCGAAGAAGCTGCAACAAGTCCTAATAAACCAGAGTTATTACTGACTTCTATTTGTAACCCTAACTCAGCAGCCATTTCGTTTGATGCTGCTAATGTTAGTTCTGTTAAGCTGACATCTAACAAGGCTTGGTAATTCACTTCCACACTAGTTAAGTTACCATCAATGTCTATTGCAGTAAGGGCTTGGTTATCTAAGTTAATAATGTCTAATGCTTGGACTGCTACTAGCCCTAATAAAGAAGTATTCGAAGCACACACGATGGGTGCACTATTATCTGTATTTGAAACAACCTCTGGAGCAGCACCTGAGCTTTCAAAATCAACGGTTGCTTGGGAAATATCACCATCACCATCAACTAAGCCAACATCAATAGTTGTCGTACCACCTAGCACATCGTCTCCTAAGGTGAGGTCATCAACTAATAAATTACCGTTCGCCAGTAAGTTTTCAATAATATCTTGGTCAGTAGAAAGCCCTTCTGTGATATCTATTTCACTAAATATGATGCTTTGATCAACCTCTGCTGTTGCATAACCACCTTGGAAGTCACCATCTACACTGATATAAAGTGTTGTATCTGTTCCATCAAATTCAAAGTGTAAGAAGTTAGATAAATTACCGGCACCCGATGTGCCTATTTTCCCTTCACCCGTTAATAGTTCAGCTAAATCGATAATGTCACCACCACTAGCAACCGGTCCTATTTCAAAGTCGGTAATAGTATCAACACTTGTTACATCGACTGTTTCCCAACGGAATACATCATTTCCTGTATCGCCAGTTAAGGTATCATTACCTATTCCACCAATAAGGATATCGTTACCTGTTTCACCGTCTAATATATCGTTACCAACCCCACCACGTAATAGATCTGCACCTTCGTCACCATTTAAAGTGTCATTGCCATCGTAACCGTAAATACGGTCGCTGCCAGTTGTACCCGTTAAGCTTGCATTGTTATTATCATCGCCTTCAACCAAATAATCAGGACTATCACCAGTGGATAAAAGATCGGCATTAAGTAGATCAAAATTACTTGATGAAGTGGTATTTCCATTTGAGTCAGTTGCTTCGATTGTCATGCCGGATAGTAAATCAAGACTTACTAAACCACCATCCCAATAAACGGAACCTAAAAATTCATTTAATTGTTGATTTGTGATGGTACTGTCATCAGTGCTAGTAATTGTGATAGAAGCAGTATTTCCTAAACTAATAAACGGGAAATCGACGGTGACAACCTCTAACCCGAATTCATCTGCTATTGCAGATGAATAAGAGAAGCCAGCAGAGCCCACTCCAAGTAGACCACCTACAGAAATAACAACCTGTGTAATATCATTATTAGCATCAGTTGCAGAAAATGCTTGGCTAGAACTAAAATCAATTAAATTTAAAGCATCAACACCTACTAGTCCTAATAAAGAATCATCTGCACCTAACGCCACTTCAGGGCTAGATTCAACAGCAGCCTCAACGTCTGCAACACCTGTTGTGGTATAACTGTATTCGCCAGAAGACACATCAAGAGTGATTGTTTCACCTTTGATGGTGCTTATCGTTAATATTTGAGTATCAGTATCATAGCCTGTTTCCTCAAAAGCATTCACAATATCAGAACTGCCATAAGCACTGAATACATTGCTGTCAGCATCATAGCTAAAGGTGTACCCATCAATAGTGACCGTAGAGACTTCAATACCATCTGCACCAGCGGTAACCACAATATCGCCACTATATAAAGTATTAGCCGTATCAACGACCTCCTGTTGATATACGGTTACACTAGCAATATCGTCAGTAACATTAACAACTAGCTGCGCAGTTTCACCTGCATTACCTGCTAAATCAGTCGACTCTACTGTGAAGGTAAGCCCTAATAAGTCATCACCTTGAGCAGAATGGTCGAAGGAAGCAAGCAGAGTAAAATCATAATTTCCATTTTCTTCTAGTGTTAAAGTCGCCACATCCCCATTAATAGTCGATCCTGTTAAGGTTTGTGTACCTTGCTCATCAGTTGATAGCACCCAAGAGATTGTTTCCTCTCGTGACGTGTAACTATCAGTCGGAGCCACTAATAAAACACTGCCTAGATCTTCCGATAGAGTTAAAGATCCTGTGGTACTCGCCGTAGCCTCTATGTCAGCTTCATTGACTGATAATAACTGGTCTGTTACTTCAGGTGCTGTTATATCAACAGTAAAGGATTCGGAGATCGTTTGATTATTACCCGCTGTATCTTCAACTGTGATAGTTAAATTAACATTACCCTCTGTTAACTCAGGTAATACACCTGCTTCTAAACCCCAGGTATTATCTTGATTATTAGTCGCGGCATAATCGTTACCATTTAATGTGACAGTAATAGAAGCTTCAGCATCATCCACTGTCCCTGATAAACTTGGCTGTGTACTGTTAGTAATCAAATCATCTAACGTCACCTCGGGTACGGTCGTGTCTAAAGTAACACTTACAGATACGGCATCACTGCTATTATTAGCAGTATCAGTTGCAACGACACTTACAACAGTTTCACCAACGGCTAAAGCGATATTCTCATCCGTTAAGGTCCATGAGGTACCTAGGTTGTTCGCTGTATAAGTTGCTTCACCAATGCTCACAGTAATGATTGCACCTCCATCATCCACAGTACCCATTAAGGTTGGAGAGCTATTGTTTGTTGTTAGGGCATCCACAGTAACAGTTGGCGCAGTAATATCTAACGTGACATCACCAATTCCATTGCCTGTATTACCTGCAGCATCTTCAGCTTTCACGCTGATAGTCGTATCGCCAACCCCTAGGCTGATGGCTTCATTCGTTAAGCTCCACGTACTGCCATTATTGGCCGCAGCATAATCATCATCACCAATAGTGACGGTAATGATTGCATTCTCATCATCCACAGTACCCGTTAAGGTCGGAGAGCTATTGTTTGTTGTTAGGGCATCCACAGTAACAGTTGGTGCAGTGATATCTAACGTGACATCACCAGCTCCATTGCCTGTATTACCTGCAGCATCTTCAGCGGCTACATTAATGGTGGTAATACCTTCGCTTAAGTCGATGTCTTCATCTGATAGGGACCAAGTACTACCATTATTGACCGCAGCATAATCATCATCACCAATAGTGACGGTAATGATTGCATTCTCATCATTCACAGTGCCCGTTAAGGTCGGAGAGCTATTGTTTGTTGTTAGGGCATCCACAGTAACAGTTGGCGCAGTAATATCTAACGTGATATCACCAGCTCCATTGCCTGTATTACCTGCTACATCTTCAGCGGCTACATTAATGGTGGTAATACCCTCGCTTAAGTCGATACCTTCATCTGATAAAGACCAAGTACTACCATTATTTGTGGCTTCATAACTTGTTTCACCAATGGTCACAGTAATGATTGCATCTGCATCATTCACAGTACCTGTTAAGGTTGGTGAGTTATCATTGGTTATTAATGTATCTACCGTTACGATTGGTGCAGTGATATCTAACGTGACATCACCAGCTCCATTGCCTGTATTACCTGCTACATCTTCAGCGGCTACATTAATGGTGGTAATACCCTCGCTTAAGTCGATACCTTCATCTGATAGAGACCAAGTATTACCATTATTTATGGCTTCATAACTTGTTTCACCAATGGTCACAGTAATGATTGCATCTGCATCATCCACAGTACCCGTTAAGGTTGGTGAGCTGGAATTTGTTGTTAGGGCATCCACAGTGACAGTTGGCGCAGTAATATCTAACGTGACATCACCAACTCCATTACCTGTATTACCTGCTACATCTTCAGCGGCTACATTAATGGTGGTAATACCTTCGCTTAAGTCGATATCTTCATCTGATAGAGACCAAGTACTACCATTATTTGTGGCTTCATAACTTGTTTCACCAATGGTCACAGTAATGATTGCATCTGCATCATTCACAGTACCCGTTAAGGTTGGTGAGCTGGAATTTGTTGTTAGGGCATCCACAGTGACAGTTGGCGCAGTAATATCTAACGTGACATCACCAACTCCATTACCTGTATTACCTGCTACATCTTCAGCGGCTACATTAATGGTGGTAATACCCTCGCTTAAGTCGATATCTTCATCTGATAGAGACCAAGTACTACCATTATTTGTGGCTTCATAACTTGTTTCACCAATGGTCACAGTAATGATTGCATCTGCATCATTCACAGTACCCATTAAGGTTGGTGAACTATTGTTTGTTGTTAGGGCATCCACAGTAACAGTTGGTGCAGTGATATCCAGTGTTACATCACCAGTTCCATTACCTGTATTACCTGCTACATCTTCAGCGGCTACATTAATGGTGGTAATACCCTCGCTTAAGTCGATGTCTTCATCTGATAGGGACCAAGTACTACCATTATTGACCGCAGCATAATCATCATCACCAATAGTGACGGTAATAATTGCATTCTCATCATCCACAGTACCCGTTAAGGTCGGAGAGCTATTGTTTGTTGTTAGGGCATCAACAGTAACTGTTGGTGCAGTGATATCCAGTGTTACATCACCAGTTCCATTACCTGTATTACCTGCTACATCTTCAGCGGCTACATTAATGGTGGTAATACCCTCGCTTAAGTCGATACCTTCATCTGATAGAGACCATGTGCTACCATTATTTGTGGCTTCATAACTTGTTTCACCAATGGTCACAGTAATGATTGCATCTGCATCATCCACAGTACCCATTAAGGTTGGTGAGTTATCATTGGTTATTAATGTATCTACCGTTACGATTGGTGCAGTGATATCAAGTGTTACATCGCCAATTCCATTACCTGTATTACCTGCAGCATCTTCAGCGGCTACATTAATGGTGGTAATACCCTCGCTTAAGTCGATGTCTTCATCTGATAGGGACCAAGTACTACCATTATTGACCGCAGCATAATCATCATCACCAATAGTGACGGTAATAATTGCATTCTCATCATCCACAGTACCCGTTAAGGTCGGAGAGCTATTGTTTGTTGTTAGGGCATCCACAGTAACTGTTGGTGCAGTGATATCCAGTGTTACATCACCAGTTCCATTACCTGTATTACCTGCTACATCTTCAGCGGCTACATTAATGGTGGTAATACCCTCGCTTAAGTCGATACCTTCATCTGATAGAGACCATGTGCTACCATTATTTGTGGCTTCATAACTTGTTTCACCAATGGTCACAGTAATGATTGCATCTGCATCATCCACAGTACCCATTAAGGTTGGTGAGTTATCATTGGTTATTAATGTATCTACCGTTACGATTGGTGCAGTGATATCAAGTGTTACATCGCCAATTCCATTACCTGTATTACCTGCAGCATCTTCAGCGGCTACATTAATGGTGGTAATACCCTCGCTTAAGTCGATACCTTCATCTGATAGAGACCATGTGCTACCATTATTTATGGCTTCATAACTTGTTTCACCAATGGTCACAGTAATGATTGCATCTGCATCATTCACAGTACCCATTAAGGTTGGTGAACTATTGTTTGTTGTTAGAGCATCCACAGTAACAGTTGGCGCAGTAATATCTAACGTGACATCACCAATTCCATTGCCTGTATTACCTGCAGCATCTTCAGCTTTCACGCTGATAGTCGTATCGCCAACCGCTAGGTTGATGACTTCATTCGTTAAGATCCACGTACTGCCATTATTGAGCACAGCATAATCATCACCACCAATAGTGACGGTAATGATTGCATCTGCATCATTCACAGTACCCGTTAAGGTTGGTGAGTTATCATTGGTTATTAATGTATCTACCGTTACGATTGGTGCAGTGATATCAAGTGTTACATCGCCAATTCCATTACCTGTATTACCTGCAGCATCTTCAGCTTTCACGTTGATAGTCGTGTCGCCAACTGCTAGGTTGATGACTTCATTCGTTAAGCTCCACGTACTGCCATTATTGAGCGCAACATAATCATCACCACCAATAGTGACGGTAATGATTGCATCTGCATCATTCACAATACCCGTTAAGGTTGGTGAGTTATCATTGGTTATTAATGTATCTACCGTTACGATTGGTGCAGTGATATCCAGTGTTACATCACCAGCTGCATTACCTGTATTACCTGCTACATTTTCAGCGGCTACATTAATGGTGGTAATACCCTCGCTTAAGTCGATACCTTCATCTGATAGAGACCAAGTACTACCATTATTTGTGGCTTCATAACTTGTTTCACCAATGGTCACAGTAATGATTGCATTCTCATCATCCACAGTACCCGTTAAGGTTGGTGAGCTATTGTTGGTGGTTAAGTTATCAACAGAGACGTCTGGCGCCGTTAAGTCGATGGTTAACGTCATGCTCGCATCATCACTATGACCGGCTTCATCGCTTGCCGTCACGGTCACTTCAACGTCACCTTCTGCTAAGTCAGGTAAGGTATCTGCAGCTAAAGTCCAGGTATCTCCATTGTTGATAGCCGTGTAGTCATTGCCATCAATACTGACGACAACAGTCGCGGCTGGATCATCGATAGACCCGGTTAATTCAGGACTGACACTGTTCGTCGTTAGGTCATCAATCCCTACGTTTAAACCCGTCAGGTCAACGGTAATGGTGCCCGTTGCATCATCAGTGTTTCCCGCCGCATCGGCGGCACTCACGCCGATCTCAAGTTCGCCTTCACCCAATGCTGGCATTGAACTATCGTCTAATGTCCAGGTACCGTCGGTGTTGTTCACAGCGGTATAGGCAGTGCCCGCAATAGTCACGGTCACAATCGCCGTTGGATCGTCAATGCTACCGGTGAAGACCGGAGTGCTGTCATTGGTAGTTAAGTTATCAACAGAGACGTCTGGCGCGGTTAAGTCGATGGTTAACGTCATGCTCGCATCATCACTATGACCTGCATCATCGCTTGCGGTCACGGTCACTTCAACGTCACCTTCTGCTAAGTCAGGTAAGGTCTCTGCAGCTAAAGTCCAGGTATCTCCATTGTTGATAGCCGTGTAGTCATTGCCATCAATACTGACGACGACGGTCGCGGCTGGATCATCGATAGTCCTGGTTAATTCAGGACTGACACTGTTCGTCGTTAGGTCATCAATTCCTACGTTTAAACCCGTCAGGTCAACGGTAATGGTGCCCGTTGCATCATCAGTGTTACCCGCCGCATCGACGGCATTCACGCTGATCTCAAGTTCACCTTCACCCAGTGCTGGAATTGAACTATTGTCTAATGTCCAGGTACCGTCGGTGTTGTTCACAGCGGTATAGGCAGTGCCCGCAATGGTCACGGTCACAATCGCCGTTGGGTCGTCAATGCTACCCGTGAAGACCGGAGTGCTGTCGTTGGTGGTTAAGCTGTCAACCGTCACTTCTGGGGCTGTTGTATCAATCTCAATCGTTGTTATTGCACTGTCGGTATGACCTGCTTCATCGCTTGCGGTCACGGTCACTTCAACGTCACCTTCTGCTAAGTCAGGTAAGGTCTCTGCAGCTAAAGTCCAGGTATCTCCATTGTTGATAGCCGTGTAGTCATTACCATCAATACTGACGACGACGGTCGCGGCTGGATCATCGATAGTCCCGGTTAATTCAGGACTCACACTGTTCGTCGTTAGGTCATCAATCCCTACGTTTAAACCAGTCAGGTCAACGCTAATGGTGCCCGTTGCATCATCAGTGTTTCCCGCCGCATCGGCGGCACTCACGCCGATCTCAAGTTCGCCTTCACCCAATGCTGGCATTGAACTATCGTCTAATGTCCAGGTACCGTCGGTGTTGTTCACAGCGGTATAGGCAGTGCCCGCAATAGTCACGGTCACAATCGCCGTTGGATCGTCAATGCTACCGGTGAAGACCGGAGTGCTGTCATTGGTCGTTAAGTTATCAACAGAGACGTCTGGCGCGGTTAAGTCGACGATAATGCTATTGGTAATAATATCTGTATGACCTGCATCATCGCTTGCGGTCACGGTCACTTCAACGTCACCTTCTGCTAAGTCAGGTAAGGTATCTGCAGCTAATGTCCAGGTCTCTCCATTGTTGATAGCCGTGTAGTCATTGCCATCAATACTGACGACGACGGTCGCGGCTGGATCATCGATAGTCCCGGTTAATTCAGGACTGACACTGTTCGTCGTTAGGTCATCAATCCCTACGTTTAAACCAGTCAGGTCAACGGTGATGGTGCCCGTTGCATCATCAGTGTTTCCCGCCGCATCGACGGCACTCACGCTGATCTCAAGTTCACCTTCACCCAGTGCTGGAATTGAACTATTGTCTAATGTCCAGGTACCGTCGGTATTGTTCACAGCGGTATAGGCAGTGCCCGCAATGGTCACGGTCACAATCGCCGTTGGGTCATCAATGCTCCCGGTGAAGACCGGAGTGCTGTCGTTGGTGGTTAAGTTATCAACAGAGACGTCTGGCGCGGTTAAGTCGACGATAATGCTATTGGTAATAATATCTGTATGACCTGCATCATCGCTTGCCGTCACGGTCACTTCAACGTCACCTTCTGCTAAGTCAGGTAAGGTATCTGCAGCTAATGTCCAGGTATCTCCATTGTTGATAGCCGTGTAGTCATTGCCATCAATACTGACGATGACGGTCGCGGCTGGATCATCGATAGCCCCGGTTAATTCAGGACTCACACTGTTAGTCGTTAGGTCATCAATCCCTACGTTTAAACCAGTCAGGTCAACGGTAATGGTGCCCGTTGCATCATCAGTGTTACCCGCCGCATCGACGGCACTCACGCTGATCTCAAGTTCGCCTTCACCCAGTGTTGGCATTGAACTATCGTCTAATGTCCAGGTACCGTCGGTGTTGTTCAATGCGGTATAGGCAGTGCCCGCAATAGTCACGGTCACAATCGCCGTTGGATCGTCAATGCTACCGGTGAAGACCGGAGTGCTGTCATTGGTCGTTAAGTTATCAACAGAGACGTCTGGCGCGGTTAAGTCGACGATAATGCTATTGGTAATAATATCTGTATGACCTGCATCATCGCTTGCGGTCACGGTCACTTCAACGTCACCTTCTGCTAAGTCAGGTAAGGTATCTGCAGCTAATGTCCAGGTCTCTCCATTGTTGATAGCCGTGTAGTCATTGCCATCAATACTGACGACGACGGTCGCGGCTGGATCATCGATAGTCCCGGTTAATTCAGGACTGACACTGTTCGTCGTTAGGTCATCAATCCCTACGTTTAAACCAGTCAGGTCAACGGTGATGGTGCCCGTTGCATCATCAGTGTTACCCGCCGCATCGACGGCACTCACGCTGATCTCAAGTTCACCTTCACCCAGTGCTGGAATTGAACTATTGTCTAATGTCCAGGTACCGTCGGTATTGTTCACAGCGGTATAGGCAGTGCCCGCAATGGTCACGGTCACAATCGCCGTTGGGTCATCAATGCTCCCGGTGAAGACCGGAGTGCTGTCGTTGGTGGTTAAGTTATCAACAGAGACGTCTGGCGCGGTTAAGTCGACGATAATGCTATTGGTAATAATATCTGTATGACCTGCATCATCGCTTGCCGTCACGGTCACTTCAACGTCACCTTCTGCTAAGTCAGGTAAGGTATCTGCAGCTAATGTCCAGGTATCTCCATTGTTGATAGCCGTGTAGTCATTGCCATCAATACTGACGATGACGGTCGCGGCTGGATCATCGATAGCCCCGGTTAATTCAGGACTCACACTGTTAGTCGTTAGGTCATCAATCCCTACGTTTAAACCAGTCAGGTCAACGGTAATGGTGCCCGTTGCATCATCAGTGTTACCCGCCGCATCGACGGCACTCACGCTGATCTCAAGTTCGCCTTCACCCAGTGTTGGCATTGAACTATCGTCTAATGTCCAGGTACCGTCGGTGTTGTTCAATGCGGTATAGGCAGTGCCCGCAATGGTCACGGTCACAATCGCTGTTGGGTCGTCAATGCTACCGGTGAAGACGGGGGTGCTGTCGTTGGTGGTTAAGTTATCAACAGAGACGTCTGGCGCGGTTAAGTCGATGGTTAACGTCATGCTCGCATCATCACTATGACCTGCTTCATCGCTTGCCGTCACAGTCACTTCAACGTCACCTTCTACTAAGTCAGGTAAGGTATCTGCAGCTAATGTCCAGGTATCTCCATTGTTGATAGCCGTGTAATCATTGCCATCAATACTGACGACGACGGTCGCGGCTGGATCATCGATAGTCCCGGTTAATTCAGGACTGACACTGTTCGTCGTTAGGTCATCAATCCCTACGTTTAAACCAGTCAGGTCAACGGTGATGGTGCCCGTTGCATCATCAGTGTTACCCGCCGCATCGACGGCACTCACGCTGATATCAAGTTCACCTTCACCCAGTGCTGGAATTGAACTATTGTCTAATGTCCAGGTACCGTCGGTATTGTTCACAGCGGTATAGGCAGTGCCCGCAATGGTCACGGTCACAATCGCTGTTGGGTCGTCAATGCTACCGGTGAAGACGGGGGTGCTGTCGTTGGTGGTTAAGTTATCAACAGAGACGTCTGGCGCGGTTAAGTCGATGGTTAACGTCATGCTCGCATCATCACTATGACCTGCTTCATCGCTTGCCGTCACAGTCACTTCAACGTCACCTTCTACTAAGTCAGGTAAGGTATCTGCAGCTAATGTCCAGGTATCTCCATTGTTGATAGCCGTGTAATCATTGCCATCAATACTGACGACGACGGTCGCGGCTGGATCATCGATAGTCCCGGTTAATTCAGGACTGACACTGTTCGTCGTTAGGTCATCAATCCCTACGTTTAAACCAGTCAGGTCAACGGTGATGGTGCCCGTTGCATCATCAGTGTTACCCGCCGCATCGACGGCACTCACGCTGATATCAAGTTCACCTTCACCCAGTGCTGGAATTGAACTATTGTCTAATGTCCAGGTACCGTCGGTATTGTTCACAGCGGTATAGGCAGTGCCCGCAATGGTCACGGTCACAATCGCCGTTGGGTCATCAATGCTCCCGGTGAAGACCGGAGTGCTGTCGTTGGTCGTTAAGTTATCAACAGAGACGTCTGGCGCGGTTAAGTCGACGATAATGCTATTGGTAATAATATCTGTATGACCTGCATCATCGCTTGCCGTCACGGTCACTTCAACGTCACCTTCTGCTAAATCAGGTAAGGTCTCTGCAGCTAATGTCCAGGTATCTCCATTGTTGATAGCCGTGTAATCATTACCATCAATACTGACGATGACAGTCGCGGCTGGATCATCGATAGACCCGGTTAATTCAGGACTGACACTGTTCGTCGTTAGGTCATCAATCCCTACGTTTAAACCCGTCAGGTCAACGCTAATGGTGCCCGTTGCATCATCAGTGTTTCCCGCCGCATCGACGGCACTCACGCTGATCTCAAGTTCGCCTTCACTCAATGCTGGCATAGTATTGTCGTCTAATGTCCAGGTACCGTTGGTGTTGTTCAATGCGGTATAGGCAGTGCCCGCAATGGTCACCGTCACAATCGCCGTTGGATCGTCAATGCTACCGGTGAAGACCGGAGTGCTGTCATTGGTCGTTAAGTTATCAACAGAGACGTCTGGCGCGGTTAAGTCGATGGTTAACGTCATGCTCGCATCATCACTATGACCTGCTTCATCGCTTGCGGTCACGGTCACTTCAACGTCACCTTCTGCTAGGTCAGGTAAGGTATCTGCAGCTAAAGTCCAGGTATCTCCATTGTTGATAGCCGTGTAGTCATTACCATCAATACTGACGATGACGGTCGCGGCTGGATCATCGATAGACCCAGTTAATTCAGGACTGACACTGTTAGTCGTTAGGTCATCAATCCCTACGTTTAAACCCGTCAGGTCAACAGTAATGATGCCCGTTGCATCATCAGTGTTACCCGCCGCATCGACGGCACTCACGCTGATCTCAAGTTCACCTTCACTCAATGCTGGAATTGAACTATCGTCTAATGTCCAAGTACCGTCGGTATTGTTCAATGCAGTATAGGCAGTGCCCGCAATGGTCACGGTCACAATCGCTGTTGGGTCGTCAATGCTCCCCGTGAAGACCGGAGTGCTGTCGTTGGTCGTTAAGCTGTCAACCGTCACTTCTGGGGCTGTCGTATCAATCTCAATCGTTGTTATTGCACTGTCGGTATGACCGGCTTCATCGCTTGCCGTCACGGTCACTTCAACGTCACCTTCTGCTAAATCAGGTAAGGTATCTGCAGCTAATGTCCAGGTATCTCCATTGTTGATAGCCGTGTAATCATTACCATCAATACTGACGATGACGGTCGCGGCTGGATCATCGATAGTCTGCGGTTAATTCAGGACTGACACTGTTCGTCGTTAGGTCATCAATTCCTACGTTTAAACCCGTCAGGTCAACGCTAATGGTGCCCGTTGCATCATCAGTGTTTCCCGCCGCATCGGCGGCACTCACGCTGATCTCAAGTTCGCCTTCACCCAGTGCTGGCATAGTATTATTGTCTAATGTCCAGGTACCGTCGGTATTGTTCACAGCGGTATAGGCAGTGCCCGCAATGGTCACGGTCACAATCGCCGTTGGATCGTCAATGCTCCCCGTGAAGATAGGAGTGCTGTCGTTGGTGGTTAAGTTATCAACAGAGACGTCTGGCGCGGTTAAGTCGATGGTTAACGTCATGCTCGCATCATCACTATGACCTGCTTCATCGCTTGCCGTCACGGTCACTTCAACGTCACCTTCTGCTAAATCAGGTAAGGTCT
Source organism: Psychromonas sp. KJ10-2 (assembly GCF_047323255.1). Classification (NCBI taxonomy): domain Bacteria; kingdom Pseudomonadati; phylum Pseudomonadota; class Gammaproteobacteria; order Alteromonadales; family Psychromonadaceae; genus Psychromonas; species Psychromonas sp. KJ10-2. The sequence continues at coordinate 2,887,917 of NZ_CP178827.1, read as the reverse complement.
CTGCAGCTAATGTCCAGGTATCTCCATTGTTGATAGCCGTGTAATCATTACCATCAATACTGACGACAACAGTCGCGGCTGGATCATCGATAGACCTGGTTAATTCAGGACTGACACTGTTCGTCGTTAGGTCATCAATCCCTACGTTTAAACCGGTGAGGTCAACGGTAATGGTGCCCGTTGCATCATCAGTGTTTCCCGCCGCATCGACGGCACTCACGCTGATCTCAAGTTCGCCTTCACCCAGTGCTGGAATTGAACTATCGTCTAATGTCCAGGTACCGTCGGTATTGTTCACAGCGGTATAGGCAGTACCTGCAATGGTCACGGTCACAATCGCCGTTGGGTCATCAATGCTCCCCGTGAAGACCGGAGTGCTGTCGTTGGTGGTTAAGTTATCAACAGAGACGTCTGGCGCCGTTAAGTCGATGGTTAACGTCATGCTCGCATCATCACTATGACCTGCTTCATCGCTTGCGGTCACGGTCACTTCAACGCTACCTTCTGCTAAGTCAGGTAAGGTATCTGCAGCTAAAGTCCAGGTCTCTCCATTGTTGATAGCCGTGTAGTCATTGCCATCAATACTGACGACGACGGTCGCGGCTGGATCATCGATAGTCCCGGTTAATTCAGGACTGACACTGTTCGTCGTTAGGTCATCAATTCCTACGTTTAAACCCGTCAGGTCAACGCTAATGGTGCCCGTTGCATCATCAGTGTTTCCCGCCGCATCGGCGGCACTCACGCTGATCTCAAGTTCGCCTTCACCCAGTGCTGGCATAGTATTATTGTCTAATGTCCAGGTACCGTCGGTATTGTTCACAGCGGTATAGGCAGTGCCTGCAATGGTCACGGTCACAATCGCCGTTGGATCGTCAATGCTCCCCGTGAAGATAGGAGTGCTGTCGTTGGTGGTTAAGTTATCAACAGAGACGTCTGGCGCGGTTAAGTCGATGGTTAACGTCATGCTCGCATCATCACTATGACCTGCTTCATCGCTTGCCGTCACGGTCACTTCAACGTCACCTTCTGCTAAGTCAGGTAAGGTATCTGCAGCTAAAGTCCAGGTATCTCCATTGTTGATAGCCGTGTAGTCATTGCCATCAATACTGACGACAACAGTCGCGGCTGGATCATCGATAGACCTGGTTAATTCAGGACTGACACTGTTCGTCGTTAGGTCATCAATCCCTACGTTTAAACCAGTCAGGTCAACGGTAATGGTGCCCGTTGCATCATCAGTGTTTCCCGCCGCATCGGCGGCACTCACGCCGATCTCAAGTTCGCCTTCACCCAATGCTGGCATTGAACTATCGTCTAATGTCCAGGTACCGTCGGTGTTGTTCACAGCGGTATAGGCAGTGCCCGCAATAGTCACGGTCACAATCGCCGTTGGATCGTCAATGCTACCGGTGAAGACCGGAGTGCTGTCATTGGTAGTTAAGTTATCAACAGAGACGTCTGGCGCGGTTAAGTCGATGGTTAACGTCATGCTCGCATCATCACTATGACCTGCTTCATCGCTTGCGGTCACGGTCACTTCAACGTCACCTTCTGCTAGGTCAGGTAAGGTATCTGCAGCTAAAGTCCAGGTATCTCCATTGTTGATAGCCGTGTAGTCATTACCATCAATACTGACGATGACGGTCGCGGCTGGATCATCGATAGACCCAGTTAATTCAGGACTGACACTGTTAGTCGTTAGGTCATCAATCCCTACGTTTAAACCCGTCAGGTCAACAGTAATGATGCCCGTTGCATCATCAGTGTTACCCGCCGCATCGACGGCACTCACGCTGATCTCAAGTTCACCTTCACTCAATGCTGGAATTGAACTATCGTCTAATGTCCAAGTACCGTCGGTATTGTTCAATGCAGTATAGGCAGTGCCCGCAATGGTCGCGGTCACAATCGCTGTTGGGTCGTCAATGCTCCCCGTGAAGACCGGAGTGCTGTCGTTGGTCGTTAAGCTGTCAACCGTCACTTCTGGGGCTGTCGTATCAATCTCAATCGTTGTTATTGCACTGTCGGTATGACCGGCTTCATCGCTTGCCGTCACGGTCACTTCAACGTCACCTTCTGCTAAATCAGGTAAGGTATCTGCAGCTAATGTCCAGGTATCTCCATTGTTGATAGCCGTGTAATCATTACCATCAATACTGACGACGACGGTCGCGGCTGGATCATCGATAGACCCGGTTAATTCAGGACTGACACTGTTCGTCGTTAGGTCATCAATTCCTACGTTTAAACCGGTGAGGTCAACGGTAATGGTGCCCGTTGCATCATCAGTGTTTCCCGCCGCATCGACGGCACTCACGCTGATCTCAAGTTCGCCTTCACCCAGTGCTGGAATTGAACTATCGTCTAATGTCCAGGTACCGTCGGTATTGTTCACAGCGGTATAGGCAGTGCCCGCAATGGTCACGGTCACAATCGCCGTTGGGTCGTCAATGCTCCCCGTGAAGACCGGAGTGCTGTCATTGGTGGTTAAGTTATCAACAGAGACGTCTGGCGCGGTTAAATCTATTTCTATTGTTTTACTAGCATTAGCAGTGTTACTAAACTGATCTTCTACAACAACAGTAACCTCAAGATTACCTTCTTCTAATTCAGGTAAGGTGTCCGAAGCTAATGTCCAAGTGCCATCCTCATTATTGATTGCAACATATTCGACCTCATTAACGGTAACCGCAACTGTTGCATCTGGATTATTGATAGTTCCAGTTAATTCCGGAGAAGTATTATTAGTTATTAAACTATCAATACCAACATTAAAACCACTAGTATCAATTTCGATAGTTGCATTTTGTTCAGAAGTATTACTTGCTGCATCTGTCGCACTAACAATTATATTAGTAATTCCCTCACTTAGAGTAGATAAGCTATTATCAGCTAGGGTCCAAGTGCCATCTGTATTATTAGTCGCAGAATATGTATCAACACCAACCGTTACAATAATACTTGCAGTTGGATCATCGACAGTCCCTGTTAGCTCTGGGCTTGTATCACTAGTAGTAATAGGATCAACAGTCACTACTGGTGCAGTTAAATCAACGCTAATACTATTGGTAATGCTGTCTGTGTGCCCTGCTTCATCGCTGGCACTCACGGTGACTTCTACATCACCTTCAGTTAAGTCAGGTAAGGTATCAGCCGCTAAGCTCCAAGTACCATCTTCATTATTGGTGGCCTGGTAAACTTCACCGTTAACCGTTACAGATACACTCGCCGTAATATCATCAATGCTACCGCTTAATGCTGGCGATACTTCATTAGTGGTTAATGAATCTAAACTCACGTTTAAGCCAACGGTATCAACGTCAATGCTGCCTGTTGTAGTGGTGCTGTTACCTGCCGCATCTGATGCAGTCACGGTGACCACCGTTTCGCCTTCTATTAAATCAGGCAGAGTATTATCCGCTAACGTCCACGTACCATCGGTGTTGTTCGTCGCAATATATTCTTCACCGTCCACAGTGACACTGACTACAACCGTTGCAGTTGGATCATCGATAGTGCCTGAGATACTTGGTGTGGTATCCGTAGTAATGATTGAATCAATGGTCACTACTGGTACAGTTAAATCAACGCTAATACTATTGGTAATGCTGTCTGTATGCCCTGCTTCATCGCTGGCTGTTACGGTGACTTCTACATCACCTTCGGTTAAGTCAGGTAAGGTATCAGCCGCTAAGCTCCAAGTACCATCTTCATTATTGGTGGCCTCGTAAATGTCACCGTTAACAGTGACTTCAACACTCGCACTAATATCATCAATGCTACCGCTTAATGCTGGCGATACTTCATTAGTGGTTAATGAATCTAAGCTCACGTTTAAGCCAACGGTATCAACGTCAATGCTGCCTGTTGTAGTGGTGCTATTACCTGCCGCATCTGAAGCGGTCGCGGTGATCACCGTTTCGCCTTCTATTAAATCAGGTAGAGTATTATCCGCTAACGTCCACGTACCATCGGTGTTGTTAGTCGCAATATATTCTTCACCGTCCACAGTGACACTGACTACAACCGTTGCAGTTGGATCATCGATAGTGCCTGAGATACTTGGGGTAGTGTCCTTAGTAAGAATAGAATCAATGGTCACTACTGGTGCAGTTAAATCAACGCTAATACTATTGGTAATGCTGTCTGTGTGGCCTGCTTCATCGCTGGCTGTTACAGTGACGTCTACATCACCTTCAACCAAATCAGGTAAGGTATCAGCCGCTATGCTCCAAGTACCATCTTCATTATTGGTGGTCCTCGTAAATGTCACCGTTAACAGTGACTTCAACACTCGCCGTAACATCATCAATGCTACCGCTTAATGCTGGCGATACTTCATTAGTGGTTAATGAATCTAAACTCACATTTAAGCCAACGGTATCAACGTCAATGCTGCCTGTTGTAGTGGTGCTGTTGCCCGCCGCATCTGAAGCGGTCGCGGTGACCACCGTTTCGCCTTCTATTAAATCAGGCAGAGTATTATCCGCTAACGTCCACGTGCCATCGGTGTTGTTCGTCGCAATATATTCTTCACCCTCCACAGTGACACTGACTACAACCGTTGCAGTTGGATCATCGATAGTGCCTGAGATACTTGTGTGGTATCCGTAGTAATGATTGAATCAATGGTCACTACTGGTGCAGTTAAATCAACGCTAATACTATTGGTAATGCTGTCTGTGTGGCCTGCTTCATCGCTGGCTGTTACAGTGACGTCTACATCACCTTCAACCAAATCAGGTAAGGTATCAGCCGCTATGCTCCAAGTACCATCTTCATTATTGGTGGCCTCGTAAATGTCACCGTTAACAGTGACTTCAACACTCGCCGTAACATCATCAATGCTACCGCTTAATGCTGGCGATACTTCATTAGTGGTTAATGAATCTAAACTCACATTTAAGCCAACGGTATCAACGTCAATGCTGCCTGTTGTAGTGGTGCTATTACCTGCCGCATCTGAAGCGGTCGCGGTGATCACCGTTTCGCCTTCTATTAAATCAGGCAGAGTATTATCCGCTAACGTCCACGTGCCATCGGTGTTGTTCGTCGCAATATATTCTTCACCCTCCACAGTGACACTGACTACAACCGTTGCTGTTGGATCATCGATAGTGCCTGAGATACTTGGTGTGGTATCCGTAGTAATGATTGAATCAATGGTCACTACTGGTGCAGTTAAATCAACGCTAATACTATTGGTAATGCTGTCTGTGTGCCCTGCTTCATCGCTGGCTGTCACAGTGACGTCTACATCACCTTCAACCAAATCTAGTAAGGTATCAGCCGCTAAGCTCCACGTGCCATCTTCGTTATTGGTGGCCTCGTAAATGTCACCGTTAACAGTGACTTCAACACTCGCCGTGACATCATCAATGCTACCGCTTAATGCTGGCGATACTTCATTAGTGGTTAATGAATCTAAACTCACGTTTAAGCCAACGGTATCAACGTCAATGCTGCCTGTTGTAGTGGTGCTGTTGCCCGCCGCATCCGAAGCGGTCGCGGTGATCACCGTTTCGCCTTCTATTAAATCTGGCAGAGTATTATCCGCTAACGTCCACGTGCCATCGGTGTTGTTCGTCGCAATATATTCTTCACCGTCCACAGTGACACTGACTACAACCGTTGCAGTTGGATCATCGATAGTGCCTGAGATACTTGGTGTGGTATCCGTAGTAATGATTGAATCAATGGTCACTACTGGTACAGTTAAATCAACGCTAATACTATTGGTAATGCTGTCTGTATGCCCTGCTTCATCGCTGGCTGTTACGGTGACTTCTACATCACCTTCGGTTAAGTCAGGTAAGGTATCAGCCGCTAAGCTCCAAGTACCATCTTCATTATTGGTGGCCTCGTAAATGTCACCGTTAACAGTGACTTCAACACTCGCACTAATATCATCAATGCTACCGCTTAATGCTGGCGATACTTCATTAGTGGTTAATGAATCTAAGCTCACGTTTAAGCCAACGGTATCAACGTCAATGCTGCCTGTTGTAGTGGTGCTATTACCTGCCGCATCTGAAGCGGTCGCGGTGATCACCGTTTCGCCTTCTATTAAATCAGGCAGAGTATTATCCGCTAACGTCCACGTACCATCGGTGTTGTTAGTCGCAATATATTCTTCACCGTCCACAGTGACACTGACTACAACCGTTGCAGTTGGATCATCGATAGTGCCTGAGATACTTGGGGTAGTGTCCGTAGTAAGAATAGAATCAATGGTCACTACTGGTGCAGTTAAATCAACGCTAATACTATTGGTAATGCTGTCTGTGTGGCCTGCTTCATCGCTGGCTGTTACAGTGACGTCTACATCACCTTCAACCAAATCAGGTAAGGTATCAGCCGCTATGCTCCAAGTACCATCTTCATTATTGGTGGCCTCGTAAATGTCACCGTTAACAGTGACTTCAACACTCGCCGTAACATCATCAATGCTACCGCTTAATGCTGGCGATACTTCATTAGTGGTTAATGAATCTAAACTCACGTTTAAGCCAACGGTATCAACGTCAATACTGCCTGTTGTAGTGGTGCTGTTGCCCGCCGCATCCGAAGCGGTCGCGGTGATCACCGTTTCGCCTTCTATTAAATCTGGCAGAGTATTATCCGCTAACGTCCACGTACCATCGGTGTTGTTCGTCGCAATATATTCTTCACCGTCCACAGTGACACTGACTACAACCGTTGCAGTTGGATCATCGATAGTGCCTGAGATACTTGGTGTGGTATCCGTAGTAATGATTGAATCAATGGTCACTACTGGTACAGTTAAATCAACGCTAATACTATTGGTAATGCTGTCTGTATGCCCTGCTTCATCGCTGGCTGTTACGGTGACTTCTACATCACCTTCGGTTAAGTCAGGTAAGGTATCAGCCGCTAAGCTCCAAGTACCATCTTCATTATTGGTGGCCTCGTAAATGTCACCGTTAACAGTGACTTCAACACTCGCACTAATATCATCAATGCTACCGCTTAATGCTGGCGATACTTCATTAGTGGTTAATGAATCTAAGCTCACGTTTAAGCCAACGGTATCAACGTCAATGCTGCCTGTTGTAGTGGTGCTATTACCTGCCGCATCTGAAGCGGTCGCGGTGACCACCGTTTCGCCTTCTATTAAATCAGGTAGAGTATTATCCGCTAACGTCCACGTACCATCGGTGTTGTTAGTCGCAATATATTCTTCACCGTCCACAGTGACACTGACTACAACCGTTGCAGTTGGATCATCGATAGTGCCTGAGATACTTGGGGTAGTGTCCGTAGTAAGAATAGAATCAATGGTCACTACTGGTGCAGTTAAATCAACGCTAATACTATTGGTAATGCTGTCTGTGTGGCCTGCTTCATCGCTGGCTGTTACAGTGACGTCTACATCACCTTCAACCAAATCAGGTAAGGTATCAGCCGCTATGCTCCAAGTACCATCTTCATTATTGGTGGCCTCGTAAATGTCACCGTTAACAGTGACTTCAACACTCGCCGTAACATCATCAATGCTACCGCTTAATGCTGGCGATACTTCATTAGTGGTTAATGAATCTAAACTCACATTTAAGCCAACGGTATCAACGTCAATGCTACCTGTTGTAGTGGTGCTGTTACCTGCCGCATCTGATGCAGTCACGGTGACCACCGTTTCACCTTCTATTAAATCAGGTAGAGTATTATCCGCTAACGTCCACGTGCCATCGGTGTTGTTCGTCGCAATATATTCTTCGCCGTCCACAGTGACACTGACTACAACCGTTGCAGTTGGATCATCGATAGTGCCTGAGATACTTGGTGTGGTATCCGTAGTAAGAATAGAATCAATGGTCACTACTGGTGCGGTTAAATCAACGCGAATACTATTGGTAATGCTGTCTGTGTGCCCTGCTTCATCACTGGCTGTTACAGTGATTTCTACATCACCTTCGGTTAAGTCAGGTAAGGTATCAGCCGCTAAGCTCCACGTACCATCTTCATTATTAATGGCCTCGTAAATGTCACCGTTAACAGTGACTTCAACACTAGCAGTAATATCATCAATGCTACCGCTTAATGCTGGCGATACTTCATTAGTGGTTAATGAATCTAAGCTCACGTTTAAGCCAACGGTATCAACGTCAATGCTGCCTGTTGTAGTGGTGCTGTTACCTGCCGCATCTGATGCAGTCACGGTGACCACCGTTTCGCCTTCTATTAAATCTGGTAGAGTATTATCCGCTAACGTCCACGTACCATCGGTGTTGTTCGTCGCAATATATTCTTCGCCGTCCACAGTGACACTGACTACAACCGTTGCAGTTGGATCATCAATAGTGCCTGAGATACTTGGTGTGGTATCCGTAGTAATCATTGAATCAATGGTCACTACTGGTGCAGTTAAATCAACGCGAATACTATTGGTAATGCTGTCTGTGTGGCCTGCTTCATCGCTGGCTGTTACGGTGACTTCCACATCACCTTCAGTTAAGTCAGGTAAGGTCTCGGCCGCTAAGCTCCACGTGCCATCTTCGTTATTGGTGGCCTCGTAAATGTCACCGTTAACAGTGACTTCAACACTCGCCGTGGCATCATCAATGCTACCGCTTAATGCTGGTGAAAGCTGATTGGTAACCAAAGAATCGAATGTAACATTAACTCCAATCGTATCAATAGTAATAGACCCCGTTGAACTGCCGCTGTTGCCTAAAAGATCGCTAGCAGAAACGGTTACCTCAGTTACACCTTCGGTTAATATTGATAGAGTATTATCGTTAAGTTCCCAAGTTCCATCACCATTATTTACAGCGATATAGTCTTCACCATTTACAGTAACGGTCACAATCGCATCAGAATCATCAACTGAACCAGTTAATGCAGGAGTTGTATCCTTAGTGAGTATTGAGTTTATCGACACCTCAGGAGCAGATAAATCCACAGTAACCGTGCTACTTGTAGAAATTCTAAGTCCTGCATCATCAATAGATGTAACAGTGTATGAAGTAGATCCTTCATCTAATACAGGGATGTCATCAGAATCTAATGTCCAAGTTCCATCTCCATTATTTTTAGCTTCACATTTTATCCCTTTAACCGTAACAACAACTCTTGCATCAGGATCTTCAATAACACCGGTAAGCTCTGGCTGAGTATCTCCAGAAACTAAACTTCTTGCACCTATTTCAACTTGTTCAGAATTAACAACGACACTATCAATGATCGTTTCACTATTGTTAGCACTATCTGTGGCAGTAACAGTAATTTGGGTTTCACCCTCATCTAATTCAGGTAAAGTATTGTCAGGTAAGCTCCAAGTACCATCACCATTATTTACTGCTTGATAATCAATACTGTCAACAGTAACAACAACACTTGCTTCAGTATCGTCAACTAACCCGGTTAATAAAGCGGTTGGATCATCAGTAATTAAAGAATCCAAAGAAACGGTTGGCGCAGTAATATCGACAACAACCGTTCCACTATCATCATCATTATTACCTGCAGAATCCGTCGCTGATACGGTAACTGTAACTTCACCTTCCGTTAATTCAGCAACAAGATCTCCCCCTAACGTCCAAGTCCCATCGCCGTTATTAACAGCGTTGTATTCAAGACCATTAAGGGTAACCACGATTGCCGCAGTCGGGTCATTAACAACACCCGTTAATGTTGGTGTTGTATCATTTGTAATTAAACTATCTACAGAGACTTCTACTGCAATTAAATCAATCTCAACAGTCTCTGTTATGGTATCTATATTACCCTGTGTACCGGTTACTGTTATGGAAAGTTCTGTATCTCCCTCATCTAAGGCATCTATAGTATTTTCAGGTAATTCCCAAGTACCATCACCGTTATTAATCGCGGCATAATCAACTCCTTCTACCGTTAAGGTAATCTCAGCGTCAGGGTCGATTATTGTGCCAGAGAAACTAGGTCGATTACTGTCTAAACTGTATTCACTTAAAGTAACAGCGGGCTCTGATTCACTTGAAGAGTCATCACTACTTGAAGCCACAACGGCAGCTGTTGCAACTGTTGCGCCACCTACAGCCGCAGCTGACCCTGCAACAGATAACCAAGGTACTGCATTTGATGCGACCTGTGTGTAACCAAGACTTTGATAAGTACTATAACCATCAGTTAAATTCCAAGATAAAGCATCTTCTATCCCTGTTTGAGGTACATAATCATAGTAAATACCCGTTTCAGATATACCGGTTAATGAAGGGGCTGAGGAAGATCATAATAACCTTCAATAACTGCATCTACGGGAGTATCGGCGGTAGCGAATTCATCGAAACGTAATTCTAGGTTTGATCCATTACGAGAAACAAGCACCTGCTGAGGTGCAAGCTGTGAGTCGAGCGCTCGCAATTCGTAAGCCACACCTTCTTGAGCTTTAAGGACAGTCGGGCTAAGGCTTTCATTAGTCACTAAGCTAGTCTCTAATGTTCCTTCAGAACCCTGCGTTATAATATTAATATTGTTAAACATTTTGCCCCCTTAACTCCCTGTTAATAAAGATTTAAATAGTGTTTATTTGGCTGTACTTAGAGTAGATTTTTGTTGGTAGCTGCCCCACAACTCGACACTCACTCGACGGTCGGGTTGTAAACAAGCAATCAATGCACTTCGAGATAATTGATTTGAACATTTATCCTGAGTGATAGATTGCTTGCTACCGTATCCCATTGATTCAACTCTGCTTCTAACTCCTTTAGAAACTAAATAATCAACAATGGTACTGGCACGTTGTTCAGAAAGAACCTGATTATAATCAGCATCGCCTACGCGATCGCTATGACCACTTACAACAATACGAGTAACAGCAATATCAGAGCGATTTATTTGATCGATCAGATATTGCATTTTTTGTTGCTGTAAATTTTTATTTAACTTAGTACTATTAAAAGCAAATAAAGCATCAGCAGATAACTCAATAGTTTGTAGTTTTACATCTTCTTTTACTGGTTCATTTTCAACTAAAGGAGGCGCACAGTTTTCCACCTTCCTATTCACTAAAAACGTTCTATTAACAATTTTACCGACGACCTCTTCTGCTTCTTGCTTGGTTGTTATATGGGTATCAATAACACCATTTTCATTAACTGAAACACCTACAAACAGTGGCTGATCTTTGTCAATTTTAAAAATGCCATAATGGGTGTGAGTGATCGTATCTTGGGCATGAAAACCTTTTTGCCTTTTTTCAAAGCTAATCACTTTTTCACCAACACAAAAAGCAGCAGGGAAATATAACCCTTCCAGTAAAGCCCCCAACAAACGTGTTTCAGAGTGCACTAAAATCGATTGTTTACTACTCGAAGCATCTTTTTCAAAATAAAATAAAACATCAACTTTATCTGACGAAAAATTTTCATCTTTCTCTTCATTTGGTCCTATCAAATAGCCTGATTCAGAAGCACACCCTACCAATAAAAATAAATAGGATATGATGAAAAACAACCTAACACTTTTACGATTCATAGCTCTCCCTTAACTAAAATCATCCCTAAAACAATACTCACCTGATCTAAAATTAATATTTATTATACATACATCAAATAAAAAATTATAAAGCACCCCTAAAGTGTAGCTTTATTTACTTATATGGATAGTTAAGTGAATGATAATAGTGATCTAACTAGAATTTTTAGAAAAATTGAGCTAGAGGGATTGACCTGAGTCATTGCAAGAGAAAGTAATAGACTCAAAAACTATCGTTATTTTCCAATAAAAAATGTGAGTTAAGATCAATAAAAAGGTGGGAAATACTAACCATAATAAAATTAAAAAATAACATTTAAAAGTAAAATAAATATAATTAAGCCTGATTATATGAATCTCTTGTATTTATTCATTACTCTGATTAACTATATAAAATAGACAAAATCACCAGGAAGAAACCATGTTTGAAATATTCATGTTGTTAGTCACCAGTATCATGTTATTAATTACTTTAGCCCCTTTTTCTACTTCAAATCACTGGCTATCAAGAGTGTGGGAGTTTCCAAGAGTACAAATTGCGATTATTACTACTGCATTAACGATAATAAGCCTTTATATCAATTCACCCGTGATGGCATTAACTTTATTTAGCATCAACGCATTACTTACTAGCTATCAATTAATGTGGATATTGCCTTATACAAAGTTATCTAATACACAGGTGTATAAAAGCCCGATAAAGTCAGAACATTTATCAGTTAAAATTATGACCAGTAATGTGCTCATGCCTAATCGACAAGTAGATAAACTCATTAACTTAGTCAATCAACATCAACCAGATATTTTAGTTACTCTAGAAACAGACCTTTGGTGGGAAGCAGCATTACAGCCTATCCATAAAGATTACCCTTACAGGGTTAATCATCCTTTAGATAACCTATATGGTATGCACTTATACAGTAAATATCCTTTAGAAGAGATCCAAGTATTGGAATTAATTGAAAAGGATATACCTTCAATTCATTGTTATTTAGTCCTGCAAGAAAACATTAAAATTAAATGCCACTTTCTTCATCCAGCCCCGCCTAGCCCTACTGAAAATGAAAGCTCTACACCTAGAGACAAGGAGTTATTGTTAATTGCAAAACAGATAGCGCCAGAAAAGCAGCCAACCATTGTCACAGGAGACTTAAACGATGTTGCTTGGTCACCAACAACTAGAGCCTTTCGAGAAATCAGCGGACTACAAGACCCAAGAATAGGCAGAGGCATGTTCAATACCTTTCATGCTGACTACCCATTCTTACGCTGGCCATTAGACCATATCTTCCATAGTGAGCACTTCACACTCACTAAAATAGAGAGAATGCCATCAATTGGTTCAGACCACTTCCCACTGTTAAGTGAGCTTATGTACACAAACAGAATAATATTCTGAGCGCATAAAACTGACATTTACTCTGTAATAATTACATAGTTTTTCCCTATAAAATCAATTTTTACTGCTATTTAACAACAAGTTAAACAATGGCATGAAAATTGATTTCTAGTTAAGTATACAAGACCAAAAAATTTAAATAATAAAGAGACTTTTATGCCTACCAAGCTGAATTTAAAACAAAGAACACAGAACTTTATTAACTCAAAACATATGTTAAGTGGCATTACTATTGCGTCATTTTTAGAGTCAGTAATTGTGCCAATTCCATTAGAAGCTATTTTAGTGCCTTTGATGCAAGCAAAAAGAAAGCAGTTATGGGTGATTGCGTTAATGGCGACAATAGGTTGTTTGGTAGGAGCGCTATTTGGTTACACATTAGGTTATTATTTGTTTGATGCGATTGGAGACTGGGCGATTAATACTTTTTCAAGTCCAGAACAGTTTGAAATGGTGACACAAAAAATGCAAGCGCAGGGATTTTGGTTTGTAATAACCTTAGGCATCATTCCAGTACCCTTTCAAATAGCAATGCTCGCTGCTGGCGCCACTAAATATTCGCTTATATTATTTTTAATCGCGGCAACTATTGCTCGGTCAATACGTTACTTTGGATTAGCGGTTATCGTTTATTATGCAGGTAATCAAGCAGAGTCTCTAATTAAACAACACAAAACTAAAGCAATGATATTAATTACATTACTGATCCTTTTAATCTGGGCTATTAGTACTTGGGCGTAATTGGCAGACCCTTTCATTTCTAAAATGAAATTTTAAATCGACATACAAGATCAAGCACTCACTTTTAATTAGTAAGATGATTTAAATATAATTTAAGTTAACAATATTTTATAAATCTGTATTATTTACTTCAGTATAATATTAATAAAATTTGCCATTCCCCCTTTTACTGTTCGAAATTATACTTATTAATATTACCCATATGGAAATACAACAGATAAATTGCTCGCGTTGATAATCGTTTAATAAGGGACATGGATATGTTTTTTCGATTTGCTTTTACTTTTTATTTAATTCTTTTCGGTTTGATGACTTCCGCATTTGCTGACAATAATCAACCATTACGCATTTTACATGTACCTAGTTATCACATGTCATGGGATTGGAATAAAGACCAATTGCAAGGCTTTAAAGATGGATTAGGAGTAACTAATGCAGAATATAAAATAGTTGAGTTAGACACAAAACGCGCCAGTGAACTTGAGCTTATTCAACAAAAAGTCGCCATAGCAAAAAGTATAATAACTGATTGGCACCCAGACCTGCTTTATAGCAACGATGACAATGCACAAAAATACTTTGCTCAGGATTATGTCAATACGGATTTACCTATTGTATTTAGTGCCGTTAACCAAGAGCCTTCCCTTTACCAATTTTCTAATGCCAGCAATGTCACAGGTGTTATGGAATATGAACACTTTATACCAACAGTCAACTTACTGCGTTCTATCAAAAAAGATGTAAAACGCATTGCTGTCGTTATTGATTCTGATCCTACCTGGACTGGAGTTGTTAACCGCATCAAAGAAAAACTTGAAAAAATCCAGATATTGAAGTCACACAATGGCACCTTATTAACACTTTCAGCGAATACAAAAAAGTCATCAGTTCGTTACAAACTGAGGTCGATGCTATTGCATTATTAGGTGTATTTAATATGAAAGACCAAGACAATAAGGATATTGATTTTACAGATATTTTAAAATGGACAGCAGAAAATAGCCAACTCCCTGATTTTGCATTTTGGGAGTCACGAGTGGATTTAGGCACATTAGTGGCAGTTGCTATATCAGCTTATCAACAAGGATATATTGCGGGAGAAATGGCTAGAAAGATATTAGTTGATGGGGTATCTCCGATCGATATTCCTATTAGCTCAAGTGAAAAAGGCGAACCAATGGTCAGCCTAGCACGTGCAAAAGCGTTGGGAATACCTATAGATGTGGAACTATTACTTAATACTAAGACCAAAAAACAGTACCAGTGGAATAAGTAATGTCCACATCAATCAGCAATAAAATCACATTACTATTTACAGTGAGCCTCACGCTAACTGCATCAGTGATTTTATTTATTTTTACGCTGGAAGTGTATAACACCAATAAAACACTATTTTCACAACGTGGCGATGTTGCAGTACAAGAGTTACTGTATAAAACTGAACGCTTATTAGCACTAGGTTTATTACCTAATGAATTTTTTGGTTACGATATATTATGCCAAAAGTTAGTCGAGCAAACTGAAGGTATTACCTATGTTGCTTTAGTTGATGCCAGCGGTCAGGTTATCTATGAATCAACTCCTCCTGTGAGTCAACCACTTAAGTCATCATTAACAGATAACATCATGGATCAAGATGACCAGTATCTAATCAAAAAACCATTACCTCCTTTAGTTCATAATCTGCATTACATCATTGCTGAAATAGATGAGCCTCTGCTTGAATCGAAACTGACTCACTTTTTACTAAAAATGCTCACCTATGCCACTATCATTATTTCCATTGCTGTTATCTTAATGATCCATTTTTTACGTAATAATTTAGGAAAGCCTATTAGCTCATTAATCAACCATATTAGAAATATAGAGCTAGACTCTCAACAAGGTACGCAATGGGATTTATTAAAAAGAAAAGATGAACTGAGCACAGTGGCTATCTCCTTTAATGCCATGATGAACCGTTTATCTAATAGTCGAAAATCATTAGCAGAGTCTCACTTAAAGTTACAAAATTTAACCAATGAATTAGAAGACCGTGTTGAGTCTAGAACCCGATCGCTAAATAAAGTGAATAAACGCTTATATACACTGGCTAGAACAGATCAATTAACTGGGTTTTATAATCGCCTTAAATTAGAGGAGCTACTCAGCAAACGCTTCGCACAAGCCAAACAAAGTGGGCACCATTTTTCTATTTTAATGGCCGATTTAGATCGCTTTAAATACATCAATGATAACTTTGGTCATGCCGCAGGTGATCACGCATTAAAAACCATTGGTGAACGCATTCTTAATTCACTCCGTCAGCGCGATAGTGCTTATCGAATTGGGGGAGATGAATTTACATTTATTATTGAAGATTATGCTAGCCAAGACTCTTTAGTTAGAGTGGCTGAAAAGATAAAATATGCCGTGGAAAAACCCATTTATTATAATGGGCATTGTTTATCATTAGGTGTCAGTATTGGGATTGCATTTCTGACTAAAGAGATAGATTGCAATGCAGAAGGCTTATTATCTTTTGCAGATAAAGCCATGTATGAAGCTAAAACCCAAGGTCTAGACTATGTGATTAGTACTCACAAAATTTAAAGGCTATCAAGTAGGCTTTATTTCCTTGTCGATATTTACAGCCAAGAGATAAGGCATCCCAACAAGAAAAGTAGATTAGTTAATCAATATAACCAATACATTGATTTCTACCTGCTTGCTTTGCTTGATATAAAGCAATATCAGCTTGATGTAATAACTTCTCAAAATCATGGTTGTCTGTATTACTTGCAGTAAAACCAGCACTAATTGAAACAGGTAATGTCACGCCTTCATAAGAAACAGGGAAGTCAGCTATTTTTTTCTTAACTTTTCAGCTACTAAAGCCGCTTCTTGGACATTCGTTTCCGGTAAAAAAACCACAAACTCTTCTCCACCATAGCGCCCTATTACATCAGCAGAACGCAGTACCTCTTTACAACGTTGAGCCACCTCTCTTAAAACTTGGTCTCCAAACAAATGCCCATTTTGATCATTAATTTTTTTAAAGTAGTCCATATCAAAAATAATTAAAGAGACTTCACCACCATATCGTTCAATTCTCTCTACTTCATTGGTAAATGCTTTTTCCCAGTGTGAACGGTTATAAAGCTGAGTTAGTCCATCAATACTACTCACCCGCTCTAATTCAGCACATGCTTCCTTTAATTGCATTGTAGAAATAGCAATATCCGTCATATCTTTAATAGTAACGCACACATACTGAACTTCATTATTCTGATCACAAATAGGTGCAAAATTGCAGTTTTGGTACATAAAATCTAATTGCCCCGTCACAGACCTGCCATGTGAAAACTGCAATAAATAAGGGCGCTGCTCCCATGACATATACGATTCATGATTAAGCATAAAGACGCTATGTATTTTCCTCTCAAACCATTTTTTAGGTAACTCAGAGAAACATTCAAAAAGTTTTTACCAATAATTTCACTTTCAGTGAAATCACTATGAACTTCCATGAATTTGTTCCATAACTGCACTGTAAAGTGCTTATCCACCACAAAGACACCAGTATCAAGGCAATCAATAATATTATGAGTATAGGCAAACTGGGTTGTCATGATCTTTAAAACTCATCTAATAATTTGTTTAAAATGCTTTGCAGATATTTAATGGAACTATCAGGAAGCAATAGCAATAGGTCACACTGAAATGAATACTTCTCAACCTTGTATTCGATTTTTATCGATAATGCATGAGCCCACTTGATCGTGTGATTACCCAATAAGTTATCTACCGCAATAGATTGACCAATAATAGAAGGTGGTGTGTTAAAGAAGCGCTCAGATAGCTGTTCTGCAATCCCACTCAAGCAAGCCCCATTAATAATATTGGATATTTCCAATAAGATCTCTTGTTCAAACTCGGGCGTCATCTCTTCATCAAACTCAAGAAGCTGAGCAAGGTTATCAAAACTAGTGTCACTAAAAACAGTGAGTGACTCACCACAAAATTTAGGGTTAGTAATATGAGTATAAAAGCCTTGGCTAACAACAGAGATCGTTTCCGCAGGAATTAAACGACGCAGCACAGGCGTTAACTCATGTGCATTAATAATTTCAATGGCCGGTACGGACAAGGTAACATACTGTTCAAATAACATTGACAGTGACTCACCAGCTTGCCCCATTCCAATATTACAAATCTCTTGTAAATAGTCGCGTTGATCTTCGTTGAAATCTAGGCTCTCACTCATAATAATCCATGTGTATTTAATACGTCTAACAATGCACTTGCTGATACGGGTTTTCTAATAAAATCAATCGCACCATCAGCGGCGACCTTGTTTCTAGCTTCAATTTGTAAGTCAGCAGAGACCACAATCGTTTTTACTTGTATCCCTTGCTCTTTAATTGCAGCTAATACTTGAAAACCATCCATAACTGGCATTGTTAAATCTAAAAAAGTAGGTCAAAATTACCCATTTGCAATGCTTCAAGTGCTTCTTCTCCATTATTGACTAATAGGGCACTTTCTTTCCATTGTTCAGGAAGCGCTTTTTTTAACTGTTTTCTAGCAATGTTAGAATCGTCGCAGATTAAAACGGAAATGCTCATTTTATGTCCTTACCAATACAGAGTTAATCATAAAATAATACCTTATTAAAACAGAAAATGATGCCTCACTGTTAGATAACTTAAGGCTACCTTCACTCATTAAAGTTAGTGCCATTTTATTAAAAATAAAAATTAAGCATTTAATAATTAAATAATTGATTTTTAAAAGTAGACTTAAACCAGTGTTAACATTCATAGCAAGCCTTAGTCATTACAAGTATTGGTTACTATCATAGCAAGCCTTAGTCATTACAAGTATTGGTTACTATCATAGCAAGCCTTAGTCATTACAAGTATTGGTTACTATCAGCCTCCGATAATTCGGAGATTAAAAAAGTAGCCATAACAATAAATGCCTACACTTTAAATTGATTTAACTGTTGGTTAATTCGCTACACTTTAAGATTTAATTTAATTGCTTGGCTTTGTTAAATTTTCCGTTAAATCATCAGATAATAGTTTATTGATAACATTACTATAAAACTTGTAACCAGCAGATAGTGTTAGAAAAGAATATATTTCAATTCTAGTTAACAGAAATGGAACATGATTTAAAATTAGGTCTTTAAATTATTTATACCTAATATTAGTACACCTTTTAATGGTATCGGCAGCTTGGAAGATAAATTTAATAAATAATATAAATAAGTTAAGTGGCTTAAATGATTCATATGGTGAAGGGTAACAGGCAGTTACCCCATCTATTAGTATGGTTGGTACAGCATATTAAGCCTGTAATGCAGCCTTTGAGACTTGAGAAACAATGCTTTCATTGCTTGCACTAGAAGCGATATGAGGCGTAACAAATACTTTATCCATTGCCATTAGATTGCTTTCCTTTGGTAATGGCTCGGTAGAAAAAACATCTAGTATCGCACCGCGGAGACGGTTGCTATTAAGCAGCTCCTCTAAGTCACCTTCCACTAAATGGTCACCGCGTCCACAATGAATCAAAGCTGCTTTACTGGGTAATTTTGAAAGAAGAGCAAGATTCAACATCCCCTTTGTTTCTGGATTTAACGGTAATAAATTAACCAATATATCTAGGTCCTCCAATAACTCTGGCAGCGCATCTTGACCAGAATAGCTAATAACCCCTTCAATATGCTTTTTTGTTCGCGACCAACCAGAAACTTGGTAGCCCATTGCAGCTAATTTTTCTCCAACATATCCCCCCAACTCACCTAAGCCCAAAATACCTACTTTAATATTTTGCATCGAACGTTGCGGCAATGGGTTCCATTGTTTTAACTGGTTATCTTGATGGTATTTATCCATATCTCGTTGATAATATAAAACGCCCCACAGCACATATTCAAACATACCTAGCTTTTGCCCATCATCAACAATGCGCGAAATTTCAACACCAGAATCCAGCAAATCACCTAAATTATCTACTCCTGCTCCCACTGAATACAGGCAGGTTAATTCAGGGTAATCCTTTAAAATAGTACTTGGTGGATACCAACAGGCCGCTATTTTTGCTTGCCTTGCTAAAGGGTTATCAGGTAATACCCATTCAACTTCAGGATGGTGTTCCTTTGCACAAAGAAGTAATTCCTCTGTTAAGGCTTCATTATCAATCATGCTTAATACAATAGGCTTCATGATTACTCCTTATAAGATGGATCGATACGGTCAAGCTTCCTTAACCATGCATCCCATACGATCTGTCGTTCATGAGCTACTTTTTTAAACTGCCCTGAGACATAACTTGCTAACTTATCTGGAATAATATCAATAGAAGATAAGCCCGACATTTGACCTGCTGCTAATTGAATTTCACACGCTTTATTTAAATAAAACATAATTTGAAAAGCATCTGCCACTGTTTCACCGACACTCAATAATCCATGATTTTTTAAAATAAGTGCCATGTTGTTACCCAGTGAAGCTTGAATGCGCTCTCTTTCATCTAAGTTAAACGCCACACCTTCGTATTCGTGATACCCCACTTGTTGATGAAACTCAGCACTGATTTGATTAAGATTCAGTAACCCTTTCTCACAAGCCGCGACCGCCATTCCCGCTAAAGTATGCGTGTGAATAACGCAGTGAGCATCATCGCGTGCGTTGTGCACGGCACTGTGAATGGTAAACCCTGCAGGGTTATATTTTGCATCTCCACTAATAATCTCACCCTGAGCATTCACCACAATTAAATTACTCGCGGTGACCTCATCAAACATCAATCCAAATGGATTAATTAAAAATCGAGGCTCGCCTTCCCTGGTAAGCGCACCGAAAAGTGTGTGTATAACGTATCTTCCCAACCAAACATCGCTGCTAAACGATAAGCAGCGGCTAAATCTAGGCGTAATTTTTGTTCTTTTGCGTCCATTAGGCCGTTTTCCCCATAAATGCTTTAATACGTTCAAAGCTCGCACTCTGATTAGGATTGTTAATAATGTCATTAGGACTTGCATCGACTTGCACTAAGCCCTCCTCCATCATAATGACACGATCTGATACCGACAAAGCAAACTCCATTTCATGTGTCACGATGATCATTGTCATCCCCTCTTTGGCTAAATCTTGAATTACTTTTAATACTTCGCCTACCATTTCTGGGTCTAAAGCTGAAGTTGGCTCATCAAATAACATAATATCAGGCGACATCGCTAAAGCACGAGCAATGGCGACACGCTGCTGTTGACCACCAGAAAGTTGATGAGGATATTTATGAGCATGTGCTAATAAACCAACACGGTCTAATAAAAACAAAGCTTGTGCTTTTGTCTCTTTTATCGTGCTATTTTTATCGTGATAATGGGGGCTATCATAATATTCTGCAATACAGTTTTATGCGGGAATAAATTAAATGATTGAAATACCATTCCAATACGTTTAATTCCTTGGTAAACATCACGTTTAATACTTTCTTGCTTAGGTTTAATAAAATCTTCACCAAACAAGACTATTTCGCCATTATCGATCTTCTCTAGGTCATTAATCGTTCTAATTAGCGTTGTTTTGCCTGAACCTGAAGGCCCAATAATACTTAATACCTCGCCAGGTTTTACATTGAGGTTAATTCCTTTAAGTACCTCATGCTGCCCGTATGATTTTTTAATTTGACGTAAAGATAATGCATTAGGCATCCCTTTTTGAGTCGGATCAATCGCCGTATTCTCAATCGCTTTTGCTTGCTCTCTCAACAGCGCACACTGTTCCTCTGACAAAGCTTCTGGTGAGCGTGAAGGAATATCCATTTTCTTTTCAGCCCAATGCAAAATAGAGCTAAATATAGTGACAATCGCTACGTAATAAACCGCTACTGCTAATAAGGTTTCTAATACTAAGAAGTTTTGAGAATAAAGTCGTTGGCCAACTTGTAAAATTTCCGACAAAGAGATCGCAGAAACTAACGAGCTTAATTTAATGATAGTCACAAACTCATTGATCATCGCAGGCATAGAGACTCGAACGGCTTGCGGAATAATAATAATACGTTGAATACCAAAGAAACCGATGCTCAACGCATGCCCAGCTTCTTTTTGCCCTTTAGCAACAGATAATAAACCACTACGGTGTATCTCCGCCATATAAGCAGCTTCAGTAACAACCAAGCTGACTAACCCGCAAAAAAGGCACGCCAAGGTAAGCGCCGGTAGAAGGGAATAACTGCGGCATATTATAAACAAACACGAGTACCACTAATAAAGGCACACTACGGAAAAACCAAACAAACACAGAGGTTGGTATTGATAACCATTTTTTATCAGATAACTTAGCACAAGCGACAACAAAGCCTAAGACAGCACCAATTGTCCACGCTAACACACTCAACAAAATCACTACAACACAAGCTTCATAGAAAGCAGATAAGGTAAACAGTGAAAAGAAATACTGCCAATCTAAACTCATAACAACTCCTCTAGAAGTAACTAACTTCTAGCCAATATGGCATATAAAACAGATTAAGTAGCTATGGCCTTCGCCATAGCTATCTCATATTATTCACTCACTGGCGATAATTCATATTTTGTAATTAACTGCTGATAAGAGCCGTCGGCTTTAATTTCAGCCATCGCTTTTTCTAATTCCACTTTTAACTGCTCATTGCCTTTTTTGATGTAGATGCCCAATGTTTGAGGGAAAACAAGCGTATCTGAACTAATTTGAACACGCCCTTTAGTACGCTCTACAAACATGGTTGCGGCACCAGCAATTTCAAGTTGAGCCTGTACATTCCCTGACATCATCGCTTGTGTCACTTCAGGTGCCGTTGGAAACTCTTGAACTATGATAGGTTTAAGACCATTTTCCACGCAATATGAAGTGGATAAATCATTTAGAGTCTTAACCCAGGTCGTTCCTTGTTGCAGGCCTACTTTAACACCACATAAATCTTCACCGGTTTTAGGTTGAATATCACTGTTTTTAGGCACCATAATGGAAGCGCCCGTTTTCGCATAGGGAATTGCGTCGGCTTTTTTCAGGCGATCTGGAATGATATACATACCCGAGATCACTGCATCAAATTTATTCGCCCCTAGACCCAAAATCAATCCTGTGAATTTATTATCACTAAACTCATAACCAACTCCCATTTTATTGGTTAATAGTGCCGTTAGTTCAGGATCAAACCCGACAACTTTATCACCTTCATAGGACTCAAATGGTGGATAAGTGATCTCCATGCCAACCGTTAACTTACCTTCTGAGAGTGTTGATGCAGCCATAACACTGGTTGAACTTGTACCAATTGCTGCTGCAATGAGTGTTGTTGTGAGTAATTTTTTTGCCTTTTCCATAAGTATGCTCCTTGTTAAAAATTCGTTTAAGTTAGGTATTCTCTTGTTATCCTTTCTGTTTCTTTAAATGCCCAAAGGTGGCGACACCTGTTGCTCGCTCTGGCAATGACAACTCACCTTTTGCGACTTTTTCTCGTAAGTAACGATAAGTTTGTAATGCTTGACTATACATATGCTCACCAATACTTAATTCTTTATACTCACTTTGTCCATCGTCAAATTGGGGTAATGGTTTAACCAATGTGTCGTAATCACAAGCAAAAAACAATGGAAATGAATAACGCTCGTGGGCAACTTTTTCTAACGCGGTGAGAGGTCGCAACAAACTTCCCAGCGGTTAATACTTCTAGCATGTCACCGATGTTAATCACAAACGCTTCCTCATCACCTAATGTAACCGGCGGAGCATCGACCCACACGTCATCATCATTTAAAACTTCTAAACCAGGTTGATCAGCTAATAACATAGTGAAACATTCGTAGTCGGTATGCGCACCAATCCCTAGGCGATCAACCACCTTTTCATCGAATGGATAATGAATTAAACGCAATTTAGCAGGGGGACATGTCACCATGCTATCAAAATAGGTTTCCTCTAAGCCCAGTGCCAATGCAAACCCAGAAAACAATTTTCTACCTAATGCAAAAAGCGTATTGTAATAATCTAAAATAGGCTCTCGAAATTCAGCTAACGCAGGCCATTCATTTTCACCGATTAAGGGGGTGTTATTTAATACATATGGATTATCTTTAGGGGCAGGAAACCCCACATCGTAAGCTTCTTTATTATCTGGCTTACCCGTTCCATAAATTTCCTCACCTTCAGGCACAAAACCTTTATGAGTTTTAGAATCACCAATGTAGTGTTGCATTTTGGTATCCAATGGCTGGCTAAAAAAGCGTTTTGCCGCGAGGCGCAAGTTAGCTATTTTCTGTTTAGGAATACCGTGACCAGTGATGTATAAAAAGCCAACGTCCGCGGCTGCTTTACCCATTTTTTGTGCAACTGTTTCACGTTGCTGCTTATCATCACTAAATAATCCGGAGACATCTACAACAGGAATACTAGTAAAGGTATTTTTTTGATTGTTCATGTTAATCCTTTAAATCTATCAATTGGTTACGTTTAACTTATAACGCTTGTTTAAATCGTGAAAAATGCGCTCTTTCTTCTTGTGCCATCCAATCGTTTAATGACCATAAATCAGCAACGGGCACATTGGTAAAAGGGAGGTGATGTAAATAACCATCTGGGCCAAACTCTGTTGTCATAGTAGTGATTTTACGCCCTTCTGATTGATGATTTGCCCACACCTGTTCCCATAAATGTTGATGAAAGGCCAACGAGGCTTGATACTCAGGTGCAGCAGGATGCGGCACTTGTGCGCCTTGGTCATAACCGATCCTCGCTTGGATATGAAACACACGCTTCAAGAACACTGATAGGTCATCTTCAGGTCGGTCTAATAGACGTTCAGCCACTAAAATCCAATGGCTAATATCCATTGTAAATAACATCTCAGGCACTTTTTCCATTAATTCCAGAGTCACCCACGGGCTATAAAGTGATGTGCCTCGGTGAGTTTCAAAACTACATGTCACCCCTAATTTTTTTGAAATAGCGACTGCTTTTGTAAAAAATGTCACTTGCGTTGTCATCGACCAACGGTCATTGCCGGCTAATACATTAACAAATTGTGCATTTAATTCTTTAGCGTAAACAAGCTGTTCAGCGAGCACATTTAAGTGGTCATCCACCGTCATACTTTGATCAGGAATAACGTCACCACCGGTAAAAATAATCGCAATGTAGTCTAAACCCGTTGTTTTTAAAGCCTGTTTAAATATTTGTCTTGCATCAGGATCGGTAGGGATCCTGCCTTCTACGCCTTCAAAACCAGCGGCATTTAGCTTATCAGCTAATGCTGTAATAGGCTCTTTAACACCCCATAATGTTCGATATAATGCTAATTCCATTGCTTTATTACCTTTACTGCTCATTTATTTTATAGTGCATCAATACAGCGATTTATTATTCATCTCTTTTAAGTGCTTGGCACATACAATGTACACCGCCACCACCTTTTGTAATCATCGATATATCAGGGTCAAATACTGTTAATCCTCTCGCATTACATTGGTCTCTTAAGGTCAGGCTATCCGATGGAATTAATACTCTTTCATCGCCTAACGACACGATATTACAACCTAGTTCCATGGCTTCTTTATAAGGAATATCGATGATGTCGATGTTTTTACTTTTTAACCACTTCAATAAATTATCTGGCGCGACCGCAGTACACACAGCAGCTAACTTCTCTGCCACCATTACACATTGCACATCCATATGTAAGAAATGAGAGTCAAATTTAATTCCTTGAAATTCCCATCCCTCTTTTTCAAACCAACCTTTTACTTGATTCATACCTGCTTGGTTAGTTCGCTCGCCAGAATAGCCGCAAAGCACAACGCCCGGCTCAATCAGCATAAAATCACCACCTTCAAAATTACCCGCGGTGACCACATCAAAAATAGGAATATTCTGTTTTGTATAAAACTCCAAAACGGTTAACCACTCGCTTTGTCTCCAAGGACTATACATTTGGCTAATAATAGGCCCCCATGGCGTCATCACTGATGAGTCTCGTGCGTAAATAGAATAAGGTTGCTCCGACTTCGCATTTAAAAAATGTACGTTAACTCCTGTTTCACGGTAAACATCAAGCATTTCGTTGTATTGTGCTTTTGCAACGTTCAAATCATAACGCTCACCGGCATCCATATGGCGTCGTGATGTAGAGTTGCCTGAGCGCCATTCAAAATGGTCAATAGGCCCCACTAATACCTCTTTTAAGCGTCCTGTTTCAGAAGCAATACCCCAATCAGTTAAAGGGGTTGTTCCACCATTGATTTGACGGCGGCTTAATAAGTTATCCATTTTTACTATTCCTTTTTCTTGTGCTAATTGCATCAAGCTATGCAATAGAACATTGCCACCAGCAATTAAATGTTCAGGTTCAACATGCTCTTTTTCGTTATGAGAAATGCCATCTTTACATGGCACAAAAATCATTCCAGTAGACCCAACAGTAGATAAATACACTGAATCGTGACCAGCACCAGACACTATCAGCATCGCATTCATATTGAGTTTTTTAGCCGAATGGCGCACCACTTCAATACAACGTGGATCAAATTCAACTGCAGGTGATTGCCATAGCACATCGACCTTGGCGCTTAAAATAGGAGGGACTTGTTGACATAACGTCAACACTTCATCAGACATCTTATCTAAGATAGATTGTGTTGGGTGTCTTAAGTCTAATGTGAAAATAACATGCTCAGGTACCGTATTTGGTGAAGCGGGAATGGTTGTTATTTTGCCGATAGTGATCCTCGCCTGTTCGCCATATTCAGCAACTTTTGCATAGATAGCGGGTAAAACGGTATTCAATCCTTGAACCGGATCTTTACGCATCGACATTGGCGTTGGCCCGGCATGTGTGGTTTCACCTGAAAGTGTAATTTGATACCAATTCATTCCCTGTACACCGGTGACGATACCAATACTCTTCTGCTCTGCTTCTAAAATAGGTCCTTGCTCAATATGTAACTCTAATGCGGCAGCAAAAGGGAAAGCTTGGCAGGGAAGCTCACCAAGTTGGTCTGTTGCGAGTAGAGCTTGATGATAACTAATCCCTTGATCATCCACAGATTGATAGAGAGTTGATTGTGATAACTTACCAGCAAACACCCCAGATCCAGACATGGCAGGACTAAACCGAGATCCTTCTTCATTACTCCATACTACAATTTCGACAGGATGAACCAAAGTTATGTTTTGATCATGTAACGAAGACATCACCTCTAATGCGGCAAGCACACCATACACACCATCAAATTTACCACCAGAGGGTTGGGTATCTAAATGCGACCCCATTAATACAGGTAATTTAGTGGTATCAGTTCCTTTAAAATGTACAAAGATATTACCCATGCTATCAAGCCGAGCAACACCACCAATTGCATTGCACCACTTTAAGAATAATGAACGGCCAATGCGGTCTTCTTCAGTCAGCGCTTGGCGATTACAGCCTCCATTAGCAGTACCACCAATATTTGCCATTTCAGCAATAAATGAAAGTAATCGTTGCGGTTTTATTTGTATGTCTGTCATCACTCTCTGCTACCTAGATAATCGTTAAAATTATCATAGAGGTAGCATCTATTAAGTACTATTACCCAATTGCGGTATAGACATAGTTAAAGCAAAAATTAGTTTGGAGTAAGGTTTACAATGTCGTCAAAAATCTTGGCGAGTAACTCATGCTGAGAATTGACTTGTAGCTTAGTATAAATATTTTTACGGTGTACACGTTCTGTTTCAGAGGAGATACTAAGTAAACGAGCGGCTTCCTTAGTGGAGTAACCACGAATCAACAGTAGCGTAACTTCATGCTCCCTAGGAGTTAACACATCCATGCCAAATTCAGCGATATACTCTTTTATTTTTAGATGAGATTGTCGCTCTGGCAGGTGTTGTGTTTTATCATGCATTTTTACTGCTGAACTAAAAATAGGATATAACTCCCTTAATCTTACTAACATGCGCTCACTGAATTTAGATAAGGTTTTTGTTCTCCCTAACGATAACAAGTACACATTATTGTTAGCCCCCTGCACGGAAAAGCAGGTCTCATCAACTAATTTAGACTGACGAAAATAATCTTCATAATAAGCACTTTGATAAAAATCATCGGGTACAATTTCATCTAATGTGACAAACCCTTCTTTACCTTGATTAACCCCATAATTGTAAAATGGACTCAATAAATAGGCCCCTGCAAGGTAACGCTCCCAAACGGCCATTTCATCAATAGCAAAAGAGGAGTTCAATACCGTTGGAGATTCCGTTGGATGGTAAATTAAAATCACATAATCATCGAAGCTCGCCGCGGACTTTAACAAATACGTTAATTTGTCAAAAAAAGCAGCATCGCCAATAGATAATATTAAATCAGCAATACCATAAGTGATCATATTATTAAAAGTGAGTTGGTCTTTATGCATAAATACTCTCATCAATCCATTTATTCATAAGTTAGCAAATTGCTAAGGGAATGTAGAGAGTATAATAATAAATGGAGCTAAAGGAGATTGTTTCGCGATCAACTGCGAAAAGAAGAGACTATTGTTAATAAACAACATGACGCTTACGCAACTAAAATCCCTTTCATAAAAGCTATAAAAGGGCTCATACTCGCTCGTTTAATTTAATTTAATTTAAAACGGCTGACTAATGCATCTAGCTGTTGGTTTGCTGTTACTAAGTTCTCTGTGCTATTACTGGTTAATTGACCATTCTCTGTTAAATCATTCACCATGTGTTGAATTGACGACATATTACGACTGATTTCATCAGCCACCGTACTTTGCTCAGAGGCGGCAGTTGCAATTTGCGAGCTTAATTCATTAACTTCGATTATCGAACCGACCATTGCATCTAATCCGCTACCAACACGGATGGTGTTATCAGTAGTACTTTGACAACTCTCTTTAGTCGTTTCCATTGCTTTAACCGATAGTACCGCATCACTAGTCAGTTTTAACAAGATTTCATTAATTTCAGCAGTGCTAGTCTGTGTTCTGGCAGCCAACGATCTGACTTCATCAGCAACAACAGCAAACCCTCGACCTTGCTCACCAGCTCGAGCAGCTTCAATCGCTGCGTTTAACGCTAACAAGTTAGTTTGATCAGCAATAGCACCAATAACACTTAATACCGAGACTATTTCTTGTGTATTTTCATTCATCGTATTAATACGTTCTGAAGCAACATCGACTTCTGTCACTAACATTCTTACACTTTCTGAAGAAGTATGAACCAGTTCTTTCGATACTAACGCTTCATCACTGGTTTGTTGTGTGCTTAGCGCCGTTTGTCTTGCATTATCAGCAACGGCATTAGCCGACGCACTCATTTCTGTAATCGCAGCCACTACTTGATTTGTTTCATCAGAATGCATTTTAAGTGATTGAGTATTAGCCAAAGAAGCTTGCTTAAGGTGCTTAATTTCTTCTGAAATATCTGCAGATGAAGTTAACACATCAATCAGCATCGTTTGTAACTGACTAATAAACGAATTCACATCTCGTGCAATTTGCGCAAGGTCATCATTGCCTTTCACTTCTAAACGTTGTGTCAGGTCACCTTCGCCTTGAGCCAAACTACCGATTCTTTCTTTTAACGAAATAATAGGGGTATAGATTTTAGCTAACGTCAATACTAATAAAATAATGGTCACTATTATTAAAATTGCCGCTGTAATAATTGCAGAGATAAGTTGCTCATCTAGAAATTGGTAAACAATTGACTCATTAATATCCATGACGATATGCCATTTCTTACCACCGAGTAAGGTTAAGTCATCATAAACAGCTTGTTGTTGATGGCCATTTTTTTGATAAAAGAATTTACCTTGATCATTTCTTAACACTTGTTGCTCTAAGTTTTTATCGCTTATTCGGTCTCCGTACTCACCATTTCCTGACGTACTAATCAAACCTCCATTAGCATCATAAATACTGATCTCAGCACCTTTAAAGTCAACATCGTTAATGAAGTGATCAACTGCTTCTAAAAAGATATCACCACCAATGACTCCATTGTTACCAACATCTAAAAAGCTGAACATGTATTTATCAGAAATACCTTTATCAAAATAAATGTCTGTGATGATTAGCTTATTTGCAGCTTTAGCATCTTGATACCACTCCTCTTGAGTCGCATCATAATTATCAATAACACCAGAGTTACCAACAGTAAAACCAGTTTGATCAGCAAAGTTAACCGCATCTAAAGGAGTTGAAGAAACTAATAATTTAGCTATTTCTACTTTTTTTGCTGTGTCGTCGCTATTTAATAAGCTTTTGGCACTTGTAATAACCTTCTGACTACTCTGCAACCAAGCATTAATATCTTCCTTAACCATTTTTAAAACAGCTGCAGAATTCCTATCAACTTCTGCAACGCTTTCTGTACGGGTTGTACTATATGACACCCAATTTGAGACTAATAAAGAGACGCCTAATAAAAGAGTAGCTGCTAATATTATGCGTTGTTTAAATCCGATCGAAATAGCCATTATGGGTCCTAATAGTAAAAGTGATGTAGTAAAACTGTTTTAAGTAAAATATTAATCAAACTAGTACACCGATGTGATTAATTTCAATAACGCTGATATTACATTCATTGTAAAATTTGTGAACTAAGTAATGATTTTATTCAATTTAATATAGGAGAGTTTTTGTTGTTAACAAGTAGGAATCTTTATTATTTTTAAGAATTAACAACAATATAGGCTTATAACGCCAACAAAATGTTTTATTATTGGCTTTTTATCTTCACTCCTACGTTAATTCGATTTATTTAGCTAAAATATTTACCGGTAGTTTGGTAACTATAAATAACTTTTCTGCATTTTGTATTACGCTTACCTGGTCATAGATGTAAAAAAACATCTGTTATCATCAAAAAAGAACGCTTCACACAATACACAAACACCATTACATCAGTATTGTCTCATATCTTAATAAAAGTGAACTCGTCAACAACGTGACTACAGAAACCATATTAAGCAGTCCTAATTTAACGATATCCTGTGAAGAGTGTGGCTTAGCCGTCGCCATTCCAGCACTTCAGGATAACCAAAAAGCACACTGTCCTAGATGTGAGCATCTGCTTACTAAAAAAATAGCAAAGCCTTACCAAACAGCCACAGCTTATGCATCGGCTTGTTTGATGATGTTAATATTAAGTATCTCTTTCCCATTTATGTCATTTTCAGTACAAGGGCTAACCCAAGAAATTAATTTGTTGCAAGCTGCGCAAATGCTAGGTGAATATCAAAATACATTATTAGGGTTGTTATTATTCGCGACAGTTTTGGTACTTCCTTTTATCTACATTAGCTTAATGCTGTACCTATATTACAAGGCGGTAAGTAACAAAGGACGACCTAAAAGATATGTAACACATTGCTGTAAAATACTATTTATAATAGAGCCTTGGTTAATGGTGGATGTGTTCCTACTTGGGGTGCTGGTTAGCTTGGTGAAAATAGCGTCTTTGGCAGAGATCAGTCTTGGCTATTCATTTTTTACTTTCTGTGTCTATGCGGTTTTAGTGGTTAAATGTGTGTCGCTGGTTGATAAAATTTGGCTCTGGGAGCAACTTATTCCTGCCAAATCCCTTCAACACAATTACGAAGGTGATACGCATCTTTCACAGACACATTTAAGTTGCCATACTTGCCATCAAATAAATCCAGATAATCAAACAGCACAACAGACTTGCTTACGTTGTGGTAGCCCACTGCATCATTTTGATATGGATGCTAATTTACAAAAAGTATGGGCGCTGTTATTAACAGCGATTGTATTTTATTTTCCAGCGAACCTTTACCCTATGATGTACACAGTAAGCTTAGGCTCCAGTACTCCATCAACCATTATGGAAGGTGTGATCCTGTTATGGCAATTAGGCTCTTACCCAGTGGCTGCGATCATCTTTATTGCTAGTGTGTTTATTCCATTGATCAAAATATTTGCATTAGCGTGGCTATTTATTAGTGCCAAAAAGCTCAATAAGCTACCTGAGAGTGAAGCGGCTAAAAAACTAACAATATACCGCATTACCGAGTTTATCGGACGCTGGTCAATGATCGATATTTTTGTCGTAGCGATATTAGTGGCACTGGTTCAATTACAAAAATTAATGGCAATTTACCCAGGACCTGCCGCGCTTTCCTTTGCTGCTGTCGTTATATTTACCATGCTTTCAGCCATGAAGTTTGATTCTCGTATGTTATGGCGTCAATCGGCAGAGCAAAGTACACAGAAAACAGAGTTAACCAAACCATACTCGCAACCTATAAATGATTAAAAGAGATACCAATAATGAGTGATGAAACTCCAGTACAAGCCACAATAAAAGAACAGAAAAAGATATCTGCAATCTGGATCATTCCAATATTGACATTGTTTATTGGTGCATGGATGTTATTTCAATATGTAAATAACAAAGGAACAGAGATCACCATCATCATGCCTACGGCCGAAGGGATTAAAGTCGGCAAAACTGAAATAAGATCTTTAAATGTGAAAGTCGGTATGGTCACTGCTGTAACACTGAGTGAAAACTATGATCATATAGAAATAAAAGCCCAAATGAGCAAAGACAGTGAAAGGATGCTTAATGACAAAACCCAATTTTGGGTAGTTAAACCACGCGTAGGTAGCGAAGGAATTTCTGGTCTGGACACTATTTTATCTGGCGCCTATATTCAAATACAACCCGGTGACTCTAAAACCAAAAAGCTCACATTTGAAGCATTAGATCTTCCTCCTGTTGCCCCATTAGGCAGCAAAGGAAAACGCGTTATTTTAAGCCATAATAGTGCAGGGAAACTCAGCGTTGGTGACCCCGTTTCCTATCAAGGATTCACCGTGGGACGCGTAGAAAAAACCTCTTTTGATTTAAAAGCTAAAAAAGCCTTATATCAGCTATTTATATTCGAACCCTATGATGACCTCTTACTTTCTGGATCGCAATTTTGGCTCACCTCAGGCGTTGATGTTCAACTCAAAGCCGATGGTCTTAAAGTACAGGTTGACTCATTACAAAGCCTACTTTCTGGCGGAGTTACTTTTGGTATTCCTGCAGGCGAAAGAGTCGGTACTCCCTTTGCTAGCGACGTAGTGAAACTGCCGCTATTTGATAATTATGAACAAGTACAAAATGGACTGTATAAGCAATATGTTAAATTCATTATGGAATTCGATGAAACAATTCGAGGCTTAACGGTTGGCGCGCCTGTAGAGTATCGCGGTATACGCATTGGTACGGTATTACAAGCACCCTATGACATGATGGTACCTCAAGGTGATACCTCATCGGTGAAGATCCAGGTCTTAATTAAAATTGATCTAGGTAGATTATTTAGTGCAGACCGCAATCTTTCCCTCAGCACTTTTCAAGAAACAATTGAAAAGCACTTTAAAAATGGCCTCAAAGGACAGTTAAAAAGCGGTAATTTATTAACAGGAGCCCTCTTCATTGATACAGAGTTCGACACGCCAAATCCTGATTTCAAGATCACTAAAGTAGGTGAATACGACGTTTTCCCCACCAAAAAAGGAGGACTGGCGATGATTCAGCAACAAATATCCTCATTCATGGATAAGTTTAATGATATTCCTTTAAATGAGGTAGCAGGATCAATGACTAAAACCATGGACTCTTTAAATCAGACCTTAACATCTGCTAACAACACCTTTGATAAACTCAATGAGATCATCTCACAAAAAGAGGTGCAAGCGATACCTGCAGATGTCCAGACTAGCTTACAACAGCTGCAACAAACACTAGCAGGTTTTAGCCCTAATTCAGCCATTTATAACGACTTACAGCAAACGCTCGACAAAGTTGAAAAAGTCATGCAGGAGTTACAGCCGGTGTTAAAACAAATTAACGACAAACCAAACTCGCTCATTTTTGGTGAAGACCAAATCGACGACCCCATTCCAACGAAGAGAATAAACTAATGAAAAAGTGGTTATTAATATTGGTTATATTTATCACAGGGTGCAGTAATAATGAAGTGCAGCAAGACTCACTATTTTTATTACCTGAAAATACAACAGCTGCAATAGCAAACAATAGCTTGCCCATGCTACTAGTAAGCACTAACTTAGATACCTACCTAGACCAAGCGAGCCTAGTGTATAGAGTATCGGATACTAAGGTTGTGTTAGCCAAACATAATAGTTGGGCACATCAACTATCCGAACAAATTAATCAACGAATGGTGGCTAACTTACGTACGAATCAAAGTACCTACTGGCCAGTAGAGCGCAATACCTCGATGCAGTTAACTAACCAACCTAAGTTGCAAATCCATTTCACTAAGTTTAATGGCGCATTCACAGGTGACGCTGAATTAAGTGGCGAATGGTTACTGATTGACGCACAAGGCCAGCCCATTAAAAGCGATTACTTTCAAATAAATAAACCACTTAAAGAAACCGGCTACGAGGAATTAGTTATTGCTTTAGCACAAGGATTAGATGACCTCAGCCGTATCATTGCTGAACAAGTGAAGCCATTATAAATAGAGAGGAAGTAAACAAGATTAACGCGATCAATAGCTCTTTGAAAAATCAGCATTAATCGACAATAGCGTTTACAACCACAAATGCTGTTGTCGACTTTGTAATCCATCAATCTTGCTTAATACAACTCAATAATTGTGTTTCAATTGACTCATCAATCTTTTCAGCAATGATTTCAATTCGGCTTTCCGCACACTCGAGTAATGCCGTTTCCGTTAACCCATCAGACGTTAAATTGTAACCAAACACCCCTTGATCTGTTATTAATACTGCTTTCATACGTTCTATTGGTAATGTCGAACATAATAAAAGTAGCTTTTCACGCAAAAAGATCTTAAATGCCGAAAATCGCCAGCCGACACTACAAAACCCTTCACCAGTATTAACTGCTTTGAGCACGCCGCAGTCTGGCATAGGCATTTCTGATACGAGAGGCTTCATATCAGTAGGATGGTCATGATGGTCATGATGGTCATGATGGTCATGATGGTCATGATGGTCATGATGGTCATGATGGTCATGATGGTCATGATGGTCATACATAGATTGCTCTAGGTGTTTCGGATTGTCTAGTAGATCCAACGAAATCGCCCCCTGTTCAGTAAATATGACTTGGGTCTTTGAACCAGCTATGCCCGCCACGTAATTTTTTAAAGTTTCTGCCTCTTTTGCTTGATAAAGATCTTGTTTGTTACCGACCACAATATCGGCGATTGCAATCTGTTGATTGAATGTCTCATGGTTGGTATAACGTGGATCCACCAAGTGGCGAGCATCTACTAAGGTAATATTGTTTTGCAACAATAATACATCTCGATAATGGTCTGTTGATAATACCTGTAACACCTCTTTAGGGTGGCCAAGCCCAGTAGGCTCAATCAATAAACGATCTGGTTTTGCTTTTAGTAATAATTGATTAAGTGCTACTTGCATCGGTAAACCAGCAGCACAACACATACAACCACCAGGCACTTCTCGAATAAACACCTGTTGTGATTGATCCTGTTGACTTTGCACCAAACACCCATCAACTCCAACCTCGCCGAACTCATTCACTAAAATCGCCCAACGTTCATTTTTAGGTTTACTTTTAATGAGGTTTAAAATCGCAGAAGTTTTACCTACACCAAGAAACCCTGTAATAATATTAGTAGGAACACCTAAAATTGGCGGGTTATCGGAACGCATGTTGGATACTCCTACTATGTTTGACGACACTATACTGTGTTAATAGCACGCGGCTCTGGCTCATCGAATTTCCCTTAACATATTAATTCACCTTTACTTTATTAGTAGCCTATACCCATTTTACTTAGCTGAAAACACTAAACGCATTGCAGCAGAGGCATCCTCGATCACTTGCTGGTCAGCATACATTAAACGACCATTTACCCAGGTATTTTTAATTTGAGCAGAAAAACGGTGCCCTGCGAAAGGCGACCAAGCACAGTGATATAAACTATTTTCATTACTCACCATTGTGCCCGCTTTGCTATCAACCAAAACTAGATCAGCATAGTAGCCTTCTCGAATATAACCACGTCCTTCAATACGATAACGAATAGCAGGGTTATGTGCAGTCTTTTCAACAACCTCAGGTAAGGTCATTTTTCCCATGTGCACTTGGTCAAATAAGCTCAATAAAGCATGTTGAACTAAAGGTAGGCCAGCAGGCGCTTGTTCATAGGGAATTTGCTTCTCTTCCCATGTATGGGGTGCATGGTCCGTGGCAATAATATCGATTTGACCTGTTTTTAATGCACCCAACAAACTATTACGATCCTGTTCAGACTTAATCGCTGGATTACATTTAATTTGATTACCCAGTACGGCATAATCTTTCTCACTGAACCACAGGTGATGCACACACGCTTCAGCCGTAATAGATTTATTTTCAATCGGGCCTGCTGCAAATAATGCAAGCTCTTTGGCAGTGGTAATGTGCAAAACATGCAATTGACTCTTATACTTTTTTGCTAATGACACAGCATAAGAAGAGGAAGCAAAACAAGCTTGTTCATCACGTAATACAGGGTGATCGTCTATGCTGAATTGTGTTTTCTTTTTTAGTAATGCTTGTTGATTTTCTTTGATGACAGCCCCGCTCTCGCAATGTGTCACAATCAATACCGGTGCATCACGGAAAATAGCTTCTAATGCCAATGGATCTTCCACTAATAGATTACCCGTTGAAGCCCCCATAAAGACCTTCACTCCACTAATGTTTACTTGGATCTAATAACTTAATTTGCTCCAAGTTATCTTCAGTTGCCCCTAGGTAAAATGAATAGTTTGCTAATGAACCTTGCGCTGCGATATCGAACTTACGCTCTAATGCTGTAATCGAAGTGGTCGCAGGGTTCACATTAGGCATCTCCATATAACTGGTAATGCCTCCCGCCACAGCAGCACGAGATTCACTAGCAATTGTACCTTTATTGGTTAAACCTGGTTCGCGAAAATGCACTTGGTCATCAATCATCCCCGGTAACAAATAAGCACCTTCAGCATCAATCACGTGATCACCTGGCTGCGCCACTATGTTGTTTGCGATACGTTGGATACGCTGATCTACAATACGTAGATCCGTATTAGTAATATGGCCTTCATTGACGATTTGAGCGTTTTTAATAAGGGTTGCAGACATGGTTTTTAGGGTTCCTTTTACAGAGGATAATGATAGGAAAATAAACGCGAGTACATGGCAGGTTGGAAATATAAAAAAGTCTAAAGTAGTATGTGATAAAGCTTATTTGATGCATTTATCACACACTCCATTAATTTCAATTTGTGGATCAATAACAGTAAACCCTTCTTGTTGGGCGTTTGACTGAAGTCCTTGCATCATCAAGGGATCAATAATTTTTTCATTGATTTTGTTACATTTAGTACAGATAAAAAATTGCGCTACGCCATGCTCATTTTCACTGAGAATATGTGAGCAGACTATATATTGGTTAGACACTTTTAACTTATGAACAAAGTGCTCGCATTCTAGAAAATCCAAAATACGATAGATTGTCATGACTGGAATATGTTGCTCAAAATGTTGCT
Source organism: Psychromonas sp. KJ10-2 (assembly GCF_047323255.1). Taxonomy (NCBI): domain Bacteria; kingdom Pseudomonadati; phylum Pseudomonadota; class Gammaproteobacteria; order Alteromonadales; family Psychromonadaceae; genus Psychromonas; species Psychromonas sp. KJ10-2. Next base: position 2,850,709 of record NZ_CP178827.1, on the reverse strand, counting down.
GGCAATAATCCAATAGTTCATATGCTGAGAGTGCTTGATTAGCATGAAGCAAGGTTTGCAACACCAACTTACGTTTAGGTGTTAACTTTTTCCCCCGAGCTAGGCAGCTTTGCTCTACGTAATCGAGAACGGTATCAAGGTCACTCAAGCGCACTACACTATATCCAAGGTTAGTAATAAACGTGGTTCATTTAAATTGACTGCAGGTGAGCGATGCACAAGTCCAGTGTTTTCATTGTCCTTCCAACCACTGCCCTTCAATAATGCAACATCTCCAGCTGATATTTGCTGGATCTGCGCATCACTACTAATTTGCCCCAAGGCTGAAGCGCCTTGCTCACCTCGATTAACATCTTGGTTATCTAACCACTCCGTTGCAGTCCCTACATAAGTGGTCACAAGACGACATGGGATTTGATCAACATGAAATTTCGGACACATAGGTTTATCTAATGTGGTAAGTCGTAAACCCGCTTCTTCACAATCAAATAGGCAACAAAACATATCAACTATCAAAGCAATATCTTCACTTAACGCATTTGCACAAGCATATCCGTCCAGCTTTCCTCTAATCCATTCTGCAACGTCATCAGGTGTCACGTATTTAACAAGCGCTAAGGGCTTACTATTTTGTAACATCTCTTGGATAGAAGTTGTCATCTCTATTGGTAATGTGCGTTGCCATATCGCGATATTGTTTTCTGGTTGATAGATATCAGTTAATACACTTGATTGGTTACCGATTGGTAATGGTAATACAGACTCAACAACATCATCATTTTTAACAACTGTATTAAGACTCATAGATTATCCTTCACTTTATTTACCCAGCTTAAATACTGTTTATTAATAATATTCAAACCAATATTAATATGTTATAACATAACATTTATAAAAGGATAATTGCTACAGGTAGATATATTTTATTTATTAAATAATATGAAAGGCTTACTGCTTAAAGATATTGAAAAGAAATAAGTGCGAAGTATTAGATTTACTTTTAAGAAAAATTATAGACAAGATGAGTTCAACAGGTTACTCGGCAGTCAATTTGACTATTAATCCACAGCTTAACACCTTAAAAATAAACTAAAAGTATTAGCAATTTCAACGGTATTATCTTTTTACAGCTGTTTTGGTATCGAGTGAACAACACTGATTAAAAACATATTGATTGGTAAAGGAACTATAAATTAACTGGTTTTAAACTAACTCAGTATATCCTCGGGATTTTTGCTCAGATTCCAACACTATTGCAGCCTTTTTGGAGTGCCGTATTGCAAGTGCGATAATAACTAATAACATCGCAGTTATATCAAGTCTAGTTAGGGGTAGATCGAGAAATACAGCACAAGAAAGCATTGCAACAATTAACTCAACCGCACCTAACACAGCAATAACCTCTGGCTTGGTTTTAACTGCCCCTATCACAAACAAGTATTGAGGTAAGGCTGCGGCAATAAATGCTAAACCTAATAAAGCCCACCAACCATTTATCTCATGAGGGAGAATCACCTTAGGAGAGGTATAGATCACCAGTGGAATAAGAACAATTAAGTGCCCTAAAGTACCCCACGCTACTCGATTAAGCGCCATTAAATCCTGCTTAGGTTTAGCTAAATATTGTATTTGAAAAGCAAAAACCATAGGAGCTAAAAAACAGCCCAATAATGCCCACTTTGACTCCATAGATAACTCCGAAGGTTCTATTACCAATGAAGCAGCTATTAATACTAAAGCTGCAGATAATAGAGCATTGATGCTTAACGATCGCTTGAAGATCAGAATGCCAATTAATAAGGAGAAAAACGGATAAGTGTAATAGATCAATATAGCGCTAGCTGCAGTTAAATTCTGCAAAGCATAAAAGTAAGCTAATACTCCTAGAGCATTAGCAAAACCAATAATAAGCATACGACCAACTTCTGGCCATAATGCTGCAGGTGCTCGAAGATAAAATGACAAAATAACGCCAGGTAAAATAAAACGACAAAGAGTAACAACTTCTACTGACATACCTTGGGCAAATAGAATTTGTGCAAAAAGCGGATTAAAACCAAAACCAATAGCCGCTAACAAAACCATCACAGATCCGTTCATTTGCAATTTTACGCCTCTTACTTTACTCATCGTCACTCATTTCCCTATTAACGTTTTAAACAGACCATTCCCATATAAATACGCCTTTAACAAGCTAGACAATACTCGAAAATAAATTAATATATAAGTGAATTAATACAAATATACATGCAAGTAATTCATGTATTTATTCTACTATTTGGCTACTTTATGAAACTAGAAATTAGACACTGGCAAATGCTCAAAGCACTTTCTGAGTTAGGTAATGTCGCTCAAGCATCAGATGCACTCGGTATTAGCCAATCTGCATTGAGCCATCGAATTGCAGAAGCTGAACGTCGTATCGGCGGTAAGTTTTTTGAAAAAGAAGGACGTCGATTAAAATTAACACCAGCAGGTCGTTTGATCACGCAAGTTGCATTACAAACACTGCCGACCTTAGAGCGAGCCGAAGCTGATTTTGAGCAAAATGCGCACCTAGAAAAACAAATCGTTCGTTTAGGCGTTGCCTCTTATTCCTGTTATTACTGGATACCTGATTTTATTAAATTTGTTAATCAGAAAGCCTGTCACCTCAAGTTAAGATTAGTCGCCTCTGCTACACAAAATCCAATTACTAGCTTACAACATGGATCCGTCGATATTGCAATTGCTCCCGGATATCTAGCCACACCTGGCATTATTAATACCCCGCTTTTTACCGATGAACTGGCATTGGTGACTCCTTATGATCACCCACTTAGCCACAAGAAATTTATTGATCCTAAGGATCTCAGTGAGATCCAATATTACACTTATAGTCAAACTGTCTTACCCGGTTTTGAATATGAGCGTTTTATTCGACCATCAGGTGTGATCCCACACCAAGTAGAAGTTGTTGAAATGACAGACGCTATTATTGAGTTAATCAGTGCGGGTTTAGGTGTGAGCATACTCTCTAAGTGGGCTGTAAATGCAGCGCTTGAATCGCAAAGAGTTAGCTCTACTCAACTGGGACAGCAAGGGCTTGATCTTGCTTGGTCTGCTCTCTCTCGAGAAAGTGAAAAGAAAAACAGTGCTAGCAAACAAGTCGTTAAGTTATTAGTAGATTGGTATAAAATTTCTTAAATAATCTATAGCACTAATGGATAGTACATGGTTTTTAGAAAATGAAGAATCTGACCATTGACTAGTCAGATTATTTCATTAGGTTAGCTATTTAACTTCAGCTCTAATTAATGGAAGCAAAGCATTATATAAACCCCTCGAATTCAAGTAATAAGTAAAATGATTTAACACAGAATACGTATAAATAACGTTGCCGACTCGCTTTTCTTATCCAGTATTGAAGTTATTTATTAATAATCGTTTACGACGACATTGAATCATCACTACCAATGCAAGCAAGATAAACGTAGGAATATAAACAAGCTGTTTAATAGGTTGAATTTGTGACGTTTCTACTAAGGTAATCACTTGATCAAAGGTTAAACCGGCTTGTTCTGCTGGGCTATCATAACCAATATAGTCCACAATAATTTTTCCATCCTTATCGATTAGCTCAATGCCAACTTCAGCTAAACGCTCTGAAATATTAGCTCCTTGACCTAAGGTCATAGTGACAAGAAATGTTCGTTCATTACCAACACCATCAACTCCATCAACCCAAAAACGCACTGCGGCACCAGATTCAATAGTAGACTTTGGCTGCACTAATTCAGTGGCTGCTAATTGTTGGTAAGGTGCAACAATCATATCCATCCAAAAACCTGGACGAAATAATGAAAATGCAATCAATAACAACAATAAAGATTCGTACCAGCGGCTCTTAGTGAGGAAAAATCCTTGCGTTGCTGCGGTAAAAATAAGGATAGCTATGGTTGCGGTAATAAAAACAAACACACCTTCTAACCAAGTAACATCTATTAACAATAAATCCGTATTAAAAATGAACAGAAAAGGTAATGCAGCTGTGCGTAAACTGTAATTAAAAGCAACAAAACCTGTTTTAATCGGATTACCTCCTGAAACAGCGGCAGCTGCAAAAGATGCCAGTCCAACAGGCGGTGTTACATCTGCCATAATACCGAAATAAAAGACAAACAAATGAACCGCGATGAGTGGGACGATCAAACCAGACTCTTGGCCTAATAGAACCACTACTGGCGCTAATAAAGATGAAACAACAATATAGTTAGCTGTTGTTGGTAACCCCATTCCCAATATTAGGCTTAAAACAGCCGTTAAAATGAGCATTAATAATAAGTTGCCCATTGACAATATTTCAACGAGATCCGCTAATACTGAACCAACGCCGGTTTGCGAAACCGCTCCCACAATGATCCCAGCAGTCGCCGTCGCAATACCAATCCCTATCATATTACGTGCACCGACAATAAGGCCGTCTACTAGCTCTTTACCACCTCTTCGTAGTTGCGAATTGATAGCTTGTTGTTGACGAAAGAAAGCCATAATAGGTCGTTGTGTGATTAAGATAAACAGCATTAACACGGTAGCCCAAAATGCGGATAATCCAGGTGATAATCGTTCAATCATCAAACACCAAACGAGTACAACAACGGGTAGTAAGAAATGTAAGCCAGATTTAACCGTTGGTGCAACTTCAGGTAATTTCAATATCGGAGAATCAGGATCATCCATGACTAAATCTGGAACTGAAGAAGCAATGCGTAGTAAATAAAGATAAGTGATACTCAGTAACACGGCAATAATGATGCCAGCATAATCCCCGAAAATCGGCTTTATCCAACCGATACCGAAGTAAACAGCAGCAGCAATAACAGCGGTTACCATAAATCCAGTTAATACACCCATCACACGTAGATGCCAAGGTTTAACAGCACTCCGGCGAGGTAATCCCTGCATATCTAGTTTGAGCGCTTCTAAATGTACGATGTAAACTAATGCTATATAGGATATTAATGCCGGCAAAAAGGCGTGCGTAATCACTTCAACATAACTGATACCAACATACTCAACCATCAAAAATGCAGCAGCCCCCATCACTGGTGGCATAATTTGACCATTAACCGACGAAGCAACTTCAACTGCCCCCGCTTTTTCAGAAGAAAAACCAACACGTTTCATCATTGGGATCGTAAATGTTCCTGTTGTTACTACATTGGCAATAGAAGATCCGGAAATTAACCCTGTGAGACCAGAAGCAACAACAGCTGCTTTTGCAGGACCTCCTCGCATGTGACCTAATAGAGAAAAGGCAACTTGGATAAAGTAATTACCCGCCCCCGCTTTATCTAATAAAGCGCCAAATAAAACAAACAAAAAAACAAAATTAGACGATACGCCTACAGCAATACCAAAAACACCTTCAGTGGTTAGCCACTGGTGGTTAACAAGCTCTTTTAATGTTACGCCTTTGTGAGCAATTATTTCTGGCATGTAAGGACCAGCGACGGAATAAGCTAAAAATATAATCGCCACGACCATCAACGGTGGGCCAAGTGTCCGTCGAGTTGCTTCAAGTAAAAGTACAATACCAATAACAGATACAACTAAGTCTTGTGTGTTAGGCAAGCTAGGTCGTGTTACAAGTTGGTCATAAAATGTGAATAGATAAGATGCACAAAAAGCAGCAATAAGGCTAAATACCATATCGCTTAAAGGTACTCTATATTGCGGGGATCGAGAGGTGGCAGGAAATGCAGTAAAGGCTAAAAAAATCGCAAACCCTAAATGTATTGCTCGTACTTCAGTATCATTAAAAATACCAAAACTACCAATAATTGGCCAATCATAAAAAGGAAGAGGTGATGCTATCCATAACTGAAACAATGACCATACAAGAGCAGTTCCAAGTAATAAAATTCCTTGCCACCCTTGTGGAATACGTGCACCAGTATCGTTTGCAGCGACCATGTGTTGAAGTGCTTTATCATCCATTTCTGTCGGTTGTTTAGGTGGACTGATCATATAAGCTCCTAAAAAGTTAGAATAAAAAAGAGATGCAAAAGCATCTCTTAATGAAATCGTTAGATTACATCCAACCACGTTCTTTATAATAACGAACAGCACCTGCATGTAATGGAGCAGATAAACCATCGGTGATCATTGTTTTTGGGTCTAAGTTTGCGAAGGCAGGGTGTAAGCGTTTAAAGTTTTTGAAGTTATCAAATACCGCTTTCACCATTTGATAAACAACTTCGTCATCAATTTTTGCAGAGGTCACCATAGTCGCTGCATTACCAAAGGTTTTTACATCACTATCATTACCGTTATAAAGGCCACCTTTAATAATCGCTGGTGCGTAAAAATCATTCTCGGAAATAAGCTTATCAATAACAGGTCCTGTGACTGGTATGATCTTAGTATCACAAGAAGTGGTCGCTTCTTTGATCATGCCTGAAGGGTGTCCAACATTCGCTAAAATAACATCAAGTTTATTGTCACATAGTGCTTGTGATTGTTCCGATGATTTTAACTCTGCAGCTAATTTGAAGGAATCTTGAGTCCAACCTTTCTCAGCCATAATAATTTCCATTGTTCCGCGTGTACCAGAGCCTGGATTATTAAGATTGACACGTTTTCCAACGAGATCATCAAAAGTTTTCACCCCTGAATCTGCACGAGCAACAACAGTAAATGGTTCACTATGAAGCGCAAATAGAGCGCGTAGATCTTCAAATTTCCCCTGTTCAATAAAGGAAGTATGCTTAGTACCCGATAAAGCATATGACTGCCAATCTGATTGTGCTACACCAAAATCTAACTGGCCTTGACGAACAGCATTTATATTAGCAACAGACCCCCCGTTGATGGAGCAGTACATTTTATACCGTGATCATCTGTCCCCTTATTAACTAGACGACATATAGACTGACCAGCAACATAATAAACACCTGTTTGTCCTCCCGTGCCTATTTTTACATAGGTTTGCTCTGCACTAATAACCGTAGAACTAAATGAAGCAGCTAAACCAATAACAGATGGTATAAATAGTTTTGCAAGTTTACTTTTTCTAGACATAACATTTTATCCTTAAAATAGATGTTCAAAATTGATGTTTGTGCTTTTTAAAATCTCTAGAATTTTCTCTAGAATGAATCCCAAACTTCTTTGGTATTACCATCAGTTAACTATTTACAACTGATAACTTAGAACCGAGAAGTTATAGAATATTGCCTGAATAAATATCAGTGATTGCAGAGTGCTTTAGTCGCTATTAAAAACGCTTCTATATCCTGAAGATTGTGACAGTGAATTGGTGATACGCGGATTGCGCCCTTTAGATTAAATGATTCCAGCATCCTTGATGAATAAGGGCTTGATAAAAGACGTTCAAAAGCAATAATGCCTAACTCTTCATACATCTCTACTGCCTTTTTATACTCGATATTGTCAAAGCCAATTGCCATAATGAAATCTTTCTTGGTTAAGTCTTTATAGTCTAAATAGGCATGAACGCCTTCGATATATCTAAGACCTTCTATATTTTCTGTCCCTTCTAACATCGCATTCATCAGGGCTCTTTCATGCAGCTTTATCCGTTCCATCCCTTCAACAAAAAGTGATCTTCTATTGTTTGAAGTATTAAACTGCTCGCCTATCCAACAAACATAATTAACCACTTCGGTGAGTGCAGCAAAATGTGCAGGTGCAGGACTACCAAGCTGCCAACAATCTTGCGGCTTAGCGATTAACTTATTGTGGGGAATTTTCGAGAGTCTTTCTGACACATAACCCACGCCAAAACCACGTGGACCAAAAAATTTATAAGGAGCAAAATTAATACCATCAACCGGTACTTTAGTAACGTCAATAATGCCATGTGGAGCATGTTGAACGGCATCAGCAACGATATAGAGATCCGGCTTAATCTTTCTTGCCTGTTCAACAATTTTTTCTTCGTCTAATAGTGCACCAGACACATTTGATGCATACATAAATGTTAATAAGCAGGTATCTTCATCAATCAACTTTGTCACTTCTTCAACATCAACACCACCAGTTAAAGGATTGGTTTTAGCAACTCTGAGTTCTTTGCCATTTTTTTCAGCATAAAAGACCATTGCATCATAAGCAGAAGGATGCTCCAGCATGGTAGTCACTACGTTGCCGCCAGGAATCTTCTCCATTACTAACCTAACCATATCAAACATAACCATTGAAGCTGTGTAGGACGTTACAATACTACCGGTGTCAAAATTGAGCATAGTTTCAATTGATCTATAACCTTCCTTTTGTATATCCATCAGCCATGTCGCAGTCTTATTACCATGTTCAGGACAGTCCGGTAACTCATCTAATTGTTTAAATTTATTACTTGCGGATTTAAGCCGAAAAGCACCACCAGAATTATCGAAAAATATTCTTTTTTTATTTTGTATTGGATCGATATCTACATGATAAAATTTTTCTTTAATTTCTTTTAAAAGTGAGTCAGTAAAAAACTCACCTTGCTCTATATTGCTTTTCATTATGATTTTCCTTCACGCTTTTAAAACGCTAATTAAGCCGATATTTCCCCTGCTAGTAGCCTATTAGATAGACAACTTTTGTACGCATTTAAATCTATCAACTTTTTAAATATTAAAATAATGAATTAAATTGCATTTATACATTCATATTATTAATATTTAACTATTTGAGATAACTAATGAATATTGAGCAGATTGAAACTTTTTTGATGATTACTGAAACAAAAAATCTATCTATAGCAGCTAAGAATCTCTTTATTTCACAATCAGCGGTTAGCCATCGAATAAACGCTTTAGAGGAAACCCTAGGCTGTGAATTATTGATTCGTTCACGAGGGGAGAAGTTTGTCAGTTTAACGTTAAAAGGTGAGGAGTTTATTGAGATCGCGACTCGATGGAAAACCCTGAACAACGAGACCAAGCTTTGGACTCTTCAAGAATCTAAAATGAATTTAAAACTAGCAAGTATTGATAGTTTAAATACCTGTGTTTTTTCTAGCCTTTATAAAGATATCATCAATAGTAATAATGCTATTTCTCTTAATGTCAGTTCACATTGGAGCAAAACAATTTACGACTTAATTGAAAGTAATCAGATTGACATTGGATTCACTCTTAATTCATTGAAATATCCGAATGCCATTGCCACTCCTTTATTTAAGTCTAGAGGTGTGGTTATTTCATCGATATCTTCAAAATATCCGGAAGAAGTGCATCCTCATGATTTAAAAACCTCGGATGAAATACTCTTTTCTTACATACCTGAATATGAAATATGGCATAACTTTTGGTGGGAACATGATCAAAGTGAGTATTCTAGTGTTGATACCGTATCGTTGCTATTCACTATGTTTGATCTGAAGGAAAAGTGGGCAATAGTACCGGTATGGATAGCTAGAAAGTTCGAAAAGATTCATCCTGTTAAAATCTCAGAGCTTTCTACTGAGCCGCCGGAGTATGCTTGTTATCATGTATTTAACAGAAACCCTAAACCTAGCAAAATAAAAACTATTAAGCAGTTTTCAAAGGCTCTTGAAAGTTATATGAAAACCGAGCAATTCCTTAATAGTATTAAATAATCCCCTTAAAATGATAAATAAATAGTTTATGGGGATTATCCAGTTATTACAGGAAAACAAAAAAATCAATAAAGCTAACCTGTATCTATTACAAAAATCCGTCTCGAGATGATCGATAATACGTTACTTACAATTATATTCTTAAAGAAAAATGAGCTACTTATCCTCAGGATGCTGTTGTAAGTAAGCTTTTTTAGCTAAATGCTGGTTCTGAGTACTATCAGTCATTTTTACTTTGTAGTGTAAGCCTGCTTTGCCAAGCATATGCGCGGCAACAGGCGCAGTAATCAACAAAAACATACTGATTAATACTTCTTTTAAGTTGACGTGACCCAGTTGAATACTGAAAAAGATCATCGATGCGACTAAGATACAAGCAACGCCTAATGTGCTAGCTTTTGTCGGTGCATGTAAACGCGTAAAGTAATCTGGCAGTTTTGCTAAACCAATCGAGCCGATTAGCATAACAACGGCACCAAATACTAATAAAGCACTCACCACGACTTCTAAAAATACAGTCATTTACTTCCCTTACTCGATAATATCGCCACGTAATAAGTACTTACAAAAAGCAGAAGTACTTACAAAACCAAGTAGCGCAATTAATAATGCACTTTCGTAATAAATAGCAGAGCCTTGATGAAGCCCTAATAAGATGATCAGCGCAATACTATTAATATACATAGTATCAACGGCAATAATTCTATCTGGCGTTGACGGACCAATGATGAGGCGCCATGCATTTAATGCTAAAGCACAACAAAGTAACGCACAAGCAATCAATATCGCGTATGTTAACATCCAAAAATCTCCTTTAACGGTGCTTCGTAACGAGCTTTGATAAGTTCAATTAGCGCCTGCTCATCTTCAAGATGCAACACATGCACATATAACCACTTTCTATCTTCAGATAACTCAACACTTACCGTACCTGGTGTTAATGACACACTGCTGGTAAAAATAGTCAGTGGCACAGGTTCTTTAATATCTAAAGGTACAACAATAAAAGCAGGCTTTAAATTGCGATTACTTTGTAATACACGCTTCGCAACATCGTAATTTGAGACGGCAATATCAATCAGTAAACGAAACGTATAGCTCAATACCTTAATAGGTTTTTTGGCGACGGCTGACTCTTCACTCAGCGGTGCAACAATCCAAGGGATCACGATGGCAAATATCGCTCCCAACACCATATGCCCGCGACTGAAGTCATGCAATATTTGCCAAACGAGCCATAATAGGACGCTGTGGTAAGGTGTAGGAAACCAAACGAATTTACGTACTTTATCCATTATTTAGCGACCTCGTTAAGTTGTTGTAAACTTAAACCTGTTTTAAGTTGTTCTGCAGCTAATTGTGTATAGTCAGTGACAGTCCCACCAAAAATAACCATCAAAGGCAGAATCGCGACTAATAAACCAATAGCAATATATTGCATTGGATGACCTTTTATTGCACTGGTGTTTTCACCATTGCTTCGCCAAAACAGTGACGTACCCGCACGTGACAGGGCGATAATAGCCACTAAGCCTCCCAGCAGTATGAATGGGTACACCCACATGGCTTGGCTTGCGTCAGTGACTGATTGTAAGATTAATGCTTTACCCACAAAACCAGATAATGGCGGCATACCAATTAAAGCAATAGCTAACAGAGCAAAGATGAAGCCTAACACACCAGCTTGTGGCATTGCTCTCGCGGCAACAAAACGGTCTTCTGCTTGGCCACGTTGTTGCTGAATTAAACCAGCGAGCAAGAACATTGCCGCACAAGCGATGGTACTGTGTATTAAGTAATAAATCCCCGCTGAAGCAGCCTGCACGGTATTCAAACTAATAGTCACTAGTAACGTACCCACAGAGACAATCACTAGGTTACTACAAAGTACTTTTAAACTTTTGCTCGCGAGTACCGCAATCGTGCCTGCAGCAATAGTTAACAAGGCGATCGGCCACAACCACGGCAAGGCTATGTTAGCCAACTCGCCTGCTTGGTCGCCAAATATAGCCCCATGTACTCGCCAAATGCTATACACACCCACTTTGGTCATAATAGCGAATAAAGCGGCCACTGACGTACTTGTAGATGAGTAGGCTTTAGGTAGCCAAAAGTGCACAGGAAGCATCGCCGCTTTCAAGCCAAACACTGCTAATAGCAATAAAGCCCCTGACTTAGCAATCAGTAACTCGTTATCCGATAACAACGGGACTTTATCAGCCATATCAGCAAAATTAAGTGTTCCTAAGGTGCCGTATAAGGTCCCCAGTGCAAATAGAAATAGCGATGAGCCAATCAAGTTAAGAAACACATAATGAATGTTAGCCTGTGTCTTTTGCTTGCCGCCGCCATGTATCATCAATGAGTAAGAAGCGATTAATAACACTTCAAAAAATACAAATAAATTAAAGGCATCGCCCGTTAAAAATGCACCGTTAATCCCCATCAATTGGAACATGATAAGCGAATGGAAAAAGGCGCCTATTTTATCTTCCCCAGCACTTGCATATAGCGTCACCGCTAAGCCTAAAATGGCACTTAAACAAACCAGTAATACTGAAAATAGATCAGCCACTAATACAATACCAAAAGGAGCGGACCAATCACCAAGCGCATATACTTGGATACCTTGTTCCTGAACTTTAAATAACAGTGAAAAAGCAACCACGATCATTAAAATATTCGCAGTGATACTCACTACACGCTGTTTATTCAAAGAATTATTGAGGCTTGGAAACAGCAAAACAACCGCCACAATAAAAGGAATTAGTACTGGAAAGATTACTAAATGGTCAAACAAACTCATTAGGATTTTTCCTCAGATAAAGGATCAAAAGGCTCTGTTCCATCGACATGGTCACTGCCTAAATCTGCACGGCCGCGCATCGCTAAAATCACCGCAAAAGCAGTCATAGCAAAACCAATAACAATGGCCGTAAGTACTAATGCCTGTGGTAAAGGATCTGCATAATTTTCACTGCTGTTCAATACCGCAGGTGCCCCTATGGTTAAACCACCACTCGCAAATAGGAATAAGTTAACCGCATAAGATAATAAAGTAAGCCCAATAACCAAGGTAAAGGTATGGCCACGCAGCATTAAAAAGATGCCACATGCACTCATGAAGCCAACACAAATTGCATAGACTAATTCCATTATCTTTCTCCTACTGTGAGTCGTTCTGTCGTGGTTAACTTCCCTAAGCTCGCTAATATCAGCAATGTTGCACCGATCACGGTAAAGTAAACCCCAATATCAAAGACCAATGCACTCGCGAGCTCAAACTTACCTATCCAAGGTAAAGAGACGTAATCAAACCAAGACGTTAAAAATGGGCGTTCAAAGAACCAGCTACCTAAACCAGTTAAGCCGGCGATGCTTAATCCAGTCGCAATCATATAGTGGTAACTAATGCTCACTCTTTTTGCCATCCAATCAACACCGTGTGCAAGGTATTGTTGTATTAATGCAATAGATGTAATCAAACCGGCAATGAAACCACCACCGGGTAAGTTGTGTCCACGCATAAAGATATAAGCAGAGATAAGTAAAAATAGCGGTAGTAAACTTTGTGAAACAACCAGTAATAACACAGGGTACTTCTCTTTCGCCCAGAGACGACCAGCATAGTCTTTGGTACGCATAGATAAACGCATACGCGCAATCAATTTGTGAATACCTAATGCAGCGATCCCTAGCACCGTTATTTCACCAAAAGTATCAAAACCACGGAAATCAACCAGGATAACGTTCACGACATTAGTACCGCCACCGCCGATTTTTGCATTATCTAAGAAGTACGCAGAAATACTATCTAGAGGATGAGTCATTAAAGCAAAACAAATACTACCAATAATACAGCCAATAAATGATGCTACGGTAAAGTCACGCACAAAATGACTAGGTCGACTTTTACTGGTTGGTGTTTGTTGTGGGAAGAAATAAAGTGAAAGTAACAACAAGATCACCGTAACAATCTCAACCGACAGCTGAGTAAGCGCTAAGTCAGGTGCTGAGAAATAAGCAAAAGTTATCGATACTACTAGCCCCACTAACGACAACATTAATAATGCAATAAGACGGTAATGACTCCAAATAATAGTGGCTAGCGACCCAGCAATGATCAAAATCGCAGCAACTACCACAGCACTATTGATAGGGGTACCAGCTAAACTTCCTCTGGTTGTATCTAAGTCGAATAAAGGTGGCGCAATCAGTAGTAATGCAAACAAACATAGACCAAATGCATAACGTTGTAAGGAGCCTGTCTCCAGTTTCATGTTTATCTTTTGTGCATACATAACACAGGTCTGAATAAAACGTTCAAAAACCAATTTTGCGTCAATATCTGGGAACATTCCTGAAAACTTGAATAAATGTTTACGGTTAAGATAAATAGCGGCACCACCAACAATCGCTAATCCACTCATTAATAGAGCCAGATTAAAGCCATGCCAAATGGAGAGGCTATATTCAGGTAACTCATGGTTAAGTACTGCTAACGACGTGCTTTGAAGCATTGGACCAATAGTGTAATTAGGGAAGATACCTACTAACAAACAAATAGCCACTAAAATTTCCACAGGAACACGCATATAACGAGGTGGCTCATGGGGAGTCTTAGGTAACCCTTTTGGCTCCCCATTAAAGAATACATCGTGAATGAAACGTAACGAATAAGCGACAGAGAAAGCGCCAGCAATCGTCGCTAATACAGGAATTAACCAAGACATAGCTCCTAAGATGCTTTGTTCTAGCGTTTCCGCAAAGAACATCTCTTTAGATAAAAATCCATTCAATAGCGGCACACCGGCCATCGAAGCAGATGCCACCATGGCTAACGTTGCGGTAATCGGCATGTACTTCCATAACCCATTAATTTTACGCATATCACGCGAACCGGACTCGTGGTCAATAATACCTGCAGCCATAAATAACGACGCTTTAAAAACGGCATGATTCATAATATGAAATATTGCTGCAATGGCGGCTAATTCGGTATTTAAACCTAATAGCAATACAATTAAACCAAGATGGCTAATAGTCGAGTAGGCTAATAAGCCTTTTAAATCATGTTTAAATAAAGCGGTATAAGCTCCCAATAACAAAGTACATAGACCCGTTAAAGAAACCACCACAAACCACGTTTCTGTACCCGCTAACACTGGATAGAAACGCGCTAATAAAAATATACCCGCTTTAACCATAGTTGCAGAATGTAAGTAAGCACTAACTGGCGTCGGTGCAGCCATCGCATGAGGTAACCAAAAGTGGAATGGAAATTGAGCTGACTTAGTAAATGCACCAATTAAAAATAGGCTTAAAATAGCAATATAATAAGGGCTTTGTTTTACCAATTCGCCACTGTTCAAGACCACATCTAATTCATAACTGCCAACCACTTGACCTAATAATATGATCCCAGCCAATAACGCTAAACCGCCAGCACCAGTAATAGTCAGAGCCATTCTAGCCCCTTTACGCGCATTACTATTATGAGACCAAAAGCCGATCAACAAGAATGAACTAATACTGGTCAACTCCCAATAAAACCAGAGTTGAAGCATGTTGTTTGACATAACAATACCGAGCATTGCTGTCATAAACATAATCAAATAGCTATAAAAATGCCCCATATTATCTTTTTCAGATAAATAATAACGTGCATATAAAATAACCAGTAAACCAATCCCTAGGATCAATATACTAAATAAAGCAGCTAAACCATCAAGCCGGAATGATAACGAGAGCCCTAATTGAGGGATCCACTCAACACTCTTACTAAAAGATTCTCCAGCTAACACCGCGGGTAAATCAAGAAAAATCAAGCACAAGGCAAGAGCAGGCAACAACGCGGTAGCCAACGTACAAGCACTACGATTAAGTTTATTGGTTAGTAAGGGAACAAGTATCCCGAACATGGGTAAAAATGGCACCCAGAAATAATACATTTAAGCGAAGCTCCGTTAGCTAAGTGGTTGGTATTTTCAATCTACGATAGTGATTAATGGGTAAAAAATCAATGCCTTATTATGTCAAAGAACATTAAATAGTTGATTATTATAGACTTCTATTTTTATGTTTAAGCTACAACCTCCATAATCTTTTCTAGCGCGACATTTTTTGATGCTTTACTTATGCTAATTGTACTCTGAAGAAGCCAGTCAAGGATGTTTAATATCCAGATAGTCATGGAAATTAGCAGTGTCATAGTTGAAATTTTATGTGAGCACTTGGTCTGGCAACTGAGTGAATCAATTAAAAAAATTAGATGTACTCGCTAAATCCAGAGTCTTTCAAGCAAATTAAAAAATAATTAAGTGTGTAAAATTTATAACCATTCAAGTAAAGCTTACACGAACAATACCCGCTGTATTAAATTTTAAATTATTTCCTGATTTATGTCAGTAAATGAACACTCCCTATTTTATTGATAATTAAAACATTCCCCACTTTTCCCATAATGCTATAAAGCGCTTTTATTATCCTGGCACAGTGATTGCTCATATCTCTGTAGCGAACGTAAAAAAGTGATGGATTAGTCATTCAAATAACAGGTCTCAAAGTAAACAAGCAGGCTTACTCGTAAGTGTTCTGTTAGACCGATGATTAATGGCAATTGGTGCTAGTCTTTTTATTACATAGTTAAATTATAGGTAGATAAGAGTTCTCAATAAGTAATCAGACATCATCTAATCACAACTAGATTGAATTTTACAAAAAAGCATTTTAAGGAGAGTAAAGTGACATCATCAAACAAATACTTATCAAACTTGACGGTTAATGGTAAAGATTATAACTATTTCGACTTATCAAGCTTAGATATTGACATTAATCGACTCCCTTTAACTGCAAAAATTTTATTAGAAAATTTACTCCGCCACAGTGAACAACTGTATGTGCAAGAAGATGATATTAAAGCCTTATCTCAGTGGGATACTAAAGCGGCACTTGATACAGAAATTGCATTTGTCCCATCACGTGTAATCTTACAAGACTTTACTGGTGTTCCGGCTGTTGTTGATTTAGCGGCAATGCGTAATGCAATGCTAGAACTAGGTGGCGATGCAAATAAAATCAATCCGTTAAAACCTGTCGACCTAGTCATAGACCACTCCATTATGGTCGATGAATTTGGTAAAGCAGACTCCTTTGAAAAAAATACTGAAATTGAAGTCGCTCGAAATAAAGAGCGTTATCAGTTTTTAAAATGGGGACAAAGTGCATTTGATAACTTTAAAGTTGTACCGCCGGGTAAAGGCATCGTGCATCAAGTTAATTTAGAGTACTTAGCAAGAGTTACCTTTGTAGATGACCAACATGATACTCCCCTGTTATATCCCGATACGCTAGTTGGGACCGATTCCCATACCACCATGATCAATGGACTAGGTGTATTAGGCTGGGGTGTTGGCGGTATAGAAGCTGAAGCCGCGATGCTGGGTCAGCCAGTCACCATGTTAATTCCAGAAGTAGTCGGCATGGAATTAACCGGTAAGTTACCTGCAGGTGCAACAGCAACAGACTTAGTGTTAGCTGTTACTGAAAAATTAAGAGCACATGGCGTAGTTGGCAAATTTGTCGAATTCTTTGGCTCAGGCATACAACACTTAACCGTCGCTGACCGCGCAACGATTGCCAATATGTCACCAGAGTATGGTGCAACCTGTGGTCTATTCCCAATTGACCAACAAACATCAAAATACCTCGAGTTAACGGGTAGAAGCCAAGAACAAATCGATATCATAGAAGCCTATGCAAAAGCACAAGGTATGTGGGGAAGTGAGTCACAACAAAAGGCTGAGTACCACGCCCAAGTCAGCCTCGATTTAGAGCAAGTGGTACCTGCGATTGCAGGCCCTAAACGCCCACAAGATAGAATTGATTTAGACCAAGCAGCCCCCGCTTTTAAAAACTGGATAAAGCAACAAAATGAGCTAACAATCATTCCAGCAGAAAAACAGAAAAAACGCTTTGATGATGAAGGTGGTACTGAAAATATTGGCTCAATAGATATGGCCCCCAAAACATCCGCTTCTTATCACCTAGAGGGAGAAGATATAGAGCTACACGAAGGTGCTGTGGTAATCGCAGCCATCACCAGTTGTACAAACACATCAAACCCATCGGTATTGGTTGCTGCCGCATTACTCGCTCAAAAAGCCAATGCATTAGGATTAACCGTTAAGCCTTGGGTAAAAACTAGCTTTGCGCCTGGCTCACAAGTCGTGACTGAATATTTAAATAGTGCAGGTTTATCAAAAGAGCTGAATAAACTGGGTTTCAATTTAGTTGGGTATGGTTGTACAACCTGTATTGGTAATTCAGGTCCACTAGCGGATCCAATAAGTAATGCCATACAAGAAAATGATTTAACCGTTACGTCAGTATTATCCGGAAACCGAAACTTTGAGGGACGTATCCACCCAGATGTGAAAGCCAATTACCTAGCGTCACCACCACTTGTTGTTGCTTACGCTTTAGCAGGTAACATGAAAATGGATATAGCTAATGAACCCTTAGGGATTAGCCATGATGGTGCCCCTGTTTACTTAAAAGACATTTGGCCAGAGCAGCAAGAAATACAAGACATTGTCACTCGTGTGGTTAATAAAAAAATGTTTTCAGATAAATATGGTTCAGTGTATGACGGTGGCGATAGCTGGAAAAACCTTGAAACCGTTGATAGCGATATTTATAACTGGCCAACAAGTACCTATGTTAAAAAACCAAGCTTTTTTGACAACATGAAAGTACAACCAGAGCCAGTAAAAGCCATTGAAAATGCACGTTGTTTATTAAAACTCGGTGACAGTGTGACAACGGATCACATCTCCCCTGCCGGTTCTATCGGTAAAGATACGCCAGCAGCTAAATACCTTGTTGAAAACCAAGTACAAGCAAAAGACTTTAACTCTTATGGCTCAAGACGCGGTAATCATGAAGTAATGATGCGCGGCACATTCGCTAACGTCAGATTAAAAAACCAACTTGCACCAGGTACAGAAGGCGGATTTACCACTTATCAACCTGAAGGCAAGCAAATGACCGTATTTGCAGCGGCACAACAATACACAGCTAATAAAATACCAACGGTCGTCATTGCAGGTAAAGAATACGGTACTGGTAGTTCTCGCGATTGGGCTGCAAAAGGGCCTTTATTACTTGGCGTAAAAGCAACCATTGCAGAGACCTATGAACGTATCCATCGCTCGAATCTAATCGGTATGGGTATATTGCCGTTACAATTCAAAAAGGGGAAGGTGCTGAAAAATATAACTTAGACGGCACTGAATCTTTTTCAATTGAAGCGATTACAGCAGAACAAAAACAAGTCACTGTGAATGTAACCAAAGCAAATGGAGAGGTTATTTCCTTTGACGCTGATATTCGTATTGATACTCCTAATGAGTTCGAATACTTCCGTCATGGTGGGATACTTCAATATGTCATGAGATCACTGCTTTGATCTATTACAAATTTATACCAATTGCATTAAATAAGTGATCTCAATTTTGCGCAGGAAAAATGGCTTAGTTCAAGGCGTCATTTAAGCCTTTCGACGATTAACTTCGTTAATCGTCTATCGGAGAGCTTTAATAGTTGTTCTATTAGCGAAAATGACAACGAAGGCGTCAGTTATTTTAACAAGTAAAATAGATCAGTTACTTAGTATGATTGGTATAACGCCTCGAAAGGTAAAGTTAAAACGATGATAAAGCCAAACTGCATGGCTAATAATTTGTGCAGGATAGCGAGACAGTACCCGTCATTACTCTTATTGGAAGATTTCTAGCTATTATCTTGAAGCTCTTTTTGTAGTTTTTTCACCACATAGTCCATAAAAGTACGATTTTTAATGGATAATATTCTATTTCTAAGTAATAGATGAATTGGTTTTGGCTCGGGTACAAATTC
This sequence comes from Psychromonas sp. KJ10-2, assembly GCF_047323255.1. Lineage (NCBI taxonomy): Bacteria > Pseudomonadati > Pseudomonadota > Gammaproteobacteria > Alteromonadales > Psychromonadaceae > Psychromonas > Psychromonas sp. KJ10-2. The sequence continues at coordinate 2,831,199 of NZ_CP178827.1, read as the reverse complement.
AGTTAAAACCTCAACTAATGTGCCTTTTTCAATCTCTTTATCAACCAATATAGTTGGCTGAAGCACTATACCTGCGCCATGAACTGCAACAATCTTAAGTGCATGTCCATTATTTGAGGTTAATCTCGCATTACGTTTATTAAATGCGTCAGAGTTTAATTTAAGGCTTTGCATTTGCCCTTGGTTATATACAAAACCAAGACAGGAATGATCCTTTAAACTCTCTAAATTATTTGGTTCACCATACTTAGATAGGTAAGATGGGGATGCACAAAAACGCATTTTATAATCACCCACTTTACGTGCAATTAAATTAGAATCGTTTAATTCACCAATTCTTAAAAAGATATCCGCATCGGACTGAAACGGGTCAACAAGCGAATTATCGAGTATCATTTCCACATCTAGTAAGGGATATTTTTGTAAGAAATTTGCAATAATAGGTGCTAACAACTCACAGCCAATGGTGATCGGGGTATTTATTTTAATCGTGCCTATGGGCGTATTTTCAAGCTGTTGTATTTTATTTTCTGCTAGTGAAATATCTTCAATAATTCTTTTACATTCTTGATAATAAATTTGACCACTTTCGGTCAGTGAGTGCTTTCTTGTTGTTCTATTTAAAATCCGTGTTTCAAGTGATGACTCAAGGTATTGGATATGTTTCCCAGCCATTGTTGCCGAAATATCAAAGTGATTAGCAGCTTGACGAAAGCTACCACTTTCTACAACAAAAACGAATACTTCCATACTTTTTAACTTATCCATTGTAAACCCTGAGTTTATTGAAAATAAATTAAATGCTAGTTTATCAAATGTAACGCTACAATTATATTAGATGTTTATCCTAAGAATAGGCCAACTATGATTAATGCAATAACAGGAAATGTTTCAATAACAGCAGAGTTAAAAATCAAAGAAACCGTAGAAATTTATACTGGATTACGCGCAATTCAGCAGTTTTGTGATGATATGAACAGCGAAGAAGGTTGTTTATTTGCAATTGCTCATCAGGATAATGAGGACCCTAGAAAGATAATTTTATGGGAAATATATAAAGATAAGGCTGCATTTGATGCTCACTTCATCGCTGATCATACAAAAGCATTTTTCAGTACAGCCTTAACAGAATTTGTTAAAGCTTATGAAACAGAACCTGTAGCAAATATATTGAAAGGAGACATCAAATGAAATGGGCAATTCTAGGTACTAGTTTTATTTCTGACGTAATGGCTAAAGCGATTCAAAATGATGATAAAAGCGAGTTATACGCAGTCGCCGGAAGAACTGCTTCCACTTTAACTGAATTTTCAAACAAATACGAGTTTAAGAAATCGTCTACTGACTTTGATGAGATCGTCAATGACACTGAAGTTGATATCGTTTATATCGCGCTGCCAAATCACCTTCATCATGAGTTTGTAATAAAAGCCGCTCAAGCAGGAAAAGCGATACTTTGTGAAAAATCTTTGTCTGTCGATATGGAAAAAACCAAACAAGCGCTTGCAGCGGTGAGAGAGCACAACGTATTTTTTGCAGAAGGTTTGATGTACCTATGTCATCCATTTTCAGAAAAAGGGCTTGACGTACTTGCATCGGGAGCGATTGGTGAAATTAAAGCAATACAAGCTTCTTACGTGGCGTCAATTTCTCAATTCGTCAATGTACAAAGTAAAGGTGCTTTATATAACTTGGGTTGTTATCCAATGTCGTTGGCTTACCTTATTTTAAAACAGTCTCTTCCTGAAAATGAATTGATGCATTACACGTTATCAGGGGTAGGACGACGTGGCGAAGATGGCAATATTTGTGAATCTAGCGCGACTTTTCGTTTTGCCAATAAGATTAGTCTACAAATTCATACAGCTGAAGATTATGGGCTTAAACATGGTTTCACCGTACTAGGAAGTAAAGGCTGTTTAACTTTTAATAGCAACCCATGGTTACCAACCTTAAAAAATGAATTTGAAGTAGAAATATATGAAACATCAAAGGAAACCACGACAATAGAAGCTTCTGGCGATGCCTTCGACTATCAGGTTAGAGCAATACGTGAAGCCGTTGAACGTGGTGCTAAATCCCTTGAATCACCTAAGGTAACGCCTGAAAGTTCAGAAGACATAATGAAGCTATTAACTGACTGGGAATCAGCAACACAGATATAGTGTTTATACCAATTCCACTAAATAGCTATTCATCTACGCTTATAATAATGAATGTTAGCTGCGTTATTGATTTTGCAATTAGAACAACTAGTTACTGCAATCAAGGCATTGTTTTCATTCATTTTCTCGTCTAGATAGATCACATAGTTAATGGATTTGGTATTACACAAAAGCTAGGCAACGACTTAATGACTGAGAGAAGTTTAACGCCCGCATTTGCGGCTGGTTTGGAGAGCAGTAGAAAACCAGTCCGACAACATGCGCTTGTTAGTTGAGAACAACACGATTTATCTTCCAATTTGTATAATTGTAATCAGTAAATTTTATTGGCTCACCATATTGGATAGGATTTCTAGCCATTGCTTCAATTACTGTTCTTTTGGCACAATCTAGGCTATCAATCCAAGCTTTAGAGAAATAGCTGTTTTCAATGTAGCTAAAGATAATTTCAATCAATCTGCTTGGAAGTAACGTTTTATCCACCTCAATAAGAGATTCTATGAATTTGGTGCATTTCTTGTACTTCTTGGGCCATGAGAACACAATCGCATAACCTTTATCAGTGTTCAGAGTGTTTATCGATAGGTTCTCAACAAACTTTACACCGGGTTCCAGTGACTGAATCCTCTCTTCATCTATTGAAAAGTCTGGAGCAAATGTACCCCCGACAACTACGCTTAAGTCACCACTAAAATAGAATGAAGCGCTTTTAAATTCATCATAGCTTTGTTGCTGATGATGATTTACATACAAATTTAATGTTCCCTTAAAATCCTCAACGCCTTTCATGAATCCTTGATTCATTGTTTCCAAGGTTCTTTGAAGTTCGATCTGCTCTTCATGACTCATGCCTCTGTCGACATTTTCTTTCATGAAAGGGAGGCCTTTTATAACACTTACCTTCTTAAAATATTCGAGTGCATAAGCGCGATAACCTGCTATAAAACACTGGAATTTAGATCCTGTGTAGCTTTCATCCTCTATGGGGGTAAACATTGCCTTATCATGAACTCCGCAAAAACCTTTAAAGGTAGATGCTTTTTGCCAGCCTAATTTTGAAATTTCTTCTTTACCATTACTGTCAATACCAAACGTGTAAACATGATTGGTGTCATCAATGATATCTTTTAAAGGTCCACCCTTTTGAATCGAATGCGCATCAATAACTTTTTTACTACATTGGCCTTTCCCTGCTTCTGGGTGAAGACATTCTTTGTGTGCTGTCTTTGACTTTATTTCGGCAAGCAGTCGCCCGATTGGATGAGCAATCTCATCCGATCTTAAATAATGACATTTTTTGTATTTCTTACTTGAACCACACCAACACGGCTCATTTCTACCAATTTTAGCCATACTTTCCTTGATCAATTAACGCCTAGCTTAAGCGGGTAAAAATAGCTGATTATACTTGTTGAGGTACGAAACAAAGCCAACTGTTTTTGTTGATCTTCACCCGCAAAAGTGGACACCTTCCACTTGTTATATTTTATGCCTGTTCAATTTGATAAAGCAGTTCAACTAGATCTATAGAACTAACATTATCCCAACGTAAATAGCTGTCTAAAGAGCTATTACCAGAATCTTTTCCTAAAACTTTTTTACAAATACTCTGATGATCTACTGAGGCAGATACCCAAACATTCCCGCCTTTCTGACAAAAATAGGTAGAGCCTTTTAGTCCAGTTTTCTGGATTCTTTTTTTCCAAGTATCAACTTTTTGAGTTGTTATAGATAAAGCCATGAATCCTCCGAAAAATATAACGTCGCCAACAGCGGCCGAGCATAGCGAGCTCCAGCCCCGAATGGGCGATGCTGCTTGGCCTTGTTATAGGCTGCTCTGGTTTATTCATCTAATTTTTGTTTAAGCTCGTCAATACGTACTTCGCAGTACTTAACCTGGGCTTTACACCATCTAGATCTCGGGTCAGCTTCCAGGTCTTTTTGATACTTATCCTTTTCTTCTTGAAGAATCTCGGATTCCACCATGTAAAGCTCCCGATCATAATCTTTGGCACTAGAACCGAGCTCAAGAAAAACCTCACCGTACTCCTCGATTATTCTTTCGTGTCTCTCTTTCTCCCAATCTCTAACACTCTCATAAGGAGTAGCGTGGGTGGTTTTCTTCTCAATTAGCAGATGAGCGAAACTGGATTTCAGTTTCTTTCTATAGAGTTCTAAAGCTTGTTGATAATGACCTAAATCTGCCGCAAGCCTTGCTGAAGGAACTTCCTTCAAAAGCTTTTTGGAGTTGAATATTGTTGAATCCACTCAAGTCCTGGGCCTGATAAAGCATCGACCACTTCTTGAATAGACTTTTGGGCTCCTTCGAGAGTTTTAGTCCACCAAGTATATTGCCCATGACCAACCCCCTCAGGAGACAACTGACCTAAGTAACCAACACCACGAGGAAATGGTTCATCTTTGTGCTGGCAAGGTATCCAGTATGGAGTAATTAGGACATCAAATAGTGGGTTACCTCTATGCGAGAAGTTAAAGCATACAACCCATGCTAGCCTTTCATCTTCATTCGGAAACTTCCAATATGTGGGTGTACTAGTTTTCTTTCGAATAAATCCAATATCAGCCATTTTCTTGTCCAGTTCTGGCATCAATTGCTTTTTGAATTCTTGGTAATTCATCCTAGTACCTTGGCCCTATTATTCATAATTCACGATAGTAACGGATTGTGGGTTTTAAAATTAGTACAACGAATAACAATTAATTCGTTAATAGTCAAAACTTTACATCATTTTAATAAAATAATATTAAATATTACTGTTGTAGAAACTAAGCATTACGCCATACTCAGCTCACTTGCGCTGAGTATGATGCAACACTTAAAAGTTAAAGCTTATAAATCAATAAACTAGAAGAATACAGTGGGGAAATCGCGCAATTAAATGCTCACTTTCCACACAAAAAATTGAGTATGCTTATCGATTTGGTTCAGCCTGGGTGACGAATGGTGCTAGCAAGACAATGGTTGTTCCATTTGTTAATAAAGAGATCATGAAAACGCATTTATCACAGATATCCAAAGCCACTGCGAGTCAGAGACATGCAGTTGTTGTCGTCGATGGTGTTGGTTAAGACAGCATTATTTAGCGAATCGAAGCTTTAAAGGCAATGAGAATATTGTTGATGAAGTATGTAAAGCTTGGAATGACTTTGTCAGCACCCCTCTAAGGGTGAAAACATGTGCTTTTGGGATTGGGTGAAACTGACCAGTTAATTTTACAGGTTAGTATTAATCTAGGCACAATCAGAAGAATGTTTAATGAAACAGCGCCAAGTGTTGAGTTAAACGTGGTGGAAACACAGTGTGAAAATCTCAGCGCCACGAGGGTTATCAACCTAGCGAGTACTAAAAATTAGTTTGGGCACCAAATGGTCACCGTTTGGTCACCAAGAATGTTTTTTCAAACAGCAAAAACAAAAAAACCAAGCACAAGTGCTTGGTTTTAAAGTAGAAGTAGTTGGAGCGGGCAGCGGGAATCGAACCCGCATCATCAGCTTGGAAGGCTTACAAGAATATTTTTACAACTTACTGAAAAAAAAGAAAAACATTTAATTACAAGTACTTACTTTCAGAAATGACGACACCGTTTAATGCCAAATTTAACCATTTAAAATTTAATTTTAAAAAATGGTCACATCAAATGAGCAAAAATTAAATTTAAAATACAAAATCACTGAGCTTCTTTGTTGAAAAATTCAACAATTTTGTATTTTTAATACGTTGATAAACTATCTAAATCAGAAAATATTTTATATTCCAGAGCTTATTTTTAAGCAAAACGTAACCTAATTTAATTACAATAAATAAAAAAATGTAATCAAAATAAGATACAAAGTTTAAGTATAAGATTAAATCTTACTTAGAATTTTAATCGAATTTTCAAAAATAAGTTCTGAAACATGTTTGGGGAAATCTTCAGGAAGCTTTTCTTTCAGTCGAAGAATAGCTTCTGGTAACTGTTCTTTTAGATCTATCAAAATAGCTTCCATTTTGACTTGGTTAAACTTTACAGCTTTAGCAGTATCAATAAAGTGGCGAGGTAAAATTTTATTTATCTCATATTTCTTACCTTTTGTTGCTTTTAAACCCATTGAAAGTTTTAGTTGTCTTATATTTAACCCACGCCCCCAAGGATAGGGTAAGCAGATAATATGTCATAAAATGGAGTTAGCTTATAACTTCCACCTCTCCCTATAAAAATAGAAAAGTTTTTAGCATGCCCATCTGTAGCTCCTATTATCCATTGAAATACTTGAAATCTCATAAAGTTATATTGATCTTCAAGTGCATTACTCGAGCCCATTAATAGTTTCATTACTTCAGCTATTCCAGTGCCCCCATTAGATTCATATTTAATCGACGAGGGTTTTCCAAATACCTGACAAATATCTTCTTGGGGTAAACGTAATATCTTCGTTCTATCTTTACTCCAACGTCTATCAAACCGTTCAATAGCGAGTGCCTTGATATTTTTAGTTTTTATTACTTCTACATTTGGGACTTCAAAACCAAGCTCTCTAGCTAGTTCAATGCAAAGGTATTCATTCTCCACACTATCCTTTAAATCCAACGTTGCATTTGCTTGCTCTATCTCTCCAATAGGTAGTTTTATTATATGTGTTGTCGGCGTATTACCTTTAGGTATGCACCATTTTCCATCTAACAAAAGCAGAGCAGTTTTCTCTTGTACGCCAGCAACTGATATCCTAAAATCTTCTTCCCAGCGATCATCCCTAAAGGAAACTCAGACTTGTAAGCAGAGAGCACTTCTTCTAACCTTTTCTCATCTAATACTTCATAATTAAGGGGTTCGCTTCTGTAGGACTGTTCAGGAGGTAATAGCATTACAGCCCCAACACTATCTTTACCTATTTCTTTGAGAAGATCGAAAGGTTGTTTCGATGTCGTTTGATACCTGGTGACAATTCTTTCTCGAACTAAAGGACTATCAGGTAAAAGATTATCAAAATAATTAATTACGGCATCTGAATTGATAGGTGGTAATTGCAACTTTAACGATAATGATAATGGCCAGCTTTGCTATTGTTTACCCAACTTTTTCCATATTGAAATGAGTGAGCACCATTAGATAATTTTTTTAAACTACCTACAAGCTCGCCATTCATATATGCGATTAACTCTTGCATTACCAGTCCTCATCGTTATTGTTATATTTTTCTTGAGTAACATCTTCAATTCTTAACGTTAAATTCATAGCTTGAAGCAGCTTAAAAAAGGTTGAAAGAGTTGTTTTGTCTGGCGTGTTTTCGAAGTTTGAAATAGTTGCTTGTTTTATACCGACTCTTTTTGCTAGTTCTTTTTGAGTCCAGTTATTTTTTTGCCTTATTAAAAGCATCAAATCAGCGAGTTGCTTAGGGCTATATATCATATCAAAGTTCCTTGCTATTTATTCAAACATAGAAAGGTACATAATAAGAACCTTCCCTAAAAAATATATCTGACAAAAAGATAAATGCAGGAATACCCCTTATAGGGGTAAGCTTATAAATATCCTCTAAAGGGGATAAGAAGAACAATATCCTCTCTAGAGGATAAGTGCAACAATATCCTTTGTAGAGGATAAATAAAACAAGAGCCCTTCAATAGAGTTAGCCCATCAAAATAAGGTATTAAGTAGCTATAGCATTAATACTGATGATTATCAGGGACGTAATCTAAAGAAGGGTGTAGCCAAGTAAATTTTGGCTACACCCTTCTTTTATTTTCAATAGTTATCACCATTGAACTCGCTTTTAATTATTTAGACACAATAATCAGAGATCGAGTAATTCATCATAGCCAACCAAATCAATTTGCTGATTTTTAACCGAACTTTTATTTTGATCAGCAATCTGAATTTGTAATTTTTGAGATAACCTATTAACCTCATCGACTCGTTCTGGTACCGAAATACAAGGCACGGAAAAAAATGGGTGCCTAAAATCAGAACGGTTAAAAAATGAAAAAAATATTCCCCATTTACTCTTGTGATAGAAATTTTTAGCTGATGAAAATCAGTAACATCTTTGACTTTTAATGCTTTAAATAAGTGTAAATTAACCATCAAAACCAGCGTTTTTTGGTTAGTTGACACATCAATTAACTCAAGCAGATCCGCACATTCTAATTTTTCAGTTATGGCACAAACCAAAAGCTTTCCACTATCAAAAAACAAAAAACTTTGCTCCTGTTGCTTGATATTGTTAATTTTAATGTAATTTGATAACTCCAGTTTCAATTTATAAGCATCTAAAACAGCACTAAAAACAACTTCTTTTTGTATTTCAACTTTTGATAAAAGATCACTATAATCAGGTAAAGATATAGAGGTTTTTCTGTCATTAGATTGTAGAGTTATTCTATCATTCTCTATTTCTATCCCTATTTCGTCATCACTACTATTTTGACAGGCTCCCACAACTGCATTGATCGTATTTTTATCTAAAAACAATTCCACATCTAGATGAGAATTAGTCCCTAAATTTTGTTCAAAGACTTCTCCATCGCGTAAAACCTTGACCGAATCTGTATTATTTTCATCTGATTTTAATAATACAGATTCAAATGGACTGAATTTTTCATTTACCAATTGGACAAGATCTAGTAGTGCTGTCCTATTATATTTTTTATCTGTTAATTCATAACTATTAGACAGGTAATTTAAGAAATCTTGATTCGGTTGATCAGAATAGCCCCTTCGAAATCGCGGCAGCCCTGGGAATGACATTTCTATAGTTTCTAGACAATCTTTTTTCAAATAAATATCGAAATTATCAACTACTCCAAAAAGAGCCTCAATCATAATATCCGCATCAAATGAAAAAAAACATTTTTCTGTATCATTTGATTCAATATTAATTTTAGTTAATGTGAGACTGCTCATTTGTAATGAATTACCTGCAACTAATTTCAATATTTTATTTTTTGGATCTAGTTCAAAAACAATTTGCCTAAAATCTTTCGATTTTTTATCCGCTATTTTCAGTAATGAATTGAGCTCATTAATTTTTTCATTGTTTAATTTTAGTTTTGTAAACATGGGTACTTTCCTCTTAGGTTATAAATAAATTGTGCAATAAATGTTTAGTAATTTTTTAATGGGAAAGTTTTTTAATGCTAGACTCACCTCCACCCTGCTTTTGCCCGAACTTATAGACTCAACAACTAATTTAGAGCGGCCAAATAATAGATTTTTTTCGATAAACTCTCGTTTATGATTACTAGCGGTGTGTTCATTTTTAAATAAAATTATTTGCCGCTGAAAAATCGAAAATTCAGGTAAACCAAACAATTTTTTATAATGAATTAGCGACTTATTAGTTAAAAACATTTCAAAGCTGCTGCTTTCAATATCTAAATTAGAGAGAAAATTTTTGATAAGTTTTTGCGTCGGTTTGTCGTAGTCTATACGGGGGGTATTTCTATAGACCAAAAGCTTAATTTTAGATAATTCCGACCAAGTTATGAGTGATTGGGTAATTGATTTTTTAATACTATGGCGGGTGATAACATCAAAAGTTTTCGTCGATTTATCCAGCTCATTTAGCCACCCACGAACCCAGTTAAAACTATCAATAATAGGTGGGTTTTTATGTAACCAAGAAAGCCCAGAACCACCTCTAACGGTCATTTCAGCAACTCGATTCGTGAGTAACGTAGCAGAGCTATGAAAGAGAGTTTGACTATTCGATATATCTTTATCTAACAAGATTTTAACTCGACGAGAAATATCATTTGAATGAGCAGGTAAATCAAATAAAAAACGAAGTTGTTTTTTTGAATAGCAAATAGCTTGAGGCTTAAAGTAATCAATTAGCCATTCGTGGCCATGTAGATAACTGCTGCGAGTTGTATCAAATAAACTATGGCCAATCATTCCAGCTACCTCATCAAATGCTACAGCTGAGTTAATTAATTTAATTGATCGATTTTCTAACCAATATGAAAATCGTTTTTTAATAAATTCAGGATGTAACAACCTATTCAGATAGGGACAATTATGTTTTTTTCCAATTTCAGTAAAAAGCAATAATGCTTGGTTAGTCAGGACAAAAACACCGCCATGTCGCAGATGATGAAAACGACATTTAGAACCACAAATCATTTTAATTGCACGTGTGATTGGTAAAATATATTGGCGTTCACGAGATGATACCAACTCACCAGAAAACCCAATTAATGGCGAATTACAGTTTTCGCTCTGTTTGATTTTTAAAACACAACGAAGAAGTTGCGCCTCTTCAATAGGAAGGTTTACGTGTACGACTCTCGTTTTTCTATTCTTAGTTTTCCCTTCTACAGTATTAGTTACAATAACTCGGAACAGTGCCCCTTTATGTTCACAAGGTTCTATATCCCTAATCCTTAAACGGAGAATCTCTCCTCGTCGGAGAGAAGCATGAAAGCTGAGGCTAATCACTACCAGAGTAAATAGCTTCTGCATTTTTGACTCAGCATCCCCTTTGAATAACATCAGCATGATTTCACGTAGTTCAGTAGCAGAAACTAAATTAGCATCAGTTATTTTAGGTAAATAAATAGATTTGAATGCACCGACATTTAACGAATCAGTGATCTCTTGCTCCGCCATAAAACGGAGAAAATACAATAAATGTTGCCTAACCGATTCAGAATCCACATTTTGATAAAATGATTTAGCCCAGCTGTTTAGGGGTTCCTCATTTATTGCCTGTTCTAAACTTAGTGGGTATTTGGTTAAATAATTTTCACCGTTGGTGTAGGTTTCAATAGATGAAATGGCTAAATTATCTTTTTTTGCACCTCCGTATGTAATAAGTTCAACAACATATAGGTAATATAATTGTGGTAAGATATTATGTTCCTGCCAGGTTATAGGCCCCGCTTTTTTCACCTCCGCTAATAAAGCTTTTTTCCCTATTTTTTTATATCGTTTTAACAAATTTTTATGCGGGAAACGTACCTTCCCACTAACATTAATATTCAATGAAATATAAGAATCAAAAAGTGTTTTTTGATTTGGAAATTTCATTGTTGTTTTACACTGAACCAGAGACTTGTAACGTTCAGGAGACAGTGCAAACTGATGAGTAGGATTCATGAAATCATCTAGAAAGAATTGAGGCAGGATTTTTTGCCAATGACATGCAACGATTCTGTTCAGTTGACTATCTGAAGAGATCTCAATATAAAAAGGTTCAGAAGCTAATAACTTTTTTATTTTTTTACGTAGTACGTTGACGTTAGATATTGATTTATTAGATTTAAAATAATTTGTTAGCAATCGATATGATAATGCACCTAATTTATAACGCGCAGAGTGGGAACTTTGACCTATTTCACCAAGATTAATTGGGTAGGAAATTGTCGCTACACCATTAATTTCCTCAACAGTAGCTGGATGACTCAGTAGATAGAATATTGATGGCAATGGTATGGGGGCTGTATCTAATAATAGAGAAATCGCTAAAAACTCCACCTGAAAAACAAACGCTGTTTTGGCTTTCTCTTCAAGAAGACTTTCATAGCCATTTAACAATTTTTGAGCATTAGCAGATTCAGCAGAGATTAATTGATACCTAAGATTTGAAGCATCCTGAATTTTACGTTTTTCAGCAAGAGGTATAGACCAACGTAAATGCTCAGACAAATACTCAACAATCACCTCGAGAGCTCTACGATAGGCTCTACGTTTTCCCGTTGATATCTTTCCGATCGATTTCTTTATATCAACCAACATTTCAGATATTAATTTTGGTTCGTTGGCATTATGCAGCTCTAACCAATGCTCCAGCACCCAACTAATTGATTCACTAAGTACTGTATTTCTATCCTGATTAGTTAACCAGTTTGTAACCTCAATTGGACTAATCATGACTAAAACAACTCCATTTTAAAAATGGTAGGAAGACGATTTAAAAATGTTAAAATTTCACGTTCTTCATATGGAAAAATAGTCACAGCGCCATCATGTTCTCCCAATCGACTATGCCCCATAACTCTAGAGATGAGGTGATTGGGCATGTGCAACTCCATCAATGTTTGAGAAAAAATCTTCCGTAATTGATATGGGACATGCCCGACCCAATGCTCACTCAAAAACCGCCGGAGATTCCTCGCGGTTAATTGAACTGGCTCATTTTTCTCATTGATGAGAAAAATCATATATGGAGACGACTCGAACAATGACGTTGAATCTAAAAGACGCTTTTGGAGATTTTGATACCTAGATATCTGCTCTTGTAGAAACCCACACAACAAAATATTTCGAGCTTGACCCTTATCATAAATACAAAAACGATCTGAATAGAATGATGAGAGCAATGGGGAAACTGCATGAGTGGGTCTAATACTCGAGAGCGTGATGAACTGCAATGCCAAAGAGTAGGATACTAAATTGTAATAATTAATGAATTCTCCGCGACGGATAACTCTATTTTTAGCCGAAGTAATTTTATTATTTAATAGCGAAAATAAATTTATAACACTAGCCCTACTCACTCCACTCGTTGTACCTATTTTCACATTAGATTGTGTAGTTATCTCGCGATGATGTTCATAGTACTCGATCTGAATTTCACTGATCATTCCTCGTGTTTCAATTAAATATGGAGGTAATTTTTCATTCTTATTCGGAAGAATATCTCTCTGATCGATTTGTCGTATGAATCGAGATAATACTTCCCATTTTTCAGCTTCTTGCACCAACCTAAGAACGGCATTATTAATAGATTGAAAAATCTGATAACGCACTGATTCTATACTCTCACTCTGATAGGCGGTTGCAGATGAGTGATGCAGCATCGAAAAATAAAATTCTATCGCATTACTAGATAGTATTGGATCAGCATGGCAATAACTGGAGATATAATTTGACCAAACCGTTTTTTGAGCCATTTTTACATTAGAATTACTAGGCGTTCGATATATCGCCTTCATCCAAAAATGATATAAATCAGCAATTTCAATAGTATTCAAAATCGGCTTTTCATAATTATTATGTTGCTGCAATACTCTCCAAAATAGATTTTTAAAAATCTTAGGAACAGGCATCCAAACATAATTATCAGAAGCTCCTTCAATCGAATATTCAACCCATGAGAACACCACCATCACGAATTATTCGAACTGCGTTTTTGGATGCTGCTTGTGAGGATTTTAAACGGTAAAATTTAGGAAATTTTTTCAATTCTTGGACCGATTTAAAATCATGCTTCAACCAAATTAAGAGTAAAACCATGAGCTGACGATTAGAAAGCCGACTTTCATAGAAATACAATAATTTTTGCATATGAGCATGTACAGGAGGAAAGGAGCTCCAGAAGATTTTAATCTGTTCGTTTTTTCAATAATTTTATTACGCATATTCTTCATATTTATCTCCTAAAAGTTGATCGTTTTTTATTGGCTAGGCGTGATAATTTCGCTATAGAAATAGGCTGACACCCCATCAATTTCAGTTTTTGATAGCGAGCATGGATTGTTTTAGATATGTGAGATGACGAAATTAATGATAACGATGGTAGAACTAAATTTAAGGTTAAAATTAACTCTAAAAGCTCTAGTTTATTTTTTGGTGAATGCACTAATACATTGACGTACATATTTTTTGCAGCGGGATGCCTAGACAAAATGTTGTACACCACGTTAGGGGATAGTAATTGGTATACACAGCCTTCCAATGGCAAAACATTTAATACAATATTTTCTAGCAATATTGATAATTGTGTTTCACTCAGTTCATTGATACTGCAATCTGCATTTAGGTCAACTACATCGCCTGTTACCAAATCTCCAACTTTGGGATGTAGTTGAAGCCCTAAGCCGCTAATTTTGATTCTTTTCATATTTCACCTTTTTTAAATTTATAAAGTTCTATTAAGGTGAAAATAAAAAAACATTACGTTTTAAGGGTATTTTTTGAACCCTTAATTAATAAAATCAATATAAAAACAAATAAACAATTGATTTAAAAGTTAATTTTCAAGTTAATATGGAGAGAAATATTAAATTTTTTAGAAAAATAATTGAGAAAAATGAAATTTCATTTATCACAACGAATTAATTTGTAGATAAATATATTTTAGGAAGGTATTACCAACTTATGTAATCAGGATGACTAAAGACTATAAAATTAGCCCTAATCTAAATTTTGAACGCAACTCACCTGCATCCATTCAGAAAAAGAGCGATCTCGAAATGCTCGATAATGTTTTGCTTGCATTAAATGACGACCAAAGCGAAATAAATTATTCTCCACGCCATTGCAACTCAAAAAACGCTGAGCTTACCCTGTGATCTGAAGCGTCGCATCTGCGTTTCCTGTTGCCGAGTAGGTTGATAAGATAATTCACATCCATTATTTTCATACTGAACGGTTGAATGATCTACACTTGGCATTATTTCTTTTTTTGCAGCAGAGTAACTTGCTAGTTTATCTGTCACCAATCATGATTGGTGTGGCGCCTCCACCTTTCAATAAGCGTTTAAAAAAAGCGTTACAGCCCCTTTTTCTTTGCGCTTTTGGACTAATATATAAACCTCATCACCATCTTGTTCACCGTTCGCCAAAGGTAATGTAGACGCCATTTATTTTGATGAAATCCTCATCCAGATACCAAGTATCACCAAGTTGACCACCGTTCTTTTTGATCTAGTTACAATAGATAGCGCTGTATTTTTTACATCACTACCGGATCGTCTCATAAGTAACAACAATGCCTCTAGCTGCAAGCAATTCTTCGATATCTCGAAAGCTAAGTGTAAAGCGATGATAAAGCCAAACTGCATGGATAATAATTTGTGCAGGATAACGATAACCGGCGTAGATGTTTGAATTTTTCATCAGCAGATTATCGCATAATTGGTTGGTCGGTTGTTAAGTTGACAATCCCCGTCATCTCTACCTTGAACGCAGTGATGCAGTGGTTCTTGGAACTTTAGCGGAAGCTTATTTGATGAATTAGGAGAGCTAAATATGGTGAGACTTGAACCACCCATTCATATAACTATTATGTATCATTATGTGCACAAACGTAACGAGTACCTTGTACCCGCTTTGACGGCAACCCTTAAAGAAATGCATGCTAACGGACAGCTTCAGGTCATTAATGAAAGCATAAAGGTTTTGCAAAATTAAGATTAAAACGAAGTCGATCTTGTTGATTTCAGAGTTACGTACTTAAGAAATTTTGTATTTCTATCATATCTAGCCATTTATCTAGAAATATTCATTTTGCTCGGTATTGGGAAGTTTCGAGGGTAACGACTACGCTTGGATTCGGGAAGAGGCTTGTGTAAAATGAAGTGCTTATCAACAAAAAAATAGAGTAAAAGTTCTAAGGAGGTTTGTGCACCGTAGAAAGCTAATTGAAGTAAGATAGGAATCTGAGTAAGTAAGTCATCATAACTTTTTATAGTCAAAAAAAGTTGAGGTAGTCGTTTGTATTACAGCAGAGTAAACTGAACCGTTTAGGTGAAAATACCATGCTCAAGTCTGCCAATAACATTCAAAACGATCTCAGTATCTTTATCATTTGATAGCATATCAATAGGTAACCTGCCTCCTAAAGCCTTTATTGGCGTTTTTAACCATATCAAAGCCTCTTTCTCATTTTCAAAGAATTGAACTGCCGAGATTAAAACTTTAGCATATCGTTCTGATTCATCGTCATCCAATTTAATTAAACTCTTGTTTAGGTCAGTAAATTCAAGAGCTGAATCTTCATACCTAGAGATTGCTGGCCACAATACTTCGTATAGGATTGAATTATTGTCATCATGAGAGTCTATCAATTTATCAGTTAGGGCTATAGCTTCTTCGTATTGTTCTTTTGATGTAATACCGCCACAGTCAAACGGGAGTGCTTCTTGAAGTTGACGCGCAATATCAATAATTTTTTGAGTGTCCATTTGATCGCCATTGAAACAAAATAATATACATTATACTCTTAGTCTGAGTATTCCATTAAGGTTGCATCTAAAAATAATTACCTAAGGCTCTAAGTACGCCGAAGCGAGCCTGAAAAATAAGGCGTTAACGTAACGCTCCGAAACTACTTATACTGAATTATTCTTCATCATAAAAGGAGACTTACGTTGCACCAATCGCTCTTTAAAAGAGCTTGATGACATTACACGGCCTGCTTGCATATCACTTTTTGCGAAGCTAACTAGGTTTAGTAAGGCAATTGCTTCTTCACGTTTATCTCTATCTTGAACAGATTCAATAACATAAACTGGCTTACCATTTTTTGTAATCGTCAATGGCTCTTCTAAAGGTAGATTTGCGGCGTTTTTTTCAAAAAACTTATTGTTTCTACATTCATAATTTAACTCTCCCATTAGTAAAAGCATTAGCTTCAATTTATTTTAACACGTCACAAATAATTAGTAAGTTGAAATGAATTTGGAAACATCGCCAGGCTTTTAGAGTTTTTTATTACATTTCCTAACTCATTAAGTGCCCCTTTACGAGCTAGGAAGCTAAGTCGCAAACGCCCCCAAAGCGACTTAGAAATGGATATCATTGATCATAATTTAAAAGTCCGCTGTGAGCCTAAAGCGGACGTTAAATAAGTTGGTGTTCTGACTCGCTAAGGGGCACAAAGCGACTTAGAAAATAAAAACTTAATTCTTTGTATATGAAATTACCCGTTCACAATCTATTCAACAACTTGATTACTGGTGCTGAATCTATGTGTTTTGGTATATATGGATCGTCACCTTTTCGGATAGCCATACAATCAAGATCATTTTCACCAATTTCCCAAGCCTGACGAACTTCTAGTTTATGAACGGTAATACCAAATTCAGCTATGCGCGAATCCAAACCGTGACCTCTCAACATAGCGTTACAGCCAAAGTAAAAGCGACCTTTTTTCTCATATTCTTGTAAAAAACGATCTAAGTTTTCAGTGCTATTTGGTGTCATAGTATGTATGCGACTTATCATTGTAATTTGTTTGCTTTTATTGTATGTATTAATATTTTCAGAAATAACTACTCTATAGTGTCCTGATTTTTTTACTGAAATTCTTTTAACAATAGTTATTCTCAATCTATTGTTATTGTCATTTTCACCAACCTCATCTAATAGATCTAAAAAAACAGCTAAGCCTTCTTTACGGTTATCAAATACCAAGTGTATACCTGGCATACCGTCAGGAAAAAGGCAGAACGCTACAGCACTCCAATTAGCTTTATCCCATAGTCTTGCTTTGATCAGCCCTTGGATTGACATATCTTGATGATGAACATTTTCAGGGTTGGTGAGAGCTTTTGGTGGTTCCCCTATACCTTTTTTTAAGTCAGTCGGAAAAGCCTCTAATTCAGTTTTAGGGTAATTCTTATCCCATGCTTCGGTGAGAAGCATTGGGTAGCTTTTTGAATCTGATTTATGACTAAATAACTCTTTAATCTGCTTCCTAAATCTTTCCCTAAAACGTTATTTGAAGCATTAAAGCACGTACTTAGAGATAGCGACCTATCTAGTGCACCATCTTCGATGAACATTTTTGTAAGGGTCTCTGTATCGTTGACTATGAACATCTCTGGTAATAAATCAAAAATCAACTGCTTAAACCATTTATGTAGTAAGGATTGCCTTTGAAGGTCAAAAGCTTCTTCATCAAACCCAGAGCAGATTACTTCTAGGTGAAGCTTGCCTGAGTGCTCATCGAGTTCATGGTTTATTTCGAACTCATCTTCATCATCAACTATTACTTCAATTGAAAGGTAAGCTTCTTTAAGACGTAACTGATCTACTGCACATGTTGCGAATACACTTTCTAGTAATGATAATATGCCTTCGGATAATTCAACAAAAGGAGTTCGATTTGGAGAGTTAATACTAATGTGGCAACCTAATAATCGCGATGAATGTATAGCTCTTTTATCAATATTTAAATTTAGCCCTCTCGGATGAATACCAAAATTAAAATCACGCATTTTTACTAACAATTCGAATAAATCATCATCAACAGGTGTTTTATATTCCTGCTCAAACTCGTCAAAATACCCTAGTGCAACAATCAAATTTCCAGAAGAGCTATATAAATTAAACCCATCGAGTACACTAGGTAAATTTTCTAAGCGTTTAGTAACATCAAAACTACTGTTAAGTATCAGGTGGCAAATAAAAGCTTCTATGCTCATAATTTCATTTTCACCGATAACATCTTCATTTAAACCTGATTGAATAAGTAATGTGAGTTCATACCATTTTAGCGCATGTCCAAGCCTACCTAACTTAAGTTCAGCCCAGCATAGTTGGTAATAGGTTTGTAATTGACGAGTATTTAGTTCATCTCGCTTCCAAAATTTATCAGTAAGCAAAGAAGCAGCTAACAACATACTGGCTCTAGAAGCCCAAAGTAATCCAACACTCTCATACGCTGTTGAAATCACCCTTAATGCAAGAATCACTTGATCTGTAGACTCTTCTTTGTAAAGAAGCGTTAAAGATTTTCCAACTAACTTGATTGCTTGATAAGGTTTACCGATATCCAACCTTTTGATACCGCGTTTTAATTGAAGCATAGCGCGTTGAACCTCACCATCTCGCTGACATGATTGTTCAGTAAGATAATCCAATAAATTTTCATACGATTCAACGTCACTAAAAATATCATCTACGCCATTTATTAAATTGAATATTTTACCAAAGGGAAAGCCGACTAATAGTTCACTGTGTTTGAGTATCACCAAAAGCTCTTCAAATACAGGCGCGGACTCATCAATATATTCAATTTTATGTAATGTAAAAATAGCTAATTGAGCTTGGGCAAATAGAGCATTACTTGGACTCGTTTCTTCGTCAGCAATACTATGCAATTGTTTTAATGTATTTTTCTCAATCACTTCAATATCAATCGTTGGAGTTATTTTATTAAATTTTACATAACTACGATGAACAGTTATTAGTGTTACAACACTTTCCCATTTAGTTGCACTGTAAGATGATTGCGCGCAGTCATATACATCTGATAGATTTTCTTCAAATATTTCAAAATCTTCTAGCCAAAAATGAGCCTTCCATGCGTATTGGTAATGGGCATCTAGCAATTGCTGCTTGGTTCCAAATTTTTTAGCTATTTTTATTGCGCGACCAAACAGGCCTTGCGTTTCGAATATAGGCTTATCTAATTCCGCGCTTAGGATCGCAACATCTAAAAAGTAATCTACTTGCTCCGTTGTGATTTTGATTGGGTTAACATTCGTATTTATATCTGCGGTTATTTCATCAAGCTCTTTTGCTTTTGAAAGTCATTATTACCAACACTACGTTCCCTTTTGAATTGCACTGGCATAGATAAAGTTTCAATCGCCAAACTTTCTAATTTATTCTTATAAATTTGATCTAAAATCCAACTTATATCAAGGATACGAACATCCATGCCAGTATCTATTTTTAAGCGATCCTCTAATTCGGATCGCTGGTTTGATTTTACATATTGATTGGTTATACAAAACGCTTTGGTATAACCACGATTTGTATGTTGTATTTTTACAACATCTTGTCGACATTTAACCTTCCAGTCGACTCTTGTGCTAACTGCAAATGCCCAGCGTTCTTTATGTGATGAATCATTAATACCCTCAAACCACAGAAGTTGATTTTGCTCGGACACTGGAAATGTTTGAGTATCAGTTTTACCATCACCGCCTGCGACTGGCCCTGTTTGCTCTAGTAAATTAGAGCAGATAACTTTTTCACAAAGCCTTTTTGAAAAATCTTCGAATTGAAGTTCTTGGTTGCGGGCATTCAGTTTTGCAAGAAAATGTTCCAGAACGGGTCGCTCTAAAACTCCTGTTTCTATGACTACTGAATCTGAAAACTTTTCAGGTCGACGACGTTGCAAAAATTCTTTAGGGGAAAATTCAGGTTGTTGTTCTGCTGTCATTATTCATTTCCCTTAATCTTAAATTAATTGATAATGACGAATTATGGCATAACTATTCCAAATTATTTGTGAGGAAATCAACAACCTAAAATTCAGTTTGAATTAGAAGCGTCTAAAATATCTTAATGGGGAGCCTAATTGTAAGTCGCTTTGGGGGCGAAAGCGACTTACAAGTAATGTCTGCTTTGTGGGAACAGCTGACGTTATATTTTGTAAACACACACAAATTCTAAGCCACTTTGTACCCCGAAGCGTGTCTGAAAAATAAGGCGTTAACGTAACGCCTCTAAAACTACTTATACTGAATTACGATTCGTCATAAAGTAAATCTTCTAAGTTACTCATCTTCGCTCCTTTTTTGCTTTCAAATCATTTTTGGTCGAAAGCTCTGATCACTAGGTGAGCATTTAGCTCAATCCTTATCCATAATTCAGGTTATACAGAAAAATAGAGAGGGTCACATGAATACTATAATCATCGGGTTAGATATCACAAAGCCAGCTTTTATTTTAGTTGGATGGATGAATCGGGCAAGATATTAAAGAAAAAACAGTTAACACGGAAAAAAGACGTTTGAATATTTATCTAATTTATCGCCCTGTATTGTCGTCATGGAGGCTGTACATAATAGAACAGCATTAAGTAATTAAATACGAGATTTAGTTATTCCTAAAGGATTGACTTAGAAACCATCTCAAACACCTTAGCTGTTAACTTACTATCTAGCGATAACGAGAATATCTACCCCAGCAACTTGTTTACGAGCATATAAATCTATTACGATAACTAGGCATGCCCAATGGTTTCCTATCCAATATAACTGATATCACCGCACCAAATTTCATTAGGTTTACTCATATTGAATTGACACTGAAGCAAGTTAGGTATGGCCAAGTGTTCGTTAATTTAGGAGTACGATATCGTACTCAATGTAATACCATCATTTTTCGATATATCTACTAACAACCTAACCCAGCTGGATTGGAACTAATGTTAAATGCTGCGCATGTCTATATCGTTTTTTAGCTTAATCGTTTCCAAGGCTTCGATAGTTGATATTTATAGCGACTTCGATAAAAATAGGTTCTAGACTCAATTCTGACAGTCGTAAATTGAGTCTAGAACTATCAAGATTTATAAGCTTTGGTGTCCTGGTTGTACTTTAATTTCAGGGTTCTCATTAACTAATTGTATGAGTTTATGTAAGCTGTCATGACTACCTTCTCGATCAGTTGAAAAACCACCAGGTTCAACGCCGTGATTCCAACCCCAAGCAGTATGAGTCGCATCACCCGTAAGCAATAAAGGCCCTTCTGTTGTATTGACAAAATATGCTGTTGAGCCAGCAGTGTGACCAGGAGTATGAATAGCGAACAAGCTACCGTCACCAAATATATCCACATACTCTGCAGTCCATTCTTGTAATGGAGGCCTACCTTCAAGCATAGTGTCTACCGCGCCTCTAAATGCAGCGTACAAAAAGTATTTCTCCTTAGTTTCCCCACGTCCAACATAAACTGGAACTTGTTTATCTATAGCTGATATACCACTAATATGATCAAAATGTAAATGTGATAAAAACACTCCTTTCAATTTAAGATTCTCTTCTTCTAAATAATTATCCATAGCTGTTAGCAATTCCATTTTATCTAAGTTTAATTTTGGTTCCAACCAACTTGGAAAACCTAGAGACTGTGGGTCATTAAAGAATTGGTTACTGACACCAGTATCAATCAAAAAGTCACCATACAAAGGGTGATTAATGTGAAAGGCATAAATTTCAATCTCTTCTTGATGGTCTTCTAAACCGGCTTGTTTTGCTTCCGGTGAGTCAAGATTGATTAAACCACTTAAAGGAACAACCCAGTTTGCAGATTTAATTTTTTCAGTGATACCGTACTTCCTGATACTAGGCTATTGATAAGTTCTTGTTTGTCGCTTTGCTTGCCTAACACTGAGCTGACAACTGGATGTCGTGTTTGAGTTGCCTGACTAATCCAAATTATAAAAGATATTAGTGATAAGCTGACAAAGCCTACCGCACAGGTTATATAAAACTTTTTATTAATAGTAAAACTCATCTTAATTTACTCCTAGGTTGTTGATATAATTTATCTGACTTCGATAAAAAAACAGACTGTTATAATTATCTGTTTACCAAATTATGTAAATCAGCTAAAAATCGATTGGTGTATCCAAATATGAATAGAGCGGAATTAAATTGGCAAGACCTTAGATTTTTTAGCTGTAGCGGAGGCAGGCAGCTTTAGTTCTGCTGCACGCAGTTTGAAATTAGGGCAGCCTACTTTAAGTAGGCGTATAGCAGATTTTGAAGAGCAACTTGGAGAAACCTTATTTTTCCGTAATAGTCATGGTTGTGAACTAACTTCATTGGGAGCCAAGTTATTACCGTCTGCAAAACAAATGGCTATTTGGTCGACTGAAATCCTCACACAGACGCAAATACCTGAGAAAATTGAAGGACGTGTACGCATCACCGCACCACCAAGTGTTTGCTTTGCAGTACTCCCTCAAGTAGCACATAAACTGCACACAGATTATCCAGGTATTCAATTGGAAGTCCTTAGCAATATTAATACATTAAATTTAGCTCTTGGAGAGGCTGAGATATCGGTCCGTACTGCGTTACCTAAAGATCAAGATTTAATCTGTCTTGCTTCTTTTTATAGTCGGATGAAAGTATATGTAGCCAAAGACCTTGCTAAAAGCCTGAGTGATAATGTTTCCATTCATGATTTAAATTGGATTTGTTGGTCAGATGACCAAAATCACTTAATCTCTAATCAACTCCTCAAGCAAGAAATCCCAAATTTTAAACCTGTATTTAGTTCTAATGATTACAATGTTCAAATTGCTGCATGCAGTGCTGGTTTAGGAGCATTAATTCTCCCCGATGAATTAGCTAACAACCTACCACTAAAAAACCTTAAACCTTTAAATATCGATCTGAATAAATACTCCGCGAGTGAGCTACATATCATTGTCCACAAACGTCAACAGTACATGGCAAGAGTTGTTATAGTGTCTGAATTACTTCAAAAGCATTTTAGATAGAGTGTTCTTCGAGCACTATTAGTCTTTTTTAAACTTCGTGCAGTGAAGAAGAAGGAATTCTGTATTACTTACTTGTAGTTTCTCCGTAACGTGATTTACCCAAATACTTGGGCTTATGAAATGCGATTTATCATCGCTTCCTCCTTTACCAAGAAAAGGCATTTTAATGAGGTTACTCAAATCATTAGCCTCTAGTACTTATACTAAGAAATAGTTTATTGATGGAAGTTAATCCAGGGCCGTGGCTTATTGTTTGAAAAAGCTACATATGTAAGTTATCAACGCCCGATTTAGGAACAATGGAAGTATAAATTCAATATTGCTTATCCACATCTCAGGTTAAATACATACCCTTTGTATTCACTCACAACAATTAACTTAATGAAAATTATTAGTTTTAAGGTCAGTTCACCTGTTTATAATTATAAATTTCCCACGCCACCATCGATTAACAATTCCGAACCTAACATGAATGATGACTCATCAGAAGCCATAAAAACGATAGCTTTAGCAATTTCTAATGGTGTGCCCATTCTATTTAAAGGAACTAATGCCTTTACTTCATCTATTAATGCATCCTTCTCTTCCACAGGTAGACCAAATTTATCAAATGCCTCTGTGTACGTTGGGCCTGGGCTAATGCTATTTACACGGATACCACGATTTTTGAGTTCTCCAGATAATGTTCTAGATAAAGAGATGAGACCCGCTTTACTAGCTGCATAAATACTACTTTGAGCTAGTCCAATTTGAGCTGAAACACTACCACACAGAATAATTGAAGCTGAATCTGACAATAGTGGCAGTAAATATTGAATCAAAAAAATGGACCTTTAAAATTAGTATCCATGACTTGGTCAAAAGACATTTCGTCCCAGTCCTCTATTTTTTTGTGTGTGACATCACCTGCATTTATATAAATCACGTCAAGCTTTGGTAACTTTTCAATAAGTTTATTTGCCAAGTCCCTTTGTTGACTTACATTAGAACTATCATTTTTTATAAAAATAGCCTCACTACCTAATATAACTCTAGCTTTATCTAACCCTTCTTCATTGCGCCCAGTTACAATGACCTTTGCTCCTTCACTTTCAAATTGCTTGGCTGTTTCCAAGCCAATTCCTGCTGTGCCACCAGTAATAAGCGTATATTTATCTAAGAGCCTTTTTGTCATAATTATTCCTTAACATATTAATTTAAGATGGAAAAAGCATTATGACGCTGTTAGTATAATAAAAATAGTAGGTACCAAATGGATACTAAGAAAATAAAATGAAAAAAATACTACCTTCTCAATGTCCGATGGTTGATTTTGTAAATATTATATCTGGGAAGTGGGCTATTCCAGTGTTGTATAGATTAATTATTACTAACGATGCAGTACGTTTCGGAGTATTACAAAGGGCAATGGGCACTATTACACAAAAAGAATTAACTAAGCAATTACGCTCATTTGAAGCACTAGGTATAGTTACTAGAAAAATATTCTCGGAAATGCCACTGCGTGTTGAATATCAAATTACAGAATTGGGGAAAACCTTAAAGCCAACACTTGATTCCCTTGCTTCTTGGATGAATGAACATAGAGAAGAATTATTAGATCATGATAAATATTCTAAGTGAAAATTTTAATTGTTCTCGGTGTAAATTATATTTTAATTTACACTCTCTCTTGATATAAAATACCCACGGATCTGTATTGAAGTTTCTTTCCTACCCTCTATAGTTTATCGATTAAAATAGAGCTTTTTCATTTCAAATAAACAACATTTAAAACTAAATATTGCTGAAGAATACTCAGAAAAATATGAATATGCTCTTTTTCAGTGTCCTTCCTCATTGCTTTAACAGTCAGGCCATGAAACTGAGGGGTAATGAGAATCAACTTCGCCAATAACTCTTGTTCTTTAGAGGTCATACTTTTCCTTTAGATAACTCCACTTATAACAATATTATAAGTTGACGTTTCCATATAAAAATTTAAAACTATTAGAATGAATAGTTTTAAATTAATGGATCATTAATTATGCGTAATTTAGATTTAGATGCGCTTAGGTGTTTTGTATTAGGGGTTGAGTTAGGTAGTTTTGCACTTGCCTCTGAGCGACTTAATCGTTCGCCTTCTGCTGCCAGCGCGCAACTCAAAAAGCTGGAACATCAATGTAATAGTGCTTTAGTCACTAAAGTTGGCCGGCACCTCCAGCCAACAGAGTCAGGTGAAATCATATTGGCTTACGCTCGACGTATGCTGCAATTAAATGATGAAGCACTGCAAAGGCTAAAAGGAAATACGCTAGAGGGAAAAGTCGCCTTTGGCTTACAAGAAGATTTCAGTGAAGTGTTGTTATTAAAACTACTAGCCGCCTTTTCACGATCTCACCCTCAATTACAGTTACAATCATTCGTTGGGCGCCACAAAGAACTAAACGAAGGAATACAAACTGGTGAATTAGACTTTTCATTAGGATGGGAAAGCGAAAAAAGCGCCCCTACAGTGAATCCTTAGCAGAATTACCATTGCATTGGTATGGACCAGTAGATCCCCATTTACGAGAGGTAATACTGTCAAATAAACCTTTGCCATTAGTTATGTTAGACGGTGCCTGTGGTATTAGACAACAAGCCATAGAGGCATTAGATCATCATGGTATTCCATGGAAAATTAATTTTGTGGGTAGAAGCTTAAGCAACTTATGGCGTGCGGTTGAGGCAGGATTAGGTGTAACAGTGCGGTCCTCTTTTGACCAACCTAATAGCATTAGCAAAGTAAACAGCTTGCCTAAATTAGGGAGCCTTAGAATGTGCCTTGATCGAAACCAATATCAGCTTAAAGAAGTACAACAACAGCTATACGATGAATTAAAACAACAACTTCAACATTACCTTGAAAGATAGGTTGCTATAACTCACTAAAAAGAGCGCCAATTTGGGCACCCTTTGAGAGATTTCTTATAAACACTAACGCAAAAAAACGCATTAATATACATTGTTTTAACAAGACATACTTCCGCTTTATGAGAAGCTTTAAATACAGGGCAACCGTATTATCACTCCTAAATAAATAAAATTTTATTTATCTATTAATTTACTTTTTATATTAGGGGCAATGGCTGTCAAATTATCATTTGAAAATGAATAGTTAATATCTTTATTTATTATTCTGATATTACCATGTCCATTTTAATGGTAGGTGCTTTATCAGTTTCCACAATATAAAATACAGTGAAAACAGCGGGTTGATTACTTTCGTTATTAAATTTCATAATATTGACGTTCTGAGGTTCAAAAAAAGTATCCCCTTCTTTTAGGATCACTTGCGATTTTCCTTGCTCTTGAAAGACAATCATTCCTTTATTTATCACGCCAAAAGTCGGTACTGGATGAGCATGAATAGGAGCAGAAATACCTGCCGCTATCTCAACTGTCTGAGATTTAACAAATGTAAATTTTTCTCCAATGTTGATTGGTTGAAAAAATTTATCTTTTCGTGTGATTGAATTAGCACTGACTGAGTGCATAGTCATCATTAACAACATTAAACCTATTATTTTATTCGTTACACTCATTGTTTACTCCTTAATTTTTAATTTTTTAGATACAATAATTATCAATTGATTCAGTTAGTATAAATTCACTTATTAATTTTTAAAATCAAGATTATCAGGATTGATAATTCAGATTTTCTGAATGGTTAGGTTGTTGAGATTAATTCAGAGCTGAATTTGTTTTTTAAATGAAGGCTCGTTTTAAAAATATTAACGATTAAATATCTATTTCACCCTGTCATAATTAAGCAGCTTCGATAGAAAAAAGAACTGCCATCAATGAACTGTCTAATGGTCTTTACCCTAATTTTTTATTAAAACGTAAAGAAGCAATAATGAGTCCGCCTAGAATAAACAAACCTAACCAGATTGCATCTTTGCTTAACAAAAAGATGTTGGCATCTCTTAATACAATGGCTCTAATCATGCGCATAAAATGAGTTGCTGGTAATGCTTCAGCAATCCATTGTGCAGCATATGGCATGGCCTGATAAGGAAACATAAACCCTGAGAGTAATATCGAGGGAAGTAAAATAAAGATGGTCATTTGCATCGCTTGAAGTTGTGTTTGGGCAATGGTTGAGATCACTAGCCCTAAAGTTAAACTGGCTGCAATAAAAAGAATAGAACCAGCGAGTAAAGACCCCATACCACCATGAATATTGACCGAGAAAATCCAATACCCTACACCAAGAATAATCGCCACTTGTGCTAAACCAACCAACACATAAGGCAAGATTTTTCCAACCATTAGCTCAATAGAACGCACTGGTGTTGTAATTAAAAACTCCATATTGCCCTGTTCTCGTTCACGTACCAATGCAGATGAAGTAAACAAAATCATGGTCATCGTTAAAATTACGGCGACTAAACCAGGAACAATATTAACGACTGTTCTTTGCTCTGGATTGAAATACTGTACGACTGCAAAGCTAGGCGTTTTTTGCGAAAAAGAACGCCCCGCTATTTCATCCAAAGGCATATTTCGTAGCGCCCTAATAGTAGATGCGATGACAGTATCAGAGCCATCAACTACCCACTGTCCAACAGGTTTAGTCATTACCGAGTAAGTTTGCTGACTATTATAAAGAGGATGATCAAACAAGCGTCTAGTCATGTCACTAGGTAAATACAAGAACGCTTTTATCTTACCTTTGATGATAGCTAATTCTGCATCTTTAATAGAGTAATACTGCGTTACAAAATTAACGGATTGTGTAGCTGAGATAGCTTGTTCAATGGCTCTACTTTGAGATGTTTGGCTGAAATCCACCAACCCAACAGGGATATGCCTTGCGTCAGTATTAATGGCATAACCAAATAACATGAGCTGCACTAAAGGGATCATGATAATCATCCCAAAGCTCATACGATCCTGGAAAGCTGCTTTACCTCTTTAATAAAAATAGCGTAAATTCTATTCCACATGTCGACCCCCGGTATTAGCAACGAACACATCTTCAAGGCTTGGACGCACGATTAAGGCTTCTCGATTATCACTTATTTTTGCGATGAAATTTAAAGGCTCTAGTACACTGTGTTTTACTAACACTCTGAGTTGATTTCCCACTTGTGCCGCTGATAACACATTTGAGTTTGCTGTAAGTGTCTGCTTTAATTGTCTTAAATGATCGCCACTTATTTCAACTACATGGGCTGGAATAGCATCCATTAATGCTTGAGGAGAGCCATCTGCACGCTTATTGCCTTGTTCTAAAATAGCCAGTGCATGGCAACGCTCAGCTTCATCCATGTAGTGTGTGGATACTAAAATAGTGGTTCCAGCATCACTTAAATCAAACAATCGTTCCCAAAATTCACGTCTATTTTCTGGGTCAACGGCTGAAGTGGGCTCGTCAAGAAATAACAATTCAGGAGAGTGCAATATTGCACACGCCAACGCTAAGCGTTGCTTTTGCCCACCACTCATAGAACCAGCGAATTGTTTCGCTTGCTGTTCTAAGTCATAGAGCGCGAGTAGTTCTGTCACTCTATTTTGTTTACGCTTTCCTGAAAAGCCATAAATAGCGGCAACAAAGTTAATGTTTTCTTGTACCGTTAAGTTGTCATATAAAGAAAACTTTTGGGTCATGTAACCAATACGATTTTTAAGTGACTCTTCGTGGCCTAGTAGTGGCTCACCTAAAATAGTGACATTACCCTCTGTAGCCGTTAATAAACCAGTGAGTAAGCGAATGCTGGTTGATTTACCACACCCATTAGGGCCTAAAAAACCATAAATACAACCTTTGGGGATATTTAAATCAAGTTTATTAACCACCACTTTACTGCCAAAATGCTTGCTTAACCCCTTTGCCTGAATAGCATATTCAACTCCGTTTATTGCTTGCTCACTATTTATATTCATGGCAAATGTACCTCGACGGCTAAACCAGTTGGCAAATCACTCTCATTCACTAAGTCAATATCAGTCAAATACATTAATCGCGATCTATCTCGTTCATTGAGCGCATAAAAGGGACTATAAGCTGGTTGAGAACGAATATTACGAACCTTACCTTCAACTGGTTTTTTAATACCATCGACATAGACTTTAATGGCACCGCCTGCCTTTATTTTAGTTAAAGCCGATGCTGGCAAATACACTCTAGCAAAGGGTTTTGCATTGGCTAATACATTAACTAACTCGGCTCCTGCGTTGGCAAAATCACCTTCATTCCAAGGTAGGCTATCAACAATGCCGTCAACTGGAGAGGTAATAGTTAATTCATCGACTGCTTTTTGTTGCCACAATAAAGCTGCTTTTGCTGCACGGACCCGAGCTTCTGCTTGATCTAAATCTTCTTGGCGAGCACCATTTTTCAATTCTAACCATTGCTCATAAGCTTGTTGTTTCTTAGCTTTACTAGTGTTTCTTTGTGTCTTTGCGACATCCATCTCAGCAATACCTACAGCCTTGTCTTTGAACAATTTACTAATACGTTTATACTGTCTCTCAGCTTCTTGACTGTCAGCTTCTGTCTCCTCCAACACAGCTTTAGCGGCATTCAATTGTTCAATACGGGTTCCCTTATTCAGTGCATCTAATACCGAAATAACTTGAGCCAGCTCCGCACGTCTCTCACTAAGCATCGCATTGGCTCGGCTAGCATCAAGTTGTATCAATACATCACCTATATGAGCAATCTCACCCTCATGAACATTGATATAAACAATTTTTTCTGACGCAGGAGCTGAAAGCTTAATGCGATCGCGCTCAACCGTTCCCATTGCATAATTGACATCCTGAGTTCCACATCCAGTTAAAAAAAATGACGTAATTAATAAAAGTAAAGATATATCTTTTTTGATCACGATTTTTCTCCCTCAACATCGCTAACTTTAGAGCCTGAGAATTTAAACAGACCTTGCTCTAAAAATACCTGATTATGTCCAGCCAAATGCATTAACCAGTCTTCATTTAATTCAATACCTAATTCTTTTTGTATTGATACAGGCGCCAATAACGGAAACACCATTAAGCTAATAAAGCTTAAAGGAATTAACTTAAGATCAAGGTTTGGATTCAAATCCCCTTGTTCATCAAATGTATTTATCCAACTTTCAGTCTGCTTCAACAAATCATCAAACACTTTGCTTAAAATAGTGAACGTCTTAGGGTTATCTTTTTGATTAAGCACATGCAGCATCAGTTTTGGCAACAAGGGCGCTGTCGCCATAATTTTATAATAAGTCTGCATAAGCATTAATGGATTATGTTGAGAAGAATGCGTCAGATCTTGTCCAAGTTGATCGAAGATGGGGGCAAGTGTTTCTTGTATTACCGCCTCAAACAACCCCTCTTTTGAACCAAAATAATAACGGATCATTGCCGCATCAACATTGGCTTTTTTAGCTATTTTTCGAGTTGAAACACTG
Organism: Psychromonas sp. KJ10-2; assembly: GCF_047323255.1. Classification (NCBI taxonomy): domain Bacteria; kingdom Pseudomonadati; phylum Pseudomonadota; class Gammaproteobacteria; order Alteromonadales; family Psychromonadaceae; genus Psychromonas; species Psychromonas sp. KJ10-2. The sequence goes on along the minus strand of NZ_CP178827.1, from coordinate 2,800,634 downwards.
TCATAACCGCGCTCTGAAAAACAGACTTTAGCAGCTTCAACTAAATTATGTCTTGCTGATACATGGTAGGAATCAAGTTGTTTAGGTCGACCTGCTTTTACGTTTTTTACATTCATAAAACTCCCTGTAAATTAATTCATCTTATGTTGAATATAAACCACATCTACATTGCTTGATATCAGCATAATTCATCATTTGGCAGTAAAAAGGGAATTTTAGAGTCCATTTATGTTAGCAATTTAGAATAGACTTATACCATTAAAGGTTTCAAAAATAAGTGCCTACAAAAAGATTATTAATACCCCGAACAGTTTTTTTAATTTAAAAAACATACATATTAGTTTGATAATCAACATAAGAATAAATGTTAAGGAATATGATGACTGCAAGAGCAAAAATATTATTATTAATAGGCGTGTTGTTAGCCTTTTCTATTTTAACCGTATCAATCGTTGGCTATTTAAATTTTAAATCCGCATCCAATTACCACAATGGGGCTTATACTAAAGAGCAAGCTTTTTTAATATCCAAAGCTCTCGATGAAAAAATGAATCGTTATTTTGATACGTTAGAGGTAACTACAGATACTATTGAAATAGATAAGAGCGGATTATTAGATATCGATAAAACTTTACTTATGCTGGATTCATTAACTAATAAATTAGGTGTTTTAGATGCTTTTATTACAACTAAAAATGCAAAAACCTATGCTTATGGTTATAAAGGTCTTAACCCAAATTTTAACGCTCGTGAGAAAAAAGGGAGTGGTTTTTACGGCCTATGTCAGGAGAAAAAGAGTTATCACTACACCCTATAAAAGTACTCTTGGCCCTGATGTAATGTCATTAGCAGTTCCTATTAGAAGAAATGGTGAAATAGTAGGTGTTTTATGCTTGAACATTAACATTACTCAAATAACAAATTTCATTAATAAACTAAACCCCAAAAACCAACTTTTTGTTAGCCGTGAAGATGGCTATATCATGGCTGCTAAAGATAAAGCGATGATAGGTAAAAATTTATATGATATACGTCCATCTTATAAAAAATATCAAAACGATATCACCAGTTATCACAATTACCAACTTGACGGGAAATCTTATTCTGTGACATCACAACAATCTGCAGAGTTTGGTTGGGTAACCTGGTCATGGAACACATGGGATAGTATAAACCAAGCATCTAATGCAAATTTAAAAACAAGTTTATTAATGGCCTTCATCTTTATTCTTGTTTCACTTTGTCTTGTCTACCTGATTGTAATGAAAATAATTTACCGCCCAATTGGTGGTGAGCCCATTGAAATAGAAGGTATTGTACAAAGAATTGCACAGGGGGATTTACAAAAAATTCCAGTTTCAACTGGTAATGAAACAGGTATTTACAAAGCATTACTCATAATGATTGATAGTTTAAAAGAAATTATCGAAGGCATTAACACCTCAACAACACAGTTAACAGCTTCTTCTGAAACTATCTCTGAATCTGCTAAAAGCGTGAATAGCAGCTCTGAATCACAAATGATGCAGTTAGAGCAAACTTCAACAGCAATGAATCAAATGACCGTGACCGTTGATGAAGTCGCGCGTAATGCATTACAAGCTTCTTCTGCTGCAGACCAAGCAAACACTCATTCAAACCAAGGGATTGGCGTGGTGAATGATATGAATACCAATATTGAAACCTTAGTAGAGGGGATTAACAATGTGCAACATGTAATGAATAACTTGGAAGGTGAAATTGACAATATAGGAAAAATTATTGAAGTGATTCGCGCAATTTCAGAGCAAACGAACCTTTTGGCTTTAAATGCAGCTATTGAAGCAGCCCGTGCAGGGGAGTTTGGACGAGGCTTCTCTGTCGTTGCTGATGAGGTCAGAAGCTTAGCGAATAGGACACAAGAAAGCACTTCTGAAATACAGAATATGATTAATAGTTTGCAAAACGAATCTAAAAACTCTGTAGAGCTGATGCACATTAATGTTAATAACGCTAATACAACAGCTAAAAAATCACAAGAAGCAAATAATGCACTAGAAGAAATACGTAACTCAGTTTCTATTATTCAAGACATGAACAATCAAATTGCAACAGCAGCAGAAGAGCAAACACTTGTTGCAGGTGAGATTAATGAAAGCATTGTTGATATTAATGACATTGCGAAAGTCACGCTGAGTACGTCAGATAAAAATACAGAAGCAGCGCAAGGGCTATTAGATATTGCAGCTGCACTGAATAAACGAGTAGAGATATTTAAACTTTAAATAAGAGAATTCAGTCGTATTTGAAAATTTAATGCAACTGATTTTTTTGCATTATTAATCATAACTATATCTCAGTCATAACTAAAAAATAAGATGGTCTCACAATATAAGTTAATCGGCTGAACGGATTATGGTTGTTATTAAGGTGTTGTAAGTAATGACACATCATATTCATGACTTTACTTCATATAAATGAAAATACATCTAAGATAAAAACGGAAAATGCAAATGAATAATAAAAATTGTGTCTATTTAGGCGTGGGTAATATGGGGTTTTCAGTATTCAAAGCTACAGCACCATATTTTTTAAAATCATGGAATGTGACAGTCGTTGATAAAGATAGAGAAAAACTTGAACACGCTAGGGATTTGGGCGCTCATAATATCCAAGAATATCTACCTACCGATATTGATATTCTTTTTAGGGGTCAGACCTCAAGATCTACCAAATATTTATTTAGAAGATAGCTCCCCGTCTTTAATCATTTCGATGATGGCAGGCGTGTCTTGTGAAGAAATTATTAGGCATTCGCCCCACTCAGCAATTGTTAGATGTATGCCAAATACACCATGTGAAAACGGAGATGGTATAACTCCAATATACTTCAATGGTATATCTGACTTTAATTACTCCTCATTTATTGAATCAGCCCAGTACTTAGGTGAATTATTTTTTGTAAATGAAGAGAGTCTAATTGACTCAGCAACTGGTATTAGCGGAGGAGGCCCTGCATATATAATGGTTATTGCAGAAGCTATGATTAAAGCTTCTCAAGAATTAGGTTTTAGTTATTTTGAATCTAAAAGACTAGTTGCCAAAACTTTAGAAGGTAGCGGTAAGATGTTACAGAAATCTGATAAATTACCTGCTACTTTAGCTCAGGATGTTATGACTCCAAATGGAACAACAGAACAAGGCGTTAATGAATTAAAAGCACAGCATGTAGACCGAGCCATTTATGAAGCGCTTTTGAAAGCTTCTCATAAAGCAGAAAAAATGGCAGTTCCAGAAAATAGAACTTAATTTGATAAATAATGAATTATCAAGCTTACTTTAAGTTACTTTACCGGAAAAATTAATTTTAAGGAATAACATCAATATGATGGAAATAAGTTTAATTGGAATCTTTGCAACTGTTGCTTTTGCTCATTTTTTAGCCCTTATTAGCCCTGGCCCTGACTTTGTTATTCTAGTAAAAAGTGCCTTAAAATATGATAGAAAAAAAGCTGTTGGTGTCGCACTAGGAATTTCAATTGCAAACGCATTATATATTGCATTATGCTTAATTGGAGTTGGCTCGTTATTAGCTAACTCAGTATTTATTATGATCGGATTAAAAGTTTCTGGAGGGCTCTTCCTATTATATTTAGCAATCCAAGCTCTACGTACAAAAAAAAGTGATTATGAAGATTTATCAGAGCAAGTAAGTGATGGATTGGATAATGAAACTACATTCTTTAAGGAATTTATTGTTGGTTTTATGTCTGGAATTTTAAACCCTAAAAATGTCCTATTTTATTTGAGCTTATTTACAGTTGTATTAACCAAAGATGTAAGCCTTACATTTAAGATTCTACTGGGTATTTGGATGACATCATTAGTATTTTTTGGGACTCTGCAATTGTGTTTGTTTTATCAGGTAAAAAAGCAAGGCGCAAATTTTCAAAAATTGCTTACTATATAGATAAAGCAACTGGTGCTATTTTAGGTTTAGTAGGCCTTACAATTGTGAAAACAGCGCTAACTAGATAAAGCCTGTATATGAATATCCCACTCCGGTATCAGTACCTGCAAATAGCAATGTAGCAAATACAACAAGTGATGCTTATTTTTATGATGCTTGGAAAATTAATTCGATATTACCAGAACTGGACCCATTAGATCAGTTTCTTAGAGTTTTAAGCACAACTCCAAGATGGGTTGATTTTTTGATGGTATTAAGAAACCACATAGCTAGGCTATTTGGGCTTAAGAATTTGGGGAAGCTCTCTGATATAGATCTTTGTAAACCGAGCTCTGAATATAAAATTGGAGAGCGCGTCGGTATTTTTACCTTAATAGATAAAAATGAACATGAAGCATTACTGGGAGATAACGATAAACACCTTAAAGTAATAGTATCTATTCATAAAAATTTAGAGCCATTAAATGGTAAAGTACAAGTGACAGTATCTACTATAGTACATATTAAAAGTTGGGTAGGACGTCTATATATGCTTCCTGTTAAGCCTGCTCACCATATAATTGCACGTAGTATGACTAAAATAATTGGCAATGCTATATAGCAACAAGAGACCATAGGGAAACCAATGGTAAGATTTAACTATATAGTTACAAATTTTTTAAAGCGGCTACTAACTACCTCACCTGAATAACCAAACAGAACTATCTTTAACATCACTGATGGTGGATAAGCTGCGACACCACCTTTGTCGTTGTCATACCATTTATCGAATAAGCTTAAATCAATGTGTTTATCGACGATGTGTGAAAGTGCGTATTCAAAAGTGCCAGGGATAATTTGCTGTACGAAATCAACCTGTATGAATATACTTTTGCAAGATAAGTCAGGTTTGTAGTTACCCATAGTGTTTATCTATAAACGAATAATAACTATTAGGTCACACTCGCCCAACTCAATAAAGGTTGTTTTTTTACAGCCAGACTTAATCGGAAAAAGATAAAAACACGCTCTTGGGGGAAACTCTACAGCCTCAACGCAAAGCTCACCGGCAAACATTGCAGCGTATTGTTAGCTGCTGCTTCATGGCTGTCTATCAAAAACTTTGACTCCATCAGGAATCTGATACCAATCTTGTTTCTCGCTTACCCAAACATGAATAGTAGGGTTAATAATACTGGTGTCTGATAAATTACTAGGCTTAAGTTTTAGCTTACTAGGCTCATTGGGATCAAAGTGGTAGATTCTATTCCCACATCTAGGGCAAAACATCGCACCACTGGTATTACCACTATCCGCAACCCGACTCCAACTCTTCATTTCTCCTTGAAACTTGACGCTATCCACATTAATCATAGCAGTTATACTAAAAGCACTAGTGGATAATTTTTGACACTCTTTACAGTGACATGCAGCAACGAACAAAGGCGGCTCCAATAACTCATACTGAACTCCGCCACATTGGCATGAACCTTTAATTGGATATTCTGTATTACTCAAATTTTTCTCCTTATTATGGTGGTCAGCTAAACCCTCGTTAAGAGGCAATAAAATAGTTGGCTAAAATAAGCAACGGAGGAGTAAAAGCCAACTGTTTTTTGTCCTTGTAAACGACTTGTTAGGCATACTCTATTCCTTAATCTATCAGAGATAAATCGAGGCTCACATTAGCAGGTATAACTTTTGACCAAGTTTCTTTTTTAAAGTTTTGATGATAGTCATCTACTATTGTTCCAGAACTTTTAACAGCTTTTACTGCATATGCCATCGACTGCGCTCTCATGTAGCAAATTAAATAATCCTTACCATTTAATTCAAGTTGAAAAATGTTTCTAAGACAACATGTTCGTTTTTGAGAGTAGATAGCGCCTCTTTTTTATTTTGGTTAATAAAATTAATCCAATCTTCAACTTGGTCTTTACTATTACTTTTTAATTTCAATGAGTACACTTTGAGCTTCCATTTCACTGGATTTCCTAAGTATGCCCAACTCATCATCATTAAAAGGCATAAAATAGTTGGTTAAAATAAGCGAGTCACGAGTAAAAACCAACTATTTTTTGTCCTGCTTTAATGACTTGTTATGCATTTCTCCAGCTTTGGGCGAGCTCTATAGCTTGCTTTAAGTTTATCCAATTTAAGAGACTTTCTTGGTACTCTCCAGCTTTACCTTGAAGCTGGATACCATATGCTTTTAGCCTAAAGGCAAGAATAGAATAAAACGCATCGACTATACCCGCAGAGTTGAACATAAATGGTAAATGTGCTGTTTCGAAAATCTGTTCAATGCGAATTAACTCATTTTCAATGTCGGTATTAAACTCTAATAATGGTGTAACTTGCTCTAGTGAAAATGGGCATTGTGATCTTAGCCCCATAAAACCGGAGTGTAACTCAGCACACAAACTCCGAGCCAAAGCTCTTTCAGAGCTTTGGCTCGGATAAAGAGCACCTTCAGAACATTCATTAAAAAATTCAGAAATTGACAGCGAATCATGAATCACAAAAGTACCTTCATTTAAGGACGGGACTAAACCAGTTGCTGAGTACTTTAAAATCTCTGATTTATAATCTGGCTTGGTTAAGTCAATTACGTTAATTGCGACATCTAATTGTGCTAATTGACTACATATCCAAACTCTTAATGACCATGTTGAAACATTACCAATAGTTAATTCCATTTATTAAACTCCGAGTGATAAATTGACTAAACTCATAACGCTTTGCACAGTCGAAAAATGCGAACGCCAGCGAGTAGTTTTTCCAATGCAGCAACTTGTTGTGTGATTATTTATTGTTTGCCCCTGCTAATGCAATGCCTGCAACAATAAACATACCACCAGTGATTCGATTGAATATAGTCACAAACGTACTATTAGAAAACTTTTTGTTTATTCTTTTCCCTGTTAGTGAGTAGATAATTTTAATGATGTAATCAATTATCAACCAAGTAAACATAAGAATAAAAAACTGACCAATAATTGGTTGTTGAGAGTTAATAAAAACAGGAAATAAAGCTGCAAAAAAGACTAGGTCTTTCGGGTTACTGATACCTGTAAAGAAACCTTGTTTGAAAATGGAAATGTTTGATTCATGGTTTAAATTATTTGTGTTTTTATTGTTTGTTGTTACTTTTGAATTACGCCAAGTTTTAACTCCAATATAAATTAAATAAACCGCACCAAGATATTTAACCAAAGAGAATAAGGTTTCAGATGTTGAAATTAAAACACCTAAGCCAAGAGCTGATAAAACCATTAAAACTAATGAACCGAGCAAATTAGCTATGATTGTATAGTTGCTTTTTTTAAAGCCGTATTGATAGCCATGCATTGTAATTAACAATGATGAAGGTCCAGGAAAAGCTATAAGAGCAGAAATCATTGCAACATAAGAAAGCCAAATTGTAAATTCCATATTATCTACCTTATTCGAATGATTATATTAAACATAACGCCCCGTTAAGAGGCAAAAAATTGTTGGCTAAAATATTGAGGAACGAAAACAGCCACTGTTTTATGCCCTTCTTTAATGCATTGTTAGTTGTTGATAGTTAAATATTTTAGTTATCAACAACACTAAAAATTAATTGATGGAATTGAGTATTTAAAAACACCACCGTAACTTAGCCACTAAAACGAACTTTGAATCATTTACTAATCTACTGATTATCTCTACCAACAAAAGTTAGGCAAAAACTATGTTAACAAAAACACCAAAGCCAATGAATAAATTGAAAGTAGACACAAGAAAGGAAGGAGATAAACACTAATCCTTTAATGTGAAATACCGCACGAGCAGTCTTGTTCAATTATATTGAGGTGTTTTACAATTGAAAGCGATTGTATAACCACCTTGGCCATGTGTTTCCAGACTAGTATGAATAAAGATACTTAATTGAAAATTAAAATGTCTATAAAGTCGGCGGAAGACCGTTAGATGGCACCTTGTTATTTGTCTATACACGAAGTTGAATAGCTTTTAGTGCTAAATCAACGCCTATAATACTATTTCTCATAACATTGAATTCTCTCAAGTTGTAGTAGCTCAAACTTGGGCCGACGGGTACGAGGAGACCAACTATCTTGTTAAGATTAATATACTACGACAGCATGTTCACGGTATAACTTCCATGAACCACTGGATTTATCAAGCATGAGATTAAAAATAATTTTCTTTGGGCCATACCCCAAGTCCATCTGCCTTGTAACAATGACATAACCAGACTGATCACGTCCGTCAATATAGTTGTATTCCGCTGTTTTATCGATTGGTGGTGCACCAGAATCTCTTAAATTACGAAAGAATTCCATGTTTTTCTGATAATCGAAATTTAAAGTAATACCATCTGGCTGAAGCATAACAATCATCAATTCTGGATCATACAATGTTTCAAATTCGTCAAGCCGATAGTTACAAGCTGCGTCTATCAAGCCCTCAATTGCTTCTTTAAGCTCTTTCTGAATTTTATTTAGTGACATGTATATATACCTTTTCAAACCATACAATATCCATCATTGACAATGGTAACGGATTAAGAATTTATAAATTAGCACAAACAACAATAATATTATTTTTGTAGGAACTAAACGGAACACCAAAATATTTTTTAAACACTACATTTTTAATAGACAGAGAATCATAATATTTTTATACATACTTCTTTTTAAAACCTTTATTGCAATAACTATATTCTAAATTGCTAACATAAATACACTTTAAAATTCCTCGTTTATTGTTAACTGATGAATTATGGAGATGTCAAAAAGTAATATCGATGTGGTTTATATTCATAATTAGATGAATTAATTTACAGAGAATATTTCTACTTGCTTCTAAAAAATTATCTAAGGCGATTGAAAAGTACAATGAATACAAAACTAAAAATAAAATAATTCAAAGTATGCTAGGTATTAAAAATGTCGTTGTTTTTAATTTATTAAGTGACATGCTCGAGTTCGGGTATTTAACCAATAAATAAGCTGCATCATTAATTGGTGTTTCACTATTTAATATATAAAGTGTGCATTATAAAGGTCAACGGAATAATCGAGAAGGCCGCCATAAAAGACAAATAGTGATTTAGATGGCAATGGTGTCAACAATGCATCTTTCTCCCGCTTTTAAAGGGGCATTTCAGCGTTTATTAGCGGCGGGAAAACCAAAGAAAACAACTATTATCGATTGTATTCGTAAAATGATAATCAAACTAAATTCAATGGTTAGAGATGGTGTCATGTGGGATCCTGAAATGAATATAAATTAGGGTTTGACACCATAGTCACTTGTTAGGCATTTTTGGCACACAAAGGTGATTGCTCACCAAATCTGTTAGCTATTTTAACAAAAGTAACACCGTAATCTTTATTAACATCATTGAGGCTCAACCTTACTTGTTCGATATAGTCTACAAACAGAAAAAAGTTATTTATATTGGGTAAAATTTTTTATCATTTTTAATGATAAAGGCATCCTAAAGAAATGGGCGCAGCGGAAATAAATCATTTCTTAACTTATTTAGCCGTTAATAGAAGTGTTAGCGCAGCGACTCAAAATCAAGCTTTATGCGCGTTAGTATTTATGTACAAGCACATGTTAGAACAACAATTTGACGGTTTAATTTTTCATACGCTAAGCGTCCTAAAAACATTCCAACTGTTCTTTCTCCAAATGAAGTAACAGCTATTATTAGCCACTTAAAAATGCCTTATAGGCTAATTGCTTCTATCCTTTATGGCTCAGGTTTACGTTTAAATGAAGTGTTAAGGTTACGTGTAAAAGATATCGATTTTTCAAACCAAACGATATTTATTTTTAGAGGGAAAGGACAACAAGATAGATTAACAATATTACCTAAAGAGCTTAATGAAATTATTACTCACCAAATAAACCAGGTTGAAGCTATACACAAACAAGATTTACTTGATGGATTTGGTTTAACTTCAGTACCAGCGTCATTACATAGAAAATATAAAGCAGCAATGAAAGATTTTCTTATTCCCTTCCTCTACTCGTTGCGAACATCCTATCGATGGATATATTTGTCGCCATCATATTCATCCATCAACATTAACTCGCCATTTGCGACAAGCGGTCATAAAAGCAAAGATCAATAAAAAAGTATCAGCACATACATTTCGACATAGTTTTGCAACGGCCTTATTACTTAATGGGACTGATATAAGAACAGTGCAAACGTTGCTGGGGCATTCGGATTTAAGAACAACTGAAATATACACACACGTGATTGGAGAAAGGCACGCTGGAACAGTCAGTCCATTTGATAATATTTTTCATAAATTATAAACATAGAAAAATACTTTACAATTTGTAATGGTCTTATTGCATATGTGCTTTCTTGAGAGATAGGTAAGCGTGAATTGGATAATTCAACAAATAAATAGAGCAAAATTTCTATCTCGCTATATGCTCCTTTGTGCGATAAAAGCTAAAGTGTTAGCGATACATAAAGTGATTCAAAAGTAGAAGGCTTAATTGTGTTAGCTTTGATTGTAATCAAAGGATCAAATCAATGTTGAATATTCAGCTATTTGGTTACTTGAAGCCCCAAGAGGAAGTGAGCACCTCAATGTTAAAAGATGTATTTACCGCAACAACTTAAAGCTCGATTCAAACAGTATTAAAAAAACATAGTCAGTACTTTGAATTAATGTCTATCAACCGAAACATAACATGTGATTACGGGTACGGGTGGGCAGAAAAGCCAGCCGTCACTTTTTGTAACCGCTGACTTTTTATTTTACTTAAAATTAACTTAAAAAATAATCTTGCTTTAAACTATTCAACTTCATTAATAAACGATTCTGTAATTCACTAACAGGACAAGAGAAATAAGATTGATTTAGCTCTACTAATTGCTCAAGCAACCACTGTTCCACCATTTGAATATTGGTTAAATACTCGTAGCCACATAACAAAGCCACTTCTCTTTTATTTTGTGTTATGTATAAATTACGACAAATAATTTGAGCAACTTCATAGGTCGATCTTAATAACGATTTAGTTAGTGTTACACGCTTTACTTGCAAGCTTAATAAGTAAGCTTCACCTTGTGATATTTGGCTATCGAGCTGCTGTACTATTGGATGATCTTGAATACTAAGCATTACCCTCTCCTTGTGTATCAATATAACGTTCAAAAGCACTACCGTCTTGCCTGGTTAAGTTGGGTACATAACGTGAATAAACACGGAAAAGCATAGTTGTAGTGGTATGTCCCATCTGCTGTGCAATCCACTCAGGGGACTCACCAGCTGCAAGTAGCAAAGTGGCATAGGTATGTCTTGTTTGATATGGGTTCCTGTATTTAAGCTTTAATCGTTGTAACATTGGCTCCCAAATACTACGACTAATAGATTGATAGTTGTGTGGTTCTCCATCTGGTTTGCAAAATACAAAGGATTTACAGTGTTTGGTTATCTTCAACTGTTTATATAATGCTTCAACGACCCTATCCGTTAATTTGACAACTCGATTTGAACCATCAGTTTTTACATCGCTTATTATTCCTTTAACCAAACTTTGCGTGATGTAAATTTGCTTATTAATTAAATCCACGTTACTCCATTTCAGGCCATCTATTTCACCTGTTCTTAATCCGGTGAAAAACCGCGTAATGTAATAAGGCTTAAAGCTATCAGGTGCGGTATCAATTAAGGCTTCAACTTCATCAAGTGAAAATGGATCTACTTCAGTACGCGGTACCTTTAACGCTTTTATATTTTTCCAAGGTGACGTAAACTCATAGCGGTCAGCGGCTTCATTGAGCAGCATTCTTAAAGGTGTCATAATATGATTGATACGCGATGGAGATAATACTTTTCCTTTTCGACCCTGAACTTTGGCGAGAGCAGATCGAAAAGTTAAGATATCTTGTTTTTTGATGACGCTGATTTTCATCTTTCCAAAAGCAGGTAGAATATGTGACTCTAATATTCCCTGAATCGACTCTTTATGACTTTTACGCCATTCAATTGCCTTTTCTTCAAACCAAATATCGGAAAATTCTTTTACTGTTGGTGCATCAGCACTGTTAAAATGATGGGATGCTGTTTGCTTGCGTTGTTTATGCTCTTCAAATTTTGTAGCTCGTTTTGAATCTGGAAAATACTTACAAAAATCAAAAGTGCCAAGTACGATTTCAGCTTCGATTATTTTTAATAATTTCTGCATACGTTTACGATTTACAGAAGTATCTAACAACTTTGTTTGCTCTCTACATCTGATACCTTGATTTCGAAATTCTACAACTAGTTTTCCACTTCGTGCGCTAATATTCCCCATAATTACATCCCCGCTGTTAATGAGTTAATTGAAATACCATGTAACATTTCTTCTTCAATTCGTTCCCACATATATAAAATCTTTCTTCCACCGAATGGGCGAATGTAGTGCACTCCTTCAAAAAGAACTGAATCCTTTAATTGTTCTCGAATAGTGCGTTGATCATATTTAATACGTTGTGATAACTCAGATGTTGTCATATAGGTAATATCCATCGTACAATCTCCTAATATTCAAAATTACATCTTAAAGAGCACAATGCTCTCTAGGAGATTAAAATATAGCATTAAAATTTGTCTTTGCAAGACTTTTTAACTCGCTATAGAACATTTTTAAACATTGGAGGTCATTTTGAAGTGTCATTTATCCACAATAATGGGAAGTAAAAGACTAAAAATTGCAGATGTAGCAAGAGATACTGGTATTAATCGAGGAACAATTACTCGCTTATATAATGAAACAGCAACAAGAGTCGAATTAGAAGTTGTAGATAAACTTTGTGAGTATTTAAATGTATCTGTTGGTGAGATTTTTGAATCAGAGAGTGAAGCTCAAAAAGAAGAGGTTTAAAACTTGCTGTCACAAATTGGCCACAAAGCGGCCACAAATTTCATTTTTAAAACAGCAGAAACAAAAAAACCAAGCACAAGTGCTTGGTTTTAAAGTAGAAGTAGTTGGAGCGGGCAGCGGGAATCGAACCCGCATCATCAGCTTGGAAGGCTTACCACAAAGTTTTTGTTTTTAACTTTAAAACTCCAATTAATACAATAACTTCATATAAAACATACAATTAAAAGCAATCTAAAGAAAAATAATTAACACCATTTAACATCACAAAACACCTATTATTACGGTATTTAATTTGTTTTTGGTCACAACAAATCGTATAGTATTTATACTGAAATGGCAATTGAAGTGGTGTTATATGGTCAAAATTCTGAGTGCTAGCAAGAAGAAAAATCTAACTTTTGAGATTCATGAAAATGCAAAAATTGCATTTGAATTTTGTATTTCAATAGAAAAATTATTCAACATTGAAAAGCTTCCGAGCTCATCTACAGAGTTTTTTTCCAAGTCGATGACCCTACATGCAGTCGAAAAAAACACCTCGATTCAAATAATTTCAGGCTTCGAACATACCGCTTTTGATCTAACAAAAACTGATTTTTCTTCTATTCACATTCTCATACATTCACCTGAATTATCTAAAAATGATATTTCAAAAATGGCTTGGTCTGGTGCCATTGAAAAAATTCACTCGTCAATTGATATGAAATCACTTGGACACCTAATGAATCAAATCAATGAAAAAATGCCAGAAAATTTCATAAAAACACTTTATGGCTCAGGCCATTTATCAGAACCCAAACTAGCTGAACTAGCATCAATATGTCGTGGCACTATCGCTAATCAGAGGAGTGCAATTAGAGAAAAAATGGAGCAAGCAAAGTTATTAGTAAAGATGATATTTTAAACGAAATGAGAGCAGAACTGCTTTTAAGCAAAGCCTAATATTTAAAACGAATAAACAATCTGATCGATAAATCGCTTTAAGGAATCACTGATGGCTAAAAAATATGAAGTAAATTCAACAGAAGGTGAGTTCCAAGCTGGCTCTGATTCTAAGGTGCTTAAAAATTTACTTGGTATCATTACTGAAGCTGAAATAAACGAGGTTGAAAGTCTTCTGCTTGTTCAGTTATACCAGCATCTATTTGATGAGACACAGCCACAGTTAAACTCATTAACGGTTACCGATATTAATGAATGGCACCGAAAGTGGTTAGGTAATATCTATGAATGGGCAGGCACTGCAAGATCTGTAAATATGAGAAAAGGAAGCTTTGATTTTGCATCAGCTAGACAAATCCCTAACCTTTTAGAACACTTTGAAAAATCATTACTCAGTAAGTTTGATGACTTATCGAATACAAGTGAAGAATCCCTTATCCATTTCTTAGCAAAGGTACATGTTGAGTTTATTTTGATCCATCCATTTAGAGAAGGTAATGGTCGAATTGCACGATTATTACTGGATGTGATTGCAGATAAGGCTGGCTTTGCACTTTTAAACTATGACCTTTGGGATGAAAATAAAACGTTTTATTTTAAAGCTATTCAAGCAGGTGTTACTGGAGATTACCAACATATGGAAAGATTAATAAATGATGTACTTACGCTAAAGTCAGCCAGTTGAATTTACTTTCTTTATTTTTCAATTTCTTCTCGAGCTCGCGAATAGATTCACCAGTTTCGATTGCAGTAGAGCTAGCAACAGTACGGTAGATTTGATTTTTTAAATCCATATGTTCTTTTTTACGCTTAATCATTTGTTTTATCCAAGTTAAGTTTTCAACAACATTGGTACTTCTAACTTAAAAGATACCATAAGAATGGGGATTATCAATGACAGAAGATGACGTTAAAGCAAGATTTGAAAAAAAGAATATTGAAATATTCTTTATGATCCTGTTTCCAGCTTCATTTGAAAAAGATGCTCTCTCTTGCATCTCGCAAGAAGTAATACGACTTACTCAGCTACTAGCTCCCGCTTTAAAAAGAAGTTTTGATGAAGATATTCTACTACAAGAAAAATTAAAGGAATATTCACAACACCCACCCTGCACAAAAGAGGCATTATTTACAAAATGCAAAGGCAGCTTAGATATATATTACCTTCCTGCAATGCTAGCCTCTGTTCCAGTCAGGGCTTCTTATGATTTAGAACAATTCGATCAATACAAAGCATTAATGTTATCTGTTGCGATTAAGCTAATTTTTATGGGGAGCACTTCAGGGCTAATCGAACGCGCTTGTAATGAAATAAGGTTTTATGCAAAAGGGAGAAGAGAAAATCTTACCCCTCACTTGCCTCGGCTTAACAAAGTGGGTAATCGTTACCTACCAGATCTGATTACTGAACTTGAAGATAAACGAGAGAATTTACCTAATAGTGATTTATCAAAAAAACTCACTAAAGCAATCGATGCTCAATTAGCTCATTATCATACCCCCTTAAGTAAATGCGCTGAAGATAAAAAAGGGATAGAAAGAAGAGCAGGAACTCATGAATTCACTAGCCGACATGCAATGCTTGAAGTTACTCATGAAGATGCAGAATTGGAGGGTGAAAACAATATCGAGGTAAAGATATTCTCAAGCCAAAAAAAGTGACTGAAAAATGGGAACAAGAAGAAAACAACGGTAATGAGAAAGAGTTAATCGTTGTAACTGTGAAAGAACCAGCAACTCACCATTCACGCTCTCATTATGGTGCTCAAGCAGTACAAGCAAAGGCTATTTCAGAGCATATAATACAAAATAAAATATCCTCTTCCTGTAATATAAATCAAGCAACGGAGTTTGAAATACACCAACTGTTAGCTTATTGTGAAGATCATTATAACTCTTCAGCTGAAGAGCAAAGACCTGTTGTAAAATACCTCATGCTGATGCTGTTTTTAGGGAATAGCTACGAACAAATTATTGATACAAAACTTAGCCTTAAAAATGGAAATAGCACACTCACCCGAAAGCATGCTATTCCATCTCAAAAACAGCGCCCTGAAGTTGCTCTTTATTTACCCGATGTGAGTAAGTCCTTTGATATTACGTTTCCAAGCTATCTAAAAAACACAAAGCTTTTAAAGCAAGTCACCAAAGAAGACCTTTCAAGTGCTTTATCTATCATTAATAAGCTGTATCACACGCACTTAACATTGCATAAAATTAGCGGGTTTTTAAGTCATCACCAAAAACAGGCAGGCATCGATCCCGTATTAACACAGTTAATATCAGATCCTGATGTACAAAAATTACCCGCTCTTTCATATACCCATATTGATATTGAAAACCTAAGTAATTCCTTTAATAACTATGTTGGTTACCTTTATAAAATAGCACCTACACTTTCTATTTCTCGTCCCATTATCTCAATGAAAAAGTTGCCAAAGATAAAAGAAGTGAGTGATAACAGGCAGCTAGGCTCTGCCCTAGATGTGCCTGAATATATCCTTTCTAGCTTAATGAATAAGTTAATTACACGTATCAATAAAAGCACAGCAAACAAGATTTACTGGTTTACAGCTGATCACCATGATTTGATCACATCATACACACAGATGGTATTGGGGTTATCGTCTGGTTATCGACCAGTAACAGGATGGCTAGGTAAGAAGTCTGATTTAAACCTTTTTTCTGGTGAATATTACATTGCAGATAAGGATTCATTGGCAATCGACTCTGGTCGCATTGTTATTATCCCCCCACTGACAGTAAAAATAATTGAACAATATTTAGCGTTCGTATCACAGGCAGCACGCTATTTTAAAAATACCAAACCTCTATTGAGCAAACGTTACCAAAACATATTAAATAGCCGAAAGCATCTATTTTTCTACCGTAATACCCAGTCCCCTGAAAAATTATTCGAAGAATCAACGCCAGAAACGATTATTCTACAATTTGATTACTTCCCATTACCACCTAACTGGCATCGTCATCAATTAAGAACGCTTTTACATAAGAGCCAAATTGCACCTGATTTAATGGATGCTTGGATGGGTCACACAAGCATTAGCCAAACAGCTTTCTCACAATTTAGCAGCATTGGCACTGAAGACTTGCGAGGAATATCCCTGCTTATTGAAAACTTATTACAGCGAATTGGCGTTAAGGAGAAGGCCTTTGTCTAAGGAAATTGGCGTTAAAGCGAGGAAGAAAAACAGAAATGATGAGATACGTCGGGTATTAGCAAAAGCGAGTAAAATCGTTGATGACTTCCTGCCAGTGGAGCGCTCTCTTCAACAAGCAGAATTCCTAACACAATGGGAAAAAATGGAAAAGATGCTTCGTGAAACATTTGGTGAGGCGCGTGATTTTAAACTCGCATTTAATCGTGCAGTTAATACGGTTGAAAATTATAGGAAAACAAATAACTGGCAAGTGAGTGCACCTGCCTACTTATTTACTGCTAAACCAGAAAAACAAACGAAAAATATTAACTGGGTACGCACAGCCTGGGCATTTGAACAAGAATACCGGAGTTGGCATGAAAGCTTCATCACACAATCGTCAACAGAAAGAACCATTGAACAGCATTTTCAAGCATTGATACTTTCGTTCATGTGCCACTCAGGCCATTGTAGCTATCCACTGATTGATGCTTTTGTAAAACAACTTGTATCATCTTTAAACATCGTTAATGCAGGGGGACTTCCGTTAATTACATTAAATTATAAAGCTCTAGGCTTTAATACAAACGTATACGATGAAGTAGGAAACAGCACAACACAAAGCCAATGCTATTTATCACCTTTTACACTAGGGCTAATCAAACAATGGCAATCATTAGATATAAAAAGCTGGAAGCCTCCTACATCACATTTAGCCCTTTATAACCAACTCATAATTGGTATGGATAGGGAATTAGCATACTTCCCAGGTTCACTAAAAAAACTAAGCAAAGCAGCAACTTATATTGTAGAGCGAACAGAAGGTGTCAACATAAACCAAGCGTTGTCTGAATTTATATCTGGACGCACTAAATCATATTCTTTACCGATAGATAACCTAGCAAGAATTGACACCACCTTAGTTGCTCAAGGAGGGTTTGAAGAAAATATCAACACCATAAATGCTAACGTTCCATCAATTAGTAGGTCCACTTTTACCAACAATCCAACCATCACAAATAGTGATTTATTTCATAAACTTAAAGTTGCCTTAAAGAAAGCAGATCCAAAACAAAAACGTTCAAAAGCAACACTCAAAGCATCATTGTTAAGCATTTCAACGTTATCACTACCATTTGTTCAGCAAGCTCTCTTGAAATGGTTTATTCATAAGTTAGATACAACATGTAAACCTAAAACAATTGCAAACTACCACTCTTTGTTAACTCGTCGCTGGCTATTTGCATTTGAGGGTGAAAATATTGAGGGCATGACTCATAGTCAAATAGCTGAAATATATAGAGAGATGATTGAAAAGGCTCCTACAGAAAAAATTAAGCAAAACTTAACAAAGCGCATTAGCGATTTGCATGCTTTTTGCGTATCTCAATTTGGATTTCCAGCTTTACTTGAGCCTATTAACAAGAATGCTGAACAACCGAATCATAGTCGTGCTGGATTTATTGATGAAGTCCTTTTCAAGGCGACCCTGCAAGAAATAGATAATTTAAACAACTTAAGTAATGATAATAAAGACACATTAAAATGCATTGCCATTCTCAGCTTCCGTTGTAACTTACGCATTGGTGAAATAAGAAAATTGACTCTTAATTTCATTGAAAAGTCAGAGATTGGCTGGATGCAAATTCGCACTAATAAAATTGGTAATAATAAGAAACCAGCCTCCTTAAGAAAGGTGCCACTATACCCACTGCTAACAGAGAGTGAAAACAAACTTGTTCAAGAGTGCATTGCACGTAAACGTTTCTTATCAATGTCCGATAATAACCTTGCTTTTACACTAGACTCTGATCTTTACACCCCTTTTGATGAGCTTTATGTTTCAAGCACCATTTCAGGCATCTTACGCCACCTATCACAACTAGATTTCTTGGTATTCCATCACCTAAGACATAGCTGCATAAGCCGTATACAGCTTATGGTTGAAATTGATGATGCTTATACCTTACTGCCAAATGCAGTTCCTTATTCAAAAGAACAGAGCCGAGCAATTACAAAACTTATCTGCGGCCAGTCATTACGTAATAAATATTATAGTATTGCAAGCTTCGATGGCCATGCAACACCTGTTACTTGTTTTAGTAATTATTATCACTTTTGTGATTGGATTGTTGCCTATAAATTGTCTAAATCAACCCACAACATTACACCCCAAGAAAATCGAGCCTTTGGTTTAACAACTCGTCGCCATTTTACTCATTTACAAGCAGCACACTCAAATACAGTACGAGTCGAACATTGTTATCATGAATTAAATGTAAAGCTAAAGATAGCTCAGTTGGCTCCTAATCTACTTGAAGCAACAGAATTTCAGGCGGAACAACAAAAGCCTCAAAAAAAGAAAATAAGCATCATGCTTTGTTACGAAATTTTAAAGAAAATAGAAAAAGGATATGCACCTGAATTATTAGCAATTGAATTTAACATCCAAATTCAACAGATTAATCAATGGGTAGATAATGCTAAATATATTCAAACAATAAAGACAAAAAGGAGTAACCCCGCACCTCGGCATTCTCGTCGTTCATCATTCCTTCCAGGAAAACCCCCAAGCAGTAAAGAGCTCGCTTTTCTCGATAAAATAATCATTAACATACGTACTAAATTCAAAGAAAATAACGATGATAATAAAAACAAAGAGCGCATTATCAATATGCTAAAGCATGCATCACTAAACCAGTGTATGAATCAGTCAGGTATTAACTTCAATTGGCCTGAAGACTTAGAATACTTTTTGAATGCATTTGAAAACATCATCCCCAGAAGCTACTGGCGCGTAGTAACTTATACTATTGAGCAAAGTGCAATTCTTGATGAATGGGAAGTCGCTTATAGGAATATTAAATTGAGAAAAGGAAAAAAGCAAAACCAACTGGCGCAACTGGACGAGGCCATGTACGCTTAGAGCTTATTCATCCTGATGAAACACCAATTAAAGCGCTTCAAAAAGAAAATAAAGCTAGAAAGCTAAAGATAACTGATCATGACAATAAAATGAAATCTTTACCTTTAGAGCAGAAAAAACAACTAAAAGCTATCAGCAAATACTCATCAAATAGCCTTAGTTTCTTAATGCACATGATGTGTATCATGATGATGAATCAGAAATTTAGCCAAAGATAAAAGTAATATACAAATAGCGATGAAGTAAATTTTTTGAATCTACTTAATTTATCTAGTTTCTAGCGTAATTAAATCGATGCTTTTTTTAATGAGAGTTCATGAAATTCTCTTAAATATTTGAAAGGAAAAGGCATTACAGTACCCTGCTTATGACGTACATAAAAAGCATCGAATTGAGCCCAAAACTTTAAAGGGATTTCAGCGTAGTCGGTCTCAACATGCCGAAGCTTACTGAAATTATTGATGGTGGATTTTGCTCCTTCGTGGCTACCTACAAAATAACATTCTGCCGTAGGCGAATAGAAGAAACCTAGAGAACTCGAAAGTGCGCCATCTTTTGATTTTAGAGATACTACAAAAGTAACGCCGAGACTTACTCCAATCACAAAGCTTAGTGCTGCAATTAGTTGAACATGGTATTTTTAGTTAAACTCTTAAAGTTATTCTGATGGAATGAGACTGTAATGAAATTGAAGTGGCAGCCTCCACTTTTTCTTTATTCTAAAATTCTAAGAAAACTGTAGTGGTCAAAAAGCGAAGCGTGGTAAATGTTTCTAAGCTGCCTGTGTTGCAGTGAACTCCTTGTATTCATCCATATGAGGCATTAATTAAAGCAATCCATAAAGAAAACCACGCCACAAAACTAAAATAATTTAGCTCAAATCTAATCTAACAGTCACCATTCAAAATGGGTAACTGTCAGATCAAGTCTGAGCTAGTACATTTGAATCAATCCAGTCGATCAACTGTTGATAGTCGGACTCTTCAAATGCGATAAGTTTCATTTTTCCTGATTAGGCTATAACGAAGCTGTAGAATTTCTCATTTTCAGCCCGATTATTTAAAATAAAAAACACATTAATTCATATTTAGTTGAGATTCCAATAGATAATTCGGATTTTCAATAAATGATTGATTAATTTGAGCTGTAGAGGCATTTATGAGGGTAATTAGACTGTGTTATTGCGATTTAAGGGCTTTGCCCTTGGCTTAATGTAAACTATTCCTTAACTTCTCTATATTATGAACAAGACAATACATTTTCTATTGTGTATTCACTTTATCTTGCCGCGCAGCGTGAATTTATTCATGCCTTTATTAACCGTGATATTGCCAAATACGGGTTCAATGGCACCTAATCGTTTACTGTATTGGCGTCGTCCTATTGGACTATCTATCTTAACTTTCACTTTGTCGCCATAGCTTAGCTTTTTCCGTGATTCATTATTTTTAAATTGGACTTGTCTTCCCCTATCCTTCGGTGGTTTACGCATGCATTACTGTTGTAAAGCGCATACCTTACAGTCTTTTAAATAACCACAGAATCTTGTGTATTGTTGCTTGTGACTCTTTACATTTATCCCACTTCACCACATTTCATTACCTGCTGGGCAATGACAGGTTTGTGTTGTTCCATCATAATAAAAGTCATCTGAGGTGAATAATCTTGGTTTACCTTTACTGCGTTTTAATCGTCGTTTTTCTTGCTCTGTTTCATACGTTTCACTCTCCTTAAATAGTGGATTACGCTTTCTAAATTGATTGTCTGCTATATAACTATCGAAGCCACTTTGTGCCATAAATTCCAAATTAGCTTCACTGTTAAAGCCACTGTCAGCTGTGAATTTTATTGTGTGTTTAATTTTTTCTGTATCGAGCTTATCGAGTTGTTGTTTTAATTGAGTAACGGCCGGCTCTAGGGTTTGTTGTTCACCCGATAAACTCATGAAGGTAATATTGGTTCCACACGCATTTGCAATACGTCGGCTACTGACTAACCCACGTGAATAACCAAACAACACTATCTTTAACATCACTGATGGAGGATAAGCTGCGGCACCACCTTTATCGTTGTCATACCATTTATCAAAAGCGCTTAAATCAAGATGTTTATCGACGATGTGGGAAAGTGCGTATTCAAATGTGCTTGTGGATAATTTGCTGTGCGAAATCAATTGGAATGAATTTACTTTGGCAAGATAAGTCAGGTTTGTAGTTGGCCATCACATTTAACTCTGAGCGAATAATAACTATTAGATCACAGAGGGACTGCTCAATCAAGGTTGTTTTTTGTACAATTAGAGATTATAAAAAAAGAACGTAAAAACGTTCTTTTCGGAGAAATTCTACAGCCTCAACGCCGCAATAAGCGGACTAAAATTGTGGGTTATACTGTGTAGCGAAGCGGAACGTAACACACTGTTTTAGTTCCGTTTAATTGCCTTGTTATAACGCGCTTTTAGCTACACATCCTCTCAGATATTTCCTTCAGTTTATCTAATTCTAAGCGTTCACTCGCCCAGCCATGAGCAAATGGTATGGTATTTGATTTCGGTAGTTGGTCTTCTTTTAGATCTCTTACTCTTACCCTAGAAGGTAAAGCAGCCCCTTCACCAACAAAAATTGCTTCTTGCTGAGACAAAATCGGTAACGCACCTACCATTCCAGACAATCCATCTGGCAAAAACCGTGCAACATGCTGTTGATCGGCTGAATTTGTAAGTCTTAATACAACCCACGTACCACACTGTGAAATGACTGTACTGTCTACATCGGCTGGCCGCTGACTTACCAGCATCAAGCCAATTCCGTATTTTCGCCCCTCTCTTGCAATACGTCGTATTGCTTCCTGAGCAGCTGCATACTGAGCCTCCCCATGGTCTGGAACATATCTATGCGCTTCTTCACAGACCAATAAAATAGGATCTTTCTCTTTCTCTTCTTGAGTCTGGAATACTTTATATTGAAAAAGTAACCTAGCAATTAATGCAGTCAGAGGGCCTGCGACTTCATTTGGTAGGCCTGAAATATCAATAATTCTAATATCTTTTCCTGCCTGGCTAGGCGCACCTATGAATTGATTCAAGACTTGATGTAATTTGATTTCATCACCATTATCAGCCCAACACTTCATCATAAATGAAAGCCTAGTATCTCTTCGGAGAACCTTGAGCTTATCCAATACTGAAGGAACAGGTGATTTTGCCAGATCAGTATTTGTCATAGTTACATGTCCGGCATTTGTTTTTCTGCCTCCCTGTATATATTTAATATGACTTTCAAATTCTTCTAAACAGAATGGTCTAGGCTTATCACGGTCAAACTCCAGAATGTCCGACGTATCTTTGTCATCACAAAGATCTGGATCATCGAAATTATCTAAATGATCTAGTTTATTTGTTCCGAACTCTCTCGGGCAAGGCTTTACAATCTTAGCTGCAACCATTCTGGCATGAGCAAGTGCTTTCTGAACTGCATTATTTTGGCTTGTAGCACTTCTTTCTGTTTTACCAATAATCAGATTAGTAAACTCATCACTAGACATTAACCAATACGGAAGCTTTATCTCTTCTTGTCCGTCATCACCTGTTGCGATGTCATATGCACGGTACTGTACAGCTCTAGCCTTAAATGCGGAACCATACTCTCCATGGGGATCAATAACCACTATCTGAGGAGACAGCTCTTTTTCATCATTTTTATGCGATAGTACACTATGAATAATCGCAGCAACGGTACCAGACTTACCAGATCCTGTAGAGCCAAGAACAGCACAATGCATACCAAACATTTTATTAATGTTAGCTCGACAAGCTGTAGATTCAGAAGCACTGTAAACCGCAAAGGGAACTAATGGATCTACTTCATCATCTCTTGTACCTTCAGCGGAACGGTATACAAAAGAAATTTCTTCGTTGGTTAGAAGGTATACGCCTTGCTGGGGTAAAGGGTAAGTTTTAATACCACGTTTGAAAGCCAAATTTGATTTTGTATTATTCCAGCTGCCTTCAGCTAGCAGTTGGACTTCCATTACACGCTGATCAGAATCAGCAGTTACGGGCATACCTGCTTCAATTAACTCTTCTGATCGCATTCTGAGCATAGTCACTAAACCAAAAATTATTTTTCGACCATAGTGAATTTTAACCATGCTACCTATTTGACCGATAGGGTAAACGCGACCATTGAATGTCCTAGACAGCTCAGATATTTTATCGGAGATCTCTACCTTAATATTAGTTCCAGATACTTCAACAACCTGCCCAATCTTTAACTCTTCTTCCGGTGTAAACATAACTAAACCTCGCATCCATTCTTTAGCACTGATGTTACACCTTTGAATGTCCACCAATAATCATCATCGTCTTTTCTTTTAAATGGGCCTTGGTCTCCGACATATAAACCACGCAACGAAGCAATAATTACTCTTGAACCAAAACTGGAACTACGCCACTTGTCTAAACATAATGGTATGTCATCCCTACACTCCAAAAATGCCAAAAGTACTGTTTTGTTTTCTTCTTTAGATAAAGCGAACTCAATTTCATTATTAATGTGGTCATCGCCAAAACTGTAACCACAAACCGCTAACGTATTACTTTGACGAGAATTTAGAGATTTTCTAAATAAATCAAACTGAGAAGCAAACGGGTCTTGCTGAGTAGCAATGTATTTTGTTGCTTGAGGATAAATTAGAACGCGACGATCTACCTTGGGATAGCGGTCATTGTCCCTAACTCGCCAGACATAGCCTTTGTCACAAAGAAACCAATCTATCGACCCATGCATCTTGATTAAGTTTGCGCGCTGTCCATTTGTTGGTGCTAGTTCGCCATATCTCTGAGTACGGTGAGCTACAGCTCCTCCAGCAAAACCGTCCCAATACGGCACTTTGTTCAGTGCTAATGCATCTTCCAAAAGAGTGTCATAGTTAGTTGTGAAAATATTAACTGTTTTTCTTCGCTCATGAACACCAGCAGATGCATGATTAAACAGAGTGTCGATAAACTCTAAATGGGACTCAATATCGACAATTGGCTCTGACAACGTACCTTCTTCATCTGCCGCTTCATCATCGCCTTCAACATAGCCGCATCGGATAACATTTGAGATAGATTCAAGAATTGTATTATGTACTTCTTCTAAGGTAGCTAACTCAACTTCTCCCCCACTAATTACTGTTTTCTTTCTTTGTTTCTTTCAGCTAACGCAGCATAGTCGCCAAGATGACTAAGAACATGCTCTATGTGGCATTGCTCTGGCAACTCTTCAAATAGTGGAGTGATAATATCGTCATATAATTTCTTATGACTAGTTTCTACATCCTTTTTAACTTTATTCGTTAAAGGGTACATAAGTGGTAATTTAGCGTCGAAACTTATTCCTGCACCCAGTAGCCAGCTTTGCTCACTACACTTCAAGTGTTCCTCTACTTGCAAGAACAACTCGTCATCAATCAAATCATCCATTTTCTTTCCTTCTTATAGAGTTGTACCGAAGCGGCAACCAAAGCGTTATAACGAAGCTGTAGAATTTCTCATTTTCAGCCTGATTATTTAAAATAAAAAACACATTAATTCATATTTAGTTGAGATTCCAATAGATAATTCGGATTTTCAATAAATGATTGATTAATTTGAGCTGTAGAGGCGTTTATGAGGTTAATTAAACTGGATTATTGCAGTTTAAGGGCTTAGCCTTTAGCTTAATGTAAACTATTCCTTAACTTCTCTATATTATGAACGAGACAGTACATTTTCCATTGGGTATTCACTTTTTCTTGCCCGCGCAGTGTAAATTTATTCATGCCTTTATTCACCGTGATATTACCAAATACGGGTTCAATGGCACCTAATCGTTTGCTGTATTGGCGCCGTCCTATTGGACTATCTATCTTAACTTTCATTTTATCGCCATAGCTTAGCTTTTTCCGTGATTCATTATTTTTAAATTGGACTTGTCTTCCTCTATCCTTCGGTGGTTTACGCATGCATTGCTGTTGTAAAGGGCATACCTTACAGTCTTTTAAATAACCACAGAATCGAGTGTATTGTTGCTTGTGACTCTTTACATTTATTCCACTTCGCCACATTTCATTACCTGCTGGGCAATGACAGGTTTGTGTTGTTTCATCATAATGAAAGTCATCTGAGGTGAATAATCTTGGTTTACCTTTACTGCGTTTTAACCGTCGTTTTTCTTGCTCTGTTTCATACGTTTCACTCTCCTTAAATAGTGGATTACGCTTTCTAAATTGATTGTCCGCGATATAACTATCGAATCCACTTTGTGCCATAAATTCTAAATTAGCTTCACTGTTAAAACCACTGTCAGCTGTGAATTTTATCGTGCGTTCATTTAACTGTTTTTCTGTAGCGAGCTTATCGAGTTGTTGTTTTAATTGAGTAACGGCCGGCACTAGAGTTTGTTGTTCGCCCACAGAGCCCCATGTTTGTGCTTGCAATATTATTTGGTGTTTGTCGTCATTAATAGCAATCCCATTGTAGCCTTGTATGGTACCTTTACTTGTTGTCATTTTTGCACTGTCGGGGTCTGTTATATTGCTTTTAACTGCCTTACCTTTGCTGCCTGTTTTTTCTTGATGTGTGGCGAGATACTCTGTAATTTTTTCTGCACTTTTATCAAGTTTCGCTTTCTGTTTTAAATCATGCGCCACTTCATCTTCGCCTAAACTATCTTGTGCTTGATGACGCTCAAGTATTCGCTGGCTGGCTCTGCGTAACTTGGCTTGCTTACGCTCAAGTTCATCAAATGTGCCACTCCATTCTTTGCTAGCGTTTGATCTTATTTTACATCCATCAATGGCAAACATGTTTCGGCCAATCAACCCTTCACGGTCGCATATCATTAATACTTGAGTAAATAGTGGTTCAATTTGGTCTTTCATTTTAGCGACAAAACTGGCAATTGAAGTGTAATGTGGTTGCTCATCACCCGATAAACTCATGAAAGTAATATTGGTTTCACATGCATTTGCAATGCGACGACTGCTGACCAAGCCTCGTGAATAACCAAACAAGATTATTTTAAGCATAACTGAAGGAGGATAAGCAGCCGCGCCATTTTTATCGTTGCTGTACCATTTATCAAAAGTACTTAAATCAAGGTGTTTGTCGACGATATGAGAAAGTGCGTATTCAAAAGTACCGGGGATAATTTGCTGTGCGAAATCAATCGGAATGAATTTACTTTGGCAAGATAAGTCAGGTTTGTAGTTGGCCATCACATTTAACTCTGAGCGAATAATAACTATTAGATCACAGAGGGACTGCTCAATCAAGGTTGTTTTTTGTACAATTAGAGATTATAAAAAAAGAACGTAAAAACGTTCTTTTCGGAGAAATTCTACAGCCTCAACGTCCAGTTAAGAGGCAAAATTTAGTTGGCTAAAATGTTGAGGAACGAAAACAGCCAACTGAATTTTGTCCTGCTTTAACAGCTTGTTATGTGCGTACTTAGTCTTTGGTGCAGTTGTTCTTCACCCGTGAATAGGCTTCTGCCAGCCCATTGTTATATGCTGTAAGTTCTGTGAAATTTCTGTTTGAATGGCTAAATGCCACTAATTTAATAGCACTCTCTTCTAGCAAAATGCGTTCAATATAATCATCTACCTTTAAGAAAACGCCTGTATGCCCACTCGCTTTTGACGAATATTCTTTCCCTTTAGAATATGGGTGAAATACAGTTACAGTAATATCTTCATTATCTGCAGCGTATATATTTTTGTCATTACTGAAACCAACATAAATATTACCCGCAATGCAATTTAGCCGTAAACTACGCCAATCGTTCTCTGCAACTTTATGTATATTTGCAGATGAAGACTTGTAATCTCTGACAGGTATTGCTTTCGGTTCCCCACCGCCGGTAGTTTTCCAATAAGTTGTCGAAAACCCATAATGAACAGTGGCA
Source organism: Psychromonas sp. KJ10-2 (assembly GCF_047323255.1). Lineage (NCBI taxonomy): Bacteria > Pseudomonadati > Pseudomonadota > Gammaproteobacteria > Alteromonadales > Psychromonadaceae > Psychromonas > Psychromonas sp. KJ10-2. The sequence goes on along the minus strand of NZ_CP178827.1, from coordinate 2,772,854 downwards.
TCACCATGGTAACGAACTCCTCTGTCGCTATCTACTACCTCTGGATTTATGTCCTTTCTAATTTTATTATTTTTGAAATTTATAACGCCTACATCGCTTAACGCATGCTTTTTATCGAATAATAATTGACCATCAGTCGAATATATATGCCCTAAATAATAATACCCTGAATTACCCGCTAATGCCCTAGATTCAACATCCTTGAAAATAATTATTTCACCTTCCTTTAATTCGCTTCTAATCCCCTTGAATGAAGCTTCCTTCCATACTCTGTGTTTACTGCCTTCTAAATCTAGACTCAAGTCTGGTGTTTTGGGAGGGATGTTTTTCGAAGGTATATTCTCTGTGGTTTGAATACCTGTAGACTGACAACCAACCAATAAACTTACAGTCATGAATGCTGTTAATAATTGAATTTTCAAAATAATACCTCTATATTTTATGCCGATTTTTTCGGTGAGCTAAATCCTGATGGCAGACACAAAGCACATAACAGTTTATTAAACCGAAAAATTCCATATTTCAGGTGGAAATACAGAATATATTAATTTGTTAAAATTAACATAAAAATGCCTTTATCGTACATAAAATCAAACAATTAATATCTTTAATCAAGTTAATATCATGCAGATAGGTGGAAAAAGTCCGCATTAACAACAAAAACATGGAATACCGACTACACTGTATATAAAAACATATAAAAAATTAAAGGAGAGAAATAAATGAAGTCTCCATTTTTAAATGCTGTAGCAGAAAGCATGCGAGTTAAATTCTATGCTGAAAAATCTATTAAGGCTTATTTATATTGGATTAAATTTTATATTTACTTTAATAATAAAAAACATCCCTTTGAGTGCCATGATCATGAAGTAGAGTCCTTCCTTTCATATCTTGCCAACACAAAAAAAGTTGCCCCCAAAACACAAGCCTTAGCACTAAATGCACTAGTGTATTTATATCGCGAATTTTTAGATAAACCGTTAACATTAAAGCTTAATTTTAAAAGGACGAATACACAGCCAAAGCTACCTGTAGTATTAACACTTGAAGAAGTGAGTTTATTACTGAGTTCTCTACCTAGCTCAGTAACATTACCTTGTTACCTTCTCTATGGTAGTGGATTAAGATTAATGGAAGCAGTTAACTTGCGAATTCAAGATATTAACTTTGATTATTTATCAATAAATATTTGGCGAGGAAAAGGAGGAAAGCACCGCAGCGTCACATTAGCACCAGAGTTAATAGAGCAATTACAAAATCAGATTGCTAAAGTTAATTTATTTTATCAGCAAGATATGCAAAGAGTCGATTTTCAAGGAGTTTATTTACCACATGCATTAGCAGGAAAATATCCAAATGCTGCTAAAGAATTAAAGTGGCAATATTTATTTCCTTCTTCACGACTCTCATTTGAACCTGGTACAGCAAACTTAAGACGGCACCATATTCATGAAAGTAATATACAAAAAGCAGTAAAAAATGCAGCACGTCAGTTAAACTTTGATAAACAAGTTACTTGCCATACTTTGCGCCATTCTTTTGCAACACATCTATTACAACGCGGTGCAGATATTCGCACGGTTCAAGAACAATTAGGACACACAGATATCCGTACCACACAAATTTATACTCATGTATTACAGGCTGGGGCAAATTGTGTAAGAAGTCCCCTATCAGATTTAATGTTCGATAAAAATTAAAGTAAAATAAGTTTAATTGTTTTATAGAAATATATGCAGCCATTTATTTTTAGTTTCAAACTAACACATGCTTATTTTCATAAGCTTCAGCAAGTAAAATTAGTTTTTCAATTTCATGGCCTTCTTGTGTGTTTGGAACTGCATCAAAGATATGCTCAATTCTCTTCATCGCCATTTTGTATTCAGTTTCCGACAACTCAGTTCCAAACTCATCAAATGATATAGGAGCTAGCTCATCATCATGTACATTATGTGGTGTAATTCCTTCTAACAACTTTTTCAGACAAAAATTTCTTACTCGTCATTCCCACCTTCTCACTGCATTAAGTCAACCTAAACACGGCTCTTTTTTATTTGATTGCAATATATTGATCCATACTTTTTGCACCACTGACGAATCGTTTCATAATTAACAATGATAGATCTGGCCACAAGCAATTCTTCAATATCAAGAAAGCTAAGTGTAAATCGATGATAAAGCCAAACTACGTGACTGATGATTTGGGCAGGATAACGATAACCTGCATAGATATTTAAATTTTTCATCAGCAGATTATCGCACAATTGATTGAGGAGCTGTTAAGTTAACAGCACCCAAACTTTAAAGACCTACACTACGCTGCATACTCTGTGTCCATGAGGCTTTAAATGCACTATCTCCAGCGAATAACTTATACAGCTCTAACTCATCTTTACGCCTTGCTAGCATGACTTCTTTAAGCATTTTTTCAAATGCTAATTCTCTATTATGAGGATCTGGATTATTTTGGTATTTAGCTTCAAAATCTGGGTGATTTTTCACACTTTCGGCAATATTTATAAATTTAACTTTCTGCTCTTCAGGTGTTGCACTCCAACCTTGAAACCATCTTTCGTTAAAGTTTTTAATGATTTCGTCTAATGGATCTTTTTCATCATCACCACCATGAGCACCGCGAGGGTTTGGATTTTGAGGATCTAATTCTGTCTCACCGTCATCTAAGCCAATGCCATAATTAAGTTTTACACGCTGTAAGCCGTAAGAGCTCAAATCTACAGAATCTAATAATGCATCAAGCTTTTCTGAATTGGGATCTTTAACGATTAATTTTGGAATTAAGAACTTGAGAAACCAGAATAATTTTTCCCACGCAACAATTTCATAAGGCATTATTGAAGCCATTTGTCCGTAAATCTTCACAAATTGCTTAGCTTTGATCTTAAAATCGACTTTATCGTCATCTTCTAGTTCTAACTCAAAATTAAATCGATTAGCCGCAGTATCAATTATCGGGCTTAAGGTTTGAGCGTCTTCATTATTAAAGTAGCGCTTAACAAAATCTTCAACTTCGTACCATTCATAAATGCCAATATCATCCATCGCATCTTTTAGCTCGTGTAATACATTTACATCTGTTGCTTCAGATAAAGTCGTTGAAGTATAAAATGGATCAAATGCTGTTTTGATTTCTTCTACACTATTAAAGAAATCTAATACAAATAAGTCTTCAGTTTTTTTGCCCAATTTAAGTGCTGAACGATTCAAACGCGATAGTGCTTGAACACAAAGAACTCCAGCTAATTTTTTATCTATATACATTGAACATAACTTTGGCTGATCAAACCCCGTTAAATACTTATTGGCAACCACTAATAAACGATATTCATCAGTGTCAAACTTATCTTTAGTTTCACTCTCTGCAAAGCCATTCATTTCAGCTTCTGTATATTCGATACCGTCAACTTCTTTTGTACCAGAAAATGCAATCGCCACTTTAAATGGATTCCCTTGCTCTTCAAGTACCCGCTTTATTGCTTTGTAATATCGTATTGCAGTAACTATGTTTTGTGTTACCACCATACCCTTGCCTTTCCCACGTAACTTTTTAGTATTTACTACCTGTGGAATAAAATGCTCAAGCATTATTTCAGCTTTGGTGTCTATGGTCTGTTGGCTGGTTTCAACGTAGGCACGTAAACGTTTTTGCGCCTTTTTAGTATCAAATTCAGGATTGTCTTGAATTGACTTTTCTATTTCGTAATAACTTTTATAGGTAGTGTAATTGGCAATAACATCAAGAATGAAACCTTCTTCAATGGCTTGCTTCATTGAATATAAATGAAAAGGCTTAAAACTACCGTCTTCTTGTTTTTGACCAAATTTTTCTAATGTAGAGTTTTTAGGTGTTGCAGTAAAAGCTAAATATGAAGCATTGCCTCGCATTTTACGTGATCGCATTGCTTGCAATACCTTGTCTTGCGCATCTTCAGCTTCCTCTACTTCAGTTTTACCCATCGCTCTGTTCATATTGTCATGTGCAGAGCCTGACTGAGAGCTATGTGCTTCATCAATAATGACTGCAAAACGTTTATCACTTAAATCACTAATGCCATCAATAATGAATGGGAATTTTTGGATAGTAGTAATGATTATCTTCTTACCATTTTCCAAGGCAGATTTTAACTCCGATGACTTAAATGCAGGAGCAACAATATTCTTAACTTCAGAAAATTCTTTAATGTTATCTCTAAGTTGTTTATCAAGTAATCGTCTATCCGTAACCACAATAACTGAGTCAAATAACGGTTGTTCTATACCTTTGCTACCTTGAATATCAGGACTAACTGGATACGTTTCTATTAACTGATAAGCCGCCCAAGTGATAGAGTTTGACTTACCAGAACCAGCAGAGTGCTGTATTAAATATGTGTGACCGACACCATTAGTTGAAGCATGATCAATTAAGCGTCGAACAACATCCATTTGGTGATAACGGGGAAAGAACAAGGTTCGTTTTTTCAAGTCATCTTTGCTAGTACCATCTAATCGCACAAAATGCTGGATGATGTTGGCTAGGCTAGCTTTACTAAATACTTCTTCCCATAAGTAGCTTGTCTTGTGACCATGCATACTTGGAGGGTTACCCTGACCATGATTATTACCTTTGTTAAATGGTAGGAAGAAGGTACTTTTCCCAGCTAATTTGGTAGTCATATATACTTCGTCAGTGTCAACAGCCATATGCACTAAACAACGCCCAAACTGCAATAACGACTGCGAAGTATCTCTATCATTACGGTACTGCTTTTGACCATGGTAACGAGCATTTTGGCCGGTCCATGCATTTTTCAGCTCTAGTGTTATCAGCGGAATACCATTGATAAACAGCACCATATCAATTTCTTGTAACGGATTAGTTTTTGAATACCTTAGTTGACGAGTTGAACTAAATATATTGGCATTAAAGTTCTGTTTAACAGAATCACTACTACTAGCTAATGGTGCTGGATACATCAGATTTAAATGCGCATCATCAAAACTTAAGCCTTTTTTAAGTAAATGCAAAATACCATGTTTTTTGATCAGTCTATCAAAACGTTCAAGTACTTTACGCTGCCAATCATTAGGGCTATTTTTCTTAAGTTTTTCTAATTCTTGCGCTTGAGTGTTTTGCAAAAACTGCCAAAAGAACTTGATATCCAAGGCGTAATGCATATCAAAATCAGCAGGATAGCCTAGCTGGTACATAGCACTGTTATAACCAGGTACAACTTCCTGAACGCCTGATTTTAAATCTTCTAAGCACGTACCTGTTAAGTATTTTTCAATCGCAGCTTCTAACGCTTGTTCGTTTGTTTGACTAACCATAATTATTCCTTATCACCACAATGTACTGCTAACTTACTTAACATTTTTTCTGATGCTGTTTTATTTGATATTCTTGCCAATCACTTTGTTCTTTTCAATAAGGGCACTGATATTCAGGTATGGCAAATTCGCAATGAATTTCAGTGTAATCAGCACTCACAATACTCTTTTTACTGAATAACTACGCTAAGGTATAACTTGCAACTATTACTGACATGTAACATCCTTATTTTTCAATTAAATAACATTTTAGACATATAAGTTTAAAATTATATGTTGACAACCAATGGTTAATTACAGGACAATGCCCTCGCTCACCTACCATTGCGTAGAAAGAGGTGACCGTATCGCCTCGGTCCATAATTGGCGATCATTCCTTTTCTTAAAACCACTCACAATTTAATAATTCAGGTTTATTTCCCTGAGTATATTCTGTATACCATTTTTCATAAGAATCTCGCTTGTATACCTCTGTAATATAAAAGCTAGTGACTAAGAAAGAGTCCGCATTTCCCAGTTTTTGAACAATTACAACAAAGTCATGCTGATGCGCCCAAAAATATAATCTTACAGGCTTCTTACCTTTTGTTTCTTTTCTATAAAAAAGCTTAATGCATGGATCTGAATGATTTACTAGCATAGGTTTTATCCACGAAATTCTTGCCGCTCTATCAGGATCAAATGGTCTTGTTTTAATTTTCACCATTTGCTTACCTTGCTTGACGGTTTTCAACTTTTCCCTAGTTGTAATATGCCAAAATACTTCTTCTTTTCCATCACGCATCCCTTGCCCTTTGGGATCAACATAAATTTGATTATTAATATAAGTATCAACAGTAATAAAATCTCGCTCAAAAAATGGGTAAAGATGGTCAAAAACATCCGGCTCATTATGCCCAGTCAAATTTAATGGAGCATTTAACATTACACGCTCCTTGGCATAAATCTGAAAATATTAAACTTAGCTTCCCACGGTGGGGTATTAATATTTAATGGATAGCCGAGTCTTTGCTGCAAGTAATCAACTATTTTTTGTTTAATTTCACTACTGTGTTCTATATCCGTTCTATTTTGATAAGACACAGCACCAATCAATAAATCACAAATTTGAATCAATTGTGCCTCATATGACTGAATGACAAACGCATCTACATCTAAATGCCAGTTAGTTGAGTTTTGTAATACGCGGCAAAGTTCAGCTACTTTTTCGCCACCTAAGGTATCCATATAATCTAAATAGATTCGGTATTGACCATTTACCTCAAGAAAATCTCTTAGGGTGTAATAAAACATTTTGTAGTAAAAATTATTGTGAGAACCGGCATTGTACTGGTCATGATTAAGTTTGTTTTTTTGTTGAACAACGGTTGTTTTAAACCTAAGTTCATCGGTATCAATAACAAGATCAATCAATGCTTTGTAAAACGGCCACTGCTTAGTTACCAGTTTCGTCCACTTCAGTTCATTATGATAATTGTGCTCATGGCGTAACCACTTAATGTGTTTGTTTAACTGTATGGCTTTTTCAGCAGTACAATGAAGCGCACCTAACACCATAATGTCGGCACCATCATGCTGTAGATGGCAGCTTTCATCACAGAAAATTTTGTATACTTTCTTTTCAGTCATAATCACCTATCCACCATCAGCTCTGGTACTTTAATTTTTCCTGTTACAGCACTGTTAATCAGCGTGGTTTTGTATTCTTTGAGTTTTTCAATTTGTTTCTTTTGTAGTTCAACAGCTTCATCAATCTTGAAAGATTGTTTTTCGATATGAGTAACTATTTCATCTTGCTCATTTCGACTTGGATAACCGATTTCCATGTCAAAGAACATACGAGAATAAAACCGTAATCTTGAGGAATGTAAACCTGTTGAAACTTTGTTGTAATGCTCGATATAACCAACTGTTTTCATCAACCATTCAAGGTAAATAGGATTAAATGTCTCCAAAGGTGTTTGTCTAAAAATACTGTAAGCAGAACTCACAATACCTGGGCGGTCTGATACACCCATAGCCCCCATCCATGCCCACATAATATTCATTACCAAGTCGTTCTTTTGGCACGTTTTAGAGCCGCTATAATCTTCAGCAATCATAGTAACGCTTTTTTCAGATCGAGGAGTAACCCCGTTAAGTGAGATACTGACAACAGTTCTTCATCACCATTTTTAGAGCGTTCATCTATTTCACTAAAAAGATATTTTGCTCTTTTAACTTCCCAATGTTCAGGAATTTCAGCAATCCAATCGACGCCTGAATCTTTCATTGGTACTTCTGAATTTAAGCCTTGAGTTACCGCTTGTTGGATGATGATTTGCATGCGCTCTTTTAACAGCTCAATTTGCTTTTCCTTGATAGCAAGCGCTTCATCAAGTTGTGCTGTTTTTTTATCGAGGAAATTGGCAATGGCGGTTTGTTCCGCTTCACTTATATCAAGGATAGTTGCATTATTAATACGTGATTGATTTAGTAACTTGGCACCATAAATATTAACTTCAGCATTATGCTCAAGAAATATTGGTAACACATAAAAGTAGTAATTTAGATTTATTCCATCGTTAGGTATAAAAGATGCTATTGCCTCATTTGTGTATAAATCCACATGTGAAAACGCTACTTGACCAATTGAAAGTTTAAAGCTGTATAAAAGACTATTTTTAGGTGATAAAGGAATGTTTGCAGCTCTAACACCTGCTTTTGATAAGTAATGTGTTCTTCTCGTTTGACGTCCGTCTAGATCCGAAATTGTTACCCAAGGTAAATCACCATTATAAAAACTTGCACTACCAGAAGATGGGGTTCCGCCAGTATGAAATTTAAGTTTGTACTTCAAAGGTAATAAATTCCATTCACTTGGTATATCGCCCAACCAATCAACACCAGAGTCTTTATATGACTCATATTTCTCCATAGAAGCTAATTCAGCCATATTACTCCCCTTGCACTTTAGCGATATCAACACCTATGCTCTCTACCCCAAGTATTTCAGCAATTAACCCTTCTGCTTTTTGCTCTAAGTCGATTATATCGGTGGCAACTTCATCGATTGAGCGCAGTGGTTTGTGTTGATAGAAGTACTTGTTGAAGCTAATTTCATAACCAATTTTAGTACTGTCTAAATTGATCCACGCTTCGGTTACATGCGGTTTAACTTCATCAAGGTAATATTGGTGAATTTCAGAGTTATCTCTATCACTACCTTTGTTATAAGTTAGCGGTACAGATTCAGTATCACGTAAATCAGAACTTGATTCATAAGTGATGAATTCTAGTTTTTTACCTTGAATAGCGTAATAACCAAAGTGAGCTAAATCAGTTGCTTCACAGCCTAAGTGATGCAAAAGCTCATCGAGTTTATCTTGCTTAAACTTAACCACTTTATTAATGACTTTTTCGGCATTTTCATCGTACCAACTCATGGCATTAACCACTGTGGTGTAAAAGGCTTTGCGTTTATTTGGTTTAATATCTGCTAATACATCAGCCGAAACGTCTTTAAATTGGGCTTCAACATCAGCTTTAAACAGGTTGTAATCGTTATATTCTTTGGTAATGGTTTCGGCAAGCTTATTGGCAAGCTCGACCAATAATTTACCGTTTAGCCAAGTATCGGTTGATAGTAGCTTGGCTTTCGCTTTCGCGTTTAAGCTAATGTCGTTATCTTCACACCAACCAAAAATTTCTTTTTCCATCGCTTTATCGTTAGCGGTAAAAAAGTCTGTTTGATAAACCTTGTCACCATATTCTGTAAACAGGTGATCCATTGGCTCACGCAGGGTTTTGTCAAAACGCAGCGGTGCAATAAGTTCGTCTTTAAATTGAGCACTACGTCTGTCTGGGCGTTCAATGTTTACTTTGTAATAACCAAAGTCATCATTATTAAATACTTTAGCGGCAATTCCTGTTGGATCATTATTGTCGTTTAATTGGCGTTCAACACTTGCTGCATCGAGGTAGGTTTGAGTAATTTCAGTAATATGCTCTGGTGAGAACTCACAGTTTTTATTACCTAAATTTTTACGTAGCTTTTTAAATAATAAGCTAGCATCAATAAGCTGTACCTTGCCTTGGCGCTCTTGTGGTTTGTTATTATTCAGTAACCAAATATAGGTCGTGATACCTGTGTTATAGAACAAGTTATTGGGTAGTTGCACTATGGCATCTAACATATCGTTTTCGATAATATAGCGGCGAATGTTACTTTCGCCTGATCCTGCATCACCGGTAAATAAACTTGAACCATTATGAACCGATGCAATGCGAGAGCCTAATGGGCTGGTAGCAGTTGATTTCATCTTGCTAACCATTTCCATTAAGAACAGTAATTGGCCGTCTGATGAGCGTGGCGTGGCATCAACAAAGCCTTCTTTTGGTAAGTTACCCCAGTAATCTTTTAACACGACCTGAAAGCGTGAGTCGATAACGTCTGAGCCTTCTTTAATATGCTTTTGCTCACTTGCCCAGCTTTTACCGTACGGCGGGTTAGATAAACAAAAATCAAAGCGTTGAGCGGCAAACTCATCAGTAGAAAGGGTTGAGCCTACTTTGATGTTTTTAGGATCGTTGCCTTTGATCATCATGTCTGACTTACAAATAGCGTAGGTTTCGTCGTTGATTTCTTTACCGTATAAATTAATATCGCGGGTGGTGTTTTCTACTGGGTAGTTTTCATTAATAAAGTTTTGCGTTTCGGTAAGCATACCGCCACTACCACAAGCAGGATCATAAACAGTAAGTGTTAGTGGTAAATCGGATTTGATAGGATCAAATACAAGGTGAGTCATTAATTCAATTACTTCACGTGGGGTAAAGTGTTCACCGGCCTCTTCGTTGTTGTCTTCATTAAATTTACGAATGAGCTCTTCAAACACATAACCCATACCTAAATTACTTAAGGCTGGCAGTTTATTACCTTCAGGATCTTCAACTTCATCGGGCGTTAAGTTGATATACGGAGAAACAAACTTCTCTAATACATCAAGTAATACATCTTTACCTGCCATATGTTGAAATTGAGATTTTAGGTTAAAGCATTCGATAATTTCTTTAACGTTGGCGCTGAAACCGTTTAGGTATTCTTCAATATTCGCCAAAATAATTTGGCGGTTATTAGTTGCGGTTTCTTTAATGCTGGTTAATGTCCATTTAGAGGTGTTGTAAAACACATAACCTGCGGCATCAATTAACGGCGCATCATCAAGCTCTGTGGCTTCCATTTCCTCAACTTGAAACTTAACTTCATCAAGCACCGCTTTTTTAGTGGGCTCAAGTAAGGTATCTAAACGGCGTAACACCACCATAGGTAAAATTACGTCACGGTATTTTCCTCGTACGTATACGTCACGCAAACAGTCGTCAGCAATTGACCAGATAAAAGAGATAAGTTTGTTATGTGCGCTGTGATCCATTTTATTCCTAGTGGAAACGAGGCTCTCGTTTCTATTTAATGTGTTTAAATTTGTTTATAACCCGGTGCAATTGCAAGGTTTGCAATGTTCGCTAATTCTTTGTTTACATGACTAACATTACTCAGCCACAATTGATATTCCTTACCTTGAAGTGATGCATCATTAGTGCAATCAACATTCCATTGTCTAAGTAAATAACCAAGTATTGAAGCTCTTACTTCAAGGTTTGATTCGCCATTAGTCATACCATAATCAAGCTCTATTGCTTGCTTATATTTGATTGAGGGATGTGGTTTTAAAATTATCTTTACGATTTTGTTCCACTGTCGGTCACTGGCTCTTAACTCGTGACTATCTAACGCTATGCTTTCTCTATTTGATACTGCATGCTGTTTCATTTCAGACACTTTTTGTAATCGCGTACAGACAAAGTCACGGAACTCTTGCGATTTTCTATCAAATGCACGTACATGCCACCTATGACCATTATTGACGATTGCATGGGGCACTATTTCTCGTTTACTTCTCCCTGAGCTTAATGACACATATTCGCATGCAACTGCTTGTTGACTATTGATAGCGCGCATAAGTGTCGCTATCACTTCGCTTTTAGGATGAACAAGTCTAGTTGCATCAACACAATGCTCACTTGCCTGTATGCCATTAGACAAACCATCACCAAAGCCACGACAAAGCCCTGTTAATATTGCTTCAGGATTATGTTCAAAAATAGGTTCGAAAGTATCAGTGCGATGGTAGTTTTTTGTTTGATGGAATAGTTTAAGATTTTTTGGTGCTAGCTCGCGGTAAGCGGTTAAATCCCGAGTACAAGCAGCCAAACCCGTTTTGAAATGTTGAATGAGATCTGCACGAGCAACTTGCCCAAAATATTGAAGGCTAAAGTCGATAAACGCGAGGCGTTCCTTTTGTGCGTGAGTTAGCGAATCTAATTGCAATACATCCATTCCAATATGTAAGAAATAATTTGTAAACTTACCATGCAATCATAATGATTTCATCATCTATTTTTCACAATTTAATTATTATTTTTAAAAAGTTAGAGCATGATTTACAAAAATACTACAAATATATTGCTCACTGTAATTACTTCTCGTGTTGGTTTAGGTAAGAAAGGTAATTGACTGAATAGTTATCTATGTCGCTATATAGAAAAGTTAAATTGTGGCTAGACTCAGAGCTTGAATCTAGCCACAATCATATTAGAAACAATCTAATACAAGAACGCATCTTGCTGTAAGCTGTTTAATCGCATCAAAAAGCGGTTCTGTAGTTCACTAACAGGGCATGTAAAATAGCTTTGATTAAGTTCAACCAATTGCTCTAATAGCCACTGTTCCACTATTTGGATATTACTTAGGTATTCATATCCACATAGCAAAGCAACTGAGCGGTCGTGCTCAACAATATTAAGATTCTGACAGATAAGTCGAGCTACGTTATAAGTTGAACTCATTAACTCCTTTGAAATCTTAATACGTTCAACCTGTAATTTCGATAAGGAGTGTTCATGTTGATCTATTTTAGTATCTATATGCTGCATCATTGGGTGGTCAACTAAACTAAGCATTTTCATCTCCTTGCTCTTCAATATAGCGTTCAAAAGCACTACCATCTTGTCGGGTTAAATTTGGCACATAACGCGAATAGACACGAAATAGCATGGTTGTAGTGCTATGCCCCATCTGTTGAGCTATCCACTCCGGTGATTCACCAGCTGCTAATAACAAGGTCGCATAGGTATGGCGGGTTTGATACGGATTGCGATATTTAAGTTTCAACCGCTCTAGCATCGGCTCCCAGACGACACGGCTGATGGTTTGATAATTAAAAGGTTTCCCATCTTTTTTACAAAACACAAATGGACCTAGATGTTGCGTCATTTTCTTTTGTACTTTTAATGCCTCAACAACACGGTCTGTTAACTGAACAATGCGATTGGAGCCATCAGTTTTAGCATCAGTCATCACCCCTCTTACAAGGCTTTGGTCGATATAGATCTGCTTCTTATCTAAATCAACTTTATTCCAATGAAGGCCATCAATTTCACCCGTTCGCAATCCAGTAAAAAAACGCACCGTGTAATAAGATTTGAAATCGTCAGGAGCGGTATTTATAAGTCGATCAACTTCATTTAAAGAGAAAGGGTCAACTTCCGTACGTTGTACTTTTAACGCTTTTATATTTTTCCAAGGTGTCGTAAACTCATAACGATCGGCGGCTTCAGCAAGCAGCATTCTTAAGGGCGTCATAATATGATTGATGCGCGATGGTGACAGTACTTTTCCTTTTCGACCCTGAACTTTGGCGAGAGCAGATCGAAAAGTTAAGATATCTTGCTTTTTGATGACGCTGATCTTCATTTTTCCAAACGCTGGAAGAATGTGAGACTCTAAGATACCTTCGATAGATTCCTTATGGCTTTGACGCCATTCAATGGCTTTTTCATTAAACCAAATAACAGAAAACTCTTTTACTGTTGGTGCATCAACACTGCTAAAGTGAAGTGATGCATGCTGTTTTCGCAGTTTAAGCTCTTCAAATTTTGCAGCTCGCTTTGAATCTGGAAAATACTTACAAAAATCAAAAGTACCAAGTACGATTTCAGCTTCGATTATTTTCAATAGTTTCTCCATACGTTTACGATTTACAGAAGTATCCAACAACTTTGTTTGCTCTCTACACCTGATACCTTGATTTCGAAACTCTACAACTAACTTTCCACTTCTTGCGCTAATGTTTCCCATAATTACATTCCTGCTGTTAATGAGTTAAGTGAAATACCATGTAACATTTCTTCTTCAATTCGCTCCCATATATATAAAATTTTTCTTCCTCCGAATGGGCGGATGTAATGCACTCCTTCAAACAAGACCGAATCCTTTAATTGTTCACGAATAGTGCGTTGATCATATTTGATACGTTCTGATAACTCAGATGTTGTCATATAGGTAATATTCATCGTACAATCTCCTAATATTCAAAATTACATCTTAAAGAGCACAATGCTCTTTAGGAGATTAAAATATAGCATTAAAATTTGTCATTGCAAGGCTTTTTAACTCGCTATAGAACATTTTTAAACATTGGAGGTTATTTTGAAGTGTCATCTATCCACAATAATGGGAAGTAAGAGACTAAAAATTGCAGATATAGCAAGAGATACTGGCATTAATCGAGGAACAATTACTCGCTTATATAATGAAACAGCAACAAGAGTTGAATTAGAAGTTGTAGATCAACTTTGTAAATATTTGAATGTGTCTGTTGGTGAGATTTTTGAATCAGAGAGTGAACATCAAAAAACAAAACTTTAAAACTTGCTGTCACAAATTGGCCACAAAATGGCCACAAATTTTATTTTTGAAACACCAGAAACAAAAAAACCAAGCATAAGTGCTTGGTTTTAAAGTAGTAATACTTGGAGCGGGCAGCGGGAATCGAACCCGCATCATCAGCTTGGAAGGCTGAGGTAATAGCCATTATACGATGCCCGCAAATACCGCATCAGTAGCGTAAACTACATAGCAAAAAACAATGCTATTGCATTGTTCTCTACTGCCTCACTGTGACAAGTGAGATAAAATATGGTGGAGGGAGGTGGATTCGAACCACCGAAGCTTTCGCGACAGATTTACAATCTGTTCCCTTTGGCCACTCGGGAACCCCTCCAGGACTTAGATGGTGCCGACTACCGGAGTCGAACTGGTGACCTACTGATTACAAGTCAGTTGCTCTACCTACTGAGCTAAGTCGGCGCTGTCTAAGTGCCGCGAATATTAAAGAACTTGAGCTTGCCTTGCAAGTGTTTATTAGCAAAAAAACACAGTTTTTTGTTTGTTTGCTTAAAAACAAATCAATTTCGTTAATTTAGTCTAATTATTCGCCAAACGCAGTGATATTTCACCACCTATGTAAGGCGTGACTTGTTGATCAACCTCTAATAGCAATGCGCCCTGTTCATTGATTCCTCGACAAATTCCTTTTTGAACTTTGTCAGCCATGATCAAATTAACATCTTGGTTTAGGAAGCAATCTAGCTCAAACCAACGTTTTAAAAACGGCGCTAAGCCTTTTACTTCATAATCTGCTAATAACCTCTGTAACTCAGTGATTAACAATGCAGATAACTGATTACGGTCGACGGGTTGTGCGTTGATCGTATTAAGGTCTGTCCAAGGTTGATCGATAGCATCCGCCTGGTGTGCTGGCATTCTAATATTTATGCCAATACCAATGACACAATGGCATGCCTCAGAGGCTTGTGCATTTAGCTCTATCAATATACCAGCCAGCTTTTTGCCTTGGTAATAGAGGTCATTAGGCCATTTTAGCCCTACTCCTTGAATCCCCAGCTTCTCAAGTGCATTAACCACTGCAATCCCCACCAGCAGACTTAAACCAGAAGCTTTTTCAATACCCGCCTCTAAGCGCCAATACATGGAAAAATACAGGTGTGATGCAAATGGTGAAACCCATTGTCTACCACGTCTGCCTCGACCAGCAGTTTGGCACTCGGTAATGCAGGTTTGACCATTGGCTAAATTGGGGATTTTATCTAATAAATATTCGTTAGTAGAAGGTAGGATCTGCTCAACATGGACGTTCGCCACCCCACTAATATCACGAATCACTTGCTGGTTTAACAAAGCGAGCGGTGTTGCGCTACAATAACCTTTGCCGGTAACTTTGTAGATATCTAAGCCAATCTCTTGTAATGCTTTAATGTAGTTATTTACTGAGGTTCTTGATACTCCTAATAACTCACCAATTTTTTCACCAGAGTGAAACTCACCATCTGCTAACAAAGCCAGTAGTTTATTGCCTTTCTCATTTAATTCAGACATTGCCCGTAACCTGTAATAAGTTGGTTTCACCCTGTGCGCCAATAAATCGCACTTCATGCTCTAATAATACTGCAAACTTCTGTAATACTTGCTCTCTAACAAACCAAGCTAACTCAATAACATCCTCTGCCGTGGCCCTGCCATCTTCATTAATCAGCACTAGCGCTTGTTGTAGATGTACCGCTGCACCACCCACTTTATGGCCTTTTAAACCACATTGGTCAATTAACCAACCTGCCGCTAGTTTCACATTGCCATCTGGCTGTGGGTAATGTGGCATATCTGAATGGTGAGATAATAGCTGGTCACTTAAATATTCACTGACAATGGGGTTTTTAAAGAAACTACCGGCATTGCCTAACACTTTCGGATCGGGCAGTTTTTCTGTACGGATACGACAAACACTATCAAATATTTGCAAGGCGCTAACTGACTCTTCCGTTTCGTTTAAACCTTGTAGCAGGCCATATTGGCAATGTGCTTGCCATTGTTTAGGCAGTTTCAGCGAAACCGAGGTAATTAATACACGATCTTTTAATTCACCTTTGAAGATACTGTCTCGATAAGCAAATTTACATTGTTCGTTAGTTAAGGAGTGCAGCGTGCCGTCCATTAAGTCGATGTAATCCACTTGTTCGCAGAAATCTTTAAGCTCAACGCCATAAGCACCGATATTCTGCACAGGCGCAGCACCTACCACACCAGGGATCAGCGCTAAATTTTCTAAACCGTTGATTCCTTGCTCTACTGTTTGTTCAACGAGCTGATGCCAGTCTTCACCTGCAGCAACTTCTAATAAATAATGCGCTGATGTTTCTGTTTGTTGAATGCCCATTAGCTCCACTTTAATCACTAAGCCATCAAAGTTTTCACAAAATAGCGTGTTACTACCACCACCTAATACCAATATAGGTCGACTCTCTTCTCTTGTTTGTTTAATTAACGCTAATAACTCAGAAAGCTGAGATAAGTTAGTAAAGTGAAAGAGTAGATGCGCCTCAGCATCAATTGAAAAGCTATTAAAGGCCTTGAGTGAGCTGTTTTTTTCAATCATGATAATCCTTTATGGTATTAATTTAACTAAGCGTTCTGATATTCATAATACCTTATCAAGCACTTGAAACAAATAAACAGGATTTTCGATGGATGTGAAGGCATTTCAATGCAGCCAATTAGACAAACTACAAATCCCTTTAGTGAATCAATTTTATAAGCAGGTTTATAAAAAAGGAGTAGCCAATAAAAGCGAGCAGGTGTTTGTAGTAAAGGCAAAGCAGATAGTCTGTGCCGCGAGATTAAAAGCAGTTGATGATAACCTGTTATTAACGGGTGTGGCCTGCGATCCTACTTATCGTCAGCAAGGATTAGCCAGCCAACTAATCCGATATGTTTTAAGCTTGCAGACGGAAACCGTTTATTGTTTCCCTTATCCACACCTACAAGGGTTTTATCAGCAGTTAGGGTTTCAATTATTGCCCGCTGAGCAGTTACCTATCACACTTGCTGAGCAATACGCTCGTTACAATAATCGTCAACCCTTACTATCAATGAGCGTAAGCAGCTCTTAGGTTAAGCAAACAAACTTAATAAGTGCTCATAACCTTGCTCTGCCATCTGTTCTTTTTTTACAAAACGTAATGATGCAGAGTTAATACAATAACGTAACCCAGTTGGTGCTGGACCGTCGTCAAAAACATGTCCTAAATGTGAGTCTGCCTGCGCACTTCTCACCTCTGTACGTTGTGAAAATAGTTTAGTATCCACTTTTTCAGTTAATTCGATATCTTCAATCGGCTGCGTAAAGCTTGGCCAACCACAATGTGCATCAAACTTATCTAGAGAGCTAAACAAAGGTTCGCCAGAGACGATATCCACGTAGATGCCCTCTTCACGGTGATCCCAGTAAATATTGTTAAAAGGTGGTTCAGTCCCTTCCAATTGAGTCACTTGGTATTGCATTTCGTCTAATTGCGCTTTTAATGCATCCTGTGATGGCTTTTCAAATTTGCTCATGCTATTTCCTCTCTCTTATAGGTAGTCGATAGTACGATGTTTTCAGTAAAAGGAAAACACACAAAGATTACGGTCATTGTGCTGAAAAAGACCACCTAAGATGATTTATCACACTTTTACCAACAATTTAATTGTGTGTTCTTTATTTCAAGCAGGTAAAATAATGTGCATATTCGATATAGTTAAGTATAAGGATTTGCAATGAAAGTCGTGGTTATTCCCGTTACCCCCTACCAACAAAACTGCAGTTTACTGATTTGTGAAGAAACTAAAAAAGCAGCGATTGTTGACCCTGGCGGAGAGAGCGAACGTATTTTAAGTGCGATTAAAAATCACAATGTCACCGTAGATAAAATTATTTTAACGCACGGACATTTAGATCATGTGGGTGGCACAGAAGCACTGCTCGCCAAGTTAGATATTCCAGTACTTGGGCCAGAGAAAGAAGATGCGTTTTGGTTACAGCAACTCGAAACACAAAGCACTATGTTTGGTTTTCCTCACACCACTAGCTTTGAACCAACTAAGTGGCTTGAAGAAGGTGAAGAACTAAAAGTTGGGAATATTAAATTAGATATTTTACATATCCCAGGACACACACGGGCCATATCGCATTATTTGATGCTAAAAGTAAACAGGCGATTGTCGGCGATATTTTGTTTAATGGTGCGGTAGGACGTTCAGACTTTCCGCGCGGTAATCACCAACAATTGATCTCAGGTATTAAACAAAAGTTGCTAACATTGCCACAGGATACCTTAATTTACCCTGGTCACGGTCCAACCACGACGATTGGTCAAGAACAAAAAAGTAATCCTTATTTACGTTAAAATAGACGGCGAATAACCAGTTAAACAAAGCTTATTCGCCTATTCATTTTACATCGGTATCACTCTGTCGTTAATCGTTAATTCACCTCTATCCAGGGTTGCCTGTAATCTTAACTTACCTTGCTGTTGGGCTAAAATACCATTGCTTAATGCCACTTGTAACAGGCCAGTAAAGTCTGATTGACCAAGTAGTGCCTGAGGTAAACTCATATCCAAAGAACCATTGCTGTAATCAATTAACATCAAAGGGTTATTCATTACGTTTTTTAATCCTACGTTAGGCTGGATATCCATTGATAAGTTAGCATTCACTTCTCCCCACGGGGTTTTAGAAGTTAGTTTCTTAATATGAACATCCACTCCAAGGCTAACTAAATCTGCAAATGCTTGATGCATTAACCCAGGATCATCAAGGTTTCTTTTTAAATGACTTAATGCAGCAAGGTTTAGTTTATCTAAGGCGAGTGAAAACTCACTATCAGTAAATACCTGCGGTCCATTATGGATGGTTTTTATCTGCCAATCATTCTGGCTGTCTAAACTTAATCTGTCGTCTGTGGTGGTACTAGATCCCGTTAAATTAACTTGTTGTAATGCTAGTTTTTTACCTGCTGCTTCAAATTGAAACTGATCGATACTAGCCTGATATTGATAGTCTACTAAGTGCGCTGCTTCTAAGGTGATAAAAGAAGCAAAAATAGCGATATCATCAGCGGCAAAATGTTCATTATCAACAACACCATGAAAACCACCCCACTGTAAATTCAAGTCACTGTGATGGTTATTCAGGTCATAATCATAATTTAATGTTAACGCCCCTGTTTCTAATGACTCTTGTGCTGCTTGATAAACACCTTTAGGCAAAGATAAGCTACCTTGCACCTTACCTAACAAGTTGATCTCTTCTTTTGAGTTAAACCAATGTTCTGTTTGGAAAAAACTATTCAATGTTTCCTGCAACTGCTTATCTACTAACTGCATTTGATTCACAGAACTGGCTTTGTAGGGATAATGGGTAATATCAGAGGTCATATTGAGCTCTAAGGGTGGACGCTCTGGCATCGAAATTGATACTTTAAAGTCTGCCTTAGCGTGGAAAAATGATTTTTGATAACTTAATAACTGCACATCCACATCAGGGCTATCCAGTTGCGTGACTTGTTCATGTAAGGTTTTTCTACTTGAACACCAACAAAGTAAGTACTCCCTAACAGCAGGATCACTAAGGTTAAGATACTTATAATGAACCATTTTTTCATTATAACCTCATCAAGAAACAGATAAATAAGACACGCCTAAATCGATATAAACGAGAGTGGAGGTAACATTATTTATGTAAATCATTATAGATTACAATAGCCAGACCTGATTTAACGGGCGATTTGACTAAAATATGTTAAATAAAACTTTTAATACGTTCATCTCAATAGCCTGACCGTACTGCTTGCCTTGAATATTTCAGGTATGATTAGTTACAGTATATGAATGAAATCGCCAAAGTGGAGTGCATCATGCAACTCCACTCTGAAAAGCCTGCTTAAGCGGCTTTATATTATTGATAAGGAACACAACATGGCTACTGACCAAATTTCAGAAGAAAAACATTTAAAGAAAATGAAAGCAGTAAAAGAGAAACAAGACCAAAAGATCGCCGCTGCTAAAGAAGAGCGTGGTGTGAGCATTTTATTAGCCGGGCCAGGTAAAGGTAAAAGTAGCTCAGCTTTTGGTATGTTAGCGCGATCTTTAGGTCATGGTCATAAAGTCGCTGTTGTACAGTTCCTAAAAGGTGCAATGTCGACGGGTGAAGAGAAATTTTCAACAGCCACGAAAATGTTCATTGGTTCACCATGGGTGATGGCTTTACATGGGAAACTCAAAACCGCCAGAATGATATTGATAGTGCCGAGAAAGCTTGGAAAAAAGCGGAAGAATTGCTTGCTGATGACTCTTACCAGTTAGTGATCCTAGATGAGATCACTTATATGTTTAAATACCAATACCTTGAACTACAACCAACGCTAGACGCACTTAAAAACCGCCCTCGTGATATGAATGTAGTATTAACTGGTCGTGGTCCAAAACAAGAGTTAATCGATGCCGTTGATACTTACAGCATGATCCTAGCTGAAAAACATGC
This sequence comes from Psychromonas sp. KJ10-2, assembly GCF_047323255.1. Taxonomy (NCBI): domain Bacteria; kingdom Pseudomonadati; phylum Pseudomonadota; class Gammaproteobacteria; order Alteromonadales; family Psychromonadaceae; genus Psychromonas; species Psychromonas sp. KJ10-2. The sequence continues at coordinate 2,752,267 of NZ_CP178827.1, read as the reverse complement.
TTTTAAAGATGGCGTAAAAGCGCAAGCGGGCATTGAGTGGTAATAACCATACCAATCAACTGATTCAAACAAAAAGGGCTTGTCGTGGTAAACGACAAGCCCTTTTTTAATGACTACTAGAAACTAACTAAGCTTATTGAATGCCTGAGTGACGTAATAGCGCATCAATCGATGGTTCACGCCCCATAAAGTTTTTAAACAAGGTCATTGGCGCTTCACTGCCCCCTTCTCAAGAATATTATTCAAGAAAGAACGCCCTGTTTCCGCATCAAAGATACCATTCTCTTCAAAACGTGAGAAGGCATCAGCAGACAATACTTCAGCCCACTTGTAGCTGTAGTAACCAGCCGCATAACCACCAGCAAAGATATGGCTAAAGCTATGCTGGAAGCGATTAAATGCAGGTGCATTAATCACTGCCACTTTAGCTCTCACTTCACTTAACACTTTTTGAGCCTGACCTTTTTCACCGGCTTGATATTGGTGATGTAATAGGAAATCAAACAGTGAAAACTCAAGCTGACGGACCATTTGTAAAGCACTATTGTAGTTTTTAGCTTGAAGCATTTTCTTCAATAAATCAGATGGTAAAGTATCACCCGTATCAACATGTCCAGAAATTAAGGCTAATGCTTCAGGCTCCCAACACCAGTTTTCTAAGAACTGACTTGGTAGCTCAACAGCATCCCATGCTACGCCATTAATACCAGCAACACCGGATGCTTCAACTTTAGTTAGCATATGGTGAATACCATGACCAAACTCATGGAATAATGTCACTACTTCGTCATGAGTAAATAACGCTTCTTGTCCACCCACTGGTTTGTTGAAGTTACAAGTTAGGTAAGCAACAGGTAACTGTAAGCTACCATCTACTTTACGACGACGACCACGACAAGTATTCATCCAAGCACCACCGCGCTTGTGTGCTCGTGCATATAAGTCAAGGTAGAAGCTACCCACTAGCTCTTTTTGGCGGTTATAGATTTCAAAGAAACGTACATCTTGATGCCATACATCAACGTCTTTTGATTCTTTAATGGTTAAATCAAACAAACGATGTACTACATCAAATAACCCAGTAACAACACGGCTTTCCGGGAAGTAAGGGCGTAATTGCTCATCGGAAATTTGGTAACGTTGCTGTTTTAACAGTTCAGCATAATAGCTTAAGTCCCATGACTCTAGCGTCTCTAACCCATCTTTTTGACGTGCAAAAGCAAGTACTTCATCTCTTTCATTTTCAGCTTGTTTAGTTGATTTTTCAGCAAGCTGGGTTAAGAAGTCAATGACTTGATCCGGCTCATCAGCCATTTTAGTGGCTAAGCTATATTCACCGTAATCATTAAAATCTAGTAACTGCGCGAGTTCATGGCGTAATGCCAGGATTTGTTCAATGATCTCACTGTTATCAAACTCATTGGCATTCGGACCTTGGTCAGAAGCACGTGTTGCAAACGCAGTGTACATCTCTTCACGCAGCTCACGATTTTCAGCATAGGACATGACCGCTAAGTAACTTGGGAAATCTAACGTAAATAGGTAACCTTCTTGCTCTTTCTCTTGTGCTGCTTGTTGAGCTGCTGCAATAGCTGTTTTTGGTAAACCCGCTAACAGATCTTGATCTGTCACTAATTTACTCCACGCGAGTGTTGCGTCCATAACATTATTGCTGAAGGTTGATTGTAGCTGCGAAAGTTGCTGTTTAATCTCGCCGTAGCGTTTTTGTTTTTCTTCGCTTAGAGCAATACCCGCTAATTTAAAGTCGCGTAATTCATTTTCAATGACTTTTTGCTGTTCGCCAGTTAACTCTGTAAATGCATCACTATTAGCAATGCTTAGGTAAGCTTCATATAAACCTTGGTGTTGGCCTACAAAAGTGCCGTATTCTGAAAATAGACCAAGACAAGCGTCGTGTGCAGCGCGTAATTCATCATTACTCACTACTGAATTCATATGTGAGATTGGGGACCAAAGCTTGCCTAAATGATCATCAGCTTCATCTAATACGGCAACAAAATTATCCCAAGTGTAGGTATCTAACTCAGCTAATTTCTGTTCAATTAAGGCTTTATTATCGGCAATAGTTTGTTTAACAATCGGCTCAATTTCAGCGATTTGTAGTTGGCTAAACAAAGGAAGGCCATCTGTTTTTAATAAACTTGAATCTTTTATTGTAGTCATAGCATTCATCTTATCTGAGAAGGAACTAATAATATGCGGTCAGTAACCTCAAAATTCAAGGTGTAGGCTAAGCTAGCTTGCATATATTTAAGGTAAATATCTAAAACTTATCTAATATAAACACTTAACCGCTTGTAAATGTGTTAAATATCAGGGCTAAATGGTAACCTCATCTATAACAATCTGGGTAGTGGATTCACATAAATGTTAAGAAATAAAATCAAATCATTAATTAATTTACAATCTTTTAGAATGCGAAATAGTTTATCGATTCGTCTGCTTTCTTATGTTCTAGTGTGTAGCTTTGCGCTTGCAATTCTTATTACCTTAATTCAACTACTAATCACCTATCAAAGCAATTTAACAAAAATTCATAACGGCATTGAACAAGTTGAAACAACCTTTGTTGAGCCCTTAGCCCAAAGCCTGTGGAATTTTGATAAAGAGGAAATCGAAGTTCAGAGCCAACGTATAATGAACTTGCCCTATATGCAGTATGTCAAAGTCTATGAAGTGGTCGGCAACACAGAAGTGGCTATGACTCATCAGGGTATATTCCAAGCAAAGTATGACATTAGTGCAAAGTTTGATTTAGTACATCAAAAACAAGTCGTTGGCGCGTTATTTGTTGCGGCTTCATTAGATCAGGTCTACCAACAGTTGCTTAATGATGCTTTTTCTATCTTTATTAACCAAATTATTAAAATAATGGCAGTGGCTATCAGTATCCTGCTTATTATTTATTACACAGTGATCCGCCATATTAATAAGATCGCGCTATATACCCGTAATATAAAACTCTCCTCGAACAATAAAAATTTAGTGTTAGATGGACGAAAAGCCAATTTATCCGCCTCTAATGATGAGTTGGATGAATTAGTTTATCTACTGAATAAGATGCAAAGACGGATTGTCGCTGAATTAACAGATAAAGAGATAGCCATTAATGAGTTACAGCAAGAGCGTGACTTTTCAGCCACCATTATTAACTCCTCTAGCACCATTATCTGTTGTTTAGATGCCGATTTCAAAATAGCCACCATTAACCCAGCAGCGGTAATATTAACAGGTTACTCTCAAGAAGAGTTAAACCAAAAGAATTGGTTAGATATTTTTGTGTTATCAGAGCGCCAACCTGAGTTACAAGAAAAGCTCTCTGAAAATGAGCCTTTAGATGGAATTGAAATAGAGATGCATGACCAAATGGGCGAAGTAAATACCCTACTTTGGACCTTCTCTGCCTTTTACGAAGGGATGGATATCAAGTACTTAATCGGTTTTGGTCACGATATCACCCAACAAAAACAGGTTGAGCAGGAAATACTACAACTAAACGATCAACTAGAAGAGAAAGTAAGTAAGCGTACTGCGGCATTAACCGCTAGTAATGCGCAAATGGTACAAACCGTTGAACAATTAAAACGTACTCAACAAAACTTAGTTGAATCGAAAAAAATGGCTTCACTAGGGAGTTTAGTGGCAGGCGTGGCACATGAAATTAATACCCCTATTGGCATGAGTGTCGCCACAGCTTCTTCGCTACAGGAAGAGATTGCAGCGCTAAATAACCACCTACAGGAAACAGAGTTATCACGCCCCTACTTAAATCGTTTTGTTGAACAGTCACAAGACGCCAGCAAGCAGTTACATAGCAACTTAAAACGTGCTGCAGAGCTGATCAGTAGCTTTAAACAAGTGGCTGTAGATCAGTCTTCAGAGTCTTGTTATTCATTTAATCTAAAAGAAAACGTTGAACAAGTAGCAATTTCATTAAAACATAAAATAAAACAGAGCCGAACCCAGGTGCATATTGATTGCCCAGAGACTCTATCTATGTATAGCTTCCCTGGTAGTTTCGTACAGATTTACTCAAACCTGATTATCAATTCGATGATTCACGGCTTTAATGATTGGTCCGGTGAACGTCATATTTTCATTAATATTCAACTACAAGAGAGCATGTTAGTCATTGACTACCGAGATACTGGTAGAGGTATTGCCGAGGATATAGCAGACCGTGTTTTTGACCCTTTTGTTACGTCGAAAAAAGGCTCAGGTGGTAGCGGTTTGGGGACACATATTGTCTATAATATTGTGAGTCAATTATTTAAGGGAACAATAGAACATGTAGCAGAAAAGCAAGGAGCACACTTTGTGATGTCGATTCCCTACCGTGCAAGTATGAATGGTTAACTCAATCATCAACCCTATCGTAAATAACTGACGATAGGGTTGATCATGTTCAGAAAGAATTTATTCAGCAGGTGTGTCAGCAGTCTCTTCGCTGGCTTCTAGTAAATCATGTTCACCATACCATTGCGCAATTTTACGCTCTAAAATATCAACACCTAAGCCTTTTAATGATGAAAACAGTTCAACCTGTACATCACCTTCAAAGTTTTTAGCTTCTTCACGCATCTTCAATAAGGTTGCTTTACGAGCGCCCTGCTTTAGTTTATCTGCTTTAGTTAATAGCGCTAATACAGGAATGTTTGCATCGATAGCCCAAAAGATTAACTGTTGATCTAAGTCTTTAAAAGGATGACGTACATCCATCAATACTACTAAGCCCTTTAGTGATTCTCGCTCTTGCAGGTATTCACCTAGTGATTTTTGCCATTTTAATTTCATCTCTAGCGGTACTTTTGCAAAACCGTACCCAGGTAAATCGATTAATCTTTTACCTTCTTCAACTTCAAAGACGTTAATCAACTGCGTACGACCAGGAGTTTTACTGGTTCTTGCTAAGCTTTTTTGACGTGTTAGACGGTTTAAGGCACTTGATTTACCTGCGTTTGAACGGCCAGCAAAGGCCACTTCAATGCCACTTTCCACTGGCAAATGCTTATCTAAATGACGAATATCTGGTGCACTAATTAAAAAGTGCGCTTTTTGAAAATGTATTTTTGGAAACTCCACGATATGCCTCATCTCATTTTTATAGCAAATTTGTTTTGAAAGACCATTTCACAATGGTTTTTATTTGCGCGCATTATAGCACGGCTAAAACCGCAAACTTTAGAAATTAAATGGAACCGACCTGAAAATCTATCAAGCGCTAGCCTGAATCAACAAAATCCCTCAATAGGCGATCATCTTTAATATTAAAGGTGATAAAAATCTTATGCTTAGCAAGCATATAAATAGCTTACAGAATTACCCTATCGATATCCGATAAATCACTTATTAAGTACAATTGCTAAAGGCATCCACCTAACACCAGAGAAATAGCGTTTGATTCAAGTACCTTGATTGCTAAGCACCCTATAAACCTGTTATTCTGCGCATCATTAACATCCCCAATTCTGGTGTGTAACACCACTATTTTCATGTTATTAAAGCAACGCATAGTAATAAGATGAAAACTGATATTTAAAGGTAACTATAAACATGTCTCGTTCTAAAAAAAGCCGTACAGCGGGTAACAGTGACGCTAAATTTGATGGCCGTAGAAAAGAAACGTCAACACAAGCAAAAGAAGCACGTGAAAAGAAGCGTAAAGAAAAATTAAAAGGCAATAAAGCCGGTAACCGTAATGCCGTTGAAAGCAAACAAGGTGCGCAACAAAGCCAACGCCAAGCAAAAAATGACAAACGTGTTGGCAGTAAAAAACCAATTGCATTAACGCTTAACGATAAACCACAAGAAGCGGTTAAGCCTAAAATCGATATGCAACCAAAAGTGAAAGTGGTTAAAAGCGCTCCTGCACCACAAAAAGCGCCAGTTAAAATTTCTCCAGAGAAAGAGCTAGCGAATATCGAAAATGATGACCGTCTAAATGATCTACTAGAGCAAGCAGAAACAGATCAAGCGTTATCGAAAGAAGATCAAGCATGGGTTGATCAACAGCTAAAACGTCACCAAGAACTAATGAAAGAGTTAGGTTGGATGGATGATGAAGGCGAAGAAGATTTACTACAACAGTTTGAAGATGCAAGCTCTGCACTGGATGAATTTAGATAGGATAGACTTAATATGACTACAAGTATGATCTTTGCCATTATTGCCGTTGTTATTATTTTAGCATTGGCTTTTTATGCGGGTATGTTACTTAATAAAATCAAAATGCATAAAGCAAAAGCGTTAAAGGCAGAACAAGCACAGGCTGAATTTAAGCAACAAAAAATTCAAGAACGAAATAATAATATTGTGGAAAGTATTCGTTTTATTGCAAAAGCGACCTTACAAAAGCAATGTAACGTTTCTGAAGCAGCAATTCGCTTAACGGTTTTATTAGAAACCTTACAGCTTGAAAAGGCTGTAGATATCGCCGGTGATTACCCCGCTTTAACGGCTATGTTTGAAAAAGTTAAAGATATGCCAACTCATGAAGAACGTAAGGCTCGTCCAGTCAAAGAGATTAAAATATTAGATGCCAGACGTGAGCTTTTTGAAGCAGAAATGGAAGAGGCGATCATCAAAGAAAGCGCTCAACTTGCGGAATTTACTATTTAACCTAAATCAATAGCACTTTTTATTAGTTAAGCAACTGATCTAGCTCAATAAGAACGTGCTATTTAGCTGTTACTCTGACGCGATTTATAATTAAAGTATAAAAGAGAGTGACGGATGCAACAGCTGATTTGGGATCAAGCCCTAATTGAAAAGTACAATTACAGTGGTCCTCGTTATACCTCATACCCAACCGCGTTAGAGTTTAGCGATACATTCACGCAAAACGACTTATCCACTGCAACAAAGCAGTATCCAGAACGTCCTTTATCTTTATATATCCATATCCCTTTTTGTCACAAGATTTGTTATTTTTGCGGCTGTAATAAAGTGATTACTCGTCATCAAGAAAAAGCAGATAAATACTTAGATTATTTAGCAAAAGAGATAGCTCACCAATCTCGCTTAATGACAAATCGTGTTGTTAGTCAATTACATTGGGGTGGTGGTACGCCGACCTTTTTATTACCCAAACAAATCTCTCGTCTGATGGCCCTATTACGAAGCCACTTTAACTTTGCACAGGATGCAGAGTTAAGCATTGAAGTAGATCCTCGAGAAATTGCCTTAAACACCATAAACCATCTAGCCAAAGAGGGATTTAATCGCTTAAGTTTAGGCATTCAAGACTTTAATAAAGACGTGCAAAAAGCGGTGAACCGAGAACAAGATGAAGCCTTTATAGAGCAATTATTAACACGTGCAAAACAGCAAGGCTTTCAATCCATTAATCTTGATATGATTTATGGTTTACCCTTACAGAATCAACAGAGTTTTGCCTATACTTTGCAAAAAGTCCTGACCTTAGATCCTGCACGTTTATCTATATTTAACTATGCACATATGCCTAGTTTATTTGCCGCACAACGTAAAATAGATCAGCATGATCTGCCTAAACCCGCTGAAAAACTCGCGATATTGCAGCAAACCATCGAATTTTTAACTCGATCTGGTTATCAATTTATTGGTATGGATCATTTTGCAAAGCCGGATGATGAACTAGCTGTAGCGCAACAACAGGGAAAACTGCATCGCAATTTCCAAGGTTACACTACACAGCAAGAAGCTGATTTATTAGGCATGGGGGTATCCGCGATCAGTCAGATTGGTGATTGTTATTCGCAAAATCAAAAAAACTACAAGATTATTACCAACAAGTTGAGCAATTAGGCCATGCACAATGGAGAGGTATTCAATTAAGCAAAGATGACTTAATCCGCCGCGAAGTGATCAAACAATTAATCTGTAACTTCCGCTTAAACAAAAACACCATTGAACAACAATTTGCGATACAATTTGATCATTATTTTGCACATGACATGCAACTGTTAACGCCTTTTATTGAGGATAAGCTGATCACCATGGATAAACATCAGATTCAAGTTTCTGCCACAGGTAAGCTATTGATCCGTAATATTTGTATGTGTTTTGATGTGTATTTACGCCAACAGGCACGCCAGCAACAATTTTCTCGAGTCATTTAAGTAATGCAAAATAGATCAGGTTTATATCTAGGTTTAATGTCAGGCACCAGCTTGGATGCCATTGATGTTGCACTATGTGAGCGCAATGAAAACGGTTTTGTACAAGTTGCAGGGACTGCCATTGACCTAGACCCTAAACTGCGCCAACAATTGCTTAATATATGTAATGAAAAACACAGCAGCTTGCATCAAATAGGGGAAGTAGATCACCTGTTTGCGGCCGCTTGTGCACAGGCGGTTAATCATCTACTTAGCCAAGAAGGTATCAACCCATCCACTGTCACGGCAGTAGGCAGTCATGGTCAAACCATCTATCACTCTCCTGATACTGAAATTGCTTTTACCCAACAAATTGGTGATGCCAATGTGATCGCTGCACAAACACAGATCCCTTGCGTTGCTGACTTTAGACGTATGGATATGGCTTACGGTGGGCAAGGTGCGCCCTTAGTCCCCGCATTTCATCAAGCTTTATTTGCTGAGCATGAGCAACAACGCGTTATTTTGAATATTGGTGGGATTGCTAATATCAGTGTATTAAATGGCACTGAACATGCCTTTGGTTATGATACAGGACCTGGCAATATGTTGATGGATGCATGGATTAACCTGCATCATCAGCAAATCTATGACAAAGATGCTTGGTTTGCTAAGAGTGGGCAAATTAATCAAACACTATTAAACCAATTATTAGCAGATCCTTATTTCACTTTACCTGCTCCTAAAAGTACCGGAAGAGAAAAATTTAATCTCACTTGGTTAACCGAGCGGATAGCCGATCAAAATTATCCAGCACAAGATGTGCAACGAACGTTATTAGAATTCACAGCCATCACTATTGCAGAACAAATCAAACAACAAAGCCAAGCTTGTGATGTGTATGTTTGTGGAGGCGGTGCATTAAACCCATTATTAATGTTACGTTTAAATGCATTATTGGTAGGTCATCAAGTGCAAACCACCGAGGCCTTAGCCATTAACCCAATGTATGTAGAAGCCGTTGCTTTTGCTTGGTTAGCAGAACAAAGAATATTAGAAAGGAAAGTCCCGTTGAAAGCTGTCACAGGCGCGACAAGAGATACCATTTTAGGTTGTGTTTATTTGCCTTAGCGCATTCTCATCATCACACCATTTTAGTGTTTGTCGGTTAAACGGTAAAAACACCATAGCAATAAATGTAATGCCATCAAGATAGCAGTAATAGCAAAGAACATTAAAAAAGTGACCTGCTGAACGACTAACCATTGTTCAATATCTACCATCATATAAACAGCAAAAAAACCAATTAACATCACTAGATTAATCAGCATACACTGCTTACAACGCCCCAATTTTTCTTTGAATAAGCCACTCATACAAGCGTTACAAGCCACTTGAATCTCCTACATCTTGTTAATTAGGATAACTTTGATTAATATTTACCCATTATTCTATTTATGAGTCAGCATTATGCATCACTTTATCAGCATCTTATTTGCACTGATAATCTTTTCAGTGGAGGCCTCTGAAAAAAGAGCCGCGCCAGTTAAGAGTGACACAGCGGTGCCGCATAATAATGGCACGCAAGGCTTATTAAAAGATACCTATATCGAACCTATTGATAACTTTAACAGTATCGGTAGTGAGTACAAAAAGCCTAAAGACACCACTCAGAAAAAACAACAAGCAACACTGCAAAAGTCGGAAGTCAGTAATAATATGAATAGTACACCTTCGACCACTACAAGCGATGCTACCCCACAAGCTAAAATGCCCGTTGAATCGGGCACCATTAACAAAAATCAACCCGCTTCCATTCCAGCATCATAACTCGTTCAGAATAAATAACCGTTAAGGTCGTTTACTGTTTGACCTAGCCTAAGCTTTAGATATACTGGTTATCCACTTGAATTTAAGAGCTTAATGAATGAAATATATTGGCGCACATGTTAGTGCCTCTGGTGGCGTATTTAACGCTCCTAAAAATGCCCATGATATTGGGGCAACAGCTTTTGCTTTATTTACTAAAAATCAACGACGTTGGGAGGCTAAACCACTTGACGAAAATACGATCCGTAAATTTAAAGCAGCGTGCTTACGTTATAAGATACAAAGCCAAAATATTTTACCTCATGACTCATATTTAATTAATTTGGGCCACTCGGAAGCAGAAGCACTAGAAAAGTCTCGCCATGCTTTTTTAGATGAGATGCAACGTTGTGAACAACTCGGTTTAAGCTTGTTAAACTTTCATCCAGGTAGTCACTTGAAAAAGATAGCAGAAGCAGATTGTCTAAAGCGTATTGCCGAATCCATTAATATCGCTTTACAGCAAACCACTCACGTTTCTGCGATTATTGAAAATACTGCTGGTCAAGGTACCAACTTAGGATATCGTTTTGAACACCTTGCGGAGATTATTGAACAGGTTGATGATAAACAACGTGTAGGTGTTTGTATTGATACCTGTCATACCTTCACCGCAGGTTATGACTTACGAGGGATTGCAGCAACAGAAACAACCTTTAAGGAGTTTTCTGATGTAGTGGGCTTTGAGTATTTACGCGCAATGCATATCAATGACAGCAAAGTGCCCTTTGCTAGCCGTGTAGATCGACATGCACCTTTAGGGGCAGGTGAAATTGGTTGGGATTGTTTTGAATATCTAATGAAAGACAAACGCTTTGATGACATCCCACTGATTTTAGAAACCACAGATGAAAGTCTGTGGCCACAAGAAATAAACCGTTTAAAACAATGGTCAGAGGCTGAATAAGCGCTAATTATTGCTTTAGAGCATTAAATACTTTGAAACTCATTAAACAGCGATTATGCTACTAAAGTAACGTTAAAATAAGGAAAGTAATATTCATGTTCCAACCACTTAAAGCATCTATTCAAACCTATATGACAGAAGAGCATGTTGCCTTTGTCGAACGCGCATTTCATTATGCATATGCGGCACATGATGGTGTGAAAAGAGCAAGTGGGGAACCCTATATTACACACCCTGTAGCAGTAGCTGGTATTTTGGCTGATATGAAGCTGGATTACGAAGCGATATCTGCAGCGCTAATGCACGACGTATTGGAAGACACAGACACCACACATGAAGAGTTAGCAGAGGCTTTTAATGCTGATGTAGCACAACTTGTAGAGGGCGTGACTAAGCTAGATAAGTTCAACTTTGAAAATCGTGAACAAGCACAGGCGCAAAACATCCGAAAAATGTTAATCGCCATGTCTAAAGATTTCCGAGTAATGTTAATTAAACTTGCTGACCGCGTACACAATATGCGTACTCTGGATTCATTACGCTTAGATAAACGTCAGCGTATCGCTCAAGAAACCTTTGAAATCTTTACCCCAATTGCTAACCGTCTGGGTTTACATCATTTAAAAAATGAGCTGGAAGAACTTGCCTTTAAAGCGCAAAACTCAGCTCGTTACCATGTATTAAAAGAGGCGATTGCCAAAGCTCGCGGTAACCGCCAAGACTTTATTGAAAGTATTTGTGATGAAATATCAGAACAACTCAATTCAATGTCTATTGATGCACAAGTGATTGGTCGTGAAAAACACCTCTATAGTTTATACAAAAAAATGCGTAAAAAAGGCTGCCAATTCCATGATGTTATGGATGTGTATGCCTTTAGAATTATCGTAAAAGACCTAGATACTTGTTATCGCGTACTAGGCCAAATACATCATTTGTATCAGCCAAAATTAGAGTTCTTTGAAGATTATATTGCCTTACCAAAAACCAATAGTTACCAATCTTTGCACACCACTATGATTACCCATCAAGGTGTGAATATAGAAATTCAAATCCGTACTGAAGATATGGATGCTGTTGCTAAACACGGTATTGCTGCACATTGGAGCTATAAAGAAGGTAAACAAACCACTAACATTGCCGCACAACTGCAAACTCGTAACTGGTTCCAAGGATTAACTGAGCAAGAAGATAACAGCACCAACTCCATTGTTTTACTAGAAAATATTAAACAAGAGTTAGGCAAGAATGATATTCACGTATTAACCCCTCAGGGTAAAATTATCGTGCTACCTGCTTTTGCCACTGCCGTAGATTTCGCCTATGCCGTGCATACCAAGATTGGGCATCATTGTATTGGTGCCAAAGTAGATAATGAATATTCAGTATTAAGCCAAAAATTAGAAAGTGGTCAAACCATTGAGATCATTACAGGTAAAGAGCCTAGCCCAAGTCCTGAATGGTTGAACTTTGCTGCCACACATAGAGCACGAAACAGTATTCGTAACTACCTAAAACAGTTACCACAAACTACCACCATCCCATTAGGTCGCCGTTTATTAAAACAGGCACTCAATGCGACTAATTTAACCGATATCCCACAGGAAAATATCGACAAGGTGATCGCCGATCATCATCTAGATGGCTTTAACCACCTGTTACATGAAATTGGTAGCGGTAAACTACTGAGTTTAATCATAGCAAGACGTTTACGCGGTAATGCTGGCGAACTCACTGAGTCACAACATAAACAAAATATTCGCCAAAGCGCTATTAAAGGTGCAGAGGACATTATGTTGACTTATGCAAACTGTTGTAAGCCATTACCAGGCGATCCAATTGTTGCTCATACCAGTACCGGTAAAGGGGTCGTGGTACATGTGACCAATTGTCACAATGTTAGTGGCTTTGAAAATGAACTTGATAAGTATATCGCTGTCGAATGGGATATGAAGTTTATGAACCAGTATGAATACTCAAGTGATCTGGTGGTTCAGATGGCTAATCATAAAGCTGGCTTAGCGAAAATGTTTAACGTAATAGCCAAAAGTAATGCGAACGTTATAGATTTACAAACCACTGCGGTGACTAATCAAATCTATTCAATTAACGTTACCTTAACTGTGATTAACCGAATACATTTGTCTCGTATCATGCGTCAAATTAAGAAATTAAGCGGTGTGAAAAGCGTGAAACGTAACAATAAAAAATAACTAAGAAAAATGATACTTAAATCAATTACTTCACATGATAAGAAGTATCATTTATATTGTTTATAATAAAAATAATAATAACAATATCTACATATTAAATGGATTAAATATTATGAAAACTGTTAAAGCGATTACACTAATACTGAGTAGTGTAATCTTGGGTGCTTGTACTGCAGAAACACAAATCATTCCACAAGAAGTAAAAATAGAACAATTGCAACATAACTGGAAATTAACTCATGTTGATAATATTCAGTTAGCCACAGTGATCAATAGTACACTTACTATCGACCCACAAAACAAAAGTACCGGTAACTTAGGCTGTAACAACTTCATTGGTAAAGCAGAGTTTAGTGATAATCAACTACGTATTACTGATATGGCGAACACCCGTAAGATGTGTGATGAACTAAAAAATGGCGTTGAGATGGATGTCACCAGTGTACTGAGTGATTGGTCAAATGTGATGGTTGATCAAGACTCTTTAATTATTGGTAATAATAAACACTCTTTAACTTACCAATTACTTAAAACAGTTAATTAATAGATGCTGTAAGCCGGTTGTTTACTAAACAGTCGGCTATCATTTCATACCCTAAACACCTTTTCTCTACAGACTTTCTATCAAGTAGCGGTGACCTTAATCACATTCTTTTACTAAGAAACGCATACAGTTCATCAATCTCTAAAACTGCCACCTTGAATAACAAATACGTCATAAAAATATGCTAATTTTTAGACCACATTGATAAATCGAATTTTTTAAAACCGTACAATGAGGAGCCCGAAAATGAGCAATATTCATCAACTTAATAACTTACCTAAACAAGACACAATTAATCTAATCGCATCTTATAAAGTCGACTTTGAAAGCGATTATTTTGATTACCACCAATTATTAGAAAAGTTACAAGAGGTTATCTTACGTGGTCACTTTATGGATCAAGAGGACAACGCAGCTTGGATGAGTCACCGAGGTAATGATTACCTCTCTAACCCAAAATTATTTGCGCATGCGCCTTTAACTTATTTATGTGCATTTCTCAGTGAACTATTTAAAAAGAAAAGCTTAACTGAGATTGAAAAAAGCGTTGCTCCTATTGTTTTTAATGAGGTATTAACACGCTTAAATGACTTTAAGTAACTAAATGGCAAACATAACACAAGGCTAAGTAAACAAAATAATAAGGCAATATCATGGATTTTATGCCAACTTGATTTGTACTTAATCTTGTTTGTATTACACTAGATTTTTAGCTGTTATTTAAAGAGTAAACATGGATTCAATCACTCAAATAGCGTTAGGTACTAGTGTTGCAGGTTTAGTCGGTATCAAGCCCTTTGGGCGTAAAGCGTTAATCGCAGGTGCCCTACTAGGTACTCTTCCAGATTTAGATGTATTATTAAATTACCAAACAGCTATTCAAGATTTCACCTTTCACCGCGGCTTTAGTCATTCTCTATTTGTATTAACTGCGCTCAGTCTACTTTTTATTGGTTAGCGCTTTTAATAAGGCCCACTTTATCTGAACATAAAAAATCTTTATTTCTAGTCATTTTTCTCCCATTAATAACACACCCATTATTGGATGCGTTTACCACTTATGGCACTCAGTTATTATGGCCAATCAATATTCCGCCTGTTAATTGGTCCAGTATCTTTATTATTGACCCTTTATACACCCTGCCACTTCTATTTGGGATTATCGGCTTATGGCTTAACTTTCGGTCTCCTAAATGGCAGAAAATTAACGCTTTTATGTTACTAGTGAGCAGCTTGTACTTAATACAAGGACAGGTACAACGATTGCAAATTAACAGCCAGTTAGAGCAAGATCCAATTGCACAGAATGGTCAGGTCTTCATTTCACCAACCCCTTTAATACATTAATATGGCGTGTCCTGAGTTACCAAGAAGACCGCTTTTACGTTAGCTTTACTCATGCTTTTAATCAACAACCACTAACTTGGCAAGCTTTTGATACTGGGCGTGAATTATTAAATGGCTTTAACTCTGATGAATTACAACGTTTAGAATGGTTTAGTAGCGGTTTACTGCAATTTACTAAACAGGAAAGTCAGTTGATTGCAACGGACCTACGTGTGGGGTTAACGCTTTATTATCCTTTTTCCTTTAGCTTGGCTGAGGATGAAGCGCAATGGCAACCGGTGATATCACAGAAAATGGCCGAGCCTGAAATTAACTGGTCTAAGTTGTCAGAGCTCATTCACTTTTAGAGTAATTAGCTAACGCTATAATGTATCAACATACTGTTTGATTTCAGAGATGAACTCTTCGCCATATTTATCTAACTTAATATGGCCTACACCTGTAATGGACAGGAATTGTGAGTCATTAGTTGGCATCATTTCACTCATTTCTGACAGTGAGACATCACTGAATATCACATAAGGAGGCAAGTTCTCTTGATCAGCTATCTGCTTACGTAGATGGCGTAATTTAGCAAATAACTTACTATCTGCATTTGCTGACACACTACGGCGCTTCTGTTTTGCTGTGGCTTTCACTAATTGTAAGCGTGGTACCGCTAGCATTAAGGCTTGTTCAGACTTTAATACTGTACGAGCAGCTTCGGTTAACTGCAGTGCAGAGCCTCGTGTTAAGTTTTGCATCAGCAAACCACAGTGGATTAATTGTCTGGCGATACTAAACCAATGCTCAGTGGACTTATCTTTACCAATACCAAAGGTTGATAACTGATCATGCCCTAGGCTTTTCACTCTTGCTGTCTGCGCACCACGTAATACTTCAACAACATGCGTAATACCAAAGTGTTGCCCAGTACGATAAACACAAGATAATATTTTTTGTGCATCCACAGTCGCATCGTAACTTTGCGGAGGATCTAAGCAAATATCGCAGTTACCACAGGCTTTAGGACTGTACTCACCAAAGTAGTTTAATACCACTCGACGGCGACAGGTTTGCGCTTCAGCAAAGGCCACCATGGTATTAAGTTTATGTAACTCAATACGTAACTGTTCTTGATTCGGGTTTTTCTCTAAGAGGCTACGAATACGCGCAGGATCGGCAGGATCATAAAATAACATTGCCTGTGCAGGTAAACCATCTCGTCCAGCACGTCCTGTCTCTTGATAATATGATTCGATATTTTTTGGGATCTCATAATGCACCACAAAACGTACATTCGGTTTATCAATTCCCATCCCAAAGGCCACCGTTGCGACAACAATTTCTACTTCATCCTTAATAAACAGATCTTGCACATGCTGACGCTCTTCTAGGGGTAGTCCGGCATGATAACAACGAGAGTTAAGCCCTTTTGCAGCGAGTTTACCAGCAATCTCTTCCGTACGTTTACGACTAGTACAATAGATAATGCCACTTTCATCTTTATGCTGATCTAAATAATTAAACAGCTGCGTTAATGGGCGATATTTTTCAATCAGCAAGTATTCAATATTAGGGCGATCAAAACTGCGGATTTCAATTAATGGATCTTGTAGTTGTAAGCGCTGTAAAATATCTTGTTGAGTGGCATGATCCGCCGTTGCAGTTAAAGCAACTAAAGGCGTATTGGGAAAGTATTCTTTAAGGTGGCCTAACTGTGCATATTCAGGCCTAAAGTCGTGTCCCCAAGAAGAGATACAATGCGCTTCATCCACTGCAAAAAGGTTGATCGGTAAATGTTGCAGTCGCGCAATAAAATCTTGACGTAATAAACGCTCAGGAGCCACATATAAAAGCTTTAAACGGCCCTGGTGTAAGGCGTTAATAATCTCATTCTGTTCTTGATAAGAGAGTGTAGAGTTCAGGTAAGCAGCAGCAACACCACAAGCTTGTAGGGTATCAACCTGGTCCTTCATCAAAGAGATTAATGGAGAGATAACAATACAAATACCTTCGCGTACTAAGGCTGGTATCTGAAAGCATAAACTTTTACCGCCACCAGTAGGCATTACAACTAATGCATCACGCCCTGTGATCAGTTCATTGATAACCGTTTCTTGACCATCTCTAAATTGATTGTAGCCGAAGACATCTAACAAGACGTTTTGTGCAGGACTAGTCATACTCTGACTCAAAATATAGCAACCTATTGATCATCTAAGCGGGTAAAAGGGCAAACATTGTAAATCAGTGGCATAAATATTTCAGCTTAAATTTGCTGTTTACAGGCGATTAAAACGCTCAGCAAATTCTTCTACTTTTTGCCAATCCGTTAATTCCATATCCTGTGTTTTATCAGTACTGCCACCTGTCATTTTCATGATCAATTGAATCAGTAATGTCTGCCACCAATTATAACGAGAATACAATAAAGCCCCTGCAAACACGGCTTTGTGTTGTGGTTGCCACCTTGATAATTGCTCAAATTTTTTCATATAAGCATTATTTTCAGGTACTGCTTTTTCAGGTTTACGCGCGGTTAAACACACCACAAAAAATGCATTTTGTAATCCCTCTAATTGTTGTTGGTGCTGATTAACAAAGTTAATCATATTCTTTCTAAAATTACCGTAACGAATAGACGCGCCAACTAATACCTTGTTATATAAAGTAAAATCAATAGTTGGATTATCATCAATGTTGACCACAGTAACGTCACCTTCAATGGACTGTTTAATTCGTTCAATGATTTTAAGTGTTTGTCCGTCTACAGAGGAATAGATAATTAATGTGTTGATCGGTGTTTGAATAGTAGACATAGCTTAATTTTTCCAAAAAACAGGTGTGAATAACACGAGTAAAGTAAAGACCTCTAATCGACCAAATAACATAGCAATGATCATGATCCATTTAGACGCATCACTGACATCATTAAAGTGTAATGCCACATCACCTAAACCTGGACCTAAGTTATTTAACATAGCCGCCACCGAAGAAAAGGCGCTTAACTCATCCATTCCGGTCATTAACAAAGCTAACATACAAATAATAAAGACTAACGCATAGGTGGAAAAGAATCCCCACACTGCTTCGACCACACGGTCTGGTAAGGCTTTATTACCTAACTTAATTTTATAAACAGCTTTAGGGTGCACAAGACGCTTTAATTCACGTTGCCCTTGTAGGTTTAGCAACAAGACACGGATCACTTTCAATCCACCACCCGTTGAACCTGCACATCCGCCAATAAAGCTAGAGAAAATCAATAACACAGGTAAAAACAGCGGCCAGTCAGAAAAGGAAGTGGTGGTGAATCCCGCCGTTGTTGAGATAGAAACGGCTTGAAATAACGCATGAGAAAAAGTGGTTTCAATGGTGCTATAAATATCATTGCCCATTAACACCCAAAAACATATACCGGTTAAGAAAACTTGGATAAAAATAAAGGCACGCACTTCTGGGTCTTTCCGATATACACGTAGGCTAAACTCTTTGGCCGAAAAAGCGGTAAAATGCAAGGCATAGTTAATACCAGAGATAATCAAGAACACCACTGTGATCATATTAATCACATCACTATCAAAATGTCCCATACTGGAGTCATAGGTAGAAAATCCACCAATCGATACCGTCGAAAAACTATGTCCCAGAGCATCAAACAGGGTCATTCCTGCGAGCCAAAACGCCAACATGCACGCCACTGTTAAACATAAATAGACATACCATAACGCTTTTGCTGTTTCTGCAATACGCGGTGTCATTTTTGAGTCTTTAACCGGCCCAGGTGTTTCAGCGCGGTATAACTGCATACCACCAATACCTAACATTGGCAGTACCGCGACCGCTAAGACAATGATCCCCATACCACCAAACCATTGCAGCATTTGTCGATAAAAAAGAATCGACTTAGGCAAGTCATTGAGTTCTGCAATAGTTGTGGCACCAGTAGTCGTTAAGCCTGAAAATGACTCAAAAAAGGCGGTAGCCAAATTCATATCAACGCTGGAACTCATCAAGAAAGGGATCGCCCCCACACTACCTAGCGTTGCCCAAAACAGCACAACAATTAAAAAACCTTCTCGGGCCTTTAACTCACTTTTATGGCGTCGGTTTGGTAACCAAAAAACTAAAGCAATCACTAAAGTCACAAATAAAGCGGCTAAAAAGTCATTACCGCCACCATCTTGATAGATGTAAGCGATAAAAACAGGTGGTAGCATGGTTAAGCTAAATAACCCAATCAGCATACCTACAATTCGGATAATTGAACGAATTGCCACTAGTTAACCCAATTCATTTGTTGCGCTGTTAATTTTTTTGCAATGACTTGTCCCTGCATCAATGATTGTAATTTTTGTTTAAATAAAGCAACCTGCTCTCTATCCACTTCTATTAATGCCTGTACTGATTGTTGGTAATCAACGTCAATAAGGCGTCCTGAATGTGTTGTCAGTATATGCTCTAAAGTTGCCATTTGCGCATAATTACATTGTAACTGAAATTGCTCAAAAAACGCTTTTCTGTTGTTGGCATCTCCGGACATAATTGCTGCAAACCATTACTATACGCACGAACCAATCCACCAGTTCCTAATTTAATGCCACCAGAGTACCTAACCACCACGGCCACCATTTCACCGACATTAGTACCTTGCAATACCGCTAAAATAGGCTTACCAGCTGTGCCTTTAGGCTCACCATCATCACTGCAGCCCATATTTACACTGTCTTTGGGGCTGCCACCAATAAATCCCCAACAGTGATGACGAGCATCTTTGTGTTCAGCTTTAATCTCAGCAAGAAACTGCATCGCTTCTGCTTTGCCTTTAGCCGGTTGTAAAAACGTCAGAAAGCGACTTTTTTAATCTCTTCCTGAAAAAATACCGCTTCTTTTAAAATTAGATAGGGTTTATTCACCTTGAACCAACAACCCTTGTTGATGCCAAGCGATAAAACCACCTGCCACAGAATAAACCTGTTGATAGCCCATATTCTGTAAAGAGGCAGCTGCTAACACACTTCGCGCACCGGAACGGCATATTAGATAGATAGGTAATTGAGCAGCAGAAGGCAAATCACTAATCAAAGCTTGGTATGCAGGCAAAGTAGATAATTGCACCTCTAATACACCACGCGGTATGCACTCACTCCCTACTGGGTAGCCTGCAGCAGTTTCATCCGGCTCTCTAATATCAATAAATAACAAAGGCGTTTTATTGTGTAAATGCTGATTAACTGTCGCACAATCGACTTCATTGACTTCAGCGCGTAACGACGCCACTAATGCTTTTCCATCTAATAACATACTCTTTCCTAATGGTCGGATAAACACGCTAACAACTGCTGTGCTGCATCCATTGTAAAACTTTTTCTATCAAGCTGCCTAATAAACACCTCAATCACTTTTTGATCAAAGGGTTCGATGCTTTGCTCAGTTAATTGTATTTTACTCGCTGCGATCAAATCCGCATTACTTTGTTGAAAGTCAGCCACTAATAGCGATAACACACAATGATAACGTAATCGCGTCTCACTTAAATGGGCACTGAGCACTTTTAAATACGATAAATGGCTTATTTCGATAAAATCACCCTTAATACGAAGCATATTAATACTTTGTAAATGCACTAATAACAGGTTAACTCTCTCGACTAAAGGTTGTGATGCTGGCGCTAAAAAATATTCCGCTTCAACATAAGGTAATAACCTCGCAAGCAAGGGCTCTATAGCATCACGAAGAAGTTGATTATTCTTATTACTCAGTTTAATTAATACAAAACTCAGCAATGAAGGTAATGCAAATAGATGCACTATAGTATTGCGGTAATAAGTCAAATGGGCGCTTTGTGCTGTATCACAACTGATCACATGCTGAGACTCTGAGAATTTATTAAGGGAAAAAGCTTGTTGATAAACGTGCTCAGCTTGCTCCTTTGGGTAAGTCATTAACCTATTATCTGATAACAAACCTAATAATTGTTGATGCAAAGCGATCAAGGTTAACAAACGCTGTTTACCAAGTTGATGGTGTGTACTCGCTAACAAGATGGCAGCACATAAAGGCAGAGCATTCACCGCAGTGGCTTGGTTGATCCCTTGCATCACCTGTGTAGCAATCTGGTTAACCTGCTGCGCTACTTGTCCCTCACTTAATTTTTCCTCTCGCCAAGTAGGCACTTGTTGCTCAAAGTAATGCTTCAAATTAATCGGCTCACCAAAATTCACAAACGCGCGTCCAAAATTACCTAGTTTTTTAACTATTCCTATCACTTGCCATGCGTTTTCTTGCTTTTTGTGTTGCCCTGACAACTCCTTCATGTAAGTACTCACTTCCATGATATGGTCATAACCTATATAGATTGGGACAATCACCACATTACGTTGAGGTTGCGAGAGAAAAGTATCAATACTCATCGCCAATAACCCCGTTTTAGGCGGTAATAACCGCCCTGTTCGGCTACGTCCACCTTCAGTGAAAAACTCAATGGGATAACCCTGCTTAAATAACATAGCAAAGTAGGCTTTGAATACTTTTCCGTACAAAGGATTATCTTTAAAAGTACGGCGTAAGAAAAATGCACCAGAGCGTCTAAAAATACCACCAGCAGGAAAAAGTTAAGATTCACTCCGGCTGCAATATGCGGAGGCATTAAACCTTCTTCAAATAATAGATATGAAAGTAAGAGGTAATCCATATGACTTCGGTGACAAGGCATATATACGATTTCCGCTCCACTTTGAGTCGCATCCCTCACTGCTTGTGCATTATTAACTTCAATACCTTGATAGATACCATTCCACACACGACCTAACACAATCCGAAAAAAGCGTAAAAGTCGATAGGAAAACTGACTACTTATTTCTTTTAAATAAGCCTCACACTGCTCAGAGACTTGTGTTTCTGGCATCCCTGTTTTAGCACTGTATTGTTGAATATCTTGTTGTAACTGTTCACTTTCAAGCACTTGCTTAATGATTTTTTTGCGTTTAGGGATCACAGGGCCACGCGTCGATCTATATTGTGCTCTGAAATAATGTAACGCAACCCTAGCTAACTGGTAGGCTTGTTGTTTACTATCAGTATTTCTCTGATCTTTTATTAACGCACTTACTGAAATTGGAGGGTTAAAGCGTATTAAGTGATCACGTCCGGCCACCATCATCAAACAGGCTTTATGCCAACGGCTAATGTTAGTGTGTCCTGAAAAGGCTTGTCTAGATGTTTGTTTGCCTGGGTTTTCTTCCCAGAAAAAGGTCACAGGCACAAGTTGTACTGCTAAATCATTATCTGCACGATATAAGCTGAATAACTGTTGGTATTGATTAAGGTAATTGCTTTGCTGTTGTTTTAGCTCGGCCTTTTTAAACCAATAATTATCATGTAAATAGATCACAGAAGAGAGCACTTGATCCGCTATAGTAATTATTTGGAATGGATCCGGTAACGCTGTTTGCTGACAAGCTTTTTGCAATGCGAGTAAATCACTACTGCTATTTTGTTCCAAGACATAGATAATTGGACGCGAAGCATCTATTCCTAATGTACTTAATGGGTTGTTCGGCACCACCTTACTGCTGACCCAAAAACGATTGCTTATCTTCGACCAAATAGTCCCTTTGGCTAACACATACTTTCCTTGTACCCTTAATCTATTATCCAACCAGTTTAACACACCCAAATAATGCGTATAGACAGGTGAACTCGTTCTGCGATAAGCAACAAATCAATCATAGTAATGCACAGCTAAATGATGACCCAGGCTAGTCTATTTGTTAAAGTACTCAACAATAATTTATGCACATGAGTTCTCTTAGTAAAGCTAAAAAGTAGCAGATTTAAAGACGCAGTTTAGCGCTAAATCCATTGACTCTGACCCTATACATTTGCATAAAATATCCTGTTTTATCAATTTCACTCGTTAGGATTTAAATATGGCGGATAAGCCAGCGTTTACCAAACAAAAAAATAACACCATGAACTCACCTATTAAAACCGTGCCCCACTCCTTTGAGGCAGAACAAGCAGTGATCGGTGGTTTATTATTAGATAACGATACTTGGTCTGATGTATCCGAACGTGTTGTAGACCGTGACTTCTACACACGTGCACACCGCCTGATCTTCTCAACCATTGAAAAACTCAGTAGTGATGATATCCCTGTGGATATCGTTACCTTATCTGAAAAGCTAGAAAATACACAGGAGTTAGAAGGCATAGGTGGCATTGCCTACCTTGCTGAACTATTACAGAACACTCCTAGTGCAGCTAATATTAACAACTATGCGGATATCGTGCGTGAAAGAGCCATTGTCCGAGAGTTAATTGGTGTTGCTAATGATATTGCGGAAGCGGGCTATGATACAGAAGGACGAAATAGTTCAGAGCTATTAGACTTTGCCGAAACTAAAGTATTCCAGATAGCAGAAGCGCGTAATAACCAAAATGAAGGTCCACAAGCGATCAAAGATATCTTGAAAGAGACGGTCGCTAAAATTGATGATTTATGTAAAAACCCACGTGATGGTATTACAGGTTTATCATCGGGTTATAACGATTTAGACCAAATGACCACAGGTTTCCAACCTGGTGACTTGATCATCGTTGCCGCACGTCCATCTATGGGTAAAACCACCTTTGCTATGAACTTAGCTGAACATGCTGCATTAAATGCAGATAAACCAACAATCATCTTCTCACTTGAGATGCCAGCGGATCAGATCATGAACCGTATGTTGGCGTCACTAGGTCGCATCGATCAAGGTAAAATCCGTACTGGTCAACTGGATGAAAATGACTGGGCTTCCCTCTCTTCTACTATGTCTATTTTATTAGATCGCGGTAAAATGTTCATTGATGATAGCTCTGGTTTAACACCTACTGAACTACGTTCGCGTGCACGTCGTATTGCCCGTGATAACGGTGGTGTCAGCATGATCATGGTCGATTACCTGCAATTAATGCGTGTACCTTCATTAAGTGAAAACCGTACCCTAGAGATCTCGGAAATATCGCGCTCTTTGAAAGCCTTAGCCAAAGAGTTGCGTTGTCCAGTTATTGCCCTTTCACAGCTAAACCGTGGTCTAGAGCAACGTGCTGATAAACGCCCAATTAACTCAGATTTACGTGAATCAGGCGCGATTGAGCAGGATGCCGATTTAATCATGTTTATCTACCGTGATGAGGTTTATCACGAAGACAGTGAACATAAAGGCATTGCTGAAATTATCATAGGTAAACAACGTAATGGTCCAATCGGTAAAGTACGTTTAACCTTCCAAGGTCGTTACTCACGCTTTGATGATTACACCGGAACCGCCTATCACGGCGAAGAGTGATCCTTATCAATCCCCTTTAACTCAATCCAGTGTATAACTGGGTTAAAGATAAAGGGGTTAATCATGAAGATAGGCAAGCTTAAACAACTATTCAACCGAACCAATCGTTCCTTAAGCTTGTACCGTTTTTCCTTACCTTTTGAACAAGCAATTAACTTTAAAGGTCAGCGACTGACCTGGCGTCAAGGTTTGTGGTTGGTTCAGCGTACTGCGGATAAAAATATCAGAATAGGTGAAGTGGCTCCTCTACCAGGATTTAGCCACGAAACATTAGAGGAATGTACAACTTATCTATTGTCTTTATTAAATACCATCAGCATCAATCAACACCAAGTCGAACTATTATCTTCTTTTCCAAGTATACAATTTGCTTTGCATTGTTTATTACAGGCTACGCCATATACAACAGCTGAACACCATAGCACGACGCAAAGTATCCCATTATTACAAGGCTATCCGACTCAGATCATCCAACGTTATCAGTCCTTAAATCAACCAGATATCATTAAACTAAAAGTAGCAAGATTGGCAGTCAAAACAGAGGTCAAACTGGTTAAACAGTTAATCAAACTAAACCCAATACTGCGCGTTAGGTTAGATGCCAATCAACAATGGACAACACAGCAATACAGTGATTTCATCTCTTCAATAGATAAACAACACATTGATTATATTGAAGAACCAACCAATTCAATGGCCAATAACATGGCTATTGCACAACAGTATGATAGCCACTTAGCCTTAGATGAAAGCTTGCTTAAAACAATAAAAATCCCAACAGAAAACTGGATTAAGGCACTCGTTATCAAACCTAGTTTAATAGGCGATCCACAACGTATTAGCCACTTATTAACGCAAGCACAACAGCAAAAACTACAAATCAGTATCAGCTCCAGTTTTGAATCGCCTATTGCACTGAATCAACTCCATCACTTGGCAAATCACTGGCAACAAGATAAGCAAGTTAAACTCTCATTAGGTTTAGATACAAGGCAAGCCTTTACACTTAAAATTCGGGATAGAAAGCTGGATGAAGTTTCTCAACTTGAGTCTTATTTAAAAGAGGCTGAGCAATTATGCTAATCACTGAAAACCACTGCCCTGTGCGCTTTCAAGCGATAAATCACGGGCAAACCATCGCAATACAGGATGATCAACAGCAGATAAGTTATCAACAACTAGATATCCAATTAACTCACTTAGCAGAACAACTCAGCAAACAGGTAACCGACTCTGAACCTTCAACCCCTATCAGATTGGTGTGTATTGCTAACAATGGCATACCATTATTGCTGCTACAGCTTGTATGTTTGCGTCTCGGTTGGTTATTTTGTCCACTTAATCCAAACTTTACTGAGTCAGAAATACAGCAGCGCTTAAATATATTAAATAGCCCTTACTGCTGGGTAGAAGATAATTCTCGGCACCATCTATTAAATTCCCTTAATATTGACTTGAGTTTTTGCAAAAAAAACATAAAGCCATTAAGTCCCTTAAAGATTAACCCTTTACAGCCCACTAATATCATTTTCACTTCAGGTAGCAGTGGTTTCCCTAAAGCCATTGTGCACCATTATGGCAATCATTATTTTAGTGCGTTGGGTTCGCAATCATCTATTTCACTTCAGATTAGCGATCGCAACTTACTGTCGCTACCGCTTTATCATATAAGTGGTTATGCTACCGTTATGCGCACTATAATTGCAGGGGCAACGCTAGATTTAAGCAACAAAGATCTTAGCTATCCGCTGTTATCTAGCAGAAAGATAACTCACCTTTCCTTGGTCTCCACTCAGTTAATACGACTATTAAAAGATCCTCATTTCTCTGCTCAAGGCTGCACACTTAAACACATTTTATTAGGGGGCAGTGCTTTTTCGGTGTCGCTATTAACCGCCCTAGCTGCACGAGGTTTTACCTACCATCTCAGTTATGGCTGTACTGAAATGGCTTCACAAGTAGCGACATCTACTAATAATAACCAGTTAATTGTATTGCCCTATCGAGAAGTTAAAATACACAACGAACAAATCTACTTTCGAGGAGCCACACGCTTTATTGGCTATTTTCGAGATAATAAATTAATCAAGATAGACCCTAAACGCTGGGTAAGCAGTGGTGATTGTGGGCGACTTAAAGGTGATCAATTAATTATTTCAGGTAGGAAAGATAGGCAATTTATTAGTGGCGGTGAGAATATTCAACCGGAAGAGATTGAAGCACTCTGTTTACAAGTACCCTACGTGGAAAAAGCCTATATTGTGCCAATTAAAGATGCACAATATGGACAAAGAATGGCAGTATTTATAGCCTTTTCTGATGCTAATCTAATCCACTTTGAGCAATACTGCGAACAATTAAAGCAGTATCTCAAGCAACATCTAACACGCTTTAAGCAGCCTGACCATTACCTTGCTTGGCCAAGTTCAGAATGCAGCCACAGGCTCAAAGAGCCTAAAGCTGAATTTATAAAAAGTACTCACAACACAGGGTTTAATTATTTAAACCACGTTTAATTGATTGCTCATAAACGATTTGCTCGGCATCTTTAATTAATTCCGATAAAGCATGATGATTTGTACTTTTATATTCGATAATCCCCGTATCAACAATCAAACGATAATCCACCTTTGATTGCATATTAAATGTTTGAATTGCATCATCTAAACGCAGAAATTTCCCAGGATCAAGGATTTGATATTCACTGTCATTCATTAACACTACAAATTCGTCATTACCCGTACGAGCGATAATATCTGTTTCACGGAAAGTATCTTTTAAAATATCAGCAAAACCAACGATTAGGTTTTGACTCGCTTGTTCACCATATTCAGCACTTGTTTTATTAAGCCCTACAATATTTAAATACAAAGCAAAAAAGGGCTTTTTAGCACGTTCAGCCAATCTAAAGTAGTTTTCACCCGCATTAAGCAGTCCACGGTAATTCAATACACCAGTCAATTCATCGGTAAGCATTAACGCATGGTTTCTATCTAATAATAACTTGTTAATAGTAATGTCATTAGTGAGCTCCACGACACCTTGTATCTTTTTATCAACCGTATAATAAGGGTGGTAACTCACCTCATAGGTTAAGGCTTCACCTTGCTCATTATGTTTTATAATTTCAACCCGTTGTGTGTTTTTTAGTATTCTACTTTTATGTAATGCACAAACACTAGTGTGGCACTCCATACAACTAAATACAGCTTTACATTCACTACTTAAAAACTCAGTAACTTTGCCTCCATTAATTGCTCTTAATGCCTTATTAACGAAAGTCACGTGCCCTTCTAAATTAAAGATCCTTACTCCAAAAGGTAAAATATCCATAAACTGGGATTGATCAAATAACGAGGATTTTAATTGTTTATTAAGTAACTTATATCGGGTTATATCATTGATATAACCAACAAAACCCTGTTTAGGCATACCTCTTTCTGCCATAGCAAAACAATACATTTTATAGGTAAGGTCTTCATCTCCTTTAATCTGATCCGACTCGATGGCGAGATAACCATCGGCATCTTCGACATCTGACATTGAGACCTTAAAGTCTTCAATTTTATGGTCATAACTAGCATCACGGCGAAATAACTTCTGCTTACTCACAGAGAAGAATTCGTGAAATGCCGTGTTAGTACCACAATATTGATTATTGTTATTTTTCAGATAAATAGGGAAAGGTAACGCATCTAAAAAACGCTGAAATGAAGCTTTAATTTCGTATAAATGATTCGATTTCCGCAATATATACAGGAAAATAACCAGTAACAATAAAGCCAACATAACCGTAATCACATTAAATTCTGTAGTGGAGATATACAACTTCAAAGTTGGCGTAAACGTCATCACGCCACCAACATGATAACCATATACATTACTGATCGGCATAAAGACCGCAACACCGTTACGTCCATTAATGGATGTATTAAAGGAGAATTTTTTCAACTGTAATAATTTAGCGCGTTGATCGGCATTAAAGCTCTGTTTTAATTTTTCTAGGTCATTAGCCGATAAGGTTGCTTTATCAGTATTTTCATGACGTTGATTCAAGCTAATTAAAAAGCTCTTCGATAAAGGGGTATTTTGATACACATTATTTTTTTGTGTTAACGCTAATAGAGGTCGTTTAGCCCATAGGTATTGCGACTTAACTTCACTACCATCGGCTAAATAGTTTTGTATTTTAGCTAATGGCAGCGACAGTTCCACAATGGCAATAAACTCATTCGCTCGATTAAATACCGGGAAAAATAACGGTATACGTAACGTCCTGCTTTTAAAGATAAACCAAAAGAAGGTTTATGATTTTCAATCACATTTTCTAAGCCAATTCTATTATTCGCTTTTGTCTCAGTATTAGGTCCCTGCTTATCAAAATGAAGTAATAACCGACTATTAGTTAAGTAAATTTGTTGAGAGGGAAATTTTTTACTACTGATATCAAACTGAGGTTGTAAATGTTGTGCAAGTACTTGGTTTATTCTTTGCAAGTTTTCGGGTGAATCTTGTACTTTATTGGCTTGATCCAACAGTGTAATAATGGCTGGGTCACTGTATTGTAATTCGAATAACAGTGTTGCGTTAGATTTAGCTTGAGCCAGTGTCGATGTGAAGCTGTTATATACTGTTCTTTCAACTAATTTGCGTTGTTGTCTTTGGCTTTCATCGTCTGACATAATGATAAAAATAGCAACAATTAGCGCCATCATTGTGCTAACAAAAATAAAATCAAAAGTAAAAACGCTTTGCTCTCAACATTTTAAACCTAAATAATTAAAATAAAATGGGGTATATACTAACGTACTTAAAATTTTCTGCTACCAAATAGTCATTTGGAGTAATAATCGGTAGAATAAACCCTCCTGAAAATAGAGAGTAATTTATGGAAGCATACACTTTAAAACCGAGTTTTTTTCACCCTCGATATTGGTTATCTTGGGTAGGCATTTCAGCTTTATTTTTATCTTCATTACTCCCTTATTCTACCCTGCTTAAATTAGGCAAGTTTTTAGGTCGTATAGCAATTCCATTTGCGAAACAGCGTTTCCATACTGCACGTCGTAATCTTGAACTCTGTTTTCCAGATCTAAGCGAAGAAGAGATTGATGCGAAGGTGAAAGCCAATTTTGAAAATACGGGTATCGCTTTATTTGAAATGGGCATGGCATGGTTTTGGCCGACTTGGCGAGTGCGCGGCCTGATAAGCGTACGTGGATTAGATAATCTTGAACATGCAATGCGACAAGATCAAGGAGTTATCTTTTTAGGCGCGCATTTTTTAACCTTAGAAATGGGAGCCCGAGCATTAGGGTTGGTACATCCATGTTATCCAGTTTATAGAAAAAACAGTAATCAAGTATTAGATTATTGGTTTTATCGAGGTCGAAGTCGTGAACATAAAGCGATGTTAGATCGTAAAGACTTCAAAGCCATGTTACGCGTATTAAAAACGGGTCAATCATTATGGTACGCACCCGATCATGACTATGGAAGACATAAAAGTAGTGTCTTTGCGCCGTTCTTTAATGTAGAAAAAGCCAATACGGTTTCAGGTACCAGTACTTTAGCTCGTGTCAAAAATAGCGTGGTCATTCCTTTATTTTTAAAGCGCTTACCAGGGGCTGAAGGCTACGAGCTTATCTTTAACCCGCCACTTGTGGACTTCCCAAGTAATGATGTGATTGTCGATACCACTCGTACCAATCAAGAAATTGAAAAAATGGTAAAAGAGTGTGATGATCAATACATGTGGTTACACCGTCGATTTAAAACCCGCCCTGAAGGTGAAGCCTCGTTTTATAAGTAGCTAGTCACCTAAAGCTAACCAACACAGTTAGCTTTAGGTTCAATCAACATACTTTATTATTGCTAATTAAAAAGCTGTTTCCAAATACCCACTACCCATTCTCTTTCTTCAACAAATTGGTCTACTACCGTAACACGAGCCTCTTTCCCTAACGTTAATCGGTGAGCGGTATCACGTATATGGCAATAGGCATCACTCAATTGTGTCGCTTGCTTTTCGGTTAACAACTCCGCTTCTCGACAAGCATTAAAAATACGTAAATTATCCGACCATTTTGTAAGTAATTCAGGATATTGGTGTGCATATGCTAAGATGAGATACTGCGCAATAAACTCAATGTCAACCATACCTCCTGGCGACTGTTTCAAGTCAAACTGTCCAGCTGTTGCTCTATTTAAATGATCACGCATTTTATTGCGCATTGCTGTTACAGCGTTACTCAATTTCTCTCTATCACGCTTCTGACTTAAGACTTGGCAACGAATCGCATTAAACTCGGCTAACATCTCTTGATCAATAAAAACAGGTCGAGTACGTACTAAGGCTTGATGCTCCCACGTCCATGCTTCTTCCAATAAATATCGTTTAAATCCCCTAACCCTGCTACTAATGGGCCAGCATTACCTGAAGGACGCAAACGCATGTCAATTTCATACAATATTCCTGAATTAGTGCGCGAGCTAAACAAGTGGATAATACGCTGCGCTAAACGGAAGTAGAATAAGCGGTTATCAATAGGACGACGACCATTAGTCTCACCAGCGATATGTGTATCATGTAAAAACACGACATCAAGATCGGATCCGTAACCTAACTCAAGCCCACCCATTTTTCCGTAAGCTATGACAGCAAAACCTTTACGATCAGTACCTTCAACATTACTTGGAAAGCCAAATTTATCAGTAATTTGTGCCCAAGCGATCTGCACGACATAGTCCAATATTGCTTCGCTTAATGCAGTCAGGTGATCACTAACCTGTGGTAATTTAATGCCCTTGGCAATATCTGCAGTGGCAATATGTAAAAACTGCATCTGTTTAAACTGGCGCAGCGCTTCCATCTGTTGTTCCATATCCTCACCTGGAATACGCAACATAAACTGCTGTAATTCACTGCGATAGCTATCTAACGCTGTGGGATGATATAGCTCTCGCCAGTCTAATAATTCATCTAATAAAATGGGATGACGAGCCAATTGTTCAGAGACACGATAACTTTCAGAGCATAGTTTTAATAATTGCTTTAATGCCCCTTCATTCTCATTTAATAACTCTAAATAAGCAGTTCGACGCATGATATTAATCAGTAGATGATGGATGCGTTCAAACAACTGGTCAGGCTGAGGATACTCACATATTAAAGAGATAATTCGCGGTAATAGTTTATCAATCGTCTCTTGCCCTCTTGGCCCAATCGGACGACGACTCATATCTTGCTTAAGTGACACAATCATCTTAGCAAAAGCCTGTACCTGCTCGGTTGTCACTTGCTGTTCAATGATGTTTTCAGCTAATAAAGACACCATCTCCTGACTATCCAGATCTAATTGCCATACCTCAACAAAGGCTTGTTCAGCTTGATGTTGTTGTTCGTCCGCTTCACCCACCACCCAATTAAACTCATGGTTAACCTTTGCCATCACTTCCGTTAAGTGAGTGTAAAAGCTGTCCCAATCAGAAAAATCAAGTACCTTGATTAAACGAAGTTTATCCAGCGCATTATCAGGCAATGTTTGGGTTTGTTGATCGGCTATTTCCTGAAGTACATTTTCCACCACACGTAGGAATCGATAGGACTTCAATAAACAATCGACACGTTGCTGTGGCAAGATGTCTAAGTCAGCAATTACCTGTAAAGCTTGCTCTAAGCCTTTACACTGTAATTCGATATTTCTACCGCCATGGATCAATTGAAAGGCTTGTACCACGAACTCAATTTCGCGAATCCCTCCTTTTCCTAGTTTAATATTGTCTTTTAAGCCCTTTCTACGCACTTCGGCACTGATCATTGCTTTCATTTTTCGTAAAGAATCAATGGCACTGAAATCGATATAACGCCTAAACACAAAAGGACGTAACATCGCTATTAACGCGGTTTTATCTGCGCCTTCTTTACCCAATACTCGCGCCTTAACCATGGCATAACGTTCCCACTCCCGACCATGAGTTTGATAATAATCTTCCAAAGAATTAAAACTAGAGACTAAAGGTCCTGACTCCCCAAAAGGACGTAAACGCATATCCACACGGTACACAAAACCATCCACAGTGATTTGATGTAATGCGGCAATTAAACGCTGACCCAATTTGGTGAAGAAGACCGGATTCTCAATCTCTCTGCGCCCACCTTGAGTATGTCCTTTTTCTGGGTAAGCAAAAATAAGATCAATATCAGAGGAGAAGTTAAGCTCTTGCCCACCTAACTTACCCATTGCAAAGATATATAAATGTTGTTGCTCACCAGACTCACCAATCGGTGTTCCTTGCTCTTTGCACTGTAATGTATATAACCAATCTGCACTTTGTTGTATCAGTTGGTCAGCTAAAAGGAGGTCTGCTGTAAGCTTTCTTGCAGTGTGCTTATGTTTAACAATTCACGCCAAGCAATGACCAACATATGTTTACGTCTAAATAAGCGTAATACCTGATGTAACTCAGTTTCTGATTGCACCTTGGCTAATTGCGCTTGCAATTCCGCTTCTATCACTACTTTTCTATCTTCAGTGATTAATAATTCACTGTTAAATAGTGTTTCGAGTAGGCTAGGTTGCTTTATTAATGATTCAGCCACAAAATCACTTAACCCACATAGTTCAGTGAGTTGTTGTTTTTGTTGTGCAGTTAAAAAAGACAGGTCAAGACGTTCACTTAATTGTTGCAGGTGCTTGTTCGCAGTTTCTATTAATAAAGACATAAAGTACCTAAAAGAAAGGTTTAATGAGCAATTAATATTAACTTAACAGTTGTTTTGAAACCGATCAGTAGTTTTCAACATTTAATCATTGAAAACTAATTTAAACACCGCATTATTATAATGTTGGTCACAGAGCGGACTTATTAATAATCATTATGCACAATCAACACTTTGTTCATTATCGCAGCAGGTTGGGCAATCAATCTGTATAAATAAAAATATAAATCCATTGACATATAATGACAAGACTACTAAATTAACAGTCACAAGACATTTAATGTCACAAAGGTTAAGGAACACGATGAATATTCATACTATTGCTACCCATTTAAATAAGTTAGCAGACGATACCGAAACGGGCTTTAATTTTGACTGTACACCGATCAATGGTGAAATAGATGTATTACAGGTAGAAATCATTGGCCGTGAAGAGATCCCTATTTTTGTTTCTATTAGTGATAACCAAATCTTATGTATCGCCTACTTATGGGGTGAAGATGAGATTAAAACTGAACTGAAAGCGAATATGATGGAAGCGATGTTAGAAATGAACATTCCAATGCCATTATCCGCTTTTGCTAAAGTCGAGAACAAATATGTTGTTTTTGGCGCGCTATCTATCAACTCAAGCCTAGAAGATATAGAGCTTGAATTAGTGACTTTAAGCGATAATAGCCTTGAAGTGATTAGTGAAATGGATAGTTACTTACAATAATTCGGAGTGAACAATGAGCATATTTAAAAAGATTATTACAGCAGTACGTGGTGGCGCAACTGAAGCCGGTGAAGCAATTGTTGACGCTAACGCAACACGTATTTTTGAACAAGAGATCCGTGACTCTGAAAAGCATATTACTATCGCGAAGCGTGACTTAACTGAAGTCATGGCAAAACAGATGCAAGCAGCACGCGAGTTAGCTCAACTACAAGCTAGCATTAAAGAACACGAAGGTTATGCGATGCAAGCGCTTAACCAAGGTAATGAAGCGTTAGCCATTGAAGTGGCTGAAAAAATTGCTGAACTAGAAAGCAGCGCAGCTGACCAACAACAAGCAAATGAAAGCTTCTTAAGCAGTGCTGACCGTTTGAAAGAGCTGATCAAGAAAAGTGAACGTCAATTAACTGAATATAAACGCCAGTTAACCATGGTAAAGACCACTGAAAGCGTACAAAAAGCAACATCAGCGATTACTGACAACTTTTCGGCAAGTAACTCTAAACTATTGAATGCTAAAGATTCATTAGAGCGTATTAAGAAAAAACAAGCAATGTTTGATGATAAGCTAAAAGCTGCAGAGCAATTAGATGCAGAAACACCAGAGCAAACATTAAAAAGCAAACTACAAGATGCCGGCATTGGCGCACAGCAAACGAGTGCTCAATCAGTGTTGGATCGTTTAAAGAAAAAATAAGGGCTTAGTAGTTTAACCCTTTCTAAAACACGACCAGCACTTGCTCGTCGTGTTTTTTGCCATATAAAATAGTATATTGTACTAATCTTGCTTGTTTAAGGAGCACCATGAGCTTTCTATCTTCACTATTTAAAAAGAAACCCGCAGCACCTACTCGTGTTCTTAATCAGCCTAAGCAATTGTTACAAGGTGATATATTTTGTTTTGGCGATAGCTTTGCTTTACCTGAAGCGATGCGTAAGCAGCAATTACAAGTTACCGATATCACTACTGTAGAATTTCAACACCAGCACTATGTACAATTAACTAGCCAAGGTGCAGGTGAAAAAGCTGGTTTACTTAAGCTTTCCTAAAAATCCAAAAATTTAATAAAATGCAGTTTATTATTAAGCCGCGCCGAGGTTGAAGCTTTATTTGATTTGGATGCGTTTGCTGAGATTTTCGAGGCACCAGGTAAAGCAAGATTAATTCCACTAACAGAGC
This sequence comes from Psychromonas sp. KJ10-2, assembly GCF_047323255.1. Classification (NCBI taxonomy): domain Bacteria; kingdom Pseudomonadati; phylum Pseudomonadota; class Gammaproteobacteria; order Alteromonadales; family Psychromonadaceae; genus Psychromonas; species Psychromonas sp. KJ10-2. The sequence continues at coordinate 2,717,351 of NZ_CP178827.1, read as the reverse complement.
AGCATAATTATGGTGATATGTTAGCGACAGAGTACATTCAGCAAGATTTTGAAACTTCAGGTTATATCCATCAAGCTGATTACCGAGATACAAAACCACCACAGTTTACCGATCAAGACCATGGTAGAGAGTTTCAATACTTTTCACTTGAAGGTAATAAAGAGTTACGTTCAATCGATATTTTCATTTTTGAGAATGGTGATACTGACGTTTATTTATCTAGTTTTAGACCTGCTATTGATATTGCAGAATTATGGATCAAAGGAGAGTAAGGATGCCTAACGGTGAATTACCTAAAAAATGGCAGCAATCAGCAAAAGTAGTTAAAGCAGTACAAATTGCCTTTGATATGGATAGCAAACTTCAATATAGCATTCGCCGCAGTGCATTAGATGAGGGAATTAGCCCTTCAGAAAAGATCCGTGATTCTACTTGAGCTCCCCACCCATAAAAAACCAAAGCGCCCACGTTTAACCGTAAGCTTAAGCGCCGAGGATTATACTCAATTAGGTTTGCGTTATAATATTCCTGCTGAAAATCAATTAGATATAAAGAAATGTGTGGTAGAAGAGTTAACTCAGTTTGCCTCTGGTAGTGAATACTTTGAGCAAGCCGAATAATAAATAAATTTATTCACCCCTATTATAAGTAGCTGATTAGTTTAAAAGTAACTTCACCATAAATATGCTTATACCAATTGTATTAAATAACTGATCTAAATTTTGCGCCGGAAAAATGGCTTAGTTTGAGGCGTAAGTTGATGTAAATGGTTGTTCCCTATACGAAACTTACAACGAAAAAATAAGTTGTTTTAACAAGTAAAATAGATCAGTTACTTACTATGATTGGTATTATAAATGCGCTCAGTTAAACTAAAAGCAAGCACGCTATTATTGTGCTTGCCTACCATCCTCTATTTTTTCACTAACAACACAGTGTAACCTAAGATTTCATCGGTCATTTCTGTTACTTCCTGTAACACAACAACTGAACCTTCTACTATCTCTTTAACCTGTGCCAAGTTGGTATTAATGTCATCCGCTACAGTCGCTTGCTCTTTTGCCGCCGATGCAATTTGATAGTTTAAGTCTGAAATATGGCTAACTTTACCCACAATGTCAGATAACTTGATACCCGCTTTCGTCACTTCAGTCACACCTACCTCAGCCTCTTTCACACTACTGTCCATTAAGCCTACTGCTTGTTGTGCACTTTGTTGTAAAAGCTCAATCATAGATTGAATCTCCACCGTAGCATCCTGTGTGCGCTTCGCTAAGTTACGCACTTCATCAGCGACTACAGCAAAACCTCGACCCGCTTCACCAGCACGTGCAGCTTCAATTGCTGCATTTAACGCAAGTAGGTTAGTTTGATCAGAGATACTGCGAATGGTATCCACCACACTACCTATACTTTCTACTTTAGTTTCAACGTTATTCACCGCAATCGCTGAATCATCAATATTACGAGAAAGTGAGTTAATTGATGCAATGGTAGCATCCACAGCTTGTCGTCCCTCTTCGGCTACGCTTGATGCTTCTAAAGTAGAAGCAGATGCACTTTCAGCATTGTCTTCCACTTCACGCACCGCTGCGGTCATCTGGTTCATCGCAGTGGCTAAGGATTCAATCTGCTCAAACTCTTCAGCAATGGAATCATTAATCATCTCCATACAAGAGCCAAATTGCTCTGTTACTTCATGTAACTTGCCTAAGGTGCTGGCATCCGATCCACTCTGTTGATTCAACTGTTCAGCTTGACGATGCGCAAAAGTAAAGTTGTGAAAAGTTACCTTTTAACTGTTCAGGTTGTGCTGATTCAGGATCTTTAAGGTAACTCTGTAAGACCAATAATTGCTTCTGTTGACAGTAGTCCTGCCACATAACAAACAAACTTAATAGAAATAACAAAATAAAAGCTGGAGGTAGGCTAAATAAGAAGAGTTGATTGAGTATCAGTGTAACTACTGAGCCTAATACAAAGAAAATAATCCCTTTACTGAGGGCAGATGTATTAACGAGTTGTTTTTCTAGGCCGTTTAAATGTGTTTTATCCATAAATCCGCTCAAGTTAAGGTGAATAATAACGCGTATATTATTTAAAGATGCGCGTTATAAAATAAAGGAAGATAACCATAAATAAGTTATCGACCTTTAGATTCAAAACATTAGCGTAATTTAGCGAATAAATTATCCAATTATGAGTAAACATTAATAGGTTGTGATCCATTCACTATTATTTTACTCATTTTCTCCTATTTCAAAGTAAGTTTAATGTTCAGGCTCTAACCAATACATATCATTCGCAACAGCGTATTGCTTGGATTGCTCAATGGCACTTAATAACGAGTATTGCTTACGTTTAACCCATTTAAAGTATTCATTTCTTACTTCGTTATCTTCCTCTTCTAGCGCTTGATCATAAATAGCATCTAACATCGATAACTCTTGCATCCCTTGGTAGATATCTAACCATGGATAGCAATACTCAACACTACGTTGCGCATCAAATAGATTACCTAAACTAAATCCTGTCATTAAGTTAGCCGCTAACAAACCTTGGTGCTGTAATAGGTTTTCTATGGTTAGGATCGGCTCAGCAGATAACTCAGCTTTTAATTTAGACCAGGCTTCAGTTAAGGCGTGATCTCGAAAAAGCTAATAAAGAGGTTGAGTTTGCCTCTTTCTGGGCTGTTTTCTCTAATTTAATTAACCACTCAGTTAACCCTAATACAAAATGGCAGTAGCGCGAACTGTGCAACATATTGAAGATATCCTCTTCACTTGGTAACGCTTGCTCTGCTAATCGCAATTTCTTTTGTAATTGTTTTAACTTAGGTAACTTACGAATGTAATAGGCTTTATTCTCTAAAAGTTTTTGGAATACTAAACGTTCATCCACCCATGAGAAGCTTCGCGCTAACCATTGTAAATCTTCAACCCAGCTATACCCTTTGAATGAAGTGCCTGCTTCACGAAATAGGTGAATGTTCTGATGCAAAAACATAATACTTTTCTGCAGCTCCACTAAAGCATTAAAATCGCCCTCTTCTAAATAGCAGTTTTCATGGTATTGCAGATGTTTTAAACCATGTTGAAAGTTAACGGATAATGCTTCCTTAACATCCATTTCAGGCTGCAGAGCAGAAAAGTCGATAGGTTTTACCGCAAAGCGAGCACCTTCATTCAACATGTAGCCTCGTTGCGCCTTACTCACATTACCTAAACGCACCTGTGGTAGTGAAGCAATGTCTTTACCTAAGACAAATAACTGTGCTTCATCGCCTTTGACTAATTCCAGCTCAATTTCACAAATATCTGCCTCTTCTTGAGCCGCTGTTATTTTGCCGCAATCGTACGCTACTTCAATTAAAGTGCCGTCTTCCATCTCCAATAACCAGTGTAAACGCCTAAAATCTGTACTAAAAAGTGGCGATAATTGTGTCTGTAATTGCTCAATATCACAATTATCAGGCCAAATTTTCTTATTAAACAACCCAAGTTGTGGATCTAAACCATCTATCGGTTCATTATATTCAGGTCGCTGATGCAAACCGCCAATAACACGACCAGATGTTTTAATGGTTTGTGTACACTGGCCATCGATACGTCTTACTCTTAATCCCATATCCATTGTTCTAAGCGCACGAGTAGGCGTTTCAAAATACACGTTATAGAGCATCTGATTTTTATGGGAGATTACCGTGTATTGACTAATTTTATGCAATAGTTCATCGGCAAAGTGTGCATTGAAAAAACTTAATTTCTATTTCTGTTTCCATAATGTTTACCGAAATTACCCTTATTTTGATGGTTTGGATCATTTTAAATCTTAAAATTTACTGAATAATACTAAATTCATGTTCTATTGTGTGCAAAAGAAAGTTAACATGCGCCGCTTAATAGATGTCAATAGAACTAGAAAGTGGCAATAATGCCATAAAACTCGAAGGTGAATCATGCCAGTTAATTCGATATTTGGAGTGTTTGCAAAATCTCCAATTAAACCAATCCAATTACACATGGACAAAGTCGCAGTATGTAGCGAATTATTGTTACCGTTCTTTGAAGCATGCTCAAATAATGATTGGGTAAAAGCGGACCAAGTACGCAAACAAATATCTCAGTATGAACGAGAAGCAGATGAGCTTAAACGTGAATTACGTTTAACTCTACCAAAAGGCTTGTTTATGCCGATTGACCGAGCTGATTTAATTGAGCTCGTTAATCGCCAAGATAAAATTGCTAATACAGCCAAAGATATCGCAGGACGCGTATACGGACGCCAACTACAAATACCTCATGAAATATTCGTTGATTTCATGGCGTATATACAACGTAGTTTAGATGCGATCCAACAAGCAAGAAATGCGATTAATGAATTAGATGAACTACTTGAAACAGGCTTTAAAGGCCGTGAAGTAGACATCGTCACTAAGATGATTGAAGTACTTGAAACGATTGAAGATGATACCGATTCATTACAAATCAAACTTCGCCGCAATTTGTTAGCCATTGAAGATAACTACAAACCAGTAGATGTAATGTTTTTGTATAAAATTTTAGAGTGGGTAGGTGGTTTAGCCGATCACTCTGAACTGATCGGAACTCAGCTAGAACTGATTCTAGTAAGATCGTAGCGTTAAGGACTAAATCATGGATATTTTAAACACATACGGCAGCATGCTAGTTTTGCTTGCTGGCACAGTCGGCTTTTTGATGGCTTGGGGTATAGGTGCAAATGACGTAGCGAACGCTATGGGCACCTCAGTAGGATCAAAAGCACTAACGATTAAACAAGCGATCATCATCGCAATGATTTTTGAGTTCTCTGGTGCTTACTTAGCAGGTGGAGAAGTAACTTCAACTATTCGTAAGGGCATTATCGACGCCGCTTACTTTATCGACCAACCTGAACTACTGGTTTATGGTATGACCGCAGCATTATTAGCCGCTGGTTTATGGTTAATTATTGCATCATTCTACGGCTGGCCTGTATCAACAACTCACTCAATTGTTGGTGCGATTGTTGGTTTCTCTGCTGTTGGTGTGGGTGTTGATAGTGTTACCTGGAGTAAAGTGATTGGTATAGTAGGTAGTTGGATTATTACCCCGCTTATCTCCGGTATTATTGCTTACTTGATCTTTATGAGCTCTCAAAAGTTAATATTTAATACCAAAGACCCGATCACCAATGCTAAACGTTACGTACCTTTGTACATGTTTTTAGCTGGTTTTGTATTGTCATTAGTGACCATTACTAAAGGCCTTAAACATATCGGTTTACACTTCTCTACAACTGAAGCAGTGACCTTAGCAGTGCTGATCGGTATTGTTGTGGCGGTGATTGGTAAGTTCTTTATTAACCGAGTGAAGATTGATCCTAAAGCAGATAAAGAGATGCATTTTGCTAATGTAGAAAAAATATTTGCCGTATTAATGATAGTAACTGCTTGTGCAATGGCATTTGCACATGGTTCAAATGACGTAGCAAATGCAATCGGTCCACTAGCTGCCGTGGTTAATATTGTTGAACATAACGGTGAAATCACTGCTAAAGCACAACTAGCTTGGTGGATTTTACCACTAGGTGGTATCGGTATCGTGCTAGGCCTCGCTATTTTTGGTAAGCGTGTGATGGCAACAATCGGTAATGGTATTACTCATTTAACACCAAGCCGTGGTTTTGCCGCTGAATTAGCCGCTGCATCAACGGTAGTTATTGCTTCAGGTACTGGCTTACCTATTTCTACAACACAAACATTAGTTGGTGCTGTATTAGGTGTCGGTATGGCACGTGGTATTGCAGCCCTTAATTTAGGGGTAGTACGTAACATTGTTATCTCTTGGGTGGTAACACTGCCTATTGGAGCTGGATTGTCGATCGTATTCTTCTACCTATTAAAAAGTATTTTTTCTTAGAAATTAATACTTCTAAACGAAAAAGAGAGCTTAGGCTCTCTTTTTGCTTTTACTGAGCCGCAATTGCTTTTAGAATGATTGCTCAATTTATTTGTTAAAGGTTTTTCTTTTGAAATTATTCAAACTATTTTTGCTGTGTTTACTGTTTCCAGCCAGCAGCTTTGCGGCAACGCAATACGTCAGTGATGAACTTTCTATCTACATGCATTCTGGCCCAAGTTTACAATATCGTATTATTGGTACGATTGAAGTAGGTACAGAGGTAAATACATTACAATATAACGAGAAAACAAAGTTTTCACAGGTAAGAACCTCTACAGGTCGTGTGGGTTGGGTTAAAGCATCAGAGATCCAAACTGAACAACCTGCAAAATCTTTATTACCTGCACTACAGAAAAAATATCAAGAGAGCCAAGATAAACTTAATACTATCAACAGTGAAAATGAAGCTGCCAATGCTGAGCAAACACAAGCGATCATCGATAAAGATAGCTTAATTGCACAGTTAGACAGTGAAAAACGCGCATTACGTGACACTATTGCTGATTTAAAAGAGCGCAATATGGAGCTTGATTTACTGCAAGACACCAAAGATGAACGCGTTAAGATGGAATGGTTAATGTACGGAGGCAGTGTATTGTTCTTTGGTATGTTAGTCGGTTTGATTATCCCATTTTTACCACGTCGTAAAAAACGTACCGATAACTGGTAAAAATAGTTTATCCTTCATAAAAAACGCACTTAGGTGCGTTTTTTATTGGTTATATGATCATCCATTCCAATCCTGTAATGATTCTAAGGTAAAGCTCTGACCACCTAAACGAAATACACTTTGTTGCGCTAATATATCCACCAGCTCGATATCCCCAAGCACATCACCTATACGCATATCAACGCCATTAATACGAATCCAACTATCTGCTTCATTGGTTGAATAAACATGAGAGTCATAGCGCATATTAGGCACTTTACGTTGAAAGCTGCTTGGCATTTCACGAATATCTGAGGCAACAACTTGTTGTGGTTGCGCTTGAATGGACTTATCACTTAATACCCCGTTTTTCTCTTCCTCAACGGCTAGTGCAAAACGCTGTTTAAGTGACTCAGGCACACTGTCTAAATCTATATCTGATAAGAGTTCTTCCTGTTGCTGCTTTTCATTGATTGCATCTAATTTATCTTGAGCTGTTACACCTGTTTCAGCAATCTGCTCAGGTAAATCAGAAGCTTGCTCTGAAGTCACAGCCACAGGGTCAACGCTGTCCCAGGAAGGTGCTGGTGCTTGTCTAATAGGTAGTGGAATTGTTTTAAACTGCACTTCACTAACTCGGCTCACTGGCTCTGCGATTGGCAGAGTGTCGATTACCTCTTGCTGCTGAACTTCAACGACTGGTGCCAGCTGTGTTTTAATGGCAAGTACAGGCTCTTTAGTTACTTGAGGAGCAGGTCGTAATAATAAGAAAATAACCACTCCTAACAATATCGCAATCAATAGCAATACAGATACCATCATCACTTTCCAACCACTACTCGCAACCGGCACTGTAGGTGGCATGGCTTGCTGTGATTGGCTCTTTTCTAATGCTTTTAAAATGGTCGACATAATGCCTCTATAATAATGATGGAATTTTAGGATCTAATTGCTGTGCTAATAGCATTAAGGTTTGTTGCCCAGCAATGCCATCTGCCACTAGTCTATTATCTTCCTGAAATGCTGTCACTTGCTCTTTTAACTCCCAATCAAAACGGTCTTTTTGTGTCTCTGGTAAACCATACAAACGATTAAGCTGCGCGGTCAGCCACAATACCCTGCCACTTTTTTCGCCGAACTTTAATGGTTTATCAATAGCAAAAGGCGGTTGCCACAATAATGTAAACTCACCACTCCAGTATTCATCCAGCCACTCTTGATCTACTGTGATTTGTTGGCTACCAATTAATAATTCAAATTGATCTTCAACACGGTATAACACCGCATAAACAATATCTTCATCGGAGGCTAACTCAATGACTGCAGGGTAGTTAAGCGTGGTTAACTTCTGTAAAGAGGTATTGCTTGAAAAACACAATAGCGATCCTCTACTAGCTTGTTCACAATTTGCTTTCCCCGATGCCACTTGATAACCCCATACTGCAAATAATGTCTGCACCGCAGTATCATACTCGCCTTGAGATAGATCTAACGTTGGGTAGTTATCGAACCAAGATAATTGATTATTAATAGATGTCGGTGGTAATACAGGCGGTGTGATAGCAACGGGTTGTTGTGTAGGCTCAGCAACTTCAGGAATAACATTTAGGTGCATTTCGCTGACGGTTTCCAACGCTTGCTCAGGTTGCATTAAATGATGCCAAATCTTTGGTGCTTGATAAGCAGTAATCGCAACTAAAATCACTAAAAATAAAACGCGCCATAGATACTTAAAGAGGTTATTACCCGTATCATGATCCAGACTTAAGTCGATCTCTTTCACTGCTAAATCAACCATACTTGCGTTCACTTTGGGTGAATTTTGACTAAACGCACACAATAAACTCCGATCACATATCAAGTTAATTAAACGCGGAATACCTCGACTATATTTGAAAATACGCTTCAGCAATTTAGTCTCAAAGATAGGATAACTAGCTCCTGCAACATTCAGGCGATGTTGAATATAATACTCTGTTTCCTGCAAGGTGAGTGGTAACAAATGATAACGTGCTGTGATACGCTGAGCTAGCTGACGTAATTGATTTTCTTTTAGTTTTTGTTGTAACTCTGTTTGCCCAATTAAGATAACCTGCAACGGTTTTTTATTATCTGATTCAATATTAGTTAATAGCCGTAATTGTTCTAATACTGCGAAACTTAAATGTTGTGCTTCATCGATTAAAACAATAGCACTGCGCCCTTTTTCTAGATTATGTAACATCCAACCACTGATCGCATCGAATAAGCTTTTTAAGCTCGTGCGTTGCTGGTCATAATCAATTTTAAACTGATCACAAATTGTCGCTAATAACTCCACTTCAGTTTGTGCAGGATTCAGTACAAAAGCGATATCCGTTTGCGCTGACATATCTTGTAATAACGCACGACACACAGTGGTTTTTCCTGTTCCTACCTCACCTGTCAGCAACACAAAACCACCATTACCCTGCAGCCCATACATCAAGTGTGCGAGAGCTTCCTTATGGCGATCACTTAAAAACAGAAAATCAGGATCAGGGGAAATAGAGAAGGGTTGCTCTTTCAAAGAAAAAATTCTTGATACATTTTAAACCTTACGCTCAATGTGGATCCGCATTCAAAAGAACCGAAATAAATAGCCAATTAATCCTATGTTAACATCATATTAAAACATATATCCGTGACAATCATTAGTTATAGGATACACAAGCTTCAGCATCTTCCGATAGTTTGGTTATAATGAGTATATTGATGATTAAGGGGATAAGTAATGCAGGTGTTTTTAGTCGGTGGCGCAGTAAGAGATAAATTATTAGGTATCGAAGTTAAAGATCATGACTTTGTTGTCACTAACAGCACGCCTGAAAAAATGTTAGCACAAGGATTTACCCAAGTTGGTAAAGACTTCCCTGTATTTTTACACCCTTCAACAAATGAAGAATACGCCCTAGCCCGTACTGAACGTAAACAAGGTTCAGGCTACACAGGTTTTACTTGTTATGCAGGTGAAGATGTTACCCTAGAAGATGATTTAGCACGTCGTGACCTGACCATTAACGCCATTGCACAAAGTAAGGAGCAACAGTTAATTGACCCCTATGGTGGCCAGCAAGATTTGGCTAATAAAGTATTACGCCATATTAGCCCTGCTTTTAGCGAAGATCCGCTACGTGTATTACGTGTTGCTCGTTTCGCTGCGCGCTTTGCAAAACTAGGCTTTTATATTGCCCCTGAAACCTTACAGTTAATGACAGAGATTGCTGCCAGTGGTGAATTACAGAGTTTAACTCCAGAACGAGTCTGGGTAGAAACAGAGAAAGCTCTGCGTACCGATAGCCCACAAGTGTACTTTCAAGCATTAAGAGATTGTGGTGCATTAGCCGCGCTATTTCCTGAAATCGACAACTTATATGGCGTGCCAGCACCAAAACGTTGGCATCCAGAAATTGATACCGGCATTCATACGTTAATGGTGGTAGAACAAGCTTGTTTACTCTCTGATTCCGTTGCCTTTCGCTTTGCCTGTTTAGTGCATGACTTAGGTAAAGCACTAACCCCTCAAAGTGAATGGCCTAGTCATAAAGGGCATGGAATGAAAGGCTTAGCAGTGATTAAAAAATTCTGTAAACGCTTAAAAGTACCCAATGAATGTCGAGATTTAGCGCTATTAGTGAGCGAGCATCATACTAATATCCACAGTGCTTTCGAGTTACGCGCAAGTACTTTGGTAGGCATTATGGATAAGTGTGATGCATGGCGAAAACCACAGCGTTTCCAACAAATGTTGCAATGTTGCGTTGCTGACTCTAAAGGCAGAACCGGCTTTGAGTTATTACCTTACCCAACAGCGGACTATACGTGGAAAGCATTTCAGCATGCTTTAACTGCTGATATTCAAGCGATCATTAAACAAGGTTTTCAAGGTGTAGAGATCAGAAATAAGCTACAACAGCAAAGAATTGACCTTGTACAAGAGTTTAAAGATAACAATCCTAAACCAAACTAACTTCTACGCCTATTAAGAACAAAGCAAAGGACCCGAAGATCCTTTGCTTTGTATTAACTTAATACGTAAAACAACGCAGCCCCTAATATCAAACGATAGATAACAAAAGGCAACATGCCAATTTTATTCAATAGTATTAAGAAGACGTGAATACATAAAATCGCACTAATAAAAGAGACACCAGCGCCCAATGCTAACGAAGTCCAGTCTACATATTCATCGGATAAGATAAATTTAAGTAAATCATAACCCGACGCCATAGAGATGATTGGCACCGACATCAAGAATGAGAATCGCGCTGCCGCATTACGCGTTAACCCTAGCATTAAACCTGCTGTAATAGTGATACCTGAACGAGAGGTACCCGGAATTAAAGCTAATGCCTGTGCACAACCTAAAAAGATAGCGCCTTTTAATCCTGTTTGATATTCGGTTTTAACTCTGTACCGCTTTGGCATCTGCCCACCACAGTAGCAAACCAAACAATACCGTAGTCGTTGCTACTACGTAACCACTACGTAGATATAACTCAATATAATCTTTCCCCAAAAAACCGATTAACGCGGCTGGAATAGTCGCCCAAATAATCCACCAGGCAAGTTTGCTATCTTGAGTGGTTTGCTTATGTTTAATGGAATTGAACCACGCCAATGACATATTGCGTAAATCTTTATGGAAGTAGATAACCACGGCGGCCAAGGTACCGATGTTTAACACTAGGTCAAAAGCCAGACCTTGGTCTTGCCATCCTAGTAACACTGAAGGTAACAGTAAGTGTGCAGAACTCGAAATAGGTAAAAACTCAGTTAAACCTTGTATTAAGGCTAGAACAATAACTTCTAAAAAACTCATATTTATCTCATTTGGTTAAGATGATGATTGGGATTTGGCGATAACAGGTGAATCCACCTTCCATAACTTCTGTTTATAAGCTGGGTATTGTGCCCATAAAGTATGGTAACTAAGCTGTAAAACAGGATGTAATAATCTAGGTGCTAATTCTGCCAACGGTTTTAATACAAATGCATTCAAAGTGATTTCCGCACGAGGGAGATCAAGACTATTATCAATCACATCATCGTATAATAGTAGGTCCAGATCTAATGTTCGTGGTGCAAATTTAACCGCTTTTAATGGTCTACCTAACTGTATTTCAATCGCTTTTAGCTGTTTTATCACTTCTTCGATAGGTAAATCACTGGTTAGTTCCACTACTAGATTATAGAAATGACCACCTTCGAATCCAACCGCTTCACTTTCATAAACATTAGAGAGGTTGAGTTCACCAAAGGTTTGTTGTAATGCTTGTACGCCCAAACGAATATTTTCACGTCGATTAATACTTGAACCAACACCAATGAAAATATGCGCCATTACTTTTCACCACGCTCAATTTGTACACCTAAGCTCTGTGCTTTAGGTAATGCACCAGGTTTATGTAATGTTAATTTAATCCAAGGCACTGCAAACTCTTGCATGATCAAAGCAGCAACTCGTTCTGCCATTGTCTCTAATAGTTCGAATTGGTTTTGTTGAGCAAATTGGTTAACACGCTCTGACACACTGAAATAGTTTAATGCGAGATTAATATCGTCATTCGCAGCTGCTGGTTTATTATCGTGGGCCATTTCTAAATCAAAGTAGAGCTTTTGTTGTACGCCCTTTTCCCAATCATAAACACCGATTGTACTGATCACTTCTAGCTGTTTTATAAAAACAATATCCATATTTGTATCCCATCATTGTATTTGTTTTTTGATACTACTACGCTTTTTTTATTGCACTTAGCGAGTAGACTCAGACGTTAACCTGAAAATTATCATTGGCGGCTACATTGTTTCTTGGTAGGCAACATATAATTGACTCGCATTTTACCTTAATAGGATGAAATAAGTACCATGATTATACTGGCAACACTTATTTTTAGTCTCTTGGCCTATTTTCTTGGCGCAGTTAACGGTGCGATTTTATTGTGCAAGTACAAAGGTTGGCCTGACCCGCGAAGTCATGGTTCAAAGAACCCAGGTGCAACCAATATGCTACGTATGCATCATGCGCAAGCGGCTAGCTTGGTACTTATCTTTGATCTGTTAAAAGGTACAATTCCTGTTTATCTTGCTTACTTCCTTGGTATCCCCCCGTTTGCCATTGGCTTTATTGGCATAGCGACCTGTTTAGGACATATTTTCCCACCTTACTTTAATTTTCAAGGCGGGAAAGCAGTAGCCACTGGCTTAGGAACATTGTTACCCTTAGGTATGGATATGACAGGTTTAGTGGTGATCACCTGGTTATTAACTGTGGCGATTAGTGGTTATGCCTCTTTAGCTGCGATAGTCACTGCGATTGCCTCACCGGTTTATGTACACTTCATCAAACCAGAATTTACCTTACCCGTGTTGATGTTATCCTGTTTAATTATCTTGCGGCATATCAGTAATATTCGTCGTTTACTGACAGGTAAAGAGAAAAAGATAGTTAACTGGAAGCAATAATCAACAGTAAGATTAGCCTGTCATTAAGTGCATTTATGATAGGATCTCATTCATCGAAGACAACCGAGAAATTGGCTACTTGATCGGTATTATTTATTTTAATTAAAGGACAGACTTATGCGTTTATTACACACTATGTTACGTGTTACCAACTTAGAAAAATCGATCGATTTTTACCAAAATGTGTTGGATATGAAGCTATTACGTCAATCGGAAAATACTGAATATAAATATACCTTAGCTTTTTTAGGCTATGGTGATGAAGTTGATACAACAGTGATCGAATTAACTTATAACTGGGGTACTGACAGTTACGATATGGGTAATGCCTACGGACATATTGCTATCGAAACCGATGATATTTACCAAACCTGTGAAAAAATCAAAAGCTTAGGCGGTATTATTACTCGTGAGCCAGGTCCTGTAAAAGGCGGGTCAACGGTGATCGCTTTTGTTAAAGACCCTGATGGTTACATGATTGAGTTAATTAACAAAAAAGATGCAGGTAAAGGTTTAGGCGAAGGTTAATACCAATCATAGTAAGTAACTGATCTATTTTACTTGTTAAAACAACTTATTTTTTCGTTGTAAGTTTCGTATAGGGAACAACCATTTACATCAACTTACGCCTCAAACTAAGCCATTTTTCCGGCGCAAAATTTAGATCAGTTATTTAATACAATTGGTATAAGACGTAAACCGATTACTAGAAAAAGGGCTGATAACATCACATGTTATCAGCCCTTTTTGTTAGCTCTATTTATCTGAAAACTATTTAGGTAAAAAACCGATACGGTCATAAACCTTAGCTAGGGTTTCAGCTGCACGCTCACGAGCTTTTTCAGCGCCTACTCGGGCCATAGCTTGTAATGCTTGCTCATCTGCACGCAACTCTTTAAAGCGAGCTTGAATTGGCTCTAATAGCGTAACAACAGCATCGGCAGTATCTGATTTCAAATGACCATACATTTTATCTTCATATTCAGGATCAAACTCTCAATTGAACGGTTTGTTGAACATGACAATAAAGTCAGTAAGTTAGATACACCTGGTTTTTCAACAGTATCAAAGTAGATACGTGCTTGTTCATCAGAGTCTGTCGCAGCGCTTTTAATTTTCTTGGCTATTTTTTTCGGATCTTCTAATAAAGCAATGAAGTTCTTTTCATTGTCATCAGACTTAGACATCTTCTTAGTTGGCTCTTGTAAACTCATGATACGCGCGCCGTGCTCTGGAATAGCAGGCTCAGGTACAACAAAAGTTTCCCCGTAAGCATTGTTAAAACGTGTTGCGATATCACGAGCTAACTCAAGGTGTTGCTTTTGGTCACTACCAACAGGCACATGTTTTGGACCATATAATAAGATATCAGCCGCCATTAATACTGGATAGCTAAATAAGCCGGCATTGATATTAGTGACATTTTTTTGCGACTTATCTTTAAACTGTGTCATGCGGTTTAGTTCACCCATTTGCGTATGACAGTTTAAAATCCAAGATAACTCCGCATGCTCAGGTACTTGTGACTGAATAAACATGGTGCTTTTTTGTGGGTCAATGCCTACTGCTTGATACATTGCTAAACCATCATAGATGGCATTACGTAATGCTTTAGGATCTTGGCGAACCGTAATTGCATGTAGGTCAACTAAACAGAACAAACAATCGTTGTCTTCTTGCATCGCTACCCATTGGCGTAATGCGCCCATGTAGTTACCAATTGTTAAGCCACCTGATGGCTGACATCCACTTAATACAACGGGTTTAGTCATTTTTACTTTCCTTCATTGCACTTATAGCAATGTTAATAATTCATCGAAATGATTAATAATATAATCTGGATTAATCTGTTTGATCGGCTCACCAAAGTTATAACCGTAAGTTAGTGCAATGGTTGTTACCTTGGCATTCTGCCCAGCCAAAATGTCATTACGCGAATCACCTACCATCACGGATTGTGCAGCATTGACTTTAAAATGCTCACAAGCAAACTCAACCTGCATAGGGTCTGGTTTGTTACGCGCTAACGTATCTCCCCCTAGTAATAGATCGAAACAGCGATCAATACCAAAATAGGCGAGTAATTCAGGTAAGAATTTTTCAGCTTTATTAGTAATTAATGCAATTTTATAGCCTTTATCCTGTAGCTTAAATAAAGTGCTTTTGACCGCAGGGTATAAACCCGACTCGGTATTTAAAAATTGCTGGTAGTAACCTTCAAAGAGGCTCACCGCATCAGCTAATGTTTGCTCTTGAGCTAGGAGAACCGTTTACATGAAGTAAACAACGTTCAACCATTTTAGCAATACCATCACCAACCCATGTTTTAACGACTAGGTCATTAACATGTGGTAAAGATAATTCGTCCAACATGGCATTTAATGATAAACGTAAGTCAGGAACGCTATTAACCAGGGTTCCATCAAGATCAAAACAGAGTAATTTAATATCAGTAAGTTGAGACATAATTAGCTGCTTTATTTTACTTCCGCTAACTGTTCACGCATCTCATCAATCACTGCTTTATAGTCAGGTTGATTGAAGATAGCAGAACCTGCAACAAACATATCCGCGCCGGCTTCAGCGATCTCTTTGATGTTATCTGTTTTAACACCACCGTCTACTTCTAAACGGATATCACGACCACTTTCATCAATTAACTTACGAACTGCGCGTAGTTTTTCTAGTGTATGAGGAATAAATGATTGACCACCAAAACCAGGGTTAACAGACATTAATAGTACCACGTCTAGTTTATCCATTACATGTGTTAACTCTTCTAACGAAGTCGCAGGATTTAATACTAAACCTGCCTTACAACCGTAAGATTTAATCAGTTGTAATGAACGATCCACATGTTTTGATGCTTCAGGATGGAAAGTGATAATAGAAGCGCCCGCTTCTGCAAACTGAACAATCATGCTATCTACTGGTTCAACCATTAGGTGAACATCAATCGGTGCAGTAATACCGTAATCACGTAGTGCTTTACACACCATTGGACCAATTGTTAGGTTAGGTACGTAATGGTTATCCATTACATCAAAATGCACCACATCAGCGCCATCAGCTAATACTTTTTTAACATCATCACCCAAACGAGCAAAGTCTGCAGAAAGGATTGAAGGTGCAATTAAATAGTCTGTCATAATGGTCTGTTCCTAAATAGAAATAAGCTAAAGTATGAGTGCGCCATTCTACCTAAGCAGCGACTAACACACTAATTTTTATTTGTGATGTTTGCGTTTGATTTCGTTTTAGCCGGAAAAAAGCAAATAACTCGGCAACCGGCTTACGATCCGTTGATTTACTGCTGATGGTACGCGCAACAAAGATTTTATCGCACTCTGCATCACGATATAACTCTTGAGTTAAGGTGGTATCGTGATTACTTAATAATACTGCCGCTTTACTTTCTCTCGCTAACTTCGCTAATTGAGCTTGATCATCCAAACTAAAGCCTTGTGTTGCATAACTAGTAAAAGAAGCACTTTTACTTAACGGCACATAAGGTGGGTCACAATACAGCACATCATTATCACGCAGATACAAAAACAACTTTTGATAAGGTTTGCAGGTAAAAGTCGCTTTTTTGGCTTTTTCTGCAAAAAATAACAGTTCAGTTTCAGGAAAGTAAGGCTGCTTATAGCGCCCAAAAGGGACATTAAAGCCACCACTTTTATTATAGCGGCATAGACCATTGTAACCATGACGGTTCATGTATAAGAATAATAATGAGCGCAGATAAACATCATCACTTTTATTAAACTTTTCACGCAATTGGTAATAAACGTCTTCTTGATTATATTTTGCTTGAAAATAGACTTTAGCATCACGGATAAACTGTTTAGGTTTACGTTTGATGATTTTATACATCTCTATTAAATCAGGATTAATATCATTCAGCACATATTCATCAAAGTCAGTATTTAAAAACACCGAACCTGCGCCCACAAAGGGTTCGATTAATCTATTCGCTTTTGGTAAGCGTGAATTAATTTGTTCAGTTAAGGTAAACTTCCCACCAGCCCATTTTAAAAAGGCTCTATTTTTTTTATTCATTATTTAACCGCAAATCATTGTGTACTGCTTGCCATGACTTTATCCAAGTAGGCATATCTGCAAATGCTGCTGGCAAGTTTTTAATCGCCAAGTTTGCAGATGCTTGTGAGGTGTATTCCTCGTAAATGACAACAAACCAAGGTTTATTGTTACGAATAGTTTGATATATAAACACGTTTTCTATTGCCCCATATTTCTGCTTGAAAGCACTTAAATAAGAGCGCGTAGACATAGCTGAAAGCTGTATGGTTAAGTGTTTAGGATTTTTACTTAATAGAATATTCGATGCCGTAAACAAACTATCTGTCGCTTGTTTTTGTTCATTATTAGGTGGTGTTTGTTGTACCACCTCTACTGCTGGCTCAGGCTCTTTTTGCTCAGGATTGGTTTGAGTCGCTTCGCTATCCTCTGTCGCTTGCTGCTGAATCTGCTGAGCCACACTCTCTTGATTATCCAATGATAATGAGGGTGCTTCATTAGGTGTTAATAAAGCAGGTATCGCCTGTTCTTTCAACACTGCAGGTGCTTCCACCATCACCTTATTAGGCTGTTCAACTAATACAGGTAATGTGATTAACTGGTCATCTGAAACCACTACACGTTGCTCTTTTTGATCAGAAAGCCCCACTGTACTTTCATTATCTGAAATATCTAAATCTAGAGTAGACCAGCCACCCGCTAAGGGTTCAGTGTTAGTCGAGCTCTCTGGTTCAGAGACAGGATCAATCAACTGTTCAATAGGTAATTCAACTATCTTCTCTGATTTCTCAGGAATAAATTTAGGATATAAATAGATACCTAGAGCGGTGACAATCACCACTAATAACAACATTAATAGTGCAGCCGGCAGCCAAGTTTTAACCCAAGTATGTTTATCTTCAGTAAAACCACCTTGGCTCAGTGTTTCTGCGAGTGTGATTATCTTATGTGGATTACCCGCACATAAACTTAATTGGTGATATAACGCATCTTGATGCTGTAATTTAGCTTGATAACCTATTTGCGCAAAATTATGTGCTAACAGTGCCTTTGCTTCCTGTGTACTTAACGCAGGTAATATTAACTCTAAGCGATTTAAGCTCCTGCGTAATCTATCTGCAAGATGTGAAGCTAAATACTCAGAGAAGCCCTTAGTGGTTGCTGTATCGCCTAATAAGATGACATTAACGTTATTATTCTCAGTTAATTCATAGGAAGTTAATAACTCAGATAACTCAATTAAAAAGTCTGTTGGCAAAAAATGTGCATTATCAATAATTAACAAGCGATTTTGTGCTTCACCAGACTCCTCCTGTAAGCGTTCAACAGAATCGACTAATTTATCCTGAGCATTAAATAAAGCATGCTCAAATAACTGCTCTATCACCTTTTGTCTTAAAGCTGGCACAGTAGCAACCTTGCTTAAGCACAGGTAACTCTGTTTTAACTCTGCAGGTAAAGCATTAGATAAGTTTTCAGTTAGTGTGGTTTTACCAGATCCGGCTTCACCAGTGATCATGATAAGAGAGGAAGATAGATAGATATGGTGTTGCAGCCGATCTAAAAGCTGCAACTGTGAAGGAAGCGGTATAAGCGTTCTTTCAACCATAATAGATTAAGATTCTATGACATCACGAAGTACAACTTCACTTACATCATCAAATAATGCACTAGTACCAATAGAAGTAGGTAGTACTAAGCGTAGTTTCCCATCAAGTACCTTTTTATCTAACTGCATATGTTCTGCAAAATGTTGATATTGCATATTTTCAGGTGCTGCTAGCGGTAGATCAAAGGCTTCAATTAGGTCAATAATACGATCCACATCATCGTGCTCGATTAAACCTAATACAAAAGAGGTTTCAGCTGCTAATACCATACCAGCGGCAACCGCTTCACCATGTAACCAGTTACCGTAACCTTGTTCCGCTTCGATCGCATGACCAAAAGTATGGCCAAGGTTCAGCAGAGCACGAATGCCATGCTCTTTTTCATCAAGAGCAACCACTTCCGCTTTAATCTCACAACAGCGTTTTAGCATGTAAATAATTGCACTTGGTGTTAATGCTTTGATCGCTTCAATATTTTGCTCAAGCCATTTAAAGAAGTCTTGATCATAAATAATGCCATACTTAATCACTTCAGCCATACCCGCTGCAAATTCACGATCAGGTAAGGTTTTTAGACACTCAATATCAATCACAACAGATTGTGGTTGATAAAAAGCACCAATCATATTTTTACCCAATGGGTGATTAACAGCGGTTTTACCACCAACTGATGAATCAACCTGAGCAAGTAACGTAGTAGGAATTTGTACAAAGGCGATACCACGTTGGTAACATGCCGCAGCAAAACCAGCCATATCACCAATAACACCGCCACCTAATGCAACAATGGTGGTGTCACGAGCATGCTTCTTAGCTAATAGTTCACTTAATATGATTTCAAAAGTACTTAGATTTTTATGTTGCTCGCCGTCAGGTAAAATTACGTCATCTACTTGAAAATCTTTTAATGTATTTTTACAGGCCTCTAAATAGAGTGGTGCGACAACATCATTAGTAACAATCATGACTTTTTTGCCTTTTATCGCACTGCTTAATAAGTCAGTATCTGATAAAAGATGTGAACCTATCGAGATAGGGTAACTACGATCACCTAGATCAACGAGTAACTTTTCCATTAAAAATCCAATAAAGCTATAATTTGACTAGCAACAACCTTGGCACTTTGCTCGTCAGTTTCAATAGTGTAATCCGCCGCTTCTTCGTAAAGTGCATTACGCTTTTCAGCTAGAGTTTCTAATACTGATTGGGGATCATCTGTTTGTAGAAGTGGTCGACGTTTGTCTTTTAACGTTCTTGCTAATTGCTTTTGCACGCTCGTTTTTAAATAAACAACAATACCACGAGCCGATAAGTGCGTTCTGTTTTCTTGACGAATAACGGCACCACCACCTGTTGCTAAAACAATACCATGTTTTTTAGTTAGCTCGTCTAACATCTCTTGTTCACGGTTTCTAAAGCCTTCTTCACCTTCGACATCAAACACCCAAGCGATATCAGCGCCTGTTTTGCGTTCAATTTCACTATCTGAATCAAGGAAGTCTAAGTGCAGCATTTGTGCTAGTTGACGGCCAATTGTGCTTTTACCAGCCCCCATTGGGCCAATTAAAAATATATTACGCTGTTCTGCCATGTTGAATTTTTACTCAAGTGGTTGATTATTGGGAAGCCCCTTAAAAATTAAAGAGAAGTGCCTTATTATCGCAATTGTTATCAATATATTGCAAGCCATAAAAAAAGAAGCCTGAAGATAAACTTCAGGCTTCTTGAATGACTTATGAGCGATTTAGGTTAGTATTTTGTTTGCATCACAATGCGTGGCGTAACAAAAATTAACAGCTCAGATTTTGTATTATCAGTTACCGAGTTTCTAAAGAAGTAACCTAGGTAAGGAATATCACCTAAGACTGGCACTTTACTGATGGTATCTGAGATTTGTTGTTGGTAAATACCACCTAATACAAGCGTTTCGCCATTATCCACTAATACCTGAGTTTGAATCTCTTGCGTATCAATAGAAACCGACTCACCATCACTAGTTGTTACCGTCTCACCTACAGAATCCTGGTGATCACTAAGTCTAGAATCAGTTTGTTATCCGGTGTTATCTGCGGTGTTACTTGTAAGCTTAATACCGCTTTTTCAAAGCTCACCGTAGTTGCACCTGATGAAGATGATTCTACGTATGGGATTTCAGTACCTTGCTCAATATAAGCAGTTTGTTGATTCAGTGTCGTAATACGCGGGCTAGCAATAATCTCTGCTTTACTCTCTTGCTCTAAAGCTGATAGCTCTAGATCCAAGATGTTACCATTCGCTAATGTCGCGACTTGGAAACCTAAAGTACCGGCAGATGAGGCAACAGGCAGATTTACATCTAAGGTATTTAATCTTGAATCAGAAGTAGCTGAATCAGTATCTAACCCCCAACTTACCCCTAAATCTTCCGCTACAGAATCACTTACTGTCACCATACGCGCTTCAATCACTACTTGACGAACCGCAACGTCTAATACATCAATAATCTCTTTAACCGAGTCAATCACTGCCGCAGTATCTTTTATTAAAAGAATATTAGTACGGGTATCAACAGTCACATTACCACGCTCAGATAATAAGCTTGCACTTTGACCTGATAATAACGCTGCAATAGTTTCTGCTTTTGCATAGTTAATCTGAATAAATTCTGAGTATAGAGGCGCTAACGCCGCCACTTCATTATTCGATTCTAATTGTTGACGTTCGCTGGCCGCTAACTCAGAAGCTGGAGCAATCATCAATACATTACCATCCATACGTTTACCTAAACCACGTACTTTAAGAATAATGTCTAAGGCTTGCTCCCAAGGCACATCATCTAAACGTAATGTGATGTTACCGCTTACAGAATCAGTAATAACCAGGTTAAAACCGTTAAAGTCAGCAATTAACTGTAATACCGTACGTACAGGAATATCTTGGAAGTTAAGTGAGATAGCTTTACCTTCATAAGGCGCATCGGCTTCATCTTCAGGTTTTTTCGACACCTCAATCATAAATAAGGTATCTAGTTGATCGTAGCGGTAGTTATATTCATCTTTTATGTTGAACACAAAACGCGTTTTACCATCTTCACGGAAAGTCTCAATTTTATTCACAGTGGTCGCAAAATCGACTACATCCATGATGTATAAGAAGTCATCTGGAATAAAGGTGCTTTGGAACTCGACAATCAGTTGTTGGTCACGACGCTTAATATCAACTGCAACACTGGAGTTATCTAGGTAAACAAATAACTTACCTTGCCCTTCAGAGCCACGTTTAAAGTCGATATCGGCAATGGTGTTTACATAACCTTTAGGGCGGTCAATAGAAGCTGCTTGACGAGCTTTCTCAGCCGCTTCATCTATGGTTTTTTGTGCGGTTTGATCGCCGGTATCCTGCAGAATCGCTGCAGCAATCGCAGTTTCTGACTCACTGGCATCGCTTTGTAGTGCTGTATCACCGAATCTCACTACTAAGTTGTTACCCTGTTCTGCAATGTAATAAGGCATTAACTCATCAATATTGATCGTTAAACGCAAACCTTCGCTCATGCGTTCGGCTTCAACGTTTTCAACACCATTTTTATCAATAGGGATAGGGTTTAATTCAAGTAATGAACTAGCATCTGCAACATCGATCACTAGTTTATTAGGGCGATAATTCAATTTATCAGTGTAACTACTGATAGCTTCATTAAATTCAAATTTTAATTCAAACTTCCCTTCAGAAAGTGGATTAACGTTTAATTTAACCAGTTGCGACTCGGCAACTGCAAAAGGAGATAAAATGAGCAAGACGCTACTAATACTGAACAGCGCAAGTTGCTTTATATTTAATAATTTCATGATTTCCGTTTCATCCCTGATTAACTTTATTTTGAGACTAATTTAATCTGTGTAAGCCGTTCTTCCCAACAACCATTTTGATCTGGCGCGAGCTCTAACAGGTCAATTTGATCTTTATTTATTTTTAGTACTTTTCCGTAATTTAATCCTAGATAGTTACCTGGTTTAACACGATGAACTTCATTACCAGATATTTGCACTAACGCGGACAATTCGCCATCTTTTAACAGCGTGCCACGCATTTGCATTTGCCCTAAAGAATATAACTCAAGCGCTTGTTTTTCACGTTCAAAATTAGGCTGAGGGCAACTTTTAGGAGTATCCTTTACTTCGGCAACGACTTCAAGCTTAGGCTGTGAAAAAGGATTACGTCCTTCGGCTTGTGTAAAATTAAGTGTATCGATTTTTTTTAGTGTAGGTACTTCATTTTTAACCGGATAAACTTTGGATTTAGTATCAACGACAAATTTATTTAAATCTTCGAGGTTTGCCTCAGAACAGGAAAATAATAAAAAAACCAAAGGTAAAGGTAATAATTTTTTCATTATTTATGTCCTTTGTAACGATATGTTTTAGCAACGATATCAAGCATTAAGGTGTTTTCATCGTTATGTTTTAATCGTAAATTATCTAATATAACAATACGCGGTAACGCGGCAATGTCTGCAGAAAATTGACCTAACTGCTCATAGGTTCCTACTACTTTAATACTTATCGGCACCTCCTCAGCTAACTCCAGCTGTTTATTTACTCCCCAGTTAAGGCTTTTAAATTGCAGACCATTGTTTGAGCCAATAAAACCAATATCATCCAATAAGCTTGCAAGCTCTTTTTTAGTCGGTAATTTATTAACTAAGCCAGCTAAGATTACCTCAATTTCAGTCATTTGTGCGCGATAAGCTTCAAGATTTGAAGACAAGGCAGCCTTGACCTTAAATTCATTTTTTAATGTTAACTCTTTTGCTTCAACTTTATCTAACTGTTTAAGCTGATCTTCGATAACATAATAATAAAACCCACCAATCAACAAAATACAAACAATCGCAATGACCACTGTTTTATGCAATTTAGGCCAGCTGCCTACATTATCGAAATCCATATCATTAATATGCATAATTATTTCCCGTCTTCATCTTCAGGTAGAATAATAAAATTCATCGAAAAGTTATATAACTTGATAGGTTCCGTTGGACCACTCACAATAGAAGGCAATGCCGCGTCACCTAACCACCCTGAGTTATCAACATTTCTTAACATATTACTGACTTGGTTAGTGGAGTCTGATAACCCTCTCACATCCGCTTTGCCTTTATCAAAGGTGATAGAATTAGTATAAACGCCCGATGGTGTTACTTCAGGTAAGGTGTTAAAGAAACGTGTAATGATATTTCGCTTTGCTTCTAACTCTTGTATGAGGTCAATACGACGTACCAATTCAGCTTTTTGTTTTTTAATATCGCTGATTTCTGCAATACGGCGATCTAAGATAATCGTTTCCGTTTGTAAATATTGATTTCGTTGATTTTGTGCATCAATTAACGAATCAACATACATTTTCCCAGCATAAGACAAAGCTAATGCAATCAACGCACTAATGCCTAATAGGATAAAAAAGGCTGTCTTTTTCTGTTTTTTATAATTTTCGCGCCAAGGCAGTAAGTTTATATTCGACATTATGAAACGCCTCTTAGTGCTAAGCCTAGTGCCATCATATATTTAGCGCCAGATTCTTTTAATAATTTGCTGTCTTCTTCACTTTTACATTCAAGCGCCAATGAAGGATCTGCAATTTCTACTTCAAACTCTAGCTCATCTTGTAATTGTTTAGCTAAAGCCGGCATTAATACCCCACCACCGGTTAGGATCAACTTTTGTACATCTACATTATTAGGAGCATTAGTGAACATTCGCAAATCAAAACGTAGATGATTGACCGTCATATTCACAAAAGGGGTAATAACATCGATTTCTGCACCATCAGGAAGGTCTTGATTGATTTTAGCTTGCTCAGCTTCTTGGGCTGGCATGCCATAACGCTCTGAAAGCATTTGATTACACAGTCCGCCACCGTGGCTTTTACTGCGCGTAAAAATAACATTACCTTGATATAGGATATTCAACATCATTTGTGTTGCACCGATATCCACCACTGCTACACCGCGATTATAATCGTCAGAGGTCATGATCATCTCTGCAGAACGTGCTAAAGCATGACTGGCAATATCAACGATCGTGGTTTTTAATCCACTGTCATCTACACACTGGGCTTGAGATAAAACTCGCTCTTTACGTGCAGCACTCACTAGTATGTCATTTAAAGATTTATCATTTTCGCTAGGCCCCATGATTTCAAAGTCGATAAAGATTTCATCTAGTGGGAAAGGGATACTGTTTTCAACCTCAATCTCAACGCGAGATTCTAAGTCTAGCTCACCAAGTGATGCATTCATTTTCATCACTTTGGTGATCACGTCGGAACCGGTAACGGCGATCGCAACATTTTTATAACTGGAAGGAAAACTGTGACGAATTTGTTTCAGGATGGCGGTGATTTTATCCACTTCTTCAAAGCGATTATCGACAATTAATCCTTTTGCAACTGGTGCTTCAGCGATACCGTCTACGCGATATGCTCCTGACCCTTTTGAAATCGCAATGGCCTTGATTGAACTTGATCCAAAATCAATCCCAATGACACTACGAGAGGCTAATTTTTTTAATCCAAAAAACATAATTTCCCTGCTATCTATAGCTTAAATAAATAATTTTTGAAATCCGTGTATTATTGATAATAAGTTTAAATTCTAGAACTTCCAAGTCGATAAGTCACAGTTCGCTCTTTAACTCATAATTTATCACTATATACTACATACCCTATATATCTAACATAAAAGTGACTTAGTCACACCACCAATGGAATTATTTAAATATGATGAAATGGCTCAAGAGACTTTTTTAGTTGCTATTATCTTGACTTTTATTGGCGTAGCCGCGGTATTTGTCATTTATTATCAACTAAAATCTGACTTACCTGACGTGACGAGTATTCAAGATATACCTCTACAAGTGCCAATGAAAGTCCTAAGTAAAGATGGAGAACTCATTTCTCAATTTGGTGAAAAGCGACGTATACCATTATTACGCAAAGAAATTCCAGATCAACTAGTAAATGCATTTATTGCAACAGAAGATAGTCGCTTTTACCAACATGTGGGTATGGACCCTATTGGTATCATGCGTGCAGCAAGTGTTTATATCATGTCAGGAAGTGCCAAACAGGGTGCCAGTACCATTACCCAGCAGGTAGCACGAAACTTCTTTTTAACCAACGAAAAGACAATTCTTCGTAAAGTGCGTGAAATATTTATCGCAATACAGATAGAACAAATCCTCACTAAAGACGAAATATTAATGCTGTACTTAAATAAAATTGCATTAGGACATCGTTCTTTTGGTGTTGGTGCAGCAGCACAAGTTTACTTTGGTAAAACTGTTTCAGAATTAACGTTATCGGAAATGGCCGTATTAGCGGGGCTACCAAAAGCACCTTCTCGTTTAAATCCTATCTACTCAGTAGAAAATGCGACTGAACGACGCAATATTGTATTAATGCGTATGTTAGATGAAGGTTATATTTCACAAAAAGAATATGAAGATGCACGTAATGAAGTGGTGTTAAGCCGCTATCATGGTGCAGAAATCACATTATCTGCTCATTATGTGGCAGAAATTGCACGTAATAAGCTGATCGAGCTGTACGGTAAAGAGAGAAGTTATAACGAAGGCTTCAATGTTTACACTACTATTACCAAAGAAGCGCAACAAGCCGCTAAACAAGCAGTCATTGAAAACTCACATGCTTACGATATGCGACATGGTTACCGAGGCCCAACTAAAGTGTTATGGGAAGAAGGTGAAGCAGCTTGGCCTGCAGAGAAGATAGCTAAAACATTAGCCAAAGAAACTAATTTTGGCGGTTTACAACCTGCGGTTGTGGTAGCCGTTAAAGAGAAAAGTATTGAAGTACTGATTAAAGGCCGGGCAGAACAAAAATCCACTATAGAGTGGGATGGACTAAGCTGGGCACGTAAATTTATTACTGATTCAAGACAATCCACACCACCTAAAAAAGCCGCTGACATAGTTAAAGTGGGCGAGCAAATTTGGGTGCGTGAAGTAGATGTCAGCAAAGATAATAAAGTAACTCAGCAACTACAGTTATCACAATACCCAGCAGTGAGTTCAGCATTTGTGTCTCTTAACCCGCAGGATGGTGCTATTACATCATTAGTTGGCGGCTATAGTTTTGTGCAAAGTAAGTTTAACCGTGCAACTCAAGCTAAGCGTCAAGTAGGCTCTAATATTAAACCCTTCATCTATTCTGCAGCAATAGATAATGGCTACAGCTTAGCGACCCTAGTTAATGACACGCCAATCAATCAATGGAGCGGTAGTGCAGCATGGCGACCAAAAACTCACCTGCGGTTTATGCCGGACCAATTCGCTTACGCCAAGCATTAGGTCAGTCTAAAAACGTAGTATCAGTGCGTTTAGTCGAAGACTTAGGTTTAACGAAGATTATTGACCAACTTACTAAGTTTGGTTTTAACGAAAACGACATGCCAAGAAGCAACTCGATAGCGCTGGGTTCAGCGTCTATTACGCCAATTGACCTAGCAACAGGTTACGCTATTATTGCCAATGGTGGTTATAAAGTTGAGCCTTATCTGGTTGAGCGTATTGAAGATGCATACGGCACCGTTTTATATCAAGCAGAACCAAAAATCGCTTGTCCACAATGTACTGAAGAGTACCAAGCACAGGCAGAAGCAATTGCAAATAACCCATTAGCAACTAAAACTATTACCGACCACAATGCTGAAGTTTGTGCTATTTCACCTATTGATCAATCACAAATCGCCGAGTCAGCGATTCCACCAGAGACCGCATTTTTAGTACGCGAGCTTTTACGTACTGCTGTATGGGGTGGAGGCAATAGAAAAAACAATACCAACTGGAATGGCACAGGTTGGCGAGCTGCACGTGGAATCGGCAGACAAGATATGGGTGGTAAAACAGGGACAACCAATGACTCAAAAGATGCTTGGTTCTCTGGCTTTGTAGGCAATATGGTGGCCACTTCTTGGGTAGGATTTGATGATTACAATCGTGATTTAGGGCGCGCTGCTTATAATAATAATCTAGGTAAAAATCAAACTGCAGGTGGTGAATTCGGGGGTAAAACAGCGTTACCAGCTTGGAATATGTTCATGAGCAAAGTAATGAAAAATAAACCTGAGTATCAACCTGAACGGCCAGCATCAATCACCACAGTACGCATTGATGCTGCAACAGGTTTGTTATCTACGGCGACGGATGAATCGACTATGTTTGAATTCTTCCGAGAAGATAATGTCCCGACTGACTATGTGCCTGAGCCAATTTATAGTGGATCAAGCAACCAATCTGGTGGCACTATCTATGACGATGAGCTTTTTAAATAAACGTTACCATCACCAAAGCCCGTTATTAAAGACGAGGCTTTGGTAATAAGAGATTAAATACAGGCTTTCAAAAACAGCGTTTTATTCACCAATTACACTATGAGGCAACTATGAGTAATACATCACCAATCTTACCCACAATACTAAATAAAAGTGTTGCCGCTTGTAGTCGATTTTTTAAAATTGAAACCTTACAACTGAAATTTAGTAATGGCGAAGAACGTGAATTTGAGCGTATGAAAAGCAGTACACAAGGTGCTGTATTAGTTGTTCCATTTTATGACGATGAAACCATTCTATTAATTCGCGAATATGCTGCGGGCACCCATAGTTATGAGTTAGGTTTTCCAAAAGGTCTTATTGACCCAGGTGAAACTCCGATACAAGCAGCAAATAGAGAACTCAAAGAAGAAGTAGGCTTTGGTGCTAAAGATTTCACAGAACTCAGAAAAGTAGTAATGGCACCAAGTTACTTTAGCAGTGAAATGACCTTATTTATGGCTAAGAATTTATATCCAGAACGTTTGCTAGGTGATGAGCCTGAACCATTAGAAGTGATTAAATGGCCAATCAGCAAAGTAGATGAATTATTAAACAGAGATGATTTTCAAGAAGCACGCTGTATTAGCGCTTTATTATGGGTGATGAAAAATTATCGCTAAGAGTCAATAAGACCAATGGGCAGTTATCAACTGCCCATTATCATATTTAAAATAAACGATTTAAACCATTCAACGCAGCAACTCGATACGCTTCAGCCATTGTTGGGTAATTGAATGTAGTACGCACAAAGTATTCAATGGTATTACCTGCGCCCTCTTGTTCCATAATGGCCTGTCCAATATGAATAATTTCAGCCGCTCTTTCACCAAAACAATGAATGCCTAAAATCTCTTTCGTTTCTCGATGGAATAAGATCTTCAAACTACCCACATCAGAGCCAAGAATTTGTGAACGGGCTAAATCTTTAAATTGCGCTCGTCCAACTTCATAAGGCACTTTTTGTTGCGTCAGCATTTGTTCAGTTTTACCCACAGAACTAATCTCTGGAATGGTATAAATACCTGTAGGAATATCTTTAATCAGCTTTTTATTACCTTCACGAGTAATAATTAGGTTTGCAGCGATACGCCCTTGATCATAGGCTGCACTCGCTAAGCTAGGGTAACCAATAACATCACCAACAGCATAAATGTTATCCACAGCCGTTTGATAGTGTTCATTAATGGACAATTGACCACGGCTATCAGGTTTCAAGCCAACCGCTTCAAGATTTAGCAAATCTGTATTACCTGTTCGCCCATTGGCATACAATAAACAATCAGCCTTCATCTTTTTACCGGACTGAAAGTGGATAACCACACCTGCCGCGGTAGACTCTACTTTTTTGTATTCTTCGTCATGACGAAGAATGATCCCAGAGTTTCTAAAGTGATAAGACAAGGCATCGGACATTTCTGCATCCAAAAATGACAACAGTCTATCTCGCGTATTAATTAAGTCGGTTTTAACACTTAAACCTCTAAAAATAGAAGCATACTCACAGCCGATCACCCCTGCACCATAAATCACGATATTCTTAGGCTGATAGTCCAATGACAAAATAGTATCGCTGTCATAAATATTTGCAGCTTTAAAGTTAATATCTTGTGGATGATAAGGGCGAGAGCCAGTGGCGATAATAATATCCTTCCCTGTAATCACTTCCACGGAACCATCCAGGTTTTTCACCTTGATAGAATGATTATCCACAAAAGAGGCTTCACCAAAATGTAATGTACAGTTGTTACGATTGTAAAAACTACTGCGCATTTTTACTTGTTCACCGATCACTTTTTGTGTGTGATGTAATACATCAGCAAATGTAAAAGCATGTTTTTGTGGGTAATTATTAGTGAATAACGCATTATTTTTTAACTCGATTAATTGCGTCACACTATGTCGTAATGCTTTCGAAGGTATAGTTCCCCAATGCGTACAGCCGCCACCAATATCTCTGTACTTTTCAACCACGGCGACGCGTTTACCTGCTTTTGCCAGCTTCATTGCCGAACCTTCACCACCAGGACCAGTACCAATCACAATGGCATCATAATCATAATTTACAGTAGCGGCTTTTGGACTTTTTGGTGTCGACATTAGATACCCTCATATAGGAAATAAACTTTATATTAACAATTTGATAGCATTTGTCACACATTCTTACAACAAATAACGAGTTCAGTAAATTTATCACAAAGCAAAATTACAGAACTAATGCTAAGCTCTCACCATTGTTATAAAAAACAAGAAATAGGCATGGCTTCATGCTATTTTTTATATTCCAAATAGCCAACCCCCTAGGAGTGAATAAGATGCAAGAAAGCAACATATCTATAAAATGGTTAATTTATGCGTTTTTAATAGGTTTATCAGCTAATGCGTGCTTTTCTATTTTAACAATTTCACAAGTTACCTTTTCTCTTTTCCCATTTTTTACCCTATTTTTCGCTATTACTCATTTTTATCGTTTATATATTAATGAAGCGAACAATGAAGTGACTATTCGTCCTGCTTGGGCAGCCTTTTTTATTGGTATTTTCTCATATGCGGCTTTCACCGGTGCGTTATACCCAGAGCTAGGATCTAACTTCTTATCCATCACTATTTCGCTGATCCTCGCTATTTGGTTAATGTACAAACTGATGTTTGGTGATAAGCACTACTCTGCTTAATTTTTTATAAAAGGTAATTCCATGGAATACATTACGCGTGATTTAGCGCCATCAAAAAAGATAGCGCTAGTTGCACACGATCATATGAAAGATTTGCTCATCAGCTGGGCAGATAAACGCAAGCAACAATTAGAAACACATCAGCTTTTTGCCACTGGTACAACGGGCGTTTTGTTACAAAAGCAAACCAAGCTACCAATAGAATGCTTACTGTCAGGACCAATGGGTGGCGACCAACAGTTAGGCGCTAAAATCGCTGAAGGGCAATTGGATCTCCTGATCTTTTTTTGGGACCCAATGAACGCAGTACCACACGATACCGATGTAAAAGCATTATTGCGTTTAGCAGCAGTATGGAACATTCCCATTGCGACTAATATCGCGACTGCAGATTTCATTATGGATTCATTTCATATTGATAAAGTCTATGCCACTCGTATTCCTGATTATGCGGGCTATTTACTTGAACGAACCAAATAAGGATAAGTGTGCAAAGTTTAACTGACCTTTATATTTACCCAATAAAGTCAACAAAGGGCATTCAATTACGTCAGACCTTTGTTGAAGAAAAGGGTTAACTAACGATAGACGCTATATGTTAGTAGATCTCAATGGTAAGTTTATCACTGGACGAACCCACCCACAATTAACTCAAATCAGCATTGAGTTTTCGAAAAAAGGCTTATTGGTAAGTGCACCTAAGCAAACCAGCATCTATATCCAAACGGAACATTTCACAGAGCAGATGCAAACAGTGGAAGTCTGGGCGGATAATATGCAAGCTCAACATTGCCATCCTGATTATGATAAGTGGTTCTCTAACTATTTAAAACAAGATTGCCAACTGGTTTATTTTTCAGAAAGTACTTCTCGTTGCGTTAAAAATCGCAGTACACAGGTCTCCTTTGCCGATGGTTATCCACTACTCTTAATTAATCAAAACTCTATTGATGAGCTTAATACTCACCTACAGAATCCGGTAACAGCACTACATTTTCGCCCTAATTTAATTATGAAAGGCGATCAGCCATTTATCGAAGATACTTGGGCACGTATTAAAATTGGCGAAGTCGAATTTGAGGTCAGTAAACCCTGTTCGCGTTGTAACTTTACTAATGTTGATCCTTTAACTGGAGTTCCTGATTTAGAGCAGCCACTTAAAACCCTCTCTGAATATCGATTTCATCAAGGCAATATTGACTTTGGGCAAAACTTAATCCCGTTGAATGAAGGTACTATTCGCTCAGGAGATACTATCCAAGTATTGGAAACACAAACTCCGCCAACTTACACCTCAATGCTAGGTGAGAAAAAACTCAGCCATAAAACGATTAAGATACACTTTGAAAAATCAGAGGTGAGTATCGACGGTAATGACCAAGGGTTATTATTAGATCAAGCTGAGGCGGCAGGAATTAATATCCCTTACTCTTGTCGTGGTGGTAAATGCGGACGCTGTAAAACTAAGCTATTATCCGGCGAAGTGAATGTATTAAGTAACCAAGGTTTGTTTAAGGAAGATATAGAGGCAGGTTATGTGCTTGCTTGTAGTTGTATTCCTACTACAGATATTAATGTCGAGCACTAACTTGTAACGGCTGTGATATAGATTACAGCCGTTTATTAAACAATTAGATTGGGCATCCACTGTGAAATTTAAAATCTGCATCAGGTTCACTGATCAAGCGACCTTCTAATTCACCAAAATAAGCAACACGCTGACTAATATCTTGTCCTGCTATCTGCTCTGCCAAGCTTAAATAATCCTGATAATGTCTTGCTTCTGAACGTAACAATGACACATAGAACTTGCTCAATACTGGATCTAAATGTGCTGCTATTTTAGCAAATCGCTCACAGGATCTTGCTTCAATATACGCACTACAAATCAGTTTATCGATTAAGGTATTTGGTTCATGAGTGGTGACATGGCTTAATAACTCTTTGGCATAACGGCTAGAACCAACAAAATCAAACTGGATATCACGTGCTTGCATGATCTCCACGACTTGATAAAAGTGATGTAGTTCCTCTTTAATTAACAGAATCATCTTATCAATTAAGTCTTGCCCGTAAGCTGTACCTTGTTTTGCCACAATTTTCTTAGACAGATTGCTATTAGCTAATGCTTTCCAATCTCCCTGATTGCGATAAACATAATCATTATAAGGCGTTAACCAAGCCATTAACGCAGCACCGCTCTCTTTGTCAACAGCATAGCGGCGAATTAATAACATAGCCGTCTGTGCAGCTTTTAACTCACAAATCATGTGGTCAACTAATAAAGCGCTCTGATTCACCTCAAGCTTGGCTTTATCTATCCAAGCTTGAGGTGTTTCAACATATAAAAATGCATTAATCGGTGCTAATAAAGCCTCATCAATTTGCATTTAATAACGCTCAAACAGTTTCAATAATGCATCACTATTGTCTGGTGCAAAGTTCTCTTCTTGCTCTTTACCGTACACACTATCGGCTAGTTTTTGCTTACGTGATTGTAATGCTAATACACGTTCTTCAACGGTTTGCTCACAAATCAATTTATACACAAATACCGGTTTGTCCTGTCCAATACGATACGCTCGGTCAGTCGCTTGATTTTCTACCGCAGGGTTCCACCATGGGTCATAATGGATCACTGTATCTGCAGCAGTTAAGTTCAAACCAACACCACCCGCTTTCAATGAGATTAGGAATACAGGTACATCACCCGCTTGGAACTTCTCAATAACTTCACTACGGTTACGTGTTTGTCCGGTCAATTTAACAAAATCAATGCCCGCTTCCTGAAGCGCATCACCAATCAAGCCGAGCATTTGTGCAAATTGAGAGAAGATCAGGATACGACGCCCTTCCTCCACCATTTCCGGTAACAACTCCATTAGGAAATCTAACTTCGCAGAGCTCTTAATATCCTTCGCATGCTCTAACTTCACTAAACGAGGATCACAACAAGCTTGGCGTAATTTTAATAGCGCATCTAAGAATTCAATGCGGCTTCTTGCCATGCCTTTTTCACGTAATAGGTCACGAACTTTAGCCTCCATGGTAATACGGATGCTTTCGTACAAAGTACGCTGGTCATTTTGCAGACCAATGGTATGAATAATTTCAGTTTTTGCAGGTAACTCTTTAGCCACATCATCTTTAGTACGACGCAGTAAAAACGGTTTAGTTTTTGAATTAACCATTGCTGGATCTGATGATTTCCTTCGCCTTCAATGCCTTTACGATAAACACGGTTAAAGGTGCTGTATGAACCTAAGAAACCAGGCATTAAGAAGTCAAATAGAGACCATAGTTCTCCTAGGTGATTTTCCATCGGTGTACCGGTCAAACATAAACGTTGTTTAGCATCAATTAACTTAATGCTTTTCGTCATTTTCGCTAAAGGATTTTTGATAGTTTGTGCTTCATCTAAAATCAAATCCGAAAATGAATAATCAGTAAACTCTTTAAAATCACGTGCAATCAATGGATAAGTGGTGATCACTAAATCATAGTCATTGATCTCTTTAAAGAACTGATGACGGCTTACACCGTGTAACACTAATACTTTTAGATCCGGTGTGAACTTGATTGCTTCATTCAACCAGTTGCCCACTAAAGACGTTGGACAAATAACCATTGCCGGTTGTGTTAATAATTGATGCTGTTTTTTGTACAACAGGTAAGCCAATGTTTGTACTGTTTTACCTAAACCCATGTCATCGGCAAGTACCCCAGAGAACCCATATTCATTTAAGAACATTAACCAGTTTAGGCCCTCTTTTTGATAGTCACGAAGGTCTGCCGCTAGTCCATTTGGAGCATCAATATCCTGAATACCGCTAAAGTTAGCGAGTTTTTCAGCTAATGCCTGGACATGTTCACCACCAATCCAACGGTTAATTTCAGGTAACTGTGCTAATAAAGCAGCTTGGTTTTGTGGTAAGTTGATTTTACTTTCATTGACTTCACCTAACTCTTGTAAGATAGATAAGATAGGTTGAATCGACTCGCGTTTAACACGTAATGGACGACCGTTACCTTGCGCTAAGAGAATATCGTAACTATTTTGTTGCCAATCTTCATTGCTTCGCAGCCATTCTAATAACAACGGTAATAACTCAATACGTTTGCCATCAACTTCAATCGACACACCGAGATCAAACCAGTTGCCTTTTTCATCGATATCAATATCAATGCTATCTACCTGCTGGCTTTGTAATGCTAAATCTTTAGCAATATCAAACTGCCAACCTAATACTTCTAAGCGTGCTTTATGTGCAGTTAATAAGGACAACCACTGGAACTCTTGAGTGCCACCAAGCTCAGGCGGTAAAATACCTTGTAAGTCTTTAGTGACCTTGTATTTAGGGTCATACATATGCACATCAAGTAGACAAAGGTCATTAAATTCATTGAGAGCAGCTAATTCTGCTTCGATATTACGCTCAATGCTAACAATTTGCCCTTTATGCATATATTGATTGCGTTGTTTATCTTCCAAAATGCTTGGTGTTAATACCAACTCACCATATTTGAAGTATAAACGCCCTAGGAATAACGGCTGACTTTTGATGGTTTGTACGTCTAACTTAAAGATAACTTGTAACTGCTCATCAATTTTCTGAATATCATAGTGCTGTGGATTAGGTAAAATATCCTGTGCAAACCCTAATGAGACTTCTTGTGTAAAGTGAGCACATTGCTCAGCACCTAATGGCGGAGTTTGCAATAAAGACAGTAACCAATCTCGGTTAAACTCAGTGCCTATTTTACCTACTTGATGGCGTGTTAAATCATAAAAATAGGGAGTCGGTGTTGGGATCAGTAACCAATCATGACAATCAGCTAGGTTAACACTTAACTGCTTAAGTTCTTCTTCTGTATCTTGCCACTCTAAGGATAAGGCGCGGGTTTCAGCTGGTGTGATTTTTTGATCTAATGTTTCCCAGAAACAGCGTCCCGTTGCTAAGATTTTTTGCAACGCTAACAGGTCCAGTTCCGTTTTTATGTAGGTCTTTCCTAACTTAGCGGCACGCCCTTCTTTAGTGAGTAATAGACGTAAAATTTCAACATCAACGTCTTCTACCCATTTAAAACTTTCCATCCAGCTTTCATTGTCAGCGACAGACACTAAATCTTTTTCACTGAACACATGGGTATTTTCACTTTTTAGAAAACGTACCGTACCGTATTCCACTTTAATGTAACGATGTTCATGGTTTAGTACTTTTTTATCAAATGAGAAACGGAAATGCCCCTGATAAGCAGAAGCTCTTACTTTTTCAGGCACAGCAGCTTTACCACTGAGCATTTCATACCAGGCTTGGTAACTGTTTTCGACGTTATAATCAGGTGTATCGGCTTGGTAAGCTAATAATAATGCAACGGCATGCTTACAGTTCCAGCCAACTTTACAAGAACATGTACTGTGAATAATAAGCCCGCCTTTGTTAGAAGGCTTAATGGATGCTTTAGTCTTATAGGGAGTTTCACTACTTCCTCTAACTAGTCCAACCAGTGAGTTAGTTGATTCATCGTAGTCGCAAGCTAGTACACGACTTTCTTTAAAATACTGGGTGCCTCGGTCAATAATGTTACGACCAAAACTTGTTGAAATATCTTGCTGAGTCACTTTAGGCATCGGAAAAAACCATCTAAAAAACGGATCCTTAATGATAGAGAGATAGTTCACAGAAATAAAGCATTAATCACAAAATTCAAATATCAGAGATTAAACAGGTTCATTTATTTACTAAAAAATCCAATTATAGTAACTTGTCTAAAATATTTATTTATAATCAACATAAACTAATTTGATTATCATTTACAATAGAGAAACAGCCATTGTTCAAAAAAAGTACACTGCACTCATTCTACTATTTTGTTCTTGCTTATGTCGTACTACAAGCTTGGTTGTTTCCTATTGTTTATCATATCAAGCTCTATAACCTTTTCTTTCACTCTATTATCTCTATCACGCTATTCTTCTTATTAATTAATCTTAATAGAGTGAAAAACAATCCAGTCGTTCATAAATTATTAGTAAGTGGTTTCTTCTTTCTATTTACTGCAGCGTTTACCAGTACCCTCAATGAAATTTTCGTACAGCCTTGGTTATTAGCCGTACTGTTCAAAGATATCGGCCAGTTATTTGGCTTTATTCTTGTTTCCTATGCTATCCATCGTTGGGTAACGCAAAATAGTGATCACTCGGTAAAATTAAAGCAGTTATCGGAAAAGGATGAATTAACCGAAGTGTATACACGTCGACACTTTAATAACCTGCTATCTGACAAACTACTTAATCAGCCTATGCAAAAAGGCTCATTCTCAATCCTATTAATTA
The DNA here is from genome assembly GCF_047323255.1 of Psychromonas sp. KJ10-2. Lineage (NCBI taxonomy): Bacteria > Pseudomonadati > Pseudomonadota > Gammaproteobacteria > Alteromonadales > Psychromonadaceae > Psychromonas > Psychromonas sp. KJ10-2. The sequence goes on along the minus strand of NZ_CP178827.1, from coordinate 2,680,223 downwards.
ATATAGATAACTTTAAACAGATTAATGAATCTTATACACAAGCGGCAGGTGATGTAGTCTTAAAACGGCTCGCCCACAAGTTAAAAGATTGTATTCGCAAAACCGATCTAATCGCTCGTTGGGAAGGGGAAGAGTTCATTATTTTACTCAATAACAGTAACGATAAAGTAGCTCAACAAGTCGCAGAAGTGATCAGGAAAAGTACTGAATTGCTATGTGTGCAGTATGAGGATGAAATTATTAATATTACGGTGAGCATCGGAGCAGTAACTTATCGTAATGAGTTAAAAAGCAGTAAATTGGTCAATTATGCAGAGCAGGGATTATTTCAGGCAAAAAGTGCAGGTAAAAATAGAGTACAGCTATACGCACCTTAACTGTCAATCGTCGATTGGTTGTTGAAACAGTTACTCTAGAAAAACCAGAGTAACTGTACCTAACATCAGATAATTAACAATGCTGTTATTTTTACCGAGTATTAAGGCTATTTATAACCACTCGGATTCGCTGACTGCCAACGCCATGTATCTTGCATCATGGCATCTAAATCACGCTCAGCTTGCCAACCAAGCTCCGCCAGTGCCTTTTCAGGTGCGGCATAACAGGCTGCAATATCCCCTTCTCTTCGTGGAGAGACTTGATAAGGAATCGCTTTACCGCTTGCCGCTTCAAATGCCTTTACCATATCCAACACTGAATAACCGTTACCAGTGCCTAGGTTATAAATAAATACACCGGTTTCACTGGCAATTCGAGTTAATGCTTTTAAGTGGCCAATCGCTAAGTCCACAACGTGGATATAATCACGTACCCCTGTGCCATCAGGTGTATCATAATCATCACCAAACACAGCTAACTGAGTTAATTTCCCTACGCCAACTTGAGCAATATAGGGCAATAAATTATTTGGAATGCCATTAGGATCTTCCCCAATCAAACCAGACAAATGCGCCCCAACCGGATTGAAGTAACGTAAAATAACAAAAGCCCAACGTGGATCTGATTTAGCAACATCTGCCAATACCATTTCCACCATTAATTTAGACGTACCATAAGGGTTTGTGGTGCCACCAACCGGGAAGTCTTCACGAATAGGCAAGCTTGCAGGATCGCCATAAACCGTTGCTGAAGAGCTAAATACAAGTTTAAATACACCCGCATCTTTCATTGCATCTAATAGTGTCAGAGTGCCTTGCACATTGTTTTGATAATAAGAAACAGGTTTAGCGACCGACTCACCTACCGCTTTTAGACCAGCAAAATGAATAACACAATCAATCTCATGCTCAGCAAAGACATCATCTAAAAAGGCTTTATTTAAAATATCACCTTGATGAAATATAGGTGCTTTACCAGTGATTTTTTCTACTCGGTTTAAAGACTCTAATGAAGCGTTCACCAGATTATCAACAATAATAACCTGTTGCCCTTCATTTAATAGTTCCACAACCGTATGAGAACCAATATAACCTGCACCACCTGTCACTAAAATCGCCATTATTATTTCCTAATAAAAAATTAAGCAGCTAAAACAAAAAAACCACTAAGAATAGTGGTTTTCCAAATTACCTTTAAAGCAAATTATAGGCTTAAGTAAGGTAATATTTTAGTTAGTGTTGAACTACCAATACCACTGATGTTAGTTAAATCAGCCAGGTCAGTGAAATCACCGTATTTTTCACGGTATTCAACAATTTTAGTTGCGATTGATGTACCAATACCTGAAATAGAAGTTAGATCTGAGATAGAAGCAGTATTAATATCAATTTTTGAACTATCAGCACTTGAGCTAACAGAACTTACTGATTCTTCTGCGCTAGTTTTTGCAGCACTTACTTTATCTTCAGCACTAGTAGTCGCAGAGCTTACTTTTTCAAGACTTGAAGTAGCAATACTACCGAAATCAGCAGCAAACGCAGCCTGAAAACTAGTGGGTACTAAAAACAGAGAAGCAGCCAATGCTAAAGTACGAGCAGATTTAATATTCATATTATTTTCCTTGTTATTATAATGTGTCACTTCCATACAATTTATATCATTTTAAATCAATAAACCATAAAGCGCCAATAGTCTACATAGTTATAACTTTCATATACCTACATAGTATTACACTGGTTAATCCTGCCGGTTTTATATCCGACGCGATACCATCTGATATCAATCATATTAGATGAATCAGTGTACCGATCTAAACGATTCTATTTATTCACCAAGCTAGCCGAGAAGTGAAACTTCTCTCGCGAATGCCTTTGTGAACCTATTTTGTTTAAGTACAATTTAATTCACACTGTACAACTATCAGACAGATCTAATTAAATTAGTTCAATAGGACAGAAAAGCAAGCAACCTCATTATTATTAATACAGCTTTACCAAGATATTGTTTGCTACACTGACTGAATAAAAAGCATTTATAGGAAACGTTATGACCCGATTACATCGTTTTGAGCATCTACGTTTAGCTCAAGCCTTTTCCGATTACTTAACCGGCCAAAAAATAAAAAACAGTATTGAGCATTCTGAATTTAGCTATGAAATTGTGCTTGATGATGAGCGGAAATTACCTATCGCAGAACAAGCGTTAACCGAGTTTTTAGCCAATCCAACACAAAGTAAATACCTCTCTGCAAGCTGGGAGTCAGGCAATACTAACAGTGCCCCAGAACAACTTTCTTATGCCAATACCGACCTATTCAGTAATTTTAAACAGCACGCGGGCATACTTACACATAGCCTGTTTATTGTTTGCTGTGTTATTTATGGATTAATTGCATTCGGTGTGTTTAATCCATTAAATTCATTTTTAGCCTTTTATCAACAACAGCCTTTTGATTACCTACAAAGCTGGCGATTTATTACACCTGCTCTATTACACTTTAGCTTATTACATATAGTGTTTAATCTACTCTGGTGGTGGCAACTAGGCGGCATCGTTGAAAAACAACATGGTAAACAACGTCTTTTATTGTTGTTTTTATTTTCGGCGATCGCATCAAACCTTGCACAGTTCTTTGTCGTCGGCCCGTATTTTGGAGGATTAAGTGGTGTAGTTTATGCGTTGATTGGCTACTGTTGGTTGTTTGGACAACTTGATAAAAGCAGCAGAGTGCAACTACCTAATGGTATGTTTGTTATTCTGTTAGGCTGGTTGGTCCTTGGGTTTATTGATATTTTACCCGCTAACCTTGCCAATTATGCGCATCTAGTAGGGTTGTTAGCGGGTTTACTGTTAGCTTTGGTGTGCCACAAGCTGAAGTTATGACACTGATGACAGGCGATTAAAGAGATTATTGTTCTAGGTATTTAGTGAACAACAGATCTTCTACAGGACGATCGCCTGTGACCTCAAAAATGGCGTCATTAACAGCATTTAAACAGCTTAATCTAATCCCTTGGCGTTCATTGACAGAACGGATTTTTTCTTCACTTTGTTCGCCTAATACTGTGATAATACGATCTCGAATCAGGGGCTCATGTAGCTCTACTTCTTCTAATGCTTTGTTTGATTTAACCATCAGATCGATACCCACTCGGATGTAACCTAACTTCTTACCTGGTTTAATGTAGTTGGTTATAATGTCAGGCTCTAACTCAAAATATTGATAACTCGATGATATAGGTGCAGCTTCTTCAGCAGCCACCAAATAAGCTGGAGACCATAACTGCAAACATAAAACACAAAAAACGACTTTCTTAAACATCACTCATTCCCACAAAACTTAAACATTCTTTTGATGCGTATGATAGCAGTCACTGGCAATTATTGTGGATAAAAAAGTAGCAATATCAAAAAATATTCCCAATTACTGCCCGCGCCCTTTACAATCAATCATAATTTTTATTAAGTGCCATTAATAAACTCAACCAGATGGGTATAATCTGCAGCTTAAAGTGACAGATACTATTTATATAAAAGGCTTATATGCTCAACCAATTACTTAATATCGCCTCTTCAGCCTCATGGCAAGAAGCTAGCTATGTCCCTGATTGCTCAGAGCCTATTCTTGCGTGGTTATTAGATGAAAGTTCATTAACGAAGAAGCTTGAGCAACATTGTCGCCACTTTCATGTCGAAGTACGCCAACAGGTTACCACCTCAACAGAGCAAACGCCTCTGTCCACTTATTTTACAGATGCCCAGCAGGTATTAGTACGTGAGGTGTTTTTGCATTGTGACCACACAGCACATGTTTTTGCACAAACTGAAATTCCCGAACAAACTTTATCTGATGAACAGCAGAATCTGGCAGAAATTGGCAGTGAATCGCTTGGCCGTTTACTCTTTCAAAATTCGTCATTAGTTCGTGGAAAAATACAGATAGCAGAATTTAAGCCAGGCTCTTTGATACATCAGTTATGCCAAACACTCTCACAGCATTGTGAGCATTCACTTTGGGCAAGACGGTCACTTTTTTATATAGAAAACAAACCCTTACTAGTTAGTGAAGTATTTCTACCTGCATCGGATATTTACCAATGATCTCATATTTTACCGCCACTAAACGCCAAGCTTTCTTAGATTTAATGCGTACTGATAAACCTATCGGCACCTTATTATTACTATGGCCAACCCTATGGGCTTTATGGGTAGCCGCAGCAGGCTTACCTAATTTAGGCACATTGTTCGTATTTTGTATCGGTGTATTTGTAATGCGTAGCGCAGGTTGTGTAATTAATGATTTTGCAGATCGTAAACTGGATGGTTTTGTAGAACGCACTAAAAATCGTCCGTTACCTTCGGGAAGAGCCACTAGCAAAGAAGCCGTTATACTGTTTTTAACATTAGCATTATTCGCTTTCCTATTGGTACTCACGCAAAATACGTTAACTATTCAACTGTCATTAATCGGTCTGCTATTAGCCTTTATTTACCCTTTTATGAAGCGCTTTACCAATTTGCCACAAGTTTTCTTAGGGTTAGCTTTTAGTTGGTCTATTCCGATGGCCTATGCTGCACAAGCCAACCAATTAGATTCTGTTATTTGGCTACTCTTTATCGCGAACCTGACTTGGACTGTGGCCTACGACACCATGTATGGCATGGTAGATAAAGAGGATGATTTAAAAATAGGGGTTAAATCGACAGCGATCTTATTTGGTAAGTTAGATAAAGTAATTATCGCGAGTTTACAACTGATCACGCTAGGGATTTTGTTAAGTGTGGGTATCTTAAAAGAGTTAAATAGCTTTTATTACATCGCTTTAGTCATTGTCAGTGGTTTGTTTATCCACCAGCAATACAGCATTAGAGACAGACAAAGAGCAAATTGTTTTAAAGCATTTTTAGATAATAACTATGTGGGATTAATTATTTTTGTCGGTCTATTTCTGGCTTATCTTTAATTTTCAAACCAAATTCGCTTTTAATACCAATTGTATTAAATAACTGATCTAAATTTTGCGCCGGAAAAATGGCTTAGTTTGAGGCGTAAGTTGATGTAAATGGTTGTTCCCTATACGAAACTTACAACGAAAAAAATAAGTTATTTTAACAAGTAAAATAGATCAGTTACTTACTATGATTGGTATAACTTTGCAATTTCATCAATATCAAATACAAAAAAGCGTATGTTTTAATAAAAACATACGCTGATAATCAGTCATAATTGAGAAGCTGTTTAGCTGTTTGCGTAAGCAACCGCTGCATCACTGTCACCTAAGTGCTTACCATCAACAAAGATTTGTGGCACTGTGGTTTGACCTGACATTGCTTTAAGTGCCACGCTAGTTGCGTCTTTACCTAATACAATCTCTTCAAACTTAATCTTATTGTCTTTCAGCGCTGCTTTCGCTTTTTTCGCAGAAAGGACACCCTGGTTTAGTTAATAAAGCCACTGCTGAAGGTGCTTTTGCATTGGGGTTGATGTAGTTCAACATAGTATCAGCATCAGACACTTCAAAGGGGTCACCCGGTTGATTTGGCTCGATGAACATTTTATCAATCACGCCATCTTTTACTAACATGCTGTAACGCCAGCTTCGCTTACCAAAACCGATGTCATTTTTATCCACTAACATACCCATACCTTCAGTGAACTCACCACTACCATCAGGTACAACGGTGATATGCTCAGCTTCTTGATCTGCAAGCCATGCATTCATTACAAAGGTATCGTTAACACTTAAACAAACCACTTCATCAACACCGTTGTCTTTTAATACAGCAGCTAATTCGTTGTAACGCGGTAAGTGAGTTGAAGAACAAGTTGGTGTAAATGCACCTGGCAGTGCAAAAACAACAACCGTTTTATTTGTAAATAACTGGTCTGTGGTGATATTTACCCACTCATCACCCTGACGAGTTGGGAAAGTAACATTGGGTACGCGTTGACCTTCGATGTTATCTAACATGTGTGACTCCTAATAGTCTAAGTTTAGTTATAAAGCTGCGAGCAAAAACCTATTCACCGCAAACAAATTGTAAATCCTTTTTTGGTCTATCGACCAGTCTTACTTATTAACCGGTAGTCATATTCACAGCCAGTTAGTTTAAATCAATCAAATAATGCTTTTAAGCTAGCAATGCCTTTATCTGCCAACTGTTGCTTCTGTTCTTCCGTGCGTTTTTTAGGACCACTTTCCCACTCTACATCTTCCTGTGGTAATTCATTCAAAAAACGGCTTGGTACCGGCTTAACAGTTTCTCCATACTGGCTTCGCTCTTTTGCTAGCGTAAAGGTGAGTTCTTTTTGTGCGCGTGTAATACCCACATAAGCGAGGCGACGCTCTTCTTCGACATTATCTTCATCAATACTCACCTGATGCGGTAATAAACCTTCTTCCATGCCGATCATATACACATAAGGAAATTCAAGACCTTTAGAGGCATGTAAGGTCATCAACTGTACTTGATCTAACTCTTCCTCACTTTCATTGCGTGACAGCATATCACGTAAGGTTAAACGAGCGACCACTTGTTCTAACGTCATCTCTTCATCGAGATCATCGCCTTTTAACATCTCAGTCACCCACTTGAATAACGTAGAGACATTCTTCATTTGCATCTCAGCGGCTTTCGGACTTGGGCTACTTTCATAGAGCCAATCTTCGTAACCAATATCACGGATCAAGTCACGTACCACATCAATGTCATCTTCTCGTTTTAAACGATCATTTAATTCCACTAACCAACGAGTAAAAGCTTGTACAGACTGTAACCCTTTACCATTTAAGGTTTGCTCTAAGCCAATTTCAAAACTAGCAGCAAACATACTGATATGACGTAAGTTGGCATAATTACCAAGTTTTTCACGGCTCACCGCCCCTATTCCTCTAGGTGGTTTATTAACAACACGAATAAAAGCATTCTCATCATCGTGATTTACCAATAATTTCAGGTAGGCCATGATGTCCTTTACTTCACTGCGTGCGAAGAAGGAAGTACCGCCACTGATTTTGTAGGGAATACGATTTTCCATCATCACTTTCTCAAGTAATCGGCTCTGGTGGTTACCTCGATATAACACTGCATAATCTTTAAAGTTTGTACCATTCATAAACTTATGACCAGATAACTCCATCACCACTCGTTCTGCTTCATGTTGTTCATTCTTAGCAAATAATACTTTAATGGACTCACCATAGGCTAATTCACTGAATAGACGTTTATCAAACTCATGAGGGTTATTTGCTATTAGCACATTAGCCGCTTTTAAAACACGCTGACTGGAACGGTAATTTTGCTCTAGTTTAATGACTTTTAATTGTGGAAAGTCTCGTTGCAATAACACCAAGTTTTCTGGTCTTGCACCGCGCCAAGAATAGATCGACTGATCGTCATCCCCCACCACAGTAAAACGTGCACGCTCGCCAACTAAAGATTTAATCAGTTCATATTGGCTAGTATTGGTATCTTGATATTCATCCACCAGCAGGTAGCGGATCTTCTTTTGCCAACGCAAGCGCACTTCTTCTTTAAACTTTAATAATAGGGTCGGTAAAACAATCAGATCATCGAAATCTAGTGCGTTATAGGCTTTTAATTGGCGTTGATATAAGTCATAACAGTGCGCAAAGATAACATCTCGCTCACCTTTAGCTTGTTTGATCGCTTGCGCTGGCAAAATTAATGCATTTTTCCAGTTGGAAATCTGCGTTACCAGTGCCTTAATCAAATCCATATCTTCTTTTAGCTGTTTCTCGGTGAGCTCTTTTAATAATGCCAAGGTGTCTTGATCATCAAATAGCGTAAATCCCGCTTTCATCCCCAGCGTTTTCACTTCTCGTTTAATTATCTCTAAGCCTAAAGAGTGAAAGGTAGAAACCATTAATCCACGCGACTCTTTACGACCTAAGGTTTCACTCACGCGCTCTTTCATTTCACGCGCCGCTTTATTGGTAAAGGTAACCGCTACAATATTTTTAGCATGGTAATCACAATGCTGTACTAAGTAGGCGATCTTATTAGTAATTACACGGGTTTTACCACTTCCCGCACCGGCCAATACAAGACAAGGTCCGGAGATCATTTTGACGGCGGCATCCTGACCAGGATTTAATTTCATGAGTTTTCCTAAGTTAACAAAGCGCAATGAGATTTTACGGATCTTTACATAGAAAGTCAGTAGAGCAGCAAAACTATCAACATCAGTGCAATTAAAATACATTTTTTATATAAAAAGTTTTAAATAGTCCATAATGATCACAACCTATATTTATATTTTAAGATTGCAAAACAATCTCATTTAACGATAATGAACATTCATTCACTTTTATAAATGAACTCATGCAAAAAAAATTAAAATTTTAAAAGCGGCAGAGGCCGTACTCACGGAACATGGGTTTTATGCCTTTTCAATGCAAAGTTTAGCAAAGCAGGCTGAAGTATCTATCGGCACCATTTATCGCTATTTTGAAAATAAAGATGCATTGATGAATGAACTACAGAAGCTGATTCGCACAGAATCTGCCGACCAACTATTTACTGGCTGGGATGATAATTTACCGGACAAGAAAAAGTATGATCTAGTTTGGCAAAATGCATTTAATTTTGTCATTAACAACCCGAAACGCATGACATTAATGGAGATGTTACATTATGTCCCTAACATGGATCATGCAGAAGTCACTGTCTTCGAGAATGAAACGTTTAAACGACTGATTAATTTCTATCAACAAGGGATAGACTCAAAACGCTTCCTAAATTGGCAATTATTTGCATTGATGCCAATCAGTATAGAAACAGCACTCAACTTGGCAAAACAAGTCATAAGAGGCAGAGTTCCACCTGACCAGTTTCAATTGAATCTAGTTAGAGATGCTTCTTGGCAAGCAATTCAAAACCCACACTTCAATCAACAGGACTAACACAATGAAAAAATGGATAATATCGGCAATTATTTTGGCAATTGTCGTCTTTGGCAGTGTCATTGGATTTAACATGTTTAAGGCGCAAAAGATTAAAGAGTTTCTTGCTTCTCGCCCTATCCCTGTTTTCTCTGTTACTGCTACAACGGCAAAACTAGAAGATTGGACGCCGCATCTCCGTGCGATTGGTTTTATTGAACCGATTCAAGGTGTCACTATTGCCAATGAAGTGGCGGGTAAAGTAACAAAAATCAATTTCACTTCTGGTCAACAGATGGAAAAAGATGAGCCTATTTTATACCTTGATAGCCAAGTAGAAAAAGCCAACTTAAAAACCGCTAAAGCTCGTTTACCTGCGATTGAACGTAATTATAAACGTTTAAAGTCACTGCTTAAAAAAGGCTCAATTTCACAGGGTGATGTGGACGATGCTGAAGCAGAATTCTTGGCATTAAAGGGCGAAATAGAAGGTTACGAAGCCACGATTAGCTTGCGCACCATTCGCGCACCTTTTTCAGGTATCGCCGGGTTACGAAATGTATTCTTAGGCCAATACCTCGCCAGCGGATCTGACATTGTACAATTAGAAGACATCAGTCGCATGCAAATGCGCTTTACGATTGCGCAAAACGATTTAAATAAATTGCATATTGATCAGGCAATGAACATCTTTATTGATGCACACCCAGAAACCAGCTTTACCGGTAAAATTTCTGCTATTGAGCCAGCAGTCAACTCACAAAGTGGTTTAGTTCAAGTACAAGCTTCTATTCCAAATGAACAACAGATTTTGCGTTCAGGTATGTTTGCTAAAGCAAATGTGATTTTACCTACTCTACAAGATCAAATAGTTATACCCGTGACAGCCGTTAACTACACTCTATATGGCGAAACAGTTTACGTAATCACTGAGCAAGAAGCAGAGGATGGCAGCACTTACCTTGAAGTAAAACAACAGATTGTAACCTTGGGTAAAACACAGGGAGACAAGATACATGTGTTATCTGGCATTAGTGAAAATGACCAAATTGTCACTAGTGGGCAGATACGTTTAAGTAATGGCTCCCATGTGGAGATTGTTGAATCCGATGCGCTTAATGCACCCTCTGTTATCCCAGCACTGTAGGTGACTAAATGAAATTTACTGATACGTTTATTAAGCGTCCTGTTTTAGCCATATCTTTGAGCTTGCTCATTGTATTGCTAGGCATACAAGCGCTAAGCAAAATGCAGGTACGAGAGTACCCCAATATGACCAACACAGTGGTCACGGTAACCACCAGTTATTACGGTGCCAATGCCGACCTTATACAAGGCTTTATTACGCAGCCTATTGAGCAAGCCATTGCCCAAGCAGATAACATTGATTATATCAGCTCACAGAGTACCTTAGGCAGCTCTGTTATTACCGTGAATATGAACTTGAATACCGACCCCAGCGGTGCAGTGGCTGATATTCTTGCAAAAGTAAATGGCGTCAGCTCACAACTACCTAGTGAAGCAGAAGACCCATCCATTGATGTGAGTACCGGATCAACCACTTCCGTTATCTATATTGCCTTTTCTAGTGACCAGCTTAACTCGAGTCAAATTACCGATTACCTTCAGCGAGTCATCAAACCACAGCTATTTAGTATTAACGGCGTCGCCAAAGTTAACCTTTATGGGGGCACTGAGTTTGCAATGCGCATCTGGTTAGATCCAGAGCGTATGGCTGCCTTTGGTTTGAGTACTTCTGAAGTGATCAGCATACTTCAAGCGAATAATATTCAGTCAGCAACGGGTCAAGCAATGGGCTATTACACATTATTCAATGGTAATGCTAAAACCCAAGTGACTAATGCAGAGCAGTTAGAGAAGCTGATTATCGCGACACGTGAAGATGGTCGAACCATACATCTACAAGATATTGCACGTGTATCACTTGAAAAAAGTCATGATACTTATCGCGCCATGGCGAATGGCAATGATGCAGTAGTAGTGGCTATTGACTCAACACCCACAGCTAACCCATTAGACATCACTGCTGATGTACGAGATATGTTGCCTATCTTGGAAAAAAGTAACCCTAGTTCGATTAATATGGAAGTCCTTTATGATTCCACTATTGCCATCGAAGAATCCATTGTAGAGGTGGTTAAAACCATTGCAGAAGCAGGTTTAATTGTATTAATTGTGATGATTTTATTCTTAGGATCATGGCGTGCAGTGATCATCCCAATTATCACTATCCCACTGTCATTGATTGGTGTTGCAGTCGTCATGCAGATGTTTGGCTTTACCATTAACTTAATGACACTACTCGCGATGGTATTGGCGATTGGTCTGGTGGTTGATGATGCGATTGTCGTCGTAGAGAATATTGACCGACATATTAAAGCCGGCGAGCCGCCTTTCCGTGCCGCAATAATAGGAACACGTGAAATAGCAGTACCAGTTATTTCGATGACTATTACACTTGCTGCAGTGTATGCACCAATCGCACTAATGGGCGGTATTACAGGCTCATTGTTTACTGAGTTTGCTTTAACGCTAGCGGGTGCGGTATTTGTATCTGGGATTGTAGCCTTAACCTTATCCCCAATGATGTGTAGTAAAATGCTCACCATTAATCATCAGCCAAATCGCTTTGAACGTGGTGTTGACAAGGTGTTGACAGGGTTAACCAACAAATATGCCAATACGCTTGATGTACTAATGGTACGTCGACCTGCAATTATTATTTTTGCAATATTGGTCTTTATATCACTGCCATTCTTATTTAAATTTATTCCATCGGAATTAGCCCCTAAAGAGGATAAAGGGGTATTAATGATGCTCTCTAAAGCCCCTTCAAATGCTAATTTGGATTTTATTGAAAATAGTATGCGCTTGGTGACAGATGAGATTTCAAAGCAACCTGAAGTTGACAGCAGTTTAGCGATGTCAGGTATCCCGAATGCAAACCAAGCATTTGGCATTGCGATTATGAAACCTTGGAGTCAACGTGAAAAAAGCCCCGAGGAACTATCTGCTACCTTAACACCCAAGTTTGCAGCCATTCCTTCAGTCGCGACAGTCACCTTCCAGCTACCTGAATTACCTGGCTCTTCAGGTGGTTTACCTGTGCAATTTGTCATTACTACCTCTAATCCATTCCAGAGCTTAGTGAGTATTGCTACGGATGTACTAGCTGAAGCACAAGCCAACCCTAATTTCGTTTATTCAGAATTAGATTTAGCCTTTGACTCAGCGACCATGAATATCCAAATTGACCGTGATAAAGCAGGTGCTTACGGTGTGACGATGCAAGATATCGGTACAACCTTAGGGACATTATTAAGTGATGGTTATTTAAACCGAATTAATTTAATTGGTCGTAGCTACGAAGTCATTGCACAGGTTGAACGTAAGTATCGTTTATCACCAGAAAAGTTAGGTGAGTTCTACGTACAAGCGAAAAATAACGACATGGTACCGTTAAGTGAGTTAATTACAATTGATGTGATAGCAGAGCCGCGTTCATTGCCTCATTTTAATCAGCTTAATAGTGCCACTGTGGGGGCCGTATTGTCCCCAGGCGTCACCATGGGCACCGCCATCACTTTCTTTGAAGGCTTATCTGAGACCAAATTACCGCAAGGTTATACTCATGATTACCTTGGTGAAGCACGCCAATTTGTGACTGAAGGGGCGCGTTATATGTCACCTTTGTATTGGCTTTATTTATTATTTTCTTGGTACTAGCGAGCCAGTTTGAAAGTATGCGCGATCCACTCGTCATTATCATGACAGTACCATTAGCTATCAGTGGCGCATTGATTGTGTTGGCATGGGGCGCTGCAACCATGAATATTTATACGCAAGTGGGACTGATCACCTTAGTCGGCCTAATTACTAAGCATGGTATTTTAATTGCTGAAGTGGCTAAAGAGGAGCAATTACATCATGGTTTAGACCGCATTGCCGCAGTGAAGAAAGCCGCAACGGTGCGTTTACGTCCAATATTAATGACCACAGCGGCGATGGTAGCAGGTTTAATCCCACTATTATTTGCTTCTGGCGCAGGTGCAGCGAGTCGTTTTGGCATTGGTATTGTGATCGTAGCAGGGCTTTCAATCGGTACCCTGTTTACGTTATTTATTCTGCCTGTTATCTACTCGTTTATTGCTAGCCGACACCAACCTAGCCCTGAATTTGATGAAGATAAAGCGCCTATGGTTAACAGCCAAGCGGAATCATAGATAACGCTATAATAGCAAAATCAAAAAAGGCGAAGCATCACTGCTTCGCCTTTTTTATATCTGTTTGTTGGGTCTAAATACCGTATTGAGCGCGGTAAGCTTTCACTGACTCAAGGTGCTGTTGCATCTCTGGTAGTGTTTCAAGGTACGTCACTACATCTGCCAATTTAACAATTGAAATCACCTTAGCATCGTAATCTCGCTCCACTTCTTGAATAGCTGATAACTCTGCTTTACCTTTTTCTTGGCGATCTAAGGCAATTAACACACCCGCAAGCTCTGCTTTATGTGCATTGATAATATCCATTGACTCACGAATCGCAGTGCCCGCAGTGATCACATCATCCACTAGCATGATTTTACCTACTAGGTCCGAACCAACTAAGCTTCCTCCCTCGCCGTGTGTTTTTGCTTCTTTACGATTGAAACAGTAAGGTACATCTAGATCATAATCATTAGATAAAGCCACTGCAGTCGTTGTTGCGATTGGAATACCTTTATACGCAGGACCAAACAATAGATCGTAATCAATACCTGCATCCTGCAACGCAGCTGCGTAAAAACGACCCAGACGTGCTAAATCACGCCCAGTATTAAACAGACCGGCATTAAAGAAATAAGGGCTAATACGTCCCGATTTCAGGGTGAATTCGCCAAACTTCAACACTTGTTTTTCAATTGCAAACTCAATAAACTCTTTTTGATAAGCTTTCATTTTTACTCCATCTCCAATGCTTTTTTCTGTTCGATAATTAACTGGGTAATACTATTATTGGCTAACGCTAACATCGCTAGTAATTGTGGGTGACTAAACTCGCCTTGCTCAGCCGTTCCTTGAATTTCAATCATACCGCCTTGCTCTGTCATCACAATATTCATATCTGTTTGTGCTTTAGCATCTTCTGCATAGTCTAAGTCACAAATTGCAGTATCTTGATAGAGCCCTACAGAAATAGCAGCAATCATCTGCTTTAACGGGCTTTTCTTCAACTTCCCTTGAGCAACCATCCAATTCAACGCATCAGCTAGTGCAACACAAGCACCTGTAATGGCCGCAGTGCGTGTACCGCCATCGGCTTGAATGACATCACAATCCACAGTAATGGTGTGTTCACCTAAAGCTTTAAGATTCACAGCGGCGCGTAACGAGCGAGCAATTAAACGCTGAATTTCTAAGGTACGACCATCTTGCTTGCCTTTTATCACCTCACGTTGATTACGAGTATGAGTGGCACGTGGCAGCATTGCATATTCGGCGGTTACCCAACCTTTGCCTTTACCTCTTAAAAAACGTGGCACAGATTCAGTAATGCTCGCATTACAAAGTACTTTGTTTTGCCTAATTCAATTAATACAGAGCCTTCTGCATATTCGGTATAGTGCCGGGTAATGGTAATATCGCGATGTTGTTCGGGAGAACGGTGACTAGGGCGCATAAAAAGCGGGCCTTATGAGCAAATAAGCGCCGATTATACCGATTATCTCATCAGGTGCAAAACCCTATAAAAGAGAAGGCCAATCAGGTAATGATAAACCGTCACTGACCTAACAACAGTTTACCAACACGCGATTATGTTACTTAGGAGATGTTTCATGACTCAGGTTTCTGAGTTTATGTTTCTGGGATCAAGTTTCATGGTAGTGGTGACTGCTTTTATAAATCACCAGTTGACCAGTCCCTTTATCCTGCGCTTGATATAAGGCTTGCTTTGCACGGCGACTTAATTCCTCTTCAAGGTAGTTCCCAGCTGAGTCCATACACGCCGCGCCAATACTAACGGTAATAGGCTCAGCATCTTGCTCATCTTGAAAAGAAAAATACTGCCATTGAGCATGTAGAATATCTCAGCGGTTAACGCTTTAATTCCCTCTTCATTGGTATCTGGTAGTAGCACAACAAAGGTGTCTTCTTCGAGACGCGCTAAAAGATCCGCTGGGCGTTGTATAATATTGTTTAAACGACGAGATAACTCTATCAAACACTGGTCACCAGACTCACGGCCATAACGTTGATTAATCTGTTTTGTATTATCAATATCAATGATTAATAAAGAGATCTTCTCACCAGAACGCCTGCTTCTCACCCACTCTTTTTTGAATAACTCATTAAAGTAAGCTTGATTTGGTAAGCCGGTTAAATAATCACGCATGGCTAACCGTTCAAGGTGTCTATTTTTTTCTTGTAACTGTCGATGCTTACTCTTATAGGTGAGTAATAACAACAATAATAAGAAAAGCGTAACAAACATTGCAATCAGAGCGATTAAATACCCCTGCACGCTGGTTTTTCTCTCATATAATGCGGGTAGCCATTTATTTAAAATTTCTTGCTTCTTCTGCAAACTAATCGACTCAATCACTTTATTAAAAATACTGAGTAAAGGAAGGTTGCCTTTTTCAACGGCTAACGCAAATGAATAATCACTCCTAAATTGGTCGACAATTTTTAAATTAGGATAACCATGCTGAATCTGATTCACCATCACAGGTAGCACATCAATAAAGCCATATATATCTCCGTCACTAACCGCATCTAACCCCTCTTTCAAGGTACGGTATTCATGGAAATCGGTATCAGGGTACTGTTGACTTAATAACTCTCGATAAGAGCCGCCTTTTAACATGCCAAGTGGTTTATGCAGTACCTGTTGTAGCTTATATGGACGATTATCTTCTTCAGTAATTAATGCTAATGGAAAAGTGACATAGTCCAGGGTAAAAGAAAGATATTCACGGCGATTAGGGGTGTTTTTGATGGTCGGTGTAAAATCACAACGTCCTTCCTTTAAAGCTTGTAAAGTTTCACCCCATGTAGAGGTTGCTAATAATTCAATCGGACTACTAATGCGCTGTGCAAATAAACGAACAAACTCAGCAGAAATACCAATATGTTTACCATTACGAATCGCTTCTATTGGCAACCAATCAGGATCAACACACATAATCAACGCACCATGTCGATCTAAATAATCTTGCTGAAGCGTGGATAAAATTGGCAATCTCTCTTGGTAATTCGCCGCGTAGGAGGACTTGGCAAAACTAATTTGAGACCTCCATTTCTGATGTAAATTATCTAAGTCTTGTTTATTTAAAGATAATAATCCCTTATCAAGAATGTCACGCAGTACTAAATTACCTTTCTGAACTCCCATAAACTTAGGTAAATAATGAAAAACTTTATGGTCGATTAAGGCTGTATTGACTAAGTTTTGTAATAAAGAACGTTCTACATAATAATTAATGGCATCATAGGCATCTAATACCCCATTAACCTTACCTTCCACTAATAATTGAATGGATTGTTCCGTGGTATCGGTAAGCACTAAACGAATATCAGGGTAATATTTAGAGATTAACTCCTCATAAAAGAACCCTTTGATCACTGCAATTGATTCTATATCACTAAGATCATTTAAGTAGACCTCTCCAGCCCTAGTTAATAAACCATCTACAGAGCTCAATGTTTGATAATGGGTAAAGGTGGTAAATTTTTGTCTTTCTGGGGTTATTTTCATATTAGAGATAACATCTATCTCTCTATTCTTCATTTTTTTAGAATTTCAGCCCACTCATAGCCGACAACAAAATCAATTTTTAACCCTACTTTATCAGCGACTAAGCGCATTAAATCATTGTTGTAACCAGAGACTTCGCCATTCTCAATATAATTAAAAGAGTACCAAGAATCCGACGTGTGAACTTTAATAACCGGATGCTGTTTAATGTACAGCTTTTCTTGATCAGTAAATTCTACGTTGAGGTTTTCTTGCTGGGCAAAAACAGGATGAGCGAAAATCAGTGCCAGAAGCACAGTATGAATAAATATCAGTGGGAGGGAAGGCACATAACGCCGCATTAAAATCAACCTTTTAAGTAATAGCAAAAGATTCTAACAAATGCAGATGACTAACATAAGAATTAAAAAATAAAAACAAAGTTCAACAGGAATAATGTGATCAAATTAACATTAACAATATCATTTTGAGCCATTTTATGATAAAAATCAGTTGATTACGAGTTATCAAAAAGAAAAGGTAGGCGCTGAGAAAAAATAATAGCCTTATTTTTAGATGATAATAAGGCTATTTAATGGTGTTGTGATTAAATGCTACGCATTAAAAACCATATAATAAGGTCATCGTTGTTTCTGTATCAGTGCTTTTCACGTCTTCAAGTGGCTTGTTATCATAACGCACTACAACCGCGAATTTCATTGCTAATGAGCCCACTAGATTAGCTGAGATTGATGTTTCAGAACGGCCATCGAACTTACTACCCCAATCGGCAACAAATTTTTGTTGGAATTTTGCAGAATCACCAATTTTAGTTTCAAAATCAACAACGATATGGGCGACTGCACTTGCATCGTAATCTTCACCTTCAGTTTCCGCTGAATCATCATCATATTTTTGGTAAACATAACCAGGGCCAATTTCACCCGTTAAAGACATATCTTTTGAATCAATGAAACGGTAACCATAACCAGCAGATGTACTTGATGAGTAGTCATAACCTGAGAACGGGTCAATCTCATAGTTAGTATTTGCAAAAGCATAGCTGGTATCATTGATTTGATAATCACCTTGTACTTCGAAGTAATAACGTTTTGCTGTTACTTCATCTTCATCTTTTTTGTAGGTACCATCAAAAGAGTAAGTATTTTCCCAATCAGACAGCTCTTGCTTTATTTCTAAAGCCGCTTTAAATGAAGAAGTATCAGTGTTACCTGTTGTTACTGTTGCCCCTAACTCGGCTTCACCTGCAACCGTTGCGTCACCTTCAACAAACTCGCTTTTTTCATCAGCTGCATAAACATTTAATGGTAATGCAAATGCAATCGCCGTTGTAAGTAGTATTTTTTTCATACTGTTCGTCCTTTAGTTTTTATTGTTATAAATTTACCCTGTACTTATACCCATTACAGCCATTAATAGATCAACTTTTACCTGAGTAAAAGTAACTTAATTTCATGTAATTAGTGCCCGTTAGCAGTACATTCAATAGGTTGATTTGATCGCGCTCCTCACCAACAACACATTGCGCTTGCTTCGGATAATACTTCATATATTTCAATACTCACCATAAACAAAAGCCCTTATAGGTTTTCGCCTAAGGGCTTGAATAGGTCATTATTAATGAAGTGTCAGTAAGTTTCTTACCGTACATTAAGTGTGAGCCTTGTCACTTATAAAAGTTCACATATTCTCAATGAAAAGTAAAATTTACTTTGCTGCAATATCTAATTGATCAACGCTTGAAATAGGGATCTCAAGCGTTAGTGATAGAGGGGTTCCCCGCTGAATTTTTTACCTTTGACCTGGACAATGATTTGTTGCGCGGCACTTTTATCAAAAAATAGATGATTATAATATGCCTGTACTTGTTTTAAACTAACAGACTGCAATAACTCTATATGCTGTTGTTTAGTATCTATTTTTTCTTTGTTATTCATCCACTCACCAATTAGGTAAGAAAACTCTGTGCTTAAATTACTTGGTTTGGCTAAATAATTAGCAATATGTGCTTTTTTATCTCTTCAAAATCGCTTTCAGATGTATTGTTTAATACCCCCTTAAAGCTCTCTAAAAATGCTTGGAAACGTTCATATAGGGCTGCACTACCAATGGTTGGACTTTGTGTAAACAAACCAAACCCAACGCTTTTACCCACTTCGAAACTGGCACTAAAAGGAGAATAAGTTAACTGTTCTTGAGTACGAATTTGATCATAAAAAGCAGGTTTTAATAACTTATTTAACAACTCGGCTTTAGCGGATGAACTCGGGTCTTGATCGGCGGCTAAATAAACACTGGCTAAGGCATCATCTTCCAACTCCGATTGACGTACAAAGTTTAATGCACCTTGTTCAGGCATCGCCTGTAAACGCTCACTCTTATAAAAAGCCTTAGGCTGAATCTTAATTTTCACTTTTAATTGCGCAGTTAATTGCGACACATCCACGGTAGAAAAATTACCCAATGCTAATAATCTCACACTAGACTGTGCGAATATCTGTTTAACAAGTTGTTTAAGGTCATCACTGGTCACCGAGTCAACTGCAGCTAACAAACTTTCATTTGAAAAAGATGGCAAACGTACTACCTTTCTAAACCCATCTAAACCTAAGTCCATCGCTTTCATTTTTGATTGATTGTTTAAGCGACGTACCAACTCCTGTTTTGCTAAAGAGAGCGACTGTTGATCAATATCCATGCTTTCAAAGTAGCTTAATAGCGTTAATAATAGATTGCCCTGTTTATCACTGTAACCACTAGTGCTAATCATTAACCCATCATTACTGCTAATAGAAAAACCTAATCCTGCTTCTTGAGTAACAAAGCTCAACTCCGATAACTGTTTTTGTGCAATATCCAATAACAAGTTAATTTTTATACGGGCTGCAGCGCTTTGATCATTTAAATCATTGTTAAGCTGTAGTCGATAACTGCCCTTAGGTTGCTGTAAATCACTCTGTTTAACCCATACCGACAAACCAGACTCTTTGACTAAAGGTATCGCTTTTTTAGTTTTCTCTTTTACTAGGGATAGGTCCTCAGGTAACCATTCGTTACGAACAGGTAATGTCATGTCAGGTTCGATAGTCTTTGCCACTGCTAACCACTGCTTTAGTCGACTAGCACTGATTTTATTCTGTGAATATTTACCTTTATAAAAAGGAATATCTTTTTTAACAACAGCATTAGGCGACACTAAAAAAACACGGCTATTTTCAGGTGTTAAGTAGTCAGTTAGCGCTGCGATTAACTTAGGCTTAAACCCATCTAAACGAAATGAATAGGAAAGTAGGTCTTGTAATGGGTATTTCTGCATATTGGCAGAGAGTGACATAACGTACTGAAAGCTTGATTGTTTAGGTAAAAATTGGAAATAATTATCTAGGCTTTTTTTCTGCTCTGAATACTGTAATTGATTAATCCCTTTGTTTTTAATCAGTTCAATATAAGCAAACAAACTCGCTAATACCGTATCTTGTTTAGTTAAGCCTTTATTGGTTAGCTTAAAGGTCATGCTAAACTGTGAATATTGCTCACTCTGCGCACCATAAAACCCTGCCGATACAGATTCTGCTAACCCTTGTTTTTGCAGATAATCAGACAAGCCACCTTTATGATCAGAGCCTAACAAGCGGCTAATATAACCACCTGGCTGGTACATATAATCCTCTTTCACGCTCGGCACTAAAAAGTTAACTTGTAATAATTTTAGCTCAACCGTAGGTTTCATTTGCACTTCTAACGCCAACTGTTTATCAGTTAATAAAGGCGACATGATCACTGGCGTAGCGACATTATTATTAGGAATTTGCGTTAGGTACTTCGCGGCAGCTTTTTGCAACTCTTGTATTGAACGAGGACTAATTAAAGCAACTTTCATGTTATTAGCAGAGTAATGCGCTTTGAAAAAGGCAGTCAGCTCTTGTTGTAAGTTACTATTAGGTTTATCAACTAAAGTTTCTAAATTACCTGTGCTAAAACGAGCCATTGGATGCTCAGGATTTAACGAATAACGTTGCAATGCATACAGCTTACGCATGTCGTTATCTACATAGGTTTCATTTTCTGCATTGACTGTATGGCGCTCTTTTTCGGCATACTTTTCATCTAATAATGGCTCACTCATTACGTCACCTAGTCTGTCCAAGGCTTCCGAAAAGGCACTGTCATTAACCTCAAATCCATACACAGTTGCATCCTGCGCGGTATAAGCATTGGTATACCCGCCATTTTGACTCATGAATTTACTGTATTCATTGATCACAGGGTAACGTTTAGAGCCTAAAAACAACATATGCTCCAAATAATGCGCTAAACCAAGCTGAGAGTCTGGATTATGCATACTGCCAATAGGTACTGATAAAGAAGCCGCACTGTTTTTTAAATCCGGATCTGAAATCAATAACACCTCTAATTGATTCGCTAAACGAATCACCTGATATTGACGTTTATCATTAGGGCTTTGGGTAATCGAATTATTAATGACTTCAATATTTTTCATAGTGGACTCTGATGAAGGTTCAGGGGCTGCATAAACAACAGCAGAAGTAGAAAAACTTAAACACAGGCAATAAAATAATAGGTAAATAGGCTTACTTGGCAGCATTTAATCAGCTCTTTTAATTATATTATGGGCGTACTTGGTTCAGACAAGGGACTATGCAACAAGTAAAAGAAAAATAAAAGCCTCCTCCCAGTGAATACGGGTTTTAAATGAATAAACTCCTGTACACAAAATAAGCACTACCTAATACTTGTTAGTTAGCATTTAACTGTTTATTATTTGTCATACGAATATGCACGTTCGAATCATATCAATAGACTCGATAATTCAACCTCACCAACCCATGGCATCAATAGATAATGATATTTTTTACGACTAGGCTTTGGAATAAAACCAAGACCACTAAACTAGCGACAAAACAAAAAGGTTTTACCTTAATTGAGTTGCTTATTGTAATTGCCATTGTGGCCATTTTGGCGCAGATTGGCTTTGCTTCTTATTTGACGGCCGTGCAAAAAAGTTATCGCTACGATATTCAACAATCCATGATTGAATTGAGTCAGCAATTAGAGCGTTATTATTCTCGTAATGGTAATTACACAGGCAGCAGTGCCACTGCCGAGGATTATACCAACAGCTACTATACCGTGAGCTTTAGCACCTTAGAAGATGACCAATATACCATTTCCGCGGTACCTGTTTCGACTAGCAGCCAATCCGGAGATAGTTGTGCAACGTTAACATTTGATTACCTTGGTAATAAAACACCAACAACATCAGGGTGCTGGAAATGATACCGGTAAAGCAGCAAGGATTCACATTAGTTGAGCTGATGATAACAGTGGCGATTGTTATTATTTTATCGATTATTGCTATTCCAAGTTGGACTGCATTAATTCGTGATAACAGTATTGCAGTTGCGGTTAACCAAGTGCAAAGTATCTACCAATTAACTCGCTCAGAAGCCTTAAAACGCAACGAAGAAGTGACATTAACCTCATCCAATAACCGCTTAACTTGGACATTAAGCAATGTGGTCTCTGGTGCAGATAGCACTATCAAAACCATTACCTTAGCCACAGATCAAGTTAGCATTACCCCTTCTGCAGGTAGCAGCACTGAAGTTTCTCTGACCATACAAAAAACTGGATTTGCAGAAAATGAGCAGATCGCTTTTAGCTGGGAGGATGAATACCGCTGCTTAGCGATTTATAGCAGCGGGCAAACTCAAATCAGTAGTGATAGCGGAGACTGTAGCTAATGAAAACACAGCGCTCACCAAATCAGCTAAAAGGTTTCACCCTGATTGAATTACTGATTGCTGTGCTTATTGCTAGCCTCTCTGTATTAGGGTTAGCTTATACACAAAATAAAAGCCTGCAATATGCACGTAGTAGTAGCCAATATACACTGGCAAGTATCGAGGCAAGCAATACAGTAGAGCAAATTTGGAACTCACTGTGTGAATTAAAAGATGGAACAGAATCACTCGATGATTTAACCCTAGCGGATGGTTTTACTCGTAGTTTCGATCCCAACACCTTTGATATTACAAGCACCCTAGCCATTACCATAGATTGGGGTGATCAACGTTTAGCCGATGTTGAAGATGAAATCACAGTACAAGCTGTTTTCCCAGATATCTGTCCATAGGTGTATAAAATGCAACCATTATATAAGATGAAACAAACTGGATTTAGCTTAACTGAATTAATGATTGCAATGGCATTATCATTATTAATTGTATTAGGCATAGCAACAGTATTCTCAAGCTTAAAAGAAACCTCAACTTACTCACAACAATTAGAAAACACCCAGGAAGTGCTACGTTTTAGTAACTCTATTTTTGCTCGTGCTATCCATCGTGCTGATGAAATGGATGATAAGTCTTATACTGGTAGCGACGGTAATACTTATAAACAGTTAGATTTAACCTTTAATTTAGACAACTTAGATACAGGTGAAACCTACACCAGCTGCTTAGGCAATGATATGAGTAGCCAATATTATGAAAGCTATCGCCTTACTGACGGTGAATTAATGTGTGCAGAATATACAACCGATGGTTTAGATGACGCGAGTAAAGTGTTTACTGCAATCGGAACAAACATTGATACATTAACCTTTGCTATCACAGATAACTTATTAACCGTGACAATCACCCCTACTGATGAGACAGATTCAGTACAAATGATGTTTGCTCAACGCCAAGCTATTTTCGGCTTAAATGAATAGGGTTAGGAAATAAACATGAATAAGAGAGCCTTCAATCTGCCCAAAAATCATCAAGGGTTTGCATTAATCACCATCTTAGTTATCTCGTTTCTTGGCAGTTTAATTGTGTTTGACACTATCCAGGAAAACCTCAACCAAGAACGTATGGCGGGTAATTATTCCAAAGAGCTGAACGCACGTTTACAAGCTGAAAATGGCCTTGCAGAAGCGTACAACATGCTTAGTGCTGACAGTACATTATCAACAGACGATATGATGACTCAATTGAACAGTGCGCAAAATGACGCTGGCGGCTATCACCATAATATCGATGCATGGTTAGATAGCGATATCAGAGAAGTGAATAGTTCAGGTTTTCATTACGACGGTACGTATGCCATGCGAGGCTCATTTTCATTAGCATCCTCTTCCGGTAACACTGTTTTTACTGGCGCTATTACAACTTGTGATGGTGCGACGTTAGGGGGTAGTGGCACCATAGACAGTTATGACTCAAGCGAAGGGGCTTATGACTCAAGTAACCCGGGGAATAATGGCGATGTGTCTGTATTAAACGAAGATGCAAGTGGGTTAGATTTGAGTGGCAGCTCACCTATTGATGGAAATGTTTCTATTAATGGAGACTTAACGATGTCAGGCTCGGCATCTATTTCCGGTGATGCTCATGTATCAGGTAATATAGATTTAGGCAGCTCCGGTTCAATTGATGGGAATGCTCAAGCAACAGGTAACGTTACTAATTCCTACTCATCAACGACCATGGATAGCATCAGTGCGAATGGTGATGTCACCATACTAAACAGCTATGATAATCCCATCTCATACAGTGGTGAATTAAATTACCCAAGTTATGGCAGCGTCAGTAATGCAACCTATTACGATACAGACCAAGTCAGCGCAGTCGGCACTGAACCCTGTGATGTGTTGGATTTAGCGAGTGAATTCGCCAATACAACTGATGGTGTTGGTAGCTTAGTTAATAGCGAGTCGACCACTGTTGAATTTGGTTATCCCACCAATGAATATGTGATTAGTGACTCAGGGCTAACGGCATATGATGAAACATGGAATGTAAATGATTGGGTTGATGTTGAAGTTGAAACTGCAGATATCACTTTCTTAGATTCAGACACTTCGGTTTATATTATGGATATTGACTCTTTTAGTAACGCAAGCCTAACACTGACTGTCGAGAGTGGCAGTAATGTGGCTATTTATCTCAGTGATTCAACATTTCTTGGCGGTAGCATTATAGTGGAAGATGGTGCTTCATTAACGTTAATTACTGAAAGTGATGTAACAATGGGCAGTAATGGCAGTGTCACCAATGTACTAGATTCTGATGGTGATGGAGTATATGAAACAACCTCCTCAGCTTCAGTAAATAGCGAGGGTGATATTTCTACCATTCTCTATTCAAACTATGAATCTAGCAATGATTCTGACTATGGGATTGCTTTACAAGGAGCGGCAGATTCTGCGTTCACTGCTTATGCGCCTAGTGCAGCAATGAATGTTACTGGCAGTGGTGATATCTATGGCTCTTTACGTGCCGATTATTTGAATGTGACGGGCGGTGCAGGAGTGCACTTTGACGAGCAGATCACGAGTACCAATATCGGAGATTCAGATTCTAGTTCATCCACACCAGAAATTACTCGTTGGTTTTAATCAAAGCACACTCATATCGAACTAACCCGTAGTATCATTGAGCATACTATGGGTTACCTATTACAAAGTATCCATCTAATTAAACCTGCAACCAAAAAGTAGTAGGTCCATCATTGGTTGAAGTGACTTGCATATCTGCTGCAAAAATCCCATTTTCAACATGACAACCTAGTTGTTCACATTGCGCACTAAAATACTCATACAGGCGTTTCGCTTCAGCAGGTTCAGCGCTATTGCTAAAGCCTGGGCGATTACCTTTTTTAGTATCAGCTACCAAGGTGAATTGAGAGATAACTAACAGATCACCCTTGGATTGTTTTACATTTAGGTTCATTTTGTCATTGTCATCAGCAAAAATGCGATACGCTAAGACTTTCTCCGCTAAACGTTTAGCCTGACTATCGGTATCGCCTTTTTCTACACCTAATAACACTAATAACCCACTATCAATCTGCCCAACTATCGCATTTTCGACTGTTACAGATGCATTCGTAACTCGTTGTATCATGGCTATCATGATACTTCCTCAAGTTCATCATTCTCTATGTCATCAGGATAAAAGAACTCATCTAAGGTAGATGTCACTTCTGCGCCTATTAATACAATTAACCAACTAAAGTAGATCCAAACAAACATAATAGGGATAACCGCTAAAGCACCATAAATAATTTGTTGAGATGGGAAATTGGTAATGTATAAGCTGAATAAGTCAGTCGCTAAATTAAACATTAACGCCGCCACAAAACCGCCAATAACAGCGCAACGAAGTGTGACACGCTGATGTGGTACTAAGGTATAAACCCCAGCAAAAGCTAACCATGAAAAAAGAAAAGGCATAAAACTCAATAACTGCTGCCCAACTGACAAAAAACCATCGGTTTGCACAATAGAAAACAGGTAAGAGCTTAATGCAATGCTACCGCCGATAATAATTGGGCCTAAGCTCAAAATAGTCCAATAAATAGTAAATGCATGGATCGTTGAACGTTTTCTATTACAACGCCAAATGCGATTCAAGGTTTGATCGATAGTGGAGATCAGTAATAACGCGATCACTACCAAGGAAGCAATCCCGACCATACTCATCTGCTTGGTGTTTTCAATAAAGCCAGTCATATGCTCTTTAACGGCATCACCTGCTGTGGGTACAAAGCTGTTATAGATCAGGTCTTCAATAATACTATTTAATTCTGAAAACATGGGAAAAGCGGAAAGCATATAAAAAACCACCGCAAGACAAGGGACTATCGATAACAAAGTCACATAAGCGAGGTGCCCTGCGGGTACTTTGATATTATCTTCTTTACTGCGTTTCCAGAGAAAAATACCGTAGCCATACAGCGCTTTTGATTTTCCGATTAATACTTGCTGGTCTAGTTGTAACATAATACTCCTCAGCATTATCAATGAATGATCGAGCATGAAATGATTGGTTATTAAATTGAAAGCAAAAAAAAGGCCTTACAATGTAAGGCCTCATCTTAACAAGTTAAACGTTTATGTAAACGACTTAACCTTTAGCTGGACGAGCAGCACGTTTACGTTCGTTCTCTGTAAGTAGTTTCTTACGGATACGAATGCTTTCTGGTGTTACTTCTACTAATTCATCAACATCAATAAACTCTAACGCTTGCTCAAGAGTTAGTTTGATTTCAGGTGATAACGTTTGCGCTTCATCTGTTCCTGATGCACGTACGTTAGTAAGTTGCTTACCTTTAACACAGTTTACTGTTAGATCGTTTGCACGGTTATGAATACCGATAATTTGACCTTCATATACTTCTGTACCGTGACCTAAGAATAGGCGACCACGATCTTGTAAGAAGAATAAAGAGTAAGTAACCGCTTTACCTGCTTGGTTTGAAATCAATACACCATTTTGACGTTGACCGATAGTACCGCCTTTATGAGGACCGTAGTGATCAAAGCTATGGTATAAAAGACCAGAACCAGAAGTGATTGTCATAAACTCAGTTTGGAAACCGATTAAACCACGACTTGGGATCATAAAGTCTAAACGAACACGACCTTTACCATCTGGGATCATATTAGTTAGTTCCGCTTTACGGATACCTAATTGTTCCATGATAGAACCTTGATGCTCTTCTTCACAGTCAATTGTCAATGTTTCCATTGGCTCATGTAATTGGCCGTCAATCGTCTTTTCAATAACTTCAGGACGAGATACTGCTAATTCGTAACCTTCACGACGCATGTTCTCGATTAAGATACCTAAATGTAGTTCACCACGACCAGATACTTTAAATTTATCCGGATCTTCAGTTTCTTCTACTTTAAGTGCAACGTTATGTACTAGCTCTTTGTGTAGACGATCTAAGATATTACGTGAAGTAACGTATTTACCTTCTTTACCACAGAATGGAGAAGTATTTACTTGGAATGTCATTGTTACCGTTGGTTCATCAACCGTTAACGGAGGCATTGCTTCAACATTAGTTTGTGCACAAATCGTATCAGAGATTTTAAGTTCACCTAAACCACTGATTGCAATGATATCACCAGCATCTGCTACTTCAACATCATGACGCTCAAGACCTAAGTAACCTAATACTTGGCCAACTTTACCTTTACGCTCTTTACCGTCAGCACCAACAATAGTAACTTGTTGATTAACTTTAACGTTACCACGTGTAATACGGCCAACACCGATTACACCAACGTAAGAGTTGTAATCAAGTTGAGAAATTTGCATTTGGAAATCGCCTTCGCGATCCGCTTCTGGTGGAGCAACATTATCAACGATAGTTTGGAATAAATCTTCCATGTCATCTTTTTGCTCGTCCATATCAGTACTTGCCCAACCGTTTAATGCAGAAGCATAAACAACTTGGAAGTCTAATTGGTCATCAGTTGCACCTAAGTTATCGAATAAATCAAATACTTGATCCATTACCCACTCCGGACGTGCACCTGGTTTGTCAATTTTGTTAATAACAACAATTGGCTTAAGGCCATGTGCGAATGCTTTTTGTGTTACGAAGCGAGTTTGTGGCATTGGACCATCAACCGCATCAACAATAAGACAAACACTATCTACCATAGATAGAATACGCTCTACTTCACCACCGAAGTCAGCATGTCCAGGAGTATCTACGATATTGATATGGTAATCGTTCCATACGATTGCTGTGTTTTTTGCAAGGATCGTAATACCACGTTCTTTTTCAAGATCGTTAGAGTCCATTACACGTTCTTCAGAACCACCGCGTGAATCTAATGTACCAGACTGCTCTAACAGTTTATCAACCAATGTTGTTTTACCATGGTCAACGTGAGCAATGATGGCAATATTTCTTAATTTATCTAACGACATGATGCGCCTCAAAAATAACTTACTATTAAAAATACCAATTAAATAAAAGTAGACGCGTCTATTTTTATTTAATTGGTATAAAAAGAATTAGGCTATAAAAGCACAGGAAGTGTTCTAGCCAAATGTGCGCACATTGTAAACATAATTTCAAAAATAGAAAGTTTTAAGTCGGTCACAGTTAGCTAAATTGCCTAAAACAGCGAAATAAAGCAGGGTTAATATCACATCAAAACAATAACGCACCAAATAGGTGCGCGATCGCACCAAATAAGTTCAAAAAAGTGCTATATCACCCTTTTTGATAGGGCCAATCGTCAGGCTTGATAGGGGCAAGCGAGTTGGCATATTTTTGGCAACATGATATATATAAGTTTAGAAATCCAATAAATGCTTATTTCTTTATCAAGAAATAAGCATTCAATTCATCACATTTCCGATGTCAAATGAGGTTCTACAACATGTCTGTACAAACAATCCAAGACGTTTTATCTTTAATCCAAGAACAAGATGTAAAATTCGTTGATTTACGCTTTACTGATACACATGGTAAAGAGCAACACGTATCGATTCCACACCATCAAGTAACTGAAGACTTCTTCGAAGAAGGTAAGATGTTCGATGGTTCTTCAATCGCAGGCTGGAAAGGCATTCAAGACTCTGACATGGTACTAATGCCAGTACCGTCAACAGCTGTATTAGACCCATTTACAGATGATGTAACACTGAACTTACGTTGTGACGTATTAGAACCAAAAACCATGCAAGGCTACGACCGTGATCCGCGCTCTGTTGCTAAGCGTGCAGAAGCTTATATGCGCTCTACAGGTATCGCAGACACAGTACTATTTGGTCCAGAACCTGAATTTTTCCTATTTGATGACGTGAAATACGGTAACAGCATTGCAGGCGCGTTTTACTCTATTGATGCTAAAGAAGCAGCATGGAATTCAGGTACATCTTATGAAGATGGTAACACAGGCCACCGTCCAGGCATCAAAGGTGGTTACTTCCCAGTAGCACCGGTTGATTCATCACAAAATACACGTTCAGCGATGTGTTTAATCATGGAAGAAATGGGCTTAGTCGTTGAAGCACATCACCATGAAGTAGCAACAGCGGGTCAAAATGAGATCGCTTGTCGCTTTAACACTATGGTTGAAAAAGCCGATGAGATTCAGATCTACAAGTACGTTGTACATAACGTAGCACACGCCTACGGCCAAACAGCAACGTTTATGCCTAAGCCGTTAGTTGGCGATAATGGTTCTGGTAACCACTGTCACCAATCATTAGGTAAAGATGGTGTTAACTTATTCTCAGGTGACGGTTACGGCGGCCTATCTGAGCTTGCGCTTTACTACATTGGCGGTATCATCAAGCACGCTAAAGCAATTAATGCATTTACTAACGCATCAACTAACTCATACAAGCGTCTGATCCCAGGCTTTGAAGCACCAGTAATGCTAGCTTACTCTGCGGGTAACCGTTCTGCATCTATCCGTATTCCAATCGTACCAACAGCACGTGCTGCACGTATTGAAGTACGTTTCCCAGACCCAACAATGAACCCTTACCTAGGTTTCTCTGCGATGTTAATGGCGGGTCTTGACGGTATTAAAAACAAGATCCACCCAGGTGAATCTTTAGATAAAGATTTATACGACTTACCAAAAGAAGAAGCAGATGCAATCCCACAAGTAGCGGTTTCTTTCGAAGAAGCATTAGCAGCACTAGATGCTGACCGTGACTTCTTAATTGAAGGTGGTGTATTCTCAAATGAAGCAATCGATGCATTTATTGAACTAAAAACGGCTGAATGTGAAGCTGTTTCACAAGCAACACATCCTAAAGAGTTTGACCTGTACTACAGCGTATAATCCATCTCTCTTTTTAAATTAAAAAAGGACTGCATATTGCGGTCCTTTTTTGTCTTTATTGATAAATCCCCTTAAAAATATAAAACTGGCTTACTTCTTGCTAATTTCATTGTTATCTAGTTGTCATAACTTCATATTTTTGTATTTAACATCTAATAATAGTTATCACAAATAACAATAGCGCTATTAATATCAGCAAGGAGCATTACATGAGTGGAAACCAAGTCCGCCTACAAGCAATTGAACAAATTACTAACCGTGCACCAAAAGAGGTCGCTCAAACTGAGCCACTCAATCAAATCTGGGCTACTGATGTTTTTAATCTAGCTAAGATGGAAGAAGCAGTATCAAAAAATGCATTTAAAGCGATCAAAAAAACAGTTCAAACAGGTGTTGCTTTAGATAAAGCAACAGCTGATATTATTGCAGCAGCAATGAAAGACTGGGCGCTATCTAAAGGTGCTAAGTTCTTCTCTCATGTTTTCTACCCAATGACTAACATTACCGCTGAAAAACATGATGCATTCATCCTGACTAACTCTGAAGGTAATGCAATTAACGAATTTACAGGTAGCCTGTTAATTAAAGGTGAACCAGATGGTTCTTCTTTCCCTAACGGTAGCCTACGTATGACTAACGCTGCACGTGGTTATACAGCATGGGATCCAACAAGCCCTGCTTATATCCAACAAACAGCGAATGGCGCAACATTAATGATTCCAAGTGTATTCATGTCTTGGACTGGTGAAGCACTAGATAAAAAAATCCCGCTATTACGCTCTAATTCAGCAATGGATGCAGCAGCACAGAAAGTACTTAAATTAATGGGCGAAACTGAAGTTGCTACATTAAATTCAAGCTGTGGTCCTGAACAAGAATACTTCCTAGTTGATGAGAACTTTGCTAATGCACGTCCAGACTTACTACTAGCAGGTCGTACTTTATTTGGTGCAGCACCAGCTAAAGGTCAACAGTTTGATGATCACTACTTCGGTGCAATTCCAGCCCGTGTTCAAGTGTTCATGCAAGATTTTGAAGACAAACTATACAAGCTAGGTATCCCAGCTAAAACTCACCATAACGAAGTTGCACCAGGACAATTCGAAATTGCTCCTTACTACGGCGCAGCAAACGTAGGTGCAGACCAACAACAATTGTTAATGACAATGATGAAGCAAACGGCTAAAGAGCACGGCTTCCTATGTCTATTACATGAAAAACCATTCGCAGGCGTAAATGGTTCAGGTAAACACGTTAACTGGTCTGTTGGTAACAGCACACAAGGTAACTTACTTGACCCAGGTAAAACGCCGCATAAAAACCTACAGTTCTTACTATTCTGTGGTGCGGTAATTCGTGGTGTACATAAATACGGTCCATTATTACGTGCCGTTATCGCTTCTGCTGGTAATGACCATCGTTTAGGTGCTAATGAAGCGCCACCAGCAATCCTTTCTGTTTACCTAGGTGACCAGTTAGAGAAAGTATTTGATGAAATCAAAACAGGTAAACTAACTACTTGTACTCAAGGCGGCGAGATGGATCTAGGTCTTTCTCAAATTCTTAACTTTGACCGTGATCCAGGTGACCGTAACCGTACGTCTCCATTTGCATTCACAGGTAACCGTTTTGAATTCCGTGCTGTTGGTTCTGAGCAATCAGTATCAGGTCCATTAGTCGCAATGAACACAATGCTTGCTGATTCATTAAACTGGATTGCAGAAAAACTAGAAGCTGCTTTAAAAACTGAAGATCAAACAGCTGCTGTTATTACTGTATTAAAAGAGTTAATGGAACTTCACGGCAATGCAGTATTCGGCGGTGACGGTTACTCAGAAGAATGGCATAAAGCCGCAGTTGAAGAGCGTGGTCTTAAAAACATCCCAACAACTGCAGATGCTTTACCAGCATTCAAATCACAAGAAGTGATCGACCTATTCCAAAACACAGGTGTATTAACACCGGTTGAATTGGAAAGCCGTTATGAAGTTTATGCTGAACAATACAATCTAGCGATTGAAGTTGAAGCTAAATTAGTAAGTGATATTGCTAAGACTAAAATCTACCCAGCAGCAATTGCTTACTTATCAGAGCTAAGCCTAGCGGCTACTTCAACACAAGACTTAGGCATTGAATTAGATTCAAGCATTACTAAGCAAGTTGCTGAACATGTAAATGGTCTGTTAGCTGCAATCACTAAGATTGATACTGAAATTGCTAAGCACGACTTTGCAGATGCTGAAGCTCATATGCGTCACAGCGCAGACGTTCTTTGTCCTCTAATGGGTGAAGCACGTGAGCATGCTGATGCACTTGAGTTACTTGTTGCTGATGAGTTATGGCCATTGCCTAAATACTCTGAAATGTTATTTATTAAATAATATTGACCAAGCAGAATCAGGGGTGAGCTATCGCTCACTCCTTTTATTTTATATTTATCACTTTGAAAGTAAGTACTATATCAATAGAAAATGCAGATCACTGTTACATTGAACAACCTCATTTATATGAGCAAAGGTTAACATTTATAGAATAACCTCGTTTACAGTAAATTTTTTTATTGTCTTAATCCTTTAGCTATTCGACAATCAACTATTTACTACTTAAGGTTTAGATTATGAAATTAACTACATTTTTAGCATTATTACTTTGCACCTATTCCACACTTTCCTTTGCTGAAACAAAAATCTACCGTTGGGTGGATAGCCAAGGTAAAACACATTTTGCAGATACAGCACCTCCTGGTACACCACAAATCACAGTAGAAAATAAAAATTTAGTCTCTAATCAAGAACCTGTTGATACACACCAAGCACAAGCTGCAAAAAAATAAACAAGATTTAGAAAAAGTTAAAAAAGAGGCTGTTAAATATCAAGCTGAAATTGTCTACCCGCAAGACGATACGGCGATCCGCAGTAATGAAGGCACATTAGAAATTAATGTGAAAACCACACCAGAAAAAGAAAGCACCCAATTACTGCAATTATATTTAGATGGACAAGCATTAGGCTCTCCACAAATATCACCAACCATCAGAGCCCTCAATGTTGACCGAGGCACACACCAAGTTCAGGCACATTTAATTGGTGAAGATGGGCAAGTATTAGCAACAACACAAATTGTTACCGTTCATTTACAACGAATATCCATTAAGTAGATTAAAAAACATGCTAAAAGAACCTAGTCTCAATCTAATCTCTACCTTTCTTGAAGAAGCCAAAACCGCTTTTGTTGCGTTAGATTCTTCATTGACTTTGATCTATGCAAACCCAGCTAGTGAACAACTACTATCGCAAAGTAAACAACGACTATATGGTCAAACCTTAAAAAGTATCGCCGAACAATTTCACTTTTCACCAGAGTCGATAGAAAACCTATTATTTGAAGAGTCTTCATTTACTGAAAATGAAACAACACTGCTTATTGATGGCAGCCCGTTATTAATCGATTTAAGTGCGAGTTATATCGACACCCAAGCTACGCCTTACATACTGATAGAAATGCGTTGTATTGAGCAACAAAAGCGTATTAGTCAAGTTCACTATCAAGAACACCAACAGAAAGCAGCACAGGAACTGGTACGTGGTTTAGCGCATGAAATTAAAAACCCACTAGGTGGTTTACGTGGTGCAGCACAATTATTAGAAGCTGAATTACCAAACCCAGACCTTAAAGAGTTTACCCAGATTATTATTGAACAAGCAGACCGCTTGAGTGCGCTTGTTAACCGGTTGTTAGGTCCACAAAAAGCCGGTGCTAAAAGCATCCATAATATTCACTCTGTATTAGAAAAAGTGCGTAAATTAGTGAGCTTAGATATTCCAGACAATATCACCCTGCATATCGATTACGACCCAAGTATTCCAGACTTTGAAATGCAACCAGATCAATTACAGCAAGCATTTTTGAACATCATACAAAATGCCGTGCAAGCTTTACAAAATATGCCGGAGAATAACTCCATTACATTGCGTACGCGTACTGCACATCAAGTGACCATCAATGGTTTGCCACAACGCTTAGCCACTGAAATAAAGATTATCGATACCGGTCCTGGTATCCCGATGCACCTTCGCAGCACCCTCTTTTATCCGATGGTGACTGGACGTAAAGATGGTACTGGCTTAGGGTTATCCATTGCGCAAGAGTTAATTAAGCAACATCACGGACGAATTGAATTTAAGAGTAGTAAAGGCAAAACAGAGTTTTCAGTCTTTTTGCCAATTTAATACCCATTATATTAATAATGCGCTCTACATTGTGCAAAAAAACAGAGCCACACATTAATTTAGTAGGTATAACATTGAACATAATAAGAAAAAATAAGGAGCTATAATGACCGCTTGGATTGTAGATGATGACCACGCCATTCGCTGGGTATTAGAGCGCACATTAAAAGCAGAAAATATTGAACATGCTAGCTTCCCAGATGCAGAATGTTTATGGCAACAACTGCTTATTGAACAACCAGAGATTATTATCTCTGATGTGCGTATGCCTGGCATAGATGGTTTAGAGTTGATGCAGAAAATTCATCAACGCTACCCCTGATACCGATCATTATTATGACCGCACATTCCGATTTAGACAGTGCAGTCAATGCTTATCAAAGTGGTGCGTTTGAATACCTCCCAAAACCCTTTGATATTCATGAAGCAACTGATCTTATCAAGCGTGCCCTCAATCATAGTAAAGAGCTAAAACAACAAAGAAAACCTAATTTGCAACCTATCGCAACACCAGAGATTATTGGTGAAGCACCTGCAATGCAGGAAGTTTTCCGAGTCATTGGACGTTTATCTCGCTCTAGCATGAGTGTATTAATCAACGGCCAATCGGGAACAGGTAAAGAATTAGTTGCACAGGCATTACATAAGCATAGCCCAAGAAAAGACGAAACATTCATTGCTTTAAACATGGCAGCGATCCCTAAAGAATTGATCGAAGCTGAATTATTTGGTCATGAAAAAGGCGCCTTCACAGGGGCTGCTGCAAATCGCCAAGGACGTTTCGAACAAGCTGATGGAGGCACCCTGTTTTTAGATGAAATTGGTGATATGCCATTAGATGTTCAAACACGTTTACTGCGTGTATTAGCGGATGGGCAATTTTACCGTGTCGGCGGGCATCAAGCGATTAAGGTAGACGTACGTATCATTGCAGCTACTCACCAAAACCTTGAGAAGAAAGTGCAAACCGGCGACTTCCGAGAGGACTTGTTCCACCGTTTAAATGTTATTCGTTTACAACTACCCGCACTCAAAGAACGCCGTGAAGATATTGCATTATTAGCCAACCACTTTTTACAGAATATCGCCAATGAACTCACTGTAGAAAGTAAACAACTTACTAAAGCCACTATTAACTATTTAAGTGATTTACCTTGGCCAGGTAATGTTCGCCAATTAGAAAATATTTGTCGTTGGTTAACTGTGATGGCCAGTGGCCAAGAAGTCCATATTAATGACCTTCCACCTGAATTAAGCGAACAGGAAACACCGCAACAAGAAGGCGAGCCGGTGATTTGGCAAGAGAGCTTAAAAAATGGGCTGATGCACAATTAAAAAATGGCGAGAGTAATATTTTAGGGCAATTATTACCTGAGTTTGAAAAAATAATGCTGCAAAGTGCATTAAAACATACACAAGGTAAAAAACATGAAGCAGCTAAACTTTTAGGTTGGGGACGTAATACACTCACTCGTAAACTTAAAGAGCTTAACTTATCCGACTAAGCTTAGCTGAAATCTAGCTGATACTGACACCTAGTTTATTACCCGTAAACTAGGTGTTTTTATTCAATAGCTACTCTGCATTTTACACTTGAGCATAAACAGGCTTATCCCCTAACCAACGCTCCACCAGCGGTTTAATATACTCAGGGTGAGACTGAATTAAAGTTAACGCCAATTGCTGTACCTGTGGAATTAATACCTGGTCTCTTAACAGATCAGCAATCTTCATATCAGCGACCCCTGTTTGTTTTGTCCCTAACACTTCACCCGGTCCTCGAATCGCCAAGTCTTGCTCTGCAATATAAAAACCATCATTACTTTCACGGAGCACATTAAGACGTTTTAACGCGGTTTTAGATAAAGGGTACTTGTACAACAATACACAGTGGCTGGCAACGTCACCACGTCCTACACGGCCTCGTAATTGATGTAACTGTGCTAAACCAAGTCGCTCAGGGTTTTCAATGATCATTAAACTGGGATTGGGCACATCAACACCCACTTCTATTACCGTCGTCGCCACCAACAGATCCAACTCTCCAGCTTTAAATGCATCCATGACATATTGCTTCTCAGCGGCTTTCATACGCCCATGCACTAAACCGATGCGTAAATCAGTTAAAGCCAATTGTAACTCATTGGCTGTATCTTCCGCGGCCTGACACTCCAAGGCCTCAGACTCTTCAATCAAGGTACATACCCAATAAGCTTGTCGTCCTTCATTTTTACAAGCTTTGTATACACGTTGAATAATTTCATCTCGTCG
Organism: Psychromonas sp. KJ10-2; assembly: GCF_047323255.1. Taxonomy (NCBI): domain Bacteria; kingdom Pseudomonadati; phylum Pseudomonadota; class Gammaproteobacteria; order Alteromonadales; family Psychromonadaceae; genus Psychromonas; species Psychromonas sp. KJ10-2. The sequence continues at coordinate 2,643,058 of NZ_CP178827.1, read as the reverse complement.
AGAATCAGCCAAAGCAACGGTTTGAATTGGCGTTCTGCCAGGTGGTAACTCATCAATCACAGAAACACTTAAATCCGCATAAGCGGTCATAGCGAGGGTACGTGGGATCGGGGTTGCCGTCATGGTAAGTTGATGTGGTACTAAACCATTATTAATACCCTTTTCACGGAGTGATAAGCGTTGATCCACACCAAAGCGATGTTGTTCATCAACAATAATCAAGGCTAGGTTATTAAACTGTACATTATCGGAAAATAGCGCATGCGTTCCTACCACCATTTTTGATAAGCCCAGGGTAATATTTTCAGATTGATCTCGTTTCTCTTTCACTTTCATCTTGCCTGATAACATACCCACTCTGATATCTAAGGGCTCAAACCATTGTTGAAAGTTTAAGAGATGCTGCTCTGCTAATAATTCTGTCGGGGCCATTAAAGCGACTTGATACCCAGCCTCAATAGCTGTTAATGCAGCTAATGCCGCCACTAGTGTTTTACCTGATCCCACATCGCCTTGCACTAAGCGCATCATTGGCACATTGGTCAACAGATCCTGCTGAATCTCTTGATTAACCCGTTGTTGTGCGCCCGTTGGTGTAAAAGGTAAATTCGCCAGTAGTTTGTTAGATAACTGTCCCGTCCCATTCAATGCCGGTGCTTGATGCTGTTGGGCTTTATGACGAAGCGCTAGCATACTAATTTGTTGCGCTAATAACTCTTCAATAATTAAACGTTGTTGAGCAGGATGCGAACGATCTTCTAACTGCTCAATACTTGCCGACGGTGGTGGTCGATGAATGGTCATTAACGCATCAAACAAGCTAATTGGGTGTGATAACAACGCGGTAGGAATAAGCTCTTCAACTTGGTTTTGCTGTAGGTGTTGTAAGGCTTGTTCCGTTAACTGGCGTAAGCTATTTTGCTTTAACCCTTCTGTTGTTGGATAGATTGGTGTTAACGCTTCTTCCAATGAAGCTGTGGTATTTTCACTGACTAATGAATAATCTGGATGAGTCACTTCTAAGCCTTGGTAACCTCGCTTGAACTCACCAAAACATTGTATCCACTGCCCCTCTTTAAAACTGTTTTTTTGCCCAGCATTAAAGTGAAAGAAGTTAAGCGTAGCGATACCTTCACCATCGCTTATTTTACACTTTAAAATACGACGCTTACCAAACTGTACTTGGCAACTGACCACTTCACCTTGCACACTCACCTGCATCCCATCTTTAATGGCTGTAATAGGGTAAATTCGAGTGCGATCTTGATAATGTAAAGGTAAATGAAATAACATATCCTCAACTGAGTTTAAGCCTATTTTACTCAATTTTTCAGCTACTTTTGCACCAACACCCTTTAGTGCTGATAGAGGAATTTTATTTAATTTCATTTTGAATCCTAGCAACTTATAAGCTTAATAATCTATACGTAAACTTATAATAGTTTAGACTGAACCTACATTAACGATAATGTAATACATAAACTTTGTGGTATGCATCTTTTATTTAAGGGAATAAGTATGCGTTTTATTTTTTATCTTGATAACAACATGGAATGTTTTTGTATTGGCTGAAACAGTGCCACTCGTAGAGCCTATTGAAGATGATGTTACCTTGTTACCAGAAACAAATGCCATCGATGAGCGATTAGAAGATGAGGCAATTAGTGAACTGGTTAATTTTTCAATTATACCGCATAAACCTAACTATTTATTGCCCTTATCTTTTAACGATAAAATCCAAGATTATGATATATATCAGAATGATGGTAATACGTATCGACGCTTAGAGGTGAAATTTCAAATCAGTTTCAAAATGCCTTTATTTCATAATATAGGTGATTTGCCTATCTCAGGTTATGTGGCTTATACACAACGATCATTATGGCAAGCTTATAATACAGCCTCATCGTCTCCCTTCCGTGAAACAAACTATGAACCAGAAGCCTTTTTGATCTGGGATGCCGATAAAAATTTAGGCTCTGGTTGGCGTTTTAAGGCTGCCAGTATTGGCTTTGTGCATCAGTCTAACGGTAAATCAGAGCCCAACTCTCGCAGCTGGAACCGCATTGACAGTAGTTTTATCTTTGATCGACAAAACTTGGTTATCTCGATCAACCCTTGGTATCGATTAGAAGAAGCCAGTGACGATGACGATAACCCTGATTTATTAGATTATTATGGTCATGGTAAAGCCATTATTGCCTATAAACATAACGAACATGTTTTTTCATTTACCAGCCAAAATAATATTGAAAGTGGCTTTAGTAAAGGCTCCGTTGAAGCAGCATGGAGCTTCCCACTCTATGGAAAAGTAAAGGGTTACTTACAAGTAACCTCAGGGTATGGGAACAGCTTGATTGAATATAATGAATATACAAATACCGTTGGCTTAGGTATTTCTATTTCTGATTTACTATAAGCTTGTATGGTTTATACCAATCATAGTAAGTAACTGATCTATTTTACTTGTTAAAACAACTTATTTTTTCGTTGTAAGTTTCGTATAGGGAACAACCATTTACATCAACTTACGCCTCAAACTAAGCCATTTTTCCGGCGCAAAATTTAGATTAGTTATTTAATACAATTGGTATTAATCTGCTATTTTCCTTCACTGATCGCCGCTAAAGCAGAGGTTATTTGATCAATGATAAGCTGTTTTTTATCTGCTAACAGAGGTTGGTCACTATTATTAGAGGCCAACCATTGCGGATGCTGACGAGCTCTGCGTAGCCATTTTCCCCATTGTTTAGGCAGCTCAATTTTATCTGACTGGACAGCAGCTAATGATACTTTAGTCATGCTAGCATGACCGCGCTGCTGTAAAGCCAATAACAAGCTGAGTTGCCTTACCCATAACACCTGTAAGGTTAGGTCATCTGCACACAAGTAACGATGACCAGTTACCTTAGCTTGAATTTCATCATAATAACGTTGCTTCACCCCCATAACACACCAGCCACACCACCCGCTAATGCAGCAGCACCTAAGGTCATCCCTGCAGCGACTAGATCAACGGCCACACCAACACCTGCACCTTTGACAAAATTACTGGTGGCTTTAACCCCAAACTCTTGTAAGTTATCCGAGGAAAAAAGATCTAGCTCCCACTGTCCTTCTTGGATAGGTAAATCGTGTTGGTCAATATCATCTTGTTTAAACTGATACAGCGCTAATAATTGGGTTAGTGTTTGTCTTTCCAAATCACGAATACGCGATTGTAGCTTTCCACTAAATATTTCAATACTTTGTTCATTGTTATCGGCTTTAAAACGACACGCAGCCGCTTCTACTAAGAGTTGCGCTATTAGTTGTTGCGCCGCGGCTTCTCTTTCTTGCCATTGTTGTTTACGCTGTTCGATTAGCTGCGCAAGTTGTTGCTCTCTATGTGCCAGTAAAGTCTGCATCTTTTGATAGATTTTTAATTCATCAGAAAAACGAAATACGACGCTATCGAAGCTCACAAAGGCGTGTAAGTTCAAACGAGCTAATTGTGTCTGCCACGCTTGGACATCGGCACCTGGTGAATCAATAAAGTTTAATACTGGAATAATAGGTTTAGCGGCATAACTTAATATTTTTAATTCGTCGCGATATTTTCCTAAAATGGGTTCACGTACATCTACCACATAAAAAATAATATCGTTGCTTAATAACGCTTTTAATACTTTAAGCTCTTGACTTAAATCGGGAAATTTTTTTCATTTTCGATAAATGATAATAAGCGATCAACACCATCATATTGTTGAGATGCGCCATCAATCACTTGTAATAAATAGATTGAATCTTCTAAGCCTGGCGTATCATAAATCACTAAGTTTTGGCTGTTGTCCACACGAATTTCAGCCCCTTCCACATGACGTGTTGTACCCGCTTTATCTGCAATTTCACCAAAACTAGCATCGCGTAATAGAGTACGAATTAATGAGGTTTTTCCTGTGTTTGCGTGTCCAACTACCGCAACGGATAATAATGCTTTATTCACCTTCAACCTCACTTATTTGTTGATAAGTAATGCATGTTGCATCGATATTAGCTTGTTCTGCCATCTCCACCCAGTTATTGAAGCGCAGTGAATCTTGTTCTCCTTCAGGTAGCGCCATGTCACCTAAAATCACCAAATAAAGGGTTCTCGAACTATTGCTATAACACCTTTTAACAAAGCTTAACCAACCACGATCTGGAACGCGCTTAATGTCCACATAGATGACTAACGACATCACATTAGCGATATCCAATGCTGTCAGTGCTTGCTGTTGTGTTTGTCCATCAATGACGTTAATCAAGGCAGTCGATGTATCAAGCTGACCTTGTAATTTATTTAATAATTGTGTGTTGAGCTCTATGGCTAAAGAGTACGATTGCTTAGGTAATTCATTGGTAGTCTTAGTGTGTATTGCCTCAGCTTGTTTTACCTCTGCACCCTGCTGCTTATCCAGATCAGGGTCGCTGATAAAAGAGCGACTACTGACTGGCTGTAATAGCCCTTTTAATTGCACATAATAAGACAATGAAAAATTAATCTTGAACTGCTGTTTTTTAAGCTTCACTCGACGTTTAAAAAATAACATCAACACAACACGTGGTAACAAGGCATATACGGTTAGACTAAACATTAAGAGATTAGCCCAACTGATTCTGCTTTGTTGTGCTGCATTCAACTCATTAACCGCACTTATACTGGCTTGTGTTACATCACTGGCATGGGGCACTGCAATCCCCAAGGCATCTGGTAACGCAGTTAATAATTGCGTTATCTGAGTGAACACCCCCTCACTTAAAATGGTCGTTTGCCAAATAAAGTCTACTTGATGAGTAGCCAACACCAGTATTAAAGAGAGTGTTGCGCCAAGTAAATAAGATGTCCACCATAAATGGCTCAGTAAAGATAAGCGTGCTCGCCCAAAATATGTGCCAAATTGATGCTCAAAATAAAAACGAAACAGCCCAACATAATGAGGGTGTTGATCAGTGGTTTTATGCAATAACTTATCTAACAATGAGATCAAAGCGAGACTCATATTAGCTAGCCAAGAGGTGCTCAAAGCACCAGGTTTACAAAAAACAAATAACCAGACGAGAAGTGATAATAGATTAGGGGCTAGAAATAAAACAATCGCCCAAAAAAGTTAATTTGAGAGTTGCTTTGATTGACCAATAACTGCGAGACACTTGATGCGCCTACTATAAAAAATAATAGGCATAATAAGCTACAAAATACCGTAAACAACTGCTGAAAGTGTTTTAACACTGGTGCAACTTGATAACGTAATTCAGCTAATTTAGTCCGTTTAGTTAAGGCTTGTTCAAAACTTAACTCAGCGTAATCTGCATGAAATTGGTCTGATGGAGTACTTTTCTCAATGATACGTATGCCTTCCGTTAATAAACGGTCTGGGTATAAGCTCATTAAACGTTCTCCTTTAATTATTTACGTCCACGAATCGCATTCCACCAATCATCAGAAGCGGCAATTTGCCCCTCTTCGTCAAGCGGTGGATAAGGTAAACTTTTTTCTCGACATAATTGACGATAAATAGGATGACCACCTTCAAATAAAATACGCTGTTGCTCTTCTTTAGGTAATTGACAAACTTGATCATACATACCAGCGATTTCACGCTGACGTTGTGCTTCATACATAATCAACGCTGAAGCCACAGATACATTTAATGACTGACACATGCCCACCATAGGAATAATCACATCTTGGTCTGCCAAAGCTAATGCTTCGTCACTAATACCGTATTTTTCTTGACCCATTAAAATAGCCGTTGGTTTAGTGTAATCAACCTCGCGGAAATCAATGGCAGTATCAGACAGATTAGTGGCAATAATTTGCATCCCTTGCTCACGCATCACAGCCACAGCATCTTGTACCGTATCATGAGAATGTACATTTACCCATTTTTGACTGCCTGATGCCACATTACGCGAAATACGTGTGGAATCTATATCCCATGTTGCATGCACATTATTAATGCCCATAGCGTCCGCTGTACGAACAATCGCAGCTAAGTTGTGTTGCATATGCACCTGTTCCATAAAAACGGTTAGATCAGGTTGACGGCGGTTTAACATGGAAGTAATACGGGCAAAACGTTCAGGAGTCATACTCTCTCACACAAGTAAGTTAGAAAAGCATTTATTATATAGAAAGTTTGAGCTTGGCTAAAGCAGTGTCAAAAAAGCGTTTTCAAACACTGCTTATACATTATTGATAAGAAAAAGGAGTTATTTCAGAGAAATATAGTTATTACGCGCGTATTGAGGTCGTGCAGCTTTCAACACTTCAGCTTCCGCTTCTGTCAATTTCCCAACAGGCAAACCTATCACTTTATGCGTTAGTTGCTCCCTTGCTTCAATAGCAATAGATAGTTTAATAATACGACTACTGCCTTTAATTTCTTGTGTTTCAAATGCTGGTGCTAATACCCCTGAGGCTAATAGATTACTGACAGCGGGTTCTGTCAGTGGCAAAGCTAATACCGTCTTACGTTGAATAATAAACTCACGTAACAGGGCTTTTTCTTCAAAGTCTAACTGTCGAATCATCTTGTTTCTGCGCACGACTAAACGCTGGCTCAAGTAATACTCTTTTAACCCTGAAAATGAAAATGATAACAATCGAGTCAATAGATAACAGCCAGTTAGTAAGGCTAACACCCATAAATAAGGTGCATAAGAAGCGGGTAACAGATCTGAGTTATTAAGAGAGAATAGTGAACTTGGAATAACTAATAAAACAGCACAACTTACACACATCCACATCATAGTCGTGGTGATCCCTTGTTGCTCTGTCATACGATGTAAAAATTGTTTCATAATAGCTCCTGCCAAAAAATTGTTGCACAGATTTAGAAAAGCAGGAAGCATGCCATAAAGTTAAATTTAGCAAAAAATAGATAAGAAAAAAGGAGCCGAAGCTCCTTGATATATTTTACCGTTAAATCATCTTAACCAGCGTCGAGTACATCCATTTGGAATGTCAGAGAACCACCCTCAGGTGTTTCTAATTCAATTGACAGGATACCAAAGGTTTTATCATTTGCAGTCTCTTCTTGAATAATTGTAAATTCAATTTGATACGGTCCAATAGAACTACTGCTTCCAAGAGTCCAAGACGTTTGACCAGATAACTCACCATTTTCCGTAGAGATATTTATCGTAGTACCAGTTGGCGGTCTGTTGTTGTAAATATCTGCAAAATAGGCTGTTACATCGTAAGATTCAATATTGTTATCTGTAATATCTATTTCACCAATATCCGTACCACTACTATCTTGAACACGAATATATTGGTCACTAGAAGCCATGATTAGAATTTGTTGGTCACGAACGTGTACAAGCTCTGTTTCACATGTACCAGCACTTTCACTCTCTTCAGAACATAACAAACCGTTGTAAATAGTATTTTCTGTTGAGTACTCTCCGATACCTTCGTTATCTTCGCGTACAATGTCCCTATATTCTTCTACATCAACGTCATAACTACCATTTTCATTATCATCAAAAAACACTTCAGGTAAGTCATTAACTTCGTCAAAATAATCTCCTTCACTAAACCAACCATCACCATCATTATCAACGAAATTTTCTTCCCCATCAGTATAAGCAGTAATAGTTACTCGTCCTCCCCATGGTTTCCCCATGCCAACATAACCTTCATCATCAAGTTCGATACAAGGACCTGTTGAATTTAAACCTGTAGGAGCAAATACATAATACCCACATTGTCCATCAGTATTAAAACTAGTTAACTGATTTCCTTCTGGACGTGGATTTTGTGAAACCCAATTCACTGAACAACCACTACCGGAAGTAGTACAAGATCCTGTTGTCCCTGACTCTGTGTCACGAATTGCACCACCCTCAGTATCAAAGAAAATAGTCGTTCCATCTGGCACTGCGTTATTAAACCTATCAGCAAGTAAGACGCTAGCAGATACCGTTACTCCATTGATGCCTAATGATTCAGGAGAGTGATCTTCAAGAGCAAATGAAAAACTGTCTTGGTCAGGTAAACCTGTAGAGATGCTTAGTTGATCCGAAATACTAGAAATAACAGGATCCGAATCAGTCACTTCTACTTGTACTCTTACAGGACCAGCAACACTACCCGCTTTTACAATAACAGATACTTGACCATCACTATTGGTTGTTGCTTCTTCAACACTTAGTGTTGTACCTGATGGTGCATTATTTAATGAAAACGTTACATCCTGTAATGAGCTTGCAGAACCATTAATATCGACCACTTCAAACACGACGGTAGAAGTCTCTTGACGGTCTGCACCACCTGTTCCAGCAATAGCAATGCTGGTTGGTGTCGCACTAATAAAACGAATACTGTCTGCAGCTGAACTCGCTACATTAATCGTTGTAGTAGCAGAAATACTATTCAGTTCAGTAGATGCGGTAATCGTATCGTCACCGGTACAGCCCACTGCTTGATAGGTTGCTTGAGCAATGCCGTTACTAGTCGTTACCGTTTCATCTAAATTAGCCGTGTCATCTTCGGCACATGCAGAAGTAAAACTAACCTCAACAGGTGAAGTATAAGCCTCTCCATCAAGCGTTAAACTAACCGTAATTAAAGTAGATGCATTTTGTGCTAATGAAACGCCATCAAGCTCGTTTTCAATAGTCATATCAAAATTTTCTTCTGCAATTTCAAAGTTAATTTCATCGGTTGTTACTGAACCAATATCATCTTCAAAAGCATCAGTTTCTAAGGAGATACGACCAGCTCCTAACGTATCACCAGAAGTGACAGTAAAGTATGCGATACCTTCGCTGTTGGTTAAAGCTGTATCAACAGATAATTCACCAAGGGTTGTCGTTGCCGAAATAATCTGATTACTATCAACAACCGCTTCACCATTCAATAATAATGTAACAGCAAGTATACCTGGGTTAACTTCAGAGACTTCAGTTGTTTCAGTACAAGAGTCTGTACCATCGTCTTTATCCCAATCACTAGGACAAAGGTATAACACAGCACTTAAAGAGAGTGAATCGGTTGAATCCGGTGATTCCGTTGTATCTGTATCGTCAGTATCTGTTGAGTCTGTAGAGTCCGTCGTATCAGTAGAACTGCTTCCACCTAGGCTTAAACCGCCATCACCGCCTCCACCACACGCAAATAATAGTGATGTAAGTAATGCGATGGATAAGACTTGGTACCATTTCATGAGAATTCCTTTTCAAAATAGAGTTATAACTTGTCACTTACAATTTTTATAAATAAATAGACTTAATATCCGTATGAATTAAACATTAACACAAACTAAAATAATACTAACTAAAAATGAGCAAATTATGTAGATTAATATTATATTTTAGAATATAAACAAACAGTTTAAGTCATCTTTTAATAAAAAATAATCTGCAAATGTATGTTTACTTCAAATAAATAATAAAATGCACTCGTCACTATATATTTACCTCTTAAGCAGTAAATAATCCGACAACTCTATGTAAGGGATATGGTACGATGAAAGCATTATATTTTGCGCAAGGTTAAAATTATGAATTTCAGAGATCTCGAATACCTCATTGCTTTAGAAGAGTTAAAACACTTCCGTAAAGCCGCTGATAGATGTTTTGTTAGTCAACCGACGTTGAGCGGGCAGATCAAAAAATTAGAAGAAGAGCTTAATGTTCAATTAATGGAGCGTTCTTCGAGAAAAGTGATTTTTACACCTGCTGGATTGGATATTGTTGCTAAAGCCAAAACCATTCTATTAGAAGCTAAATCATTAAAAGAGATCGCAAAAAGTCATAATGAACCAATGCGTGGCACATTACATATCGGTTTGATCCCAACAGTTGCACCTTACTTGCTACCTTTGATTGTGCCAGTCATGAAAGAAGCATTTCCTGATTTAGAACTATATTTACATGAAAACCAAACACAAACGTTAATCAAGCAGTTAGAAGAGGGAGAGTTAGATTGTTTAATGCTCGCGCTAATGCCAGAGATGGAACCGTTTAAGCAATTAGTACTTTATGATGAACCATTAGAACTGGCACTGTCAGATAAGCATGCTTGGTCTGACCAACGCCATATTAATTTACAAGAATTGAGTGGCGAACATGTATTGATGTTAGCCGATGGACATTGTTTGCGTGATCAAGCTTTAGGTTTTTGTTTTGCTGCGGGTGCGATTGAAGATAATAGTTTCAAAGCGACAAGCTTAGAGACATTACGTCACATGATCAGTGCAGATAATGGTGTTACGTTACTTCCCCAACTAGCAATACCACTAAACCGCTATCAAGCCGGTGTAAAATATATCCCATTTGAACCACCAGTGCCATCACGCAAAATCGTGCTATTAAGCCGTAATAACAGCGCACGACAAGCTTGTTTTGATAAGTTAGCAGAAGTAATCAATAAAGCCGTACAGGCGCGCTTGGATGAGTACCTTTAAGGTATAACGCCTAATATATATAAGCCGTTTTTTAATAAGATGGCTTATATAAAATATACCATTCTTAAAATAAGTATTTATGACGGGTCAAATTTTAGATACAAAAAAGCCGAACATAAGTTCGGCTTTTTTCTTGCAACTATAAAGAGGCTTACGCTTCTTCGTCCGCTACAACTGGACGGTCTACGAACTGGATGTAAGCCATAGGAGCTTTATCGCCAGTACGGAAACCACATTTAATGATACTAGTGTAACCACCAGGACGAGTCGCGTAGCGAGGACCTAGTTCATTAAATAATTTTGCCACAACTGCATCATCACGAAGACGAGCAAAAGCTAAACGACGGTTAGCAACGCTATCCGTTTTAGCTAGTGTAATTAATGGCTCAATTACACGACGCAATTCTTTTGCTTTTGGCACAGTAGTTTTAATAACTTCGTGCGTAGCAATAGAGATTGCCATATTACGAAACATAGCCTGACGGTGGCTGCTGTTTCGGTTAAGTTGACGTCCACTTTGACGATGGCGCATAACCTAATCCTTATTTATTCGTGAATCGGTTTAATACTAATCTTCGATTAGACTTGCTGGTGGCCAGTTTTCTAGGCGCATACCTAGAGACAGTCCACGTGAAGCAAGTACATCTTTGATTTCAGTTAGAGACTTCTTACCTAAGTTAGGCGTTTTTAGAAGTTCAACTTCAGTACGTTGTACTAGATCACCGATATAGTGAATCGACTCTGCTTTCAAACAGTTAGCAGAACGAACAGTTAGTTCTAAATCATCTACTGGGCGTAAAAGAATTGGATCAAACTCAGGTTTAGCTTCAGCTACTGGTGCTTCATAAGTAGTGCGCAGATCAACAAATGCGTCTAATTGCTCAGCTAAAATTGTAGCTGCGCGACGAATTGCTTCTTCTGGCTCTAAAGTACCATCTGTTTCCATATCGATAACAAGCTTGTCTAAATCAGTACGTTGTTCAACACGAGCTGATTCAACACTGTAAGCAATACGCTCAACAGGGCTGAAAGTCGCATCTACTAATAGACGACCAATTGGACGCTCATCTTCTTCGCTATGAATACGAGATGAAGCTGGAACATAACCGCGACCTGATTCAATTTTAATACGCATGCTGATTTCAGCATTGCCTGTTAAATTACAGATCACATGTTCTGGGTTGACTATCTCTACATCACCATCATGAATGATGTCGCCTGCAGTAACAGGACCAGCGCCAGATTTAGTTAAACTAACTAAAACTTCATTTTTACCTTCAAGCTTTACAGCTAGACCTTTAAGGTTAAGAAGAATCTCTAGGATATCTTCTTGAACGCCTTCTTTTGTGCTGTACTCATGTTGTACACCATCAATTTCGACTTCCGTTACCGCCGTTCCCGGCATAGATGATAACAAAATACGACGAAGAGCATTACCCAAAGTATGGCCAAAGCCACGCTCTAGTGGCTCAAGAACCACTTTTGCTCTAGTTGTTGAAACTTGTTCGATATCAACTAATCTTGGTTTTAGAAAATCAATTACAGAACCCTGCATTTGTGCCCTCTCTTAACAGTTAACTTTACTTAGAGTAAAGCTCGATGATTAACTGTTCGTTAATCTCAGCAGATAAATCTGAACGTTCAGGTTGACGTTTAAACTCGCCTTCCATCTTCGTTGTATCAACTTCTACCCAAGCTAGGGCTTCACGTTGACCAGCGATTTCTAATGCAGCGCCAATACGTGATTGCTTTTTAGCTTTTTCACGGATTGAAATTACATCGCTAGGTTTAACGTTGAATGAAGGGATATTTACAACTTTACCGTTCACTAGAATAGCTTTGTGGCTAACTAGTTGACGTGATTCAGCACGTGTTGCGCCAAAGCCCATGCGGTATACAACATTGTCTAAACGGCCTTCAAGTAATTGAAGTAAGTTTTCGCCAGTGTTGCCCTGTAAACGAGCAGCTTCTTTATAGTAGTTACGGAATTGCTTTTCTAATACACCGTACATACGACGTACTTTTTGCTTTTCACGTAATTGTAAACCGTAGTCTGATAGACGTGGTTTACGTGCACCGTGTACACCTGGTGCATTTTCGATCTTACACTTAGAATCGATCGCGCGGACACCTGATTTTAAGAATAAATCAGTTCCTTCACGACGGCTAAGCTTAAGCTTAGGACCTAAATATCTTGCCATTGTTCTTTCTCCAATTACCCTAGAAAGTTGCGATTAAACGCGACGTTTCTTTGGTGGACGACAACCATTATGTGGGATTGGTGTAACGTCAGTAATATTAGTTACACGGAAACCCGCCGCGTTTAGTGCGCGAATCGAAGATTCACGACCAGGTCCTGGTCCATTTACAAAAACTTCAACGTTTTTAAGACCGTACTCTTTAGCTGCTTCAGCAGCACGTTCAGCAGCAACCTGTGCAGCGAACGGAGTAGATTTACGAGAACCACGGAAACCAGAACCACCTGCAGTAGCCCAAGAAAGAGCATTACCTTGACGGTCTGTAATAGTTACGATTGTGTTGTTGAAAGAAGCATGGATGTGAGCCATACCATCAGCAACTTGCTTTTTAACGCGCTTGCGAGCACGAGTTGGTGTTTTAGCCATTATCTCTTACCCTATTTCTTAATTGCTTTACGCGGACCTTTACGAGTACGAGCATTCGTTTTAGAACGCTGTCCACGTAGAGGCAAGCTGCGACGGTGACGAAGTCCACGGTAACAACCAAGGTCCATAAGACGCTTGATGCTCATAGATACTTCACGACGTAAATCACCTTCAACGGCGAATTTAGCTACTTCTGTACGAAGAGCTTCGATTTGTGTTTCATCCAGATCTTTAAGCTTAGTAGTTTCAGCGATGCCTGACTCAGCACAAATAATTTGTGAACGAGTCTTGCCGATACCAAAAATAGCAGTTAATGCGATAACTGCATGCTTATGATCAGGAACGTTAATGCCAGCGATACGGGCCACTATGCACTCCTTAAAGTTAACGATTCATTTGTGAAAAGCCCGGTAGGATACTCGACAAATGATAAATTAGCAAACAAAACACAGCTTAGATGAAAAAATCACCTAAGCTGATAATAGATCCAAAATCTATCTTGGATTAGCCTTGGCGTTGTTTATGCTTTGGCTCTACACAGATAACACGCACAACACCGTTGCGCTTGATAACTTTGCAGTTACGACAGATTTTTTTAACGGATGCACGAACTTTCATTGCAACACTCCGTAGTTAGTATAACTATCAGATTAGGAATTATTTTCCGTAATCTTTCAAGTTAGCTTTTTTCAAGACAGAATCATATTGATTAGACATCAAATGAGTCTGCACCTGTGCCATAAAGTCCATGATAACAACAACGATAATTAATAACGAAGTACCACCGAAGTAGAACTGCGTATTCATCGCAACCATCATAAACTCGGGAATCAAACAGATAAAGGTAATATATAACGCACCAGCTAATGTTAGACGCGTCATCACTTTATCAATGTAACGTGATGTTTGTTCTCCTGGACGGATTCCTGGGATAAAGGCACCGCTTTTCTTCAAATTATCTGCTGTCTCACGTGGATTGAACGTAAGTGCAGTATAAAAGAAGCAAAAGAAGATAATAGCAGCAGCATATAACATCATATGCAACGGTTGTCCTGGCTGTAGAGCCAAAGAAACATCCGATAACCAACTTAAACCTTCAGTCTGACCAAACCACTGGGCAATAGTACCAGGAAATAAGATAACACTCGAGGCAAAAATTGCAGGAATTACACCAGCCATATTCAATTTCAATGGTAAGTGAGTGCTTTGCGCAGCAAAAACCTTACGGCCTTGTTGACGTTTTGCGTAGTTAACGACGATACGACGTTGACCACGTTCAACAAATACTACAAACGCAGTAGTTGCAAAAACGATAACAATTAATGCTAGTAACACTAGAAGGTGAATTTCACCTTGACGTGCTTGCTCAGCTGTTTGCCCGATTGCCGATGGCAACCCAGCGATAATACCTACAAAGATAATGATAGAAATACCATTACCAATACCGCGCTCAGTAATTTGCTCACCTAGCCACATAAGGAACATAGTTCCTGTCACTAAACTTACAACTGCCGTCACATAGAAGCTAAGACCTGCATTTTCAACAAGTCCTGGCATCATAGTTGGCAAACCGGTTGCAATACCAATTGCTTGGAACGTACCTAAAACCAAAGTACCGTAGCGTGTATACTGGTTAATCTTGCGACGACCAGACTCACCCTCTTTCTTTAGCTCAGCTAAAGGAGGATGAACTACCGTAAGCAATTGGATAATAATAGACGCAGAAATATACGGCATTATACCCAATGCAAAGATAGAAGCACGCTCAAGCGCACCACCAGAGAACATGTTAAACATTTCAATGATGGTACCCTTTTGCTGTTCGAATAAATCAGCTAGGACAGCGGCGTCAATACCAGGAATTGGAACAAAAGAGCCTGCACGGAACACTAAAATAGCGCCTAAAACAAATAGTAAACGAGTTTTAAGTTCGCTTAAATTGCTTCCTTGTGCCGCTTTCGGATCTAACCCTGGTTTCTTAGCCATTGCCTATTATTCCTCGATTTTTCCGCCCGCCGCTTCGATTGCAGCACGAGCACCTTTAGTAACACCAAGGCCTTGTACTGTAACTGAGCGAGAGATTTCACCAGATAGAACTACTTTTGCAAACTTAACAGTGTTTACAAGTAGACCCGCCTGTTTCAACGTTTCTAGTGTCACGATATCGCCTTCTACTTGTGCGATTTCGTTCAGACGAACTTCACCGGTAACAAGAGATTTACGAGATGTGAAACCAAATTTTGGTAAACGTTGTTTTAAAGGCATTTGACCGCCTTCAAAACCAGGACGTACTGTACCGCCTGAACGAGATTTTTGACCTTTGTGACCGCGGCCACCTGTCTTACCTAGTCCAGAACCGATACCACGGCCTACACGTTTAGCAGCAGGTTTTGAACCAGCTGCTGGAGATAGAGTATTAAGTTTCATTATTACCCCTCAACCTTAACCATGTAGTAAACTTTATTAACCATACCACGTACTGCTGGAGTATCTTCCAACTCAACAGTATGACCGATGCGACGCAGACCTAGGCCTGTTAGTGTTGCACGGTGCTTTGGTAAACGGCCAATTGCACTTTTGGTTTGAGTTACTTTAATCGTTTTAGTAGCCATGCTGAATTACCCCAGAATATCACTAACGTTTAAGCCACGCTTAGCTGCGATTTGCTCAGGAGAGTTCATGCTCTCTAGTGCATCCATCGTAGCGCGGACAACGTTAATTGGGTTAGTTGAGCCGTAAGCTTTTGATAGTACGTTCTGTACACCAACAACTTCTAACACGGCACGCATTGCACCACCTGCGATGATACCAGTACCTTCAGATGCTGGTTGCATGTATACCTTAGAACCAGAATGACGGCCCTTAACAGGATGCTGCAGAGTGTTACCTTTTAATTGGATTTCGCTGATATTGCGACGTGCTTTTTCCATAGCTTTTTGAATAGCTGCTGGAACTTCACGTGCTTTACCATAGCCGAAACCAACACGACCATTACCATCACCAACAACTGTTAGTGCTGTAAAGCTAAAGATGCGACCACCTTTAACTACTTTTGAAACACGGTTTACTGCGATTAGCTTTTCGTTCAGATCACCGGTTTGAGATTCTACTTTTGACATAATCTTTACCCTTAGAACTGTAGACCAGCTTCACGAGCTGCGTCAGCTAGTGCTGCAACACGACCATGGTATTGGAAACCGCTACGGTCAAAAGAAATTTTAGTAATTCCTTTCTCTACCGCACGTTCTGCAACTAATTTACCAATTAGTTGAGCTGCTTCTTTATTACCACCGTTGTTAACTTGGGCAATCACTTCTTTTTCTAATGTAGAAGCGCTTGCTACGACTTGTGCGTCTGCTGTAATTACCTGCGCGTAAGTATGGCGAGGTGTACGGTTGATCACAAGACGAGTTGCACCAAGATCTTGCAATTTCTTACGTGTGCGGGTAGCACGACGAAGACGAGATGCTTTCTTATCCATAGTCTTACCTTACTTTTTCTTCGCTTCTTTACGACGCACATTTTCATCAGCGTAACGAACACCTTTACCTTTGTAAGGCTCTGGTGGACGGAATGCACGAATCTCTGCAGCTACTTGGCCTACAACTTGTTTGTCAGCACTTTCTAATACGATTTCTGTTTGGCTAGTAGCCGTTGCAGATACCGATTTAGGTAAAGTGTAAACAACAGGGTGTGAAAAACCTAAAGTTAGGTTGATTTCTTGACCTTTAACTTGTGCACGGTAACCAACACCTTGAAGAAGAAGAGTCTTCTTAAAGCCTTCAGTTACACCTACAACCATGTTGTTAACGTTAGCACGTGCAGTACCTGCTTGTGCCCATGCGCCAGATACACCTTCAACAGGTGCAAATGTTAGTACGCCATCTTCTAATTTAACAACAACAGCATCATTAAGAGTACGAACTAGTTCGCTTTTACCACCTTTTACAGTGATCTCTTGACCGTTTACTTTAACTTCTACGCCAGCAGGAACAGTAATCGGTGCCTTAGCTATACGAGACATAGATTACTCCTTAAGATACGTAACAGATGATCTCACCGCCGATGCTTGCATTACGCGCAGCTCGGTCAGTCATTACACCTTGAGAAGTTGAAACAATCGCAATACCTAAACCAGCCATAACCTTAGGAAGATCGTTTGCACCTTTATAGATACGAAGACCTGGACGGCTTACTCGTTTAATAGTATCGATTACTTTTTTGCCTTCGAAGTACTTTAAAGTAACTTCTAATTCAGGCTTTGTGTCACCAGCAACAGCGAAATCTGAAATGTAACCTTCAGCTTTAAGCACAGTTGCAATTGCAACTTTTTGCTTAGAAGAAGGCATCTTAACAGATACTTTGCTTGCTGCTTGACCGTTACGAATACGCGTTAGCATATCCGAAATAGGATCTTGCATGCTCATAACTATTTACTCCGTGATTAATTTGATTACCAGCTGGCTTTTTCAGGCCAGGGATTTCTCCGCGCATCATATGCTCACGAACCTTAATACGGCTCATGCCAAATTTACGAAGATAACCATGTGGACGACCAGTAACGTTACAACGGTTACGTTGACGTACTGAACTTGAATCACGAGGTAGCGATTGAAGCTCTAACACTGCATTCCAACGATCTTCGTCAGATGTATTTACATTGTTAATAGTTGCTTTTAATGCCGCACGCTTTTCAGCGAACTTAGCAACTAACTTCTCACGTTTTACTTCACGCGCTTTCATTGATTGTTTAGCCATTTTCTAACTCCTTACTTACGGAATGGGAAGTTGAACGCAGACAAAAGTGCGCGTGCTTCTTCGTCAGACTTAGCTGAAGTAGTAATTGTGATATCTAAACCACGTACTTTATCAACTTTATCGTAATCGATTTCAGGGAAAATGATTTGCTCACGTACACCCATAGAGTAGTTACCACGACCATCAAATGACTTAGCATTTAGGCCACGGAAATCACGTACACGCGGGATAGCGATTGTTACCAAACGCTCAAAGAAATCCCACATACGCTCTCCACGTAGTGTTACTTTACAACCAATCGGGTAGCCTTCACGAATTTTGAAGCCTGCCACAGAGCGGCGTGCTTTAGTGATCATTGGCTTTTGACCTGAGATTGCTGCCATATCTGACGCAGCGTGCTCTAGGACTTTTTTATCAGCCAGTGCTTCACCAACACCCATGTTTAGGGTGATTTTCTCTATTCGAGGGACTTGCATGACAGACGTATAGTCGAATTGCTTTTGCAAATCAGACACCACGTTGTCTTTATAGAAATCATGCAGTTTCGCCATCGTAAACTCCAGTTACTTCACAAGTTCATTATTAGACTTGAAGAAACGAACTTTTTTGCCGTCTTCTAATCTAAAACCAACACGATCTGCTTTACTCGTTGCCGAGTTGTAGATCGCAACATTTGATACTTCAATTGGTGCATTTTGTTCAATGATACCACCAGTCACACCCGCTTGAGGGTTTGGCTTTTGGTGTTTCTTCTGAACATTTACACCTTCAATAATTACTTTACCGTTAGCTAAAACTTGAGAAACTTTCCCAGTTTTACCTTTATCTTTACCGGCAATAACAATTACTTCATCGTCACGTTTAATTTTTGCTGCCATTTTCGGTTCCTTACAGTACTTCTGGCGCCAGTGAAACAATCTTCATGAAATTTTCATTTCGAAGTTCACGGGTTACAGGGCCAAAGATACGTGTACCGACTGGCTGGTTGTTTGCATTCAAGATAACCGCAGCGTTGCGATCAAAACGAATAACAGAACCATCGGGACGACGTACACCTTTTCTGGTACGCACTACCACAGCTGAATGAACATCACCTTTTTTGATTTTACCGCGAGGAATTGCTTCCTTCACAGAAACTTTGATGATGTCACCGATTGCTGCATAACGGCGATGCGAGCCACCAAGGACCTTAATACACATTACGCGTCGAGCGCCACTATTGTCGGCGACATCTAGCACACTTTGCATTTGGATCATTATAGTGCTCCGCTATTTACTATTGATACTCTCTAATGAGTCGTGTTCCCTTTTTTCAGGGAGCGGCATCATACCACCAACTTTCTTAGAAAGATAGTCTAAAAAAACGGCACTCATCAAATGAGTACCGTTTCGCTTATGTAAACAAACTTAACTAACTGAAAACAGTTACTTATGCTTTGCTTACGATTTTAGCCAATGTCCAAGATTTATTCTTAGATAGAGGACGACATTCAGTAATTTCTACGTAGTCGCCTTCGTTACATTGGTTTGTTTCATCATGTGCTTGAAGCTTAGTAGTACGCTTCATGAATTTACCGTATAACGGGTGCTTCACTTTACGTTCAATAGCTACAACGATAGATTTTTCCATCTTTGCACTGATTACTTTACCTTGAAGAGTACGAGTGTTTTTATCGCTCATTACGCACCTGCCTTCTGATTTAGTACAGTCTTAACACGGGCAATGTCACGACGCACTTGTTTAATTGAGTGCGGCTTTTCTAACTGACCTGTGTTTAACTGCATACGTAAGTTAAATTGCTCACGTAATAAGTTTAGAAGTTCAGCATTAAGCTCTTCAACGCTTTTTTCTTTAAGTTCGTTAGCTTTCATTACATCACCTTTACGAGTTACGAAAGTTGTTGCCACTGGCAATTTAGCTGCTGCAAGAGCAAATGCTTCACGAGCTAATGCTTCTGGAACACCTTCCATTTCATAAAGAACTTTACCTGGTTGAGTTTGAGCAACCCAATATTCCACGTTACCTTTACCTTTACCTTGACGAACCTCTAACGGTTTGCTGGTAATCGGCTTATCAGGAAACACACGGATCCAGATTTTACCTTGACGTTTAACATGACGAGTCATTGCACGACGTGCTGCTTCGATTTGACGAGCAGTAATTCGACCACGACCAGTTGCTTTTAGTCCAAATTCGCCAAAGCTGACTTCCGCACCTTTAGAAAGACCACGGTTGCGGCCTTTCATCATTTTACGGAACTTCATACGTTTTGGTTGCATCATAGCGTATTTCTCCTACTTTACCGCGACCTTTGCGTTTTGGTTTAGCTGGCTGTTCTTCTTGTTGAAGTGGTAAACCACCAAGAATTTCACCTTTAAAGATCCAAACCTTAACGCCAATGATACCGTAAACAGTCAATGCTTCTGATGTTGAGTAATCAATATCGGCACGAAGAGTATGTAGCGGCACACGGCCTTCACGATACCATTCGTCACGAGCGATTTCTGCACCACCAAGACGACCACTAACTTGAACTTTGATACCTTTAGCGCCTAGACGCATAGCATTTTGTACCGCACGCTTCATAGCACGACGGAACATAACACGACGCTCTAACTGAGAAGAGATTGAATCTGCTACTAGTTTTGCGTCAAGTTCAGGTTTACGAACTTCTGAGATATTGATTTGAGCTGGAACGCCGGCCATTTTAGCAATAGCTGTGCGTAGCAATTCAACATCTTCGCCTTTCTTACCGATTACAACACCAGGACGAGCTGTGTGAATAGTCACACGTACGCTTTTCGCTGGACGTTCAATAGTAATTTTAGACAAAGAAGCATTTTTCAATTTCTCTGTTAAGAATTTACGGATTTGAAAATCACTGTATAAGTTATCTGCAAAATCGTTTTTGCCTGCATACCAAGTAGAGCTAAATGCTTTAGTGATACCTAGGCGAATACCGTTAGGATGAACTTTCTGTCCCATTGTTTAACCCCTGTCTGATACCACTACTGTGATATGGCAAGAACGCTTCATAATGCGATCGGCACGGCCTTTCGCACGCGGCATGATACGCTTCATTGTTGGACCTTCGTCTACACAAATTTTTGTGATAACTAGCTCATCAACATCAGCGCCTTCATTATGCTCAGCGTTTGCAATTGCAGAATCTACAACTTTTTTAACCAATACAGCAGCTTTCTTAGGGCTGTATGATAAAAGTTCTAGTGCTTTTTCTACTGGAAGACCACGTACTTGGTCTGCTACCAGGCGCGCTTTCTGTGCTGAAGAACGAGCATATAAATGTTTAGCTAAAGCTTCCATAATAACCTCTATTTCTTCGCTTTCTTATCCGCAGCATGGCCACGGTAAGTACGCGTTGGTGCAAATTCACCCAGTTTGTGACCGATCATTTCATCAGTTACAAATACTGGCACGTGTTGACGCCCGTTATGGACAGCGATAGTTAGACCAATCATATCTGGAATGATCATTGAGCGACGAGACCAAGTCTTAATAGGCTTTTTCTCGTTGCTGTCAACCGCTTTCTCTACCTTCTTCAGCAAGTGTAGGTCAATGAAAGGACCCTTCTTGAGAGAACGTGGCATGGCGATACCTCTGCTTATTTCTTATTACGACGACGAACAATATACTGATCAGTTTTCTTGTTCTTACGAGTTTTGTAACCCTTAGTTGGAACACCCCAAGGAGAAACAGGATGACGACCACCACTTGTTTTACCTTCACCACCACCATGTGGGTGATCTACTGGGTTCATTACAACACCACGTACGGTAGGACGAACACCACGCCAACGCGTAGCACCAGCTTTACCTAGTTGACGTAGCATATGTTCTGCATTACCAACTTCACCGATTGTTGCACGACACTCAGCAGGGATTTTACGCATTTCACCACTACGTAAACGTAGAGTAACGTAAGCACCATCACGAGCTATAATTTGGCTGTAAGAACCAGCTGAACGTGCAATTTGTGCACCTTTAGCAGGCTTCATTTCTACAGCGTGTACTGTTGTACCTACTGGGATGTTACGCATTGGTAAGCAGTTACCCGCTTTAATCGCCGCATCTTCACCAGATTGGATAACATCACCAGCAACCATGCCTTTAGGGGCAAGGATGTAACGACGTTCACCATCAGCATAAAGTACTAGTGCAATGTTTGCACTACGGTTTGGATCATATTCCAAACGCTCAACTTTTGCTGGGATACCATCTTTATTACGTTTAAAGTCAACAATACGGTAATGATGTTTATGACCACCACCAATATGTCTAACCGTAATACGACCGCCATTATTACGACCACCAGATTTAGATTTTGACTCTAAAAGTGGTGCGTATGGCTTGCCTTTATGCAGATCGTTGTTTACCACTTTAACTAAGTGGCGACGACCTGGAGACGTAGGCTTACATTTTACAATAGCCATCTATAATTCCTCTACTCAGCGCCATCGAAACTAATATCTGCACCTTCAGCCAGAGTAACGTATGCTTTTTTCCAGTCGCTACGGCGACCCATACGTTGACCTGTACGCTTGGTTTTACCCTTCACGTTTAGTGTGCGAACACCAGTAACTTCAACATCAAATAACTTCTGAACTGCCGCTTTGACTTCTGCTTTAGTCGCAGTACCTGCAACTTTGAATACCATAGTGTTATGGTTTTCAGCAGACAAAGTTCCCTTCTCAGAGATATGCGGAGCTAGAATAACTTGCAGTAAACGTGCTTCACTGATCATGCTAGGCTCTCCTCAATCTTTTTCACTGCATCAGCAGTTACTAAAACTTTATCAAACGCGATAAGGCTAACTGGGTCAATGCCTTGAACATCACGAACGTCAACTTTGTATAAGTTACGCGCTGCTAAGAATAGATTTTCATCTAATTCTTCAGTGATGATTAACACATCTTTAAGATCCAGGTCTTTTAATTTAGCTGCAAGCTCTTTAGTTTTAGGAGCCTCAACAGTAAATTTCTCGACAACGATTAGACGATCCTGACGAACTAACTCAGAAAGAATACTTCTTACTGCACCGCGGTACATTTTTTTGTTAACTTTCTGGCTATGGTCCTGTGGACGAGCTGCGAAAGTTACACCACCACCAACCCAAATTGGGCTGCGGATTGTACCTGCACGTGCGCGGCCAGTACCCTTTTGACGCCATGGCTTCTTACCGCCACCACGAACTTCACTACGGGTTTTCTGAGCGCGAGTACCTTGACGAGCACCAGCTGCATATGCAACGACTACCTGATGTACAAGGGCTTCGTTGTATTCACGTCCAAAGGTAGTGTCAGAAACTTCAAGAGCACTTTGTGCATCTTTCAATACCAATTCCATTACTAACTCCTCGGCTATGCTTTAACAGCAGGTTTGATGAATACG
Source organism: Psychromonas sp. KJ10-2 (assembly GCF_047323255.1). Classification (NCBI taxonomy): domain Bacteria; kingdom Pseudomonadati; phylum Pseudomonadota; class Gammaproteobacteria; order Alteromonadales; family Psychromonadaceae; genus Psychromonas; species Psychromonas sp. KJ10-2. Next base: position 2,619,831 of record NZ_CP178827.1, on the reverse strand, counting down.
TTGCCATTTTTCGCACCAGCTACTGCACCTTTAACGAGCAGTAAGTTGCGTTCAATGTCTACGCGTACAACTTCAAGGTTTTGAGTCGTAACACGCTCAGCACCCATGTGACCAGCCATTTTCTTGCCTTTAAATACGCGTCCAGGTGTTTGACATTGGCCAATTGAACCTGGAGCACGGTGGCTTATAGAGTTACCGTGAGTCGCATCTTGCATAGAGAAGTTCCAACGCTTAACGCCGCCTTGGAAGCCTTTACCTTTAGATTGACCAGTAACATCTACTTTATTAATTTCGTTGAATAGCTCAACGCTTAGCTCAGCACCGACTTTGATATCTGCACCTTCGTTGTCATCAAGAGTAAACTCCCAAAGACCACGGCCAGCTTCTACACCTGCTTTCGCAAAGTGACCAGCTTCTGGCTTGTTTACACGGCTTGCTTTTTTAGAGCCAGCTGTTACTTGAATAGCTTGGTAGCCATCAGTATCAAGTGTTTTAACTTGAGTAACACGATTTGGTGAACATTCAAGAACTGTAACTGGGATAGAAACACCATCTTCAGTAAAGATGCGAGTCATACCAACTTTACGACCTACTAGACCGATTGTCATTACGATAACTCCTTTCTAACCCAAGCTGATTTGAACATCAACGCCAGCAGCTAAATCTAGCTTCATTAGTGCGTCAACAGTCTTTTCAGTTGGTTCTACGATATCAATCAAGCGCTTGTGAGTACGAATCTCATACTGATCACGTGCATCTTTGTTTACATGCGGTGATGTTAGTACTGTGAAACGCTCTTTACGAGTAGGTAGTGGAATAGGACCACGTACCTGAGCACCTGTGCGCTTTGCAGTTTCAACGATCTCCGCCGTTGATTGATCGATCAACTTGTGATCAAAAGCTTTAAGGCGGATACGGATTCTTTGGTTCTGCATGGACCAAAACTCCTAGTTAAAAATACAACATACAAATATACACCTGACAACCTATCCTAGATAGATCTCAAGTGTATATTCAAACTAGTAGCTCCCCAATCGGGAGACATTTTCGATAACCAATATTCTTATCTGGCTATGGGCTTAAAAACCCACCTGCCTTATTGGCAAGTGCGCGTATAATACACTATCCGTAGACTATGGCAAGCACTTCTTACTGTTTTGTGTAAAAAACATGCAAAAGGATCTGCAAGTGACTTTTCAACAATAGATCCCACTCTTACTAGACTGTGTTGTTGTTTTTTATGTTACATTTTACCTTTATTTACTACTTTTTAACCAATTAGGATCTCCTGTGTCTGCTTACCTGCACTTATACCAACAACAGAAACAACTAGCTGAACGAGCGAACCATAGACAGTTAATGTGCTTACAAGGTAGTCAAACTTGGTGCTTTACACAGACACAACAGATACTCGAACAACAAACAGAAGACTACCATTGGTGTGGTCAAGCCCCTCCTCTATGAGGAGCATTCCTTATGCTCAACTATTAGGCCAAGATATTGCGCTATTGATATTAAATATGCAGCAAGGGTTTGATGCGAATATGTTTGCCGCAGCAGAAGGTGCAGTTTGTGGAGGTGGCGTGATTATTGTGCTACTACCAAGTGAAATACAAGATAACTTCTTGCGCTATATAAAGGCAGCATTTAATAAACATGCTTTTCCCTGTATCAGCAAACATATCAGCAGTGCACCTTTTATTGACCAGCACGCCAGCCACAATCCAGAACATCAAGCTGTACAGTTAAATCTAGATGAACAGCAACAAGCGATTCAAGATATTATCAAAACGCAAACAGGTCATCGTAGAAGACCCTTAGTGTTAACCGCTAATCGTGGTCGAGGTAAGTCTGCTGCATTAGGTATCGCAGCCGCTACCCTTATTAATCAAGGTGTAAGTAATATTTTAGTTTGTGCGCCTAGCAAGCAATCTGTGACTACCTTATATAAGCATGCTAAGGCTACACTTAAAGTCGCCACTGATATTTCACTTCTAACCTTTATTGCGCCTGATGCTCTTTATGACGAACAACCTAAATGTGACCTGTTAATTATTGATGAAGCAGCCGCTATTCCTCTAAAGCTACTAATTACCTTTGCTAAACGTTATTCACGAGTGATTTTTTCTAGTACACAATTTGGATATGAAGGTTCAGGACGTGGTTTTGCGTTACGCTTTCAACAACAGTTACAGCAAATAGCGCCAGAGTGGCGTAGTCACCATTTATCTCAAGCTATTCGATGGGCAAGTCATGATCCGGTTGAAGCCTTTACTTTATCAACCTTATGCTTAGTCGATGATGAAAACAAAAATCAAGAATTCAGCAGTGATAAGCCAACAATCGGTTTAGTTACCTCAGCGCAATTATTACAATCGCCTAGATTACTTAAGCTGATATTTTCATTATTGGTCAGTGCTCATTACCAAACTAAACCTTCGGACTTAACCGCACTATTAAATGATCACGACTTATCAATCATAGTGATGCAACAAGCAGAACAAGTATTAGCTGTTGCCTTAATTAACCATGAAGGTGGATTTTCTCAAAGTATCAGTGAACAAATATATCAAGGTAAGCGACGTCCTAAGGGTCACTTGGTTGCGCAATCACTCACTTTTCACAGTGGTTTTCAACATGCCGCAATACAGAGCTACGCGAGAATACAACGTATTGCCGTTCAACCTCAATTACAAAGCAAAACCTTAGGCAGTGAATTGATTAACTGGATAACAAACTGGGCTATTCAACAAGAGTTTGACCATCTATGTGCAAGTTTTTCAGCTGATCAGCGACTGCTAGCGTTTTGGTTAAAGCAAGGGATGCAAGTATTACGCATTGGCACTAAACGAGATAAAAGCAGTGGACAACATTCGTTCATGGTCAATTTACCCATTAGTGAACCAGGTAAACAATTACATCAATCCATTCACCACGCATTTACACAGCAAGTAAAAGTGCAACTTCCTAGACAACTACAACAATTGGAGCCTGGTCTAATCCAAGTATTATGGCCACAATTAATAGATAAAAGTACACCGACTGATATTGTGAATGCATTATCTGCTTATATAAATGCCAATCGCAGCTATGAAAATGTAGAATATTTACTTATTGAGTTAATTTACCATTGTTCATTAACAGCATTAACTCAACAACAGCAAGATTGTATCATTGCAAAAGTAATTCAAAACCAGAGTTGGGCGAACTTAGTAAAGCAATATAAATTCACCGGACAAAAACAAGCACAAGCATATATAAAAGACTGTATCTGCGATCTACTTACTCACAACCAAGAGACAACACATCATAATGAGACTTGATAAATTTATCTGTGAATCAACAGAACTGACACGAAGCGAAGCTAAAAATGTTATCCGTAAAGGCATGATCAATAATCAAGCAGGTACGTTACGCAGCGGCGCTTACAAAGTGACAGCCGATGATGTTATCGAAATGAAAGGACAAGTACTCAACATTCGTGGGTTTCGTTACCTTATGTTGAATAAACCACCTGGTTTCATCAGCTCTAATGTTGATGAACAGATGCCTAGCTTATTAAACTTAATTGAAATTGAGAAAAAGCAAAACGTATTTATTGCAGGCAGATTAGATGCAGATACCACAGGCTTAGTATTAATCACCGATGATGGCCAATGGTCACACCAAGTGACTAGCCCACGCAAAAAATGTGAAAAACGCTATCGTGTTCATTTACAAGAACCCGTTGACCAAAGTACCGTTGAACAGTTCGCTGAAGGTATACAGTTAAAAAGCGAACCACAACCTTGTTTACCAGCCAAACTTGAACTGATCACAGAAACAGAAGTGCTATTAACCATTAGCGAAGGTAAATACCACCAAGTAAAACGTATGTTTGCTGCAGTAGGTAACTTTGTTACTGAATTACACCGTGAACAAATTGGCGCAGTACAACTAGACCCTGAACTAGCATTAGGTGAATCGCGCTTTTTAACGGAGAAAGAGATCAATGGATTCAAATAAATCATTTAATGAACAGTGCTATGCATTATTAATGCAAATTCCACGCGGTAAAGTGGTGACCTATGCAGATATAGCACATCAACTTGGTGGTAAAGCTTATCAAGCAGTAGGTAATGCAATGGCCAGCAACCCAACGCCAATCATAGTACCTTGTCATCGAGTGGTGAATAGTAATGGCGCTATAGGTAAGTTTGCATTGGGGACCGCTAAGAAAATTGCCTTGCTTAAAGAGGAAGGTATATTAATAGATGAAAATAAAGAGATCGCGAAAATCGTTAACCTAGCTAAACAACGCCATACTTTTTAATCTCATTGCTGAACAATAATAGAAAGGTAGTATCACCCTGCCCTTCTATTACTTACCTTATATCAATAACATTAAGCGCTTTCAGCTAATAAGGTTTCTAAACAATGATCTGAAATACCATAGTAGTCTTTAATATCAGCAATTTGCTTTAATAATTGCTGTTGCTCTTTTTCATTAACCTTGTCTTTCTTAACAGCCAAAATCATTTTATTCTTATTGGTATGCTCTAAGCTAATAAATTCAAACACTTTAGTGGTATAGCCATTAGCTTCTAATAATAACGCACGTAGTGAATCCGTTACCATTTCCGCTTGTTGACCTAAATGAACGCCATACTGCAACATAGGTTGAAACAACTCAGGGCTTTGCATCTGTGGACGAATCTGTTTATGGCAACATGGAGAGCACATAATAATACTCGCATTCGCTCTAATACCATAATGAATAGCATAGTCAGTAGCTACATCACAGGCATGTAAGGCAATCATCACATCAGTCTGCTTAGGTGCATGGGTTTTAACATCACCACATACAAAGTCTAAACCCTGATGATCTAACGTTTGTGCTGCTTCATTACATAAGTCTGCTAATGCTTGACGTAACTCAACCCCCGTCACTTGCGCATCATTGTTTAGGGTATGACGAAGGTAATCGTGAATAGCAAAAGTTAAGTAACCTTTACCAGATCCAAAATCAACAACATTTAATGGTGTGCTTTTATCATGTGGCGAAACCTCTAATGCTTGACTGAATATCTCAATGAACTTATTAATCTGCTTCCATTTGTTAGACATAGCAGGAATTAATTTATGCTGCTTATCAGTCACTTTAAGTGCAGTTAAAAATGGGCGTTGAATATCGACAAAGCGATTCTTTTGTCGGTTATGTGTTGCAGCCACAGCCTGCCCTTGTTTTGCCTTATGTTGAGAAATTTTAAGTTTGCCTTTTTTACTAAACTCAATTTGTACTTCAACGTTAGATAATGTCAGGTAAGCACTTTTAAAATCTTCACCCACTAATTGATTAATTTCATTTAATGCAGCTGCGTAAGAATGGTTTTTAGTAATATGATTAGTTTGATGCTCATAAACAAAACTCAATACAGGTTCATTTTGTAATGTTATTGGGCGAATACTAAGTCGGTTTAAGCTTTTGTCTGCCCCTCTATATTTACTTAATAGCAACTTCACCATCTGATTATCATTAAGGCTTTGTGATAGTAAATGGTAAAAATCTTCAAGGGTATTAAGTACAACAGATGACATAGTAATTTCCAAACAATCTTAAAAAGGCATAATTGCTGTAGTTTAACAGTTAAGCTTATATAGAAACTAGCAATGTTTACCACAAAGCAAAAACAATCATTTAAGCAAAAAATCCCCCCATGACTTCACCATAACTGAACTTTTTATGAATGATAATTGATATCAAAAAAATTAGTTGATAATAGGTATCGTTACGCTATTTATTTATTTTTTGGGGTGTTTTTTTATGTATCGTTATCTCTGTGCAGGACTGTTATCAGTAGCGATCCATTTTTTAATTTTTGCGCCTTTGCTAGATCAACCTGCGATGGCCATTCCGCTCTCTCAACAAACGCAAAGTGTGAGTATTAGCTTTACTAAACCAGCCAAAGTTGAACCTAAAAAAGTAGAGCCACCAACACCGCCAGTTGTTGAAGCAAAAGAAGTAGTTAAACCAACACCTAAACCGGTGGCCGCAAAACCAGTCAAACCGACTGAGAAAAAGCGTATTGTTAAACAAAAAACCAAACCAAAAGAGATCAAAAAAGAGACTCCTAAGCCGGTTCAAAAGGTTGTTAAAAAGCAACCAACACCAAAAAAAGAACCAAAGAAAGTAGTCGAACCGCCAAAAGAAGTGGTCAAATCAACACCTGCTCCTCCTGCACCTGTACTCAAAGATAAAATCGAGATCACTAAAGAAAAAGTGGCTCAACAAAGCAATGAGTTACAAAGTAAACCACAATTAATACAAAAAAGTCGCTTTTTAAGTACACCTAAACCACCAAAGTATCCTCGTATGGCAAAACGCAGAGGAATAGAGGGGACTGTTACCTATGAAGTCTGGTTAGATGAAAAAGGCAAGCAGACGAAATTATTATTAAAAGACTCATCGGGTGCAAAAGTGCTTGATGTAGCGGCACTAAAAGCCATTAAAAAATGGGAGTTCTCTCCTCATATTGTTAACGGCAAACGTATTGCTCACCGAATTTACATACCTATTAGTTTTCAACTGGATTAATCATGACCTTATTTACTATTTTACAAGAACAACTAGGCTTAATGACTTGGCCTCTTATTATTTGCTCTGTACTGACATTAATGATCATTAGTGAGCGTTTATTAAAACTGATCAGTTCAGGCTCATTAAGCAAAAAAGAGATCATTAAAATCCTAGAGCATCACGACCCAAAACAAACTGAGAAATTACAATCCTTAAGCATTCGTTTAAAAACTGAGAAAAATATCGCAAAACGTGGCATGTCGATGTTATTTGCTCACCAACACTTTAGCCAACAACTACGTGAAGACACCGCGAGTATCTGGGTACAAGATAAACGCCAAGAACTTCGCAGTGGATTAAAAATGCTAGCGCTGATCGGCATGATCAGTCCGTTACTAGGTTTACTTGGTACGGTACTGGGCTTAATTGAAATGTTTAAAGCCATTGCCTTAACCACAGGGTCAGTGACACCAAATGACCTAGCCGATGGTTTAGGTATTGCTATGCGTACTACCGCTGCCGGTTTATTAGTTGCACTACCAGCTATTTGTGGCGCACAACTATTAGGTTTATGGGCTGATAAAGTAACTTACCGCCTAGAGTTTACACTTAATTTCTGTAATTTATGGCTACAAGGTGTGGACTTCCCTGACCAAAAACGTGCACCAAAAGTAAAAGCGACCAACCAGGAAGTACAATCGTGATACGCAGCCAAGCTAAAAATGAATCTGAGTCAGTACAGGTAGATTTAACGCCGTTATTAGATATTATTTTTATCGTGATGGTGTTTCTAATGCTATCGGCTAATATCAAGCTGCAATCACTACAGGTTGACTTACCCACCACTGATACAAGTGCGGTACAGGTTGTTGATAATAAAGCAGTAACGATAAACATCTTGGCGACGGAGCCACGTTGGGCAATCGATGGTGAAACACTACCAAGCTGGGAAGCATTTCAAACACTCTTAATTAAAACGGTACAAGAAAAGCCTGATACAGAATGGATTATTGCCGCAGATAAAACCTCCGATGTGCAATATATGGTAAAATTACTGGGTTTTTTACAACAACATAATATTCAAGCGACTCAGCTATTAATCGACGACGAGAAATAGCAGATGAAAAGCCTATTAACTAACTCAGTTAATAGGCTTTACTGTTCTTAATGCCTTATCACTTATTCAGATAAATCTGCGCTTCCTAACAAACTTCCTAAAAAGTCATACAAATACTAACTTTTTCATTTCATAGCCGTTATTATGTGCCAACAACTCACTTTCAATAACCTGATTAAAGAGACTGAATATGACTAAAACATTAACCCAAGAAGCTTGTACTGCGGCTGCTCAAGAACTACTAGCAAGACGTAAAACCAACATAAAAGGTGATCTGCTTGCTGCAGCAATTCGCCCTACCAACTTAGATGATGCACTAGCAATTCAATTTGCCACTGTACAAGAGAGTGGGAAAGCAATTGGTGGATGGAAATGTTTAGTGCCTCTTGATCCAGAGCAGATGGTGGTGGCACCAGTTTTAGAAGGAACAATACAACAAGGCGAAACTTGTTTAGTAGAATCAACTGAGCCAGGTAAAACGCTTATCGAGCCTGAGATTGCCTTTGTATTAGGTCAAGACTTACCAGCGCGTGATAACGCTTATTCTGACGCTGAAGTCGATGATGCCATCGCATCATGCCATATGGCTTTAGAGTTAATGCAACGTCGTTACCTACCTGATGATAATCGTGTGTTCTTTGATAATTTAGCAGACTGCTTATTCAACCAAGGTATTTTTGTTGGCCCAGAAATCACTAAAGAACAAGCATACCATGCGGGTACTATTGATATCACTTTTGAAACAACTGATGAAAATTGCAATACCACAACAACAGAGTATGAAGGTAAGCACCCTAATCTTTCGGCACATAAAGCAGTTTATTGGCTAATCAACTTTATGCGCGAACGAGGTGTTAGCTTCAAAAAGGGTCAAGCAATTATTACTGGCTCTTACGCTGGAGCAATTGAAGTACCAATCAACACCATGGGTGTTACTTACAAAGGTTTAGGAGAATATAAAGTCACCTTTAAGCCTGTGTAACAGAGTCGCTTTAAGCATAACGTTCTCAATAACGTTATGCTTTAACTGGCACCTTCACTGATTTTTTAAAGGAAAAACCAGTCACTAATACCGTACCCGCAACAACTAATACCCCACCTAATAACGTATTAAGGCCAATCTCCTCACCTAAAAATAACGATCCCCATAAAATACCAAACAAGGGCACTAAAAAAGTCACAGATAAAGCAGAAGCAGGCCCATCATCCTTTACTAACCTAAAATATAATAAGTAAGCAAGTCCGGTACAAACAACCCCTAAGGTCAATACAGATAAACTAATCGGTAAAGTAATTGGGTCACGGATCGGAATCAAAGGCAATAAAGGCAAGACCACAATCACCGCCGCCCACATGCTGCCATGGGCATTTTCAAAGGGAGCAACAACAGGCGCAACTTTAGTATAATTAGCCGAGAATCCATACATCATTGCAGCCGCTAAACACGCTAAAATAGCCCATACACCTTGCTCGCCTAATGTTAAGGCTTGATGACCAACCAATACCGTTACGCCAAATATCCCCAATAACAAGCCCATACTCGCTTTTAATTTAATACGTTCTTTTTGCCAAATACTGGCAATCACCGCCCCAAATAAAGGTGCTGTAGAATTTAGGATCGCTAGGGTTGACGCATTTAAGGTTTGCGCTGCATAGGCAAACATCAAAAAAGGAAAAGCAGTATTAAAGGCGCCGACAATAAAGAAGTGTTTAATATTCGACATAAAGGCTAATGTTCTACGTAAATAACAGCTGATCAATAGTAAACACAATGCAGCTGCTAAAACGCGACCTTCAATCAGATACGCTGCGCCTAAGCTATTTGCCGTTAAACGCATAAATAGAAACGAACCGCCCCACATTGAAGCTAATAAAACTAACCGTAAAACGCTTGCCAGTGACATGTATTATCCTTAAAAAAATGCAAATGCCAATCACACCAATCCAGTGATCTATTCTTTAATATAATTGGTATGAAATCTAAGATAGTATGAACATAGTAAAATAATAAAGGAGAAACTAATGCTCATATTTTATATTGTTTGTGGTGTAGTTGTTTTTGGACTTTCTAGCTTTTTATTTCACCGTAATCGTAAAGCAGTTTACCGTCGCCGCATCATTCGTGATCTCAGTAATGAAACACAACAAAGCCCCTACCTTTTATCTCCTGAGCAGGAACAACAAATTAAACAGTGTTTTTTAAATGGAGTAACACGAGAAGAGTGCGTTAGATTATTAATGTCTGAGCATTAATCAAAAAGCCTAAACACTGCCTTCGTTTTCTACCACTAGAATTCTTGCCTCACCTACCGGGCAAGCAACATGCTCGGTACCAATACTCGCGTAAAATATATCACCGCTTTCTAATAACACGCTTTGCTGTATGCCTTGTTCTTTATAATGCATATTAACAACACCATCGAGTACAACAAAGACCTCTTGGCCATCATTTACATGCCATTTATAAGCTTGATCCGTCCAATGCAAACGGGTGGTGATCCCATTCATATTGGCAATATCTTTAGCGCCCCAAGCGCGATCCGCTGTAAACTGTTTGCCTCTGATAATATCCATTTATCGCCTTATTAATCCTATTAATCTTGGTCGCGTTTATCTTCGAGCTTACCTTGTATCACTTGCTGATCATCGTCATCGGTTTTTACCCATTCCGCTTCAACATCAATAATGTCCTTATCACGGTTAGTCAGCTTAATAGTCGCTAAACCCACCAGTAAAAAACCATTAGCAAAGGTACCGATAAACAAAGTCGGAAAAATCAAAATTCTAGGAGCAAAAAACAGTAATAAAATACCAATAATGACAGTACCAAAACAGAAACCAATCCAGGTAATACCTACGGAGATAGCTGCTATCCATAACATCACGCCAATAATAACTTGTATCCAACCTTTTATCATGGGAGCCTTATTTTATTAATATATGTAAGATTTTTTGAAATACAAAGCTTAGGTTACTCTCTATCTAATAGGAACAAAAGCAATGTTTAAATGAAAAGGATACTGAGGTGGCAATTATATTGAGGGAAGGCAGTAAGAAAAACGTAACTGCTTGCATTACAAACAGTCACGTTAATAGATTAGGATTTAAAAAGCAGCTTCGATAGTTCCTTTGTAAGTTTTTTCTAAGAATTGACGTGTTGCTTCAGACTGGAATATTTCAACGAATTTTTTGTAAGTTGCATTATCTTTATCTTCTACACGCGCAGCAATGTTCATTACCGCAAACTCAGCATCTTTCGCTTCTAAATAAATACCTTGTTCTTTTGGACTTAACCCAGCAGACATCACATAGTTCATAGTAATCACAGATGCATCAACATCATCTAATGTACGTGGTAATTGTGCTGCTTCTACTTCAACAAACTCAAAGTTTTTAGGATTTTCAACAACATCGTATACCGTCGTTTTTGAATCTGCATCAGGCTTTAAGGTAATTAAACCTGCATCAGCTAATAACAATAACGCACGACCACCGTTGGTTGGATCATTAGGTATAGAGATACGTGCATTTTCAGGTAAATTAGTAACCGATTTATATTTATTAGAATAAATACCCATACGCATTAAAATTGAATGACCGATCGATACTATTTTCTGATCGCTATTTTTATTAAAGTTATTCAAAAATGGTAAATGCTGGTAACTGTTTAGATCTAAACTACCATCCGCTAATGCAGCATTAGGTGTAATATAATCAGAGAAAATCACTACTTCAACTTGTAAGCCTTGTTTTGCAGCTTCTTCTGCAACAGCTTCAACCACTTCCGCATGAGGCCCCACTGTTGCCCCTACTTTGATCACTTCACTCTTTTCTGTTTCTCCACAAGCCGCTAACCCAAAAATGATTGGTAAAATATAAAGCAACTTGGCAAATTTTTTGTTGAACATGTTTCACTCCCTTAAAATCAAATAGCCGTATAGACATCTAAATAAGATAATACAGAGAAGCACTAAATCTACAAGTGTAATTTTAAGAATAATTTGCTCATTACTAATGACATAAATGCATAACTAAAGCAGTGATAAACAACGAATAGATAAAAGATAAAGACAGTGACTAGAATAAAAAACAGGATTTGAATCAGAAAGGAGCATTGGCAGACAACTAGATTATAGTTATCTGCCTTATAAACATTAGCAAGCAGCTAAAACTAGCCACTTGCTCTATAAACATTAGCAAACAGCTAAAGCTAGCTACTTGCTCTATAATCACTAGCAAGCAGCTAAAGCTAGTCACTTGCTTTATAAACATTAGCAAGCAGCTAAAACTAGTCACTTGCTTTATAAACATCAGCAAGCAGCTAAAACTAGTCACTTGCTTTATAAACATTAGCAAGTATCCAAATAGTTACTTGCTCTATAAACATTAGCAAGCCGCTAAAACTAGCCACTTGCTCTATAAACACTAGCAAGTATCCAAATAGTTACTTGCTCTATAAACATTAGCAAGCCGCTAAAAGTAGTGACTTGCTATTTAATCGTTAGCAGGTATCTAACGTTAGGCACCTGCTATATATAACTATTTCATGTTACTAGTTGTGGGTTGCTCTTTCGCCCCAAATCTCTTTTAAACGCTGGTCTCGACCACAATTCCAACGATACGCCTTGTAACGTATTGGGTTATTCTTATAAAAGTCTTGGTGGTAACTTTCATTGCCTTTAATTGGATAAAAGGTACTTGCATCAAGAATGGGTGTAACCACCTGTTGATCTGCAAATTCATTCACAACAACTTGTTTAGATTGCTCTGCTAAGTCACGCTCTTGCTGATTAGCAACAAAAATAGCACTTAAATAGCTATGTCCTTTATCGCAAAACTGTCCACGAGCATCAAAGGGATCGATATTCACCCAGTAATGATCCAAAATTTCTTGATAACTCACTTGCTCTGGGTCGTAAGTTATCTCTACCGCTTCATAATGACCGCGATGATTACCATTATAAGTTGGGTTTTCCACTGTTCCGCCTGTAAAACCAGACACCACATCCGTTACACCAGGTAACTTTTCAAAGTCTGATTCCATACACCAAAAACAACCACCTGCTAACACTGCTTTGTCTGCGTTTGCTAAGGAAGCATAACCAAGTATTGATGTTGATAGTATTAAACCAATTATCTTTTTCATAAAAATCCCACTTTAATAATCATCACTCCTCTTAAAAGACCTTGTTGGTCTATAATTAATTTCAAAAACTCTAAAATTAATTTAATCATTGGTTTTTAAAAATATCAGTATTTGCGACTTAGCAAGAAAATATATTAATTATCAAAAAGATAATAATAAATAATACGTTAAAGTCTTGAATGAAAAAACCAACTGTTTATACTCAAAATAAGTACTTTTTGATAAATATAAAGTATTAGTTCATAAAACTAACAGGCTTAAGTTAGGAAACACTATTTTTAATACGTAATAAAACGGATAAAGAAGCTACTAATAATGACAATAAATAAACAACTCACTGTTTTAATGCTTCTTATCACCCTATTTTCTATTATAGTAGCCTTTAGTACATTAAAGATGTCTGGGTCTGCACGCTTTCATCAACTCAACAGTTTACATTTTCATTATGTCGTTGAACTTAATGAGCTTATTAGTAAAAGCAATACTCCAATTCCAGACACAACCCAGTTAAAAGCAATTATTCAGAATATCAAAGCACAACCAGAAGCGTGTATTGCTATGCCAAGTCAACTTGATCAAATGATCATGAGATTGACTGATACACAAAGCATCATGACTATTTGCCAAAATGATATTGATCTTGCAGAAGACCTATTAAAAAATATCGTTCTCTATGAAGAGGGGTTAGTCAGTCAAACTCACCTTAACCAGCTATTAACTGATTGTTATACAAAATTTCGATTAAACTCAGTAGAGTTTATGAAGCCGGTAGATAAATTAACCAACTTCATTGTAAATACTTCACAAACTGCTGTTATTACTTTATCTATAGCATTTTTTCTAATCGCCTTGGCAATTGCTAAAGCAATTTTAAAAGTCGTCAAACGAATGCAAAAAACCAGCAACGAGTTAATGATTAGTGAAGAGCGTAACCGTTTACTAGCCAACAGAGATACGCTAACCAAACTACCTAACCGTAACGCTTTAGACTTAAGAATAAATCAATACATAGCTACAGCGGGGCAAAAAAGATTAGCTGTATTTTTCATCGATCTTGATCGATTCAAAGACATCAATGATACCCGAGGCCACGCCGAAGGAGATAAATTATTAATTACCGTAAGCGATCGTTTATCGAAAGCAATACAGATTGAAGATTCTGTATTTAGATTTGGTGGTGATGAATTTGTCGCACTTAGTCATTTCACTAATACAGGTGATATAAAACGCGTTGCAGAGTCACTAATTAATGTAATTTCAAAGCCTTTATTTATCGGAAAAACAGAACTGTTCATCACAGGTAGTATTGGTATTTCAATTTACCCTACAAACGCTAATAACGCTGAGAATTTAATAAAATACGCCGATACCGCCATGTATGAAGCCAAAAAAGAGGAAAAAACCAATACCTATTTTACAAAAATAGATTCAGTAAAGAACATACTCGTCGTTTATCTTACGAATCTAAACTTAGATCTGCGCTTAACAAGAACCAACTCCAGGTCATGCACCAACCAGTGGTCGATCTCAATGACTTTGCGACTAAAGGCACTGAAGCATTATTACGTTGGCAATTAGATCAAGAGACGCTTGTCTCTCCAGAAGTATTTATTCCCATTGCAGAGTATTCAGGACAGATGGTGGAAATTGGCGATTGGGTTTTAAGAATAGCTTGTAAACAAAATAAACAATGGCGAGACAGTGGAGCTAAAGATCTCAAAATAGCTGTGAATGTTTCTCCTTATCAACTATATAACCCTCATTTTGCTCACTCTGTTCAAGATGTAATCAGTGAGTTTGAAATCCCACGTCACTGTCTGGAATTAGAAATAACAGAAAGCATGATCATCACTGAAAATGAACACTTCCTAAAAACGTTAAACGAACTCTCAGAGATGGGAGTAAGGCTATTGATGGATGATTTTGGTACGGGTTATTCCTGCTTGAGCAACCTTCGTCACTTACCATTTGATGTATTAAAAATCGATAAAAGCTTTATTACTGATTATGACACCATCGCCTCAACTATTATTGCAATGGGCAAACAATTAGATATGAAAATAGTCGCAGAAGGGATTGAAACAAAGAAAACATTGGATATTCTACGTGCTCAAAAATGCGATTTTGCACAAGGTTACTTATTTCAAGGCCCTTCACCTGCTAAAGATATTGATATATTTAAACAATATAACAATAGTTAAGTAATCGAAGCTAATACACAAAAAGTAATGTCTTTGAATATGTGTTTTTAAGGATAGAAAATACAAATAGCGAGTACCACATGAAAGATGTTAAAGGATTTTTGAGCGCAATACTTGATTCTATAACCGACCATATCACCGTCATTGATAGCTCTGGCATTATCCAATATGTCAATAAAAGCTGGACAGAGTTTGCATCTCAAAATGGCTGTTTAATTAAAGAAAAGTGGCAAGGTATTAATTATATTGAAGCCTGCGATCAAGCCAGTGAAGTTGATAGTGATTATGGGAAACAAGTCTCGCAAGGCATTAGAAGTGTTATTAACCAAACGATTGAAAACTTCTATTTCGAATATCCATGCCATAGCCCAAAGCAAAAGCGATGGTTTATGATGCGCGTCACCCTCTTAAATATGACCAACAAAATTACTTTGTCATCACTCACCAAAACATCACGGAACGCAAACTCGCAGAACAAAAAGTAAGAGACCTAGCAAGAATGGATGGCCTAACAAATATTGCTAATCGACGTTACTTTGATGAATTCTTAAATGCGGAGTGGCGGCGCTGTTTGCGTTTAGAACTCCCCATAAGCTTAGCAATTATCGACCTCGATCATTTTAAATTACTAAATGATACCTATGGTCATCAACATGGTGACCAATGCTTAATAAAAATAGGAAAGCTACTCAAACAATTTGTTAACCGCTCAAGTGATATTTGCGCTCGTTATGGCGGAGAGGAGTTTGCTATTGTTTTAGGCAATACCTCAACCACTGAAGCGCAAGCATTACTGGCTAGCCTATTAGATGAGATAGCTCATCTCGACATAGCGAATCCAAACTCTTCGGTACAACCTTATTTAACCGCCAGCATTGGTTTAGCGACCTTACATCCAAGCTTCGGTCTCCATGAAAATATATTGGTTCACCAAGCAGATAATATGCTTTATAAAGCGAAAGAAAAAGGGAGAGATCGTATAGAAAGCTAGCGACATTTACATTCTTGTAACATACCGCTTGAAAAAACTTAGCACATGGTCAACAATTAACACTTAAGTTATATTTTTTTGATTTACTGGTGAATGTAGTCGCATTGTGTTCAAGACAACTATTTTACATTTCATCTAAATGACTACTAAGTTTAGGGCTCCTTAAATGCATCACGTTACTGATTTTACTTTATTTAAAGAAGTCATGGAGATTTTGCCTACCCCCGTTTTAATAAAAGATACCCAACACAGATACATTTTCATCAACAAAGCCTTTGAAGCATTATTTCAAGTTAATCGAGCAGATATCTTAGGGAAGCAAGATAAAGAAGTATTTTCAGACCGACAAGTAGCACAATGTAATGGCGGCGATTTACGTGTACTAGCCACTGGTGAAATAGATGAAGCTTACGAATCAGTATTTGATAGTAATGCAGAACAACGAGAAGTCATTACTCGAAAAAGTCGCCTTACCCTTGCCAATGGAGAAACTTACTTAGTAGGGACCATTTACGACATTACGGATGTTACCGTGATGAATCAACAACTCATGGTCAACCAAGAAAAGTTAAAACATCAATCCCAACAATTAGAAAAAATGGCCAATACAGACCCACTCACTGGTTGTAATAATCGACGCGCACTAGATAACCAATTGCCAACATTATTTAAAAATAATGCACTTCAAGGCGGTTTATTGGCGATTGATATCGATAACTTTAAAAAAATAAATGATCATTATGGGCATCATGTAGGAGATCTCTGCTTACAAAAAATGGTAGAAACCATTACCGATATTATTTTAGGTAAATATCAATTAATTCGTATGGGTGGTGAAGAATTCTTAATTGCTTGCGCTGGCATTGAGTATAAAAAACTGACTAGATTAGCAGAACAACTACGGAATGAAGTCGCAGAAAAAGATTATCATTTTCTAGATCACGATATTAATCTCACCATTAGTATTGGCGTTGCTCACACAGACCAAATGCCTCAATGGGATCTCGATAAGTTAATCAATAGCGCAGATAAAGCCTTATACAAAGCCAAAGCACTCGGTAAAAATCAAGTTCAATAAACTGTTTATTTAAGAAAAAAGAACATCTCTACCTCAATTGATAGCGCTATCCTTTAATATTAATCAGATAGCAACCTGTCATAAACCTTAGCAACATCGACATTTGGAGCTGCACCTAGCGTTTCAGTGCTAACTGCCGCATACGCCGAAGCAAATCGAATAGCTTGCTTTAATGTATCATCATTCGCCACTCTTGCTGCAAATGCGCCATTAAATGCATCAGAAGCACCTGTGCTGTCCACTGGCATTGAATAACAAGCAGGTACAAAACATTGGCTTTCACCTTCAGATAAAAAGGTGCCCAACAATCCCATAGTAATAATAACGATTTTACAACCACGATCATGAAGCTTCTGTGCTGCAGCTGCTGCACTTTGTTGATTATAGACTTTAATGTCAGTCATAAATTCAGCTTGATTCGCATTGGCTGTTACTAGGCTTACTAAGCCCAAAAAGCTATCTTCTACCACCCTTTTAGGTGTTGGATTTAATATAATAAAAGCATTATTTTCACGACCGATATGAATCACTTGCTCTATTGCAGACAAGTTATTTTCAAGTTGTACCAAAATAACTTTTGCACACCCAATTGATGGGGCACAATCTATAATCTCTTGTTCTGTGACATCCATATTCGCACCAGGATCAACGCAAATCATATTCTCCACTTTACTTTTTTCATCGGAAACGTAGATAAGTGCATTACCGGTAGGTAGAGTATCTGTCTCAAGAAGAGTGAGGGCATCAAAACCGATCGATTTTAAATGGCGTCTGGCGAAATGACCAAAAGAGTCACTCCCTATTTTTCCGATATAGTGCACATTGGCTCCTGACTTCAATGCAGCTAAAGCCTGGTTTGCTCCTTTTCCGCCTGCGCTGGTCATACTACTATTCGCGACCAATGATTCACCTGGTAATGGAAAACGTGATGCTCTTGCCATTAAATCAACATTAAATGAGCCAAATACACACACTTTACCTTTCATCTTACAACCTCTGAATAATCGCTATATAGTGAGGACTTTTACGTTGTGCCAAATCATCTCTTTTTCTAATAAAGGATCATCAAACTTTTCAGTAATCAAGGTATCTAACGCACCAAAACCACAAATACGTTCACTGCCAATTTTATTATGTTTACTGCCATCCACTAGTAAAACCACTTTCTTAGCAGCTAAAAACATATGCTGTAATAATGCTTCATGCGCTTTACTCTCGGTGAAGACTCCTCTATCAACATCTAAGCCCTGGCAAGAAAAAAACAAGGTATCGACATTCATGTCATCTAACTGATTTCCGGCTATTTCTCCAAAAAAGGCTTCTTGATAAGGGGAGTAATCCCCCCTAGTCCAATAATACGAATCGATTTCTTAGAGACGAGCGTATTAATTATACTGGTCGATTGTGTTACCACCGTAATATCCATATCTGAGAGCTGTCGGGCTAAAAACCAACTAGAACTACTACAGTCTAATAAGATGGTATCACCGGGTTTTATTAGGGAAAGCGCTTTGCGGGCTATTTTAGATTTCTGTTCAACCTGAACAGTAGTACGAGTACGAAAAGCATCTAACTGGAGAGAGTCAGGCAAGATTGGAGCTTTATAAGACGTAGAGCTGGCTTTGAAATTATCAGCCAACAAAGCGCCACCATGGCTACGAAGAACGACACCTTTTTTATCTAAAATAGTCAGGTCTCGGCGAATAGTTTCACGTGAAACTGAAAGCTCTAAGGCTATCTGGTTAACTCTCATTGCTCCATTTTGTTCAAGCAATCCAACAATATGATTATGGCGCTCTAACTGTAACATCAAGGTTCCTCTCATTATTGCAGCACAAGAAATGTACATAAGCCACTGATATTATTATTATTACGTAGAGTTAACAATGAAAATAAATGAATTTTAGAGACTCTGTCACTATTTACCGATATAAACAGAGTATACCGCGACAGCGGAGCTGATTAGATAAAGAGTACACATTAAATAAAATGCCTACTCCTTTTTACATTATGAGCAAGGGTGTAATGTTAATTGGTTATCATCGACCATAAAACAATCCATTCCAGCACGATGTGCTGCTTGCATACCCAAGGTTGTATCTTCAAATACAATACAAGTGTTAGCAGGTAAATCGATGTTACTTGCCGCTAATAAGAACGTATCAGGATGAGGCTTGTGTAGCTGTACATCGTTGGCCGTCACTACCGCATCTAACTTAGCTAAAATTCCCGCTTCTTTTAAAAGGTGCATCGCACTCAGTTTAGGACTGCCTGTTCCGACGGCTAACTTTTTTAAACCATAAAAATGATTTAAAATTTGATTAGTAATGGCAACAAGCCCAGTATTGTTTTCAAACCGTTCAAATACGTCCATTCTAAACTCAGAAACCTCAATAGGCAGCAAATTCACGTCATATTTATCATTAATTAATTCTACAATCGCTTCGCCAGGCATTCCGCCTAAACCATTTAACCAAGTCCTATCAAAAGGGAAATGATAGTGCTCAGCAGTAACTTTCCAAGCATCCAAATGAGCCGGCATTGAATCAATCAAAGTACCGTCCATATCAAAAATGAGCCCCTTATAAGTACTTAGAACCTGCAAAATATTACTATCTAATTGATCAATCATACCTATTAAACCTTACTGTAAGCCATGACTTAAACCCAATAAATCATGGCATTCATTGACTATACTATAGTAAAACAACCGTCAATGATCATATCAGAGCCTGATGTATAAGTAGAGGCATCTGACAATAAGTAAATCACAGCCCCAGCTAACTCTTCTGGTGTCCCCATGCGTTTAAAAGGAATCATATCGACCCAAATGTCTTGCCAATCTTGTCTCACTGTCCCAGTCATCTCTGTTCGAATATACCCAGGACTAATTGAATTCATACGAATCCCTTTAGGGGCTAATTCAACCGCAAGGGACTTAGTTAAATGTACTACGCCCGCTTTAGATGCGTTATAAGAAGCTTGGCACTGTGGAATATTAACGATAGAACCGGACATTGACGCAGTATTCACTATATTACCTGTTTTTTGATTAGCAATGAGGTAACGAGCAAAAGCTTGTGCAACATAAAACACGCCATTTAAATTAACATCGATAACTTTGCTCCACTCACTAGGAGTACATTCCAACGCTTCTTTATGTAAACAAATACCGGCATTATTAAATAACAGATCTAATGTTCCCATCTCTGAGCCTGCTTGCGCAATTTTATCAGCAACATCCTGTGGGTTAGTAACATCACAAATATAAGAGCGGGCTTGTACGCCATGTTCGTTGGCTATTTCTGCTGCAACATCACTCGCTTCAGCTAAATCAAATATCACAATATCAGCGCCGGCGTCTGCTAAATAGCCTGCAACCACCTTACCAATACCTTGTTTACCACCAGTAATAACAGCTACTTTATTTTTAAGAGAGAAAATATTATTTTTCATGTAAAACTCCAATTTATACTTATCGAAAAATGTAATACTGACAGCTCATCTTATTAATAATAATCCTATCTATCTTCGGTTATTGCCTAACAAAATGAGCATAACAAACCTTTTAATACTGAGTATGTCTATACTTTAGCGCGTGATTTAAAGCTCTCTAACATAACAGCAGCAATGATAATCGCACCTTTAATAACTTGTTGATTATAGCCAGAGATGTTCATTAAATTCATTAAGTTAGAGATCATACTGAGAATTAGAACACCAATAATTGTATTAACAACAGTCCCTTTACCACCCGCTAGACTCGCACCACCAACAACTACCGCAGCAATCACGTCCAATTCGAAACCAATGGCTAACACTGGAGAGCCAACACCGGTTCTACTTGCGGCTAAAATACCTGCAAGACCACAAGCCAACCCACTGATTGCATAAACTGAAAGCTTGTAATAATTAACTCGAATACCTGCAAATCGGGTGGCTGTTTCATTCGAACCAATCGAGACAACTAGGCGGCCAAATACCGTATGCTTGTAAATGAAGTGTGCAATCAGTGCAAAACCCGCTAATACATAAACAGGTAATGGTAGGCCTAGAAAATACCCTGTACCAAAGTCAATCAAAGCAGGATCATCTATGAAAACAGGTTGTCCTTTAGAAACAATCAACGCCACACCACGAGCAATCGTCATCATTGCTAAGGTGGCAATAAACGGAGCAATATTAAATCCTGTCACTAAGAAACCCGATAAAGCACCCGCTAGCGTCGCACAAACTACTCCCCCAATAAAGCAGGATATAAGCCAAACTCCGGTATCAACAATGCGACAACCACTGAGACTAACGCCATGATTGACCCTACTGACAAGTCAATACCACCAGTAATGATCACATACAACATGCCTAATGTTGCTAACCCCAACGGCACACTTTGTCGTAGTACATTAGTAATGTTGCCTTCGGTATAAAATCGGTCAGATAAAAAGCCTGCAATGACCAACATCACTACAAACACAACAAAGGTTGAATTATTACTAATAAAACTAAGCACTTTACTCACAAGAGAAGCTTGCTTCTCTTCATTCTCTATTACTTCTTTATCTAGTTTCTGAGAGATTTCCATTGTCTTTTCCTTAATAATATTGCTATCAATAGCAACAAAATGTCGCACAAAATTTAATTCAAACGGTTGTTAAGCACTTTCACGTTTAGGGATCGCATATCGCATCACGCTTTCTTCAGTGATTTCATCACCAACCAACTCACATGCAAGATTACCTTCACTCATTACATACACTCGGTGAGAAAGTGAAATCACTTCAGGCATTTCAGAAGAAATCACTAAAATGGCATACCCTTTCCTAGCTAAATCACTGATAATATTGTAAATTTCTACTTTAGCTCCTACATCAACTCCTCGCGTTGGCTCATCTAAAATCAATAAGTCGCAATCAGTATTTAACCACTTAGCAATCACCACTTTTTGCTGATTACCACCACTTAAACTAGCAATGGGGTCTTCAATGCTGTTTAACTTAATCTTTAATTTTTCTTTTAATTGATTACCAATATTTTTTTCTATTT
Source organism: Psychromonas sp. KJ10-2 (assembly GCF_047323255.1). Lineage (NCBI taxonomy): Bacteria > Pseudomonadati > Pseudomonadota > Gammaproteobacteria > Alteromonadales > Psychromonadaceae > Psychromonas > Psychromonas sp. KJ10-2. The sequence goes on along the minus strand of NZ_CP178827.1, from coordinate 2,597,699 downwards.
TTGAACGTAAAATACCAAAACGATTACTGATATTGCTTAAATTCGCTAGGTGCATGTTTTCTCTAATCGGCCTAGACAATATCGCGCCCTGCTCCTTTCGACTCTCAGGTACTAAACCAATTCCGTGAGACATTGCTTCAGCTGGATGACGAACCACTATCTCTTTTCCATCCTTAATTATTTTTCCACCGTCCATTTTGTCGATACCGAATAAGCATCTGGCAATCTCGGTTCTGCCTGATCCAACAAGCCCTGCTAAGCCAACCACTTCCCCTTTACGTATATGAAAACTGATATCACGTAATAGCTTCTTGGTGTACATATTCTCAACTTTTAAAATAAGCGCTTCTTGCGGGATATTTTTCTCTGGGTATAAATTCTCAAAGCTTCGCCCAACCATCCCTTCAATAATGTCGTCTTCAGTACATACTTTAGGATCTAATTCTTTAGTCGTTTCGCCATCTTTTATCACCGTAATAGCATTACCAATTCTAAATATTTCCTCTAAACGGTGAGAAATGTATAAAATCGTTACTCCCTTACCCTGGAGAAGTTTTAGTTGACTGAATAAAATGTCTATCTCTCTTTCTGATAACACAGCTGATGGTTCATCTAAGATAAGAATATTGACGTCTTTTGCTAAGGATTTAGCAATTTCAACCATCTGTTGGTAAGCCACGCTTAACGTACCTACTTTAACTTCAGGGTCGATGTTAAAACCTAGGTTTTTTAATACTCTGCTGGCTTTCTTATTGAGCAAACCACGATTAACGGTCATTTTTCCAAAACCAAGGTCATCGAGAAAAATATTTTCTGCTACCGTTAAATCAGGTGCCAACGCAAGCTCTTGATAAATAATGCCAATTTTATTTTCTTTGCTTTGTTTTGGTGATGTAAAATGTACCTCTTTACCATTAACAGTTACTTTTCCGCTATCTTTTGTATGAATACCAGCAAGCACCTTCATTAACGTAGATTTTCCGGCACCATTCTCACCAACGATTGCGTGAATATCTCCTTTTTTAACTCTCAAGTTAATGTTTTTTAAAGCATGGACACCGCCAAAACTCTTTTTTACATTTTCAGTAACAATTGCATAATCAGCCATCTCAGTACCTATACTCATTAAAGTGTGTAACTAATATTGCGCCTAATGCTGCAACAGAGTGCAACATTAGGCCATATCGCCTTAGAAGAATGAGTCTGGGTCAAGGTACTCATCAACATTATCTTGTATCATTAACACTGGCTCGATGTAGGTATAATCTGGGAATTGAGTTTCACCAGCAGCATGTGCTGTAATCACATCAACAACGCGATCTGTTAATTGATTAGGGTTGTTGCCTACTGTCGCTTTAAGCTCTCCGCGCTTAATTGACTCTAAACCTTTTTTGTAACCATCATTTGAAAATACGGTGACTTGGTCCAATTTATTAGCAGCTTTAAGTGCTAATACCATACCTAGCGCCATGTCATCATTTTCTGCAAATGCACAGTTCATTTTATCTCCATGCGCAACAAGTAAATCCTCCATTGCTTTCAGACCGCCTTGTTGATCCCAGCCCCCCAGCCTTGGCTTAAAATATTAAGCTTAGTTTGGTTATATTTACGTAACTGTGCTTCGATAACACCGCGTAAAAAGTTGGTTCGACGCATCTCACCAACGACGTTACCTTGGTTACCACTTACTAATACACAGTTCATTGCTTCTGAGCCGTACTCATCAACAGCATACTCACCTAACATAATATTATTTTGTTGGTTATCAGCTTGTACACGTGTCAATACAGGTGCAGATAATGGAATACCACTGTCTAAAACAACAACTGGAATACCTTTACGTTCAGCACTTTTAGCGATACGTAAGCCCGCTTCAGGGTCTTGAGGGTTAAGGACAAGGTAATCTATCCCTTGAGAAAGCATATCTTCGACATCGGAGATTTGCTTAGTTAGGTCACCACGAGCATCTGTAGAAATATATTCGTATCCATGCTCTTTAGTGTGTACTTTCATATACTCATTCATCGCATTGAAAAACGCACCATTCATTGTTCTATTAGAAAAACCAATTTTTAAGCTATCAGCTGCAAATGCAGTAGTAGCGAATGGAGAAAGCGTTGCAGCAACAAGTGCACCGATTAATATTTTTTTCATCTGTTTCATGGTTCTATCCTTTTATTTTCAGTTAATTAACACTGTTATTTATCAAATTTAATAAAACACAGTGATTCATCATTAAGTGTTTTTTTCACTATTTGATTTTCTTCTATGAAAACCTGGTCCAATGTCTTTTGGCACTTATCTAAGTTTTATTAAGCTAAACACAGCAATCTATCCTCAACTTCGGTTAATGATATTTGTGGAGATGCCCCTATCTTCTCGACACTGACTGCGGCATAAGCTGCTGCAAAACGTGTCGCATCGGTTATCGAGTCTCCATTCGCTAATCTTGCGGCCAAAGCACCATTAAACGCATCGCCAGCACCTGTAGTATCTTTCGGGTTGGCAGGGAATAGAGGAATTGTTGTTTTCACACCTTGCTCAGAAAGCAAAGCGCCCATTGAACCTAAAGTGATGATGACTGACTTACATCCTCTTTTATGAATTAAGTCAGCGGCTATTTCAGCTGATGCAAAATCAGTCACAGGCACCCCACTCATAAATTGGGCTTCAGTGGCATTCGGTGTTACTAAATCCACTTTAGTTAATAATTGGTCATCAACTTCTTGCCACGGTGCAGGGTTTAAAATCACGAAAGTCTGATGTTCAAAAGCAATATTGATAACATGCTCAATGGCTGCAATATTATTTTCTAGCTGTACTAATAAGATATCTGCACAACCTATTGCTGAAGCAAACTGCATAATTTCATCATGGCTCACTGTCATGTTGGCCCCTGGGTCAACAGAAATCATATTTTCAGCATTGCCCTGCTCACCTTCGGAAACAAAAATTAACGCATTACCCGTGGCTTTGTCCGATGTTGTTAATAAAGTTAAGGCATCGAACTCAACAGACTTCAAATATCGGCGAGCAAATGGACCAAAAGCATCTTCTCCAATTTTCCCAATGTAATGAACATTAGCGCCAGACTTTAGAGCAGCCATTGCCTGGTTCGCACCTTTTCCACCGGCACTAGTCATACTGCTATTAGCCACTAATGATTCTCCTGGAAATGGGAAACGATCTACTCTTGCAACGATATCGACATTAAAAGAACCAAATACACATACTTTCCCTTTCATAATCTCTTCCTTAAACTTAATTAAGCACTTAATGACTTCGCGATATCAGCTTCCATAATTTCCCAAGTATCAGCGATTGGAACGCCGTGCTTAAGTAAGCCGCTACTGCCCATTACTAGAACATCTGCCCCGGCATTTAATAGCAAACCGTAAGTGTTTTTATTACACGAACCATCGACTTCAATTAAAAATTTATGGCCACCAGCAGCCCTTGTATTGTGTAAGGCTTTTATTTTTTCTACCATTTCAGGAATAAAAGGTTGGCCTGCATAACCAGGATCGACTGTCATCACCGTTACTTTGTCTAACAGGTGTATATAGGGTGTTAATACGTCAATAGAGGTCGCTGGATTTAAGATAATGCCAACTTTTTTATTCGCATTTTTAATGTGGTTAATTAGACGGAAAGCATAACTGCTGATAGTTTCAGCGTGGACAGACATTGAATCCGCACCTGCGTTGATTAATCCATCAACAAAGTCCATTGGTGTCGTCACCATCATATGAACATCTATTGGGATGGTTGCATGTGGACGAATTTGGCGAACAAAATCAACTGATAAAGCAATATTTTTTACGTAATGCCCATCCATTAAATCGACATGTAACATGTCCGCTTTTTCATTAAAAAAACGTATTTGTTCCGATGCTTTCATTAAATCAAGACACATTAATGATGGTGAAATAAGGTAATTCATAACGACTCTCTTTTTATTAATATCAGACCTTTCAACAACACTCAGCCTGTTAGCTAATGCTATAAAATGGTTAATGATGCTTGTTATGCTCAAACCAGTAATAAGAGTTAACGACTTCTCTTACACCGCCATATCAGAGCGAATTTATTAACAACCTTTCGGTTAACTACTTAATGCAACGAGATAGCAGAAACTTGATGACCTGCTATGGAAGAGAAGTTTATGAGAATAAAGATGGGAATTCAGAGAGCAAGCATCACTCTTAACTGGGCTTCATTGAACGCAGGTAATTGTGTCAGCTAACTCACAAAAGAACCTGATTAGTGCTAATTGTATGAGTAAGAAATTCAATAACAAACACAAACGGTCAAAAATAGACCAAAACAAACAAGTTTGTATTGGTTTGTTTACACCCGAATATGACCGAATTATGTTTTAAGTAGAAAATATTAGATAAGAATAATGGATAAGAATGTTTAGAATGACTCATTAACCTAAAAAGTGAAGTTTCAAATATTCCAATTGACAGTATAAATAATGTGAACATAGACAATTGATCTATAGAAAGATATTAGCTCACCTAGCACATAAACTATTAGCTATAATAGCGGTATTCAAGCGTATTTATTAATGGCAATTTTCTCACCCACTAAACGTAAAAGATGTTTAACAGCCTTGGATAAAATTTGGTTTTTACGTACGACGTACCCCAAACTGGTACAAGGAAAATCCACCAAAGTGACCACTTCCGCTTTTAAATGGCGTCTGCTAGCGAGTGAAAAGTCAGGCACAATAGCCGTACCAAAGCCTGCTTCAGCCCAGTCTAATTGCGCATCTACACTACCCACTTCCATAATCCGATAATGCGGTATATTTAGAGAAGGTAACGCAAGATCAATCAGATCTCGAGTACGCGTATCATGCCCCAATAAGATTAAAGTCGGCAATTCCGCACTGTCTTTTTGCATCACTTCACCCTGTACTAATTCTAATTGATGCCCTACCGCACACCAATGCACCGCTTTTAATTCACTAAAATATAGAGGTAAACTCTCTTTCTGAGCAATCACAAACCCTAATTCTGCATCGGCACTTTTCACTAGCGATGAAGCTTGCGATGAAGTGGTGTTGAATAAAACGAGGTCCATGTTGGGATACTCTTGTTTAAAGAGTTGAAAAGGTTCAATCAACAATGCTCTGGAAATAATATCACTGGCTGCAATGGTCAAGGTGCCTTGGCGTAAATCATTCAAGGCATTGATGTCCGCTTGGCAAAGCTTTAACTCTTGTAAGGTTTTTTGACTGCTTTTTAATAAACGCTGCCCCGCTTGCGTTAATCTAAAGGGGCTCCGTTCTATCAACTTAGTACGGGTCGCTTTCTCTAGCTGTTTTAAATGCAAACTGACATTAGGTTGAGTCATGTGCAACACAGTGGCTGATTGTCCAAAATGCTGCAGCTCTGCAAGTGTGACAAATGTTTTTAACCAATTAATATCGAGCATAATGTACCTTCCCCTTCAACCTGACATCTAGCCAGTCATATGAAATGCTTATCAATGTAATAACTATTATTAATTTACCATATTAACATTAGTTATGTAGCATGCCCTTTTCATCATTCAAGGGGCAAAGCATGACATCAATAGTGGTTGTAGGCGCAAACTGGGGCGACGAAGGTAAAGGTCGTATCGTTGATTTTTTAGCAGAAAACGCAAGCGCAAGTATTCGTTTTCAAGGCGGCAATAACGCTGGTCATACCGTCGTTAATGACTTCGGTACCTTTAAATTACACCAGTTACCAAGTGGCATCTTTAATCCAAATTGTTTAGCGGTTCTTGGCCCAGGTATGGTGATCAGCCCCGCTGCATTAAGCGAAGAGATCAACGAAGTTAAAGCAGCAAACATTGATGTAAAACTGTCTATCTCAGACCGAGCAACGCTGTGCCTACCTTTGCATGCATTAGAAGATACTTTGGAAGAACAACGCCTTGGTGATGCTGCTTACGGTTCAACAAGACAAGGTATCGCACCGGCTTACGGTGACCGCGTAATGAAAAAAGGGATTCTAGTTGGCTGGTTAAAACAACCTGAAGTATTACAACAACGCATTCAATTCCTACTCGATTGGAAATTACCTCAATTAAAAGCGCTTTACCCTGACTGTGAATTTAACCAAACAGCAGAAGAGATGACAAACTGGCTATTAGAAGTCACTGCACCTTGGCGTCAATTTATTTGTAACGTAACAGAACCACTAAAAGCGTTACAAAAAGAGAAAGCTAATCTGGTATTTGAAGCACAACTAGGTGCAGGCAGAGACTTAGTCTACGGTGAGTACCCTTGGACAACATCATCGAACGTAACCGCAGCTTATGCAGGTATCGGCAGTGGTTTACCAGCGCTATATCCAGAGCGTGTTGTTGCAGTAGCCAAATCATTTAGCTCATCAGTAGGTACCGGCACACTAGTAACAGCAATGGAGCATCAAGATAACTTCCGTGAAAGTGCCAATGAATATGGTGCTGTAACAGGTCGCCCACGTGATATGGGATTCTTTGATGCGGTTGCTACCCGTAATGGTGTTGAGTTGCAAGCGGCCACTGAAATTGCATTAACAAAAATCGACTGTTTATCAGGCATGACGGATTTAAAAATCTGTGTCGCTTATGAAGGACAACATCCAGAAAACCCAATTTGGCCACAAACAGCATCATTAACGCCCGTTTATGAACAAATGCAAAGTTGGAGTGAAGATATCAGCGGTTGTCGTACCTTTGATAGCCTACCAATCGCAGCACAAAACTACGTAACACGCATTGAAGAACTGATGGGTGTGCCAGTGAGTATGGTATCCGTTGGCCCTGAACGAGAGCAGATGATTATTCGATAGTTTTCAGCATAACAATATTATAAAGCCCTTCAGCTTATTGACCGTAAAGTCATTAAACTGAAGGGCTAATGTAAATTGAAAAGTAAAACTTTGAATAAGCAACAATCAAATCACCTAGTAAAGAATACTTAAATACCACTTTGATTATTTTAAAATTTTCTTAATTTCACGCCAATCAACAATTTTAAAATTCTGATTTAAAGGCTGATACTTATCGCTTAAGTTATACCAATCTTGAGCAATGAATGCCCCTTCAGGATATGCTTCTCCTAAGTTCAATGCAGTAGCATGAATCCCATCAGTATCACTCGCACCATCAATACCTTTACTATCATCGCCAATAATGGCGAAATTAGTAACGAAAGCACCTTTCTTATCAAGATCAAATACCGCATAGGTGTTATTACCTTGGCTAGACGCTAGTAACAGGTTCTGTGTTTCTGTTTGATAAAGCGTTAACCCTTCAATGTCATCAACCAGATGATCGCCATCGACTTCTGCAAATAACCTTGCTGTTGTGCTGCCTTTCTCATTGGCATCAAATGCCCAGATAGCTACATCCTCTTCACCCACATAAAGTGTTTGCGTTTTATCATCGACCACACAGCCTTCGGGTTGGCTATCTACTTGTAATGTTCTGACTAACGTACCCGTTGCTTTGGCATTATTAATAGAGATTTTCCATTGTTCTATTTCACCTTTTTTACTGTTAATGAACACATACGCGACTCCTTCTGGTGATTGACTCATACATAACCCGTAAATTTTATCCACACCAGAAGCAAGCTCTGGAGCTTTAACATGGCGGCTTTGACCAACAACTTCTAATACATTGATCGGTTTATCAGCTGTTTCACCTGGTGCAATGGTATAAAGAGCAATGCTATTTAGCTCACGGTTAGAGGCTGCGACGACATCGTATAAACGTCCGTCATCTCCCTTAACATTTTGGCGAATATCAACATTGTTAACTTCATTACCTTGTATATATTGCACCTCTTTCCCATGCATATCATAAGCAAGTAATCCCCCTTTTTTATTGGTTGCAATAATCAGGCTCTCTGATGGTTTATCGGCGTTATACCACAAAGCAGGATCGTCAGCTGCATCACCACTTTTATCAACTTGCTGAGTTTCACCAGCAGCTTTAACTAACTTTAAATCACTCGTTTTAAGGTGCGCATTATTGATCCATTTATCACTGCGTTTACTCTCTTTATTGGTTAAACCAAGTCGTGACATCTCTTTGAAGGATAAGGTTTGGTATACGGGTTCATCTAGCTCCGTGTTACCTATCCAAAGACCAGTATCTGATACTGTCACTAGCTTGGCTTCTTTCACGCCATCAATATCAAATTTATTGATAAAGTTTTTGCTATTACGGTCATAAAGTAAAAAACCTTGTTGTTCATCAGCAACAATAATTACCCCTTCACCTTCTTTTTGATAAGCAATATCAATACTTTCTACTTCACTTAAATGCCCAATGGGTTGCGCTACATCCAATAAAGTACGATCTTTTACATTTTCAGGGTCAGAACCATATTCCCATATGCCCACATTTTGCTCTGCTAAATACACTGTTGAACTTTCGTCGTCTACCACACAAGCACTGAGTTTTCCGCCGACTTGGGTTGTTCGCACTGGCAATGCCTCACCCTTATTCTGTAAAGCACTACTGATTTTTTGACCGTCGTAGTTTAATTTAAACTGTACCCAGTCACCCTCATCAGAAAAACCATTAATATAAATATCACCCGTTGTTAGATTTTTTGCTAAACACACACCTTCAGCTTTTATTGTGGCGTTGAACTGCCCAATCTTTCGTAACGGCATATCATTTTTTACATCAATTTGGTAAAACGCAAATGCCTCTTCATCAACCAAAGCAACTGCAGCGATATCTACTTTTTCACCATTATTTGACGACATACCATAACGAACATCAACGCCAGCGACTTCATTCGTTTGTATATGTTGTAACTGCTTACCTTGCGCATTAAATACCGCAAGACCATCTTCTTCTAATGTACTGATCAACAAAGTTTGTTCACCATTTACAGATTGCCAGTGTGCACTATCCGCAATATCTTCATAACTGGTATCAGTTACCGTTGCATTAGTGAATGGCGACGCCGTGACGACCACCGCTAAAAAACTCATTTTAAAATACTTCATCTCATTTCCTATCTTTTTGAATATACGTAATAACTCACTATTTTTGACGGGATGACTTTAGGAAATTTGCATGGCACTTTTGTGACAGTGCTATCGAGAGAGACGTGAAATAGTGAGAATAAACGCCCATAACAAGCCGAATGAGCTAATCAGACTTTCTACTTAATTAAGCGCCTGCCCATGAGATGAAAAGGGTTCGTATATAAGTTGAAGTAATTCATTCAATAAAAGCGATCGCCTGAGCTAGTCAGACTAACACTGTCATATTTGTTTAATACAAATTCGCAAAACTGCCTGTGTTCAAAAATAAGGGAACATTATGAATCGTTGGCACTATCAAATTATTTATCACTTACATCATTTTATATTGAAGTTTCGCCAGCATTTAGCATGGCTTTATACACTGATTATATTATCTACCTTACTGTCACTCTTAAATATCAGTCAAGGTGATGTAAAGGTAATGGAGGTTTGGTCCTGGTTAGATATAACAGGGGAAGGTGCCAGTGTCTTATTCATCGCAGTTTGGTTGACCATATTACTCGCTTCTCGTTCAAAAGGCAGAACAACAACACTATTAGCTCTTGGGTTATTAGGGGTTTACTTGAGCAACTTACAAGATTTTATAGATGAATTCATCAAACTACCTAAAGATCGCTTTCCATGGGATAGCCTTATTGAGTCACTTCCTATTGGGCTAGTGTTATTTACTACAGGGATGGTTTATTGGTACCGCGAGCAACAATTAATACAAACACACCTCGCTCAACGTAACGCGGTTTTTAAAAATAGTCCTAGTATTAACCGCGAAACCGGTTTAGCACCGATGAAAGCCATGCTCACTGAAATTGAACAGTTATTACCGCGAGCAGTAAGGTCAATACAATTGAACTTACTCTACATAACAGTCGATGGCTTTAACCAAACAGCAACAGAAAAGTCCGAATTGAAACGCTATTGTGCAGATGTGCTATTAAACCAATCATCTAAAGATACCCACGTTTATCATTTAACAGGTAATCATTACGCAGTGCTCACAAATGTAACAAGTGATCAAAATGAGCAAATGATGACTTCATTAAAAAAACCTTTTTCAGTCGCCATGATCACCAACAAAACACCTTAAATCTCTTTTGCCACTCTTACGCTTTACATAAAAGTCAAAGCTCATCAGATATTGAAAAACTCGTGATGACCAGCGTTAAACACCATACTCGACAACACGAAGTTAGGTAGGCAGTCACTATGTTAACCAAAAACACACCAGAATGGTTAGAAGCAACGGATGCATTTATCAGCATCCAATGTGGGACCGCACAACTGGTTGATATGCTTTGTCAAGCAGGTGAACATCCAGATGTGTTACTCAGTAAAACACGTTTATTCATGGATGACTTTGAAGACATTGAAAAACGTATTACTCCTCAACAACTAGCACAACTCTATTTTAATGCGACATTAAGTGAAGGGCATGACGCATTAGCCTTAAAATTAGGCCAGCGTATTCTCCCAACAGCTTTAGGGACGTTCTCAAATGGTTTAATTCATGCACCAGACCTTGACAGTGCAATTCACTATTTAGTCAATAGCTGTGCACTCTGGTCTCCACTTTTATCCTTGCATATTAAACATCATGATAAGCAACTCTACCTGACCTTTACCGACCGATTTGGGCTACTCGCAGACCAGACGCTCAAACAGTTTGTTATTGCCTATTCATTAAGTGCCATTGATTCAATTATAAGTTGGATTAGCGAGCAACAACTGGTTAAAAATTGGGTTTTAGATATAGAAGATTGCAATCAACAAACAGCATTAGAGTTTAATGCATGGTTTCCAGCCAAAATTCAATTTCAGCAAGCTTATTTCGCAGTCTCCATTCCTGAGAGGTTATTAGCCCACCCTTTCAATCAAGCTTCTCATATTTTATTTACATTAGATCATAAACGCCTAGTTAAACAAACAGCATCCCAGGTCAGTTTATTAAACATTATACGTTCGAAAATCATCGACAATATCCAAACAATTCCAGCTGCGAATGATATTGCTGATCAGCTATTTATTAGCACAGCGACCTTAAAAAGAAAATTAAAAAAGCATAAAACAAACTACCAAACAATCGTTGATGAAATGCGTGCTAGAGAAGTTTATTTTCTCCAAAAAAAGCAGCAGCTTAGCGATATAGAAACAGCCCAAAAGCTTAATTTTTATGACGTAAGTAATCTACGAAGAGCCAAAAGGCGTTGGGCAGTCCCCTGAAGTATCACTCTAATTTAATAACCATTAAATAACGCTATAAATACATAGCATAAAACCAAAATCTCTAATCATTCCTGCCAAATCATGGGAATAGGGATTCTTTTACCTAAAATAAGGACGTAACATGAAAAAAACACTGATCGTAAGTGTCATTACAGCAGCAATGTTTAATACCGTAAATGCAGCAGAAATTTATAGTAATGACAAAGGCTTTAGCTATGAAGTGGAAGGCGACTTACAAGTACAACTTCGCAAAGACTTTGAAGATGGCGCCAACCTTGGCGTGGAGTTTGATGATCTCGAATTAGAAAACATCTTTAATTATCACATCAACGAAAGAAGCAATATGTTCGCAGTATTATCCTTTGATTCAGCAGACGCAGCGAATGGTGAAAGTGATGCTGGAACGGAATTATCTGACGCATATATTGGTCTAACATACGATAACTTTACACTATCTATCGGTAAACAAGATTATGCTATCGATGATTTTGGGGTAGAAGAGTCTTATGAAATGAACTCTGACAGTAGTGGTTTTGATGCCCAAGAAGACGATGGTGATGATGTTATTCTTGTGCAATATGAACATCAATACTTTACCTTGGTTGCCTCCACAGACTTAGAGTCAGAAGGGACTGATAGTGAAAGCGGAAAGTCCTACGACTTACTTGCAATCACTTCAATTAATAATCTAGAACTGATGGTTGGCTATCAATCTCAAGCTGAGAGTATTGATGCAGAAATGACCGATACTTATGGTATTAGCCTCTTTTATGACGCAGATTTTGCTACCTTTGGAGGCGATTACTCAAAAGTTGAAAACGGCAGTGCTATTTACAACTTAGCAAGCACATTCAAAGCAACAGATTCAGTTGAAGTTCGCTTAGGGTATGTCGGTGTTGAACCGGAAGAAGACGATAGTTACGGAGAATGGTATACCAACGTCACTTACAAGTTCCTGAGCAGAAAAAACTAAGTGTCTTTGCTGAGGTTGGTCAATCAAGCGAAGAAGGTTATGGTTTAGGTTATCTAGCAGGCGTGCGTTTCAAATTTTAATGCCTAAAGCCTTTTTAACACATTATCAGAGGCTATTGTCTTAATGACACGAAAGATCGATACATTTGTCTGTATAGACAATGAAAAACATAAGTGAAGTTACTCAATCAGCCTGTAATTAATTGTTTGAAACGCAACTGACTTGCAAACAATAAAAGTTTATAAGCAATAAAAAACCGACTTTCGTCGGTTTTTTAATGCATCTTAATAAAGGTTTACCATTTAAGCATTATTCTACCGTAACAGCCTTAGCCAAGTTGCGTGGTTGGTCTACGTCAGTGCCTTTGATTAGGGCAATGTGGTATGACAATAATTGCATTGGCACGGTATGGAAAATCGGCGCAATAATTGGGTCTACATGCGGTAATGAGATGATTTTCATTCCATCGCAAGGTTCAAAGCCTGAGTTTTCATCGGCAAATACATACAGTAAACCACCACGCGCTCGCACTTCTTCTACGTTTGATTTTAGTTTCTCTAATAAGTCGTTATTCGGTGCCACCACAACAACAGGCATATCCGCATCTACTAACGCTAACGGGCCATGTTTTAATTCACCTGCTGCATAGGCTTCTGCGTGGATGTAAGAGATCTCTTTAACTTTTAACGCGGCTTCCATTGCAATTGGGTAGTATTCACCGCGACCTAGGAAGAGTGTGTGATGTTTATCAGCAAAATCTGCTGCTAGTGCTTCAATTTTTTTATCAAACTCTAGGGCTTTTTCTATTTGTGCTGGTAATGAGTGAAGTGATTTAACAATTTCAGCTTCTTTCTCTAGTTTGATTGTGCCCTGCTCTTTACCGATCGCAGTAACTAGAATCAACATTGCAGCAAGTTGTGTAGTAAAGGCTTTGGTTGATGCTACGCCAATCTCTGTGCCAGCACGGGTCATGAATGCAAGGTCAGACTCACGTACCAATGAAGAACCTGATACGTTACAAATAGACATTGCTGACATGTAACCTTTTTCTTTCGCTAAACGTAAAGCTGCTAAGGTATCAGCGGTTTCACCTGATTGAGAAAGGGTTAATAATAAGCTGTTTGGACGTACTACAAACTCGCGGTAACGGAACTCAGAAGCGATTTCAACATCACAACTGACACCTGCTAATGACTCAAACCAGTAACGAGCCGCCATACCTGAATTGTATGAAGTACCACAGGCGATGATTTGTACATGTCGTACTTTCGCTAGGATCTCTTTTGCCCCATTGCCAATGCTTTCAACCACAATGCTATCGTCATTAATACGGCCCTCTAAAGCACTGATTAGTGCGCTTGGCTGTTCAAAAATCTCTTTTTGCATGAAATGACGGTATTTACCTTTGCTACCCGCATCTTGTTCAACATTTGATTCAACCATTTCACGTTCAATGGCATTACCTGTTTTATCAAAAATAGCCACTTCTCGACGTGTAATTTCAGCGACATCACCTTCTTCAAGGTAAGTGAAACGACGTGTTACGTTTAATAATGCTAACTGATCAGAGGCTAGGAAGTTTTCACCAATGCCGTGACCAATAACTAATGGGCTACCTGAACGAGCAACGACTAAACGAGATGGGTCATGACTATCAAGCGCAACCATGCCGTAAGCACCTTCAAGCTGTAATACGGTTTTTTGCACAGCTTCACGTAATGATGCAGAACTTCTTAGTTCCCATTCAACTAAGTGTGCAATGACCTCTGTATCGGTTTGTGAATTGAAGATGTAACCGCGTTCTTGCAATAGTGCACGTAATGGTTCGTGATTTTCAATAATACCGTTATGTACGATAGAGATGTTGGCAGAAACATGTGGGTGTGCATTCGCTTCTGATGGTTCACCGTGTGTAGCCCAACGAGTATGTGCAATACCAGTACCACCCATTGTATGCATTTCATCAACGGCATCGGCTAGCTCTTTCACTTTACCTAAACGACGTACACGAGTTAATTTGCCTTCGCTATCAACAACAGCAACGCCGGCAGAATCGTAACCACGATATTCTAATTTTTTTAGACCTTCGATTAGGATTTCAGATACTTCTCTTTGCGCAATTGCACCAACGATACCGCACATACACTTCCCCAGATAGTTAGTTAGAAATTAATTTAAACATACTTTAGAGCATTTATTATAAAAGATCATCATAAAAACTGCTAAAACATGCAAGACTAAAGATTAACGGCAGCATTTTATGCGCAAAAACACTTAAAACCTGCAAATAGCAGTAAAATTATTAATTACATCATCTACTTTGGACTTTTACCAATATCGCTATTTTTCAGCCTAGCTATTCCCTTCTCTAAGTTTACTGTTTAAAGTTACAGGTCAGTTGTTCTTAGTTGGAAATATCATGCTCAATCATCCACTCACCAAAGCCTTATCTTTAGTTTGGAAGTTATTAACGGTATTGATCTTGCCTATTATTATGGTTATTTATGTTGAAGTGGTAGACAGCTACTTCGGTCCCTTTGTTTTTTCTGATTTAGACCAAGGTAAGAATTTACATAAGTGGGGCATTATTGGTATTTATCTCACTTTTTTACTGTGTTGGAATAGGCTTAATCCTCACGTAATTAGTGCATTGAAAAAAATGGAATATTAGTATGTCTATGGAGCTATTTTCCGACAATATCTTTACTCTATTAGCAATTGTAAGCATTTTCTTTATTGTACTACTGGTACTAGTATTTAACAGATTATCGAATGTTAAAAGCCAGCTGGCAGAACAACACCTCACCTTAAAGCTCACCGAACAGCATTTAGCGCAGCAAGAGCAGCAAAACCAAATATTGGAAGATAAAGCGCGCGATTTATCATTACACAATGAAAGCTTACAAATGCAGGCGAATAAGCTAACAACCCGTGTCAGAGAGTCAGATATTCGTTTACAAGCTGGTGAGCAACGTCTGCGCGATCAACAAGCAACAGAAGCCAAATTAAGTCAGCAGTTTGAAGTATTATCACAACGTATTTTTAATGATAAATCATCGCAATTTAAGCAATTAAATGAACAATCAATTAAACAACTACTTGATCCATTAAGCACCCAATTAGAAGGCTTTAAAAAACAAGTTAGCGATTGTTATATTAACGAGAGTAAAGAGCGCTACAACTTAAAGCGAGAAATTGATCAGCTTGCTAATTTAAATAGCTTAATGCACCAAGAAACACAAAATCTCACCAATGCTTTAAAAGGTGATAACAAACAGCAAGGCAATTGGGGTGAAGTGGTTTTACAGCGCATTTTAGAGAGCTCAGGGTTACGCGAAGGGCATGAATACCAAACTCAGGTCAATTTAAAAGACAATAAAGGGCAACGCTTTTTACCCGATGTGATTGTTAACTTACCACAAAACCGCAATATCATTATCGATTCAAAAGTGTCATTAGTAGCTTATGAACGTTACTTTAATAGCCAAGATGTCGGTGAGCAGAAACAAGCGATAGATGCGCACTGCCTATCGATAAGACAACATATTAAAGGCTTAGGTAAAAAAGATTATCAAGACTTAATTGGCGCAAATACTTTGGATTACGTATTGCTGTTTGTGGCCGTTGAACCTGCTTTTATTGTGGCTTTAGAGCACGACCCTAGCTTAGTACAATTAGCACTGGATAATAACATTCTATTGGCTAGTCCAAGCAACTTGATGATTGCCCTACGCACTATCGAAAATCTATGGCGCTTTGAGCGGCAAGAGAAGAATGGTCAATTGATCGCACAACAAGCCAGTAAACTATACGACAAATTACGCCTATTCAGCGATAACTTTTTAGAGGTTGGTTCACAGCTTGATAAAGCCCAGAAAACTTACCAAAGTGCTTTAAAACAACTTAGTGATGGACGTGGGAATGTGATTCAACAAGCAGAGCAATTAAAAGGGCTTGGTGTTCCTATTAAGCGCCCTATTGCAGATAAGTTAACAGCAGAAAATAATCAGATAAGTGACCACGCTAGTAACAACAATAACTCACTCACTTAATAGGGTTTTGATCGTATCTACAAACCATTGATAACGCGCAGGTATCTGACGATAACGTTTCTGCGTTAAATACAATGAATCTTGAATAACATGCTCTAATGGTAAGACCTGTAATAAGGCTGGTTGTTGAAATTGCTCCACGGTACTTTTTGCCAACACCGTATAACCAACCCCTTTCGCTACCGGTAACAGAATCTGTTGTAGCTGATTAACATAGCCTTTAATTGTTAAGCTATTTGGCCCTTTATAGTCCGCTTTAAAGTTGACTGACAATACCTTTTTCAGCAAAATGTAATCCGTCTGGATGATTGATAAAGCCAATTTCATTCAAATCCTCAAAGCGGCATACGCCATCAAATTTTATACTGGCTGGCAATACAAGCTGTAACTCTTCAACTCCTACTAAGGTTTGCTTAAGTTGTTCATGAGAACTTTCAATAGTGACGATACCTAGGTCAACTTTATTACTCAGTAAATCAGCAATAATATTCTTATTCGGGGCAGCTTCAACGAATACACTTAACTCTGGATGAACCGTCTGTTGTTGTACAAAGTGAGGGTATAACAGGTTAGCTAATGCACCTGAGCAAGCAATTGAACATATTCCCTTAGTCATTTCATCATGGTTAATTTGTTCATTTAACTGTGTTTCTAAATCACGCATGGTTAATGCAGTTTGATAGAGTTTTTCACCCGCTAAAGTTAATTCAAATTGCTTACCATAACGCTCTAATAACAAGGTATTAAAGTGCTTTTCTAGCTTTTTTATATGCTGCGTCACCCCAGTGTTGCGTCATAAATAAACGCTCTGCGGTTTGGGTGAAGTGTCCAGTTTCTGCTAATGTTATAAATGTATTTAAATGTTTTTGATTGATCATGATTTACCTTTGCAGCGAGCGCTTAACTTCGAAGTACTAAGTAGTGACTTAACGACGCCAAAAGTGTCGAGTCAACATTACTGCCACCGTTAATATCTCTAAACGTCCCATTAACATGCCAATTGATAATACCCATTTTGATGCATTAGGGAAGTCAGCAAAATTACCTGATGGACCAATGGAAGGGACTAAACCAGGTCCAACATTCGATACGGCGGTAATTGAAGCCGTTAATGAAATCATTGCTTCAGATCCAAATGCAGTCAGCAATAATGTAGACACAGCAATAGTCGCCATATACGCGAGAATAAACGCCACTAAAGAACGCAATATCTCATCACTGACTTTACGATTATTATATTTTTGAGGGAATAACGCATGTGGATGCATAAGTAACATCAGCTGGCGTTGCAACAAACTAAAGGCTATTTGGAATCGAAAAATTTTAATACCACCGGATGTTGAACCTGAACAGGCACCAGTAAATAATAAGCCAGCAAAAACAATAACACTAAAATCACCCCAAGTTAAGAAGTCGTCTAGACCAAAACCAGTGGTAGTGATAACCGATACAACATTAAACATGCTGAGACGTAAGGCATCTAACCACATGAACTGGCCAGAATTTACTAAATAGATAGTTAAACTCAAAGTACATACTAAAATGAGCTTCAGGAATCCTTGAATTTGCGCATCTTGCCAAAGTGGTGTTAGTGATTTTTCATGCAACCCTCTAATCATTAACAAGAAAGGGAGTCCGCCTAAAAACATAAAGATAATGGCATTCCAATGTGCAAAGACAGTAAAGTGCCCCATCGAGCTATCGGAGGTTGAATATCCCCCTGTAGAGATAGTGGTCATTGCATGGTTGATCGCTTCAAAATTATCCATCCCAGAAAAGCGATAACCAATATAACAAGCAATACTGAGTGTGATATAAACTAACAGAATATCTAAAGCTACCTGTCGGGTTTTTGCCGCTGATTTATCGGACCAGTCAGAGGATTCTGTTTGGAATAATCGCATCCCCCACATTTAAAAAAGGTAAAATAGCCACACCCATTACAATAAAGCCAACACCGCCTAGCCATTGTAATATTGAACGCCAAAGCAGAATACTATGATGCATGGAATCTAAACCATGTAACACCGTACTTCCAGTTGTGGTAATGCCAGACATAGTTTCAAAAAAAGCATCGCTATAACTAATATGCTGTATAAATACAAAAGGTAACGCGGCAAATAAACTGGCTAGAATCCATACCCCAGTGGTTAATAGAAACATCTCCCTAACGCCTAAATGGGAACGTTGTTTCTCTCCGCCAAAGTATAGGAAAGCAATAGAAGCAAGGTGAGTGATCACTATCGATAATAAAAACTCCATTCCACCAAAAGTGCCGGTATAGAAAGCCAATATCATAGGGAAGTACATAAACACTGCCATTTTCGACAGCACTAGCCCAGTAATAAAGAACAGTGGACGGTAATTCATCTGTTATTGCTTACAGGAAGAATGGACTTGGTTGGAATAGTTTTTCGATATCGCTGATGTACTTCTTATTCACTAAGAACAAGATAACGTGGTCATCAGTTTCTATCACGGTATCATCGTGCGCAATTAACACTTGCTCTTCACGTACTATCGCGCCAACACTGGTTCCTTTTGGTAGTTTTAATTGTGAAATCTCTTTACCCACTACTTTAGAGGTCATGTTATCGCCACGGGCAACAATCTCAATGGCTTCAGCTAACCCTTCACGTAATGAATAAACGTGTTTTAGATCGGCTTTACGTACATGGGTTAACAATGCAGATAAGGTCGCTTGTTGCGGAGAGATAGCAATATCGAGAATGTTACCTTGGATCAAATCAACATAAGCAGTACGTTGAATCAGAACCATGGCTTTACGCGCACCTAAACGCTTGGCCAACATCGCAGACATGATATTCGCTTCATCATCATTGGTGACGGTGATAAATAGGTCAGTTTGATCAATATGCTCTTCTAGCAGTAAGTCTTGATCTGATGAGTCACCGCAGAACACTATGGTGTTAGATAGCGTCTCAGAAAGATGTTCAGCACGACGGTAATTTTTCTCAATCAATTTAACTGAGTTTTCTTTTTCTAAACGCTTAGCAAGGCTTTCACCAATATAACCACCACCAACAATCATGATACGTTTATAAGGGTGCTCTAACTTCTGCATCTCCCCCATTATCGCACGGATATTTGGGCTAGCCGTGATAAAAAACACCTCATCATCGGCTTCAATAATTGTTGTGCCCTGTGGACGAATTGCTTTACCACGTCTAAATATTGCAGCCACACGCGCTTCGATATTAGGCATATGCTCTTTTAACGCGGAAATAGCGTTACCCACCAGCGAACCACCGTAATAAGCACGAATGGCAACTAGCCCCACTTTACCATTGGCAAAGTTGGCTACTTGCAGCGCACCGGGTATTCAATTAGCTGAGTAATGTAATCACTTACTAACTTCTCAGGAGCAATAATATGGTCAATAGGGAAGGCATCTTTATGGAATAACTCTTGTTCATGCATCACCACGGTTTGTGAACGAATACGCGCTATTTTTTTAGGCACATTAAACAGGGTAAAAGCAATTTGGCAGGCAACCATGTTAATTTCATCGCTGTTGGTCACCGCGATTAGCATGTCTGCATCTACGGCACCTGCATTACCCAAGGTAGTTGGGCATGAGGCACTACCTTGTATTACACGTAAATCAAAACGATCTTGTAACTCTTGTAAGGCTTCATGGTTTTCATCAACCACAGTGATATCGTTATTTTCGCCAACTAAGTTTTCAGCTAAAGAAGCGCCCACTTGTCCTGCACCTAAAATAATAATTTTCATTTCGTCTCACTAGTTATCGATTGACTCTTATTGTTGTTATCGCTTTATAACGCTTTTTGCAATTTTGCGTAATAGAAACCATCCATTTTTTGCTCATTCGGCAAGATTTGACGCTGGCAAACACTGTCACTGACTTTGCTGTCTAGTGGAATTAATGATGCATCGCTAGTTGCTGCTAAAAATCGCTCAATCTGCAGATCATTTTCATCGGGTAAAATAGAGCATGTTGCATATAACAGCACCCCACCTGGTTTTAGTTTTTGCCATAAAGCCTGCAGGATATCTTGCTGTAATGCCACCAGCTCATTGATATCACTATCACGGCGTAACCAACGAATATCTGGGTGACGACGAATCACACCCGTGGCACTACAAGGAGCGTCACATAAGATACGATCGAATTGCTCACCTGACCACCACTGTTCAGGTTTAGAGGCATCACCATGGATCACAGTCGCTTGCAGATTCAATCGATCCAAGTTTTCCTGTACACGTAATAAACGCTTTTCATCAAAATCCACCGCCACCATCTGTTTAAGCTCTGACTGTAACTCTAAAGTATGAACCGTTTTACCCCCTGGTGCTGAACATGCATCTAAGATAAGTTCATTGGGTTGTGCTTGTAAATAATGGGCTGCTAACTGTGCGGCACCATCTTGTACAGATACCCAACCTTCTTCAAAACCAGGTAATTGGTAAACATCACAAGCATTTTCTAAACATAGCGCATTATCATTATTATCAATACCTTCCGCTTGCTTATCTTGCTCTGTTAACAGCGCAAGATATTGCTCACGATCATGAAAGCGTGCATTAACACGTAACCACATTGGTGCTTGTTGGTTATTCTCAGTCATGATTTGAGCAGCTTTATGCTCACCGTAAGCAGCTTGTAAACGCTTCACTAACCAACTTGGGTGACAATATAATAAAGCAGGTTGTTGATCTGCCTGTTCGATCAAGCTTTCTTGTTCACGTAAAAAGCTTCTTAATACGCCGTTAATCATGCCTTTTAAAGCCGGTTTCTTTAGGGCTTTGGCACCATTTACCGTTTCGCCAACGGCGGCATGGCTTGGGATACGGGTATATAAGAGTTGATACATGCCAACTAGAATTAGAAAGTGTAAATCACGCTGTTTGCCCGTTAATGGTTTTTTCATTAACGAACGACAGAAAAAATCTAAACGAGGCAAAGTACGTAATACTCCGTAACAGAGCATTTGTACTAGCGCTTTATCTTTAGGAGTGAGTTCCTGCTGTATGGCTGGCAATGCTTGTGATAACGACTGCCCCTTCTCTACCACTTGATTTAATACTTTAGCGGCAATCGCACGTACATTCATTGTTGTTAACCTTGTTCGAGTAAGTTGCTTGATGTAGTAAATAGGTCATGACGAGAGTTTAAAACATCCGCGACCGGCATCGATTTTTTACCTGCCAATTGGATGATTTCTAAATTTAACACACCTTTCCCAGTGGCTACCTGGATACCTTGTTTATCTACTTTCAACACCGCACCTGGTGTTGCTGTTGTCTCTGTGTCCACTATTTTGGCTTGATGTACTTTGATCACTTGTCCTACCCATTGAAAATGGCTAATAGGCCAAGGATTGAAAGCACGAATACAACGGTCGATGAATTCTGCATCATCTTTCCAGTCGATTTGCGCTTCTGCTTTGCTTAATTTTTTAGCGTAGGTCGCTGCGCTTTCATCTTGCTTTTCTGCAACTAGCTCACCTGCCTGTAACTGTTGAATAGTATCAATCAGCACTGATGGTGCTTGCTCTGCTACTTTAGCGTACAAAGACGCGCTAGTTTCATCGGCATCAATTGGGCAGCTGACTTTTTTTAGCATATCACCGGTGTCTAAACCTTCATCCATTTGCATGATGGTTACACCCGTTTCTTTATCACCAGCCCAAATAGCCCGTTGGAAAGGTGCAGCACCTCGCCATCTTGGTAATAATGAACCATGCACGTTCAAACAACCTAAACGCGGTGTGGTTAACACGCTTTTTGGCAAAATGAGGCCATAGGCAACCACAATCATTAAATCAGCATTTAATGAAGCTAATTGCTCAACACTTTCAGCTTGTTTAAAGTTTTCTGGTTGATAAACCGCAATATCATTGGCTAATGCCACCTCTTTTACTGCACTGGCAGTCAGTTTTTTACCTCGT
This sequence comes from Psychromonas sp. KJ10-2, assembly GCF_047323255.1. NCBI lineage: Bacteria > Pseudomonadati > Pseudomonadota > Gammaproteobacteria > Alteromonadales > Psychromonadaceae > Psychromonas > Psychromonas sp. KJ10-2. Next base: position 2,575,465 of record NZ_CP178827.1, on the reverse strand, counting down.
CCAGCAGGACGATCAGGCTGACTGTAAACACCTACCACGTTAAATTCAGTATCAATTAATGCCTGTAAATGATTAGCAGCAAAATCTGGAGTGCCTGCAAAAATGATTTTTAGTTTTTCCACAAAATAACCTTAAACTGATAAATGTATACTTATGAGAATTTTTTCTGCTGACGTTTTAACTTTTCTAATTTTGCTTTAACGCGCTTTTGTTTGAATGGTGATAAGTAATCAATGAATAACTTACCTTTTAGATGGTCTAATTCATGTTGGATACATACCGCAAATAAACCGTCAGCTTTAACCACTTGTGTGTCGCCGTCTAAGTCTTCGTATTGTAAGGTAACAAATTCAGCACGTTGCACTTCAGCATTGGTTTCAGGTACTGACAAACAACCTTCTTCAGAAATTTCAACACCATCACTTTCTAAAATGGTTGGGTTGATCAATACTAGAGGTTGATTGCGTTCAGCTGATACATCAATAACCACTATACGTTGATGTACGTTTACTTGCGTTGCAGCAAGACCAACACCATCTTCGTCATACATGGTTTCAATCATATCTGCAGCGAATTGCTTGATTTCAGGGGTGATCTCTTCGACAGGTTTAGCAACCGTTCTTAAACGATCATCTGGAAAATGTAATACTTCAAGTAAAGCCATGGTATTATCGCTCTCATTATTAATAATAAAAAAGTTAATTCTAGTCATTTCCTATTATAAAAAACAGTTTTATTAATCACAGGGCAAGGATTGTTATGAAATTAAAACTTATTGCATCGCTCCTAGTTGGGGTTGTGTTGTCGATCACAGCATTCGCTGACACACTAAAACTACGAGCAGATCATCCAGAAACATACATAGTGAAAAAGGGAGACACACTATGGGATATATCAGCGCTATTTTTAAATAGCCCATGGTTATGGCCCCGCTTATGGGAAAACAACAGCCAAATAGCCAACCCACACCTTATTTATCCTGGTGATGTACTTAACCTTATTTGGGTTGATGGTGAACCAAGGTTAACCCGTAAACGCCTTAAAAAGCTTTCTCCTACACCACGTATTCAAGAGAAAGACCAAGCGATTCCAATTATTCCATTAAACAGACTCTCTGCTTTCCTAACTAAAGATCACATCATCTCACCTGATTTATTAGAAGGAACACCAAAAGTATTAGGTGATGCGGTAGGTTCCCCACGTTTCTTTGAGGGTGATATTTTTTACGGTCAAGGTCAATTTGATGAGAATAAGCTTTACGGCATTTACCGCCTAGGTGAAAACTTCAAAGGGAAATATAGCGAAAATCTTGGCTCTGAACTACTCTTTATCGGTCAAGCTCAGGTATCTAAAAGTCCTAATGTTGATACTACACCTGAAGCAACGCCTCTTGATTTGCTCAGAAGCTCAAGAGAGGCGCGTCAAGGTGATTTAATCTTGCCGATTCCCGAATACGAAAGCTTACCTGCTTACTTTATTCCTAAGCCTGTAAGTAAATCGGTTAAAGGTCAAATTTTATCATCACTTAATGGTCCATCTGCTATCGGTAAATGGGATGTTGTAGTGATTGATAAAGGCAAAATGGATGGAATACAGATAGGTTCAATGTTCTCTATCTTACGCTCAGGCCAAGCAATCTTAGTGAATGATGACGTTATCTATCAAGAAGATGGTGATGCCTTTGACCAAATTAGTGATCCAGATATCACACTACCAGCGGAACGTGTTGGTGAGTTGATGGTATTTAAGGTCTATGAAAACCTTAGCATCGCAATCTTAATGCGCGGTAAAGATGTTATCGGTTCAACATATAAAATTGAAGGGTTATCGTTTTAAACCTTTTAATTAAGGTAGGTTATTATTCAAGGTTCATTATTTGACAACGAGTTAACCAACAACCCTCTGTATTGCTGGATAGCGCTTGATGCTATTCCAGCTTTACAAAAACGCAAAATATTTACCCTACTAAGTCATTATTCAATTCAATCCCTATTTCAACTCAACGCTAAGCAACTTGCTGCGTTAAAGCTCAACGAACAACAAATAGATGCCTTTCTACACCCTAACCAAGCACATATTCAACAATGCTTATCTTGGCATCAACCGACACTGAATCAATATATTATTAGTTATGATGACCCAGAATATCCTGCACTATTAAAACAGATCAGTAGTGCTCCTTTGTTGCTATTTGTAAAAGGTAATATCAAGCTACTTAATGCGCCTCAGGTAGCCATAGTTGGTAGTAGGAGTTGTACACCCTACAGAGCGAGAAAGCTCACGACCTTGCACAACAGTTATCTGATAGTGGCATAACGGTCACCAGCGGTTTAGCCATTGGTGTCGATGGCATGGCGCATCGTGGCGCGTTAAAACGTAGAGGTTCAACCATTGCGGTGTTAGGCACCGGCTTAAATAACATTTACCCAAAACGTCACTTTGAGCTTGCTCAACAGGTGTCTGAACAAGGGTTATTAATCTCTGAGTTTTGGCCAGATACTCCTGCTTACCCGAGCAATTTCCCTAGGCGTAATCGCATTGTTTCTGGATTAAGTTTAGGTACGCTGGTTATCGAGGCATCGCTCAAAAGTGGTTCATTAATTACTGCCCGTTATGCTAACGAGCAAAATAGAGAAGTATTTGCTTTACCTGGCTCAATTGATAATCCACAAGCCTGTGGTTGTTTAAAGTTAATCCAGCAAGGTGCGAAACTAGTGTTAGATTGTAATGATATTATTAATGAGTTTCCCGCTTTGCAATTACCCCAAATAGCCACAGAAGACAGTACTCCGCCAGTAAGTAAACAATCACCTTTAGTCGCATTAATCGATTATAATCTAACCAGTTTTGAGACCTTGCTAGCACGAAGTGGATTAGATGTTGTCAGCTTACAAAATCAGTTAATAGAATTAGAGATAAATGGTATAATTACCGTCCAACCGCAAGGTTATACTAAGTTAAAAGGCTAGCTATGTTCGAAATTATCATGTATCTCTTTGAAAGTTATATACAAGTTGACCAAACTATGGAGCTTGATACACAAGAGGTGACCGATGAATTAATGCAAGAAGGCTTTCAAAAGTCTGATATAACCAAAGCATTAGCTTGGTTAGACAATTTAGCTAACATGCATAATCAAGAGCCTCAAAGCCGCGCTACCGCAGAGAAGAAAACTTCTCACCGTATTTATAATAAACAAGAACAACGTCAAATCTCTTTGACCTGTCGTAATTACATTAACTACCTAGAAGAAGCTAAAATCCTAACTACACATACCCGCGAAATGGTGATCGATTGCATCATGGCATTAGACAGCGGTGAGTTAATTCTAGAAGATGTTAAATGGTTGATCCTAATGGTGTTATTCAATGACCCTGTGAGTGACGATGCATTCCTACAATTAGAATCTATGGTCATGGACTTTGAAGAGGGGCTGATTCATTAAATGAGCAGCCTGACCACACACCATAAAAAAGTCACTGAGCCATGCCCTAAGTGTGGTTCAGCTTTACATATTAGAAACGGTAAACAAGGTCCTTTCTTAGGCTGTAGTGCTTACCCTGAATGTGACTACTTACGTCCACTGCATGAAAAAAGTGATATCAAGAAAGTGCTCACAGGGACAAGTTGCCCTTTATGTCAGCATGAATTGGTTCTTAAACAAGGTCGCTTTGGTCTATTTATTGGTTGTAGTGACTATCCAACCTGTGAGCATACGGCACAACTCTCTGAGCAAGCTGCTCAACCTGAAAAAACCGAAGCTGATGTTGCTTGCCCTAGTTGCAAAAATGGTCACCTGGTTGCCCGTCAATCGCGTTTTGGTAAAACCTTTTATGCTTGTGATAACTACCCTGACTGCAAATATGCAGTGAATGATAAGCCAGTGAATGAGTTCTGCCCAGATTGCAAATGGCCTATCTTAGTCGAGCGCAAAACAGCCACTGCAACGCGTATGATCTGCCCTAAAAAAGGATGTGGTTACCGCAGTAAACCTATATAATTATTGGCTGTTTGTAGTAAACACGTTAAAAATTAGTGGGGCAATAAATGACAATGGATAAAAATACGCTTTCTCAAGCACTGTTAGCTTTAAAATCAGAGGGTGTTATTGCTTACCCAACAGAATCGGTATTTGGATTAGGTTGCGATCCGGATAGCGAAGTTGCCATTCAAAAAATTCTCGACTTAAAACAACGCCCAGCGCATAAAGGTTTAATTTTAATTGCCGCTAATATCGAACAGCTACAAGGTTATGCAGACTTTTCATCACTAAGCGTTGAACAGTTAGATAATATTAAAGCCACTTGGCCTGGTCCTTTCACCTGGGTTGTTCCTGTACAAGCCTCACTCTCTAAGCTCGTTAGTGGTGACTTTGATAGTATTGCCGTACGTGTTACCGAACACCCTACTGTGCAAGCAATATGTAATGAGTTTGGCAAGCCTATTATTTCCACCAGCGCTAACTTATCTGGCGAACCATCCTGTATAACTGCAGAACAAGTGGAGCAGATGTTTGTTAACCATTCATTGCTTAATTATGTGGTTAACTACCCTGTTACAGGTTTAGAAAATCCCTCACAAATCCATGATGCTGTCACCGGCAAGCGTTTACGTTAAACCTATTCTAGTCATCATTAATTGAATCAAAACCTTCGCTATTAAACGCGGAGGTTTTTTAAAATTTAAGCCCCAAAATCCCCCTACTAATTAACCAACCGAACTTTGCATCTTATAGCCTAACGGGTATAATCGCGCGGATTATAAATTATCCCCCTATTACAGGAGTACGTATGAAAGTTGGTATTATAATGGGCTCTAAGTCTGACTGGCCGACCATGGAACACGCGGCAAACATGTTAGATTCTTTTGGTGTTGAATATGAAACACGAGTGGTTTCTGCACACCGTACCCCACAACTATTAGCTGATTACGCTTCTAGTGCTGCTGAACGTGGCATTAAAGTAATTATTGCTGGTGCTGGTGGTGCTGCGCACTTACCAGGTATGGCAGCGGCTTTCACCAGCTTGCCTGTATTAGGTGTACCAGTTCAATCTAAAGCATTAAAAGGCGTTGATTCATTATTATCAATTTGCCAAATGCCTAAAGGTGTTGCTGTTGGTACATTGGCAATCGGCGAAGCCGGTGCTGCAAATGCAGGCCTATTAGCAACGCAAATTCTTGCATGCCAACAACCTGAACTGCTTGCTAAAGTGGATGAATTCCGCCAAAAGCAAACAGACACCGTATTAGCTAACCCAGACCCAGCGGTTTAATATGAATATTCTAGTTTTAGGTGCAGGGCAACTTGCACGCATGATGAGTTTAGAAGCGGCGCCGTTAAATCTAAATGTGCGCGCCTATGACGTAGGTTCAAAGCAAGTTATTCACCCACTGACGTTACAGTCATATGAGCAATCACTTGAAGACGCAATTACCTTGGTTGATGTGATCACCTGTGAGTTTGAACATATTCCTGATGATGTACTTGCGTTATGCCATGACAGTGGAAAGTTTTACCCAGGTAAAGCAGCAATCAAAGCTGGCGGCGACCGTTGCATTGAAAAAGCACTGCTGGATAAAACTGCCGTACCTTCTGCACCGTATAAATTGATCACTGAAAAGCAACACCTAGTCGATTCTGTGTCACCGTTAGGTTTACCATTAGTGATTAAAACCTGCCAAGCGGGTTATGATGGTAAAGGCCAATGGCGCTTAAAATCAATTGATCAATTAGAGACTATTTGGTCTGAAATGGCTGAGTTTATTGCTGCGGGTACTGAAAGTTTCCACACAGTATTATCGCAGAGAAAATGATCCCATTTAACCGCGAAGTATCAGTAATTGGAGCCCGCGATAAAGCAGGTAACATTGCTATCTACCCAGTGACTGAAAATCAACATACTGATGGTGTATTAACGCTATCATTAGCCACTGAAATTGAGCTTAGCGTTCAACAGCAAGCGATTGATGCATTTAACAAACTATCTGCAGATATGGATTACGTGGGTGTATTAGCCATTGAATTCTTTGATGTAGACGGTCAATTAATGGTTAATGAAATTGCACCGCGTGTACATAACTCTGGTCACTGGACACAACAAGGTACTGCATGTAGTCAATTTGAAAACCATATGCGTGCTGTAGCAGGTTTACCATTAGGTGATACTAATCTGCAAAAAGTGAGTGCGATGATCAATGTATTAGGTCAAGCTGATATCAGTGAGCAAGTACTTAGCATCAGTGATGTAAAAGCCACTGGTACGGTAAAGCACAACGTGCAGGCCGTAAGATGGGGCATATCAATGTGTCAGCGGAATCAAATGCAGCTTTAGCGGAAAAATTATTAAAACTAGCTGAAATATTACCTGAGGAAAATTACCCAGGTGTTAAAAGCACTGCACAGCGTTTATTAGAAAAATAATCACTGCAAATGCATCAATACTAGCCGAGTTGAAGACTCGGCTTTTTTATATCAGTAATACCAATCACTTACTTAATGCAATTGGTCTTACAGTGTTAATGCTACGATTTTTAAAGGGTGGTTATCATCAAAAGAAGGGAAATCGTTGTGGCAATCTAACCATTCAACCGCAGTTACTTCTCTGCCCTGCTTTTCTACACAACGGACTAAACTTTTAAACCACACTTCCTTATCAACCTTAGCCACATTGTTACAACACACAATAGTACCACCTAGGTTTAGTCGTTAATAGCGCAGGCTTAAACAGGCTTTGATAATCATTCACGAGGTCAACCGTACCAAAAGCACTTTTAGCAAAACGCGGTGGATCTAAAAAGACTAAATCAAACTGCGAAGCAGACATTTTAGGATAACTAGGTAGTTTTTTGTTATTACGACTGGTGACTTTAAGCCCTGCTAACTGACGTAAAGCAGGAAATGCATCACTTTGGATAAATTGACAAACTGATTCGACGTCATTGAGTTGCGCATTTTTACGTCCTGCGGCTAATGCAAAAGAAGAAAAATCGACATTAACGACACGCTTTGCACCGCCCACAGCTGCAGCAATACCAATACCACAGGTATAAGAGAAAAGATTTAATACACTCTTTTTATGACTGTGCTTTTTCATATATTCACGGCCAACACGCATATCTAAAAACAGCAGTGGATCTTGTCCTTCATGACGCAATTTACTGGTAAACAATACGCCATTTTCAGACATCACTTGATCGCTTTGTGCAAAAGCTTCAGTACTTTCCTCTAATTGATTAATAATACGAGAATTTTTGTTGGATCTATCATTATACACCAGAGGCAAATCCGCCACATTTAACAATACCGTTTTAATCTCATCTAACTGTTCTTCAGATAAGGTTTCATGAAAGGTTTGAATTAACCATGCATCACCGTAACGATCGATATTAAGTCCATTAACGCCTTCTACTGTGCCATGAAATACACGAAAACAATCTGTTTTAGGTTGATCTTCAATAGACAGGTTATTCAGAAGGGATTCACGCTTCGCTAAAGCAGCGGTTAATAAAGCAGTTATTGGCATAATCAAAAACTCAGTAAAGGAAGATAGCTATTCAGCAACATATGTATGCCAGATAATGAAAGGCTATATTAACAACATAGTAAGCGTTAACAAAACAAACAGTGATTTTTTAATAGGAGAATTTAATAATAGAACACTAAAAAATAATTATCTCACTGAGATACCCTGTATAAACCAGACATGCTAAATTAAAGGCAGACTAAACTTATTGAAATTGGAGATAACATGGATCAGTACGCTGTTTTTGGCAATCCTATTAAACATAGCAAATCACCTTTTATTCATACCCTGTTTGCTAGTCAAACTCAGCAAAAGATGACCTATGGCATTGTTGAGGCGCCTGTTGATGGATTTACTGCATCTGTACAACGCTTTTTCAATGACAACGCTAAAGGCTGCAATATTACCGCTCCTTTCAAAGAGGAAGCTTTTCAGTTTGCACAATCATTAACAGACCGCGCACGTTTAGCGGGTGCTGTAAATACCTTGAAAAAAACCGATGACGGTTTAATCATTGGTGATAATACTGATGGGGCAGGTTTAGTTTTAGATTTAAAAAATAATCATGTCGACCTCACTGGGGCTCGTATCTTATTGTTAGGAGCTGGTGGTGCTGCTCGTGGTGTATGTAGTTCTTTACTAGCAGAGAACCCTGCACAGTTAACGATCGCTAACCGTACCTTTGAAAAAGCACAAAATTTAGTGTCTATTTTTGAACAACTAGGCAGTATTGATGCGCAACCTTTTGATCAATTACAAGGGCCTTTTGATCTTATTATCAATTCAACCTCTGCAGGGTTACATGGCAGTTTACCTGCTATTTCCAGTGACTTAATTACCCCTGAAACTGCTATCTATGACATGACCTATAACGCTCAGGTCACGGCATTTAATGCGTGGGCAAAAGATAGTGGCGCACGTTTAACTATTGATGGTTTAGGTATGTTAGTTGGGCAAGCAGCAGAAAGCTTTGCACTGTGGCGTGGTGTAAAACCCGGTGCAAAACAAGTATTAAACGAATTACGTCATAATTTAGCTGGTTAACTTAATATGAATCAAAGCATTATATTTTCTGATAACGAATACTATAACTCTGATTTACAGCAAGTAGAGTTTCAAGCTCAATGCCAAGGACGCTTAATACAGTGTGTTATCTCATGGATTGCATTAAGTTCGCTTGATCAGCAAAACGACAGTGATGCACAGGCGAATGAAAAGTCTGCCTTAACACGCTTTGATGATGCTCGTTTTGATATTGAAGATCTCGCTGAAGAGCTAATTAATCAACAAGACTTTAATGAGGATGGAAAGATATACCTCGCTTTTGATTAAGTTAGCAATTATCTCGCTGTGTACAGGTAATAAGTACTATTTAAAAGGATACTAATATATGCAAAGTCACCGTATTAATGAGATGTTAGAGCTAATCAAACCCTACTGGTTAAAACACCAAGATCTGGATTTATTAGCACTATTAGAACGTATCGCTAGTGAGTCAGGTTTTGATGGCCCCATCAGTCAACTAACTGATGAAGTGATCATTTATCACTTAAAAATGGACCAAACAGAGAAAGACGAAATGATTCCGGGGATTGCAAAAGATTGCGAAGATGACTTTCAAAGTGCATTATTAAAGGCAAGAGGTTTATTATAATACCGATACATTAAAAGAAGTTAGCTAATTTAATGTAGTTTGGGTAATCACTAAACAGGAGAGCACTATGTTAGAGAGCTATAAAACAATGGATGTTAATATGTTACTAAGCATTGTTAATATGAAATTAAGAAATGAGCAAAAAACATTAGATGACCTATGTGCAACTTACGAAATGGATAAATCACTGTTAAAGGAGCGTCTTGCTGGAGCAGGTTTTATCTATGATTTAAGTAATCATCAATTTAAGCAGAGCACCTACTAGCGTGCTATAGATGCCCTGCTTTAGTTTGTCAACAATGAGTCCGAAGACGGCATGGGTAACCTAACCATGCTCCTTTAGCTGAATGTTTTTTTCGTGTTTAACCCTTTGCTGAGTAAGTTTTTTAACTTTTAAGCTGCTGTAAGTGAACACGCCAATAAATAATGCTGCAAGCAACATAATAATAGTTGGTGCTGGTGCACTATCAATGAAGAAGCTTAGGTAGATACCCAATACAGCACAACTACATGACACACCGACACTGATCACTAACATCTTGTAAAAGTTACGAGTTAATAAAAAAGCAATCGCGCCTGGAGTGATTAACATAGCAATCACTAAAATCATACCCACCGACTTTAATGCAAACACAATAGTAATCGATAACACTGATAACAAAGCGTAATGCAAAAATCTAACAGATAACCCTATCGCCTGTGCATGCTGTTTATCAAACACATATAACAATAGGTTTTTGCCTTGTACAAACAAGAAAGTACACACTACTAAACTCACGATCGCCACTTCCATAATGCCGTTCCAGCTACTACCTAATAGATCGCCATACAATATTTGGTCAAGGTGAACATCTGTTTCTATTTTAGTGATTAATAACAGACCCAAAGCAAACATCGCAGAGAAGACAATCCCCATCACTGTATCTTCTTTTAGGCGACTATGTTCTTTAATGAATCCTGTAAAAACAGCACAGCTGATACCTGCAACAAAAGCACCAACAGCAAAAGGAATAGCTAACACGTAAGCGATCACGATACCTGGTAAAACAGAGTGAGAGATAGCATCTCCCATCAATGACCACCCTTTTAAAACTAAAAAGCAAGACAGTATTGCCGTCGGTACCGCTAAAATAAGTACCATCACAAATGCTTGTCGCATGAAATCAAAAATAAATGGAGAAGTTAAATTTTCAAATAGTGCTGTCATGTAATTCTCCTTGTTTAACGGTTAATGCGCGTTGCTTTTTTCTATTACTGATCAAGCCATATTTAGGCGAGAAGAAGAAAGCAGATAAGAATATAAAGGTTTGTAATAGAACAATAATTCCGCCTGTTGCCCCGTTAATGAAGTAACTGAGGTATGCTCCAATTAATGAGCTCAATGTACCGACGCTAATACTGATAAAAATAACATTACTAAATTTATCACTCAGTAAATAAGCTGTCGCACCAGGGATCACTACCATCGCAATCACTAGAAAAGCCCCTACTGTTTGTAACGCCGCAACCGTTGATGCACTCAATAAGGTGAAAAAGATAATTTTTAAGGCATTAGCATTTAAACCAATGCTTCTTGCATGCTGTTCATCAAAAAACAGCACCATAAAATCACGCCACTTCACCGTTAATACAACTAAGGTAACCATACTAATGATCACTAACTGCAATGTATCGTAAGGTGTGATTGCCAAAATATTACCCATGACTATGGTTTGAATATTTACTGACGTTGGACTCAAAGAGACCATGAACAACCCCAAACCAAAAAATGAGGTGAAAATAATACCGATAATGGCATCTTCTTTTAATCTGGAGGCTTGGTTTAGAAACAACATCACTGTTGCCGCTAAACCACCTGAAAAAAACGCGCCAACTGCAAATGGCAACCCCAACATGTAAGCGCCTGCGACACCAGGTACAATGGAATGTGAAAGCGCATCACCAATCAGTGACCACCCTTTTAACATCAAGTACACGGATAAAAAGGCACAAACACCGCCCACCAGCGCACTCACAAAAATCGCATTAACCATGTAATCGTAGCTAAAGGGTTCTAATAAATATTCTAACATTTCCCCTCCTACTGCTGATTAAGCACGGTATTAGTATGTTGCTCTCCGTAAAGAACAACTGGACGCTCATCGTCACTGATCACAGTAACTTGGCGTTTATCATCATCGTGATGCAATAAGTCACCACTTAAAACAAAGTGACGTAGCGCACCACCAAAGGCTTTTTGTATATTATCGGGTGTGAATACCCTCTCAGTTGGACCTTCATCTAATACAGTTCGATTAATAAAAACGGTTCTATCGCAAAATTCAGGAATGCTCCCTAGGTTATGCGTTGAGACTAAAATCACTTTACCCTCTTCACGCAATACTTTTAGTAATTGCATAATGTGCTCTTCAGTTTTTACATCAACACCAGTAAAGGGTTCATCGAGTAAAATGACCTGACTCTCCTGTGCTAATGCACGTGCTAAGAAGATACGTTTTTTCTGACCACCCGATAATTCACCAATTTGACGGTGACGATAGTCTTGCATATTCACACGGCGTAACGCTTGATCAACCATTTCACAGTCTTTGACTGAACTCATACGCAACATATTCATATGCCCGTAACGTCCCATCATCACCACATCTTCCACTAAGATAGGGAAATCCCAATCAATCTCTTCTGATTGAGGTACATAAGCGACAATGTTGCTTTTTAGTGCTTGTTTTACTGTTAATCCTAAAATGTTTACTGAGCCAGTTTTTAAACTAACCAACCCCATAATGGATTTAAAGATAGTTGATTTACCGCTGCCGTTAATACCTACTAAAGCTGTAATAGAGCCTTTAGGTAAAGTAAAACTGGCATCATGAATAGCGGTAAAGCCATTTCGGTAAGTCACTGTAATATCATTGACTTTTATTTCGTTTGTTGTTGTTTGTTTATTTAGCATCTTGATTTACCCCCGCTGCAATTCGACTCAAGGTCGTCGTTAACAAGTCAATATAAGTAGGGACAGGACCATCTGCATTACTCAAAGAATCAACATAAAGCACACCCGCGTATAGCGCACCTGTTTCTCTTGCTACCTGTTGTGCAGGTTTAGCGGATACCGTACTTTCACTAAACACTGCATTAATATTATTTGAACGTACGGTATCGATTACCGCTCTAACTTGTTGTGGAGTGCCCTGAGCATCTGAATTCATAGGCCATAAATATAACTCTTTTAAACCATAATCTCGGGCTAAGTAACTGAATGCACCTTCACTGGTTACTAACCAACGTTGTTGCTCTGGCACTGCCGCAATTTTGGCTTTGAAAGGCGCTACTGCTGCAACAATCTGTTCACTGTATTTTTTTGCGTTGGTGTTGTAGGTTGTTGCATGGCTTGGATCATGTTCTACTAATGCAGCTCTAATATTCTCAATATAAATTAATGCATTAGATGCTGACATCCAAGCGTGTGGATTCGGTTTACCTGAATAAGCCCCTTGGGTGATCCCCATTGGTTTAATACCATCAGAAACGATCACTCTTGGCACATCTTTTAAATTATTAAAAAATTTATCGAACCATAGTTCTAGGTTTAATCCGTTATAAAGGATCATATCTGCGCCCTGTGCTCGACGTAAATCTCCAGGTGTCGCTTGATAATTATGGATTTCTGCATTAGCTTTAGTAATAGATTCGACAATGGCTGCATCACCTGCAACATTTTTCGCCATATCAGCTATTACAGTAAAAGTGGTCACCACTTTAAATTTGTCATTCGATGCTGCATACCCTGCTTGGGCCTGAAAAATAAGTATCAGTACAACAAATAAAGTTCTTAACATACAATCCGCCTACCCAATTAGTTTAATAAGTAAGCCAAAGATAGCAGTCCAGCCCTCTTATCGCAAATGATATTCATTATCACTTTGATAGGCATTATGGATTGATTGTTTTTGTATAAAAAAATACACTGGCTTATCTATCAATAACAAATGGATTGAAAATGAAAAAAACAGCGTTAATTTTATTAGGTGGTGTATTACTTGCTGGTTGCCAAGCGACAAATACGGATACAACAGAGAGTACTTCAACAAGCACATCAAGCACTGTAGCTAGCTTAACCAATAACCTTTTAGAAACTAATTTTCCAAGTTTAACTTGTGCAGAGATCAAACAAACTTTTGTTGATTACGAAGCTAAAATGACTAGTGTAGAAAGTGGCTCTAGCCTGTTAACAACGGCAGGTATTAGTACTGCAACGGCAACAGAAAAAATGCAAACAAGTTACGACACAGCTAAAGAAATAGCAACACCAGTAATGACAGCTAAAGGTTGTACTGAAACGCTATAAGGTTTTCACTATATAAAGTACTCAATATTTGAGTACTTTTATCTTCCTCAAAAATAACTCCCCCTTTCTCGAAGCCATTCCAAACCTCAGTAAATTATTTCCGTTCAGCCCTATCAATCACTCATGAATTTGTTATCTTATATAGACCGTATTAACATTTTACGTATAACAAAATAAATATTTTACAGGGGCGCGCTAATACATTGGCAGCGCCTTTTTTATTGGAGAAATAGAATGTCAAATACAAGCTATCAACAATTAACGCCAGAGTGCCAACTAGATGCACTTGCCAGTATTGGTATTTACCCAGAGACAGGCTTGTTAGCGCTTAATTCTTACGAAAATAGAGTCTTTTCTTTCACCGATGAGCATCAACAACGCTATGTAGTGAAGTTTTATCGACCTGAACGCTGGAGCGAACAGCAATTATTAGAAGATCATGCTTTTTGCCAGTATTTGAGCGAAGCAGACTTACAACTTTCATCACCATTAAATATTGAAGGTAAAACCTTACACTCTTTTGCAGGGTATTATTTTGCATTATTCGAGAATCTATCTGCACGCACCCTTGCCGTTGATGACGTGGACAGCTTATATGAAGTAGGTATTGCACTAGGTAAGTTACATAAAGCAGGTGCGCAGTATCAATTTAAAGCACGTCCAAGTTTGCAGGTCAACGAGACCATTCAGACAGCCATTGAACAGTTAAAAAGCTGTAAATATATCCCTGACAGCATTCATTCTCAGGTGTTTGAAACCTTACAATCCTTATATTACAAAATCACCACCAAGAAATTGCCTAAAGCAAACATGATCGCCATCCACGGAGATGCACATGCCAGCAATATATTATTAAAAGAAGGGCAGCCGTACTGGGTAGATTTCGATGACTGTAAAATGGGTCCTGCAATACAAGACATCTGGATGTTATTAAATGGTGACCGAAATGAACAATTATTACAAATATCTATGATTTTAGAAGGTTATCAAGAAGAATATGAGTTTGAACCGGAACAATTAGCCTACATAGAGGTCTTACGCACTCTGCGTATGATCAATTACGCAGCTTGGATACATAACCGTTGGCAAGATCCTGCATTTTCAAGCAACTTTCCATGGTTTATAACAGAACAATATTGGAAAGAGTGGTTACAATCGTTACAACAACAGTTAGTATTATTAGATGAAGCTCCTCTGATGCTTCAGCCACACTATTAATTTTTACATCATAAAATCACAACAATGATAATAAAGGATCACATAATGAAAAAGGTTTTTGCTCTATTAATCGGTTTGTTTTTACTGCCATTAAGCGTACAAGCTGCAGATTTTGAAGAAGGCACTCACTATGACGTTATTAAACAAACGGCTACTGATAAACCTGAAGTTTTAGAGTTTTTCTCTTTCTATTGCCCACATTGCTTCAAGTTTGAACCACTGATGAAAAACCTTGAACAAGAGTTACCAGATGACGTGACAGTTAAAAAGAGCCACGTAAACTTCTTAGGCGGCGCAATGGCCGATGAAGTGACAAAAGCTTATGCTGCTGCAGACATTCTGGGTGTAAAAGAAGAAGTGACTAGCATTATCTTCGATCAAATCCACGTACAACGTAAAGCAATCAACAATGAACAAGACATCCTTGATATCTTTGCTAAAGCAGGTGTATCTGAAAAAGAAGCACAGGGCGCTTTAGCGAGCTTCCCAGTAAACGGTATGGCAGCTCAAATGAAACGTAATACTGAAACATTCAAAGTTCGTGGCGTACCAACACTGATTGTGAACGGTAAATACAAAGTAAATACTGGTTCAGTTAAAAGCACTAAAGAGTTCGTTGAATTAGTTAAGTTTTTAACTAAAAAAACAGACTAAACAATTGTTTTAAAACCCCCAATTTAAAATAAAAAGCCACATTAGTGGCTTTTTTCATTTTTATGGCATAATAGCGGCGTCCAAAAGGGGAGATGACCGTTGAAAACCATGTTTAATAATTCAGCACAAATGAAAAGTGCGATTAAAGAATTACACAACAACAAAGAGTCGACTAAGGCACAGATCGTTGCTATTAGTGGGATTGAGGGTAGTGGTAAACGTGAACTAACCGAAAAAATTGCAGCCGCTTTAAGGTTGGATGGGCTAAATGTAGCCGTAATTCATACCGATGACTGGGAAGCCAGCAAAGACGTTCGCTTTAATATAATGAACAGCCCTGAAGAGTATTACCTTAATGCTTATCGCTTTGATGAGATGTTTGAAGAGTTAATTCTACCGCTTAAACTTTTTGGGAGCATTAAAACCTCTGTTAACTTAGATGACGCAGAGTCACCTCGTACCGTCGATTACCATTTTAATAATATCGATATAATCCTGATCGAAGGGGTGTATCTATTACAAGAATCCTACCTCGATTTATATGATTACAGCTGCTGGGTAAAAAGTAACTTCGAAACTGCACGCAAACGCCTTCATGAACAAGTGAATATTGAAGAGTCACAAGAAGCTTTGGTTAATCTATTTGAATTATTAATTAAACCGGCTGGCCAATATCACCTTTATGCAGATGACCCAATCGGTAATAGTCGTTCAATTTACCTAGAAGAAGCGCAGCCCGACAATGAATAGTCATTCAGCGTTTGACCCAGAGAACCGCCATAGCGCTTACATACAGTTTGAACGCGATGAATGGGCTGAGTTACGCGACAATGTAAAGCTAACCTTGTCTGAACAAGATATAAAGCAATTACAGGGGATTAATGAATCCTTATCCATGCAGGAAGTGATTGATATTTACCTGCCTTTGTCGCGTTTACTTAATTTATACGTAGGAGCACGACAATATCGTCATACGGTACGTGATAAATTCCTTAACTCTCATAACGAGAAAGTCCCTTATATCATTGGTATTGCGGGCAGTGTTGCCGTAGGTAAAAGTACTTCTGCACGTATCCTACAAGCATTATTGTCACGCTGGCCGGAACATCCTAAGGTTGCTTTAGTAACAACAGATGGTTTCTTACGTCCGAATAAAGAGCTTGTCGCGCGTAATTTAATGCATAAGAAAGGCTTTCCTGAAAGTTTTGATATTAAAGCCTTGATCGACTTTGTTTCTGCAATAAAGTCCGGTCAAAAGAAGGTGACTGCACCTGTTTATTCACATTTAACCTATGACATTATGACTGACCAATCCTTGCAGGTTGAACAGCCAGATATTGTGATACTAGAAGGGCTAAATGTATTACAAACAGCAGCCTCAACTGAAGCTGATCAATCACACCGTACCTTTGTCTCTGATTTTGTAGATTTTTCTATTTTTGTTGATGCTGAAACTGACCTATTAAAAACCTGGTATATTCAACGTTTCTTGAAGTTTAGAGAGGGTGCTTTCACTGATCCTAATGCTTATTTTCATAGTTATTCGAAAATGAGTAAACGAGAAGCCGTCGGAATAGCATCAAAAATTTGGGATGAGATTAACGGGGTAAACTTAGAAGAAAATATCCGCCCAACACGAGATAGGGCAAATTTAATCCTGAAAAAATCCATCAATCATCAGGTTAGCCAAGTTCAGTTACGTAAATAGAAGGTAATAAAAAAGGCGCTAATAGCGCCTTTTTCGTCTCTAAAATCTAATAGATTTAAAGAATAATATCTTTTAAATTTGGATCTTTACGGTCTAGGTAATGCGTAGACTTAATACGACGTACTGTACGCGACTTACCACGTACTAATAGTGTCTCGGTAGTCGCTAGACGACCATCAATTGATACGCCTTCTACTAAGTCACCTTTAGTAATACCTGTTGCAGAGAAGATAACGTTATCGTTTTTCACTAGGTCTTCTAGTTTTAATACTTTATTTACTTCAATGCCAGCAGCTTCACAACGAGCGACTTCTTCTTTACCGATTTTAATGTTCTCTTCCGATGGCTCTTTCACCATTGGACGAGGAATCAAACGCGCTTGCATGTTACCGTCTAATGCACGTACAACTGCAGCCGAGATAACACCCTCTGGTGCACCGCCAATACAGTACAGTACATCTACTTGGTTATCAGGCATACAAGCTAACACGGAGATAGCAACGTCACCATCTGGAATCGCAAAAACACGAATCCCCATGCCTTGCATATCTTTAATGATACGGTCATGGCGAGGTTTAGCTAATGTTGCAACCGTTAACTCAGAAAGAGATTTACCTAATGCAAAAGCGATGGCTTTTAGGTTTTGCTCAAGAGAGCGTTCTAAGTCGATAGCATCTTTAGCATTTGGACCAACAATTAGTTTTTCCATGTACATATCAGGTGCACGTAAGAAACTGCCTTTTTCACCTACTGCTAATACAGCTAGAGCGTTAGATTGGCCCATAGCCGTCATTCGCGTACCTTCGATTGGGTCAACGGCGATATCCACAGCATCACCAGTCCCTGTGCCTACATGCTCACCAATGTATAACATAGGTGCTTCATCAATCTCGCCTTCACCAATAACGATTTCGCCATCGATATCAATTTGGTTGAAGATCAAGCGCATTGCTTCTACAGCTGCACCATCTGCCGTGTTTTTATCACCTCGGCCTAACCATTTGTATCCAGCTAATGCAGCTGCTTCTGTTACTCGAGAAAATTCTATTGCTAGTTCGCGTCTCATTGTATGAGCTCCCAATTTTTAAATCTAATTAAAACAAAGTGTTATTAACAATAAAACATTAATAACAGACCTCGCTCTTATGCATCTTTATTAACGATAATTTGTATAGCTTGTTTCAGTTTCAGCATTGCTTGTTCGATTAGCTCATCTGAAATATTCAAGGCAGGTGCAAAACGTAATACGTTAGCTCCTGCGACTAAGATTAATAGACCTTGTTCAGCCGCCCCTAAGAAAAAGGTTTTTGCCTGGTCTTGATATTGTTCATTTAACACGGCACCTAACAACAAACCCGCACCACGAACCTCTTTAAACACAGAAAACTCTTGGTTGATTTCCTGTAAGTGCTGACGGATAAGCTGTTCTTTACGCTTAACACCCTCCAACATTTCTGGGGTGTTAATTAAATCGAATGCTTTACCTGCTACTGCACAAGCTAAAGGGTTACCACCAAATGTAGTGCCGTGTGTGCCCACTTTAAAGTGCTCAGCTAGGTGACTTTTTGTCAACATTGCCGCAATTGGAAAACCCGCACCTAATGCTTTTGCAGAAGTCACGATATCAGGTGTAATACCTAATGCCATATAAGCAAACAATTCACCTGTTCTGCCCATACCTGTTTGTACTTCATCAAAAATCATCAAGGCATTGTGTTTATCACATAACGCACGTACACCTAGTGCAAACTCAGGTGAAATAGGTAACACACCACCTTCACCTTGTAATGGCTCTAAAATCACCGCACAGGTTTTATCTGATATTGCTTTTTCAAGCGCCGCTAAATCATTGTATTCAAGGTGGGTAATATCCGCTGGTTTTGGACCAAAACCATCAGAGTAAACAGATTGCCCACCAGCTGTCACGGTAAAGAAAGTACGCCCATGAAAACCTTGATAGAAAGCGATAATTTCAGTTTTATCTGCTCCTGTTTGATCAAAAGCAACACGACGTGCAAGTTTTAACGCCGCTTCATTAGCTTCCGCACCAGAATTTGCAAAAAACACTTTTTCTGCAAAGGTATTATCCACTAATTTTTGTGCCAAGCTTAACGCAGGTTCATTCGTGTAGATATTACTAACATGCCATAACTTTTGCGCTTGCTCAGTTAATGCCGTCACTAATTCAGGATGTGCGTGACCTAAAGCATTAACAGCAATACCACCAGTCAAATCAAGGAATTCATTATTTTGTTGGTCCCACACTCGAGAACCTTCACCGCGCACAGGGATCATTTCTAACGGAGCATAGTTTGGCACCATAACTTGATCAAATAACGGACGGGTGATGTGAGTGTTTGACATAAAGCATTCCTTTAATAAGTTGAAACAGTCATAAAATAGGGGTTTAAAAGCTTAATATACGCACTTATTTTAACAATCCAATAGATTGCTCAATAAAATTATTAAGGAGCGTCAGTCCTTGTTCAGAGCGGATACTTTCAGGATGAAATTGTACCCCTTCTAATGCCATATGTTTATGACGAATCGCCATTATTTCTTGGCTTTCTATCACTCTGGCTGAAATATCAAAGCAATTAGGTAAAGTATCTTCCTGCACAATCAAACTATGGTAACGAGTTACATTTAATGGGTTCGCTAATCCGGTAAATACACCGCGATTATCGTGTTCGATTAAAGAATTTTTGCCGTGCATCACTTTATTAGCTCGTACGACTTTTGCTCCAAAGACTTGAGCGATACTTTGATGGCCAAGGCAAACCCCTAAGATTGGAATTTCCCCTGCAAAACGCTCTATTGTAGCTAAAGACACACCCGCTTCATTAGGTGTACAAGGCCCAGGTGAAATAACGATATGATCCGGCTTTAAATCTGCGATCTCTTGTAAGTTAATTTGATCGTTTCGCTTTATTACTACTTGTTGCTTTAGTTCTCCGAAGTACTGAACTAAGTTGTAAGTAAAGGAATCATAATTATCAATCATTAACAGCATAAATAGGGGCCATCTAAAACATAAAGATCTATTTTAACATTAGTCTCGTATCTAATCCTAATAACATTAAGGGGCATTAATGAGTCAACAAGCTGAAACAAAACAAAAAGTATTGATTACTGGGGCAACAGGGTTAATCGGTCGATCTTTAGTGCCTTTATTAACCTCACAGGGATACCAAGTTTATAAATTACAACGTACTGTCAGTGAAACAGAACCTTATTGGTTGATTGACCAACAAGAGATATACCTCAACTCAGCGCCTCAACCGGACATCATAATTCACTTAGCTGGTGAAAACATAGCTAATGCACGTTGGACTGAAACAGTTAAACAGAAAATAACCGATAGTCGCATTCAGTCGACACAATTGATCGTTGATTTCATTAATAACAGCGAGACACCACCGAGTTTGTTTATTTGTGCTTCTGCCATTGGTTTTTATGGTAATAGTGGCCAACAACCTGTTGATGAGAGTTCGTCACAGGGAGATGAATTTGTTAGCCAATTAGCAGCGCAATGGGAGCAAACCAGCCATAAAGTCAACACCAATAAGACTAGGGTAGTTAACTTACGTACTGGCATTGTATTAGATAAACAAGAGGGTGCATTAGCTAAAATGCTACCTGCTTTTAAGATGGGTGTAGGAGGCAAAATAGGGCAAGGTAAGCAAATCATGAGTTGGATAGACTTAACCGATCAGGTTAATGCTATTTTATTTATTATGCGTAATGCGGAGTTATCAGGCCCAGTTAACCTCGTTTCCCCTAACCCAGTAACTAACCGTAATTTCTCTGTGATTTTAGCCAATATATTAAACCGGCCTTGTATCTTACCCTTACCAGCATTTATGGTTAAATTGTTGTTTGCTGAAATGGGTAAGGCGTTATTGCTTTCAAGTACTAATGTACGTCCAACTAAGCTATTAGAGGCTGGGTTTACCTTTCAATATGAGTTACTAGAAGCAAGTTTAAAGCATCAATTACAGAGAAAATAATAAGTATTTGAGCATTGAAGTTTATTCGATTGGAATTTTGAATGTTACAGAAACAGGAAAGGGCAGCCGAAGCTGCCCTTATTTTAGTCTTATCTATCTAGTCCGTGATAGTTGATGCTCCCTGCGTTACATCCTTTTGACTAATGCCATACTAGGCGTCCACTTCCCAAATCCTTTGGGCTCATCCTTGTTTATATCCTTATTAGATAAACATCCTGTTTACCCGTCATCTCCCTTTCCTTAGGAGGTGTCCTTCTTTGCCATCCTGGCTTAATAACCACAATCCTAGTAGTCACTAATAACTTCATCCTGAAGTGTCCTGCTTTCCCTAATTATAAAACATCCTGTTTTATAAACTCTCATCCTGAGAGGTCCTAATTGCCATCCTAGCAATACATCGGGTCATTGTTTACATCCTGTAAAGCATTTCCCCTTTGCGAGATAAATAATACGACCTTTTCCTAATGAATAATGGTGTTTAAAATACGATTTTATCTTACAGAGAAGAACTAGAAACAAATAAACCATTAAATAACAATAACTTAATCTAAAATAAATTAGATTAAAGCGCATTAAACTAAGTTAAAATAATGCAATAACCTCTATAGGCAATGGTCGATCTCTCACAAATTAAAAACACTGAATAGGGCATTTACTAGACCAAAAGGGATGACAGTATAAAAAGACAACTATTCGCTGGTGGAGAGTGGTTAATTAGCAGCTAAAAAGGTGATGAATAATAAGCGCAAACAAAAAATCCCAGGTAAATACCCAGGATTTTATTTTAAAACCGAACGAATGGTTTGATTAGAAGTTGTAACGGATACCCGCTACTAAAGAGTCTTCTGCATCATCAATTTGATTAAATTGGTAAGTTACGTAAGTACGGATTGATTTGTTGAAACGGTATTGACCTTCAACAGCGTAAAAGTCTTCAGTATCTACATCGTCAATCTCTTGTTGAACAATCATACCGATCATACGGAATTGCTTAGTCAATTTGTATTGTAATGCAATCTCGATAGAGGTCATGTCAGAGATTTCGTCTGCGTCGTTGAATGCATCACCCGTTGCGTATGAAGCTGCACCGTAGAAACCACCAACAGAGTAAGCAGCCGCTAACGTAGTTTGCGTTTCATCTGTTTGTGCATCTGTATGTGCGATACCTAGGTCTAAACCGAAGTCACTAGAGTAAAGAGCAGAGATAGCAACAGAATCTTGATCATCTTCATCAGAACCTGTGAAGTTAGCTTGCACTGTTACTGAATCAGCAAATGTACCTGAATATAAGAAAGTTGTGTTTTCTTTATCAGATGAAGCATCAAATACTTGTTGGTAACCAGAGTGAACAGAAGCAATATCTGTCATATCAGAAACTTGTACGTTAGCAGTATCTTGGCGACCGTAAGAGAAATCACCAATTGATGTACCAAAACCAGCAAACAAGTAACGGTTATCAACTGTTTCACCAGGTTCGATTTGGTATTCCATGAAACCAAAACCAGTTAGGTTGTCAGTAATTTGAGTTTTGCCGCCAAAGTTAATACGAGCACGGCTTTTATCGACAACAGAACCATCACCAGTCTCTTTAAACTCAGCACGTACTTCAGCACGACCACCAATTTTAAGTGTTGTACCGTCTTGATCATATACAGTTGCAGATTGAGCCGTTGCAGAAACAAGACCCGCTAAAATTGCTGTTGCTAATAGTGTTTTTTTCATGATTCATCCGTGTTTAATTTAAAATAATATTTAAAGAATAAAATTTTTGTTTTGCAGCTTATTGCTGTTTACGGAGAAGCAGTCTAGGGATTGAATATGACAAAAATATTGCGGATATATTACATTTTAAAAAAGTTCAATTTATTTTATAAGCGTTATGATAGTAGAGTTGAAACAAAAAAACCGCAATACAGCGGCTTAATATATAATGGAAAATGGTAATTTTATTTACCAATACAGAAGCTAGAAAATATACGTCCTAATAAGTCATCAGAGGTAAACTCTCCAGTGATTTCACTGAGGTGTTGCTGCGTGAGACGTAACTCTTCAGCAAGTAACTCACCGGCTTTATACTCTTCTAATTGAACCTTACCTTCTAAAAGATGTTTCTCAGCTTGATCAATCGCTTGCAAGTGACGACGACGTGCCATAAAACCACCTTCAACATTACCTTGATAGCCCATTATATCTTTTAAATGTTGTTTTAATGCATCAACACCTGAGCCTGTTTTAGCTGAAATTCGGTAAACAGGGTGGTTATCATGCTCAGTCATTTGCAATGATTCACCGGTTAAATCTGCCTTATTACGTACCACAGTTAAGCCAACATCTGCCGGTAACTTTTCAATAAAATCAGGCCAAATATCATGTGGATCTTCGGCATCGGTAGTCGTTGCATCTAGCATAAATAAAATACGATCCGCATTTTTTATTTCTGTCCAAGCCCGCTCAATACCAATACGTTCGACTTCATCGGCCCCTTCACGTAAGCCAGCGGTATCAATAATATGTAAAGGCATACCATCAATATGGATATGTTCGCGCATAACATCGCGTGTGGTACCTGCAATATCGGTTACAATCGCGCTTTCTTTACCGACTAACATATTAAGTAAGCTTGATTTACCAGCATTAGGGCGGCCTGCAATCACCACTTTCATGCCATCACGTAAAATAGCACCTTGTTTGGCCTGTTCTTTTACTGCATTGAGGTTATCAATAATCTGATATAAGTCTTTGGCAATTTTACCGTCACTTAAAAAGTCTACTTCCTCTTCAGGGAAATCAATGGAAGCTTCAACGTAAATACGTAAGTAAATCAAGCTTTCAACGAGGTCATTAATTTTATGAGAAAACTCACCCTGTAACGAATGCAGTGCGCTTTTAGCAGCTTGCTCAGAACTTGCTTCAATTAAATCAGCAATTGCCTCAGCTTGTGCTAAATCGAGCTTATCATTCATAAATGCACGTTCAGAGAACTCACCTGGATTAGCGCTACGCAAGTTTTTGATGGTCAGGATAGCTTTGATCAACATATCCATCACCACAGGACCACCATGACCTTGTAGTTCAAGTACATCTTCACCGGTAAAGGAGTTAGGACCTTTAAAGAGTAACGCAATACCTTGGTCTAACACTTGTTTATCTTGGCCATAGAAAGGTAAGTACTCGGCATAACGTACTTTCGGTTTTTTACCTAAAATAATCTCTGCTACGGCTTCTGCATCAGGACCAGAAACGCGCACAATGCCCACACCACCACGCCCTGGCGCAGTTGCTTGAGCAACAATAGTATCAGTAGCTTTTATCATGTTCTGTTCCTAACTTAAAAAGTGAAGCCAATAAAAAAGGCGACTATTATAGTCGCCTTTTATCAATTACTAAATACTAGAATTATTTCTTAGCACTTAGCCCGTTCTTTTCGAATTGACGATAAATAACGGTTTGTTGTACTAGTGTCACGATGTTACTCATTAACCAGTAAAGTACTAGACCAGCTGGGAACCATAGGAAGAAGAAGGTAAATACCACAGGCATAAACTTCATGATCTTCTGTTGCATTGGATCTTGTACCGTTGCTGGAGACATTTTTTGGATAAAGAACATACTCACACCCATTAAGATAGGTAGAATGTAGTAAGGGTCTTGTACCGATAAATCTTGGATCCAGAACATAAATGGTGCATGACGTAATTCTACCGCTTCCATTAATGACCAGTATAAAGCGATGAAGATAGGCATCTGTAATAAGATAGGGAAACAACCACCTAATGGGTTTACTTTCTCTTCTTTGTACATTTCCATCATTGCTTTTGATACTTTCTGACGGTCTTCTCCATAGCGCTCACGTAATGCTTGTATCTTAGGTTGTAATAAACGCATTTTAGCCATTGACGTGTATTGTGCTTTTGTCAGTGGGTATAAAAGACCTTTTACAGTAAATGTAATTAAGATGATTGCAACACCCCAGTTACCCACAATACCTTGGAAGAATAACAGTAATTTAAATAATGGTTGTGCAAGCCACCATAACCAACCGTAATCAACCGTTAAGTCTAGGTTTTCACCAACATGTGACATTTCATCTTGTAACTTAGGACCAATCCATAAGTTAGTAGAGTATTTTTCAGTGCTGTTAGGTGCAATCGTTTTGATAGGTGATTTAAAACCGATGGTTGCATCTTTGTTTTGGATAACATTAGTGTATAACACGTTGTTATCATCAGCATTAGGTACCCAAGCAGACACGAAGTAGTGTTGTAGCATCGCTACCCAACCACCTTGAGTGTTCTGATTTAGGTTACGTTCAACCATATCGTCGAATGTGTATTTGCTGTATTTAGTATCATCTGTAGAGAATGCACCACCACGGTAAACAGGCATCATTAGGTTAGTAGAGTGCTCTTTTAACGACTCTTTTAACTGACCGTATAGCTGTACATTTACATCACTATCAGACTTATTTTCAATGGTGTAATCAACACTTACGTTGTATTCACCACGTTTTAAAGTGAAGGTTTTAGTAAATACATTACCAGCTTGGTCTACGTAACGTAGCGCTGTAGACACAGAGTCTTCACCATCCGCTAAGATGTTTTCTGTGTTAGCTGTACTGTAGTAAGGGCGACCTTTAGGGTTTGCATCTGGACCTTGTTTGCCAATCAATCCACTTTGTGCAATGTAGGTAAAGCCATTTGCATTTTCTAATAAACGGAATGGAACACCAGAATCTAACTCGTCGTCATGGTCAAGTAGGTCTGCGACAATAACGTCACCACCAACTAACGTAATCTCTAAACGTAATTGGTCATTTTCTAATACAGTTGTTGCATTAGTTGATGCTTGTGTTGGTACTTGTGCGACAGCTGAAGCGTGATCTTCAGAAGAAGCAGGAATATCAGCGCTATGATTACTAGTCGATGGTACTGATGATTGTGAAGTGCTTTGTTCAGTCGTTTGCGCTGCAGCAACTGGCTGAGGGCTTTGCTCGGTAACCCATGCTTGATATAGCAAAAAGCTAACAAACAAAAGTGCGAGGAAAAGTAAATTGCGTTGTGATTCCATAACGTATTTGATCTCTAAGGTTTAGGTTTATTTTTAGTTGCGCAACAAGGAGGTACAGGATCATATCCTCCTTCATTAAAGGGATGGCATTTTACAAGACGACGAGCGGCTAGCCAACATCCTTTTATCATACCATGACTCTTTATGGCTGCTATCGCATAATGTGAACAACTTGGCGTAAAACGACAACGAGGTCCAAGAATGGGACTTATAACTAGCTGATAACCACGAATGAATTTAATTGCTATCCATTGCAACGCTGCACTAATTTTCGCCATAACTTATCCAATACCTTATGAAGTTCTTGATTTGATAAATCAGCAATACCAGCTTTAGCAACAACGACGATATCGATGTTAGGAAGCTCATGTTGTTGAAGACGGAAATGATCTCTTACTATGCGACGGATACGATTACGACCTACAGCAAGTTTTATATGCTTTTTAGGAATAGCCATACCAATACGAGGATGGTCAAAAGTATTTTTTCTAGCAAGAAGAGTTAAATGCGGGGATACTGCTGGAATAGCATTTTTAAATACAGGTTGAAAATCTTCGGGAGTTAACAGACGTAACTCCCGAGAAAACGAATAATTCACCACGTCTGGTAAATTATGCGCTTAAGCTAGCGCGGCCTTTAGCACGACGACGAGCTAATACGGCACGACCGTTCTTAGTCGCCATACGAGTTCTAAAACCGTGTGAACGCTTACGCTTTGTGTTGCTTGGTTGAAAAGTACGTTTCATGCTCTTTTCCACTTATTGTTAAGTACTGTACAGTAGCTAATTTTTTCAATCTGTTAGTGCTTAATCACTTCGAAAAGTCACTAAACAATATTAATCAAAAGCGTCAGCCGATTAAAAAGAGAGCGAATTCTATTGATTGATCGACTAAAAGTCAATCAGAGATGCTTCTTTCTGGTAGATTAAATTCATTTTTTTCAAAATTAAATAAGAAATAAATAAATAGTCACTACGAGCCAAACTCAAAAGTTAGGGTGGCGCGATTATATATAAGCGACACTAATTAGCAAGGATCTTCCGCGATCTTATAAATTAAGATTTGTAAATAGTTAAATAAGTATGTTGTGGATAAAGCTCTGTGCCCTTGATGTTACCTAGTTATATCCTTGTGGATGCTTTAACCATTGAATGAGATAAATTTCAAGGATCTTTTTTTCTTTTTGTTGCTTGATCTTATAGCATCATGACGATCTTATCGGTAGAATTATCCGCCCTAATGAATCTACTGGAGTTCCACAATGTCCCTGGCTATTTGGCAAGAATGTTTAGCACAATTAAAAGACGAGCTATCAGCAGGAGACTTTAGTACTTGGTTACGCCCTTTACAGGCAGAATACGACAATAATACCTTGTCATTATATTCGCCAAATAAATACACTAGTGAATGGGTACGCGAAAAGTACATGGATATCATTGAAACTAAATTGCAAACCTTGGCACATGAAGTTGATCCTAATCTCAGCATTAAAATACGTTTATTAGTAGGTACAGCAAATGCTGCCACTAATAATCCGACAGTCGCAAAAGCAGCACCAGTACAAAATACCAATCAACCTTGGGAAGGTGAGTCACCTTCTTTAAATATCGCGCACAAAAGTAATTTAATAAAAAAATATACCTTTGATAACTTTGTTGAAGGTAAATCGAATAATTTTGCTATTGCGACGACTCAACAAATTGCAGAAAATCCAGGTGGTGTTTATAACCCACTCTTTTTATATGCTCACCCAGGTTTAGGTAAAACGCATTTATTACATGCGGTGGGTAATGCGATTGTTTCAGAAAATCCAGAAAGCAAAGTGGTGTACATTCGTTCTGAACGTTTTGTACAGGATATGATCAATGCCATTCGTAACAATACCATTGAGCAGTTTAAAGAATATTACGCATCGCTAGATGCATTATTAATAGATGATATTCACTTCTTCGCAGGTAAAGAGCGTTCACAGGAAGTATTATTCCAAACATTCAACTCTATGTTAGATGGCCACCAGCAAGTTATTTTAACCAGTGACCGTTTTCCTAAAGAGATTGAAGGAATTGATGAACGACTACGAACTCGTTTTGGTTGGGGTTTATCTATTCCAATCGATCCACCTGAATTAGAAACGCGTGTTGCTATCTTAATCAGTAAAGCAGAAGAGCGTGGTTTAACATTACCTGATGATGTTGCTTTCTTTATTGCTAAGCGTTTAACCATTACCGACGTACGTGTATTAGAAGGTGCCATTGCTAATATTTCAGCAAAAGCGCAATTTACTGGTCAAGATATTACTATCTCACTAGTACAAGATGCATTACGTGATATGTTAGCAGTTCATACTAAGCAAACGACTGTAGATAACATCCAAAAAGTAGTTGCTGAACATTACCGTATTAAAATCTCTGATATGTCATCAAAACGACGTACACGAACCGTTGCTCGTCCTCGCCAAATTGCGATGGCACTTGCTAAAGAGTTAACCCAACATAGCTTACCTGAGATTGGTGAAGCGTTTGGTGGTCGTGACCATACAACTGTTTTACATGCTTGTCGTAAAGTCGATGAGTTACGTCGTGAAAATAACGACATTCAAGAAGATTATAAAATTCTTATTCGCACCTTATCGATGTAACAAAGGCTTATCTCATGAAGTTTACTATTTCCCGTGAAATCTTATTAAGACCATTACAACTCGTTGTAGGCTCAGTAGCAGGTGGTCGTCCAGCTTTACCGATCATGGGTAATATCCTGATTGAAGTAAAAGATAACTTTCTAAACTTAACGGGTACTGATTTAGAAGTTGAATTAATGGCACAAATTCCATTAGAGCAAGCTTCAGAAGAAGGTGCAATTACAGTACCTGCACGTAAACTTTTAGATATTTGTCGTGGCTTGTCAGATCCTTGTGAAGTGACTTTCGAAGTGAAAAATGAGCGAGTTACAGTTAGGTCTGGGCGTAGTAGGTACTTACTATCAACCTTACCCTCTGTCGACTTCCCAAACATCGAATCTTGGCAGAGCCTGATTGAATTAACTGTGCCGCAGAATGAATTTAAAAAACTTATTGAGTTTACTCAATTTGCAATGGCTAGCCAGGATGTACGTTATTATCTAAATGGTATGTTCTTTGAAGTTTCTGGTAATAGTTTACGTAGTGTTTCAACCGATGGGCATCGTTTAGCATCTTGCGCCATTAATATTGACCAGGCTATCGAAGAGCAATCTGTGATCGTACCGCGTAAAGGTGTGTTGGAATTAGTTAAGCTACTTGATAAAGACCAAGCGAATGTGACCATTCAATTAGGTAAAAACAACTTACGTGCCGTGATTGATGGTTTTGTGTTTACCACTAAGCTTGTTGATGGACGTTTCCCTGATTACCGCCGTGTTATTCCACGTAATGGTGATAAAGAGCTTATCTCTAGTCGTGAAACACTTAAACAAGCATTTAGTCGAGCAGCTATTTTATCAAATGAGAAATTCCGTGGGGTACGTTTAACCTTATCGGAAAATCTATTAAAAATTACTGCCAACAACCCTGAGCGTGAAGAAGCAGAAGAGTATATTGATGTTGATTACCAGTCAGCAGAGTTAGAGATTGGGTTTAACGTAAGTTATGTATTGGATGTATTGAACACCCTTAAAAGCGAACAAGTAAAAATCACTTTTAGCACATCAGATCATAGTGCTTTAATTGAGTCGCTAGATAGTGATGACTCACTTTATGTACTCATGCCAATGCGTTTATAGTCAATAATATCTTATCCATTTATGCAATAGTCAAAATGTTACAAACCGCTTCTGTTTGCTACCCGACTAAAGGAATTGATTAATGTCGTTACAGAAATTAATCATTAATCAATTCCGCAATATTGATACTGCTTCCCTCACTTTTGATAGTAAAGTAAACCTGATCATAGGCGATAATGGCAGTGGTAAATCTTCACTCTTAGAAGCAATCTACTTTCTTGGGTTAGGGCGCTCTTTTCGCACCCATTTAACCAATCGAGTGATTCAATACGAACAACATAATTTCACACTCTTTAGTGAAATTAACCATCAAGATCGGGTTTTCCCCATTGGACTACAAAAATCCAAAGGGGGTGAAACTACCCTGAAAATTGATGGTCAAATCGTCAAGAAATTAGCCTCTTTAACCCAATATATTCCGATGCAATTGATTACCCCTGAAAGCTATACTTTACTCTCAGGTAGTCCTAAAAATCGTCGTGCATATTTAGATTGGGGCGTTTTTTATCATGATCCTATGTTTTATAGCAACTGGGCTCGCATAAAGAGACTTTTAAAGCAAAGGAATGCCGCTTTAAAGCAATGTAACGCTTACAAAGAGCTTCAAGTATGGGATAATGAACTTTGTGTCTTGAGCGAGCAGATAAGCGCTCAGAGGGCTGATTATTTTGCAAAATTGCAGCCTTTAATCACACAAACTATTGCAGACTTTTTGCCAGAATTTACTATCGACAGTAAATTCTTTTGTGGATGGGACAAAAATAACAAGTCGTTAGCCGACTATTTATCCGATAATTTTCATCGTGATAAGCAGCTAGGCTACACAAGCATCGGTCCACAAAAAGCCGACTTAAAATTAAAAATCAATAATTTACCTGTTGATGATGTGTTATCAAGAGGACAATTAAAGTTACTTGTTTATGCATTACGTTTAGCACAAGGTTTGTTTCTAAACGCAGTCGATCATAAACAATGTGTGTTTTTAATAGATGACTTTAGTTCAGAGTTAGATAAAAACAAACAAGCGGTGTTAGCAAAACATATCAAAGAGTCTAGTGCTCAAGTATTTATCAGTGCCATTACGGAAAATGGGATTGATGATTTATTTACAGAATGTAGCCTGTTTCACGTGAAACAGGGCAAAATTACAGTAGAAAGGTGAAAGTTTTATGGCTGAGAATAGTTATGATTCGTCAAGTATTAAAGTACTAAAAGGGTTAGATGCCGTTCGTAAACGCCCTGGCATGTATATCGGTGATACCGATGATGGTACCGGTCTACATCACATGGTTTTCGAAGTGTTAGATAACTCGATCGATGAAGCTTTGGCGGGTCACTGTAACGATATTATTTGTACTATTCACAGTGATGGTAGTGTATCTGTACGAGATGATGGTCGTGGTATCCCAGTAGATATTCATGAAGAAGAAGGTGTATCAGCAGCAGAAGTTATTATGACAGTGCTGCACGCAGGTGGTAAGTTCGATGATAACTCTTATAAAGTATCAGGTGGTTTACACGGTGTTGGTGTTTCTGTAGTAAATGCTTTATCTGACAAATTACGTTTAACCATTAAACGTAGTGGGCATATTCATCAACAATCATACTCTCTTGGTGAACCTGATGCACCAGTAGCAATTATTGGGGATACAGATCAAACTGGAACAGAAATTCGTTTTTGGCCAAGCCCATCTACTTTCTCTAAAACGACGTTTAATTACGACATTTTAGCAAAACGTCTACGTGAACTATCTTTCTTAAACTCAGGTGTTTCAATAAAGTTAATTGATAAACGTGAAGACGATAAGTCTGATCACTTTCATTATGAAGGTGGTATACAAGCATTTGTTGAATACTTAAATCAAAACAAAACACCTATTCATAATAAAGTATTTCATTTTAATACAGAGCATGAAGATGGCACAGCAGTTGAAGTTGCAATGCAGTGGAATGATGGTTTCCAAGAAAACATCTATTGTTTCACAAACAATATTCCACAACGTGATGGTGGTTCCCACTTAACAGGTTTCCGTGGTGCTCTAACCCGTACTTTAAACTCTTATATTGAAAAAGAGTTAGCAAAAGTTAAAAACAATAAGAACAAAACAACCACTGAAGGTGGTGATTCTCGTGAAGGTTTAACAGCGGTTATTTCAGTAAAAGTACCTGATCCAAAATTCTCTTCACAAACAAAAGACCGTTTAGTGTCATCGGAAGTACGTCCGATTGTTGAAGGTGCAATGAATGAACGTCTACAGGATTTCTTATTAGAGAACCCTAACGAAGCTAAAATCATTGTTAACAAAATTGTTGATGCAGCAAGAGCACGTGAAGCGGCGCGTAAAGCCCGTGATATGACACGTCGTAAAGGCGCATTAGATTTAGCAGGTTTACCAGGTAAACTAGCAGATTGCCAAGAGAAAGACCCAGCGCTTTCTGAACTATACATAGTGGAAGGGGACTCGGCTGGCGGAAGTGCGAAACAAGGCCGATCTCGTAAAAACCAAGCTATCTTGCCACTTAAAGGTAAAATCCTAAACGTTGAAAAAGCGCGTTTCGATAAGATGTTATCTTCACAAGAAGTAGCAACACTGATCACCGCACTGGGTTGTGGTATTGGACGTGATGAATATAACCCTGAGAAAACCCGTTACCATCGCATCATTATCATGACCGATGCCGACGTGGATGGTTCTCACATCCGTACACTGTTGTTAACTTTCTTCTACCGCCAAATGCCGGAATTAATCGAAAATGGTTATATCTACATCGCTCAACCACCTCTATACAAAGTAAAAAGAGGTAAACAAGAAACTTACATTAAAGATGATCCGGCTTTACAAGCTTACTTAACATCATTAGCAATGGATGGCGCATCTTTACATGTTAATAGTGAGTCACCAGGTATTACAGGTGTCGCATTACAGGGTATGATCGATCGCTACCGTGACGCTCAGGATACGATTGTAAGGCTTTCTCGCCGTTACCCTAACGTTGTCCTTGATAAGTTAATTTATCGTCCAGAATTAACCGCTGATAGCTTGGCTAAGACAGATGTAGTGACACCGTGGGTTGAAGATATTGTCGAAGTATTAAATCGTGAAGAGTTAGAAGGGACTATCTACAAAGCAGACATTGCTAAATCAGATGATGAGATCTCTAACAAGATTATTTTCACCGTTCGCAAACACGGCGTAGATACAATTTATACCTTTGATGAAGAGTTCTTTGGTTCGGTTGAATACAAAGCATTAGTAACACTAGGTACTGAGATTCAAAACTTACTTGAAGAGGGTGCTTACATCCGACGTGGCGATCGTACTAAACCTGTAGAAAACTTCATTGAAGCGGTTAACTGGTTAATGCACGAATCTAAACGTGGCCTATATATCCAACGTTATAAAGGACTAGGTGAGATGAACCCAAGCCAGTTATGGGAAACGACCATGGATCCTAATACACGTCATATGTTACAAGTTACTGTTGAAGATGCCGTTGGTGCAGACCAATTATTTACAACATTAATGGGTGACCATGTTGAACCAAGACGCGAATTTATCGAAAAGAATGCATTACGTGTAGGCAATATCGATATCTAAATAACCACACATAATTCATTTATGAAAAGTTATTAATAAAATCCAGCTTATTTAGCTGGATTTTTTTGACTAAAATTTAGAAAATAATACCTAATTTTAGATATCTAGAAATATTACTGCCACACTCTCTAATTACTATGCGCTGTCGAATTGTTTAAAGAGCGCAATATGTCTATTAATCTACTTACTAAAATCATATCTATCTGCATTGCTTCATTATTAATGCTGATCACTACATTTATTGTTTGGGCTTGGCAGGAAGTTGATAAACCCTATCAAATTAACCAGTCTTACCATGCCATCAAATCCGCATTAAAAGATGATATTGCTATTTCCTTAGAACGATATTTAGGGACAGGTGATACACAAAAGTTATTAAACGCAGAAAATAAGTTAGGTGCTTTAAAAGAAACACAGATAACTTGGCTTAATGCATCACAACAAAATGCTATTGATCTCGGAGTTAGTGATTTAGATACGGCCATTATTGAAGCGAGGGAAGCAGGTAAGTTAGCAGCGACCCCAGATATTTTATTAATCAATAATGAAACAGAACGCCAAGGTTATATTACTGACTTAAGACGTTTAGTAGAAAAGTCCGACGTTGCTTTAGTGATCAAACAAGATTACTACCAAATTTTATTAGATATAAATCAGCACTTACATCAAATAGCAGTATTAAGACAAAGTTATCTAGAACAAAAAAGTGACACCATTAAAAGTAACCTTATTGAACAAAATGATCATATTTCAACGCTACTATCCACTTTGAATCAGTTACCAAGTCTTAATTTGTTTTATACAGAAGCGGTTGATGAATTTAGTTTTGATCAGCCTGAAACCATCGACTTAACTCAAGAGTCGATCGATGAATTAAATAGTTTAACCAAACGCTACCCGAAAGAATTAACCAATACCAGTGTCATGCTTGCATCGGTTATTGAAAGTCGTGTGAACTTAAGTACTAAACTAGGCATTTTAATCGATACCTTTACAGCCTATTCCAGTGTGGTTGATCAACAAAAACAAGCAATCACTTATAAGGTCCGTTTGATTGGTGCTTCAGCTTTAATACTGTTTTTATTAATGGTGATCTTATCTGCCAGCTTACAGTTTAAAACATTACAATTTATTCGTAGATTGTTGCCTTTCTTTGATGCATTAACCGCAGGGGACTTTGGCAGCGCGCTGAATATTAAAAGTCGTTTTTCAGAATTTAAGATCGTTAATAAGCGTAGTCTGCGTTTACAGGCCTATTTAAAAGAACTCACAGGCTCTCTACAGTCTCAATCTGAACAAGCATTGAATGCTAGTAACTTATTACAAAAACGTGCGAGACAAGCGGAACAGAGCAGCCAACAGCAACATCAACAAACAGAACAGGTGAATACCTCTATTATTGCTTTATCCAATTCATTTAATGATATTACTAAAAATGCAGCGGATACCAGTCAACATACTGATAAAGCCGTTCAGTTAATGAATCAAGCCGATCTTGCATTAGCCAGTGAAGTGCAAAAAACCAAACAACTGTCAGACAATATTCTTTCGCTGAGTAAAATAGTTAAAAAGTTAACTGCAGATACCTACTCAATCAACAACGTCTTAGAAGTTATTAATAACGTCTCTAGCCAAACTAATTTACTCGCACTTAATGCCGCTATTGAAGCTGCTCGAGCTGGAGAACAAGGAAGGGGTTTTGCAGTTGTTGCAGATGAAGTAAGAGCGTTAGCAATTCGCACCTCTAGTTCAACAGAAGAGATACAGGGCATTATTAATCAATTAGTAGAAACAGCAAATCAAGCCAATGAGTTTGTTTTACAACAGAGTGATGCGGCCATCGATTGTGCAAAACATAGTTTAGAAGCTCAACAACAATTAAAATCGGTCTCTAATATCATTAACGATATTTACCAGTTTAATAATACCATCGCTGCCACTACAGAAGAGCAAGCAACCACTATCGAACAGGTCGTTGGTAATACCTCTACAATAAAGCAGCATGCTCAACAGGTGAGTGCTAATTTACAAGATATAAACCAATCAAGTGAAGTGATTAAAGATATTAGTGAAGTATTAAATCAGTTGATCACACAATTAAAACGCTAAGCTAAGTCTTAGAGGAAAAGCAAAAAGAAGGATTTAAATAAAGTATGTTTCACGTGAAACACACTTCAATGTCCAATTAAAAACTAAACAATTTACGCATAAAGTTCATTAACTAAATCAGATAAAATCGTAATGCCACGCTCTACAACTTCACTATCTTGAGCGTAGTTAAGTCGAATACATTCGTGAGTATGTTGCCAATCTTGCTCCAAACCAGGGAAGAAATAGTGCCCTGAAACAACAATTAACCCTTTCTCTTTTAATCGCTGATAAAGTTCATGTGAAGTAATTGGTAAGTCTTTAAACCAAAGCCACAGAAATAACGCACCTTCTGATTTATGGATCCTAAAGTTTTCACTGTTAATTTTTTCAGTTAATAATTTAATGGCCACTTCAGATTTATGTTTGTAAAAAGGACGAATAACCTGATCACTTAACTCTATAATCTCTTTGCTTTTAACTAATGGCAACACAATTTCAGGACCAATACCACCTGGAGAAAGTGCCATAATACCTGACAGATTAGACATCGCTTTAATCACTTCTGGATTAGCAATAACAATCCCACAACGTGCACCTGGCAAACCAAACTTAGATAAACTTAAACATAAAATAGTATTAAGGTTAAAATGAGGTTTTACCTCTTCAAAGATAATATTTGGAAAAGGAGTGCCATACGCATTATCGATAATCAGTGGAATATTATGTTGTTTAGCTAATTTATCTAACTTTTCAATCTCTGCATCAGTTAATACATTACCCGTTGGGTTAGTGGGTCTAGAAACACAAATAGCACCAATATCATCGGTTATATTCAAAGCATCAAAATCAACGTGGTACTTAAATTGTTGATTTGGTAGTTCAGTTATCTTAGGACGAACAGCAACAAAAGTATCTTCAGAGACACTGGCATCGGCATAACCAATATATTCTGGGGCAAGAGGGAATAAAATTTTACGTTTTTTACCCTGTGAAAAATCACCTGCTAATAAATTAAATAGGTAGAAAAAAGCATTTTGGCTACCATTTGTTAACATGATATTGTCTGTAGATAAGTCCCAATCGTATAGATCATTGAACAATTCTACTAATGCATTAATAAATGCATCTTTACCTTGTGGTCCATCATAATTACCAAGAGTATCCATTAGTTTCCCTTGGTCTAATAACTCCTGCATTAAGTTAGTTAGTCGCTGATGAATTGATGGGATAGTCGCAGGATTTCCGCCACCTAACATTAAAATATCATCGCCGCCTTTTACACCTTTATTTAAATCGTCCATCAATTCATTGATGCCAGAATGCTGTGTAAATTTGTTTCCAAAAGTTGAATAGGGCATTTATAACAATCCTAAATATAAATTTTAATTATGCAGTTTTAAAATAATTTGTTTCACGTGAAACCTCGTTTTCTATTTTTACCGCTGATCTTATAAGCAATAAAAATGCTTCACCTTAAATTTTTTACCCCTTTATTTTATCCTACTGATCAATATAAACAGAGCAAATATTCATAAATACAGAGGAGAATAAATAAGGTTTTTAATGATAAGTCACGCTATAAAATAGATAAACACTCACATCAAATATTTAAATAAAAGAAACAAAATGGTTTAGAGCTGTTTCACGTGAAACAAAAAAGCTCAGTAAAAACTGAGCTTTTTTAGTTAATATTAATGTTTTCTTATTGCGATAAATTACAAAACAGAAACATCAGCAACTTGTAAGAACAAGTTACGTAAACGGTTTAAAAGGGCTAAACGGTTATTTTTTACAGCCAAATCGTCCGCCATTACCATCACGTTATCGAAAAAATCGTCTACAGGCGATTTTAAGCTAGCTAACTCGAATAAGGCTGACTCGTAGTCTCCTTCTTCAAATAAAGGGCTTAGCTTGCTTTCTAGAGCCTCTAAAATTTCAGAAAGTGCTTTTTCAGCGTCTTCTTGGAGTAAATTTGCATCAACTTTGCTGTTAATTTCATCATTTACCTTAGCAAGAATATTACTAATACGCTTATTTGCAGCAGCAATAGGGGCAGCTTCTGGTAAAGTTTGAAACTTAGCTACTGCTTTAATACGTTTTTCGAAGTCTACAGGTTTAGTAGGACGACGCTCTAAAACAGATTGAATTAACTCAACTGAATAACCACCAGCTTGGTAAGTAGCACGGAAACGAGCGAATAAGAAATCAACAACATCGTTAACCACATTATCGTTAGTTAATTTATCAGCGTATTGTAGTTTAGCGATTTCAACTAGATCGACAATATCTAAATCTAAGCCTTTATCCGTGATAATACGTAATAAACCGATAGCAGCACGACGTAAAGCAAACGGGTCTTTATCACCTTTAGGTGCTTGACCAATACCAAAGATACCCACTAATGTATCTAGTTTATCAGCTAAAGATACGGCACAAGCAACTAATGAAGTTGGTAGTTTATCACCAGCAAAACGTGGTAAGTATTGTTCGTTTAATGCAACAGCAACATCTTCATGTTCACCATCAAAACGAGCGTAATACATTCCCATTACACCTTGAACGTCAGGGAATTCCATTACCATTTCAGACATTAAATCAGCTTTAGATAATAGACCTGCACGTTGTGCATGCTCAGCATTAGCATCAATTTTAGCCGCAACTTTTGCAGCAACTTGACTAATACGTTCAGATTTCTCTTTTAATGTACCCAGTTGTTTTTGGAATAATACAGTTGATAGAGAGTCTAAACGGCTTTCTAATGTTTTCTTTTTATCTGTTTCAAAGAAGAACTCAGCATCCGCTAAACGAGGGCGAACTACTTTCTCATTACCTGAAATAACCTGTTTAGGATCACGACTAACAATGTTTGAAACAAAGATAAAGCGAGGTAATAAATTGCCTTCTTTATCTAATACTGGGAAGTATTTTTGGTTGTCTTTCATTGTGTAGATAAGCGCTTCAGAAGGAACATCTAAGAATTTCTCTTCAAAAGAACCCACCAGTGTAACAGGCCATTCAACTAATGATGTTACTTCTTCTAGTAGCTCTTCATCTATTGCGGCAACGCCATTTTCATGCGCAGCAACGGCTTCTACTTGCTCACGGATAATAGCTTTACGACGCTCATAATCAACGATCACTTTACCTGAATCATCTAGTAGTGATTGGTAATTATCTGCATGGTTTAAAGTAAGCTCAGCTTCACCTAGGAAACGATGACCTCTGATTACTCTATCTGACGCAACACCCAATAGCTCACCTTGGATTAGTTTGCTACCAAATAGCATAGTTACCGTGTGTACAGGACGAATAAATTGCGTGCTTTCACTACCCCAACGCATTGGTTTAGGAATAGGCAACTTACTTAAAGCAGTAGCAGCGATCCCAGGGATTAATTCGCTGATTTCTTGACCTTTAACCGATGATTTAAACAATAACCATTCACCTTTATCAGTCACTAAACGTTCAGCTTGTTCAACGCTAATACCGTTAGAGCGTGCCCACCCCTGTGCAGCTTTAGTCGCTACACCAGCATCGTCAAAGGCAACATTCACAGCTGGACCACGTTTTTCTACGATCTTGTCGGCTTGAGCAGCTATTAAGTTAGTAACCTCTACGGCCAAACGTCTTGGAGAAGCTAACCATTCAACTTTATCAAAGGCCAGTTCAGCTTTAACTAATTCTGCTTCAACATTACTAGCAAATGATGCAGCAAGTTTACGAAGTGATTTCGGTGGTAACTCTTCAGTACCCAACTCAATCAATAAATTTTCATGTGACATTAAACTTGCCTCTATTTATCTAAATTTTTACAAAGTGGGAAACCAAGCGCTTCACGTGCACTGTAATAAGCTTCTGCAACTGCTTTTGAAAGTGAACGAACACGTAGAATGTAACGTTGGCGTTCTGTCACAGAGATAGCATGGCGTGCATCTAACAAGTTAAATACATGTGATGCTTTCATAACTTGCTCATAAGCTGGTAGTGGTAAACCTGCTTCAATTAACTTTTGGCTATCTTTTTCACATTGATCAAACTGTACAAAAAGCGCATCAACATCGGCATGTTCAAAGTTATAAGTTGATTGTTCAACTTCATTTTGGTGGAAAATATCACCGTAAGTCACTTTGCCCATTGGGCCATCAGTCCATACTAGGTCATAAATACTATCAACCCCTTGGATATACATAGCTAAACGCTCTAAACCGTAAGTAATTTCACCAGTAACAGGAGAACACTCAAGTCCACCTACTTGTTGGAAGTAAGTAAACTGTGTTACTTCCATACCGTTTAGCCAAATTTCCCAGCCTAAACCCCAAGCTCCTAACGTTGGTGATTCCCAGTTATCTTCTACAAAGCGAATATCGTGTATCGACGTATCGACACCAATCTCTTCTAGTGATTGTAAGTATAATTCTTGAATATTTTTCGGAGATGGTTTTAACACAACACTGGAACTGGTAGTAGTGTTGTAAGCGGTTAGGGTTTTCACCGTAACGGCCATCTGTAGGACGACGACATGGTTGAACATAAGCACTGCTCATTGGCTCAGGACCAATTGAACGTAAGAATGTTTGAGGGTGGAATGTGCCAGCCCCAACTTCCATATCGAGTGGTTGTACAATGGCACAACCTTGACGAGCCCAGAAGTCTTGCAAAGCAAGAATTAGCCCTTGGAATGTTTTTGTATCGAATTTTTGCATGATTTAGGCTTCGAGTTAATTAGAAAAAATAAAATTTATTATACCCATTTGGCGACAATTATACCAATGACAATCAATTACATCGCTTAACTTGGTAAGTCAATATAGAAAATAATCCAGG
This sequence comes from Psychromonas sp. KJ10-2, assembly GCF_047323255.1. Lineage (NCBI taxonomy): Bacteria > Pseudomonadati > Pseudomonadota > Gammaproteobacteria > Alteromonadales > Psychromonadaceae > Psychromonas > Psychromonas sp. KJ10-2. The sequence goes on along the minus strand of NZ_CP178827.1, from coordinate 2,535,013 downwards.
TCATAAAATATCCAAGAGAGATGTACTAAACATTTACATGCTAATAGGCTAAAAACAATAAATTATTATGTTATATTTTTACTATTAAACTCATTAATCTTAGCCAATTGGCCGATAAACATGCCCACTAAACTTCAAGAATCCGATCTTTATTTACCAATTAAACACTATTTAACAAATTTAGGTTATCAGGTGAAAGGGGAGATCAAAGATTGCGATATTGTTGCCATTCAAGATGATCAATTATTAATAATAGAGTTAAAACTAACATTGAATATCACACTGTTATTACAAGCAGTAGAGCGCTTTACCTTAGCTGATAATGTGTATATAGCGATCCCTAAACAAGCGACTATTTTTAAAAAGAAACAAAAACAGGTTAAAAAACTGATTGCACGACTAGGATTAGGTTTAATTGTGGTTGATATACAAAAATCACAACAGTATGTAGAGGTCATCAATGACCCTAAATATTACACGCCAAAAAAGAATACACGCAAACAAAAAGCCCTATTAAAAGAGTTCCATTCACGCCAGGGCGACACTCAAAAGGGTGGTTCGACGAATAGTAATGCAGGATTAACAGCATATAGACAACGTGCAATTCGAATCGCAGAATACCTATCAATATCCTCACCAAATTCAGGCTCTTCAATCAATAAAGCCATTGATGAACCACAAGCGACACAGTTTCTCTATAACAATCATTATGGCTGGTTTGATAAAGTACAGCGAGGTTTATATAGCTTATCTGAAAAGGGAAAAATAGAATTAACCGATTGGCAGAAAAAACAAAAATTACAATCAATTAAATGAGTAATAAAAATAAATTAATTATTTGATCGGAATTTTTTTGTGATATCTTGCGTCCAGTTGACAATACATTGATTGTTAATATACATATATAATATAAGGACTCATTATGAAATCTATCGCTAAATTCGCAGTTGCTGCTGTTGCCGTTGTTCTTCTTGCTGGTTGTACTGGTACTACTTACAACAGTGCTAAAGACTGTTCAATGGACTACTTACTAGTTCCACAACTATCTATTCCTGCTGCTATTGGCGCATGTGGTGAATAATACTTGATATCTCCCCGATATTAAAAGAAGCGTGGCTCTTTGAGTGCGCTTCGACTGCTCTAAACTTCAACTCCCCCATTAAACCTGACCACTATTAACAAACCAGTTAATCAACGACTCTTAGTCTCTTAATACCAATCAACTACTCTATTCGACTACTTCAAAGCTTAAATTACGCCTTAAACTAATACCAATCATAGTAAGTAACTGATCTATTTTACTTGTTAAAACAACTTATTTTTTCGTTGTAAGTTTCGTATAGGGAACAACCATTTACATCAACTTACGCCTCAAACTAAGCCATTTTTCCGGCGCAAAATTTAGATCAGTTATTTAATACAATTGGTATAAGTCATTTTCCCTGAGAGAAATTTAAATAACATTATTTGATGTAGTTGGTATAACCCCAAAAATAGCCAAAAAAAGGCGACCTATAGGCCGCCTTTTTAATGAAAGTGTAAATATCTATTTACGTGTTAACTTAATAGCACGTAACTGAGCAACCGCTTGCGCAAGTTGAGCCGTTACTAATGCAAAATCAATATCCTTATTAGGACTAGACATTTGCGCTTCAGCAGCACGCTTAGCTTCTTCTGCTTTCGCTTGGTCAAGATCTTGACCACGAATTGCAGTATCAGCTAAAACAGTAACGCCACCTGGCTGTACTTCAAGAAAACCGCCTGAGATATAAATGACTTCTTCGCCACCATCTTGTTTCACTAATTGAACCATTCCTGGTTTAATTGGCGTCAATAATGGTGTGTGACCATGCATAATGCCTAGTTCACCTTCTTGACCTGATACTGATAAATGCGAAACTAATCCTGTAAACAGTGATTTTTCTGCACTTACAACATCTAAATGTGTGGTCATTGCCTTAGCCATAGTTACCTCCAGCTATTACATTTTTTAGCGTTTTCGACAGCTTCTTCAATTGCACCTACGTATAGGAACGCTTGCTCAGGAATGTCGTCGTATTCACCAGCGATTAAACCTTTAAAGCCAGCTAATGTGTCTTTAAGTGGTACGTAAATACCTGGGTCACCTGTAAATACTTCTGCTACGTGGTAAGGCTGAGTTAAGAATTTCTCAACTTTACGTGCACGAGATACAATTTGCTTATCTTCTTCAGAAAGCTCATCCATACCTAAGATAGCAATGATATCTTTCAGCTCTTTATAACGCTGTAAAATACCTTGAACACCACGAGCAATATCGTAATGCTCTTGACCAACAACTAAAGGATCAAGTTGACGAGAAGTTGAATCTAACGGGTCAATCGCAGGGTAAAGACCCATAGATGCGATATTACGGTTAAGTACAACAGTTGCGTCTAAGTGAGCAAAGGTTGTTGCTGGAGATGGATCCGTTAAATCATCGGCAGGTACGTATACCGCTTGGATAGATGTAATAGAACCCACTTTAGTTGATGTAATACGCTCTTGTAATACACCCATCTCTTCAGCAAGTGTTGGTTGGTAACCAACGGCTGATGGCATACGACCTAATAGTGCTGATACTTCTGTTCCCGCTAGTGTGTAACGGTAGATGTTATCAACAAATAATAGTACGTCTTTACCTTCATCACGGAAACGCTCAGCCATAGTAAGACCAGTCAGGGCAACACGTAAACGGTTTCCTGGTGGCTCATTCATTTGACCGTAAACCATTGCTACTTTTGATTCTTCAGGTTTTTCAACGTTTACAACGCCTGCTTCCTGCATCTCATGGTAGAAATCGTTACCTTCACGAGTACGCTCACCAACACCAGCAAAAACAGACAAACCTGAATGTTTAAGTGCGATGTTATTGATAAGTTCCATCATGTTTACTGTTTTACCAACACCAGCACCACCGAATAGGCCGATTTTACCACCTTTTGCGAATGGACAAATTAAGTCGATAACTTTAATACCAACTTCTAGTGTTTCAGCTGATGCCGACTGCTCTTCATAAGAAGGTGCTGCACGGTGGATCTCGTATTGCTCATCAGAAACAACTGGACCACATTCATCAATTGGCTCACCCAATACGTTCATAATACGGCCTAGTGTAGCCGTACCAACAGGTACTGTGATTGCTTGTTTAGTATCAGTAACTTCTAAACCACGACTTAAACCTTCTGAAGCACCCATTGCGATACAACGTACAACGCCGCCGCCAATTTGTTGCTGTACTTCCATTGTAAGGTTCTTTTCAGTCACGATCAGTGCACTGTATATATTCGGTACGCTATCTTGTGGGAATTCAACATCCACAACAGCACCGATAATCTGTACGATTTTACCTGAACTCATTTCTGATCCTCTAAAATCTTTATTTTAAAATTATACCGCAGCCGCACCACCACAAATCTCAGAAAGCTCCTGAGTAATTGCAGCTTGACGTGCTTTATTGGCAACAAGTTGTAAATCATCAATCAAGTCACTTGCGTTATCTGTTGCAGCTTTCATTGCAACCATACGTGAAACTTGTTCACACGCTAAGTTTTCTACTACCGCTTGATACACTTGAGATTCAACATAACGAACTAATAATGAGTCTAAAATATCTTTAGCGTCACCTTCGTAAATGTAATCCCAGTGATGGGTAGCTACTTCATCATCGTTTTCTGCTTTTGGCAGAGGTAATAATTGACTGACAGTAGGTTCTTGTACCATGGTACTAACGAATTTATTGTTCACTATGTACAAGCGATCAAGTTTTCCTGCATCATAAGCGTCTAACATGATTTTTACCGAACCGATTAAATCATCAACGGTTGGTGCATCACCTAAGCTTGTTGCTTGTGCAACAATATTAGCGCCTAAGCCACCAAAGAAACTAGCTGCTTTAGAACCGATAACGGCTAAATCAACTTCAACACCAGCTTCGCTGTGTTTTTTCATTTCTTGGATAACCGGTTTAAACAAATTAATGTTTAAACCACCACATAAACCACGATCACTTGAAATGACAATGTAACCAACACGCTTAACTTCACGTTCTTGAAGATAAGGGTGGTGGTATTCCAAGTTACCTAGTGCGATATGACCGATCACTTTGCGCATAGTAGATGCATAAGAAAGACTGCTTTCCATGCGCTGTTGCGCACGACGCATCTTAGATGCAGCTACCATTTCCATCGCACCAGTGATCTTTTGAGTGTTTTTAACACTCGCGATCTTATTTCTAATTTCTTTATCGCCGGCCATTTCTTACTCCTAATTAATGCTTAATTAACAACTATTGTTGTTAATTAATTACCAGGTTTGCGTCGCAACGAAAGATTCCAAGATAGCCTTGAATTGTCCTTCGATTTCTTTGCTGTAAGCGCCAGTTTCATTAATTTGAGCATAGAACTCAGCATGCTCATTTTTAGCGTAAGAGATTAAAGATGCTTCAAAGTCTAATACTTTTTCAACATCGACATCATTTAAGAAGCCTTTCTCTGCAGCAAATAATGACAACGCTTGTTCAACAACTGACATTGGAGCATATTGTTTCTGCTTCATTAATTCAGTTACTTTTTTACCATGGTCAAGCTGTTTACGAGTTGCTTCATCTAGATCAGATGCGAACTGAGCAAACGCCGCTAATTCACGGTATTGCGCTAGTGCAGTACGGATACCACCAGAAAGTTTCTTAATGACTTTACACTGAGCAGAACCACCAACACGCGATACAGAGATACCTGGATCAACAGCTGGACGAACACCATTATTAAATAGTTCAGTTGTTAAGAAGATCTGACCATCGGTAATAGAAATTACGTTAGTCGGTACGAATGCAGATACATCGCCCGCTTGCGTTTCGATGATTGGTAATGCTGTTAATGAACCAGTTTTACCTTTCACTGCACCTTTAGTAAATGTTTCAACGTAGTGCTCGCTTACACGAGAAGCACGCTCAAGTAGACGTGAGTGAAGGTAGAAAACGTCACCAGGGTATGCTTCACGACCAGGTGGACGTTTAAGCAGTAGTGAAATTTGACGGTAAGCAACAGCTTGCTTAGAAAGATCATCATATACAATCAGTGCATCTTCACCGCGGTCACGGAAGTATTCACCCATTGAACAACCAGCATATGGTGCTAGGTATTGTAGTGCAGCAGCTTCAGAAGCAGATGCAACAACAACAATAGTGTTTTCTAATGCGCCGTGCTCTTCAAGTTTACGTACTACGTTAGCAATAGTTGACGCTTTTTGGCCAATTGCTACATAGATTGAGTATAAACCTGTTGATTTTTGGTTAATGATTGCATCGATTGCAATAGCAGTTTTACCTACTTGACGGTCACCGATGATAAGCTCACGTTGACCACGACCGATTGGAATCATTGAATCGATTGATTTCCAGCCCGTTTGAACTGGTTGATCAACTGATTTACGATCGATTACACCTGGTGCAATTACTTCGATTGGAGAGTAACCATCGTTTTCGATTGGTCCTTTTCCATCAATTGGCTCACCCATTGTGTTTACAACACGACCAAGAAGACCTTTACCTACTGGTACTTCAAGAATACGACCAGTTGATTTTACCTTTTCACCTTCTTTAAGGTCACGGTAAGGTCCCATTACTACCGCACCTACCGAGTCACGCTCAAGGTTAAGTGCCATAGCAAAGCTACCATTTGGTAGTTCGATCATCTCACCTTGCATACACTCAGCAAGGCCGTTGATGCGAATAATACCATCGCTTACAGAAACGATTGTACCTTCATTTCGCGCTTCGCTTACCGCTTCGAATTGTCCAATTCGTTGCTTGATAAGATCGCTAATTTCAGTGGAATTCAGTTGCATGCTAACTTCCCATTAAGATTGTAAAATATGTGATAAACGAGTTAGTTGACCGCTAGCTGTGCTATCAATCACTAAGTCTCCAGCAGTAACTACCATTCCGGCAATTAATGACTTATCAATACTACAATTTAGGTTTACTTTTCGTGCGAGACGTTTTTCTAGCGAAACACTTAATTCTTTTTGTTGTTCTTTAGAAAGGGCATAAGCAGAAACGACATCAGCGTCGACCTCTTTTTTATACTCGGTTTCTAAATCAGCAAAAAGTTGTGCAACGCGAGGCAAAACACTCAAACGTCCATTTTCAGCTAATACTTTAATCAAGTTTTGACCATTCTCATCGAGTTGATCGCCACAAACATTAATAAACAGTTCAGCTAACTCTTGTGGTGCTTTATCGCGTGTTAATACATTTGCCATTGTTGCATCTTGTGCAACTTCAGAGGCAAAGAACAGCATTGCAGACCAGGCTTCAATGTTGTTATTACTCACAGCAAATTCAAAAGCGGCTCTTGCATAAGGACGAGCTACAGTAGTCAATTCAGACATAAGCGAGCTCCTTATAGTTCAGCAACTAATTTATCAATAATGTCGCTGTTCGCTTCTTTATCGATAGAACGCTTAATGATTTTCTCAGCACCAGCTATCGCTAACGTAGCAACTTGTTGACGTAACTCTTCACGAGCACGGTTACGCTCAGCTTCCACTTCTGCTTCACCTTGAGCAATAATTTTACTGCGCTCAGCTTCACCTTCATTTTTAGCTTCTTCAACAATTTGTGTACGACGCTTATTAGCTTGATCAATTATTTCTGCCGCTTGTGCTTTAGCTTCTTTCAGCTTTTCAGCTGCTTTAGCTTGCGCAAGTTCTAGATCTTTTCCTGCACGCTCAGCTTGAGTTAAACCATCCGCAATTTTCTTTTGACGCGCTTCAATCGCATCTAAAAGTGGTGGCCACACGTACTTCATGCAGAACCAAACAAATATCGCAAATGCGATTGCTTGGCCAATTAGGGTTGCATTTATATTCATAACAGCTCCTTAGTTAATTAAGTTAATTAGGATCCGTTATTAGCCCGCTAGTTGAGCTACAAATGGGTTTGCAAAAGTGAAGAATAATGCAATACCAACACCGATCATCGCGATTGCATCGATAAGACCAGCAACGATGAACATTTTAACTTGTAACATAGGTGCCATTTCAGGTTGACGTGCAGCACCCTCTAGGAATTTACCACCTAAGATACCAAAACCGATAGCTGTACCAGCAGCGCCTAAACCAATTAGAAGTGCTACAGCGATTGCAGTAAAACCTAATACTGTTTCCATGAAAAATTCTCCAAAAATAAAATAAATTGTTTTAATGTTTAAAAGTAATTACTTAAAAAGTAAATATTAATGTTATACCCAAATTAATTAATGATCTTCATGCGCCATGCTGAGATATACAATCGTCAACATCATAAAGATGAAGGCTTGTAGAACAATAATTAAAATATGGAATACGGCCCACGGGAAGTACAGTGGTAATTGCCAGTAACCCAATAAAGCTATCAATATAAAGATTAACTCACCAGCATATAAGTTTCCGAACAAACGTAGACCTAATGAAACAGGTTTCGCTAATAGCGTTACGGCTTCAAGAAGGAAGTTTACTGGAATAAATGCCCAATGGTTAAATGGTTGCATAGTTAGTTCTTTAACAAAACCGCCTACACCTTTAACTTTGACAGTGTAATAAATGATTAAAGCGAACACACTCAATGACATACCAAGTGTAACGTTTAAATCAGTTGTAGGTACAACTTTAAGATAAGGTATCCCGATGGTTTGCGCAGCGTGAGGCAGTAAATCAACAGGAACTAAATCCATTAGGTTCATTAAGAAAACCCAAACAAAAATAGTCAATGCTAATGGAGCTATCAAGGCATTTTTGCCATGAAAAGTATCCTTTACATTCTCATCTACAAAATCGATAACCATTTCAATGAAACACTGTAACTTACCAGGTACACCGACAGTCGAACGTTTTGCAACACTACGAAACAACCAAAGAAATAATACACCGAGGCCTACTGCAATCAGTAGAGAATCGACGTGAAAAGTCCAAAAACCAGCATCATGTGCATTCCAACCACCATCAACACTCCAAGTAAGGTTTGTTAAATGATGTTGAATATAACTTGATGATGTTAGAGCTTCACCTTGACCAGCCATGTTTTATCCCATCGTTGTTATAAAAAAGAAAGGCGCTAACCACTGCGACACTACTAATAATGCAAATGAGATATAATAAGCGGTTAAAGATAACGCTCCATATTTCAAAAACACCACAAGTAACAACACAGTTAAAAAGAGTTTTATAGCCTCCCCTGCGTAAAACCCCCTAAGCACCTTTTTAGCCTGCCTAGCGCCCGCGTGAGCGAATGCTAACAGAACAAAAATAAGATTAGGAAGTAAAAAAGTGATTCCTCCAAATAATGCTGAATAGCCTGCTTTATTCGAAAAAAACACTGTTGAAATCAATGCAAAAAATAGCACTAATAAAAATTGAAAAGCCACCAGTTTCAATCCAGAAACCTGACTTTTTTTGCTAGTTTATCAACCACTTTGATTTCCCTTTACTAGCTAACTTGAAGTATAGAAAAATGATTTATTCAACCAGACTTTTCCTACAAGCTAAAACCTGCGCAAATTATACCGACAAAGCCATTCAATGCAATATAACCATTGAATTAGAAGACAACAGGTCTGCTAGTTTATTAGGTTATATTACTAGTAAATGACTCAATTCGAATTTGATTCAGATTAATAATGACTCAGATCTATTAACTTTTTCAATTAATGTGATCAATGCATCTAAGTCTGTAATAGAAGTGTAATCTATAACCAACTTGCCACGTCCATTTTGACTATTTTTAGCCGTAGCTTTGAGACCAAATTTATTTTCTAAAGTTGTAACTAATGACTCAGTTTTAGAACAAACTGGAGGAGATATTTTTTGTTTTTCTGGCTTGTGCGCTTGTTTCACTAATTTTTCAGTATCACGGACGCTTAATGCTTTGCTCACAACAATACTGGCTAACTCAGATTGTAGTTCACCTTCACAGGCTAATAATGCTCTGGCATGCCCCATTTCTAGGTCACCATGCTCTAACAGTACCTGTACATCTGAATTAAGATGGTTTAAGCGCAATAAGTTACTCACTGCTGTACGAGACTTACCTACCGCTTTCGCCACTTCTTGATGGGTCAGTTCAAACTCATCAACGATTCGCTTTAAAGCAATCGCTTCTTCCATGGCATTTAGGTTTTCACGTTGAATATTTTCAATTAATGCAATCGCAATAGCCGCATCATCTTCAACGTTTTTGATTAAACAAGGGATTGAAGTTAAGCCAACAATTTTAGCTGCACGCCAACGTCTCTCACCGGCAATAATCTCATATTTTTGATGACCGGTCTCACGAACTACTAAAGGTTGAATAATCCCTTGCGCATGAATCGAATTAGCAAGTTCTTGTAATGCATCTGATGCCATATCACGACGAGGCTGGTATTTGCCCACTTGTAACTGATTGATATTAAGATCCTGTAACGCACCTTGTTCATCACTTACCAGTTGTTGTGTTTTTTGGGCATGGATATCATGTGACACTTGTTTATTACGTGTAACAGTACTGCTACTTAACAAAGAATCTAATCCTTTACCTAAGCCTCTTTTTTTACTTAGCATCTTCAATGACTTCCTGATCTGTACTAATAGATTGCTCTTCTCGTCTTAATATTTCACCTGCTAAAGATAGGTAAGCTCTTGCTCCAGTTGAACTTTTATCATAAAACATCACTGGTTTACTAAAACTTGGAGCTTCAGCAAGACGAATATTACGAGGGATGATTGTTCTGTAAACTTTATCGCCAAAATGTTTCTTAAGCTGATCTGATACATCACTTGATAAGCGATTACGAGGATCGTACATGGTACGTAAGATCCCTTCGACTTTAAGATCCGCATTAACCACGGCGGTTAATTTACTGATCGTATCAATCAGCGCCGTTAAACCTTCTAAAGCGTAGTATTCACATTGCATAGGTACTAACACTGAATCAGCGGCAGTCATCGCATTCACTGTTAACATATTCAACGAAGGAGGGCAGTCTATGAAAATATAATCATAAACGTCTCTAGCACCTTCTAAAGCGGTTCTTAAACGAGTTTCACGGGCGAAAAAAGTCATTAACTTAACTTCAGCTGCCGTTACATCACTATTTGCAGCTACCAAGTGAAAACCACCACTGGTTTCAGTTTCAACTACATCAGCTAAAGGCAGTTCGTCGATCAATAGATCATAAGCAGTATGGGCAACTTCATATTTATCGATACCACTACCCATGGTTGCATTACCTTGCGGGTCTAGGTCGATAATCAATACTTTACGTTTAGTCGCCGCCATTGAGGCAGCTAAATTGACGCACGTAGTTGTTTTACCTACGCCACCTTTTTGATTTGCAATTGCAATTATTTTACCCACAAATACCTACCTAAAAAATTATAGTCACTACGATACACGCTTAACTTTCACTAAACAGCGTTCACCATCTAATTGTGGGACTTGTAAGGTAACTGACTCTATAAATTCAAATTTAGAATCTAAATGAGTGATCTCAGATTCAGGGTATTGTCCTTTTAGCGCTAAAAAATGCCCATTTTCATTGGGTAAATGATGGCACCAAGACAACATATCTTCTAATGATGCAAAAGCACGACTTAACACACAGTCAAACCCTTTCTCAGGTTGAAACTCTTCAACTCGACTTTGCACTATCTCAACATTTTTAAGACCTAAGCTTAATATAGCTTGTCTTATAAAACGCAATCTTTTTCCTAAACTATCTAACAACACAAACTGTTTATCTGGATTTAAAATAGCCAAAGGTAGACCGGTAAACCTGGGCCAGTTCCAACATCAATAAAACTATTACCCGATAAATGCGGAGATACGACAATGCTATCCATAATATGTTTCACCAACATTTGTGAAGGATCACGTACAGACGTTAGATTATAAGCCTTATTCCACTTGGTCAATAACTCAACGAGTTCAACTAATTGTAATGTTTGTTGCTCAGTGATATTTAAACTTGTTTGTGCTAATAAAGCATCTAATTCAGAACGTAAACTCATTAAACTGCCTTACGACGCACGCCGCTCTTTTTCAAATGAATCAAGAGTATTGAGATAGCAGCCGGTGTAATACCTGACACTCGTGACGCCTGACCGATACTTTCAGGTTTAATATCATTTAACTTAGTAGTTACTTCATTCGATAAGCCTTTGATCTCTGAATAATCAAGATCGCGCGGTAATACCGTATCTTCATGACGCTTCAGTTTAGCAATTTCATCTAACTGGCGATCAATATAACCTTGATATTTGATCTTAATTTCAACTTGTTCAGCAGCGATTGGATCTTCGATAGCAGGACCAAGACCCTCTACTTTCATTAATGTTTCATAATCCACTTCAGGACGACGTATCATAGCTTCTAACGTACTTTCACGTTGCATTGGTGTCTTCAAAAGTGAGTTAATCTGCTCTGCATTGGTTGAACCTGGGTTTACCCAATGAGTTTTTAAACGTTGTAACTCTTTTTCTACCGATTCTTGCTTTTCACTGAATGCTTTCCAACGAACGTCATCAACCAGCCCTAATTCACGGCCTTTTTCAGTTAAACGCGTATCAGCATTATCTTCACGTAACAATAAACGGTATTCAGCACGGCTAGTGAACATACGGTAAGGTTCTTTTGTGCCTAAGGTAGATAGATCATCAACTAAAACACCCATATATGCTTGGTCACGACGCGGAGCCCATGCTTCTTTATCTTGTACTTGTAAACCAGCATTCATACCAGCTAATAAACCTTGTGCACCGGCTTCTTCATAACCAGTTGTACCATTGATTTGACCAGCAAAGAACAAACCATCGATATATTTGCTTTCTAATGTTGATTTAAGATCGCGAGGATCGAAGTAATCATACTCAATGGCATAACCAGGTCGTGTAACAAAAGCATTTTCAAAACCTTTCATCGACTGGATAAACTTAAGCTGAACATCAAAAGGTAAACTAGTAGAAATACCATTTGGATAAACTTCATGCGTTGTTAAACCTTCTGGCTCAACAAAAATTTGATGCGAATTTTTATCTGCAAAACGCATGATTTTATCTTCAATCGAAGGGCAGTATCGTGGTCCTACACCTTCAATAACACCCGAATACATAGGGCTTCTATCTAGGTTTTCACGAATGATATCGTGAGTTTTCTCATTGGTATGAGTGATATAACAAGGAATTTGGCGTGGATGTTGTTCTCGATTACCTAAGAAAGAAAATACAGGTGTTGGATTATCACCATGTTGTACTTCTAAACCAGAAAAATCGATACTACGAGCATCAATACGTGCAGGTGTACCCGTTTTAAGACGGCCCATTCTCAAAGGCATCTCTTTTAAACGGTCTGATAAAGTAACAGAAGCTGGATCACCAGCGCGACCGCCACTGTAATTTTTCATTCCGATATGAATTAAACCATTTAAGAATGTACCTACAGTTAACACCACTGTTTTAGCAGAAAAGCGCACACCCATTTTGGTAATGACACCAGTCACTCGATCATTTTCAATGATCAAATCTTCCACTTCTTGTTGGAAAATCTTCAAATTTTCTTGGTTTTCTAGTTTTTCTCGTATAGCTGCTTTGTATAATAAACGATCTGCTTGTGCTCGTGTTGCACGTACAGCAGGACCTTTACTTGAGTTCAACGTTCTAAATTGAATACCACCCTGATCAATAGCGTTAGCCATTAAACCACCTAAAGCATCAATCTCTTTTACAAGATGTCCTTTACCAATACCACCAATGGCAGGGTTACATGACATCTGACCTAACGTCTCAATATTGTGAGTCAATAATAGGGTTTTTAATCCCATTCGAGCAGGTGCAGCAGCAGCTTCAGTACCAGCATGGCCACCGCCAACTACGATAACGTCAAAATGTTCATGGTAAATCATAATAATCCAAATACAGCTATATAAAATTAAAGCTGGATTTTACCCTTTTAAAAAATAAAGGAAAGCGAGAAGCTAATTTTATAGCAAAAGAATAGTATTAGTATTATATATAGATCTTTAAAGATCTTTTATTACTACACTTATTAAGCACGCCAAGATCTGTGTAAAACACTTATATCTAATTAAAGATCAGGATCTTAAAAGAGATCCGATCGTGTGCATAATAGGGGATCTTAATGCGATCAACCTGAGTATAGAAAAAGCCTTTATACACAGGGCTTTTTATACACATTATTATAAAACAATTACACAAAACTAATTCAAGAGTTATAAATGGATTATGCACAGAACCTTGTGGGTAACTTGCAAATTAATTTGTTAGTTTTTTAAGATCTTCTATCCAAGTAGGGATCCAATCTGTAACTGCATCTTCAGGAATAGGAGAACTCACTACATCAATAGTAAATAGATCCCCTATACGATTTGCTCCTTTCTCACTAAGTAGAAGATCCAATTTCTTTGCAGCAAAGCAAAAGGTATCGTAATTTGAATCACCAATGCCGACGATACCAAAACGTAAATTCGATAACTGTTGAACATCAAGTTCTGAAAGCTGCTCTGCGAATACTTTAAAGTTATCTGGGTAATCACCAGCTCCGTGTGTCGATACACAAATTAGCCATAATTGTTCAGAGGCCAAATCTAAGTCATCTATATTAGGAGTAAAATGTATTTTAGTTGTAAACCCAGCTTCCTCAATAAAAGGTTGTGTTGCTTCTGCTACATATTCAGTTGCACCTAATGTACTACCTACTAATATTTCAATATTACTCACTATATAAGTCTCCACTATATAAACAAAAATAAGGGTGTTAATGAAAGAGCATCATTATAAACAGTTAAAAAGCATAAAAACCGTTAAATTAGTATGAAAATCCCCCAAGTTGTTCGCTAAATAATCATTCAAACTTAAATTCAAAAAAAACGTTAATAAACGCTTGCTTACCTTTTCAAGATCCCTATAATGCGCATCCACAGACACGGGACGGAACGCAAGTTACCCAGCGAGTTTGAGAACAAAATAAGCGCGTTAACTTCTTCTTAACTAAGTTAAAAAGAAAATTAAAATAAGACGTTGACATTGTTCGAAAGGCGCGTAATATACGCCGCCTAGCCGAAAGGCACGCTCTTTAACAATTTAATCAAACAATCTGTGTGAGCACTTATTGTTGATGTGATTTCAAATTAGAAATCCTAACTTAGTTAGGTAACATCAATATTTAGTGACACACGAATTAATTCATTAATAGGTTAGGAAAACGTAGTTTTCTTAATAATTAACGTAGCGAATGAACTTGTTCAATCGCAGTTAATTCAGAATAACATTGTACTTCGGTACATAGTTTTAGTCAGTAATATTGAGTCGCAACTTAGGTTGCAAATTAAACTTTAAATTGAAGAGTTTGATCATGGCTCAGATTGAACGCTGGCGGCAGGCTTAACACATGCAAGTCGAACGGTAACAGAGAGTAGCTTGCTACTTTGCTGACGAGTGGCGGACGGGTGAGTAATGCTTGGGAATATGCCTTATGGTGGGGGACAACAGTTGGAAACGACTGCTAATACCGCATAACATCTCCGGATCAAAGTGGGGGACCTTCGGGCCTCACGCCATAAGAGTAGCCCAAGTGGGATTAGCTAGTTGGTAAGGTAATGGCTTACCAAGGCGACGATCCCTAGTTGGTCTTAGAGGATGACCAGCCACACTGGAACTGAGACACGGTCCAGACTCCTACGGGAGGCAGCAGTGGGGAATATTGCACAATGGGCGCAAGCCTGATGCAGCCATGCCGCGTGTGTGAAGAAGGCTTTCGGGTTGTAAAGCACTTTCAGCGAGGAGGAAAGGTTGTACTTTAATAGAGTGCAGCTGTGACGTTACTCGCAGAAGAAGCACCGGCTAACTCCGTGCCAGCAGCCGCGGTAATACGGAGGGTGCGAGCGTTAATCGGAATTACTGGGCGTAAAGCGCGCGTAGGCGGTTAATTAAGTCAGATGTGAAATCCCAGGGCTCAACCTTGGAACTGCATTTGAAACTGGTTAACTAGAGTTTTGTAGAGGGTGGTAGAATTTCAGGTGTAGCGGTGAAATGCGTAGAGATCTGAAGGAATACCAGTGGCGAAGGCGGCCACCTGGACAAAGACTGACGCTGAGGCGCGAAGGCGTGGGGAGCAAACGGGATTAGATACCCGGTAGTCCACGCAGTAAACGATGTCTATTAGAATTTTGTGGCTATATGCTGTGGGATTCAAAGCTAACGCATTAAATAGACCGCCTGGGGAGTACGGCCGCAAGGTTAAAACTCAAATGAATTGACGGGGGCCCGCACAAGCGGTGGAGCATGTGGTTTAATTCGATGCAACGCGAAGAACCTTACCATCCCTTGACATCCAGAGAATCTGTTAGAGATAGTAGAGTGCCTTCGGGAGCTCTGAGACAGGTGCTGCATGGCTGTCGTCAGCTCGTGTTGTGAAATGTTGGGTTAAGTCCCGCAACGAGCGCAACCCTTATCCTTATTTGCCAGCGGGTTATGCCGGGAACTCTAGGGACACTGCCGGTGATAAACCGGAGGAAGGTGGGGACGACGTCAAGTCATCATGGCCCTTACGGGATGGGCTACACACGTGCTACAATGGCAAATACAAAGGGCAGCTAACCAGCGATGGTATGCGAATCTCCTAAAGTTTGTCGTAGTCCGGATCGGAGTCTGCAACTCGACTCCGTGAAGTTGGAATCGCTAGTAATCGTGGATCAGAATGCCACGGTGAATACGTTCCAGGGCCTTGTACACACCGCCCGTCACACCATGGGAGTGGGCTGCACCAGAAGTCATTAGCTTAACCTTCGGGATGGCGATGACCACGGTGTGGTTCATGACTGGGGTGAAGTCGTAACAAGGTAGCCCTAGGGGAACCTGGGGCTGGATCACCTCCTTACGTAAAGAAACACACAACAAGCTTTTTATAAGCCTTTATTTCTACTTGTAGAAATGATGTGAGTGCCCACACAGATTGTTTGATTAGAAAGTAAAGAGACGTATAGATAGACTCTAGATGGGTCTGTAGCTCAGTTGGTTAGAGCGCACCCCTGATAAGGGTGAGGTCGGCAGTTCGAATCTGCCCAGACCCACCAATTTCTTGTATTGAAATTGGATTGCTATTTATACAAACCATGTTGGGGCTATAGCTCAGCTGGGAGAGCGCCTGCCTTGCACGCAGGAGGTCTGCGGTTCGATCCCGCATAGCTCCACCACTTCATTTAAACGAAGTGACCAACATGTGAGAAGCCTTAGATAAACAACACATTTTATCTAAGGCTTTTTTTAACGAAAAAGTCTGCTCTTTAACAATTAGGAAAGCTGATAAATGTTCTTATTTATCGCACAAAAACAATGAGTTACTTGTAACTTGATTGGTGTGATAAATAAAACGAAATGTTTAATTCATTAACGTGAATTAAACGAGTTCTCAATATTAAAACTCAGGTTTTAGTATTGTAATCAAGCAAATAGTTCATTTTTACGAAGTAAATGTGAACACAAATGCACATTACATGCAAATGTAATGAGTACGTATCTACACACTCTTAGAGTGTTAGGTGCACGAAAAACGTAAACGTTTTTTATATGTAAATATGAGAATCGCAAGCGTCTTGGAAACAACATACACATTTAGACACTGTTTAGGTGTTGTATGGTTAAGTGAATAAGCGTGCACGGTGGATGCCTAGGCAATTAGAGGCGATGAAGGACGTGGTAATCTGCGATAAGTCCGAGGAGTTGATAACAAGCGTTATATCCTGGAATTTCCGAATGGGGCAACCCGGCACTTAGTGTCATCGTTATGTGAATACATAGCATAGCGAAGCAAACGAGGGGAACTGAAACATCTAAGTACCCTTAGGAAAAGAAATCAACCGAGATTCCGACAGTAGCGGCGAGCGAAATCGGAACAGCCCTTAAGCTGTTTAAAAGTTAGTGGAAGGCTCTGGAAAGTGCCACGGTACAGGGTGATAGTCCCGTACACAAAAACTTCTTTACAGTGAAAACGAGTAAGTCGGGACACGAGAAATCCTGATTGAATATGGGGGGACCATCCTCCAAGGCTAAATACTCCTAATTGACCGATAGTGAACCAGTACCGTGAGGGAAAGGCGAAAAGAACCCCTGTGAGGGGAGTGAAATAGAACCTGAAACCGTGTACGTACAAGCAGTAGGAGCGGATTTATTCCGTGACTGCGTACCTTTTGTATAATGGGTCAACGACTTAATTTCAGTAGCAAGGTTAACCATTTAGGGGAGCCGTAGGGAAACCGAGTCTTAACTGGGCGAATAGTTGCTGGGATTAGACCCGAAACTTGGTGATCTAGCCATGAGCAGGTTGAAGATTGAGTAACATCAATTGGAGGACCGAACCCACTAATGTTGAAAAATTAGGGGATGACTTGTGGCTGGGGGTGAAAGGCCAATCAAACCAAGAGATAGCTGGTTCTCCTCGAAAGCTATTTAGGTAGCGCCTCATGTATCACTGTTGGGGGTAGAGCACTGTTAAGGCTAGGGGGTCATCCCGACTTACCAACCCTTTGCAAACTCCGAATACCAACAAGTGCAATCATGGGAGACACACGGCGGGTGCTAACGTCCGTCGTGGAAAGGGAAACAACCCAGACCGCCAGCTAAGGTCCCAAAGTATATGTTAAGTGGGAAACGATGTGGGAAGGCTTAGACAGCTAGGAAGTTGGCTTAGAAGCAGCCATCTTTTAAAGAAAGCGTAATAGCTCACTAGTCGAGTCGGCCTGCGCGGAAGATTTAACGGGGCTAAACATATCACCGAAGCTGCGGACGCGTATTTATACGCGTGGTAGAGGAGCGTTCTGTAAGCCGTCGAAGGGAAAGGTGTAAACCATCCCGGAGGTATCAGAAGTGCGAATGTTGACATGAGTAACGATAAGGGGGTGAAAAACCTCCCCGCCGGAAGACCAAGGGTTCCTGTCCAACGTTAATCGGGGCAGGGTGAGTCGACCCCTAAGGCGAGGCCGAAAGGCGTAGTCGATGGGAAACGGGTTAATATTCCCGTACCCTTATATTTTGCGATGGGAGGACGGAGAAGGCTAGGTGGGCCTGGCGATGGTTGTCCAGGTTCAAGCGTGTAGGTAGGTGACTTAGGTAAATCCGGGTTGCTATATACTGAGACGCGATGTCGAGCTACTAAGGTAGTGAAGTCATTGATGCCATACTTCCAGGAAAAGTCTCTAAGCTTCAGAAATATGAGGATCGTACCCCAAACCGACACAGGTGGTCAGGTAGAGAATACCAAGGCGCTTGAGAGAACTCGGGTGAAGGAACTAGGCAAAATGGTACCGTAACTTCGGGAGAAGGTACGCCCTTGACGGTGATGAGACTTGCTCTCTAAGCTGTTGGGGGCCGAAGATACCAGATGGCTGCAACTGTTTATTAAAAACACAGCACTCTGCTAAATCGTAAGATGACGTATAGGGTGTGACGCCTGCCCGGTGCCGGAAGGTTAATTGATGTGGTTAGACTTAGGTCGAAGCTATTGATCGAAGCCCGGTAAACGGCGGCCGTAACTATAACGGTCCTAAGGTAGCGAAATTCCTTGTCGGGTAAGTTCCGACCTGCACGAATGGCGTAATGATGGCCATGCTGTCTCCACCCGAGACTCAGTGAAGTTGAAATCGCAGTGAAGATGCTGTGTACCCGCGGCTAGACGGAAAGACCCCGTGAACCTTTACTATAGCTTAGCAGTGAACTTAGAGCCTACATGTGTAGGATAGGTGGGAGGCTTTGAAACCGCGTCGCCAGATGCGGTGGAGCCGACCTTGAAATACCACCCTTGTATGTTTTGAGTTCTAACCATGGCCCCTGAATCGGGGTTTGGGACACTGTTTGGTGGGTAGTTTGACTGGGGCGGTCTCCTCCCAAAGAGTAACGGAGGAGTACGAAGGTTGGCTAATCACGGTCGGACATCGTGAGGTTAGTACAATGGTATAAGCCAGCTTAACTGCGAGACAGACACGTCGAGCAGGTACGAAAGTAGGTCATAGTGATCCGGTGGTTCTGAATGGAAGGGCCATCGCTCAACGGATAAAAGGTACTCCGGGGATAACAGGCTGATACCGCCCAAGAGTTCATATCGACGGCGGTGTTTGGCACCTCGATGTCGGCTCATCACATCCTGGGGCTGAAGTCGGTCCCAAGGGTATGGCTGTTCGCCATTTAAAGTGGTACGCGAGCTGGGTTTAGAACGTCGTGAGACAGTTCGGTCCCTATCTGCCGTGGGCGTTTGAGAATTGAGAGGAGCTGCTCCTAGTACGAGAGGACCGGAGTGGACGAACCGCTGGTGTTCGGGTTGTTATGCCAATAGCATTGCCCGGTAGCTACGTTCGGAATCGATAACCGCTGAAAGCATCTAAGCGGGAAGCGAGCCTCAAGATGAGTTCTCACTGGAACTTTAAGTTCCCTAAAGGGCCGTTGGAGACTACAACGTTGATAGGCAAGGTGTGTAAGTGCGGCAACGTATTGAGCTAACTTGTACTAATTACCCGTGAGGCTTAACCATACAACACCTAAGTAGTGTTGTTATGTGACCAAGATAGTCAAAGAAGACGTTAAAATATAAGCGCTTGTGATAGCGTATTTACATAGAGCTGATTAAACAGAACAACAACAAAAAAGAACATTAGAATGTCACTTTCCTAATTACAATTTATGCTTGGCGGCCATAGCGCTGTGGTACCACCTGATCCCATGCCGAACTCAGAAGTGAAACGCAACTGCGCCGATGATAGTGTGGGTCTCCCCATGTGAAAGTAGGTCATCGCCAAGCGCCTAATACGAATAATCCCTGTTGACTATGTCAGCAGGGATTTTTTCGTTATGGCTGTTGGTTTATGCTGACATACTTGAACATGGGATAAACAAAAGTAGCGACGCAGTCGCCATCCTGATGTGTGATAGTAGGGCGAATATCGCGATAGCGATGGGTCATGAGCAATGTTCACCCATCGCCAAGCGCCTCATTAAATGAACCCTGTTGACTCACGTCGACAGGTTTTTTTATGTCTGCTGATTTATGCTGAGCGACTTGAGCATGGGATAAATAAGTGCCACGTAGTGGCCAACCTTATGTGTGATAGCTAGGGGCGAATGATAGCAACCCTTTTAATTAAGTGGTCAGTTTTATCCAGTCTCTACGGCACATTTTCATGACTCTATTTTTATCACCAATAAAGTCATTCCTAGTATTACAGGCAGTTTCTACTATTGTGTTATATCCTTTCAAACATCTATTCGCTAAATGATGTTGGGGTAACCAACTCCAGACTTGTTCAATTTGATTCAACTTTGGGAAATATGGTGGGTCTTTATGACGGTAAGATTATTGAACTCTGTCTCGAGATCATCTGTATGTCACCTCGCTGCATCCATTAATATAACAGTATGCTTATCATTTTCTGTATTAATAGATATTTGTTGGTAAATGCTGTGTCATGACTTCTTTATTAACATAAAGCATCACTAAGGCTTTTGAGTTTCCATTGGTAATACAGACTGAGCACAAATAGATGTGCATACTCAAATTGTTGCTACTTTACAGCCCTTGGCCGACTACCTGTTTCTGCCCATAATCGTGTTGTTGTGTTTTGCTGGCCAAATCTCGCTTCATTTTGAAGCCATATATTTACTAGGTCTAGTGGTATATGAGCTGGGATATTAGAGATCGTTTTTATTTGGAATTTTTAAAATATTTTTGGATGACCTGAGATTGTTTAGGGTACTTAGATCGAGAAGTTATCCATGAAAAACCAAGCTTATTCAATAATTTGTAAACGATTGCCAAGTGATAATCAAAACCAAACTCTGTTTGAATAAAAGTCTGTATATCAGTACCTATTAATCGCCCGCCTGCGTCGCTTTTAGCTTGGTTAGAAACGTAATCTTTAAGTTTGTTACGTTATTGCTCAGATAGCCTAAAAGGTCTGCCTATTGTTATCTTATCATTCAATGCATCAATTCCACCTTGATGATACTGAGTGATCCATTTATTAACACTTGTTCTGCTTACTTTTAAGCTCTTTGCAATTTGATAGCGCGAATGACCTTCGTAAAAATGTGCTAAGGCTAAAAGTCGGATTCTCATACGAGTACTTTTCTGCCTTTTAGCTAATAAACTGAAATCAGGGTTTTCCATAATCATTAAATAACATTAGGTGATGAGAGCAATAGTTATATTCGTCCATATAATTAAGCGGATTGGTATAACTGCATGGTTTTACAAATCTTTAATAGATCTTGATTTTATATTTTTATCTCGTTGTATTTTTTACATTACTAAATGAGTAGATATTAAAAGTAATAGGTACTAGTCTGTATTTATATATATTGATTATCGTTTAAATGAAATCCTTTATCTTGGAAATATAACAATGAACTTCTATATTAAATTAACCCTGTGTTGTTCTTTTATTGTATCTACATTGAGTTTTGCAGATACAAACATAAATTTTGATATCGATGAGAATGGTTTATATGAGGATCAAGAACGGAAGGCATTATTAAACTATCTCCAGCAGCAATACCCAGAACTATCTGCTAACTATGATACAAATGATGATGGTGGTGTTCTCAATATTGGAACAGACTGATGGACGCTTACCTTTATCATTACGTATCTCTAGAGATGAAGTGACCAGTAATGAAGAAAAAGTGCCATGGGCTTTAAATCTCTTTCCTGAATGGATCATGACAGCTTATTTTCAAGATGATGTAGAGGTGGGTGAAGTAGCCAGTCATAGTGCAAGAGGTAATAGTGTTCGTAACGCAACACAATCAACAATTAGTTTACGACCCGAAAAAGAAACTGAATATGGTGGTATTGAATTTAAAGAAAATTCTGGTGAGTTTCTAACCATGAGTGGACAGCGTGAAGCTCGATGGGCTTATCGTTGGACTATTTTTACATTTCGTATTGATGCTGAGTCGGGTGATGATGATACAACAGTGATGGTTGATATAAACCAAGGTAATGCCTCAAACAAATCTTCTCCTAAAATTTGGTATAACAAAACCACTGGACTAAATATCCAATTCCTTGGGCGAAACGAGAATGGATTGGATAAACGATTAATGACAACTAAAACGGCAGTGGTTGCTGATGGAGAAACTTGGAATGTTGTTGTTACTGGTATTCGCTATGGGCAAATGTTTGCTTCTGTGAATGGAGTTAGCCTTTCTACCGAGTCAGCTCAACCTGAACGTTATGCTAATTCAGAAATTGGAAATGATACTTCATCTTACATAGGGGATGATAGTGATGGAAATATGGCTTGGGCATACGATACTTTAGCTTTTGGTTTAACTGAACCAACCGAAGCAATGGTAAGAAAAATGACAGGGTGGGCAGCGCACCGTTTAGACGATGGTAATAGCGCAATTATTTTACCCAACAGCCATATTTACAAATCAAATAACCCAGTCATGGATAAAGAAGACTTTCCTACTCGTTATATTCACGATAATGAACAATGGACTGCATGGGGAACAAGTATTAATAGTACTGACGTTAAGGTAAATGGAGGTGGTTCTCCAGTGGAAGTTGAAGGGTTTGAACGTGTTTTTTATGATGATTTTAGAAATGATCGTGTAAAAGCCAGTTATAGTGGTGAATCAGACCTTTGGTCTGCGCCTGGTTTTAACACAGCTGTTGGTGCTTCAGCGACCTTAATTGCTCCCAACGATACAACGAATGTTTATGAATTCGATGAATCTGAACAAAAGCAGTCTCTCTCTTTATTAAAAGTTAATGACAGATGGAAAGCTGCGGCTTTTTATAGTGTTAATGACTTGGGTTATGGTTATACATGGGAAGGACCAAAAGTATTTCGTATTCGAATGATGTTCCCAGAAGTTGCTCAAGCAGACTTAGCTGGCGGATTATTCCCTGCTTTTTGGTCATATGACCCTGACTTTTTATTTTGGCGAACCGCTAATAGAATTGAAGTGGATTGGTTTGAATTTGATGGTAAGAATGGCACCTGGTTAAATGGGCTGGCCTCTCATTATCATTATGCTGCCGTGGATAATATTTTTGCTAAAAGTGCAGAAAGCTATAAGAGTTATAAAGCCTATAGTGGTCAAATGACAGAAGCAAAAGTAAAATTGCAGGTGGTATGGAGTTTTGGGATGGTGAATACCATACTTGGGAATTTGTTGTTGATGATGATATTACTTATATCAATGTGACTATACAAGATAGCGATGGCAATGATCAATGGGTTGAAGTAGGCAGAGTTTCGACACCACCAACTTATCTTGAAAGGTTAGACTTACAATTAGACTATGCACTAAGGTCATCGGATGGAGAGCCGAGTTCAGACCGTGAAGATTTTACAATTGATTCTATCGAGGTTTTACAAAAAACTAGTAATATCATGGAGCTCCCAGATATATTTAGTAGTAGACCAGTTATTACTGGCGATAAAACAGAAGGAAGCACCATTACCTGTCAGGCAAATATAGTAGGCATTACTGATATACGTTATTACTGGTATGCGAATGCCTACCCATTAACTTACACTGCAAGCAATGAATACCAAATTACAGCAGATGACGCCGGTAAGAATATGAGATGTATGGTAAAGGCTGTTGGTGCATTAGACAGTCCGGAAGCTTGGACAGAGTCTGTTCGAATTCCTGCTGTTCAAACTCCTATCGCACCTGGTGAGATCAAGTTACAAAAGTCAATTTAAGCAATAACTTGTCCTTATAAGGCAGCAGATAAATGTTGCCTTGTTCTTTTATTCCTATGTTTGATATTTGTTATGTAGAGTCCCTAAATTAGTTGTTCTATTTTAAGGGTAAATTAACCCACTAATTTTAATTATTGAAACAATTACTTATCTAATACCAATCATACTAATTAACTGATCTACTTTACTTGTTAAAATAACTTATTTCTTCGTTGTAAATTTAGTAAAGGGAACAGCCATTAAGGAATGAATATCTTTTCGTTCACTCTCCGACAGATGATTAACGAAGTTAACCATCGATAGGCTCTATTCACGTCTTAAACTGAGTCATTTTTTCTCCGCAAAATTTAGATCACTTATTTAATATAATTGGTATAAAACCACTCTCAAACTAATTCGACCTTCCTATATTAAAAGGCTCCTTATTACATTTTTATTGTTCTATTTTGTTTTTATGATGTTCATATACCTGTCACATAATCGCAGTAATATCTTCACGAATTTATCAAAATAATTAAATAAATTAAAATTAATGTTAATAAAATCAGTTGTTTAGTTTATTTGTTTTTTAAAGTTTAATGTTAGGAGTTTTTGTATGAAACGAGTTCTTAGTTTAGTGGCTGCTTCTGTACTATCTATTAATACTGCTTCTGCAGCATTTTCATTGGATAGTCGTTATACAGATAATGATAATGATTTAGTGGCAGATATCCCTACCGATAAATCTAAATTAAAAGATCCAAGTACGTTAATATTTGCTTATACTCCGGTTGAAGACCCTGCGGTTTATGCTGATGTTTGGTCTGGTTTTTTAGAACATATGGAGAAAGTGACTGGTAAAAAAGTAAGATTTTTCCCCGTTCAATCCAACGCAGCACAAATAGAAGCTATGCGTGCTGGTCGTTTACATGTTGCTGGTTTTAACACTGGCTCTAACCCATTAGCGGTTGCTTGTGCTGGTTTCCGTCCCTTTACTATGATGGCAGCAAAAGATGGCTCTTTTGGTTATGAGATGGAAATTATCACTTATCCAAATTCAGGCATTGATACTCCAAGTGATATTAAAGGCAATAAATTAGCCTTTACTTCACAAACTTCTAATTCAGGTTTTAAAGCACCTTCTGCTATTTTAAAAGCAGATTTCGATTTAATTGCTGATCGTGATTTTGAACCTGTTTTTTCAGGCAAACATGATAACTCTATTCTAGGCGTTGCGCATAAAGATTATCCTGCAGCGGCAGTGGCTAACTCTGTATTGAAACGAATGATTTCTCGCGATGTTATCAATCAGTCGCAAATCAAATCTATCTATAAATCTCAGACTTTCCCTACTACGGGTTATGGTGTTGCAAATAACTTAACTCCTGAGTTACAAGCAAAAATTAAAGAAGCCTTTTTCACTTTTAATTGGGAAGGCAGCAAACTGCAAAAAGAGTTTAGTAAAGAAGGACAATTCTTACCTATTACTTTCAAAAGCGAGTGGGAAGTTATTCGCAAAATCGATACAGCAAACGGTGTATCTTACACCTGTCAATAGGAAAGCTTGTGCTTAAAATTGAACACTTAAAAAACAATATAAAAAAGGGCCCTTGGTATTAAACGATATTAACCTTGAAATTCCAGAGGGGCAGATTGTAGGGCTTATTGGACCAAGTGGCGCTGGTAAGTCGACCTTAATTCGCTGCATTAATCGTTTGATTAAGCCCTCTTCGGGGAGTATCTCCTTAGATGGCACAAACCTTAGTGAGGCATCTCCTAAAAAAATTCGTCAGCAAAGACGCTACATTGGCATGATTTTCCAAGAATATGCATTAGTTGAAAGATTAAGTGTGATGGAAAACGTACTGTCGGGGCGTCTTGGTTATTTGTCTTTTGGCAATCCTTTACCCGCCGTTACCCGCAAAAAGATATTGATAATGCATTCGATTATTTACAACGCGTTGGTTTGATTGATCATGCTAATAAACGTGCGGATGAATTATCGGGAGGGCAGCGTCAACGGGTAGGTATTGCGCGAGCGTTAGCACAAGATCCTCGTTTATTATTAGTGGACGAACCAACAGCGAGCTTAGATCCTAAAACTTCACGTCAGATCATGCGCTTGATCCAGTCTATTTGTCGTGAAAAAGGTTTACCTGCGATTATTAATATCCACGATGTGCCATTAGCGATGCAGTTTGTTGACCGAATCATTGGTTTACAAGGTGGTGAGATCGTATTCGATGGTCAGGCAAGTGAGTTAAATGAACAGGTATTAACTCGCATTTATGGTGATGAAGATTGGCAACCTGCAGATGAGCAACAAGATAAAGGGGATGATTGATGCGTCACTGGGAAAGGCCACATTATATTGTTGCCAGTAAGTTTTGGCGCTTATCACTTTGGTTGTTGTTTTTTGTTTATCTAGTGATAGGTATTGGTAGTATCGATGTTAACTGGACACGAGTCTATGAAGGCTTAGAAAGGGGATCGAACTTTTTATCAGCCTTTTTACATCCAGACTTTATCACTCGATCTAATGATATTTATGCTGGAATATTAGAGAGTTTAACGATTACCGTTACCTCAACGGTTGCTGGGATATTGTTATCAATACCATTTGGTATTGGGGCTGCTCGTAATATATCAATTAAGCCTATTTACTTATTTTGTCGTGCTTTCATTGCAGTATCCCGCTCAATGCAAGAGGTGATTGTTGCTATTTTCCTCGTTGCGCTATTTGGTTTTGGTGCTTTTGCTGGGTTTTTAACATTAACCTACGCAACCATTGGCTTTTTGGGGAAATTACTTGCCGAAGAGATTGAAGGGATTGACCGTAAACAATTAGAGGCGATCAAATCTACAGGCGCTTCATGGTTACAAAGCATCCATATGGCTATTTGGCCACAGGTTATGCCACGTATGGTTGGCTTATCTTTTTATCGTTTTGATATTAACTTTCGAGAATCTGCGGTGATTGGGATTGTTGGAGCAGGTGGTATTGGGGCTACATTAAATACAGCCATTGATCGCTATGAGTATGATTCAGCAGGTGCAATTCTATTGTTGATTATCATTATAGTGATGATTTGCGAATACCTTTCAGGGTGGATTAGAAAATGGATCAGTTAACACAACATACATTATGGCAGTCGAATATTCGACGCAAAAACTGGCTTGTATGGGGTACTTGTTTTGTCTTAGCATTGTTAACCGTTTATTGCTGGTCAATCATGAATGAAGATACTATTTGGGAGTTTGTTTATGATGCGCCAGAACAAGGGGCAGATTTGGTTAGTCGCATGTTCCCACCTGATTGGTTTTATATTAATAAGCTGTATAAAGCGTTATGGGATACCATTAATATTGCTACCTTAGGGACTTTATTAGGGTTAATCATAGCTTTACCTGTGGCATTTTTAGCGGCGCGCAATACCACACCCTCGGTATTATTTGTTAGACCTATAGCCTTATTTATTATTGCGGCATCACGCTCTATTAACTCGCTAATCTGGGCGCTGTTATTAGTTATGATATTAGGCCCTGGCATTCTTGCTGGAGTATTAGCGATAGGGTTAAGGTCAGTTGGTTTTATTGCCAAACTCTTTTATGAAAGTATTGAAGAGATCAATGCCACTAGTGTGGAAGCGATTGAGTCTACTGGTGCCTCACGCTTTCAAGTGATTAACTACGCGATTATTCCGCAAGTGTTACCGGCTTTCTTAGGGGTAATTATTTTCAGATGGGATATTAATATTCGAGAATCAACGATTCTAGGGTTAGTGGGAGCAGGCGGTATTGGTCTATTCCTCTCATCATCTTTAAATGTATTAGCTTGGCCACAGGTAACGTTAATTATAGTGGTTATACTCGCCACTGTGATTGTGTCTGAGTTTTTATCTGCCAAGGTAAGGGCATTATTAATTGGTTAACTAATTAGCCGCCTAGTTTATTTATTTCATATCCATGACGACTAGACGGCTTTTTCACTCCTGACATCCACTTTTCAATTTTTCAGATTACTGTTTATTTTCTTCTGTTATTGGTTTTTATTAGTCATATTGGATAGAAATTTTATGTCATAAAAATGTAATGAAGTCAGTAGCTGAAAGGGGTTAATAAGTTATTGTGATTTGTATTTTCTGTTAAATGTTACGTTTTGTAACCAGTCAAATTACCTGTAATAAAATTACAAGTTTAAGAATTCAGTGAAAATAAAGAGATCTACATCACTCTAATTAATTGTAATCGGATTTATTGCATAATTTAATGAGACATACGTCTCTTTTGTGATATTTTCCCCGCATGCTAAACGTGATTAAAATCACTGTTTTTAGTGCGTGAATTTTTATATTTACAATTTGTAACAATAGTACACCCAATTTAAGTGACTTATGTATCAAAAGTAGGGCAGTTGCCGAGCTTTTAGTGATCATCTTCACAGCAATTGTGTGGCTATTCTATATTTCTTTTTATGTGCTAAATTAATTGTATCAAACCTAAATACCGCAGTTTTAACGGACTGTTAATTAACATTATTAATAACAAAATGAACGGGGAAATGAAATGATATCATCCGAAGCTAAAATCAGAGTACAGAACTTTGGTAGGTTCCTATCAAATATGGTTATGCCAAACATTGGTGCGTTTATCGCGTGGGGTTTTATTACTGCACTCTTTATTCCTACAGGTTGGTTCCCTAATGAGCAATTGTCTCAATTAGTAGGTCCAATGATTAAGTTCCTACTTCCTTTATTAATTGGTTATACAGGTGGTAAATTAATCGGTGGTGATCGTGGTGCGGTTGTTGGTGCTATCACTACTATGGGTGTTATCGTTGGTACTGAAATTCCAATGTTCCTAGGTGCGATGATTGTTGGTCCTCTAGGTGGTTACGCAATTAGCAAATTCGATAAAGCGGTTCACGGTAAAGTGAAAAGCGGTTTTGAAATGCTAGTAAACAACTTCTCTTCAGGTATTATCGGTATGATCTTAGCGATCATCTCTTACTACTTGATTGGTCCAGCTGTAAACGTTCTTTCTGAAGGTCTAGCTGCAGGCGTTAACTTCCTAGTTGAAGCTGGTCTATTACCACTGACTTCAATCTTCGTTGAACCAGCTAAAATCCTATTCTTAAACAATGCGATTAACCACGGTATCTTCTCGCCACTTGGTATTCAGCAGTCTACAGAACTAGGTCAATCAATCTTCTTCCTTATCGAAGCAAACCCAGGTCCTGGTCTAGGTCTATTACTTGCTTACATGGTATTTGGTAAAGGTACTGCTAAACAAACTGCAAGTGGTGCATCTATCATTCACTTCTTCGGTGGTATCCATGAGATTTACTTCCCATACGTGTTAATGAACCCACGTTTAATCCTTGCTGTTATCGCAGGTGGTATGACTGGTGTATTCACGCTAACACTATTCAATGCGGGTCTATTATCTCCAGCATCTCCAGGTTCTATCTTCGCAATCTTACTATTAACACCTAAAGCATCGCTAATTGGTGTTGTGTTATCAGTAGTTGCATCTGCCGCTGTATCTTTCCTTGTTGCTTCAGTATTAATGAAAACACAAAAAGATTTAGGTGAAGATGAAGGTGATAAACTTGCTGAAGCTTCTAACCAAATGAAAAACATGAAAAACGCTCCAGCTGCTGCTGCACAAGGCGGTGCTGACGTTGACATGGGTAAAGTAAACAAAATTATTGTTGCTTGTGATGCAGGTATGGGTTCTAGTGCAATGGGCGCAAGCTTATTAGCGAAGAAAGTTAAATCTGCAGGTCTAGATATTAGTGTAACTAACTGTGCGATTAACAACCTGCCAGGTGATGTTGATATCGTTATTACACATAAAGACTTAACGCCTCGTGCAATTAAGCATGCTGGTCAAGCTAAGCACTTATCACTAACTAACTTCTTAGACAGCACGTTATATGATGGATTAGTATCTGAAATCATCGCGTCATCTGATACGCCTGTTGCTGCACCTGCTGCTGCGCCAGTTGTTGAAGAAGCGTCTACAGAGAAGCCAGTGTTTGAGCTAACAGCTGAAAACATCCACCTTGGCCTTAAAGCTGAAAACAAAGAGCAAGCTATCCAGTTCGCCGGTGAGCAACTAGTTAAACTAGGTTATGCAGAACCAGCTTACATCGAAGGTATGTTTGAGCGTGAAAAATTAGTTACAACTTACCTAGGTGAATCAATTGCGGTTCCACACGGTACAATTGAAGCTAAAGAAAGCGTAATCAAAACGGGTATCGTTGTATGTCAATACTCTGAAGGTGTACTGTTCGGTGATGACGAAGATGACATTGCTAAACTAGTTATCGGTATCGCGGCTAAAAATGATGAGCACATTAGTGTTATCACAACCATCACTAATGCATTAGATGATGAAGAAGCTATCGAAACATTGATCAATAGTAATGATGTTCAAAAAGTATTAAGTATATTAAGTTAGTCAGCTCTGGCTTAAATTAAAACGCTGGTCTTTACCGGCGTTTTTTCGTTAAATATTCTTAAAAAGAAGGAAAAAACAATGAAATCAATTCATTTTGGCGCGGGTAACATTGGTCGTGGCTTTATTGGCAAACTATTAGCAGATGCAGGAATCAAAGTAACATTTGCAGATGTTGATGAGAAAGTGATCAACTTACTAAACTCATTGAATACATACAATGTGAAAGTAGTAGGCGCAGAATGTAAAACAGAAGTTGTTTCAGGCGTAAACGCAATCAACTCTACTAGCGATGACCTAGTAGGCTTAATTAGCGAAACAGACCTTATCACAACAGCGGTAGGTCCAAACGTATTAGTTATTATTGCAAGCAAGTTAGCAGAAGGCCTAGCGATGCGTTTTGAAGCAAACAATGAAGCATTCTTAAATATCATTGCTTGTGAAAATATGATTCGTGGTACTAGCTTCTTAAAAGCTGAAGTATTCAAACATTTAGATGAAAAATATCATGCACAAGCAGAACGTTTAGTTGGTTTTGTTGATTCAGCGGTAGACCGTATTGTCCCACCTTCAGAATCAGATGATCCGCTAGAAGTGACAGTAGAAAGCTTCAGTGAGTGGATTGTTGATGAACAACAGTTCCGTGGTGAAGTTCCTGTGATTGAAGGTATGCAAAAAACTGACAATCTAATGGCATTTATTGAGCGTAAATTATTTACCTTAAATACTGGTCATATCATGACTGCATACTTAGGTGCATTAGCTGATTACGCAACAGTAAAAGATGCGATTGATGATGAAGCTATCTGTGCGCAAGTTAAACAAGCGATGCAAGAAAGTGGTGAAGTACTGATCAACCGTTACGGTTTTGAGCGCGAAGCACATAACGCTTACATTGAAAAAATCATTGGTCGTTTTGCTAACCCATTCTTACATGATGAAATTGACCGCGTAGGTCGTCAACCAATCCGTAAGTTAGGTGAGAACGATCGTCTAGTTAAACCGCTATTAGGCACCATTGAGTACGCGACAGCGAATGATATGTTGTTAAAAGGTATTGCTGCTGCATTTAAATATACAAACAGCGATGACCCACAAGCAATCGAGCTACAAGCGTCTCTGCAAGAGATTGGATTCTTAGCAACATTGTCTAAATACACTGGTTTAGCAGAAGATAGTGCTGAAGCAATCAAGATTGAGAAGCTATTTCTAGCAATGGCTTAATAAAACAGTTGTGTGGGGCAATTGTCCCACATAACCCTAATTAGCTGAGCTTATGTCGAAACAACTACAAGAAAATGAAATACTAGAATGTTTAAATGAAAGTGCGACAGCTCGCGGCTTTTTTATCTCTACTGTTGATATTTTTGAACAGCTTATACAAGCATTAATTGAACGTATTTTTTTAAAAGATGATTTTGCTGTGCAATCTGTTGTTGGCCCATTATTAACTAATTCTGGTCCACTTGGTGAGTTATCAGTTCGTTTAAAGTTATTATTCGGGTTAGGGGCGATCCCCATCTTGTTTATCAAGATATAGAGAGCCTTATTAAGCTGAAAAACTTACTGAGTAACGATAGCGCTGATTACCACTTTACTGATGCCCCTATCGCAGAAGCGATTAAGTCATTACATCTATCTAAAAATATGAATCTAGCGATTTTTGATGCAGTCAAAGCAACGCAAGATGATGTAGATTTAATCTTTCATAAAATGCAATTAGAGAGACAACAACAGGTGATTAAATCCTCCTTAGCGTTGGAAATTATCTCGCTTTGTGAAACCTTAAATAAAGAAAGCCCGTTTTAAACGAAGATCATAGTATTTCTTATCTGATAGTAAAAAGCCCCTAATAACTAAGTTATTAGGGGCTTTTTTATAACTTAATACTTAATTAAGTTATAGTTGGTCTTTATAGGATGTAACGTGTTAAATCTTCATCCTGAACCACTTCATCAAGCATATTGGCAACGTAGGCTTCATCAATGGTAATCGACTCTCCTGAACGCTCTGTGGCTTCATATGAAAGTTCATCCATAATATGTTCCATCAAGGTATGTAAACGACGTGCACCGATGTTTTCAGTGGTCTCATTTACTTGCCATGCAGATTTAGCAATCTTGTTAATGCCGCTTTCAGTAAAGTTGATGCTAACCCCTTCTGTTGCAAGTAACGCCTGATATTGCTCACTCAGTGATGCTTTTGGCTCTGTTAGGATACGCGCTAAATCTTCTTCACGTAGCGCTTCTAACTCAACACGAATAGGTAGACGACCTTGTAACTCAGGGATCAAGTCAGAAGGTTTAGCTACTTGGAACGCACCAGAAGCGATAAATAACATATGGTCAGTTTTCACCATACCGTGTTTAGTTTGTACTGTTGAGCCTTCAATTAATGGTAATAAGTCACGTTGTACACCTTCACGTGATACATCTGGACCGGATGACTCACCACGTTTACAGATTTTATCGATCTCATCGATGAAGATGATACCGTTATTTTCTGCTGCGTAGATCGCTTTCTCTTTTAAGTCTTCTTGGTTAAGCAGTTTTGATGCTTCAGATTCAACTAAGGCTTTTAACGCATCTTTAATTTTCATCATACGTTTCTTAGACTCTACTTTGTTACCTAGGTTTTGGAACATACCTTGTAGCTGGTTAGTCATCTCTTCCATACCAGGAGGAGCCATAATCTCAACACCAATTTGTGGTGCAGGCACATCAATCTCTACTTCTTTATCGTCTAATTTCCCTTCACGTAATTTTTTACGAAAAGATTGTCTAGCTGGGCCTTCTTCAGCAACTTCAGAGCTATTTACGTCCCATTCTGTTGCTGTTTTAGCTGGTGGAATAAGAATATCTAATATGCGATCTTCCGCTAAGTCTTCCGCTTTAGCTGTTACTTTTGCTAATTCTTGCTCTTTAGTGATTTTGATTGCAGCTTCAACAAGATCTTTAACGATACTTTCTACTTCTTTACCAACGTAACCAACTTCCGTAAATTTAGTCGCTTCTACCTTGATAAAAGGGGCATTAGCCAGTTTTGCTAAACGGCGAGCAATCTCAGTTTTACCCACACCTGTTGGACCGATCATCAAAATGTTTTTAGGCGTTACTTCATGACGAATATCTTCGCTCAACTGCATACGGCGCCAGCGATTACGTAATGCGATAGCGACTGCACGTTTTGCTTTACTTTGGCCAATGATGTGGCGATCCAATTCCTGCGCGATTTGTTGTGGAGTCATATTGTTAGTCATCATAAATCCTATTTTGTAGTAGCTACGTCGGTATCTGTATCAATACATTCGATAGTTTGGTTTGAATTGGTAAATACACAAATGTTACCGGCAATTGTTAATGATTTTTCAACAATATCTTGTGCAGATAATTCAGTATTTTCTAGTAAAGCCATTGCAGCTGATTGTGCAAAGTTACCGCCAGAGCCAATGGCAATTAAGTCATTTTCAGGTCTTACTACATCACCGTTACCAGTAATAATGTAAGAGTGCTTTTTATCAGCCACCGCCAGTAATGCTTCTAATTTCCTTAGCATACGATCCGTTCGCCAGTCTTTTGCTAGTTCAACCGCTGCGCGTTCTAAGTTACCTTGGTGAGCTTGTAGTTTTGCTTCAAAGCGCTCTAATAGAGTGAAGGCGTCCGCAGTACCGCCAGCAAAGCCAGCAATGACTTGATTGTTGTACAGGCGGTGTACTTTACGTGCATTACCTTTCATTACCGTGTTACCAAGTGATACCTGACCATCACCACCGATAACCACTTGATTACCGCGACGTACAGAAACAATAGTAGTCATATTGATACCTTTTGTTGTTTATTAAATAAATGAAGATGCCATTTTTGCAGGCTTGATATCTATAAGGTGGGGCAGATTTTATTGAATTCAAGGGAAATAGATAAAGAAAAGGAGAACCTAAGTTCTCCTTTTTTGATGTTTAACGCCAAAACCAGATTTGGCAGCCATTAATTTTTGCGCGCTGTAATTGGTGACGTTGTTTTTCAGCCAGACGTTTACGCTCGTATGGCCCTAAAATAACGCGGTACCAGTTACCAGTTTTTTCACTATGCTGTTTAAACCTTGGAAAGCAATTTTGGCTTTCAGCGACTCAGCATCACTCTGATTTCTGAATGAACCACATTGCATTTGATAAGGTCGAGTTGGTTTTTCTTCAACCGGAATATCAACCTTCACTTCTTTGGTTTTTAAAATATCAACATAGTCCCACTTAGGTTGTGGCATCTCCGGCAGTGTTTCTTCGGTTTTTGCCGTACTTTTAGTGGTCTGTTTTTGTACAACGGGTGGTTTATCAACCGCAAATACAAAGTAGCTAATAAACGCGATCAATAAAATGGCAATAAAGCAGGCAATATAAGGAAACCCTTGTTTAGTTTGCTTACGCGTATTACCTCTTTTAGTTGCGCCCCGTTTAGCGGGTTTTCTACGTGTGACTCTTGGCATTCTTACATGCGTTCCAATGTGTTAATGCCTAGTAATGCGAGGCCTTGTTGTAAGGTTTTTGCTGTTAACCCTGCTAGTTTTAAACGGCTTTGTTTTTGTGTTTCGTTTTCGGCGATTAGAATCGGGCAAGCTTCGTAAAAACTTGAGAATAAACCTGCTAATTCAAATAAGTAAGCACATAGGTAATGCGGCATACCTTGTTTACCTACTTGATTAATGATTTCATTAAATTGCATTAATTTATTAGCGAGGTCTTTCTCTTTTTCTTCAGTGAACGTCACGTCAGCGGTAATACTATCAATCGCGATACCTGCTTTATTAAAGATGCTCGCGACACGCGTGTAAGCATATAGTAGGTACGGTGCTGTATTACCTTCAAAACTCAACATGCTATCGAAACTAAAGGTGTAATCACTGGTACGGTTTTTAGAAAGGTCGGCATACTTAACCGATGAAATACCCACTACAGAGGCAATATGACGTAACTCTTGCTCTGCCATATCTTGGTTTTTCTCTTTCACTAACTCGTAAGCACGTTCTTCAGCTTCTGTTAATAAATCAGCTAATTTAGGTGTTGAACCCGCACGTGTTTTGAATGGTTTGCCATCTTCTCCCATTACTGTACCAAAAGGCATATGTTCAAGAGAAGTGCCCACTTTTACAAAGTCAGCTAAACGAGCAACTTCAAATACTTGTTGGAAGTGTAAACCTTGACGTGCATCTACAAAATATAATACGCGATCAGCATTTAACGCTGATTGACGGTAACGGATAGCAGCTAAGTCAGAAGTGGCGTATAAGAAACCACCATCTTTTTTCTTGATAATAACTGGTAATGGTTCCCCTTCTTTATTCTTAAAGTTATCTAGGAAAACACATTTTGCACCTTGGCTTTCTTGCAATAAACCTTTGCTATCTAAATCTGCTACGACTTGTGCTAGGTCATCGTTATAAGCACTTTCACCACGAACATCATCTAAACCTAAGCTCACACCCATGCGCTCGTAGGCTTCTTGACAGTGAGAAATACTGATCTCTTTAAACTCTTTCCATAGTGCTAAACATTCCGAGTCACCGCTTTGCAACGCAACCACTAGGTCACGTGCACGATCAGCAAACTCTTCTGATTCGTCAAAACGACCTTTAGCTGCACGGTAGAATACTTCCAGATTGGCTAGATTTTTGTTGATCTCTTCACCCTTAGCACGTAACTCTTCCATGTAAGCGAGCAACATACCAAACTGCGTTCCCCAGTCCCCTACATGGTTTTGACGAACCACTTTATGTCCTTGAAATTCTAAGGTACGGGTTACTGAGTCACCGATGATGGTTGAACGTAAATGACCAACATGCATCTCTTTTGCTAAGTTAGGTGAAGAGTAATCGATGACCACCGTTTGTGGCGTTTCTGTTAATTCAACGTTTAAACGTGAATCAGAAAACGCGCTATCTACTTGTTTTTCTAAATAGTTAGGGTTGATGAAAAAATTGATAAAACCAGGGCCAGCGATTTCAGTTTTAATCACTAACTCAGAAGCTGGTAAGTTTTTTACTATTAACTCAGCTAATGCACGTGGGTTTTGTTTAGCTGGTTTTGCTAGCATCAATGCAAGGTTGTTAGCAAAGTCACCGTGTGATTTGTCTTTAGTGCGATCAATAGCGATACGAGGTTGAACATCGGCAGGTAAAAGTTGTTGTGCTTGTAAAGAAGCCACTGCTTGTTCAAGTAGGTTTTGGATTAATGCTTTCATGTATAACTCACTAATTGATTCGGACAAATAAAGTAGTGAGATTCTACCGTTTATCTAAGGTGAAGACTAGGAAGTTAATTCAGTTCAACACCTTAAAAGTTAAAATAATGATTAAATTTACAACGCTTTTAAATATATTCAAACTCATGGCTGGCCATCACTACCTGATACAGCATCTCTTCCTCTTGTGAGGTTAATCCTTCTAATGCACTTTCTGCTTCAGGTGTACTGCTATTGATAGCGGCAGCTTGCATCGCA
Source organism: Psychromonas sp. KJ10-2 (assembly GCF_047323255.1). NCBI lineage: Bacteria > Pseudomonadati > Pseudomonadota > Gammaproteobacteria > Alteromonadales > Psychromonadaceae > Psychromonas > Psychromonas sp. KJ10-2. Next base: position 2,498,325 of record NZ_CP178827.1, on the reverse strand, counting down.
TCAATGAGTTGCATATCTAATTGAATGGCTAGCGTGACAACATCTTCTAAGGCTAATTCAGGTTGAAACTTAAGTTCTTTACAGCGCTGTGGGAAGCTTTGGTCGAATATGTCTTCTAACCAGGCATTTAATAAACTCAATGGCGCTTGTTGGACATATTGGTGTAGGTGGCAGTATGAGAGTTGTTCTTTATTTTTCATATATTCTAGTAAGAGCTTTACCTTTTCATCGTTCGCCTCAAGGCTTAACCTTTGGTAAAGCTCGGCTAATGCTTTATGACAATCTTCAATGTATAGTAAAAAATCTTTGATCAGTTTCACGCGCATAACAACCTCCTGAATTTTACTCCTTGTTCTGTTCAAAAAACAAACAGAACTTGCTTATCATAGCGAGTTTTAAGGATTAAGCGAGAAGTTATATTGGATATGTGATGTGTTATGCTTTTTATAAACAGGGTAAGTAACTAAAAGGTTTTCTTAACTAAAGAAAACCTTATCAATCTAGATATGTTGGTATTTTTTGCTGATGGAAATTAAATGACTTCTAAACGGGCATAAGTCGTCATTAACCATTTGCTACCCACACCCATAAAGTGTACTTGTAAACGGCTGTTCTCTCCGCTACCTTCTTGCGCGGTGATAGTTCCTTCACCAAACTTAGCATGTCTTACTTGTTGGCCTAACTTAAAGCCTTGAATATCTTGTGTTATAGAGAGTTTAGATTGTTGGACTTTAGGCTCAGCTCGACGTACTTGAGTTTTCATACGCACATAATCTACATTTTCATCGGGTAACTCACTAATGAAACGTGATGGAGCATGAAACTTCTCTTGTCCGTATAAACGTCTACTTTCAGCATGGCACAAAGTTAATTTAATCATAGCGCGCGTCAAACCGACGTAACATAGGCGGCGTTCTTCTGCCATACGTGTTTCATCGGTTGCTGATTGTTGGCTGGGAACATGCCTTCTTCAACACCAACAATAAATACCTGTGGGAACTCTAAACCTTTAGCTGCGTGCATCGTCATTAATTGCACTGCATCTTCAAACTCATCAGCTTGGTTGTCGCCTGACTCTAAGGCTGCATAAGCAAGGAAGGCTGTAAGTTCTTCCATTTCTTGCTCTTCTTCAGGAATAACAAAAGCTTTAGTAGCAGAAACGAGCTCTTGTAAATTTTCAATTCGACTACGTGACTTTTCACCTTTTTCAGCTTCAAACATAGCCACTAAACCGGAATGTTGAGTGACGTGATCTACTATTTGGAAAAGTGGTAATTCTGACGTTTCTTCTTTAAAACGATTTATTAAGGTTAAGAAACCGTTTAATGATGATTTTGCAGCGGCGCTGAGTAAGTTATTTTCTATTAAGTGCTGACTCGCCTGCCATAGTGTATAACCTTGCTCACGAGCACAAATTCGTATTTTATCTAAGCTGGTATTACCAATTTTTCGCTTTGGTTTGTTAACAATACGTTCGAAGGCGGCATCATCTTGATGGTTATTCATTAAACGTAAGTAAGCAATGCTGTCTTTAATTTCTAAACGGTCAAAGAAGCGTTGTCCGCCATAGATATGGTAAGGGATCTGCTGCGCCATTAACTGTTCTTCAAATAAGCGAGATTGTGCATTACTGCGGTATAAAATGGCACATTCACTTAATTTATTACCAGCGTTTTTCCAGGTTTGTAGTTGGCTCGTCACATAACGTACTTCATCGTAGTCATTAAACGCACTGTAAATGGAAATGGGTTCACCATCTTCACCGCTGGTCCAAAGCTCTTTACCTAATCGATCACTGTTATTTTGGATCAACTGGTTAGAGGCTTTTAGGATATGACCCGTTGAACGGTAATTTTGCTCTAAACGAATGGTAACCGGTGAATTTTTCTCTTTTAAGAAACGTTGGATGTTTTCAATATCAGCGCCACGCCAGCCATAGATAGATTGATCATCATCACCAACAATGGTTAAGTAATTGCCATTGTCTGTTAATAGCGTTAACCAAGCATATTGTAATTTATTGGTATCTTGGAATTCGTCTACTAATACGTGCTGAAAGCGTTGTTGGTAATGTAATAACAGGGCTGAGTTATGTAACAATAATTCATGTGCGCGTAATAATAGCTCTGCAAAATCTACTAATCCTGCTAAGTCACAGGCAGCTTCATAGGCTTGATAAACCTGTAAACGTTGTTTCTCTTGTAAACTAAACCCAGGATCGATATGTTTCGCGCGTAAACCTTCATCTTTTTTATCGTTGATGTACCACTGTAGCTCTTTAGGCGGGTAGTACTTTTCATCAAGATCTAGGCTTTTTATGATACGTTTGATCATCTTTTGCTGATCGTCACTATCAATAATTTGAAAGTGCTCTGGTAATTTTGCTTCTTGATAATGCAAGCGTAATAAACGATGTGCTATTCCGTGGAAGGTGCCGATCCACATACTACCAATCTGTTGTGGGCAAATATCAGCGATACGTCCACGCATCTCTTTGGCTGCTTTGTTGGTAAAGGTTACCGCTAAAATGCCGTAAGTTGGAATCTGGTTTACTTGCATTAACCAAGCTATTCTATGGGTTAATACTCGTGTTTTACCACTGCCTGCGCCTGCTAATACCAGCATGTTTTGTTCTGGTGCAGAAACCGCTGCGCGTTGATGATCATTTAAACCATCGATTAGGTAAGATACGTCCATAGAAAAGCCTGTTTATTTATTCAGTAGATAAGAACTATACCGAAACATAGATTAAATGTGAATGATCTATGTCGCGGCGTATATGTTGTGTGTCTTTATAATAACTTGAGGAGATCTTGGAGATCAGTCATTTCGATAGTCGGTAGCAGTTTTGCTCCATTTAGGGCAGACCCTTGAGGATTAAACCAAACCGCTTGAGCATCGTGCTGTTGCGCACCAAATACGTCACTATTTAGGTGATCACCAACATGTAATAAGTCGCTGATCTGAATACCTAATTGATCCGCAGCTTGTTGAAACAAGGCAATATCAGGTTTGCTTTTAAAACCATTACCCGCTTTTAAAACAAACTGGAATTTATCCTGTAGCCCTATTTTTTCAACATCAACATTGCCGTTGGTGATGGCTACTACAGGGTAGTGCTTAGCAAGTTGTTGTAATAGTTCGATGCTTTGATTCGGTACATTAACTTCACTGCGTAATGCTATGAAGATTTGTAATGCTGTTTCTGAGTAAGTAATAGCATGAACAGGTGCGATACCATGTACTATCATCACTCGTTGAATCGCAGCTCTTCGCCATGCAGTGACATCGTGCTTTAAGCTTGGATCTTCTTTAACCATTAATGCTTTATATAGATTCCATCTTCTTTCATCTAACTCAGCTAACTTTTCATAGGTGTTGTTAAGGTAGGCTAAAAATTGTTGTTCTGCTTTTTTGATGACCGGTTCGTTGTCATACAAAGTATCATCAAGGTCGAAGCTAATCGCTTTAAATGGACGGAGTGTTTTATAAAATATCATCGGTTATCCCATCTTATTTTTTACGTTTAGCGCGTGGGTGTGCTTTATCGTAAACTTCTGCTAAATGTTGAAAGTCTAAATGTGTATAAATTTGAGTGGTCGCCAAGTCAGCATGCCCTAATAGAGTTTGTACTGCTCTTAAATTGCCGCTCGACTCTAACATGTGCGTTGCAAAGGAGTGACGTAGCTTATGTGGATTCACATGGCTAGGTAAGGATTGCTCTAATCCCCATTTTTCCATACGCATCTGCACACTACGAGTAGAAATTCGCTTTTTCTGTTTTGATAAAAACAGTGCTTGCTCACCCGGCTCTGCAAAGTCGGGTCTGACTTTTAACCATAATTGCATGGTTTCAATTGCAGCTTTGGTGATCGGTAATAGTCTTTGTTTGCTGCCTTTACCGGTGACCATGATCTCTTTAGCGGAGAGCTTAATATCACCTAAATTGATATTCACTAATTCACTTAAGCGTAAACCAGATGAATACATCAACTCCATCATACAATGATCGCGTAGAGTGAGTGGGTCATCGCCATCAATATCTAATAGCTGATCCATATCATCTACGCTGATATTTTTAGGTAAAGGTTTATCTAACTTAGGCGCAGAAACCCCTTTGGCAGGGTTAAAGGTCAATAGACTGTTCTTTACCATATATTCAAGGAAAGAGCGTAAGGCAGAGAGTTTGGTTGCGATCGAGCGCGCTTTAATGCCGTTTTGGTTTAACTGTTTGGCTAATAGACGTACTTGGTGTGTATCTAAAACTTGCCAGCTTTTTATCTGTTGTTCGGTTAATAGATCGATAAATTCATTAAGATGGCGTTGATAGTTATTTATGGTGACCGGGCTTAACCCGCGTTGACTGGCAATGTGAGTTAAAAAGCGTTGTACGTCAGGTAATAATGGATTCATAGTAAACCCTAGGTTGAAGAAAAGTGCAGTATTGCTACTACACTTGAGCAAAGGTTATATTTGAATTTGTCCATCAAATACAAAGTCTGCAGGACCGCTCATGCGAACGCTTTGACCTGGTTGCCAGAAAAAGCGTAACTCGCCACCTGGTAACTCGATGCGACAATGTGTATCTAGTTTATTTTGTAATTGACCGACAACGGCAGCTGCACATGCGCCAGTACCGCAGGCAAGTGTTTCACCTACACCACGTTCCCAAACGCGTAATTTAGCAAACCCACGGTCAACCACTTGCATAAAGCCAACGTTTACCTTGTTCGGGAAACGTTCATGTACTTCTAGTAGTGGGCCTAAGGTTTCCACGGGCGCCGTATCAATATCATCAACTAACACTACGCAGTGCGGATTCCCCATAGACACAACACCACATAATACTGTGTGATCAGCAACGCGAAGAATGTAAGTCTTTTCCTCTTTTTGCGCTTCAAAAGGCACTTTAGCTGGTTCTAAAACAGGTTTCCCCATATCCACAATGATGTTGCCATCTTGCTCTATTTTGAGCTGAATTTTACCCTTTGCGGTACTCACGTTAATGACACGCTTTTGAGTTAACCCTTTTAACTTTACAAAGCGTGCAAAACAGCGTGCGCCGTTACCACATTGTTCAACTTCACTGCCGTCCGCATTAAAAATACGGTAATGGAAGTCTAAGTCTGGATCATAAGGAGGCTCAACCATTAACAGCTGGTCAAAACCAATACCAAAGTTACGGTCTGCTAGCTTAGCGATCGTTTCTTTAGATAAAAATACATTCTGCGTAACATTGTTAATGACCATAAAGTCATTACCCAAGCCATGCATTTTAGAAAACTCAATATTCATTATTTACCTTCAAAATAGGGGCATTACTCACCCCTAATGTATTGGGTCAATCTTTCACTAAGGTAAAACGTGCTCACCGCGCCATAAATCGATATGTTTTTCACGTTGGCGAACAACAAAGGCTTTATCACCATCAACCATGATTTCAGCAGGGCGACAACGAGAGTTATAGTTTGAACTCATTGTTGAGCCGTAAGCGCCTGCACTACGTACCGCCAAGTAATCACCTTCAGCAATGGCAAGTGAACGTTCTTTACCTAAGAAGTCACCTGTTTCACAAATTGGACCTACGATATCGTAAACACGTGTTGGACGTTTTTCAGGATCATCAAGTTTGTTATTTGTCGGAATGATATTTTGCCATGCACTGTATAGCGCAGGACGGATCAAATCATTCATTGCAGCATCAACAATAGCAAAGTTTTTGTAGTCATTAAGTTTTAAGAATTCAACTTTTGTGACTAAAATACCTGCATTAGCCATGATTGCACGACCTGGTTCAAAGATAAGTTTTAACTGGCGACCATTCATACGAGCGATTAATGCTTGCATGTATTGTGCTGGTTCTGGAGGTGTTTCACCGTTGTATGGTACACCTAGGCCGCCACCTAAATCTAAATGTTTAATGTTGATACCTTGTGTTGCTAGGTCATCAATCAGCATGAGCAGTTTATCTAAGGCTTCAATGAAAGGTTCAATCTCAGTTAATTGAGATCCAATGTGGCAATCCACACCTTTCACTTCTAAAAATGGTAGTTCATTAGCTAGGCCAAATACTGTTAACGCTTGCTCTATCTCGATACCGAATTTGTTTTCTTTTAAACCAGTCGAAATATAAGGGTGTGTACCAGCATCAATATTAGGATTAATACGAATAGAGATAGGTGCTTTAGTTTTCAAGCAACCCGCTACTTCATTGATACGGTATAACTCTGAGATCGACTCAACATTGAAACAGTAGATACCTGCTTGCAGTGCCGTAGAGATTTCAATTTCTGTTTTACCAACACCAGAGAAAACCACTTTTTTAGGGTCGCCACCGGCTTGAATAACACGTAGTAGCTCACCAACAGATACAATATCAAAGCCTGATCCTAAGCGAGCCATTAGATTTAATACACCTAAGTTTGAGTTCGCTTTTACGGCATAACAGATTAGGTGAGGGTGATCGCCCGCTGCTTGATCAAAGGCATTCCAGTGACGTTCAATAGTCGCACGAGAATAAACGTATGCAGGCGTTCCAGATTTTTTGATGATATCTTCAATTGCAGTATCTTCTACTAATAGACGGCCATCGCTATGGTAATTAAAATGATCCAATGTTAAATCCTTTTTTGTTCAGTTTGTTATCACTGCCTTTGAGCATACTTATTGTGAATTATTTAAGGCATCTGTAGTGGTGTCAGTTACGTTATTTTGTTGTGTTTCTGTTTCTTGTTGTTGTGGCGCTTCTTGATAAAGAGGCCCTTTCATACCACAACCAACTAAAAACTTGAAAAACACAGGACTATTAACGATAAATAAAGATTTTTCATACCTTATCCTAGTCAAATATTTTTAGCCCTCTATAATCGCATTTCATGGTTAAAAAGCAAAGGAGAAGTAAATGCCCGATGATGAATTTATCGAATTAGCTGACCCCTTGTTGTAAAAATTTGAAAAATACAGTGCTGATATTGATGATCGTCACCTTGTTCAAGGTTGATTTTATTTTTATTAGTGTTGATGGACCAACAATCTAGCGAAACAATGTGTTTCGATTTTAAGAGCACAAAACTATGTTCAAGTTATTTTTTTATATCCTTTTATCGCACTAGTATGCATTTGGCTAAGCAGTGATGTTGAGGTTGATACCTCTATTTATAAGCTAGATGATAATAGTGTCTCCATTGAATTCCCTAAAGCTCGTTTTAGAGAAACCGGATCTGAACCTTGGTTTACCTTTTACTGGCAAGTGGACCACGAAGCGCAATTCTCCGAAACATTAATCGAATTAGAATAGAGGGATACTAATGAAAACAGTTGTTTTTCCAGGGTCTTTTGATCCCGTCACTAATGGACACCTTGATCTTATTTCAAGAGCTAGCAATCTTGCAGATAAAGTGATTGTGGCTGTTGCAATGAATGACAGTAAAAATCCTTTTTTTAATCTAGAAGAGCGTTGTGCTTTGTTGAAACAAGCAACACAGCATATTGAAGGGATTGAAATTGTGCCATTCAGTGGTTTATTAGCTGAATTTGCGAAACAACATCAAGCAGAAGCACTTATCCGAGGTATCCGTGGTGGTACTGATGCTGATTACGAAATTCAGCTCTCACAGGTGAATTTCACCTTGTACCCGCAATTAGAAACTATCTTATTACCCGCTCACGCACGTACTGCTTTTATTTCATCAACTATTGTTAAGGAGGTGTTTAAACATCAAGGTGACATTAGCTTATTAGCACCGGAGTGTGTCCAACAAGCTTTTAAGAAAAACAATAAAAATAAAATCTTACTTTAAAGTCATGCCATAGGAATAATAATGAGAATAATAACAAAAACACTCTTACTTAGCGCACTTAGCTTTTCTTTGCTGGGATGTAGTACCGTTGTCGATAAAACCCGGGAACAGGATAAGGTTTACAATATCACTGTGCTTCATACTAATGACCATCATGGTCGTTTTTGGCAAAACCGCTATGGCGAGTACGGTATGGCGGCACGTAAAACCTTAATCGATAGCATTAGAAATGAAGTGGAAGATGCTGGTGGTAGTGTGTTGTTATTATCAGGTGGTGATATCAATACCGGTGTACCTGAGTCTGATTTACAAAATGCAGAGCCTGATTTTAAAGGCATGAGTTTAATTGGTTACGATGCGATGGCCATTGGTAACCACGAGTTTGATAATCCACTAGCGATTTTAAAACAGCAGGAAGAGTGGGCTAATTTCCCGTTATTATCAGCGAACATCTACGATAAAAAAACCAATACTCGTCTATTCCAGCCTTATCAGATGTTTGACCTAGGTGGTGTAAAAACCGCAGTGATAGGTTTAACAACAGAAGACACCGCTAAAGTGGGGAATCCTGAATATGTTGCAGGAATTGATTTTAAAGACCCAACCACTGAAGCGAGAAAAGTGATTGCTGAAGTTGAAAGAAATGAACATCCAGACCTTATATTTGCTGTGACACATATGGGTCACTACCAAAATGCATTTTATGGTGTCAATGCACCAGGTGATGTGACATTAGCACGTGCAGTTACCGGAAGGTGCGTTAGATATGATCGTAGGTGGTCATTCTCAGGAGCCAGTTTGTATGGAAGGGCCTAATGTCGTTGATACCGAGTTTAAACCGGGTGATGACTGTGTGCCTGATAAACAAAACGGCACTTACATTATGCAAGCGCATGAATGGGGTAAATATGTAGGACGTGCTGATTACCAATTTAAAAATGGTGTGTTAACACTGGTTAATTACCGTCTTATTCCTGTCAACCTAGTGAAAAAAGTGAAAGTAAACGGTGAATCAAAACGTGTACTAGTCGAAGATAAAATAGAGCAAGACCCAAGTCTATTAGCCTTCTTAACGCCTTTCCAAGAAAATGGTCAAGCTGAATTAGGCAATGCTGTCGCGGAAAGTGATGCGAAGTTAGAAGGGGATCGTAATAAGGTTCGTTTCCAACAAACTAACCTAGGTCGTTTAGTGGCTAAGGCCCAAAAAGAACGTGCTAAAGCAGACTTTGGTGTGGTTAACTCTGGCGGTGTGCGTGATTCTATTGAAGCAGGCACAATCACTTATAAAGATGTGTTGAAAGTACAACCTTTTGGTAATCAATTAACTTATGTTGATATGAGTGGTAAAGAGATCCTTGAGTACCTTAATGCAGTGGCGACTAAACCAGTTGATACCGGTGCTTATGCACAATTTTACGGTATTAGCATGACAGTGGGTAAAACGGCTGTTAGCAAGGTTAAAGTCAATGGTAAAAATCTTGATTTAACAGAGCAATACCGTTTCTCTATCCCAAGCTTTAATGCCGCTGGGGGTGATGGATACCCAAATATTACTGCACACCCAGGTTTTGTAAATACAGGTTTTGTGGATGCTGAAGTATTAAAAGAATACCTAGAGTCACACTCACCACTTAAGGTTGAAGAGTACCAGCCTGCAGGGGAAATGATTTATCAAAACTAATTTTGTTATTTAATAGCGGCTAGTAATCGTTATTGATTAATATTACCAAATAAAAGCCTAGTAACTGAGTTGTTACTAGGCTTTTTTGTTGGTATTGATCAGCGTTGACAGTTTGGGCAGTACACACTGTTTCGTGCAGCTAACTTAACTGAGGTTAATGGTGTTTCACAACTTGGGCATAATTCACCAGTTTTGCCATACACATGCAAGGTTTGCTGGAAGTAACCGGGTTTACCATCACCACCAACAAAGTCCTTCAATGTTGTGCCACCTTGTTTAATGGCTTCGGTTAATATCTCTTTAATCGCAGCAACTAAAACCTGATAGCGTTTTAAGCTGATATTGTTGGCTGCTCTTACAGGGCTGATACCCGCTTTAAATAAAGCTTCAGTAGCATAAATATTGCCTACACCCGTCACTACCTTTTGTTCCATAATGAACTGCTTAACGGGTAGTTTTCTATTTTTGCCTAACTCATAGAGTAATGCGGCACTAAATTCATCGGAAAGAGGTTCTGGCCCTAAGATACTGAGTAATGGACTCTCTTCAGGTTGTTCACCTAACCATAAAATAGCACCGAAGCGCCTCGGGTCTGTGTAACGTAATAGGCAATGTTCAAATTCAAAATCAACATGGTCATGTTTTTGTGGGGCAGTCCCTAACTCACAAATACGTAAATTACCGGACATGCCTAAATGAATTAATAAAGTACCAGTAGCAAAACGCAATAATAGATATTTCGCGCGGCGATCAACGGCTAACAAGGTTTTCTGCTCTAATAACGATGGTAATTCTTTTGGTATTGGCCAACGTAATTGATGGTGGCGTAGGGTTATCTTTTTAACCGTTTGCTTAACAATATGTGGGCTAATACCACGACGGCTAGTTTCTACCTCTGGTAACTCTGGCATGTTTATCTCTTCATTTATTTAATAGTCATCCACGCAACAATAGCTTACTAGGCTTAATTAGTTAACTGTGTTTTTCAGCAAAAGTTAGCTGGATAATAGATCATCTACCAATAAGCGCGGTGAGTTTATCAAGGGGCAAAGCTAAGTAAGTGTCTTCATTAACTTGTAAAATGTACTGGCCATCCTGTTGCTGGTGGAGTTGCACGATAATAGGCTGTTGTTGCTCAATAACAAAAAACTTTAAGATAAAGTTGGAGGGGGTAATGATTGGATATTTAACACGTCTAAGGGAAGCGCTTGCCAATTATCTACAATACTTTGTAGGTTTTCATTAGACAGGTTAATACTCGGCTCTCTTTTCCATTCTCGGCCTGTGCGTGTCATCACGAAGTCGGGTGTTTGTATTTCAACAATAGTGAAGTCAGGAGAGATAACAGGGCGTTGCTGCGTTGTATTTGAAAAATTAAGCTGTTGGCGGAAATTGAAAATGAAGATAATAAGTAATACGCCAAAGATAAGTACATTGTTCCAACCTTTTTTGGATAAGCGCATAAGCATTCCTTTTTCTTCAGGTATAAAAAAACCCAGTATAAACTGGGTTTTTTCAAGGTGAAATCAAAATTACTTGATTTTGCCTTCTTTGTAGATAACGTGTTTACGTACTACAGGATCAAACTTTTTGATCTCAAACTTTTCAGGCATGTTCTTTTTATTCTTATCAGTAGTATAAAAATGACCAGTACCAGCGCTTGAATTTAAACGAATTTTATCACGCATTTTTAAGCTCCTTAAACTTTAACGCCATTAGCACGGATATCAGTTAAAACTGAATCAATACCTTTTTTGTCGATGATGCGCATACCTTTAGTAGATAGGCGTAATTTAACAAAACGGTTCTCACTCTCAACCCAAAAACGGTGTGTTTGTAGGTTAGGTAAGAAACGACGTCGTGTACGGTTCTTTGCGTGTGATACATTGTTACCAACAGCTGGACGCTTGCCTGTAACTTGACATACTCTAGACATGTCGAAATTCTCCAAAAATATTAGTTTTACTCGAGCAAAATAGTCGAACACCTTTTTTAGCCGTCGCCAAAGGCGTCGAGGGCGCATTTTATACATCATTAAGATTAAAAGATCAACAAATGTGAAAATAAATGCCCTAAATCCACCCTTTTTCGGCAAATGAGGTGTATTTTCCATCACCAATGATGAAATGGTCTAATATTTTAACATCAATTAATTGCAGTGTATTCACAAGTTTTTCAGTAATATTTTTATCCGATTGACTGGCCGTTGGATCACCTGAAGGGTGATTATGGACAAGAATAATTGCAGCAGCATTTTCCTGTAATACTTTTTGTACAATAACTCTTGGATGAACATTTGCACTATTGATGGTGCCGAAGAAAAACTCGTGAAAGCGAATAACACGATGTTGGCTATCTAATAATAACCCAGCAAACACTTCATAAGGATAATCACGCATTTTTGCACTTAAAAATTGTTGTGTTTGTGCTGCACTGGTTAAAGGGTCTCCTTTCATTAATGGTTCTTGTAGGTAACGACGAGACATTTCTAACACGGCTTGCAATTGTACATATTTTGCTTGTCCCAAACCTCTGTGGGTACAAAACTCACTTTCACAGGCAGAGAAAAGTGATCGTAAAGAACCAAAGTCGGTTAATAGCTGTCGCGATAGGGTGACCACATCAACACCTTGACAGCCAGTGCGTAAGAAAATAGCCAATAATTCACTATCGGTTAGGCTACCAGCACCTTGCTGGATCAGTTTTTCTCGTGGTCTTTCTTGTTTTGGCCATTGCTTAATTGATACCAAAGCTGACCTCCTTGATCAATATACAGAGTCTTAAATCTAGTTGAACTTGTACTTATTGCGTAACCTTTTTATGGTATTGTTAGTTTCTTTTTTTATCTACTTTTCCGAGAATCTTATGTCGTCAATATTATCCCTTGCAGGGAAAAAATATTATTAGGTGTTTGTGGTGGTATTGCTGCTTACAAAAGTGCAGAGCTAACCCGTCGCTTAATGGAGCAAGGTGCAGAAGTACGTGTTGTGATGACGGCTTCTGCAAAGCAGTTTATTACCCCTTTAACCATGCAAGCTGTATCTGGCCATGTTATTTATGATGATCTCTTAGATCCACAAGCAGAAGCGGGAATGGGACATATTGAACTCGCTAAGTGGGCTGATTTAATTTTAATCGCGCCAGCAACTGCCAATGCCATTGCGCGCTTACGTGCGGGAATGGCCGATGAATTGTTAACCACGTTGTGTTTAGCAACACCTTCTCCTATTGCGATTGCACCTGCAATGAACCAACAAATGTATTTAGCGGCAGCAACACAGGAGAACTTAACTGTGTTAGCTGAACGTGGCGTATCGATATGGGGGCCAGGGCAAGGCATTCAGGCCTGCGGTGATATTGGTCCAGGTCGTTTATTAGATGTCCCTGATTTAGTTACATGCTGTTGTGATTTTTTTGCGCCTAAAGCGCAAACGTTAGCAGGTGTAAATGTAGTGATTACTGCTGGACCTACACAAGAAGCGATTGATCCTGTACGTTATATTAGTAACCATAGCTCTGGTAAAATGGGGTTTTCGCTAGCGAATGCGGCGCTTAATATGGGGGCTACAGTGACGGTGATTGCGGGGCCAGTTAATTTAACATTACCAAATAGTATTCACCGTATTGATGTTAAAAGTGCAATGGATATGCATCAGGCAGCCTTAGCGTCACTAGACTCAGCGGATATCTTTATTGCTTGTGCAGCAGTTGCAGATTATCGCACTGAAAATATTCATACAGAAAAGATGAAAAAACAAACTGACACTGATTCAATCACATTAACTTTAGTGAAAAACCCAGATATTATTGCCGATGTTGCGAGTGCTGCTAACCGACCTTTTTGTGTTGGGTTTGCCGCAGAAACTAATGATGTGGAAGCTTATGCAAAGGGTAAGTTACAGCGTAAAAACTTAGATCTTATTGCTGCAAATGATGTTTCTGTTGGGACACAAGGCTTTAATAGCGACAATAACGCATTAACGGTTTTTGCTAAAGATAAGCGTTTTGATATTGGCTTAACCAGTAAAAAAGAGGTTGCTAAGCAATTACTTACAATCATTGCAAAAGAGTATCAGCAGCGCTCATAAGATCATATGCATGACATAAATTAACAGTAGTATCTGCTCGCTAATTATTTAGCAATAGATAATACATGGTGAGTTTTTATAGCTACTTATTTTAAATTAATACTATTTATATTGAATCATTAACGCTCAGTGAGTGCTTAATCAGTGTTTTAGTATCACAACTGGAGACCAGCTTTGCGGACTCAGGAAAACAACAACGATAACAAAGGAAGTTATTAAGATGGTTGCAAAAAATAATAATAAAAAAGCCAATAGAAAGGATGATATTTTAAGTGCTTTAGCGATTATGTTAGAAGGAAAGCCAGGACAACGCATTACTACCGCAAAATTGGCTGCAGAAGTAGGTGTATCTGAAGCGGCTTTATATCGCCACTTTCCAAGTAAAGCGCGTATGTTCGAAGGGTTAATTGACTTCACAGAAACAACGGTTTTTACTCAGATCAATTTGATCAAAGAACAGCAAAAAGACACTTTTGTACGTATTGAACATATCGTCCATTTCTTATTAGGCTTTTCTGAAAGAAACCCTGGTATCACCCGCATTTTAAGTGGGGATGCTTTAGTCGGGGAAAATGAACGATTACAATTACGCATCGAACATGTTTTTTCTAAGTTGGAAACACAATTAAAACAAACATTACGTGAAAGGCCAACTTCTGATGGACAAAAGTTCACCACAGATGAAGGTATATTAGCGAACTTATTATTATCTTATGTAGAAGGGCGAATGAGTCAGTTTGTTCGTTCTCAATTCAAACAAAGACCAACACAACATTTTAAAAACCAATGGCAGTTTTTCTATAAACAGCTAACACAAAGTTAAGGAGTAATACAATGTCAGAAGAAAGTGGAGCGGTAAATGCTGTTGCCGAAGCTATCGAGAAAAACGTAGATATCCTCAGTAATAGTGTCACTTGGTTTGCGGATAACCAAGATCTTATTATTAGTTATGCGTTAAATATTATCTTTGCTGTTGTCACCCTGATTATAGGGATGATGGTGGCGCGTTTTGTTGCAGGTACATTGCATAAAATATTAGGTAAACGTGGTTTTGATAGCACCATAGTCGACTTTGTTACACGCATGGTGCGTTACATCATTGTTGCCTTTGTTATTATCGCCTCTCTCAGTAAATTAGGCGTAGAGACAACCTCATTTGTTGCCATCATTGGTGCTGCTGGTTTAGCGGTAGGTTTAGCATTACAAGGTTCACTATCTAACTTTGCTTCTGGTATCTTGATTATTGCATTACGTCCTTTCAAAGCCGGTGAATATATTGAAGCAGCTGGAACAGCTGGGGTGGTTGAGTCAGTTCAAATTTTCTCAACAACTTTAACTAGCCCAGATAATAAGTTTGTTGTTGTACCTAATTCTGCGATTTTAGGTGGTAACATTATCAATTACTCTCGTAAACCAACACGCCGTATCGATTTAGTGGTTGGGGTAAGCTACAACGCTGATTTAGCGCAAACTAAAGCGGTATTAGAATCTGTATTGAATAATACGAAAGGCATTTTATCGTCACCTGCACCAACGATAGCGGTCGCTGAATTAGCTGACTCAAGTGTTAACCTAGTGGTTCGTCCATGGGTAAATGGTGGTGATTATTGGCCAATTCGTTTTGAGTTAATGGAATCTATCAAAAATGCATTGGATGAAGCGGGTATAGAAATTCCATTCCCACAAATGGATGTACACATGGATAAATAGGTCTCGGCCTTGTTAGCTCAAGAAACCAGCCTTTGTGCTGGTTTTTTTGTTTTTATATGATCCTCATCCTATTAAAACCGGTTTTGAATTCAAAAAAGCCTTCCTAGCTCTCTATAAAAAAATATTTTATAATTTAAAATCATAAACATAAGTGATTGTTAATTGAGCTGTTAGTTGTTTGTATCTAAGCCCTTATAATTATCATATAATAGCGATTGATTTTGATATTTGAAGAGACATTATGCATAACCCATTCATACAAATTTCTGGTTCGAAGCGTAGTTTACATGTCCAAGTGGCGCGTGAGATTGCGAGAAAAATATTATCTGGTGAAGTTGCTCAGAATGAAATTATTCCTAGTGAAATGGTATTATGCGAGCAGTTTAGTGTAAGCCGAACCGCCTTACGTGAGGCGATTAAACTACTAACCTCAAAAGGTCTATTAGAATCTAAGCCTAAAGTTGGAACGCGTGTTAAAAGTCGTGATAACTGGAATTTCTTAGATGCGCAATTATTAGATTGGGTGATTGATTTAGGTGATAACGCATTTGTATACCAAGAGTTTCTTGCTCTGCGTAAAGCGATTGAGCCAGAAGCGGCGGCTTTAGCGGCACAGAATGCAACTGCTCAACAGCGTATTCTATTATCTGCTACTTTCCAACAAATGGATTACGTGTCTAAAAACTTCGATGCTAAACAATGGATGGAAGTGGATATGGAGTTTCACCGTTTAGTCTTCCTTTCAACGGGTAATAGCTTTTATCTGCCTTTTGCTAATGTGCTATGTACTATGTTTAAAAGCTTTATTAGTCATTCATCTGAAAA
This sequence comes from Psychromonas sp. KJ10-2, assembly GCF_047323255.1. Lineage (NCBI taxonomy): Bacteria > Pseudomonadati > Pseudomonadota > Gammaproteobacteria > Alteromonadales > Psychromonadaceae > Psychromonas > Psychromonas sp. KJ10-2. Next base: position 2,482,222 of record NZ_CP178827.1, on the reverse strand, counting down.
GGGTGGCACTTGTATTGGCGAACATAGAGCTATTTACTCAGCTATTATGGCTGGTGATGCGGAAAAAGCGCGTGAAGCCAATAAACGTTTATTAGATACAACAAATCATCGTTTACCCACGAGTAATTAATTTTTCTTAAGTAGTAAATGAAAAAGCCGCGCTCAGTGAAAACTTAGCGCGGCTTTTTGTTAGCGGTCATTCGAATTAGAGGATAGCCACAGGGCCTGTCCAAGTAATCTGCTCACCATTGATAGTCACGTTAGCATCAGTTGTAGCATTCACTCCAACTTGATTGTTTACACATACTGTTAGTTGTTTTTGGTTGCTTAAGTGAATCGCTACTACTGATGTATTATCATCACTTTGAAGTACTTCTACGGACTCCACTAACCCACGCGCATTTAAGCTTGCTTCAACAGCTTCGTTAAAATAACCGTGTGTTTCATAAACATTAGCAAATAAGTGGTTAGCGGCTTTCTGACGAAGAATAAATAGGGGTTCATTACGTAAGTTGAAATCAGGATCATTTGCGCCGGTACGCGCAAAGATAAACTCGCTATTTTCATTGGCACTACTGATCAATGAATAATAAGTGTTACCCATTAACCAGGTAGTTAAAGAAGATTTCTCTACTTTACCTTGTCCTAAGTTCCATAAATGCTGATAACCGAATGCGTCACCTAAAGTATTAAGGCTTTTATTCGCTTCATAATCAAAGTTATTGCGAATGATTTGCCCTTGGTAATGCACTGGGTAGTCGTAACTATGTTCTTCTTCACTGATTAAGCGGAAGAGGTCGATGATCAATGGTTTCTCAAAGCCTTCAATTTCAGCCATAATCACCGTTCGTTGTTGATCAACACCTGAATAGTAATCACGTGCATAAGCACTCATAGCTTGAAGTTGTTGGTCATCCAATAAGGTGAAGTGTTGTTCGCCAAAGTGCTGTTGGGCAATAGAAGTTGTCCCTTGGTTTTGGCTGACTTGGTCAACAACTACCGTGTTATGTGCAATGGTTTGCTTGCAGTAGCTAGTATTTTCGGGAATATAACGACCACCAAATTTAGGCTCGATATTTACCCAACGTCCGTAGCCATAATCATTAATGAACTCTTGGTTATTGTTAAATAGGCTAAGGTGTAATCCATCAAAGTGTCCATGGTCTAAAGCTGAGTGTAATTTGGCATCGCTACCGTGTTGACCGTACCAAAGTAAAGCCATGCTATCGTCGGCTTGTGTGTCTCGGTGACGCAAAATAGTCACACCACCACATTCACCTTCAGCACCATCACTTAAACTTAAGCTGCCCCAGTTAAAGTTAGGGACTTCAGTATTATCTTGTAGAGCATTAGATAAGGTTGCACCGGTATTATGCACCCAGACTTTACCTTGATGCTTCGCCATGGCTAATAAGGTTGCATTTTGCTCGTAACGATCGAAACAGATATTCGTCGCCAATAAAATACCTAGATCTTTGATATCCATGGTACGTGAGGAGTCATTTAGTGCAGGTAAGGTACCATTCGGGAAAGCTGTCGACATCACTGCATAGGCGGTGGTTTTGATCACTTCATCTTTTAATTGATAGATACCAATTTCAGGTTGGCGACGCTCAATGGTTTCAGCAAATAGGAAGATAGGACGCAGTGAAAAACGATGGTAATAAGGCCCTTCCATATAATAACCATCAGGTGAGAACAGTTGCGTTAATTGTGCAATAAAACCGCCAGAAACACTGTCGCCTTTTAAACCATAGATAGCTTTATCTACCGTTGCTTGATCGTTAATTGCGTATGCACAAATACCTGCACTCGCCACTGACCATAAACCATGATTATGAATAATATCAAAATTCTCAGCGTAGGTTTCAACAAACATTTCGAGCATTACTTTGAATAGATCATTTTCAATCAGTTGTTGTTGCCCTTCACTCAATTTGTGACGAATACAAGAGTAAGCGCAGGATGAATATAACATCCACATATTTTCATTGAGTGTTTGATGAAATAGACGACCAGGCTTGTTGGAGTCTCGGCTAATGTTTAGCTCTCGGTGCTTATAAACCTTTGCATATTCAATTAACATAGTGGTTGCGTAATCAAGGTAACGCTGATCTTCAGTGATCAGATACAAACGGCCTGCTAGGTCTAAATGAATATAGTTTTGTTTATGACGGTTATGTTCATAACCGCCAGCTTCACCGTGTCCTGGGATTTCTATACCAATAGGCATGTAATCTTCAAGCGCATCAATCTCTTCTTTAATAGATAGACCGATCAACGAGTCGCTACCGACATGTTGACGTAATTCTGCTGCTTGCTCATAGCTCATTAAAAGGGGTTGATAACTCATGCTTAAGACCTCTTACTTTCTACAACTAAGAAACCTGTCCAGCTGTACGATTGATTGTTAAATTCGATGGTTGTTTGACTTGTTTCTGTGGCATCTTTAGCGTTATTGATCATTACGGTTAACGCGATATCTTCACCTAACACTTCGATTACAGAGGCTTGTTCATTAAAGCCAATAATATTAATGGTGTGTATCTTTCCGCGTGCATCTAAACTCGCCTCAACTGACTCATTGAAGTAACCATGTGTTTCGATAACATTAGCGAATAGGCTATTTTTTGCTTGTCGACGAAGAATTAAGCTAGTTTCACTGCGTAAGTTAAAGTCAGGATCATTAGCGCCAGTACGGGTAAAGAATAGAGTATCATCAGCGCTACTTGCACTTAACCAAGTGTAATAGCTGCTGCCTTGTAACCAACTTACTAAGTTAGTGTTTTGGCCTTTTCCTTCACTGACATTCCAAAGGTGTTGGTAACCGGCATCATCACCCATAGGATTGAGCGTAGAATGTTGTTTATGTTCAACATTAGTGCGGATGATTTGGCCTTGGTATTGCAGTGAATAATCATACTGATGGTCTTTATCACTGCTTAATCGGAATAAATCTAACAACAATGGCTGTGTTAATTGTTGATGTTCAATTAACACCAATGAACGCTGTTGCTCAACACCTGGGTAAAAGTCTTCAGCAAAGGCACTCATCGCTTGTATTTTTCCTTCACCGATAAAGAAGTGCGGAATACCATGTTTGCTATCAGCAAGCTCAACATCAAAGTCATTCTGACAACCCGCATCAACGGAGACTAGGTTGTGGGCGATTGTTTGGCGTGCATAGGATTTGTTTTCATCAAGGTATCGACCACCGAATTTAGGTTCAATGTTCACCCAACGACCAAAGCCATAATCGCGCAATACTTCTTGATCATTATTAAAGTAAGTCATACCTAAAGTATCAAAGTGACCATGGCCCATGCCGTGTTGGCCATAGTTCATCACTAATTGGCTGATGTCGCCTTGTGAATTTTGCATACGGATAAAGCCTTGTGCGCCTTTATCTCCATCTGGCCCTTCATTTAATTCAACACTTGGTAAGCAAGGCACTTCAACGGATGCTTGTGCTTGGTAAGCTTGAGATAAAGCAACACCGCAACCACTGATCCAAATTTGCTCTTGGATGTTGGCAATGCCATATAGGTTAGTGTCTTCTGGGTAATGCTTCGCATATAAGCTGACGGCAATCACTACGCCTTCATCTTTAATATCCATACTTTTTGATGCATCGTTTAATGATGGGAATACACCATTAGGGTAAGCCGTTGATAATAAAGATTGGATAGTTTTACCAATCACCTGATTTTTAAAGTTAAAAATATCTAATTCAGGGCGGAAACGTTGTGTTAACTCAGCTAATAAACACAAAGGACGAATCGCATAACGATGGTAATAAGGTCCTTCAATGTAATAACCTGAAGGTGCAAATAAATTACTTAACTGCGCAAGAAATCCACCTTGGATATCATCGCCCGCTAAACCATGTAAGGCTAAATCAATATACTTTTCTTGTCCTATGGCTGCACCGCATGCTGCTGTTGCGGCAACCGCCCATACACCGTGATTATGAATACGATCAAAATCAAAGTGATACTTGACTGTTGCTACCTCTAACATAGGTTCAAATAACTGTTTCACAATATGCTGACGTTGTGCTTCCGTTAACCAGTGTTTAATACAGCTATAGCCTAGGCTCGAATATAACAACCAAACATGTTCATTGAGCATTTGGTGGAATAAACGACCCGGTGGGTTGGTATTACGCTGCTCTTGAAACCCTAGTACTAAGTACTTGTCCGCATATTGCGTTAATAACGCTGCTGCAAACTGTGCATATTTATCTTCACCAGTAATCAGAAATAAACGGCCAGCTTGTTCAATATATTTATAGTTTTGTTGGTGTTTATTATGCGCATAGCCACCGGCTGGGCTATGCCCAGGTACGTCTATTGGTAAGGTTAGGTATTTATCGGTATCTTTGATTAAAGCATCTAAACTACGGCCCATTAGACTGGTTTTTCCTAGCTCCTGCTGAATGGCTTCAACTTCTTGCTGATTCATCAGAACAGCGTTAACAGTGGAGAGCATTATGACCTCGCTACATATAAAGTGGATAAAAATTGCTTAATAAAGTAATACAAATAAACCTTAAAATCACTTTAATTTTTTAATTTTTAAGGATGACCTCTCTATTTTTAGATTTTAAATAACACTAAAAAAGCTAAAGCCTTTTATAATCTCACTGCTTCAACCAGCGATTTACTTTGCTTTTTATTCTTTATCTACCATAAGCACCTAGGCGGGTTGGCTGAATATGTTCCAGCTTACTTAATGTTTATATAGGATAATTTTTTGATTGTGATGTCGGTGGATGATCTAGATCACACATAGTGTCTTTTTGTATTACAAATTGAGTTGTGTGATGTACAATTTTTAACTTATAAATTGTATCAATAAGATGTAAATGCATTGTGACCGTTTAGTGTGTTGATGCTGCAATTGATCTTAATACCGCGCTTTATACCGAGTGCATCAAGCGACGCTATTCGCTGCAACAGATTGAGATAGTTAAGTACAAAGACAATGAATCCATTTTTAGAATAGAGGTAGCAAATGGCTAATTTCAATATCGCTTTGATCGGCGAATGTATGATTGAATTACAGGAAGTAAATGGCGTTTTACGTAGAAGTTTTGGCGGAGATACTCTAAATACAGCTGTATATTTGTCACGTTTAACATCAGGTAAAGATGTTAATGTTAGTTATGTAACTGCCTTAGGTGAAGACAATATAAGCCAAGAAATGATCGATGCTTGGAACAAAGAAGGCATTGATGCACAATTTGTACAACGCTCCGCAACCAGACAACCTGGTTTATATATGGTTGAAACCGATGAAACAGGTGAGCGTAGTTTTTTATATTGGCGTGATGCTGCCGCTGCTAAATTTTGGCTCGAAACAGCAAGTGATGAATATATTGAATCGTTATTAAAACAAGATGTTATTTACCTTTCAGGCATTAGTTTAGCGATATTACCACCTGCTAGCCGTGAAAAGCTTTATGATCTATTAGCTCGTTATAAAGCAGCTGGTGGTAAAGTTTATTTCGATAATAACTATCGTCCGAAGTTGTGGGATTCTGCTGAACAGGCTGCTGAAGGATTTAAACGTATCCTAGCTGTTACGCATACGGGGTTATTAACATTTGATGACGAACAAGCTTTATTTGGTGATACAGACGTTGAGCAATGTATTGAGCGTACCCGTGCATTAGGCGTGCAAGAAATTGTTATCAAACAAGGTGGCAGTGAATGTTTGATCATTACTGCTGATGATTCAATTAGTGTTGCTGCACAAAAAATAGCACCTGAAAAGGTTATCGATACCACAGCTGCGGGTGATTCATTTGCTGCTGGTTATTTATCAAAACGAACTTTAGGTGGAACAACAGTGGCTTCTGCTGAAAAAGCACACCAAGTAGCAAGTACTGTGATACAGCATAAAGGTGCAATTATTGATATGGAATATATTGCCCCATTTGTAGATTAATCATTCATATTTAGGATAGTAGAAATGACAACATTAAATGAAAAGTTACAATCACTGAAAGTGATCCCTGTTATTGCCATTAAAGATGCTAATGATGCTGTACCACTGGGTAAAGTATTAGTTGAAAATGGCATGCCTTGTGCGGAAATTACATTCCGTACTCCAGCAGCTGCACAATCAATTAAAAATTTACGTGAAGCATTTCCTGAAATGTTAATTGGTGCTGGCACAGTACTAAACAGTGAAACTGTTGATTTAGCCATTGATGCGGGTGTTGATTTTATCGTTAGTCCTGGCTTTAACCCAACAACCGTTAAATACTGTCAACAACGTAATATGCCAATTATTCCTGGTGTGAACAATCCATCGTTAGTTGAGCAAGCAATGGAAATGGGATTAACTACCCTTAAATTTTTCCCTGCTGGACCATCGGGTGGCGTTGCAATGTTAAAGTCGCTAACAGCTGTTTATCCAGTTAGCTTTATGCCAACTGGCGGTGTTTCACCTGCTAATATTAATGATTACTTAAATATTAATGCAGTATTAGCCTGTGGTGGTACGTGGATGGTACCTGCTGATCTGATTGATAACCGTGAATGGGATAAGATTGGTGAATTAGTGAAAGAAGCCGTTGCTGCACTAAACTAATTACAGTCATCGCATCTAGTTAAGCTATAAAAACCTCAATAAGCGCAGCTTATGAGGTTTTTTATTTGATACGTTTATTTAGCTGACTTGCTTAAGGTCTCTGAAATATTGACGTTTTGACTTTTATCTAGCTCATCATCTTCAGGTAAAGGTTGACCAGTATAAGCATGTAAAAAAGCTTCGCATAACAGTTCACTGTTAGTTGCATGACGTAAGTTATTCACCTGACGACGAGTACGTTCGTCTGTCAATATCTTCAATACCTTCGTAGGTATAGACACAGTCACTTTTTTTACCTGCTCACTTTTTTTCCCGTGTTCGGCATAAGGGCTGATATATTCACCGTTCCATTGTGTTGACATAGTAATAACCTTTTAAAAAATATGCTTTATTTTACCTCGATAAATTAAACATGGCAATCTATACGTACAGAGGGCTAGAAGTCTATAATTTAAAAGAGAATAGAAACAAAAGAGAATAGAAACAAAAGAGAATAGGGGAAGGCTTAAGATTTTTCTTTAACAGGGCTAAGTGCCGAGATTAAATCCTGTGCAGAAGCAACTAATTTACTGCTTTTAAAAGGGTTTAGTGACAATGTTTTATCTTCATTGAGGGTAATATCATAAAATTGTGGCAGATTAAAATTAACCTGTTCAGTGTCGGCATTAGGTAAATGATTATTAGAAGTATAAAAACGGTTTACGTTTTGTACAAACTCATTTTTTGAGCCAGCAAAGTTTAAGAATGTTTCGACATCATTTTCTGCATTAGCAATATAAACATTAAAACCATTATGGTAATTCTCAAAAGAATTGAATCAAACCTTCACTAATGTGGGATTCAATCACATCGGCGGTTTGATCGTAATGCGTGGTTTTTAAATTCAATGAACTTGTGGATAACTTCTTCTTCGAGATATGGCTATAAATATCCACCGCACTTTCTAAATGTTGCAGTGATACACCTTTACGCTCAAAGTAAAAACCAAATTTTCTGCCACCCGTCCACAATGTTTGTACCGAACGAGTATGTACGGTATGTAAACGTAGTTGAATGAATTCATTAAGTTTACTACCAAAGGCCTTACAGATTTGCTCACTAAAATGACGGCTATAACAGAAAAGGTCTATTTGTTGAGGGGGATGCATCTTGATGCATTTTCGACAAAATAGTATTAAGTGCTTCAACCACCGAGAATTGACTATTAAAGTGCAAAGTACGTACTTCATTCCATGAATTTCGGTAAATAAAGTCGATACTACCAATCAAACTCTCTTTATGTTCACCATAAGCCATTACGTTGTCGACTTGGTTTAATTCACTCTCTTCTGTATCTTGCCAATGACGTGTTGGATCTTTTTCAACATTTAAGAAAATAGATAAATGTTTAATTGCACAGGGTTCACTGAGTGCTTTATCACTGGCTTTAGGTACATAGATAGGGAAAACCGCATACAAGTCTCTGGCAAATTGATTAAGATTTTTATCAACGAGGTCAGAGCCTTGATTATATAAATGTAGAGTAGTGTCTTCATCATACAGTCCATTCACATAACTCCAAGCAACCAGCTTAGATAAATAAGGTGAATAACCTAGGTTAGGTGTTGATGCTAATTCAAATGGATCCAGCGTACTATTAAATAAATACCAACCGGCTTTATTTTTGCGATGTTCTGGAATTTGGATCAGGCTAAGGTCATGCTCAATTAGATTCGGTGAGATATTAGGGTTAATAATATCCACTTTACCAGGCAGTGTTTCATGAGCTGCATAGAGCTTACGCGATAATATACCAATATCTTCGGCACTGATCGATTCACTAATATCATTGACTCGAGCAAATTTTATTAAGTTACTGTAACTTAACATTAATGCATCAAGTAAAAGGTGATTAGCTTGTTTTACTTCGCTTATTTTCCAGTTATTACGATTATCTAAATCAACAATTTGGCTAGCAGTCCAACCCCATTGTTTCACAAGTTTTTTTAAAATAGTACGGCGCCAAGCATGACTTTCATTGTAAGAGGGTTTAGATAACATCTCTTCAGTTTTAAAGTAGAAACAAACACGCACTAACTCTAAACGCTGTAAATCATTAATGCTGATTAAGTAATGACTTACTTTTTCTAACATTAAACAATAGGGATCAAGGTGTTCATCATAACAATCTTGTTCTTGGAAACTTTTTTTGTAGGAAGTCGAGATCAGCTCTGTATTGGGGTATTCCCAAGAGTAAGCTTCCATTAATATGGTTTTTAAGGTGGCTTTATACGGGTTATCAATCCCTTTATATAGCTGCCATAAGGTTGCACCAAATAATTCTTCAGCTGGTACACGGTGTAAACCACCTAGGTCTAACCAATCATCTGGATTGATTTTTCCAGTGTCATAAAGATTTTTCACATAATTATCATAATCATGCTCATGTTCATGCGGAATTTGTCGCCATAGAATTCGACGGCCAGCAACACGCAATGAAGTACGATAAAACTCATCTAATAACAGCATATGCTGTGAGCTACCACAGGACTCATTACTTAATGATGCTTTATTTTTAACTCTGAACTTATTATCAGGAATAAGGAAGAAGTTAAGTTCTACGCCTAAACTTTCTGCCCAATAAGTAATTTCCCAAGATTTTTCATTAAGTAATGCTACTCGGTCTGCACCCAAGGTATGTGAATAACAGATCCAAATATCAAAATCACTTTCAGAGCATTGCCCAATAGAGGAAGTACTGCCCATTGCATATAGGCCAATAATTTCGTTTTTTTCTACAGGTGGCTCAGGGACAACGGAAAAAAGTTGCTTGGCAAGCGTTTGATGTTCTTGGGTTGGATTGAATTGGCTAATGCCCGTTGGTACATCACCTTCAACATATCCCGGAAGGCTAGGGGAGTGATAATGAAATAGGAAAGGACAAATTTGAAATACGTTGGCTTCGTCTTGTTTCATTAATGCGAGAGCAGATCTAACACGCAAACGAGAAAACTCATCTGATTTATCGCGTAATTGAATGATTTCTTGGCTCAAGCTGTGTTCCATTAGTACAGGTATTAGTGTTAATTCAACCTTATAAAAAGTGTGAGCATCATAGCATTAATTCTGGTTGTTGGTAAATATAGTGTGAAATGAGTTGATTTTGGGAGGAACTAGCCCTCAGCATAACTGAGGGCTAGTTAACTTAATCTTCGGTTATTTGGTAAGGTAAAGGAGCGCAATACAGTGTTGAACCCTCAAGTTCTTTTACTTGGAAAATATCATCAGTATTTGTATCTTTTGGTAATACCGCGAGTACCTCAATGTGCCCATCGCCATATTGACTAGCAGACACGATAGTACCTACTCTTTTCCAGTTATTATTTAATAATACTTCCACTGTTTGCCCCGCTTTAGGACAATCCGCTGAACGACCTGTTAGAATAAACATGGCACGCTTGTTTGCGCCTCGGTACTTGGCGCGCGCTACGGTTTCTTGCCCAATGTAACAACCTTTAGTAAAGCTAATACCATCTAATGCCTGTAGATTTAGCATTTGAGGAATAAACTGCGCGGTTGTTTCCGCAGTTAAAAAGCCAACACCTGCAGCAATATTCATTGCATTCCATAAGCTGTCGTCAAAGACTTGTGCTTTGTCTTCTAAATCTACTAACAATGCTTCTGCTACAGCATTCTTCATGACCGCAAGGTAACGCAATGAAGGGTAAGGTTGTTTGATTAATACTGTGCCAGTGTCTAATAATCGGCTAGTATCATGAGTTGCTGCTGTATCCACCTCTTCTGCAATATATTCTGCTGATTTGTGACCCGCTAAGCCTAATATCTTATATTCAGTCTCTTTTTCAATAGTGACTTTAGAGAATGCGGCATACTTTTTAAGTTCAGGTAGTTGCACCTCTGACACAGAGCTAGGTTGGGTTAATAGAATACGATCAGCTAATATAATCACTCGGGCAATGGTCCATGCTTTACCTTGAGGGTTACAGTGTGCCGCTAATGTTTGCTCACCCGGTACTAATTGCGTTAAATCACAAGTTAGTTGTCCTTGTAAAAAAGTAACACGGTCTTCACCTGTAATGCTGATCAAGTCCCAGCTATCGAGTGGACAGAGAACAAGATCGGGTAATTGGCTAATATTCTCAAGTTGGCTAAGTGTTAGCATGGTTGGCCTCATTTATGGACGAATGTGTTTTTTTACAATGTTATCGCCAATCGTCTATTTTACAACTGCTAAATGATGGTATTGATGTCGTACACGCTATATTTCTTAGAATAAATAACTGACTAATATAGGTGCTTATAATAAGCTACTGGTTTGTTTCAACGTTTATACGTATAAGTTGATAAGCAACTTAACGTTTTCATTTAAAAAGGAAGGTTTAGTCATGCCAAAAGAGGTTCCTCTTTCTCGTTTAATATGGGCTTGTCGTCGTGGTATGTTAGAACTCGATGTTTTGCTTATGCCATTTGCAAAAGAAGCATACAGTGATTTAAGCGAACAACATAAGCTGTACTTCCAACGTTTATTAACCTGTGAAGATCCCGAGTTATTTGCGTGGTTTATGGGCCATGAGAAATGTCCAGATCCACAGTTGGCTGAAATTGTCGATGTCATCCTTAAGCGCGTTAAAATATAAGATAAGCACCGATCCTTCTGTTATCGCCAAAGTCTTGGCGATAACTTTACTGCTGCTCAGTGCTATTATACTTTACTTATTATGGGGAGTTGGTTGGTTTAGTGCTCTGTTATTAATCATATATATTCTTGTCTCTGCCTATTTTGTTTGTTCTTCGGTACAACTGCCTTTCAGCTGTCTTTTATCCGATGCTGGTCATATTGAAATAAGCGAACCGAAACAGCTGATAGGGGTGATCGATAGGCGCTCTTTTTATAATGCTTGGGTGATGTTTTTATGTGTAGAGCAAGTGGATGCATTATTGGTAGAAGTAAAACACGATAATCCTAGAAAGTGGTTTATCGTGTTTTATGACAGTGTAACGGAACAAGAGTATCGATTACTGGCACGTTTGATTAATACAGCATACGCAGGTTAATTATTATTAGGATTTAAAATCGTTGGCTTGGGATTATCATTTTGTTCGGGGTAATCTAAGTTGTAATGTAGGCCACGACTCTCTTTCCTTTGTATTGCACTCTTGATAATCAACTCAGCGACTTGTACTAGATTTCTTAGTTCTAATAAATTATTACCAACTTTAAAGTTACTATAATACTCAGTGATCTCATGCTGTAATAATTCAACACGACTTAAAGCACGTTGTAGGCGTTTGTCTGTACGTACTATACCGACATAATCCCACATAAATAAACGTAGCTCGTGCCAGTTATGCTGAATAACCACTTGCTCGTCGGAGTTTTCGACTTGGCTGTCATCCCAGTCTGGAATCTTGGCAAATTTACGTTGTTTATAAAAAGGAATTCGATTAATAATATCTTTAGCGCTAGCATGCGCATAAACAATACATTCTAATAATGAGTTAGAAGCCAAGCGGTTAGCACCATGTAAACCGGTATAAGTGACTTCACCAATAGCATATAAACCATCAATATCGGTTTGACCGTGATGGTCGATCATCACACCACCGCAGGTATAGTGAGCCGCTGGGACAATAGGCATTGGCTGCTCTGCGATATCTAACCCTAGTGATAAACAACGTTGGTATATAGTAGGGAAGTGCTTAATAATAAATTCTTTGGGTTTATGGCTAATATCTAGATACATACAATCCACACCTAAGCGCTTCATCTCATAATCAATCGCTCGTGCGACAATATCACGTGGCGCTAATTCACCACGTTCATCAAAGTCGGGCATAAAGCGAGTCCCGTCGGGGCGTAATAATAGTGCCCCTTCGCCACGTAATGCTTCAGTTAATAAAAAGTTTTTTGCATCTTTATGGTACAGGCAGGTTGGATGAAATTGATTAAATTCCATATTAGCGACGCGACAACCGCTTCGCCATGCCAGTGCAACACCATCTCCACTAGAGACATCCGGATTACTAGTATATTGATATACCTTACTTGCACCGCCTGTCGCTAGAGTGACAAAGTGAGCGTTAACGGTTTCAACTTGTTCAGCTTCTCTATTCCAAACATAAGCTCCTAATACACGGTTGGCAGGTAAATTTAATTTACGTGTCGTGATTAAATCAATGGCGTTATAACCTTCCATTAGGGTGATGTTTGGGTGGTTTTTAACGGCACTTAATAAAGACTCTTCAATCTCTCTGCCCGTCGCATCGGCGGCATGTAATATTCGACGATGAGAGTGACCGCCTTCACGCGTTAAATGATATTGTGTTTCTGATTGGTCGTTGGTTTCTGTATCAAAATCAACGCCCGTATCAATTAACCATTGCATACTTTCTTTAGCGTTAGTGACGGTAAAGTTAACTGCATCTTCATCACATAAGCCGGCACCGGCTATCAGTGTGTCTTCAAAATGTGAGTCGGTACTATCGTCATCAGAGAATACCGCTGCTACACCGCCTTGTGCATAATAAGTGGAACCTTCAGAAAGTTTTCCTTTACTTAAGACTCTTACATTGCTGTGATCTGCAATTTTTAAGGCTAATGATAAGCCCGCTGCACCTGCGCCAATAATTAATACATCACAAGTGTATTGATGTTCAGGTGTTGTTTTATTCTCTGCCATGGCATTATATGCTCTGTTTTGGGTAAAGTAGTGTAACTAACATTTCGAATAACTAGAGAGTTTATCCAAAAACATCATTGTTTTGAATTAATTTGGAACTTTCTTTTTTATAAAAGTCATATCTGTGAGAATTGATAGCTCACTATAATATAGGTAGAAAAGCTCAATGAATGAGCGTGAATTAGATTTACAGTTAATACAACGTATACAAAATGGTGAGCAACAAGCATTTGCATTATTAGTACGTAAGTACCAGACGCGTGTGGCCAATATATTAACACGTTATGTGCGTAGTTCAGGTGATATACCTGATGTATCGCAAGAAGTGTTTATAAAAGTATATAAATCATTACCTAACTTTAGAGGTGATAGTGCTTTTTATACTTGGCTGTTTCGCATTACGGTTAATACTGCAAAAAATTACTTAACCAGTCAAAGTCGTCGTCCGCCTGCGTCAGATATAGATGCAGAAGAAGCTGATAGTTACGATGGCAGTGGTGCTTTAAAAGATGAGGACAACCCTGAGTCTCTTTTACATTCTCAGGAAATAAAAGAAGTCATCTTAAAAGTGATTGGTGGTTTACCAGATGAGTTAAAGTCTGCGATTACTTTGCGCGAACTTGAAGGAATGAGCTATGACGAAATTGCACAAATTGAAAATTGTCCAATTGGTACCGTCCGTTCTCGTATCTTCAGAGCACGTGAAGCAATTGACAAACAACTCAAACCCTTATTAGAAAATTAATTGGAATTGATGATGAAAGAATACTCACAAGATCTGTCATCGCTCATTGATAATGAGTTTGATGACCAAGAGATCATCGACACAGTACTTGAGGATGTTGAATTACAGCAACAATTCTCAAGATACCAGCTAATTGGTGACGTTCTTCGTGAAGAAAGCGATGGCTTAGATTTACGCGTTGATGTGACTGATAGTGTAATGGCAGCGATTGCTAACGAAGTTCAACAAGATAATGTTGTGCCATTAGTAACTCCTGATAAACAAGAAACTAACGTTGTCCCATTCATGAAGCGTTTTGGTCAATATGCAATTGCTGCCTCGGTAGCAGGTGTTGTAGTGGTCAGTAGCCTAGTGGTGAATCAAGACAATGCAACCGATGCAAGCTCAACACCAGTACTGAATACCGTACCTTTTGGTGGCGCAGCTGCACCAGTAAGTTTGCAGGCGACACCAGCACAAACAGAAAGTGACATTAAAGAGCGTAATGAACGTTTAGAAGCGTTAGTGAAGGACCATCAGTTACAGTTGCAAACAAAACCTTAAGGTTGGCGATGAAACATCGATTATTTTTAGTTGCGTTAGTGTCACTTATTTCGTTAATAGTGTCACCGCAACTAATGGCAAGCTCTGAGTCCGAAGTAGCACAACCTGAGCAAGCAAAAACAGCGCAAGTAGCTTTACCATCTGCATTAACTTATTTAAATAACATGAAGCAAGCTTATAATAACTTGAATTATACGCTGCTTTATTTAAATACAGCCCAAAATAAAATAGAGCCAAAGCAATTAGTCCATGGCGTGATTGATGGTAAGCGTATCAGTTACTTTACCTACTTAAATGGGGCAATGCGTGAGTCGTTACAATTTGATGGTAAAATTAGTTTTTATCAACAAGGCACTAAACCATACAGCTTAATCAGTCACCAGGATCAAAGTGTGTTTGCTGATATTGCTAACTTTGATTTCAAAAGTGGCAATAGAAGTTATGAATACATTATCCTAGGGAAAGACAGAATCGCAGGCAAAAAAGCCATAGCGATACGTATGATAAGTAAAGATAAATATCGTTACAGCTATATAGTCTGGTTAGATCTAGGCAGTTATTTACCCCTGCGTTTAGATATTATTAACAAATCCAATATAATACTTGAGCAAACCATGGTTGTTTCAATGAATATTAGTCATACCGTCAGCCCTTGGATAAAACAACTCAGTACACAATCCACACCAGATATATTAACCTTGCCACAAACGACTACATCAAATATTGCACAGTGGAATGTCGATTGGCTACCAACTGGCTTTAAAGTCATAAAAGACGATCAACATAAATTAATGATGCATGATACTGATCCAGTCTCTTACTTAATGTTGAATGACGGTATTGTTAGCGTGTCAGTGTATATTTCTAGTAATAAATCTTTATTGGCTGATCAGCAAAACATTATTCAACGTGGTGGTACTCTAATCTATACTAAACAAGTCAATAATGCTGAAGTTAATATTATTGGACAAATACCATTGGTCACAGCTGAAAAAATAGCAGCATCAATTAAACCGGTACATTAATGTTAAAAGAAACAGGTCGTATCATTGAGATAACCGAAATAAACGGTGAAAAGAGTGTCATTGTCGAGTGCATCTCTAAATCTGCCTGTAAATCTTGCAGTAGTAATGATAATTGTGGTGTTGGTGTCGTTGCCAAAGGCATTAGTGATAAGTCTCACCACATCTCCATGCCATATAAAGAAGGGATGGAAGTAAATAAACAAATAGAATTATTAGTTAATAATAAAGATATCGTACAAAGTTCTTTGGTTGTTTATATCATTCCGCTTATTTTATTTGTTGTTACTTGCATCATTTCCAACTTAATCACCGATAATGAACCTCTTATTATCCTATTTTCAGTATCTGCATTACTTATTGGTAGTGTTATTGCCAAACTTCTATCCGCAATCCTTTATCCTGCTAACAGTTTAAACAAGATAATAAGCACAAAATAACAGCATAAAAGCGTGTTATTTTGAGCGGTTTGTTGGTTAATTAAGCGGTCAGTAAAATAATCAAAAAAACAGTAATAAACGCTTGCTTACCTTTTCAAGATCCCTATAATGCGCATCCACAGACACGGGACGGAACGCAAGTTACCCAGCGAGTTTGAGAACAAAACAAACGCAGTAAACGCTTCGAAGTTCGCTTCGAAATAAAGTTGAAAATTAACGTTGACATTGTTCGAAAGGCGCGTAATATACGCCGCCTAGCCGAAAGGCACGCTCTTTAACAATTTAATCAAACAATCTGTGTGAGCACTTATTGTTGATGTGATTTCAAATTAGAAATCCTAACTTAGTTAGGTAACATCAATGCTTAGTGACACACGAATTAATTCATTAATTCAGAATAACATTGTACTTCGGTACATAGTTTTAGTCAGTAATATTGAGTCGCAACTTAGGTTGCAAATTAAACTTTAAATTGAAGAGTTTGATCATGGCTCAGATTGAACGCTGGCGGCAGGCTTAACACATGCAAGTCGAACGGTAACAGAAAGTAGCTTGCTACTTTGCTGACGAGTGGCGGACGGGTGAGTAATGCTTGGGAATATGCCTTATGGTGGGGGACAACAGTTGGAAACGACTGCTAATACCGCATAACATCTCCGGATCAAAGTGGGGACCTTCGGGCCTCACGCCATAAGAGTAGCCCAAGTGGGATTAGCTAGTTGGTAAGGTAATGGCTTACCAAGGCGACGATCCCTAGTTGGTCTTAGAGGATGACCAGCCACACTGGAACTGAGACACGGTCCAGACTCCTACGGGAGGCAGCAGTGGGGAATATTGCACAATGGGCGCAAGCCTGATGCAGCCATGCCGCGTGTGTGAAGAAGGCTTTCGGGTTGTAAAGCACTTTCAGCGAGGAGGAAAGGTTGTACTTTAATAGAGTGCAGCTGTGACGTTACTCGCAGAAGAAGCACCGGCTAACTCCGTGCCAGCAGCCGCGGTAATACGGAGGGTGCGAGCGTTAATCGGAATTACTGGGCGTAAAGCGCGCGTAGGCGGTTAATTAAGTCAGATGTGAAATCCCGTGGCTCAACCTTGGAACTGCATTTGAAACTGGTTAACTAGAGTTTTGTAGAGGGTGGTAGAATTTCAGGTGTAGCGGTGAAATGCGTAGAGATCTGAAGGAATACCAGTGGCGAAGGCGGCCACCTGGACAAAGACTGACGCTGAGGCGCGAAGGCGTGGGGAGCAAACGGGATTAGATACCCTGGTAGTCCACGCAGTAAACGATGTCTATTAGAATTTTGTAGCTATATGCTGTGGGATTCAAAGCTAACGCATTAAATAGACCGCCTGGGGAGTACGGCCGCAAGGTTAAAACTCAAATGAATTGACGGGGGCCCGCACAAGCGGTGGAGCATGTGGTTTAATTCGATGCAACGCGAAGAACCTTACCATCCCTTGACATCCAGAGAATCTGTTAGAGATAGTAGAGTGCCTTCGGGAGCTCTGAGACAGGTGCTGCATGGCTGTCGTCAGCTCGTGTTGTGAAATGTTGGGTTAAGTCCCGCAACGAGCGCAACCCTTATCCTTATTTGCCAGCGGGTTATGCCGGGAACTCTAGGGACACTGCCGGTGATAAACCGGAGGAAGGTGGGGACGACGTCAAGTCATCATGGCCCTTACGGGATGGGCTACACACGTGCTACAATGGCAAATACAAAGGGCAGCTAACCAGCGATGGTATGCGAATCTCCTAAAGTTTGTCGTAGTCCGGATCGGAGTCTGCAACTCGACTCCGTGAAGTTGGAATCGCTAGTAATCGTGGATCAGAATGCCACGGTGAATACGTTCCTGGGCCTT
Source organism: Psychromonas sp. KJ10-2 (assembly GCF_047323255.1). Taxonomy (NCBI): domain Bacteria; kingdom Pseudomonadati; phylum Pseudomonadota; class Gammaproteobacteria; order Alteromonadales; family Psychromonadaceae; genus Psychromonas; species Psychromonas sp. KJ10-2. The sequence continues at coordinate 2,464,332 of NZ_CP178827.1, read as the reverse complement.
GTACACACCGCCCGTCACACCATGGGAGTGGGCTGCACCAGAAGTCATTAGCTTAACCTTCGGGATGGCGATGACCACGGTGTGGTTCATGACTGGGGTGAAGTCGTAACAAGGTAGCCCTAGGGGAACCTGGGGCTGGATCACCTCCTTACGTAAAGAAACACATTGACAAGCCTTCCGGTGAATTTGCTTAGGCAAATAAACCTACCGGCATGAGTTTTTGCTCCGCAAATACTCATCGAGTGCCCACACAGATTGTTTGATTAGAATGATAAAGCGCAAAGTAGTTTCCGGTCCCCATCGTCTAGAGGCCTAGGACACCGCCCTTTCACGGCGGTAACAGGGGTTCAAATCCCCTTGGGGATACCAACTACTACTTTCAAAGATACTTAATAACTATTTTATACATAGAATAATTATTAAGTGTTTTTAACACTGCTCTTTAATAATTAGGAAAGCTGATAAATGTTCTTATTTATCGCACAAAAACAATGAGTTACTTGTAACTTGATTGGTGTGATAAATAAAACGAAATGTTTAATTCATTAACGTGAATTAAACGAGTTCTCAATATTAAAACTTCGGTTTTAGTATTGTAATCAAGCAAATAGTTCATTTTTACGAAGTAAATGTGAACACAAATGCACATTACATGCAAATGTAATGAGTACGTATCTACACACTCTTAGAGTGTTAGGTGCACGAAAAACGTAAACGTTTTTCATATGTAAATATGAGAGTCGCAAGCGTCTTGGAAACAACATACACATTTAGACACTGTTTAGGTGTTGTATGGTTAAGTGAATAAGCGTGCACGGTGGATGCCTAGGCAATTAGAGGCGATGAAGGACGTGGTAATCTGCGATAAGTCCAGGGAGTTGATAACAAGCGTTATATCCTGGAATTTCCGAATGGGGCAACCCGGCACTTAGTGTCATCGTTATGTGAATACATAGCATAGCGAAGCAAACGAGGGGAACTGAAACATCTAAGTACCCTTAGGAAAAGAAATCAACCGAGATTCCGACAGTAGCGGCGAGCGAAATCGGAACAGCCCTTAAGCTGTTTAAAAGTTAGTGGAAGGCTCTGGAAAGTGCCACGGTACAGGGTGATAGTCCCGTACACAAAAACTTCTTTACAGTGAAAACGAGTAAGTCGGGACACGAGAAATCCTGATTGAATATGGGGGGACCATCCTCCAAGGCTAAATACTCCTAATTGACCGATAGTGAACCAGTACCGTGAGGGAAAGGCGAAAAGAACCCCTGTGAGGGGAGTGAAATAGAACCTGAAACCGTGTACGTACAAGCAGTAGGAGCGGATTTATTCCGTGACTGCGTACCTTTTGTATAATGGGTCAACGACTTAATTTCAGTAGCAAGGTTAACCATTTAGGGGAGCCGTAGGGAAACCGAGTCTTAACTGGGCGAATAGTTGCTGGGATTAGACCCGAAACTTGGTGATCTAGCCATGAGCAGGTTGAAGATTGAGTAACATCAATTGGAGGACCGAACCCACTAATGTTGAAAAATTAGGGGATGACTTGTGGCTGGGGGTGAAAGGCCAATCAAACCAAGAGATAGCTGGTTCTCCTCGAAAGCTATTTAGGTAGCGCCTCATGTATCACTGTTGGGGGTAGAGCACTGTTAAGGCTAGGGGGTCATCCCGACTTACCAACCCTTTGCAAACTCCGAATACCAACAAGTGCAATCATGGGAGACACACGGCGGGTGCTAACGTCCGTCGTGGAAAGGGAAACAACCCAGACCGCCAGCTAAGGTCCCAAAGTATATGTTAAGTGGGAAACGATGTGGGAAGGCTTAGACAGCTAGGAAGTTGGCTTAGAAGCAGCCATCTTTTAAAGAAAGCGTAATAGCTCACTAGTCGAGTCGGCCTGCGCGGAAGATTTAACGGGGCTAAACATATCACCGAAGCTGCGGACGCATATTTATATGCGTGGTAGAGGAGCGTTCTGTAAGCCGTCGAAGGGAAAGGTGTAAACCATCCTGGAGGTATCAGAAGTGCGAATGTTGACATGAGTAACGATAAGGGGGGTGAAAAACCTCCCCGCCGGAAGACCAAGGGTTCCTGTCCAACGTTAATCGGGGCAGGGTGAGTCGACCCCTAAGGCGAGGCCGAAAGGCGTAGTCGATGGGAAACGGGTTAATATTCCCGTACCCTTATATTTTGCGATGGGAGGACGGAGAAGGCTAGGTGGGCCTGGCGATGGTTGTCCAGGTTCAAGCGTGTAGGTAGGTGACTTAGGTAAATCCGGGTTGCTATATACTGAGACGCGATGTCGAGCTACTAAGGTAGTGAAGTCATTGATGCCATACTTCCAGGAAAAGTCTCTAAGCTTCAGAAATATGAGGATCGTACCCCAAACCGACACAGGTGGTCAGGTAGAGAATACCAAGGCGCTTGAGAGAACTCGGGTGAAGGAACTAGGCAAAATGGTACCGTAACTTCGGGAGAAGGTACGCCCTTGACGGTGATGAGACTTGCTCTCTAAGCTGTTGGGGGCCGAAGATACCAGATGGCTGCAACTGTTTATTAAAAACACAGCACTCTGCTAAATCGTAAGATGACGTATAGGGTGTGACGCCTGCCCGGTGCCGGAAGGTTAATTGATGTGGTTAGACTTAGGTCGAAGCTATTGATCGAAGCCCCGGTAAACGGCGGCCGTAACTATAACGGTCCTAAGGTAGCGAAATTCCTTGTCGGGTAAGTTCCGACCTGCACGAATGGCGTAATGATGGCCATGCTGTCTCCACCCGAGACTCAGTGAAGTTGAAATCGCAGTGAAGATGCTGTGTACCCGCGGCTAGACGGAAAGACCCCGTGAACCTTTACTATAGCTTAGCAGTGAACTTAGAGCCTACATGTGTAGGATAGGTGGGAGGCTTTGAAACCGCGTCGCCAGATGCGGTGGAGCCGACCTTGAAATACCACCCTTGTATGTTTTGAGTTCTAACCATGGCCCCTGAATCGGGGTTTGGGACACTGTTTGGTGGGTAGTTTGACTGGGGCGGTCTCCTCCCAAAGAGTAACGGAGGAGTACGAAGGTTGGCTAATCACGGTCGGACATCGTGAGGTTAGTACAATGGTATAAGCCAGCTTAACTGCGAGACAGACACGTCGAGCAGGTACGAAAGTAGGTCATAGTGATCCGGTGGTTCTGAATGGAAGGGCCATCGCTCAACGGATAAAAGGTACTCCGGGGATAACAGGCTGATACCGCCCAAGAGTTCATATCGACGGCGGTGTTTGGCACCTCGATGTCGGCTCATCACATCCTGGGGCTGAAGTCGGTCCCAAGGGTATGGCTGTTCGCCATTTAAAGTGGTACGCGAGCTGGGTTTAGAACGTCGTGAGACAGTTCGGTCCCTATCTGCCGTGGGCGTTTGAGAATTGAGAGGAGCTGCTCCTAGTACGAGAGGACCGGAGTGGACGAACCGCTGGTGTTCGGGTTGTTATGCCAATAGCATTGCCCGGTAGCTACGTTCGGAATCGATAACCGCTGAAAGCATCTAAGCGGGAAGCGAGCCTCAAGATGAGTTCTCACTGGAACTTTAAGTTCCCTAAAGGGCCGTTGGAGACTACAACGTTGATAGGCAAGGTGTGTAAGTACGGCAACGTATTGAGCTAACTTGTACTAATTACCCGTGAGGCTTAACCATACAACACCTAAGTAGTGTTGTTATGTGACCAAGATAGTCAAAGAAGACGTTAAAATATAAGCGCTTGTGATAGCGTATTTACATAGAGCTGATTAAACAGAACAACAACAAAAAAGAACATTAGAATGTCACTTTCCTAATTACAATTTATGCTTGGCGGCCATAGCGCTGTGGTACCACCTGATCCCATGCCGAACTCAGAAGTGAAACGCAGCTGCGCCGATGATAGTGTGGGGTCTCCCCATGTGAAAGTAGGTCATCGCCAAGCGCCTTATTCAAAACCCCAGTCTAAACGGCTGGGGTTTTAATATTTATAATAAGTTATAAATAAACGATTTTTTCTGATAATAATAGCGCTGTGGTACCACCTGATCCCTTGCCGAACTCAGAAGTGAAACGCAGTTGCGCCGATGATAGTGTGGGGCCTCCCCATGTGAAAGTAGGTCATTATCAGATCCCCTTTTGCTGATATGGCTCAGTTGGTAGAGCGCACCCTTGGTAAGGGTGAGGTCGGCGGTTCAAATCCGCCTATCAGCACCATTTATGGTTCCCTCATCTTTAATCCTATTATTTTAACTCCCTATTTATACTTCTAATATTATCCCCATCTTCTATTTATACCAATCATAGTAAGTAACTGATCTATTTTACTTGTTAAAACAACTTATTTTTTCGTTGTAAGTTTCGTATAGGGAACAACCATTTACATCAACTTACGCCTCAAACTAAGCCATTTTTCCGGCGCAAAATTTAGATCAGTTATTTAATACAATTGGTATTATTTTTATTTTCCTATATTTTTTATTAAGCATTTTTATTTTCTGTATTTTGTGGTTCTATTCTTTATTGTTATTGGCACTAGGGAATGATGGAACTGACACAGTATTGTGATTGTAGATAAACTTATTTTATGGATGAATGGAGTTCGGTACTGTGTCTTTTAAGAAATCTTTTACTCAGCAGGAAGCTATTCCTGATGAAGGTATTGAAGCGGCAATAGAGATAATGAAGTCGGGTAGGTTGCATCGTTATAACGTTAACTCTGGTGAAAAGAGTTTAACGGATCAACTTGAGTTAGCCTTCAGCCAATACATGGGAGTTGATAACTGCTTAGCTTGTGCTTCTTGCGGTTATGCACTGCATATTGCATTAAAAGCATTAGGCGTAAAAGAAGGCGATAAAGTCCTTTGTAATGCGTTTACTTTAGCCCCTGTCCCTGGTGCAATAGATAATGCTGGCGGTGTGCCAGTATTAGTCGATATTGATAAACAACTTTGTATCGACTTAGATGATTTAGAAAATAAAGCGCGTGCCAGTGGCGCTAAATATTTATTACTTTCCCATATGCGTGGTCACATCTCTGATATGGATCGCATCATGAAAATTTGTAAAGACTTCAATCTATTATTAATCGAAGATTGTGCTCATACCATGGGGGCAAAATGGAATGGTAAAATGAGTGGTAGTTTTGGTGATGTTGCTTGTTTTAGTACTCAAACCTATAAACATATGAATTCAGGTGAAGGTGGGTTATTAATTACGCCTCACAGCGATGTGATTAGCAAAGCTATTATCTACTCTGGCTCTTACATGCTTTATGATAAACACTATGCTGCGCCTGATAAGCAAGCCTTTGATGCCGTTAAGTATACGACCCCTAATTACAGTGGGCGTATGGATAACTTGAGAGCTGCGATATTATTGCCACAGCTTGAGTTACTCGATAAAAAATGTACTGCCTGGAATGACAGATATTTTGCAATGAGTGATATTTTTAAAACAAGTAATGAGATTGTGTTAATTGAACGTGATATCAAAGAGCAGTTTGTGGCTAGTTCTATACAGTTCTTTATCCCTGCTTTATCTCCTACTCAATTTCCATTACTTATTCAGGCGTGTGAAGCACAAGGAGTCTCTATTAAATGGTTTGGTGATAGTGAGCCAAACGGATATACCAGTAAATATGATAGTTGGCATTACATTAGTGATAAAACTAGCTTAGTAGATACTGAGCGTATTTTAGCGACTTTAATTGATATTCGTATTCCACTTACTTTTACCTCGAAGATTGTATGACGGTTGCCAAGATTATAAATACACAGGTCGAACTGGCAGTGGCTAAAATTTGAGGCTGGTGAAGTAAAAGAATTATATAAAAAGACCAGTAACATAAGTGACTGGTCTTGGTGTAAACGGTATTTAGTGTAAGTACTATGTCTTTTTCATCATATATTGACGGAAAACTTCAATCACCCACATCCATAAAATATGTCCTAATGTTTCAGAAACAAGTTCATTTATCGGTAAATCCCATATCGCAGGTGCCCAGCCAAACACAGGTAAGGTAATGCCGTGGAAAAGGATTGTTAATAAGATACCAACCCCAACCCCCTGCCATAACGTTATTTTGGGACAACGTTCTGCAAGTACACAGTAAAGCATTGCAAAAAAGATAGAGAATAGGTGATGAACACCTGCAATACCCCAGTTAACAACATGCTCAGAATAAGTGTAAGTCATATTTTGATTGGTATAATAAGTGATATTAATCGAGCCAATGTCGGCACTTAATAATATCTTACGACAAGAGTATCGTTTTATCTGTCTGAACTTTTATATGACAAATTTATTTAGTAAAAAATTCGTCCATTTTATTTAACATAAGTATAGGAATAGAAGGTTATAGAGGTCAGCATTAATGAGTTATTAAATACAATCTTATTATGAGAAAAATATGTAGAAGTCATTACGACCCTACATTTTTTAAATGTAGGGTTTAGGTCTCTGTGTCTTGTATCTTGCCAACTAATAATACTGGTGCAGCATCTAATTCAGTGGCGTCCATCATTGAGGCAATGCGTTCTACAGCAGAAAGCAGTTGGCTTTGCTCCCATTCATCAAGGTTCTTATAACGTTTTATAAAATGTTCTTGTAACGGTTTTGGCGATGAACTTAAGACTTCTTTACCCGCTTCACTTAATGATAAGTGGACCTTGCGTTTATCTGTTTTGCTGCGCGTTCTAATAATAAAGCTGCGCTTTTCAAGCCTATCAAGAATCGTGGTGACAGTTGCGGCACTCAAGGTTATTTCTTGAGCAATTTGTTTTGCTAGCGGCGCATCAAGTTGATCAATTTTTTGCATCACTAACAACTGCGGGCCAGTTAAGCCTGATTCTTTATTTAATTGACGTGAGTGTATACTGATAGCCCTGATCACACGGCGTAACGAAATTAATAACTGCTCTTGCTTTTCCATAATACTCACCTCAAATTTTTGCGTAGGATAGCAAAAAAATCATAGGGCTCATGTTTAAAATCATAAAAAAGCAGAATAACGGAGCTTGTTATTCTGCTTTTTATTGAACAGCTACTATTGAGGATATTAAATGTTAAATTTGTTTAACTTCACCCTATAGTTATTGTTTTTAATCCATTAATTCAATTTTAGTAAAATCGATTTTATTCTCTTTTGGAGAGCGTTCAATATCTGCAACTTTACGTAAATATTTTAATAGAATATAAGCAAAGCAACCTAAGATTAAGCCAATTGCCAATGCACCAACCCATTGAATTTGTAGAAAGTTTAATTTAAATAATAATGTTAAACCACTCAACAAAGCAATATTACCAATGATGTAAGGTATCTTACCAAAACGTTTTACTGTTAAGTTTAGGTTATCCGTGTATAAGCGGATTAGCGAATCAAGCGAGTTGACAACAAATGTAATACCAACAATCACCATCGCTAAGTTATAAAAACCTGCTGTCGGGATTGAATTTGCACTGTAGTAATAAAGGACAGTAAACCAAACTGCAATTGGAATTGATGGGAATATCATCATTGCACCAAGTACTTGATAAGTTCTCATTCCACTTACAAAGCGAGAAGTGAACTGACCAATCATAATACTCCAAGCAAACCACCAGAATAGGTAAAATTCATGGTAATCATTTAACGGTAATACAAAGTGATGTAAGTTAGCAAAATAGTCGCCGAGTAACCCAAAGGTCGTGAAGAATTCTCCAACGCTTGAACTTTCAGATAAAAAGGCACCTGCCCACATCATGATGATCAACGCAAAGAATAACCAACTACTACCTAGGCTTAAAATTCTTACATAGCGAATACTGGTACTTGAGTACACTGCTACGGCAATCGCTAAAAAGACAATCAGGTAGAAGCTACCAACAATAGATTCACCATCACCTATTCCCGGTAAGTACCAAGGTAAGTTAGTTAATAGCAAATAAGCTGTAAAAGCACAGGTACCAATGATAACTATGTTGTTAATCGCTTTGATTAGCGGTATTTCGAAAAATTTGACTCTTGGTTCTATCACGCAAAAATAGAAACAAGTAACAAAATAAAATGCCCAAATTAAGAAGGCCCAAAAACCAAATTCAATTGAAAGAGGGTTGGTAAAGCCATATTCTGGACTAGTAGCTAAATCTGCATATCCAGCAAACTCTGTCAGTGGGAACATAATTAAACCAACATCTAATCCAGAGGTAAAAAGGATTGCGATGAAAGTGAATTTACGCACAGGTGTAACACCTATACATTGCATGTTACCCCAACGGTATAAGATAAATGCAATTGCGGCAAAAACGAATAGAATGCCGGTTGAAAGCCAAAGCGTCATTATTTGGCCTCCCTAAAGAGTGTGTTAATCAACATAGATAATTCCTTATTTTATGTTTTAAAACGCAACGCTATTATTTTTTAAGACAACCTCTGCCCTCAAACCTTAAGTATCGTGATAATGCCGATAAATGGCATGTATGGATGACGATAGTTAAACCCTGAACAAATAACGTAACTAATAGATCATTTGCAGTAATTGCTTAGGCTGACCTTTAACCTCGTTATGTATTAGTAAACATTCACTGTCTACTAATACACAATATTCAATTTATAAATCGATGTGTCGTTTAGGGGATTGTAGTCGCTGTGTATTTTCCCAATCATCAGCGACTTTCACGTTAGCTTTGTTAGGGCTTAGTAGTGTCTTTCCTAAGATGATATCTGCGGCACGTTCTGCAACCATAATGGTTGGTGAATTTAGGTTGCCGTTAGGGATAGTAGGGAAGATAGAAGAGTCAACGACTCGTAGGTTCTCGATGCCATGTACTTTCGTTTCTGAGTTCACAACAGCCATTGCATCTTCACCCATTTTGCAAGAACAAGAAGGGTGGTAAGCACTTTCAACTGAGCTTCGAACAAATTGATCGATCTCTTGGTCGGTTTGTATTGCTGAGCCAGGCTGAATCTCTTCACCTCGGTATTCATCTAATCCAGGTTGATTAATAATCTCTCGGGTTAAACGAACACAAGCTCGAAAGCCTTCGATGTCATCTTGATGTGATAAATAGTTAAATTGTATTTGCGGAGCAACATTCACATCACTTGATACTACTTTGACAGAGCCACGACTTTTAGGCTTGTTATGCCCAACATGTACTTGGAAGCCGTGACCTGCAAAAGCTTCCTTACCGTCATAACGCATTGCAGCCGGTAAGAAATGATATTGAAGATCTGGCCATTCTAAGCTTGCTTTAGAGCGAATGAATCCACATGACTCAAAGTGATTTGTCGCACCTAAGCCTGATTTGTTTAAGATCCAACGCATACCAATTAATAGTTTATTAAGTGGATCAATTTTCCCGTTTAAAGAAATAGGTTTTAAGCACTTAAATTGAAAATAAAACTCTAAATGGTCTTGTAAGTTTTCACCCACACCTGGTAACTCATGACGTAGCTCAATACCAGCAGCTTTTAATATTTCACCTTTACCAATACCAGAAAGTTGTAAAATATGTGGAGAGCCGATAGAGCCTGCGCTGAGTAATACTTCTTTATTACACAGCTGATCGGTTAGTTTACCGTCTACTTCATAACGGACACCGACTGCTTTTTTACCTTCAAGTAATACTTTGTGCACTAATGCATGAGTTACAACGGTTAAGTTACTGCGTTTCATCGCAGGTCTTAAATAAGCATTAGCTGTAGACCAGCGTACACCGTTTTTGACCGTCATATGCATTGGCCCAAAACCTTCTTGCTGTTCAGCGTTGTAATCGGCAGTCGCCAAATAGCCAGCATCAACTCCTGCATCAACAAAAGCTTGATATAATGGGTTTTTCATATTGTTGCCATTATTAGTGGCTAGCGGACCAGAGTCACCACGGTAATCGTTACCGCCAAATGACCAAGTTTCAGCTTTCTTAAAATAAGGTAAACAATGCGCATAATCCCAATCTTTTGCACCGGCTTGTTGCCATTCATCAAAGTCTCGAGCATGACCACGAACATAAACCATGCCATTAATTGATGATGAACCGCCTAATACCTTACCGCGAGGACAATGCATGCGGCGATTATCTAAATAAGGTTCAGCTTCAGTTTCAAATTGCCAAGCATATTTTTTGGTGTTCATTGGAATTGATAAAGCAGTTGGCATTTGGATAAAAATACTTTTATCACTACCACCTGTTTCTAATAATAATATTTTATTTTTAGGATCTTCAGATAAGCGATTGGCTAGTACACAACCAGCGCTGCCTGCACCAACAATAATGTAATCATACTGATCGTTAGTCATAGTCATCCTTAAAATGGGCTTTCTAGATTTTGCATACCAACATAAACGGCTTTTATTTGGGTATACGCTTTTAAGGTTTCGCTACCATTTTCACGGCCGATACCTGACATTTTGTAACCACCTACAGGCATTTCCGATGGTGATGCACCATAGGCGTTAATCCAACAAATACCTGCTTCAATTTGGTGTATAACACGATGGGCTCTAGTGATGTCTTGAGTGAAGACAGCGGCTGCTAAACCTAGGCGAGTATCATTTGCTCGTTTAATAACATCTTCTTCATCCGTAAAGGTGAGTACTGACATTACAGGGCCAAATATCTCTTCTTTAACGATTGTCATTTGATCCGTACAATCAGTGAAAATCGTAGGAGCAACAAAGAAACCATTTTCGGCACTTTTAGGTTGTAATGCTTTACCGCCAGTTAATAACGTTGCGCCTTCTTTTTTGCCAGTTTCAATATAATCGAGCACTTTTTGTTGATGGTCTTTTGAAATTAACGCGCCAAAATTTGTCTCTGGGTTCATTGGATCGCCACAGATGATATTTTGCTCTGTACGCTCAACTAAACGTTTGATAAAGCGAGGGTAAATTTCTTCTTGAACAAATACGCGTGTACCGTTAGTGCATATTTCTCCTTGGGTGTAGAAGTTGCCTAACATGGCTGCTGAAACCGAATTTTCAATATCTGCATCATTAAAGATCATTAAAGGTGATTTACCACCTAATTCCATGGTGACTTCTTTTAATGAACTAGCAGCTGCAGCCATTACTTTTTTGCCCGTTCCCACTTCACCGGTGAAAGAAACTTTTGCAATATCTTCATTACCAGTTAACCAAGCGCCAACACCCCCATCGCCTTGTACAACGTTAAAAACACCATCAGGAATGCCGGCTTCAGTAAATATTTCAGCCAAACGCATTGCACCACGCGGTGTTTCTTCAGATGGTTTGAAAATCATTGCATTACCACAAGCTAAAGCGGGAGCGGCTTTCCAACAAGCAATTTGTAATGGATAGTTCCAAGCCCCAATGCCTGCACAAATACCTAATGGTTCACGACGAGTGTAATAAAAGTCATCGCCTACAGTTTGTTGGTTGCCTTCAATGCCCGGTGCTAAACCTGCAAAAAATTCGATTGAGTCTGCACCCGTTACGATGTCAACTTCGAGTGCTTCTTGTAGAGGTTTACCCGTATCGATAACTTCACTAGCAGCGAGGTCATCATTATACTTACGTAATAATTCGACTGCTTTAAGCAGTAATCGGCTACGTTCCATTGCGCTCATTTTCGACCACACAGCAAAACCAGTTTTTGCACTGTCGATAGCTGCTTGTTGGACAAGTTCTGTAGCTGTTTCAACTAAATAGCTTACTTCACCTGTGCCTGGATTAATTACTTCGAATGTTTCGCCTGTGCCATTAGCAATGTATTGCCCGTGCACATAATTTTGATGAACGACTAATGATGACATTTTTTTCTCCATACTGTGTAATGACAGTATTAATAAAGGCTTTAGATAGGGTCTGAGCTTGTTTAAAGTCGGCTTCAGGGGTTGAGCTCAACGCACTACGTAACCAGAATCCATCAATGATCGCGGCTGTTTGTTTTGCGGCATTAACTGCTTCAACATCTGTAAGTAGTTGTTTAAACGAATAGAGTAGGTTGCTGTATAAGCGTCGGTTATTGATATGTTGTAGTCTAGCCAAGCCAGGGTCATGCATTGCTTGAGACCAGAAGCTTAACCACGTTTTGGTGGCTGCATTGGAGCGCTGTAGTTCGGTAAAGTTAGCTTCAACAATCATGAATAGTCTGTCTTGAGCAGAGAGCGATTTATCAGATATTTTAGCTAACAACACTTGTTTTATTTGATCGATAAGGTATCTGAGAGTAGCTTCAATTAAGCCTTGCTTCCCCCCAAAATAATGGCTGATTATGCCAGATGACATGCCTGCTATTGCACTAATTGTATTAATAGTCGAGTGCTGTAAACCATAGCGTTCTACTGAGATTAATGTTGCCTCAATAAGCTCTTGCTGCCTGACTTCTTTCATCACAGGTCTTGCCATAAATCACTTCCTTTTAATGTTAAATCGTTCAAATAGTTAATTGATTGAACGATCAATTAACTATAATCCTAATGATTAGTGCACTAACTATCAAGGAATAATTTTTAGGTTTGATCAAATAATGAATTGGTTTGTTTGCCTGTTAAGTATTAAATTATTAACAAATTTACCCATGAAGTGTTGCGGTTGGTGGGGTTAAGCTAATGGTTTGTAAATGAAATGTAATAAAATAATGGTAGATTAAATTAGTTTGGTAGGTAACTATTTTCAATGCTTAATGAAGCGCTATAACGATAATAAGATGGTCACTTAATTATTATAAGGAGCCTTTTCCAAGGTCTGATTATCTTGATCGTGGTCAGTATCATGCACCATTTACTGAATATATTTGTATTTAATACAGCCTGTTTATCCATTGAGAGTGTTCGTATCTACATAATCTTATGTTGATTATTTAACTTAACTCTACTTTTTACTCATTTGTGCTCAATATAAGTATTAATTTAATTAATTACAGTGTTAATTAGAAAATATTTATGTTCTAATTTGAACATTAAAGTGCGTTACCGAACATTTTTTTAAAGGATTCCGAAATGAGCCTCAATAGAACGAACAATATTAAACAATTAGCTGAAGAAGAGTTAGATGTCCTTATTTTAGGGGGTGGTATCAATGGTGCCGTTGCTGCTGCATCTTTGGCGGCTAAAGGCGTTAAAGTTGGTCTAATCGATAAAGGAGATTTTGCAGGAGCAACTAGCTCTAATTCTTCAAATCTCGCATGGGGTGGTATTAAGTATTTAGAAAGTCATGAGTATCGTTTAGTTAATAAGCTTTGTAAGAGCCGTAATAACTTAATGAAGCATTACCCATCATCAGTGACTGAAGTTCGTTTTTTAACGACTATTCAAAAAGGTTTCCGTTTTCCTGTTTGGTTTGTATTTATGGGCACGCTTGCTTATTGGTTATTCGGCCGTTTATTCACTATGGCTCCTAAGTACTTGACGCGTAATACGATTAAACAACTTGAGCCAAGTATTAAGGTTACTGGTGCGCAAGCGGGTTTCGAATACTCAGATGCTTTCTTAAAAGATAATGATTCGCGCTTTGTATTTAACTTTATTACAGCCGCTGCAAAGCAGTCTGCTATCGTTGCAAATTATGTAGAGTCGGTTAACGCGGTGCGTGAAAATAACCAATGGGTAATTCAGGCAAAAGATAAAACCAACGATCAAGCATTTACAATTAAAGCCAAAACGCTAATAAATGCTTGTGGTCCATTAGTTGACCAAGTTAATAAAGGCACCAAACAGAAAACATCGCATCATCACTTATTCTCTAAAGGGGTGCACTTAACAGTTGATCGTATTTCAAAAGAGCATCGCGTGTTAGCCTTTTTTGCAAGTGATGGACGTTTATTCTTTGTGTTACCAATGGGTTCTAAAACCTGTATTGGTACAACGGATAACCAAGTTGAAAGCCATCAAACCTCAGTGACAGATGAAGATCGCAAATTCATTCTTGATAATGCGAATAATTTATTAGATTTAGATAAGCCATTAACTAAAGATGACATTATTGCTGAACGATGTGGAGTCCGACCATTAGCTATTGAAGCTGAAGAAGGGGTTGCTGATTGGGTTGCATTATCTCGTAAACATGCGATTGATGTTAATAAGGCAGATAAACACATCAGTATTTTCGGTGGTAAGTTGACTGACTGTATCAATGTTGGTGATGAAGTTGCTGATATTGTAGAAGATTTAGATATTCCAATGAATAGGTCTAATGCGCTTTGGTATGGTGAGCCTGCTGATCAAGTTAAGGCTAAGTTCATGACTGCGATGCAAGAGGTGGACAAGTTAACACCTAAAGGCGCTTTGGAACCTTTATCAAGTCGTTTTTGGCGCCGTTATGGAGAGGATGCATTTACTTTATTGAAAGCGATTAAAGAGAACCCAGCTAAAGCAGAGCTTGCATTAGAGCATACGGAGTTTACGTGGGCTGAAATTGATTGGGTTGCTGAGAATGAAATGATTGTTAACCTTGAGGATTTACTGCGTCGACGTTCAAAAGCAACACTAGTGATTCGCAAAGAGCTATTAGACAATGCTGAAGGGTTAGAAGCGGTAAGTAAGCGTTTATTTGGTGATGATGCACAACAAAAAATCGATGAATTCCGAACTTAAGCTTATTTTATTCATATTATAGTTAACCTCAACTCTGCATAAGAAACGCCGCTTATTGATGATTTTTATGTTAACAAGCGGTGTTTAGTTAGGCCATAATGTTCGTATTGCTTAGCGCATGTTCGTTTGATTATAGTATCAATCATAATATTCAAATTAACATCACTAATGCTATTGATAGCAATACGATACCTTGCTGGGACCTATTCAATAAAGACTGCGTGTTTTTAGTCCCATTTGCTCTACATCTTTAATCTCTATCTTATGTTTAGCCTTTCATCAGAAAAGTTTATTTCACCGATATCAGTGGAAGTTCTGATGGTAGGTTAGTGTAGTTACTATAAATCTGATCAAATTGAGATAATGCAGCGACTTTCACTGAAGCGGAGATTGCCCATTTAGTTGCATCGGCGACCAACCATGTTTGTCGTGAGTTGTTTACAATACACTTTGATATTTCTGCCTCAGCAGTTTCATGCTCCATTGCACAATGACTATTGGTAATCCCTGCGCAGCCTAATATGCCAATATCTGCTTCAAAATTATTGAAGAACTCTGTGACATTATTACCAACAACATCTTGTTGTTGCGATCTAAATAATCCACCTGCGATATAAACTTCAATATCTGGATTCATTTCTAGTATACGAACGACCTGAAGATTGTTAGTGATCACTCTGTGTTTGGTTTTTAAATAATAGGCAATACGTGTCACTGTGGTGCCTATCCCCATAATAATGGTCGAGCCATCAGGGATCGAATTAGCAACTTTTTGGGCTATTTTATCTTTTGCATCAAACTGTATATCACTACGATATTGATAACTGCTATTGCTCAATTGAACTGGTAGGCCAACGCCACCATGAATACGTCGAGCATAACCCGCTTTACAAAGTTGATTTACGTCTCGACGAATTGTTTGCGTTGTCACTTGAAAGTGTTCAGACATCGCATCTATCTGAACATCTTCTCTTTGACGTAAGCGTAATAGAATATTTTGCTGACGAGCATTAAGTTTTATCATGCTTTAACAAATACATCAGGTTTATCAGTAATAATCATTTCTACACCCCAAGATCTAAATTTATTGGCTTGTGTCACATCGTTCAGTGTCCAAATGATCAGTTTAAGCCCGGTATCAGTGACTTTTTTGGCCATGGTTTCTTCTAATATTTTATGGTCAACATGCACACTATATAAGTTTAAAGGCTTCAGCTTTTCTAATTTAATCAATGGATTTTTATCAGTAATATAACCTAAGCGAATACCCGGTATGACTCGATGACAGTGTGCTAATGCTAAATCAGAAAAGCTAGATATGATGAGCTTTTCATTGGGAAAATTTACTTTAGCTAATACTTTTGAAACTGCATCTACAAGTGGTTCAGCTTGCTCAGAATGATGAACCTTAATCTCAAGATTCATATTCAAATCATTTTCCATGAAGAAGAGTAAAGTCTGCTCCAAGGAAATAATCTGTTCGCCAATAAATGCCTCTGAAAACCAACTGCCAGCATCTAATGCTTGCAATTGACTCAATGTAAAATCAGCGACTAAGCCTTCACCGTTTGTACAACGATCAACGGTTTCATCATGGAAGATGACTGGGATTTTATCTGCGCTAAGTTGTGTGTCTAACTCAATCCATTTTGCACCTGATTGCAGTGCTTTTTTAAACGCTGATAATGTATTTTCTGGTGCCAATGACGCTGCACCGCGATGACCTGCGATCATAAATTTACCTAGTTATGTTCATTTGAACTTTTATGGTGTTGTTAATGATAATGTATTTTAGAAAATATAAAAGACTTAAAATATAGCAGTTTGTCATATTAACTTAACAGTTAATTGGTATTTATAGGTGCTGGTCTACATTTTTGTAACCTACTATTTGCACAATATATATTTTCATATGACTCTTTTGGTGTTCATATGAATAATTTTATGGGGTGAGAAGCACATACAAGTTATCTCACTCTTTTTGTTTTAATAAACGAATTGATTTATTAAAGCTAACTTTACAAACAAAGGTACTATTTATGATAAAGGTAATCGGAACCGTATTAACTGCTGTTGCATTGCTGGTTGGTTGTGGCGAAAAACCTGCTGAAACAACAAAAGGTGCTAAAACAGTTGAGCCAATTGATATCAACATGAGTTTGGTATTTACTCAAAACGAATTATTGACTAAAGAGCTAATCAAAGCGACGGATAAAATTCGAGAGCGTACTAATGGAGGTGTAAACATCAAAGTTTATCCTGGTGGGCAATTACCAGTTTATAAAGATAACCTTGAGCAAGTTGTTAATGGTGCCGATTGGATTGCGGTTGAAGATTTAAGTTACCTTGGAGATTATGTTCCTGACTTTGCTGCGTTAGCTGGTCCAATGTTATATAACTCTTACGACGAATACCTAGCCATGATGGATACTCAATTAGTCGCTGACTTAACTGCTGAAGTCGAAGAGAAAGGTATTAAAGTGTTAAATGCTGATTACATGTTTGGTTTCCGTCATATGATCACCAATAAAGAAATTAAAAACTCTGCAGATATGGCAGGCATGCGTATTCGTGTTCCTGGTAGCCAATTATTTATTAGTACATTAGCGTCGATGGGTGCTGCGCCAGCATCATTACCTTTTCCTGAAACCTATGCGGGTGTTCAACAAGGTGTGGTTGATGGTCTTGAAGGTTCAATTTTGACTATGTACTCAACTAAAATGTATGAAGTGGCTAAAAACATGTCATTAACCAAACACTTTTTAGGGACTGTAGGTCTTTATATCTCACCTAAAGTTTGGGATAAATTCACACCTGAGCAACAGCAAATCATTAATGAAGAGCTAGCGGCTGGTGCTGTGTCGAATACCACTGAGTTAGTTAAGTTAGATGCTGAATACACTCAAAAACTACAAGATTTAGACGTTAAATTTAACGAAGTTGATAGCGCTGAATTTAGTAAATTAACAGCTGATGTTTACAATCAATTCCCTGCTTGGAGTGATGACATCCGAAGCCGAATTGGTGCAGAGCTTGAAAAAATCCGTGCTGCTGAGTAAGTGATCAGTTTTAAAAGTACTATCAGATAACTGCTTTATTGGGCTTTCAATAAGGCAGTTATTTTTTACGTTATGAAATGTCATTCATACCATTATCGATTACTTCCATCGTTTTTAAATAGCCTATTTTGAAGGTTTAAAATGACGATGTTACTGCGTTTATAGTGAAGTAAGTGTGAATGATTAATAACGAATTTTACTTAACAATCATTATTTCAATGAGTTAATAAGTAGGAGAAGTCATGGGCTTCTTAGTTAAAAATTTTGAAGAGATATTCGCGTCCATTGCCATATCCATTACCATTTTGATGGTGATTATTAATGTATTTCTTCGTTATGGATTTGGTTTTGTTGTGCCATGGAGCGAAGAGCTAGCGGTTATCTGTTTTATTTGGTCAGTCTACTTTGGTATTAGCTCGTGTTACAAACATAAGCTACACATGGGGGTTGATGTTGTTATTGCATTATTACCTGAAAGAGCAAAGCTCCCATTTAATCTGTTGGTTTTATCATTTTTATTAGTCATTAATGTGATTCTTGCTTATTTAAGTTACGACTACATGATGCTATCTAATAAAGTTTCTCCTGTGATGGGGATGTCTTATTTTACCATTAACGGTGTGTTGTTTTTGTGCTTTTCTTTAATGACGATTCATACCATCAACTTCATTCGAAGTGATTTAAAACAGCTATTTAAAAAGCAACCCAATACTCTATAGGTGACACAGTGGAAATCTATCTTCCCATTATTATTTTGTTCGTTTTATTTTTATTAAACGTACCTATCGCATTTTCATTGATCGCCTCTTCGTTGGTTTATTTTTATTTATCAATACCTCGATTCCAGTCAGCTTAGTGATGCAACGCTTTATTTCATCTGCTTCATCCTTCCCGTTATTGGCGATTCCCTTTTTTATAATGGTGGGATCAGTGATGAATTATTCTGGAATAAGCCGTAGTTTGCTGTCATTTGCAGATTCAATCATTGGCCATAAAACCGGTGGTCTTGCACATGTGAACGTTGCGTTAAGTACGCTGATGGGCGGAATTTCTGGGTCTGCTAATGCAGACGCAGCAATGCAATCTAAAATACTGGCGCCTGAAATGACCAAACGAGGTTATGACTTGCCGTTTACTGCTGCGATAACTGCGGCATCATCAAGCATTAGTCCAGTGATCCCACCGGGGATTAATCTTATTATTTACGCGTTATTAGCGAATGTATCAGTGCATCAAATGTTTATTGCGGGGTATGTGCCTGCATTTATGATGGCACTATCTTTGATGGTGACTATTGCGATCATTGCTAGGCGACGTAATTATGCGCCTTCAAGGTCGCAAGCTGCATCAGTTAAAGAGCGCCTACATCATTTAGGCAAAGCCATTCCTGCTTTATTAATTCCATTTGGCATTATTCTAGGTATGCGTTTTGGTTTATTTACGCCAACAGAGGCAGGGGCTATTGCTGTTTTATTGTGTGCCATTATTGGGTTATTTGTTTACCGTGAATTAAAGTTTAGCCATTTCCTGGTGATCTTCAAAGAGACGATTCAAGGTACGAGCAGTGTATTGTTTATTATCGTCGGTGCGATGATCTTTGGCTATTACATGACATTAGAGCAAATTCCGCAGAATGTCGCTTCAGCTTTAATTTTAGTGACTGATAACAAGTTAGTTCTATTAATGCTGATTAACTTATTGTTATTGATTGTGGGTATGTTCATTGAGGGTGGAGCGGCAATGATCATCTTAACGCCATTATTACTACCTGCAGTGCTGAACCTTGGGGTTAACCCTGTTCACTTCGGCATTATCGTGATTGTTAATATTATGATTGGCGGTGTAACACCTCCATTTGGTTCGATGATGTTTACCGTTTGCTCGATACTAAAAGTAAAGCTGGTGGATTTTGTGCGTGAAGTGTTGCCTCTTTTATTGGCATTATTAGCTGTATTAATGCTGTTAACCTACTCAGAAGGTTTAGTGATGTTTTTGCCTAATTTGCTATAAGTTGAGCGTCTGTTTAATCATTAAATATAAGCTGATAAGCCCCATAGATATTAAGAGATATGATGAAATTACCAAAAAATACATTAACGAATGAATGGAAAGATGTGCAATGGGTGCTGACTGATGTTGATGATACGTTAACTTGGGAGGGGCAGTTACCACCAGAAACATTAATCGCTTTGTCTGCTTTACAACAAGCGGGTTTGAAAGTCGTTGCTGTGACTGGAGCATGCGCAGGCTGGTGTGATCACATTGCTCAGCTTTGGCCTGTCGATGCGGTAATTGGGGAGAATGGTGCTTTTCTTATGGAAAAGAAAAGTGGATTTTTAACTCTTACCTCAGGTGAATCAATGCCCACTATTATTAAAAAGCAATCAGTACTAAAACAGCAAATCATGGACATTTTAGCTGATTATCCCGATTTAAAATTAACATTAGATCAGTCGTACCGTCTATGTGAAGTTGCCATTGATATTGGGCAGAATCGAACTCCTGTCTCTCCTGATGTTATTGCCGAAGTGATCTCGAAAATCAAGGCTTTAGGTGCGAATTCCACAGCAAGTTCCATTCATATCAATAGTTGGTATGGAGATCATTCTAAAAAAGCTACCTCATTTAGTTTTTTGCAAGCAAAGGGGTTGTCTCAAGCACAGATCATAAAAACAGCCTGTTATATCGGTGACTCATTAAATGACGAGCTTATGTTTGCTAACTTACCTAAAAGTGTTGGTGTCGCTAACATTAAAAATTACTGGAGCAAGCTTAAGCATCACCCGCAAGTTGTCATGTCTGAATCGGGTGGATATGGCTTTGCAGAGTTTTCTAAACTTTTATTAGCTGTAAAAGAAACTAATTGAACGTAATACGGGTTTATTTTTTAGTATTTTTAATACAAGGAACAACAACATCATGATTCAATTACCAAACTTAAAAAAATGGTTAGTAACGGTTTTAATTGCAATACCCTTAGCTAACAGTGCATATGCAGAAAAAATAGTCGTCGCTCACCGAGGTGCAAGTGGTTATTTGCCTGAGCATTCCATGTCAGCTAAGTCAATGGCTTACGCTATGGGGGCAGATTATATTGAGCAAGACGTTGTTATGACGAAAGATAATGCGCTGGTGGTATTACATGACCATTATTTAGATCGTGTCACTAATGTTGCTGATATTTTTCCAAATCGTAAGCGTGAAGATGGGCGCTACTATGCGATCGACTTTACTTTAGCAGAAATTAAACAATTGGATATGACTGAAGCTTTTACTATTAAAGAGGGTAAGAAAACAGCTATTTATCCAAAACGTTTCCCGCTTTGGCAGTCGCATTTCAAAGTACACACCCTACAAGATGAAATTGAACTGATTCAAGGGCTCAACACTAGTACTGGGCATGATGTAGGTATCTATGTTGAAGTTAAAGCTCCTTGGTTTCATCGTCACGAAGGAAAGGACATCAGTAGTGCCGTGTTAGATGTATTTAAGCAATATGGCTACACTAAAAAAGCTGACCTAGCTTACTTACAGTCTTTTGATGTTAATGAACTCAAGCGTATTAAAGACGATTTATTACCTGAACGAAATATGGATATTAAGCTTATTCAGTTAATGGCGGAAACAAGTTGGGGTGAAACCAAAGAGTATATTGATGGTAAAGTCGTAGACTATAACTACGATTGGATGTACCAACCTGGTGCGATGAAACAGATTGCCGAATATGCTGATGGAGTAGGGCCTTGGTACCCAATGGTAGTCTCTCCTGATTCAAAACAAGGCGATTTAATCTTTACTCTTTAGTGGAAAATGCACATCAAGCAGGCATGAAAGTACATCCTTATACCTTTAGAATCGATGAAGGTCATGTACCTGGATACGCAAAGGATTTTGAAGACTTCTTAAATATCTTTTTCTATAAAGCGGATGTAGATGGTGTATTCACTGACTTTCCGGATCGTGCGGTTAATTTTTTAAAGGAAAAGAAAGGGTAAATTAACTTACTATTAATAATAGTTAACAGAGATTCGATAATACGTCATGTCCTGTTAACTATTGTTTAAGCTTAATCTAACCTCAATACTGGATAAGAAAAGCGAGTCAACACCGCTATTTATTACGGATTTCTGCATTAAATTATTTCTTAATAACCCGTTATTGCTTCAATAATTTGGCTTGAACTACGCACCACTAGCAGCATTGTCTATTACATGATTTAAGTATCTGATTTTATATGATGTTTCGCTTTCATTAACCAGAACTGAGGTTAATCTAATAATGTAGGGTCTTGAGCAATCATTAATGCTTTCATCTCCTCAAAATGTTTACGTGAGAAATCTTCTATTCCCTCCCAGTCTTTTGCTGTTTTCTCCGCGACTTCATTGGATAACACATTTAGTGGCTGCCCTGTCGACCAAGCAGTAACAAGAATCTGACAAGCACGTTCTAATGTCCAAATATCATCAAAGGCAACACCAATATCGGTGCCAGTTACCATCACTCCATGATTACCCATTAACAAACGGCTATTATCTTTTAATAAGCTACATAACCTTGCACCTTCCTCCGTTGTATCTGCCATCCCCCCAAACATAGTATCTATGGACACTCTGTTGAAGTATCGTGCTGTATTTTGATCTATAGGTGGAATATGTGGGTTTTTCATGGTGGAAACAGCTGTGGTATAGATCGGATGTAAATGCATGGCTACGCGTACATGGGGCAGGTTTTGGTGAAGTTGTCCGTGGATAGACCACGCAGTAGCATCTACATCTGGATGCTCTGTAGTACTAGGGTCGTCTGCATCTAATAAGAGCAGGTCACTGGCTCTTACTTGTGAAAAATGCTTCCATTTAGGGTTGATTAAGAATTTTTTACCATCTTCAGAAACTGCTGCACTGAAATGATTAGCAACCGCTTCGTGCATACCTAAATGTGCAATAATACGAAGCGATGCTGCAAGGTCTATTCGTGTTTGTTGTTCTATTGATAGAGTCATGGGTTACTCCCGTAAAAAGTGCACAGGCTTGACTGTGCACAATCATATTAAGATTTAGGCATTAGTTGTTCGATATCTTCAGCAGTAGGCGCTTGAAAATTATATTTTTTCAATAAAGTATCGTATTCCGATGTTTGTTTGAATTTCTCTAACCCCTCGATTAGTGCTTGTTTTACTTCATCATTACCCTTCTTGATACCAAAGCCATTAAGCACTGGATAGATTAAAGTTTCAGAAGAGATGGATACACGATTACCTAGTTTATCGACCACACCACGTGCAACTGCTGCATCGGTAATTTGTGCTTCTACTGCATGCGATAGCATAGCTTGTGTGGTTTGTGGGTCAGTAGGGTATTCACGAATAGAGATTGGTTCTAAACCAGAAGCAACACAATACTCAGCTGAAACTGTTTGTAACTGTTTTAACCAAGAAGTCCCCGCCATTGAGCCAACCGTATGACCACAAAAATCTTCTGGTACCTTTGGTTGGTAGTCACTGCCTTTTACTGACAAGATCGACTCACCACTTTTTAAATAGGGGATCATATCGATTATTTTTATACGCTCTGCAGTGATATACATAGAAGAGTTAGTAATATCAAACTTCCCTCCACGTAAGCCTGGGATTAAATTAGCCCAACGTGTATCAATAGTGACCGCCTCTTTGCCCATCACTTTTGCTAAGCCAGTGATAAATTCAATATCAAAACCAACAGGTTTGTTATTTTCCATATATTCATAAGGGAAAAAAGTAGCATCTGTGCCTGCTATGATTTTATCTGGTTCATTGAAAGCAAATGTATTAAAGGATAATGCAGCACCTACGATGCCTGCCAGTGCTGCTCGTGTTGTTAAACGTTTTTTCTTTATAAAGTCTTTCATAATAATTCCTTTCATTAGTTTAGATTTTAAGATTTAACCGAATCTGAACCGGCTTGTTGAACAAAAAACGAGGCGCCTTTAGGTTTTTCTGGCAATCGTAATTGATTAGGTGTGCTTCGGGTTTCACCGCTTTCTGTGCCATACACTAGTAGCCCTGTATGTATGCTTGGTAAAGGGTTTTCTCCGAAAGGCAGTGCATCTTCTGCTGCATAGACGCTAATGTATAAAGTTCGAGGTAATTCTGTTTCATTAGGGCTAGAAGCATGTAATAGGCGTGAATGCATAAAACAAACTGATCCTACAGGGCCGAAACAAGACACTGGATTTTGACAATATAAACGTTCAACTTCAGAGCTAACCGCACCAGTAAATTGGTCATTATGCCAATGAGTATAAAGTGGACCTTTATGGCTACCAGGAATGACCTGTAATGGGCCATTTTCCATAGTTACTTCACTGATCATTAATAGGCAAGTAACTAGGTCATCGTTGCTATGTGGTGTAAATGGAAAGTCTTGATGCCATTTCACCTGTGTTGCTGTATGCGGTAATTTCGAATTTACTTTACTGTGGTGTAAACGTGCACCACTACTGCCTACAAGTTGACCTGCAATTTCTGATACACGCGAATCTAATGCGGCTTTTTTGTAGGCTTCAGATATCTCGGTTGGAGAAGTTACACGGCGCAGTGATGGATGAGTTGCACTGTGGTCACTCTCTATATCAAAACGTGCGCGCTTATCTAATGTTTCACCCCAAGGTTCAGCGTGTTGACGGCTATCTTCAACCCAATCATCAAAGTCACTTTGTAACGTCGCAACTTCTGGAGCTGTTAATACATTTTCCACTACTAAAAAACCTTGTTCGTGGTATTTATCTATTTGCCATTGTTCAATCATAATAACTTTAACCTTATTTAATTTAGTGAAACATCTTTTAAGAAAGCGTCTACACGAGGGTTATTACCGTCTCGTAATACTTGAGGGGCGTCATCACAAACCACACGACCTTGTTCCATGAACACAATGAGATCAGAAAATTTGAAAGCAAAGTTCATTTCATAAATGACTATGCGCATTAAGATAATGCTTAGCAACTTTTGTTGTTTGATGGCCTCTATGCCACTAATCAACTTAAATAATTTTTGAAAATGACTTTTACGTTAAGCACTTTTTTATATGCAAACTACACCTGATTAAGAATCATATCCGCCGCTCTATCCGCAATCATGATTGTAGGTGCGTTAGTATTACCATTGATGAGCGACGGCATTACCGACGCGTCAACCACACGCAAACCAACAACACCATTTACTCTTAATTGTGGATCGACTACAGCCCCATCATCACTACCCATCCGACAAGTCCCAACAGGATGGTATACCGTCTCAGCATTTGAGCGAATAAATTCATCAATATCGGAGTCATCCGCATCCTGATTAGTTAGCCCTATACCCTCTCCGAGTACGTCCTTAAAAGAAGGCTGCTGTAAAACATTAAGCGTTGTTTTTACAGCATCACGAAGAATAGTCAGATCCTCTGGATCAGATAAGTAGTTAGCAATAATTTTAGGGTGTACACTGGAGTCTTTACTTGAAATTTTGATTGTGCCTCGACTTTTTGGGTATCCATGATTAACGTAAATCGTTAATCCGTGTTCTTTCGGCCAAGAACTATCATGACTGGTCACTAAAGCCGGAGTGAGATGAAGTTGTAAATCTGGATAAGCCAAATTTGGATCGCTTTTAAGGAATGCGCCTGTTGATAGTGGTGCTTGTGCCGCGATTCCCTTTCTTCCTGCCATATATTGTGTACCAACCATCAACGCACGGAATGGATTCAACCAATGATAAAGACTAATCGGCTTGGTGATTCGAGACATAATACAAACACAAAGATGATCCTGGAGATTTTCACCGACCTGAGAACGATCAGCTATGACATCTATACCAAGTTCATTCAGCAATTTTGCTGGCCCAACACCAGAAAGTTGCAATAATTGGGGCGAGTTAATTGCCCCCCCGATAAGATGACCTCTTTACTACTATGTACTTGATGTAGGTGACCTTGACTTCGGTACTCTACCCCGATAGCGCGGTTATCTTCCCACAGAATCCTAGATGCTAATGCACCGGTAATAACAGAAAGATTACTTCTTGACTTAATGGGTTTTAGGAAACCAGTAGCCGTACTCCAACGACGTCCTTGATATACAGTCGCATCAAATTCGCCAAAACCTTCCTGGTTTTCTCCGTTAAAATCATCATTGCATCTAAAGCCAGCTTGCTTCCCTGCTTCAATAAACAAACTAGATAATTCAGATGTAGGGACGGCACGCGTTACACGTAAAGGCCCCGTCTTTCCATGATAAATATTGTCATCACGTTCATTAGCCTCTACCTTCTTAAAATAAGGTAAAACATCCTTGTAAGACCAACCCGTTGCACCCAATTCTTCCCACTTATCGTAGCAACCTGCGTTACCACGGGTATATACCATTCCATTTATGGAACTTGATCCACCTACTACTTTACCTCTGGGCCAAAAAGTTCACGATTATTTAAACGATTTTCCTTTTCAGTATAATAACCCCAATTTATTTTTTCATTAGGAGCTACAGCTGGAAGTGCGGCAGGAATATGAATTAATGGATTTTTATCCCAGTTTCCTGCTTCTAGCAAAAGAACATTTATATTGGGATCTTCACTTAATCTATTGGCCAACACACATCCTGCCGAGCCTGCACCAACGATTATATAGTCATAAGTCATAATTAAATCCTTTTGAAAAATGTATAAAAATATAGTCAATCCAAGATAATCAAAGTGTGAAATAGCCGAGTCAAGACCGTACATGTTGCAGCATAAGCCAGATTAACGAAGTAACACACTTAAATTGAATCAACCAACTAGGTTTATAGAAAAATTATGCAGTAATATCTACAACGTCTAGTTTCTTGTTTTTGTTGACCAAGTAATACAAGGCACCTGCAAAGATAAACCCTATTATCGAGGCAATATCCACTCCGCCAAGCAACTCGAACAATGGGCCGGTATATAAGCTAATACCCATAAACGGCACTTCAATAAGTATGCTTAACCCGTAAACCATCATCGCATTAACATTCCAGCGTCCATATATTCCGCCTCCTGCTTCAAAAAAGGACGGTATATGATATTCACCTTTCTGAATCAAAAAGTAATCAACTAGATTAATTGCGGACCAAGGGACTAAGAAGTAAATGAGGAGATAGATGAAGTTTGTAAAGCTGGTTAAAAAGTCATCACCTACTGCCGTTGCCATAAAGAAAGCAATAACGTGAAAGATAACGACAGCAGAAATTCGTGTTGACGTGCTTATATCCGAATTAGGAAATACACCTTTAAACATGGTCAATATGCTCAATGTCGCAGTATAAGAATTAATACAATTGACCAGTGCTGTTGCAGCGAACATAACAACAAGAATAGACAGACCGATCCCCCCATAATTTTCTTTTAGTGCCATAAGCGGGTCACCAGCTGTTATCTGTGATCCCAAGAACGCACCGATTATCATGGCGATGACAGCTCCTAGGGTACATCCCAAATACGTCCCCCAAAATGCGGCGGCTTCATCGCTATCTGGAGACATGTATCTTGAATAATCAGACACGTAAGGAGCAAACCCAATCAACCAAGACGCAGTAATCATCATCATCATAAAGAATGAAGCAACCGAAAAGTTTCCCACTTCAGTAAGACTTGGGTAGTCTCCTATATTGAAAGCGGCTTCTGCTGCAATCAATAATAAGATAGCCCCTACTATCCAAGCAGCAACTGATGATAGATATCGAACGAGCGAGTATCCAACGATAGTAATAACTAGACTGGTCAATGTAGCAAACAAAATGGCATATGATGCTGGTATTCTCTGGTATTGCCAGTAGTAAGGCCTGTTCGGCAACGACCAAGTTCGAAACAAAAAAGCCAAGAAGTATCAAGAAAACGATTTTAGTCAGTATCCCTGCACCTCTTGATCCAAACTGCCCTCGAGCTTGCAACATCTGTGGTACACCAAGCTTCGGTCCTTGTGATGCATGAAGACCCATCGTAATTCCACCGATAAGTCCACCAATAATAATCGCTAATACGGACCACCAAAAAGACAATCCGCTAATGATACCGATTGCCCCAGTAATCAAGGCTAAAGGCACCATGTTAAAACCGAACCAGATGCCAAACAATTCGCGCGACTTTCCTGTACGTTCATCTAAAGGAATAAACTCAACGCTTCTTTTTTCCATACTTATCGACGTTTTCGTCGGCTTATCATTAATATTCATAAATCCCTCTATTACTAGTTAATGTTGTTAAAAATGTGTTGTATGTCCAATGCAAGAATTAAACAGAAATTAACTCTTACTTTAAGTACCAACCCAATGGTTCTTCGTTATGGTATGTTGTGATTTGTTTGGTTTCTAAGTAATTATCAAGACCCCAAGTGCCCAATTCTCGTCCTATTCCACTCTGTTTATAACCACCCCAAGGCGCTTGTAAAAATAAAGGTTGTGAACAATTCACCCAAACAATGCCTGCTTGTAGATTCCGAGCGACGCGGTTTGCTCTATCGATATCTTTAGAAATAACACCAGCAGCCAGACCCAACTCCGAATTATTAGCACTCGCGACAGCTTCTGCTTCATCTTTAAAACGACGAAGAGCAACGACAGGTCCAAAAATTTCATCTGTCCAGATAGGATGATCTTCTGGAACATCTCCAAAAACGGTCGGCTCAATAAAGTACCCTTTATCAAATCCGTCGGCTCGTTTACCACCAGTTAGTACATTGATGCCATCTGAATTACCCTGTTCAAGCGTGGCAATAATGGCATCGTACTGCTTTTTGTTGACAACTGGGCCTAACTGAACGTCCTGATCCATACCATAACCAATGACGACTTTTTCAGCCTCTTGTACTAAGCGTGATGTCAATTCGTCATAAATGCTGTCATGAACCAGTACTCTGGAGGTTGCAGAACAAACTTGGCCTTGGTTCCAAAAATACCAAACATGATCCATTCAACTACTGTTTCAATATTGACATCATCAAAAATAATCAGTGGAGATTTCCCACCAAGCTCAAGGCTTATGTTTTTGACTGTATTTGCGGCTGAACGCATAATCTGCTTGCCCACTGGGCCACTACCAGTAAACGCAACTTTATCAACAGCTGGATGTTCACATAAGATAGGGCCTATTTCTGAACCGTGACCGGTGACTATGTTTAAAACACCTTTAGGTAATCCGATTTTTTGACAGATACGGCCGAGCTCTATGGCAGTCATTGAGGTAACTTCTGAAGGTTTTAATACCATAGTACAACCCGCTGCGAGAGCAGGAGCGACTTTCCAAGCCGCCATATCGAGTGGAAAGTTCCATGGAATAATGGCACTGACGACACCTAATGGTTCTTTACGAACCAAACAGCTATAACCCTCACTATGAATCTCTACCTCAGACTCTTGGTTATTATCAAAATCTTCTGCTAGATTGGCGTAAAACTCAAAACAAGCGACTACACCGCTCATATCTAGCTGAGCTTCTGTAAAAGGTTTTCCGTTATCTTGTACTTCTAGCGTTGCCAAAAAATCCAAATTATCGTTAATTTCTTTGGCGATAGCTCGTAGATACTCAGCACGTTGTGTACCTGTTAATCCGGACCAGCTACCGCTATCAAATGCTTCTCTAGCGGCTTTGATAGCCACTTCTGCATCTTTAACAGTGGCGCTAGCTATCTCTGCAATCACACTTTCATTACTAGGGTCAATACTAGCAATGGTGGCTTCGTTTGATGGTGCTACCCATTTGCCATCAATATAAAGTTCGTTATACGTGCTCATTAGTTACTCCTATAGAAATACTGTGTATCAGCATGTGTTGTATCACTTTTGATTAAATTACCTGTTTTTACATCATGGTGGCATCGGTGCCGGCTTGTTGAACAAAAAACGAGGCGCCTTTAGGTTTTTCTGGCAATCGTAATTGATTAGGTGTGCTTCGGGTTTCACCGCTTTCTGTGCCATACACTAGTAGCCCTGTATGTATGCTTGGTAAAGGGTTTTCTCCGAAAGGCAGTGCATCTTCTGCTGCATAGACGCTAATGTATAAAGTACGAGGTAATTCTGTTTCATTAGGGCTAGAAGCATGTAATAGGCGTGAATGCATAAAACAAACTGATCCTACAGGGCCGAAACAAGACACTGGACTTTGACAATATAAACGTTCAACTTCAGAGCTAACCGCACCAGTAAATTGGTCATTATGCCAATGAGTATAAAGTGGACCTTTATGGCTACCAGGAATGACCTGTAATGGGCCATTTTCCATAGTTACTTCACTGATCATTAATAGGCAAGTAACTAGGTCATCGTTGCTATGTGGTGTAAATGGAAAGTCTTGATGCCATTTCACCTGTGTTGCTGTATGCGGTAATTTCGAATTTACTTTACTGTGGTGTAAACGTGCACCACTACTGCCTACAAGTTGACCTGCAATTTCTGATACACGCGAATCTAATGCGGCTTTTTTGTAGGCTTCAGATATCTCGGTTGGAGAAGTTACACGGCGCAGTGATGGATGAGTTGCACTGTGGTCACTCTCTATATCAAAACGTGCGCGCTTATCTAATGTTTCACCCCAAGGTTCAGCGTGTTGACGGCTATCTTCAACCCAATCATCAAAGTCACTTTGTAACGTCGCGACTTCTGGAGCTGTTAATACATTTTCCACTACTAAAAAACCTTGTTCGTGGTATTTATCTATTTGCCATTGTTCAATCATAATAACTTTAACCTTATCTAATTTAGTGAAACATCTTTTAAGAAAGCATCTACACGAGGGTTATTACCGTCTCGTAATACTTGAGGGGCGTCATCACAAACCACACGACCTTGTTCCATGAACACAATGCGATCAGAAACTTTGAAAGCAAAGTTCATTTCATGAGTGACAATCACCATGGTGATGCCTTCTCGAGCGAGGTCTTCAATCACTTGTAATACTTCATTAACCTTCTCTGGGTCTAATGCTGATGTTGGTTCATCGAATAACATAATTTGTGGGCGCATCATCAATGCACGGGCGATGGCTACGCGTTGTTGTTGTCCCCCTGATAACTGATGTGGGTATTTCCATGCGTGTTCTAACATACCTACTTTATTAAGGAGTTGGTAAGCCTGCATTTCTAGTTCTTTTTTATCACCTAAGTTATGATAACTTGGCGCTAACAATAAGTTTTTAAGTACAGTCATATTTGGAAATAAGTTAAAACTTTGGAATACCATCCCTATTTTGGTGCGATGTTCTTGATGCTCTTCGATATGAGGTTTAGTCGAAGCATGATGTACATACTTCAAAAAAGCTTCTCCATTTAATTCAATTTTTCCGTTATTTAATTCTTCAAGACCATTTAATAATCGGATTAAAGTGGTTTTACCTGAGCCTGAAGGCCCAATAATAGAAACGACTTCACCAGATTTTATCGTTAAGTCGACCGCGCCGAGTACCTCTACACCGTTGTACGCTTTATGTAATTTAGAAGCTTCTAGTGCTGGAATATCAGAATTAGGAGTTGGCTCTGTAACTATCGCAGGTGCATTTTTTACTTGCTCAATCAATGCTTCTGGTAATATATGGTCTTTGGTCGACTTTGTTACATCAAGGTAATTTTCTAATCTTTTTAATAGGAAATCGAATATCGTAACAATCGCAACATAATAAATTGCAACTGCAGCCATGGTTTCTAATACTAAAAAGTTTTGTGAGTATAAACGTTGCCCTACCATTAAGATTTCGGTCAACGAAATGACTGAGACTAATGAGGTTAGTTTTACAATAGAGATATATTCATTAGCAAGTGAAGGTAACGCAACACGTATCGCTTGTGGTATGACAACCAGCCACTGCATTCCCGTAAATCTTATGCCTAAGGCTCGAGCCGCTTCACCTTGCCCTTTAGGGACTGCAAGTAAACCACCACGATGAATTTCAGCAACATAAGCACTTTCACACAGTACCATTGCAATTAAACCAGCCCAAAAAGGTTCTGCTAAAAGGGCACCGGTCGCTGGGATGAGTTGTGGCATGTTATAAACAAATATGAGTAATACTAATAAAGGTACGCTTCGAAAAAACCAAATATAAAGTTTAGAAGGTAAATTGAGCATTGGATTTTTAGACTGTTTACCGAGCGCCAATATAAATCCAAATACGATACTTAATCCCCAACTTGCTAAACTAAGTTGAATAACTGTCCAGCTTGCGAGCCAAAAGTCAGCTAGGTTGAAAAGACTAAACATATAATCCCAATCAAATATCATAAAACGCACCTTCCTTGAAATATTGAGCAAGAGAATGATTTAAATCAATACGGCAATCTCTCTCTTGTGTGTTTACTATGCGATTGTTTTATGGAACGTGGCAATTATATTTTTTGTCTCTTCTAGTTAAAAAAATTTATCTAGTCTGGAAGACTGATACAAACTATGTTTAGGCTATTTAGCTTTTTATTTTCGCCCTAAAAAAGAGCGAGACTCACCAAAATAGAGCGCTGCAGAGGTGTTTAGGGGATTTAGAGTGTTGAGTTAACATCATGGGTTTTTGCAAGGATATGTATAAAATGCTTATGGCATTGCTTTTGCTTACTATCCAATATGCCAACCCAGTTAACGCTTATAAATAGAGTGCACATGAAAAATTTTACCCTTAAACAGCTCCATTATTTCTCTACAGTAGTAGAGACCAAAAGTATTGTTGAAGCCTCTAGAAAATTATTTATTGCGCAGCCTTCTATCTCTATAGCAATTAAAAATTTAGAGCATACCTTTGGTCAGCAACTATTAATTCGTCATCATGCGCAAGGTGTCTCATTAACACCCGATGGGCGTCGATTTTATGAAAAAGCACGTGAGTTATTACGTCTATCACATGAGTTTGAACAAAATACATTAGCTGACAATGATCATATCGGAGGCAAAATTTCCATTGGTAGCTTTGAGTCTGTTGCTCCTTTATATGTGCCTAAGTTGATTGCAGGTTTTAAAGGTTTATATCCAGATATTGAGATTCAACTCTGTGATGGTGAACAACATGAGATGATGATTGGTTTACATCGAGGAGAGTTTGATTTAGCTTTTTTGTATGACTTAGAGTTAGATAACTCGATTCGTAAAGAAGAGTTGAATGCTCCTCATAAACCTTATGCGTTACTTGCTGCAGATCATCCGTTAGCACAAAAAAAGTTAGTGACACTAGCAGAGCTTAGTCAAGAGCCGATGATCCTATTAGATGTTATTCCAAGCCGTAATTATTTTTAAGTTTGTTCACTGAGAAGGGGTTACATCCTAAAGTTGCTTATACATCACCTTCCATAGAGATTGTGCGTTGTATGGTGGGGCAAAAACAAGGTTTTTCAATTTTAGTTAGTCGCCCAAGTACCAAAGTTACCTATGACGGACAAACCTTAGCATATGTGGAAATTGATGATGAGATGGAAAGTTCTACCTTGATTATGGCGTATTTGAAAGTGAACCAGCCGACTAAACCTGCCAGGTTATTCATGGATTATTGTCGCCAAGCGAACTTAGATTACATCGAGAGTTAAGAATAAAAACAACCATCATTTTTATATCGCTATATTAAATCGGTCAACATTTTTCCTATTTAGAACCTATATTTATAATAATTTACTGCTTTTATTTGCTGCCATATTCTTTAGTTATGTTTTTAGAGTTAATGACTCTGTCATAGTGAGGATTGCATAAATGGAAGAGAATATTAGAGAAATAGATACACTTGTTATTGGTGCAGGCCAGGCTGGGGTTGCGATGAGTGAGCACCTAACACGTCAAGAAGTGCCACACTTAGTACTTGAAAAAAATCGCGTAGCAGAGGCATGGCGTACAGGTCGCTGGGACTCTCTAGTCGCGAATGGTCCTGCTTGGCATGATCGTTTTCCTAATATGGAGTTTGCAGACAATCACCCAGATCAGTTTGTTCCTAAAGAGCAAGTAGCTGACTATTTTGAAGCGTATGTTGATAAGTTTAAAATGCCTGTGGAAACGGGTGTTGAAGTATTGAGTGCATGTCGCGATCAAGGCAAAGGCGGTTTTATTGTTACGACGTCTAAAGGTGCATTTAAAGCGCAGCGTATTGTTTCTGCCACAGGGCCTTTCCAAATACCTATTATTCCTGCTATAGCTCCTAAAAATCCTGATTATCACCAAATTCATTCTGCAAAATACCGTAATCCAGAACAACTACCTGAAGGTGGAGTAATGGTGATTGGCGCAGGTTCATCAGGTGTTCAAATTGCTGATGAGTTACAACGCTCCGGCCGTGATGTGTATTTATCGGTTGGTCCACACGATCGGCCACCACGCACTTATCGTGGTCGTGATTTTGTCTGGTGGTTAGGCGTGTTAGGTTTATGGGATATTGCTGCCAATGAGCCTGGTAAAGAACATGTAACGATCGCCGTGAGCGGTGCAAATGGTGGTCAAACTATCGACTTCAGAGAGTTGGCTAAACAAGGCTTGAATCTAGTGGGGCGTACGCAATCTTTTACTGATGGTGTTGTACATTTTAATAATGACTTAGCAGACAATATTAATGCCGGTGATCAGAACTATTTATCGTTATTAGATAGAGCAGACCAATATGTGTTAGCAAATGGTTTAGATCTACCAGAAGAGCCAGATGCACGTAACTTATTAGCAGATCCTGAGTGCATGGTAAATCCAATTAAATCAATAGATCTTAAAGCAAATAATATTACAACAGTGATTTGGGCAACAGGTTATGCCACAAACTACGATTGGTTAAAGGTTGATGCGTTTGATGAAAATAATCAACCTAAGCATCACCGAGGTATCTCTACTGAACCTGGTGTTTACTTTCTAGGTTTACCTTGGCTATCTCGTCGAGGCTCATCATTTATCTGGGGTGTATGGCATGACGCTAAATACATTTGCGATCAAATTACTATCCAACGTCAATATCAACAGTACCAAAGTGTAGTTTAACTAAGGAGTTATTATGCCTACCCATACTCGTATTCGTATGTTTAACACAAAAGAAACATACCCTAACCAATCTCTTGATAACGACTTATGCCAAGCAGTAGTTGCAGGCAATACGGTTTATGTTCGTGGTCAAATTGGAACTGACTTTGAGGGAAATCTAATTGGCTTAGGTGATCCTAGAGCGCAAACAGAGCAGGCGATGAAGAATATAAAGCAATTGTTAGAAGAAGCTGGCAGTGATATGTCGCATATCGTTAAAACAACAACCTATATTACAGACCCACGCTTTAGAGAGCCTGTATATAAAGAAGCAGGAAAGTGGTTAAAAGGGGTTTTCCAATTTCTACTGGATTAGTGGTGTCAGGATTGGCACAACCTGAGTGGTTAGTTGAAATTGATGTAATTGCGGTTATCCCGGAATAATAAGGAGTTAATATGACTATTTCTATTGCAGGCTATTGTCCAGACACAGGACAGTTAGGCATCGCTATTAGTTCATCTAGTATTGCTGTTGGATCTCGTTGTCCTTGGTTACTAGCTAGTGTAGGGGCAGTTTCAAGTCAAAATATTACCTTGCCTGCACTAGGTCAACAAACCCTTGAGCAATTAGCTGAAGGGCTGAATGTTAAAGAAGCATTAGAGGCCGCATTAGCAACAGATCAATTTAGCGATTATCGCCAAGTAACGGTTATTGATGCAAAAGGTGAAAGTGCTTGTTTTAGTGGTGCTAAAACGCTTGGCATTCACAATATGGTACAAGGTAACAACTGTGTTGTTGCCGGTAATATGTTATCGCAACAATCAGTTATTGATGCCATGGTAAGTAACTTTGAGTCAACTAGCAGTGAATTAACAGAGCGTTTGATTGCTGCGTTAGAGGCTGGCGTTCAAGCTGGCGGCGAAGCGGGGCCCGTTCATTCTGCCGCAGTGAAAATAGTAGGTGATTGTTCTTGGCCGATAGTTGATTTACGTGTTGATTGGGCAGATGAAAATCCAATTCAGGAATTGTCTAAACTGTGGGAAAATTACCAACCACAAATGCAAGATTACATCACACGCGCATTAGACCCACGTGAAGCACCGAGTTATGGAGTGCCGGGTAATGAATGAGTCGGCCGAACCGTTATCAATCAAGGATTGGTTAACACAGTTGTTATCTTTTGATACAACTAGTCGTGAATCTAACCTAGCGTTAATTTTCACTATTAAAGCGTACCTTGAGAGCTTAGGTATTGAGCCTACCCTGATTTATAATAAAGAAGAAACAAAAGCTAATTTATATGCTCGCTTTGGTCCAGAAGGGAACGGCGGTGTTATGTTGTCTGGTCATACGGATGTCGTACCTGTAGATGGACAAGATTGGTCATATCCTCCTTTTCAGCTGACTGAACATGATGGTAAATGTTATGGCCGTGGTAGTGCTGATATGAAAGGCTTCCTTGCTTGTGTATTAGCCGCGATACCTATGTTTCAAAAAGCATCATTACGTATGCCGCTGTATTTAGCTTTTTCCTATGATGAGGAAGTAGGATGTTTGGGCGTACGTAGTTTAATTGAACATCTTAAAGCTTCTCCAGAAAAACCTGCTATGTGTATTATTGGCGAGCCTACTAATATGCTGCCAGTATATGGTCATAAGGGTAAAGTGGCGATGCGCTGTGATGTAACGGGGCATGCTTGTCACTCGGCTTATGCGCCCGAAGGTGTCAATGCCATTGAGTATGCTGCTAAGTTAATTAATAAATTAACGGAATTAGCTGAGCCATTAAAAAATGAACTTGATTCACGTTTTGATCCACCTTATAGCACTTTACAAACCGGTGTGATTAAAGGTGGTGCTGCCTTAAATATTGTGCCTGAATCCTGCCAGTTTGATATCGAAATGCGTTATTTGCCGGGCACCGAAGCTAATGAGACATTTAATCACTTGCAAGATTATGCGCAACAAACCTTAGTGCCACAAATGCAGGGTGTAGCTGAAAAAGCTAATATTGAGTTTAAGTCGTTAGCGCAATACCCGCCATTATTAACTGATCCGCAATCAGAGTTTGCACAATGGTTAGCATCATGGAGTAGCTGTGACAGTTTTCAGACTGTTGCGTTTGGTACCGAAGGCGGATTGTTTGATGAAGCTGGAGTCGCAACTTTAGTTTGTGGTCCTGGCAGTATGGAGCAAGGGCATAAGCCAGATGAATTTGTCAGTATTCAACAGCTTGAGTGTTGTAATTTAATGTTATCTAATTTATGCGATTGGATGAAAGTATAAATTTAAACATAATATAAGTGAGTTAATTTAATAACTTATATTAGGGGCTGTTGATCTTTCGAGTTTGTTTTTATAGCCAACAAATGGTGCCCTTCGGATTCAACACAGCACATTATGCTCTTTGTTGGCCGAGATTTGCTTAGAATGACTAGGCTACACCTCGTCTGCCTCGATCAAAACGCGCTGTGTTGAACAAAATTCGAACGGCAAAGATCAACAGCTCCTAGGCTATTACCATGGAGGAATAGATGAAAGAAATAAAAAAAGTCGTTTATTATAATATGCCTACTGATCTTGTATATGAACGTCAATTATTACAGGAATGGCAGATAGATGATCTTGAATTAGTTGAAGTAACTGGCAGTAACTTAATTGAAGATGTTCAGGAAGCTGACTCTTTAACCCTTGAATATACTGAAGTTAATGCAGCTAGCTTAAAAAGCCTGCCTAATCTTAAGATAATTGCGTTACAAAGTATTGGGGTTAATGAAATTGATATTGATTGTGCTGATCAAGAAGGTATTTATGTGACTAATTCACCAGGTTTTTGTGCCTATGAAGTCGCTTCGCATGTGATGGCGTTAATACTCGATTTAAATCGTAAAATCAGTTTTTATGATAATGCTGTGAAAGCAGGTCAATGGGCACCTTTCTCCGGATCTAAAATAGAGCGTTTACAAGGTAAAACAGTGGGGCTAGTTTCTTTAGGTTCTATTCCTTTAGCTTTAATCCCTATGTTAAAAGGCTTTGGTTTTAATATTGTTTTTTATAGCCCAAGTAAGACTGAGCAAGATGCACAAAGATTAGGTATTACTCGTTGTGAGTCATTAACAGATTTGTTGAATATTTCAGATATCGTTTCGTTACACACGCCATTATTGCCTAGTACCAAAAATATGATGAATGCAGACACTTTTGCGCAAATGAAAGACGGGGCAATGTTCATTAATACTGCTCGTGGCGAACTGGTTGATGAATCTGCTTTAGTGGCTTGTTTACAATCTAATAAAATTTCTGCAGCTGGTTTGGATGTGTTAGTGGATGAAGCAAACCATCAAAGCGAGTTAATTGGTATGGAAAATGTGATTGTTACTCCACATGTTGGTTTCTTATCGAAGCAGTCATTGTTAGATAGTAGAAAAATTGCCTTACAGCAAGTCGTGTCATGTTTATCTAAAGGTGAGAAACCAGCGGCAGCGGTGAATAAGAATATGCAAAAAATAAAAGGGTAAAAAATAGTATCGGTATTCTATACCGGAAAATCTTCTCTATTAATGTTTTCGGTATAGAGTAACGATAAAAATAGGTTGATGTGTTGTGATATTCTGCCATCATTTGCTTATTATTTTTATCAACAATGAGTGATCGCCATGTCGTTCTTATCTCAACCTTATTCATTAGTTAACCTATGAGCACAGCACTTACCCGCCAGGCTTTTCTAATCTTCTTTTCCGCGGTATTTCTACCGATGTTTTTGGCGGCTGTTGATCAAACCATTTTAGCAACAGCGACACCCAGTATTGTTGCTGACCTTGGTCAGTTGCATTTATCTTCATGGATTGCCATTGGTTATTTATTAGCAACGATAGCTACTGTGCCTATTTATGGCTGGTTAGGTGACCGTTACGGTCGTCGTAATGTATTAGTTTGGGCATTGGGGATTTTTTGTATTGGCTCAGTGGTTGGCGCAGTAGCTTCTGATATGCCTGAATTAATCATGGGACGAGTTATCCAAGGTTTGGGTGGCGGTGGTTTAATGAGCCTATCACAAGCGTTGATTGCAGAGTTGATTCCACCAAGGCAACGTGCCAAATATCAAGGTTACTTTGCCTCTATGTTTGCCTGTGCCAGCATTGGTGGGCCAGTGATTGGTGGGTTAGTGGTAACTCACTATACTTGGCATTGGTTATTTTGGGCCAATATCCCATTAGCGATGATCGCTGCTTGGCGTTTACTTCGCCTTACCCCTAAACCTATTTTAGAACACAGAAATAAACCCATTGATTGGGTTGGCTTATTGGTTTTTCCTTTGTTATGTACCGTCTTTTTATATTGGGCATCAGTGGGCGGACAAGACTTCCAATGGTTGTCTTTGACCAGTTTAGTGTATTGGGTTGTTTTCGTGGCCTTGGGGGGATTTTTTACCGCAACCAATGTCGTCATTCTACGCCTTTTTTACCTAACCATTTGCTGGTGGATAGGGCTATCTATATCCCGTTATTAACTTCATTATTGTTTGCTGCTTGTATGTTTGCATTAATCTTCTTCTTGCCTATTTATTTACAATTAGGATTAAAAACCAATGCGGCAACCTCGGGTTTATTATTATTACCTTTAACAGGTGGTCAAATCTTCGGGGCATTATGTAGTGGTCGCATTATGTCTAAAACAGGTGTGCCTAAATGGATACCTGTCATTGGTATGTCATTGTCTGCATCAGGCTTTATTGCGCTAGGGAGCTTGCCTCCAGAGCCAGTATTAATCGGTTTTTTGGGTATGCTTTGTGGTATTGGTTTCGGCACTGTGATGCCAACTACACAGTTAGTGATTCAGACTGTCGCAGGCAAAAGTAATGTCGGTACTGTGACGGCATTAGCTTCATTGAGTCGTAATTTAGGTGCTGCAACAGGCACTGCGTTGTTTGGCGTGTTGCTTTATGCCTTATTACCAGGGTTTGATCATAATACCAGTATCGAAGCGTTACGAAGTGGTTCTCATGAGCCGGTTGTTAATGCCTTCCAAACCAGCTTCTATGTTGCAGCTGTCATTGCTGTGCTAGCCGCTTTGAATGCCGCGAGGGCTCCACTGATTACACTTAGTAATGATTAATATTGTTATCTCTTCATATGAAAAGGACTTATCCACTGAAGTAATACTTCCCTCATTAGTTCATCGCTTAGCGTTAGCTTAATAAGCGATAAACTTGTCTCCTCATGTTAAATAGCAGTCTGTTTTTGGTTGAATAGTGACCGATGGCTCAATGATCAAAACCGGTTTTGATCATTTCCGATAACGAGACTTAGCTCAAACAATAACCAATAACATTTAAGGTAGACTGAATTAAATAAATAAAATTACTCAAATAAAGGTGATTTTATGAGTTAACTCCGACGCGATTAAACAGCCTAGAACGCTATTATCAAATGAGGAAATAACAATGAAAATCAGTAAATTAAGCCTTGGACTTGCAGCGGCAAGTTTACCCTTTTCTAGTTTAGTCAATGCAACAACCGTTGAATATTGGACCACACAAACTCAATCAGACCGCCTTCAAACCATTGAAATTATGGCAGATGTCTTTGAGGCATTAAATCCTGGTATTGATGTGAAAGTGATTGCAGTTGATGAGAACGATATGCCTAAACAAATTGCAGCAGCAGCAGCGGCTAATACTTTACCGGATATGATTGAAGTAGGTTCTGATTTGTCTTTAGCGTTTGCTGAAGAGGGCATTGTTGATGCGGATTCGAGCACTGAGTTAATTCAAACCATAGGCAAAGATCGTTTCTACTCGGGGGCGCTGAAATTAGTAGAAAGTGCAGCGTTGAATGAATATGTTTCTGTCCCTTACAGTGGTTGGGTGCAGGGGATCTGGTATCGTGCCGATTGGTTCAAAGAAGCTGGGCTTGCTCCCCCAACCACCTGGGAAGCGATTGAAGCGGCAGCCAAATACTTTTATAAACCCAGTGATAACCAATACGGTATTTTAATTGGTACCAAGGCAGATAATTATGCAGAGCAATGTTATACGCAATTTGCTTTATCTAATGCTGCTGGTCAGTTTAATAAAGATGGCGAGCTTATTTTTAACTCTGCAGCGCAAAAACAGGCTTTAGATTTTTATACCGAGTTAGCGCAATACAACCCACCTGGCCCGCAAAGCTGGCGCGCACGTGATTATTACCTGCAAGGTAAGTTAGCGATGTTCTTTTACTCTTCTTATATTTTAGATGATATTGCCTTAGCGGAAGCTGCTGCGAGCTCCTTGAGTTCCGATAACTTTAAAGATTTAAAAGGCGCCGCTTTTGATCCTGACTTAGCAAAAAATACCCGTTTAGCGACTACCATTACTAATACATCGCCTTCTTCATTCGGTACCTTAGTTGGCTTTACCATGATGAAAAATGATAACCAGGAAGAGGTCAAAGCGACTAAAGCCTTTATTCAATATATGAATGAAAAAGACCAAGTAGTTGCTTACTCGCATATGGCAGTGGGAGGGCACTTGCCTATGCTGCGTGATATTGCTGAAACAGATGAATTCCTTGATGATCCTAAAGGCATTTTTGCGCAATACGGTAAAGAATCGATCAAAGAGATTGTGGCTGGTTTTGACAGTATTAAAAACTTCTCTGTTGTCGA
This sequence comes from Psychromonas sp. KJ10-2, assembly GCF_047323255.1. Classification (NCBI taxonomy): domain Bacteria; kingdom Pseudomonadati; phylum Pseudomonadota; class Gammaproteobacteria; order Alteromonadales; family Psychromonadaceae; genus Psychromonas; species Psychromonas sp. KJ10-2. The sequence continues at coordinate 2,423,163 of NZ_CP178827.1, read as the reverse complement.
GGGTAAAACCTTTCCAAAATCCGGTGAAATCTTTGCAAAACAGATCATTCCTCGCATGATTTATCGTGCCGCAATTGAAAAAGAACCAACACAAACCGCCTTAGATTGGGCTGAAAAACAGATGCAAACGGTGATCGCAGAATAACTGTAGGTATTTTTTATTAAACCGTGTGGTGACTGTTTACTGTCATCGCACGTTATGTGAATGCCTGTAAGGAGAGATGATGACACCATTAGAGCGCGCTGAAGCTAGGTTTGGGTGGAAGTTAGTTGCACCAACCATTGCGATTTTAGGCTTACTCATTTTATATCCATTAATGTACAACGTGTATTTGAGTTTTTTCGATGTGCAATTAAACGGCTCTAAAACCTTTGTTGGTATTGAAAACTATATCAAGCTGTTATCTAACAGTGATTACTATAGTGCTATTGCCACCACTAGTTTGTATCTATTGGGGACTGTCGTCGGCACCACGTTACTTGGATTAGCGATGGCATTATTGCTACGTGATCCTTTTATGGGCAGAGGCTTAGTGAATGCGGCGATTATGTTGCCCTATGTTGCCCCTGTTATTTCGGTGGTATTTGGTTGGCAGTTTTTATTTGATCCTATTTCTGGGGTGGTGAATTACCTATTTGTTGATTTGCTAGGTTTGTGGAGTGAGCGTAGTAATTTGATTGGCGATCCTGATTCCGCGTTGTGGGTGGTGGTGCTATTTGATATTTGGAAACATGCACCGATTGCTTATTTGCTTATCTTATCTAAGTTGGTGTCTATTTCTCGAGATCAATATGAAGCAGCAGCCATTGATGGTTATGGCCCAATAGGACGATTTTTTCATGTCACCTTACCCGAGCTTTATTTTGTGTTAGCCACGGTAGTGTTGTTACGTTTAATTTGGAATTTAAATCGTTTTGAAGATGTTTATCTATTGGCTCCGAATGTAGAAACATTACCAATCTTTACTTACTACCAAGCGTTTACTGGTGTTATTGATCAAGGGTTAGCCGCAGCCACCTCTGTTATTCAATTAGGTGTATTGTCGATTTTTATCTGGTTCTATATTAAAAAAATCATGAAGTGGTAACGATTATGTTAGGAAAAAAAACCATAAAAGGACGTATCGGGTTTACGATTGCTATTTTACTGTTAGTGAGCTTTAGCTTATTACCCTTTGCGCAAATTCTATCAACGTCATTAAAGCACCAATATGATTGGGGGAATCCTTCATTGATTCCACAAAGTATTAATTTAGATGCTTATAAAGAGTTATTAGGGTTAACCGAAGCAGAGAAAGTAGAAATACCTGCGGCGATACAAAAAATACTCAACAACCCTAAGTTGTCAGCAGAGAAAAAGCAGGCAATAGCCGCTAAATATACGGCTAACGACAATCTATTTCCCTTTGGTAAATATATGTTAAACAGCGTGATATTTTCCGTGGGTGCAGCAAGCTTTTCGCTAGTTTTTTCAGTGATGGGCGCTTATTCGATCAGTCGTTTACGCTTTAAAGGACAGGTGGTGATACAACGATCTGTGTTATTTGTGTATATGGTCGGTGGCGTGTTGTTAATGGTGCCTCTCTATCAAATGGCGATGAATGTTGGGTTAGCATCTTCTTTATGGGGAAGCGCTTTTTGTTTGTTCCTTATTTATATTGTACAAACACTGCCTGTGGGTATGTATATGTTGGGTAACTATTTCCGTGGTATCCCATTTGCACTTGAAGAGGCAGCAATGATGGATGGCTGTTCTCGTAAAGAAGCGATTATTAAGGTGGTGTTACCTTTATCACTTCCTATGTTAGCCACGGTATTTATTTATTGTTTTATTATTGGTTGGAATGAGTATTTATTTGCGTCGGTATTTTTAAAGCAATATCCAGAATTTCATACTTTACCATTAGCACTTCAAGAGTTATTTGTTTCAAAAAATGCAATCTGGGATCGTATTATGGCGGCCTCTATGCTGACCCTTGCCCCGATTGTTATTTGTTTCCTATTAGCATCTCGCTTTATGAAAGGCGGTAAAACAGACGGTGGGGTTAAAGAATAATTATGGCTGCGATTAAATTAAAGAATATTGTCAAAAGCTTCGGTGACACAGCCGTGGTGAAAGGGATTGATTTAAGTATTGAGGATGGTGAGTTTGTGGTACTAGTAGGGCCATCTGGTTGTGGAAAATCAACGACCTTGAGGATGATTGCAGGTTTAGAGCAAGCCACTTCAGGGGACATTGTGATTGGTGAGCGAGTGGTGAATGATATTGAACCGCAACACCGTAATATTGCTATGGTGTTTCAAAACTACGCTTTATATCCGCATAAATCAGTGAGAGAGAATATTATCTTTGCCCTGCGTCGATTAAAGGTTGATAACGCGGATATTGAACGACGTTTAGCTGAAGTCTCTGAAATGTTGCAACTAGAAGAGTTATTAGATCGCAAACCTGCTGATTTATCTGGTGGGCAGCGTCAACGCGTTGCCATGGGACGGGCGATCATCCGTGAAGCGGATCTGTTCCTGTTTGACGAACCTTTATCAAACTTGGACTCCAAACTTCGTAGTCATATGCGCACAGAAATAGGCAAAATTCATAATAAATTCGGGCGAACTAGTGTTTATGTCACCCATGATCAAGTGGAGGCGATGACTTTAGCTGATAAGGTGGTGGTATTGCATGATGGTTATATCGCTCAAGCCGGCACACCAATGGAGGTGTATTTAAATCCTGCTAATGTATTTGTTGCGCAGTTTATTGGGTCTCCTTCCATGAATATTATTGAGGGCACCTTGTTTAACGATTATTTGCTGGTGGACAATTACCGTTTACCTAGAAAGCAGTTGTCTAATGTTGCTTTGCAAACAGTGATTGATCAGCAAGGGATACCGGTGAAAGTAGGTATTCGACCTGATTTCTTTAACGATAGTCGTTTATTTCCAGAGACCGACAACACCTTTAACTTTACTGGGCTGCAAATAGATTTAATAGAGCCGATGGGTTTTGATAAGGAGGTTTTGTTTAATTTAGCGGGTGAGGCGGTAAAAGCTAGATTGGATTTACGCTCTGAGTTGCAACGAGACCAGCAGATCGATTTAGTTGTAGAACTGTCACGGGTGTTGCTGTTTGATAGTGAAACTGATCAGCGCTTATAAGTGAGCATAATCAGATGTCTATTAAACAATTAGCCGATTACTTAGGACTCTCAAAATCAACTGTATCTAGAGCGTTAAATGGATATAGTGATGTTAACGCTGATACACGCTTAAAAGTGTTGGAAGCGGCTAAAATACTCGGTTATAGAGCCAACCCTACGGCGCAGCGATTAGCTTCAGGGCGCTCTAAAAACATTGGTATTATCTTACCTGCTAATGCGCGTATGTTTGTTTCATCTGCTTTTTCTAAGGTATTAGCGAGTGCTTCTGAGTTTTTAATCACACAGGGGTATCAACTGATAGTGACAACAATCTCTGACACGCAAGATGAGCAAAAAGTCTATTTTGATTTTATCACCAGTGGTTTGGTGGATGGGCTGTTTATCGTGAGAACTCGACACAATGATCCTCGCATTACGTTATTAAATGTTCATCACTTCCCCTATGTTTGTTTAGGTTATGAATCTGGTTATCAAGATGAACGATTTGTAGATGTGGATAATCAAGATGCTTTTTATCAATTAACACAACGTCAAATTAATGCAGGGCATCAGCGTATTGCTTTCCTTAATGGTCCAGATCAACTGACTTTAGCTACCGCTCGCCAATTGGGATATTTAAAAGCGATGCAAGAAGCTTCATTAACAGTTGAACAAGGTTATTTATTACATGGAGAGTTAACGGAGCGTGATGCTATTGAGATGACCAAGCAATTAATGGCCTTAACACAACCTCCAAGCTGTATTTTATGTGCTGATGATGCGATGGCTTTAGGGGCGATGGTAGCGTGTGAAAATTTAGGTTACCAACCTGGAGTGGATATTGCGATTGCGGGTTATGGTAACTACGAGCATAGCCAATACACTAAACCCTCAATCACCACACTTGATTACGATACACATGGCGTTGGTAAACAGATCAGTAAGCTGATATTGAATCAACTAGAGGGGAAAAACTTCACCATTCAAAACTGGTATCAAGCCTCTATTATTATTGGTGAATCCGATCTGTTGAAAGATAAGCCTATCTGTTAAAACCCAACTTTTATTAATATTTTTAACCTGCGATTTATTGATTTTTTTACAGAAATAGTGATTTGGCTGTTAAAATTCTATTAATCCTCTGAAAGTCACTCTTTTTGCTTTTTATTAACCATTAATTATGTATGTTAACCGACCACAAAAATATCCTAACTCGAGTTATAAATAAATGAATGAAGCCGTATCAAGTTTAAAATCGCGCTTAAATGCGTTTGGTCCCGGAATATTAATGGCAACCGCTTCTATTGGCGGTTCGCACCTTGTTGCATCTACCCAAGCAGGTGCTATTTTTGGTTGGCAACTGCTGTGGTTAGTGGTTGCGGTTAACGTTCTAAAATATCCTTTTTTCCGTTTTGGTGTTGAATATACATTAGCGACGGGTAATAACTTGATCGAAGGCTATAAAGGCAAAGGTCCTTGGTATTTCTACTGTTTTGCGGCATTAAATGTTCTTGCTGCTGTGGTGAGTACGGCGGGCGTACTATTATTAACAGCAAGCTTGCTACATTATGCGTTGCCAGTTAATGTATCGGTGACTCTATTATGTTGGTTGATACTGGGCGTGTGTTTAATGATCCTATTATTTGGTCATTTTAAAGCCTTAGATAATGTGGCTAAAGTGATCATGGTTATATTAACTATTACTACGGTAGCCGCTTTTATTGTTGCCTTTAATAATGGTCCTATGACACCTGCAGACTACGAAGGTCCATCACCTTATAAACTAGCTATGTTAGGTTTTATGGTGGCATTGATGGGGTGGATGCCAGCACCTATTGAAGTTTCTGCATTAAGCTCTCTTTGGTTAAAAGCAAAACAAAAACAACAGGTAATTACTAAAAAACAGGGATTATTAGACTTTAATCTTGGTTACTGGTTAACAGCTGTACTGGCGTTAGTGTTCTTTGGGTTAGGTGTCTTGGTACAGTATGGGCAAACCAGTGGTACGGTATTGGGTGGGGTTGCTTTTGCACAGCATTTAATTGATATGTACGCATTAACCATTGGTGAATGGTCTCGTCCTTTAGTCTCTATGATTGCTTTCTTATGTTTATTTGGTACTACAATCACAGTGTTAGATGGTTATTCACGTACCTTGAATGAATCACATAAGCTATTAGGTTTTAAACAGTCTAAACACAGTTTAAATATCTGGTTAATCATACAATCCTTAGCAGGTATGACGATTGTATTGTTCTTCAAATCAGCGTTAGCACCTATGTTAACCTTTGCGATGACCTTAGCTTTCATTACTACGCCTGTGTTTGCGTGGCTTAACTTTAGATTGGTAAGATCTGAGCCTAGTATTAAACATGGTAAGTTCTTACAAGGACTAACTTGGTTAGGCATGATCTCATTTAGTTGGATTTGCATTGGCGTTCTTGATTTGGAAGTTTTGTTGAATAACCATTTCATCTTTTTAAACGTTTTAAAAATGCCGCATTAAGCGGCATTTTTATTGCTTGCACTTTTCACTTAATCGGGAAGTAACATGGCTTTAATTAAACTGAGTTTAATCATTGTTATTATCATTTTATTGTTTGTTTTTAGTCGCTCTGTGAGTGCGGATATCTTTGGTTTTTTTAACCGAGAAACCTTTTTATTATCACCGCCGGTACAGGGGCAATTATTAGATGATGGTAAAGCGCTAGTAGGGAAAACAGTCTATAGAGAGCTATATTATGATGGTCGACATTTAGATCAAACTGTTACTGATCAGCAGGGGAGATTTATCTTTCCATCTTCTACTATAAAAACCTCAAAACCGTCCAGTATGTTTGGTAGTGGCTCACTGATGCAACATATCTATTTAGGTGAGCCGAGCGAGAATGAGTTTACCTTATGGTTAGCTAAGTTATTTTATAATGGCAACCAAAACTCATTAACCTTAAAAGATAAATTAAGCCGTTTACAGTGTGACATAACCAACACAGCAAAGACTTATGATGTTCCTGTGCAAGAAAACCCTGAACAGGAGATGGTTATTCATACTTTATGTAATAGGGAGTTAGGCCTGTAGATAAGTCACGATAGAGAAGGTAAGTACTTGTTAATGCAGATAAAAACACTGTGGTTTTATCTGCATTAAGAGAGGGTAATATATTGGATGCTTTAAAAAAGGCTTATTATTATTCAGCTTGCTCAGTGGTTTGGTTATTAATTACTTCTAATGGAATGTTATGCTCTTTTAAGATGCTAACGATCTCATTAGGTGGTGTTAAGTCTGTGATTAACATATCTAACTCACTGATATTACCTAGAGTTAACCATGGCATTACGACCAAATTTGGTATGGTCAACAGCAAGGAATACGCTACGGCTATTTTCGATAATCGCTTGTTTTACACGTACCTCATGATAATCAAAGTCTAATAGTGAACCATCATAATCGATTCCGCTGATACCGATAATGCCAAAGTCTAAACGGAATTGTTTGATAAAGTCTAAAGTCGCTTCACCAACAATACCACCATCTCTGTTACGAACTTCACCACCGGCTAGAATGACTTTAAAGTCATCGTTAGTCATTAAAATGCTCGCGACATTGATATTATTAGTAACAATGCGTAATCCTTTATGGTTTTTAACCAACTCTTTAGCGATGTATTCCGGCGTGGTACCGATATCAATAAATAGGGTCGCACCATTGGGAATGTATTTTACTAATGCTTGGGCAATGGCATCTTTAACATCTGACTGACGAGATTTACGATCATGGTATGAGCTATTCACTGAACTTTGTTGAGTTGTTGCTCCGCCATGGTGTCTACGAATTTTATTTTCATCGGCTAATTCATTGAGATCTCTACGGATAGTTTGAGGGCTAACATTGAAATGCTCAACAAGACTTTCAGTACTGACATAGCCATTTTTCTGTACTAAGTTAACGATCTCTTGGTGTCTTGTTGTCTGTTTCATTGAACCTCTCTCCTGCGCCCATGGCAAAATTTATTAAAAACAGTTTACTGTGTGGGGATTAGGAATAGCAAGTGTAATGCGCGTTTTACGTTCGAATGAGAGACAAATAGATAGGAATTTTACAATATAGATAACAAAAGAGCGCTCAAGGCGCTCTTTAATTGGATTTAATCAATGAGTTGGTTAAGGTGTATCTTCGTTATCTTCATTATGAAGGTCAGCCCATACCGTGGCACATTTTACTGCGCGCTTCCAACCATTATAGCGTTGCTGGCGTTTCTCTTGTACTGCAACGGGTTCAAAAGAGTGCTCAATAACGGCTTTGTTTTGTAGCTCATCTAAACTACTCCAGTAACCTACAGCAATACCTGCTAAATAGGCCGCACCTAGCGCTGTTACTTCAGTAACCGCAGGGCGTTGTACTGTTGTGTTAAGCACATCCGATTGGAATTGCATTAAGAAATTATTCGCTACAGCACCACCATCTACACGAAGAGAGGCTAGTTCCATTTCAGCATCTGCTTGCATTGCATCAAGTACATCACGAGTTTGATAAGCAATACTCTCTAATGTCGCGCGAATAATGTGATTCGAATTGGTGCCTCGTGTTAAACCAACAATAGTACCACGTGCATAAGGGTTCCAATAAGGTGCGCCTAAACCAGTAAAGGCTGGAACAACATAAACGCCGTTTGATGAACCAACTTTAGTAGCAAAATACTCAGAATCTTTTGCATCTGAGAGTATTTTCATCTCGTCGCGTAACCATTGGATAGAAGCACCACCCATGAATACAGCGCCTTCTAATGCGTAAGTGGCTTCACCTTTTGGACCACAAGCTAGCGTTGTTAGAAGACCATGTGTAGAAGTGATTTTCTCCTTACCAGTGTTCATTAATAGGAAACAGCCTGTACCGTAGGTGTTTTTAGCTTGTCCTTTTTCTACACACATATGACCGTATAATGCAGCTTGTTGATCACCTGCAATACCTGCAATTGGAATACGTGTGCCGCCTGTTCCACCAATATTAGTTTTACCGTAAACTTCAGAAGAGCTTTTACTTCCGCCATCATAGAAGCAGGAATGCCTAATTCAGCAAGTAGTTTTTCATCCCACTGTAATTTATTGATATTAAATAACATGGTACGAGAAGCATTGGTGTAATCAGTTACATGTACGCGACCTTGTGTCATTTTCCAGATTAACCAAGTATCCACCGTACCAAATAGTAATTTACCTGCTTCAGCATCTTCGCGTGCACCTTCGACGTTATCTAAGATCCATTTTACTTTAGTGCCTGAAAAGTAGGGGTCTAGCATTAAACCTGTATTTTCACGCACGTAGTCTTCTAAACCATCACGCTCTTTAAGCTCTTCACAAATGCTAGCTGTACGGCGACACTGCCAAACAATCGCGTTATAAACCGGTTTACCTGTCTCTTTATTCCAAACAATAGTGGTTTCACGTTGGTTAGTAATACCGATACCTGCCACTTGATCACTACGAATGCTCGCTTTCGCTAAACACTCTGTTAATACTGAACTTTGTGTTGCATAAATCTCCATTGGATCATGCTCTACCCAGCCAGAATGTGGATAAATTTGTGTAAATTCTCGTTGAGAAACACTAATGATATTTGCATCATGGTCAAGGATCACTGCTCGAGAGCTGGTTGTGCCTTGGTCTAACGCTACGATATATTTTTTATCTGTCATTATATTTTTCCTTTTACTATTTAATCTGGACAACTGTCGTTACTGTAAACAACATGTTTGTATTTTTTAATCACACTCATTTGGAATTGTGCAGCCAAAGCCTTCTTCTGGCAGGTATGGTGAAATCACTTTCGGGTAAACCCAGGCACCAAAACAAGCTCCTAAGATAGGCGCAATAATCGGTACGATGAAATATGGGATCTTCTTGCGCCTGTTAATGCAAAATCCCAACCTGCTATGTAAGCAAATAATTTAGGGCCAAAGTCACGAGCAGGGTTCATGGCAAAGCCAGTTAGTGGACCTAGAGAGCCACCAATAACTGCAATTAATACACCGATTAACACTGGGTTTAGTGGGCCTCGCGGTGCGCCATTATTTTCATCTCCTAATGCTAAGATTGCGAACATAAGTACTGTTGTAATGACAAACTCAACAAAAAATGCTGTTACTAAAGAAATGGACGGGTGTGGGTAAGTAGAGAAAATACCCGCCGTCGATAAGGCTTCTTGGCTACTTCTTACAAAGTTATGCGCAATCTCATAATCACTAAATAAGTTGCTATATAGTGCGTATACTAAGGCTGCGGAGCAAAATGCACCAAGTAACTGGGATATAATATACGGTAATACTTTTTCTTTGTTAAACCCATGAAATAACGCAAGTGCAATGGTAACAGCTGGATTAATGTGTGCCCCAGAAACACCTGCAGTACAATAAATGGCGATAGCTACGCCCATGCCCCACATGATACTAATTTCCCATTGGCCAAAGTTTGCGCCAGCTAATACTAATGCTGCTACACACCCAACACCAAAAAAGATTAATATTGCGGTGCCAATAAATTCAGCGACACACTGCCCCATTAATGAATGTTGTTTACTCATTTTGTATTCCTTTCGTTATTTAATGATTAACGCTCTGTGTTTTAATGTGCACAAAGATACTTATCATTAACATTTTTACTACAAAAATAGATTTATTTTGAGCGTTCGCTCGCATTTTGATTTAAATCGAGCGTTATTTGGTTGGTTTGATCATATTTTTGATTGATTAGATATTGGGGGTTAGGCTTGTATTATTAGAGGGATAATATTTATAAGGCTTTATTATCAATTAAATAGCTTGTTTTTAGTCGTATTGTATTATTAATTTGATTGAAAAGGTTAAATAATTAACTTTTCATTAAAGAAAATATTACTTTCGTTATAAATATTAATTCGAACATTTATACTATTGTCGTAATCTGGGTATCATTAGGTAGGAAAAGCGCTATTAAGCTTGTACAAGATTAACTAGCTGTTTGAGATAGCAATTAAGTTAAAGCGCTTATTTTTGTAAGCCGGATAGGCAGTGTTAGTGGTGATAATTACTCATTACATTCACCTTGATAAGGGATGCTGGCTTTTCTTATTTTTCCATTTTCTCCTGGAAAGTCAGTAAACATCGCCTCTAATAACTGTTCAAATACACCTGCCATGATTTCACACTCACCAATACTGGTGACTTGAGATTCATATACTTTGCTATTGTCTTGTGCACTGGTGATATCTAATGCTAATACACGGTTATAAGTCGTGACAATATTACTGGTTGGGCTATTAATCTTTTTATGGCGATCTCTGTGCTGGATTCGAGCGAACTTTCCGCGGTGTATTAACCTAGAGCGTGGGCGAGTATCAGGAATGGTTACAATATAGGTATTACCTTCATTAATGCCATAATCAATGGTGGCAATGTAGTCGGCTTGAGTGATGTCAGAAATAACACGGTAGCCTACCGTATTGAGTTTATTTGCTATTTTTTGCTTATAACTAGCGAGCTCTAATGAGTTGTTAGGTAGGCCTTCAGCTGTAGCGATATAAATACTACCTGTGGTGGTTAGTTGATCTTGATAAAAGGTAGTGCGAGTGGTGTCAACGCTATAGCTGCTACATGCACTGATTAGCATGATAAGTGTTAATAAAGCGGTTATTTTTATTTTTTTCATCTTCATACCCTTAACTATTACAGCGGTTAATTTCTGGTTTGTTTGGTATTGAAAAGGTGTTGCCTGAATTAATTAAATTCGCTTTGACCGTTAAACATCATGCTAATTAAACCTTCCCTTAATGCACCATTAGACAGTTGCATGTGTTGAATGTTCAAAGATTCGAAGAGCGCGATAAGAATCGCTAAACCACTGGCAAAAACAGGTACTCTAGAGTCTTCTAACCCGACAATGTTGAGTTGTTCCATGGTTTTACAGGCGATGCACTGTTGTTTAATTTGTTGTAATAACTCAAAGGATAGTGAATCGCTGAGTTGCTGTGCTTGATTCACTTCATTAACGGCTTGAATAGTACCTGATGCACCTAAGGTGAGTTCCCAATCATGTTCACTGTATTGAGGTTTAACGGTAGAGATGACTTGTCGTGCGGCATTGATGGCATTGTTGAAGTTGTATTCGCTGAGTTGTTGGTCTGCAAAATAATGATTTAACCAAGTGACGCAACCAATATTCATACTATTAGCTACATGTACTTGATTGCCTTGCCCTAAAACCAGTTCAGTACTAGCACCACCAATATCGATCACTAACAGACGCTTATCTGTTTGCTCTGTATAGGAAACGCCTTTGAAGATGGTTTTAGCTTCTTGAATACCTGAGATTAGATTAATTGGATGACCAAGTATGTTTTCAGCTACTTCAATAAACGCTTTATTATTAACGGCAATTCTTAATGCTGCAGTGGCGGTGATAAGTACTGTCACAGGTTGGATTTGGTCTAACAACAACCTAAAGTTTTCTAGGCAAGCCCATCCCCTTTGCATTGTTGTTTGATCAAGTTGTTTGTCGCCATTTAAACCAGCAGCTAAGCGTACTTTTTGCTTATGTTTTGAAACAACGTTAAAACCATTCCCTTGCTTACTGACAGTAAGCATGTGGAAGCTATTGGAGCCTAAATCAATAATGGTGTAACGCGCTGCTGTCATATTATCTTTTATGTGACCTATGATAGTTATCTTTACGGTTGTTATTAGAATGTACTTTATATTTAGTGACTTTCATAACCGGTAAAGAATCTAATAGGGAGTCTTTGTCGTATTCGCTCACTGGAATAGTATGTTTAATATATTCTTCAATAGAAGGCAAATTAAATACATATTTTTCACAAGCTAAACTGATTGCTAACCCTTTTTCGCCTGCTCGACCTGTTCGACCGATGCGATGAACGTAATCTTCACAGTCATCAGGTAGATCAAAATTGAATACATGGGACACTTTTGGAATATGCAATCCACGTGCAGCAACATCAGTAGCAATTAAAATGTCGATTTGACCTTCAGTAAATTGCTGTAAGATTTGTTCACGTTTCTTCTGTGGCACATCACCAGTTAATAACCCAGCACGATGACCGTCACCGGCAAGGTAACCCCACACTTTTTCACAAGCATGTTTAGTGTTAGCAAAGACAATTGCTTTTTCTGGCCATTCATCTTCCATTAAACTAAGTAATAACAACATCTTATCTTCGTTTGATGGGTAGAAAAGTTCTTCTGTGATATTGGCTGAAGTCATTACTTCAGGTTCAATTTGCACATGTTCAGGGCTATTCATATGTTCAAAAGCAAGCTCTTGCACTTTATGAGATAAGGTGGCTGAGAATAATAGATTAAGTCGTTGGTCTGCCGCTGGCATGCGACGGAATAGGTAACGAATATCTTTGATAAAGCCTAAATCGAACATACGATCGGCTTCATCTAGGACAACGGCTTGGATCGATTCTAGGTTGATAACGCCTTGTTTTGCGAAATCTATAATACGACCACAAGTCCCAATTAAAATATCAACGCCTTTTTCTAGTTTGGTCTGTTGAATTTCAACTTTCTCGCCCCCATAAGCTAAACCAAGGCGCAAAGATGTTGAGTCAGCTAATGACATGGCATCTTTATGGATCTGAATCGCAAGCTCTCGAGTAGGTGCTAAAATAATAGCCCTAGGTTGGTTCTTACGGCGGTTTTCAGGTGCTTTGTTAACCAATAGGTGATGGAATACGGCAGGTAGAAACGCCAAGGTTTTACCGGTACCTGTTTGAGCTTGTCCTGCAATATCTTTACCTTGTAAGGTAATTGGCAGTGACAGCGCTTGAATAGGTGTACAGTATTCGAACCCTTTAGCGGTTAAACCTGAAAGTAGACTTGGCTCTAGAGGCAAGTCTGAAAATTTTGTTTGAGTTAGGTGTGTTTTATTCATTTGCAGAGCATAGCAGTTTATACTTGCAATAAATATTGAGATCGATTCAAATATCAAAAAATATATTTTAGTGGTGAGCATGTTATAGTAGCTTTCTATTAATAAATTCCTTTCTGGAGAGAAAAATGAGCGAAAATATCGTAACCTTAAGTGATGCAACTTTTGATGCAGACGTAATCAATGCATCTACTCCTGTGCTAGTAGATTTCTGGGCAGAGTGGTGTGGACCTTGTAAAATGATTGCACCAATCTTAAGTGAAGTTGCTGTTGAATACGCAGGTAAAGTAACTGTTGGTAAACTAAACATCGACCAAAACAGCGATACACCACCAAAATTTGGTATTCGTGGTATCCCAACTTTATTACTATTTAAAGATGGTAAAGTTGCAGCAACTAAAGTGGGTGCACTTTCAAAATCACAACTTACTGAGTTTTTAGACGCTAACGTTTAATCATTCTTTATCAGAATGAAGGTTAAGTGCAGAACACTTCATCTTCATTCTGGACAGCTTCAAATATTAATGTTACCTTTACGCTCAAATTATGAGCAATTCACAATTTACGCTATCCAAACACGTTATCTACCCTTTATCCCAAATTTAAAAAACATCAAAAACAATTATGAATCTAACCGAATTAAAAAATACTCCCGTATCTGAGCTTGTTGAGCTTGGAAGTACCATGGGGCTTGAAAATTTAGCCCGTCTAAGAAAACAAGATATTATCTTCGCAATATTGAAAGCCCATGCTAAAAGTGGTGCTGATATTTTCGGTGCTGGTGTTTTAGAGATTCTACAAGATGGTTTTGGCTTTTTGCGTAGTTCAGACAGTTCGTATTTAGCTGGTCCTGATGATATTTACATTTCTCCTAGTCAAATTCGTCGTTTTAATTTACGTACGGGTGATAGTGTAGAAGGTAAAATCAGACCGCCTAAAGAAGGCGAGCGTTACTTTGCATTATTAAAAATCATGCAAGTAAACTTCAACAAACCTGAAAACTCTCGTAATAAAATATTATTTGAAAACTTAACGCCAATTCATCCTGATGAGCGTTTACGTTTAGAGAATGGTAGTGGTAGTACAGAAGATATTACAGCGCGTATTCTTGATTTAGTTTCTCCAATCGGTAAAGGTCAACGTGGTCTAATCGTTGCACCACCAAAAGCCGGTAAAACAATGTTGTTACAAAACATTGCGCAAAGTATTTCAATTAACCACCCTGAAGCAGAACTTATTGTTCTATTAATCGATGAGCGTCCGGAAGAAGTAACAGAAATGCGTCGTTTAGTACGCGGTGAAGTAGTTGCCTCTACCTTTGATGAGCCAGCTAACCGTCACGTTCAAGTAGCAGAAATGGTTATCGAAAAAGCAAAACGTTTAGTTGAGCACAAAAAAGATGTAATCATCTTACTGGACTCTATTACTCGTTTGGCACGTGCTTACAACACAGTGATCCCAAGTTCAGGTAAAGTATTAACCGGTGGTGTAGACGCTAACGCATTACATCGTCCTAAGCGTTTCTTTGGTGCTGCACGTAATGTTGAAGAGGGTGGTAGTTTAACTATCCTAGCAACAGCACTTATCGATACCGGTTCTAAAATGGATGAAGTTATCTATGAAGAATTTAAAGGTACGGGTAACTCTGAGATTCACTTAAACCGTAAGCTCGCTGAAAAACGTGTTTACCCTGCGATTGATATTACTCGCTCAGGTACGCGTCGTGAAGAATTGCTAACTAAAGCTGACGAATTACAACGTATGTGGATTTTACGTAAGATTGTTCATCCAATGGGTGAAATCGGCGCAACAGAATTCATGATTGATAAGCTTGGTTTAAGTAAAACAAATGATGATTTCTTTGAAGCAATGAAGAATCAGAAAGCTAAATAGTTTTATATAATAAAATAAAACAACAACGCTACTTAGGTAGCGTTTTTTTTATCTTAAATAACTGAACTAAAGTACTTTTATCAGCGTAAATTATATTTGTATTTTTACAGTTAATTAGTATAAACAACAGTTCATTAGTTTAATTGGTATAACGATGCTTCTCTTCTCTAGAAGCGAGGTTAAGTAGGTAAAATGAAGTTTGATGATTTACGTGATTTTTTAGATCAGCTAGAAGAAAAAGGGTTATTAAAGCGTATTAGCCAAGAGATCGATCCGAATTTAGAGATGACTGAAATCTCCGATCGTACTTTGCGTGCTGGGGGCCCTGCTTTATTATTTGAAAATCCAAAAGGGCATGATACGCCGGTACTCACCAATCTATTTGGTACACCTGAACGTGTTGCATTAGCCATGGGCAAAGAAAAGGTCAGTGAACTACGTGAAGTGGGTGAATGGTTAGCTTACTTAAAAGAGCCTGAGCCACCTAAAGGTGTGAAGGCAATGTGGGAAAAACTGCCGATCTTCAAACAAGTGCTGAATATGCCAACTAAGCGCGTTAAATCACCAGCTTGTCAGGAAGTGGTGATGGAAGGTGATGATGTTGATTTAACTAAACTGCCGATCATGAAGTGTTGGCCTGGTGATGTAGCACCGCTGATCACCTGGGGGTTGACTATTACTCGTGGTCCTTATAAAAAACGCCAAAATTTAGGTATCTACCGTCAGCAATTAATCTCTAAAAATAAAATTATTATGCGTTGGTTATCGCACCGTGGTGGTGCCATTGATTACCGTGAATGGGTGGAAGCAAATCCAGGCAAACCATTCCCTGTAAGTGTTGCCTTGGGTGCTGACCCTGCCACTATTTTAGGGGCTGTGACACCTGTACCAGATACTTTATCTGAATATGCATTTGCTGGTCTCTTACGTGGTTCAAGAACCAAAGTCGCGACGGGGTTAAGCAATGATTTAGATGTGCCAGCTACTGCTGAAATTATCTTGGAAGGATACTTAATGCCAGGTGAAGAAGCACCTGAAGGTCCTTATGGAGATCATACTGGTTATTACAATGAAGTGGATGATTTCCAAGTGATGACAGTGACGCATGTCACTACCCGAAAAGATCCTATTTACCACAGTACTTATACTGGTCGCCCACCTGATGAACCAGCTATTTTAGGCGTAGCATTAAATGAGGTCTTTGTGCCGATCATTAAGAAGCAATTTCCTGAGATTGTGGACTTTTATTTACCACCAGAAGGTTGCTCATACCGTATGGCGGTGGTCTCCATGAAGAAGAGTTACCCTGGACATGCAAAACGTGTGATGTTGGGCATTTGGTCCTTCCTGCGTCAGTTTATGTACACCAAGTTCATTATTGTATGTGATGATGATGTCAACGTACGTGATTGGAATGATGTGATCTGGGCGATAACAACACGTATGGATCCAAGTCGTGACACCACTATGGTAGAGAATACACCCATCGATTACTTAGATTTTGCCTCTCCTGTGTCAGGGTTAGGCTCAAAAATGGGCTTGGATGCTACTAACAAATGGCCGGGTGAAACCACACGAGAGTGGGGCGAGCCTATTGTCATGGATAAAGACGTTAAAGAAAAAATAGATGGTCTTTGGAATGACCTAGATATTTTGTCATAATACTATTTTAATCAAGCTATCGAACCGTTAGATATTGTTAGCCAATAATAAAAGAGAAAAGAATGCCACAAGTTACCTGTAATGTTGCTTCAATCGAGAAGTTAAATGCGTTTTTATACCGTATATTTTTAGCCCCTACGAAAGCTGTCTCTTTTAAAGCGGGACAATATGTATCAGTGATCATGGGAGAGGGCGATAAACGTCACTTTTCGATTGCTAACACACCATCAAGTGAGTTGGTTGAATTGCATATTGGTGCAACACCCGATAATAAATATGCAATGCAAGTGGTTGAAAAAATGCAGTCAGGTGAGCCTGTGGAAGTTGAAATTGCCAACGGTGCTGCTTATTTGCGTGAAGAGTCTACTCGCCCGATTATTTTAATGGCTGGCGGCACAGGTTTCTCTTACGTGAAATCAATTCTAGAGCAAATTGTAGAGGCGAACTTAGAAAACCCTGTTTACCTATACTGGGGCGTTAAAGAGTACTCACACTTCTATTTTGAAGATCAAGCTAAAAGCTGGTCAGAAGAGCATAATAATATCCACTTCCACCCAGTAGTTGAACTACCAGAGGAAGATTGGTTAGGCAAACATGGTTATGTACACCAAGCTGTTTTAGACGAGTTTGAAGACCTATCTGAGTTCGATATCTATATTGTTGGCCGTTTTGAAATGGCTAAAGTGGCGCGCGAAGACTTCATTAAGCGCGGTGCAGTTATCGATAATATCTATGGTGATGCGTTCGCTTTCATCTAGTTTGTAGCTATTCCCTTGCCTATTCTCATATAGGTAGGGGAAATATCTTGCTAGCATTTATAAATACAATCTTCAAAAGCGTGCATTAGGCCTTATTTAGGTTATAAAACAAGCAATAATAGCTGTATATTCGTTTAAATCTCCTCGCTGTTAGGCTGAAAAGCATGTAAAATGCGCCATCCATTTTCTAGAGAATCATAATATGCCAACTAACATTGATAAATTTAGTGATATTCGTCCCTATAATGACCAAGAGATACAACCAGCTATCAAACGTGTCATCAATAGCGAAGAATTTATGGACGCTATTTTAAGCTTCCGTTTTCCTAAGTTATCTAAGTGTTTAGGGTTTGTGATTAAGCCTCTATTACGTCGTTATTTCCTCTATAAATGGGGCAGTATCGATAGCATTGATAAAATGCAGAAAGTGGTGGGTGTGTATATGCAACATATGATCGATTCTACCACCACTAAATTCACTTATTCTGGCTTAGAAAATTTAGATCCTGAACAAAATTACTTATTTGTTTCTAATCATCGTGATATCGCAATGGACCCATCTTTTGTTAACTGGGCGCTTTTCACTGAAAACTTCCACACGGTACGTATTGCAATTGGCGATAACTTATTAAGTAAACCTTTTGTTTCAGACCTGATGCGCATGAACAAAAGTTTTATCGTAAAACGTTCTGTGACGGGTGTACGTGAAATGATGAAGTCATTATCGACCTTATCTGATTACATCAGTACTTCGTTAAAATTCGATAGTAGTATCTGGATTGCCCAAAAAGAGGGTAGAGCAAAGGATGGTTTTGATAAAACCGACCCTGCGATCATTAAAATGTTTTACGTAAACGGTAAAAAACAAAAAATTCCTTTTGATGAATATATTAAGTCATTAAATATTGTACCTGTTGCGGTTTCTTATGAGTTAGACCCATGTGACCAGCAAAAAGCACGTGAGTTATATGAGTTGTCTGAATCTGGTGAGTACAATAAAGGACAGTTTGAAGATATTGAAAGTATCGTTAGTGGTATTATCGGTCAAAAAGGCCACGTACATGTAGCCTTTGGTCAGCCATTAAGCGGTGATTTTGAAAATGCCGAACAAGTGGCTGAAGAGATTGATACCCAAATCTATCGAAACTATTACTTACACCCATCTAACTTAATTGCTGCGCAACAAGATGTTGATAACCTTTCTGCTAAAGATATCGCCGCATTCAAAGCGCGTATTCAAGCAATTCCTCCAGAATTACAGGAAACAGTATTAAAAATGTATGCCAACCCTGTTGGTCATTTTACTAGCTAAAAAGCGTTTTAATTAAACTGAATTAGGTAGATATCCCATTTGTTATGCACATTTAACATTTTGTTAAATGTGCATTTTTCGCGTGTCTGACTGTTTTATCTATTTGATATTTAAGTGTTATTTTTTATTTTTTGTTGTGGGTCAAATTTTAAATAAAATAGTTAACAGAGTTATCCACAGATGTTTATACAGCGAAAGTGAATGTCCACTTACCTTTTAACCACCTCGTAGACTGCTCTTTATTTTCTGTATTTACTCTTTAATCTATTTTTCTTGTTTAATTGCAGAATATCCAAAAACGAGGTCACTATTTTGAAGCGTGATAGGTATACTATCTACCCATTTTATTTGATTGGTAGTTATCTATGGCTGTAGTTCCTGAAAATCCTTTTGTGCTGGTTGACGGCTCTTCGTACTTATATCGTGCATTCTTCTCTCTCCACACTTAACTAACTCTGCTGGTGAAGCGACTGGTGCTGTGTATGGTGTGGTTAACATGCTGCAAAGTTTGTTAAAGCAATTTAGCCCAACACACATAGTGGTAGTGTTTGATGCAAAAGGAAAAACCTTCCGTGATGACATGTATGCAGAATACAAAGCAAACAGACCAAGCATGCCCGATGATTTACGAAGTCAAATTGAGCCTTTACATGCAGTTATCAAAGCGATGGGGTTACCAATATTAACGGTACCTGGTGTAGAAGCCGATGACGTTATTGGTACATTAGCCTTACAAGCGAGTAAAAAAGGGATTAAAACCCTGATCAGTACTGGCGATAAAGACATGGCGCAGTTAGTTGATGAGAATACTTATCTGATCAATACCATGACTGATACTGTACTTGATGTGCCTGGTGTGAATGAAAAATTTGGTATTCCACCGGAAATGATCATCGATTACTTAGCGTTAATGGGTGATAAGGTTGATAATATTCCTGGTGTACCTGGCGTTGGCGAAAAAACTGCTTTAGCAATGTTACAAGGTCTAGGTAACATGGATACCATCTATGAAAACCTAGATAAATTAGCGCCATTAGGCTTCCGTGGTAGTAAAACCATGGCCAAAAAGATGCAAGAAAATGAAGCCATGGCTCGTTTATCCTATCAACTTGCTACGATTAAATTAGATGTGGAATTAGAAGTAGGTCATGATGATTTTAAACCAATTCCACAAGACACTGATGAGCTGATTAAGTTATTTGGTAAGCTTGAATTTAAACGTTGGTTAGCCGCCTTATTATCGGGCGATAACTTAGTGGCTAAAGCCTCTTCAGGCCAAGAAAGCCAAGCTAACCCTGCCTTTGTTGCTGCCAAATCCATGGTTGACCGCGATAGTTACAAAACTATCTACACAAAAGGTCAATTACTGCAGTGGATTAAGAAATTAAAACAAGCGGATATCTTTGCTTTTGACACTGAAACAACTAGCTTAGATTACATGCAAGCTAAGATTGTCGGTTTATCTTTTGCGATTCAAACCAATGTTGGCGAGGAAGCTGACCCAATCATTGAAGCGGCATACTTGCCATTAACACACGATTATATCGATGCACCTGCACAGTTAGATTTAACTGACACATTGGCTTTATTAGAGCCAGTTTTATCATCAGAAGAGTACAAAAAAGTAGGTCAAAATTTAAAGTATGACCGCAGTGTATTACTGAATCACGGTATTACGCTAGGCGGTATTGCTTTTGATACTATGCTCGAATCCTATGTGTTAGATAGTACAGGTAAGCATGATATGGATACCTTAGCGCTAAAATACCTAGGCCATAAATGTATTAGCTTTGAAGATATTGCGGGTAAAGGTAAAAAACAGCTGACCTTTAATCAAATTGTAATTAAAGAAGCCGCACCTTATGCTGCTGAAGATGCTGATATCACGTTACGTTTGCACCTTGAATTACAAAGCCGCTTACAGGATACGCCTGAGTTATTAACTGTATTGAATGAGATTGAGATGCCGTTATTAACCGTACTTTCAGATATTGAAAGAGGTGGTGTTGAAATTGATAGCGAATTATTAAAAGTACAGAGTACTGAAATTGCGAAGCGTTTATTAGAGTTAGAAGAGCTAGCTTACGAAGAAGCAGGTAAACCGTTTAACTTAAGCTCGCCAAAACAGTTACAAACGATTCTATTTGAAGAATTAAACATTCCGGTGATCAAGAAAACACCAAAAGGTGCTCCTTCAACAGCGGAAGAAGTATTGCAGGAGTTAGCGCTTACTTACCCATTGCCTAAGTTAATTATAGAGCATCGTGGATTAAGTAAACTGAAATCAACGTATACAGATAAGCTACCATTAATGGTTAATGAAGAAACAGGTCGTCTTCATACTTCATACCATCAAGCGGTGACAGTGACAGGTCGTTTATCATCAAGCGATCCAAATTTACAAAACATTCCAATTCGTAGCAGTGAAGGTCGTCGTATTCGCCAAGCTTTTATTGCGCAACCTAAGTTATAAGATTGTGGCTGCCGATTACAGCCAAATTGAATTACGTATTATGGCGCATTTATCGCAAGATGAAGGTTTATTAACGGCATTCTCAACGGGTAAAGATATCCATAAAGCAACGGCCGCTGAAGTTTTCTCAGTTTCACTTGATGATGTCACTGTAGACCAACGCCGTAGCGCTAAAGCAATTAACTTTGGTTTAATTTACGGCATGAGCGCTTTTGGTTTAGCCAAGCAATTAAATATTGGTCGCCAAGAAGCACAAACCTATATGGACCGTTACTTTAGCCGTTACCCAGCTGTGTTAACTTACATGGAAGACACGCGTTTATTAGCGAATGAAAAAGCTTATGTAGAAACGATTTTTGGTCGTCGTCTACAGTTGCCTAACATTAACGCTAAAAACGGTATGTTAAAGAAAGCAGCGGAACGTGCAGCTATTAATGCACCAATGCAAGGTACAGCTGCTGATATCATCAAAAAAGCGATGATTGATATGGCAGAGTGGGTAAAACAGAAGCCACAGGGGAGCGTACAAATCTTAATGCAAGTGCACGATGAATTGGTGTTTGCAATTAAAGAAGAGCTTGTTGAAACTTACACAAAAGAGATTCAAGCGATTATGGCTGGTGCTGCTAAGTTAGACGTACCATTGATTGCTGATGCAGATGTTGGCGATAATTGGGATGAAGCTCATTAAACTAACAAATTGGTTTTGCTTAATTTGTGAACTAATTATAAATTGTCATGACTAATTACTGAAGATAGCGATTTCATAACATCTTCCCTGTTTCCCTCAATATGTATCCGTGTATTGAGGGTTTTTTTACCTTATGAAACACAACTCTCGCACACACCGTGCGCTTCTAATACTTTATTAGTGATATTAAACCCAAATTGCGATGCTTTATTTGAAAAAGCGTCATCAATGCTAGGATCACTCAGTTCAATCACACACTTACATTTATCACAAATCAATAGCTGCATAGGGTGTTCGCAACCAAGGTGACAGCACATCAAATAAGCATTCAAAGACTCAATGCGATGAATAAAGTGGTTTTCTAGTAAGAATTCTAGAGCACGATAGATAGTGGGGGCTTAGCTTTACTGTCAGTTTTTTGTAACTGTTCTAACAACTCATAGGCAGTAATTGCACCTTGGTGTTCAGCCATCAATGTAAACACTTGTTGGCGAACTGGAGTAAAGCGTACATTGTTTGACTTACAAATGTCGATCGCACGAGCGAGTAAAGGATGAGACATAATAACTACTTCTATCGGTAAAATTAGTCATCATAATAACATAGCGTTAGCAGATTGAAGTACTCAATTCGGATGTTAATTGACCTACTTCTTTTTTAATAATGAAGCGCTTAGGATTTATCTACAGTGCTGTCGGTGTTGCTTGGCTAATCACCGGGTGATGGTAGTGACCTGCACGTTGAATTGTTTGCGTTGGTGTTTCTCCAAATAACTCTTTGTAATAAGCATTAAAAGTACTGATATGAAAGAAGCCAAAGTTCAACGCAAGGTCGGCAATGCTATGTTGATTATCTTCACTTAATAAAACTCTTCTTATCTCATTCAAACGACAATCTCTAATATACTGAATAGGAGAAACGCCAAAGCCTTGCTCAAAACAATATTGTAATGTTCTACGACTGACATTGCTGATTTGACATAACTCAGTGATGGTAAGAGGGTAGTTACCTGTTTCTTGAATATATTCAGTGATATCAGTGATCACTCGTTGTGCTGTTTGTTGAGAAACACTCACCTGATGTTGTTGGTATTCGGTTTGGGTTAATAAGTCAGCCACCTTTGAAGTGATTAGCGGTGTTAAATGCTTTACTCGCTCAGGGGTTTTATTATCGAGTAAATGCATACTGCCAGTGGGCGAGTTGTTGTTGCCTAATAGTAAGCTGATCAGTTTCGCTAATTCGTAACTCACATAAGGGGTTGCTTTAGAAACTTGTAAGTGTGTACTTTTATTTTGCCAAAGGTCGTAATCAGCCCCGATCATTTCAGTATCTAAACTATGTTTATTGATCACTAGCCCATAAATATGGAAGTCAGGCGGTGTGATTAACTCAAATTCAATTCCTGAAGGGCGTGTCATTATTTGCCCTGCTAACACGTCACTATTATTGATTTTAGGGCGTTGTGTTTGTAAGGAAAAACCTAACCATAAATTATCGTCTTTTACACAACACTGTTGTTGTAAGGTGCGATTAGTAAACTCTTCAAAAAAGTGTACGCCCCCTAATGTTAATTCATCTAAGTATCCGCTAAATAAACCATTGCTATGTTGGTTATAGCGCTGTTCCCATTGTCGTAAACTTTCTGCCTGTTGATTAACATCAAAGGTAAAGGATTTGCACCGCTCTAGTGCAGAGGTGGTATTAACTTGGTGCTGCTTGGGAAATGTCATTTTACCGCCTCCTTTTTAACTGCATTAATATGATGCGGTTTTTATTTAACTTGTTGTTTTATATTTGTTTTTTTGTTGCGCAATTGCGTTATTTAGTTGGAACACTCTTCGCAACTACTACTTTATATTGAGTGCAAAGTTTGCGCCTAATTTTATTTTGAGGTACTAGAAATGTCCAATTATCGCTATCAGCTTGGTAGTCACCTTTATCAATTTGAGAGTTTAGCAGACTTAATGGCTAAGGCTTCCCCAATGCGATCCGGTGACCAGTTAGCTGGAGTAGCAGCATTATCTGCAGAACAACGTGCCGTCGCACAAATGTTATTGGCTGAGTTACCATTAAAAACCTTTCTTCAAGAAATGCTTATCCCCTATGAGCAAGATGAAATAACTCGACTGATTATCGATGAGCATGATGCGACTGCTTTTTCTGAAATATCGCACCTTACTGTGGGTGACTTTCGCAATTGGTTATTACAAGAGAGTACTACAGAGGCAGATTTTGCACGCATTCGTGCTGGTTTAACGCCTGAAATGGTGGCTGCAGTGAGTAAAATCATGCGTAACCAAGACCTTATTTTAGTGGCGAAAAAGTGCAACATCATTACTCAATTTAGAAATACCATCGGTTTGCCTGGTCACTTATCAACACGCTTACAACCTAATCACCCTACCGATGATGTCAGCGGCATCGCGGCGACGATTTTTGATGGACTGATGTACGGCAATGGTGATGCTGTATTAGGGATTAATCCTGCTACAGATAGTGTTTCACAGGCTGTGAAATTAATGAAGTTGATGGATGATGTGATTCAGAATTATGAGATCCCAACACAATCTTGTGTATTAACGCATGTAACAAATACCATCGAAGCGATTGAACTTGGTGCACCTGTTGATCTGGTTTTTCAATCTATTGGTGGCACTGAAGCAACTAACCAAGGCTTTGGCGTTAACCTTAATGTGTTAGATGAAGCCCATCAAGCAGCCCTTGAACTCAAGCGTGGCACTGTGGGTGATAACCTGATGTATTTTGAGACTGGACAAGGTAGTGCGTTATCTGCCAATGGTCATCACGGTGTTGATCAGCAAACCTGTGAAACACGCGCTTATGCAGTTGCACGTAAATTTAAACCATTACTCGTTAATACAGTGGTTGGTTTTATTGGCCCAGAATACTTGTTTGATGGAAAACAGATTATCCGTGCTGGATTAGAAGATCATTTCTGTGGGAAATTATTAGGCTTACCAATGGGGTGTGATATCTGTTACACCAATCATGCCTATGCAGATCAGAACGATATGGATAATTTACTGACCCTATTAGGAGTTGCTGAATGTTCTTTCATCATGGGCATTCCAGGCTCTGATGATATTATGTTGAATTACCAGACTACCTCTTTTCACGATGCCTTATATGCGCGCCAAGCATTAGGGTTACGTCCTGCGCCTGAGTTTGACCAGTGGCTTAAAAAGATGCAAATCTCCCCTGAAAATAATGCGACTCAGTTAAGTAATACGCTACCAGATAGCTTTGCTAAACCTCTGAATCTGATTAAGGAGTTGTCATGAGCAAACCTAATTCAACGGATCAGGCAAAACATTCACATAGTGTCCACCAAGACCCTTGGGCTAAGTTACGTCAATTCACTGATGCACGTATAGGTCTGGGACGTGCAGGAACTAGCTTACCAACCTCAGAGCTATTACGTTTTCAGCTCTCTCACGCACAGGCGATTGATGCTGTTCATGTTCCTTTGGATGTCGATAAATTATCCGAACAATTTGAGTGCTCATCAGTACTTTCTTCTTATTTACCGATACAACGTTTACATAGTAAGGCGGCTGATCGTATGGAGTATCTGCAACGTCCTGATTTAGGTCGTCAGTTAGATAAACCTTCTATTGAGCGTTTAGAAGCACTTAGTGGTGAAGCTTATGATCTGGTATTTGTGTTAGCCGATGGTTTGTCCTCCTATGCCATTAGTCATCATGCTAAAGCTTTCGTTGAACTGTTTATTCGTCGCTTACAAGAAGAATCTCCTCAACCATTAAAAATTGCCCCTATCTGTGTAGTGCAACAAGGGCGAGTCGCCGTTGGTGATGATGTCTGCGAGGCGTTAAATGCTAAGCAAGTGGTATTACTGATTGGTGAACGTCCTGGATTGAGTTCGCCTGACAGTATGGGATTGTATTTAACTTGGGGGCACAACGCGGCATGGAAGACTCGATGCGTAATTGCATTTCAAATATAAGACCTGAAGGGCTTAAATATCAGGCGGCAGTACATAAGAGTATTTATTTACTTAATGAGTCTCGTCGACTGTCTTTAACTGGTGTGAACTTAAAAGACAGATCCGAAGATTCATTAATAGAAACAGAGCAAACACAGCATTTTAGCTTGACCAATTTACCTTCAAGCGATGATAAAAGTTAGCACCAACCTATGCTTACAAAACATAACAACAAACATTTAATTATAATAATTTAACTACTAAAAAAGGAAGTACTACTATGTCTACTAATCAAGAATATCTTGCTCAAAGGCAATTAAAAAAAGGAGCAGCTGGATGGATCTTGCTTGCAGGTTTGGGGGTTTCATACGTTATCTCTGGTGATTTTGCAGGGTGGAACTTTGGTATCGCCCAAGCTGGGTGGGGTGGTTTTGTTATCGCCGCTGTATTAATGGGCGTGATGTACTTAACACTAGTATTATCTTTAGCTGAAATGTCAGCTGCAATACCAGCGGCAGGTGGCGGTTACAGTTTTGCTCGCCAAGCAATGGGACCGGCTGGTGGTTATCTCACCGGGTTAGCAGTATTGATTGAATATACATTGGCACCTGCTGCGATTGTTATCTTTATTGGATCATCAGTGAACGAGCTTTTAGGTTTTGATGGACCGATTGTTTATGCTTTGTTTTATCTAGCCTTTATCGGTATTCATATCTTTGGTGCTGGTGAAGCGTTAAAAGTGATGATGGTGATCAGTGCATTAGCGGTATTAGCGATTATTGCTACAGGCGTGGTGTTATTACCTGAGTTTGATACAAATAACTTATTTGATATTGAACCATTAATTGGTGGGACTGACTTCTTACCAATGGGTTATTACGGTGTGTGGGCTGCATTGCCTTTTGCAATGTGGTTATTCCTTGCTGTTGAAGGTGTACCGCTAGCCGCTGAAGAAGCAAAAGATCCAGCGAAAGATGTACCAAAAGGCATTATCGCTGCCATGATCTTCTTATTATGTACTGCAATATTAGTCGTTGTATTAGTAGCTGGCGCTGCTGGAGCACAAGTGACTGCAGGTAGTGCGGTACCATTAGTTGATGCCCTAAATATGACAGGTAACCCAAATGTTGCGACTATGGTTAATGTATTAGGTTTAGCGGGTTTAATTGCTTCATTCTTCTCAATTATCTACGGTTACAGCCGTTTAGTGTTTGCACTGTCTCGTGCAGGTTACTTGCCACAAAAACTATCATTAACCAGTAAACGTAAAGTACCTGTTCGTTCACTTATATTTCCTGGCATTTTAGGGTTTTTATTATCGTTAACAGGTGAAGGCGATTTAATGCTGTCAATGGCAGTGGTTGGTGCAACGGTTTCTTATGCCATGATGTCAGGTAGTCATATCTTATTACGCATCAAACAACCGGGTTTAGCACGTCCATATAAAACACCAGGTGGTGTGGTCACGTCTGGTATCTCGTTTGTATTATCACTAGTCGCATTAACCGGTGTGTATGCTTACGACGTAAGAGCGTTCTACTTCACGCTAGTTTTATTTGTAATCGGTATGCTGTATTACGCATTTATTGGTCGTAATAACCTCGTTGCTAAGTCTGCTGAAGAAGAGTTCGCGTTATTATCTCAAGCTGAAAATGAATTAGCCGCTAGTTAATGCTTCTCATATTGCTTTAATATTCAAAAACCCACCACTTTTGGTGGGTTTTTTTGATCTTTCTGTACTTATACCAATCATAGTAAGTAACTGATCTATTTTACTTGTTAAAACAACTTATTTTTTCGTTGTAAGTTTCGCATAGGGAACAACCATTTACATCAACTTACGCCTCAAACTAAGCCATTTTTCCGGCGCAAAATTTAGAACAGTTATTTAATACAATTGGTATTAGCCTAACTATTTCCACCTTCACTTATTATAAAGTAATTATAAATAGGTATTAGTTTGCGGTTAATTTCATCAAAATAAGGTGATTTTTTGCACGTAAATGATCTATGCCTCATTTTTTACCGTATGGTTCCGCTCTTTTGCACCATTATAAAAATAGAACGATATAAGTAAGGTAAAACAATGAATAAAGTAAATAGGGTCAACCAGGTTTTTTCAAGAATTTTAATATTATTATTCGTTGAATCTATTGTAATGGCGTTTGTGTATGGAACTTACTTAGAAGCTATTTTGATAGGTTTACCTGCGATGTTAGTACCATTATGGTTTATGAAAAGTATTCCTGACGCCGCTTTAACGAAACACGCCTCTGCTATAGCGGCTATGATTTTTGCATGTTTGCATATTCATCAAATGAACGGCTTGATTGAAGTGCATTTTGAGATTTTTATCTTAATGGCAATATTGATTATTTTCAGTGATTGGAAGGTCTTTATTTCAGGCACCTTATTAGTTGCGGTACATCATTTATCATTTTATTTTATGCAAGTTAATGGAGCTAATATATACGTTTTTGACCAAGATCGGCTGTTCTTTTCAACGGTGATTATTCATGCTGCTTATGCGGTGATTGAAGCTATTATCGCCGGTTGTATTGCTAAGGTGTTATATGATGATAGCCAAGTCGGAAAAGAGCTATCAAGAGTGACTGAGATATTAACGGAAGATGAACAATCTATTGATTTAAAAGTAAGAACTGATACCAATGGGAATATTATCTTAGGCGGATTTAACGATCTTTTATCGGTACTTGATAATGTTGTTAGTAGTGTAAAAATACAGGCGCAAGAGTTTATCGTCAACTCTGAAAAATTAACTTCTGCTAAAACAGACCTAGCATTTTCTGCTAATAACAGACAAGCCGAGACCGAAAAATATCGCCTCTTCAGTAGAAGAGATGGCAGTAACGGTTGGTTCAATTGCACAGGATACATCAACACTCAGCAATCAGATGAAAGAGGTTGCAGAGGCTGCGCAAACGGCAAATGTTTATATTGAAGAAATCAATGTGAAAAATGCTGAGCTCGCTGGGTCATTGAATAAAACGAGCACTGAAATCAATGCATTAGCTGACTCAAGTGATATTATTGCTGGGGTGTTGTCTGAAATTACCGGCATTGCTGATCAAACAAATTTACTCGCTTTAAATGCAGCGATAGAAGCCGCTCGTGCAGGTGAGCAAGGTAGAGGGTTTGCAGTAGTAGCGGATGAAGTGAGAGCGTTAGCAAATCGCACCAAAGAGAGCACTGAAAAAGTGAATGAAACGCTTGCCAAGTTGGTGACACACTCCCATTCATCCACGCAATCTATGGCGCAATGTATTGATGCTGTCGAATTAGTTATTGATGTAGCAGCTCAGGCCAGTAGAGAGATTGCTCACTCAACAGATTTAGCTTCATTATCTAGCGAAGTTGCTGATTCAGTGGCTGCAGCGGTAGAAGAACAATCAGTTGCAACGAACGATATCGCGCAAAGTACAGAAAGAGTGAGCTCTCTAAGTAAAGGTGATACTGCTAAAGTTGACATATTGGCACAAGAAGCCGCGAAGATATCTCAATCTGTTTTATTATTAGAGTCAAACATTGCCCGTTTCAAGTAGTAAGGTTAAGCCTGCACATTATATTATCTGTGGCATATGGTTAGTGCTCACTATCGCTGCTGCAATCTATTTTATAAATGGCCGTTTAGCTGATTTCGATCCAGAGCAAACGCTAAGCGGTACCGATCCTGTTTCATGGATGCAAAAAATAAGGGAAATAGATCAGCTCAAAGACCAAGATTTAAGCAATACTATTGTCCACTTCACTAGTCAAAATTGCTCATGTACTCAATACAGCGACAATCATAAAGGTGAAATTAACCAACGAGCAAGTGTAGAAGGCTTTAACGTTATTAATGTCATTGTATCTGAAAAAGTAGCCCCCTTAGTTCCTTCGACACCCGCCATTTTAATCACCGATCAAAAACAAAAGCTACTCTACTTTGGTCCTTATTCTGCTGGTTTAGCCTGTAGCGCTTCGAATGGCTATGTGGAAACGGTATTGGGTAATTATGCGAAAGGTTATAGTGCGAGCTTAATGGTGAATGATACTAGTGGTTGTTATTGCCATCTTTAGATAACCTTCAATATGACGATTAAAACTAAAATTTCAGGAGGTTGAAGTTTTATTGCTAATTGATCATTATGTTTGTACCAACAACCTAATAATAAAAACATCATGAACCGTTTTTCACCCTCAATAATTGCTCATATAAACAAGTTATGATGAAGGCTAGCCATGAACAAATTAAATATAGATAAGTTAATCGATCATTTCCCACTGCTCAAAACGTTAATTGCATTACAGCCTGTTAGTTGGTTTAACCCTGAAATTACACCTGTTGAACAAGGTATAAAGCAGGTCGGACTTAATCAGTTGGATATACAGCAAGCCAGTGACCGCTTAGCTCGATTTTCGAGTTACTTGAGGAAGGCTTTCCCTGATACGGCTAAAAACGACGGTATTATTGAATCTGAAATCATCGATATCGAAAAGATGAAGCAGCAATTGCAGCTTGACTATGGCAAGCCATTAGTTGGGCGCTTGATGTTGAAAAAGGATAGCCATTTACCCATTGCCGGTTCTATTAAAGCACGTGGTGGTATCTATGAGGTGTTAACTCATGCTGAAAAATTAGCGATACAAGCTGGTTTGTTAAAAGAGGAAGATGATTATGGCAAGTTGTATTCTGAATCCTTTAAGCAGTTTTTTAGCCAATACCGCATTGCTGTTGGCTCTACGGGGAACTTAGGCTTATCTATTGGTATTATCAGCGCTAAGTTAGGGTTTTCTGTCTCGGTACATATGTCTGCCGATGCACGCCAGTGGAAAAAAGATAAACTACGATCGCATGGTGTTAATGTCGTTGAATATGAGCAAGATTACGGTGTTGCGGTGGAGCAAGGGAGAAAAGAAGCTGAGCATGATGCTAATTGTTTCTTTATCGATGATGAAAATTCACAAACATTGTTCCTAGGTTACTCGGTGGCTGGCCAGCGTTTGCTTAAACAGTTTAATGACTTGCAGATCAAGGTCGACCAAGATCATCCTTTATTTGTTTACCTACCTTGTGGCGTTGGTGGTGGGCCCGGTGGAGTAACCTTTGGATTAAAAGCAGCCTTTGGTGACCATGTACATTGTATCTTTGCTGAGCCAACTCATTCCCCTTGTATGTTATTAGGTGTGCATACTGGTTTACATGATCAAATATCGGTACAAGATATCGGCATTGATAATGTCACCGCAGCTGATGGTTTAGCAGTAGGGCGCGCATCGGGATTTGTTGGTCGCTCAATGCAAGGTTTAATAGATGGGTATTACACACTTACCGATCAAACCATGTATAACTACCTGGGTAAAATGGCTCGCTTAGAAGGTTTACAACTAGAGCCTTCAGCGGTGGCTGGGGTAATCGGTCCGATGATCGTGTCTGAGAATAGTGAGTATTTACAAAGACTAAACTTAGAACATCATAAAATGGTTAATGCCACGCATTTAATATGGGCTACTGGCGGTAGCATGGTGCCTGAACAAGAGATGCAAGATTATATCGCGAAGAGTGTTCGTTAGTATTTAGGGTATAAAAAAACCGCCTATAGAGGCGGTTTATAAAGTGTGTTTAATCGTTAATACTTATAGAGATTCACTACGAATAATACGTTCATCAACCACTGTTTCATCAGCAATACTATCCGCTGTGCTGTAAGCGTTATCAGCATCTGGGTATTCTGATAATAAGTATTCAGCTAGTGCATCTTGCTCTGTACCTGTATCTGCAAAGCTTGAGTTACCTGGATCTTCAGTTGTCATAATTTCAGTAAGGTCTGTGTTCAACTCACTACAATCACCACCTGCCGCAGTACATGGGAACGGGTAACCATCACCACCTTCTGCAATGTAAGTGAGTGTAATAACAGAGAAGGTCATGCTGTCTTCATCTGCTAATTCACCACCAGAAACAACTGTGTAGTCATATGTACCGTCACCGTCAGTATCAACCGTTAGTTCTTGAACTCGCTCACCTTCAACGGTTTGCGTTAAAGTTGTTACGCCAGTCTCTTCGTCGGTAACTGTACTAAACTCACGAGCCGTTTGTGTTTCATCGTAAGTTAATGACATACCAGATAGTTGAGGGAAACGACCACCAGTGACATCAGATACAGCGTGTTCTGCAATCTCTTTTAGCTGTTCAGCCGTTAGGTCTAATACTGTTAACTCATTGTTGAATGATAAAGCAGTTTGTAAATCGTATTGTGAGATATCACCTTCTTCTTTACCTGCATTTGGGTAAGCTGCTGGTGGGTAGTACTCTAGATCTTCTGCACTTGTTGAACCTGCTGGGTAAGCAGCGTAACCAATCTCAGCACGGATACCACCACCATTTTTGATAGAGATTTGTGTATCAACACCGTCAATGAGGTTTGCGTACCAAAGGTTCGCTTCAGCAGTTAGATTACCTAGGTTGGTTTCTTCAGAGCGTACTGAAGCTCGAATACCATTTAAGAATACATCTGTATGCCCCACAATATTACTTTCAGACTCGATAATAACGTCGTTCACAGCATCAACGATGTTATCAACATCGGTATTAGCTTCACCAGATAATGACGTTACCATTGTTTCATCACTGATGTATGAACCGCTGACATCCTCATCAATTGAATCAACGATAATGTTACCGTTATCATCAAATTCAACGACTAAACGGCCTAAGTATTTGTAATCACCATCAACATTAACCAGTGCGACATCATTACCGTCAGCATCTTCAAATAGCTCAGGTACTCTCCAGCTGCTTCATCGCCATCCCATAAACGGTCTGTGCTATCTGCAAGTAATGTATTCGAGCCACCTGCGACAATGATATCGACGTCAGTAAGTAGCGTTGCTAATTCTTCTTCGATAGAAATACTTTGCATGTGTGCGAGTAAAATGACTTTATTGATACCTAGTGCTGTTAGTTCATCCACTTTTTCTTGGATTAGTACTGCAAGGTCTGCAGTATCGTCACTTGCAGGTAGTACCGTAATATCCCCTGTATCGGTAATGATTTCATTGGTTGGTGTTGTTGCACCTACGATACCGATTTGCTCACCATCTACTTCAATGATCGTGTATGACGCTAAGCTGTTCGGAATCTCACTAGCGATTAAACCATCTTCAACTACTAATGTTGCCGTGTTTTCGTCATCAGCAAAAATCATGTTTGAGCTTAGGTAAGGGAATTGTGCGCCTGGATAAGTGCCATCAACATCAATAATTGATGCAAATTCTTCAGTACCACCATCAAGGTCATGGTTACCCACAGCAGAAGCTTGTAAGCCCATTGCGTTAACCATTGCAATATCAGCACGGCCATTGCCCGGTACGTTGATACCATCAACATTGCTCATTGATTCATCACTACCTGCTACATAACGTACACCTGGATGTAGTTATCACCAGAGCTTAGGAATAGTGTGTTATCTGGGTATTGATCACGTAATGCATCAACGTTACTTGCAAAGTTACCAGCATTATCTAGTGCGGTTGCATTTGAGCCATCCATGTCGGCCATGTGTAATAGTTGTAACGTATAATTTGAGGTATCAGTAGTATCATCGTCATCACTATCGGTATTACAAGCGGTAAGTGAAGCGGCGATTAAAACAGAGGTGACAATTTGTGAGAGGTAACGTTTCTTAAAATATGGCTGTTGCATTGCTCTTTCCCTAGTAATTTTAATGTAAGTATATTGTTAATATTCAGTCCATTTAGTTGACCATCCAGTCAACCTGTTGTTTAAATTACCTTCACTTTGTGAAAGATGCATCACTTTTTTTAAAAAATGTATGTTTTTAACTCTAAATGATTAATTTTTGACCCTTTAAGGGGCTGGATTGTTAATCAAATATTAACGTTACACATAATGTATTTTTTAAAACAGTGATGGCCTTCATCCTTTTATCCAATGAATTTATTTAACGTTATGACCTAGTGGACAACAAATATTGAGAAGCATAATTACAAGGGATTGTTGTAGTTTTATTGCAGTTTTATCATATTTTTATGTCTAAAACGTAAAACACATATTAACGATTAACATACCGTTCACAGCTCAGCTCGCTTAGCCAGTATTCCTCTTTTTCATACCCTCTATTTTAATTCCTTTGTAAACCTCGTTAAAAAACATGATTATCAAACTTTCTTAATAGGTATTTTTCAAAGGGTTACCAACATGACGCATATTCTGCATCGCCACTGCCATGCTCAACTACCAACCGTTACTGGTGGTGAGGGGATTTATTTATTCGACCAAACTGGCAAACAGTATTTAGATGGTTGTGGAGGTGCTGCGGTGTCCAATCTAGGTCATAGCCATGCGGCAGTAAAAAAAGCCATGATCGAGCAGATTGAATCGATTCCCTTTGCTCATACTGGTTTCTTTACGAACCAGCCAAGTGAAGACTTAGCGACACTGCTAACGGATTTAGCGCCAGACCCGTTAAACCATGTTTACTTTGTTAGTGGTGGCTCGGAAGCTGTGGAGTCAGCATTAAAAATGGCTCGTCAGTATTTTGTGGAAATAGGACAGCCGAGTAAAACCCAATTTATTGCTAGACGCCAAAGTTATCATGGTAATACCTTAGGCGCGTTAGCCGTGGTGGAAACGAGTGGCGAAGAGAAAAATTCATGCCATTACTTTCTGAAGTAAAACATATCTCCCCTTGTTATGCGTATCGTGATCAACAAGACAATGAATCAGAATTAGATTATTCATTGCGTGTTGCCAATGAATTAGAAACTGAAATATTAGCTGTAGGCGCTGAGAATGTAATGGCCTTTGTTGCTGAGCCTGTAGTAGGCGCAACGGCAGGTGCTTTACCTGCAACTCAAGGTTACTTTAAGCATATTCGTGAGATCTGTGATAAATATGATGTGTTGCTTATTCTTGATGAAGTGATGTGTGGTATTGGGCGAACAGGTACTTTTTATGCCTTTGAACAAGATCAAATCGTTCCTGATTTAGTGACTATCGCAAAAGGTTTAGGTGCAGGGTATCAACCGATTGGTGGTGTCGTGATCAGTGACAAAATTTACGATGCTATTGCCAATGGCAGTGGATTTTTCCAGCATGGACATACGTTTATGGCGCATCCCGTTGCTTGTGCCGCAGCATTAGCGACGGTACAAACTATTGTCTCGGAGAACTTGTTAGATAAAGTACTCGAGCAAGGTATAAAATTACGCGCTAAGTTAAGAGAAGTATTATCTCCGTTACCTTATGTTGGAGATGTTAGAGGGCGTGGTTTATTTATTGGTGTTGAGCTGGTGGCTGATAAACAAAGCAAAACACCATTACCGACTTCAACCGAAGCAAACAAAGTGATTAAACAGCTAGCCATGAAGCATGGGTTAATGTGTTACCCGATGGCGGGTACTATTAATGGTCGTGCTGGGCATCATATTCTATTAGCTCCGCCATTTATAATTAATGATAAACAACTAGATGAGTTGGTGAGCAAACTAAAAGCAGCTTTGATCGAAGCAGCACAAGGTTGGGTATGATGATCTCTGAACAAACACATAAATCTGCGATTATTGTTGCGCCCAATGGTGCGCGTAAAACCCGACAAGATCATCCCGCTTTACCTGTGACTATTGAACAAATTGTTGATGATGTTGTTGCTTGCCGTGATGCTGGTGCAGCAATGGTGCATCTCCATGCACGTGATAAAAAAGGCCTACACTCCTTAGCGATTGACGATAATATCAAAACTTTAACAGCCGTTAAGCAGGCAGTTGGCGATTCAATTATAGTGCAATTGACTACGGAAGCCATTGGACAATATCAACCTCCAGAGCAGATGCAGCTGATCAAAGAAACCCTACCTGAAGCGGCTTCTTTTGCTTTGAAAGAGTTAATTCCTGATGACTCATATTTAGCAGTGGCAGAACAATTTTTTCATTGGGTAGAAGAGCGAGGTATTATTGCTCAATACATTCTCTATTCAGTGGAAGATGTACAACGTTACTTTTCGCTGATTAAACAAGGTATTTTACCGAGTAAAAACCACCATATTTTATTAGTGTTAGGACGTTACCATCAACAATTACGTTCTTCAGCCACTGACCTTGCGCCTTTTTTAAGTCAACAGTTATTAACAGCAAAAACGCGTTGGGCAACCTGTGCCTTTGGTCCTGAAGAGCATCAGTGTTTGATCAGTGCTATGTTGATGGGAGGCGATGTGCGTGTTGGTTTTGAAAACAATCATTTTAATAGTCAAGGAGGGGTGGCCGACAGTAATGCACAACAAATTATCGATATTAAAGCGGTGAGTCGTTTATTAAATATCGACTTACATGATGCTAATAGCTTTCGTCGTGCTTTGTGTGCTCAATAATAAAATTATAAATCGCTGTTTTCAGCTAGGTTTGCCGTGATCCATTGCTTAAATTCATAAATCTTTCGAGATGAAAGTCGGTAGCTTGGTATAAATGCATAATAGCCATAATCGGTGTTCATACTAATATCAAGGGGATTAACCAGTTCGCCACTGGCTAAAGATTTATGCACCATAAAGTCTGGCAAAAGTGCTAACCCTAATCCGCCTTTTGCCGCTTCTAAGGACATGTAGAAATGTTCAAAACCAGTGCAACTATAATTACTGCTAAAGGTTAACTGGTTTTGCTTTTTAAATTGCTCCCATAATCGCGGACGCGTTATATGAAAAATACCATCAAAGTGCTGTACATCTTGTATGGTGTTAATAGGTTTATTAGCCAGTAATTGAGGAGAGACAACTAACACTAACTTTTCTTTTCTTAATAGCGTGGCATTTTCATAATGTGTTGAGAGAGATAAACAACGAATGGCGATATCACTTTCTCCATTGGTCTTTTTGATAATACCATCACCGGTTTTTATTCTGACGCGAATATTTTTATTGAGATCATAAAATTGTTGGATATGTGGAATTAACCATAAGCTAGCAAAAGAAGGCGTCACATTTAATGATAAAACTTCTTCCACTTGATCGATCAACACTAAGCTTTCAGTCGTATATTGAATAATTTCCAGTGCTTCGATGATTTTAGGCAGATATTGCTCGCCTGCACTGGTTAACTCAATACCGTTTAAACGTCGATTGAATAGAGGTTGCCCAAGTTGTTTTTCTAAGGAGGCGATATTTTTACTCACTGCGCCTTGGCTAACAAAAAGCGCTTGTGCTGCTTTTGAAAAACTCATGTTATCGGCCACCGCCACAAAAGTACGTAATGCTTTTATTGAGGGTAAAGTGGTTTCATTAAGCACGGAGTTTCTCCTAAATTAGCTGGGGTTATAGTTAAGCTTTTCAGCGCCATTTAAGCAAGTCGTTTATGATTTGTGCCAACATGATCTGTATGAATTTCAAGCTATAAAGGCCATAAATCATCACCATTATAAAGTAAGTATCCATAAACTTGATTGGTGCATCGCAAAACCGAAATAAAAACGGCAGGTAATCTGCCCTTAAATGGTGCGAAAATAAAAATAACGCACCAAAAAAGAACGTGTAAGTGATTGTTTAATAAGCAATGTGTTTGAGTTTAATACAGCCCTTTCTGTAAGGACTTGAGAGTCCACATATTTTCCTCTATAGGCTTGATTCTTGCTTGTCTATATAGGAAAGTACCACCGAAATAAATCTAAAAGGAAGTTAAATATGTTTTTAAAAAAATTAGCAATGGCAGCGGCTGTAGGCGCAACATTCATGGCAAGTTATGCAATCGCAGAAACTAAACACGTAGTAATTGGTACTGGTGGTCAAACGGGTGTTTATTATCAAGTAGGTGGTGCTATTTGTCGTCTAGTAAACCGTGGTACAGCTGAGCACGAAATTAACTGTACTCATAAAACAGGTGGTTCAGTAACTAACATTAACGGTCTAAAATCTGGCGACCTTGATATGGGTGTTGCTCAATCAGATTGGCAGTTCCATGCATACAACGGTACTGCTCCAGAGCAATTCCCTGCAGGTGCATTTAAAGAATTACGCTCTGTATTCTCTGTATATGCAGAACCGTTCACAGTGGTTGCACGTGCCGATGCAGGTATTAAAAGCTTTGATGATTTAAAAGGTAAAAAAGTAAACGTAGGTAACCCTGGTTCTGGCCAACGCGGTACGATGGAAGTACTAATGGACAAAATGGGTTGGGAAATGAGTGATTTCGCTGTTGCGTCTGAACTTAAATCTTCAGAGCAAGCTGCTGCACTATGTGATGGTAAAGTAGATGCAATCGTATTCGTTGCTGGCCATCCAAATGGTTCAATCAAAGAAGCAACAACGTCTTGTGATGCAGTACTAGTACCTGTTGATAACGACGTTGCTCAAAAATTAGCATCTGATAACCCATACTACGCAATGACAAGTATCCCAGCTGGCATGTACAAAGGTACTGACACTGATACTGCAACATTTGGTGTAGCGGCTACGTTTGTTAGCTCAACTAAAACAGATTCAGAAACAGTTTACCAAATGGTAAAAGCTGTATTTGAAAACTTCAAACGTTTCAAGAAGATGCACCCTGCATTTGCTAACCTGAAAGAAAGCGATATGATCACTAAAAATCTATCTGCTCCACTTCATGAAGGCGCGATTCGTTACTACAAAGAAAAAGGTTGGATGTAATCTAACCCTTAGTTAAATAGAGCGGGAGTAGTTATACTTCCGCTTTTTTGTTTTAAAAAAGCAGATATACCAAAACTACTTATTTAAGTGTTTTTGGTATATCTCAGTTGTAAAGGGCAACCCAATGCCAATTACGATGGATATCAATATAGATAATCTAAAGCATCAATTACGCATTTTTAGAAAGATCTCTCGTTACACCAGATCGCATTGTCATGCGTACCAATAGGAATTTTCTGATGACTGAAAAAACACTAATGAATGATGAGGAATTACAAAATCTCGTCGCTTCCACCGATACAGGAGGAAGAAACCCAACCAATCAAAAGATAGTTAAGTTGATGGCGGGTGTGGCGTTAACTTGGTCTATATTCCAAGTTTGGATCGCCTCTCCCTTACCTTTTTTATTCGGGTGGGGTGTATTCTCAAGTGGAGAAGCAAGATCAATTCATTTAGGCTTTGCTATATTTTTAGCCTTCCTTGCATATCCCGCTTTTAAAGCATCTTCACGTAGTAAAGTGCCAATGGCTGATTGGGGGTTAGCGATCATTGCCAGCCTCTGTGCTTTGTATCCATTTATTGCTGACTCTATGTTAGTGGATAGCATCTTTGGTATTCGCCTAAGTGACCGTCCAAGTGCACCTAATCCAGTGGATATCGGTGTTGCTATTGTCGGTATGCTAACCTTACTAGAAGCGACTAGACGTGCCTTAGGCCCACCATTAATGGTCGTCGCTATGATCTTCTTAGGTTATACCTTCTTAGGGCCTTATGCGCCTGAGTTAATCGCTTGGAAAGGATCGACATTTGGTGGCGTTATGGATCACCAATGGTTATTTTCTGAAGGTGTATTTGGTATTGCTTTAGGTGTGTCAACTGACCTTGTATTCCTATTTGTCCTGTTTGGCGCATTGCTAGACCGTAGCGGGTGCAGGTAACTACTTTATCAAAGTTGCTTTCTCATTAATGGGGCACTTACGTGGTGGTCCAGCTAAAGCAGCGGTGGTAGCGTCGGGCATGACGGGCCTTATTTCAGGCTCATCGATTGCTAACGTAGTGACCACAGGTACCTTTACCATTCCGATGATGAAACGTGTTGGTTTCTCTTCTGAAAAAGCGGGTGCTGTAGAAGTGGCTTCTTCGGTTAATGGTCAAATCATGCCACCAGTAATGGGCGCCGCGGCGTTCTTAATGGTTGAATATGTGAATATTCCTTACTTTGACGTGGTTAAACATGCCTTTTTACCAGCTATCATCTCTTACATTGCATTGGTTTATATTGTGCATTTAGAAGCGATGAAATTAAATATGAAAGGGTTAACCCGTGAAGGCGAAGTGAAAACGGCTAAAGATGTATTAATCTCTTGGGCAATGACACTGTTACCAATTATCGCGTTAGCAGGCGGAGCATTTTACTTATCTGAGCTTTACGCTGCATTGGCAACTACAGAAGCTCGTTTAGGTTTAGTACTGGCGGTGATTGCGATTCAATACTTTGTCTTTAAAAAGATTAAAGCTAAATCTAGCGAAGATAAGTTGGCAAAAACGATTTCTACCGGTGCGATTGTATTAGGTAATTTAGTGATTGCTGCCTTTGGTTTATTCTTCGTGGTTAGCTTGTTGAAGTCTTTTGTTGCACCAGACTTACTATTCTGGGTAGTTGCTGCATTGGTTGCGGTCACTTATGTGGTATTAGTGAAAATAAGCTCTGCTTACCCTGATTTAGTGATGGACGATCCAAATTCTCCTGTACTTAGCTTGCCTGAAACAGGTCCAACGGTGAAGTCAGGATTACACTTCTTACTACCTGTAGTGGTGTTAATTTGGTGCTTGATGATCGAACGTAAATCACCGGGTTTGTCTGCATTCTATGCAACAACCTTGATGATTGTGATCCTGTTAACGCAACGTCATCTATTTGCTTTCTTCCGTAAAAAATCAACATCAGGCATGGTCAAACAAGGCTTTAATGAGTTGGTTGATGGCATGATCACCGGTGCAAGAAACATGATCGGTATTGCTATCGCAACAGCGGCAGCAGGTATTATCGTTGGTGCCGTATCGCAAACGGGTATTGGTTTAAAACTGGCTGCCTTGGTTGAGTTCTTGTCCATGGGACAGATCATGTTGATCTTGGTTTGGACAGGTATCCTTAGTCTTATTCTAGGTATGGGCTTGCCAACTACTGCAAACTACATTGTTGTATCGTCTTTACTAGCGCCTGTAATTGTTAGCTTAGGTCAACAAAATGGATTAATCGTACCACTGATTGCAGTACACATGTTTGTGTTCTACTTCGGGATCATGGCGGATGTAACGCCTCCAGTAGGTTTAGCATCCTTTGCCGCCGCTGCAGTATCGGGAGGCGACCCAATTAAGACTGGTTTTGTGGCCTTCTTCTATTCATTGCGTACTGCTTTATTGCCATTCCTATTCATCTTTAATACTGACTTACTGTTAATGGATGTGACCTTCTTAGAAGGGATAGCGATATTTATTACCGCCACCATGGCAATGTTGATATTTACCGCGGGCACACAAGGTTACTTCATTGCTAAATCTAAGCGTTGGGAGTCATTGGCATTATTAGTGATTGCATTTACATTGTTCCGCCCAGGTTTCTGGATGGATTATGTTATCCCACCTTACGATGAGCGCGCTGGTACTGAGTTAGTAAATGTCATGGAGGAGGTTGATCCAGGTACTGAGCTACGTGTATTAGTTAATGGCCAAAATGATGTAGGTGACCCAGTGACACTCACCATGTTAATGGTGGTTGGTGAAGGTGAAACAGGTCAGGAGCGCCTTGAAAATTATGGTTTAGAACTACTTCCACAGGAAGATGGTTCAATCATGGTAGATGGTATTGGTTTTGATAGTACTGCTGAAAAAGTAGGTTTCGACTTTGACCAAATCATTATTGATGTCGGTGTGCCAGTAGTACGTCCTGCTAAACAATGGTTCTATATACCAGCGCTATTATTGCTGTTTATTATCATTAGATTACAACGTAAACGTCGTGACCTTAATGATGCAGCTGAAGCCCGTTCAGAGAACACACAAACAGTGAATGCTTAACCTTTAAGGTTAAAACTGTTATTGATTTAATACCGCGCTTGCCTTGTAAGCGCGGTATTTTTTTGCATTCCATAAAGTTATACCCCTGTCTTTTTATTCCTTTGTCAGCTTCGATCAAACACATAACAATAGATCTTTATTTTCGATACTAAGACAGACCCATAAACAATGAATATTGAACAGATCAAAAAACTTACCTCAATGCCAGCTACAGCTCCAACTGTAGGACCAGATAAAGTCCGATGTATTAATAGAGAATTCTTTATTGTGACTTATGAGACAGACAGTGAAGCATTGCAAGCTGTTGTTCCTGAACCATTACAATTTGACCAGCCGATTGTTAAGTTTGAAGTGATTAAGATGGAGGACTTTAGAGGATTTGGTTCATTCACTGAGTCTGGGCAAGTAATTCCTGTGACTTTAGATGGTCAAGCAGGGAAGTATGTCCATCAAATGTATTTAAATAACTTTCCGGCTATCGCTGCGGGTCGTGAAATTTGGGGCTTCCCTAAAAAATATGCACAAC
Source organism: Psychromonas sp. KJ10-2 (assembly GCF_047323255.1). Taxonomy (NCBI): domain Bacteria; kingdom Pseudomonadati; phylum Pseudomonadota; class Gammaproteobacteria; order Alteromonadales; family Psychromonadaceae; genus Psychromonas; species Psychromonas sp. KJ10-2. Next base: position 2,381,089 of record NZ_CP178827.1, on the reverse strand, counting down.
CAGAATTATTGTACGATTCAGACTGTGTTTTAGGTCGAGTCTTTTTTGGTCAATGTGAAATTGCTAGAGCAACTATGCCCTACAAATGGCATGCTATGGACCTTAAACAAGTAAAACAGAGCATGGAAAGTGAGCCAGGTTACCTATTAAAAATCATTCCTAATGCGGATAACACACCATTAATTACACAACTAGTTAAGTATCATATGCAAGATGTGGTGGTGAAGGAGGCTTGGTCTGGACCGAGTGCCTTGGAGTTGTTTAACCATGCCTTAGCACCAATGGCAGAGTTACCCGTAAAGAAGGTGCTCAGCGCACAGCATATCATTGCTGATCTAACATTAAGCTGGGGTGAAGTCGTGGTTGATTATCAAAACGATTATTAACTGCTGCTGAGTTAACCCTAGTTTATTTGAAGCGATAAATTGGTGTTATTAAGGTCTAAACCACCATTAATAACACCAACCGTTATGTAGATTTAACGGAAAATAACCGTTTTATTACCGTATACAAAAGCACGGCTTTGCGTGTGTAGTTTTACCGCTTTTGCTAATGCCACGGTTTCTGTTGTACGACCAACCGCAACCAGTGATTCTGGTGAGAAGGTGTGATCAACATTCTGCACCGATTGTTCAATGATAGGACCTTCATCAAGGTCTGAAGTTACATAGTGAGCTGTTGCTCCAATCAGTTTCACACCACGTTCATGAGCTTGGTGATAAGGTTTTCCACCTTTAAAACCAGGTAAGAAAGAGTGATGAATATTAATCGCTCGACCCGCTAATTTGTCACATAGTTCATTAGATAAAATTTGCATATAACGTGCTAATACGACTAATTCTGTGCCCGTTTCTTCAACAATTTCCATTAACGCTTTTTCTTGTTCTGGTTTGTTTTCTTTGGTAACAGGTAAGTAGATAAAACGGATCCCTTCACGCTCTGCCATCGCGCGTAAATCTTTATGGTTAGAGACGATCGCAGTTACTTCCATATTGATTTCACCTTTGTGTAAGCGATATAAAAGATCGGCTAAACAGTGATCGAATTTACTCACCATTAATAGTACTTTACACGGTTTATCAGCGGGCTCTAATTTCCAATCCATATCGAATTTTTCGGCAACTTCTGGAAACTCTTTGCTGAGATCTTCAAAGGTGTGGTCCCCCGATTCAATATAACCGACGGCACGCATGAAGAAGCGTTTGGTAGTAGGGTCATCAAATTGAGATAGTTCACTTAAATAACAGCCTCGCCCTGATAAAAATGAAGTAACAGAAGCGACTATGTTACTGCTTGCTGAGCATGTTGCGGTAAAAATAAATTCTTTAGGTTTTTCAGTTGCCATTGTTAATGCCTTATATATTTTTAGCTTCAAATAGAAGCATTACACTGTTAGTTGATGAAGGTGAAACATGCTTGAAAATGTATTCACCATCGCTTAAATTTCATTACATATTCGGGTAGTTAGGCCCTCCTAACCCCTCTGGTACTTGCCAAGTAATATTTTGAGTTGGGTCTTTGATATCACATGTTTTACAATGCAAACAGTTCTGCGCATTAATCTGCAGTTGTTGTGCTTTGCTTTCTGGTTCTTCAACAAATTCATACACCCCTGCAGGGCAAAAGCGTGCTTCTGGACCTGCAAATAAAGCGAGATTTTTTTCTATAGGGATAGTTTGGCTTTGTAATTTAAGGTGACAAGGCTGATCTTCTTCGTGGTTTGTATTAGAAATAAACACAGAAGAAAGCTTATCAAAGCTGATTTTATTATCAGGTTTAGGGTAAGTAATATCAGCACACTGTGCAGCTGGTTTCAGCTGTTCATGGTCTGGCTTAGTATCATGCAGGGTAAAAGGCAGTTTTCCCTTGAACCAGTTTTGATCTAAGTAGTTGAAAGCACCACCCATGTAAGTACCAAACTTATGCATAGCGGGGCCAAAGTTACGTGTTTGATGTAACTCTTCATGCAACCAAGAAGCTTTGAAGGCATCTGTAAATGAACTTAATTCATTGCTCACAGGCGTTTCACTAGACAGGGCTGCAAAAATACTTTCTGCTGCTAATATGCCGCTTTTCATTGCCGTATGTGTGCCTTTTATCTTGGCAAAGTTTAATGTCCCTGCATCACAGCCAATTAACAACCCTCCCGGAAAGTGCATCTTAGGTAAGGAGTTCAAGCCACCCTTAGCAATCGCACGTGCACCGTAGGAAATACGCGTACCGCCTTCTAATGTGTCTTTAAAAATAGGGTGGTGCTTCATACGTTGCAGTTCATCAAATGGACTGATGTAAGGGTTTGAATAACTCAAATCAATGACAATACCTACCATCACTTGATTGTTTTCAGCGTGATAAAGGAACGACCCACCGCTTGTTTCTTTCGTTAACGGCCAGCCAGCGCCATGTACCACTAAGCCTGGCTTATGTTTACTTGGATCGATTTCCCATAACTCTTTAAGTCCAATACCGTAATGTTGGGTATCTGATTCACTATCAAGGTTATATTGCTTAATTAATTGTTTGCCTAAGTGGCCACGGCACCCTTCAGAGAAAATGGTGTATTTACCATGTAACTCCATGCCTGGCATGTAGTCCGCTTTTTCCTCTCCTTTTGCATCGATTCCCATATCACCAGTGATCACGCCTTTCACTTCGCCATCATCGCCATACAAAATATCTGCTGCGGGAAAGCCAGGAAAATTTCCACGCCCAATTCTTCTGCTTGTTCTGCTAACCAGCGACATAGGTTACCTACACTGATGATGTAGTTACCTTCATTGTGCATGGTTTTAGGGACTAAGCTATTAGGTAATTTTTGTGCCTTTTCTGCATTCTTTAATAGGTAAATTTCATCGCTAGTCACTGGCGTATTGAGTGGTGCGCCACGCTCTTTCCAATCTGGAAAGAGTTCGTCTAATGCGCGTGTTTCAAAGACTGCTCCAGAAAAAATATGAGCACCTACCTCTGAGCCTTTCTCTATGACACAAACGCTCAGCTCTCGCTCTTCTTTCTGTGATTGTTGCATTAATCGACAGGCCGTAGAGAGACCTGCCGGTCCTGCACCAACGATAACGACATCAAATTCCATTGATTCACGCATTGCTGGTCTCCTTTATTAATGAGTAAATATAGTTAACGCTTATAGTGCATTTTCTAGTTCAGGTAGTGTGTCGAATAGATCCGAAACAATTCCATAATCAGCGACTTGGAAAATAGGAGCTTCAGGATCTTTATTGATAGCAACAATCACTTTTGATTCTTTCATCCCCGCTAAATGTTGGATGGCACCAGACACACCAACTGCGATATATAAGTCAGGGGCAACAATTTTACCGGTTTGACCCACTTGCATATCATTAGGTACAAAGCCTGCATCTACTGCCGCACGTGTCGCACCTACCGCCGCTCCAATCTTATCCGCCACTTTTTCTAGCATGGAGAAGTTCTCCCCATTTTGCATTCCACGACCACCCGAAATAACGATTTTTGCAGAGGTTAACTCAGGGCGTTCATTGACGACTGTATCGTTATTAATAAATTGAGATAATGCTTCATTAAAGGCGCCATCTACTGCCTCTATGGTTGCGCTTCCATTTTGTTCTGAAGGAGAAAAAGATGTACCGCGAATCGTGAGTAGTTTAATTGGGTCAAGCGATTGTAAAGTAGCAATAATATTACCTGCATAAATAGAACGTTTGAACGTATCTGGACTTTCGACAGAAATAACATCCGATAAAAGGGACACATCGAGTTTTGCTGCGACGCGTGGCAATACGTTTTTGCCATTAGCTGTTGATGGAGCAAGTATATGGGTATAGTTACTGGCTATCGACATAATGAGTGCTGCTACATTTTCGGCTAGTTGGCCGTTATAGCAAGGCTTATCAGCGACTAAAACACGTGTGATGCCACTGATTTTCGCTGCAGCCTCTGCTGCTGCAGTACATGTTTCACCTGCGATTAATAGATCGATATCGCCGCCAATTTCTGTTGCTGCTGTAATTGTATTCAGAGTGATCTCTTTTAGGCTGCTGTTATCGTGCTCTGCGATAATTAAAATAGTCATTACAGTACTCCTTCAGTTGTTTTTAGTTTTTCAAGTAGCTCATCAACAGAGCCTAAAATATCACCCGCTTCACGTACTTGTGGCGACTCGACATTTAACATTTTAAAGCGAGGTGTTAAATCGAGACCAAATTCTTCGATTGGCTTAACCACTAACGGTTTACGTTTTGCTTTCATAATATTAGGTAAAGAAGCAAAACGAGGAGTGTTTAAACGTAAGTCACAGGTAACGACTGCCGGTAAAGTCAGTTCAATGGTTTGCAAGCCAGTATCAACTTCACGTGTTACTATCGCTTTTTCATTATTAATATCTAATTTAGAGGCAAATGTTGCTTGCCCCCAATCTTTGATGGCCGCTAACATTTGTCCTGTTTGGTTGTTATCTTTGTCACTAGACTGTTTACCCAGTAAGACGAGATCAATCTCTTCTTCTTCAATCACTTTAGCGGCTAGCTTCGCGATATTAAGTGGCTCTAACGTGGCGTCTGTTTCAATCAAAATACCTCGGTCAGCGCCCATTGCAAGTGACGTTCTGATTTGATCTTGAGATTGTTTATCACCGATAGACAGAACGATAATTTCAGAAGCGATACCTGCTTCTTTTAAACGAACAGCCTCTTCGGTGGCAATTTCACAGAAAGGGTTCATTGCCATTTTGACATTAGTCAGGTCAACATTACTACTGTCCGTGTTAGGTCTAATCGTCACATTTGGATCGGTTACTCGTTTTACCATAATTAATATTTTCATAACTTACCTTCTATCTGTTGTGCATAAATGCTAATTAAAATGTAGTCATCTTGGTGACTGGTTATTCTGTTTTTTCTTTGGGTTTAAATAAGCCTTGAATGATGCGGTCAATCATAATCGCGCAAAATAGAATCGCTAAACCTGCTAATAAACCTTGTCCTTTTGCTGCAAACTGCAGTGCTTGCAGTACGTCGGTTCCTAAGCCTTCTGCACCGATCAATGACGCGATAACCACCATTGATAAACACATTAAAATAGTTTGGTTAATACCGGCCAAAATGCTCTCTTTTGCTAATGGTAATTCCACATCCAGTAATAATTTTTTACGTGAACAACCAAAGGCTAGGGCACCTTCTACAATCGATGCGGGCACTTGTTGAATGCCTAATGTTGTTAAGCGTACTACCGGCGGCATACCGAAAATAATGGTCGCTAACACACCTGGTGGTTTGCCTGTGCCGAAGAATGCAATGATTGGAATTAAGTAAACAAAAGCGGGCATGGTTTGCATGAAATCCAGCGCAGGTTTAGTAATTGAATCGATAGTTTTGTTTTTGGCACATAACACTCCCAGCGGTACACCCACAACAACACAAATTACCGCAGCAGCGCCTAATAAAGAGATGGTCGCCATACTCTTTTCCCAGTAACCAAAAAACGCCAGGTAAGAAAGGGCAATTGCAGTATAAAAAGCGGCTTTGTAGCCTGAGATGCGCCATGATGTAAACACGATTAACATCATGATCACAGGCCAAGGTGTACCTACTAATAATGTTTCAATTGCATCTAGGAAAAGGTTAATTACTTGTGTGATAGCATCAAAGAAGTTCGCACCATTAAGCGCCAGGAAGTCGAACATTGAATTAAGCCAATTGGCAGTGGTGTTAAAAATAGTTTTATCCGAAGGAAACTCCACTAACCAGCAGATTTGTTCTGCGGAAATAAAACGGTATAGCGTTAATGGATAAATAAAGGCCAGAATAGCGATGCCACAGATCAGTGCTTTAATATGGAAACCGCTGCCGACCTCTGGGTCTTGTCGCCAGCGACAATATTGTTTCTCGTAAACAGCATTGGCGGTAAAACCTTGAATAAGGAAGATAATAAATAATAGTAAGCCCCCATAAATAGCGTTTTGACTAGCGCCTTTAGCATTCTCTTCGGCAGCGAGCACTGCTTTTTCTGCAGCTCTTCTTAGATTATCGGAGTTACGAAAGAAAGCCTTAGCGTTGGCTTCTCCATTGTTTAGTGCGGCTTGCCCTTTAGTGGCCATCTCTTGAGATTTAGCAAACAAACGGTCTGCTTGAGCAAGTTTACCGCCTCCTGCTTCACCCCAGATGCCTTGCCCAAGTAAAATGGATGAGATTAAAATAGCAATAGCACTCACCCAAAAGAATCCCCACACACTGCGTGAAGCAGCCCATAGCGGGCCAAATAAAGCGGCAAAAAAGTTAAAAGAGATATGCAAACGAGTGTCCGTTTGGATCTTAGTAAAATGCCCTTGATAATAACGACTTTGACGTTGAGTAAAGTGTTGAATGGGTTGCGTATAATCGACTTGGTTAAGCGAAGCTGTTTGTTGAGTATTCATCTTATTCTTCTCCCTTAATGCCTTTAAGCAGGGTATCTTTACTGATCACACCTATATCTTGGCCCGCATCATTAGTAACTATGATAGGCAATGTAGTGGTGACAGAGAGGTCGATTAATGCTTCTAGGCTAGTATTTTCATCTGCACGCAGTGCGGCTGTTTTATCAATGGAAATAGGTAATGTCGTATCGTTAATGGCTAACATAATTGAGTGGGCATTGATTAACTTGAGGTTAGAAATACCTTTTACAAAGTCTGCGACATAATCGTCAGCAGGTTGCATCACAATCTCTTCCGGTGTGCCTATTTGGATCAAACACCCATCTTTCATAATAGCAATACGGTCACCAATACGAATAGCTTCGTCTAAGTCATGGGTAATGAATACGGTGGTTTTTTGTAGGTTTTTAGTTAGTTGTACGAATTGGTTTTGTAGTTCATGGCGGATTAACGGATCGAGTGCACTAAAAGGTTCATCCATTAATAATACTTCAGGGTCGCTGGCTAGTGCTCTGGCTAAGCCAACACGTTGTTGCATCCCCTGATAGTTGATGGGGCAGTCGATACTCATAACCGGTTAAATTAACCAGTGATAAAGCATGCATTGATGTTTCCCAACGTTCTGCTTTAGGTAAACCTTGTACTTCCAATGGGAAAGCGACATTATCAGCAACGGTACGATGTGGTAATAATGCCATGTGTTGAAACACCATGCCGATATCTTTGGCACGCGTTTCTCGAAGCGCATTAGGAGTTAATGCAGACATATCTTGGTCGAGTACTTTAACCAAGCCTGCTGAAGGCTCAATTAAGCGGTTAAGGTGGCGAATAAGCGTAGACTTACCGCTACCCGAAAGGCCCATAATACAAAATATTTCACTTCGTGCTACTTTGAATGAAACATCTGCAATACCAACTACACAACCAAAACGTTCGAGTACAGTAGCCTTATCTAAGCCTTCGCTTTTAACTGCTTGCATTGCTTCTTCGGCTCTATCGCCAAATATTTTCCATACATTTTCTAATTGAATTACATCTGTCGTCATACTAAGCCATACCTGTTGTTAAGGTTTTTAGAAATATGAAACATTTGGGCATGCCCTTCATTAGTCCAAAGAAGGGCTGCTCACTGTTTAACTCGGTGTTATAGACCTAACCAAGCGTTGACTATATCTTGATTATTCTTAACCCATTCCGCTGCAACATCGGCTGGTGATTTCTTATCAACCACCACTGAATAACTCCACTCGCTCATAATGTCTGAGGTGATTGCGAAGTTTTTCAGGATCTCAGCTGCTTCTGGCTGATCTTTTTCCAATGATTTTGCATAGTGCATTTGCACATAAGTAACAGGCCAACCTGAATCTGCATTAGATTTTGCTAACCAATCCGGATCGTCTGTTGGTTGGACTGTTTTCCATGTTGCATCGTTATGTTTTGGTTCTGTTAAGAACACGATGTCATACAAAGCAAAGATATAATGTGGTGTGTAACAAGAGAAAACATAAGGTTTCTTAGCTTGTACTGCAGCATCCAGAGAAGCAAAGTTAACTGGAATATCCACTTGTACTAACTTCATGGTTTGGTCATAGCCATAGCTTTTAGCGCGGATGATTTCGACAGTCGTTGAAGCAGCGCCAGGTTCACCAGCCCAAATTTCACCTTCACCATCACCATCGCTATCTAATAGGGCTGATTTATCAGGATCGGTCAGGTCGTAAATCGATTTAATATCGTATTTATCTGACATCTCCTTAGTAATACACAGCCCTTGTTTTGCTTCTACACTATGTTGGTTTTTCACAACCGTGCCATTTTCAACCACATACTTCTGGTAGAGATTTTGTTGATTGGGTAACCAAACTTCAGGATGCAGTTGCATTGAACCTCGGTCCATCGCTTCCCAAATAATTGGGTTAGTGCCGCTTTGCATGCCCACATCTAAGCCTAAGTTCTCTTCTAGTACGATTTTAATCACATTCGAAGTAACTCCTGCTGATGGCCAACTTGGCACCCCTAAAACAAGGTCAGCTGCTTGTGCTGAAACGCCTGTTAAACCTAGTGATATTGCTAAGCATAATTTTGTTACCCTTTTCATATTACTCTCCATGGTTATAGTTTTATTTATTTACTTACTTCTCACTTTCTCGTTCTTCGAATCGTAAAGACAATCACTCACAACAATCGCTGGGTAAGCTGTCCCTATGATTTCTACATCTACTTTACTTCCTTCGACCGAGTATTCTGGGTCAATAAAGCCAAGTACAATGTTCTTCTCTACACGGTATCCATAAGCTGCAGAGGTCACCGTGCCGACTACTTTTCCATCGACACAAATAGAGTCGCCAGGATGTGCTGCTGCAATATCACAATCGACAGTGATGGTGACAAATTTTCTGCGCATTGGTTGACCTTGCTTAGCAAGCAATGCCGCTTTACCTGGGAAGTCAGCTTCTTTATCAATCTTAGTGAAGCGATCTAATGCACTTTCAAAGGGGTCAAACTCAGTGATAAGGTCTGCTTTCCAATGGCGGTAGCCTTTCTCAAGACGCATCGACTCTAGTGCCATTGAACCGAATGGGATAAGACCGTAATCAACACCTGCTTCAGTTAATAGCGTATGTGCGAGTAATAATTGTTCATTTGGAACATGTAGCTCCCAACCTAATTCACCACTGAAGCTCACGCGTAATGCTTGTGCTTGTGCATGACCGATGTATACCGGTTTAGTGGTTAACCATGGGAAAGCTTCGTTAGACCAATCTGTACGAGGTGATAGGCTCGCGATTAAATCGCGTGATTTAGGACCGGTTACAGATAAAATTGTGTGAGTATTTGTTAGAGAAGTAATTTCAACACCTTCTTTAGGTAGGTGTGAACGTAACCAATCCATATCTTTATATTCAGCTGCGGCAGCAGAGCCATACCAGAATGTATCTTCAGATAGTTTAGCGATAGTCGCTTCGCCTAATACGTTACCTTTTTCAGTTAGGAAGTAACAAAGACCAATACGGCCCACTGTCTTTGGAATATTTGAACACATTAAGCTGTCTAGCCATTCTGCTGCTTTTGGCCCTTTAATTTCAAAACGGTTAAAGCCATTGACTTCCATAATACCGACGTTTTCAGTTACGCCTTTTACTTCTGCAGCAACGATTTTCTTGTCAGTGTCAGTGAAGCGGAAGCTATGTTCAAACTTGTAATCAGCATCAGGTTTGAAGAACATTGCACGTTCCCAACCATTGACCACACCAAATTCTGCATGTTGCATTTTTAACGTAGTGTAAATAGGCGTTGTTTTAGCTAAACGGCCAGCAGGGCGTGCTTCATGCGGCATGTGGAAGCGGAATTCGTTTTGGTAATCTTCAATGGATTTTAATGCTGTAAACTCTGTGTTGGCATGCGATGTAAATCGAGCCAGGTCAATACACCATGTGTCCCATTCTGATTCACCGTGTACGATAATTTCAGCAAGGATCTTACCGTGACCACCACCTTCACCCAAACCAGCACGTAAGCCGATGATTGAGTATAAGTTGTCAAAACCAGGGGTTTTACCAACGAGCGGGTTACCATCTGCAGAGTAAGTGATCGGGCCGTTTACAATACTGTGAATACCGGTTTCTGCTAAGCATGGCATACGTTCAAATACACGCTCCATGTTATCTAAACAACGGTCAAGGTCATCAGGACAAAGTGCATTCACGAAGTTAGGATCAATACCATCCATACCCCATGTTTTACAACGTTGTTCATATATACCGACTAATAAACCATTTTTTTCTTGGCGGCTGTAGAAGTCATCAAGTGGATCACGTAATAGTGGGACACGCTTACCGAACGCTTCAATTTCTGGAATAGTTTCCGTTAAGAAGTACATGTGTTCCATTGAGATAACCGGATATTCAATACCCAGCATTTTGCCTAGCTCATTAACACGGTAACCACCGGCATTAACTAATTTGTCACAGCTCACTTCACCATTTTTAGTCTGCAGTACCCAAGTACCATCTTCTTTTTGGTGAATATCTTCTACTGGATTATGACGGAAAATTTCAGCACCTGCCTTACGTGCTTCACGCGCTAATGCTTGTGTTAATTGTGCCGGGTCGATATCGCCATCTAGCGGATCCCAAAGCCCACCAACTAATTCATGTGTTTCAATTAACGGGTGACGTTTAGCACATTCAGCAGGGTCTAATAGTTCAAAGTTAACCCCCATTCCTTTCGCTAATGAAATGAAGTGATTATAACCATCAAGGTGCTCTTGTGTTGAAGCAAGGCGAATACCACCTGAGGCGTGGTGATAGTTAATTGGATTCTCTGGGTCTGCTGCTAATTTCTTATAAAGCTGAATACTGTGGCTTTTTAAACCAACCATCGTTTGTGTTGCACCAAAGTTTGTTACTTGTGCCGCTGAATGCCACGTGGTCCCAGAAGTTAATTCATTACGTTCGATTAAGGCTACGTCAGTACATCCTTCCTGGGTTAGATGGTAAAGCGTACTACATCCCCCAATACCACCACCAATAACGATAACTTTGTAATGCGATTTCATAAACACTCTCCTAAAGTATGGGTATCAATTTTCTTAATTATGTTTGTAAGGTTCATGGCAAATATGATGATTCAGCTTAATTAAAATCAAAATGAATGCGCTTCCATTTTTAGTGTTTTGCAAGCTTGGTGCCGACTTTTTAAAATCATTAAAAAAATGTTTTTAATGCCTGATTTATATGACGTTAAGCTGATAAACCTGATTAAAAAATAAAATCCTAATTAATAAAAATATTTCTTCGCGCACAATTTTGGTGATGTTTCAATCAAAAACGCGCCATAATTGACCACGATCAATTATGGTGCTAACTCTTTTTCATCTCTATATGAACCGTTCCATAAGGGGATATGATTAAAATGGAGGTTATTATTTTTGTGTTATAATCTATTTATGCTGTTGAAGCACAACAGAGTATTAGTTCAGGAAGAGTTAAGTTGTGGCTTATGAGGGTAAACGTAATCACTCATTGTTAATGAGTCATATTAAATCATTGAGGATAGTATGAAAGCGCATAACAATTTGTCGGCTGATCCGACCATGAAAGACGTTGCCATTGCGGCGGGTGTTGCGTCAGTTACCGTCTCACGGTATTTAAATGATCCCGCTGTTGTGAGTGACAGAACAAAGCAGAAAATAGATGCGGCGATCAAACAGTTAAATTATGTTCCACATGCCGCCGCTCGCACATTAGCTTCAAAGCGTTCGAGGATGATAGGAGCTGTCATCCCCTCTTTGGATAGTAGTTTATTTGGGCGAACCATTGAAGTGTTTCAAAATCAAATTTCGACGGCAGGGTATAATATGATGCTGGCGTCCAATAACTACAACATCGAAAAAGAGTATGAACATATTACGCAAATGGTCTCACATGGGATGGATGCGTTAATATTGGTTGGTCAATCTCGCGATAAACACATTTATGAGTTACTCCAAGCTAAGTCTATTCCCTATGTATTAACATGGGCTGTGGATGATAATTTTGAACATCCGTGTATTGGTTTCGATAATCAAGCCGCCGCTGGAGACATTACACGTTATCTATTACATCTTGGGCACACTAAATTCGCGATGATCTCCGGCTTCACTGAAAATAATGATCGTGCATTAAACCGTTTGATAGGGGTGAGAGCCGCGCTAGAAAAGCAAGATTTGAGTTTATCTGACGATAACTTATTACAATCTAAATTTGGTATCGAAGAAGGGCGTGAAGCATTCCGTTTATTGATGTCGCGAGCAAATAAACCGACAGCCATTATTTGTGGCTCTGAACCATTCGCTTATGGAGTTATTTTTGAAGCTAAAAATATGGGCATTAAAATACCAGAAGAAGTCTCGATTGTTGGTTTTGATGATATGGCTTTAGCTTCTAATATTACGCCTAGATTAACCACGATCAGAACGCCACAGGAACAGATGGGTATGCTTGCCGCTAAGTATTTAGTCTCGAGGTTGAATGGAGAAGACATTCCATTACCACAACCTTTAGCCACTGAGCTGGTGGTGAGAGAATCTTGTGCTCCGCCACCCAAATCTTAATGGTATTGCTGTGATAGGCAGTAAAACCATCGAGTAGAATCGTGAGCTCGATGGTGTGAAGAGCAAAGGTGCTATTGGCAAGCTAGTAGTGTGTTCTCAATTAAGGTGGCTACTGTCATTGGGCCAACTCCGCCAGGTACTGGCGTGATAAAACTTGCTTTCTGTGCTGCAATATCAAATTCCACATCGCCGACGAGTTTACCAGTCGGTAGGCGGTTAATACCTACATCGATCACGACTGCACCCGGTTTTATCCAATCTCCTGGAATAAAGCCCGGTTTGCCAACGGCCACCACTAAAATATCAGCTTGTTCTACAAAACCTTGTAAGTTTTGTGTGAAACGATGGCAAACTGTGGTGGTACAACCCGCAAGTAATAGCTCCATGTTCATTGGGCGGCCTACGATATTAGAAGCACCTACAATCACTGCGTGCTTACCTTTGAGTGGAATATTATAACGTTCAAATAAGGTCATGATTCCTTTAGGTGTGCAAGACCGTAGTGTTGGAATACGCTGACAAAGGCGACCTACATTGTAAGGGTGAAAACCATCAACATCTTTTTCCGGTTTAATGCGTTCAATTATTTTAGTGGTGTCGATGCCTTCTGGTAAAGGCAGTTGTACTAAAATACCATTGATCTGTGGATCGTCATTGAGCGTATCAACTAGCGATAACAGATCTGCTTCATTGGTGGTTTCTGGTAGATCAAATGATTTAGAGGTAAAGCCAACTTCCTCACAAGCTTTACGTTTACTGTTCACATAAACTTGAGAGGCTGGGTCTTGTCCAACTAACACAACAGCTAAGCCAGGAATCGATAAACCATTTTCAGCACGTGTTTTGACCAGTGCTGCGACTTCGGAACGAACGGTTTTGGAAATAAGTTTTCCATCAATATACTTTGCTGTCATATTTATCCCTTATTGTTGGTTTTATAATCAATTAAAATCAGTATATGTTTTTTTAAAAAAAGATAATGCTATACATTTGCAATTCATTTTTACCTATATGTAACAATCAAGGGAGTTTTAGCGGTGGTATTTAGTCAGGGTAAAACCGAGAATGGCGGGGTTTGCACTAGTGTCAATAGCTTATTTTCTATTAAATCAGTAGGTTGTGATAATAGGGGGTAAAAGTGTTTTTATGCTAGAATGTCGCGCTTATTATTAAGCATAAAAGTCTAAAAATAAAAAAACGAGAGTCATTTGTTACCATGTATTTATGGTACGGAATAACTAATTAAATATTAATTTAATACGGAGCTGGTGTTTCTATTCACTAATATGAGTAGTTAAATATCAGAAGTTATGAAATTTAAATCTAAAAAATACAGTATCGATTCTACTGATTACCAAGTAGGCCAAGATAATATCAATAAGTGGGGCTTTGATGTCCACAACACCGTTTTCACCGCTTCAGTCGCGTTATCAATTCTTTTTATCGTCACGTTATTAATGCTTGAGCCAGCAGATGCAAAGGCAGCCATTGATTCAATTAAAGGCGCTGTTTTATCTAATTTCGACTACCTATTTATGTGGGGCGCGAATATTTTACTGTTGCTAGCTATCGGGATTGCATTTTCTCCCTTAGGTAAAATTCGCTTAGGTGGTGATAAAGCAACAACCGACTATTCAACCACTTCTTGGATTGCCATGTTATTTGCTGCTGGTATGGGCATTGGCTTAATCTTTTGGGGGTAGCAGAACCAACAGCGTTCTACACGGATTGGTACGGCACACCGTTAAATGCAGCACCTTTTACACCTGAAGGGCGTGAGTTAGCATTAGGCGCGACGGCGTTTCACTGGGGATTACATGCCTGGGCAATCTACGGTATGACAGCGTTATGCCTTGCTTACTTTGTGTATAACAAAGGCTTACCGTTATCGATGCGTTCTGTGTTTTACCCGATCTTAGGCGATAGAGTATGGGGGAAAATGGGGGATGTGATTGATGTATTGACCGTACTTGTGACTTTGTTTGGTCTAGCTACTTCGCTAGGTTTAGGGGGCTCACAAGCTGCGAGTGGCATTAGTCATGTATTTGGTTTTGAAAATAGCTTATATCTACAACAGTTTATTATTGTATTGATCATGGGCTTAGCGATTTTATCGGTAACGCGTGGTATGGACGGCGGTGTTAAGTTGTTAAGTAATATCAACATGGTCATTGCGTTTGTTTTCCTAGGGTTAATCGCTGTATTAAACTTCACTACGGTATTGGATTCTTTATTCACATCAGTGGTAGGTTATGTGAAAAATATCGTTCCATTAAGTCAAGCATCTGGTCGTGATGATACATCATGGTTACATGGTTGGACTGTGTTCTACTGGGCCTGGTGGGTAGCTTATGCTCCTTTCTTTGGTATGTTCGTAGCGCGCATCTCTAAAGGTCGTACAATCCGTGAATTCCTTGTTTGTGTCCTTGTGATCCCTACGTTAGTGACCACTTTATGGATGGCTGTTTTTGGTGGTGTGGCTATTGACCAAATCATTGAAAAAGTAGGTTTATTAGGCGCAGAGCAAGGCATTACTGACGTATCATTAAGCCTATTCTACATGTTAGATGCTTACCCGATTGGTGACATCCTATCTGTTATCGCAGTCGTGCTGATTGTTGTGTTTTTTGTGACAACCCTCGACTCTGGTTCTATCGTTATCGATAGCATGACAGCGGGTGGTAAGTTAGAAGTACCGATGAAACAAAAAATCGTTTGGGCCATTATTTCAGGTTTGATCGCAATGGTGATGTTATGGATTGGCGGTACGCAATCTATCCAAGCATTGCAATCGATTACTATCATTGCAGCACTCCCATTTACAGTGATTCTGCTGATTGGGTGTGTGAGCTTAATGAAAGGCATGTTAACTGAAGTTGAAAAAAGTAATTAAATAACAAGTGTCGCTACTCATTTAAAGAGTAGCAAATACACTTTTTATTGAAACGCCCTTATAACGATTACAAGGGCGTTTTTTTATGGGAATTGCCGAGTGATACCAATTGTATTAAATAACTGATCTAAATTTTGCGCCGGAAAAATGGCTTAGTTTGAGGCGTAAGTTGATGTAAATGGTTGTTCCCTATACGAAACTTACAACGAAAAAATAAGTTGTTTTAACAAGTAAAATAGATCAGTTACTTACTATGATTGGTATGAGTGCAACCTGATTTTTGCTCATAATGAATAGCTTTTACTGCTGATTTGATAATACCTGTCGACACTTTGAGTCGTTTTACCCCAGTCTGATGATTGAACCTGTTGTTGGTGGTATTCAAAAGCCATCTGGTCGATGGACTCTTTATAAATATTAAACCGATTAACATTACCCTTATCTGAGTCACAATAAAAACCAAACAACCTGCCTTAGAGCGTTGCTCTATTTTTTTGTCTAGACAATTTAATTTACACTCTATTTATCCCATAACCAGCGTAAATATTTCTTTGCCTTTAGCGTCGGTATGCCCTATGAACCTAAATACTTCAAGCCTGTATCATTTAGCAATTGCACTTACCATGGCAACTGTGTCCCATCGTAGACAAAGAAAGATCCAGAATGTTTGCTTTGCAGGTTTTCAATCACATTCATCATGCCTGTAATACTTTGCGCTGGCGTTATTTTACCATCGGCTCCGCCCATTGCTGTCTTTACCCAACCAGGGTGGATAACTGCCGCTTTTACGCCATCATCTGAGAGTCCGCCAGCAAGCGATTTGATGATTTGATTAAGCGCAGCTTTGGATGCGCGGTAACTATAGCGACCACCAGAGATTATTATCATCAATACTAGCGAGAATAGACGTAAGGCCAATAATAGTTTTCGCTTTACTCGCTAGAATATTTGCTAATAGCGCTTGAGTGATTAGCATCGGGGAAACGGTATTGACGGTTAATACTTCTAGCCAGCCTTTTTGATCCATATCTCCTAAGGCCTCACATTCAAATCCACCCACGCCAGCGTTATGAATAAGTACATCTATGGGTTGATTTTTAAATACTGTTGTTAACTCAGAGATCTGATCCTCATCCATCACATTCAGTTCATGAAGTTGAATATTGGAATGAAGTGTCGCTAACTGAGATAGCTCTGTTGCCTGCGTGAAGTGACGAGCACAGGCAATGACATGGTGACCTTGCTGCGCATATTGCTTTACGAATTCAAGACCTAATCCACGATTTGCACCGGTAATAAAAATAGTTGCCATTATTATTTCTCTATTAAAGCATCAAAAAAACACGAAAAAAGAAGCGATATTTTTATAAATATCGCTTCTAATGATAATGCGGTTAGACTCTATTAAGCATTAAGCATTAAGCATTAAGCATTAAGCAGTTCGTGTCACTGATGCCTTGTGTTGTGCTTTCTTGTCTAATGAGCCACTAAAGCGCGTTAATACAAGAGCGAATAACACCACAATCGCACCAATCCAAGGAGTATTCATTAGTCCCGCTTCTTCAACGATTAAACCGCCTCCCCAAGCACCTAGCGCAATACCCACGTTAAATGCGGCAATGTTAAGGCCAGATGCAACATCAACAGCGTTAGGCGTATGTTTTTCCGCCAGTTTTACAACGTAAACTTGCAGGCCAGGGACATTACCAAAGGCAAATGCGCCCCAAACTAAAATAGTAGCTACCGCTGCAATAGGGTTAACCGCAGTGAAGTTAAATACCAGTAGCACGGCAGCAAGACCTGTAAAAATAACGCTTAGCGCTTTAATTGGACCCAATTTATCCGCCATTTTGCCACCCCAGATATTACCAATAGCAACCGACACACCATAAACCAACATGATCAGACCGATAGCGCTGGAATCAAAACCAGAAACCTGTTCCAGAATCGGTGCTAAGTAAGTAAATGCTATGAAGGATCCACCGTAACCAATTGCTGTAATGGCGTAGACCAATAATAAACGAGGTTCCGAGAGTACTTTCAATTGCGCTGAAATCTTAGTTGCTGCTGCCTGCTTTAAGTTATTTGGTACTAATAGCGCGCTGCCAATAAGTGCAATTAACCCGAGTAGTGCTACGACTAAAAATGTTGACTGCCAGCCGAATGTTTGGCCAATATAGGTTCCCAGCGGAACGCCCGTCACCAATGCGACTGTTAAACCCGTAAACATGATCGCAATCGCACTCGCGGCTTTTTCTTTTGAAACTAAACCTGTCGCAATAGTCGTGCCTATTGAAAAGAACACACCATGCGCCAACCCTGTTAGGATACGAGCAGTAATCAAGGTTTCATATCCAGGGGCTTGCCATGCCAATAAGTTGCCTGCGACAAACAGTGCCATCACTGAAAGCAATACATGCTTACGGTTCCAGCTGCCAGTCAGTGCAGTTAAAACAGGTGCACCGATAGCAACACCCATTGCATAAAGGCTGACCAACAGTCCAGCTGAAGGTAATGAAACATTTAAATCTTGTGCCATGGTAGGGATTAACCCCACAATGACAAATTCGGTTGTACCGATCGCAAAGGCGCTGAGCGTCAATGCAAATAATGCTAAAGGCATATTTTTTCCCTCTTTTTGTATTTTGATATTGGAACACAATTTGTGTTTTCGTTTGATGGGCGCATTATTATTGATTTTTAAGTAGTTAAAAATCGAGTTATTAACAAATTACTTTTGTTAATATTGCAAATATAGTTATTGATAATGAAAGGTGAATAGCATGCTGACACGTTCTGATGATTTAGCAATCTTACTCACAGTGATCGACAGTGGTGGTTTTTCTGCTGCTGCTGACAGCTTAGATATTCAGGTCGCTAGAGTGTCTCGCGCGGTGAGCAAAGTCGAAAAACAACTGGGTGTCACTATTTTAAACCGCACCACAAGGCGGATAGAACTGACCGATGAAGGACGGCAATTTGTTGACTCAGTACGTGTCGGGTTGTTACAGATTCAGCAGGCAGAAGAAGAACTTGTCTCTCGCGGAGAGCTGCCCGCGGGCAGGTTACGGATCGACGCGGCAAGTCCTTTTGTATTTCATCAGCTGGTGCCACTGATTCACTCTTTTAAACAAGCTTTTCCAGATATTGAATTAGAGATCACTTCCAATGAAGGTTTTGTAGATCTATTGGAAAAAAGAACCGATCTGGCGATCCGTATCGGTAAATTAAACGATTCTACGTTACATGCGCGGCCGTTAGGGAAAAGTTTATTATATATAGTGGCATCACCAGAGTATCTAGCCAAAAGAGGCGTGCCTAAACAAGTCAGTGATTTATCGAGTCATGAACGGCTTGGTTTTGCCGGCGCAAAAGTATTAAACCGCTGGCCATTAGCTGGAAGTGATTATATTGAGCCAACATTGACCGCTAGTAATGGTGAAACTGTGCGGCAACTGGCACTCGCTGGCAATGGAATTGCTTGCTTATCAGGTTTTATGGTCAATAAAGATATCGCAGCTGGCAGGTTGGTGCCGTTATTAGAGCAAGGAAAACTGCTTAATACCGATCGCGAAAAAATTAATGCGGTCTTTTATAAGTCTTCTTCCGTTGCTAAACGGATATCCGCATTTATTGATTTTATTCAGCCAAGGCTGTCTTTGTAATCTGCCATATAAAAGCATTTTATTTTTGCAAATATTACAAAATTTATTTGTCATTGATGCACTGTCATTTACTCAGAGCACTCCTACAATGGGGCTTTTAAGGTCATCTAATATGACCGTCAATTCACCTATGGTAGGTATATATCACTATGAAAAACAAGCATATATCGGCTTGGTCGTATAATACTTCTCGCCATTCAGTTGAGCAATCAAGTGTCAGTCACTGTGAGATCAATGCAAACGAGATTTTGCTGGAAAATGAAATCGCAGGCATCAATCCAGTTGATTGGAAATTCATTCAAATCCGCTTAACTGGGAAGACGGGCACACGCCAGGAGTCGATGGGGTTGGTAGAGTTGTAAAAGTCGGCGAAGACGTGAGTGAGACTTTACTTGGCCAGAGAGTCGCATTTCATCAGTCATTAAAAAAGCAGGGCAGTTTTGCTCGTTTTAGCGTTTTAAATGCTGGGCGAGTGATGAAAGTACCAAAAAGCATGTCTTCTGCTTTGGCGGGGGCATTACCTTGCCCTATGCTGACAGCCTGGCAAGCTTTTAGTAAAATACCGGTTAAGGCAGGGCGCCGTGTCCTGATCGTTGGGGTTGATGTAGTCACGAATTTAACTGTGTTTTTAATCCTTTAGTTTATTAATTATGTGTCTAGCTATTATTGCAAGAAGCGATTTTGCTCCTTGCATCTTCCTTATTAATGATTGTGTTGGTCATCTTTTGATAGCTTTAAACAGTTGTTAAATGGCATTTTTAAGTAATTATTTTCTGTTATAATTCTTCTTTTGAAATGCCAGTTGAAGGTTAGTCGCAATCACATTTTTAATGTGGACGGGTTAGTACTCTGATTTGGCTTATTGATCGTTTTTCATTTTAATCTTGGTGTTTTATGCAAAATTTCCCTTCAAACCGTTTCTCTATTGCTCCGATGCTTGATTGGACTGATCAATATTGCCGTTACTTCCATCGTTTAATGAGTAAAAATACACTGCTTTACACTGAAATGGTGACCACCGGTGCGATCCTTTACGGTAAGGGCGATTACTTACAAAGAGATGCGGCGGAGCATCCAGTGGCATTACAATTAGGTGGATCTGCACCTTTAGATTTAGCGCAAGCTGCTAAAGCAGGGGCTGAGCGCGGGTTTGATGAAATTAATTTAAACGTGGGTTGCCCTTCTGATCGTGTGCAAAACGGTCGTTTTGGTGCTTGTTTAATGGCCGAAGGCGCATTGGTTGGTGATGCGGTTAAAGCGATGCGTGATGCTTGTGATTTACCGGTGACAGTGAAAACTCGTATTGGTATTGATGATTTAGATTCTTACGAATTTTTATGTGATTTTGTAGAAAAGGTCAAAGCGCAAGGGTGTGATACGTTTATTGTGCATGCGCGTAAAGCGTGGTTAAGTGGTTTAAGTCCAAAACAAAATCGAGACATTCCACCGTTAGATTATGAACGAGTTTATCAGTTAAAGCGTGATTTTCCTGAGCTAACTATTGCAATCAATGGTGGAATTAAAACCTTAGAAGACTGTCAAACTCACCTGCAACACCTTGATGGTGTGATGTTAGGGCGTGAAGTTTATGCTAACCCTTATATTTTAAGTACGGTTGATCAGCAACTATTTGGTTGTGATAAAGTACCGTTAACTCGTTTTGAGGTATTAGAAAAAATGTATCCCTACATTGAAGGGCAGTTAGCACAAGGTGTACATTTGAATCGTATTGCTCGTCATATGTTGGGGTTATTTCAAGGTTTATCGGGTGCACGCGCATGGCGACGTCATTTAAGTGAAAATGGGCATATCCCTGGTTCTGGTATTGAAGTGATGCAAAAGCAGCATCATTTGTTCACGAAGAGTAAGGAAGTGAGATGAAGAAGCATTTATTATTTCTGCTAGTAGCGGTGCAATTAGTTTTAGCGGGGTGTACTAGTACACCTGTCGTTAAAGAGGAGCCGATTATCGAACCTGAGCCGCTAACCTTAGTAAGTAGTGGCAAACCGAGCAAAGTGCTTCCCTCTTTTACAACCTACAGTTGGAATGATGATTACAACTTTGTCTTAGCCAAAGAAGAAGCGACTATGTTGGTGTTAACACCTTATATACGTCAGCAAGTTGCTAAGTATATGAGCAGCAAAGGTTACAAGTTGGTTAGCAATCCTGATCAAGCTGAAATGGTGATTGGTTTTTTATATGCGGCCGATGATGTGATTGCTAATAACCAAGTAGAGCAACGTTTTGGTTTAATTCCTGGAACCGTTCGTGAGAAAGGCGCTGACCCGCGTTATAAAAAAGGCTCATTAATATTAAGTGCTATGGATAATAGAATGACAAAAATCTATTGGCGTTCTGCAGTGAGGGGTTTTTCTGATTTAGAGAGAGATAAAGTCACTACAAACGGCAGTAAAATGCAGTATATTTTAAGTATGCTATTAGGTGATTTCCCTGAAGCAGGGCGTTAATTAACACGACTTAATTTTGCTATAAAAAAACACACCTAGGTGTGTTTTTTGTTTTTGATATGAAATTATACCAATTATATTAAATAGCTTTAACTGCTATCCCATCATTCACTTGGTAATCACTGTTCACTAAAAAGGCTTGAGTTGCTAGTTGTGCTGATTCGGCAACTTCTGTTAACGCGTATTCAACCTGTGTTACGCCTTCTGTTTTTAGTTGTTTTTCAACTTGTCTTAATAGGTTTTTACCTACACCGCGACGGCGTGTTAAGTCTCTGATTTGTAATTGGGATAGAGTGGCCGTTGTGTCTGATATTTGTACTTTAACTGCACCAATATGACGCTCATTAAACATAGTCATAAATAAGCGAGATCCTGAGTCATTTAATTGCTCAGTGATTGCTTCTGTGGTTAATGAGGTGGCAGGCAGGTAGTCGCTGTAAATTTTTTGTAAATCGATGACAAGTTGTGTTGATAAGGTATCAGCAATAAAAACGGATAATCGCATACAGTGCTCGCTATTATATTTATTGTATTTTGAGAGGGCTTACTTCGGAGTAAAGCAAGTGTTGATGATCATATTGTACTTTTTTCTGGTCTAACATCATACGCTGTTTTTCAGGTATCAGTTGGCTGAGTTTAACCAGTTGAAAGTCTCTATTCGGTGCACCTAAACGTTGTGATAAGTAGCTTAGAGTTTCTGGATAAGGGTGACCAATTAAGATGGTATAAGGTGTTGTTAAGCTATGTTTAACGGCTTGATCAAACTGTTTATCCATGGCTTCTGCGGTGCGCTCGTTATCTAAAAAGATGTGTCTTCTTAATGCGGGTAAACCCGCAGCAATAGCTGTTTTAGCAGCAACACTTTTAGCACTAGTTAAGCTATCAACAAAGAATAATCCCTGTTGTGATAATAATTCCATGGTCCACTGCATCGGCGTTGCTTCTTCTGTTAGCTTGCTGCCCATGTGATTATTCACCCCAATCGCATAGGGAATATCATTTAATGCATCAATTAAGGTGTGTTGAAAGCCATGTTTAGTCATCTGCTCCATCAATGCACCTTTGCCTAACAGGTGATTGTGGCTATGCGCTTGCATTGGAATATGTAGCAGTACTTCTCGATTTTGTTGATGTGCTAACTTGGCAATCTTAGTGGAATAAGGGGTAAAAGGGAGAATCGCAAAGGTGATTGCACTCGGTAGTTTCAAGAAGGCTTGATTATGACGGTTATAACCAATGTCATCGATGATGATCGCAATTTTACCAATGTTATTAGCGAAAGAGTTTGTTGAGCAGGTCATTAATCCGATACACAACAATAACTGACTCAGTTTTTTTAGTTGGATTAGCACGTGATCATCTTCTCGATAACCAACGTAACGGGTCTTCCGCGGTGCCTTTATGGCTTAATTCAAAGTACAAAGTATTTCTCTCTTGGCCACCACTGTGGCCTGCTAATGCAATGGCATCGCCCTCTAAAACGACGTCACCCGCTTTATATAAAAGCGTTTGGTTGTAGCCGTATAAAGTAATGTAATTATCACTATGGTCAAGTGCGATCACCATGCCGTAACCTTTAAAGTAACCGGCGAATAATACACGACCTGTTGCCACCGCGCGTACTTTTTCACCCTCATTGGTAGCGATTGCAATGCCTTTCCATTTTACTTGGCTGCTGCGTGCGCTACCAAAGCGATGCAGTACCTTACCTTCAATTGGCCATTTTAATTTGCCTTTTAAGCTGGCTAATTTTGAGTTGGTTTTTTGTTGTTTGTTTGCCGCGGCCTTGGCTTTTGCGTTGGCTGCTGCTTGTGCCTTGGCTTTTGCGATATTCTTATTTTTAAGGGCTTGTGCAGCGGCTAATTTAGCTGCCGCTTCTTGTTGTCTTTTACGTTCTTCAGCGGCTTTTTTAATACGCGCACGGAGTGCTTTTTCTGAATTATTGAGCTTTGCTATTTTGTTAGCTTGATAATTAATGTCTTTTCTTAATGCTTGTAAGGCTTTGTCTCGCTTACTTTTTTCTGCCGTTAAGTTCGCTTGTCTTTGTTTTTGTTGCTCGTAAAGCGTTTCTAATGAGGCTAATGTCTTGGTTTGAGACTCTTGGTTTTTAAGGAGTTTTTGCTCTGTTTCATGCAGTGATTCAATACTTTCCAAGCGAGCGTCATTTAGGTACTTGTAGTAGCTTCTAGCACGGACGACTTTACTTAAATCTTCTTGATTCAAAATCAATTTTACCAAGTCATTTTCACCTGTCATATAAGCACTGACTAGTTGCTGTTGTAATAATGACTGTTGAATGGATTTTTCTTCGTTGAGCTGTTTGGTTTCTTTTTGTAAGTTCACCAATACAGTGCGCTGTTGCTCGATGTCTGTTTTAGTTTGGTTTGCGGTTAAGGCGATGCCAGCAACGGCTTTTTCACTTTTTCTAGTTCATTTTCTAACTGCTTTTGTTGCTTTTCTTGCTGCGCTTTAGTTTGTTTATTTTCTTTAATTTGGCGTTGAATGGTATTTAAGTTAGCGGCGGTAACCGTCTGGCTAAATAGGACAGTGATAAAAAGAGCGATGAAAGTTAGGTAACTTAGTTTTCTGCCGTTAGATAAGTTAAACATCACTGTAATTTATGGCCTTATAGGGTGAATAGGGAGTTTCTTAAAAATATCAATTATGAATACGACTTACAAATGTTAATAAAGTTAGATAAAAATATTTAAGATGGCCGCTTATTGTATGCGAATCTAAATCAATGTGTAGGGGGTAGATGAAATTAAATGTCGTTATGCTGAGAAAGGTGAGCTGGATACCCTACCCCAAGGCAGAGTATCCAATAACCAAGATTACTTAACAGTAATGATTGGTTGACCTGTCATCTCTGCAGGAATTTCCATTCCCATTAGCGATAACATAGTTGGTGCGATATCACATAGACGTCCGCCTTCAGCGATAGTCGCTTCACGGCCCATGTAGATAAATGGCACTGGTAAGTTAGTATGAGCAGTGTGGATGCCGCCTGTATCAGGGTCAACCATTTGCTCTGCATTACCGTGGTCAGCTGTGATTAGACATTCACCGCCTACTTCTTGTAGTGCGCTGACTACTTCACCAATACAGCTATCAACTGCTTCACATGCTTTAACTGCTGCTTCAAATACACCAGTGTGACCTACCATGTCGCCATTCGGGTAGTTACAAATGATTACATCGTATTCATTACTCTTAATTGCACCAACTAGTTTTTCAGTTAGTTCAGCTGAGCTCATTTCTGGTTGTAGATCATAAGTTGCTACAGCAGGAGAGCTGATTAGTGAACGTTTTTCACCTTCAAACTCATCTTCAACACCGCCGTTAAAGAAGAAAGTCACGTGTGCGTATTTTTCTGTTTCAGAGATACGCAGTTGCGTTTTATCTTTTTTCGCTAACCATTCACCAAGTGTATTTGTTAGTGATTCACTTGGGTAAGCGGCAGGCGCTTTGATATCTGCAGCGTATTCAGTCAATGTTGCAAAGTGGATGTTTGGCACAACTGCGCGCTCAAAACCACTGAAGTTTTCATCTGTGAATGTGTAAGTTAGCTCACGTGCACGGTCAGCACGGAAGTTTAAGAATAATACTGCATCACCTTCGTTCATTGGTGCTGCTTCACCGATCACAGTCGCTTTTACGAACTCATCGTTTTCATCACGTGCGTAAGCTGCTTCAAGACCAGCTAGTGCGCTATCTGCTGTGTATGCACCTTTTGCTGCCGTTAATACGTTGTAGGCTTCTTCTACACGATCCCAACGATTGTCACGGTCCATTGCAAAGTAACGACCTACTAAAGAAACCGTACGGCCTACACCTAGCTCTTTGTATTTTTCTTCGTATTTAGTCAGTGTATCTTCTGCACTGCGTGGTGGCGTATCACGTCCATCTAAAAATGCGTGTACATAAATTTTAGTTGCGCCACGTTTAGCGGCTAGTTCGATTGCTGCTAGGATATGCTCATCGTGTGAGTGAACACCACCTGCAGAAGCTAGACCCATGATGTGTACTGCTTTGTCAGCTGCTACTGCTTTATCAACTGCTGCTGCAAATACTGGATTTTCGAAGAAATCACCATCTTGGATTGCTTTGGTTACTTTAGTTAAGTTTTGGTAAACAGTACGACCTGCACCGATGTTAGTATGGCCAACTTCAGAGTTACCCATTTGACCTTCTGGTAAACCTACATCCATACCTGAAGCAGAAATCAGACCATTTGCGTAGTCTTTACATAGTTGGTCTAGTACAGGTGTTTTAGCATTAGATACTGCGTTATCAGGTGTGTCTGGGCGATTTCCCCAGCCATCTAGAATTAATAAAACTAGTGGTTTTTTAGTCATTGTCATTTTAAACCTCTTTTAATGTCCTGGCATAATGTCCAAATTATCTCCACTTTGATTTTACAACATTTGTGCGTCTTGTCACTGAAAAAGCCCGACGTGAGATCAAAGCAAGTCAAAATAACCGTAAAAAAGTCGTTTTCATTTATTATTCTAAATCTCAAGGCTGATATTCTGTTTTTCACAGGGTATACTCAGATGCGAATTTATCCACAGAGAAGAAGAAACAACTTATGCAAGAGTATATTGATTTTATTAGTAATAACCCTATGTTATCTGCAGCATGGGTAGTTATTGCCGTTATGTTAATTCATAGCGTAGTCAAAAATAAATTAAGTAAAATTAACAATGTTAATCCACAACAAGCTACTTTATTAATTAATAAGCAAGACGCAATCGTTGTAGATGTGCGTAATGCGGACGAGTTTAAGAAAGGGCATATTGTGAATGCTAAAAACATTACCGTGTCACAAATTAATGAAGGAAAGTTTGCTGCTATTGAAAATCACAAACAGAGCCCCATTATAGTGGTATGTGCAACGGGAACACGTTCTTCTGGTGCCGGTGACAAACTAGCTAAAGCTGGTTTTGAGCAAGTAAATAACCTATTTTCAGGAATGAGTGGCTGGACAGCTGCAAATTTACCAACAACTAAAAGGTAACAGAAATTATGGCTACTATTACAATGTACACAACTCCTTATTGCCCATACTGCCAACGTGCAAAGCAATTATTGGATAGTAAACAGGCTGAATATCAAGAGATTGATGTGTCTGATCGTTCACTACGTCCGGAAATGACGAAAATCACTGGTGGGACGACTGTGCCACAAATCATTATTGATGGTGATCCTATCGGTGGTTGTGATGAATTATACGCATTAGAACGTGCTGAAAAGTTAGATGCACTATTAGCTTAAACAATAACAACATAATTTAATTAAAGATTAAGGGAAGATCATGCCAGAACAAGAAGACAAGCAAGTAGAATTCAATATCCAACGTGTTTACGTAAAAGACATCTCATTCGAATGCCCAAATTCACCAGAAATTTTCAAAAAAGAGTGGGCTCCAGAAGTTAAAATGGATATCGATACACAAGCTCAGAAATTAGAAGAGGGTGTATACGAAGTAACGTTATCATTAACTGCAACTGCAAAAGTTGAAGAAGATGTAGCGTTCTTATGTGAAGTACAACAAGCAGGTATCTTCTCTGTATCTGACCTTGAAGGTGCTCAATTAGCACATTGTCTCAATGCATTTTGTCCAAATATCTTATTCCCATATGCGCGTGAAGCGGTATCAAGTATGGTAACGCGTGGTACTTTCCCACAGTTAAACTTAGCGCCGGTTAACTTTGATGCTTTGTTTCAACAAGCAATGGCAAGTAAGCAAGCAGAAGCTGAAAAACTAAACTCTTAATATACACTGCTGACATATTCTAGGTAGGTAATGAATGGCTGAGAAAGCGACTATTTCGGTATTAGGTGCAGGATCTTACGGTACTGCACTGGCGTTATCACTGGCTCGTAATGGGCATGACACTTTAATTTGGGGTCACAACAGTGAACATATTGAACGTTTACAGTCAGATCGTGAAAACAAGGTGTTTTTGCCTAAGGTTACCTTCCTAGTAAGCTTCACCCTGAAGGTGATTTAGCCAAATGTATTGCTGCGACAGATACTATTTTATTAGTGGTGCCTAGCCATGTATTTGGCTCGGTATTGTCACAGGTTAAACCTTTTCTTCGACCTGAACATCGTATCGCTTGGGCCGCCAAGGGATTAGAAGCGGAAACAGGGCGTTTATTACAAGAAGTTGCTCGTGATATTGTCGGTGATGATTATCCACTGGCTGTTATTTCAGGGCCTACTTTTGCGATGGAAGTAGCGAAAGGCTTACCTACCGCTATTGCTGTTGCTGGATCTGACCGTGACTTTACACAAGATATTGCTGATCTATTCCATAATAACAAAAACTTTAGAACTTATGTTTCTGCAGATTTTGTTGCTGTGCAACTGGGTGGCGCAGTTAAGAATGTGATTGCGATTGGTGCCGGCTTAGCTGATGGTTTAGGGTTTGGCGCTAATGCACGTACAGCCTTAATTACTCGTGGTCTAGCCGAGTTAACTCGCTTAGGTGTGGCGTTAGGTGCTTCTGAGTCTTCTTTTATGGGAATGGCCGGATTAGGTGATCTCGTCCTTACTTGTACTGATAATCAATCTCGTAATCGTCGTTTTGGCTTAGCTTTAGGCAAAGGCAAAGGGATCGATCAAGCGCAGGTTGAGATCGGTCAGGTTGTTGAAGGTTACCGTAATACCGAAGAAGTGTATAACTTGGCAAAACGTGTTGGTATAGAGATGCCAATTTGTGAGCAAATCTATTACGTTTTATATCAAGGTAAAGCGGTGAATGTGGCTGCGATGGACTTATTATCTCGTACTAAACGAGGTGAGTAGTTTTAAGCTAATTTGAACTAGTTGTTTAGCAGACACAAAAAAGGCCTCAATTGAGGCCTTTTTTATTACTTTACTAACTAGCTTAATAAACGAGCTAAGAAAGCTTAGATTAAGCTTCTTGTAAGATGTTAAGCATGCGACGAAGTGGCTCAGCAGCACCCCATAGTAGTTGGTCGCCAACAGTGAATGCACTGATGTATTCAGGACCCATTGCGAGTTTACGGATACGACCTACAGGAATGCTTAATGTCCCTGTTACTTTAGCTGGAGATAGCTCAGAAACCGTTGCTTCACGCTCGTTAGGTACCACTTTAACCCACTCGTTGTGTGAACCTAAGATTTTTTCAATCTCTTCTACTGATACATCTTTTTTCAGTTTGATAGTCATTGCTTGGCTGTGACAACGCATCGCACCGATACGTACACATAAACCATCGATAGGTGTTTGCTTGTCGCTAGTGCCTAGAATTTTGTTGGCTTCAACTTGTGCTTTCCACTCTTCTTTAGATTGACCAGAAGGCATAGGCACGTCAATCCATGGGATTAAGCTACCTGCTAGCGGCGCACCAAACTGTTCAGTTGGTAATGCATCACTACGGATGAAGTCTGCCACTTGTTGGTCAATTTCTAAAATAGCAGATGCTGGATCAGCTAGTTTGTCTGCAACAGATGCTTCAATTGCACCCATTTGGCTAATTAGTTCACGCATATTACGTGCACCAGCACCTGATGCTGCTTGGTAAGTTTGTGGAGCAACCCAATCAATTAGGTCAGCTTCAAATAAACCACCTAATGCTAATAGCATTAAAGAAACCGTACAGTTACCACCAACGTAAGTTTTAATACCGTCAGTTAAACCTTGTTGAATGACATCTTTGTTAACTGGGTCTAATACGATGATGCTGTCATCTTTCATACGTAATGAAGATGCTGCGTCGATCCAGTAACCATCCCAACCGCTGTCACGTAGTGCAGGGTAAACAGAGTTAGTGTAATCGCCACCTTGACAGGTAATAATAATATCCATTTCAGATAACGCTTCAATTGAAGACGCATCTTTTAATGTGTCGGTTGGTTTACCAATTTCAGGAGATGCTAGACCAACTTGTGAGGTGGTGAAAAATACTGGCTCAATCGTTGCAAAATCATTTTCTTCACGCATTCTTTGCATAAGAACGAATCCAACCATACCGCGCCAACCAACTAAACCCACTTTTTTCATGGTCTATATTTCCTTAATTTTAATAGTTTAAAAGAGAACGATTAATCATTAACCGAGTACAGAATCTATCATTAGAGGCATTAGCAAGGCTAGTGATTTGATGGTTTGTAGGGAAAAAAGCGAGAAAGTTACCTTGATTGCTTAATTTTTATTAAACCATCAAGGTAAGTCATTGTTACTTGGAAATAGTCGTTTTAGCGGGAGAGGCTAAAAGGACAAGACTTAATCGTAAATTGTTGGGATTGGCTGACGTTTATGCTGTGTACGCAGGTAAATCGCAATCAATTTCTCTTCGATTTCAGGGGCAACG
Organism: Psychromonas sp. KJ10-2; assembly: GCF_047323255.1. Lineage (NCBI taxonomy): Bacteria > Pseudomonadati > Pseudomonadota > Gammaproteobacteria > Alteromonadales > Psychromonadaceae > Psychromonas > Psychromonas sp. KJ10-2. Next base: position 2,351,214 of record NZ_CP178827.1, on the reverse strand, counting down.
TCTTTGCCTTCTAAGAAATCATCAATTTGATCGTAAGTCATCCCTAACGCCACTTCATCTTCAAGTTGCGGTTGGTTTTCTTCAAGGTCAGCGGTTGGTGCTTTTTCCACTAATAAACTGGGTGCACCTAAGTGTCTTGCTAAAGCACGAACTTGACGTTTACTTAAACCAAATAGCGGTGCTAAATCACAAGCCCCATCACCGTGTTTGGTGTAGAAACCGGTAATGTTCTCTGCGCTATGGTCAGTCCCAACCACTAAACCATTGGTTAAACCTGCAATTTCATATTGTGCAATCATACGCATACGCGCTTTTACATTGCCTTTCACAAAGTCGAAATTTGCATTGTCAGTGAGTTTTACTTGGCTGCTCTGTAGTGCCGCGACTGTTGTTTCATGAATGCCGTCAGCACCAGATTGAACATTGACTGTGACACAACTAGTTGGTTGAATAAAGCTCACAGCAAGCTGCGCTTCATCTTCATCTTTTTGGACTGCGTAAGGTAAACGCACGGCAACAAATTGATAGTCACTGGTGTTTTCTTCTTGGTTTAGCTGGTCTACAGAAAGCTGGCATAAGCGACCTGCAGTGCTTGAATCAACACCACCACTGATACCTAATACCAGCGTTTTACAATAGGCTTTTTTTAAGGTGCTTTTAATAAAGTTAACGCGACGTTCAATTTCATTTTCTACATCGATGTCTGCTACAACACACATCTCTTTTAATATTGTTTGTTTCATGAGGTTGCCCATTAGTTTGAAGGTGAATGCATTAGTCTCAATGATTATGCAAAAAAGTAGGTGTCTTTTACAGTAATAATTATTTTTATAGTTGCTTCTTTATTTGATATCAAAATGTGCTGGTGAAAGTCCATTAAATAGCGCTCATTAAAAGACTAAACCTAGCAGCAAGCTAGTTTCAGTTTGTATGATACCTTTCACCGCACGAATTTCGCCTAATAACCCACCCAAAACAGAGATGCTATCAACTTGAATATCTGCGATTAAATCCCATTGACCATTAGTGTGGTATACCGATACGATTTCTGGAAAAGCACGCAAAGACTCAATAATTTTTTCTTCCTCTTTTGCCTCTACTAATAGGCTCATTAATACCCTGACGGCATCTTGCTGTGCTTCTTGTTTTAATTTAACCGTGTACCCAAGAATAACGCCTTCTCGTTCTAGCTTATTTAAACGGTTTTGTACCGTTGCACGAGAAACACCCAGCGCTTTACTTAAGTTAACCACCGGCATACGTGCATCTTTACGTAACAGAGCCAGTAACTTCCTATCTGTGTGATCTAGTTTATTCATGACGCTCAAACCCTTACATATTGTCATTTTATATATACATAATGCTATTTTATGATGCAAATTAATACATTTTTATGTCTTTTTGTTGGCTCAGTGGCTTGTTAAAATTTTTGCATTGAATATGCAGTTAGCAGTAGTGAAACAAGGGGAAATGAACATGACGTTATTTTTGGATGTAAATGCAGCAAGTAAGTTAGTGTCTAGATTAGGTGTTAGTGAGTTTATGTTTGGATTATTAGCATATATGGAAGATGATTTTTGTCATTGGTCTGAATTTGATAAGTCAGCAAGAACTGCTGCCCATAGTGACGTTGGTGTTATTGAATTAATGCCCGTTGCCGATCAAGTTCATTATGGTTTTAAGTATGTGAATGGTCATCCAACTAATCCGTTACAAGGTTTATCTACTGTGATGGCATTTGGTGCCTTATCGGACGTAAGCACTGGTTTTCCACGTTTATTAAGTGAATTAACTATCTCTACTGGATTACGCACTGCAGTAGCATCGGCGATGGCTACAAAAGCGTTAGCGAGAGCTGATTCGAGCACCTTAGGGTTGATTGGTTGTGGTGCCCAAAGTGCTTTTCAAGCGATTGCTTTACATTGTTTAGTGGGTATTCAAGAAGTCAGGTTATTTGATATCGATGCGGATGCCATTGATCAAGTTGCTATGCACTTGAGTGCTTACCCAGCATTAACTGTGATTAAAGCAGCATCAGCGAAAGCGTGTGTAAAAGGCGCTGATATCGTGACAACGGTGACTGCAGATAAAGCCTATGCGACTATTTTAACGCTGGATATGATAGAACCAGGTATGCATATAAATGGTGTTGGTGGAGATTGCCCAGGTAAAACTGAATTACATATTGATGTGTTAAAGGCTGGGAAAATATTTATTGAGCATGAGCCACAAACCCGTGTCGAAGGGGATATCCAACAGTTGCCAGCGGATTATCCTGTCCATCCTTTATGGAAAGTTATTAAAGGGGAAGAGCAAGGACGCGATGAGCCACAACAAATTACTATTTTTGATTCAGTGGGATTTGCTTTAGAAGACCTTTCTGTTTTGCGTTATCTCTTTGAGCAAGCGGTAAAGCATAACATAGGCGAAAAAATCGATTTAGTGCCCGAGATGGAAAACCCTAAAGATTTGTTTGGTTTAATGTTGGCGCGCAGTCAGGCGTAAAGCTAATAGTAGCAGAGAGGTTAGGCGATAGTTGGATTAGGCATGACGTTTCTGCCATTCATACATTCAAATACAGCGATTGTTAAGAATAAAAAACGCACTTTAACGGTGCGACCGCTACATTATTGAGCAATGGTAAAATAATAAAAATTAAAGCATTTTATTTACTGTGATTATTTTTATGTTAAGTCGTTTTTTATTAACCGTTAGTCGTAATATTTAATGGTGTGAAGTCTCTTTTGGCTGTTTTTATTGATTATTAGAGCGTTTTTGTTTTTTGGCGCGGTTGTTGCTCTTATTTAGTATCTGTTTAGCAAGACCACAATGGCATTTAGCCTATTTTACTTATCCATGTTGAAATAATAGAGGAATTACAAGCATGAAAAACAAACTGATCAAGTTAGCTTCTGCAACATCATTATTAGCCTTATCTATCGGTGCAGCAAATGCGAATACATTAGACGATATTAGCGAGTCTGGGGAATTAAGAGCCTGTTTTGATGCCGGTTATATGCCATTTGAAATGAAAGCAAAAAATGGTAATTACATCGGTTTTGATGTTGACCTTGGTAAGTTAATGGCCAAACAAATGGGCGTTAAATATGTACCAGTAAATACAGCATGGGACGGTATTATCCCTGCTCTATTAACCAATAAGTGTCATGTAATTATGGCGGGGATGACAATTACCGCTAAACGCAATATGCGTGTTAATTTTGCTGACCCTTACATTACTGTTGGCCAAGCGATTCTATTAAATCCAAAACATAAAGGCAAAATCCTGAGTTATAAAGACTTAAATAGCGCTGATTACATTGTTGCAAGTAAGTTAGGTACTTCTGGTGAAGAGTCAGTGAAAAAGATGTTACGCAATGCACAATATAATGCTTTTGAAACAGAAACGGATGCAGCTTTAGAAGTTGTTAATGGTAAAGCGGATGCAATGGTTTATGACATGCCTTTCATCTCTATTTACGCTGCACAAACTAAAGGCAAAACCTCAGCAATTCTTGAACCGTTTACTTATGAGCCATTGGGTTGGGCAGTAAGACAGGGTGATCCAGATATGCTGAACTTCTTAAATAACTTCTTAAAACAATCTAAAGGTGATGGTTCTTACCAACGCATTTATGACAAGTGGTTTAACAGTGACGCTTGGTTAAGCCAAATTAAATAAGTATCACTGCCTCATGATGAGATCTACCTTTGTAAATCAAGGGCGATCTCATCGTTAACACAATTAATCTGTAATTATTTAAAAAAATTAGCGTTATAACGTTGATTTTCCTTCCCCTTTACCAGGTGAAATTATGAAAGAACAACCACACAGGCTTAAATGGCATATATTATTTGTCATTACTATTTTTGCACTTGCTGCGGCAGTTTATTCTGCTTCTCAAACCATCAATTATAATTGGCAGTGGCATCGTGTATTACCCTATATTGTTGATACTTCTCCCGTTGATATTATTGCCCAAGGAGATGGTAGCGCTAGCATTAATAACAGCAGCTTAACCATTACCTATGATAACGGCGACCCAGATAGAGTGATCAGCAATGCTGATACGCTTTTAGTGTCCGATGGTGATATTATTTTTGAAGGCGACTTATTAGCTCGACAAGAAAGTGTCAGAATGGGAGTGTTAATAGAAGGTTTGTTAACTACTCTTGAAATATCCGTTATCTCTTTGTTTTTCTCACTATTTATTGGGTTAGTCGCGGCATTAATGCGTATCTCTAATAATCCATTTAGCAAAAATTTATCTCTGTTATATGTGGAAGTGATTCGTGGCACACCGCTATTAGTTCAGATTTTTATTGTTTATTTCTTCCTCGGTACCGTCTTTGATTTAGAACGTTTTACTGCCGGTATTGTCGCCTTATCAGTATTCACTGGGGCTTATGTCGCTGAGATTTTACGCTCAGGGATTCAATCAATTTCACCTGGACAAATGGAGGCTGCACGCTCTTTGGGGATGACTTACCCGAAGGCGATGATGTATGTCATCTTACCGCAAGCTTTTAAACGTACACTGCCACCAATGGCTAGCCAGCTCATTAATTTAATAAAAGACTCTTCATTGGTCTCGGTGATCTCTATTACTGATTTAACAAAAGCAGGGCGTGAAGTAGTAAGTGGTAGTTTTGCGACTTTTGAAGTGTGGTTTACGGTAGCTGCTTTATACCTATTGTTAACATCAACTCTATCTTGGGCAATTCAACGTATTGAAAAGAGGTTAGCAAATAATGGTTAATACATATAAAGGTCATGACATGGTAGTCACTGCTAATGTCGATAAAATCTATCCGAATAATTGTCATGCCTTAAAGAAGGTCACTACTAATATTAAACGTGGTGAAGTAGTGGTGATTATCGGGCCATCTGGCTCAGGTAAATCAACATTTTTAAGAACCTTAAACCAATTAGAAACCATTACCGATGGCGATATCATCGTGGATGGTGTGAATATGTATGACGATCGCACCAATATTAATAAGTTGCGTGAAAATGTCGGCATGGTATTCCAATCTTTTAATCTTTTTCCACATCTAACGGTTAAAGAAAATGTCATGTTAGCGCCACTTAAGGTCTCTAAACTGCCTAAAAGTGAAGTGGACGCTGAAGCTCAAACATTATTAAAACGTGTGGGCTTAGCCGAAAAAATGGATGTTTACCCTGCGCAACTATCGGGCGGTCAGCAACAGCGTGTTGCAATTGCTAGAGCCTTAGCGATGAAACCAGACATGATGTTATTTGATGAACCAACGTCTGCACTGGATCCTGAAATGGTAGGTGAAGTGTTAGATGTAATGAAGTCATTAGCAGCAGAAGGGATGACCATGATCGTAGTAACCCATGAAATGGGGTTTGCCAACGAAGTGGCGGATCGTGTGTTGTTTATGGAGGACGGTTCATTGCTTGTTGATGACATTCCTGAAAACATCTTTGGCACAGTGGCGAATCATCCTAGGTTACAAAGTTCTTATCCAACATTCTATAACCCTGTAGATGTTGTTGTATTTTATGAGGTAATTAATGTCATTAGTTCAATCTCCTAATGCGGTAGTGATGATCTGCCCTTGGAATTTCTATTCAAATCCTGAAACATCGCGTGATAATGCGTTTCAAAATATCACTAACAATGATGATAAGGATATTAGCGGTTTAGCTAAAAAGAGTTCGACTTAATGGTAGATAAATTAGAGTCGAATGGCGTTAGAGTACATGTCTTTAATGATTATGGTGAGAATGAAACACCAGATAGCGTTTTTCCTAATAATTGGTTTTCAACTCACTCAGGTGGAAATATTGCGATTCACTCTATGTATTCACCAAGTAGACGAAGAGAGCGCCGCAGTGATGTGATTGAACTATTGAAGCGTGAATATCGTGTTCAGTCAGTGGTCGATTTTTCAGGCCTTGAATGGGATGATATCTTCCTCGAAGGAACTGGTGCGATGGTGTTAGACCATATTGAGCGTGTTGCTTATACGGCTAAATCTAACCGTGCTAATGACATTTGTTTAGAAAGGTTTTGTACCATGTTTGGTTATGAGCCGATGGCTTTTGAAAGTGCAGATAAAAATGGGACGCCGATTTACCACACCAACGTCATGATGGCGATTGGTACTGATTATGCGATGGTTTGTTTGGATATGATTGTTGACCTTGAGCGCCGAGCTGAAATTAAGTTACGCCTTGAAGAGAGTGGTCGAGAGGTGATTGATTTAAGCTTTGAACAAATTGATCAATTTGCAGGTAATGCGCTAGAGCTAACTAATGCTGATGGTAAGTCTGTTTTAGCTTTATCGCAGAAAGCTTATGACGTATTAACAGCAGCACAAATTACGACCATTGAAAAATCAGCCATGTTACTGCCAATATCAATTCCAACCATTGAATTAGCAGGTGGTTCAGTACGTTGTATGTTAGCAGGAGTTCATCTGAAACGACGTACAAAATAAAGGGAGTGTTATGACTCAATGTTATGTTAGATCGGCAACTGGTGTATTGCAGCAAGTTTTACTATGCCCGCCTACCCATCTTGACCTGAACCCTATTAATAAAATAGCCGAAGACTGGCTGGACCAAGGGCAAAAAATTGACCTTGAAAAATGTGCTGCAGAACATCAGCAGCTTGTCTCTATTTATGAAAGAAATGGTGTCAAAGTAGAGTTACTAGAAGCCACTAAAGCCTTAGACAGTCAAGTGTTTGCACGTGATTTTGGCTTTAACTTAAAAGAAGGTTATGTCCTAGGTCGCTTTAAAGAAAAAGTAAGACAGGAAGAGTCACAAAAATACGCCGCCAAAATGAGAGAGTTAGGTGTACCTTTGATTGCAACTTGTGAGGAAGGTGTAGTTGAAGGCGGTGACTTTTGGCAATTAGACGATAAAACCTTAGCCATAGGCGTGCTACAACGTTCCAACGAACAAGGTATTGAGAGCATTAGAGCACAATTAGCCCCACTGGGTTATCAAGTGCTATCGGTGCAATCAAAACCTGAGTATCTGCATTTAGATATGATCTTTAATATTATTGGTGAAAAAACCGCAGTCACTTATTACGAAGGTTTGCCAACAGCCTTTCAGGAGTATTTGGATAAAGCAGGTTACGATTTAATTAAGATTGAAGAAGCCGGCGTATTTAAGCACTTTTGTAACCTGCAGGCATTAGGTAATAAAAAGGTGATTTCATTAGCTACTAATATCAAGGTGAATCAAGCACTGAGAGACAGAGGTTTCACTGTATTTGAATTAAATTCCACTGAAATTTTAAAAACCGGCGGCGGACCACACTGTATGACCTTTCCTGTTAGACGTACTTAATTTGTCTTGTCGATTGCTTTAAATTAGCCTCTATCTGAGGCTAATCTCTTAAACAACTACTTTTCTTATACGTTCTTATCTAAAACTCCGTTAAAATAATGTTTTATTCTTCAGATATTAAGGTTTCTATTATGTCGTTAAGTGTTGTTATTCTTGCTGCTGGCAAAGGCACACGCATGTGCTCTCTCCTACCTAAAGTACTTCATAAAATTGCAGACAAGCCAATGGTGCAACATGTTATTGATACGGTTAAAGGAATTGGCGCTGATAACATTCACTTAATATATGGTCATGGTGGAGACATCATGAAACAAAATATTCAAGATGCTCGTTTAAATTGGATTGAGCAAACTGAGCAGTTGGGAACTGGCCATGCAATGCAAATGGCACAACCGCACTTCAACTCAGGCGAGAAAATTTTAATCGTTTACGGTGATGTGCCTTTATTATCTGAAACAACGTTAGCCAAATTAGTGGATATTCAACCTGCTGGCGGTATTGGTTTATTAACCATTAAATTAGATGACCCAACAGGTTACGGGCGTATCGAACGTGCTAATGGCGAAGTAGTTGGGATTGTAGAGCAAAAAGATGCTAACCCGGAGCAATTAGCCATTAATGAAGTGAACACAGGTATCTTAGTGGCTGACGCTGATGCGTTAAATCGTTGGTTACCAGCGTTATCTAATAACAATGCGGCGGGCGAGTTTTACTTAACAGATATTATCCAGATGGCTTATCAAGAAGGGTTATCCATTGAAACGGTTCAACCAGAAAATGCATTTGAAGTGGAAGGGGTGAATAACCGTTTGCAACTGGCTAACCTAGAGCGTGCATATCAAGCTGATAAAGCAAATCAACTACTGTTAAGTGGTGTGATGTTACGTGACCCAAGCCGTTTTGATCTACGTGGTGAGTTAACCTGCGGTCAAGATGTAGATATTGATATCAACGTTATTATCGAAGGTAAAGTCAGTCTAGGTTATGGCGTTAAAATTGGCGCAGGTTGTATCTTAACTAATTGTACTATTGCCGATAATACAGAAATCAAAGCTAACTCTATTATTGAAGGTGCAAATATTGGTGAAAATGCATCAATTGGTCCGTTTGCTCGGATTCGCCCTGATACAGAGATTGCAAACGAAGTGCATATTGGTAACTTTGTTGAAGTGAAAAAATCATCGCTAGGCGAAGGCACTAAATGTGGGCATCTAAGCTACATCGGTGATAGCCAAGTAGGCAGCGGTGTTAATGTAGGGGCTGGTGTGATCACTTGTAATTATGATGGTGCGAATAAGCATCAAACCATTATCGGTAACGATGTATTTGTGGGCAGTGATTGCCAAATTGTTGCTCCAGTGAGAATTGGCCATGGTGCGACAACAGGTGCAGGAACGACAGTGGTTAATGATGTACCTGATAATGCATTATGTATTTCACGTACTAAGCAACGAAATATTGGAGGTTGGAAACGTCCTGTTAAGCATAAGTAGTTTTATATAGGGAAACTATGGATAGGTTGATAACAAAAATTATCAACCTATTTGTGTTTTACACTTTATTCTTCTAGGGCCTGTTTATCTTTGCCGTTTGAATTTTGTTCAACTCAGCGCATTTTGATCGAGGCAGACGAGGTGTAGCCTAGTATTCTAAGCAAATCTCGTCTAACAAAGAGCAAAACGCGCTGTGTTGAACCCGAAGGAAGCATTTGTTGACAATTTCTACTGCGTTTTGGCTTATTTATGTAGAATAACTACACCACATAAGCTCAGCCTTGTATAAATAGCCAACAAATTCCTGCAAAAACAAACTTGAAAGATAAACAGACCCTAATGTTTATTTAGCAGTATTTTTTAGTTCGACCTAAAAAGGTGCTTTTTTGAACATTTAAAGTGCATTTTTTATAAGTATTTAATAAGCCCATGCTACTTTCCTGACTCGCTTCATAGTTAATTCATCATTTTACGTAATTTTTTATGATTAATTTAACACTCGATTTAAGTTGTTAATTTCATAAGCTATATTCATTTTTTACATCATTGTGATTGATGCTTTTTATTTTATAAGTCCAGTGGAAGACCAGTATTAATGCGTATTTTGGTATTTAAAATACTCATTTTAAATACTCATTTTAAAATGTGCTTATCTGCTAATTAACACGTTGTAAACATTTCTGTTAACCCACCTCGTACCCACCTTTTATTGAATTTGTAAAAGTACTTTTTTTAGTTGGTATAGTTAATGCTAATGCTTTGAGTATCTCTTTTGACGGTAGTGGCACAAAAGTTGTTCAAGGTGATTAACGAATGGGAAACCTTCAAGGCGTACAAGAACAAGTAAAAATGATCGGTATGGATTTTGGCTCTACAACGAGTAGTGCAATGATCGCAGTCGCCGGAGTAGGGATGAACTCAGTAACGGGTCGTATGGCCTTTTCTGCACCTGAGATTGTTTATCGTTCTAAAGTAGAATTTACTCCATTTAAAGGGACTGAGATTGATACCGATGCGATTGCTAAGTTATTAGATACTTGGTTAGAGACCGGAGAAAATATTTTCTCCGGTGGGGTTATTATTACTGGACTCGCAGCATTACGTAACAATGCTGAGCATATTGCTGCATTAATTAAAGCACGCATTGGACAGGCGGTTATAGCAACCGTTGACGATCCTAATCTTGAGTCATGGTTAGCTTTTATGGGATGTGTTGCTTTATTATCCCGCCACTATAAACATGAGACGTTAATTAATCTTGATATTGGTGGAGGGACAACGAATCCTGCTGCAGGTCAAAATGGGCAAGTTAAAAGTACTGGGTGTTTCTACATTGGTGCAAGACATTTTCAATTTACCCCTGGGACTTATCAAGTAACAGGTATTTCAGAATATGGTTATGCAATATTAAAACACTTGAATACCAGTATTAACATTGGTGATATCTTACCGGCTGCGTTACTTGAGCAAATCCTCGATTTATATCTACAAGGATTAAAAGCCCTCACCTCAGGCAATACTGCTTTTTTCGACGCGAGTATTGGTAAAGCCTTATGCCAGACTCCATTTACGTTTTCTTCTCATATTCAAACACCATTAGTGACTTTTTCTGGTGGTGTTGGTGAACTGATTTACAAGTTCGCTGAAAAAGAATCTGTACCTGATACCACTTTTTTCGGTGACTTAGGCATTGATTTAGCTAAAAAAATTATCTCAGATCCTTACTTCTCACAACATATCTCTAATGTCCGTCCTGAAAATATGGGCAGAGCGACCGTTTATGGCCTTACTTTGCATAACACTGAGATATCAGGAGCAACTTTATTTTTACCTGATACATCTGCATTACCGTTAAACGATGTGCCTATTGTTGCACGGCTCGATATCACCTGTGATTTGGATGAGTTAATTAATGCGATTTCAGTGGTGGCACAACGCAGTGGTAAGGCATGTATTCAAATGCTGCCTATTATAAATGCTGAAGATCTTGTTATAGCGGCCACGTTAATACAAATCAAAGCGTTAGGTCAAAAGATACATCAAGCCTTATCTACTTTAACGATTGATCTGCCTCTCGTTATTCTTGTTCCTGGTAACTTTGGTAAGGCTTTGGGTAATTATGCAACAGATTGGGGGACTTCCTCTGCAAAGCTCATGATCATTGATGAAATTCCAGATCGTAATGCTCAATTTGTCAATATTGGCAGTCCCTATCGTGGTGTCGTGCCGGTTTCTTTTTATGGTATTTATTAGCGCTGAAGGTTGATTGAATGAAAAAATTATTCCACTTAAAAATATCCATGTGCCTGTTCCGGGCCCTGAGGAAGTGTATTCTTTTAAAATATTAAATGAAGTCTTTTATTTTCAGGGCCTTAAAGGTCTATTGGGCGCTGCAGATATTAGTAAAGCAGGTGATCGAACGACTAATCTCGCACCTAAAAATGCCATGGACAGAGAGGCTGCACGGGCTATTCTCGCATCATTAACATTACAGCATATTTACGATAATCCATTGACTACAGATGATGGCCATGTTGATTCAGTAATGAGAGCGGGTTATGAAATTGATATAGAATTATTTCAAAGTATTGCTGGCATGACTTTAGGTGAGTTAAAAGATCATTTATTAGCTAGTAATGGTACGCGAGTAGCGGCTGTCGGCTTGGCATTAACGCCTGTTATGGCTTCAGCCCTTACCAAGTTAATGGACGTACATGAGTTAGTTTATTTACCGGGTAAAATATTTCGCCCTACAAAAGCAAGAACCTTAATTGGAACGCCCAAAACACTCTCTTTTCGTTTGCAACCTAATCATCCCAAAGATAACTTAGATGCTATTTCAATGATGGTTTATAACGATTTGGCGATGGGAATGGGGGATTGTCTGATTGGAGTTAATCCTTCTGATGGTTCTGTCGATAATATCGCAGCCATGTTATGGCACATTGATAAGTTACGTCGAGAAACTGGAGCTCCGACTCAAATTTGTGTGCTTGGCCATATTAAAAGTCAGTTAACTGCCTTAAAGCAAGGCGCACCAGTAGAAATACTATTTCAAAGCTTTGCAGGAACTGATGAAACTTTAACAGGTGAATTTGATGTCACGGTTGAGTTTCTAGATCAAGCTGTTGAAACGATGAAAAAGGAAGGGCCATTAAAAGAAATAGCTGAGCAGTTTATGTATTTTGAAACTGGTCAAGGTAGTGAAATGACATACCGTAAACATAACGGAATGGATATGGCGACTTGTGAAGCTCTGTGTTACGGATTATGCAGAAGATATGATCCCTTTATGGTCAATAACGCTACAGGCTTTATTGGTCCAGAAACTCACCTTAATGATTTTGAGTTGATGGTATCAACGCTTCAAGATCACTTTATGGGGAAACTGTTGGGCTTACCAATGGGTATTAGCCCTAGTTATACACTACATTCAAATTCACATTTAGAAGGTCAGCAAATGGCTGTTCAATTGGCCACAGCAGCAGGCGCTAATTTCTTTATGGATATTTATTTAGGCACTGACCGGATGTTGGCTCACTTTGTTAATTCAGGTCATGATGATCAAACGTTAAGAGAAGTTTATCACCGTAATCCTGCTCCTGAATTCTTACAGTGGGCTGTAGAAAAAGGCATTTATATACAACACACTAATGGCAGTGTCGAGCGAGGCCCTAACTGGGGTAATCCAAGGTTGTTCATTAGCAGTGATTTAGAGTTTCAACGCCTTCATGAAGCAACCCCTAATGCTCACTGGGTTTGAAAATGCTGGCCCTCGTCCTGCACATAAGGTGCAAGAAGTCATCCGAATTAATCAATCCGTAGGGCGAGAAGCCGTTCATTCACATCTTAAACCTGAGTTATTTACTGGTTTTGATTTTAGAGAATTTGTTTCTACCGCAAAAGACCATGCCGAACATCTTAAAAACCCTGAAGTGGGGGCCAAGCTCCAGCAATCTGATTTAGATACATTATCTACAGAAGGTAATGACGTTCAAATTATTATTACTGATGGTTTATCCGCAGAAGCTGTTCATCACAATGTCCCAGATATGATTCCTGTTTTAATGGATGGATTAGCCAGCCGAAATTACTCTTTAGGCAAGCCGATTGTTACGCACTTTGGGCGCGTTAAGTTAGCGGAATGTATCGCGGATGCATTGGATTGTAATGTAGCTATTTTATTAGCTGGTGAGCGACCTGGTGGAGATGCTCTTTCTTCAAAAAGTATGTCAGCTTATCTCGTTTTAAAGTTAAAAAATGAAACTGCAAGACAAGCCGCCGCTATTTACAGTGAGCATGAAAAAATTCGTTATGAATACACATTAATTACCAATATTTATGAAGGAGGTTTACCGCCTATTGAAGGAGGAAGTGTTGTTGCAGAAAAAGTAATGGAAATTCTTGAGAATCAAGCTGCAGGTAACCGACTAGAGGATTTACTGAAAGCCAAAATCGCATAACCCAATTTAACAAAGTAATGGCCAATAATATTTTATGAATATTTAACATACATCTACATACATTAAATAAGGATATAAATAATGAGATTGAAAAAGATAGTGATTAAAAAAGTAACGTTAGCAACCACTTGTGTCATGTTATTGCTATCGCCGGTTGTTCAGGCTGATTCTATGCGACTTAAGTTTGCTCATCAAAATAATGTTTATGATGCGGATCAGTTATTAGCTGAAACCTTTAAAACGTTATTAGAAGAAAGACTGATGGAGATTTAAAAATTTCAATCTATCCTGGCACGCTAACTGGCTCTGAAGAGGAGGCGCTGGAATTTGCTAAGGCTGGTACTGTTGCTTTGGCTGCAACGAGTGCTGGACACATTGCTGGCTATTACGAAGATATTCAATTTTTACAATTACCTTATTTATTTAAAAGCTTAGAGCACTATAAAGTGGCGAGAAGTTCTGGTGTCGTAAAAGAAATTTTGGCTGGAGCAAGCAAAGCCACAGGGATGAAAGCTTTAGGGGTATATTCTGATTGTAATGGCTTTGCAATTGCAAGTAAGGAACCAATCAATAGTTTAGCTGATGCAAAAGGCGTCAAGTTACGTGCAATGCAGAATCCTCTGTTTATAGATATTTATGAAGCCTTTGGTTTCACTGTAACTCCGACAGATTGGGGGAATTATACACTTCTTTACAAACTGGAATGGTAGAGGCAGATGATTTAGGAGTTTATTGTAATGACATATTTAAAATGAGTGAAGTGGTTGATAGCTATGCAATTTTAAATCAAATGTGGACACAGAAAATCTTATTTATGTCGCCAAAAGTATGGGACAAATTAACTGATGAGCAAAAAGTTATTGTAACGGATATTGCTGATGAAGCAATTGAGCTTACAGATGCGTGGCAATATGCTCGTGAAGCAAAATTCATTGAACAAGTGAAAAAAGATAAAGAACAAACGATCACTTATCCTGATACTGATGAATTTAAAACTGCCTCTGAGTCTGTTTATACGAAATGGTTTGCAAAAGAGCCGCAATGGAAAAAATGGTATGAAGAAATTCAATACCTTGATCCAAATGCTCGTTTGCCTAAAGCCTTTAAATAACCGTATAAGTTTTGTATCCGTTATGTATTAAGCATCTGTTTTATGTAACGAGTACTAAATGGTGCAGTCTTTATGGTGAGACTGCACTGTTAACAGTATTGTATAAACAGTGAGGTAAATAAGATGCCTAATATAAAAGAGGCCTTACCAGATAATAAAATTGAATTGATAACTAATAAAATGAGTGACCTATGTGGTCGTATTTTATTAGTTTCTATGTGTTTTTTAATCATCTTACTTGGCGTGAATATCTTTCTAAGGTATCTCTTTGATTCCCCTATTGCTTGGTCTAATACCATATCAAGATATATCTATATTATTATTGCTTTAGTAGGGAGTGCTATTGCTTATACTCAGCAAGGTCATGCCCGCATTGATATTCTTTATAACCGTGTTGGCCCCACAACCCGTAAGGTGTTTGATCTTATACATTGCATGATCATGATGGCCCTTTGTATTATTTTCTTTGTGGTTGGTGGTGAGCATGTGGCAACTATGTGGCCTGTTAATCCCCCTATTATTCCTTGGCTTCCTGTAGGTAGCATATACCTGGCTATTCCCGTCTTTTCATTACTTATTTTCTTTTATCTATTAAGCAAAATAATATCGATTTTTAATAAGCGGAGTGTTTCATGACTTTTATTTTTTTAATGATTCTATGCTTTATTGTGCTAATGGCTATTCGTGTTCCGATTCCTTTTGCCCTACTTGCATCAACACTCGTTTACTTTATTGGTGCTGATATTCCATTAAGCATTATGGTGGTTAGGTTATTTCGCTCCTTCGATTCCTTTGTTTTATTAGCTATCCCATTCTTTATTTTAGCTGGGAAAGTGATGGCAGAGTCAGGTATTAGTGATCGTATTATTCGATTAGCTGATTTGATAGTAGGTCGAGTAAAGGGCAACTTGGCTTACGTTAATATTGTAGTCAGTATGTTTTTTGGAGGTATTACTGGAACTGCTATTTCAGATACCACTGCGATTGGCTCGGTTATGATTCCTGCAATGACTAAAGCTGGTTATAAGAAGAGTTTTAGTGCTGCGGTAACTGCTGCATCATCAACAATGGGACCAATTATCCCTCCTAGTTTAATGTTTATTCTTTATGGATCTATTGCACAAGTCTCTATTAAAGATATGTTTTTAGCAGGAGCAATACCTGGCGTAATGGTAGGTGTTGCACAAATTTTAGTTGTTTGGCTTTATGGGAAGAAAAATGATCTCCCTAGAAGAGAAGAAAAAATTAGCCGTAAAGAAGGTTTCAATATTGTAGGTAATGCTTTCTATGCGATGTTGTTACCTGTCATTATTTTAGGTGGCATTTTAATGGGAGTGGTTAGCCCAACAGAAGCCGCTGTTATTGCTGTTTTTTACGCCATCTTTGTTGCTATTTTTGTTTATCGTTCTTTAACTTGGAAAAGGTTAATGGGAGCGATTCGTGAGTCTACGGTCGAAACTGGTAGTGTCTCTATTATTATTGCTGCAGCTGGGATTTTTGGTTGGGCTTTATCAAACGAACAGTTACCCATGATATTTGCTGAGTACTTAGTGGAAAATATCGAAGCTACTTGGTTAATTTTGTTATTAATTAATGTGCTTTTATTTTTCTTAGGTATGTTTATGGATTCTATTCCAGCATTGATGATTGTGACACCTGTGTTGTTACCTGTCTTTGATATGCTAGGTATTGACCCATTACATGCAGGAATCTTTATGTGTGTGAACTTGATTACGGGTTTAGCAACCCCACCAGTAGGTTGTTGTTTATTTGCCTCTTCAATTATTTCTGGTGAATCAATGGAGAAAATAAGTAAAGCAATACTACCGTTTATTTTAGCGAATGTGATTATAGTATTGTTAATAACTTATGTGCCTTGGATTACGTTGTTCTTACCATCGTTATTGGGCTAGTAAGAATACTAGGGGCTGTTGACTTTGCCGTTCGAATTTTGTTCAACACAGCGCGTTTTGATCGAGGCAGACGAGGTGTAGCCTAGTCATTCTAAGCAAATCTCGGCTAACAAAGAGCATAACGTGCAGTGTTGAACCCGAAGGGAAGCATTTTTTGACTATTTCTACGGTGTTTTCGCTTATTTATGTAGATACACAAGCTCAGCCTTGTATAAATAGCTGCAAAAACAAACTCGAAAGATCAACAGCCCCTAATCATAATCAAGAGATTATCTTATTTTAAAGATATAAAAAAACCGATGTAAATATATTTACATCGGTTTTTAAAAGCGCTAACAGCAGATTATATAATCTGTATTAAATTAGCATTTTTTAAGGTTTAGCGGGCGTTTACACACTTGTACATTTTTTAAATGCGTTAGTGTTTCAGCTGGCATACCTTTTGGTAATTCAATCGTTGAGTGATCGTTGTTTAGACGAATATCACCAATGAAGCGACTATTGATGTTTGCTTCGTTTGCGATTGCACCTACGATGTTTTTAACTTGAACACCGTGCTCACGACCTACGTCTAAACGGAACATTTCTAGCTCTACATCAGTTGGACGACCACGACCACGTGGTTTGTCTTCGTTGCGTGAACGATCGTTGCGATCACCACGAGAACGGTCATTACGGTCACGACGAGGGCGATCACCACGAGAGAATTCACGGTCATTGCTACGTGGTTCAACAAATTTTTCTTCTACTGGTTGCAATGGTTTCTCTTTTGCGCCATTAGTAATAATGCAGCAGCAAGATCTAAATCATCAAGATCAGTGTTATTTTGAATTTGTTCGAACAATGTACGGAAGAACGTTAAGTCTTCACTTTCACATACAGAGAACAATTGCTTTTGGAAGTTATCAATACGTGTTTGTGTTACTTCATCACGTGTTGGTAAGTCCATAATAGTAATTGGTTGGCGAGTTGCACGTTCAATTGCTTGTAATAAACGACGCTCACGTGGTGCAGCAAATAAGATTGCTTTACCAGTACGGCCAGCACGACCAGTACGGCCGATACGGTGAACGTAAGATTCAGTATCTGTTGGGATATCGTAGTTTACTACTAGGCTGATACGCTCAACGTCTAGACCACGTGCTGCAACATCAGTTGCTACTAGAATGTCTAGGCTACCTGCTTTAAGACGTGCAATTGCGCGTTCACGTGTTTGTTGGTTCATATCACCGTTTAGTGCAGCACTGCGGTAACCGCGTGCTTCTAAACGTTCAGCTAATTCAACTGTTGCTGTTTTAGTACGAGCAAAGATGATTACACCATCAAACTCTTCAGTTTCTAACATACGTGTTAATGCATCTAGCTTGTTTACACCACGTACGATCCAACATTTTTGTTCAATGTTTGAAACCGTTGATGTTTTTGCTTTGATCTTAACTTCTGTTGGGTTGTTCATGTAACGCTTAGTAATGCGTTTAATTTGATCAGGCATTGTTGCAGAGAAAAGAGCTGTTTGGCGCTTTTCTGGCATCTCTTTCATGATCGTTTCAACATCATCAATGAAACCCATACGTAACATTTCATCTGCTTCATCTAATACTAATGCTTGCAGGTTTGAAAGGTCTAACGTTTTACGTTTTAGGTGGTCCATGATACGACCAGGTGTACCAACAACAACTTGTGGTCCACGAGCTAATTGTTTGAACTGAATGTTGTAGCTTTGACCACCGTAGATAGGCATAACGTGGAAACCACGTAGGTGACGTGAGTACGATTGGAATGCTTCTGCTACTTGGATTGCTAATTCACGTGTTGGTGCTAAAACCAATACTTGTGGATGGTTTTTAGATACATCGATATTAGCTAATAATGGTAATGCGAATGCCGCTGTTTTACCTGTACCTGTTTGTGCAAGACCTAATACGTCTTCACCGTTTAATAGGTGCGGGATAGTTTGTGCTTGAATTGGAGATGGTGATTCGTAACCCATTTCAGTAACAACTTTTACGATTGACTCTGGTAAGTTTAAATCTTGGAAAGTTGGTCCTGCTACTTGGTTTTCTGACTCTGACATAAGTGGCCTCTTGAGTTTATAAAATGCTGCACATTACTCGAATGTGCGTTAAATTCAGCCTATACCTACATCAGCTTAACAATTTAATATTGTTAAACGTGGTCCATTAACTTTTCGCGAAATCAATCGCGTAGTAGGTGTTACTCTGAATATTTTGCTTCGCTTTAGATGGATCATTTTGCGAGGGAGGCGCATTCTACTGTATTTGTGTATTAAATGCTCGCTTTATTTTGACAAACAGCACGTTTTTTACAAAAATATTGTGCTAAGCATAAGATATTTCGAAAATTATTTTGTTATCTTAAATGTTAGGTAGTTTGTCTTTTGATTTTTATTTCATTTAACTTTCCTATTACTTAGGTTATAACGGTGCGCAAAACATAATGTGTAACTAGGATGTGTAAATAATGGCAAAAGTAGAAAAATTATCAGTCATGCAGGGCGTCGCTATCTTGGTGTCTGCTTTACTGGGGTCTGGTGTCTTTATTATTCCTGCTATTGCCTCACAAGTATCTGGTAGTTGGTCATTATTAGCGTGGGCGATTATGGGTGTATTAATTGCCCCAATTGTTTTCACCTTTGCACAGCTTGGTAAGTTTTACCCTCATGCCGGTGGTACTGCTTATTATGTACAGCAAGCATTTGGAGAACGAAGTGGGCGGTTAGTGAGTTGGTTATTTATTTGGGTGGTGGCATTGGGCACACCAGTGATCACTATTACAGCAGCCAACTTTTTACAAAATGCGTTAGTTGAAATGAAATTACTGAGTGAGGTTGTTGATTACCGCTTAATGATTGCGATTGGTATTTTATGCTTAGTATTTGTAATTAATTTATTAGGCTTAAAGACCGCTGCGATTATTCAATCCGTATTAAGTGTGGTGATTGTTAGTACTTTATTATTTGCATCGGTAGATGTGCAGTTACAACAAAACTTACCCTTACCTACTTCTGAATTTAGTGTAAGTAAAGTCGCATTAACAGCTACCTTTATTCTGTGGTGCTTTTAGGTATAGAAGCAATCACCCATATTGCTGATGACTTTAGGCATCCTGAACGTGATTTCCCATTAACTATTTTTATCGGTATCACTATTGCGCTTGTGGTGTACGCCTTGATTAGTATTAGTTTATTAAAGATGGGGTTTTATGGTGATCAAGAGAAGAACTTAAACTCTGTAGTACACCTTGTTGAAGCAAGCTTAGGCAGTAAAGGTTATCTATTAGTGAACCTAGTAGGGTTTTGTACCTGCTTTATCTCTGTCAGTTTATATTTTGTAGGATTTTCTCGTTTATTACAAAGTATGGCAAAACAACAACAGATCCACAGTTCATTCCAATCTATTAACTCACACAAGGTTGCTTACTGGGGATTAAGCTTTGCTGTCGTGTTATGTTTAAGTATGTTGTTGGTTGCAGACTCAATGCAGTTAGCAATAGATAATCTGATCGCTTATGCGAATGGTTTATTTATCTTAATTTACTTAGCGGCGGGTATTGCAGGCGTGAAGTTATTAACAGGTAAAGGAAAGTATTTAGCTATGATTGCTAGTGTAACCTGTTTAGTGTTGTTTATTGCCTTGGGGAAAGAGATGTTATTTGCGTTGTGTTTAGTGGCTGTTTTAAGTGTTTATTATACGGCTATCTATTCTGCAGATAACCGTATTAAGATTAGCTAATCAGATTATTTATAGAAAGAGTGATCGCCTTGAGCATGTTCAGTTACATCACGTACTGCGTTTAGCTCACCCGAGAACTCTTCTAATAGCTCTTTCTCGATACCTTCTTTCAAGGTTAAATCTACTTGTGAACAACCGTTACAACCACCACCAAATTCGATGATAGCCACTTGATCTTCAGTCACTTCGATTAGTTTGATAAAACCACCGTGGCTCGCAAGCTGCGGGTTGATTTGTACTTGAATAACGTACTCAACACGTTCAATAAGTGGTGCATCATCATTCACTTTACGCATTTTAGCGTTTGGCGCTTTTAGCGTTAACTGTGTACCAGTATCTTCTTCTACTAGATCAACAAATGCATCTTCTAAGAAAGGCAAGCTTACTTCATCCACTAAAGCATCAAAACCTTCAAAGCTTAAACGTGTATCGCTCTCTTCAACTGCTTCTGGTGGGCAGTAAGATACACCACATTCTGCTTTTGGTGTGCCCGGGTTGATAACAAACACTCGGATGTTAGTGCCTTCTTTTTGCGGCGCTAGTAATTTTGCAAAGTGTGCTTGTGCAACTGGAGTAATTTCGATCATGTTAAACCTTTATGCTTGAGTAATTTACTTGGGCATTATAACGACAATTCCCTATAATAATAATGAAAACAGTAAAATTGCTAAAAATAATAAGCATATGATAGAACTGCTTATACTTTCACTAGAGAAGATAACCTATCAATACAGCTAGTTAGCTCGGTCTCCTAATTCAGTTCTGCTAATGCACCACACATCTACTTTACTAACGCCCGCATTCAGTAAACATTCACAAATGCTATTAATAGTTGCGCCAGTTGTCACCACATCATCAATTAAAACAATCTGTTTATCCTGTAAATTAAGCTGTGAACTATCTAAGGAAAACGCTTGCTTGAGGTTTAAGTTACGTTGTGTACGCGTTAAACCTTCCTGTGCAGTGGTTACTTTTATGCGGTTTATTGGCATCACTAATTGAGCGTTAAGCGGTAAGTATTGTAATAGTACTTGTGCAATTAACTGCGCTTGATTAAAACCGCGTGCTCGATGTTTTGCTTTATGTAAAGGCACTGCGATTAGGTAATCAAATTGTTGTAGTTGTTGGTTTGTGTAACTTTGTTTAACTCTGATTGCGAGAAGTTGCCCTAACAGGTCTGCATAGATCAGCTGATGATTATATTTGAGTTTTTTGATTAAACTTGGAAAGGGCGCTTGATAACCTGAAACAGCCACTAACTGATCAAATTTGAAGGGGTGCTTCAAACATTCTCCGCAAACATTTTGTGTTTGTGGTAAACCATAACCACAATGTAAACAACAAGGACGCTCTGTTAATATTGCTTGATAACAATATTGGCAGATTAATTGGTTAGCACTGTGCAGCCCACATAAAAGGCAATGGCTAGGTAAACAAGCTGTACATAAAGCTTGGCTTTGTTGCATTAGTCGCGCGAGAAAATATTGCACATAAGCCCCTACAGATTAACGAGGTAAGAGTGAGTATAGAACAAAATATTGCAATGACAGGTCCGTTGACCTATCAAACTATTGGCACAGGCCAAGATCTGGTATTAATTCATGGTTGGGGTGTCAGTAGTGCTATTTGGGAGCCTGTTGTTAAGCAATTAAGTGAACATTATTGCGTGCATTTAGTGAATCTACCTGGCTTTGCTGGAGAGCCAGAGTTAGAGACTTATAGTTTAGAGAATGTTGCTGAAACGTTATTAGCTTATCTACCCGAAAAAGCAGTTTGGTGTGGTTGGTCTTTAGGTGGATTAATTGCAACTTACATTGCTCATCATTACCCAGAGCGTGTGGAAAAGTTAATACAGGTATGTGCGGCACTTAAATTTGTAGAAGCGGCGCCATGGCAAGGGGTTAAAAAAGACGTTTTTAGTGCCTTTAAATTGGGCGTAACTAAACAACCACAGAAAACCTTGAATCGCTTTTTTCTCTATTAGCCATGGGCAGCGAGACAGTTAAAACGGATATAACAACAATAAAGCAGCTCATGTCAGATCAGATAGAAGCTAAACCATCTGCTTTGTTAGGTGGATTAATATTACTCGATGAAGTGGATTTACGTGAGGAGTTTAGTCAATTGACTATGCCATCCTTGAGCCTATTGGGTGAACACGATAATTTAGTGTCTGTGGCGAATAAAACAAAATTATCTGAGTTGTCTCCAATGAATCAACAGGTTATTTTGCAACAGTCATCTCATGCCCCCTTTATTAGTGAACCTATTTTATTTAACCAGGTCTTAATATCGTTCATTGATGCTTAAAAATCGTGAATACACTTTATTTTTGATTAAAAATTAACCATAATGGTGTGGTTATTACATTTTTATTGGGAGGATCTATGGAAATAAATTCAGCATTTTCTTCAGGTGTGAATAGCTTAAACAAAGCGTCACAACAAATTACTGAATCCAGCGATCGTATTGCTAAGCAAACAACCAGTAATCAAAATAGTGCGCAAAACCCAGAAGGAGTTAACCCTCATAGCTATGTGTCGGGTCCGGTAACTACTGAATTAGTGAATATGAAGTTAGCGGAAATTCAAGCTCAATCAGCTGCTAAGGTGATCACTACGGCAGACGACATGGTGGGCTCACTAATCGATGTGTCTGTTTAACCCTAACCATTATGGTTAATGTAAATGTTCAACTTCCTCCTGTTGTTGCAGCGCCTTTCCCTCAGGCTGCAGAAGGCTTACATCGTGAAAATCTTCTGCAATCTGCTATTCCCAAAACCGAAGAAGCACATGCTTACGCAAAAATACGTGGTGAGCAAGAGCGTGAAGATACAGCTTATCAATCACGAGAGATTATTCAGAATAATGAGCAGGGGAAGGGGAGTTCACATCAGCAGGAACAATCGCCTCACTCTCAACAAAGACGTAACTTTTTCTTTGCTGCAAAATTAAAGCTATTACCGCACGAAGTAGAAGCGTTGAATGTTGAACTGAACGGAATTACTGATTTTAATGAGGTTATTTCAGTGATACAGGCTAAATACAAAGATGCGGTTTCACCTTATCCACAGCCAACAGTTAATTACAATGTGTAGTCTCCATCAATAAAAAACACCGTAGTCATTGTAATGACTACGGCGCTTTTTTGTCAGTCTAATACCAATTATATGAATATTGGCTAGAGCAATCTTTTAATTAGTGAGTTTGACAGCTACCGCTGCTACAACAATCGCTTTCTGGTTTCGCACTATGAACATGTCCGTGAGATAACTCTTCAGCTGTTGCAGCACGAACTGATACTACTTCACCTACAAATTGCAGTGCCATGCCTGCTAGAGGATGGTTCGCATCAATACTTACATTTTCTTCAGTAACGGCCGTTACTTCAACAGTACGTGGGCCTTGATCTGTTTCAGCTTGGAATGACATGCCTACTTCAATTTCATCAACACCTTCAAATAAAGAGCGAGGTACTTCTTGTACTAGTGCTTCTTGGAAAGGACCGTAAGCATCTTCTGCTTCAAGTTTTACATCAAACTTGTAGCCGGCTTCTTTGCCTTCTAGCTCTTTTTCTAAACCTGGTACTAAGTATTGTGTACCTTGAATAAACTCAAGAGGACTACCGTTTTCTGTGCTATCTAGTGCATTACCGTCAACTTCAGCCACACCAAAGTGGATGGCAACTACTGAGTTCTTTTCAATTTTCATTATTTTCTCTCTTTATTCTTTATCGGGTTCAGATGGATCAAAAACACCAATTATTTGTTCAAATTGACGTGTTGCTGATTTAGCCTGGTTAGGCGTTTGTGTTTGTGTGTACCCACAGCTAACACACGTTAATGTCTCAACTGCGTTTTCTAATGTCAACGCAATACTATCAATCGTCTTACATTGTGGGCATTCTGCTCCGGCGATGAAGCGTTTTTTATTTTTAGATACTGACATAGTCCAATCACAATTAACAAAAAGTACGACATCATATACTGATGATAGTTGCAGATGCAAAGCATGCTAAAATAACTTGAAGTAACGCATTATCAAGTAAAGGCTAGTAGTGATGGCTGAACATTACAAATTTCGTTATCATCTTGCTCTAATTTTATCTGATTGACATTGAGACTCTGAATTTATGATTGTTGCTTCTAATATCGAATTTATCCGCGGCGGAAAACCTCTACTGGAAAATGCCAGTGCAACAATTAATCCAAAACAGAAAGTTGGCTTAGTCGGTGCTAATGGTTGTGGGAAATCTAGTTTCTTTACACTACTTAAACAACAGCATCAAGTTGATGCCGGTGAATTGACCATTCCACATCATTGGCGTTTAGCTAGTGTTGCACAGGAAACCCCTGCGTTAGACATGAATGCGTTGCAATATGTGATTGACGGAGACCATGAGTTTCGTGCGTTACAGGCTAGATTAAAGCAAGCTGAAGAGGCTGATGATGGGACTAAAATCGCAGAGATGCATATTCTCTTAGATAATGCGGGTGGTTATACCATTGAATCCCGTGCTGCAGAATTGTTAGCGGGTTTAGGGTTTACCGAGCAAGCACAAGGACGTCCCGTTAGCGACTTTTCAGGTGGCTGGCGTATGCGCCTTAACTTAGCACAAGCACTACTTTGTCCATCAGATCTATTATTACTCGATGAACCGACCAACCACTTAGACTTAGATGCGGTGATTTGGTTAGAAAAATGGTTACATCAATATCAAGGTACATTGATATTAATCTCTCATGACCGTGATTTTATCGATAGCATTGTGGATAAAATTATTCACATTGAACAAAACAAATTATTCGAATACACAGGTAACTACACTAGCTTTGAACGCCAACGAGCTGAAAAATTAGTACAGCAACAATCTTCCTATGAAAAGCAACAGGCGCAAATGGATCATATGCAGAGCTATATTGATCGTTTCCGTTATAAGGCGAATAAAGCCAAACAAGCACAAAGTCGTATTAAAGCTCTTGAGAAGATGGAGCAGATCTTACCTGCACACGTGGATAACCAATTTAGCTTTTCATTTAGAGAGCCTGAAGCCTTACCCATGCCGTTGTTAACATTAGACCAAGTGAGTGCTGGTTATGATGACTTGCTTATCCTAGACAAAATCGAGCTAAACCTAGTACCTGGTAGCCGTATTGGTTTACTTGGACGTAATGGCGCAGGTAAATCAACCTTAATTAAATTGCTCTCTGATCAAATGAAACCTAAATCAGGCAAGCTAGAGGTCAACACTAATGCAAAAGTAGGTTACTTTGCGCAGCACCAATTAGAGTTTCTAAATCTGGATGAAAGTCCAATGCAACACTTGGCTCGTCTAGCACCAGATGAAAAAGAATTACCTTTACGTAACTTTTTAGGTAGCTTTGGTTTCCAAGGTGATAAAGCCTTTGATCTTGTTGGCCCCTTTTCAGGTGGAGAAAAAGCGCGTTTAGTCTTAGCCTTACTCGTATGGCAAAAACCTAACTTACTGTTACTCGATGAACCAACCAACCATTTAGATTTAGAGATGCGTCACGCTCTAACGGTTGCGCTACAAGCATTTGAAGGTGCAATGGTGGTTGTATCACACGATAGACATTTATTACGTACTACGATTGATGACCTTTACTTGGTACATGATAAAAAAGTACAACCGTTTTCGGGTGATCTAGATGATTACCATCAATGGTTATCGGATCAACAGCGTATAGAAAAGCAAGCTGAGCAAGGAGAAGAAAAAGTTGTATCAGTGAGTGCAAACCGAAAAGATCAAAAAAGATTAGAAGCTGAGTTTCGTAAAA
Source organism: Psychromonas sp. KJ10-2 (assembly GCF_047323255.1). Lineage (NCBI taxonomy): Bacteria > Pseudomonadati > Pseudomonadota > Gammaproteobacteria > Alteromonadales > Psychromonadaceae > Psychromonas > Psychromonas sp. KJ10-2. The sequence continues at coordinate 2,325,352 of NZ_CP178827.1, read as the reverse complement.
AACTAACGCCGTTCAAAAAACAATTAAGCACAGCGGAAAAAGCCATGGACACTGCTTCAGCACGTTTAACTGAAATAGAACAACAGCTGAGCGAAAGCGATCTCTATGAGCAAGAAAACAAAAAGAAACCAACTGATTTGTTAAAGGAACAAGGTGAAGTAAAAGACCTTTTAGAGGAAAATGAGATGCTCTGGATGGATGCACAGGAGCAAATAGAAACGCTGCAATCTGAATTCGAGGGTTGAGTTTTAGGTGCAGCTTCGCCATACTCTGTGCGCAATGATTCACCAATACATGAAATAAAAAGGGATTAAAATGAGTTTTGAAGCAAATGAATATTTCGATGGTAACGTTAAATCAATCGCATTCCAAAGTGAAACATTACCTGCAACAGTAGGTGTAATGGAAGTTGGTGAGTACACATTTGGTACCAGTGCTTACGAATACATGACAGTAGTGAGTGGTAGCCTAACAGTGCGTCTTGTAGATACAACTGAATGGAAAACCTACAAAGCTGGTGAAACATTTGAAGTTGAAGCAAACTCAAGCTTCGATGTGAAAGTCGTTGTACAAACTGCTTACCTTTGTTTATACAAAGCATAAAGTTTACTAAGGTAAACGAGCAATAATAGAATAAGGAGCTTAGGCTCCTTTTTTAATACCGATCAAAAATAGTAAGCTGATAGCTAGTTTTCAGTATTCGCCACAAATGTTATTTAGTTAACAAAATCATTTCATACTTAACAACCTAACTCTATTAATTCCAAGAAGATCACAATTAATCATACAATATTATTATAAATTGGCGTCCGTTAACTATCTACCAATCATATTAAGACAATAATCAGTGACTTATTATGATTAGTATTATCCATGAAAATGATCAATGAAGATAAGCGGGTACTCTAATGAAAAAAGTATATTTAAGTGCGATCGTTGCCACTTTGCTGGTGGGCTGTGCAAATACCGAATCAACGTCGAATAACCAAGTCACATATGAAACAGGCAAAGTAGCTAATTCGACGACACCTTTACCAGCGACTGCACATACAGCGACATTAATTGCTAATTTAGATCCTAATAAAGCACCATCACAAAACTTCGATCTGACTAAATGGAAAATCAATATTCCAATGGAAGATGATAAGCCTAACCGAGCAGGTAAAGTGATGGAAATTTCAGCTCAAACATTGGGTAGTACCACTGATCCATATACACATCCCGATTGGTTTTATACAGATGCAAGAACAGGTGCAATGGTTTTTGCTACACCAAATAAAGCAATGACAACGCCTAATAGCAAAAATGCCAGAAGTGAATTACGCGCAATGCTGGCTAAATCTTATAAAGATCCCAAAAACAATTTTGCAATAGCAGCTAATCCTGATGCAGCAGATTATGGCTCTATAGGTGGTGAATTATCTGCAACCTTATCTGTAGATTGGGTAAGCACTAGCGGTAACGCTGAAAAGAATGGTGCTTTCTCGTCTGTTATCGGTCAAATTCATGCTCAGAAAAATGAGCCGTTAAAAATTGCTTATCGTAAATTACCAGGACATGAGCATGGTTCGTTATATTGGCGTTATGAAATCAACGCGACTGGCGATAACTATAGTAAACGAAAAGATATCTATCATAATGTGTTTGGACAATATAATTTAAGAGCAGGATCAGTTGACCCAATTGATGGTATAAAATTAGGGGAAGTATTCTCCTACGACGTTAATGTCGAAGGCAATATGATGAACCTTACCTTTATTAAAAATATTGGTGAAGCAGATGAGGTCGTAAAAACATTCTCTATTGATTTATCTAAACCTCACTATCAGGGAGAGGAGTATGACGAAGGTTATGCAAACTCTTGGATGTATTTTAAAGCAGGTAATTATAATCAGTGTAATGTTGGTTCATCGGAATGCACAAACAATGGTATTGATGCTGGTGACTATGCCAAGGTTAGTTTTTATGAGTTAACTTTAGATCAATAATATTAGATTGGAAAACTAAGTGTTTTAACTATTAATGCCTTTCATTTTCGTGAAAGGCATTTTTTTATAGGTTTAGTTATTGCTTCATATCATTAACTCTCAATATATTAAGCATTATTAGTGCTTGTTAGCTAATTAAGTAAGATCTTAAGATCAGATTTATTCAATGTATTTCATTATATAAAGCATAAATTCATGTTGTTTTGTCTGAAATACACCCGTTTTGTTGCTTAATTGAACACTTAGACACTTTTTTACAAATAAACATAATAAAACGCTTGCTTACCTTTTCAAGATCCCTATAATGCGCATCCACAGACACGGGACGGAACGCAAGTTACCCAGCGAGTTTGAGAGCAAAACAAACGCAGTAAACGCTTCGAAGTTCGCTTCGAAATAAAGTTGAAAATTAACGTTGACATTGTTCGAAAGGCGCGTAATATACGCCGCCTAGCCGAAAGGCACGCTCTTTAACAATTTAATCAAACAATCTGTGTGAGCACTTATTGTTGATGTGATTTCAAATTAGAAATCCTAACTTAGTTAGGTAACATCAATACTTAGTGACACACGAATTAATTCATTAATTCAGAATAACATTGTACTTCGGTACATAGTTTTAGTCAGTAATATTGAGTCGCAACTTAGGTTGCAAATTAAACTTTAAATTGAAGAGTTTGATCATGGCTCAGATTGAACGCTGGCGGCAGGCTTAACACATGCAAGTCGAACGGTAACAGAAAGTAGCTTGCTACTTTGCTGACGAGTGGCGGACGGGTGAGTAATGCTTGGGAATATGCCTTATGGTGGGGGACAACAGTTGGAAACGACTGCTAATACCGCATAACATCTCCGGATCAAAGTGGGGGACCTTCGGGCCTCACGCCATAAGAGTAGCCCAAGTGGGATTAGCTAGTTGGTAAGGTAATGGCTTACCAAGGCGACGATCCCTAGTTGGTCTTAGAGGATGACCAGCCACACTGGAACTGAGACACGGTCCAGACTCCTACGGGAGGCAGCAGTGGGGAATATTGCACAATGGGCGCAAGCCTGATGCAGCCATGCCGCGTGTGTGAAGAAGGCTTTCGGGTTGTAAAGCACTTTCAGCGAGGAGGAAAGGTTGTACTTTAATAGAGTGCAGCTGTGACGTTACTCGCAGAAGAAGCACCGGCTAACTCCGTGCCAGCAGCCGCGGTAATACGGAGGGTGCGAGCGTTAATCGGAATTACTGGGCGTAAAGCGCGCGTAGGCGGTTAATTAAGTCAGATGTGAAATCCCAGGGCTCAACCTTGGAACTGCATTTGAAACTGGTTAACTAGAGTTTTGTAGAGGGTGGTAGAATTTCAGGTGTAGCGGTGAAATGCGTAGAGATCTGAAGGAATACCAGTGGCGAAGGCGGCCACCTGGACAAAGACTGACGCTGAGGCGCGAAGGCGTGGGGAGCAAACGGGATTAGATACCCTGGTAGTCCACGCAGTAAACGATGTCTATTAGAATTTTGTAGCTATATGCTGTGGGATTCAAAGCTAACGCATTAAATAGACCGCCTGGGGAGTACGGCCGCAAGGTTAAAACTCAAATGAATTGACGGGGGCCCGCACAAGCGGTGGAGCATGTGGTTTAATTCGATGCAACGCGAAGAACCTTACCATCCCTTGACATCCAGAGAATCTGTTAGAGATAGTAGAGTGCCTTCGGGAACTCTGAGACAGGTGCTGCATGGCTGTCGTCAGCTCGTGTTGTGAAATGTTGGGTTAAGTCCCGCAACGAGCGCAACCCTTATCCTTATTTGCCAGCGGGTTATGCCGGGAACTCTAGGGACACTGCCGGTGATAAACCGGAGGAAGGTGGGGACGACGTCAAGTCATCATGGCCCTTACGGGATGGGCTACACACGTGCTACAATGGCAAATACAAAGGGCAGCTAACCAGCGATGGTATGCGAATCTCCTAAAGTTTGTCGTAGTCCGGATCGGAGTCTGCAACTCGACTCCGTGAAGTTGGAATCGCTAGTAATCGTGGATCAGAATGCCACGGTGAATACGTTCCCGGCCTTGTACACACCGCCCGTCACACCATGGGAGTGGGCTGCACCAGAAGTCATTAGCTTAACCTTCGGGATGGCGATGACCACGGTGTGGTTCATGACTGGGGTGAAGTCGTAACAAGGTAGCCCTAGGGAACCTGGGCTGGATCACCTCCTCTACGTAAAGAAACACACAACAAGCTTTTTATAAGCCTTTATTCCTACTTGTAGGAATGATGTGAGTGCCCACACAGATTGTTTGATTAGAATGATAAAGCGCAAAGTAGTTTCCGGTCCCCATCGTCTAGAGGCTCTAGGACACCGCCCTTTCACGGCGGTAACAGGGGTTCAAATCCCCTTGGGGATACCAACTACTACTTTCAAAGATACTTAATAACTATTTTTACATAGAATAATTATTAAGTGTTTTTAACACTGCTCTTTAACAATTAGAAAGCTGATAAATGTTCTTATTTGTCGCACAAAAACAATGAGTTACTTGTAACTTGATTGGTGTGATAAATAAAACGAAATGTTTAATTCATTAACGTGAATTAAACGAGTTCTCAATATTAAAACTCAGGTTTTAGTATTGTAATCAAGCAAATAGTTCATTTTTACGAAGTAAATGTGAACACAAATGCACATTACATGCAAATGTAATGAGTACGTATCTACACACTCTTAGAGTGTTAGGTGCACGAAAAACGTAAACGTTTTTTATATGTAAATATGAGAATCGCAAGCGTCTTGGAAACAACATACACATTTAGACACTGTTTAGGTGTTGTATGGTTAAGTGAATAAGCGTGCACGGTGGATGCCTAGGCAATTAGAGGCGATGAAGGACGTGGTAATCCGCGATAAGTCCAGGGGAGTTGATAACAAGCGTTATATCCTGGAATTTCCGAATGGGGCAACCCGGCACTTAGTGTCATCGTTATGTGAATACATAGCATAGCGAAGCAAACGAGGGGAACTGAAACATCTAAGTACCCTTAGGAAAAGAAATCAACCGAGATTCCGACAGTAGCGGCGAGCGAAATCGGAACAGCCCTTAAGCTGTTTAAAAGTTAGTGGAAGGCTCTGGAAAGTGCCACGGTACAGGGTGATAGTCCCGTACACAAAAACTTCTTTACAGTGAAAACGAGTAAGTCGGGACACGAGAAATCCTGATTGAATATGGGGGGACCATCCTCCAAGGCTAAATACTCCTAATTGACCGATAGTGAACCAGTACCGTGAGGGAAAGGCGAAAAGAACCCCTGTGAGGGGAGTGAAATAGAACCTGAAACCGTGTACGTACAAGCAGTAGGAGCGGATTTATTCCGTGACTGCGTACCTTTTGTATAATGGGTCAACGACTTAATTTCAGTAGCAAGGTTAACCATTTAGGGGAGCCGTAGGGAAACCGAGTCTTAACTGGGCGAATAGTTGCTGGGATTAGACCCGAAACTTGGTGATCTAGCCATGAGCAGGTTGAAGATTGAGTAACATCAATTGGAGGACCGAACCCACTAATGTTGAAAAATTAGGGGATGACTTGTGGCTGGGGTGAAAGGCCAATCAAACCAAGAGATAGCTGGTTCTCCTCGAAAGCTATTTAGGTAGCGCCTCATGTATCACTGTTGGGGGTAGAGCACTGTTAAGGCTAGGGGGTCATCCCGACTTACCAACCCTTTGCAAACTCCGAATACCAACAAGTGCAATCATGGGAGACACACGGCGGGTGCTAACGTCCGTCGTGGAAAGGGAAACAACCCAGACCGCCAGCTAAGGTCCCAAAGTATATGTTAAGTGGGAAACGATGTGGGAAGGCTTAGACAGCTAGGAAGTTGGCTTAGAAGCAGCCATCTTTTAAAGAAAGCGTAATAGCTCACTAGTCGAGTCGGCCTGCGCGGAAGATTTAACGGGGCTAAACATATCACCGAAGCTGCGGACGCGTATTTATACGCGTGGTAGAGGAGCGTTCTGTAAGCCGTCGAAGGGAAAGGTGTAAACCATCCCGGAGGTATCAGAAGTGCGAATGTTGACATGAGTAACGATAAGGGGGTGAAAAACCTCCCCGCCGGAAGACCAAGGGTTCCTGTCCAACGTTAATCGGGGCAGGGTGAGTCGACCCCTAAGGCGAGGCCGAAAGGCGTAGTCGATGGGAAACGGGTTAATATTCCCGTACCCTTATATTTTGCGATGGGAGGACGGAGAAGGCTAGGTGGGCCTGGCGATGGTTGTCCAGGTTCAAGCGTGTAGGTAGGTGACTTAGGTAAATCCGGGTTGCTATATACTGAGACGCGATGTCGAGCTACTAAGGTAGTGAAGTCATTGATGCCATACTTCCAGGAAAAGTCTCTAAGCTTCAGAAATATGAGGATCGTACCCCAAACCGACACAGGTGGTCAGGTAGAGAATACCAAGGCGCTTGAGAGAACTCGGGTGAAGGAACTAGGCAAATGGTACCGTAACTTCGGGAGAAGGTACGCCCTTGACGGTGATGAGACTTGCTCTCTAAGCTGTTGGGGGCCGAAGATACCAGATGGCTGCAACTGTTTATTAAAAACACAGCACTCTGCTAAATCGTAAGATGACGTATAGGGTGTGACGCCTGCCCGGTGCCGGAAGGTTAATTGATGTGGTTAGACTTAGGTCGAAGCTATTGATCGAAGCCCTGGTAAACGGCGGCCGTAACTATAACGGTCCTAAGGTAGCGAAATTCCTTGTCGGGTAAGTTCCGACCTGCACGAATGGCGTAATGATGGCCATGCTGTCTCCACCCGAGACTCAGTGAAGTTGAAATCGCAGTGAAGATGCTGTGTACCCGCGGCTAGACGGAAAGACCCCGTGAACCTTTACTATAGCTTAGCAGTGAACTTAGAGCCTACATGTGTAGGATAGGTGGGAGGCTTTGAAACCGCGTCGCCAGATGCGGTGGAGCCGACCTTGAAATACCACCCTTGTATGTTTTGAGTTCTAACCATGGCCCGTGAACCCTGGTTTGGGACACTGTTTGGTGGGTAGTTTGACTGGGGCGGTCTCCTCCCAAAGAGTAACGGAGGAGTACGAAGGTTGGCTAATCACGGTCGGACATCGTGAGGTTAGTACAATGGTATAAGCCAGCTTAACTGCGAGACAGACACGTCGAGCAGGTACGAAAGTAGGTCATAGTGATCCGGTGGTTCTGAATGGAAGGGCCATCGCTCAACGGATAAAAGGTACTCCGGTGGATAACAGGCTGATACCGCCCAAGAGTTCATATCGACGGCGGTGTTTGGCACCTCGATGTCGGCTCATCACATCCTGGGGCTGAAGTCGGTCCCAAGGGTATGGCTGTTCGCCATTTAAAGTGGTACGCGAGCTGGGTTTAGAACGTCGTGAGACAGTTCGGTCCCTATCTGCCGTGGGCGTTTGAGAATTGAGAGGAGCTGCTCCTAGTACGAGAGGACCGGAGTGGACGAACCGCTGGTGTTCGGGTTGTTATGCCAATAGCATTGCCCGGTAGCTACGTTCGGAATCGATAACCGCTGAAAGCATCTAAGCGGGAAGCGAGCCTCAAGATGAGTTCTCACTGGAACTTTAAGTTCCCTAAAGGGCCGTTGGAGACTACAACGTTGATAGGCAAGGTGTGTAAGTACGGCAACGTATTGAGCTAACTTGTACTAATTACCCGTGAGGCTTAACCATACAACACCTAAGTAGTGTTGTTATGTGACCAAGATAGTCAAAGAAGACGTTAAAATATAAGCGCTTGTGATAGCGTATTTACATAGACTGCTACGATTAGATAGAGCAAAAAACAAGAACATTAGAACATCACTTTCCTAATTACAATTTTATGCTTGGCGGCCATAGCGCTGTGGTACCACCTGATCCCATGCCGAACTCAGAAGTGAAACGCAGCTGCGCCGATGATAGTGTGGGGTCTCCCCATGTGAAAGTAGGTCATCGCCAAGCGCCTCATTTAAAATAGCCCCACTGGTTAGTTCCGGTGGGGCTTTTTTAATTGTGTTGATTTATGCTGACCTACGCAGAAAGTAGGGCGAGTTTACCGAAAGGTAAGGGTCACGAGCAATATTCACCCATCGCCAAGCGCCTAACAACGATAAACCCCAGTCTTCGAAAGAAGGCTGGGGTTTTTTCGTTATTGGCTGTTGGTTTAGGAGCTACTTGAACATGGGATAAACAAAAGCAGCGACGCAGTCACCATCCTGATGTGTGACAGTAGGGCGAATATCGCGACAGCGATGGGTTATGAGCAATGTTCACCCATCGCCAAGCGCCTCATTAAATGAACCCTGTTGACTCACGTCGACAGGTTTTTTTTATGTCTGCTGATTTATGCTGACATACTTGAACATGGGATAAACAAAAAGCAGCGACGGAGTCGCCATCCTGATGTGTGACAGTAGGGCGAATATCGCGACAGCGATGGGTCATGAGCAATGTTCACCCATCGCCAAGCGCCTCATTAAACGAAGCCTGTTGACTCACGTCGGCAGTTTTTTTATGCCTGAAATTCGAGGATATAATACTTACCGCACTGACCTATTCTGTTTACGACAAATCCTTTGACCTTGGGGCGCTGGCTTTAGCCTGCAGTGTCTTTGTGTTAATTTTGCTTTTAGCTTATGACATTAAAAATTAAATAATCATTAGCTTCTCCCATTTAGGGTATTAGCCGAATGTGGTCGTTTTCTGTGTTTAAGGAACTGATTAATACTCACAATATCACTAAAAGCCAACACATTAAAACTGCAGGCTAAAGCCAGCGCCCCGAATATCAAGCTTCGCTTGATAGCTGTCGCTCTGTTATGAGATCAGTGAAAGTGTTGAATTTTAATGTTGATGTAACGTATTTACGAAACATCTTTTGACCTTGGGGCGCTGCCTTTAGGCTGCTTCTTTTGATTTTAATGTTTTATGTTGTGAACTGTTTATTGGTTCGCTTCGCTCATCGAAACTAATACACATATGCGATAACTCGCATACTGGCAGGCTGAAGCCAGCGCCCCAAATATCAAGCTTCGCTTGATAGCTGTCGCACTGTTATGAGATCAGTGAAAGTGTTGAATTTTAATGTTGATGTAGCGTATTTACGAAACATCTTTTGACCTTGGGGCGCTGCCTTTAGGCTGCTTCTTTTGATTTTAATGTTTTATGTTGTGAACTGTTTATTGGTTCGCTTCGCTCATCGAAACTAATACACATATGCGATAACTCGCATACTGGCAGGCTATAAAAAGGAATCGCAGAGCTCTTCCGCTCATAACACTAGGCTGTCGCCTAATTCGCCCAGCGCTCCGGATATTAAGCTTCGCTTAATGGCTATCGCACTTATTTAATTTAACTTTGAAGTTAGTATTCTGTTCCCTACTGGACTTATACCAATCATAGTAAGTAACTGATCTATTTCACTTGTTAAAACAATTTATTTTTTCGTTGTAAGTTTCGTATAGGGAACAACCATTTACATCAACTTACGCCTCAAACTAAGCCATTTTTCCGGCGCAAAATTTAGATCAGTTATTTAATACAATTGGTATTAATCAATATTTTCTTTAGTTTTCTCTTTTCTATCATATTTATATGGATCATTAGTTTGTATTTGATAGCATAAATTATCCTGTTATAAGAGAGACGCTTATGTCTAAAAAAATTATTCGTATTGCAACACGTCATAGTCCTTTAGCGATGTGGCAAGCTAACTTTGTTAAAGCTGAATTACTTAAACATCATGATGATTTAACGGTTGAATTATTACCGATGAAAACTAAAGGCGATATTATTCTTGATACACCTTTAGCTAAAGTTGGTGGTAAAGGTTTGTTTGTTAAAGAACTAGAAGTGGCTATGTTAGAAAACCGAGCTGATATTGCCGTTCATTCTATGAAAGATGTGCCTGTGGACTTTCCTGAAGGATTAGGGTTAAGTGTTATTTGTGAGCGTGAAGATCCTCGTGATGCTTTTGTATCTAATCAATTTAAAGAAATTGCAGACCTACCTGAAGGCGCTGTAGTAGGAACTTGTAGTTTACGTCGTCAATGTCAAATAAAGTCGTTACGTCCTGATTTAGTAATTAAAGATTTGCGCGGTAATGTAAATACGCGTTTACGAAAATTAGATGATGGTGAATACGATGCTATTATTTTAGCGGCTTCTGGTTTAATGCGTTTAGAGATGCACGATCGTATTGCTAGCTTTATTGAGCCTGAAATTAGCCTTCCTGCTGTTGGTCAAGGTGCTGTGGGTATTGAATGTCGTTTAGATGACCAAGAAACTATGGCATTATTAGCCCCATTAAATCATCAACAGACTCGTATCAGAGTGACTGCTGAACGTGCAATGAATTTAGCATTAGAAGGTGGTTGTCAGGTTCCTATTGGTAGTTTTGCTCTGTTGGATGGCGCACAAGTATTTTTACGTGGTTTAGTCGGTAGTGTTGACGGTAAGAATATAATACGTAAAGAGATAACTGGTCATGTGGATCAAGCCCATGAACTTGGTGAGAAACTTGCTCAACAACTATTAGATGCAGGTGCTAAAGAAATTTTAAGTGAAGTATATAAGTGATTTGTAATGACCGGTTACTGATAACACGATTTGCTCCTCATGCTCAACAACTGGTTGATGCCTTGAGTGAGGTGGGTTGTTTCTCTATTGCACAACCCTTATTAACAGTAGCCGGTTTAAATGATCCACACACGCTAGGTGCCTTTTTATCAGGGCAGTATGATGTTGTGATTGCCGTTAGTGGTAATGCAGTTAAATATGCACAAGATAATATAATTGGTGAGTGGCCTAGTGCTGAATATTACGCAGTAGGTGAATCAACAAAAGAGAGCTTAAGGCTAGCCTGTAAGCAAAGGGTTATGTGTCCTTTCTCTCGTTTTGATAGTGAAGGTTTATTAGCGCTTGATGCCTTACAAGATGTCGCCGGTAAGCGCATTTTAATCCTACGTGGTGAGGGTGGAAGAGACTTACTCGAAAACAGTTTAATTGAACGTGGCGCTCAAGTAGATTTTTTTCAGACATATAAACGTGTAAAACTCGATCTAGATGGCATTCATTTAGTTAATTATTGGCAACAAGCATCTATAAATGGTGCTATTATCAGCAGTGTGGAAATTTTAAATCAATTATTTGTACTTGTACCAAAGGAATATACAAGTTGGTTATGTAGGTTAACTTTTTATGTTCCAAGTCAACGTGTTGCTGATCAAGCTCGCTTGTTGGGTGTGGAAAATATTATATTATTACCTAGTTTACAGACAAACCAGATAGTGGATTTTTTTCATAATAAGTGATCTCCTCTGTATAGCCCATTAGTTTTAAAATAGGAAAATTATGACTGATACTAATACTGAAACTCCAGAAATATCAACTGAGCCAGAAGTGCAAGTTGAAGAGAAAAAACGCAAAAAATATTCCAAGCTATTAGTAGCTGTTATCATCATTCTGTTCATTATATTATTTTTTGTTTTAGGTTTTGGTTACTACTTTTATAAAAATCATGTAGGAACAAACAGTGCTTATCAAGAACAGATTGAAGTATTAACGGATAAATTAGATTCTCAGACTGCGCGATTAAGTAGTCAGCTTCAGCAAACTAAATCATCAAATGATACTGTTAAGACACAAGTCGAGCAGCTTAATATTCAACTTCTAGATAGTCAGAATAAGACTAAGTTGTACCATGATGATATTCAATCATTACGTCGTGCCGTATCTGAAACTAATGTGCGTCACCCAAGTGATTGGATTCTAGCGGAAGTAGAATACTTGATTAATTTATCAGGGCGTAAGTTATGGTTAGAACATGACTTAAATGCAGCTATTGCGCTATTAAGCACCGCTGATCAACGTATTGTTGAAATGGGAGACCCAAGCCTTAATCCACTTCGACGTGCATTATTAGAAGATATAAATATGTTAGAGGCGTTACCTTCTCGTGATGTTGACGGTATTATTTTATCCTTATCTAGTCTAGAGCGTCGAATTGATACCTTGGTGATCGCTGGTTTAACTATGTCTGAAGCGAAACAAACTGATACACAAGAAGTTTCTACTGACATTTCAGATTGGGAAGCAAACTTAGATCGTTCTTGGGATTCATTTATCGAAAGCTTTATTGTTATCTCACACCGCGATAAACCCGTTGAGGCATTATTATCACCTGAGCAAGCCTGGTACTTAAGTGAAAACTTAAGAAACCATTTATCTAAAGCTGAATTTGCAGTGTATCGTGAGCAACAAGAGATCTATGATATTGCCTTACAAGGTGCTTTGAAGTTAGTTTCTGTTTATTACGATATGAATGATAAAAGTACACAGCAGTTTTACAATGCGGTTCAGAAACTCAGTAAAGAAACGATTTCAATTGATTACCCAGATCAATTCAAAAGCGCACCTTTACTTTCACACATCTTAAAGCAGCGCATTAGTAAATCATTCACCATTGAAAGTGCGGAGTAGTTGATATGATTGGATTAATAGCGATTGTCATCATCTTACTCACTGGGTTAATTTTTGCGCCTGAATTGAGTGCTCATAAAGGCTATATATTAGTTTCCTTTGATAGCTATACAACCTATGAAACCACTATTATTAATGCTGTTTTTATTGCCATTATTTTTTACTTCATACTATTGGCATTAGAGTGGCTACTACGAAAAGTACTCTCAATGAGCAGTTTGACACGTGGATGGTTTGGGCAACGTAAAACACGTAAAGCACAAAAGAATAGCTTATTAGGTATGTTGGCATTATTAGAAGGTAATACTAAGCAGGCGCAGAAGTTACTCTCTAAGTCTGCTGATCGAAGTGACTCTCCTGCACTCACTTATATTGCAGCTGCACGTGCGTCTCATAAAAATGGTGAGTTTAACCAGCGTGATGATTATTTACAGTTAGCCAGTGAATACCCTAAATCGAAACTTGCTGTTGGATTAGTGTGGGCTGAGTTACAGCTAGATGCACAGCAATATGAAAATGCATTAGTCACCTTAACTAATTTAAATCAACAGTTTCCAAAGAATAAGCAAATCTTGGAGCATTACATTGCATTGTATCCGGCAATGAATGAGTGGCGGAAGTTAATTACCTTATTAAATACTCAACGTAAGCTATTAACTTTGAATGCAGTACAAGTCGCTGAGTTAGAGTTATATGCACATCAACAACTGTTTCAACAACTTGCTGCAGAAAGTGGGCAACTGCTTAATGATTATTGGCATAAAGATGTGGCTCGTTGGATGCGTAAAGAACTGTCTTATCAACAAGCAGTATTAGAAGCTTTCATTGATAATGACCACGGTAAATTAGCTCAAGAGTTCCTATTGGAAAAACTGCAACGTCAGTTCTCTCTACCGTTATTACCTTACTTACAAAAGATAAAAGTAACGGATCATTACCCAATTATTACGTTTCTTGAAAAACAGTTAAAAAAATCTGCACATGCGGATTATGTTCATCAAGCATTGGCGCACTTAAAACTTAAAGAAAATCACCCTAAAGCCGCGATAGAACATCTTACTGAAAGTTTGAAAACATTGCCTAATGTGACGGATTATCAGTTGATTGCTTCTTTAATGGAAGAGCAAGAAATGCTAGAGCAAGCTAATCAGTATTATCGAGAAGGTTTGGCTTTTGCTTCAACTTCAGCTATTACATAACGTTTAGTTTGATTTAAGTACATTCAAATAGCGCTCAAGGAAGCCGTTGTTTGAATGTACTTGTTCCTATACCAATCTCCACTTTTTATAATCGTTAAATATAACAAGAGCTCGACGGGAATTAAGCAAACCTTTTTCTAAGTAAGCGACGATATCTGACGACTCATACATCCAAGTGATCTTATTATCTTCTTCAATACGTAAACAAGGTACTGTGCCTTTGCCACCTTGTTCAATCAGTAGGGCTCTATTTGCTGGTTTCTGTGCATCTACTAATTCGATGTTTAATGCATTTTTACGCATTACTCTTCTGACTTTGACACAGAAAGGGCAAGCAGCGAATTGATATAGTTGTAAGCATTTAGTTTGTTGATCCACTTTCTGTTGTGATGCTGCATCTCTTTGCAGTTTTTTAGGCGAAAATATAAAGTTAAGCAGTAAAATGATACGGCCTAATATCCAACGAATAATTTTCATTTTTATCTCTTTATGTTAATGAACAGGGTAAAATTGTAACTGATCTGTGGGTGGCATAAAAGCGTTCAAAGAGATAGGTGCCATTGTAGTAGTATACTTTGCTGCTTAATGTGCATTAAGCGCTTATAAAGCATTTTACAGAGATTTTATGATTATAATAAAGGAAATATATTAGATGAATGCTCTTGCTTCACCTTGCGTTGGACGTTGTCGTTTAAATAACCAAGATATCTGCATCGCTTGTTATCGAAGTCTAACTGAAATCACTGAGTGGTCACAGTCATCAGATAGTGAAAAACAGATTATCATTAAAAATATTAGCTCGCGTCGCCAGCAAAGCATTAATCAAGAGTGAGCTCCAGAGACATCGCTAATGACTAAGGTAAAACCATGATAAATAATAAAGCAGTTAGTATTTTAGGTAGTGGTTGGTTAGGTGAGCCATTGGCAAATCATCTTTCTCAAGCTGGTTATGAGGTGGGTTTATCAACACGTACTCCTACAAAAGTTAGTGCATTAAAAAAACGAGAGTTACACCTCATATCATTGATATTGAGGCGCTACAGGGCAATTTAAAAGACTTTCTACAAGCTCAAACATTAATTATTAATATCACCTGTAAAGCTTTACCTGCCTTTGAAAAACTTGCTGAAGAGATTGCAAAAAGCCCAGTGCAGCAGGTGTTATTTATTAGCTCTACTTCTGTCTATCCTAATGATGCAGGTGTTTGTCAAGAAAGCGACCTACTAGTGCCAGAAACAAACCTTAGAAAAATAGAAAAGTGTTTCACTGATAACACTGACTTTGAGTGTACAGTACTTCGTTTAGCAGGTTTGATTGGCCGTAAACGCCATCCTGGTCGATTCTTTGCTTCGGGTAAAAGTATTAAGGATGGTTTCGCTAAGGTAAATCTTATCCATCAAGCGGATTGTATTAAACTGATTGAAACGATATTAACGCAACAGGCTTGGGGAGAGATCTTTAACGGCTGTGCGGACAATCACCCAACAAAGAAAGACTATTATACTGAGATGGCCTTGTCGCTTGGGGTGCCTAAACCTGACTATATTATCGCTGAAAATAGTGCGACTAAAGTAATTAGTAATGAAAAAGTTAAACGCACATTAGACTATCAATTCATTTATCCTAATATTTTAGATGTCTCTTTCTAATTTATTAATATTAAAAGATTTTTTGTCTATGTTATGATTCTGCTTATCATAAATTAACCTTAATTAAATTGTGGTTAATCGCATTTTTAAATTAAATGTAAGCGTTTTACCTGTTATTTAAACCTACCTTGATATTCGTCAATTTTAAAAGTCACTATTGCGTTATCTTTCACCTAAATTAATTAGGTGAGAGAAACATTATGAGCAAACAAAAATTAGTCATTATTGGCAATGGTATGGTTGGCCACCGTTTTATCGAAGAGTTTGTCGATAAGGGAGGGTTAGCTAACTTTGATATTGTTGCTTTCTGTGAAGAACCTCGAGTTGCATACGATCGAGTACATCTTTCTTCATATTTCTCTCATCATACTGCCGACGAGTTATCACTGGTTAAAACAGGATATTATGAAAAAAATAATATTGAAATGTTGGTTGGTGAACGCGCATTAACGATTAATAGAGCTGAAAAAGTGATTCACTCTCAAACTGGTCGTGCGGTCTTTTACGACAAACTAGTCATGGCCACTGGGTCTTATCCATGGGTACCACCTATTAAAGGCAATGAAAGTAAAGACTGTTTTGTTTACCGTACCATTGAAGATTTAAACGCCATTGAAAAAGTAGCGCGCAACAGTAAAAAAGGCGCGGTAGTTGGTGGTGGTTTATTAGGTTTGGAAGCTGCTGGCGCCCTAAAAGCATTAGGTGTAGAAACACATGTTATTGAGTTTGCTCCAGTCTTAATGGCAGAGCAATTAGATGCGCAAGGTGGACAAATTTTGCGTAGTAAAATCGAAAGTATTGGTGTAAGTGTTCATACCGGTAAGAATACCCAAGAAATTGTTGCTAGTGGTACAAATGCACGTAATACCATGAAATTTGCTGATGGCACTGAGTTAGAAGTAGACTTTATTGTCTTTTCTACTGGTGTTAGACCACAGGACAAACTCGCCAAGCAAACTGATTTAGAAACAGCACCTCGCGGTGGTATTAGTATTACTGACCAGTGCGTTACTTCTGATCCAAATATCTTTGCCATTGGTGAATGTGCTTCTTGGAATAGTCAGTTCTTTGGTTTAGTTGCACCAGGTTATAGCATGGCAAAAGTCGCAGTAGATACATTGCTCGGCACTGACAATGCATTTACCGGTGCTGATATGAGCGCCAAATTAAAATTGTTAGGTGTTGATGTGGGCAGTATTGGTGATGCTAATGGGCGCACTGAAAATTGTAAAAGCTATGTTTATTTAGATGGTGATAAATCTGTCTACAAACGCCTTATTGTCTCTGAAGATGGTAAGCAATTATTGGGCGCAGTATTGGTCGGAGATACAAGTAGTTATAGCGATCTTCTTCAGTACAAATTAAATAATATCGAATTACCTAAGCACCCTGATTCATTAATACTACCTAACTATTCTGGACAAGGCAGTACTGGTTTAGGGGTTGATGCCTTACCTGAAACTGCTCAAGTTTGTTCTTGTTTTGATGTGAAAAAATCTGATATCGCAGAAGCGGTAAGCGCAGGGCATACCACCATTGGTGCAATTAAAATGGAAACTAAAGCCGGTACTGGCTGTGGTGGTTGTGTTCCTTTAATTACCCAAGTATTAAATTCAGAATTAAAAAAACAAGGGATGGAAGTTAAAAATCACCTTTGTGAGCATTTTGAATATTCTCGCCAAGAGTTATTTCATTTGATTCGAGTTGAAGGCATTAAAACCTTTAAAACGCTCTTAAATAAATACGGCAAAGGGTACGGTTGTGAGGTGTGTAAACCGACTGTCGCTTCAATTCTTGCATCATGTTGGAATGATTTTGTATTAGCAAAAGAACATAACGGCTTACAAGATACTAACGATATTTTCTTAGGCAACATGCAAAAAGACGGTACTTACTCTGTTATCCCTCGTATGCCAGGTGGCGAAGTCACACCAAGCGCGTTAGCTGCAGTAGCGAGTGTTGCTGAACAATATGAACTGTATACCAAAATTACTGGTGCACAGCGTATTGGCTTATTTGGTGCCCATAAAAGCGATTTACCGGATATCTGGTCACAACTTATTAATGCTGGATTTGAGACTGGTCAGGCCTACGCTAAAGCTCTGAGAATGGTGAAAACCTGTGTGGGGAGTACATGGTGTCGTTTTGGTGTTCAAGACAGTGTTGGCTTAGGTGTTGAACTTGAGAATCGATATAAAGGATTACGTACACCTCATAAAATGAAATTTGGTGTATCAGGCTGTACTCGAGAATGTGCTGAAGCACAGGGTAAAGATGTTGGTATTATTGCAACAGATGCAGGTTGGAACCTTTATGTTTGTGGTAATGGTGGAATGAAACCTCAACACGCGTCATTACTTGCTGCTGATTTAGATAAAGAAACATTAGTCAAATACATCGATAGATTCATGATGTTTTATATTCGCACTGCCGATAAATTAACGCGTACTTCTGTGTGGTTACAAAATCTAGAAGGTGGCATCGATTATTTAAAAGAGGTTATTGCAGATAATAAACTGGGCCTTAACGACCAGCTCGAACAAGAGATGGCTGAAGCGATTAATAGCTTCCAATGTGAATGGACAACAGCGTTGAGTGACCAACAGCAGCTTTCTCGTTTTGCACATTTTATTAATAGTGATGCTCAAGATGACAACGTCATTTTCACCCCTGAACGAGGACAAAAACGTCCTGCTTTTTTCGATGAAAAAGCACCTGTTTATCAAATTAGCTTGGAGGAAATGAAATGAGTAAATGGATATCTGTTTGTGAGTTAGACAAGGTTTATGAAGGTACTGGTGTGTGTGCATTAATCGAGGGTAAACAAGTGGCTATTTTTCGCCCCACTGAAGAAGCGCAAGTGTATGCATTAGATAATATGGACCCTTTTGCTCATTCAAATGTAATGTCTCGAGGCATTATTTGTGAACACCAAGCGCAATTATGGGTCGCTTCACCATTAAAAAAACAACGATTCAACTTACAAGATGGCCATTGTTTTGAAAATAAAGAGGTTGCATTAACGACTTATAAAACGCGCATTCAGTCGGGCGCGATAGAGGTGCAAGTTCATTAGTTGAGATTTAATAGCCTAAATACTCCTTATATTTTAGGAGTATTTCACTATTCAATTTTATTTTAAAACTTTACTTATAGGAATCTAACTATGTCTTACATTAAACCTAACGAATTCGTTCAAACCATGATCGATGCGGGTGAAAACAAGGTCATGATGTCAACTCGGGACACTATTTTACGTGCTGTAATGGGCGGTGCAATTTTAGCAATTGCAGTTGCTGTAGCCATAACAGCTGCTGTACAAACAGGTTTAGCCATTGTAGGTGCATTAGTCTTCCCCGTTGGATTTGTGGTACTTAATCTAATGGGGTTTGACCTATTAACTGCTATGTTTGCATTGGCACCCTTAGCGCTATTTGATAAGCGTGCGAACATTACTAAAAGCGCTATTTTACGTAACTGGTTATTAGTTGCTTTAGGTAATTTGATTGGTGCGGTTGCCGTTGCTTTTTTAGTGGCATTAACTTTTACCATGAACTTTAGTGTTGAACCTGGTGCCGTTGGTCAGGCATTTATTAAAGCGTCTACTGCTCGCTCGTTAGGTTTTGCAGAGCATGGTGTAGATGGTTGGATCACTGTGTTTGTGAAAGGCATTTTATGTAACTGGATGGTGTGTTTAGGTGTGGTCGGTTCAATGACATCTAAGTCTGTAGGTGGTAAAACCTTAGCGATGTGGTTCCCAATCTTTATCTTCTTTGCTTTAGTGTTTGAGCATGCTGTGGTGAATATGTACTTATTCCCATTAGGTATGATGCTAGGCGCTGAATTTACTATTATGGATTGGTTAACGTGGAATCAATTACCAGTTACATTAGGTAATATTGTTGGTGGTTTAATCTTTACTGGGATGGCATTGTACGTAACACATGCTAAAACATTACCGGCGAAACAAGCTTAAGCGATAACATTGAGGGTAGTTAATAGAGAATTAACTACCCTCATTTATTATTTATCCAGCTAAATCCATATATAACCAAACCATATATGCGATGTAACCTAACAATAATAAACCGCCTTCTACACGTCCTAAAATGCTTTTCTTACCTTTATGCCAAGCAATAGAGAAAACGATTAATGCAATGGTTAATCCAAGCATTACTGGGTAATCTCGCGAAATAACAGCTGGGTCAAAACTACCTGGTCTGATTAAGCCTGGTAACGCCATAACACCTAAGATGTTAAACATATTAGAGCCAATGATATTACCCACTGCAAGGTCAAACTCTTTCTTACGGGCTGCAGCAATAGTAGTGGCTAACTCAGGTAAACTAGTACCAATCGCCACAATCGTTAAACCAATAATGAGGTCACTGACTTGGAAATATTCTGCCACTTCGATTGAGCCCCATACTAGTAAGCGCGAAGAAGCAATCAGTACAATAATACCAATCACTAACCATTTTATTGCTTCACCTTTACTAATCTCTTCAGGTAATTCATCTAAAATTTCTTGAGGTAGGCTGTCTTTACCATTGCTTTTTGCTTCCCAGATAGTGAAACCTAGCATGGCAATCATTAAGCCTAGTAAAAATAGACCATTTAAGAAGCTTAAATGCTGATCTAATAATAGATAATAGCTCACTAGCATAATCGCTAGTAATACTGGCATTTCACGTTTCAATAACTTTGAATGAATATGTAATGGATAAAAGAGTGCGGTGATACCTAGCATTAAACCAATATTAGTAATATTAGAGCCAATAGCATTACCAATTGATAGGCCTGTATTACCTTCAAATGCGGCCATTGATGACACTAACATTTCCGGTGCAGAGGTACCTAAACCAACAATCACTATGCCTACGATTAATGGTGATATAGAAAAACTACGTGCGGTATTAGAGGCGCCTAATACAAATTTATCTGCACTCCAAATAAGTAGTGCAAAACCAACAAGAATTGCGATTGCTGGAACGAATAAAGTGTCCAAAACATTCTCCTGAGAAAGTTAAGTTATCCTAATACCATTCATTGTTTAAGGTGAACGGTGTATATCTGATCATAACAAGATTATCTACGCGGTGACCTGATAAGGTAATGCGTAAATCAGTGATTATAACGGGGGATTATTATCACATGACAGATTAACTAATGCAGTACAAAAAAACGCCGAGCATTCTCATGCTCAGCGTTCTTCCATATTCATAAGGCAAGTGGGGTTTAGCCACGGCCTTCCGCAATTGCAGCAACAGCAGCTAATTCAGCAGCTTGCTTCTCATGCTTTTCTTGGCGATCTTGAATATCCATTAATTCATTAGTGATTAAGTTTTCTTCAATTTCACGTAGTGCAATTACTGTTGGCTTATCATTCTCAGGTTCAACTAAAGGTGTTTTACCTTGTGTCGCAAGCTGGCGAGCTCGGCGAGAAGCCATTAAGATTAGATCAAAACGGTTGCCTACTACATTTACTGCATCTTCAACGGTTACTCGTGCCATTGGTTAACTCCAAAAGTTAATTACATAAAAAAGGGCGGTTATTATATGTGCTAAATAGCAATTGATCCAGCATCTTAGTATAGAGATTATACTTCTAATAACGCCTTGATTGTTTTAATGTGTTTTATTGCTTGTTTTTGTTGCTCACTGCGCAATGCGCGTACAATAGCAGAAAACTCTTGTATCGCGGTATCAAAATCGTCATTGACGATTAAATAATCGTATTCATTGTAATGAGACATTTCAGATTGTGCTTCTTGCATACGCTTAGCAATGATCTCTTGGCTATCTTGACCACGTTTATTAAGGCGTAATTCTAGCTCTTCACGACTTGGTGGTAAGATGAAAATACCTTTGGCATTTGGCATTACTTCACGAACTTGTCGTGCGCCTTGCCAGTCAATATCCAGCATAACATCAATGCCTTGCGCTAAAGATTCTTCAATCGCTACACGTGATGTACCATAGTAATTACCAAATACTTCAGCCCATTCAAAGAACGCATTTTCTTCAATTAACTGTTTAAATTCTGTTTCACTTACAAAATGATAATGTTCACCATTCACCTCACCAGGGCGAGGAGAGCGAGTCGTATGCGAAATCGACACCTGTGAAGGTTGGTTTGATGGATCGCTTAATAACGCCTGGATTAAACTAGATTTTCCTGCTCCACTTGGTGCTGAGACGATATAAAGAGTGCCGACATGGGACATAATTATTTTCCTGAAACTATTTTAAATTGAGTGCTTTTTGGTTGTTTTTTGAACGACCCGATTAGTGGGGGCGAATTATGGCTTATTTTATCGGCAATGTCTTTTATATTGGCAAATTTTTATGACTATTTGGCTGTGTATTGGAAACTGAAAAACTGCAAAGAAATTAATCTTTCCAGTTATTTTTGATTTCAAGTATTTTATCTAACTCTTGCTCAAAAATATCAACAAGCTTTGGATCGAAATGTTTGCCTTTTTGTGACTTAATAAAATCAACTGCTTCTTCAACAGGCCAAGCATGTTTGTAGGGGCGCTCGCTGGTTAATGCATCAAATACATCAGCAAGTGCTACAATACGCCCTACGATAGGAATTTCTTCGCCTTTGAGTTGTTTAGGGTAACCACTACCATCCCATTTTTCATGGTGAGTCATAGCAACAACTTTGGCTAATTCGATTAAATCGGAATCTGACTCACCAAGAATCTCCGCACCAATTTCAGGGTGTTTTTTCATTTCTTCAAACTCTTCATCAGTGAGTTTTCCAGGTTTGAGCATGATCCTGTCAGGTATACCTATTTTGCCAATGTCATGCATAGGAGCGGCATGCAGTAGGTCATCTGCTTCTTTACGAGAATGACCACAAGCGAGCGAAATCACTTTAGAATAATGGCTCATACGTAGAATATGCATACCCGTTTCATTATCTTTATATTCTGATGCTTTTCCTAAACGTTGAATCACTTGTAATCGTGTTCTTTTCAGCTCGTCTATATCAACTAATGATAGGTGGGTTTTGACTCTTGCTTTAACAACAGCAGGAGTAACGGGCTTAAATATATAGTCTACAGCGCCTAAATTTAGCCCTTTAGCCTCATCGATAGCATCGTTTAATGCAGTAACAAAGATAATAGGTATCGATTTATAAGCAGCTTGTTTTTTTAAATATTCGCAAACATCATACCCGGTCATTTCAGGCATCATTACATCAAGTAAAATTAAATCTGGCGCATCTTTTTCAATTAAACGCAGTGCATCGGCTCCATTTTTAGCAAAAATTAACTTATAGAGATCTTTAAGTATGTTATTTAATACTTTTAAATTAACCGGTTCATCATCTACGATTAATAGGGTTTGTTTATTATTTAGCATTTAAGTTTACTCTGTTAAACAGGTTCGTTAGTTGGCTGTAATGATTCAACCAGAGTGTCAATATGGTTTAATGCAACGTCGAATTCAAAGTCGTTACAGGCTGTAATAATCGTTGTTATTTCATTTTTCCGATCGGACTCAAATTTCTCTAGCGTATCGAGAAGGTCATCATCAAACTCACTGTTTTGCACATGCTCTTTAAGCATCAGTAATGTTTCAATTAACTCTGTGTAAGAAGGTTGTTTAGGGGTTATTTCGATTGCTGTATGTGTTGCTGAACTCATTCTATCTGCACACTCAGTTATTTCATGGAGCTCGTTTAATGCCTCACTTAAGAAGCGTGATGCTTTTTCTTTTGATTTTTTTCTACATGCGTCTTCTAAAGCCTTAAAAGAGTACATTAATTTATTTAAAGCGAGGTTGCCAGCTACCCCTTTGTATTTATGCGCAGCTTCTTCCAATAGGGGCCAGGCTTGCGTGTCGAGTATATCTTGTAAGGTGTCAATGTGTGTTTTAGATTTGTTTAAAAAGCGCGTTACTTCATTAAATAATGAGGTTTTCGAACCCCATAATTCAACACCCTTATCGAGGTCTACACGCAGGTATTTTTCTGCAATAGGCGTCGTTTCGGCCATTTGTGTATCACCGGAGGTGAGAACGCGAGTGATCTCTTTTAACAATTGCGGCACGTTAATTGGTTTATTGGCAAATCCATCCATTCCAGCTTCTACAGCAGATTGCTTGTCCTGAGGCAAAACTCCGGCTGTCAGAGCGATGATAGGTAATCGATCTAGACCATTCTCTTGCTCATATTGTCGCCTCATTCTTGCTGCTGTTAAACCATCCATGACAGGCATTTGAATATCCATAAGTACAAGGTCAAATTGCTCACTTTCCATTTTAGCAATGGCTTGTTTACCGTTAATTGCTACTGAGACTAAATGCTGATTGCGCTTTAATACTAGCTTCAACAAGTCGATATTTTGCTCAATATCATCCACAATCAAGATACTTAACTGCGGCAATTGAATTTGTTGAGCCTGTTTATTGATGGCACTTGGTTGTTTCGCATTTTTAACAGGTATGTTGAACTCGAAGGTTGACCCTTTGCCTAGTTCACTTTTAGCTGTAATCGTCCCACCCATTAGTTCTACAAGTTGTTTACTGATGGTTGTTCCTAAACCTGTCCCCCCAAAGCGGCGACTCATGGATCCATCTGCTTGTGCAAAGGCTTTAAAAACAGAGTGTAATTGTGCTTCCGTCATACCCATCCCGGTATCAACGATGGCAAAGTATAAAAGATCAGGTTCAGGGCTGTTAATTATCACGGTGATTCCACCGTGCTCAGTAAATTTGATCGCATTACCAATAATGTTTGTGAGTACTTGTCTTAGTCGATCCGGCACCCCGTGATAATAGCGTTGTACATCTTCATCAATTTGTAATTCAAGATGTAAACCTTTGCGTTGCGCTTGTAGCCACAGTGTTGAGACAACAGAGTCCACTTCTTCGACGAGATAAAAATCGCGGTATTCTAGCTGGAACTTGCCTTTATCTAGTTTTGCGCTATCCAAGATGTCATTTAAAATATGTAATAACGAACGAGCAGATTGATTAATCGTTGAAATTTGTTTTCTTTGATGAGTGCTCAGTGCTTCATCTAATAAAATATCACTAAAACCAATAATGGCATTCATTGGGGTGCGAATTTCATGGCTCATGTTAGCTAAAAAAGCGGCGCGAGTAGCAGCGGCTTGTTCAGCTTTATCTTTTGCTTTAAGTAGCGCCGACTCCATCACTTTTCGGTCGCTAATATCCATGATGAATCCATCTAAGTAATAGCCATCACCTTCTTCTATTTTTAGCGCTCTACCGTGAGACAGTACCCATTTCACTTTATTGTGTTTATCTATCATTCTAAACTCTAATAGATAACCGTCAGGATTATGCAGGTCTGTAGTGATCACGCGCTCTTTATCATCGGGGTGAATAAATTCACTGAGATGGTACTTAGGCTCATCACCTAGAAAATCTTCCGCAGGATGGCCGAGCATGTTGACCACTTCATCGCTGATAAATACATTGGACCAAGGTGCTTGGTCATAGCAACGATAAGCAATGCCTGGAATATTGGAAATTAATGAACGTATTTTGGTTTCTTTATCTCGTAGAGTCATCTCCAACGCCTTGCGTTGGCGTAAGTCTGAAATAAAGGCAACAAACATGCTTTCTTCATCAAGCTCGATATGACCAATGCCTAAATGCACGGGAATCTTTACACCGTGCTTGGTTAATACAGAAACTTCACGGCCTTTACCGATGATTTTAGCTTGTCGAGAGGTGAGGTAATTTAAAATATATTGGTCATGATGTTGTTGGTCAGTGCCAGGTACAATCATTTTTACATTTTGGCCAATTAATTCCGCTTCTGACCAAGATAATAATTTTGATACTGCTTTATTAACGCTAATGATGATCCCTTGAGCATCAATGGTGATAATGCCGTCCAGCGCAGTGTCCATGGTCGCTAATAAGCGGCGTTCATTGTTGGTTGCTCGTGCTGAGATATCTTTGTAACGGAAAAGCAGATTGGTGCCTAATACAATAAAGATGATCACCACGGTGACTGTGGTGATCCCAAACGCGAGCATGATCGAGATATCACTGCTTTGCCCTGAAAGTTCAATACCTGGCGGTAATACAAAACGTGCAGCAGCCATACCTGTATAATGCATGCCTGCAACAGCAAAGCCCATCACTACACCTGAAATGGCCATTTTAGTGTTTTGGTTATATTGCAATTTCTTACTTTTGTCTAAACCAAAACTCACCCATAAAGCGACAATTGCGAGTAATACTGCAACCACAATAGATAATACAAAAAGACCTAAGTTATACCTAAGCAGCGGGGCCATTTCCATGGCTGCCATGCCAATATAATGCATTGCGCCAATGCCTGAGCCAACTAACACCCCGCCTAAAATCAACTGTTTTAATTGTATTTTTTCTCTAGTGATTAAGGTTAAAGCTACCCAAGAGGCGGCCAAAGACGGGAGAAATGATAATAAGGTTATATTCAAATTGTATGAGATATCAGTGCACAACTCTAAGGCGATCATTCCAATGAAGTGCATAGCCCAAACACCACCACCTAATGCGATACTACCGATTAAGATCGAGATACGTTTACGTGTGGGTGTTGCATTATATGCTTGATGGGCTATTTGAAATCCCATGTATGAAGATAATATTGCTATACACAATGAAATAACGACTAGCCATGGATTATAGCTAGAAAGGGCAAATAAGTTGTATTCATTGTATTCAAAAAGCAATGATATTTGTTCAGTCATATGGTCAGCACCGACTTAAAATAAAAAAATATGCTGTAATAGCATTAAAGTAGTTTGATTTTCTAATTTCTAGACAATGTTGAATCTATAGGATAACTGGCGCGGTGTAAGAAGGGAAAACAGCAGTAACTTTCGACCTTAATTCCTTATTATTAGCCTCATCCTATGAGATAAAATGTCTCGTTAGATAATCTTGTACCTAGTATGTAACCTAATGACCGAATAGACGGTCTGGTTCTCTAATATTGGTAATATTAAATATCTATCGGCAGGTTTGATAAAAAATGAAGTTTTTTCTAAAAATTTATTTTTATCAAACCATTATTAACAAGTTGAGCTTAGACTTTAGTGTCAAATGTATGTTACAGCAATTAAAATAGTTCAATTTTTATACTTTTTAAACAAGAGTTTATAAAAAATTATATTTTTACTTTAAATATGTAAATATTTGATAAAGGGGGAGTGCCAATAGTGTTTATTGGCACAGGTTTGAATTACGCTTTTTCACGCTGTTTCATTTTTTGCGCTTGTTTAATCGCTCTGTTTTCTTCTAGCTGACTCACTGCATCTGAGCCAATATGGTTTTGACCGCGCTGCTCAGATAAACGAATTTGCTTTTCACGTTCAAGAAAACGTTGTTTTTGCTCTTCAGAAAGTGAATCATGACATTGATGACAGCTAACGCCTTGCATGTATTTGTCTGATTTTTTATCTTCCTCGGTAATAGGTAAGCGACAACCGTGGCATTGGTCATATTGACCTTTTTCTAGCTGGTGGTTCACTGATACGCGATTATCGAAAACAAAACACTCGCCTTTCCACATCGTTTCTTCTTCAGGTATTTCTTCTAGGTATTTTAATACACCACCTTCTAAGTGGTAAACCTCATCAAAACCTTGTTCTTTTAGGTAAGCTGTTGATTTTTCACAACGAATACCACCAGTACAAAACATAGCTACTTTCTTATGTTTTTCTGGATCTAGGTTTTCTTTAACGTACTCTGGGAATTCACGGAAGTTAGTGGTTTTTGGATCCACTGCATTCTCGAAGGTACCAATGCTAATTTCATAATCGTTTCGAGTATCAACCAGTAAGACTTCAGGGTCGCTGATTAATGCATTCCAATCTTTAGGCTTTACATAAGTTCCCACTGTACGGTTAGGATCAATGCCCTCCACACCCATGGTAACAATCTCTTTTTTCAGTTTAACCTTAGTGCGATAGAACGGGTTTTCATCATCAAATGAAAACTTAGCAGTAAGAGATGCTAACCGAGGATCCGCTTTTAGCCAATTTAGGACATTATCAATACCTTCTTGATCGCCTGCGATGGTTCCGTTGATTCCTTCGCTTGCTAACAATAAAGTGCCTTTAACTTGGTTTGCATTCAATATATTAAGTAATGGGATTTGAATCTCTTCGTAATTGGCTAGTTCAACAAACCTATATAAAGCACAAACAACTGTATTTGACATGTTTTTTCCTCGTTCTACGGACCGAAACGTAAATTAGCCACGCATTATACGAATAGAAACGGCATTAGCAATTTTTATATTGTCTTAATTTTAATCTAATTTTCCTCATAAAATTTTTAACCCAGTACTTTTTATTATTAATAATTGAAACTTAACAAGTTTCTAACAAATACCGTGCAATCCAGTGATTAATAGGTCGCACATCAAAAAATATAGAAAATAATAAGTGGTTTGATCAAATAAAAGGTAATTCATATTCTTTTATAGGTAGCGGATCTGGCTAGCGGCTGTTTAGTGTCTATACTCAATTTATTCAATATTTATTAAAAACAAAAGTTTAGAGCGGGGATAGGGATAACCATGCGTTTACATTTAATTAGAGCAAGCCATTTGATCGCTGTTGTTCAATATATGCATAGTTTGTCTTTGCCTGTTGACACTTTATTGCAGAAGGCGGAGTTAGACCATGTTCCTTTGGATGATGCTAATCAACTTATTTTAGAAACTAAGGTGTGGCGATTTTTAGAGCTTGCAGCGGAAATGAAAGCGATGCCACATTTAGGTGGCGTGTTAGCTGAACAAAGTGATTTAGCAGAATATGGCGATTTCACTAAGCAGTTATTAGAAGCTGACAACCTGTATCAAGCACTGCACTTTTTAATTCATAAGATTGGTTTGCATAATAATAATAGTTTGTTTTGGCTTAAAGAGAATGAGCAGTGTGTTTGGATCTGTCGGCCACAATATCCCTACGTAAAAGATAAACAGTGGCAAGCGGAACAACATGTATTAGGTTTACTGTGTAAGATCATTGAAAACTATGCAGGGCCCGGTTGGCAGCCCAGTAAAATAAAGTTACAAGATACGCTGGGATTGGGGTTAGAACATTCTCAATTTTTTAGTAATGCGCAAATACAATTAGGACAACGTTATTCAGGTATTGCCATTGAACATAGTTTGTTACAGGAACGACAATTATCAAAAACCTTTGCTAACGCATCTAGCTTAGAGTCTATACCTGACTGTTTTGTCCAAAGTTTTAAGTTATTGTTAAAACAAAATTATTTTGGTCAAGGTTGGTTAGCTGAGAATATTGCATACTCATTAGGGACGAGTGTGCGTACCTTAAAAGAAAGCTGCAGGAGCAGGGGACATCATTACGTAAAGTATTTGATGAAGTAAGGTTTCAGCAAGCCTGTGATCTGATTGATCAAGATATCTATGATTACCAAGTTTTGGCTGAAAAGCTCTCTTACACTCATGTGAATAATTTTGTACGTGCTTTTAAACGTTGGAGTGGCATAACACCTAGAGAGTATATGCGTTTACGTGATAACCAATTATTAAATAAAAGTGCTTTCTGCTGAGTATTTATACTAATTGCATTAAATAAGTTATTTTAATAAGTAAAATAGATCAGTTACTTACTGTGATTGGTATTAAATACACAAACAGTATATTTTTCATTAAACCTCTGTGGTCTAAGTTTCCATAAATTACGTATTAATCATCATTAATACAGTGATAAGGAAAAAATAATGAAGTTTCTATTATTGATAGTAGCAGTCATCTTACAAGTGGGTTGTACTGGTATACCAGAAGGGATGAAAGCGGTTAAAAACTTTGATAGTGAACGATACCTAGGGACCTGGTATGAAATAGCGCGTTTAGATCACTCTTTTGAAGAAGGCTTAGAGCAAGTGACAGCTACTTATTCAATGCGTGAAGATGGTGGTATAAAAGTCGTTAATAAAGGTTACTCTACAGAAAATAAACAGTGGAAAGAGGCTGAGGGTAAAGCCTACTTTGTTGATGATAAAAATACAGGGCATTTAAAAGTATCGTTCTTTGGCCCATTTTACGGCTCATATATTATTTTTAAAATGGACCAAGTTGATTATCAATATGCGTTTATAAGCAGTTATAACCATGAGTATTTATGGCTTTTATCTCGCACTCCTGAGATCAGTGATGAGATTAAACAAGACTTTATTAATACTGCACAAGAATATGGTTTTAAAACCGAGCAGCTTATTTTTGTGAATCAGCTGCCAGCTTCATAATACTCAGTTAACTTGTTTTGTTTGCTTGAGTTCATCGAGTACATCATTAAGTGATGCTTTGATATTGTGTCCTAACCCGATGATCTGCTCATCGGGAATGACGAGGTCGGGCACTTGATATACTGTCATTTCTGCTGCTAATGCTGATATAACCCCATTGCTTGAATCCTCAAAGGCTAAACAATTTTGTGGTGCTATGTTTAAGCGTTGCGCTGCGAGTAAGAATATTTCTGGATGAGGTTTGCTATTGCTGACTTCACAACCACTGCTAATATGCTCAAAATAATGATCTAACCCAGCTAACTTTAG
The DNA here is from genome assembly GCF_047323255.1 of Psychromonas sp. KJ10-2. Lineage (NCBI taxonomy): Bacteria > Pseudomonadati > Pseudomonadota > Gammaproteobacteria > Alteromonadales > Psychromonadaceae > Psychromonas > Psychromonas sp. KJ10-2. The sequence continues at coordinate 2,295,447 of NZ_CP178827.1, read as the reverse complement.
CTTAGTTCTTGCAAGTTGCTGGTGGGTAGAGGTAGCTACCGCTACTGGAATAGAGCGGGCTTTAAGCCAGTCTAATAATGCGACAACACCTGCTTTCACAGGAATTGCCTGCGTTTCCACGATTGGCCAATAACCGTCCATCCAAGCTTTACGTAATGGAGCATAGTCTATGTATTGTGCATAGTGCTCCATAATCGCTTGTTCAATACCTTGTGCATTGCGACCAATGATCTTGAGGTAAGCGCTTTTAACAAAAGGCAGCGATAGTTGCTGACAAGCTTGCTCAAAGGCTTGCATACAGACACGCTCGGTATCTAGCAGCAAACCATCCATATCAAAAATAGCGGCTTGGTAAGTCATAACAGGTCCAGTCAATAAATAATGGTTGGTTAGTTTACCTGCTTTTTATTGAAGTTTCCTATACCAATTTTCTAGCGGGTTTAAAGGTGATAAATCCAACAAATACGCCGCTGATCACACACAGGCTTGCAATCAATGTGAGTAGACTAATCTCTTCTTGATAAAATAGTGTGCCCCCTAATAAGCCAAAAATAGGCACTAATAAAGTGAGCGGTGCGACCATGGTTAATGGGTAGGAAATTAATAAACGATTCCAAATCCAATAACCTAACAACGTCACAGGGTAAGCTTGAAACAATACCGAAAAAATAACCCGGCCGTTGAGTTGGTCAGGTAATGACGTAAAAGGCAAACTACCCGATTGCCAATAGACAATTAAGAATAAAGGGATAGGTGCACATGCCATCGCCCATAAACTAAATGCAAACACTTGTTTCGGCGCTGCTTTTTTTACAGTAATGCTTGCTAAACTCCAAGATAAGGCGGCAAGCAATATAAGCACTAACCCCGATTGAGTGATTGAACCATTGGTTGTGGTTAAACAGATCAATAATCCAACCAGTGCGAGGCAACTTCCTACTATTTTATTAAAGGAAAGCGACTCTTTTAGTAGGAAGTAGCCTAGAAATAACCCAAACACCACGTTCATCTGTAATAAAACCGACGCCATGCCAGCGCTTAATCCTGATTGAATTGACCAAGTTGCCATCCCCCAAATGCCTATGGCAAATAACCAACCATATACAATTAAATATAACCATGACACATTAGGTTTTCTAACAAAGAAGATAGCGGGTAAGCTTGCTAAGCTGAAACGTAATGCCGTTAATAATAGTGGGTCAATCTCGTTAACACCGAGTTTTATCACTGAGAAGTTTAATCCCCATACCACCATGACTATCACGCCTAATATCAAATCATTTTTTTCATCTTATCTCCTTTATGGGTTAATCACGGAATGCTTGATCTTGTGGTTATTATCAAACAAACTAAAAAAGAGAACAGATACAAAAATTAAAAATAAAAGCGGTACAATTTAATGGGGAAGAAAAGTGAGGTATAAGCAGTTAGCGCAACAGTGCATACAACAAATCGAATCGGGACAACTCGCTGTTAATAGTAAAATGCCGTCATTACGTAACTTTAAACTCTTACATAATGTCAGTATGACAACGGCTTTAAATTGTTATCAACATTTAGAATCTTTGGGTTGGTTATTAGCCAAACCACAATCAGGTTATTATGTTGTACAACAATCTATCATGCAGGGAAAGCCTAACACACCGACTTTGGTGAACTTTAAGAGCATCACTACCCAACCGCAATTGCCATCACCTTATAACCCGTTTGTTGATCCTTGTCCGTTTGGCATTGCACGTTATGACCCCGAATTGATGCCGATTGTTAAATTACAACAGAGCGTTAAGCGTGCAATCAAACAGCAGGGTAGTTTATTAAGTCATTATCCCGATCCACAAGGAGAAATGTGTCTACGAGAAAATTTAAGTAAACACTTTCAGCAGGTTGATTTTCATTTTGCGGCTGAGCAGTGTGTGATCACCCATGGTTGTTTAGATGCCATAAGAACAGCAATTGAAATCACCACTGAAGTTGGGGATGCGGTTGCTATTAGTTCGCCCTGTTTTTCAGGCTTATTGGAATTACTTGGGGTGATGAAGCGAGCTGTTGTTGAGATCCCCTCCGTTGAAGAAGGGATCGATCTTGAGCAACTGCAAAAGCAGATGCAATTAGGAACGATAAAAGCCGGATTGTTTTGTACATCGCATATGAATCCGCAAGGTACATCCATGAGTGCCTTACAAAAACAAAAACTAGTTGAATTAGCGACACAATATAAAATTCCGATTATTGAAGATGATGTGTATTTAGAGTTAGGCGCGCAGCAGGTCATTCCTTTACCAGCAAAACATTGGGATAGTGAGGGGTATGTATTGTGGTGTGGTTCAATATCTAAAACCATTGCCGCAGGTTATCGGTTAGGCTGGTGTTTACCTGGGCGTTATTTAGATGCTTATTTACGACAACGCTTATTTGCCAACCAAGGTGTTACATCACCTTTACAATTAGCAATCGCAGACTTTATTGAACGTGGTGACTATGCTAATCACCTAAAAAAATACGTTTATATTTACAGCAACAAACACGGCAGTACATTCATTATTTGCATGAGCACTTACCAGTAAACAGTAAAATCAGTCATCCTACAGGTGGTTTTGTATTATGGGTTGAGGTTGCTAAGCTTAATACAGGTAAATTAAAGCAATTAGCGAGACAAAATAATCTTGATATTCGTATTGGTGATGAGTTCAGCACATTGGGCTTATATTCAGATTGCTTTCGTTTAAATATTGGCTTTAATATGGCGACTACTCAGATTAATTCAAAGATGTTGTGTTTAATGGAATTAATTACTACCTGCTTAAAGGAATGAATATGTTGGAGAATCCACAAGCATTAAGCGATGCTATCAATCAAACAATGCCCTTCGGAAAATATGCTGGCAGTAAATTAATTCATCTACCTGAGCCCTATTTGGTTTGGTTTAATAGTAAAGGTTTTCCAGAAGGCAAACTTGGTGAACAATTAGCACTTATCTATGAAGTTAAATTAAATGGTTTAGAGAAGTTGCTGGGGCCATTGATTAAATAGGTTTATTGATCGTAAAGGAGTGACGTATGTTGAAAGTGACAAAGTGTTTACCAATAGTAATGATGGTCGCGAGTCATGCTTTACTAGCAGAGCCTCTCAGCAAAGAAGCGGGTTGGGGTGTGACATTAAGCGTGAATATTGGGTATAGCGGCGGTACCTCACAATTTGATACGGACGATGATAACCAAATCACTGATAATTTAACCAATAGCGGTCAGTTTTCAGGATCGAGTTTGACCTACCCTCTAGGCACTGTGCTGTACACTTTAGATAACCTTAATACGCAATTTTTTCTTGGTAATAGTCATGATCAAGTCGCCATTGCTCAGTTTCAATATGAACTTGGATTAAGGCATCAGTTTAGTGATGACAGTAAGTTGACCTTTGCTTTTTTCCCAAAATTATCTTTCTTTAACGAAACCTGGTCAGATCCTTTTGTTGAATCAAGTAACCGTGATACTACCGATGTGAGTGTTGGTGGTGCAAGGATTGCCGTGGAACGCATTTTGGGATCTCCATTTACATTTAAATATGCGGTGGCTAGCAGCAGCATTGATGATGAGGAAAGTGGGCAAAGTCAGTTAATGGATGAACAGGAAATAGCGGCATTACAGCGCGATAGCTTGTATCAAAAATTCGAAGTAGAAACCTTGTTACCCATCGACAGTGGATTATTGCTTAAACCAAGTTTGCAATACACACATCGCAACGCAGAAGGCGATGCCAATAGCTTTAATCAATACGTTGCTCAAGTCGCGGTGATGTTGTTTCGTGATAGACATACCCTAATAACGACTTTAGGTGTTGGCAAACGTTTTCATCAACAAGAAAATCCTATTTTTGATACAACACAAAAGGTTGATACTGTCAGTATTTTTTCTGTGTACAGTTATCAACGTCCCTTTAACTGGAAGAGCTGGGATTGGACCGTAATGCTTGGATATAGCAGAGAGGATGCCAATATCGAATTCTATGATAACGATAGTTTTATTGTATCAACAGGCATGGTATATCAGTTTTAGAGCGGTTGTTTTGTATACGGTTTTATTTATTTTGGCTGAAAACTAGACTCTTTTAACTGTGACTTAGGTCTCATTAATTGGCTTGAAATCAGCCATTTTGTTTTAATTTTGAGCGAAAAAATCAGAAGTCAGACTATTTGGTGACTATTTTGTTAGTGTATTGTTAAGAACTCTGATTAAGGAATGATTGTTGTTCTCGTTAATACTAATTATCACAGGGTAGTGTTTAAGAGGATTATTTCTTATGTTGGACCAAAATGTTGCAGTGATTGCAACTTTTCTTATTTATTTAGCGATGATGATGGGTATTGGATACTGGGCTTATCGCAAAACCGTCAATTCATCAGATTACTTTTTAGGAGGACGCCAATTAGGTCCTTGGCCAACAGCTATTTCTGCTGGTGCTTCGGATATGAGTGGTTGGTTGTTATTAGGATTACCAGGTTATGCTCTGGTTGCAGGCTATGGGTCATTTTGGCTTGCTGGTGGTTTGCTTGTTGGTAGCTGGTTAAATTGGCTTATATGTTCAAAGCGTTTACGTACTTACACTATAGTGACTAATGATTCATTAACATTACCGGACTATTTTGCACGTCGTTTTGAAGATAAAAGCAAGTTATTACAAACTATTTCTGCTTTCTTCATTCTATTATTCTTCCTTTTCTATACCAGTGCTGGTCTAGTTGCTGGCGGTAAATTATTCCAAACTGTGTTTGATTTGGATTATAAAATTGCCGTGATTATTGGTACTGTCTGTGTGGTTTCATACACCTTATTTGGTGGGTTCTTAGCGGTATCTTGGACTGACTTAGTACAAGGTTTGTTAATGTCTGCTGCACTGGTTGCTGTTCCGCTGATTGCAATGGATGGATCATTAGGCGATTTAACGTCTTCTTTAGCCTTAAAAAATCCAGAATTACTATCTGCCTTTAGTAATACTGACGGTACTCCGATGACGGCTATTGGCATTATCTCGTTAGCAGCATGGGGCTTGGGTTACTTCGGTCAGCCACATATTTTAGCGCGTTTCCAAGCGGCAAGTAGTAATAAAGATCTGACCACTGCACGTCGTATTTCAGTGATTTGGACTGCGTTATCGATTGCTGGTGCCATTCTAGTTGGCTTAGTGGGGATTGGTTTTGTAGATAATAACTTAGGCGGTGTATTAGAAGATAGCGAAACAATCTTTATGTTATTGGTTAACAGTGTCTTCCACCCAGTGGTTGCGGGGATCTTATTAGCGGCTATTCTAGCAGCGATTATGAGTACTGCAGATTCACAACTGTTAGTGTCTTCTTCAGCATTAGCAGAAGACTTCTACAAGCAGCATATCAACCCAGAAGCGAGCACAGAGAAAGTGGTACTTGCAGGGCGTTTAGGCGTGGTTGCTTTATCATTGATCGCCCTATTTTTAGCCTTCAGTCCAGACAGCTCTGTATTAGGTTTAGTATCGTATGCGTGGGCTGGTTTCGGTGCTGCATTTGGTCCTGTTATCGTATTGAGCTTATTTTGGTCTCGTATGAATCGTGCCGGTGCATTAGCAGGTATTTTAGTTGGTGGTGTGACAATAGTAGTTTGGAAGCAGTTAACTGGCGGTTGGTTCGATGTTTATGAAATTGTCCCTGGTATCTTGTTTGCTACAGTGGCTATTGTTATTACTAGTCTATTAAGCAGCCAACCAAGCGAAACTATATTAGCCAAGCATCAAGAGATGAAAGATAAACTCTCTGTTTTATAACTGAACTTTTACGCTCTATCTAAGCCTCATTTAATTATTTAAATGAGGCTTTTTTGTTTCTGACGTTTGACTATTTGTGCTTTTAGTCTTTACTTATCAAGAGTTTTGTTGCTCATAATAGGTATTATTCTTATACGTTTAACATTGAGAATATGACTATTTCACTAAAATATTAATAAATAAAGCAATAAAAATAGTACCTTCAAGGTCTAATTGTTTACATTCATTTATATAAAGGCAGAACTTAATATGAAAAAGCTATTTTCGATGTTACAAATGACGCTATTAATGGGGTTTGCATTATTACAAAGTGCTAATGCTGCTGACGCAATTTACACTAGTTATTTTAGTAATAAAGCGGCTGGTGGATATGATGTCGTTGCTTACTTCACAGAAAATAAGCCAGTCGAAGGTAACAGTAAATACACTTTAGAATATCAAGGTGCTGATTGGCTCTTTTCAAGTTCAGATAATTTAGCGTTATTTAAAGGTGATCCTGAAAAGTATGCACCTCAATATGGCGGTTACTGCGCATGGGCAATGGCAAGTGATAATACGGCACCTGGAAAGCCTGCTTTCTGGAGTGTTTATAAAGGCAAACTTTACTTGAACTACGATGAATCTGTTCAAGCAACATGGGTTAATAATAAAGATAAGTTTATTGAACAAGCGGATCTTAATTGGAATAAATTAAACAAGGAATAACATGAAACTATTACCTATTTTTAGTTGGGCAGTTGTAATATGGGTGGCTAAGGTATTTTTATTATCTTTACCTTACAAATTTACATTACACCCAGATACACAGCATATTTTTGGTACGATCGGTGCGTGGATGCAAGGCTTTTTAGGCAACACAATTGGTTCTCTATTTGCTAACTACGGATCTTACGCTGTAGGTGGTGTCGAGTTAATTACATCACTGGTACTCTTATCACCAGCATTGTTTTGGGTGCTTAAAAAGGTTGGCATATTAAGTTGTGCACCAAGCCGCGCATTAATGCATGCGATTGGTGGTTTAATGGCTTCTGCTGTGATGGCGGGTGCGGCATTCTTCCATCTATTTACACCGTTAGGTATCGAGGTAATACACGAAGGTAAAAGCGATGGTGGTAGCCTGTTTTATACTGCAGTTTCTATTCTAATTTTAGGTTTCATTTTATTTGTTACAAACTACCGTAACTATAAAAATAAATAAGTCAGTAAGGAACACTTTTGTTAACACGTATTTCGTTAGTACTTTCATATATTTTATGGTGTTGCCGATTTTTGGTTGCTCCGTGGAAGTACTTTCAATTAAACGCCAATTATTTCAATCAAGATCTGCATATATTTTCTAAGTTAGATATGGATTTGTTGATACCTGAACAATGGCGTTTATCACAATTTGTTGACCAAGGTGAAGATACTGGTGCTAAACAGCCGGAATCTTATCCGGTTTTCTTAAAGCCTGAATGGGGGCAAAACTCACAGGGCGTGTGTCGTATAGACTCGCAAGAGGCGTTACAACAGCACAGAGCTAATCGCCCTAACGTTGGACCCCGTTATTTAATTCAGGCGGCTGCTAAGGGGAAAAGAGAGTTTGAAATATTCTTTATCCCTGGTGCAACCACAGATCACTCTTCAGCGATTATATCGGTGACAGAGACTTGTAATCACAGTGATGATGAGATGCCCGTTAATGGTATTTATAATTGTGACACCTATTATCAATCTTGTATGTCTCAACTAAGCGCAAAGCAAATTGCGAAATTAGAGTCGCTGTTTTCGAAAATTGGGTCGTTTCGTATCGCACGTTTCTGTGCAAGAGCGGACTCTTTAGAAGCGCTGCTTAATGAGCAATTTTCTATTGTAGAAATTAATGTTTATGTACCGATGCCATTAATCTTATTAACCCAAGATATACCCGTAAGTTGTAAATTTAAATTCATCTTTGCGAGTATGAAACAATTAGCTTTAGTCACTAAAGGTATTCCAGCTTCGCAACCGGTGAAATCAATTTTCTTTCAAAAACTACAATCAGCTCGATTATTAAAATCGAAACTAAAAAATGAGCTTTCCTAATGAATATAAAAAAAATAATTTATGCTTGGATCAGTAAAAAATTCATGGGCGGTTGTAGTAACTACAATAGCTTAGAAGTCCGTCGTAGTTGCAGAAGTAAAGAGCAAGCAAGAGACCGTTTTAAGCAGGGTAATATTCCACATGCACAAGGGTTAATTTTCTTTAATCCATTTGCTGCGATTCGTTTTGCTAAACAGCATGGTTTTCCTTTGGTTATTAAACCTAATGTAAGTGGTTTTTCTCGTGGTAGTCATTTCCCTATTCGTGATTACAAAGAGTTATGGAAAGCGATTTTCCTGGCTAAGTTATGGTGGCCATTTACTGTTGTTGAACAATTTTTAGAGGGTAGTAACTATCGTGTTGTAGTGGCTAATGGCAAAATCGTTTCAGTATTACAACGTTATGCACCTTCTGTTAAAGGTGACGGTAGTTCGACTATTCGTGAGTTAATGCAGAAAGAAAATGCGATTCGTGAAAAGATGCAATTGTATCCAGTCATTTCACCATTAAAAGAAACAGCTCAATCTCGTGCTTTTTTAGCAAAACAGGGATTAGATTTTGATTCTATTTTACAAGCAGAACAACGTGCAACATTATTTTATCGTATCTCTTTAGCGCCAGGTGGTGTTGTTGAAGTGATTGATAAACAATTACTACCGGAAGCTAATGAAACGCTTTTTAAAAATGTTTTAAACTTATTTGATGCGAATATATTAGGTATCGATGTTATTTTAGAAAAAGGCATTGAGTTTGATTACCGTGAACAAAAATGTATCTTCCTAGAAGTAAACTCTCGCCCATATTTGAAAATGCATGCTTATCCTCGTTATGGTGAAGCAGAAGATCTCAGTGAATACTTCGATGAGTTAGATGCATTGGAAGTTAAACAGTCAGACACTTTCTAGGTGTCTGCTTTAACACGCACCTTTTATCTTTTTACAGGATTTCATTCCTTCCTGTTAGGATTAATGCCTTTATTTATCGCAGTTATCCTGTGGGATAAAGGCCTTACCATCAGTGATATCGCCTCTTTTATTGCACTCACTGCCGTTGGTTTCATACTCGCTTTATATTATTGGGATCGTCTTCGTGCTCAGCACAGTTGGACTAAACTGATTAGTTTATCGTTTCTCTTACAAAGCCTGTTTGTGATGCTCTTAATATGGGGCTCTCATGATTACTTGATTAGTATTGGAGCCCTGGTTAATGGCGCGGCTGGCTGTTTTTATTGGTCAACACAGCGCCTTTTATTTCAAGCAATCACTGAAGATAATAACACTGGGAATACCTTCGGTAATTTTCAAATATTAGTTGTTTTTGCACTAAAAGTTGGGGTGCTCATTGGTAGTTACCTATTAGGTATGGAGTACTTTGTTGGTTTGCTAGTCTTGTCTTTAGCGTTATCGCTGTTAGGTTTTGTATGGGTGAATAAAAGTTTAAATAACCATACACAATTAGACAAACTCAAACAGGTACCCGCTTTTACTTTGCAGCAGGTTGCTAAGTTTCAAGATCAACATCGCTCCTCGCTTATTTTTGTAGTGGACGGACTATTCCTATTTCTAGAAAGTTATTTCTGGATGTTAACTATCTACATGTTAACCCAAGAAAATGTAATGCAGTTGGGGCTTATATTAATTGCATTGAGTATTCTATTAGCCTTAATATTTTTTGTGATTAAAAAGTATATTGATAGAGTTAATGCGCAAAAAATCTATCGTATTGCGGTACTAGGTTATGCATTTTCTTGGGCGATCAGAGGCTTTCTGGATAAAGAGATGGATAGTCTAGTGATTTATAGTGGTCTATTACTGGCTGCTTTCTTGAGTAACTTCTTCCGTCTCGCGTTTAATAAACGATTCTATGATATTGCTCGTCAAGATAAACCAACACGTTACATTATCTGTAAAAGTTATTACTCACAATGCATGCTAGTGGTCTTCTTTAGCATTATTGCGGTCTTTACCATGACATCAGGTACAGCGATTCACCAGTTACAGGTGATTTATTACCTATGTACGCCATTAGTCTTGGTTTATTTTGTATATGGGCAACGTAGTAAACCTATGCCGGAATAATGCAAAACGCCAGCGAGAAGCTGGCGTTTTGTTTTGATCGATAGACAAAAGCCTTAGTCCATTAAGTACTCTAAGCCATAAACTAACTCAGTGCGTTTAACCACTTCTTTACAGGCTAAACAGATACCTGGCATAAATGACTCACGATGCTGTGAGTTATGCTCAATCTTTAAGGTTTCACTTAATCCACCAAAGAATACGGTTTGTTGTGCTACAACGCCCGGTAAACGAATAGAGTGTAACTTCACATTATTTAACTCTGCGCCACGTGCCCCTTCGATTAACTCTTTATCGCTGCAAGGTGTCGCCGCTTTAGTGCGCGCTGCTGAGATTAACTCGGCTGTACGAATACCCGTACCCGATGGGCTTTCTTCTTTTTGTGGACTATGTGCTTCAATGACTTCAACATCTGGTAAGTATTTAGCTGCTTGAACTGCAAATTTCATCATTAATACTGCGCCAATAGAGAAGTTAGGTGCGATCAAGCCGCCTAGTTTTTTCTCTTGTGCTAATGCTTGTAACTCAGCAACTTGTTGCTCAAGGAAACCACTGGTACCGATAACTGGGCAAGCACCTGCATTAAGGATAGTTTGTGTATTATTAAAACCTGCAGACGCAGCAGTTAAATCAACAACAACCTGTGCTCCCGTAGATTTGATTAATGCAGCTAGATCATCGCCAAAGTCACATTCTGCAACCAGCTCTAACTCGCTATCATTATTCACTGCTTTGACGGCTTCACTGCCCATACGACCTTTTGCGCCGTTTACAATTACTTTAACCATGGTTGTTCCTATTGATTTAAAAAGTGGTAACTGACAAATCCAATCCAACTCAATGCAAGTAAGCACCAAGGTAGGAGAGAAGTGTTAGATTTATTAGAGGTGTCTGTTTCAGGTTGAACATCAGCAATTGGCGACTTTTTCTTCTTAGCCTTATCTGCTTGACGTTGTTTGCTTTTAGCTAACTTTTTATATTCAGCAATACCTTTTTGAATACCTTGGGCAACCAATTTGGTTTGCTCCTTAGTTTGCCCTGGCTTTTGTACTTTTTTAGCCATTGCCAGTGCTTCATCTTGAGTTTCTTGCGAAACTGCTGGTTGTTTATATTTCGCCATCGATATTCTTCTTTAGGTTACTTCTTGTCTTTTTTACTTTTCTTTTTTTGTTTCTTTTGCTGCTTTTTCAATTTTTTAAGCGCTTTCTTTTTGGACTTTTTCTTACCGCTTTTCTTGGTATCCCCTCCGAGAGAAGCGTTAGTTACTTTTTTGCGCATTCTTAGAGCGTTTAATCGCCTTTCGAGTAATGTTTTCAAAAAAGTTTTCTGGATCTTCGTAATTATATTTAACTAAGTGTTCTACTAATAACTTAGTGATCACTTGTGTCTCAGTGATTTCATCTCGGCTTCTACCACATCCACCACAATGTTTTTTATTACTTGTACAATCACCTGTGCACGGACTAAATTTCATCTAATGTACCTTGTATTTTTGATCGCAAGACGCGCATTGTCTGGCGGTCTTGTTTAACTCGTGTTTAAATAGATTATAAAAAAATAATCATGAGCTACTTTCTATCTCTATACAGTCCGTTGTATAACAAATTAGATCTATAGTTAACATGCATTTTAATAAATTAATCCCATATTCTAGCAATTTTATAGAGCCTATTCATGATTTTTAAAGTTTTAATTGTATTACTGTGCAGTCTACTGCTTACCGCTTGTTCCGATGTTGAAGACCAACTTAATAAGGACTATGGCAAAGAGCAACCTAGACCAAGACAATTAAGCACCGATGACGCATTAGCAGAAGAGTTTCGAGATCAAGTGATGCCGATTCTAGAAAAACGCTGCGTAGTTTGTCATGGTTGTTACGATGCCCTTGCCAATTAAAACTATCCTCCCCTGAAGGGATTGATCGTGGTGCAAGTAAAGCCTTGGTTTATAACGGTCAACGCATTTTAGGAGCTGCTCCTTCTCGCTTATTTATTGATGCTCACAGTACGGAAGAGTGGCGTCATAAAGGCTTTAAATCAGTGCTTAATGAACGTGACCAAACAATGCTGGCTAACTTGGAAGGCAGCGTTATGTATAAGTTATTAATGCAAAAAGAGCGTAATCCACAACCTGAAGGTGTATTACCAGAACAGTTTAATTACTCTTTAAACAGAGAAGATCAATGTGCTGATATTAACGAGTTAGCAGAATACGAGGAAGATTTCCCGTTATCAGGTATGCCCTATGGTTTGCCTAACTTAAGCCATGATGAGTTCAAAACATTAGAGCAGTGGATATCACGTGGCGCACCTATGTCTGAGCCTTTGGCTTTGTCAGATGAAACAGTCAAGCTGGTTGAGCATTGGGAGAAAAAGCTTAATGGAGACTCACGTAAAGATCAGTTAATTGCGCGTTATATTTACGAGCACCTATTCATTGGCCATATCTATTTTGATGCTTTACCTATTAGTACAGATACACCACCGCGTTTCTTTCATTTAATACGCTCATCAACGCCTCCTGGCGAGCCAGTGAAAGTGATTGCCACTCGTCGTCCTTATGATGGCCCTAAAGTAGAACGTGTTTATTACCGGTTAGTGTTAGACAGAGCGATCACCTTAGCTAAAACCAATCTACCTTATGTGTTAAATGAAAAACGAGAGCAGCTTTGGGATAAGCTTTTTTATGATGCTGATTTCACGGTTAACTCATTGCCGGATTATGCGGACTTCAATCCCTTTTTAGTTTTCAAAGATATCCCTACTTATTCTCGCTATCAGTTTATGTTACAGGAAGCATATTTTACCATTGGCGGTTTTATCAAAGGGCCCGTTTGCCGTGGTCAAGTGGCAGTAAATGTGATTAACGATAAGTTCTGGGTATTCTTTGTTGACCCTGAGTCTACCGCTAATAAAGATGTCGACCAGTTTGTATACAGCCAAGCTGATAATTTGCGACTCCCCGCTGAGTCGAGTAGTAATAACCTTTCCATTAGAGAGTGGTTGTCCTATGCAAAAGGTAATCGCCAATATGTTAAAGCTAAGAGTGACTTCATTAAGAAAGAGATGGATCATGTCGAAGGCTTAACCTTGGATAATATTTGGTCGGGCAATGAAAATGCGGCGTTAACGGTATTCCGGCATATAGATAGTGCAACTGTGGTAAAAGGTGCAATAGGTAAACAGCCTAAAACGGCTTGGTTAATCGATTACCCTGTACTAGAGCGTATTCATTATCTACTAGTCGCTGGGTTTGATGTGTATGGCAATGTTGGTCACCAGTTAACCACGCGTTTGTACATGGACTTTTTACGCATTGAGTCAGAAGCAAACTTCATTTCATTTATTCCAAACGAGTATAGAAGGTCAGTATTAACAAGTTGGTATATTGATGCAACGAAGGAATTAAGCGAATACCTGAACGATGAGAACTTGATGAATGCTCGCCCATCAGGGATTGAATTTAATACAGACTTCCCTAAAGAAGAGCTACTAAGTAAGTTAAAAAACTATGTTTACGCACCTGATATGTTACGCGCTAAAAATACTCAGTATCGTGTGCCACTCGAAGATATAATGCTCAAGCGTTTGAATAACTTAGATAACTCCGTAGTGCTTTCACTGCCACAGGTGTCGTTCATCGTGGTGGAAGATGAAAACGGAGCTGACAGAGGTTATACAATATTGCGTCATAACGAACATGAGAATGTATCAAGCTTGTTAAATGAAGCAGCTAACCGTCTAACTTCTAAAGATAACTCAGAAATATTTAAAGGCTTCTTAGGTACGTATCCAGGATTGATCTTTAAAGTAAATGCAGCAGATGAAGCTGACTTTGTACGTTTATTTTCTGAAGCAAAAGATAAAAAGAAATTTGCAACCTTAATGGCGACCTATGGCATACGTAGAAGTAACCCTAATTTCTGGGAAGTCAGCGATTATTTACATGACCTCTACTTACAACAAGACCCCATTGAGTATGGTTTGTTTGACTATAACCGCCTAATTAACCGTTAAAGTGCTTTTACCAGAGGTATGATAATTATTTTACATTTGTATTTATCATAACTCTTTCTAAAAATATCTCTTAATGGGTGTTTTTGGTTGATTTTAGTGAAGTTAGGTACTATTTTGTTGAATTAATTACTCAATAGGCAAAATACACTGATGGAACTCACCGCTGATCTTTTTAAAGATGTTAAAAAGTTACCTGTTTTACCGCTCATTCTATTAGAACTAATGGACTCTTTCTCTGATGAGGATGTCAGGGTAGAGGAAATTGCGGCAAAAGTAGCAAAAGATCAGTCGATTAGTGCAAAGGTGATCCGCATGGCAAACTCTGTGGTTTATCGAAGAGGCAAAGAGGTCGAGTCTATTGAAGAAGCTGTTATTCGATTAGGCTTTAATCAAGTCAGAAGTATTGTCGTTGCAGCCAGCTTATCAAATGTATTCCCTGATACACCTAGCTTCGATAAAGATAAATTTTGGGAAGAAACTTTCATTACGGCGAGTATTGCCAAACATTTAGCAAGACATACGAAAATCAACAGCGATACCGCTTTTACTTGTGCCATGATGCATAATATCGGCGAACTATTATTACAAACCATTAAGCCCGCTGAGTGTAGTTTGATTAAAGTTGCTATTGATGCAGGACAACCGCGCTTGTATGCGGAGCGTGAAGTACTTGGTTTTGATAATACGCAAGTTGGTGCAGCGTTAGCCAGACATTGGAACTTCTCTTCCGTATTTATCGATGCTATTGAGCAGCAATTAGATCCGTTAGAATATGACAACACATCGCAAGCTGCAGTATTAATTCGTCTTTCAGTGTTTGCTCGTTTTGCTTGGTCGCTTAATCTTCCTCCTGACGTGATAATTAAACGTTTCCCAGAGCCATTAACCCAAGAAATTAATTTAAAAGTAGAAGGGTTGTTAGAGACGTTTAGTCAGATGATTGAAGAAGGTCAGACACTCGCACGTGATATTAAAAACTAACGGAGAATACATAATCTGTTTTAATTTTTAACTACTTCAAATCTGTGGCTAGGTGAATTGCTTAGCCATTGTCAGTAAAACTATATTTATCATTGCCCCATAAATATTGCTAACCTAGCGATATTGAATCATCTCCTCTTTAAATTAACCTTTACTACTGTCTATTAATTATTTTTATGATTAATAGACCATTTTATCGATTGGAATTAATCTACTCTTGAAAAGTATGACATTAAATGACGCATTAGGATTTTGTTATATAAAATCAATGGCAAATTGCAGCTCGACGTAGCATGTTTGGGGGATAGTCAGTTATACTCGTGATTCAAATTGAGAGGGGAAAGTATGATTTACAGTATGACGGCATTTGCACGCAAGCAATTAAAAGGTGATTGGGGGACAGCAGTTTGGGAAATCCGCTCTGTGAACCAACGTTATCTTGAAACATATTTTCGTTTGCCTGAGCAATTTCGTGGTTTAGAAACAAAATTAAAAGATACATTTCGTAAGCGCTTAGAGCGCGGTAAAGTCGAATGTAGTTTACGTTTTGATGCTAACTCAACCAGCAGCACATGTCTGAATATGAATCAAGAATTAGCCACTCAACTAATTCACAATGCGCAATGGGTGACTGAGCAAATAGGCACAGGGCAAATAAACCCTGTTGATATTTTAAAGTGGCCAGGTGTGATGCAAGCGCCAGAGCAAGATATCGACGCCGTTAGCGCAGAGCTGATGGCTGGTTTTGAAAGCACACTAAATGATTTCATTGATTCTCGTGCCGCAGAAGGTGCAAACCTAGGTGTGTTTATCGAGCAACGCTTAACTAATATCAGCGAGCAAGCAGCTACTGTACGTGACTTTATGCCTGCTGTTCACGCTTGGCAGAAAGCGCGTATTTTGAAAAAATTTGAAGATGCTAAAGTTGATTTAGATGGTACACGCGTAGAGCAAGAGTTAGTGCTGTTAGCGCAAAAATCAGATGTAGCTGAAGAGTTAGACCGATTAGATTCTCATGTCTCTGAAGCACGTAATGTATTAAAAAAAGGGGGCGCTATCGGCCGCCGTTTAGACTTTATGATGCAAGAGTTCAACCGTGAAGCAAACACATTAGGCTCTAAAGCAATCAACACCGACATCACAGCCGCAGCCGTTGAGTGTAAAGTATTAATCGAACAAATGCGCGAACAGGTACAGAATATTGAGTAGTGTTTTCGGTTGTTTGTAGTTGTTCTTGAGTTCTTGTAAAGCCCCGTATTTCGGGGCTTTTTTGTTCGTTCTGTGTCATCACTATTGATGTAAGTTTATGAAAAATAAGTAGGTTGACGCTCTTATACGGAAGGGCAAGGCTGTAATGCTCGCTATTGATACCGGTTTATATTTTCGAATCGCAAGAGGTAACCCCTCTTAGGTGGTTAAATACACGTTGGCTAATAAACGAAGTCAAATTGCATTACCTGAATCTTACCCCCATTGTTCAATTAGTCAGGCAAAAAATAGCAGCGGAAATTTGTTCTCAAGTTAGTACAGGGATTGATCCTAAATCGAAACGCAAACGTGAGTAGCAGGAAGTGATTCGCACTGTTGATGACCTGTTTGATGATTTTTATAAAAATGACCTTAAGAAGTGTTTAAAACATCCAGATATACCATTACGTCTCTATCGTAAAGAGCTTAAAAAGCACCTTGGTGCTTTAGCAATTAAAGATGTTAGCCCTCACGATATAAGAGAAATAATTCAAACGGTAATGGATAGTGGGCGTTCTTCTACAGCTAACCAAGCGCTAATATACGCTAAGCAATTATTTTGTCATGCAGGTGAAACTGAATTGAATTACCTATAACAGCACAAGCCTTTACTCAATCTGATGCTGGTGGGGTTAGCAATAATCGAGATAGGGCATTAAGTCTTGATGAACTCAAAATAGTCTTTACAGTTTTTAATGATAATAGCGAAATCTTCACTCGTGATAATTATTTAGCTTGTGCTCTACTTCTTTCTTTAGGAGTAAAAAAAGAGGAGTTAATATCTGCCAAGTGGGAAGATTTCGATGTTGAAAATAAGTTATGGCACATGCCAGCTGAAAATAAAACAGGAGTAGCGATTACGATACCATTGCCATCGGCTTCGATATTGTAGCTTAAAGAGCGTTATATACGAACATGTGGTTCTGAGTACGTACTCCCGTCAAGAAGGTCGAGTAAGCGTAGAAAGTATATTTCTGACGACACTTTAAATAATGCATTAGCTAAATTATTTGGTAAAAAAGTAGAGCGAGTAATGCCTGATTACAGAGATCATAAAGAATGGCTAAAAGTGAATGGTCATAAGCTGGTGGTTTGAAAGCTTAAGCTGATTCCTAAAATGAGGGAGTATTAGACACTTTAGAGTATATTCTTCTAGCACTAATGTTTGATAAATTTTGTAACTTAATAATTTTTGTCGATATTTATTACACTTAAAGACGGTTTTTATTAATGGGTGGGAGAAATAATTTTAACTTTCTAATAATTATGGCCTTTTTATATTTTTTATAGTTAGAGAATGTATTTTTTACCCCATTCAACAGATCCTACTTTTTTTACTGTCAGATTTCCTTACAGCGTTGTGACATATTTTTGATTTGGTTGTGCTTAGTATTAAACCTTACATCATTTAGGAAAGCTTATCTCTGCAATTTTAGGTACTTTTGAGATAAAAGTTGCTGCAAAAATATAGTTTCTTACCTTTTTAAAATAATTATTGTGTTTATATTTTTACTCTGGCGTGATTTTTGCTCATAGATACAGCTAAATGTTTGTTTTGAAATAAATTTTAAGGGCTGGAAACAATGAATAAGTTTATCCAAATAACTATAAAACAATGTTGTGTTTTAGTTGTACTTTCGTTTTTCTCTTTAGGGAGTTCTGCGACTGCAATATTAAAAACAAATTATGAATCTTATGAGTCTAGCCTTAGTGCTCAATTTCACGATGGAACGGCTAAAGAAGTTTATTCTCAAGGCAGTTTATTTTATGGTTTAGGTGAAGACAATAGTTATACACATGAGGCTTTTTTTACAAAAAAATATAAAGATGGTCAATCTAATGAGTCATATACTCATGACTCACATACAAAAGTTATTAGTGATGGAGGTAGTCTTCAGTTTACCCTGATACAGGGAAAGGTAGATATGGCGAATCAATTAGGTGAGAGTTCTGCTTCTGAGTGGTTTAATTGGGATTGGAATTTTGAGGTATTGAATGAGAATACATTTTTAAATTTACTTTTAAACCCTGTTGGCTCTGACGGAGATAGTTTGTTAAAGTTAACTAATATTACTACAAATACAGATGTTTCTTTTGATGGTGGAACTGAAGAAAGTGTACTTTTAGAACAAGGAAATAACTACCTTCTTTCATTAAGCCTTCATAACTCGTCTACATGGGATGGCATAGACAATTATAATAGATTGTATTTGAGTAATGCAGTTTTCCCTGTTCCAGAGCCAAATAATATTTTAATCCTATTACTTGCCTTAATTTCTTTAATTCCATTACGAAAATCATTAAATTAATTTATAAATTAAGAAAGATTATGTTATTTATTTTGAAGTAATTATGCAGTAGATATATTACTTCTATTTACTAGCTTGTTGTTAACCAAGTGATGACACAGTGGGGTTTTTATTGTGTTATTTTAATTAAGCTACTGTTTTGGATGAGATATATTTTATTATTCAATAATTAGATGCAAAATATTGAGTAGTGTTTTTAGTTGTTTTTAAACTCTTATGAAGCCTCGTATATCGGGGCTTTTTTTATTCAGAACTACCAATGTAGTAAACATTTATTAATCATGGTTAATACTTTTCTCTTAACTTGAAATCACAAATAAATGATTGTTTTTATTGAAATTTATTTGATCTAATGGGGTGGGCTAGATTAAATAATATCAATTGTATTAAATAAGTGATCTACATTTTGCGCAGGAAAAATAGCTTAGTTCAAGACGTAATTTAAGCCTTTCGACGATTAACTTCGTTAATGGTCTATCGGAGAATTAACCAAAAGATGTTAATTCTTTAATAGTTGTTCTATTTGCGAAAATAACAACGAAGGAGTCAGTTATTTTAACAAGTAAAATAGATCAGTTACTTAGTGTGATTGGTATAAATAGACGCTGAGCGAAATAGGTTTATTGCTGGCGAATATTCTGACTATTTAGACACTGTATCCAATATGCTAAGTGAAGGATTATCTATTTAAAATTGACAATCTTTCAATAAAGCGTGTGTTTATCTTTTATTTATTGACGATTACTATTACTGCATTAAATAATTTACCCTCTCTTATTAGGAAGATACCATGTCTGAATTAACTATTATTGCGAATATTATTGTAAAACCTGAGCACCTAGCATTTGTTACGTCTGAGCTATTAAAGTTAGTTGAAATCACCAAAACAGAAGCGGGGTGTATTAACTACGATTTACATCAAGATAAAGAAAAACCTACCCATTTCATGATGTTTGAAAAGTGGGCAAGTCGAGAGTTATGGTCGCAACATGGTGCTGCTGCTCACCTCTCTGATTATGTGCAGGCAACGGAAGGTAAAGTTGAGCGTTTTTCGGTTAGTGAAATGAATTTGTTAACTGCTTAATTTTATTAGTAATTATCAAACTATTAAAGCCTCATATTATGAGGCTTTATATTACACATTTAATGTGTTTTGATTATTTTATATATCCACGGACCAATCTGTTCGGCTGCTTCTAAAATAATCGAAAAGTGATTTGCTTGTTGCATTATTTCGATTGTATTTTGTTGTGACTGCTTAGCATATAGCTTTGCAAACTCGGTGACTTTTATTGGATCAAATGCTTCATCTTGGCTGCCTATCCATAAACCAAAGGGGCTGGCGTGAACTAATTGCTTATTGGGCTGAGAAGGGGTGATTGCTTTAGACATGTTGACAGTATTGAAAGGGACTATTTTCGGATTATCAGTTAACACTGTATTTGGGTAATTAAACGTGACTGCCTTTGAGTGACCAAATAATAAACCTCCACTGACACTATTCGCTATAAACTTACTGACTTTTACCTGTGCAAATTGGAAAGCCTGTTGATCTTCTTGGTAATTAGTATCAGATCGATATCCAAAGTAGGGCGCGATAAAAGTATAGCCAGCTATTGCTAGAGGGGCTGTTTGTTGGGTAGCCCATTCTGCATAATTAAGTAATAAACCCGCACCGGCAGAATGCCCACCTAAAAAAATAGGGCTGTTAGGAAATTGCTGTTGGGCTAGACTGATCAAAGTATTAATGTCTTGCCATACTTGCTGTTCATTAGGTGTATCTCCACGGGTTCCTTGTGAATAACCGTGACCTCTTAAATCTGGTGTATAAACAGCAATATTAAACTTATCACGTAGTGTGACGCCTATGTGAGAGTAACTTAAGCCACTGTGCGCGCCCGCCCCATGGTAAAAAATAAGTACCGCATGTGGGCTCATAGGAAGGTAGGCGCGGTAAGCGAGTAGGGTTTGATCACTGGCTGCTATATATTGTAAATCCGCGGTAGCTTGTTTATCGGCTGCTTGAAGTTCAGTGAGTGAGAAGAAGGCTTGCTCTTTATGATGTGGTAGGTCCTGAGGAGATTGTTGAGCATGAGAAAAGAGAACAGATGTGCTAAATAGTGTGAGCAATACTTTTATCAGTTTCATTTTTCATCCTTACAGCCAGTATATATGCCCTGAGGTGGTATGTTTACTGCCAAAAGTGCGTTGCGACTCTCGAATTAGGCCATGCTAATTCTTCCAATGACTTGTTCCATTTTACTGATCACAAGCACTTACTTCTGTGTGGTAAGTTTCATTAAAGAAATAAATATACTTCCACACTGATATATTCTATATGTCAGTGTGGAAAGGCGTTAACTTACAGTGCCCAAGCAAGACCAATCCTCATGTCTCGACCAGGTGCCATATCGCCAGCTGCACCATAGATGGTCGGACCAAAAGTTGATTGATCTCGGTATTGCTTATCAAATAGGTTACTAACCGTTAATGTTAGCTTTAATGAGTCGTTTTTCAGTGGTTGCCATTGCCCATAAAGATCGTGAACACCGTAACCTGCTTTTTCTAATACATCGTCATGTGTATCAGTAAGGCGTGCAACAAACTGTCCTGACCAACCAAACTCTAACGAATCTGAAAATTGGTAACTGATGCTAGTGTTGACATGATCACCAGTGGAGATACCAAGGTCAGTATCATAATAACCGCCTATGGGTTCACCGTTTAACTCTGAGACACTGTGGTTGTACGCCACACTAGCCTGTAATGCAGACCAATTATAACTTACACCCAGTGTAACCCCTTTATTGACTAATTCTCCGTCATTATTAAATTCTGTATAGTTAGTTTCTCCCCATTCGCCGTAGGTAATAACATCATCAATGGTGGCGTAATAGACATTAGCAGATAGCCCTACCCCTGCGAGATTATAATCAATGGAAAAACTTAGGTTTTCAGCCCTCTCTTCTTTCAAATCAGCGGCATTAGTATAACCACCTGTATAGATGAGGTAACTTTCTCTCACTTCAACACCACGCATCGCCTGTGCAAAGCCAAGCTCTAATTGCAGGTCATCATTTGGAGAAAACAATACACTGACATTAGGGCTAAAACCTTTGCTTTCAAACTTTTGTTGGTCTGCATCGGTTGTTTTATAAATATCGTAGCGACTTCCTAAGTTTAACAATAATGCTTGTGCTAGCTGAAACTCTGCTTGCAAGTAGATACCATAAACATCGCCTTTTTCGTCACGTGCATCTTCGCTGGTGGATTGATAAGATGATTTATCACGACGGTAATCTAATCCATAAGTAATTGAACCGTCTGAGAAGTGATTGGAGTTACGTATATCAACACCATAAGTGCTAATTTTACCCTCTGCGTCATCGTCTACACGAGTAATATTGTTTTCTGTATAATAAGCATTTGTGTCTAACGCTAGCCATTGATTGTTTTCAGGAGCGATTGAGTACTCTAGCTTACTCGTTGTACGGTGAGCTTCCATTTCTACACTAGGGTTGTTACCTGCTAAAGCCCAGTTCGGTCTAAGCAATTTTTCACCATCATCAATGCGATGATCGAAGCTGATACCCACCCGTTGATTATTGTCAAATCGACCAACAACCTTCACTAACCCATTTTGTTGTTCATATTCTGTATATG
Organism: Psychromonas sp. KJ10-2; assembly: GCF_047323255.1. Classification (NCBI taxonomy): domain Bacteria; kingdom Pseudomonadati; phylum Pseudomonadota; class Gammaproteobacteria; order Alteromonadales; family Psychromonadaceae; genus Psychromonas; species Psychromonas sp. KJ10-2. Next base: position 2,273,301 of record NZ_CP178827.1, on the reverse strand, counting down.
CAATTTCGTTTCCATTGCCATCTTCATAATTATCAGATTCAGTTTGAACCACAGTGGCCATTGCACTCCAATGATTATTTATTTTTCCATATAAACTAAGGCTGGTTTTATATGCACTAGCATTGGTGTTATAACTGCCTTTGATTAACGCACCAAAACGCTCATCTTCTTTTAATAAGTCTTCAGGATCTTTTGTTGTAAAGTTAATTGCACCGCCTAGTGCACCAGCACCACTTAGCGCATCACCAGCTCCTGCTTGTACTTCAACTTGTTTAAGTAATTCGGGTTCAATAGAGATACTGCCTTGGTGGTGAAATGTACTGGCAGATTGTTTCGCACCATCTATGGTGACGTTGAGCATATTACTCTCTGAGATCACGTACATATACTTTTTGCGATACTGTTGAGGCACCACCTACCGAAATATCAGCCTCATTTTTGAAGACATCTTTAAGGTCAGAGGCTTGAGACTTTTCTAAATGTTCTTGGTTGATATTGGTTTCAGATAAGGAGATGCGTTCACCTGTTACTGTGATCGTGTCAAACTGTTGGTCTGCGCTTAATTTTGGACTAATAAGCGCAGATGTAACAGCTAGTGCTAGAACACTATGTTTTAGCTTTATATTCTTATTCATTTAAAAACTCCATTTAATAATGATAATTATTACTAAATGAAATTATAAAGATTTAGACTCGTTTAAAAAGCATTGTTACAAATATTACAAATGATATTTAATATCAACTAAGTGGAATGTCTATTTGCATTTGTAGTCCAGGGTACAAGTTTTGTGCGTTTAATTTTCCTGAATTAGCCTCAATATGACGTCTTGCTAATGCTAATCCTAAACCAACCCCATCAGTATTTTTATCTCGAGACTGATCCACTCGAAAGAAGGGCTGAAATATACTTTCTATAAGGTGGTCTGGTACGCCATTTCCTTGGTCACTAACCGAGATGGCAACATTTTTATGGTGCTCTGTGACATTAACTACCACTGCTTTATTGTTTGGGCTGTATTTTAAGGCGTTGCGAATCAAGTTTTCCAGTGCTTGGCTAAGTGAACGTTGACTGCATTTAATAAGTTGTAAACACTGCGGAGATGTTAATGTTATCTTTGCATTAGGAAATTCAAATTTAGCATCTTCAACAATGACCTCCAATAATTCAATTAGGTCGAAAGGTTCCCCTGTTAAAATGGGTTTTTCATTTTCAAGCCAAGCGAGTGTTAAGGTATCCTCTATTAAAGAGCGAATTTCTGATGTTTCTTTTTCTAATCGAGGTAATAGGTCTAATTGTGATATACCTTGTTTAGCACTACCTATCGCTAGTTCCATGCGCGTGATAGGTGTCCTTAATTCATGTGATAAATCAGCGATGAGCTGTCTTTGTTGAATAATAAGCGCACCGGTATTTTCTGCCATTTGATCAAAAGCATCGGCCAAGTCTGTCAGTTCATCATTACGCTTGCCTAAGTTAGGTCTGACTCGAACATTAAAGTTGCCTTTACTAAATTTTTTGGTCGCGACTCTTAAGCGTTGCAATGGCGACATTAGGTACCGATAGAGTAATGACGTCAGTAATAATAAAGGTAATAAAGGCAGCGCGACTTGTTGAAATAGGTGTATTTGTTTTAGGTAAGTACCGGCCTCATTCGCTCTGGTAGGCGTATTAAAAAATGTGTTCGCTTATCTAAGAATGGTAATTCGATTACTGGGTTTTGATCAAAATAAAGGTGCACTTTCCAGTCAACACCACGACCTAATCTAAATTCTTCATTAAACTTTTTATCTACATAACTGCCGAATTCAGGTGTCAATTGTGAGGTTATAATAGCAACCCATGTTTTTTCTGTTTGTTGTAGGGAGGTTATCCAATCTTGTAAAGCCTGTTGATCACCTTGTAAATATAGTTTTTCTGCTTGTTTGGCATAGTTTATTAATTGTTGTTGGTCTTCTGTTTTAATAAAACTCATTTCTAGCTGTGTTTTGTCTGTAAGGTAATTAATAAATGCAAACAGCCCCACAGTAACAAAAAATATAGAAGCTAATAAACGCCAAAATAGAGTATTCTTCATGATAAGCGATAGCCTTTTCCGTGTACGGTTTTTAGACCATCAGAGAACATACCTGTGCCTATTAATTTTCGACGAATACGGCTTATATGCATATCGAGACTACGATCATAAGCACTAAATTCACGCTCTAATACGATTTGATAAAGGTAAGGTTTACTAAGTATTTCATTTTTATTTTCTAATAAAACCCAAAGTAAATTAAATTCAATATTAGTCAATGTGAGCGGTTTCTTGTTATAACTGGCTTGTAATAAATGTTTATTCAAAGAAAATAAACCAATATTTAATTCTGCTCTGTTAATGCTATTTTTCTTGTTATTCATCGTACGCCTTAATAAGGCATTAATACGTAACATTAACTCTTCAATATTAAATGGTTTTGGCAGGTAATCATCTGCACCACGACTGAAGCCTTTAATACGCTCTTCTTCCGCACCGCAAGCAGTTATCATTATGACAGGAGTATCACGACACGAGCGTAAACGCTTTAAGACAGAAAAACCATCAAGTTTGGGTAATAAAACATCGAGTAAGATGAGGTCGTATTTGTTGTTAATTGCTTTTTCTAGTCCTGCTTCTCCATCAAAACATTGTTCCACTAAAAAGTTATTATTGATTAGTATTTCGCTAACCTGATCATTTAATAACTGGTCATCTTCAATGATGAGTACGTTAGCTGTTTTAAACAAGGTTCATCACTCCATCGATGATAATTAATCTCATTTAGAATAATACTGTTTTTCGTCATGAATAACAAATCACGGCTTGAGAGTGTTGCTGTGAGGGCATATTTAATTGAAAACGACATCATTATCATTGATGGTGGCAGGTAACTTTATTGAAGGGAAACCCAAATAAAGGTAATGGAGTATGCACTGATATATACTCCATGAAATAAGTTAGTCACTGAACGTGACTTGTTGAGTGAGAATACTTGGTTGACGGCAAGTCAATACCTTACCTTCACGAATCGACCACAGCACTTCACCTTGGCGTTGTATTACATTGGCGTCATCGTAACCTTCAAGAATGATAAAGTTAGCCGGTTTATCTATTTCAATACCATAGCGATCGGTGATATTAAGTGTCTTGGCGCCATTATCGGTAATAAGGTCTAAGGCAGTTGATAAGTCTTCATAACCCATCATATGACAAGCATGAATCCCTGCATCTAATACGCGTAATAGTTTACCGTTACCTAATGTGTACCAAGGATCTTGTATTGAATCTTCGGCAAAACAAATATTCATGCCGGCATCTCGAATTTCCTTAACACGGGTAATGCCACGAATTTTGGGATAAGAATCAAACCTTCCATTAAGGTGTAGGCTTTCAGTAGGGCATGAGACAAAGTTTATTTTGGACTTTTTAAGTAACCGAAACAGCTTACTACAGTAAGCATTATTATAAGAGTGCATTGCTGTAGTATGACTTGCAGTCACTCGTGAACCAATATCCTTCTCTAGAGCTTCTGTTGCTAATACTTCTAAAAACCTTGACGCGCCGTCATCAATTTCATCACAGTGAACATCGACTAATTTATTATGCTTTTCTGCAAGTTCGATAACCCATTTCATCGACTCTACACCATATTCTCGGGTATATTCGAAGTGAGGGATTCCACCAATAACATCAGCGTATTGCATAGATTTTTCCATTAATGCTTTTCCATTTGGAAAAGACATTATCCCTTCTTGCGGGAAAGCGACAATTTGGAGTTCGAGGTAAGGTGATAATTTTTCGCGTAAATCATGGATAGCTTTTAAAGCCACTAAATCTGGGTCGGTTACATCGACATGAGTACGAATATATTGCACGCCATTAGCCAGTAATAATTCGACTGCTTTTAAAACACGAGTTTGAACATCTTCATGGCTCAACATAGATTTACGCTCACCCCAACGTTCAATGCCTTCGAATAATGTACCACTCATATTCCAATTGGGTTGACCAGCAGTTAATACGGCATCTAGGTGAATATGAGGCTCAACGAAGGGTGCACATAACAGGTTACCTTGGGCATTAATATCTGCATTATCTGTATCTAGTGTCTGATCTTGGGCTTTAATTTCTGAAAAAAACCATTTTCACAAATAATGGTATGAAGTGCCGGTTGTCCTCTTAAACGCGCGTTAATTATTTTCATATTGTTTCCTAATCTCTTTTATTTAGGTTAGTTAGGCTTGATCAAAATCAGCCGTTCCATTGCTAAGGCATTTTGTAAGCATAGACGTTGTTGTGAGTCACTTAAGTTGTTCTTGGTGAGCAACTCAATACGTTTTAATCTGTGAGTTAACGTGTTGCGGTGAATATTGAGTGCAGAGGCTGTTTGTCTTGCGGATCCTAAGTGTTTAAAGTAGCAACTGAGTGTACTTTTTAAGAGTTCTGATTGCTTATCAAAACGATTATAGAGTTCGCCTAAATTATTTCTGCAAAAAGGTTTAATTGGGCATAGTCTTCTATCCCTGAAAAGAGTTGAAGAATGCCTAGATCTTGATAATGAAAAACATGATTAGTTTCTTGGTAGCGAGCAAAATCCACTGTTTGTATTGCTTGTTGTGTTGCTCTGCGTAATTGCTGTATCCCTTGGCCTTCACTTACTCCTATATTACAACTGACCCCGTGTTGATTAAGCGTTTTGTATAATGTGTTCCACTTCGAGAGGCTTTGCTCTTGCTGGTCTAGCGGTAACGGAAATGATAATAACCAACCTTGATGGTATTCTAATAATGGAAATTCACTTTGGTGGTCGGATAAAAATTGATTTAATAAAAACTGACAGTGGCTGAGATCTCCTTTTTCAAGGCGTTTAGGCACCACCATTGCAATAGAGAAAGCACCAGTAGTATTAATACCAAACTCACCGGCTTTTATGAGCGTCATTTCAGCAGGGCTAGAGCTAGTTAATAGGTGCTCCATTAAAGCGCGGGTAGATTGATGTGCTAAATCTGACTTAATGATTGAGTTTGATAGCAATTCAGTTACTTTAACCATAGGTAATGAGTACGGTTGCTCAAAGATAGGAAAACCTATTTCTTCTGCGACTGTTAATACTTGTGCTGGTATATTTTTTATATAAGTTGAATTGGTTAAAATGACTAATCCACTAGCTTGTTTTTGTTTACCAAGGTGAATTAACTTAATAAAGTCTTCAGTTTGCCATTGCCAGTTTAAACCGGTTACAAAAATCAGTTCACCACCACTTATCCAGTCTCCGATATCGTTATTTTCAGCAACGTAAGGCCAACGAATGACATTCTCAGCGCCTTGTTGTCCTGCTTGTAACGTTATCTCTTCAAGTCCTGGTATAAGTGAAAGTGACTGAACTTTGATCATCCATTAGGCGCCTTGTACTGTTTTTGATTTTGTAGAGTTTATATACAATAAAATACAGTAGGCTAATGAAGCAACAACGATACCGACTAATGGTGCAATCCATGGGGAGAAATAAGCTGCAGCTGAACCAATAATATAGGCAAAGATACCTTGCATATTATATTGCGGTAAGTCGATTTCTGAGAGGGCTGGCATATTTCCACGGAAGCGAACCCAAAAGTCGGTCATGATGATAGCGCCGATAGGTGGAATAAAAGTGCCTAATAAGATAAGGAATGGGATCAGCATATTATACATTCCCATAATCGCCATCAATGTACCTATAGCCGCACCAACAATGGTAATTAGTTTACGCTTCTCTGTTCGTAATAAATTACAACCAGCCGCTGCAAAGTTATAAATAGTGTTATCTTGAGTAGTCCATATATTAGTAAATAACATAATAACTGCGGCTATCATGAAACCTTGTGAGACAAGCACATCTACGATATCTGATTGTTGGTAAACTAATGCGCCAAATGCACCAACAAATACCATTAAACCATTACCAATGAAGAAAGCGGCTAATGTAGCAGTGATGGCAATCTTTCCTGATTTAGCAAAACGACTCCAGTTTGTGGCTTGTGTTCCACCACTAACAAAGGTGCCAAATACAACAGTGATTGCAGCGCCTATTGACATACTTTCTGTGGGTTGTTTGGCCACTAACTCTCCAATCCCACCTACGTCAATTAAACCTTTGTAGAAGCATAAGCCAATTAGAAATAGCATCAGAGGAACTGAAATTTTAGATAGTATTTCAAGTGCCTTATAGCCAATTGATGCACTAATGCAGAAACCAAAACCAAATAGAATCATTAAAGGTGTTGACCATGCACTAGGTAAATCCAGTAGTTTAACTAAAATAATAGCGATGGTTGCTGTACCCCATGCATACCAACCAATTTGTGTAAATCCGAGTACAAAATCAGATAATTTACTGCCCTGAAGCCCAAAGCTATATCGTCCTAACAAAACGGTATTTAAACCCGTTTTAAAGGCTACATATGCCAAACCAGCAGCGTAACTGCCTAATAAAAGATTACCAATGAAAACAATGCCTAAAATTTCATTAAAATTAAATGCCGTACCTAGGCTACCTCCCGCCCACATTGTTGCGGTAAAAAAGTGAAACCAAGTAATACTGACATCATTGACCATAATCCTTTGCGTTGGTCAGCTGGCACAGCACTGAGTGGGAAGTCGTTTTTACTATCCATAGTCTTGTTCCTTTCGTTGAAGTAGATTAATTCAGATGTTTACAACATTTGTGCCAATCTAAAAAAGGAATTGTTGGAATAAATTAACTGTGCGGAAAGTGCACAAATTAACCTTTTAATTGTACCAGGTGCACTTTTTTGATTTCTGTGATGTTATTGATAAAAAGGTGCAACAACTGCAATTGCACCAAGCAAGCGCTTAATGCAATGTTATTGTGCATTATTGGAAGTACTAAAGATGGATTGTAGTTGTTTTTTATGGCGTTAATCCACAAGCATATTCGCACCAACTGTGTCGCAAATGGTTGTAAAGTTTTCGCGATTATTATTAATGGTTTCTCTTACTATATTTTGTTCTTGTTCAGATAAATTAGTGCGCCATTTATCGGCTGAAGATTTATTTAACTGCTCTGGTAAGCTCTCTAATCCTGGGGCATCGTACCCCGCAAAGGTTAGCATCTTACTCACCACCCCTTTGGTGTCATCAACTAAGTTATTATAAGCGATGGTCATCCAACGAGAATTATCTAACTCTTTAAGCTGGTTGATTGCATTAATGTTTAGGGTTATCCAAGATTCAGGTAATCTCTTAAAACCTTCACTTGGGTAATACCGTGTTTTATCGGGGTAAGAACGATAAAAATCACTGAGTTTTTGATGAGGTAGCGCTTTGCCTGGTTCATTAAATGATCTATTTTTTAAATTAACCATCACTCGTTTAATCATTGCCTTGATGGTAACTAGAAGGCTTGGTTTGGCAGCTGGCTCTTGTTGATTATCACATTGTACATAACTCCAACAAGGTAACTTAGTATCTGGCCAGTAGTGTACGTATGGAGGAGAGTCTTCATCTCCTTTATAGGCATCATTAAAGCCTACTTTTTCACTGGCAATAACGCCCATAATGTCACGTACAATTAAGATAAATTTTGCATCAGGTAACACATTGGCTACATAACTAATTTTATTCAATAAATGCGGGTTTTTAGTGATTATTCCACCTTTCGCGTGGCGAGAATAAACATAGTTATTAATAGCTTCTTTTGAAGCAGGGTCAATACTCTCTTCAGTGGCACACCCACATAAAGTTCCCGTTCTTCGTGAACCGATGGTTAGACCGAAAGCCTGCCAAAACTTACGACATTCAAAATCATCATCTGAAGTCAAATCTACCGCTTCAGGGCATGCTTTCATCACCATGTCATGTGATATTGTGGTCCCTGAGCGAGTAATGCCGATAATAAATAATGGTGACTTTTTACTTTCCATATAAAGATGAAACCTCTTTATTGATGTGATGATTTTGATGAACAGTGCATTATCATCATACCTTAATGATTAAGTAAATAATTTATAAAAGTTAGTGTCTGATCTAAGTGATAGGGGAGGGGATGGGTTGACCCTCTAACAAACTAGCGATATTAGAGGGTTTGATTAGTCAGAGGTAAATAATAATAAACTAACGTGTCCAGTTGGTTTTACTGAGCTCTATGATTTCATTACCTTTACCATTAATTAAGGCTTTCATCATATATAAACTAAAGCCTTTGGCTTGTTCTAGTTTTATTTGAGGCGGCATGGCGAGTTCTTGTTTTGCCGTTTCAACTTCTAATACCACAGGGCCTTTGTGTGCCATCATATCGGACATCGCTTGTGGTAGTTTTTTCGGATCATCCACATGAATACCTTTGATGCCGCAAGCTTCTGCAATGCTGGCGAAGCTTGGGTTATCTAAATCCGTATCATCTGATAGGTAGCCACTGGCTTTCATTTCCATTGCGACAAAACCTAATGATCGGTTGTTATAAACAATGATTTTGATTGGTAAGTTGAGTTGTTTCAGTGAGAGTAAATCACCCATTAACATAGAGAAACCACCATCACCACACATCGCAATGATTTGACGTTCTCGATCTAAGGATTGTGCCCCCATTGCTTGTGATAAAGCGTTAGCCATTGAACCATGGTTAAACGACCCAATGATACGGCGCTTGCCATTCATGGTTAGATAACGAGCCGCCCAAACGGTAGGTGTACCTACATCACAAGTAAAGACAGCATCATCACTGGCTTGCTCATCGAGCAGGCGGGTTAAGTACTGCGGATGAATCAAACCGTGTGAAGTTTTACCGTTAGCTAATAGGTCTAAATCGGCGCGAGCTGTTTTATAATTTTTCAAACACTTATCAAGATGCTGACTACTACGTCCACCAGTTAGTTGTGTGAGCAGGGAAGTTATCGTGGTTTTAGCATCGCCTAATACACTGTGATCGACTTGTACATGTCGACCTAATGATGCGGGCTGATTATCAATTTGTAACACGGTACTATCACTTGGATAAAACGCTTTATAGGGGAAACTTGTACCAATCATTAATAAGGTATCGGCTTCGCCCATGGCATGGTAACCCGATGCAAAACCAATCAAACCTGTCATACCTACATCATAAGGATTATCGTACTCGAGGTATTCTTTACCGCGCATTGCATGCACTATTGGTGCTTGTAGTTTTTCAGCGAGAGCAACCACTTCTTTATGTGCACCTTTACAGCCTGCACCACATAATAATGTTATTTTTTTACTGTTATTAAGTTGGTCTGCAAGGGTATTAATATCTGACTGGTCAGGTAGATAGATGGCGGGTTTAGGATGACTCCACTTAGCAGAGATACCTTCTGGCATTGATTTTAATGCAACATCACCAGGTAACACTATAACACTGACATCATTATGTAAAATAGCTTGACGCATGGCTGTTTCTAACAGGTAAGGCATCTGTTCAGGGTTAGAGACAAGTTCACAGAAAACACTACATTCTTTAAACAGTTCTTGAGGGTGTGTTTCTTGGAAATATTGACTGCCAATTTCTGATGAAGGGATATGTGCAGCGATTGCTAATACAGGCACTTTATTACGATGACAATCAAATAAGCCGTTGATTAAATGTAGATTACCTGGCCCACATGAACCTGCACATACGGCTAACTTACCTGAAGTATGTGCTTCTGCACCAGCAGCAAAAGCAGCCGCTTCTTCATGGCGAGTACCTAGCCATTCAATACTGCCCATTTTTCGTAAACTATCACTAATCCCATTGAGTGAATCGCCAGTTACTCCCCATATACGTTCTATTCCAGCTTGGTCTAGGGTTTGAGTGATAAAGCTTGCGATACTTTGGCTCATATTAAGGTACTCCTTATTAGTAAGTTGATATATCACCTTCAATGGTTGTGTTTAGTTACTGCTCCGTGTAATTGCTTATTTGATATTATGATTGTCATCTCGTGAGACGATTAAAAAGAAACTGAATTTTTTTGATGGTATAGCGTAATGCTTTTGCATTTGTCTATTTTATGATCATCCTCTCCTAGACGGGGTTTTTCAAGTACTTATTTATATTGTCATTTTGATATTAGTTTGGAAACCAGTAAGACACTAAGCTAAGTCTTGTTGTTACTAAGCTTGGTAATACAGATATAGTAAAGAGCATAAACTTGAATATGATTGGATGTTTATTATTTTTCCTTTATATTCACTATTTCACTAATGAAACACTAGATTGGTGGACTTTTGCTTATCCTAAATGAGTTGGATTCGATTCTTCTTAGGTAAACCTAACACTACTACCAATAGAGAGTTGCTTTGTGATAACAACGATTAAACCCCTATTTTTACTGCTAATGAGCTGTTTTTTATTAATGACAGGTTACGGATTAAGTAATATTTTATTGCCTGTTCGTATGCAAAATGACGGCATTAGTATTGATAATATTGGTTTGGTGTTATCGATGTTATCAGTTGGTTTTTTGGTGGGTTCTTATTACAGCCGTAAACTACTTCAGCGCGTTGGCCATATTCGTATCTTTGCTATGTGCGGTAGTTTAACCTCTGTGGCTATCCTCCTATCGGGCCTTTTTCCTGACCCTATTTTATTAGCGATTATGCGAGTAGTGACTGGGTTCTGTATGGCTTGTACTAATGCGACTTTAGATAGCTGGTTGAGTTTTAGTGCCACCGAAAAAAATCGAGGAAGAATACTCTCCATCAATCAAATGGTGATCATGAGTGCACAATTTTTAGGCCAATTTTTATTAAATGTAGCGCCCATTGAAACCATGACGTTATTCGTCATTTCTGGAATTTTACTGAGCTTAGCTATAACGCCGATTGTCGTCAGTAAACAAAAAGGGCCTATTATCGAAGACAGTGAATCCATGTCGTTAATGATGATTATTAAATTGTCACCTCTTGGTGTTGTCAGTTGTTTTTACTGTGGTGTGTTTTATTCTGCGTTATTAAACATGCTACCGATTGTTGCCAATGATAATGGTATTAAAGGGTTTAACCTGTCTATCTTCATGGGCTCTGCGATTATTGGCGCGATTTTATTGCAATTTCCTGTTGCGTATTTATCTGATAATTTTGACCGCCGAAAAATCATGTTAGGTATGGTATTAACCATCATTACAGCAGCCGTCTTAATTCCTATTTTAATTTCGCTTAATCTGTTTTATTTAAGCTTGTTATCGATAGCGTTAATCACTGGGGTTGTCGCTTGCTTGTATCCAATGAGTATGTCTGAAACATTTGATAAAGTGGTAAAAGAACAAATTTTATCGGCAATGGCGTCGTTGTTATTTATCTATGCGTTAGGCAGTATTACAGGTCCTTTTTTAGCCTCCAAGGCGATGAAATGGTTTGGTAATGATGCCTTATTTAGCTTTATTGTTGTCTTTGCGATCAGTTTGTTAGCATTTATTTTATTACGTATGAAACAACGCCCAGCACTGCCGCAAGAAGATCAAGACCATTTCGTCATGCAAACCCCTTCTGGTGTCATATCTGAACTTGATCCTCGAACGGATTACGTTGAACCTGCTTTTGAGCAAAGTGCAGAAGTGGATGTGGCTGTTAGCTTAGCGACTAAAAATCCTGGTATTGCGGTTAATATGGCAAAAGCAATTGCAGCGAAAGACCCACAAAATGCCACCCATTTGGCAGCAGCATTAAGTACCATTGAAGAGATTAATATTGCTAAGCTATATGCTGCTATTACTACTGCTGCCCCTGAAATGTCTGTACATATCGCGGAAGCGTTGACTACGGCATCTCCCGAGCAAGCTGAAGAGCTGGTGGATTGGATAACCAATGACCATCCCGATCAACTTGCAAATATCATTGTTGCTATCGCCAATGCAATGCCTGATAACGGTATTAGTGTGATGGAGCATGCTGCTGAAAATATGTTTGATGAAGACCCGTCGGTGTTGTTAGAAATGACTGAACAATACATGACAGAGTTTTCTGACTCTTTAGATGAAATGCGCCCGGTTGATAGAAGTGCGGCTGCATCAGAACAAACGGCTGCGGATCTTTACACGCGTTTAAGTGATATCTCCCTGGAACATTCTGCTGAGCTTGCCCTAACAGTCTCAGAAGCATTACCTGAATCTTCGAATGCAGTGGCAGAAGCTTACATCAATAACTTGGTAGAATCTGATAATGACCAAGAAGTAGATGCAGAAGCGACTGAAAATATTGAGGAAGCCGTCAGTGACTACCTAACTCATGTTGTAGAGAATATGCCTGAATATGCGGTTGATGTAGCGAGTACTATTATTGACTCTGTACCTGATGTTGCCTCTGAGATGGTAGAACTACTGCAAGAGTCGGATGCGCTTGATAGCGATGAATTAACCGCCTCTATTGATGATAAACCAGAAGAAAATACCATCGAAGAACAGTTGTTCGATGCCGTTCAAACACAAACGACAGAGTCTACCAGTAATAAATAATCGTCTATTGTAGAAAGCTAAGTCGAGCAGGGCAAACTGATACAAAAAAGCCAACTTAATTAAGTTGGCTTTGCGTTAAAGGTATTAATGATCTGTTAACGTTTAAGCATCATTAATGCATGTTTTTATTGACCATTTAATTTAAGTGCAGAGAAGGTCACGCTATTGTAGTCACCATTCTTTTTATCGACAGCAAAGTCTCCTGTGCCTGCACAACCTGGACCCCAAACTGGTGTGTGTCATTAACACTACATTGACCATATGCACCGGCTTTAAAGTAGAATGCATCCTGTGCGTAACCCGTTGGTGAATCTTTCTCGTCAATACCTTTGCTTAGGTCGATATTGTAAGTAACATCTTTATGGCGAGCAGTAGTGAAGGTTAGGTGCATGATGTTACCTTTTACATCAACAACATAACTAAACTCTTCACCCATTTTAATACCCGCTTCACCAGGCTCTTCTAGGTTTTCCCAAGTATTACCCCATACCGGGTAAGCAATATCAGCACGGTTTGGATCTTTCTTCGCTAGATTACGTTCATAGTTCCAAAATACTGAGCCATATTCATGACCAGGGAATTTTTTAAAGAAGATTTTTAGAGGCTCATTACCATGACCAAAGCCTGTTTTAGCTTTAATTTGATCATCATATTTTTTAGCATGAATTTGTCCAACTACTACTGAATGTGCCGCTGGTCTTTCCGGGAATTTAGCATGTTCAGAAATATGGTTTACCTTTAAGGTTGCTTCTAATATTCCACCCACTTTACTGTAATCTGCCGAGTGTGTATTACTCTCAAGGGCAAAGTTATTTAGTGGGGCTGCTGTATCAATATCAAATCTTGCACCACGTGGCATTTGGCGTAATTCAGAACGCGCATTTTTAGAGTTCTTTGTGGTGACGGCTTTGTTTTGTACTTCAAACACTAAGTTGCCATCTTTATCTAAGAAGAAAAAATCTTCATGGGAGTAGCTCATCATAGCTACCCCTTCAATCTCATCAACTCGACCATCTTTATTGATATCGGCTGGAATGGTTATTTTCCAGTTTGTCATATCAAATTTATCAGCAGGAACTGGGTACGATACGCCATTACCAGCGACATCAGCGAGAGCTAACGTAGGTAAAGATAGTAACAGTGAGCCAGCAATCATTAGGTTGGTTTTCATTTTTATCACCTCATTATGTAATATTGTCACACATAATAGCGGGGTAAAAAGTGAACAAAAGCTCATTGCCTTGGATGTGTTTAGTTGATCACATAGCAATAAGCAGATCTTATGATGGGATCAAATATTTTAACCTAGACGGTCAATATTGTGAGAGTTTGATCTCATTCTAATGTTATACCAATCATGCTCATTAATAGGTGTTAGTCATACATTAATTTCTGTGCTTTTTCTTGGTCGAACTCTTTTAGAGATTTTCTAGCGAGTTGTCTAAAAGGCAATGCTTTTACGATCTCTTCAAAAGGTTGTATTGCAAAGGCCCAAAATATAGAAGCATCTAATCCTAAAATAAGAAAAGCACACAAAGGGATTGATATAACCCATTGACCTGTAAAGTTTATTTTAAAAACAGCCGTGGTTTGTCCTACTGCACGTAGAATGTTGCCATGTACCGTATTGTAACCTCGTACTATCGGTAAAAAGATATAAAGCGGTGCAATAATCGTGAGAGCTTGGTAGGTTGCCTGGTCTAACTCTGGATAAATTTGATCTATAAATAAACTTAATATCGCAAACAACACGGCACATAATACTGAAATCACTACAGCGATATCGATACTGGTATCCACATTCTTGACTAAATCATCCATCTTTTTCGAACCAATTGCTTGGCTAACTGTGATTGCTGAAGAGTGTGACCAAGCTGCGATAAACTGAGTACCAGCACGGATCCATGGCATTACCAAGGTGATCGCTACATAGGCATTAATTGCCAATTGCGAGTACAGTAATTGATAGATCGTGGCGCCAATAAGCAGGATCGTCACATTGGCAGCAACAGGAATATTTCGATAAAATGCGCACGTATATTTGCTAGCATATTGCTATCATTTGATGGGGGAGTAAAGGTGAAATCAGAGTCAAGGTGTATATATAAACCCAAATATATCATACGCACAGTGATAGCAATGACACTACCTATCGCAGCACCCTGAACTCCTAAACCCACGCTGTTTATTTCAGCTGATAGGTGATAACCATGTATTAATAAGTAAGAGAGAATGGCATTAATCGGTAGCTCAATGAGGTAACCTTTAAAGGGAACTTTGGTTTTACCTAAGCCATTAAACAGTGCAATCATCACCTGCGTAATTGCCGTGAACAGGATGATATATTTAGAGATATTAAGGTACTCTGCAATCTCTCGATGCAAGTTCATATCATCGGTTAACAAAGCAATTAAAGGGCGGTCAAACAGGGTTAATATTACCCAAAAAATGACTGCGATAGCGCCATTAATGAAAAATCCAGAGCATAATCCTTTATTGAGCGATACTTGATTATTAGCACCCACAGCTCGACTTAATACTAACTGTGTACCATTTGCTAAGGCCATTTGAATCCCTAAAACAGCCGCTACAATGGTGGTGGCAATACCGATCGCAGCCAATGGTATTTCACCTAAAGGCGATACAAGTAAGGTATCTATCATTAACATAGATTGCATTAATAGACCGTTTAGCGCGAGAGGCCAAGCAAGTGAAAAGTTCTTTTTTACATAGGATTGGGAAGACACTGATAAACCTTAACTTAACTCTTACATTGCTGACATGAGTTAATGTAATCGATGAAAATAGACGGTGAATGGCATATATTTCGATTATTACGGGTATGATTTTATGTTGATAAAGAAAGTGAGACAATCAAAATAGATGCTAATTAAGTAGTATTGTACTATTTTATATCTGGATCGATCAATTTCATTATCTGGAGATTGTGAAGCAAATGCTTATTTATCGATTAATTTGAACGATCGTTCTTAACTAGTTATAGTGTGTTAGTATAAACCATATACAGTCGTTGTATGTTCAGTTTATTGACTGCAAAAGAGGTAATGATGAGTAAGAAAATTCAATTAGATATCGTATCAGATGTTGTTTGTCCGTGGTGCATTATTGGCTACAAAAATTTACAAAAAGCAATTGATGAATTAGGTGTTGAAGAGCAAATTGAGTTGCAATGGCAACCTTTTGAATTAAACCCTAACATGCCAGCGGAAGGACAAAATTTACGAGAGCATGTTGCTGAAAAATACGGCTCGTCATTAGAAGAAAGTAATCAAGCTCGAATTAATATCGGTCAACGTGGTGCAGAAGTTGGTTTTACTTTTAACTTTTTTGAAGAGATGAAAATTGTTAATACCCGTGATGCGCATATTTTATTAGAGTATGCCTATGAAAAAGGTAAACAAACGGAATTGAAATTGGCGCTATTTAGTGCCGCGTTTACTGACCAAAAAGATGTCTCTAACAGAGAAACACTATTAGCTGAAGTCGTGAAAATAGGTTTAGATGGTGAGGAAGCATCTGCTCGTTTAACAACACAAGCTTACCTGGATCAAGTCGTTGACCATGAAAGATATTGGCAAGGGTTAGGTATTTCAGCCGTGCCTACAGTTGTATTCAACCGTCAAAGTGCGTTATCTGGTGCACAACCTGTAGAAGCTTATAAACAGGTGATCACTGAGTTATTGGCAGAAGCTTAAATTGACTAGGTTAGGTTAAGTATTATCATCGCTTAACCTAACTTTTAGTCGTTTATTAAGGCTTGCAATGCAGTTTGGTTTTTTAATAAAGCTTCAAATTGTGCAGCCGGTAAGGGTTTACTGAACAAGTAACCTTGGGCAAACTCACAATCTATACTTTTAAGAAATTGCATTTGCTCCTTGTCTTCAATCCCTTCACCTACTACTTTCAAATTCAACGCTTTTGCCATTGCAACAATCGCCATTACCAGTGATTTATCTGATTCGTTTTCAGCTAAATTCATGATAAAACCACGATCTATTTTTAATTTAGAAAAGGCATATTTTTGTAGGTAACTTAAGGCAGAATAACCGGTACCAAAGTCATCAATACTGAGTTCGACTCCCATGTTACGTAATGTTTGCAACATTTCAAATAACTCTCCTTCTTGATTAATAATGAGGCTTTCAGTGACTTCGACATCTAAGCGTTCAGGTGGTAAATCAGCGGTTTTCAGTACATTTTTGATATCAGAAAGTAGTTGTTTGCAGTTTCTAAATTGCACACTAGAAAAGTTAACGGCAATTTGTAACGGTGTAATACTTTGCCATTGTGCCGCTTGGTTGACTGCTGTCTGTAAAGCAAAGTTGCCTAACTGATCTCATTAAGTTATTTTTTTCTGCGACGGCAATAAATTCATCAGGTGGTACAAAGCCGAGTTCACTATCGGTCCAACGCATTAAGGCTTCAGCGCCTATTATCTTGTTGGTTGTAAGGTCAATCAGCGGCTGATAATACATTTCAAGGTTATTTTCCTTGAGCGCTGCGTGCAAGCGTAAGTTGATGGCTACTTTGCGGTTCACCTCGTCATTCATCTTAGGTTCAAAGAAATTAAAGTTATTACGGCCATCGCCTTTTACTTTATACAAAGCCATATCCGCACATTTTAATAGTGTTTCGGCATCGTCTGCGTCATCAGGGTAAATTGCTAATCCTATACTACTGGATGTATGGAAGAGATGTTTTTCTATTTGAAAAGGTTGTTCAAAAAGGTGGTGCATTTTAACCGCTATTTGAGTCGCTTCCTCGAGTCCTTCTAGGTCATTAATCACTACCATGAATTCATCGCCACTTAATCGCGCAACGGTATCTGTTTTGCGTAACGCTCCACGTAAACGTAGGCTGGTTTCTATTAATATTTTATCGCCGGCCGCATGTCCTAAGGTATCGTTAACTTGTTTAAAGTTATCGAGATCTATATACATGAGTAATACTTTTTTATGATTACGTTGTGAACGAGCGATAGCATAATTGAGTTTTTCTAAGCTGTAACTTCTATTTGGAATGCCCGTTAGCGAATCATGAGTGGCTTGATAGGCTAATTTTTTCTCAGAAAGCTCACGCTTTTTAATTTCATTTTCAAGCTCAGAGTTATGCTTTGATAGTTGTTGACGACGCTTTTTTGAGTCACTAATTTGATGGTGAAGTTGGGCATTTTTGTGCTCAATATAAAATAGGTAATATAAAGTTAAAAATACTGGGAAGCCTAATAAAGAGATCACCACCACAAACCATTTCGAAGTAAATAAGTCATTGTGACTAATATCTTCAAACCAGGCTTCAATAATAAAAGGTGCACCTATTATCTGTTCTGTTAAATGAAAGCTATGAATTAAGTCATTGTGATGATGTAGGTCTGTGTCTTCGGCATGTGAAGTGGCGGCTAAGGAATCCCATATAAAGAGATCGCCTTTAGTGCTTCGAAGTGTGATATGGCTGCCACTGCCTTCATATTCTAAGGTCGTAAGCAGGGATGTCATTTGCGCTTTATTAAATTCAGCCACTAGTAAAGCAATGGGATGATTATGAAAGTAAACAGTCGTTGATAAACGGATTATTAAGGTATCGTTGAATTCATTAACCAGTAATGTTTGTTTTGATTTCTGTAATTCAGAAATATTGAGGTCTTGATAGTTAAATGGGAGCGTACTGTTACTATCAGCGATGATATTTTTATTTAATTCAACTAGAGTCACGCGAGAGAACACTGGGGTGAGTTTGTCTTGTGGGGAAATTAATTGTCTTTCGATCATTTCTCGCAAGTTAAATAGGCTTGCACCTAATCCATAGGTCATCGACATACCCGCGCTTTTATTCGCGAAGAAAGTGATTACTACTTTATCTTCAGATGCAATTAATAGATTATGCTTGGCAAGTTTAAAATAATTACTTAGTAACTCCCCGTAATGACTGATTCGTAAGTGAAGCTCATTGTCTCTTGATTCTTCAAGTTTATTTTGACCTAGGTTGGTTACTGTTAAAATAAGTAATAGATATCCGGCAAGGGTTACACTTGCAATCACGAGAGTCTTTTTTTGAGTAAACCAACGAGGCATAGATGTCCTTACTGTGATTTTGTGTTAAAAAATCAGGATAAAAATAGAACACAGAAGGGTAATATTTCTTAACTAATAAATTATATTCACCACTGTTTTGAATCTCTTTAAGATATAGATTAAATGCATTTCGTAGATTTGGCGAGTCTTTACGGAAGACAACGCCCATCTCTTGGTTTTCTGAAATCGGGCCAATCACCTTAGTTTTACCCGCCACTTCTCTAATGCGATTAATATATCAGGCACATCCAGTAAGGTTAGCTCAGCATCGTTATTTAATATAGCTGGAATCATCTCATTTAGCTTTCTTTCTGTGACAGGCAATATAATTTTAGCGCCTGTATTGTATAAGTTATATAGATCAGGGTCTAAACAGGTTTGTTTCATTGCTAAGACTTCACGGCTTTTTAATAAGCCTTTTACCGTTTTGATATCTTGTTTAATTGAATCTGATGGCGTAATAGGCTTAAGTGTTGAGTCTGCTCTTGCCATTAACCAAACGGCAGAGGGGAAATAAGGGGTAGAAAAATCAACGACTTCTTTTCTCCAAGGCAATATAGTTGCCCCTGTGGCCAGTATATCTCCTTTTATCTCATGTTGAATGTGTCCTTTGACGACGACATCATTGACATAGCTTGCATTACGTCCGGTGAGTAGCGTGATTGAGTTATGCCAAGTTGCTTCAACAAATTGGTATCGTAAACCTAAATGTTCAGCAAATCTTTGCATTAATTCAACATCTAAACCACTTACTAGCGTCTTGTCACTCTCTTTATAAATATTAATGAAGTTTGCATAGGGAATGCCAATATGTCGTAACACACCGTCTGCTTTGATTTCTGCTAAGTCGCGAGCATGACTCACCTGACTATAAAAGCCTAAAATAAGCAGAAACATTGCCAGCCACTTAAATTTAGTATTTACCATAAAAAGGACCTTGGAAGAGAGAGAATTATTTTACGTTTTCTTTATTGTACCTCTTAAGGGTAGGTTGTAAAAGCCACGATTGTGAAGTGGCTTAATGATTTAGACCATGCTGTTAAATACATTTTTCATGGCTGTTATTAAGTTATCTACATCATCTTCGTCATGGAAAAGGTGAGTGGATATCCTTAAGGCATGAGTATCCAAGGTATCACTCTGTTGCACCTTAAAATCAGTGGTACGGATAATAAAACCAGTTTGTTCACGTAATGCATCTCTAAATGCAGTGAGCGTATCTGAATCATTCACATCTGCAAATGGATTAAAGCTGGTGATAGCACTAGCTAGTTGATCAATGTCTGGAGAGTAGATGACAGCATCTGGAAAAGCAGACTTAATCTGTTGTTTACAACGTTTACTAAGCGCAAGTACACGCTCTTCAATTACATCTCGTCCAATCTCATCCCACATTGCACAAGCATCAGCTAATGCTTGTTTAGCAGGATAGTTATCATTACCTATATATTGTAGTTGTAATTGCGCACCAAGGTAATCTGCATGGCCTAAGGAGGAGTTAATAAACCATAATGAGGTATCACGGTCAGACCAATATTGATCTAGGCGTTGTGCACTGTTTAAGACAAATAAAATGCCTGTTGCGCCTGGTCCGCATTGCCATTTATGTCCTGAACCAGCATAAAAATCACAGCCAATATCATGCAGATCAAGGTCCAACATACCAATTGCATGCGCACCATCAATTAAGGTGGGGATTTCGTTCGGTATGGCGACTTCTTGGCAAATTCGCTTAGCAGGTAAACGAGTCCCAGTTTTGTAAGTAATATGTGAGAAAGTAATTAAGCGGACTCGACCTGAATACTCGCTTACGGCATGGGTAAACAGATCAACAAATTCTTGCTCAGTAATGTTTTCATCCCCAGTATCTACTGGAATATCTAAATAGATCACCTCTACACCATAGCGTTCGGAAACAACATGTAATGGCGATTCTGCAGCAACATGCTCATGGTGAGTTGTTAATATTATATCGCCTGATTCAAATTGCAGACCGTTTAAAATAGAACACATGCCATCCGTTGTATTGCGACTAAGAATGATTTCATCTGCATTTGCACCTAAACCAGCCGCGATACTCGTACTCATTTCTGTGGTATAAGGCCACTCTCCAAATTTGTCTTGCATATCCCATGGATTTTCAGCCACACTGAGGTTATTGGCATAATAATTCTTTAACACACTACTTGGCATCGAGCCGGTGGTACCCACATTCATGTAGGTGGTGTTTTTGTCCAATACAAACTGTTTTTTTACTTTATTCCAGATCGATTTATTGTGGCGAGCGTTGTAAGACTGGTGGTTATTTTTGGCGTTTGCTGTGCTGGGTAATAAGCCTGCGGTGATACCTGCTGCGGCGATGCCTGAGGTTACTTTTAAGAAATGTCGTCGTTCGTTAGACACTGCTTTATCTTCAATCATATAAAATCCCTTCAGTTAGATGAAAATATAAGCATAAAGGAATTAATAAGAAAAGCGATGATGCTTTTATGAATTTGACTGTAACATACTGAAAGTTATGGTTAGACCTCAGCTCTTTACCTTGGTCATCATTAACGGACAACTGCTGATTTAGTGGCTTCTGTTTGCGAGATTTAATTTAAATGATTTGTAAAATATCGAAATCATGAACTTTATTATTTATGGTCATGCTGACTTCTGCATCAATTTTTTGACCGAGTAACATTGCCCCAATCGGTGATTCTGGTGTGACGACTAACACAGTATGTTGTTGCCATTTGAGTTTTACACCGCCTGCTACAGGACAAATAAACAAGTACTTAGCTTGAGCATCTTGATCAACTAAAACCACTAAGGAGCCTAATGCTCCTTTTAATGAACTTCCTAATGGCAAGCTAATACAAGCATCGATATCTGCTTGGCATTTTAACGCTCTTTGAGATTGTCCATGGGCGAGATAAGCTGCTTCAAGGGCTAATGTATCATATTGGTTTTCAGCAATATTTTCTTCATTAGTGGCCGTTTCATGTGCGCTTTTTGCTGCAGCTTGTGCGTTATTTAGTTGCTGCTGCAAATGGGTCATGAGTTGCTGGTGTAGCTGAATTTTGTTCATTTTAAAATCATTAAATAGGGCTAGGTTTACAATGCTCGGATTATACCTAGCCTATTTAAGAATTGATTGTGAAAATCTTATTTTCCAGCTTTATTTAGTCTTTATCTTTCAAGTATTGCTCAATATTGACGCTATCGATTTGCGATGCATGCAAATATTGTTGAGCATATTGTAAGTAGGTACCGCTGCTTAAGAATAACCTAAATATCGCTAAATTGAGATGTTTATCCATGGTGATTTGATATAACACATCGATAGCTTGGCTTAATGATAAGGTCGCTTTAACGGGTGACTTAATGGTTGTTAAAGCGATAAAAATATCACTGAGAAACATAATATGCTCAGCTATACTCAAATCAACCTGTGTAGAACTTTTAGGGTAAGCAATGGCCGTCAATCGACTATGATACATAGATAAGTCAATAACAGTGCTTTGACTTTCTGCATTAGACAGTGCATTCAGCATGTTTTTAATTGAGCTAAGTTGTTGTTTTGCTTCCTGAGCTTGCTCTACTGTTGCAGTGCCTTGTTGAATCGATAGTTGATAAAATTCATTACCATGAGTTAGTGCGTTGTTAGTCGTGCTAGGTTGCTCTAGTTGACTGGTTAATTCATGGTTTATTAAATACTCGGTCGCCGGTAACTTCTGCTTTTTCATGGCAAGATTAATGGCTTCAACCGCTGATAGTCCGAGACTGTTATCAAAGTAACGTAACCATGTTTTTTCGCTCACCTGTTGTAAACGTTGGTGATCTTGGGGACTTAATGAGGTGTGTCCTTGGTTTAGTTTAGCCACAAACTCAAAGTCTCTCATCAGTTGCAGTTGTTGCTTAATGAGTTTTTCTTTTAGCGGTTTATTCTGCTCTGGATTCGCTCTACTTTCCTGATAATAATGTATTTCTGCATCTCTCCAAAGCACCTCAAAACGCATGCGGATCTCATGTATACGATTATAAGGAGTATCTAACTTCGTCCCTTTATTAACTAAGTCATCGGCATTTAAGTGTTGATATAAATGTGTCCAAGCCATTGCTTGAAAATGATTAAAAGCTGTTTCATTAGATAAAGTGAATGTTGAAAATTCAGGAGAGTGTGATTTACTCGCGGCGATTCCTAACAGGCCAGTTAATGTAGGATAACGATTAATTTGGTTATTGTTATTAAGTGCTTTGTTATCAATAATTTTAGCATTGAGCGAAGCAAATAATGACGCTCTTTCTTGGTGTTTTATATTTTGCTCTGCAATTATCTCACTCATCTCTGCGATTGTTATATTTAACGAATTTAACTCACGGAAACGGCTTGTTTTAGGCGTAAATTTCTTGTAATTATTTGACTTAGCAGCCTCTAACGAATGTATTAAACGCGTTAATGCTTTACTGATAGGTACAGTAAATAACCAGGATAAAAGGATTGATAAGGCTAAACAGGCTAACAATATCTCAAGAGATGTTTTTATACTAGGTAATAATAAAGCTTGTTTAGGTGTCAAAAATGCTAGGTAACTAGGGGCGTTTGTTTCTCCCTCTAGAGGCGTTAAATAAGCATAATAGTGCTGCTTCTCGATTTCGATTTGAGTTAATTGGTCAGTTGTTTTTGAATCAATTAAATCCATTAATAATGGGTAAGGGGAGTACAGTGGACTTTGCCATTTTTCTGCGTTTGAGGTGGCTAAGAGATGCCCTTTATTAGTGAATAGGTAAAGTTCATTATGTAAGTCAGGTGAGCTTATATCTTTTAACGCTTCACTGTAGTCAGCTAGTTTAGTTTCAATAGCAATAACCGCATTTATCTTGTTGATTTTTTTAGAGTAGGTTAGGTTTTTTTCTGTCTGCGAGGTAATTGCTAGTGGCACTTGCTGCGCAGCCTTGTACCATTCACTGGTCGTGATGTCGCCGGTAGTTATCTCTTGAAACTTGCTGAGGAAATGGAACTTGTTATCGAAATACAGCTCTTCACGAATCGTTTCTGTTGCGTTTTTCTGAATCGAGACAAGCAACCACTTTGCCTGTTTTACTTGATGAATATATTGTGCACTTTGTGGTTTGTCTAAAGCCACCAGTTTTTGCAAATTGCCGTTTTTAAAGCCTACAGAAAGTGATTGATAACGTGTTTGTTGATTCAGTATTTGTGCAAAACGGGTAATGGCACTAGGTGTGAGTCGATTATTAACACTGATCATCTGTGAATTAGATAAAGCGGTGAGTTGCTCATCCATTTGCAGTTTATTTTGTTCTGTACGCTGAGCTATTTGAGCCGCGGTATATTGATAACTTCGTAAACTGCTGTCTTTAGCTAACTTTTGACTATGATAAAAGTGTAAACCCACTGCAACGACGCTAATTAATAAACAGGAAAATAAAAAGGCACTAAATAACCGAACACCGATCGACAGAGTTGCTTTTGTAGCAGATTTAGACATGACTTTTCCTGATATTAATACGATTATTCCTAACAAAAGTTCAAGGTGCTAGGTACTGGTTAATAGGTGAAATACACCCAAATAAGGTGGTTCGATTTAACTCTGTATCAGACCATTAATATCTATTTTTGTTCGCATTGTTTTTACTAATTTTTGCTATTAGTAATCACCTTAGGAACAGGGGAATATAAGGGAGGATAAGTGTATGGAAGTTGGCAAATAAAGAAAACACTATTACCCAGTAGCAGATGGATAATAGTGCTTATAGATCAGTTATTTATTCTTGTTTACTTTGCCACTCTTTGGCTTTGTTAATCAGTGGCACGATACTAGAGCCTTGAATTAAGATTGAAAACAGTACAACACCGTAAGTCATTACTAGGATAATCTCACGAACATCGATATTCTTTTCAGGGATCACCCAAATACCAGCAGGCACAGCCATTGCCATAGCTAGGGCTAAACCACCACGTAACCCACCCCAAGTTAAAATACGCACAGAGTAGGGGTTATAATGACGGAAACGGTTAAAGCCAACATAAGATAAGCGAATACTCAGATAGCGTGCCAACAATACAACCGGAATAGCGATTAACATGATGATCCAGTCTTCTTGATAGAAGCTGAATTGCAGCATGCTTAAACCGATTAACAGGAAGAGTAGACCATTTAAAAATTCATCCACCAGTTCCCAGAAATGATCTAGTTGCGCCTTGCTCTCCTCTGAGAATCCGGTTTTTCTGGTCCAGTTACCAATCATGATACCTGCTACAACCATTGCTAAAGGAGCTGAAACGCCAATTAATTCACCGAATACATAACCAGCTGTTGGTACGCCAATAGTAAATAATAGTTCCATTGCATGGTCGTTGGTTGCACTTATTAAGTAGTGGAACAATAGCCCTAATGCAAAGCCATATACAATACCGCCAATCGCTTCATGCAAGAACAACATAGAGACATTGCCTACCGTCAATGGCTCACCAGAGAAAGCGATATTGAATATAGTGACAAAAATGACCAGACCAAAACCATCATTAAACAGTGACTCGCCCTCTATTTGAGTAGAAATACGTTTAGGAGCATTTAACTTTTTAACAATAGCAAGTACGGCGATGGGATCTGTAGGTGAAATCAGGGCGCCAAACAATAAACAGTATATAAGGTCAAGAGGTAGTCCAATTAACTGGCAAATATAGTAGAGCACAAAACCTACAAAGAAAGTGGAGAATAGTGTAGCGCCTAAAGCGAGCACAGTAATCTCCCATTTTTGATCTTTTAAGCTTTCTAATTTAATGCCTAAACCGCCAGCAAATAATAGAAAACCTAATAAACCATTTAATAGAAAGTGTTCAAAATCTATCTCTGTTAATTGAGTAACGGCAACTTCTCTTAATTGAGTAAAACCATTTTTACCCGCGATGATAATAATCAGAGATAACAACAAGGATCCTGCTGTAATGGCAATGGTACTTTGCCATTTTCCTAACTTACTATTAATTAGAGTGATCAGCATTGCAGCTGCAGCGAGGAAGCATAAAGTGGCGTAAACGGACATAGTGATAACCTGAGGTGTAAAGGAAATGTAAATATAATGCTAATTAGTCGTAAATACTATGGCTTGTTGATTATTACACTGCTTGTTTGACTGTTTTTTAAACAAAAAGAGTGTGAATAATGAATATAAATCATTTCATTATTAATTGTAGATAGAGAGTTAAATGTGATCATGGTCACTAAATATATTGAACTTATCTTGAAACGATCCTACGTGCCGTTTTTTGCTTGTGAGAGATCGACCATTGCCTACGTGCTAGATCCTTACTTTAAATAAAGATTTTTAGGTGTTACATAAATGTAATTTAAGTATAACTTATTGAAAATAAAGTGTTAGTTTTTTTCGTTCAATGAGTTATGTATTTATTTTATTTCGGATTGGTCTTATTCACTCAATGCATCGTACTATTTCTCCCGCAAACAAGGACGTAGACGATTAACAGGATGTTAATCAGCAACGGAAAGCAGGAAACAACAGGATGTTGTTACTTAGGTAAATAAGGATTATTTATCTAGTCAGGATGACCAAAGGACACTTCAGGATGAAGTTAGATAAGCAGGAAGTTTATCGTTAAGGAAAAGCAAGGACGAATTACAGGATGTAAAAGGACACCTTCCAAGGATAGGGAGCAGTTAATAAGCAGGATGTTTATTAAATAAGGATGTGTCACGGAAGAAACCAGCAGGATGTTGGCTTGATAAGCAGGATGTTTATCGTATAAGGATGTAAACAGGGAAGACGCCCAAAGGATTTGGGAAGGGGATGCCTAGTATGGCAATAGTCAAAAGGATGTTTTGCATGGAGCAACTTCTATCACGGACTTGATAGTGAGACTAAATTAGGGCAGCTTCGGCTGCCCTTTCCTGTTTCTGGGCTTAAATATTTTAAATACCTATCATTTCAATAATACCAATTGCTACTTTCAACATTGATTATTGTTCAGTCAAAACGTACCCTAAACTCTTTTTTATAGGTGTATCAATATGGCTACTTTCTATGCAGTCGAAATTCCTTTCAATTATCGTAGCACCTGTTGGTTTTGTGGTGAACCTAGTGATAAGAAAATAAAATTTCCTCAGTATGATTACGAAATCAATATTTTAGATCATTTACCCCTCACTATACCTAGCTGTAAAGAGTGCTCAAGTATTGTTAAGCGCTCAGCGTTTACGTCTATTTATCATTACCGTGATGCGATTAAAAAAGCATTAACCAAAAAGCATCAAAAAGTATTAAGTATCGGATCTCATTGGACTAAAAAAGAGTTAGAAGAGTCTGAGTTAGAGGGAAGTGCTTTTGAAGGATTTAAACGCAGTGCTTGGCCTATGTTCGAAATGATGCAAGGTCGTATCAATTATCAAGGGTGGCCTTTAGTGGTTAACAATCAGTTATTGGTTGTTGATAGTGATAATGATAGTTTTGAGTTTGATGGTGTTATCTATGTCTCATTGGATGATGCTGTTACGCATGCGGTAAAAACCTTTTTCCTAGATGAAGCCTTATTTACTAGGGTGTTGAGTGTGTTAGGTAAAAATAAATTTAGCCAGGCGATACGTTTATGTCGTTTATACCCTAACTTAACAGCAAGCAACCGAGAAGATGTGTTTTTAGAGATTCTAGATAGTATTGGATTGTAATCTCAATTATTCTTATTAAGAGCTCTATTTTTACGAAAAGTCGGATCCGTTATTTAATATACTTGGCATAAGCTGGTTGGTAGATATTAAGGAAATTACATGAGTACAACTAAAGATAAACAAGACCCAACGAAAAAAGAGTCCGAAGAAGAGTTACAGGCTTGGTTAGATGTTGTGCATTTTGGTAGTTGTTGTAGTGACCCTTTACCAAGTAATGAAGAGTCTAAGCAAACTAAGACCTGTTCTACAAATGCTAAGAAAAATGAACAAGATAATGATTAAATTTTATTGTATTAAAAAGCCTAATAATGCGGTGATTATTAGGCTTTAACTGACTTTTTAATCGAATTATTATTTAACTTGCTTATTACGACGAGCCAACCCAAAACCTAACAGACATAAGCCTAATAACGCGGCTCCTGCTGGTGCTGGAACTGATGATAATGCTGTTGAAGAGAACGAAACATATGTCTCTGATCCATTTGCAGTGATTATCCATTCAGCAGCTGTATCATCAAACCCTACTGCACTAATAATACCCGTTCCCATCAATGTTACATCGATGAATGTACCAGCAAGGTCTACAGTATTGAGTAGAACACTTGTAATTTCAAAGGTAAAGTCACCAACTGTCCATAAAACTGTAGGCAAAGCATCAGAAATGTCGAAGTCTGTAAATGCTGCTGTTGTGCCATCTAAACCAGAAAAATCTCCGGTTTGAAGGAACGAATCGTCGCTAACTGTAATCGTATTAAACGTCACGGTTTCAACTGCTAGACCCGAACTGTCTACAGTAACAACACCTCCACCAGTAAAGTTAATTGTACCGTCGATTGATATCGCTGATGCAGTGCTTGTCGCTAATAAAAGTAAAAACAAGCTAGTTATTCGTATTATTATTTTCTTCATGTCTCCCTTCCTTATTTAATGGATTATTCCATGTATAGAAATAAAGCATAATTAGTACCAAAAAGATCAAATTTACTTAAGTTTATTATAATCAATGGTTTGTCGTTGGGTTTATGATCTTTATTTTATTTATATTTTTCATTTTGTAAGGTTTTTCAACATGGCTTATTTTCAGTAAGCCTCATTGAGTATCCAATTTCATCGTTTTGTTATATATAAATAGGGTGTTTATTTGATGTTTAAATGTTTGTTTTTATTAGGTCTAATAGGGATTGTAAAAAGGTGGCTTAGCTACATATTGTTAATTTATAACCAATTGTTTTCATATTGATATAATGTAAACTTTTTCGATATCCCGATAGGGATAAGTGCTTCAGGTTTGTATTGCTATGCTATTGATTTTTTCTGCGGCTAGCACTGTTATTCAGTCAAATAGACCTACGATTGAGTGTGAATATTAAAGGATGTTGATCCCGATTTTATTCAATTGAGTGGGTTTAATTTAACGTACGGAGAATCAGTTAGTTGAATAGGTAACGAGTTGTTCTGTTATACCAATTGTATTAAATAACTGATCTAAATTTTGCGCTGGAAAAATGGCTTAGTTTGAGGCGTAAGTTGATGTAAATGGTTGTTCCCTATACGAAACTTACAACGAAAAAATAAGTTGTTTTAACAAGTAAAATAGATCAGTTACTTACTATGATTGGTATTAATGACAGTACTACGAAGAAATAAGCCATTTTAATAGGTTAATTAGATAAGTTAACTAGTATGCTTGGTATTAGATGCCAACAAAGAGAAGTCTCGGAATAGATAATGCTTAGCAGTCAGTTTAATAAAATAGATAAATATTTAGCACAATTAATGGGGTATTGGCATTACAATGCTTTTTCATTGGATGGTTATCCTGCATTTAATGAGAATAGTGCGTTAATTGAATTTTTAGCATCGATTGATCAAGCAAAGTTATCTCTATATCAAAATAACCCGAGTTTATTACACCCTCTGTTAAAGCAATTTATTCCTGAGTTATTAGATGTGAGTGATCCTTTTTTTGAAGTGAAGGATCTAAGCGATAAGTTAGCAAGTAATATTCCATTTTGGTTTAAAAATGGCATCAAAGGCAGAAAGTTAACACAAATTGAGCAATTTTCTCAGCGTATCAATGATCAACTTCCTATCTTAGAGTGGTGTGCTGGAAAAGGCCATTTAGGACGCCTTATTCACTTTAAAAATAATAACCCTGTGACAGCTGTGGAGTGGAATGATGAGCTTTGTCTGCAGGGGAAAGTACTCGCTGAAAAACATGCCATACCGCAAACATTTTACCAAGCCAATGTATTGTTGAATGAAGCTGATATACATTTAAAACAAGAGCAACATGCGGTTGCTTTACATGCTTGTGGAGATTTGCACAGACACCTCATTAACGCAGCGGGTCAATCTGAAACTGAGAAAGTAACGATTAGTCCCTGCTGTTATCATTTAACTAAAGACCAGTACTACCAGCCACTTTCTAATCATGTTCAACAAACCAGTCAGTTATTGTCAGGACTTACCTTAAGCAAACAGGATTTAAAGCTAGCTGTTTCACAACAGAATACTTTAGGTGATCGTCAAACGGAATTAAATGATCAAGAGGTTTGGTGGCGATTGAGTTTTGATTGTTTACAAAAAGCGATACGTGGTACTAGTACTTATTTAAACGTGCCGAGTTTTCCTAAAACCTTACTTTCAAGTGACTTTAGTGAGTTTGCGCAATGGGTGATTGAGTGTAAAAAGCTATCATTTGAATTGCCAGCTGACCTCAGTGAGTATTTACAGCAAGGTAAAGAGCGCTTTAATCAAGTACGCAGAGCAGAGTTAGTTTCTCAATTTTTTCGTCGACCATTAGAGCTCTGGTTAGTTTATGATAGAGGATTACGTTTGCAAGAATGGGGTTATCAAGTGCAAGTGTCGACGTTTTGTGAATCACAGGTCACACCACGTAACCTGTTAATCCAAGCGAGTCGTTGATGCTATTTCATGGACTTGGTTTTGAGTTGGCTAATGAATAAAACCAATCCGCCACCAATTACTCCCCAAATCACCGAGCTTAATCCCCATAATGCGATTGGAGAAGCTGTGATTAATAGGGTGATCACTGCGGCTTCATTGACATGTTTTGATTCGCTATTAACACTCTGTTGTAAGCTATGTGTGATCGTCCCAAATAAAGCAATACCCGCTAGTGCCAAGATTAAAGAGGAAGGTAAAAGCGCAAACCAAGCCATAATATAAGCGGCTAATAGACCTAGTATTATATAAAAAATACCTGCCCAGATACTTGCCCAATAACGTTTCTTGGGATCTTCATGAACATCCTCAGACATACAAATAGAAGCGCTAATTGCAGCAAGGTTCAGTGCATAACCTCCAAAGGCCGCAGTAAATAAATTAGTGAATCCAGTAATGGATAATACTTTCTTAATCGGTGCGTGGTAGCCAAAACTCTGCAACATGGCGATACCAGGAATATTTTGAGCCGCTGTCGTCACGATAAATAACGGTATGCTAATACCTACTATCACCGACCATGAAAATTCTGGCTGAATAAATTGTAATGTGCTCCATTGCCAATCAATGCTTTTACTTTCAATGAGTTGTAGTTGCCAAGCTAAAGTGGCAGACACTATGATTACAATTAATAATGCCCATTGCGGCGCAAAACGCTTTGCTAATAAATAGCTGATAAACATACTAATGATTAAGATTGGCTGGAGATCCATCTGAGTAAAGACAGAAAAACCAAAGTTTAATAATATGCCAGCTAACATCGCTGATGCTAGTTGTTGAGGTAACCATTTAAACAGTTTATCCAAAGGCATTAATAGCGGGAAAATAAATAACAGAAAAGCACCAACAATAAAACCGCCGGCCGCCTCGTTGAGTGTAAACCCTTGTACGTTTGCCACCATCAATGCAGCACCTGGTGTTGACCAGGCGATGAGAACAGGAATGCGGTAACAGTATGAAAGGGCAATGCTCAATAACCCCATACTAATACCCAATGCTAAAAACCAACTGGCAACCATCTGACTATCACCACCAAGGTTAATCACTAGTTGATAGAGTAGTGCCACTGAACTAGAAAATCCGACAATCACTGCCACTAATCCAGCGCTCATTGCCGCAATAATAAAGTTGACCCGATGCCAAACAGTTTTCATAATACCTTCCGTGCGTTTTAACGTACAATATGCTTAAGCTAACATTGACTGTTATAACGCACAAGGTAAATATGTCAGATTTTATTAATGAAACAGTAGCTACTCAGCTTAAAAAAATCGTACAGGAAAAGGCTGGAGTTTGGATGTTGCGAGTCAGCATTGTGGTGTATCAAAAGCCATGTTAGGGCAGATTGAACGAGGCGAATCTAGCCCAACTATTGCAAAGCTTTGGAAAATAGCGACTGGCTTTAATTTGCCATTGTCTGCTTTTTTAGGTGTGAATAATGAGCAAACTTCTCATATACAGGGCCTTTTAGCGGACAAAAAAGTGAGTATTAATACACTGTTTGAATTTGATAAACACACTGGCATTGAGATGTTTGAGTTGTGTTTTGCCATTGGCCATGAACAATATTCAGAGGCGCATCAAACAGGTGTACTCGAGCATATTGTTGTAACCTGTGGTGAAATGGAATACTTTTGCGGAGATCAGTGGCATAGACTGAATACTGGTGAAAGTGCTAAATTTAATGCTGATCAAGCACATGGATATCGTAATGTAGGTAATGACTTATTGCGCTTCTTCAATATTATCCATTATCCTTAATATGAGTTATTCGAAGGGAAGTATGATGAACATAAGGAAATCACTGTCACTGTTGCTGGTTAGTTTGCTCTTTTATTGTGTATCTTCAGTGGCGGACCAAGCGCAACGTGTGAGTAAAAAAGAAGCAACATTAGCCTTGCAGCTATTACAAAATGAACATATCCAAGTACTCAAAAATATTGTGAAAGCTGCGGGAACACCACACCTGAAAACCTAGTGATTGAAACAAGTAAGATTCAGGATGCACACTATAAGGGTTTATGGGAAGTAGTGGTTAATGGGCAAGCTATTGATTTAGCTTATTATTATCTACCAATCAATGGTCGCTGGAAGAATCTGGCTAGGACGGTAGATATTTACCTTGATGATGTACCTAAATATTTAGATCAAATCTCTTTACAAGAGAAAGTTGAGAATGATAGAGGTTGGTATATCAATGAAAAGCAAAATGTGATTTTGACTAAAGAGGTCAATACAAGACCTATTATTGCTCTGTTAGGCAGAGGCAGTTATCAGAAATTAAGTATATTTTTTCAGACTAAACAAGCACAAGGTTGTGCCGACGGACAAAGTGAACAACCTGAATCAACACCTATGTATGTTAATCAAGAATTGGTGCGCTTTGCGGTGATTTGTAAAGGTGAATTAGTGGTTTTTTATGCAGATACAGAACCGAGTAACGATTTTGTATTGGCACAATTTTTAGCGCAACCTTCTGTTACGTTAAAAGCCTACTCTGGTGGCGAAGACTTCATTTTTAGTACTAAAAATTTCAACGAATTATATGAAAAAGCCACAGGTAAAACTAATTAACATTTTGAAGTAAGGAAGATAATGAGCAACACCACCATTTATTATTTACAGATGCTAGCTGAAACTGAGTTAAAGGCTAAGCCAAGCGTACCTGGTTTAACGATTACCGAAGCAAAAATTAAAGAGTATCGTTTTAACCGTTTCCTCTATTCGTTAATTGGTGAGCAGTGGCAGTGGTTTGATAAATTGAAAGAGTCCGATGAAAGCTGGAAAATCTATGTTGAACGCGATAATTTGCGAACTTGGGTAGCTTATTATGAAGGGGCTATTGCTGGTTACTTTGAGTTAGAGATTGCTGAAGAACAAGCAGTAGAGATTAAGTATTTTGGATTAAGCCCTGCCTTTATTGGTAAAGGTTTTGGTGGTTATTTACTGAGTTATGCCATTCAACAAGCTTGGCAAACTTGTCAAGCTAGGCGTCTTTGGGTTCATACCTGTAGTTTGGATCATCCGAGCGCTTTAGCAAACTATCAAGCGCGTGGTTTTAGCTTATACCATCAAGAAATAGAGTATTAAATTTAAGTAGTAAAAAATATCATTTTTTAAATAACTTATTATGACAAAAGTGCAAAACGGGTGGTAGGATACTGAGATTTTTCAGAGTGAAAAATATGCCAGCTGTATTGTGTTTTTTAATAGCGACTTTTTTATGGGGAAGTTCTTTTATCACCTTAAAAGTGGCTATTGATTTTTACCCGCCTAATTTTGTAATTTTTTTGCGTATGCTGATTACCTTGGTGATTTGCCTCTGTCTTTGGCCTTGGGTAAAACGTTTTAAATATCAACAGGGTGACTGGAAGTGGTTGCTGATCATGTCACTAGCAGAGCCGTGTTTATATTATCTATTTGAAGGACACGCAATGCAGTTTACCTCAGCATCACAGGCTGGGGTCATTGTTTCTTGTTTACCTCTTTTAGTGGCTTTTTTTGCGTACTTTTTACTACAGGAAAAACTCAGTAAAAACATAATAGTGGGGTTTTCCCTGTGTATTACAGGCGGCATTCTACTCAGCGTTGTTTCTCCTCATACTGACCATGCACCTAACCCATTATTAGGAAATAGTTTAGAAGCCTTAGCCATGGTGTGTGCCGCTATCTATGTGGTGGCGATGAAGCATCTGTTAAATCGTTACTCGGCTTTATCACTGATTGCACTACAGGGCTTATCTGGCACACTATTCTTTGCGCCATTTCTTGCGTTTATGGAGTGGCCACAACAACATGACTTTTATGCCTTGATGAACATTGTGTACTTGGGCTCTGCGGTGACATTAGGTGCTTACGGTATGTATAATTATGGCTTGCAACGCTCTTCTGTACTCACTGCCGCTGCTTATTCTAATTTAGTGCCTGTATTTGCCTTGTTATTGTCGGCATTGTTACTGAACGAAGTGTTAACCTTATGGCAATGGTTAAGTATTTTTGTGGTATTTATCGGGATCATGGTCAGTAAGCGCCACGAACAAAGTGCCGTTGAGTCGACATTAAATCAAGCGTAATGTCTGCGAGTTAACCAAGTGAATGCGCTTCAAATATTTGTAATAGATAGCTTTTACCTACATCATGACAGTATTCTCTCGATAAAGGTTAATCAGTAATATGAATTATCTTGCGCATTTACATATTGCCGAGGTTACCAATACCAGCTTTACTGGTAACTTCTTAGGTGACTTTGTTAAAGGCAATCCAGATACACAGTTTCCTGCAACCATTGTTGAAGGGATCCGTTTACATCGCTTTGTGGATAGTTTCACAGATAAACATACACAAGTTCTTGCAGCAAAAAAGCTATTTCCAACGCATCTTCGTCGTTATGCTCCTATTGCGTTAGATATGTTTTGGGACCATTGTTTAGCGGCTAATTGGTCTGATTTTCAAGCGTTAAGTTTACGTGAATTTTGTTGTTTAGCTGAGCGTCAAATTGAGCAGGAAACACTCGCTGAGAATGTGCAATTACCGGAACGGTTTATGCGTATCAATGGCTTAGTATGGCGGGATAAATGGATCGAGTCCTATCAAAAAATCAGTAATATTGAATATGCCTTACAAAGGATGTCATCACATAGCCCAAGAATGGCACCACTTGCGGAAACTGGCGAAGTGTTGGTTGAGCATTATCAGGACTTCGCAGCTATTTTTACTGAACTCTATGCAGATGTGTTAGTAGCTAGTAAACAGTTTGTCAGTGATTAATAAATATAAAAAAGGAGGCATATAGCCTCCTTCAATCACAATATAGCACGGTGAATATTAGTCTTCTTTAGTGAATAAGTGAGCGATGTTTTTAAAGTCACTTTTTCCTTCAGTAATTTCTTCTACTGATAAACCTGATGCTTCATGTGGGAATACTAACCATTCATCTGATTCATGGATGTAGTAATCAGGTACCATATCTACAGCTTTGTTTTTTGGCTTGTAGTATGGTGTCGCAATACGCACGTCACGTGGCATATTTAAACGCATTACTTCAGTTAGCTTTTCAGTTAACGCAACAACACTTCGTCCTGAATCAAATACATCGTCAACAATCAGTAAACCATCGTCTGCATTTGCATTTTCAATGATGTAATGTAAACCATGTACTTTAATGGTTTTGCTTTGTTTACCGATGCCGTAGTAAGAAGAGGTTCGTACTGCGATATGATCTGTTTCTACTTTTTTGTAGTCAAAGAATTCTTGAACTGCAATACCGATTGGTGCACCGCCACGCCAAATACCAACTATAAACTGTGGGCGGAAGCCACTATCGTAAACTTGTGATGCAAGACGAAATGAGTCTTCAAGTAATTGTTGTGCAGTGATAAAGACCTTATCAGACATATCATTTTCCTCTGGAATTAAATTAGTCGCGCAGTTTAAACTAAAAAATAGCATTCTGCACAATTTGTATGCTAAAAAAACAGATAAACAAGCCTTTTATGACGTAAATTATATAATTTTCAGATCTCATTAAGAAATCCCCATCATATTAGGCTACTCGAAAGATCTAAATCTACAGAAATATTGGTTCTATTGTTTGATAAGAGGCAAATTATGTTACGAATTTTAAGATATCCGCCGGTCATCACGCTGTTATATATGTTAATGATGCTGTTAATTAGTTATTTATTGAGTAGTGTGAATGTTCACTTACCTGTTTTGCATTGGTTGGCTTTATTCATTGTCATTATCGCTATGTTGGTGGTTTTATCAGGAGGCTGGGCATTCAAAAAAGCCAATACAACCGTTGACCCAACTACCCCAGAGAAAGCCTCTGTGCTAGTAAATACGGGTATCTATCGTTATTCGCGTAACCCCATGTATTTAGGCTTGCTTGGTTTGTTACTTGCTGAAGCCTGTGTATTAGGGAATTCATTATGCTTATTAGTGATCCCTTTTTATATCTACAGTATGAATAAGCGCTTTATTGAGCCGGAAGAGAAGGCATTAATGCGCATCTTTGGTTCACAGTTTGAAGCCTATAAAAACCAAGTTAGAAG
Organism: Psychromonas sp. KJ10-2; assembly: GCF_047323255.1. Taxonomy (NCBI): domain Bacteria; kingdom Pseudomonadati; phylum Pseudomonadota; class Gammaproteobacteria; order Alteromonadales; family Psychromonadaceae; genus Psychromonas; species Psychromonas sp. KJ10-2. The sequence goes on along the minus strand of NZ_CP178827.1, from coordinate 2,237,033 downwards.
GTGGTTATAAATAAAAGTAAGCTATGCCTTAAGTAATCACTTAAGGTATAGCTTGTTAGTGATTACTCACTTACTTCGTTGTCGCACGTTTTTCCGTCTTGAAGCTGTTGTAAATTATCCAGTGTTGTTTCAGCAATGCTGGTTAATGCTTCTTTAGTTAAGAAAGCTTGATGGCCAGTAAAGATAACGTTATGACAAGCCGATAAGCGTCGGAAGGTATCGTCAGTAATAATTTCACTAGAATGGTCATTAAAAAACAGATGCTCTTCTTCCTCATAAACATCTAAACCTAACCCTCCAATACGCCCTGATTTTAACGCTTCAATGGCATCATGTGCATTCAACAAACCACCGCGACTAGTATTCACAATCACGACGCCTTTTTTCATTAAATCAAAGGTATTTTTATTTAATAGGTGTTTGTTATCGCTAGTTAATGGGCAGTGCAAGCTGATCACATCACTGTTTTTGAATAGGGTTGGGAAATCAACATATTCAGCGCCTAGTGCTTTGGCATGAGCAGAAGGGTAAGGGTCAGCAGCTAGAATTTTACAACCAAAGCCTTTAAAAATAGCCATGGTCGCAATACCAATCTTACCGGTGCCAATAATACCAACAGTTTTACCGTGCAGATTAAACCCAACTAGGCCTTCTAATGAAAAGTTAGCATCACGTGTGCGCTGGTAGGCTTTGTGAGTACGACGGTTTAATGTCATTAATAACGCAATGGTATGCTCTGCCACGGCTTCAGGTGAATAAGCGGGAACACGAACGATGGTTAAACCTAATTTTTTAGCACAATCTAGATCGATATTATTAAAACCAGCACAACGCATCGCGATATATTTGATTCCTAGCTCATGCAGCTGTACTAATACTTGTTCGCTTAAATCATCGTTTACGAAAGCACAAACAGCATCATAGCCCGAAGCTAATGCCGCAGTTTGCTGGTTAAGTTGAGTATCAAAAAAATTAATACTCATGGAAGCTGAAATTAATGGTTCAAAGTGTTGAATATCATAACTACGAGAACTGAACATAGCGACTTTCATAAAAGGTAACTCCATGTTTTAAGATAAAAATACTGTAATTTGAATATTGATTTGGCAAAAATATTGATTGGTTTTTCTGCTTTATCTCGATTGTACACTTTATACGTTATAACTTAACTATAGGGATGACTTTGTTAGCGGATAAATTTGTTTCATAATGAGCTAAATAAGGTGCAATAAATTTAGGACATTGACGGTCAAGTATTTTGGGTAATTAGAACCTTTTGAATCTTATTGAGTCACAGCTATTCTCGCAGTGTTGTATTTATCATATTCATCACTTTATTTTGTATCGGTTTCGGAGTCATCATGTCCAGATTAAGGCAGTTCGGTTTATCATTTTTATTGTTCTTTGGGTTAATCAACAGTGCTTTTGCACAAGCTCCTGAAACAGGTTGGATCACCAATTTTAATCATCTACCGGTAAAAGTGAATTTACAGTTAACCGGCCAAGTTGAAGAAAATGCAGTGAATAGTATTTTAAATGTCAGTTTGGCGTCGGGTTGGAAAACCTATTGGCGCTCACCAGGTGAAGGTGGTGTTGCACCCACATTCGATTGGTCAACACAGTCTGCGAATATTAAGGATGTAGATTGGTCATGGCCAACGCCTAAACGTTATCCTGTGTTAGGGGTTGAAACTGTTGGTTATAAAGATCAAATTCATTTTCCGATGCAAATCACTTTAGATGACCCGAATCAAATGAGTCGTTTAAAAGGTACTTTAACCTTAGCTTCTTGTACAACTATCTGTGTATTAACCGATTATGAGATTAATTTAACCTTTAATCCGCAACAATTAACCATTAACGATGATGTTGCTTTTGCTTACGCTCAGGCTGTGAGTAGTGTGCCCATTTTAGTTGATCAAGCAGCGATTGAAGCGCAAAAAAATAATGCCAATATTACTGAGATAAAGAGTGCATGGGATCAAGCGAATCAACAAGTAGTTGTACAATTATCACATCAACTAGATTGGCAGCAACCAGACCTTTTTATAGATAGTAGTGACTCTGAATTAGAGAATGTCTTTTTCTCAAAACCGGTTCTTGAAGTTGCAGGCAAACAAGTCACGGCTACCTTTGATGCAACCAGCTGGGGAGGTGAAGTCGATTTAAGTAATGCCCTGGTTAATATCACCGTGGTTGATACTGATGTGGCAGTGGAAGTGGCAACTACATTAGGTAGTGACCCTATTTCAAGTGCTGGGCAATCTATTTTTTCAATTTTTCTAATTGCCTTACTGGGTGGTTTAATTCTGAATATTATGCCCTGTGTATTACCCGTTTTAGGGTTGAAATTAAGCTCAGTTTTAGGTGTAGATGGCAGTCAACGCTCGCAAATTCGTAAACAGTTCTTAGCTTCTAGTGTAGGTATTATCAGTTCGTTTTGGTTATTAGCATTATTTCTTTTAATACTAAAATTCTCAGGCGAAGCATTAGGCTGGGGAATTCAGTTCCAGAACCCTTATTTTATTGGCTTTATGGTCGTTGTTACAGCGTTGTTTACCGCCAATATGTTGGGCTTATTTGAAATCCAATTACCTTCTTCGATGCAAACTTGGTTAGCGACTAAAGGTGGACATAGTTATCTTGGCCATTATCTACAAGGTATGTTTGCTACCTTGTTAGCCACACCTTGTAGTGCACCCTTCTTAGGAACTGCTGTCGCTTTTGCTTTAGGTGCATCTCCTTGGCAATTATTTGCTATTTTCACGGCGTTAGGGATAGGCATGGCGCTCCCTTGGTTATTGATCGCTGTGTTCCCAAACATTGCAACATTAATGCCTAAACCAGGTAAATGGATGGGCACAGTCAAACTTATATTTGCGCTGCTTATTCTACTTACTTGTTTATGGCTAATTAGCCTATTAAGTAGTTTTATCGGTGTTACTTATACTGTGATGACTGCTTTGTTAATGGTGTTTATCTTTGCCATTTTAATTTGGAAAAAACACGGGAAACGCGTTTTTCTGATTAGCTTATTAAGTTTGTTCGTGGTGGTTTCCATAGCCTTTTTAGTGAATCATTTAACCGCTAAACATTGGGTTGACCCACTTCACGATGAAACACAGTGGGTGCCTTTGGATACACAAGTAATTCAACAGGAAGTCGCTAAAGGACATGTGGTATTTGTCGATGTGACAGCTAAGTGGTGTGTCACCTGTAAGGCGAATAAAATTGGGGTGTTATTACAAGAACCGGTTTCTAGCGAATTGCAAAAGCAAGATGTGATAGCGATGAGCGGTGATTGGACGGTGCGTGCTGATGATGTGACTGCCTATTTACAATCATTTAATCGTTATGGTGTGCCTTTTAATATTGTTTATGGGCCAGCAGCACCTAATGGTATTGAGTTATCTACTATTTTAAATAGCGATGATGTGATGAAAGCGATCCAACAAGCAAAAGGCCAATAACATGACTGATGAAAATGTTAAAAAGCCTAAAAAAGGCTGGGGTAGTCACCTTAAGTCCGGTGCTATTTATATACTGCTAGCCTTAGCATTAGGTTGGGGTGTTGATTTATGGCGAGCTCAATCAATAGCATCAGGTAAAGCACCTGCATTAGTGGCAACTAGCGTGCAAGGTGAGCAGGTTGATTTGATTGCCATGAGCCAAGAAAAGCCAGTACTAGTCTATTTCTGGGCAACTTGGTGTAGTGTTTGTACGACAGTGTCACCTTCGGTGAACTTTGTTAGCGATGGTATGCAAGTGGTGAGTATTGCTTTGAGTTCAGGAAGTGAAGAGCGTGTACAACAATACCTGAATGCAAAAGATTATGATTTTACGGTACTAAATGATCCTAAAACGGTGATCAGTCGAACTTGGGGCATTAGCTTAACACCCACTTTAATTGTGGTAGATAAAGGTGAAATTACTGCGGTAACCACTGGTTTTACTAGCCCATTTGGCATGTGGGCAAGAATGCTATTAAGTTAAGCGATATCTTTTAAAGTAAGGAAGTTGTTATTAAAAGCACTTCCTTACTTTTTCTTTTTATTGTAATGGTTTAGCAAATACCTGTGTCCAATAATATTGATAGTCTGCATCGCTATTCACTGCGCAAGCTAGACCCATCTCCTGTGCATTTTCACTCATAATATTAATACAATGACCTTCACTTTCCATCCAACCATCTACTGCGTCTTGCACTGACGTTTGACCGGCAGCGATATTCTCAGAAACGTAGCTCCACTCATAACCTTGTGCTGTGACTCTGGTACCAACTGTGCTGTCATCTAAACCGGTATGACTAAAGAAATTATAGTTAGCCATATTTGAAGAATGCTCTTCTGCAGCCAAGGTTAATACTGAACTCCAAGTAACGGCATCTACGGCAGGGTAAGTGGTCGCTCCACAGGTTTGTGACTCGGCTCGTAGTTGATTAATCAGAGTTAACGCTTCAATTAAGTTATCTTCGCAACTCATTGCGCTGTAATCGGTTGAATCTGTGGTTTCGTCAGTACTTGTTTCCGTTGAGTCTGTTTGCACTGTCGTGCTACTTGTATTGCTTGTCGCCTCTGTCTCTACTGTGCCGCTACTATTTGAAGAGCTACTGCCACAAGCCGTTAATGATAAGCCACAGCATAACAATGCTAACCAAGATTTCATGATAATGTCCCTTTTAATATGTTTATGTATATCGCAGCAGTAGACCACAACTGTGAGTTGATAGTTCCATCAAAAAGTGAAATCAAAAGGGGGAAAGAGTTGCGTTGTATGTTAGTAACACACTCATAATAAATACCATGAGTGTGTTACTGGTCAGGTGAGTTAGTCGCTTAACTTAGGTCCTGCTGAAAGTAATATTTTGCCTTCTTCTTTATCCGTGTAACGTGCAAAGTTATCAATAAATAGATGCGCTAATTTTTCAGCTTTATGGCCCCACTCTGCAGTATCTGCATAGGTATCTCGTGGATCTAAGATACTACTGTCTACATTAGGTAGGCTAGTAGGCACTTGTAAATTAAATAAAGGGATAGTCGTCACTTCCGCTTTTTCAATCGACCCATCTAAGATTGCATCAATAATGCCACGTGTATCTTGGATTGAAATACGTTTACCCGAACCATTCCAACCGGTATTTACTAAATAAGCTTCAGCGCCACAAGCTTCCATTCTTTTCACTAACTGTTGTGCGTATTGCGTTGGATGCAGGCTTAAAAAAGCAGCTCCAAAGCAAGCTGAGAATGTAGGTGTTGGTTCAGTAATACCACGCTCAGTACCAGCCAGTTTAGCGGTAAAGCCAGACAGGAAGTGGTATTGTGTTTGTGCTTTGGTTAACTTAGAAACAGGTGGTAATACACCAAATGCATCTGCAGTTAAAAAAATCACTTTTTTAGCGTGGCCACCTTTAGATATCGGTTTAACGATATTTTCAATATGGTCGATCGGGTAAGAAACGCGTCCATTTTCTGTTTTGCTGGCATCGTCATAATCGACTTGGCCTTGATCGTCGATCATGACGTTTTCTAACAAGGCGTTGCGTTTAATCGCACCAAAAATATCTGGCTCCGCCTCTTCGCTCAGACGAATTGTTTTAGCGTAGCAACCCCCTTCAAAGTTGAATACACCTTGGTCGTCCCAGCCATGTTCATCATCACCAATTAATGCGCGTTTTGGATCTGTGGATAAGGTGGTTTTGCCTGTGCCTGATAAACCGAAGAAGATAGCGGTATCTCCTGCCTCCCCGATATTAGCTGAGCAATGCATAGAAGCCATGCCATTTAACGGTAATAGGTAGTTCATCACCGAGAATAAGCCTTTTTTCATCTCTCCACCGTACCAAGTACCACCGATGATTTGTACTTTTTCGGTTAGGTTAAATGCAACAAAGTTTTCAGAGTTAAGCCCTTGTTGTTGCCAATTTGGATTATTCGTTTTAGAGCCATTCATCACTACAAAATCAGGTTCAAAATCTACCAACTCTTCCTCTGTAGGACGAATAAACATGTTTTTTACAAAATGAGCTTGCCATGCAACTTCCATAATAAAGCGAACCTTCAAGCGAGAATTTTCATTCGCACCGCAGTAAGCATCTACTACAAATAGTTTTTTATTAGAGAGTTGCTCTGTGACAATTTGCTTGAGTGCATTCCAAGTACTTTGATCAATAGCTTTATTATCATTCTTACCCTGGTCACTCCACCAAACCGTATCGCGAGTGGTGTCGTCTTTGACAATGTATTTATCTTTAGGTGAACGCCCTGTAAATATGCCCGTATCAACAGCCACAGTTCCATTGCTTGTAATAATGCCTTTTTCATAGCCACTTAAAGACTCCGCAGTTTCTTCCTTAAACAGTGTTTCATAACTCGGGTTGTATAAAATTTCCGAGATATTTGTGATGCCGTATTCTTTCAGTTTTGCAGTCGATAGTGGTGTTTGGGCCATGGTTTTTCCCCTTTATAGCCAATATTAATTTTATGAAAAAAATCTAATGTAACCATTCGGAGAGTAAGGGAATTATGCTGAGATAAGTGGGATCATTGTCTGATTTTTAGGCAAAAAAATGCCACGGAAAAATATCCATGGCAACTTTGTGACATCACACTTTTGTATGATAAATCAATGCTTTTGATTTGTAGAAGTGAAAAGGATTTGTAAATCTTTCTCTTTGAATGAATAGGTTGTTGCACAATACTCACAACGCATATCAATACTGTCTTGTTCTTCTAAAATATCTTTGATCTCTTCTTCATCTAACGAGGCTAATGAAGACAAGCAACGCTCTTTTGAACAACCACACACAAAGTTAATTGGTTGGGTCTCAAATAGGCGAACTTTTTCCTGATGATATAAGCGGAATAATAGATCATCATTTTGCAGTGTGTAGATCTCTTCTGCTTTAATTGTATTGGCTAATGCACATACATGTGCAAAATCTTCTTCATGGGTTTCGCTGTGTGCAGGTAAAGTTTGAATCAATAAACCAGCTGCTTGCACAGGAGTGCTAGCACTATCTGCAAATAGGCTTATTTTAGTCGCAAGCTGTTCAGATTGAACAAAGTAATCTTCTAAACAAGCGGCTAGCGTTGCTTTTTCTAATGCCACAATACCTTGGTAACGTTCGCCATTATCAGGGGTGATGGTGATCATTAGGTTGCCTTTACCAATTAATTCAGAAAAAGATAAACCAGTTGTATCGCCTTGATAACGTGCAGTACCACGGACTTCAAGGTTTTGGTTCGCATTAATAACTGCCATGCTTAATGGACCATCGCCCTGAATTTGAACTGCAATTTTACCTTTAAACTTTAATGTTGCAGTTAGCAGACTGGTTGCGATTAATAACTCTCCAATTGTATTGGCTACTTCTACTGGGTAGTCGTGATTAGTCACACACTCTTCAAAAGCTGCATGTGCCTGTGCGATTTCGCCACGAATCTCGAAGTCATCAAATAGGAAGCGTTGTAGTTGGTCTGTCATAAATTCTCTCAATATTTATAGGTGCAGCATTATTCAAAATTAGCTGTATTGCGTTGTGTTTTTGCCTGTATTAGTTCGCGGCGTTCTTTTTTATTAGGTTTTCGGTCCGGATGTGGTGCATTTTGTAAACTTAATTTGCGTAACATCTGGTGCTGCTCTCGCTTGCCAACACTTTTTTCAGTCTCTTGATAAAGTGTTTGTGCGATCGGCGCGCCTCGTCGCTGCTCTGATAATTGCTCAACGACCACTTCGAATAAAAGTTCACCTTGACGAATCGATAAGATAGCGCCCACTTCAACGTTTTTACTGGCCTTACAGCGTTGCCCATTATAATGGACCTTGCCGCCTTGTACCATATCTCGCGCTAAACTACGGGTTTTATAGAAACGTGCGGCCCATAGCCATTTATCTAGTCTAACAGTCTGTATTGTCATAAATTCTTAACTCAAAAAACGTATTTTAGTATAGTAAAAATGAGTGCATTGCTAAATTACTATTGCTTAGTGAACCATTATTAATATAAGTGTACTCGGTTACTTTTAAAATATTTAGCCTATAAGGTAACTTACCTTGCTGTGCAAAATGGTTAAAAAGTACTAAGTTATTTTAATTACTCACAGGGTATGCTTAATTAATGTGACCAGTGTCACTTAACAAGTGAGGCCAAAACTTGATAATTCAAGGCCAAGCTATGACATAATATTCGTTATAAACTTGTGACATAAAAACTTTTATAAAAGTGTTATCTTATCAACAGCTAAGCTTTTAACTTACAGCCTAAGTCTCATGAATATTGAAATTTTCTGCTAATTGTTATTTTATAAAGCGCTTCATTAGCATTAATATGATATCAATGATGTTTGATACTCAATAATTCAGTAATAGGATGAGAATATAGGCAATGATTTCCATACTACCCCAAATATTATTGGCAGTGATCTGTAGCTCGGTAGCTTACCAGTCTGCATTATTGACCTTATCTATCTATCCAGAGTCAGAAAGTAGCCATAATTGGACGCCAACCACTGAAAGAAAAGTGAATGAGAGTAATAGATTAAGTACCCAAAAATTACAGGAACAAGCTATTTTTGGTCGTTATCAAGGGAAAAGCATCGTTTATCAACAAGAACAGATTGAAGCCCCTAAAACGCGTTTAAAACTTACCTTAGTTGGCATAGTTGCTGCCACCGACCCAAGACTTTCTAGTGTTATCATCGAATATAAGCGTTCTCAAGATAGTTATTTTATTGACTCTGAAATCCCTGGTACAGATGCAGTGGTCACGGAGATCTATCAAGACCGTATTATTATTAATGTGGATGGCGAAGAACAAACTTTGATTCTAGATGGTTTAGAAGAGGAAAACGAACGTTTAGCTAAGCTGGAAAAAGGCGAAGAAGTACGTGCTAAAAGATCCACGAGCAGCAATAAACGTAGTAGCCGCGCTTCAAAAGTAAAAGAGATCCCGTTAGATAGAGATGAGTTAGTCGATGACCCGGTAAGTTGCTTGATTACGTGCGTATTTCGCCAGTAAGAGAAGGTGACCAAATTAAGGGATATCGTGTTAACCCAGGTAAGAATCCGGAGTTATTCGAAGAAGCCGGATTAAAAGCCGGTGATTTAGCGGTTGAATTAAATGGGGTGGATTTAACCGATATCACCCAAGCAGTAGGTTTAATGAAAGAATTTCCAACTATGACTGAGATGAGTTTAACAATTGACCGTGATGGTGAATTGAATGAATTATATTTTAGTATTCCATAATAATAATAAATAAAGTTTTAATCGCTGAACTATTAATTGTCATAATATATTAATAGCGAGATTATAAGCAGAAGTAGCAAGCAATGAGGTTGTAATGATGTTAGGAATAAAGAAAAAGACTGGTTAGCTTTTTGGGGGCTAGTGTTTTTGTTTTGTTTTCACAGTCTGCTGTAGTAGAAGCTGCAGAGTATTCTGCTAGTTTTAAAAATGCTGATTTAAATGAGTTTATTAATATTGTTGGTAAAAACTTAAATAAAACCATCATTTTAGACCCATCAGTACGCGGTAAAATTAATGTACGTAGTTATGACCTACTTAATGAAAGCCAATATTACCAATTCTTCTTAAATGTATTAGAAGTATATGGCTTTGCGATTGTTGAAATGGATAACGGCATCATTAAAGTCATTAAATCCAAAGATGCGAAGGTTGCTGCGATTCCTGTTATCGACGATGACAGTGAGTACAAAGGCGATGAGATGGTTACCCGTGTTGTACCTGTTATCAATGTATCAGTAAGAGAGCTTGCGCCTTTATTACGTCAATTAAATGATAGTGCTGGTGGTGGTAACGTGGTGCATTACGACCCTTCAAACGTTATTATGATCACTGGTCGTGCGGCGGTAGTAAATCGTTTAGTGAAAATTATTCATCGTGTGGATAAAGCCGGTGACCAAGAAGTGGATATTGTTAAGTTGCGATTTGCCAGTGCCCTCGACATGGTTAATATGATCAACTCTATTCAAGAAACCTCAACCAGCTCTAAAAGCAGTTCTACGAGTGTACTTAAACCACGTTTAGTCGCCGATGAAAGAACTAACTCAGTGATTGTGAGTGGTGAGCCAAGTACGCGAAGCCGTGTCATCAAACTGATCAAGTCTTTAGATAGTGAACTGAAAAATAACGGTAACACACGTGTTTTCTACCTTAAATATGCTGATGCAAAAGAAGTCGCTCAGGTATTAACAGGCGTTAGTAAAGGTCTAGAAGACCCTTCTTCGAAGAAATCGAGCAATAGTAGTAACGATTCTAATTTAAATATCCAAGCACATGAACCAACTAACTCGATCATCATTTCCGCACAACCTGCGTTAATGTCGTCATTAACTAGCATTATTCACCAGTTGGATATTCGCCGTGCGCAAGTGTTAGTGGAAGCTATTATTGTAGAAGTGTCTGAAGGTGACGGTGTTCGTTTAAATGTTCAATGGGGTAGTACTTCAGGTTTAGGTACTCAATTTAACGACAACGGTGCATCGTTAACTGATTTAGCGACGGGTGTATATGCCATTGATAATGATGAAGATGACTATGAAGATCTATCAAGTGCGTTATCTTCTATTTCAGGTGGTGTAGCCGGTTATGTTAACAGTGATTGGGCCGTCATTATTCAAGCATTAAGTTCTACCAGTACTTCAAATATCTTGGCAACACCGAGTATTACGACGCTTGATAATCAAGAAGCAAGCTTTATTGTTGGTGACGAAGTACCGGTATTAACAGGCTCTACATCGAGCACTTCTAACGATAATCCATTCCAGACCATTGAACGTAAAGAGGTTGGTATTAAGTTAAAAGTGACACCTCAGATCAATGAAGGTGATTCAGTACAAATGGTTATTGAACAAGAGGTATCAAGTATTCAAGGTCAAACTTCAGTGGATGTGGTGTTTGCTACTCGTTCAGTGAAGACCTCTGTGTTAGCTAAATCAGGTGAAACCATTGTAATTGGTGGTTTAATCGATGAAGAAGTGAATGAGACGGTAGATAAAGTGCCATGGTTAGGTGATATCCCATACCTTGGTGTGTTATTCCGTTCTACTCAAAGTTCTACTGAAAAACGCAACCTAATGGTGTTCTTACGTGCAACGATTATTCGTGACGATGAAACTATGATGCAACTCAGCCAACGTAAGTATGGCTTAATGCGTCAAATACAGCTGAGCCAAGGTGTTGATGGTGTTGCGCTAATGCCTGAAACTGAGGTCCCACTGTTGCCACATTGGGGTGAGTCCGTTGAAATTGATCCAAGAACGTTTTTAAAGTCAGAGCGTGAAAGCAATCACGAGATTGATTTAGAAAAAGCGGATAAAGCGATATGAATAATGTGAGTGATGTCGATAGTGCATTAGATCCGGAGGTTGTAGAGTTTACACCTTCGGGGCAATTGCCTTTTACTTTCTCTAAAAAGCATGAATTGGTGATGTCCCACGACGGTCCGAATAGTACTTTGTGTTTTAAACAACCACCTTCAGTGGAGTTATTAGTCGAGGCAAGACGTGTGATAGGTCATGCTTTTAGTACCCAACAGGTGGACAATGAAACCTTTGATAGGTTAGTTGCGCGTGCTTATCAATCTTCTTCATTGGAAGCGCAGCAACTAATGGAAGATTTGGGGGCTGATGATTTCTTTACCCTAGCTGAAGAATTGCCTGCCGATGATGATTTATTAGAGGCCGAAGATGATGCGCCGATCATTAAGTTGATCAACGCTATGTTAGGAGAAGCGATTAAAGAAGAAGCATCGGATATTCATATTGAAACCTTTGAACAAACCTTGGTTATTCGCTTCCGTATCGATGGTGTTTTACGTGAAATACTAAAACCGCAACGCAAGTTAGCAGCGCTATTAGTCTCTCGTATTAAAGTAATGGCTAAATTGGATATTGCTGAAAAGCGTATTCCGCAGGATGGTCGTATTTCATTACGTATTGGTGGTCGTGCTGTTGATGTACGTGTCTCAACCATGCCTGCGAGCCACGGTGAACGCGTAGTTCTACGTTTATTGGATAAAAATGCCGTTAAGCTGGATTTATCTACACTAGGAATGACGCCTAAAAATCATAAATTACTACAAAATTTAATTCATAAACCACATGGTATTATCTTAGTGACGGGCCCAACGGGTTCAGGTAAAAGTACCACGCTTTATGCAGGTTTATTAGAGATAAACTCGCGCGATAGGAACATTCTTACTGTTGAAGATCCTATTGAGTATGCCATCGATGGCATTGGTCAAACACAAGTTAATACCAAGGTAGATATGACCTTTGCACGTGGTTTACGTGCGATTTTACGTCAAGATCCTGATGTGGTGATGATTGGTGAAATCCGCGACTTAGAAACTGCAGAGATCGCCGTACAAGCTAGTTTAACTGGTCACTTAGTATTATCTACCTTACACACTAATACTGCCGTTGGTGCAGTAACTCGTTTACATGATATGGGTGTAGAGCCTTTCCTTTTATCATCGAGTATTCTAGGTGTGCTTGCGCAACGTTTAGTACGTCGTTTATGTCCACATTGTAAAGTTGCTCATTCTGCTACTGATTCTGAAAAAGTGATTTTAGGGAAAGCGGAAGATGAACAAGCGATTATTTATCGCCCTGACGGCTGTATGCAATGTAATCACACTGGGTATCGTGGACGTACCGGTATTCATGAGCTGTTAGTGGTCAATGAAGTAGTGCGTGAACTTGTCCATACTGGTGCAGGTGAACAGGCTATTGAGCGTGAAATTCGTAAAACCTCAGAAAGCATTCGCGACGATGGTATCCAGAAAGTATTGGCTGGTCTAACAACGTTAGAAGAGATTTTACGTGTAACAAGAGAGGATTAGTGTGGCTACTTTTTCTTATAAAGCGATAGACGCAAAAGGCAAACAGAAAAAAGGCACGCAAGAAGCTGATTCTGCACGTATGCTACGGCAGCAGTTACGTAATGCAGGCATGATGCCGCTAGAAGTGGAGGCGATTGCTGCAAAACGTAAAAAAGCTGGTAAAAGTTTTATTCAAACCAAGATAAAAACCACCGATTTAGCGCTTATTACCCGCCAGCTTTCTACTTTAGTGGCCTCATCGATTCCCATTGAAGAATCGTTACAAGCGGTTGCTGACCAATGCGATAAGCCAAAAATTAAAGATATGATTTCGGCGGTACGTGGTGGTGTTATCGAAGGTTATAGTCTAGCCGATAGTATGCGTAATTACCCGATGATCTTTGATAACCTGTTTTGTGCGATGGTGGCAGCGGGTGAAAAGTCTGGTCATTTAGAAAAAGTATTAGATAGACTCGCAGATTACGAAGAACAGCGCCAAGAGATGAAAAGCAAGATGATGCAGGCGTTGATCTACCCAATCGTATTAACGCTGGTGGCTATTTCAGTGGTGGCGATTCTATTAACTTCAGTGGTGCCACAAGTTGTTGGGCAATTCCAACATATGGGCGCTGACCTACCTGCCTCGACTAAATTTCTCATTGCTACCAGTGATGCACTGAGCGCTTATGGTTTGTATTTTGTTGGCTTGTGTATTATCGCCTTTTTATTATTTAAACATTACTTACGAAAAGCTAAAAATCAGCTACGATTTGATCGTGCTCTGCTTAATTTTCCAGTTGTTGGTAAAGTGGTGAATGAACTTAATACAGCACGTTTTGCCAGAACATTAAGCATTTTAAATAGCAGTTCAGTTCCCTTGCTTGAAGCCATGAGCATTGCTGGTAATGTATTAAGTAATCTACATATACGTTTAAAAGTAGGAGAGGCGGCTGAACGAGTCAGAGAAGGGACAAGTTTAGGGCGAGCATTAGCTAGTACGAAGCTGTTCCCACCTATGATGTTACATATGATTGCCAGTGGTGAGCGTAGCGGCGAGTTAGGTAATATGTTAGAACGTTCAGCAGATAATCAAGATAAACAGTTTTCGGCGCAAGTGACATTAGCATTAGGTTTGTTTGAGCCGGCATTAGTTATTTCCATGGCGGGTGTTGTGTTGTTTATTGTTGCCGCAATTTTACAACCAATATTAGCGCTTAATAATTTGGTCTCAGGATAGCTGAACCATTTCTCAGAAAATAAAAAAGGACAAGAAAGTGAAAAAATCAACTTCAACGCAACAACAAAAAGGTTTTACTTTACTGGAGATCATGGTGGTTATCGTGATCCTAGGTGTATTAGCAGCTATGGTGGTACCTAACCTCATCGGTAACAAAGACAAAGCTGATATCCAAAAGGTGAAATCAGATATCGTTGCTTTAGAGAATTCTCTGGATATGTATAAGTTAGATAACAGCGTTTATCCAACAACAGACCAAGGCTTAGAAGCGTTAGTATCAGAGCCAAGCGTGTCACCAACACCACGTAATTACCGTGAAGATGGTTATATTAAACGTCTTCCACAAGACCCTTGGGGTAATGATTATGTCTTAAATAGCCCAGGTGAAAACGGCAAAATCGACATTCTATCTGTGGGTCTAGATGGTGAAGAGGGTACTGATGATGATATCGGTAACTGGAATTTACTTGATAAATAGTCATTAGGATTAAGTGCGCATGTTGCGACATCGCAATCGAGGTTTCACGCTATTAGAAGTCATGCTGGTACTGTTATTACTCGGTATGGTTTCTGTTAGCGTAGTGATGACTTTACCCAGTAGCGGCAGTACTACTGAAAGCACTGAATGGCATGCCCAACGTTTTAGCACCTTGGTGCAGCTTGCTCAAGATCAGGCTCTTATTTTAAATACAGAGTTTGGTATTCAGTTTAATGAACAGGGTTATACCTTCACATCTTATGATGTAACCACTAAGCAGTGGATACCGATTGTTGATGAGCGTATTAAAGGCGATGTGACATTTCCTGATGATATGCTCGCTGAATTTGATTTATCCGGTAGTGTTTGGGGTGAATTAGAAGCAGTACAAAATAGTGCAACCGATGATTCATTTATTAGTGACTCTGAGCGTGTAAATATTGGTGAGGAAGAGCAGAGCACATTGCAACCTGTGATTTATATTATGGCGAGTGGCGAAGTGACTCCCTTTAGTTATACCTTCTTTAATACTGGTGATACTAGCCATGATGTCACCGTTAAGGTGTCCATGACCGGTGTGATCGATGTGATTAAAGAGTATGACGGTGAATAAAGCTAACGCTAAAAAAGCATTCAACAGCAAGCGGGCATGACCTTATTAGAGGTGATGTTAGCCTTGGTTATTTTAGCGACTGCAGGGTTAGCTGTAATGCAGGCAGCTTCTGAATCCTTACGTAATCAGGACTATTTACAACAAAAAACCTTTGCCACCTGGATTGCTAGTAATCGCCTTGCTGAACTAAAAATAGAGGAAGAGTGGCCTGGTTTAAACTGGGAAGAAGAAGAGGTCGAGTTTGCTGGTGTAACATGGTATTTACGCTACAAAGGTGTGAAAACCAGCAATAATAGTTTTAGAGCATTAGATGTTGAAGTGAGTGATACAAAAGATGGTCAAGCATTGGGGTATATAAGGACTTATGTTGCACAATAAACAAGGTCAGCGTATCTCAAAAAATCAAGGTTTCACCTTAGTTGAAATCCTGGTCGCCATTGCTATTTTTGCCATGCTCAGCTTTGCTGCTTATCAGATATTGCAAGGTGTATTACGTAGCGGTGAAATAAGTCGTGAACATGATCAAAACTTAAAAGAGATCCAACGCGGCATGTTGTTGATAGAGCGGGATTTTGTGCAAATGGTTGCTAGAACATCGCGTACCGAAGGGACTGACGACGAAGATTTACAAGTTTTATATGCTGGAGATGGAATCCTAGATTCTGAATATGAAGGGATTGAGTTTAATCGTTTAGGCTGGTTTAACCCACTTAATTTATTACCTCGATCTCAATGTGTTACGTGTTGGTTATCGTGTTCAAGATGGCCAGTTACAACGTTTATATTATTTACATCCGGATACTATTTCCGGTGAAGAGCCTGAACAACAAGTTATTTTAAATGATGTGGAAGGGTTATCTTTTCGTTTTTGGGATGATACCTGGGTAACAACATGGTCATCCAACTCTGAATTACCAACGGGGATTGAGATCACCATCAACAGTAAACATTATGGCGAGCTAAGACGGGTATTTATCTTAGCGGCTAGTGAGGTCGGAGATTAATGTCAGTGCCGTATAAACAACAGGGCATCGCATTAATCACAGTACTAATGATCTTAGCGATCATGGTGACGGTTGCTTCTACCATGACGGGTAGAATGACCTCTAGTTTATTGCGCACTGAGGAGTTAATTACTCAGACAAAATTTATTGGTACGGGCAAGCTACGGTTGAATTCAGCCGAATGATTTTAGAAGATGATTTTGAAGACAGTGATATTGTGAGCTTAAATCAAACTTGGGCAACGCCAGATTTAGTGTTTCCCGTGGATGAAGGTCAAATCACCGGTAATATGGTGGACTTCAGAAGTTGCTTTAATGTCAATGCATTAGCAACTCAGGAAGACGATGATGAAGATGAAGAACCATTAGCGGTTAGCCAATTAAAACGTTTGTTAGAAGAGTTAGATGTAGAAGAAGGTACCGCAGATACGATTGTTGAATCTGCGCGAGATTGGGTTGATAGCGATGATTCAGCAGATGAATCAGAAGGGGCTGAAGATCGTTATTACGAATCTTTGCAAGTACCACATTTAACCGCAAACAACTTAATGGTCGATATTTCAGAGTTACGTTCTGTGCAAGGTGTCACAGCGGAAATTTACGAAAACATTAAAGATTACTTATGTGCATTACCCACCTCTGAACAGTTGATTAATGTGAATACGGTCAGGCAAGATAAAGCAGCTTTATTATATTCGCTGTTTTCAGAAGATTTAGATTTTAGTGTGGAAGATTTTGAAGAGCTTATTGATGATAGACCTACCAGTGGTTGGGAATCGGTAGAGGAGTTCTTATCTGAAGATTTATTGGATGGAGAGTCAATTTCTGATGAAGAACAAGCGCAATTAAGTGTCACCAGTGATTATTTTCAATTTTATGGTGCAGCAGAATTTGACCAACGTGTAATAGTATTAAAGCTATTATTTAATATAGAGAGTGAAGAAGCCACCGAGATTCGATTCCAATATGCAGGGATAGATGAGTTGGTTGGCGCTGGAGAGGCTCAGTGAGTGAACAATTAATTATTCGCCTAGCAAGTGAAGCACATCAGACAATTCATTGGTTAATATGGTCTGAGAAAGAACAAGAAATTATTGCTTCTGGCGAATTAGATAATGCAGAAGCCTTAACCTTATTAACTGAAAAAGCACAAACACGTAAAGTCATTTGTTTAGCGCCGAGTGTTGATATTACCTTAAAGTCGGTAGCGATTAAGGGCAACTTTACACGTCAACTACAACAAGCCTTACCTTATATGCTTGAGGATGAGTTAGCCAGTGATGTAGATAAATTACATTTTTCTGTGTTGTCTAAAAAAGTCGATCAAATTGAAGTGGCTATCTGTTTTAAATCTAAAGTGCAACTTTGGTTAGATTGGTTAGAGGCCGCTGAAATATTCTGTCAGCGTTTAATTCCTGAAGCGCTAGCATTACCATCCGCAGATGAAACACAATGGCAAGCTTTACAACAAGGCAAGCAATGGTTGATTCGAGAAAGTGCTTTCCGTGCTTGGAGTTGTGAAGATGAAATGCTTGCCGATGTACTTGCCTTACGTTTACAACAAAATACACAACAAGTGATTCAAAGCTATAGCCCTCTGCCTGATATTCCAGTAGGACAATGGGTCGCAGCATCGCCTGTATTGCCTATGCAGCTGTTAAGTGAAGGCGCCATTCATAATCAGTCCAACTTATTAACGGGTGAATTTGCAGTACATAAAGAAAACCACTTACAGCTACATAAATGGAAAGGGGTAGCGGTTGCTGCCGGGATATTATTTGTAGTATTAGTGGTTAATCTATTTGTGAAAATAGAGCAGACTGAACAGCAAACCTTAGTGGTTAAATCACAGGTAGAAGATGTTTACCAAGCTGCTTTCCCTGAACAAGGTCGATTAAGATACAGCCGTATTAAAAAGCGATTAAAAACTCTCTTAGCAAGCACTAATATTGATCAAGAAGAGACAGGCCTATTGATTATTTTAAATGACCTACTGCCTGCTTTAAAAGCGGTACCAAGTATCAATATTTCCAACTTAAAATACACCAGTAGAAATCAAGAGCTGAGCTTAACAATCAGTGCAAATAGTTTCCAAGCCTTTGAGCAATTCGCTGCTAATGTACCATCTCGTTATAATTTTGAGCAGGGAACGTTAGGTAATAATGCAGATCGTATCGCGGGTACAGTGACTGTGAGGGTTAAATAATGTTTGAACAAATTAAAGATTGGTGGGAAAGCATTAGCCAAAGAGAGCAACAACTTACCTTTATTTCTGCGGTTATTCTGTTTATTGCTTTTATCTACTTTATTGTGTGGCAACCCTTAGCGAACAACTTAGCGGCCAGCGAACAACAACTTAAGAACGCACAACAAAGCTTAGAATGGGTGAAAGTGAATGCTAATAAAGTGATCAGTGCTGGTGGAGTTAATCAAGACACAGGTAAAAGACAAACATTGTCACAACTCATCAATAGCAGTGCTAAACGTAACCAAATTAATATAACGCGTATTCAAAGTCGTAACGACACAGTGGATGTCTGGATAAATCAAATTGAATTTAACCAGTTTATTGATTGGATAACTAGCCTACAAAATCAGCATAAAGTGAAAATTAATAGTGCCGATTTAAGCCAAGACAAAGTGCAAGGTTTAGTAAAAATTAACCGTTTAACATTAAGTTATTAATAAAATTAAAGGCAGTCAATGAAAATCAAAATCGCCATTTTAGTCGTCTTAGTTTATCTCGCGACTTTAATTATTAAATTACCTGCTGCTTTAGTAGTGGGTTGGATCCCATTAAATGGCCTTAAGATAAAAAATGTCAGTGGCACGATCTGGCAAGGACAAGCACAAGAAGTAGAAGTAAATCGAAAATTAAGCTTCGATAACGTTAAATGGAACGTTAGTGTAATGGATTTATTAACATTAAATCTAGCTGGTGATGTCTCTTTTTATAACGGCCCTGATGCTATGTCTGGCAAAGGTTTTGTTAGTTATGGTCTATCGGGTACCAAAGCAAGCAATGTCATCTTAGACCTAACTGCAAAAGAGCTGCTGACATTATTGCCGATGCGTTTACCAGTGAAACTTGAAGGTAACTTATCTGCTGTGATTAAAGAAGTTGTGCAAGGTCAGCCTTATTGTCAACAACTGCAAGGTAATGTGTTGTGGCAGAATGCCGTTGTTAATAGCCAGTTAGGCAGAGTAAACCTTGATTCTCCAACAGTTGAGCTAGGTTGTGATGACGGCGATATAACCGCTTTTGTTAATCAACAGTCTGATGAATTAACAACTGCATTAGATATTACCTTAAGCGAGGCAGGTGTTTATAAGCTAAATGGAGAAATTCAGGGAACCGATAAATTAGCGCCTTCGGTAGCTAAGTCTCTTAATTGGATTGGTCCTAAAAATGCCAGTGGTGCAACCACAGTGACTTTTAGTGGCCAACTGTAGTTTGATTTAAGCGTGTTTTTGCAGATAACCTTAGTCGTTGAATAAAAATAACGTGATAGCTGGTATTTAACCATGTATGAATATACACTGTGTATGTTTACAGTTTATTAATGCGTGGAGATCCTAATGAAAGAGCTAACTAAACGCCAAGGCGAAGTTTTAGATGTAATTAAAGATCAAATAGCTAAGACGGGTATGCCACCAACGCGCGTGGAACTGGCAAAGATTCTTGGTTTTAAAAGTGCGAATGCTGCTGAAGAGCATTTAAAAGCACTGGCACGTAAAGGTGCGATTGAAATCTTATCGGGTACTTCTCGTGGTATTCGTGTTGTGACTGAGCACAAAGATAATGAAGTAGTAGTGGAAGGTTTACCATTAATTGGTAAAGTCGCTGCTGGTGAGCCTATATTGGCACAAGAACATGTTGAAACCCATTACGATGTAGATCCTTCATTATTTCACCCAACAGCGGATTTTCTATTACGTGTACAAGGTGAAAGTATGAAAGATATTGGTATTATGGATGGCGATCTATTAGCGGTACATAAAACTCAAAATATCAATAATGGCCAAGTAGTTGTTGCACGCGTTGAAGAAGATGTCACCGTAAAACGTTTTTATCGTGATGGAAAGCAAGTGACCTTAAAAGCAGAAAATAACTTGTTTGACCCGATTAAAGTGGACTTAGAATACCAAGCTTTTGATATTGAAGGTATTGCTGTAGGGGTTATTAGAACTGCAGATTGGATGTAACTATAAAAATCACCTTAAAGTTGGTGGTATAAATTGTTAAAAGAGAGAACAAATGAAACCTTTAATTATTGTATTTACTTGTATCATGATGGGGTTTTGTTTGTTATTCGGAGTGTTACAAGCAAGCGCTTTAAATACAAGTAGTCGCCTACCTTTTGTCACTGACAATAAAGCCTTAGTCTTAAATCAGTCTCACCCTGTTTTACCTGATTTTGCCTTTCAAAAAGCTGGGAAAGTAGCCTTTACAAATGCTTCTTTAAAAGGAAAATGGACGTTGTTTTTTGTTGGTTATACTTTTTGCCCTGATGTTTGCCCAACAACTTTAGCTAACCTAGATCGCGTTTATCCATTGCTACCCAATGATCCAGATAACACTACCCAAGTGGTGTTTGTATCAGTTGATCCCAACCGCGATAAAGCTGAGCAACTAGCCGATTATGTGAATTACTTTAACCCTAATTTTATTGGTGTCACAGGCACACATAAACAGTTATGGCCTTTTGTTACGCAACTTGGATTAATCTACAGTATTG
Source organism: Psychromonas sp. KJ10-2 (assembly GCF_047323255.1). Lineage (NCBI taxonomy): Bacteria > Pseudomonadati > Pseudomonadota > Gammaproteobacteria > Alteromonadales > Psychromonadaceae > Psychromonas > Psychromonas sp. KJ10-2. The sequence continues at coordinate 2,216,119 of NZ_CP178827.1, read as the reverse complement.
TTGAAGAGAGTGAGCAAGAGCAGTATTACTTAGTTGATCACAGTGCTTCTATTGTGCTGATAAATCCTGAAGGAGAGTTTCACGCTACCTTTAAATCAGTGCGTAATGAGCAGGGGATTAATCAGGTTGATATGGACTTAATGGTGGAAGACATTAAAAAGATTCAAGCGAGTTATCAACAAGGTAAAACAATTTAATAACTGTTTTATAACCAGTAACCAGTAACCAGTAACCAGTAACCATTAACATTCGCTAATGGTTACCTGTCGGGATTTATAGCGATTTTGTCCAAAATAATGCGCTGCCATACTCTGGATCTAATTGGTAATCTGAAAAGCCTAGTGCCTCGTAAGCTTTACAAGCTACTTCATTACCACTTAATACTTCTAAGGTTATTTTACAACACTCACGAAACTTCGCTAACTCTTCAATTCGTTCAAATAAATGTTTGGTTAATCCATTGCCTCTATAATCAGAATGAACCACTACATCATGAATATTAAACAGTGGTTTACAAGCAAAAGTAGAAAAGCCTTCAATAGCTGTTAATAAAGCAGCAGGTGTCTCGCCATCAAAAATCAATACAATAAACACATCTGTACGTTTCATTAAACTAGGCACTAAATTTTGTTTAGCGTAGTCACTAATATCTTTACCGCCACCCATAGGATCACTAGCATAGTGAGACATCAAACTAAGATATGCTTTAGCATGTTGAGGGTTGTTTAAGTCTGCAATAAGCGTTTTAGTTTCTAGCATAGTCATTCCTTTCATATTATTGATTGATGTAGGCAGTCTAACGAAAGCATTAGGTAGATACTAGAATAGTCGATCAATAAAGGGAGGTGATGCGGTGCACATCATACTCATCGCATCGCTTTATACGATTAAAGTTGAAATACTGATGATATGAAATGTTCAGAAACCACAATTAATGATGTTTAAATTTAATTATGATGTTAGACTTCTAGACATCTAAACGTTTATTTGTAGAGGAAACTAATATGCCAATTCGTATTCCAGACGATTTACCTGCATCGAGTATTTTAAAATCTGAGAACATCTTTACGATGTCCGAGACACGCGCAAGTCACCAAAATATCCGTCCGCTACGTGTATTAATTTTGAACTTAATGCCGAAAAAATTGAAACAGAAACACAATTGATGCGTTTGTTGTCTAATACACCTTTGCAAGTTGATATTGAGTTATTGCGTGTAGATGCACGCGCTAGCCGTAATACGCCTCAAAAACATTTAGATAAGTTTTACGGCGACTTTGAGCGCCTTAAAGAACAAAAATGGGATGGTTTTATTATTACTGGCGCACCTCTAGGTACTATCCCCTTTGAAAATGTTTACTACTGGGAAAAGTTTACTGAAATTGTTGAGTGGTCTCGCCACAATGTTACCTCAACATTATTTTTATGTTGGGCGGCACAAGCGGCGTTAAAAATATTTTATGACCTGGATAAAGTGACACGCGATGATAAATTATCAGGCATTTATCCACATAAAACACATCACCATCAACATCCTTTAGTACGTGGTTTTGATGATGAGTTTTGGGCTCCTTTGTCACGTTATGCTGAGTTTGATAGCGCTGAAATTCAAGAAAAAACCGACCTAACGGTTTTTGCAGATGAAAAAGAAGCGGGTGTGTATTTAGCTGCTAGCCCAGATTGTCGTCAAGTGTATATTACGGGTCATCCTGAATATGATGCGAGTACTTTACATAATGAGTACTTGCGAGATTTAGAAGAAGATTTAGAGCCTGAATTGCCGATAAATTATTATCCGCAAGATGATGCAAACCAACCGCCAAGAGCGATTTGGCGTAGTCATGGCAACCTCTTATATAGTAACTGGCTAAACTATTGTGTTTATCAGGTAACGCCATATGACCTAACAGATTTAACGTAGTGATAGGGTTATAAAGCTTACTTAAAAAAATTTTTTAAATTTATTTATTAAAAATACTAGCTAAATTGAAAACCCTTCCTATACTTATTTATGAGTAAGGGAGTTAACAGTTACATTTACTCTTGTGATAACAATCGTTGTTACAAAAACAGGTTCCTAGAGAGAGTTTGTTGTTTGTAATGGACTTTCTAAAGACGTTAATAAAATAAATTTTTATAATTTAATCAAGAGATTATGGAGGTACAGTTATTTTTAATTATTACGCGTACCGGTTTATAAGCAATCAACTATTACTGAGTTGTTAATTTAAGGACTCACTTGCTCAAAGAGCATTCAAGTTGATTTTTATATGATTGATACCGGTTGTACTCATTGACACTGGAGGTTTGATTATTATTAGTTTTTTGGTTTTTTTAAAAGCGAATATCAACACTAGGCGTTTCATTATTTAGCAAACGCATTGCCAACGGGCACCGTTCATATTTGCTTTTAATATAGATTGTGATTGGTAAACTCACAGTCATACACGTTCTTTACTACTTAAAAAAATTATTCAAAAGCGAGCTATCGTAATGGCTCGCTTTTTTTATATTTGCCTTTCCTTATACTAATCATGCTAACTAACTTATCTATTTTACTTGTTAAAATTACATCGAATAACTCAGTTCTTTTCCTGCGTAAAATTTAGAAAACATTATTTAATGTAATTGTTATTACAGCACCATCAAAATGAATATTCTTCACTTTTTATCTGTGTAATTGACCTTTATCAGCAAACAACTATCAAAAAATTCATAATTTATAACAGAATATTTCAAGATAGAAATGCCTTTAAAAGATTATGAGCTCAACTTCTATGCTATTATTTTCACTCATTTTTTATTCAGAATAAAAGAAACAGGGAACTCTATGTCGGTAAGTGATCGTAGTGCGATGATAAAAGCGCAATTAGAAAAACATATTCTTCTGATAGATGGTGGCATGGGCACCATGATCCAGGATCAGAAATTTGAAGAAGCTGATTTTCGCGGCGAACGCTTTAAAGAATGGAGCTGTGACTTAAAAGGTAATAATGATTTATTGGTGATCACACAACCTGAAGTGATTGCTAATATTCATCGTGAGTACTTAGATGCTGGCGCTGATATCCTAGAAACTAATACTTTCAATGCAACGACCATCGCCATGGCAGATTACGATATGCAATCTATCTCTGCTGAAATTAACTATGAAGCTGCGCGTATTGCGCGTCGTGTTGCCGATGAAAAAACCGATGAAACGCCTGACCGTCCACGTTTTGTTGCAGGTGTTTTAGGCCCAACTAACCGTACTTGTTCTATTTCTCCTGATGTGAACGATCCTGCTTTTCGTAACGTTACCTTTGATGAGTTAGTCACAGCTTACATCGAATCTACCAAAGCATTGATTAAAGGCGGAAGTGATTTAATCCTGATTGAAACTATCTTTGATACGTTAAACGCCAAAGCTGCCGTTTTTGCGGTAGAAACCGTATTTGAAGAGCTAGGTTATAAATTGCCAGTGATGATTTCAGGGACTATCACCGATGCATCGGGTCGTACTTTATCGGGCCAAACTACAGAAGCATTTTACAACTCATTACGTCATGCAGAACCATTAACCTTTGGTTTGAACTGTGCTTTAGGTCCTGATGAGTTACGTCAATATGTGCAAGAGATGTCACGTATTTCAGAAACGTATGTGTCTGCTCATCCCAATGCCGGTTTACCTAATGCTTTTGGTGAATATGATTTAGAAGCCGATGAAATGGCGACCTATATAAAAGAGTGGGCTGAAAGTGGTTTCCTTAATTTAGTGGGTGGTTGTTGTGGTACTACGCCTGCACATATTAAAGCGATGGCTGATGCCGTTGCTGGCGTTAAACCACGTGAGTTACCTGAAATAGAAGTAGCCTGTCGTTTAAGTGGTTTAGAAGCATTAACAATACGAGCTGATTCTCTTTTCCAAAACGTTGGTGAACGTACTAACGTAACGGGTTCGGCACGTTTTAAACGTTTAATTAAAGATGAGTTATACGATGAAGCCCTTGAGGTTGCATTGCATCAAGTGGAAGCTGGCGCTGATATTATTGATATCAATATGGATGAAGCGATGCTTGATTCATTATTTGCCATGAAACGTTTCTTAAACCTATGTGCCTCTGAACCTGATATTTCGCGCGTGCCGATTATGGTAGATTCTTCTAAATGGGAAATTTTAGAAGAAGGCCTTAAGTGCGTACAAGGTAAAGGTATTGTTAACTCTATCAGTATGAAAGAGGGGATTGATAATTTTATCCATCAAGCCAAACTAATTCGTCGTTACGGTTTTGCTGTGATTGTCATGGCCTTTGATGAAGTTGGTCAGGCTGATACACGTGAACGTAAATATGAAATATGTGAACGTTCATACGATATTTTGGTTAACCAAGTAGGCTTTCCACCTGAAGATATTATCTTTGACCCTAATATTTTTGCCGTTGCAACTGGTATTGAAGAACATAATAACTATGCCGTTGATTTTATTGACGCGGTAAAAGACATTAAAGATAACCTACCACATGCGATGATTTCTGGTGGTGTTTCTAATGTATCTTTCTCCTTCCGTGGTAATAACCCAGTACGTGAAGCGATCCATGCAGTATTCCTGTATTACTGTTTTCAAAATGGTATGGACATGGGGATTGTTAATGCGGCCCAACTAGCCATTTATGACGATATTCCAAAAGAATTAAAAGATGCAGTGGAAGACGTGGTATTAAATCGTAATCCTAACGCCACTGATGCATTACTGGATATTGCTGAAAAATACCGTGGTGATGGTGCAGTAAAAGTCGATGACGGTAAAGCCCTTGAATGGCGAAACCTGCCAGTGAATGAACGTATTGCCCATGCGTTAGTTAAAGGTATCACTGAGTTTATTGAAGAAGATACCGAATTAGCCCGTCAAGCCGTTGATATGCCTATTGAAGTGATTGAAGGGCCTTTAATGGATGGCATGAATATCGTCGGTGATTTATTCGGCGAAGGTAAAATGTTTTTACCACAAGTGGTTAAATCAGCGCGTGTTATGAAACAAGCGGTTGCTTATTTAAACCCATTTATTGAAGCCACTAAAGCGGTTGGAGCAACCAATGGTAAAGTGGTGATGGCGACTGTAAAAGGTGATGTTCATGATATTGGTAAAAACATTGTAGGGGTTATTTTACAATGTAATAACTATGAGATCGTTGACCTGGGTGTAATGGTACCGACTGAAACTATTATTAAAACCGCGATTGCTGAAAAGGCTGATCTAATTGGTTTGTCTGGTCTTATAACACCGTCTTTAGATGAGATGGTATATGTTGCTAAAGAGATGCAACGTCAAGGCCTTAAATTGCCGTTATTGATTGGTGGTGCAACAACCTCTAAAGCACATACTGCGGTTAAAATAGAACAAAATTACGATGAACCGGTCGTTTATGTCTCTAATGCTTCTCGTGCTGTAGGTGTTTGTCAAAAGCTATTAAGTCCAAAAAATAAACCTGAGTTTGTTGAAAAGTTAAATCAAGATTATCAACGTGTACGAGAACAACATGCGAATAAGCGTCCTCGCAGTGCACCCATTGGATTGGCACAAGCGCGTGCTAATGCAGCTAAACTTGATTGGGTTAATTATCAACCTAAAGTGCCTAATCAGTTAGGCGTGCAAGTGATTAAAAATATGTCGATCAATGTCTTACGCGAATATATTGACTGGACTCCATTCTTTATGACTTGGGGATTAGCAGGTAAATACCCGCGTATATTAAAAGATGAGGTTGTTGGTGAAGAGGCAACACGCTTATTTGCTGATGCATTAAAAATGTTAGATACAGTGGAAGCCGCTGGAGAAATCAGTGCATCAGGTATAGTAGGGATTTTCCTGCGAACAGTGTTGGCGACGATATTGAAATCTACAGTGATGAAACACGTTCAACTGTATTGCAAGTGAGTAATCAATTACGTCAACAAACAGAGAAAAAAGCACCGTTTGTTAACCATTCATTAGCGGATTATGTTGCTCCTAAATCAACGGGTGTGGCTGATTATATTGCAGCCTTTGCGGTAACAGGCGGGATTGGTGAGCGAGAAGTCGCAGATCGTTATAAAGCTGAAAATGATGACTATAATGCCATCTTAGTGCAAGCTGTATGTGATCGTTTAGCAGAAGCTTTTGCTGAGTATCTACACCAAAAAACGCGTAAAGAGTATTGGGGCTTTGCCGCAGATGAAACACTAGATAATGACGATTTAATTCGTGAAAAATATCAAGGTATTCGTCCAGCTCTCGGTTACCCTGCTTGTCCTGAACATAGTGAAAAAGCAGTTATTTGGGATTTGATGAATGTAGAACAAAAGATTGGTATGCAGTTAACATCAAGTTATGCCATGTATCCAGGTGCCGCAGTATCGGGCTGGATTTTCTCTCATCCTGGAAGTCGTTACTTTGCTATTGCTGGTATTCAGCAAGACCAAGTAGAAGATTATGCGCAACGTAAAGGTTGGGATATGCAAACAGCAGAGCGATGGTTAGGACCTAACATCAATTAATAATATGTGATTTAATTCAGAAAAATGGCCTTTGGGTCATTTTTTTGTATTAAAAAATGACTCTAGGAACTAGTCACCTTTCTAAATTTATAATGCTAATTACAACAGTAATATACTTACTTATTGTTGTAATTATGTCTATTTTTTGTCAATTTACTTCACTTTCTATATCACACCAATTAGCTCTGCTTATTGTTGTCTGATGTTGTTAATCAATATATATGAGCGTTTTTGTGTTTAAGTTAAAGATTAACGAATAATCAAATTTACTATTGAAGTATATTTGACTATTGTTATTACTTTAGTGGTGTAAATTTAAAATTTGATTATTGATCCTATTCCTCGGTATGCCGTACATAATCATTAAAGTTTAAAGTGGGAAAATCATAATGGACGAACAAAATAAATCAGTTAATGAAACCGATATTGAGTCAGCTACGGAACAGTCAACTCAAACGGAAGGAAAACTAAACCAATCAGTAGAGGTACTTGATCCACAGTTACCTGAGTTGACAGAAAGTGAACCCTTAGAAGCTGATCTAGAAAATGATGTAACTACTAGTGAAAGTGAAGAGAATATTGAAATTGATATCAATGATCTTGAAACAATACTTGCGCTAGGTGAAGAAGTATTAGATTTAGATGTTGAAACTGCTGCGGGTGAAGAATCTGCTGGCGGTTTTACACTCGTCGATTTTGATCGATACGCCGAAGAGACTATAGCGACGACTGACTTTGAAACTGCAGGTTTTAATGATGATGTAGAGTCGACAATCTTTACCGATGAAAACGCAAATGCGACAGCAATTAACACACCTCCTACTTTAACAGTAACTAGTGTTAATGACTTCACTGAAGATGATGGAAGTGCCGTTACAGGAGCGACCGTTGCTACCTTTGAAACAACTGATGAAGATGGTGACGAGGTAACAGTAGTTTTAAGTGATACTGTTAATTATGAAATTGTGGGTGATACCATTGTATTAACTGAAGCTGGTGCAGCATTAGTTAATAGTGGTGAAGATTTACCTGCATATACTTTAACTCCGACTGATGGTGTAACAGATGGCGAAGCTGTATCTGTTGAGCCAAGTGTAACCGCTGTAAACGATGCTCCTAGTTTAACAATCACAAGTTCAAATGACTTTACCGAAGATGATAGTAGTGTTGTTGAAGGGGCAGTGGTTTCTACATTTGAAACCAGTGATGAAGAAGGCGATACGGTAACAGTGACCTTAAGTGACACTGTTAATTATGAAATTGTTGGTAATACGGTTGTATTGACTGAAGCAGGCGCAGCACTAATTAATAGTGGTGAAGACTTACCCGCTTATACATTAATTCCAAGTGACGGTGTAACAGATGGCGAAGCCGTTAGTGATGACCCTAATGTCACAACTGTTAACGATATTCCTACTCTTACTGTTACAAGCTCAAATGACTTTACCGAAGATGATGGCAGTGCCGTTGAAGGAGCTGTTGTTGCTACGTTCGACACTTTTGATGAAGACGGTGATGATGTCACTGTTACATTAAGCGACACAGTTAATTACGAGATTGTGGATGGCACAGTTGTACTTACAGAAGCGGGTGCCGCACTGGTTAACAGCGGTCAAGAGCTACCTGCCTTCACATTAATTCCAAGTGACGATAGCACAAATGGTGAAGCCGTTTCAGTTGAGCCTAGTGTTACCACGGCAAATGATGCACCAGAGCTAATCATTACTAGTAACAATGACTTTACCGAAGATGATGGCAGTGCCGTTGAAGGTGCTGTGGTTGCTACGTTCGAAACCTCTGATGAAGAAGGTGATGACGTTACTGTTACGTTGAGTGACACAGTCAATTATGAGATTGTGGATGGCACAGTTGTGCTCACAGAAGCGGGCGTAGCACTGGTTAACAGCGGCGAAGATCTCACCTGCTTTTACATTAATTCCAAGTGACGATAGTACAGACGGTGAAGCCGTTTCAGTTGAGCCTGGTGTTACCACGGCAAATGATGCCCCAGAGCTAACCATTACTAGTAACAACGACTTTACTGAAGATGATGGCAGTGCTGCTGAAGGCGCTGTGGTTGCTACGTTCGAAACCTCTGATGAAGAAGGTGATGACGTTACTGTTACGTTAAGTGACACAGTCAATTACGAGATTGTGGATGGTACAGTTGTGCTTACAGAAGCGGGCGCAGCACTGGTTAACAGCGGTCAAGAGCTACCTGCTTTTACATTAATTCCAAGTGACGACAGCACAGATGGTAAAGCCGTTTCAGTTGAGCCTAGTGTTACTACTTCTAATGATGCGCCTGAAATTACTAATCTCGTCATCAATGATTTTGTTGAAGATAATGGCAGTGCCGTTGAAGGCGCTGTGGTTGCTACGTTCGAAACCTCTGATGAAGAAGGTGATGACGTTACTGTTACGTTAAGTGACACAGTCAATTATGAGATTGTGGATGGCACAGTTGTGCTCACAGAAGCGGGCGCAGCACTGGTTAACAGCGGTCAAGAGCTACCTGCCTTCACATTAATTCCAAGTGACGATAGCACAAATGGTGAAGCCGTTTCAGTTGAGCCTAGTGTTACCACTTCTAATGATGCGCCTGAAATTACTAATCTCGTCATCAATGATTTTGTTGAAGATAATGGCAGTGCCGTTGAAGGCGCTGTGGTTGCTACGTTCGAAACCTCTGATGAAGAAGGTGATGACGTTACTGTTACGTTAAGTGACACAGTCAATTACGAGATTGTGGATGGCACGGTTGTGTTAACCCAAGCGGGTGCTGACCTAGTAAATAGCGGTCAAGAGCTACCAGCATTTACACTGATTCCAAATGATGGCACCACCGATGGAGAAACAGTTTCTGTTGACCCAAGTGTTGAGACTGTTAATGATGCCCCAGAAATTATCAACCTAGTGAGCAACGACTTTACCGAAGATGACGGGAGTGCCGTTGAAGGCGCGACTGTTGCTACCTTCGAGACCTTCGATGAAGATGGTGATGAGGTCACCGTGACCTTAAGCGATACGGTGAACTACGCATTGGTTGATGGCTCGGTTGTGTTAACCCAAGCGGGTGCTGACCTAGTGAACAGCGGTCAGGGTTTGCCTGTATTTACCTTGACTCCAAATGATGGCTCCGAGGTCTTAACCAAAGCTGGTGGCGCAGTTAGAGTAGGTCCAAGTGTCACTACAGTAAACGATGCCCCTGAAATCATTAACCTGATAAGCAATGACTTTACCGAAGATGATGGCAGTGCCGTTGAAGGCGCAGAGGTAGCAAGCTTCGACACCTTCGATGAAGATGGTGATGAGGTGACAGTCACCTTAAGCGATACGGTGAACTACGCATTGGTTGATGGCACGGTGGTATTAACCCAAGCCGGTGCTGACCTAGTGAACAGTGGACAAGAGCTACCTGCCTTCACCTTGGTTCCAAACGATGGCTCCACTGATGGCGAAACAGTTTCTGTTGACCCAAGTGTTGAGACTGTTAATGACGCCCCTGAAATCATTAACCTAGTGAGCAACGACTTTACCGAAGATGATGGCAGTGCCGTTGAAGGCGCGACAGTTGCTACCTTCGAGACCTTCGATGAAGATGGCGATGAGGTCACCGTGACCTTAAGCGATACGGTGAACTACGCATTGGTTGATGGCACGGTTGTATTAACCCAAGCCGGTGCAGACCTAGTGAACAGTGGACAAGAGCTACCAGCATTTACATTGGTTCCAAACGATGGCACGGTAGATGGTGAGACGGTGAGCGTTGATCCAAGTGTTGAGACTGTTAACGATGCCCCTGAAATCATTAACCTAGTGAGCAACGACTTTACCGAAGATGACGGCAGTGCCGTTGAAGGCGCGACTGTTGCAACCTTCGAGACCTTCGATGAAGATGGCGATGAGGTGACGGTCACCTTAAGCGATACCGCTAACTATGCATTGGTTGATGGCACGGTTGTGCTCACACAAGCAGGTGCTGACTTGGTCAACAGCGGTCAAGAATTACCTGCATTTACACTTATTCCAAACGATGGCAACACTGATGGTGATACCGTAACGGTTGATCCAAGTGTTGAGACTGTTAACGATGCCCCTGAAATTATTAACCTAGTGAGCAACGACTTTACCGAAGATGACGGGAGTGCCGTTGAAGGTGCGACCGTTGCTACCTTCGAGACCTTCGATGAAGATGGCGATGAGGTCTCGGTGACCTTAAGCGATACGGTGAACTACGCATTGGTTGATGGCACGGTTGTGTTAACCCAAGCCGGTGCAGACCTAGTGAACAGCGGTCAAGAGCTACCAGCATTTACGCTGATTCCGAATGATGGCACCACTGACGGTGACGCGGTGAGCGTTGATCCAAGTGTCACCACAGTAAACGATGCCCCTAAAATTATTAACCTAGTAAGCAACGACTTCACTGAAGATGACGGCAGTGCCGTTGAAGGCGCGACTGTTGCTACCTTCGAGACCTTCGATGAAGATGGTGATGAGGTGACGGTGACCTTAAGCGACACGGTGAACTATGCATTAGTTGATGGCACGGTTGTGTTAACCCAAGCGGGTGCTGACTTGGTGAACAGTGGACAAGAGTTACCTGCCTTCACCTTGGTTCCAAACGATGGCACGGTAAATGGGGAAACAGTTTCTGTTGATCCAAGTGTTGAGACTGTTAATGATGCTCCTGAAATCATTAACCTAGTCAGCAATGACTTTACCGAAGATGACGGCAGTGCCGTTGAAGGCGCGACCGTTGCTACCTTCGCCACCTTCGATGAAGATGGCGATGAGGTGACGGTGACCTTAAGCGACACGGTGAACTATGCATTAGTTGATGGCACGGTTGTGTTAACCCAAGCGGGTGCTGACTTGGTGAACAGTGGACAAGAGTTACCTGCCTTCACCTTGGTTCCAAATGATGGCACGGTAGATGGTGACGCGGTAACGGTTGATCCAAGTGTTGAGACTGTTAACGATGTCCCTGAAATCATTACCCTAGTCAGCAACGACTTTACCGAAGATGATGGCAGTGCCGTTGAAGGCGCGACTGTTGCTACCTTCGAGACCTTCGATGAAGATGGCGATGAGGTGACGGTGACCTTAAGCGACACGGTGAACTATGCATTAGTTGATGGCACGGTGGTGTTAACCCAAGCGGGTGCTGATCTAGTGAACAGTGGTCAAGAGTTACCTGCGTTTACACTGATCCCGAATGATGGTAGCACTGATGGTGAGACGGTGATCGTTGATCCAAGTGTTGAGACTGTTAACGACGCCCCTGAAATTATTAACCTAGTGAGCAACGACTTTATCGAAGATGATGGCAGTGCCGTTGAAGGCGCGACAGTTGCAACCTTCGAAACCTTCGATGAAGATGGCGATGATGTGACGGTGACCTTAAGCGATACCGTGAACTATGCATTAGTTGATGGCACGGTTGTGCTCACACAAGCGGGTGCCGACCTAGTGAACAGCGGTCAAGAGTTACCAGCATTTACATTGATTCCAAACGATGGCTCCACTGATGGTGAGACGGTGATCGTTGATCCAAGTGTCACCACAGCAAACGATGCCCCTGAAATTATTAACCTAGTGAGCAACGACTTTACCGAAGATGACGGCAGTGCCGTTGAAGGCGCGACTGTTGCAACCTTCGACACCTTCGATGAAGATGGCGATGAGGTGACGGCGACCTTAAGCGATACGGTGAACTACGCATTAGTTGATGGCACTGTGGTATTAACCCAAGCCGGTGCAGACTTGGTGAACAGTGGACAAGATCTACCAGCATTTACACTGATCCCAAATGATGGCAACACTGATGGCGATACCGTAACGGTTGATCCAAGTGTTGAGACTGTTAACGACGCCCCTGAAATTATTAACCTAGTCAGCAACGACTTCACCGAAGATGACGGCAGTGCCGTTGAAGGCGCGACTGTTGCTACCTTCGAGACCTTCGATGAAGATGGCGATGAGGTCTCGGTGACCTTAAGCGATACGGTGAACTACGCATTGGTTGATGGCACGGTTGTGTTAACCCAAGCCGGTGCAGACCTAGTGAACAGCGGTCAAGAGCTACCAGCATTTACGCTGATTCCGAATGATGGCACCACTGACGGTGAAGCGGTGAGCGTTGATCCAAGTGTCACCACAGTAAACGATGCCCCTGAAATTATTAACCTAGTAAGCAACGACTTCACTGAAGATGACGGCAGTGCCGTTGAAGGCGCGACTGTTGCTACCTTCGAGACCTTCGATGAAGATGGTGATGAGGTGACGGTGACCTTAAGCGACACGGTGAACTATGCATTAGTTGATGGCACGGTTGTGTTAACCCAAGCGGGTGCTGACTTGGTGAACAGTGGACAAGAGTTACCTGCCTTCACCTTGGTTCCAAACGATGGCACGGTAAATGGGGAAACAGTTTCTGTTGACCCAAGTGTTGAGACTGTTAACGATGCCCCTGAAATTATCAACCTAGTGAGCAACGACTTTACCGAAGATGATGGTAGTGCCGTTGAAGGCGCGACAGTTGCAACCTTCGACACCTTCGATGAAGATGGCGATGAGGTGACGGTCACCTTAAGCGATACGGTGAACTATGCATTAGTTGATGGCACGGTGGTGTTAACCCAAGCCGGTGCTGATCTAGTGAACAGTGGACAAGAGCTACCAGCATTTACATTGGTTCCAAACGATGGCACCACTGACGGTGAGACGGTAAGCGTTGATCCAAGTGTCACTACAGTAAACGATGCCCCTGAAATCATTAACCTAGTCAGCAATGACTTTACCGAAGATGACGGCAGTGCCGTTGAAGGCGCGACTGTTGCTACCTTCGAGACCTTCGATGAAGATGGCGATGAGGTGACGGTCACCTTAAGCGATACGGTGAACTATGCATTAGTTGATGGCACGGTGGTGTTAACCCAAGCCGGTGCTGACCTAGTGAACAGTGGACAAGAGCTACCAGCATTCACCTTGATTCCAAACGATGGCACGGTAGATGGTGACGCGGTAAGTGTTGATCCAAGTGTTGAGACTGTTAACGATACCCCTGAAATCATTAACTTAGTGAGCAACGACTTCACTGAAGATGACGGCAGTGCCGTTGAAGGCGCGACTGTTGCGACCTTCGAGACCTTCGATGAAGATGGCGATGATGTGACGGTGACCTTAAGCGACACGGTGAACTATGCATTAGTTGATGGCACGGTGGTGTTAACCCAAGCCGGTGCTGACCTAGTGAACAGTGGACAAGATCTACCAGCATTTACACTGATTCCGAATGATGGCATCACTGACGGTGACACGGTGAGCGTTGATCCAAGTGTTGAGACTGTTAATGATGCTCCTGAAATCATTAACCTAGTCAGCAACGACTTTACCGAAGATGACGGCAGTGCCGTTGAAGGCGCGACCGTTGCGACCTTCGAGACCTTCGATGAAGATGGCGATGAGGTGACGGTCACCTTAAGCGATACCGTGAACTACGCATTGGTTGATGGCACGGTTGTCCTTACACAAGCCGGTGCTGACCTAGTGAACAGCGGTCAAGAGCTACCAGCATTTACACTGATCCCAAATGATGGCAGCACTGATGGTGATACCGTAACGGTTGATCCAAGTGTCACCACAGCAAACGATGCCCCTGAAATCATTAACCTAGTGAGCAACGACTTTACCGAAGATGACGGTAGTGCCGTTGAAGGCGCGACTGTTGCTACCTTCGAGACCTTCGATGAAGATGGCGATGAGGTCTCGGTGACCTTAAGCGATACGGTGAACTATGCATTGGTTGATGGCACGGTTGTGTTAACCCAAGCCGGTGCTGACCTAGTGAACAGCGGTCAGGAATTACCTGCGTTTACACTGATTCCGAATGATGGCACCACTGACGGTGAGACGGTAAGCGTTGATCCAAGTGTCACCACAGTAAACGACGCCCCAGAAATTATTAACCTAGTGAGCAACGACTTTACCGAAGATGACGGGAGTGCCGTTGAAGGTGCGACCGTTGCTACCTTCGAGACCTTCGATGAAGATGGCGATGAGGTCACGGTGACCTTAAGCGATACGGTGAACTACGCATTAGTTGATGGCACGGTTGTGCTCACACAAGCGGGTGCTGACCTAGTGAACAGCGGTCAAGAATTACCTGCATTTACACTGATTCCAAACGATGGCACCACTGACGGTGAGACGGTAAGCGTTGATCCAAGTGTCACCACAGTAAACGATGCCCCTGAAATCATTAACCTAGTGAGCAACGACTTTACCGAAGATGACGGTAGTGCCGTTGAAGGCGCGACTGTTGCTACCTTCGAGACCTTCGATGAAGATGGCGATGAGGTCACCGTGACTTTAAGCGATACGGTGAACTACGCATTAGTTGATGGCACGGTTGTGCTAACCCAAGCCGGTGCTGACCTAGTGAACAGTGGACAAGAGCTACCAGCATTCACCTTGATTCCAAACGATGGCACGGTAGATGGTGACGCGGTAAGTGTTGATCCAAGTGTTGAGACTGTTAACGATACCCCTGAAATCATTAACTTAGTGAGCAACGACTTCACTGAAGATGACGGCAGTGCCGTTGAAGGCGCGACTGTTGCGACCTTCGAGACCTTCGATGAAGATGGCGATGATGTGACGGTGACCTTAAGCGACACGGTGAACTATGCATTAGTTGATGGCACGGTGGTGTTAACCCAAGCCGGTGCTGACCTAGTGAACAGTGGACAAGATCTACCAGCATTTACACTGATTCCGAATGATGGCATCACTGACGGTGACACGGTGAGCGTTGATCCAAGTGTTGAGACTGTTAATGATGCTCCTGAAATCATTAACCTAGTCAGCAATGACTTTACCGAAGATGACGGCAGTGCCGTTGAAGGCGCGACCGTTGCGACCTTCGAGACCTTCGATGAAGATGGCGATGAGGTGACGGTCACCTTAAGCGATACCGTGAACTACGCATTGGTTGATGGCACGGTTGTCCTTACACAAGCCGGTGCTGACCTAGTGAACAGCGGTCAAGAGCTACCAGCATTTACACTGATCCCAAATGATGGCAGCACTGATGGTGATACCGTAACGGTTGATCCAAGTGTCACCACAGCAAACGATGCCCCTGAAATCATTAACCTAGTGAGCAACGACTTTACCGAAGATGACGGTAGTGCCGTTGAAGGCGCGACTGTTGCTACCTTCGAGACCTTCGATGAAGATGGCGATGAGGTCTCGGTGACCTTAAGCGATACGGTGAACTATGCATTGGTTGATGGCACGGTTGTGTTAACCCAAGCCGGTGCTGACCTAGTGAACAGCGGTCAGGAATTACCTGCGTTTACACTGATTCCGAATGATGGCACCACTGACGGTGAGACGGTAAGCGTTGATCCAAGTGTCACCACAGTAAACGACGCCCCAGAAATTATTAACCTAGTGAGCAACGACTTTACCGAAGATGACGGGAGTGCCGTTGAAGGTGCGACCGTTGCTACCTTCGAGACCTTCGATGAAGATGGCGATGAGGTCACGGTGACCTTAAGCGATACGGTGAACTACGCATTAGTTGATGGCACGGTTGTGCTCACACAAGCGGGTGCTGACCTAGTGAACAGCGGTCAAGAATTACCTGCATTTACACTGATTCCAAACGATGGCACCACTGACGGTGAGACGGTGAGCGTTGATCCAAGTGTCACCACAGTAAACGATGCCCCTGAAATCATTAACCTAGTGAGCAACGACTTTACCGAAGATGATGGCAGTGCCGTTGAAGGCGCGACCGTTGCGACCTTCGAGACCTTCGATGAAGATGGCGATGATGTGACGGTGGCCTTAAGCGATACGGTGAACTACGCATTGGTTGATGGCACGGTTGTCCTTACACAAGCCGGTGCTGACTTGGTCAACAGCGGTCAAGAATTACCAGCATTTACACTTATTCCAAACGATGGCACGGTAAATGGCGAAACAGTTTCTGTTGACCCAAGTGTTGAGACTGTTAATGATGCCCCTGAAATTATCAACCTAGTGAGCAACGACTTTACTGAGGATGATGGCAGTGCCGTTGAAGGCGCGACTGTTGCTACCTTCGATACCTTCGATGAAGATGGCGATGAGGTCACGGTCACCTTAAGCGATACGGTGAACTATGCATTGGTTGATGGCACGGTGGTGTTAACCCAAGCGGGTGCCGACTTAGTGAACAGCGGTCAAGAGTTACCAGCATTTACACTGATTCCAAATGATGGCACGGTAGATGGTGACGCGGTAAGCGTTGATCCAAGTGTTGAGACTGTTAACGATGCCCCTGAAATCATTAATCTAGTGAGCAACGACTTTACCGAAGATGACGGCAGTGCCGTTGAAGGCGCGACCGTTGCGACCTTCGAGACCTTCGATGAAGATGGCGATGATGTGACGGTGGCCTTAAGCGATACGGTGAACTACGCATTGGTTGATGGCACGGTTGTCCTTACACAAGCCGGTGCTGACTTGGTCAACAGCGGTCAAGAATTACCAGCATTTACACTTATTCCAAACGATGGCACGGTAAATGGCGAAACAGTTTCTGTTGACCCAAGTGTTGAGACTGTTAATGATGCCCCTGAAATTATTAACCTAGTGAGCAACGACTTTACTGAGGATGATGGCAGTGCCGTTGAAGGCGCGACTGTTGCTACCTTCGATACCTTCGATGAAGATGGCGATGAGGTCACGGTCACCTTAAGCGATACGGTGAACTATGCATTGGTTGATGGCACGGTGGTGTTAACCCAAGCGGGTGCCGACTTAGTGAACAGCGGTCAAGAGTTACCAGCATTTACACTGATTCCAAATGATGGCACCACTGATGGTGATACCGTAACGGTTGATCCAAGTGTTGAGACTGTTAACGATGCCCCTGAAATCATTAACCTAGTGAGCAACGACTTTACCGAAGATGACGGTAGTGCCGTTGAAGGCGCGACTGTTGCTACCTTCGAGACCTTCGATGAAGATGGCGATGAGGTCACCGTGACTTTAAGCGATACGGTGAACTACGCATTAGTTGATGGCACGGTTGTGCTAACCCAAGCCGGTGCTGACCTAGTGAACAGTGGACAAGAGCTACCAGCATTCACCTTGATTCCAAACGATGGCACGGTAGATGGTGACGCGGTAAGTGTTGATCCAAGTGTTGAGACTGTTAACGATACCCCTGAAATCATTAACTTAGTGAGCAACGACTTCACTGAAGATGACGGCAGTGCCGTTGAAGGCGCGACTGTTGCGACCTTCGAGACCTTCGATGAAGATGGCGATGATGTGACGGTGACCTTAAGCGACACGGTGAACTATGCATTAGTTGATGGCACGGTGGTGTTAACCCAAGCCGGTGCTGACCTAGTGAACAGTGGACAAGATCTACCAGCATTTACACTGATTCCGAATGATGGCATCACTGACGGTGACACGGTGAGCGTTGATCCAAGTGTTGAGACTGTTAATGATGCTCCTGAAATCATTAACCTAGTGAGCAACGACTTTACCGAAGATGATGGTAGTGCCGTTGAAGGCGCGACTGTTGCTACCTTCGAGACCTTCGATGAAGATGGCGATGAGGTGACGGTCACCTTAAGCGATACCGTGAACTATGCATTAGTTGATGGCACGGTTGTCCTTACACAAGCCGGTGCTGACCTAGTGAACAGCGGTCAAGAATTACCTGCATTTACACTTATTCCAAACGATGGCACGGTAAATGGCGAAACAGTTTCTGTTGACCCAAGTGTTGAGACTGTTAATGACGCCCCTGAAATCATTAACTTAGCGAGCAATGACTTTACCGAAGATGATGGTAGTGCCGTTGAAGGCGCGACTGTTGCTACCTTCGAGACCTTCGATGAAGATGGCGATGAGGTCTCGGTGACCTTAAGCGATACGGTGAACTACGCATTGGTTGATGGCACGGTTGTGTTAACCCAAGCGGGTGCCGACTTAGTGAACAGCGGTCAAGAGTTACCAGCATTTACACTGATTCCAAATGATGGCGCCACTGATGGTGATACCGTAACGGTTGATCCAAGTGTTGAGACTGTTAATGACGCCCCTGAAATAATTAACTTAGTGAGCAACGACTTTACCGAAGATGACGGCAGTGCCGTTGAAGGTGCGACCGTTGCTACCTTCGAGACCTTCGATGAAGATGGCGATGATGTGACGGTGACCTTAAGCGATACGGTGAACTATGCATTGGTTGATGGCACGGTGGTGTTAACCCAGTGCCGGTGCTGACTTGGTCAACAGCGGTCAAGAGCTGCCTGCCTTCACCTTGGTTCCAAATGATGGCACCACTGATGGCGAAACAGTTTCTGTTGACCCAAGTGTTGAGACTGTTAACGACGCCCCTGAAATCATTAACCTAGTGAGCAACGACTTTACCGAAGATGATGGCAGTGCCGTTGAAGGCGCGACAGTTGCTACCTTCGAGACCTTCGATGAAGATGGCGATGAGGTCACCGTGACTTTAAGCGATACGGTGAACTACGCATTAGTTGATGGCACGGTTGTGCTAACCCAAGCGGGTGCTGACCTAGTGAACAGTGGACAAGAGCTACCAGCATTCACCTTGACTCCAAACGATGGCACGGTAGATGGTGACGCGGTAAGCGTTGATCCAAGTGTTGAGACTGTTAACGATACCCCTGAAATTATTAACCTAGTCAGCAACGACTTTACTGAAGATGATGGCAGTGCCGCTGAAGGCGCAGAGGTAGCAAGCTTCGATACCTTCGATGAAGATGGCGATGAGGTGACGGTGACCTTAAGCGATACGGTGAACTATGCATTGGTTGATGGCACAGTGGTGTTAACCCAAGCCGGTGCTGACCTAGTCAACAGTGGACAAGAGCTACCAGCATTTACACTGATTCCAAACGATGGCACCACTGATGGTGATACCGTAACGGTTGATCCAAGTGTTGAGACTGTTAACGATGCCCCAGAAATTATTAACCTAGTGAGCAACGACTTCATCGAAGATGATGGCAGTGCGGTGGCAGGCGCTGAAGTCGCGACCTTCGAGACTTTCGATGAAGATGGCGATGATGTGACGGTGACCTTAAGCGATACCGTGAACTACGCATTGGTTGATGGTGCGGTCGTCCTTACACAAGCGGGTGCTGACTTGGTCAACAGCGGTCAAGAGTTACCAGCATTTACATTGATTCCAAACGATGGCTCCACTGATGGTGAAACAGTTTCTGTTGATCCAAGTGTCACCACAGTAAACGATGCCCCTGAAATCATTAACCTAGTGAGCAACGACTTTACCGAAGATGACGGTAGTGCCGTTGAAGGCGCGACTGTTGCTACCTTCGAGACCTTCGATGAAGATGGCGATGAGGTCACCGTGACTTTAAGCGATACGGTGAACTACGCATTAGTTGATGGCACGGTTGTGCTAACCCAAGCCGGTGCTGACCTAGTGAACAGTGGACAAGAGCTACCAGCATTCACCTTGATTCCAAACGATGGCACGGTAGATGGTGACGCGGTAAGTGTTGATCCAAGTGTTGAGACTGTTAACGATACCCCTGAAATCATTAACCTAGTGAGCAACGACTTTACCGAAGATGATGGTAGTGCCGTTGAAGGCGCGACTGTTGCTACCTTCGAGACCTTCGATGAAGATGGTGATGAGGTCACCGTGACCTTAAGCGATACGGTGAACTACGCATTGGTTGATGGCACGGTGGTGTTAACCCAAGTGGGTGCCGAGCTAGTGAACAGTGGACAAGAGCTACCAGCATTTACATTGGTTCCAAACGATGGCACCACTGACGGTGAGACGGTAAGCGTTGATCCAAGTGTCACCACAGTAAACGACGCCCCTGAAATCATTAACCTAGTGAGCAACGACTTTACCGAAGATGACGGTAGTGCCGTTGAAGGCGCGACTGTTGCGACCTTCGAGACCTTCGATGAAGATGGCGATGATGTGACGGTGACCTTAAGCGACACGGTGAACTATGCATTAGTTGATGGCACGGTGGTGTTAACCCAAGCCGGTGCTGACCTAGTGAACAGTGGACAAGATCTACCAGCATTTACACTGATTCCGAATGATGGCATCACTGACGGTGACACGGTGAGCGTTGATCCAAGTGTTGAGACTGTTAATGATGCTCCTGAAATCATTAACCTAGTCAGCAATGACTTTACCGAAGATGACGGCAGTGCCGTTGAAGGCGCGACTGTTGCTACCTTCGAGACCTTCGATGAAGATGGCGATGAGGTGACGGTCACCTTAAGCGATACCGTGAACTATGCATTAGTTGATGGCACGGTTGTCCTTACACAAGCCGGTGCTGACCTAGTGAACAGCGGTCAAGAATTACCTGCATTTACACTTATTCCAAACGATGGCACGGTAAATGGCGAAACAGTTTCTGTTGACCCAAGTGTTGAGACTGTTAATGACGCCCCTGAAATCATTAACTTAGCGAGCAATGACTTTACCGAAGATGATGGTAGTGCCGTTGAAGGCGCGACTGTTGCTACCTTCGAGACCTTCGATGAAGATGGCGATGAGGTCTCGGTGACCTTAAGCGATACGGTGAACTACGCATTGGTTGATGGCACGGTTGTGTTAACCCAAGCGGGTGCCGACTTAGTGAACAGCGGTCAAGAGTTACCAGCATTTACACTGATTCCAAATGATGGCGCCACTGATGGTGATACCGTAACGGTTGATCCAAGTGTTGAGACTGTTAATGACGCCCCTGAAATAATTAACTTAGTGAGCAACGACTTTACCGAAGATGACGGCAGTGCCGTTGAAGGTGCGACCGTTGCTACCTTCGAGACCTTCGATGAAGATGGCGATGATGTGACGGTGACCTTAAGCGATACGGTGAACTATGCATTGGTTGATGGCACGGTGGTGTTAACCCAGGCCGGTGCTGACTTGGTCAACAGCGGTCAAGAGCTGCCTGCCTTCACCTTGGTTCCAAATGATGGCACCACTGATGGCGAAACAGTTTCTGTTGACCCAAGTGTTGAGACTGTTAACGACGCCCCTGAAATCATTAACCTAGTGAGCAACGACTTTACCGAAGATGATGGCAGTGCCGTTGAAGGCGCGACAGTTGCTACCTTCGAGACCTTCGATGAAGATGGCGATGAGGTCACCGTGACTTTAAGCGATACGGTGAACTACGCATTAGTTGATGGCACGGTTGTGCTAACCCAAGCGGGTGCTGACCTAGTGAACAGTGGACAAGAGCTACCAGCATTCACCTTGACTCCAAACGATGGCACGGTAGATGGTGACGCGGTAAGCGTTGATCCAAGTGTTGAGACTGTTAACGATACCCCTGAAATTATTAACCTAGTCAGCAACGACTTTACTGAAGATGATGGCAGTGCCGCTGAAGGCGCAGAGGTAGCAAGCTTCGATACCTTCGATGAAGATGGCGATGAGGTGACGGTGACCTTAAGCGATACCGTGAACTATGCATTAGTTGATGGCACAGTGGTGTTAACCCAAGCCGGTGCTGACCTAGTCAACAGTGGACAAGAGCTACCAGCATTTACACTGATTCCAAACGATGGCACCACTGATGGTGATACCGTAACGGTTGATCCAAGTGTTGAGACTGTTAACGATGCCCCAGAAATTATTAACCTAGTGAGCAACGACTTCATCGAAGATGATGGCAGTGCGGTGGCAGGCGCTGAAGTCGCGACCTTCGAGACTTTCGATGAAGATGGCGATGATGTGACGGTGACCTTAAGCGATACCGTGAACTACGCATTGGTTGATGGTGCGGTCGTCCTTACACAAGCGGGTGCTGACTTGGTCAACAGCGGTCAAGAGTTACCAGCATTTACATTGATTCCAAACGATGGCTCCACTGATGGTGAAACAGTTTCTGTTGATCCAAGTGTCACCACAGTAAACGATGCCCCTGAAATCATTAACCTAGTGAGCAACGACTTTACCGAAGATGACGGTAGTGCCGTTGAAGGCGCGACTGTTGCTACCTTCGAGACCTTCGATGAAGATGGCGATGAGGTCACCGTGACTTTAAGCGATACGGTGAACTACGCATTAGTTGATGGCACGGTTGTGCTAACCCAAGCCGGTGCTGACCTAGTGAACAGTGGACAAGAGCTACCAGCATTCACCTTGATTCCAAACGATGGCACGGTAGATGGTGACGCGGTAAGTGTTGATCCAAGTGTTGAGACTGTTAACGATACCCCTGAAATCATTAACCTAGTGAGCAACGACTTTACCGAAGATGATGGTAGTGCCGTTGAAGGCGCGACTGTTGCTACCTTCGAGACCTTCGATGAAGATGGTGATGAGGTCACCGTGACCTTAAGCGATACGGTGAACTACGCATTGGTTGATGGCACGGTGGTGTTAACCCAAGTGGGTGCCGAGCTAGTGAACAGTGGACAAGAGCTACCAGCATTTACATTGGTTCCAAACGATGGCACCACTGACGGTGAGACGGTAAGCGTTGATCCAAGTGTCACCACAGTAAACGATGCCCCTGAAATCATTAACCTAGTGAGCAACGACTTTACCGAAGATGACGGTAGTGCCGTTGAAGGCGCGACTGTTGCTACCTTCGAGACCTTCGATGAAGATGGCGATGATGTGACGGTGACCTTAAGCGACACGGTGAACTATGCATTAGTTGATGGCACGGTGGTGTTAACCCAAGCCGGTGCTGACCTAGTGAACAGTGGACAAGATCTACCAGCATTTACACTGATTCCGAATGATGGCATCACTGACGGTGACACGGTGAGCGTTGATCCAAGTGTTGAGACTGTTAATGATGCTCCTGAAATCATTAACCTAGTCAGCAATGACTTTACCGAAGATGACGGCAGTGCCGTTGAAGGCGCGACCGTTGCGACCTTCGAGACCTTCGATGAAGATGGCGACGATGTGACGGTCACCTTAAGCGATACCGTGAACTACGCATTGGTTGATGGCACGGTTGTCCTTACACAAGCCGGTGCTGACCTAGTGAACAGCGGTCAAGAATTACCTGCATTTACACTTATTCCAAACGATGGCACGGTAGATGGCGAAACAGTTTCTGTTGACCCAAGTGTTGAGACTGTTAACGACGCCCCTGAAATCATTAACCTAGTGAGCAACGACTTTACCGAAGATGATGGCAGTGCCGTTGAAGGCGCGACCGTTGCTACCTTCGAGACCTTCGATGAAGATGGTGATGATGTGACGGTCACCTTAAGCGATACGGTGAACTATGCATTGGTTGATGGCACGGTGGTGTTAACCCAAGCCGGTGCTGACCTAGTGAACAGCGGACAAGAGTTACCAGCATTTACACTGATTCCGAATGATGGCACCACTGATGGTGACGCGGTGAGCGTTGATCCAAGTGTTGAGACTGTTAATGATGCCCCTGAAATCATTAACTTAGTGAGCAACGACTTTACTGAAGATGACGGCAGTGCCGTTGAAGGCGCGACCGTTGCGACCTTCGAGACCTTCGATGAAGATGGCGACGATGTGACGGTCACCTTAAGCGATACCGTGAACTACGCATTGGTTGATGGCACGGTTGTCCTTACACAAGCCGGTGCTGACCTAGTGAACAGCGGTCAAGAGCTACCAGCATTTACACTGATCCCAAATGATGGCAGCACTGATGGTGATACCGTAACGGTTGATCCAAGTGTTGAGACTGTTAATGATGCCCCTGAAATCATTAACCTAGTCAGCAACGACTTTACTGAAGATGATGGCAGTGCCGCTGAAGGCGCAGAGGTAGCAAGCTTCGATACCTTCGATGAAGATGGCGATGAGGTGACGGTGACCTTAAGCGATACCGTGAACTATGCATTAGTTGATGGCACAGTGGTGTTAACCCAAGCCGGTGCTGACCTAGTGAACAGTGGTCAAGAATTACCTGCATTTACACTTATTCCAAACGATGGCACGGTAGATGGTGATGCGGTGAGCGTTGATCCAAGTGTCACCACAGTAAACGATGCCCCTGAAATCATTAACTTAGTGAGCAACGACTTCACTGAAGATGACGGCAGTGCCGTTGAAGGCGCGACTGTTGCGACCTTCGAGACCTTCGATGAAGATGGCGATGATGTGACGGTGACCTTAAGCGACACGGTGAACTATGCATTAGTTGATGGCACGGTGGTGTTAACCCAAGCCGGTGCTGACCTAGTGAACAGTGGACAAGATCTACCAGCATTTACACTGATTCCGAATGATGGCATCACTGACGGTGACACGGTGAGCGTTGATCCAAGTGTTGAGACTGTTAATGATGCTCCTGAAATCATTAACCTAGTCAGCAATGACTTTACCG
The DNA here is from genome assembly GCF_047323255.1 of Psychromonas sp. KJ10-2. NCBI lineage: Bacteria > Pseudomonadati > Pseudomonadota > Gammaproteobacteria > Alteromonadales > Psychromonadaceae > Psychromonas > Psychromonas sp. KJ10-2. The sequence continues at coordinate 2,191,214 of NZ_CP178827.1, read as the reverse complement.
AAGATGACGGCAGTGCCGTTGAAGGCGCGACCGTTGCGACCTTCGAGACCTTCGATGAAGATGGCGACGATGTGACGGTCACCTTAAGCGATACCGTGAACTACGCATTGGTTGATGGCACGGTTGTCCTTACACAAGCCGGTGCTGACCTAGTGAACAGCGGTCAAGAGCTACCAGCATTTACACTGATCCCAAATGATGGCAGCACTGATGGTGATACCGTAACGGTTGATCCAAGTGTTGAGACTGTTAATGATGCCCCTGAAATCATTAACCTAGTCAGCAACGACTTTACTGAAGATGATGGCAGTGCCGCTGAAGGCGCAGAGGTAGCAAGCTTCGATACCTTCGATGAAGATGGCGATGATGTGACGGTCACCTTAAGCGATACGGTGAACTATGCATTAGTTGATGGCACTGTGGTATTAACCCAAGCCGGTGCAGACCTAGTGAACAGCGGTCAAGAGTTACCAGCATTTACATTGATTCCAAACGATGGCACCACTGACGGTGAGACGGTGAGCGTTGATCCAAGTGTTGAGACTGTTAACGACGCGCCAGAAATTATTAACCTAGTCAGCAACGACTTTACTGAAGATGATGGAAGTGCCATTGAAGGCGCGACCGTTGCTACCTTCGAGACCTTCGATGAAGATGGCGATGAGGTGACGGTGACCTTAAGCGATACCGCTAACTATGCATTGGTTGATGGCACGGTGGTGTTAACCCAAGTCGGTGCTGACCTAGTGAACAGTGGTCAAGAGTTACCAGCATTTACATTGATTCCAAACGATGGCACCACTGATGGTGATACCGTAACGGTTGATCCAAGTGTGACAATTGTTGATGATCTGACTATTACTAATTCAGATTCAGATGTTACCGATGAAGACACTGCAGTTACTATTGATGTATTAGCTAATGATACAGATGAAGATAGCGCAGTATCAGCTGTTGCTTCAGTGAGTAATGGTGCTAATGGTACGGTTGTACTGAACGGTGATGGTACAGTGACTTACACACCAAATGCTAACTTTAATGGTACAGATAGTTTTACTTACATAAATGAAGAAGGTACAGAGGAAACGGTTAATGTCACTATTAATAAAGTGGATGACCCTACTGAAATAATTGTGGGAGATGCAGATAGTGATACAGGCCAAGTAACTGAAGATGAAGCGGTTAGTGCAGCGCAAACCTTAACTGATTCAGGCACATTAACCTTCTCAGATGTTGATACTGAAGATAGTGAAAACTTTAATCCTACAGTGGCATTTTCTCCAACAAATGAAGGAGATACAGCGCTAGGTGAAATAACCATTGATGCAGAAGGCAATTGGACCTATGAAGTTGATAACAGTGCAGTTCAATATCTTGGTGAGGGGGAGTCTTTAGTAGAAGTGTACACGGTGACATTAAATGGGGCGACACATGATATTACCGTCACAATTAATGGTGCAGATGATGCAACTACTATTGATCCAGTAGGTAGTGAAGCCGCATTTTCTCGAATTTTTGAAGATGACGACGACGCTACGCCTGGTTTCTTAACAACAAAAGGTGCGTTTGACTTTGGAGACCTTGATGATACCGATAGTGCGAATTTTGAACCTGAAATAAACTTTACAAACTCTACTTCAAGTTTAGGTCAATTAGGTAGTGTTTTATTAGAGGATGATGGTAATTGGAGTTATAGCGTTGATAATTCATTGGTTCAACATCTAGATATCAATGAAACGATAACTGAAACATATACAGTCACCTTAAATGGAACAGAAGAAACCATTACTATCGTTATTATCGGAGCTGAAGATGCAACTGAAATCATCGTTGATAGTAGTGTTGGTGATAGCGCAGAAGGTCAAGTAACAGAAGATGAATCGGTTAGTGGAGAGAAAACTCTTACGGATTCAGGCACCTTAACATTTGTTGATGTTGACACTAATGATAGCGAAAGCTTCGAACCAACAGTTGAATTTATCCCCGCTGAAGAAGGTGATGTCGCATTAGGTGAAATGACGATCAACTCAGATGGTGAATGGGCTTATGAAGTTGATAATAGCGCTGTTCAATATTTAGCCGCAGGTGAAATATTAACTGAAGTGTATACCGTTTCGTTAAATGGTGCCGAGCAAGAGATAACGATAACCATTACCGGTACTGATGATATCTCAGTCATTTCAGGGGATGCTACAGGTGAAGTAACCGAAGATGATGCAGATACCTTGACTACATCGGGCAGTTTATCTTTAACGGATACAGATACTTCAGATACAACTACCTTTAGCGAAGGTGTTATTGAAGGAACTTATGGTGATATTGCTATTGATGAAAACGGTAATTGGACTTATACAGCAGATAATAGCCAAGCTGATATCCAAGATTTAGATGAGGGCGAAACATTAACCGATATCCTTACGGTGAAAACCTCGGATGATAATACCAAAGAGATCGAAATTACTATTAATGGTGTAGATTATGCTCCTACGGCTGTTAATGATACTGAGGCTACCTATGCTACAACAATTCGTCTTGATGAACAGCCAGAGTATGGCACCGTACAAGTTTCTGTTGATGGTGTGTGGGTTGATATGGTTGTCGGTGAAGAGTATGACTCTGATTCAGAGGTACAATTTGTACCTGATACAGAAGCTATCCAGTTAAACTCTGTCGATATTGGCGTTGGTTCATTTGGTGATGATGGTAGCTCGAGTTTTGTGGCTAGTGTTAGTGATTGGGGAACGCTTAATGCAGATGGAACAGAAGTCGTTGCTGTTATTAATAATGCGACAATCACAAGTTCTATCAGCACGACAGATGCAAATGACTCAAAAGTCTTAACTGCTTGGAACGGAAATACTCATGTTGGTAACGGTATTGGTAATGGCGATAGCTCCGGGTTAAGTCAAGGAGAAACACTCGTTATAGATGTTGAAGGTGAAAACATTAATGAAGTGACCTTCACGCTCGATGGATTAGGGGTTTTTGATGAATCGAGCAGTAATGCAACGCAAGTTAGTATTACCGCTTATTTTGAAGATGGAACAACTGAAACTCAATCAGCTTACAGAGAAAGTGGTAGTTATGTAGATACCTATTCGTTTACTACAGATACGCCAGTAGATTACTTTGAGTTAACTACATCAGGGTCTAATGGTACTTATGTAGTGCAAAATATGACGTTATCAAGAACAGTAAGTGATGAAGTTACTTTTACCAGAACGCAAGCTGATGGCAGTGAAACAACCGAAGTACTTGGTCTTGACCTTAACTATGATGATGCAGAAACAAATGTAGATGTAACAGAAGATTTACCTGCTGTAGATACCTCTATTACTGAAGGTGCTATTTTTACTGATGAGAATAATGCCATTGCTATTGATGTATTGGCTAATGATAGCGATAGTGATAATGATGACCTGACCATTACCGAAATCCAAAGCCAAAGTGTTAGTGAAGGTGGTGATGCTGTCGATATTACTGTTGACGGACTTGTGGTAGGTAGCGGTGAGCTAATTAATGGTAAAATAGTATTTACACCAAGTGAAGAGTTAGGTGCAACCTTGGACGAAGGAGACTCGCAAACCTTTGACATTGAGTACACTATTAGCGATGGAGATACTACTGATATTGCCACTGCAACGATACGTGTTGATGGAGTTGATAGTATTCTTGTCGGCACCGATGGCGACGATACCTTAGTTGGCGGGGCTGGTGATGATATGTTAACCGGTGGTTTAGGTAATGACATATTAACTGGCGGTGATGGTACAGATACGTTCATTTGGGAGTTTGATAGCAATGCTAATAATGACACAGATAGCATTACAGATTTCCACCTTAATGGTGAAGATGTGCTTGATTCAAGTGAGTTACTTGTTGATGCAACTAGTGATACGCTTGATTCGTACTTAAACTTCTCTGTTGATACGGATGATGAAGGTGTTACCAATACCACCATTGAAGTTGTTAACGATGAAGTCACACAATATATCGTTTTAGATGATGTTGACTTAGTGACTGAGTACGGCAGTGAGGACACAACTATTATCAATGGCTTAATTGAGGATGGTGCACTAATTGTTTCTGATGATTCTGATGTCTATGCAACAAGTTCAACCTCTGCAGATATGGAAGAAACTATTTAGAATAATACTTATATATTATTTAATGTAATGGGTATAACCTCAATAAAACACACTAGCTATCTGTGGTAGCTAGTGTGTTTCTATATTAAAAGGTTAAGAAAGCATTAACCACACTCCAACACCGAGCATCAAACTACCTGAAATACGATTAATTAAACGTACATTGTCTGTGCTGGCTAAAAGGTGTTTTAAGCCTTTTCCTCCTGCGGCATAGAGTGACATACAGATAAATTCGAAAGTAAGAATTATCGCCACAAGAATTAACATTTGTTGTGCTAAAGGTTGTTCATTGTTGATAAAAGGTGGCAACAAAGAGATCATAAAAGCCCAGCCTTTAGGATTGGCAATGGCAGTGATAAAGCCTTGTATAAATAGTGCTTTGTTATTTTGTGTTTGTGCATTATTTTTTTCAATTCCAATGGCCAGCTTACCTTTAGATTGCAACATCATCACACCTAAATAAAGGAGGTAAGTTGCCCCAATAAATTTGAAAATAGTAAATAACCACGGGTAACTATTAATGATAGAAGCAACACCGATAATCGCAGCAGTAGAGACTAACCCAATACCAATAATTTCGCCTAACATCATCCATAAAGTGCGTTTATAACCGATACTCATACCTAAACTTAGTGCTAGGGTCATGCACATACCGGGGTGATTGACACAAAAAAGAAGGTCGGAATAAACACGCCTAAAATAGCTAAACTCATCATTTTTCCGTGACTGTATAGAGAGAGATAATAGGCATAAATGTAACGCGAGAGTGATAGTCGTTTCTTTGCAAAATAACGTTGTTGAACTGATATTTATGCAACTATAATTGCATTAAATGTAAAATAAGGCTTTAAATCATGCATGACTTACCATTAGATGGATATGATGTTCGCATTTTGAATTTTTTGTTAAAAGATAGCCAAATTCCACGTCTAACATTAGCTGAGAAAGTTGGGTTGTCCTCCTCACAATGTTTTCGTCGCTTAAAAAGACTAGAGGAAGTTGGCATTATTGAACGTTATGCAGCGGTATTAAATAAAAAAAGCGGGATTGGGGATCACCGCTTCTATTATGTTGCAATATAGAAAAAGTGAAATGAATGCACGGGAAAAAGCCATTAACTTAATACAAGAAACTCCTGAGATTTATGAGTGCCATTCAATCACTGGTGAATACGACTTTATGTTGCGAGTACATTGTAAAAATATGAATGAGTTTAACATTTTAGTGAATAACACCTTCCAAACGAGTTTTATTTCTGGGTTACATTCTTATATGTTGTTATCGTGTTTTAAACAACAGCAAAGTCTAGTGTTATAGTTCAAAAGTAAGTATCGGCTAATCGCTATTGAATAAATAGATTGTTGTGGATACTCTTTATATAAGCAAATTGAAATTCATACCGATGACTCAAATAAGTTCGGTATAATTAGTACAACTAACAAAGGATTGTTATATGTATTTTAAACGTCGTTTATTGATGATGATAAGTTCTGTGTGTCTGTTTAATATCGAAATATTGGCAGATAGCGCACAATTATTAATGATTAAAGATCAAATTAGCCAGTTAGAGCAGAGAGGTGACGCCGTTCCGGCTGATCTTTATGAGATGGCGAAGCAATTAGAAGTAGCGGAACAAAGTAACAGCGCTAATAATCAACCTACCGACCGCAGTTGTAATCAGAACTTAATTGGTACCGGGAGAATAGCGGCAAAGATAAAATCTATGTATTAAATGCAAATGGGTTAGGTTACTTTATTGAATACTCTGTTTCTGGTGAGTCTTATCAATCTCGAGTTGAATTTAAATGGACATCATCGCAAGACGCGATCACATTCAATTATACCAGTGACCTAATCGCAACTAATCTAGAAACGGGTATGGTTTCACATAAAACTAGATTAGAAAATGGTGCAAAAAGCTGTCGTTTTACAAGCACCGTCTTAGTGATTGATGGTAGCGCTTATTACCCATGATGTGCCCATGATTGGTTAATCACCTAATGCTTCCATTACAAAGTCAATAAAACTACGTACCTTTAATGACATATGCTTTCGGCTTGGATAAACCATATACACGCCGATTGCTGGTTTGGGCCAATCAGCGAAGAGCTCTACCAGCTTTCCGGTTGTTAATTCATCTTTTAAAGTAAAGCGTGGTACACGAAGAATACCTTGATCGGCAACGGCTAAATCTATTTCCAGAGCTGAGTTATTGGTTAGTACATGGGTGTCTAAGTGAACCTGAATTAATTCACCATTATGGTCGTTAAATTGCCATATATTGGGGTGCTTTATATTGTTATAACTAATTATTTTGTGACGATCTAATTGATAGGGGTGTTGTGGTGTACCATGTTTAGCTAAATAACCAGGTGAGGCTAAAACTAATGCTTCAGACTGCGTAATACGACGACTAACAAGCGTAGAATCCTCAAGCTGTGTAGTCGCTCGAATAACAATATCAAAACGGTCTGCAATCAGATCAACTTTTCGATCATTCAAATCAATATCAAGCTGTATCTTCGGATACCTAGCAGTAAAATCACTTAGAATCGGACTCAGTCTAGATAACCCATAGGATATTGGGCAACTGATCCGTAATAAACCTTGTGGCTCTCCTTGCTTACCAATAATGGTATTTTCAATATTCTCTGCATCTTCAATAATTTGTTTTGCCATTTCAAAATATAGCTCACCTTCTGGCGTTAAACTTAAACTACGTGTGGTTCTATGTAATAAGCGCACAGCTAGCCGACTTTCTAGTTTACTGACCTCCTTACTAATATAAGACGTCGAGTGTCCGGTTATTTCAGCCGCATCAGTAAAGCTGCTAGACTGAACGACATGCGCAAAAATAACCATACCATCCAAGAGAGTGCTTTTAGCTTCCATCATAGACCTATTTAGTTGGGTAAGCAGAAATCATGGCTATTCAAAGCCATATGGAAATAATCTATTCACAAAATGCAGGTTAATCAACAAATAGCATTAAGTTAAAGTGTATCTATCAAATCTTATTAAATAAAGGAAAGAGAGCATGAAAGTACTTGCGTTCGCAGCCTCATCTAGTCAAAACTCAATTAATAAACAGCTCGTTAATTACACAGCAAAACAGATTGAAAATGCCCAAGTAGAATTGTTAGATATAAATGATTACGAGATGCCTCTATTTAGTGAAGATAGAGAAAAAGCATTAGGGCAACCAGAGATTGCAAAAGCTTTTTATCAAAAACTGGGTGAAGCCGAGATGATTGTTATCTCTTTTGCTGAACATAATGGATCTTATACTGCAGCTTATAAAAACCTCTTTGATTGGACTTCTCGTATTAATATGAAGGTGTTTCAAAATAAACCAGTGATCATGTTAGCGACATCCCCTGGTCCAGGTGGTGCAGGCAGTGTATTAGCTTCAGCAGTCGGTTCTGCTCATTTCTTTGCTGCTGATGTAAAAGGCTCTGTATCTGTGCCTAATTTTTATGATAATTTTGATGTAGAGAAGGGTGAATTAACGAATCCATCGCTTGTTGAAAAAATACAAAGTGTTATTAATCAATTATAGAAAGTACTTAACCAATAAAAAAGGCTACTATATTTAGTAGCCTTGATGTTTAAAACTTAACTGTTAAACAACCGTCATTTGATTATGAGTAATCAGTTGCGTAAGTTTCTTCGTAAGTGTGTGAGTAGAACTCAAATAAATTACCAAACGGGTCTTCTAAGTAAACCATTTTAGCTGGTTTGCTATCATCTTCTGGATGGTAACGCATGATATCCATACGTACTTTACCGCCATACTCTTCAACACGAGCAATAGCACCTTCAAAATCATCTGTTTGTAGACAGAAGTGGAAAATACCAAGGCGAGAGAAATCAACTTCATGACGCTCTTGACGCTCTTTCATTTCAAATAACTCAACACCAATGCCATCAGTTGTTACTAAGTGTGCGATATTGAAACCTTTAAAACCTTCACCAAATACAGCAACACACATTCTACCGATTGCAGTTTCACGCTCTTCCTGTACTTTAGTGTTGTTCATAACAATGCGAAGACCTAGCGCTTTAGTATAAAACTCAACAGCTTTGTCCATATCGCCAACCATTAAACCTACGTGATTCATTTTCATAACGTTCTCCTACTTTTTATTTGTTACATATATTGTTTAATACATGTTTTGTTTCGATGAGGAGATAGTACGCTGGCTTTTAAATAATTTAAAATTATCGTATTTTATCAATATGATAATATTTTGTTATTTATAGGGTGTGAGAGAGATTATTTATTCTGATTATAAGGTAAGTATCGAATTAATAAGAGTAAAAGCTCCAATCGCCCATGTGAAGTAGCTTAATATTAATAGACATTTACTCAAAGCAATCCAAAAGTGCTTTCCAGAATAGGTTTCACAGGCATTCCAAATGCCAGACATAACAATTAAGTTATAACTCAGGAGCAGGAATAAGAGGAATATTTTAATAAGGGTAATGAAGGGCAAAAGAAAAAAGCTAAATAAGATCACATTAATCACAACAGCATATAACCATACTGTTTTAACTAACCCCAGTTCTCCATGATATAACCTCACTATCAAACTCTTATATTGTGCCGTTAACATCTATTATTCCTTTACTAAGCATTAATATTAATTCATACGTAAAGTTAACTCATTTGTCATGGATTACAGGTTAATATTGTTGAATTCACAACAAATATAGCAAAGTCATTGATAGAAAGTTACTTGCTTGCTTGATCTTGCTGCATTGAGGGAGTTTGAGGCTGAAGCGGATCGTCAACTTCAGTCTCAGTCCGTGGATCCATTTCATAGGCGGTAGGTCCTGCCATATCTGTGACACTTCGGAACTCCTCTTTTTCTTCTAATATAGAAGGGGGAATATGGCTACGACGTCTAAATAAGACAATAACAAAGAAGATGATTAAGCAAATTCCAGTGAAAGCATATAGTCCATTTGCACCCAGTTGACTCATACTTACTGAGGCTAATGGTGCCCCAATCGCAGATGATAAGCCTAGGGTAATTAACATCGCACTACTTATCTCAACAAAATCTTCTGAGGTTGCATTATCGTTAGCATGCGCTAAGCATATTGCATAAAGCGTCATACAAGTTCCTCCCCAGAAAAAGGCTGAAATGAAGGCCGGCCACCCAGCAAAAGAGGGAATAAACTGTGGCAAATAGAAGAAGGTGAGTGAAACTAGCGAACCTATTAACGCTGAGTACATTAAAACACTTCGGCGATCTAGTTTATCGGATATCTTTCCTAAAGGAAGTTGGAAACATGCACCACCTAATACAGTGGAGGATAAAAATAACCCGACTTGAATATTATTGAAATCATTGGTTTTGGCATAAATAGGGGCTAAAGACCAAAAAGCGCCCGTCACCAACCCTGCGACAACTGCGCCAATTAACGCAATATGAGAATGCTCCCAGACTTTATACATATTTAACTTCACTTGTTGCACCATAACTGGTGCAGCATGACGTGTTAATGAAATTGGGATAATGGCAATCGAGATAAGGATAGCCGCTAAGCTAAATAGCATTGCATCTTGAACACTGCCTAGGTTAAATAGTTGTTGTCCACACATCACCATAATTAAATTAAGCGTGGTATATACGGATAGAATGGTTCCTCGGTTTTGTGCGGTTGCATTACCATTTAACCAGCTTTCAATGATCATATACAAACCGGAAATAACTAAACCGATTAAAAAGCGTAGTAACATCCAAGCATAGAATTCAGGCAATAAAGGAAAGATTAGAATAACCACAGTGTAAGATGTGGCAAGGACGGCAAAGCTGCGAATATGTCCCACTCTTTTTAGCATAAAGGGTGTGGTTAAACAGCCTGATACAAAACCTAGGAAATAAGCGGAACCCGTTAAGGCTACTTGGGTATCGGAAAAACCAAATGAATTGGCAGCGATAGGAAGTAAGGTCAGTAACAAACCATGCCCAAGTAACAGTAATGCATTAGACATCAGTAAAGAGGTAACAGGGATCAGGGCATTTATCATAGGACTCCAATAAGCTATGGGAGATAACCTAGTTGCGTTAGTGAGTTTAACTCAATCTATATTTATGTTGTTGGTCGCACGGACTGAATTATTGCTCATATTAATATTTAACTGGTTATTTATAGTCATCACGTTCATTCTTAGAGCTATTTTTCTTGTTAAAAATAGCTTCTTACTTAATGCTTTTTTGTAAAAGAAACTGCTTCTGTTTTTAAACGTAATCTTTAGGCCATCTAATTAATATCATCGTTAGTCTTATTCATGGAAAAGTTGTGCCAATTCTGGAATAAAATTTAATGTATTTAAAATCAATAGCTTGAAGAAATGTAGAAAGCCATTGCTAATTATTTAGCACCAATATAGTGGTTTGTTCATGTTTATATTCTATTTTGCACAATAAAGAGGCATTAATTTGGGGTATTTTCTTCTGTTATTTTAGATTCCCATAAGGTTGATTTGTTACGCCCCAGTGCTTTTGATTTATATAAAGCGACATCTGCTTGATGTATTAATTCAGAAGGCGTTGTTGCATTGTCTTGAATGGTCGCAACCCCAAAGCTACAGGTAATATTTATTTCATTGAATAGTGTACTTTGAATTTTATTACGCATGTTTTCAACTATGCGCATCGCTTGCTCTGGTAAGGTATCCGCTAAAATCAAACAGAACTCTTCTCCACCGTAACGTACAGTTATATCATCTTTACGAATAGTATTTTGTAATAATGCTGCAACCTCACATAACACCTTATCTCCGGCATTATGGCCATAGGTATCATTGACCTTTTTAAAGTGGTCAATATCAACCAGCACAATACAATATTGCTGATCCGGTTGGAATTGCTCAAAGGCTTCATTCATAAATGTGAATAGGGCTCGGCGATTATAGCAATTGGTTAGTGGATCTCTTGTCGCAAGCTGATCTAACTGTTTGTTTAATTTACGAGAGTCATTAAATCGTCGATAAATAAATAAGACTGTGAGCAAACATATAATTAATAAAGCGGTGAGCGTTGCATTAGCATACTTGTTTTTTGATAGCTCTAATTCAGCGATTCTTTTCGCTTGTTCTGAAAGGGCTACTTCGCTGGTTTTTTTGGCTAGTTCTAAAGCATCTCGTTGTGTTTTTTCTTTTAAGGCTGCCAGTTCTCTCTCTTTTTATGCGAATATAACTTAGCTTTAACTAACGTCAGGCTTTCATCATTTTTTTGTTTTTCAATCACTTTAGATAACGCGAGTTCTTTCTCTGCATAAAATAAAGCGGCTTTATAATTATGCTGTGCCTTTTCAGCTTTTTTTAATTCTTGGTAGGCATAAAGCATATGTGATGTTGAATTAATGGAAGTGGAAATGACTAAGGAAGATTTTAGTAGCTCAATGGCTTGTTGTGTATCTTTGTTAATTAATAGTTCAGCTAATGGAATTTTTGCTTTTAACTGATAGAGTTTATCTTTTGCCTTAACCGCTAAGGTTAAAGAACGCTTATAAAAAATAATTGCCGCCTCGTCATCGCCCTGAGCATGATATATGTTAGCAATAATGCGCGCTGTTATTGATTCATATAACTTATCACCTTGCTCTTGATAAATACTATGTGCACGTAGGATTTTTTGTTTTGCTGATTCATATTCTTCTGAGTCAATGTTGATCACTGCTAACTCTCGCAAGGCAGAAGCTAATGTTTTTGTTTCAACTTGGTTTTCTGGGAGGTTAATAGTTAAATTATAAAAAGACTTAGCTTGTTCGTATTCATGTAAACGAGTATAAATTAATCCCATTTGATTGGATGTTTTTGCAAGTCCCTTAGTATGATTTAGTTGCTTATAAACTAAGTGGGATTGGTACATAAAGGACAGGGATTTATCATATACCCCAATAAGTCGATAGATGATCCCTGCACCAGAAAGGGCTTTTGCTAGGCCAATCGGGTCATCGATGCTCTGTTGTGCCTTGATGCTTTTTAGTGAGTAATCAAGGGCGACTTTATAGTTTTTTAGATTTCGTTCCACCTCAGCTAATGCATTCAGGGTGCGAGCCATTGATTTACGGTCTTGTATCTCTGTATAAATGTCTAACGCACTTTTGTATGCAGTACCGATGAGAGTTCGGTCTTTTAATCTTTTATAGGATTCGGCTATTTTAGTGAAAGTTTCTGCACGTTCTTTTTGAATTTTATAATCAGATTCAGTTAAATAATTTAATGCTTCTGAATATTGTTCAATTGAAGCTTCATATTTTTTTAACTTATATTGGCTTCTCCCTTTTATAATCAAGGCCATAGCAATGGGATAAGCGTGACCGTATTGTTTTGCAAGCTTAATGATGTCGTTTATTTTATCTTCTACTAAGTAATGAAGTCCTTCAGTGGAGAAAGTATGAAGGTAGTCAACGGATGCAAGAACTTGTTGTTCCTCGGCATTTATACTTTGATAGATATCTGCTGCTTGTAGAAAATGAAACTTAGATTGTTTAGTGTTCTTGATTCTTCTATTTAAATCTCCAAGTAGATAATGTGCATCAGCGCATAATAAAGCTTCTCCATTAGTATCAGCTTGTTGTAAAGCTTTATTGGCTAACTTAATCCCTTTTTGCTGGTCAATGAGACGATACGTCTCTGCTGTTTTTAATAATTCGATGATCGATGCTTGGTTATATTCTGTAGTAGAAGTTAATTCACTAGGATCATTATTAACAGCGTAAGTTAACGGAGAAATAAAAGGGGATAGGAATAGTAATAAGCCGATTAATTGCTTATTTTTTTATCTAAGCATAACTTGCTCAGTCGGAATTTCATCCCTAATGGGCATACATATTTAGTACGAAACAGATCCATATATTCTAACCTTAATACCGAGCGTTTATTAAAGGTTCGAACAACCTGTTAAAAATCACTTTTTTATTACTAAGAGAGTACTTAATTGATTAACAAACAAAATCCATTTTGTTTGTGGTATTGATTAATATTGGTTTTTATATTTTTAATTAATCGTTTGGGTCCCGATGTCAACTTAACGTCATTATAGGGTCAATCACTTATATTAGCCAGTTAGTGACTTCGGTTGTTAAAGTGAAACCTTTATCGAATGAAATAAATGTTGTGTTGATCAGGTTATTTAGCTCCCTTTTTGATTAAGTAACGATAAGGCAGGCTATCAGTTTGTGCTTCAACTAGCTGATGCTCCATAAAGCGACAAAAACTTGGGATATCACGTGTTGTTGCTGGATCGTCGGCAATAATTTCTAACATATCGCCCGTCTCTAGTTTGCGCACTGTTTTTCTAATAACCATAACAGGCTCAGGACAGCGAAGACCTAAGGCATCAAGTTGTTTAAAGGCATCAAGTTGTTTAATTGTTTTTGTCATTGAGTTACCGATTTTATTCAAAAAGCTAATATTAGCATATTCACTCTCACCGCAAAGATTATTATAAGTTGAGAAACTCGCTTCCCAACTTAATCTCTATATTAAGTAAATATCATGTTTTATTGCGCAACTGTTTTTCTTAATAAAATCTTATTATCTAAATTTAAATTAGTAGACCAAATAAATTGTGCATCTTGATCTGCATTGTCAAAAATATCGGTAAAGTTGGTATATGACTTTTTGTTATCAACACCGACTGTATCATTACTAAAGGTGCTTGCAACTGGCCACTGGCTATCATCGTAACCTTGTTTCTCCCAACCTGTTGGTATCGGCCAATGTACGCCATATAATACTGAAGCATCATTAGTGGCTTTGATAGAGCACTGAGTTGATAAACGCGAAGTCCTGGTTTCGCTTAAACAGCTTAAATTAGAAATAGGAGAGGTGTAATAGTTTTGTGCTTTCCAAGTGCTATCAGTGATAGCGATTGTCTGATTATCTGCATCTTTAAATACAGCAACCACACCACCATCGCCGGGTGTGCAGAAGCGCCTCGATTAGATTCTGTACCTGTGCCTAAATTCTCTTCCCAATCTACTGCTAATATAGCGATATCAAAGGGCTTTTTAACTTTAAATTGAACAATGTTTGAATTAAATTTTGTAAAAGGAACAGGGTCTTTACCCACTGCAATACCATTGATATACATTTCAAAATAGTTATCTGCAAATATGTAAGCGGTAACAACTTCTCCATCGGCATCGATTTCTATTATTTGTTGTTCGCTCAACGCATCTAATGCGGCTTGCCCATTCTTGTATTTTTGTCCGTAGTCGTTATATAAGTCAGGCGCAAAGGGATGGCTGAATTAGTAAAGTTAACCTGTGCAGGTACCACCCAAGCAGTTTCACCATTGATACTTTTAATTGTACCCACTTCAGCAATTCTCCCTCCTTTCGGAAAGAGGTTTTCTGTGGTGGTTTCTGCTATACCGTAGGTCACTGAGCCGGACCCTTTATATTCAGCTGCACTTATTGCGTTAGAGGTGTGTGCTTCACTGTTACCACAGCCTTGTAAAAATAGGGTTAAACCAACTAATGTGGATGTTAAGTAAACGTTCATCATAGTCATTTTCCTCTTGTGCGTAGTGATACAAATTTTAATCCATTTCTTGGTGAAATATTAAAGTGTACTTAGTGAAATGGTTATAACAGCAGGTTAGCACGGTCGAAGGTTAACAATATGTGTCAAATATGAAGTTTTGTAAAAAACCATGGGAAGTGTTTAATCTATTGGGGTAATTAAAAACAAAAAAACCTACCGACATCTATTGATGAAGGTAGGTTTGAAATAGTAAAACTACGCTAAATTAACCTGTGTTACGAAGGCCTGCAGCAATACCGGCAATAGTTACCATTAATGCTTGGTCGATATCTGGGTTAATCGTTTCGTTTTGTTCGCATGAACGTGAACGAGATAATAACTCAGCTTGTAACATGTTTAATGGATCAACATACGGGTTACGTAGTTTGATTGACTCTTTGATCCATGGTTGTTCTTGCATTAACTTGTGGTCAGGAATCGTTTCTAATACTGTTTCACGTGTTAATTTCAGGTTTTCACGTAGACGCTCACCTAAAAGCCATAGTTCTTTTGGCACTAAACGTTCTTCGTAGAATTTTGTTAATTCTTCATCGGCTTTCATGAATACCATCTCGAACATTTCTAAACGTGTATGGAAGAAAGGCCAGTTTACGTACATCTCACGCAATACTTCTTTCTTACCTTCGTCTAACAATGTTTTCAGAGAAGTACCTGCACCTAACCATGCTGGAAGCATTAAGCGGTTTTGGCTCCATGCAAAGATCCATGGAATAGCACGAAGGCTTTCAACACCACCATTCGCTTTACGTTTCGCTGGGCGACTACCTAGGGCTAATTTACCTAACTCTAGCTCAGGCGTAACGCTACGGAAGTAAGGAACAAAGTCAGGCTCTTCACGAACAAAGTGACGATATTCTTCACATGATTGTTCAGCAAATTGCTGCATTACATCACGCCATTCTTGTTTTGGTGCTGGTGGTGGCAGTAAGTTTGCTTCTAAAATCGCTGCAGTGTAGATATCTAAACTATTGATCGCTACTTTTGGTAAACCGAACTTAAAGCGGATCATCTCGCCTTGTTCTGTTACACGTAAACCACCTTTCAATGAACCAGGAGGTTGCGATAATAAGGCTTGTTGCGCTGGAGCACCACCACGACCAATGGTACCGCCACGTCCGTGGAATAGAACTAATTGGATGTCATTATCTTCACTGATTTTGATCAATGCTTCTTGTGATGTGTACTGTGCCCAGTTAGCAGCCATTACACCAGCATCTTTTGCTGAGTCAGAGTAACCAATCATCACATGCTGTTCGCCGCCAATGTAACCACGATACCAATCCACTGCGTATAAGCGTTTCATTACATCTGCTGCATTATTTAAATCGTCTAGTGTTTCAAATAATGGCGCAACTGGAATGCGGAATGGACAGCCCACCTCTTTTAATAGTAGTTGTACGGCTAATACGTCAGACGCTTCACGTGCCATTGAAATAATGTAGATACCTAATGCTTCAGGATCAGTTTGTGCCACGACCCTACATGTATCTAATACTTCTTGTACCTCAGCTGAAGGTTCCCATGCAGTAGGGATAAGCGGACGTTTACTGTTTAACTCTTGTAATAAGAAGGCTTGTTTGTCTTCTTCACTCCAAGCGTTGTAATCGCCAATGCCCAGGTAACGTGTTAGTTCGGATAGTGTATCACCGTGACGTTCGCCATCTTGACGAATATCCAGTTTCACTAAATTAACACCGAAACAGTTTACGCGACGTAGAATGTCTAATAATAAACCGTTCGCAATTGACTTCATGCCCATATTAACGAGTGAGTCATAACACTGTTGTAGTGGTTCTTTCAGTTGTTTAGTGCTGATGATGATATCTTTAGCTGTACTATCATGACCTTGTAATGTGGCACTTAATGCGGTTAATGTTTCTTTTAGCTCATTACGTAGTTTACGTAAGATAACGCGGTAAGGTTCGTCTGCATCTTCACCAACAATCGCACGCAATATTGGGTCACAGTTATCCATAGATAACTCTTTAGTTAGCTGCTGAATATCTTCAAGATACAAGCTTACAGCGACCCAACGGCTAGTGATTAAGACTTCTTTGGTTACTTTCGCGGTGACAAATGGGTTACCGTCACGGTCTCCACCCATCCATGAAGTGAATTTGATTGGCGAAGCATCTAGCGGTAATGAAATACCTAAACCATCTTCTAATGTTTTATCTAATTCTCGTACATATTGTGGAACTGCTTCCCACAGGCTATTTTCGATAACAGCAAAACCCCATTTAGCTTCATCAACCGGAGTAGGGCGGTTTTTACGGATATCGTTAGTGTGCCATGCTTGAGTAATCAGTTGCTCAAGGCGCACTAATAACTGGTCACGTTCTTTATCTGAGATATCTGTAAGCTCTAATAGGCTTAAACATTGGTTAATCGCAGTATGCTTATTGATTAGAGTACGGCGTGTAATTTCTGTTGGGTGCGCGGTTAATACCATATCCATTTTTAATTCAGAAACAGATTTTACGATTTGCTCTTCTGAAACGTCACTGTTTTTTAGTTTAGCAATTAACGTTTGTAACGGATCAGGTGCACACACTTCTGAGTCACAATGGCGAGAGATGCCATGGAATTGCTCTGCGATATTGGCAAGGTTTAAGAAATGAGTGAATGCACGTGCTACAGGTAGTAATTCGTTATCGCTTAAATTAGACAGTACTTCAACTAAGCGTTCGCCATCTTTACCGTTTCCAGCGCGAGATGATTTAGACAGTTGGCGTATAGTTTCAATTTTCTCAAGAAAGGCTTCACCAAGATGGTCACTGATACTCTTACCTAGTAATTGTCCTAATAAACCCACATTACTTCGTAAGTTTGCATATGTTTCTGTCATCGTACTTCCTTATTATTGTAATAAAATTACATTTTTTGTAGTGGAACTAAATAAAATACCATAATGAAGCACCTAGTCAATTAAGGTGCTTTTTCATTGTACTATTTCGATTTATTAAATAAGCATCTTTGTAACTAAATTACAAAATGCTTGTCAATAACTCATTAAACACAATAACGTCGAATGAGTTTTTCTATGACCGCTTGGGTCGGTTTTACAAAAGAAAGGTCTAAATATTCGTTAGGCTGATGTGCCTGAGCTATATGTCCTGGGCCTAATACTATGGTGTCGCAACCTAATGCTTGAATAAATGGTGCTTCAGTACAGTAATTGGCGCTAGTGGCTTTATTGCCTGTGTAAATTTCTGCATCATTGATCAGGTCTGAGTGAATCGGACACTCGTAAGGAGGTATTGGCTCATGTAAGTGGAATACTTCCACACTATCTGGAAAGCGCTTTTCAATTTCAGATAAAGCTTGTTTCACCGTAATGAATAATTCTGTGGTGGTGACCCCTGGAATAGGGCGCATATCGATATGCAACTCACAACAACCGCAAATACGGTTAGGGCTATCGCCTCCGGTAATCGCTCCAAAGTTAAGTGTTGGGTAAGGGACTTCAAAATGTGGGTTGTGATATTTATCTTTAAAAGTTTGTTGTACTTTTTTAAGCTCTGATAAAACTAAGTGCATGACATCGATTGCATTTAATCCTTTGTCAGGATCTGAGCTATGGCCACTTCTACCGGTAATACGAATGCCTTCAGACATATGTCCCTTATGCATAGTAACAGGCACCATACCCGTTGGCTCGCCAATCACTGCATAATCTGGTTTAAAATGCTTCTGCTCTGAGATTTGCTGGGCGCCAGACATAGTCGTTTCTTCGTCGGCCGTGGCAAGGATACGTAACGGCTTAGTGAATTTTTCACGATCCATGGTTTTTAATGCTTCAATCACAAAAGCAAAGAAACCTTTCATATCAATGGTACCTAAACCGTAAAATCGATTATCTTTTTCGGTGACGGTAAATGGATCTGTTTGCCATTTGCCTTCATCGTAAGGAACGGTATCTGTATGGCCGGCTAATAATAGGCCTCCGTCTCCTTGACCTAAGGTTGCAACCAGATTGAATTTGCCTGGGGCCGCAGCGACTTCAGTTATCTCGATAGTAAAACCAAGGTCACCTAGCCATTCTGCTAATTGGTTAATCACAGCAAGGTTACTTTGATCCCATGAACTATCGCTTGAGCTAATGGAAGGTAATTTTATAAGGCCCTTATAAAGGTCTGTAAATGCAGGTAATGACATACTATTCCTTGAAGTTAATCAGCATTATTGTCCAGCTAAATAATGTCACATAATCTATTTTTAGATGTGTGGCTTAAATTCATTCTATGCTCGATTTATAGCGAAATTAAAGCTCTTTTTATTTAGACTAAAAAATATTTTTTTAACACTTGAAAAAATAATGACTTTATCAGTCACTTTTTTTGAATATTTTTTACAATTTAAATCATAGTTATATTGATAACGTTCCATAAAAAACGGTTGAAACGCATAACTAATTTGTTAATTAGAATTTCTCTTTAACATTTAAATTCTTTATTAATCAGTTGTTTATTGTGGTTTTTCTTGCGCTTTAGCTTGTTTGATTTATGGTTTTTTTGAACGAAGTATAAACAACTTACCATTTATAGTATATTTATTCACGTTTATTGAATAAATAGTCACTTTGATTTAAAATATCGCTTTCGGCAATAGGTAGTGATCATTTTAGCGCCGTTCAAATTTATTTCTCATGTATTAAGTCAGTAATGAAATAGGAATTTTCTTTATGTTAAAAGCAATCGTTGTTGGAGCAAGTGGTTATACTGGTGCTGAATTAGCGCAGTTTTTAACGCGTCACCCAAGTATTGAATTATCTGGCCTCTATGTTTCAGAAGGTAGCTTGGATAAAGGCAAAAAAATCTCTGATTTATATGGCAATTTACGCGGTTGTGTCGATCTACCACTGCAACCATTAGGTGTAAGTGGTATCAAAGCGGCTTGTGAAAATATCGATATTGTTATTTTGGCTACTGCACATGAAGTTAGTCACGATTTAGCACCGCTTTTTTTAGCAGAGAATACTGTTGTATTTGATCTGTCAGGTGCTTTCCGAGTGCAATCAACCGGCTTTTACGAAAAATACTATGGTTTCACACATCAATATCCTGAATTATTAGAAAAAGCAGTTTATGGTTTAGCGGAATGGAATGCAGAACAAGTTAAAAGCACCGACTTGATTGCTGTACCAGGTTGTTATACAACCGCATCGTTAACTGCGCTTAAACCTTTGTTTGAAGCAGGTTTAATTAAACAGGGTACGAAACCAACTATTAATGCAACGAGTGGTGTAAGTGGCGCGGGGCGTAAAGCGAGCGTGGTGAGCAGCTTCTGTGAAGTGAGTTTACAGCCATACGGTGTGTTTACTCATCGTCATAAGCCGGAAATCGATCAACACTTGGGCACGAATGTGGTCTTTACTCCACATCTTGGTAGCTTTAAGCGTGGTATTTTAGCAAGCATCAATGTTGTGTTAAGTGAAGGTGTTACTGTTGAGCAAGTGAATCAAGCATATCAAAATGCTTATGCTGATAAACCGATTGTTCGCTTAATGGAAGGGACATTACCTGCACTTAAAAATGTAGTGGGCACGCCATTCTGTGATTTAGGTTGGGCTGTTGATGGTGAGGATCTAGTGGTATTTAGTGCGATTGATAACTTATTGAAAGGCGCTTCTTCACAAGCGATGCAATGTATCAATCTACGTTTTGGTTTTGATATCACCACTTCAATTTTATAAGGCGGTTAGTGATGACACAGCAACAACAAAAACCGTTACTGATTAAGTTGGGTGGAGCAGTATTAGAAAACAACCAAGCGTTAACTAATCTTTTTTCTGCGCTAACGTCTTATTTAGCGACACAACAACGTCCATTGTTATTAGTACATGGTGGCGGAGTTATCGTTGAAGATGTACTCAATAAAATGAACATCAAAAGTGAAAAGAAGAATGGTTTACGTATCACACCCTTTGATCAAATCCCTTATGTGGCAGGTGCATTAGCGGGTACATCCAATAAACTCTTGATGGCCAAAGCATTACAAGCAGGTTTATCTGCTGTAGGTTTGTCGTTAGCAGATGGTTTTAGCTGTTCAGTGAAGCAGATGGATCCAGACCTAGGCGCAGTAGGTATTTGTAGCCCAAATAATCCAGCACTAATTAATAGCTTATTAGCTGGTGATTTTTTACCTGTTATTTCGTCAATTGCAATTGGTGAAGATGGTCACTTATATAATGTCAATGCAGACCAAGCGGCCATTGCTATTTGTGAGCTGGTGGGTGCAGAATTGGTATTTTTATCGGACGTCGATGGTGTATGGGGGCCGATAAACAAGTGATTCCTGAATTGAACACGCAATTGGCAGATAAATTAATTGCTGAAGATGTTATTCAAGATGGTATGGCAGTCAAAGTGAAAGCAGCATTACAAGCTGCTGATGAGTTAGGTTACGTAATGCTAGCAAGTTGGAAGAACCCAGAAAATTTAGTCTCATTGCTTGCAGGTAAAGCAGTGGGTACAAAAGTAATTAAATAAAGTAGAGATTAATCATGGATAATTTATTAACCGGAATGGAAATGACTCAGCAACAGGCTTTAGACCTGATTGCACTGGGTAAAGACTTAAAAGCAAACCCAAGTAAGTATGCACAATCTCTTGCAGGTAAGAGTGTGGTTACTTTATTTGAAAAACAATCACTACGTACACGTGTTACCTTTGATATTGGTGTGAATAAACTAGGCGGTCACGCTGTTTATTTAGATCAAACTAATGGTGCAATGGGTAGCCGCGAAGACGTTAAAGATTTCGCTGCGAATATCTCACGTTGGGCTGACTGCATTGTTGCTCGTGTCTTTGACCATAATACATTAGTAGAAATGGAAGAGTTTGCATCGGTTCCAGTGATTAATTCACTGTGCGATTTATATCACCCATGTCAAGGTATGGCAGACTTTTTAACTATTGCACAAAATTATGATGATTTAACTCAGGTTAAATTAGCGTATATTGGCGATGGTAATAACGTAACTCATTCTTTATTCATTGCGGGTGCTATTTTAGGTGCAACTGTGACTGCTGTATGTCCGCTTGGTCATAGCCCTGATGCACAAATTATGAAAAAAGCTGAAGAGATTGCTAAGCAAACTGGCGCAACGATTTCTGTTACTAATCATATCGATGATATTAAAGGTTACGATGTTGTTTACGGTGATACTTGGTTATCAATGGGTGATGACACACCATTAGAGCAAATTAAAGCTAAATTTATGCCTTACCAAATCAATCAAGCCTTACTTGATCACACTGGTATTAAGCATGTTTTACATTGCCAACCTGCACATCGTGGTTTAGATATCACTTCAGATGTAATGGACGGACCAGCTTCATTGATTTTTGATCAAGCTGAAAATAGAATGCATATTCAAAACGCAATTATGCTTACCCTAATTAATAAACAGAAATAATTGAGAAAGGAAAACAATTAATGAGCCAGGTTAAAAAAGTAGTTCTCGCTTATTCAGGCGGCTTAGATACATCAGCGATCATTCCATGGTTAAAAGAAACGTATGATGATTGTGAAATTGTTGCGTTTTGTGCTGATGTTGGCCAAGGTGAAGAAGAGTTAGTAGGTTTGCATGAGAAAGCGATCGCTTCAGGTGCATCTGAATGTCATATCGTTGATTTAAAAGAAGAGTTTGTTAAAGACTACATCTACCCAACGATCGCATCTGGCGCAGTTTACGAAGGTACTTATTTACTAGGTACATCAATGGCGCGTCCTATCATTGCTAAAGCACAAGTTGAAGTGGCATTAAAAGTAGGTGCTGATGCAGTTTGTCACGGTTGTACTGGTAAAGGTAATGACCAAATTCGTTTCGAAAGCTGTTTTGCTGCTTTAGCGCCTGAACTGCAAGTGATTGCACCATGGCGTGAGTGGGATATGGTTTCTCGTGAAGACCTATTGGATTACCTTGCGGAGCGTAATATCGAAACAACAGCTTCTGCAACTAAAATCTATAGCCGTGATGCTAACGCATGGCACATCTCTCATGAAGGTGGCGAGCTAGAAGACCCATATAATGAGCCAAGTAAAGGTGTTTGGACATTAACGGTTGATCCTCTTGATGCACCAAATGAACCAGAATATGTAACATTAACGGTTGAAAATGCACGTGTAACAGCTGTTGATGGTGTTGAACTATCTCCATATGACGCACTAATGTTACTAAATGAAAAAGCAGCAGCTCATGGTGTTGGTCGTATCGACATTACAGAAAACCGTACCGTTGGTATGAAGTCTCGTGGTTGTTATGAAACACCAGGAGGTACTGTTATGGTGACTGCACTTCGTGGTATCGATGAATTAGTACACGACAAACCATCACGTCGCTGGCGTGACCAAGTGGGCCAAGAGTTTGCTCACTTAGTATATGACGGTCGTTGGTTCACTCCGTTATGTGGCTCTCTATTAGCGGCTTCTGAGTCTTTAGCAAAAGATGCTAACGGTGAAGTAGTGGTTCGTTTATACAAAGGCCAAGCAGTAGCAGTTAAGAAGAAATCTCCAAACAGCTTATACTCTGAAGAGTTTGCTACATTTGGTGACGACAACGTTTATGACCAAAAACATGCTGAAGGTTTCATTCGTTTATATTCACTGTCTAGCCGTATTCGTAAGCTAAACAGTAACAAATAAACAAAATATGTTATAAAATTCCTGCCTCGATTTCGGGCAGGAATTTCTATTTATAAGCGCTTTAAAAAGAGCCTTTATAAATAGCATTGTAATATTACCAATCCCTTAATTAATGGATTTGGTTCACTACCAAGTCAGAATGGAGTAACAAATGGCACTATGGGGCGGACGTTTCAGTCAAGCGGCAGATACAAAGTTTAAATTATTTAATGATTCATTAAAATTCGATTACCGTCTTGCTGAACAAGATATTATAGGTTCTATTGCCTGGTCTAATGCTTTGTTATCAGTTGATGTATTAACTGTTGAAGAGCAAAAAAGCATCGAAGTTAGCTTAAACGAGTTATTGGAATCAGTTCAGGCTAATCCTGAGCAAGTATTACAATCAGATGCAGAAGACATCCACTCTTGGGTTGAAGGTCAATTAATTAATAAAGTAGGCGACCTAGGTAAAAAATTACACACAGGCCGTAGCCGTAATGACCAAGTTGCTACCGATTTAAAACTTTGGTGTAAAAAAACAGCGAAAGAGTTAATTGCACATTTAGAACAACTTGAAGCAAAACTTATCGAACTAGCACGTATCCACCAAGGTGTTATCTTACCGTGGTTATACTCACCTTCAACGTGCACAACCAGTGACATTTTCTCACTGGTGTTTGGCTTACCTAGAAATGTTAGAGCGTGATCATAGCCGTTTAGAAGGTTGTGTTGAGCGTATGGATACATGTCCATTAGGTAGTGGCGCGTTAGCTGGTACTGCTTACGCAATGGATCGTACTGCATTAGCTCATTCTTTAGGTTTTGAAAGAGCAACGCGTAACAGTTTAGATTCAGTATCAGATCGTGACCATGTTGTTGAACTGATGAGTTGTGCAACATTATCTATGGTACATTTATCACGTATGGCTGAAGATTTAATCTTCTATAACAGTGGTGAATCTGCGTTTATTGAAATGTCTGATCTAGTGACTTCTGGTTCATCATTAATGCCACAAAAGAAAAACCCAGATGCAATGGAATTAATCCGTGGTAAATCAGGGCGTGTATTTGGTTCATTAGCAGGTATGTTAATGACATTAAAAGCATTACCTTTGGCTTACAACAAAGATATGCAAGAAGACAAAGAAGGCTTGTTTGACGCTTTAGATACATGGGGTGACTGTTTAGAAATGGCGTCAATGGCGTTAACAGATCTTAAAGTAAATGAAGAACGTACAAAAGAAGCCGCGCAGGGTGGTTACTCTAATGCCACTGAACTTGCCGATTACCTCGTAGCAAAAGGCATTCCTTTCCGTGAAGCACACCATATAGTAGGCGTTGCCGTGGTTGCTGCCATTGAAAAAGGCGTGCCGTTAGAAGATCTAACTGTTGCTGAATTTAAACAATTCTCTGATGTTATTGAAGAAGACGTTTATCCAACATTAACATTAGAAGCAACATTAGCTGCACGTGTCGCGCAAGGTGGTGTTTCTCCGAAACAAATTGAGTTTGCATTAACTGAAGCTGAAAAACGTTTAGCTGAACGTGATAGTTCAAGTGTTGTGATTAGACCTGCATGTTTATCCGATGTTGAACGTATTGAAACCATGGTTAACTTTTGGGCTGAAAAAGGTGAGAACCTACCAAGAGACAATGCAGACCTAGTTCACTCTGTAGATGAATTTGTGGTAACAGAGCTAGACGGCAAAGTAACAGGTTGTGGCTCAGTACATGTATATGACACAGGTCTAGCTGAAATTCGCTCATTAGGTATTGAACCTGGTTATGAAGGGCGCGGTCAAGGTAGTGCAATCGTTAATCTATTAGTTAAACGTTCTGAAAAACTAGAAATTAAAC
This sequence comes from Psychromonas sp. KJ10-2, assembly GCF_047323255.1. NCBI lineage: Bacteria > Pseudomonadati > Pseudomonadota > Gammaproteobacteria > Alteromonadales > Psychromonadaceae > Psychromonas > Psychromonas sp. KJ10-2. The sequence goes on along the minus strand of NZ_CP178827.1, from coordinate 2,166,008 downwards.
GACTATTTGCACTAACACGCATGCCTGACTTCTACATGAAGCAAGGCTTTAGCCCAGCAAGTAAAAAAACCATGCCTGAAAAAGTCTTAAAAGATTGTGCAATGTTTGTTAGTGAACACGCGAATGATGAAAAAGCATTAGAGTTAAACTACAAAACAAGCATGTTGTTACAAAAAGAGATGAGTAAAAACTAATACCACTATTTTATATAGGCAATAGTTAGTTTACTTATTAAGAAAATGAAAGAGTGCAGCCATTAATGACTGCACTCTTTTTTTATCTGCGGTTTTCTATCCTTGGTTTAATACCACATCAGGAAAGTGCTGACGTAATATTTTATTTTGGAAGGGGTCGTTAAAGCGGCAATTAATGATAATAATGAAACGTTCAAAAGGTTGATTATTATTAAGTGGTTGTACCGATGAGACACTATGAAAGACCTGATTGTCACGTATATGCATAACTTCACCTGGTGCTAACGTTGTGTGTGCGATTTGATGTTGCCCAGCTTTATCTTGATATAAAGTATTAAAACCGCCGGTGACGTTTTCTCTACTTAATACCAATATACTTAAAAACTGGCTACCATCTTGATGTATGCCTTGTCCCTGTAGTGGATCTAAAGCTTGATCGCCTTTTACCCCATTAATTTGCATTAAAATAGGCTCCTTAGGATTGATCCCCCATAACTCAGCCCAAGCTTTTACAAATTTTTGTACATCTTCACGCTGTAAAAAACTTGGTTCAAGTGCAGGGTAATATCGTAATATATCAGCCATCGTATCTGCATCATTGTATTGCCCTCCCTGCGCCATTGGACAATTATCTAAAGTATTCACTTCCCCAGCTTCATCCAAATATAACCATGACATTCTTTTCCAGCGCGCATCTACATAAGTATCTCTAGGTAAACCTTCAAGATAGGTTTGCCATTCAGGTAAGTTGATGTGATTGGTGATATCGGTTTGGCTCCAATCTCCTTGCGCAATATCTTGTTGGGTTTGATAACCCCAATAAGGAGTGAAAGGGATAGAAGCAGGTTTTAATAAAGGACTAATATATTCTAAATGTGTATTTATCATTTGTTATTTCCATTTTATGTAGGAATAAGCGGAATGCTTATTCTCAATAGCAGCGTGTGATTGAATAAAAAACCAACGCTGCGCGTTTTTATTACATAAAATGGTGATAAAAAGAATAATAGAAAAGATTATCATTTAAAAATTTAACACTTAAAAAATAAAGGTTTATATTATTTTTAACTTTATAAAGGATAGAAGGATGAAGATTAGGAAGAGCTAGGGCTGTATAGAGCTAAATAAAAAGCACTTAATGAGGAGAGATTAAGTGCTTATCTTTAGAGAGTCTGGGTTAATGAATAAAGAGGTAATGGAGAATATAAATAGATCAGTCTTTATAGAGTGTTTTCTTCAATATATTCATTTTTCAAATTAACATAATGATTAGCAGAGCGTTTGAGAAAAGCCATTTCTGCATCGGTAAGCTGTCGAGCTGCTTTTGCGGAGACCCTATATAAAGAAAACCAGATTGTAATACCTTATTAGGTGGCACTAATGTACCAGCACCAATAATCACATCATCTTCAATATTGGCATTATCTAAAATAATTGCCCCCATCCCGACTAAAACACGATCGCCAATAGTACAAGCATGTAACATTGCTTTATGCCCAACAGTCACATCTTCACCAATAGTTAAAGAGTAACCATCTACCGATGCTTCACCTTTTCTAGCGACATGTAAGACAGAACCATCTTGAATATTAGTGCGAGCACCTACCGAAATATTGTTTACATCACCTCTTAATACACACATTGGCCAAATACTGACATCGTCAGCGAGCTTCACATCACCAATAATTGAAGAAAAAGGATCAATATAAACATTATTTCCAATAGTAGGATGAATATTCTTGTAAGGGCGTAATGTAGGGAACATAAAATACCTTTTGAGATAAACAGTAAAACCTCACTATACGACACAAAAGTGTGGATAACAAAAGCAAATTTGTGGATAACTTGTGGTCAAAGTAGGTATAAAAATTAATTGAAAATAATCGTAATAAAACGCTTGCCAATGTGATCTTAATCCCTATAATGCGACCCCACAGACACGGGGTGTAGCGCAAACTACTCAACGAGGATGAGAACAAAACAAACGCAGTAAACGCTTCGAAGTTCGCTTCGAAATAAAGTTGAAAATTAACGTTGACATTGTTCGAAAGGCGCGTAATATACGCCGCCTAGCCGAAAGGCACGCTCTTTAACAATTTAATCAAACAATCTGTGTGAGCACTTATTGTTGATGTAATTTCAAATTAGAAATCCTAACTTAGTTAGGTAACATCAATACTTAGTGACACACGAATTAATTCATTAATTCAGAATAACATTGTACTTCGGTACATAGTTTTAGTCAGTAATATTGAGTCGCAACTTAGGTTGCAAATTAAACTTTAAATTGAAGAGTTTGATCATGGCTCAGATTGAACGCTGGCGGCAGGCTTAACACATGCAAGTCGAACGGTAACAGAAAGTAGCTTGCTACTTTGCTGACGAGTGGCGGACGGGTGAGTAATGCTTGGGAATATGCCTTATGGTGGGGGACAACAGTTGGAAACGACTGCTAATACCGCATAATATCTCCGGATCAAAGTGGGGGACCTTCGGGCCTCACGCCATAAGAGTAGCCCAAGTGGGATTAGCTAGTTGGTAAGGTAATGGCTTACCAAGGCGACGATCCCTAGTTGGTCTTAGAGGATGACCAGCCACACTGGAACTGAGACACGGTCCAGACTCCTACGGGAGGCAGCAGTGGGGAATATTGCACAATGGGCGCAAGCCTGATGCAGCCATGCCGCGTGTGTGAAGAAGGCTTTCGGGTTGTAAAGCACTTTCAGCGAGGAGGAAAGGTTGTACTTTAATAGAGTGCAGCTGTGACGTTACTCGCAGAAGAAGCACCGGCTAACTCCGTGCCAGCAGCCGCGGTAATACGGAGGGTGCGAGCGTTAATCGGAATTACTGGGCGTAAAGCGCGCGTAGGCGGTTAATTAAGTCAGATGTGAAATCCCAGGGCTCAACCTTGGAACTGCATTTGAAACTGGTTAACTAGAGTTTTGTAGAGGGTGGTAGAATTTCAGGTGTAGCGGTGAAATGCGTAGAGATCTGAAGGAATACCAGTGGCGAAGGCGGCCACCTGGACAAAGACTGACGCTGAGGCGCGAAGGCGTGGGGAGCAAACGGGATTAGATACCCTGGTAGTCCACGCAGTAAACGATGTCTATTAGAATTTTGTAGCTATATGCTGTGGGATTCAAAGCTAACGCATTAAATAGACCGCCTGGGGAGTACGGCCGCAAGGTTAAAACTCAAATGAATTGACGGGGCCCGCACAAGCGGTGGAGCATGTGGTTTAATTCGATGCAACGCGAAGAACCTTACCATCCCTTGACATCCAGAGAATCTGTTAGAGATAGTAGAGTGCCTTCGGGAACTCTGAGACAGGTGCTGCATGGCTGTCGTCAGCTCGTGTTGTGAAATGTTGGGTTAAGTCCCGCAACGAGCGCAACCCTTATCCTTATTTGCCAGCGGGTTATGCCAGGAACTCTAGGGACACTGCCGGTGATAAACCGGAGGAAGGTGGGGACGACGTCAAGTCATCATGGCCCTTACGGGATGGGCTACACACGTGCTACAATGGCAAATACAAAGGGCAGCTAACCAGCGATGGTATGCGAATCTCCTAAAGTTTGTCGTAGTCCGGATCGGAGTCTGCAACTCGACTCCGTGAAGTTGGAATCGCTAGTAATCGTGGATCAGAATGCCACGGTGAATACGTTCCTGGCCTTGTACACACCGCCCGTCACACCATGGGAGTGGGCTGCACCAGAAGTCATTAGCTTAACCTTCGGGATGGCGATGACCACGGTGTGGTTCATGACTGGGGTGAAGTCGTAACAAGGTAGCCCTAGGGGAACCTGGGGCTGGATCACCTCCTTACGTAAAGAAACACACAACAAGCTTTTTATAAGCCTTTATTCCTACTTGTAGGAATGATGTGAGTGCCCACACAGATTGTTTGATTAGAATGATAAAGCGCAAAGTAGTTTCCGGTCCCCATCGTCTAGAGGCCTAGGACACCGCCCTTTCACGGCGGTAACAGGGGTTCAAATCCCCTTGGGGATACCAACTACTACTTTCAAAGATACTTAATAACTATTTTTACATAGAATAATTATTAAGTGTTTTTAACACTGCTCTTTAACAATTAGGAAAGCTGATAAATGTTCTTATTTGTCGCACAAAAACAATGAGTTACTTGTAACTTGATTGGTGTGATAAATAAAACGAAATGTTTAATTCATTAACGTGAATTAAACGAGTTCTCAATATTAAAACTTCGGTTTTAGTATTGTAATCAAGCAAATAGTTCATTTTTACGAAGTAAATGTGAACACAAATGCACATTACATGCAAATGTAATGAGTACGTATCTACACACTCTTAGAGTGTTAGGTGCACGAAAAACGTAAACGTTTTTCATATGTAAATATGAGAGTCGCAAGCGTCTTGGAAACAACATACACATTTAGACACTGTTTAGGTGTTGTATGGTTAAGTGAATAAGCGTGCACGGTGGATGCCTAGGCAATTAGAGGCGATGAAGGACGTGGTAATCTGCGATAAGTCCAGGGGAGTTGATAACAAGCGTTATATCCTGGAATTTCCGAATGGGGCAACCCGGCACTTAGTGTCATCGTTATGTGAATACATAGCATAGCGAAGCAAACGAGGGGAACTGAAACATCTAAGTACCCTTAGGAAAAGAAATCAACCGAGATTCCGACAGTAGCGGCGAGCGAAATCGGAACAGCCCTTAAGCTGTTTAAAAGTTAGTGGAAGGCTCTGGAAAGTGCCACGGTACAGGGTGATAGTCCCGTACACAAAAACTTCTTTACAGTGAAAACGAGTAAGTCGGGACACGAGAAATCCTGATTGAATATGGGGGGACCATCCTCCAAGGCTAAATACTCCTAATTGACCGATAGTGAACCAGTACCGTGAGGGAAAGGCGAAAAGAACCCCTGTGAGGGGAGTGAAATAGAACCTGAAACCGTGTACGTACAAGCAGTAGGAGCGGATTTATTCCGTGACTGCGTACCTTTTGTATAATGGGTCAACGACTTAATTTCAGTAGCAAGGTTAACCATTTAGGGGAGCCGTAGGGAAACCGAGTCTTAACTGGGCGAATAGTTGCTGGGATTAGACCCGAAACTTGGTGATCTAGCCATGAGCAGGTTGAAGATTGAGTAACATCAATTGGAGGACCGAACCCACTAATGTTGAAAAATTAGGGGATGACTTGTGGCTGGGGGTGAAAGGCCAATCAAACCAAGAGATAGCTGGTTCTCCTCGAAAGCTATTTAGGTAGCGCCTCATGTATCACTGTTGGGGGTAGAGCACTGTTAAGGCTAGGGGGTCATCCCGACTTACCAACCCTTTGCAAACTCCGAATACCAACAAGTGCAATCATGGGAGACACACGGCGGGTGCTAACGTCCGTCGTGGAAAGGGAAACAACCCAGACCGCCAGCTAAGGTCCCAAAGTATATGTTAAGTGGGAAACGATGTGGGAAGGCTTAGACAGCTAGGAAGTTGGCTTAGAAGCAGCCATCTTTTAAAGAAAGCGTAATAGCTCACTAGTCGAGTCGGCCTGCGCGGAAGATTTAACGGGGCTAAACATATCACCGAAGCTGCGGACGCGTATTTATACGCGTGGTAGAGGAGCGTTCTGTAAGCCGTCGAAGGGAAAGGTGTAAACCATCCTGGAGGTATCAGAAGTGCGAATGTTGACATGAGTAACGATAAGGGGGGTGAAAAACCTCCCCGCCGGAAGACCAAGGGTTCCTGTCCAACGTTAATCGGGGCAGGGTGAGTCGACCCCTAAGGCGAGGCCGAAAGGCGTAGTCGATGGGAAACGGGTTAATATTCCCGTACCCTTATATTTTGCGATGGGAGGACGGAGAAGGCTAGGTGGGCCTGGCGATGGTTGTCCAGGTTCAAGCGTGTAGGTAGGTGACTTAGGTAAATCCGGGTTGCTATATACTGAGACGCGATGTCGAGCTACTAAGGTAGTGAAGTCATTGATGCCATACTTCCAGGAAAAGTCTCTAAGCTTCAGAAATATGAGGATCGTACCCCAAACCGACACAGGTGGTCAGGTAGAGAATACCAAGGCGCTTGAGAGAACTCGGGTGAAGGAACTAGGCAAAATGGTACCGTAACTTCGGGAGAAGGTACGCCCTTGACGGTGATGAGACTTGCTCTCTAAGCTGTTGGGGGCCGAAGATACCAGATGGCTGCAACTGTTTATTAAAAACACAGCACTCTGCTAAATCGTAAGATGACGTATAGGGTGTGACGCCTGCCCGGTGCCGGAAGGTTAATTGATGTGGTTAGACTTAGGTCGAAGCTATTGATCGAAGCCCCGGTAAACGGCGGCCGTAACTATAACGGTCCTAAGGTAGCGAAATTCCTTGTCGGGTAAGTTCCGACCTGCACGAATGGCGTAATGATGGCCATGCTGTCTCCACCCGAGACTCAGTGAAGTTGAAATCGCAGTGAAGATGCTGTGTACCCGCGGCTAGACGGAAAGACCCCGTGAACCTTTACTATAGCTTAGCAGTGAACTTAGAGCCTACATGTGTAGGATAGGTGGGAGGCTTTGAAACCGCGTCGCCAGATGCGGTGGAGCCGACCTTGAAATACCACCCTTGTATGTTTTGAGTTCTAACCATGGCCCCTGAATCGGGGTTTGGGACACTGTTTGGTGGGTAGTTTGACTGGGGCGGTCTCCTCCCAAAGAGTAACGGAGGAGTACGAAGGTTGGCTAATCACGGTCGGACATCGTGAGGTTAGTACAATGGTATAAGCCAGCTTAACTGCGAGACAGACACGTCGAGCAGGTACGAAAGTAGGTCATAGTGATCCGGTGGTTCTGAATGGAAGGGCCATCGCTCAACGGATAAAAGGTACTCCGAGGATAACAGGCTGATACCGCCCAAGAGTTCATATCGACGGCGGTGTTTGGCACCTCGATGTCGGCTCATCACATCCTGGGGCTGAAGTCGGTCCCAAGGGTATGGCTGTTCGCCATTTAAAGTGGTACGCGAGCTGGGTTTAGAACGTCGTGAGACAGTTCGGTCCCTATCTGCCGTGGGCGTTTGAGAATTGAGAGGAGCTGCTCCTAGTACGAGAGGACCGGAGTGGACGAACCGCTGGTGTTCGGGTTGTTATGCCAATAGCATTGCCCGGTAGCTACGTTCGGAATCGATAACCGCTGAAAGCATCTAAGCGGGAAGCGAGCCTCAAGATGAGTTCTCACTGGAACTTTAAGTTCCCTAAAGGGCCGTTGGAGACTACAACGTTGATAGGCAAGGTGTGTAAGTGCGGCAACGTATTGAGCTAACTTGTACTAATTACCCGTGAGGCTTAACCATACAACACCTAAGTAGTGTTGTTATGTGACCAAGATTGTCAAAGAAGACGTTAAAATATAAGCGCTTGTGATAGCGTATTTACATAGACTGCTACGATTAGATAGAGCAAAAAACAAGAACATTAGAACATCACTTTCCTAATTACAATTTTATGCTTGGCGGCCATAGCGCTGTGGTACCACCTGATCCCATGCCGAACTCAGAAGTGAAACGCAGCTGCGCCGATGATAGTGTGGGGTCTCCCCATGTGAAAGTAGGTCATCGCCAAGCGCCTCATTTAAAATAGCCCCACTGGTTAGTTCCGGTGGGGCTTTTTTAATTGTGTTGATTTATGCTGACCTACGCAGAAAGTAGGGCGAGTTTACCGAAAGGTAAGGGTCACGAGCAATATTCACCCATCGCCAAGCGCCTAACAACGATAAACCCCAGTCTTCGAAAGAAGGCTGGGGTTTTTTCGTTATTGAGCGCTTAGACGCCGATGACTACTTTTACATGGGATAAACAAAGCAGCGACGCAGTCGCTTTCCTTTAGTGTGACAGTAGGGCGAATATCGCGACAGCGATGGGGCATGAGCAATGTTCACCCATCGCCAAGCGCCTCATTAAACGAACCCTGTTGATTCACGTCGACAGGGTTTTTTTATGTCTGCTGACCTACTTAAACATGGGATAAACAAAAGTAGCGACGCAGTCGCCATCCTGATGTGTGACAGTAGGGCGAATATCGCGACTGCGATGGGTTATGAGCAATATTCACCCATCGCCAAGCGCCTAATATGAACAATCCCTGTTGGCTATGTCAGCAGGGATTTTTCCGTTCTTGGCTGCAGGTTTATGATGAGCTACGTAAAAGTTATACCAATTGTATTAAATAACTGATCTAAATTTTGCGCCGGAAAAATGGCTTAGTTTGAGGCGTAAGTTGATGTAAATGGTTGTTCCCTATACGAAACTTACAACGAAAAATAAGTTGTTTTAACAAGTAAAATAGATCAGTTACTTATTATGATTGGTATTAGGGCGAATGATGCGATAGCATCGGGGCTAAGCTCTGCGTGCCCTGGTAGTACGACAGCACAGGTCACGAGCTTTATGACTACTTTCCATCGCCAAGCACCTAATACGAACAATCGTTGTTGATAATATCGACAGGTTTTTTTATATCTATAATTTAGCATTCTTATTTTTTATATTGATAGTAGAATCTGTTCCATTAATTTAAAACCTGCGGTAGCAGCAGTACAACAAGATCTGGCTTTTCAATTATATTAAGGTGAGTTTTACCGCCTTATACCAATTGTATTAAATAACTGATCTAAATTTTGCGCCGGAAAAATAGCTTAGTTTGAGGCGTAAGTTGATGTAAATGGTTGTTCCCTATACGAAACTTACAACGAAAAAATAAGTTGTTTTAACAAGTAAAATAGATCAGTTACTTACTATGATTGGTATTAAACGATTACATCGCTATCTTGGCTGTATGCTCCCAGAACAGCATTAAAATATACTTAATAAATATATTAAAGAGTCTAAGTAAAGATCACCGTTTAGTTAAACAAGAGAGTTTAAATATGAGTAATGAAACGAGTATTATTAGTAACCTAGAAGAGTTAGAGAAATTCTTGCTTTTAGTTGAGAGTGGTAGTTTAGGTTTATCAAATGTATCTGGTCTAGCGTTAGCTACGAATAATAAAGATGGACGTAGGTTTGTAGCTGTATTAGATGATAAACACCAATTATTATTATCACGTTGGGTAACTGAAGAGGTGTTTCAAACAGGGCAAGATTTGGTTCGTAATGGACCTAGTAAGCACTAATTTTATATTGTTCTATAAAAAAACCGCATTTAAGCGGTTTTTTATTAGTTTGGAATAGTCTGACTATCGAGTGCCAAAGACAACAATTGTTTTGCCATGAGCAGAAATTAATCCTTGCTCTTCTAGCATTTTCAAAATACGACCAACAGTCTCACGTGAACAACCTACAATTTGACCAATCTCTTGACGAGTAATTTTAATCTGCATACCGTCTGGGTGAGTCATCGCATCTGGTTGTTTAGCTAAATCTAGTAATGTATTTGCAATACGACCTGTCACGTCTAAGAATGCTAAGTTACCTACCTTTTGACTAGTCACTTGCAGTCTGTTTGCCATTTGACGAGAAAGGCGCATTAAAATTTCAGGGTTAACTGTAATTAACTGTGTGAATTTTTTGTATGAGATTTCTGCTACTTCACAAGCTGACTTTGCTTTCACCGAAGCACTACGAATTGGGTTTTCTTCTTTATCAAATAAACCTAGCTCACCAATGAAGTCACCTTGGTTTAAGTAAGAGAGGATCATCTCTTTTCCGTCTTCGTCTTTGATAACAACTGCAACAGAACCTTTAACAATAAAATATAAAGTATCAGCTTTTTCACCAGCGTGAATTAACATACTTTTTGCTGGGTATTTATGGGTATGGCAGTGTGATAAAAACCATTCTAACGTTGGATCGGTTTGAGGCTTGGTAATGATCATAAATTTCCCTTTGTCTGTAGTAATAGCTATACCGCTATTCTTGTTATTTTATTCACTAATTCATTTTAGTTGTGTATGAATTGTATCGTTTTTTTCATACTCTGTAATATTTATGAGTATTAGTTGTGTAATAAATTAGATCTTTGTCATAAATAGGTGCATTTTCTTTAATAATATTTAGATTATGGACTAGTAGATACAAAATTAACAATTTATCTGTTTTATTATTAATCAGTTTGGGCCTGTGAAAATGCTTCTTTACTTATTAAGGTAACACTTTCATTAAGTTCAGAATACATAATGTAAATGTCTTCATTTTCAACTTGCTTTAACACTTGTTTTGTCTTTTCTGCTAAAGAAAATTCAACTTCACCGTAATCAGTCCCTTCTCGTAAAATATACTGTTCAATTAAATTATTAAGGGTAGTTTCATCAAGTTGTTGGTGGGGATGCGCATTGTTAAACTCATTTTTTAAATTTAAGAAAGTTGTTTCTCTTACTCATCTACAATATCAGTTTTATCTATTATTGGTAGCATGGAGTAAGAAATCTTTATAGTAATAATAGCTAATTAGTGGTCCATTAAGAGATGAGCTAAGAAAGAGTCTATTTAAACCATATGTTTAATATGGTTGTTATTATATGATGTTACATTCTAGGTAAATAATTGGTTAATGGAGCTTATATGTATTTAAAAATGCTAAGTTTAATCTTAGTGGTTTTTCCGTTAGTAGCCACTGCAGGTGATGTTGATGCAGGTAAACAGAAGTCTGCTATTTGTGCTGCTTGCCATGGCGCAAATGGTATAACTAACGTGCCTGTTTATCCTAATCTAAAGGGGCAAAATGAAGCTTATTTAATATCGGCTTTAAACGCTTACAAAGCAGGGCAACGTGAAGGTGGTTTGTCTGCTGTAATGATTCCTCAAGCAACATCGTTAAGTGATGAAGATATTGAAGATTTAGCTGCTTATTACTCCTCATTGAAATAATGCTTATCGTATAATGAAAAATGGCCTAGTCAGGCCATTTTTATATTTATGAATGATAGAAAATGATCTTCTTTATAAATCATCTGAGTGATTGGCAAGGTATTTAGCAACCCCTTCAGGTGAAGCCTCGATGCCCGCTTTATCTTTTGCCCATTGAGCTGGGCATACTTCTCCGTGCTCTTCATGGAATTGTAACGCATCCACCATGCGTAGCATTTCATCTATATTGCGTCCTAAAGGTAGGTCGTTGACTACTTGGTGACGTACTTTACCCTCGTTATCAATCAGAAAAGATCCACGTAATGCAACGCCTTCGTCTTCCAACTCAACATCATAGGCTTTACAAATTTCATGTTTAATATCTGCTACAAGCGGATATTGCACTGCGCCGATACCGCCATTATTGATAGAAGTGTTACGCCATGCATGATGAGAAAATTGTGAATCAATAGATACACCAATGATTTCAACTCCACGTGCTTGGAAATCTCCAAAGCGTTTATCAAATGCAATCAGTTCAGAAGGGCATACAAAAGTGAAGTCAAGTGGATAAAAGAAAAGCACTATCTTTTTACCGTTAGCAAAATCTTTCAGATTAAAGTTATCTATAATCTCGCCATTACCTAATACTGCTGCAGCAGTAAAATCAGGAGCCTGTTTGCCTACTAATACCATGTGATTTTCCTTTCTTTGAATTCAAGTTGTATATTGAATCAATGCTTATGTTTTATGTAGCCGACTATGATGCGTTAAATTAAGGCTTTATGAAATGCTTTTATGGAGAAGACTCCATTAATGTGACTACTATTATTAATTCAACAATAGTAAATCACTGTTAATGGATATTTGGCGATTTTAGATTGTGTGCTTAGGTTGTTGTCTTACTTTATGCCGTCAGGTTATGGGTTTCTTGAATATTGGCTAAAATCTGGCTTACGTTTTTCATTGAAAGCGTTTCTACCTTCTTGCCCTTCTTCACTCATGTAGAAAAGCATTGTCGCATTGCCCGCTAACTCTTGTAGGCCTGCCTGACCATCACAGTCTGCATTCAAGGCAGCTTTTAGGCAACGTAATGCCATTGGACTATTTTGTAATATTTCACGGCACCATTTCACTGTTTCTTTTTCTAAATCCACAAGAGGAACGACGGTATTGACTAATCCCATGTCAACGGCTTCTTGTGCATCATACATACGGCAGAGGAACCAAATCTCTCGTGCTTTTTTCTGCCCTACAATGCGCGCCATGTAACTTGCACCCCAACCACCATCGAAAGAACCGACTTTTGGACCAGTTTGACCAAATTGAGCGTTATTCGCAGCAATCGTTAAGTCACACATCATGTGTAATACATGCCCTCCACCTACTGCATAACCAGCTACCATGGCGATTACAGGTTTAGGGCAAGTACGAATTTGACGTTGGAAATCTAATACATTGAGGTGATGACCGCCGGTGTCATCTTTATAACCTGAATCTCCACGGACACTTTGATCACCACCTGAGCAGAAAGCTAAATTGCCTTCGCCAGTCAGAATAATCACACCAATCTCAGCGTCATAACGAGCATCGTGCAAGGCTTGCATCATTTCGTTAACGGTTTGTGGCCCAAATGCATTACGTACTTGTGGGCGATTGATGGTGATTTTAGCTATGCCTTCAGCCTTGTGATAATAGATATCTTCAAAAGTTAACGCGCTCGGTTGCCATTGTATTGCGGAATAATGTGTTGATTCAGTCATAGTCACTCCATTATGTATGCCATCAAGGAAATTAAACCGCTAATTGCTCAGTTGTTTAATCGTATTGGCATAGTTTATGGGGTCTTGTTGATGTGTATTATGACCTAGGCCATTAAAACAGCGAATTTTAATATTATTAAGTGTTGGAAATAGGCTGGCGACTTGCGCAAATTTAGTGTCTTTTTCACCATATAGGTAAGTAATAGGTAAATCGGTCTTTTCTAAAAAGTGACTGGCACATTGTTGGTTGGCTAAACTAGTAGATAACAACATATTTGCTAAAAATACACCGTAATTATGGCTACGTTTTTCAATAATAAACTGTTTTTGAATATCATTGAGGTCATCAAAAATCGGTTGAGAGTACCATTGCATCAAACTTTCTTCGATGGCATTGGTTGCAAAGTGTGTGGCCCAATTGAGATCAAATTGCCGACGTTGTATTTTTTCCTGTTCATTATCCAGTCCTAGATGACAAGACTCTAATACTAAGTGCTGTAAACGTTTGTCTTGCTGGGTACGAGCATAATCTAGAGCAATCCGTCCACCTAGGGAATAACCAATTAAGGTAAAAGAGTGAATGTTTAATGTGGCGAGGGTGAATTGTATTAATTGGTGACAGTTTTCGAAGCCATCTTGTAATGAAATGACACAGCCTGCAGAACGGCCATGGCCTGGTAAATCGATAGTGACACAATGATAATCATCTTTGAGTGCTTCTATGGTGCTTTGCCAATCGTTGCGGTTACCTAAAAATCCATGTAAAAAAACTAACGTGGGGTGAGACGTTGAACCTTGCTGTTCACTATATAATGGCATTTTTCACCTGCTCCTTAATAACGTCTAGTTGTGTTGTCGTTAATTTGTTATCAGTACAAACCTCAATCAGGGTAGTGCAATTTGTTGCGTTATTCATTAATGCTGTTTGATAGTGTGCTTTAAATTCAGAAAATGTACTAGGTTTGACATAATTAATGGAAAATTGTTCACAAGTTTGTGCAAAGGTCAGACCATGAGGCTGTTGATAAAACTGCTGTTGCTGTGCTGCAGGAATCGGTAAGAGATTAAAAATCCCACCTCCATCATTATTCAATAATAAAATGATAAAAGGCTTATTGAGTTGTTTGCATAGTGCTAACGAGTTTAAGTCGTATAGAAAAGAGGTATCACCAATGACCAGACTGCTTGCAGTATTTTTCTGCTTTGCAATTCCTACCGCAGTAGCGATTAAACCATCAATGCCACTTGCTCCTCGATTACTATAAATATGGGAAGAGGTATTAGCGAACATATCTGCAATACGAATAGCGAGGCTATTACCAAGTAGTGTTTGCATAGGCATATGATTGAGTAAATAGACTGTACTGTTTATTTCATTAAGCGCTTTAGAGTGAGTGTAAGTGGTTAATGTTTCACTGAGCTTTTTCTGTAAATTAACTATTTTATTGAACCAGCTATGATCGGGGTAGCTTTGTGGAACCACAGAGCAAATGAAAGTGCTAGCGGAAGTCATAAATCGTTGTGTGACTGTATGAGTTGGATCGATGCGTTGTTGATGCTCTGAAATCACCCAAAGTGGTGCGGTATTATTATCAATCAATTGAGTAAGGCGTTTACTAATCAAGTGATCTGAAAATTGGACGATTAGCTCAGACTCTAGTAATAATTCACTAAATTTGGGGTTGTTTAATAGTAGGTCATAGTGCGCAATGTTTTGCGTTGAGTGTTGTAGCTGAGACTGCACATCTGCAAAAAGTGGTAATTGATGCTGAATACAAAATTGTTCAATGGCTAAGGCTTGTTGTTTATCCTGAATTCTTCCTACGACCACCATTATTTTGGAGTAGGGTAACTCGATACAAGCTGGTAAAACGCTAGGTTTACTTTGATGATAACAAGTGAAAGGAGAGATATGTTGAGTCCAAACTTTTAAAGGCGTTAAGTAGTCAGTAAAGTCACTTAGTTTATGCTCTGGATAAAGTGGCTCCCTAAACGCGATATTGAAGTGGATAGGTCCAAGCTTTACCTGTTGTGATGCAATTCCCTGATCTAATGTTGATAACAAAAAATTAGGAGGGATCTCGGTTGTTGGGCTAGGGATCTGCTTAAAGAAAATAGGATAGCTAGAAAAAATATGTTGCTGTTCAATCGCTTGATTAGCAGCGCAGTCAATTAATTCTGTTGGTCTGTCTGCTGAAAGCACAATTAATGGTAAGTGACTTTGTCTAGCTTCTATGACTGCAGGGTACAAGTTTGCAACTGCTGTACCTGAGGTTGTTATTATCACCACAGGCTTAGTGGATGCTTGGCACAAGCCAAGTGCAAAAAAACCTAATCCTCTTTCATCAAAATGCACATGTGCAGTAGCTTTTTTATTATTGGCTACGGCTAACGTTAAAGGTGTTGAGCGGGAGCCTGGTGCAATGCAAAAATCACTAATGTCATGACGGGTCAGTTCTTCTATTAATAAACTTGCCCATAATAGGTTAATATTTGAGTGATAACATGAAAATGGCTTATCGCTATCTGTGTGCATTTATAAGTCTCGCTATTGAGGTTAACTATTTAGAATAGTTAAAATAGTGCCAATTTTATTATCAAGTCTTGCCATTCATCGCTGGCAATTGACCCTGTAACAATCCCCGCGCCTGCAAATAATTTAATGCTATTACTTTTAATTAAAGCACTTCTGATAGCGACACTAAAATCACTGCTATCTTTACTTATATAGCCAACAGCTCCTGCATACCAACCTCGTATATAAGGTTCATTATCATTAATAAATTGCAGAGCAGATAACTTAGGGATTCCTCCTACTGCAGGTGTGGGATGTAAGCTGTGTAGCAGATGATTATCCTTTACTTGTTTAGGCAAAGAAGCTTTTATTGGCACACATAGATGCTGTACATTTTGTAACTGCATCACTTGAATAGGGGAACAGTTTACCTGCGCTTTTAATTGTTTAAGGCTTGCTACAATAAATTCTTGTACGATGTGGTTTTCACGGTCTATTTTTTTGTCATGTAATAAACCTTCTTTTAACCATTGGTCTTCATTAGCCGTCATTCCCCTTGGTGCTGTTCCTGCTAGGGCTTCGGTAGTAACTGACTGGTGGTGACGTGAATATAAACGTTCAGGCGAGCAGCTAATAAAAGATCGTTTTTCTGAAAACTTAAAAACATAGTGAAAGCTATTAATATTAGCCTTTTGCCATAACTCCATCACATCCCAAACGTTAATATTGCTATCAAAACATAATTCAGTTTGTCTTGATAATACGACTTTAGGTAATAATGCTTTGTACTCTATTGCTAACTCAACTAGTTCAGCCCATTGCTGTTGGTTAGGTGTATCTTGTCGACTGAACTTCGAAAGCGATAGTAGTGAATTGGATTGCGGAGCTTGTAAGGAACTTACTGCTTCAATGGTATCGTCGATGGCGTTATTACCGTCAAAGTGAAATATTACTTCCCACTGTTCATTCAGCTTTTGAAAAACCATTAAAGGGCGAATAAAACAAGTACTAGGAAGTCTAGCCATTGTTCACCTTGTTGCTGAAAAGCCAAACCACCTAAATAAAGTTGTTGGTCAGAAGCATTGGGGATATGATTTAACACTTCAATACTGCCCAAGCTAGCTAGTGTGTGAGTGTGTTCTTTATTCTGCCAATAAATAAGAGGGTATAGCATTGGTTTATTACCTGAGGGATTATTTTGTCCTTTCAGCAATGCCAATAATGTAATGGGATCAATTGTAATAGATAAGTTTTGTGATGGGTATTGTCCATGCTCAAAACTAAAGAATTGTAGTTTCTGTATTAATTGTTGTCGAAATTGCTTAAATTTACACATCAGTTCGTTACAACCATCGGTGGTTAATCAACATTTACATAACACTATCTTAACCATTACCTATGCATTGTTATTGATAAATATCATCGTTTAGCACTTTATTTATATAGGATTATTGAGTGAACAAATATCAAGTTTGGCTTCACGCCTGTCGTCTGCGTACACTGCCTTTGGCTGCATCTTCTATCATTGTGGCTGGTGGCTTAGCAAAGTATTACCAGGTTTTTGATATGGGCATTTTTCTATTGTCTTTATTAACTGCTTTGTTGTTACAAATCCTTTCTAATTTAGCTAACGATTATGGGGACGCAGTATCAGGCGCTGATGATCAACGTGTTGGGCCACAACGGATGATGCAAAGTGGACTAATTAGTAAAGTGGCAATGCAAAAAGCCATTATCTTTGTCACCTTTGCTTGTATTCTGTCTGGTTTATCTTTATTGGTACGATCTTTTGGTGACGATCTTCAGCATTGGTTACTATTTATAGGGTTAGGTATTGTAGCGATAGTAGCGGCGATCACTTATACCATGGGTAAGATCCCCTATGGTTATCGCGCCATGGGCGATGTTGCAGTCTTTCTGTTTTTTGGTTTATTAGGCGTATTAGGCAGCTTTTTATTTACAGGCATTAACTTTACCCGTTGAGATTCTTTTACCAGCTTTTAGTATCGGTTTCTTAAGTGCTGCAGTATTGAATATTAATAATATGCGTGACCTAGCAAACGATAAAGCGGCTAATAAAATAACCTTAGTGGTGTTATTTGGACGTCAAAAGGCATTTATTTATCATCTATTACTTATTATTGCTGCGATGGTGTGTAGCGGGCTGTACATTTATAGCTTACCGGGCAGCCAATTCTGGCAATTCCTATTTTTATTAATTGCTAGCCCATTAATCAAAAGTTGTACGCAAATCTATATTGCTCTGAATGACTTTGAAAATGAGAGCGCGATTTTTAATGAGCAATTAAAAAATACAGCTATCAGCACTTTTGTTTTCTCATTGCTCTTTTCTATTGTACTGATCACATGAACTGCTTAATTTTGCGACTAAACACTGTTTTAAATAACAGCGTTTTGGTTTTTTTTCGCGTTTTACAGAAAATATGACAAAATAAAGTCGAAAAAAACAACATATTTCCGCTTTTTTCTAAATACTGTGTTCTGTTTAACTACAAAGATTGTATAATGCCGCGGGAATATAGCCTCCAATTTTTTACATACAGAGTATAAAAAATGACTGATTTAACTAAATACAGAAACATTGGTATTTTCGCGCACGTTGATGCGGGTAAAACCACAACTACAGAACGTATCCTGAAACTTACTGGTCAAATCCACAAAACTGGTGAAGTACATGACGGCGAATCTACAACTGACTTCATGGAACAGGAAGCTGAGCGCGGTATTACTATCCAGTCTGCTGCTGTAACTTGTTTCTGGGACGATCACCGTTTTAACGTTATCGATACTCCTGGACACGTTGACTTCACAGTTGAAGTATACCGTTCTCTTAAAGTACTTGATGGTGGTATCGGTGTATTCTGTGGTTCTGGTGGTGTTGAGCCTCAGTCAGAAACTAACTGGCGTTACGCGAATGACTCTAAAGTTGCTCGTATCATCTTCGTAAACAAATTAGACCGTATGGGTGCTGACTTCTACCGTGTTGTTAAGCAAACTCAAGACGTACTAGGTGCTAACCCACTAGTAATGGTATTACCAATCGGTATCGAAGACGACTTCTCTGGTGTTGTTGATTCTATTAAGCCGTAAAGCATACGTTTGGGATGACTCAGGTCTTCCAGAAAACTACAAAATCGAAGATGTTCCTGCGGACATGGTTGATAAAGTAGAAGAATACCGTGAAATGCTAATTGAAACTGCATTAGAGCAAGATGAAGATCTACTAATGGAGTACTTAGAAGAAGGTACAGAACCTTCAATTGAAGACATTAAACGTTGTATCCGTACTGGTACTCGTACAATGGACTTCTTCCCTACTTACTGTGGTTCTGCATTCAAAAACAAAGGTGTTCAACTTATCCTTGACGCTGTTGTTGATTACTTACCTTGTCCTACAGATGTTGATCCACAACCTCTTACAGACGAAGAAGGTGAACCTACTGGTGCAGTAGCAACAGTTTCTGCTGAAGAAACATTTAAAGCATTAGCATTTAAAATTACAGATGACCGTTTTGGTTCTCTTACTTTCGTACGTATCTACTCAGGTACACTTAAGAAAGGTGACACAATTCTTAACGCTGCTACAGGTAAAACTGAGCGTGTTGGCCGTATGTGTGAAATGCAAGCTGATGACCGTAACGAACTTACTTCTGCACAAGCGGGTGATATCATCGCTATCGTTGGTATGAAGTCTAACGTTCAAACTGGTCACACATTATGTGATCCAAAAGATCCAATCATTCTTGAAGCTATGGTATTCCCAGAACCAGTAATCTCTATCTCTGTAACACCAAAAGATAAAGGTTCTACTGAGAAAATGGGTATCGCTATCGGTAAAATGGTTGCAGAAGATCCAACATTCCGTGTTGAAACAGACCAAGATTCAGGTGAAACAATCCTATCTGGTATGGGTGAACTTCACTTAGATATCAAAGTAGATATCCTAAAACGTACTTACGGTGTTGAGTTAGTTGTAGGTGAACCTCAAGTTGCTTACCGTGAAACAATCACGCAAGCAGTTGAAGATTCTTACACTCACAAGAAACAATCTGGTGGTTCTGGTCAATTCGGTAAAATCGATTACCGTATCAAGCCTGGTGAAGCTGGTACTGGCTTTACGTTCACATCTACAGTTGTTGGTGGTAACGTACCTAAAGAATTCTTCCTGCAATCGAGAAAGGTTTCGAAGGCATGATGGATAACGGTGTACTTGCTGGTTTCCCTGTATTAGACGTTGAAGTTGAACTATTTGATGGTGGTTTCCACGCCGTGGATTCATCTGCAGTAGCATTTGAATTAGCAGCACGTGGTGCATTCCGTCAATCTATCCCTAAAGCGGGTGCTCAACTTCTAGAGCCTGTTATGTCTGTTGACGTATTCACGCCAGACGATCACGTTGGTGACGTTATCGGTGACCTTAGCCGTCGTCGTGGTATGATTGCTGGTCAAGAAGCTGGTGCTTCTGGTGTTCGTATTAAAGCTGACGTACCTCTTTCAGAAATGTTTGGTTACATCGGTTCACTACGTACAATGACTTCAGGTCGTGGTCAGTTCTCTATGGAGTTCAAAAACTACATGCCTTGTCCTTCAGCAGTAGCTGATGCAGTGATCGAAAAAGTTAAAGCTGAAAAAGAAGCTGCTAAGAAATAATCTTTCTTAACAATCTTTGAAAGTTCGAGCCCTAATGACGAAAGTCATTAGGGCTTTTTTTGTGGGTGTTAATAAATTAGCAAAAGCGTTTGAGTGCATTGCCCTTAGTCCAGTATGGAATTCAAAAAGGTTATGCCTTGTCCTTCAGCAGTAGCTGATGCGCTATACCCAAAGCAAGTCGAAAAGTTAAAGCTGAAAAAGAAGCTGCTAAGAAATAATCTTTCTTAACAATCTTTGAAAGTTCGAGCCCTAATGATGAAAGTCATTGGGGCTTTTTTGTGGCTGTTAAGAAATTAGAAAAAGTTAAATTAGCAAAAGCGTTTGGGTGCATCATCTTCAGGTCACTACGTACAATGACTTCAGGTCGTGGTCAGTTCTCTACACCATTCATGAAACATCTTTAAGGGGCGCTGGATTTATCCTGCTTGTTTCGGTCTTTTGATTTTATAAACAGCCACAAACTATAAACAGCTGTTTAATTCCAATACAATTTCTTCTATACTCTTTGCCATCTTGTCGGAGTGCTAATGGGAATATCCCAAAGGCTGAGACCACGTTAAGTGAATACCAATTTTAAAAGGTAATCATGTGGGATCCGTGGAACCTGATTAGGCTAATACCTACGAAGGGAACAAGTAGAAAATATCTGTCTTTGGATATTTTTAGCTTCCCACACCTATTCGACAAGCACTCTTCTCATTTCTATAAGAAAATAGGTAAAGAATGCTATGTCTAAAGATATCAACTCAACATTAAAAACAACAAGTCGTAAAAATTTATCCCGTAAACAATCTCGCCAAGCCGCGCAAGATTATATTCAAAATTTGAACCATCAAGCTTACCCTAATTCAGAAAAATCTTTATTGATGGAGAGATCCATCCGATCAAAGTGGCAATGCGTCAAATCCATCAAACAGATACCTTTGTAGGAGGCACAGAGCAAAATCCAATCTATGAAAAAAATGAGCCTATCCCAGTTTATGATGCTTCAGGCCCCTATACAGACCCGAATACTAAAATAGATGTGCATGCAGGTTTACCCCGTTTGCGAGAGAGTTGGATCACAGCTAGAGGTGATAGTGAAGCATTAGTTGGAGTGAGCTCTGAATTTGCTCAACAAAGACTGTCAGATAATAGCTTAGATGAACTTCGTTTCAGTCACCTACCGCAGCCATTAAAAGCGAAGGCAGGAAAATGCGTGACACAAATGCATTATGCTCGCCAAGGCATTATTACTCCTGAGATGGAATACATTGCGATTCGTGAAAACCAAGGTCGTGATCGCGTTCAATGTGAAGCCTTACACTTTCAACATGCAGGACAAAGTTTTGGTGCTAATTTACAAGATCGTATTACGCCTGAATTTGTACGGAAAGAGGTAGCAGAAGGTCGCGCGATTATCCCTGCTAATATCAACCATCCTGAATTAGAGCCGATGATCATTGGTCGTAACTTCCTAGTGAAAGTAAATTCGAATATTGGTAATTCGTCGGTGAGCTCATCGATTGAAGAAGAGGTTGAAAAGCTAGTGTGGTCGACATTATGGGGCGGCGATACGGTAATGGACTTATCAACGGGACGAAATATCCATGAAACACGAGAGTGGATCTTACGTAATTCACCCGTGCCAATTGGTACGGTTCCAATTTATCAAGCGCTTGAAAAAGTAAATGGTGTAGCAGAGAACCTAACCTGGGAAGTATTTAGAGATACATTGATCGAACAAGCCGAACAAGGCGTAGATTACTTTACTATCCATGCGGGTGTGTTACTGCGTTTTGTACCAATGACTGCTAAACGTGTGACTGGCATTGTGTCCCGTGGTGGCTCTATCATGGCTAAATGGTGTCTATCACATCATCAAGAAAACTTTGCCTATGAACACTTCAGAGAGATATGTGAAATCTGCCAGCAGTATGATGTTTCACTGTCATTAGGTGATGGTTTGCGTCCTGGCTCAGTTGCAGATGCTAATGACCAAGCGCAGTTTTCAGAACTAGAGATATTAGGCGAACTAACTAAAGTCGCTTGGGAATATGACGTACAAGTCATGATTGAAGGCCCAGGCCATATACCGATGCAGATGATCAAAGAAAATATGGATAAACAGCTGGAAGATTGTTTTGAAGCACCATTTTATACATTGGGCCCGTTAACCACCGATATCGCGCCAGGTTATGACCATATCACGTCAGGCATTGGTGCTGCTCAAATCGGTTGGTATGGTTGTGCAATGTTATGTTACGTGACACCTAAAGAGCATTTAGGCTTACCTAATAAAGATGACGTTAAAGTAGGGTTGATCACTTATAAATTGGCAGCCCATGCCGCTGATTTAGCAAAGGGGCATCCTGGTGCACAAATCCGTGATAATGCATTATCAAAGTCTCGTTTTGAATTCCGCTGGGAAGACCAGTTTAACTTAGGTTTAGACCCTGTTACATCACGTGAATATCACGATGAAACGTTACCGCAGGAGTCAGGTAAAGTTGCTCATTTCTGTTCAATGTGTGGCCCTAAATTCTGTTCAATGAAAATCACTCAAGATGTGCGAGACTTTACCAAACAGTTAGAGAGAGGCGAGATATCTATTAAATTACTAGATGAAACGGTCACACTAACAGCACAACAAGGTATGGCGAATAAAGCCAAAGAGTTTAATGATAGCGGGGCTGAAATATATCAACCTCCCGTATTAGAAAAAAGTTTAAAACTTCACAAGTGTAAGGTTAAATATGAATAACATAGTATGGACAATTGCCGGCTCTGACTCGAGCGCTGGCGCAGGTATTCAAGCTGATCTTGCTACCTTTAATGATTTAGGGGCAGACCCTTGCTCAGTGATCACTGCGGTAACAGCACAAAATTCAGTATCAGTTCAGCTGGTTGAAAGCGTCTCTGAAAAAATGTTTACCCAGCAACTGGCTAGCCTCGCAGAAGATATGCCTGCAAAAGTGATTAAAATAGGGTTAATGGCTAGTGTTGAACATGTGAAAATATTGGCACAACAATTGGCTTTATATAAACAAACTTGGCAGAAAGCTCCATTTGTTATTTACGACCCTGTCGCAGTTGCTTCGACTGGTGATGATATGACTGAGGAAGGCATCATAGAGGTCATTAAAGCGGAGTTATTGCCGCAAATTGACCTATTAACGCCTAACGCTAATGAAGTCTTAACATTATCGGGGCACGCCTTAATCTCAGGTGAGTCTTTCAAACCTGCGGTGGATAAACTGATTGATATGGGCTGTGGCAGCGTGTTGATAAAAGGCGGGCATTTTGAGCTGGTGGATAACGTAGCCCTAGATTACTGGAGTGATGGTAAAAGAGAGATTGCTTTAACCAGTCCTCGTTTAGAGAATGTGCATACTCATGGCACAGGTTGTACCCTATCTAGCGCGATAGCAGGGGCAATGGCATTAGATTACTTTATTGAAGATGCATTAGTGATTGCCAAAGCTTACCTGAACCAAGGTTTAAAAGCCTCTAAAGCACTGGGCGCTGGTGAAGGGGCTATTGCACATTGCGGTTGGCCAACGAATCATGATGACTTCCCAGAAATCGTGTTACCCGAATCAAGTATCGGTTATGAATTAGATTTGCCAGGTCGTTTAGAAGCGGGTCCAGGTTTTGAGCCTTAGCGATACTCACCAACTAGGGCTTTACCCAGTTGTTGACTCAGTAGAATGGATTGAACGCTTATTAAAAATGGGTGCAAAAACCTTACAGCTACGCATTAAAGACAAACAAGACGATCAAGTAGAACAACAGATCATCGATGCCATCGCCTTAGGCAAAGCTTACCATGCAAGATTGTTTATCAACGACTATTGGCAATTAGCCGTTAAACATCAAGCCTACGGGGTTCACCTTGGCCAAGAAGATATGGATGTCGCTGATTTAGGCTTAATTACCGATGCTGGTTTGCGACTTGGATTAAGTACCCATGGTTATTACGAACTGTTACGTGCCCAACAGCTTAAACCAAGTTATATCGCATTAGGGCATATCTTCCCAACTCAAACCAAAGAGATGCCATCGGATCCACAAGGATTAACACGTTTAGCAAAATATGCCGCGTTATTATCTAAAACACCTACTGTGGCCATTGGTGGTATCAACTTAGATCGCGCTCCTGCAGTATGGCAATGTGGTGTTGGGAGTATTGCGGTAGTAACAGCAATAACCAAAGCGGATGATCCACAACAAGTGATTAACCAATTTAATCAGGTGATGAATCAAGGAAATACAGATGTTAAGTGATAACGAGTTATTACGTTATAGCCGTCACCTGCTTTTGGAAGAGGTGAGCGAAGCAGGACAACATAAACTCAAAAATGCCAAAGTATTGATTATTGGCATGGGAGGATTGGGGTCTCCTGCTGCCTTATATCTAGCAGCAGCGGGTATTGGGCACTTAGTTTTAAACGACTTTGATGACATTGAAGTGAGCAACTTACAGCGTCAAATAACCTATCAAAACAGTGATATTGGTGAGTCCAAAGTAGAAGTCACGAAACAACGCCTCCAACAACTCAATCCGGATATTAAAGTGCGTAGTATTAATAAGCAGATGCCCGAACAGCAGTTAAGCATGGAACTCACCATGGCTGATCTAGTGTTAGATTGTACTGACAATATGGCAACGAGACAGATGATTAATAAAGCCTGTGTTGACGCCAAAGTGCCATTGATTGTAGGGGCTGCTATTCGTTTAGAAGGGCAGTTGATGTTCTTTGACCATAGCCAAGCCGAGTCTCCTTGTTATCACTGCCTATTCCCTAGTTCAGAAGAGCAAACGCTTAATTGTAGCAACGCTGGGATTATCGGCCCTGTGGTTGGCACTATCGGCACGCTACAAGCGTTAGAAGCGATCAAGTATTTTGTTGGTTTGCCTTCTGGTATTAAAAATAAATTAAAACTGTTTGATGGTAAAACCCTAGATTGGCAAACCTTTGCCATTAATAAAGACACTCAGTGCAGCGTATGTGGGCAGGTATAGATGAAAATACAAGTGAATGAACAAGCATTAACATTGCCAAATTCAATAAATATTGAGCAGTTATTAAGTCATTTAGAAAAGCCGTTAATAGGCAGCGCCGTCGCTGTCAATATGCAGGTGATTAGTCGTTCAGAATGGACGCAATATAATATTAATGAGGGAGATAATATCTCTCTGTTTCAAGCCATTGCAGGTGGGTAACTATGTTATTTGAAGAAATGAAACAACAAGATCAATTGATTATCGGCGATAAATCTTTTACTTCTCGTCTGTTTACCGGAACCGGTAAATTCAATGATCAACAAACCATGGTTGATGCTTTAAAAGCGTCAAAATCAGAACTTGTGACGATGGCATTAAAACGTGTTGATATGGCTGATCGCGATGATGATATCCTCGCACCTTTAATTAAAAATGGCATGAATCTATTGCCTAATACCTCAGGCGCTCGCAACGCAAAAGAAGCCGTTTTTGCGGCGGAATTAGCCCGCGAAGCATTACAAACTAACTGGGTTAAGTTAGAAATCCACCCAGATCCAAAATACCTACTGCCAGATCCCATCGAAACCTTAAAAGCAGCTGAAATGTTAGCCAATAAAGGTTTTATCGTGTTGCCTTACGTTCATGCAGACCCTGTGTTATGTAAACATTTAGAGTCAGCAGGTTGTGCCGCGGTAATGCCACTAGGCGCGCCAATTGGATCTAACAAAGGGATTAAAACCGCAGAGTTCTTAGAGATCATTATTGAGCAAGCGACCATTCCCGTGGTCGTCGATGCAGGGTTAGGCAGTCCTTCACATGCTGCATTAGCAATGGAAATGGGCGCTGATGCGGTGCTAGTGAATACTGCTATTGCCGTTGCAGGTAATCCTGTAGCAATGAGCGAAGCCTTCGCTAAAGCGGTTCAAGCAGGTCGACAAGCCTATTTGGCAGGTTTAGGTGGGCAAAGTACACAAGCCGTTGCATCGAGTCCATTAACTGCATTCTTAGAGGCAAGCCTGTGAATTTCAGTGATAAAATAAAAGAGTATCAATGGGATGATGTTCGTCTCTCTATTTATGGAAAAACTGCACAGGATGTACAGCGTGCTTTATCTAAACCACGTTTAGATTTAGAAGACTTTAAAGCGTTAATTAGTCCAGCAGCTGAACCTTATTTAGAGCAGATGGCGCAAAAATCTCAGCAGTTAACCTTGCAACGTTTTGGTAAAACGCAGCAGTTTTATATCCCGTTATATCTGTCTAATATGTGCAGTAATATTTGTACCTATTGTGGCTTTTCAATGCACAATGCATTACGCCGTAAAACCTTAGACATGGAAGAGATAGAAAGAGAGTGTCTCGCTATTAAAAAAATGGGATTTGACCATATTTTAATTGTGACAGGGGAATCGGAGCGCAAAGTAGGCGTCGCGTATTTCAAACAAGCTTTGCCTATTATTAAGAGACATTTTGCAAACATAACCATTGAAGTACAGCCGCTTGATCAAGATGAATACAGCGAGTTGATTGAGTATGGTGTCAATGCGGTATTGGTCTATCAGGAAACGTACAATCCAGTTACCTACGCCGAGCACCATTTAAAAGGTAAAAAATCGGACTTTATTTATCGTTTAAATACACATGATAGATTGGGTGAAGCGGGCATTCATAAAATGGGCCTAGGCAGTTTAATTGGCTTAGAAGAGTGGCGTACCGATTGTTTTTATGTGGCCGCTCATTTAAATTATCTTGAGAAAAAATATTGGCAAACACGTTATACTATCTCCTTTCCACGTTTACGTCCTTGCGAAGGTGGGATGGAAATCAAGTCAGTCATGGATGATAAACAGCTTGTACAACTAATTTGCGCTTATCGATTGTTTAATCCTGAGGTAGAGTTATCGTTATCCACACGTGAATCTGAGCATTTTAGAAACCATGTGTTACCGTTAGGTATTACTTCGCTCAGTGCAGGGTCAAGCACGCAACCAGGTGGATACGCCGAGCAAGCAGATAAAGCGCTAGAGCAGTTTGAAATTAGCGACGAGCGTTCACCTGAAGTGATGGCTAATTTAGTGAAAGCACAAGGTTATGAAGTCGTCTGGAAAGACTGGGATCATAGCTTAACGGGTAAATAAAACCGATTACATATCAATAAGGTACTTGGTATAACGGCCAATAAATTATAAATGAGAATAAAACATGTCCGATGAACAAGAGATTTACGCGACGTTAATTGAGATCCGTGAAGAGCCGACTGCGCTGTATAAAATATTAAAAATCGCTAATCTAGTATCAGGTGGCGGTGAAGCCAAGCAAGCCATCGCCGAAGGATATGTATCATTAAACGGCGAAATAGAAATGCAAAAGCGTAAAAAGATTTATGCAGGCGACCTAATCTACTTCAACGAGCAATACCTACAAATCGCCCTAGCCGGTGAAACCCAAGATTACGAGTTTGTAGAAGAGGCAGCGCTTCAACACACGGAATACCAAGCCGAACCTGAACCAGCGCAAAGCAATTCAGTGGCATCTAAAGCCAAGAAACCACGTAAACCGATTAGTTTTTAACGAACACTAAGTGTTTTAAAAGAAAATGCCTCTGTTATGAAACGAGTGCTTTATGGTCATGGATGAATAAAATGAGCGAACCAATTTCTCTCTATAGAAAATTTACTGGTACAGCAGGCGTGATGATTATTAGCCGTTGTTTAGCGATGATATTAGGCATTATTTACGCGCGTTATCTTGGTCCTGAGCAGTTTGGTTTATACAGCTTTGCTTTATCTATCATCGCTATGGCTACCTTACCTGCTGTAGCAGGCTTGCCTAATTTGTTAGTGAGGGAAATTGCACATTTTCATTTAGAGGAGGAGTGGGGGTTATTAAAAGGCGTTATTAATTGGTCTCGTCTTTATGTTGTAAGTATTTCTTTGATTGTGATGCTAATAATGAGCGGCGCTTTATACTTTAACTTCTTTGAGTCTTCTGTATCTGACTTACTTTGGGTGGCCATTTTCTTAATTCCAATTAAAGCCCTACTAGCTCAACAAAGCGCAGTTTTTAATGGGCTGAGAAAACCAATCTTTGCGCAATTACCTACCCAAATCTTTGCTCCATTAATGACACTAGTTGTCTTGTCTTGCAGTATTTTTTTATAGTGAACTAACAGTTTATCACTTACTTTATATCTCCCTTTTATCTGCTTTTTCTGCATTTATCATTAGTGCTTTTTTGATTAGAATAAAGCTAGTAGTGACATTAAAGAATGCGACTACCGACTATATAACTACAACATGGCATAAAGCCTTATTACCATTTACGTTGATTGCTTTTATTGGAACGCTTAATACTGAATTAGCGAGTGTATTTTTGGGATTTTGGGGGACATTGAATCAGTTGCTTATTTTAAAGTTGCAATGCAAGGTGTAACGTTAGTATCTTTAGGTTTATCCGCAATAAACATGGTTATTATGCCGAATGTTGCACGTTTATATAAAGAAGGTAATTTAGAAGCAACGCAAATATTGTTAACCAAAAGCGTACGTTTAAGTTGTCTTGTTTCACTGCCTATTATTTTCATATTAGTCTTTTTTGGTGACTTCTTTATTAATATATTATTTGGAAGTGAATACCTTGAAGCTTATCCGATTTTAGTTATTCTTTGTATTGGACAAGCGATGAAGCTTTTAATGGGATCTACTGGTTTAGTTTTAAATATGACTGGTAATGAGAAGTTAGCATTAAAAACAGTCAGTATAACGGTAAGTATTAATGTAATTTTACTTACTATGTTGATTCCTTATTACGGTCTCGTTGGGGCAGCAATTTCAATCTCTTTAAGTCTTTTTATTAATAACTTTTTAATGGGAACCCATGTATGGAGAATAACTACTTTAACAACTTGGTTAAGTTTTAAAGTATAACATAGGTAACAATCAATGACTGAAACTGCTATTTTAGTTCTACTCTACAACAACCAACCAAATGAAAGTAAAACTCTTAATTCTTTACTTAACTCTATTGTCCATTATTCCAATGCGCAATTAGTGATCTGGAATAATGGCCCTAAAAGTTTTGAAGAAACTAAAATGACTCCTTATCGTAATTTAGGCTATGAAGTTTTTTTTGAAGAAACGCTGCATAATGAATCTTTAGCAGTTATTTATAATAGATTTTTATCTTGTTATGATGCAAAAAGGTATATTTTTTAGATGATGATTCAAACTTAACTGCTCCGTATATTTTGGCATCATGTAGGTCCGAAGTAACTACTATTTCTTTACCAATTATCAGCGTTAATAATCAAGTGGTGTACCCTAAAATTCAAAATAAACCATATTATTCGGGTGTAAATATAACTAGAAAAAGTAAAGTGGTATCAATAGGTAGTGGTTTAGTTATTGGCCGAGATGTTGCCGCTTTCGTGAAAAAAATATACGGAGATATTTTTGATGAAAGGTTTTATTTGTATGGGGTAGACACTACATTTTTTCTCAGAGTTTTTAATAGTAACTTGTCAAATAGAATAAATATTATTTCGGGGTTTCAACACTCTCTTTCCCGTTTGCAAAAAGAAAGCAATGAAGTTAAAAAATTTAGATGTATAGAAAGAAGTTATGATAAAGGGTTAACTATAAGGTTTTATAAAAAAATATAATATCTTTCTTTTGTTTAATAAAAGTTTTACTTCAATCCATAAAGCAAATTTTTTTCAATGAAAAAAACAGTTCACTTTTTTTATGTTTGTAAAGCTATGTTATCAGGAAAACATTATAGAGATAGATAGGGAGTTTTGGGAATGCAAATATTTGGTATTTATTTAAATATTAAACTAAAAGGTTTAATGGCTATAACTGGTTTTATTATTATGGGCAGTTAAGCTAGTTCTTATTAAGAAAATAAATAATGTTAAGTTTTTAGTATGAATTAAGAACAATAGCAGGGATAACATTAAAATAACATGAAACCTAACTCAATTAGCCTCGTTTCGATTATTCTGCCCACACATAATAGAGGCGAACTATTCGTTAAAGCTATTAATAGCGTATTAAATCAAACTTATCAAAATATAGAAATTATTATTATTGATGACTTTTCATTGAACCCGCCTAATCTCAAATGCTTTCAAACTTCAATTCCAATTATTTATCATAGAAATAATAAGAATTTAGGAGGTGCTAAGTCTCGAAATATTGGTTTTGACTTATCAAATGGGCAGTATATTTGTTTTTTGGATGATGATGATACTTATATTTCTAATAAAATAGAGGTTTTATTAAATGAGTTAGAAAAGGATTACTCTGTAGGAGCTGTATTTGGAAAAGTGATTAAGAGTAGCCTGCCATCTAGGGAAATGAAAAAAATATTTGAATGGCAATATAATTAAGTCATTAAATGGAATTGGATACTTACATACAAATACTTCTTTAATAAAGCGAGAGGTTTTTGAAAAAATAAAATTTGATGAGAATCTAGAAAAGTTTCAAGATACTCAGCTACATATTGAGTTAATAAATAAATTTGAATGTAAGTATATACCCATACCTGTAGCGTATTGGAATGATGTTCATGAAGGTATTCAAATTACAGATATGACTACAAAGAAGCAATTTATAAAAAGTATCGAGAACTATAAAAAGCTAATCACAAGTTTAACA
Organism: Psychromonas sp. KJ10-2; assembly: GCF_047323255.1. Taxonomy (NCBI): domain Bacteria; kingdom Pseudomonadati; phylum Pseudomonadota; class Gammaproteobacteria; order Alteromonadales; family Psychromonadaceae; genus Psychromonas; species Psychromonas sp. KJ10-2. The sequence continues at coordinate 2,135,405 of NZ_CP178827.1, read as the reverse complement.
AATAGCAGAAGTATAAGCTCTAGATATAGGCTTTATATGATGCTTAAACTATTTTATATGAAAATTCTTTTTTGTAAGAAATTTAGACTTTAATCATTTTGAATAAATACTTCATTTTTTAATTACTTTTTCTGGAATATAAATGGCTAATTCTATGGGCAAAGTTCTGATCCTCGAACCTTTTTATACTAACTTTCATTGTGATTTGGCGAAAAGCTTCTCATCAGAAGTTTATAGTTTAGTTTTTAATTTAGGGCATCTTATTTATTTAAAAGGTAGTCAGAAGTTATTGGTTAATAAGATAGTTAATGAGCATCCATACTCTTTATCTGACCTCAATATGGTGAAGAATATAAAAAGCTTATTTACGGAAAAGAAAAGGAAGTTAGAGAAAGTAGAACCCAATGAAGCTGAATTTATTTATATGGCAAAGTACGTTACCTTCTTGCGAGTTTTTTAGCGGAAAAGCAGATTGATCTTGTCATTATGCATAATGATTTACGTTGGCAACACGCTTTAGCTATTCATGTTTGCAAAGAAGTAGGAATGCGATACTTAATTACCGAACGTGGCTTATTTAGACCTCATACTACAACCGTTGATTTTCAAGGAGTTAATGCCTTGAGCAGCATACCCAAAGAAATTCATTTTTATGAGTCGATTACGACTAAACAGCTTCCTTTTAAAGAGCAATTTGTTAGCCACTTTAAGCAGTTTAAAATTAACGTTAAATTTTCATTATTTCTCTGTTTGAATTTTCTAGGTGATATTTTTAAAGTAAATACACCACTCATTAACAAACGTTACAGTTTAGTTTCTTATGCGACTTTATTTTTTAAACAAATAACCTATTTTAAAAATAAATCATCGGTAAAATTGCCACAGCAATATATTTTTATTCCTTTACAAGTTAATACAGATACTCAGGTCTTAGTACATAGCGAATATCAGGATATTCAGTCCTTTATCACTCATATTGAAAAAAACTTCTATGCAGAATCTAGTAATGTGTCGTTAGTATTTAAACCTCACCCTATGGATAAAGGTAAGAAATACGTATTTGACCCGAGAAGCATTGTTGTGGATTGTGAAACGTCACAGCTGATAAAAGGTAGTCAATTTATTATTACTATTAACTCTACTGTCGGCTTTGAGGCCATTCAGCATTATAAGACTGTTATCGTGTTAGGTGAAGCTTTCTATAAAATACCTAGGTTGTGTATTGCATCTACTTTTCAATCATTCCGAGAAGATTTATCTAGGTGCTTGAATCATAAAGCGATAATTAACACTCAATTAGTTGATAAATTTGTTTTTTATCTTAAAAATGAATATCAAGTTAATGGTAATTTATTTAACTATGATGTTGCTATGTTTAAAGATATAAAACAGCGAATTGATAAACAAAAAAACCTTAAATAATCACTTCGCCCCAAACCCCGTTAGCATGGTTTTAAGCGTTTTAAAGAAGATGTTGACGTCAAGCCAGAATGACAGGTGTTTGATGTAGTACAGGTCGTGTGCGAGCTTTTCTCGGGTGGTATCTGTGTCGGCGGTATAACCTTGTACGGTTTGCGCCCAGCCTGTGATACCTGGTTTTACCATGTGGCGATAGCCGTAAAACGGAATTTCCTGTTCGAAGGCTTTTACAAAGCTCTCTTGTTCCGGCCTTGGGCCGATCAGTGCCATGTCACCTTTTAGTACATTAACAAACTGTGGAATTTCATCGATGCGGGTTTTACGAATAAGGCGGCCAATATGGGTGACTCTGGCATACTCTTCCGTGGCGAATTTAGAATCTGCTTTAGGGCAACCCACTTCCATACTTCTTAACTTATAAATCTTGAAAGGCTTTCCACCTTGGCCGATACGCTTTTGTGTATAGAAAACCAGGCCTTTACTCTCTAGTTTTATCGCGATACTGACGAATAACATGATTGGGAGAAACACAGGTAAACTTAATAGAATTAAGACGGTTTCGATAACCCGCTTTATTAACCAATAGCTTGGGTTCGTGTTTAGGGCGTTGAGTGCATTTTCCGAGAGGTGAGTGGTTTGTACCTTACCTTCAATCATCTCTTTAATGGTTTCTGAGTGATACACCACTTTGTTGTTGATGCTGCAGTCGGCAATGAACTTTTCTTGCTCTGCAGTTAGTGGTTTGTGTAGGTTGACGACTAGTCCGTCTTTAATTTGCGCTAAATTATAAGGAGGGACAATGCTTTCTATGTCAATATGTTGATTATGATTGAAGGATGAAAGTGTAAAATTATCAATCGCTTGTAACTTTAAAATCGCTGCCTGGCGGTTAAATCGAGCACTAATAAGTAGCCAAATAAGGACGGTGCTGAACCCATAAATTAGGGTTGGACGAGAGTATTCGATACGACACAATACAATGGTGATGATAGCGAGACTATACAGTGACAACATCACCGGTAAAACATATAAGCTTTTATCAACCAGTAAAAACTTAGTGACTCTAGGTAAAATGATGACGCAGCTTGAATAAACGAGAAGCGTGATAATAAAGCTATTATAAACCGTGGTGTAGGAAAGTGGCATGAGCAGGTCAATAACGGCGTAAATTAGCCCTAAGCCAACTGCATAAGTGATGTATTTATTGGATAATAATGCTTGGGTTTTATACATGGTTAGTCATTACTTATATCAGGTGAAAATAGGTTATTGAAAACAGTGTATTAAGCTGAATTTAATCATATTAGGTTATAAATTGTGTTGATAATACTGGTAAAAAGTTAATACTTTTGACACATATTTTTGTGTTTCAGGGTAAGGTGGAATCTGACGTTTATAACGCCTTACTGCGCCTTCTCCTGCGTTATAAGCCGCTGCGGCTAATTCTCTGGTATTAAACTCTTTTAATAATATCTTTAAATATAAAGCACCGGCATTAATATTCTGGGTTGGGTCAAAGGGATCGGTCACTGAAAAGCGCTTTGCTGTTTCTGGCATTAATTGCATTAACCCTTGCGCTCCCGCTGAAGAGATTGCATTACTCTGGTAGGCTGACTCAGCGGTGATCACGGCATGCAGAAAGGCTGGATCTAGTTGATTCTTTTCTGCAGCTTTCAAAATAATGGGGTGATACTTTCTTTGTAAGGTTTTATCACGGGGAATAGAGATATTGGTGTAGCTTTTGGCTTTCCAGTTTCTAAAGCTGTGGGGCTTTTTATTGGTGTCACTACGCAATAACAGGGTGTAATTTTCATTTTCTTTGCGTTCAGAAAAATATTTATTGCCGTTTTTATCGGTATACATATAGATGTCAGCGTGACTACCAGCAAATAACCCACTTAGTATTAAAGCGACAAAGCCAAATAGCGAACGAAATACTCTCATACTAAGGCTGCGCCTCATTGCTATTTTGTGCCGATGAGACGCCTTGGCTGCTTGCCTGCGCAGCAGAAGTTGATTCTGAAGCACTCTCTTTTACTTTATCTGCATTACGTAAACCACTGTCTCCTTGGTATAGGTAACGTGCATAAGCAAGAGTGTCAGCCGCTTGCTCTGGTTGCTGGTGATGTTGGTAAGCAATATAAAGTAGGTGATAGAAAAACGGTTTAGGTGTGCTGACAACGGTTTTCTCTAAACCTAGAATGACCTTTTCAATTTCAGCTTGATTACCTGTGTTGATAGCATTGGTTAAGCGGAAATTATAGAGGTGAAAGGATAAATTATCTTCGAATACCAGTGGATTAACGATATTAATGATCTCTCTCAGATCACGGTGTTGGCTGCGTTCAAAGTGAGTAATAGCATGAATAGCAAATAGATTAGTGATCATAAAAATAGCAGTAAACAGGGGAATTAATGTCCCTGCAACGCGTAGAAAGAAAGTCGGGGTAAAGGTTTTTTCATTGTTTCTTTGAGACTCGGAATCCACATAAAAGACCAGTACCATTAATACTAACCAATGCAGTGCGGAGTGATATAAAGGGTATTCGGTTTGAGTATGCAAACCGATAGGAACCACTAAGGCCAGTAGCGCTAATGCTTTACTGAGCTTGAACGAACATAATCGATAAAAGAAAGTAAGCACGAGTAATAGCATGCCTAATATCGGCGCAATACCACCTTCAATTGCCCAAAATATCAGGTCGTTATGTGGGTGTGTTAATACCTGAGAAAACTTTTTAAGCTCACCATTGTGAACGCGTTCAGCATGACTGAGTAAGTATTCTTTTTCAAAGCTCCCGTAGCCATAACCTAATAATGGTTTTTCTTTGATCATATGCCAGCCGTGTTGATACATCTCAATACGAGCACCGCCTTCCTTCATTGCTTCAACATTACGTGCACCCAGTGCATCGCCTTTTAAAGAAGCGAAGCCAATGCCTAGTAATACGGCTAACACAAACAAGCTAAGACGTTTTTTATTACTTTGCCATGCCCAAGGAAGTAGCAGTAATAACCCAATCAAGGTGCCCAAATAGCCAGTACGAGACATCGCAACACTGATCACCCACATATTCAATAATGCCGTTAATAGTAAAAAGGCTTGTAGTCTTTTGTCGTTGATTTGTTGCAGTAAGTAGCCACTTAAAATAAGTGTGGTTGCCATGAAGCTGGCTAATACGTTGGGTTGTTGGAAGATGCCGTAAGGACGGCCATAACCGACACTATAACCAAAATAATTACGCGCGGGGAGTAAATAATCTTGCATCAAGCTATAACAGGCTTGAATAAAGCCTGCTAATACAATGAGTAATAAGAGTTTAATCACTTGTTCTCGGGTAAAGCTGAATTGCTGCAAGCTGAGAAAAAGCAATACCCCAGCAAAGAGCCCTAATAACCGGGTATAGCTTTGGTCTGCTAGGGCATTATTGGGGTAGGCTAGAGGCAGGAAGAACAAGCCTAAGGCAATAAATACCACTGCGGTGTACTTGGAGTAGATGATTTTTTGTTGGGCGGTAATACGCCACAAGCCTAAGCCAATTAATAAGGAGAAAAATATCCAAACTACATTGTTGACTGCAAGCTGTAATCCACTACCTCCTTGGTTATGTTGGAAGTAGTGGGCACCTAACCCCATTAGCAATGCAAAACTGATAAAGAAGGCACGTGTTAGCTTTTGTTGTAAGTCCATTTATCTCTCGTATTTATTATTATTCTTTTTTAATTAAAGCTGTATCTTGGCTTATGCTGAGGTACTTTTCGCTAAAATAGGTTTTAGGAATTGCCCAGTATAGCTGCCTTTTACTTTAACCACATCTTCTGGTGTGCCTGTGGCGATAATTTCTCCACCGCCATTACCTCCTTCAGGACCGAGATCGATGATCCAGTCTGCAGTTTTAATCACATCTAGGTTATGTTCGATGATCACCAAGGTATTACCTTTATCACGCAGTGTATGAATCACTTTTAATAGCTGGGCGATATCATGGAAATGCAACCCTGTGGTTGGCTCATCAAGAATATACAGAGTTTTACCTGTATCGCGCTTGGATAACTCTTTAGCTAATTTCACACGTTGTGCTTCACCACCTGACAGTGTCGTCGCCGCTTGTCCTAAACGGATGTAGGATAAACCAACATCCATTAATGTTTGTAGTTTTCTAGCAATAACCGGGACTGGCTCAAAGAATTTAAAGGCATCTTCCACTGTCATATCTAAGGTTTCATGAATATTCTTACCTTTGTATTTCACTGATAAGGTTTCACGGTTATAGCGCTGTCCTTTACATGAATCACAGGGTACATAAACATCCGGTAGGAAGTGCATCTCTACCTTGATCATACCGTCGCCTTGGCAGGCTTCACAGCGTCCACCTTTCACGTTGAAACTGAATCGACCTGGTTTGTAACCGCGAGAGCGTGATTCTGGTGTAGCGGCAAATAGCTCACGAATAGGGGTGAAAATCCCTGTGTAAGTCGCTGGGTTTGAACGTGGCGTTCGACCAATTGGGCTTTGATTGATATCTACCACTTTATCCAGTTGTGATAAACCTGTAATGCTCTTATGCGCGGCAGCTTGAATAGTCGTGGCTTTGTTCAGTTTAGTTTGTGCTAACGGAAAGAGCGTATCGTTAATCAAGGTTGACTTACCTGAACCCGATACGCCTGTAATACAGGTTAATACACCTAGTGGTAAGTCTAAATTGACTGATTTTAAGTTGTTGGCACTGGCTTCTTTTAACTTTACCCATTTGTCAGTTAATGGCGTACGTTGTGCGGGCACGGCAATCTCTTTGCGACCACTTAAATAATCTGCAGTTAATGAGTCTTTTGATTTTAAGATTTTTTTGTAATTACCTTCGGCAATAATTTCACCACCGTGAATACCTGCACCAGGACCGATATCGATAATATGGTCAGCTTGGCGAATAGCATCTTCATCATGCTCTACCACAATCACCGTATTACCTAAGTCGCGAAGGTGAGTCAGGGTTTTTAGTAAACGCTCGTTATCACGTTGATGTAACCCAATGGATGGCTCATCTAATACATACATCACGCCCATTAATCCTGCGCCAATTTGACTGGCTAAGCGGATACGTTGTGCCTCACCACCGGATAATGTTTCTGCACTACGTTCTAAACTTAAGTAGTTAAGACCTACATTCACTAGAAAGCTGAGTCGCTCTAGGATCTCTTTTAAGATCTTTTCTGCTATTTTGGCTTTTTGTCCAACCAATTTAATATTTTCGAAGAACTGCTCGGCATCGGCAATGGATAACGCAGAAACATGAGACAGGTTTACATCGTTAATAAACACATGACGAGAAGACTCTTTTAAACGAGAGCCGCCACAGCTAGAACATGGCTGACGATTCATATATTTGCTTAAATATTCGCGCATCGCTGGTGATTCCGTTTCTCGATAACGACGAGATCGATTTGGAATAACACCCTCAAAGGCATGCAAACGAGAGACTAAGTCACCTTTATCATTACTGTAAGTAAAAGCTATTTTTTCTGTTCCAGTACCTTGCAGCACATATTGCTGATGTTTTTTATTTAAGGACTTAAAAGGCTTTGTGAGTGAAAAACCATAATGCTCAGCAACAGCACGTAGAATTTGGTAATAATAATTAGATTTACTACTCCACCCATCAATTGCGCCATCGGCTAAGCTTAATGCTGGGTCAGTGACCACTAATGCTTCATCAAAATACTGTTCAACCCCTAAACCATCACAAGTTTCACAGGCACCGGCTGGGCTATTGAAAGAGAAGATACGCGGCTCTAATTCTGCAATGCTGTAACCACAATGTGGACAAGAGAAGTTCGCTGAAAAAGTTGTTCTGGTTGGCTGTCATCCATGTGCGCCAGAATGGCTGAGCCATTACTTAACTCTAGGGTGGTTTCAACTGATTCCGCTAAACGTTGTTTTAAATCTTCACGTACTTTAAAACGATCCACAACCACTTCAATGGTATGTTTTTTATGTAAGGCTAGTTTAGGTGGATCGCTTAAATCACAAACATCTCCATCAATGCGCGCGCGTAAAAAACCTTGTGCGGCTAAGCTTTCAAAGGTTTTAACATGTTCACCTTTACGGCCTTTGACAATTGGCGCTAGGAGCATCATTTTGCTGCCTTCAGGGTGTTCTAAAATGGCATCAACCATTTGGCTAACGGTTTGTGCATGCAATGTTACGCCGTGTGTTGGACAACGAGGATCGCCGATACGCGCAAACAGCAGACGTAAGTAATCGTAAATTTCAGTGATGGTTCCTACTGTAGAGCGCGGGTTATGCGATGTTGATTTTTGTTCGATAGAGATAGCAGGAGATAAACCTTCAATATGTTCAACATCGGGTTTTTCCATTAACGATAAAAATTGGCGTGCATAAGCAGATAACGACTCAACATAACGACGTTGACCTTCTGCATATAAAGTATCAAATGCTAATGAGGATTTGCCTGAGCCAGAAAGGCCAGTGATCACCACCAATTTATCACGCGGGATGGATAAGCTAATATTTTTTAAGTTATGCGTTTTTGCACCGCGGATATCAATATTGTTCATTATGTCTCACTCATTAATACATTTGATTGCTGAATAGGTTATCTGGAGCCTTTCTCTTGGGCTATATTACACTGTAAATTATTACAGTGGTAGTGTTGCTATATGAAGGGGATTTGAAGAATTAGGCATGTGTTTAATTCTGCTCATTACAAAGGGCATTTTTATAAACTGTATAGTAAAACACTATAAGTTAGTTGTTATGTTTTTACGTGGTTGCGGTGATTAAAGATCACGATTCGGCAAAAACAATCACTGCATTTTTACCACCATCATTCATGCCATTATCAACGTAACTATAAGCGTCGTCTGGTAATAAGGTGAAGGTTTCACCTGTTTCTGATGTTGCTTGGTAAATAAATTGGAAACCCTCTCGCTCTTCCATTGAGATATTCTCAGCTACTTTGAATTTACCATTTTTGAATTTTTTAAATTCAATAGGTTGCCATTCGTTATGCTCTGATAATAAGTTAATGCTAGTCGCGTTATTAGCCATCTCTTTACTGATTTCAAAGGTGACTTTTACAACGGGTTTATTTTTCAAGAACTGTTTTTTAATGCTCATATCTGCTCCTTAAACGATACCTATTTGATATTTAATTTACTGCAAACATTGTATGAATTCTAGTCAATTCTATTGATGTGTTTAATTTAAATGAAATTGTTGATTAATAATATCCTGAGTGAAGGCTTTTTTAAGGTAAAAACCACGAGGTCTGACTTTAATTAATTCACCTTCTTCTCCATAAGCATCTGTTACTACTTGGCCATTAGCCGCTTTAGGGCGAAGTTGTATGACTTGCCCATCCAGGGCACTGATCTGCTCGATCTTTCCGAGTGCGATCTTCTCCATTATCTCATCCCAATCTTGTTGCATTAATTGTTCTTGTTGGCGTGAGGCTGTCCATAAAAAACCATTGCCAACAATACGTTCTGCTAATGGGATTTTTCGCTCGCCTTGAACGGGTAACCACAATACCTTGCTGAGTTTGTTGCGGATATTGCTGTTTTCCCAAGTCAGGTGAGTAGTATTTAAAATAGGGGTGCTACACACAAAAGTGGTTTCGAGTACTTTACCATTGCTATCAATAGGGATAGTTTTTAATTCAATGCCTAGGTGTTTAAAATCTTGTTCCGGTTTACTGCCTGCCGATGCACCTAAGTGCCACTCAATGAGTTGTCCAACCCAGCCTTTATTTTTGCGTAAGTTTTCTGGTGTGTTAATACCCGCAATATCTGCTAATTCTGATAAAGAGTAACCAGCAATGGCTTCACAATAACTTAATAACTGAGACTCTGATTGAGGTGTAGACTGCATAGTAGCTCGCTTTAAAGACTAAAAAAGATTAACGCGTTTATTGTACGTGTTTTTTTATTGTTGGGTTATTCATAGTTTTAAAATGAACTTACACAGAGTTATGCACATTTTTAGTGGATAACTGAATAGATCGAAAGATCTTCATTTAGGCTCTATTATTTTTCTTTCAATTTAATAAAAATCTATTTTATATGCTTATTTTTTAAACAAAAAGAGACTTTTTAGGGCTGGTGTTTGTTTTTTGTACAACCAAGATATTCACATTCAATTGTGAATGAAACTTACTGGATCTAATTACAGTGATCATGGGTTAGTATTTGGGATATTTATTTAACATGCTGTTTTTTAATGTAATAATCGTTATTCAAATAAATATATAAAGATCTTGCGGTTTGTTGTAATTCTTGATCCTTTTATTTGTATTTAATTGTACACAAAGTTATGCACAGATTTAGTGGATACATTAATATTATTCATTTTTAGTAAACGTGACCTAGGTACTATCGTTTAACCTTTTTATAGTTTATGAGTTTGATGGTTAGGGGTTTCTGTGAAAGAATGCAACTATAATTATAATTTCATCTATTTTGTTTTGTCGTTGATTCACTTGTGTATAAATAAGAATAGATCTTTACCTGAGAAAGTTTTTTAATGATTGATGCTGACGGTTACCGTTCTAATGTAGGTATCATCATTTGTAATAAAAATGGTCAAGTTTTATGGGCTAAACGCTTCGGTCAACATTCATGGCAATTTCCACAAGGTGGAATAAAAGAGGGCGAAACCCCTGAAAAAGCGATGTATCGAGAATTATATGAAGAAGTTGGCTTAAAACCTGAGCATGTAAAAGTAGTGGCGAGCAGTCGTCAGTGGCTGCGCTATAAACTTCCTAAGCGTTTAGTGCGTTGGGAATCTCCCGCACCTATCTGCATTGGTCAAAAACAACGCTGGTTTTTATTACAATTGATTGCCAAAGAAGAGCAAATTGGATTTGATACTTGCGGACACCCTGAATTTGATGATTGGCGATGGGTTACTTACTGGTATCCAGTGCGTCAAGTAGTATCATTTAAACGTGATGTGTATAGAAGAGCATTGACTGAGTTTGCCCATGCTGCATTTTCTCTAATGCATAGAACGGATAAAAAACGAAATAAACGACCTCGCCGAGGTTCTTACAAATAAATATCTGCTTACCTTACTAATAGGAGCGTTTTATGTTCAGCCAACTTCGTCAAATTGTAGAGCAATTCGGTGAGGCCAGTACACTTTCTGATGCTATGAACTTATTAGTGCAGCAAACGAAAAGTACAATGATCCTAGATTGTTGTTCGATCTTTGTAACTAATCAAGAAACGCAAAAATTAACCCTAATGGCGAGTGAAGGGTTAGATAGCCAAGTGGTTGGCGCAACGCACTTTAATCTAGATGAAGGTATTGTTGGTTTGGTTTACCAAAAGGGTGAGCCAATCAATCTGGTTAATGTGTCTGAACATCCGCAGTTTAAATACCTCCCTTCCAGTAATGAAGAGCAGTTTAATTCGTTTTTAGGTGTGCCGATTATCCATAAACGCCAAGTATTAGGTGTTTTAGTGGCACAGCAGCGTACCCCACGTTTATATAATGAGCTTGAAGAATCTTTCTTAGTGACCTTAGCGGTGCATCTTGGCAGTGTATTGGGCGGTACATTATTAGACTTACCTGACGAAACTGAGTCTAAAAGTCGATCTTTGCATCTGCAAGGTAGCCCAGCAAGTTCTGGTATCTCTATTAATAAAGCGCATGTGTTACAAGCACACCTATTATTAAGTGATGTTGGGATCGAGTTAAGTGAAGATCCTGACAATGAGATGATCTCTTTCAGTAATGCAGTTCAATCTTGTGCAGATGAGTTTTCCAAGGTGTCTATCACCCTAAAAGAGCAGGTTTCTAAAGATGCATTCATGTTGTTTGATGTATATGGGCATCTATTACAAGATAAAGCCTTATTAAGTGCGATAGAAGTTCAGATTAGGCAAGAGAAGTTAACGGCTAAGAGCGCGGTTAAACGTGTTTCTGAGACGTATATAGAACAGTTTGAAAGTATGAGCGACCCTTACTTAAGAGAAAGGGCGGTTGAAATTAGAGATGTAGGCCAGCGTTTGTTATATCACCTTTCTAATCGTGATGATGAACAGCAAGATTTCCCTGATGAGATTATTTTAGTCGCCGAAGAGGTGACAATTTCGATGTTAGCTATGGTGCCGCCAGATAAGCTGAAAGGCATTGTCTCTGTGCGTGGAGGATTGAGCTCACATATCGCTATTTTATCGCGCACTTTAGGTATTCCTGCGGTATTAGGTGTGCCACTGAGATTGAAGAGCATTGCGCAAAAAAACATCATTATTAACGGTTACGCCGGCACCATTATTATCGAGCCAGAAGATTCATTAGTGGCTGAGTATCAAATTCTCTTAGATGAAGAGAACGAAATGAAGGCGCTGGTGGAGTTGGAAGCAAACCAAGCGGCAGTAACTAAAGACGGTTGTGAGGTTGAGCTGTTATTAAATACTGGTTTGAATTCAACCCCTGATGTGTTTTCTGAACATAACTTCTCAGGGATTGGTTTATACCGTAGTGAATTACCTTTCATGCTCAGTAATGCTTTCCCAACAGAGCAGGAGCAAGTCAGCACCTATAAATCATTGTTTGATCAGTACCAAAACTTGCCTGTCACTATGCGTACTTTGGATATTGGTGGTGATAAACAATTAAGTTACTTCCCTATTAATGAAGAAAACCCTTTCTTGGGCTGGCGTGGTATTCGTTTAACTTTAGATCATCCTGAAATATTCTTGATTCAAATACGAGCCATGTTACGTGCGAGTATCGAAACGCAAAACTTACGCATCATGTTACCCATGGTTGGGTCAGTGGGGGAAGTTGAAGAGTCTAAACGTTTAATCGAGCAAGCATGGCAAGAGGTTTGTTGGGAACAAGCATTATCACATGAGCAATTTCCACTGCCAGATATTGGTGTGATGATTGAAGTACCATCGGCGATTTTTATCATTGACCAATTAGCACCGCTGGTGGATTTTTTATCCATTGGTACTAATGATTTAACGCAGTACTTATTGGCTGTGGATCGTAATAACAGTCGTGTAGCTGACCTGTTTGATAGTTATCACCCTGCGGTATTACAAGCGATGCGTATGATTTTAGAGCAAAGCGAAAAGAACAATATAGAAGTAAGTATTTGTGGTGAATTAGCGGGTGACCCAATCGGTTTACTAATGTTATTAGGCCTGGGATATCGTAAATTAAGTATGAATGCCTTTAATATTAATAAGGTGAAGTACTTACTTAATAAAATTACCGTTTCAGAACTACAAGCTTGTACGGAAGTCGCTTTAAAAGGGCATGATGGTGCGTTTATTAAACAGACGTTTATTGATTATCTCGATGAAAAAGGCTTAGGCGGATTTGTTCGAGCAGGTAAAAAATAGCGAATAATGCCTGACACTTTTTCAAAAAACAAAAAACCGATCATTTGATCGGTTTTTTATTGCTACATTTCAGAATTAGCTGTTAGCCGCTAACTCTTTTGCTTCTTCAGCTCGACATGCGGCAGTGGTGAAGATAACGTCCGTAGAGCTGTTTAATGCTGTTTCTGCAGAATCTTGGACAACACCAATAATAAAGCCGATAGCAACAACTTGCATCGCTACTTCATTCGGAACACCAAACAAGCTACAAGCCAGTGGAATAAGTAGTAATGAACCACCTGCAACACCTGAAGCTCCACATGCAGAAACTGCTGCAACCACACTTAATAAAATAGCAGTAAAGATATCAAATTCAATGCCTAAGGTATGAACCGCTGCTAGTGTAAGTACAGTAATAGTAATCGCTGCACCCGCCATGTTAATGGTTGCACCTAACGGGATAGACACTGAGTAAGTATCTTTATGTAGATTTAATTTCTCACACAGTGCCATATTAACTGGGATATTTGCGGCTGAGCTGCGTGTAAAGAAGGCTGTGACACCTGATTCACGTAGACACTGTAAAATAAGCGGGTAAGGGTTTGAACCCAGTTTAATGTAAACAATAATTGGGTTAACAACTAGCGCAATGAATAACATTGAACCCACTAATACAGCCAATAAGTGTGAATAACCGATTAGAGAGTCAAAACCTGTCTCCGCAAAGGTTGTTGCTACTAGACCAAAAATACCGATAGGCGCTAAACGAATTACCAGTTGTACAATCTTTGAAACACCATTTGATAGGTCTTGTAGTAGTTTTTTGGTCGATTCATTACCGTGTTGCAGCGCTAAGCCTAAACCTACAGCCCAAGCTAAAATACCAATGAAGTTACCTGTTAATAGCGCATTAACTGGATTATCAACAATTTTAAATAACAAGGTATTTAATACTTCTAGAATACCTTCAGGTGGCGTTGTGGTGACATTGCTGGTAATTAATACCAGTTCAGTAGGGAATACATAGCTAAATAACACAGCAGTAATTGAAGCTAATAAAGTACCAATTAAGTATAAATGAATAACAGGTTTAAGGTTAGTGTGGCTGCCTTTTGCTTGGTTAGCAATAGAGGACATCACTAAGATAAAAACAAGAATTGGTGCAACCGCTTTTAATGCGCTAACGAAGAAACTACCAAGAAAAGAGACGGAAGTGGCAGTGCTTGGAGAAAAGCTTGCAAGGCAAACACCTGCAATAATACCGACAACAATTTGTAATACTAAGCTACCGCTCATCATACGTTGAATAAGAGTGGGGTTTGAACTCATTGAATATTCCTACTTTGTTATTTTTAGTGCATTAATAAAGGTGGTTTATCGATGCCATGATTAATTAGTTAACGCTTTATTTCGGAAAACGCTGTGACTACAAATGACTGAGTGATTGTAGTGAGTAATCTGTTATCAAAATTAATACAGATCATAATTTGGCGCAGAAAATAGCATAAATAGCGTGAAATTAATGCGGTAATTACTATTTTTTGCCATTTAATAAAAAATAATAGATAAGATGACTATTTATCGAAGTGAGTTAGTTTTTTCTTTGATAAAGAAATCTCTGATTATTTTCCTGTGAAATTACGATATGATACGCGCACTAAATTCCCCAATTAGAGTAAATTATGTCCTCATCTCATTATGTATTACCCCAGATCGATCCGATCGCTATTAGTCTTGGACCACTTGATATTCGTTGGTATGGATTGATGTATCTTGTTGGCTTTGCCTTTGCGTTTTGGATGGCAAACCGTGTTTGTGATAAATCCAATGGCGTATGGACACGCGAACAAGCCAGTGACCTGTTATTTGCAGGTTTTATGGGCGTTATCTTAGGTGGGCGTATTGGCTATGTGCTGTTTTATCAATTCCCAACCTTCATTGATAACCCGATGTACCTCTTTAGAATTTGGGAAGGCGGGATGTCGTTCCATGGCGGCGTATTAGGTGTGGTGACTGCGATTATTATTTACGCTAAACGTCATCAACGTTCAATTCTATCTGTTGGTGACTTTATTGTGCCATTACTGCCTGTTGGCTTAGGCGCGGGGCGTATCGGTAACTTCATTAACTCAGAGCTATGGGGACGTGTAACAGATTCTCCATTTGGTGTAGTTTTCTATAATGCTGGGCCATTACCGCGTCACCCTTCGCAATTATATGAATTTGCTCTAGAAGGTGTTGCACTGTTTATCATCTTATTTTTATTTATTCGCAAGCCAAAACCGGCTGGTTCAGTGGCTGGTTTATTCTTATTAGGTTACGGTACTTTCCGCTTTATTATTGAATTTGCACGTGAACCAGACGCACAATTAGGTTTGCTAACGTTTAATATGAGTATGGGGCAAATTTTATCATTGCCAATGATCATTATCGGTGCCATTTTGATGGTATATGCATATAAAAATAATCCTATTTCTGAGGTAAATGAAACGAGTAAAAAAGCAAAGGGTAAACAATCATGAAACAGTATTTAGCATTATGTCAGCGTATTATTGATCAAGGCACTTGGATTGAAAATGAGCGCACTGGTAAACGTTGTTTAACCGTGATTAACGCTGATTTAGAATATGATGTTGGTAATAATCAATTCCCAATGATCACTACACGTAAGAGCTTTTATAAGTCTGCGATTGCTGAATTTCTTGGTTATATTCGTGGTTACGATAATGCCGCTGACTTTCGTGCTTTAGGCACGAAAACTTGGGATGCTAATGCTAATTTAAATGATGCTTGGTTGAGCAATCAACACCGTAAAGGTGAAGATGATATGGGGCGAGTATACGGTGTACAAGGTCGCGCTTGGGCAAAACCTGACGGTACTACATTAGATCAGCTGAAAAAAATTGTCGATAATCTAAAAAACGGTATTGATGACCGCGCTGAGATCCTGACGTTTTATAATCCAGGTGAATTTGATATGGGTTGTTTACGTCCATGTATGCACACCCATACTTTTTCATTGTTGGGTGACACACTACATTTAACCAGTTATCAGCGCTCTTGTGATGTACCCCTTGGCCTAAATTTTAATCAAGTTCAAGTGTTTGCTTTTCTAGCGTTAATGGCACAAATCACCGGTAAAAAAGCGGGTAAGGCGTACCATAAAATTGTTAATGCACACATCTATGAAGATCAGTTAACCTTGATGCAAGATGTACAATTAAAGCGTGAACCTTTCCCGTCACCACAGCTGAAAATTAATCCTAAAATTACCTCATTGGAAGATCTAGAGACTTGGGTAACGATGGATGATTTTGAAGTGGTTGGCTATCAGTGTCACGAAGCGATTAAGTATCCCTTCTCTGTTTAATTGATTTGTGAATATATAATAAAAAGCCTAATAAATAGTGTTATTTATTAGGCTTTTTAGTTTTTATATTTAACTTAAAGGTTAATCTTCTGGTAATTCATCAAAGAGCTGCTGTTTATTAGCAAACCATGCTCTTTTCGCCTCAGTATCTTCCATTAATACTTTTACTTTACGCGCTGCTTCAATATGCTGTTCGTCCTGCTGCATCATCATTTCTACAATGTGGAGCTTATTTTGCTCTATTATTTCTTCTAATGTTTCGCCTTGAAAGGATTGCTCACAGGCACCTCCAAGTTGTCTACAGGTCATTGTTTTCATGGTCATCCTTAACTTTACATTATCTTCATGATAATAAACTAATCCTAATAGGTTATACCATTTTTGTGTTTTTTGTGAACAAAAACACCTCTAAATTGTTGGTTAAGGCACTTGTTATCACTAAGTTACTTGATTAAAAGGGAGAGTATTAGTTCACATATAATACAAAATAAGGCTTTTTTTACCCTATATAAATCACAGAAGACAAATAGGTTGGGTGACACTGATACCAAACAGTGTTTATTTGTATTACTATTAAGTGACTTTACTATAGGAAGGAATCTTATGCAGAATGCATTTGTAGAAATAGCAGGAGTAAAACGCAGCTTACATGTGCAGGTAGCGCGCGAAATTGCTCGTAAAATATTATCTGGAGAGGTTGCTCAAAATGAGATTATTCCTGGTGAAATGGCTTTATGTGAGCAATTTAAGGTAAGCAGAACGTCCTTAAGGGAAGCGATTAAATTGTTAACGTCAAAAGGGTTATTAGAATCCAAGCCAAAAGTCGGGACACGAGTAACTAGCCGTGAAAATTGGAATTTTCTTGATTCGCAATTATTAGATTGGTTAACAGGCTTGGGCGACAATGATGCCGTTTATCGAGATTTTTTATCCCTGCGAAATGCGTTAGAGCCAGAAGCTGCAGCGTTAGCTGCTGAAAATGCAACGGCTCAACAACGTATTTTGTTATCAGCGACTTTTCAGCAGATGGACGATATCTCTAAAGATTTTGATTTAGAGGCTTGGACTGATGCCGATATGGAGTTTCATCGTCTGATTTTTCTCTCAACGGGCAATAGTTTTTATCTGCCATTTGCGAATGTACTGTGCACCATGTTTAAAAGTTTCATTACTCACTCCTCAATACGAGGCAGCACTTGTATCAATGAGCATCGTGCAATCTACTCGGCAATCATGGCCGGTGATGCTGATAAAGCGAGACAAGCAAATATTGAGCTGTTAAATAAAAGTAAGCGTCGTTTACCCAGTACAGATTAAGATTCCATATAGACTTTTTACAAGCCATTCTTCATTAAGAAGCGTGGCTTTTCGCCTTAAAATGACAGTATTTTTAAAGGACGAGTTATGCCTCAAACACTAATACCTAATATCCATGACTTTCTTGCAACCATTGATCCCTTCGATAAATTGCCAAAAGAACTGCAACGCAAAATTGCCTGTTGTATTAAAATTACTTATCTCGCTAAGGGTGAGCAGATTCAGTTTGGTGGCGAGCATGAGTTACGCTATTTGTATGTCGTGCGAACAGGCTCTATGGAGCAACGTAAACACAATGGTATGCTCAGAGCAAAATTAGGATCAGAGGATCTATTTGGCTTTACTTTTCTTTCCGAGCAAAAAGAGTCGCAAGAAGATTACACGGCTGTCGCATTAGAAAATACGCTGTTATACCTAGTACCGCATTCCGATTTATTAAACCTGTTAGAAGAATATCCAGATTTTGCCGAGCATTTTGCCAGTAACGTACAAGTACGTTTGCACTCTGCCTTGGACGTAGTGTGGTCGGATAGTGAAAAAGGTATCTTTGTTAAAAAAGTCTCTGAAGTTGCCAGTGATAAAATTGTGGTTGCTGATTCAAGTACACCCATTAGACAGGTGGCAGAACAGATCATGGCGGTGTGCTCACCAACGGCAGTGATCACTGAAAATGGTCAAATAGTAGGTTTGGTAACGGACCGAGATATGACAAAAAGGGTGATTGTAGCAGGGTTAGATTACACTCGTCCTGTTAAAGAGATAATGACGCCCAACCCATTAACCGTTGCGCCAAATGATCTGGTATTGAAAGCCTCATCAATAATGATGCAGAATAATGTACGAAGCTTACCTGTTGTCGAAGGTAACAATGTATTAGGGGTATTAACGACAACGCACCTGGTTAGAAACAATAGGATCCAAGCTGTCTTTTTGATTGAAAAAATAAAATATGCCAAGACAGTGGGTGACCTAACAAAATTAACGCCAGAGCGCCAAGCTATCTTTGAAGCTTTAGTAGAAGGCAAGGTAAGTGGTGACATTATTGGCCATGTAATGACCTTGATTATGGATGCTTATAATCGTCGTTTATTACAGATTGCTGAGGAGCATTTTGGTAAACCTCCTTGTGAATTTGCTTGGATTGTTGCTGGATCACATGCGCGTAATGAGGTGCATATGTTATCGGATCAAGATAATGCAATTATCTTAGCTGATGATGCTACGGCAGCAGATCGCATTTATTTCCAAGGCTTAGCCATGTGGGTATGTAATGCCCTTGATGCTTGTGCATACCCTTTATGTAGCGGTAAATTTATGGCGGTGAACCCTAAATGGTGTATGCCTCTTAAAGTATGGAAAGCCTCCTACAGTAAATGGGTTGCTAATCCAGAATACGATAGTTTGTTGAATGCGACAGTGTTTTTAGAGACGCGTTGGCTATACGGCAATGAAAGCTTCAATAAAGAGTTACAAGCACATCTATTCAGCAGTATTCAATCTTCACACGTATTTTTATCTTCTATGGTACAAGATTCTGTTTCAGTGAACCCGCCTTTAGGAATTTTCAATTCCTTAGTATTAGAAAAAAGCGGTGAAAACTCTAAAACCTTAAATATTAAAAAGTTTGCGTTAAGTTTATTAGTCGATTTAGCGCGTATTTATGGCTTGTCCTCAGGCTCAGAAAAAGCCGAAACCATGGCGCGTTTTCAGCATGCCTATGATAATGATTTATTAAGTGAAGATATGCTAAAAAATGTACAGGGAGCATTTCAGTTTATTACTCAAGTACGTTTATCACATCAATTTACAGCGTTAAAAGAAGGGCGAGTGGCAGATAATCACATTGACCCGAATGCCTTTGGTAGTTTTGAAAGAAAGCATTTGAAAGATGCATTCAGGATTATTGCTGACTTACAGGAATATACAAAACTGAAATTCAATCGTCAGTAAACTGGTGAGAGACAAAAGTTATGCGTCGTATTTTTAATTATTTTCATCCACTTACTAAGTTACAGCGGGAACGTGAGCGATATTTGTCTACACATCAAGTGCCCGATAATATACGCCTATTATTAGAAGCACCATTACCAGACTTGGATGATGATATTTATTCATTGGATTACTTGTCACTGGATTTTGAAACATCAGGCTTTAACCCTAAAGCGGATTCATTACTGAGTGTGGGCTATTTACCTTTAATCAATCAACAATTGTTGTTATCTGAAGCAGTAGAAACCCTGATCCATACGGCTAAAAATGTCAAAGCTGAAACGGCAGTGATTAATCATATCGTTCCAGAAATGCTAGAAAAAGGCGAAGCGTGGCATGTGGTATTAGATGCAATGTTAGCTGAAGCGGTGGGCAAGGTACTTATTGTTCATGGGAGCATAGTAGAAAAGCGTTTTTAAATCATTATATGGCGAAGCGCTACCAGTTACCCCCTTTGCCGTTATTGTGGGTCGATACCTTACAGATGGAAAAGTCTTTGCATATTTATAAAGATAATAACGGTACTGATGATTTTCGCCTTGGTAGTGTGCGAGAGCGACACAATTTACCTGAATACTCTGCACATGGTGCATTAGTTGATTCATTGGCCACAGGGGAGCTTTATTTAGCGTTACTCAAACAACATTTTGAAGGGGCAGATTCCTCTGTGCGTTATATGAAATTTGATTGTACACGTGCGTTATAATTGTCGATGGTCAGTAAAATATTTACCGTGAGTAGCAGTAATGGTTGTTTATATCGTTGATAGAAATCGCTTTGTAGATTGTATTGGATAGCGATTAGCTATCTAGTACTTTAGCGATTGTAAGTTAACAACTTATGTTAAAATGAAAAAGCCACTTACTCAGTAAGTGGCTAGAAATGATCAGACTCAATTAATCATTTTAAACTTGTTTGCCCCTTATATTAGAAGCTGTATTTAATGCCGGCACGGTAACGAGCTTGACGTTTGCTAGAGCTAGAGCTTTCATCAACAGTCCATACTTCAGCAAATGGACGCCAATCACCAAATTGGTAACCTACAATGATACCTGCATCATATTCCCAATCTTTATTATCAAACTGTCTTACTTTATCCCACGATTTCACGTAGTTTGCTTCGTAGCTTAATTTTAGATTTGGTAGTGATTTAACTTTATATGAACCAGTTAACGTTACTTTAGATTTAGTTGGGCGATTAACCTTATTACCTGTTTCTACGTTAGTATCGCCATCAGTTGGATCTGAGTAGTTAGCGAATTCATGACGGTAACGTAGTGCAGTTTGTAAACCAAAGTCTGATTTATAAACAACACGAATTTGTGGTTTAAAGGTTCTTTTACGATCTGTTAACGCAATCGGCATACCTGGTTTGATTTGCCATTTACCAATGCGGTAAGTTAAGCCCATATCTAACTCAGTTTCAGTCAGGTAAGTGTCATCGAGCGTGTCTGTTTTATCGAAACTAGCGAACTTCATTTCTATACCAAGGTTAACTTTAAGATCTTTCATATCTTCTATAGGTCTAAAGTTGTTGCTTAGCTTAACTCGGCTTGCTTGTTGTTCGTTATCAGCCTTGTATTCATGGCGGAAATCGATAGTAGCAGCAGATGCTGCACCAGAGAGCATTGTAGTTGCAACAGCAAAAATTAACTTATTTTGTAGTTTCATGATTATCTTCCAGTTTGATGTAATATAAAGTTATTTATATTTTGAGTTTTATTGTTGCAGGTATGAACAGTGCAAAACTTATTTTTAAGAACCACAACAAACTTGTAATTCCGTAAATATTAAAACTTAAAATATTTATTAAATACCGTTTTAATTGGCATTTCATAATACAAATAGAATACATAATTTTTGGCTAATTGTTCTGTGAGTTCGCTCTAACTTTTTTTGTACTAAAATTATCCTTTTTAGTGAATTAATATAAATTGTTTTTTTATCAACAGCTTGTGGTTGATTTTTGGTTTTTTTAAATCATGGCTTTTCGCTAGGATAGAGAGCTGTGTAACACTTTTGTGACTAATTAATATGATGAATTAAGCTAGTTTTTATTTTTTGTTGCGCTGGATCACAGCAATAATTGAAATTATTTTTGATTTTTTAACGTTAAGCCATTTTGGCTCTGTTATTTTGAGGTTATTGAATAAGGCTAGTAATAGTAGGGCCTTGATTGGCCCTATTGATATTAGTTTTGAGCTGTTAACTTAATATAAGGGTTATTGGAATGACTAAATATTCAGGTTAGTGAATAAATTCATTCAGCCACTATATAGTGGCATCTTCTTAACTGAAACCTGATCTAGATTATATTCTTTGCTATACCTGCCTATTTAATATGATTTCAATCACATACTTTTATTATTGTAATACAATTAATCTTCTCTCTGGGATATGGTTTTGCTAATTATAAATAACTAAAGGGTCTCGATATGGATTTTAATATATTAGTAGTAGGGGTTTATTTCTTATTCCTTATTGCAATTGGATGGATGTTTAGAACGTTCACCACTAATACAAGCGATTACTTTCGAGGGGGCGGTAACATGCTCTGGTGGATGGTAGGTTCAACTGCCTTCATGACCCAATTCAGTGCTTGGACATTTACAGGTGCTGCAGGTAAAGCATACAACGATGGTTTTACTGTTGCGATTATCTTCATGGCCAATGCATTTGGTTACTTCATGAACTTCGCTTACTTCGCTCCTAAGTTCCGCCAATTACGTGTAGTAACGGTTATTCAAGCAGTACGCCAGCGTTTTGGTAGCAAAAATGAGCAAGTATTTACCTGGACTGGTATGCCAAACAGCGTTATTAACGCAGGTATTTGGCTGAATGGTCTGGCTATTATTGCTTCTGGTATTTTCGGTGTAGACATTGAAACGACCATTTGGGCAACCGGTATTGTTGTATTAGTTATGTCTGTAACGGGCGGTTCATGGGCAGTAATCGCATCTGACTTTATGCAGATGGTTATCATCATGGCGGTAACTATTACTTGTGCGATTGTAGCGCTTAATCAAGGTGGTGGTATCTCAAACATCATCGAAGGTTTTGAGCAAACGCGTGAAGTGACTTTCCTAATTGGTACAGAAATTAACTACTTTAGTATTTTTGCATTATGGTCATTCTTTATCTTTGTTAAGCAATTCAGTATTACTAATAATATGCTTAACTCTTACCGTTACCTTGCGGCAAAAGATTCAAAAAATGCACGTAAAGCAGCGCTTTTAGCTTGTGTACTTATGACGATGGGCCCATTAATTTGGTTCCTACCAAGTTGGTTCCTAGCATCTACAGGTGTTGATTTAACATCGATGTACCCAGATGCAGGTAAAAAAGCAGCCGATTACGCTTACCTGTACTTTGTAGATGAATACATGCCAGTAGGTATGGTAGGTTTACTTATTTCTGCAATGTTTGCTGCGACCATGTCTTCAATGGACTCGGGTCTAAACCGTAACTCTGGTATCTTTGTGAAAAACTTCTATCAAGTTGTTTTACGTCCGAAAGCGACAGAGAAAGAGTTGGTAACGTGTTCTAAAATTACATCAACGGTATTTGGTTTAATCATTATCCTAGTGGCGTTATTTATTAACTCGCTTAAAGGATTGAGCTTATTCGATACTATGATGTATGTAGGTGCATTAATCAGCTTCCCTATGACAGTACCAGCATTCTGTGGCTTCTTTATCCGTAGAACACCTGACTGGGCAGCATGGGCAACGTTAATTGTAGGTGCATGTGTATCTTACTACGTAGGTCTTGTTATCTCAGCAACGGATATCCAAAACTGGTTTAACTTAGATACAGCGTTAACGGGACGTGAATGGAAAGATCTTAAAGTAGGTCTGGGTCTGTTAGGTCACATTGTTATCACAGGTGGTTTCTTCTGTGCGACTATGTTCTTCTACAAACCATTATCTGCTGAGCGTGAGAAAGACGTTGATACTTTCTTTACGAATCTAGCAACGCCGCTTCATAATACGTCTGCTGCTCAAGCACACTTAGATAACAAGCAACGTCGTATGTTAGGTATGTTAATTGGTACTGCTGGTGTTGGTATCATGGCAATGTTCTTCTTACCAAACCCATTCATGGAGAGTCTAATCTTTGTATTATGTGGTGGTATCGTGTTCGCTGTTGGTCTACTACTTGTTAAAGCAGTTAGCCAAGTCAACGAAGATGATGACGATGGAGATAAAGACCGATTACCAGAAATGGACTAATCAGGTTAGCATCCATTAAATTCAAATAGCAAAAGCGGTTAGATTATCTAACCGCTTTTTTTTGCGTAAAATTTAGGTGGCATCATGAGTTTGTAGGTTAGTTATTTTAAGCGTGAGTATGAGATAAGGAAGTGATCAACTGGTTATGTGGTAGAAATGAGGGATGAAGGCAGTCTCGCGTTATGGAGGGTCTGAGCTTGTATATCCTAGTAGTTGTCGGTAGTGATAGTTTACACCCTATGAGCTTACTCAGCTCATTTTCTCATGTGATCACTCGTATACTGAAAGGCTGAACAAGATTGTGCTTGTGGCTAAGCGGTGGTTGAATAATGCTTCATGGTTTACTTCTAAGGTTAGATTATCGCTAATCACCTCACTTTATTTTCTTCTGAGTATTATACCAATCATAGTAAGTAACTGATCTATTTTACTTGTTAAAACAACTTATTTTTTCGTTGTAAGTTTCGTATAGGGAACAACCATTTACATCAACTTACGCCTCAAACTAAGCCATTTTTCCGGCGCAAAATTTAGATCAGTTATTTAATACAATTGGTATTACTGCAGACAAAGAGTGATAGCCTCTGTCCAATATCTTTCCAAACGCTAGAAACATAGAACACTCAACTATATATTTTATAATGATGTTGGATAGCAGCAAGCGACACAGAAGTTATTAAACAGACTAGTTGTGTTTTATTGATTGAAGTTAATTGATCAGTTGTCATACAAGAATAAGCAGTTGTATTAAGGTAGGGACGTTAAAGAAGGTTATGCAGAATAAAAATAACCCCTGGCAACAAGATAGCTTGTTGACCAGAGGTTATTAACATTTGTTTAGTTTAGGCTTTATGAGTTATTAATTAATGACGGTTGTTTAGGTAGTAGAAGGTTGCTTGTGCAGCTTCGTCATCTTCCCCTGAGTTATTTTGATTATAAGCACCGGCTTTGAAATACATGTACTGGCCTGTTTCATCATAGCCGCTATCGCTCATATCCCAGGTTTCAATTACATCATCTTTATCATCGCGCATGATGGTTACTGTTAATGTGTTACCCACCACTTTAATTTGATAGAAAAAAGGTTCATCTAAGGCAATACCATCGCTTGGATTACTGGCGTTATTATCACGACTGCCAATCATATCAACCCAAACTTCATCGCCATAACCATCGCGTGGCTCGTGTGCAAAGTAAATAGACCCTTTATCATTTCCGGCAGCTTACGGTAATAAAGGCGAACTGGCTCGTCATCATTAGCGTGTATTTGACCGATAATAACGCGACCAATTTGATAGCTTTCACCAGTAGTTGAAACCTGGTTAACGGCAACGGTTGCATCTAAAATACCATCAACACCGCCTGCTTTCTCTTGTTCGCTGGTGGGGGCTGATGAGAATACCCAGTTATTTTCATTAACCCCTTTTGTTGAAATACTTGTATCACCTTCACGTAACATTTCACGCAGTTCTGTACGTGTGTAAGAGGTATTTGTTGAGGTTTTATAACCGTCTACTTCAACATAAAACACCATGCCACCATCTTCTGTATCGGTATAAAAGTATTCAAAGTCTTCATAACCATCGCTTAAGTCATCTTCACTAATGGTATCTGCTGTTCCGCTATTGTCATCATCGGTTGGGATACTTAAATTCCAGTCATTAAGTTCAAAGTTATCAGAGGGCGCTGAAGAGGCATCTAGCTCTGCGCTTGGTAGTGTTGCTCCATTATAAGTGAGGCTTTTAAATTGTACCGTGCTGGTACCATCTTCATATTGATTATAAACACCGGCTTTAAAGTAACTGTATAGGTTATCCCAGTAGGTAATATCGATATTAACTTTTTCATCACCATCAACATTGATTATTAAGGTGCTATCACCTGCTTCAATTTCAAACTCTGTTGCATTACTTTCGTCGTAATCAGCTAAATAATAAAAATCATATGAATCAGGGCAGTTATCATTGTAGTTAGGGTTGCTATCGTCTTTACATTCGTAGGCATTGGTTTTGATGATTGCCCAATATGCATTACTGTAGGAATCTCCTGTATCATCATCTGTACGGCTTTCACCATCCCAAACAATACGCAGTAATGGATGAGATAAGACCGTGTCATCGGTTTCTCCATTTTCGCCTTTATTATGCACCTGCATTAATGTCATCTCTTGTCCATCACCACTGGCCGCAACAGATTGTTCAGGTGAAATAGGTAATATTTCTGCACTTAATGTCGATATTTCAGAGGTATTGGTTCTAAAGTTTTCAACAAAGCGCAATTCAGATCGTTTGCTATCCCCCGTCATCTCAAAGGTTAACCAGCCAGTGCTTGAGTCTACATAAAAGTAATCATTATCAAACCCATTATACTCACCAGCATCCACCACCTCGGAAGTTGAGGCGCTTGTTGATGGGTTGTTCTGCTGCAATTTGGCATTGTTAAGTGCATTGATATATTGCACATAGTCGTAAGGTACACCAGAGTATGAGCCTGTTGAACTTGCGTTATCTGAATTAGATGAATCTGTATCCGTTACGCTGTTGCTAGCACTACCGCCGCTACCACCACACGCACTAAGGAATACTGACAATATGGCACTACTTATTAATTTATATTTCACTGTATGACATCCATTTTCATAATAGTTAATAAAGATTCTCTGTTATTAATTCGCTTTGTATTGACTCGGTTTAACAATAGAATCTAATTATAATACAAATGAAATTTCTTCCTAAAAGCAACGTTCAAAATTGATAACTAGGCACTGAATATTGATGTAATAATGATGGTTTTCGGAGGTATGTTTGAGGTGCGATGGTTACTAATAAATAATATGACTCCCATAAAAAAGGCCGAACTTCTAAAAGTTCGGCCTTGATATAGTTTTATTAATTTTTTGTTACTTATTACTCTGGTTGTGCCGCTACAGTTGCTTCAGAGCTGTTAGAGTGATAAGCGCTATCTGTTACTTCATCAAGCACAGCACCAACCTCGTAGTCTTCAAAATCATCAGAAAAACTAACGGTTGTGCCTGAGTCACTGTAAAGCGTTAAATCATCTACATACAATACAAAATCAGTCGTTGCTGAACCACCTGCATAACGAATTTGAATATCCTTTGCACCCGTATCATCATTACCGTCAGTGCTGTAAGTATTCTCGTAAGTACCGATTTCTTGTTCATCAATTGTAATTGTAACATCAGCTGAAGATGTTCCATCTGTAGTCCAATTGATTTGTAAGTCTACCCATTCACCAGGTGTAAATGTTGAGATATCTCCATGGTTTCTTAGTGATACAGTCCCTTCGTCTAATTGTAAGTCTACGATATGCTCACTACTTGAAGTAGATGTTCCACCTGTAGAGAATACTGTAAGAGCTGCTGTTTGTGTTTCATTTTCATCGTATAAGAAAGATACGTTAACTTGTCCAACAGCGATACCATCTGAAATTTGGTATCTTAATTCACCAGTATCAGATGTAAGAGTATCAGCTATAGCTGCTACTTGAGTTGAATCTGTACTTGTATCTGTATCTGTATCCGTATCTGTGTCGTCAGATGCTTCACCACCAACAATGGCTGGTTGTGTTTCATCATTGTACGGGTCACCAGCGCCATCTAATAATTCGTCAACTACATAATCCTCATAATCATCAAAGAAGACTTCTGTTGTACCTGCTTCATCCGAGTAAATCGTAAAGTCATCTACTAAGAACTCTTCTGAATCTGTTAATGCATTATTACCTATTTTAAAGCCAACCGTATCAACACCTGTTGCTGCTGAATTATGGAAATCATAAGTACCGATCTCTGTGCCGTCCACTGTTACCGTATAAGTGCCGGCAGTGACATTCCAAGTGACGTTAACGTTAACCCATGTACCTGTCGTGAAAGTGCCTACAGTAGTAGAGTCTCCAGATCTGATTTTAATGTTGCCATCATCTAGTTGTACTTCACCTACTAGGCCGGCTGTATTTGTATCTGCATTGAACAATGATATATAGGCAGTTTCAGTTTCTGATGATGCATAAAATACGTTTACATCAACTTGCCCTTCAGTTAATTCAGCACCTTCAACGGCAGCAACATCGTAACGCAATTGACCACTAGAACCTGCTTCTATATTAGTTAATACAGCATACTGGCCTGCATCAGTTGAACCTGTATCTGTTTCACTTCCAGAATCAGTGTCATCTGTAGAACTCGTACTTTCTTTAAATTCAAGATCATCACAACCAAAAATTAGTGCTGCGCTTAAAGTGACGGCTGCAATTTTAGTGAGTTTCATTTTTTGTCCGTTTTTCATTTTTTTCCCTTTAAAGCTAAAAATAATTGGAGTTGATTTTGTTTACCTTTTTATTGTTCTGGAATCTGCTAAAAGGGGCAATTTTTCCATGCAAATATAATGATCTTGCTCTCATTAGGGCGTTATTTAGGTTCATAAAGTAGATCTGTACATCATTTTAAATGACAAATAGAAGGGTATTTGTATGTTTATTTGGGTGGGTTTTGATACTTTTAGTTTAATTTTTCGCCTAGGTTAGGTTGCTTTGTGTTGTTTTTATAAAAAGAAGACTTATCACGTAAACTGCTTAATTTTAAATTTAATTTATATAATTCAATTGCTTATAGTTTTGTTTGTTAGGTTCTTATTACTTTCAATTTCTTGCTTAATATTTTCAAGTAATTATTTTTATTTATAGTTTTGTATGAGTAATTGTGAGGGGGTTAAAATTTTTATGGATGTCGATTTCTCTCATGGCTAAACGTTTATACAAAATAATCAGTGCTTTTTGTTAACGTTAATTTGAGAAGAAAAGTGAATGCTCTTCTCTTTTCATAAAGCTGAACGGATCAAAACTCGCGACGCTAATTGTTGGTGGGAGATGTTGTTTTTTGAAATATAGCTTGTTCATTGGTAAACAATGGTGGTTCGAGAAAAGGTTAGAATAAAAGCGAAAAAGGCGCACGGCCAAATTAATGATAGTACGCCTTTAATATTATATTGAGCCGCGCTTAGCGCATTGTCACAAACTCTTCAGAGCCGGTTGGGTGAATTGCTACCACACTATCAAAATCAGCTTTGGTTGCGCCCATTTTTATGGCTACGCCAAAACCTTGAATCATTTCATCAACAGTAAAGCCGATACCGTGTAGGCCGACAACAACTTCATTATCCCCAGCGCAAATTAATTTCATTTTACATGGTTGGCGGTGTTTTGTTACGGCAGTATACATAGACGTGAAACCAGACTGATAAACCTTAACGTTTTTCTCGCCGTATTGTTCAATCGCTTCAGGCTCAGTTAAACCAATGGTACCAATGGGTGGGTGACTGAATACAACAGTTGGAATTAAGTTGTAATCCATTTTTGCTTCAGGTTTATTGTTAAATAAACGCTCAGATAACTGACGACCCGCTTTAACAGCTACAGGCGTTAGCTCTACACCGTTCTCCATAATATCGCCAACACAGTAAATGCCTGGGATATTGGTTTCTTGGTACTCATCAACCTTGATATAACCTGCATCGTTAGTTTCAACACCGGTTGCTGCTAAGTTGATCTGGTCTGTTGTTGGGTGACGACCAATTGCCCAAATTAACGTATCAACATTGTGGCTTTGACCATTTTCTAAGTGCAAAGTAATAGAGCCATCATCTTCTTTAGTCACTTCTTTGGGCGTAGAATGTGTATGTAAAGTTGGGCCTTCAGCTGCCATCACTTCTACTAAGGTTTCAACGATTAAAGGATCAAAGCTACGTAAAGGTGATTCTTTACGTACAAATAGGTGTGTTTCAGTACCTAATGCGCTTAACACACCTGCAATTTCTACAGCAATATAACCAGCACCGACGATAGCAACACGTTTTGGTTGCTCAACAATGTCGAAGAAACCATTCGAATCGATGCCTAATTCTGCTCCTGGAATATTAGGAATAGTAGGGCGGCCACCTGTTGCGATAGTGATGTGTTTTGCTGTGTATTGCTTTCCATCGACTTCAACGGTGTTTTTATCTACAAAGGTAGCAAAACCTTTGATGACTTCTACTTTATTGTTACCTAGTACGCGGTCATAAGACTCATGAATACGACCAATATAAGCTTGGCGGTTTTCAACCATTTTTGCCCAGCTAAAACCTTTTACATCTAAATCGAAACCGTAATCTTCAGAGTAAAGGTTAATTGCTTCAGCAACTTGTGCACCATGCCACATCACTTTTTTAGGCACACAGCCTACATTGACACAAGTACCACCTAAATCTTTAGCTTCGATAATGGCAACTTTTGCACCATGCATTGAAGCGCGATTTGCAGAAGCGATACCGCCACTACCACCACCGATACAGATGTAATCAAAATCAAATTGTTTGTCGCTCATGGAGACCTCATTTTTATTCTGGAAAATTAAACAGCTAATGCTCTGTTTTCTTAGTTGTTAAGTTACAGCATTGCTTGTACAAACCCTAGAGTTTGAATGGAGTTTTTTGATTGTTGTGGATAAATACAGTCACATCAATTCACCTACCATCTTACGCTATCAAGATAAGAATAGGATCGTTCTGCCTTGGAGATGATAAATTTTTAATGTGTTGAAACCAGATACGTTATCAAAAATCTATTTGTTATCAATGATATGTAGATTGTAAGAGGGAGGAGGAAAGGAGAGATAACAGCTATCAACCAGTCAGATTGATAGCTGTTTTTAAATTTTATTTAATTAAAGCCTATTGAGTCACTGTTTTATAAGCCCAAGTTAACCATGGCATTAATGCTTCTAAATCAGCTTGTTCAACTGTGCTACCACACCAAATACGTAAACCGCTTGGCGCATCTTTGTATGCGCCAATATCAAAGGCAACATTTTCAGATGCTAATAGTTTAATGAATTGTTTTAGCTGTTCGGCAGACAAATCAACAGATAGGCACACACTAGTATTAGAACGAATACTCTCTTTTTCTGCTAAGAAATTAATCCACTCATTGTTTTCAACAAACTCAGATAATACCGCTAAGTTTTGTTGTGATTTATTAATACAAGCCTCAACACCACCAATTGAACGTACCCAATCTAATGCATCTTGGTAATCCGCTACACATAACATTGACGGTGTATTAATGGTTGCGCCAGAGAAAATACCCTCTATTAATTTACTACCCGCGGTTAAACGGAATATTTTAGGTAACGGCCATGATGGAGTATAACTTTCTAAACGTTCAACCGCGCGAGGGCTTAAGATGATCACACCATGACCACCTTCACCACCTAATACTTTCTGCCAGCTAAACGTCGTGACATCTAACTTTTCCCATGGCATTGGCATAGCAAATACAGCTGAAGTTGCATCACAAATGGTTAAGCCTTCGCGGTCATCACTGATAAAATCTGCATTTTCTACTTTTACACCAGAAGTGGTGCCGTTCCATGTAAAGATACAATCATTTTTCGGGTCCACTAAACTCATGTCAGGTAGTTGGCCATAGTCAGC
Source organism: Psychromonas sp. KJ10-2 (assembly GCF_047323255.1). Classification (NCBI taxonomy): domain Bacteria; kingdom Pseudomonadati; phylum Pseudomonadota; class Gammaproteobacteria; order Alteromonadales; family Psychromonadaceae; genus Psychromonas; species Psychromonas sp. KJ10-2. The sequence continues at coordinate 2,104,230 of NZ_CP178827.1, read as the reverse complement.
TTTAATCTCATTGACATTGTCTAGTTTTAATTGCTTAGTAATATCGGCAAACCAACCTTGACCAAATGACTCCCAGTAACAGATATCCACAGCGCGAGGCCCAAGCATTGACCACATGATCATCTCCATCGCACCCGTATCTGATGCTGGAACAATACCCACTCGGTAGCCTTCAGGTAGCTTTAAAATCTCAGCGGTATCATTAATCACTTTCTGCAACGCATTTTTACCTACATCGGAACGGTGAGAACGACCTAAGGTTGTTTGATTTAGGCTTGATAAATCATAACCAGGGCGTTTTGCACATGGCCCAGAAGAGAAGTTTGGAATAGTAGGTTTGTTGCTAGGTTGCTCGGTGGTCATTCGTTCAGGTCCTTTTAAAAAACAATTACTTGATATGGCGTAATAGCACGCTAAAAAATCAAGAGTATTATTAAGCTGATGTAGAACACAAAAAATAATGTTATTTCGCTATGCTGTACAGTCTTATTTTTATTTTTTCATATTGAAAAAGGGGGCAGAAGTGCGTTGTTTAATGGAAGCATGGAATAAAAACGAAGCGTTTATAAAAAATTGGTTAATTAAACAAACTGGGGATCCAGATAAAGCCAAAGATCTCCTTCAAGATCTATTTATAAAAGCGATGCAACATAAAACGACATTTTGCACCACGCAAGATGCTAAAAGTTGGTTATTCAAAGTAGCTAAAAATGCTTTGATTGATGATTATAGAAAATCCAAATGGCCGTTCACCGAATTACCCGATGAGATTGAAGATCCTACTAATACCGAGCTGGAAGTTCCATTAACGGATTTACAAAAATGTATGGTTCGAGTACTGATAGAGCTGAATACAGATGATAAAGAAATCATCGAATATTGCGATATACAAGGCATACCTCAGCAAGCATATGCTCAGTTAAAACAACTCTCTCTAAGTGCAACTAAATCTAGATTACAAAGAGCACGTAAAAAACTACGTCAGCAAATGGTAACCGCTTGTCAGGTTAAATTTAAAGATAACAAAGTCTGTTGTTTCACCCCTCGAAAATAAATGTTAAATAATATGCATCTTTTTGCTTCTCCTTACGTGTTAAAGGTATAGACACAAAAATTGGAGAAGCATTATGTTAGTTTGGTTCACTTATCTTGCAGATTGGGTTACCTATTCCTTGCTGGGATTTACCACTGATGCACCTTATACAGAAGGTGTACATTTCTTTATAGAAGACACCAGTAAAATTCTCGTGCTGTTATTGGTATTGATCTATCTTATCGCCATTATCAGAGCCACACTTAATCCAGAAAAGGTCCGTTATTACTTACAAGGAAAGAATCGTTTTATCGGTTATTTGCTGGGTTCTTTTTTGGTGCTGTAACACCTTTTTGTTCATGCAGTTCTATTCCGCTATTTATGGGCTTTGTTTCCGCGCGCATTCCGCTGGGTGTGACCATTACTTTTTTACTGACTTCCCCTTAATTAATGAAGTGGTTGTGATCATGCTGAGCTCACTTCTAGGGCTTAAATTTACGATTATTTATATTGGCATTGGTTTGTCTTTAGGGGTCTTAGCTGGATTTTTGATAGATCTCATCAAAGGTGAGCGTCTTCTGGTCGGCTTTCTTGCCAAACAATACTTACAACAGGATGTGAATGCGAAGGTTGAATACACAAATAAATCCATGACTTTAAAAGAACGTCATACCTTCGCAAAAACCGAAGCCTTAACTATTTTCAAACGTATTTGGAAGTGGGTGATTATTGGTGTAGGCACTGGCGCCTTAATCCATGGAGCCATTCCTGCAGAGTGGTTTGGTGAGCACTTAGGAGAAAAACAATGGTGGTCAGTGCCACTTGCTACCGTGTTAGCTATTCCAATGTACATCAATGCAACCGCCATCGTTCCTATTCTTGAGAGCTTGTTATTAAAAGGCGTGCCATTAGGAACAACATTGGCATTTTGTATGAGCTCTGTGGCGGTCAGTTTGCCAGAATTTATGATGCTCAAACAGGTAATGAGTAAACGTTTATTACTGCTCATTGCAGGTTATTTGTTGATAGCGCTGAGCTTATTAGGTTGGTCATTTAATGCGATTAATATTTAAAGGAGATGAAAATGAAAAAAGTTAATGTGTACGGTTCAGGTTGTAAAAATTGTACTAATACCATCGAGATAATCGAAAAAACAGCCAAAGCGCTGAACATAGAAGTAACGGTAGAGAAGATCACTGATCTGCAAGCGATGATGGAAGCAGGAGTGATGAGTACACCTGCTGTTTCTATTGATGGTCAATTAGTGCATGCTGGCTCAGTACCTGATGCTGAGGAGGTAGCGCGTTTATTGAGCTAAAATGCGCTATTTTGCTATCTAATCTAATAAGATCTTGTTTATTTGATTACTTTGCAATCAGTTGTTTGAGTTTGTTAAAAAAGCGCTTTACTTTAATTTTTGCTTAGGTATTATGCGTTTCGTCTGCAGGGGTGTAGTTCCAACGGCAGAACGACGGATTCCAAATCCGTATGTTGGGAGTTCGAATCTCTCCACCCCTGCCACATTTAGATGAAGCCTCAGCAATTTATTGTTGAGGCTTTGTTGTTTCTACTGCTATAAAAACTTTAATTACCTACGCCACCTCTACATTACTCTTTTTACTCTTTTGTGAGTTCAGTTTTCTTTCTATGCCTTGTTCTTTAGATTAAATATAAAAACGAATATTGATAATTTGAACTTTATTATACCTCTTCGGTTACTGGAGACCGTAAATTTACATAGTACTTAGGCTAGTAATAGTTGGGCTAAGTGGCTTTATGGCAGTTGCTAATATAGAGGGAGATAATGTTGTCATGCTCTTATTCTGGCAGGCTTTCGAGCTCATTGCGAGTTAGAAGGGATATCATGGTTCCTTATTTTTAAAGTCCGCTATGAGCCCATTGCGGACATTAAATAAGTTGGTGTTCTGGCTCGCTAAGGGGCACAAAGCGACTTAGAAAAATCATAACTTTCAGCTATAAATAGCAAAAGGCAAGACTTGACCTCATGCCTTTCGGTTATTTTAGCGTGTCGGTTTCTTTTTTAATGCCATCTGCAATCAGTTGCTCTTCCCGTTGTGGGCAAAATGGCATACAGAAGTCATCAACATCACGAAACATTTCTACTAAGTCACTCATATGCCCACCTAGTTGTGCTTTCAAATCGTTCTTAGTCGAAAGATCTGATCGTTAGGTGGGCATTCAGTTCAATTCTTATCCAGAATTCAGGTTAAATATTAAAATAAGGCTAAATTAAAAATTTAAATTTTCAATAAAGATAATTTTATTCAGTAAAACTTAAGAATTTTTGTTCATAATAAGATAATTAAATAGTGCAGGTAATTACAATGAAATTACTCTTAGTTGAAGACTCTGAATCACTTAGAAATAGCCTAAAAGTGGGCTTAGGAAATTTAGGTTTTACTGTTGATGCAACTGGTGATGGAGCTGAGGGGTTAACCATGGCGACAATGGGAAATTATGATCTTATGATTTTAGACCTTATGTTGCCTAGTGTTGATGGTTTAACGGTATTAAAAACAATTAGGCGTAAAAAAGTGAATTAAAAGTGCTTATTCTATCAGCTAAGGGCGAAACGGAAGATCGAATTGAAGGCTTAGTCTCTGGCGCTGATGATTATCTAGCGAAACCTTTCTCTTTTGATGAGTTGCACGTTCGTTTACAAACTCTATCTAGAAGGGGCGCTTTGCTAATAGATGAGAATATTATTGAGGTTAATGATTTTATTTTAAATACTCAATTATTTACTCTTTCATTCCATGGTAAAAATATTAATTTAACGCCAAATGAATATAAGTTAATTGAGTGTATTTTTAAGCAAAGAAAACTGGTTTTTCTCCAGAAAAATTGAGTGAGTACCTGGCTGGGCAATATGATTCTATATCTAAAAATACAATAGAGGCTCATTTATCCTCAGCGAGAAAAAAAGCAAAAGCAGCAGGAGGAATATTACCAATTATTAATAAACGTGGTTTTGGTTATATGGTTGATCAAACTTTATGATGTCTATCAGAAATAATTTAGTTAAAAGCCTATCGATTTCACTTTCGCTTGTTTTTGCTTTAGTGATGTTAATTATAGATGTCGTACTCGATAATTGGGTAGATAAAGAATTTGAACAGTCACTTATGAGTAAAGCTTCATTATTAGTTGCTTTAGTGTCAGAGGATGAGCGCGGTGTTGAGTTTGAATTTTCTGGTGAGTTTATGCCTGAGTTTGAGAGGCAAAATAACGCGGAATATTTTCAATTATGGATAGGTGATGAAGTCTATGAAAAATCAGATTCATTAGGTTTTCAATTAAATAATAGTTTGCCTTTTGTTCCTTTATTGGAAGGTAAAAAGAAAATTATTGAGACTCACTTACCCGATGGGCGGGACGGGTTAATTATTTATTACTCTTTTAAGGCACAAGTTGATACTGCCAAAAGATCTGGGTTTTACACACATTTAAAAGAGGATGGTGTAACTCAACCTATAATGCTCTTAGCTTATGCTTCTTCTACAGAAGATACTGAGGGGATACTAGTTTTTCTAGACTTTTTATTTGTTCTGGCGACGTTTATTGTTGTTTTTTTAGTTGTATATGTGGTGAGGAATAAGGTTGATCTAGGGTTAATTCCACTAAATGAATTAAATCATGAACTTAAAAAAATTAAAATAAGCGATGAAAATTTAAAGCTATCAAATAAAAACTTGTCGCTAGAATTAGTGCCTTTTATAGATAGTATTAATAGCTTTATTGATCAGAATAAAACGTTATATGAAAAAGAAAAGCGGTTAACTTCAGACATTGCACATGAATTAAAAACCCCTATTACAGAGTTGATTAACCTTACTGAAGTTGTTATTAAATTCCCTCAAGATAAAATATCCAAAGCTGATTACCCACAGCAAGTGTTAGGTATTTCTTGGCGCTTAAAAAATGTTATCTCAAATCTTTTATTGTTAAATAAGTTATCTGGTAATGGACTTCCTAAGGATGATATTTTTGATTATCAACAAATTATTCATGCACTTTATGCTTCTTATGAAAATCGCATCATTTTGAATTTTCAAACTGAGCTTCCTCCTTTAGAAAATAATTTATTTGCAGTAGAAACCGTTTTGAAAAACTTAATCAATAATGCTATTCAATATAGCCCTGAGGAGTCTGTGATATTGCTTACTTTAGAGTCAGTGGGCGAGTTACCTCATGTTTCAATCTCTAATGAAGTATCTGAAGTATCTGAAGTATTATCTGTTGAAGATTTAGAGAATATGTTTGAACCTATGTGGCAAAAAGATACTTCTCGTAGCTCTAGTGAAAATTTTGGCCTCGGGGTTGGCCATTGTTGCTTCTCTTTGTGATGCCATTGATGCAGACATTAAAGTTACATTAACTCAAAAAAAGATTACGTTTGATGTGTTATTTAACTAGCCACTAGATAGCGGTATTTTACTTATCTATATTAAACATTCAGTTTATATTAAGTGAACCTTAAGTCTTACATGAAATAGTGTTTCCTATCTTAACTTAGGAAACTTTATATGATCTTACATACCTCTAATGATACCAAGCAGAAAAATACAGGGGCTTGCTCTATTGTTGTCCCAATTTATAACGAAGAAAATGTAATTCCCCAATTCCATTCCAGATTAAATCGTGTTGTAAAGTTGTTGGATATGCAAGTCCATGTTATTTATGTGAATGATGGAAGCTATGATAACAGTACTCAAATTATTGAAAAATTAACCAATTTAGAATACGACTTTACATTAATTAATTTAAGTCGAAACTTTGGTAAAGAAGCTGCTATGTCAGCTGGGTTAAGTAAAGCAGATGGTGATTTCACTATTATTCTTGATGTAGATCTGCAAGATCCACCTGAGTTGATTCCTTCTATGACTGATAAATGGAGAGAGGGGGCGGATATTGTTTGCATGCAGCGTAATAAAAGATATGGGGAGTCATGGTTTAAAAAAGTATCTGCCTTTTTGTTTTATAAAATAATTAATCGTTTAGCTGATTGCGATATTCCAGAAAACGTTGGCGACTTTAGGTTGTTAGATAAAAAAGTAGTGAGGGAGTTAATTCAATTACGAGAAAAAATATATACATGAAAGGCTTATTAGCCTGGCGGGGTTTAATCAAGTTATTTTAAGTTTTGATAGAGATCAGCGGTTCAGCGGAGAGTCAAAATGGCCGTTACAGAAATTACTTGCTTTGGCGATGGATGGTATAACTTCGTTTAGTACAAAACCATTACAAATAGCGACCTACCTTGGGGCTGCAATTGCTAGTGGGTCATTCTTTTATGCTGTTTTTACTGTTTTAAAAACATTCATCTTAGGTGAAACGGTGACAGGGTTCCCTACCATTATTGTTGCTATTACTGGGTTAGGGGGAGTGCAGTTACTGTCGATTGGATTAATAGGTGCATATGTAGGGAGAATTTATAACGAGGTTAAGAATCGACCTCGATTTATTGTTGCGTCTGAAGTGAATAAAGCAGCAGCAGAAACGAGTAAGGTCATTTCAATCTCATGCTCTCGAAAGGAGGTCATATAATGCAGAAGTTACCTATCCGCATTACCATTTTTATCTCCGTTATCATGCTTATTCGATTAGTTTCACTCCAATTATATCCTTTAATGGATACCACAGAGGCCAGGTATGGCGAAATGGCTCGTTTGATGGTGGAAACCAATAATTGGATCACTCCTTTATTTAACTATGATGTGCCTTTTGGGGTAAGCCTCCTATGCAGACTTGGGTAAGTGCCTTATCAGGAAAAATATTAGGAATAAGTGAGTTTTCATTACGTTTTCCTCATTTTATCAGCGGCATATTAACCATCTTTATTGTTGGGTATTTTGCTTATAGAAAACGTATGTCACCATTACTGAGTATGTTTGTTTTACTTACTTGCGCTGGATTTTATATCGCAAGTGGTGCGATTATGACTGATTCATTGTTAACACTTTCAATGACCTTGTCTATGTTTGGTTTTTATTTTGGATGGCAAAACCATAGTAAAAAATATGCCTATTTAGGATTCGTTGGAATAGGTCTTGGGCTATTGATTAAAGGGCCACTTATTATTGTGTTGATTGGCCTATCTATTCTCCCTTGGATCATTATTAATTATGGAGTGTTAGAAGGTGCGAAACAATTTTGGTTGCGTATTCCCATTTTTTCAGGGTTATTACTATCGTTAATAATTGCTGGTCCATGGTATATAGTTGCAGAACAAATAACGCCAGGTTTTCTTCATTACTTCTTAGTTGGTGAGCATTGGTATCGATTTACTGTTAGTGGTTGGAATGGAGACCTTTATGGTAATGCACATGACGAGCCTAGAGGAATGATCTGGTTGTTTTGGCTATACACGGCATTTCCTTGGTCTTTGGTTCTCTTATATCGACTAATCAAAAGCTCAAAACAGAGAATGCTTTTTACAGATAGTGAAAGTAAAAACTGGCATACTTTTTTGCTCTGCTGGTTAATTTCTCCCATGTTACTATTTACATTTTCGGGCAATATTTTACCTATGTATGTATTACCTGGTTTACCTGCATTGGCTTTGTTATTAACTTCGAGAAAGCAAACATTGAGTAGAGGTGAAATATCCATTGGTTGTTTTGCACCTGTTGTTGTCGTCTGCTTACTAATATTTGGAAAACCAATCTTTGAAGCAAAAAGTGATGCTGTTTTAATAGAAGCAACAAATAAAAAATTACCAGTCTATTATATTAATAACTACAGTTTTTCTGGAAGATTTTACACCCAAGGACAAGCTAAAATCTGGAGGGAAGAGAATCAAAAAACTACGTTACCCTATTACATTGTGACAGCTGATAATCAAATCAAAAATAATATGAAAATATTAAATAACTGCAGTTTCAAAACTAAAAATAGAAAGCGCTCTCTGTATTTTTGTTCGAATAACCACAATGAATAAAAAACTCTGCTTTGTATTGATAGGCGGGGTGGCATTTTGTATTGATATCGGCGTATTTAGCATCTTATTTAGTTTATATGGAATTAATATTTATATTGCTCGTATTATAGCTTTTATTGTTGCTGTTTGTGTTACTTGGTATGGAAATCGTTGTTTTACCTTTAAAGGACGAAATGTGCTGCCCGTAGGCAAACAGATTAGTAGGGCCTTTTTTAGCGCCACGTTATCATTGCTTCCTAATATGATTGTTTTTATTTTGTTAACTATTATTCATATCTGCCTTTATCAACTCTTATCGCTTTTATTCTGGGGACGCTAGCAGGTACGGTAAGTAATTTTATATTAAGTGATAAATATATTTATAAATAACATTAAGAAAGCATCGGAACCTAGAAATATTATCTATGATACTTGTTAAGTATTTATTAATTCGTGTTAGTAGGGAGTTTCTAAAAGGGTGAGCCAGATATTGTTGTAATTGAATTTGGTGAATATAGTTTGCAGCTATCAAAACCTGCCATAGGCAGGTTTTGATAGCTGAGTAGTCATCGCTTTCTATAATTTGCTTAGCTTAAACTCATCAATACGGACTTCTGTTTGTTTACCAATATCACCTGATGGATCGATTTGTGATGGATCCGTAATATGCAGTTTTGCATAGATGGTGACAGAGACATTTGCGCCGGAATTAAAGTTAACCATGGTTTGTTTGAAGCGTTTTTTTACTGCACCTTGCGGGGCATTGGCTAACTCTGAAACGTGTACTGTTTTGCTAGCCAGTGAATTACCTGTCATGCCTTCTACACCAAATATTAACTCGCTGATTGAGTCATCGCCTTTTTTATCATTGTAATACAATGATAGTTGGTAATCGGTATTAGGTTGAAGTCCGTTCACTTGCTGAGTTAAACCAGGCTGTGCAGTAAAGTCATCGGTAGCATTAATGAAACGTAGACGTGATGAACCTTCAGCGTCAAATGCAGTATCTTTTGAGCTACCCGCATCGCCTAAGCCTGCATTTTTATTGGCGCTTTTTTCCATACATCACTCTTACCACTGTTACTTCTAAACTCAGTTAGCTGTGGGTCGGCAATGAGATTATCTCCAGATGCTACAGCGACTACAGTACTCGCATTATTTGATGCAGTTGAAGTCGTTTGTGCTGTATTGGCACAACCCGTTAATAGTGCCGCGATAGTTAATCCTAAGTATATCTTTTTCATATCTTACCCCTAAACCTATATTTATTAATGGTGTAGATACTTTATAGTGCTATTGTATTATTTTATGTGATTGTTTGAACATTTTGCTAATGGTGTGCATAAAAGCGCTTCTGGATTGTGCTTTCTGTGATATCGGTTGGTTGAAAGATTGTTAATAATAAATGCTAAACATTACTGTGCTAACACTATCTACCTATTAGGGAATGTAAAAATAATTTTTTATAGATAAGCTGATTATGCAAGATGAACTCATTCGTTTTAGTGTTGCTGTCGAAGGTAAGGACAACAATGAAGTACCTTTCAGTGCTGTGTATATTTTTGATTAGTAGAAATTAAGTTACTAAGGAATTATAAAGCCTTGGTAACTTAATTCGTGAAAGTCAGTTAAAGCTTCACGCCGCAGCCTTTCAAAATTACATGCGTGACTAATTCGATGCCTTTTTCAAAATCGTCATCTGATAGCTGTTCTTTTTTCATTAAAATACTAATTTGTAAACCATGATCAGCATAAGCTTGAGTACTGGACCAGAGCATAAATAACATATGCTCTGGATCTATTGGATCTAGCCAGCCTTTTTCTTGCCATGCTCGAAATACGTCACAGGTTTGTTCAAACTGATCTCTTAATTCGTTTTGCAATGGTTCTCGTAGGTAGTGTGCTCCATGCAGTACTTCCGCGGCAAAAATGCGAGAAGCATTGGGATGCTGTCGAGATTGGGTTATTTTGTTCACTATGTATTTAGGAAGTGCTTCACCTGGGTGTTGATCGGCACTCATTTCGTTCATGTGCTGCATCCATAATACTAATAAGCGGTTAATGACCTCTTTGTATAAACCTTCTTTGGTTTTAAAGTAATAAAGTACGTTGGCTTTCGGTAAATTAACCGCTTCAGCAATGCTAGCTACTGTTGTTCCACGATAACCACGTTCTGCAAATACATGTTCTGCTGCATCTAAAATTTGTTGTTCATTACCTTGGCGTATATCAGCTAATGATCCACGAGGCGACTGGCTTTTTTCATTACTTTTTTCATAAATAAAGCATACTCTTTTAGCAATTTATACGAGTGATAAAAGCAGACTAAATTGTCTAATTTATTGATAATTATATTGTAAATTTTGGTGCTTATTGTCCATAGGTTAACAGATAATTGTGTTGCTGTATTCATGATAAAACTAGGTTTAAAAGCACCTCTGTAAACAACACCTACTTTTGAATTTCCATTTACTTCAGCACATTGCCCATGACAGATTTAATATATTGGTGATAAATAGCTATATTAAAAGAAGCCATTGTATTTTAATAATCCTGCTTCATCATTATTTTTATGTTGAAAGTTAATCTTGGTACACAGTATGCAATAGTATAACTTGACCATATGGTCAAAACAGGCTTGAATAACAGTTAATAACATATCATTAACTTTTTAAGTCTTGATATACAAAGGATTGCAACATTAAGAGAGGTTTACGTGATTCAGTTTTTAGTTAATAACGAAATGGTTCAATTGACACAGTTTGCGCCAAATTTGAGCATTTTGGACTGGTTACGCACCAATATGGAGAAAGTAGGCAGCAAAGAAGGCTGTGCCTCAGGTGATTGTGGTGCTTGTACTGTGGTGATTGGGGATCTTATTGATGGTCAATGGCAGTATAAAAGCATTAACGCTTGTTTAATGTTAGTGGGTAATTTGCACGGAAAGCATTTAATTACCGTAGAAGCACTCACGGCTAAAGCTAACCCGAGCTTAGAAGAGTTGCACCCAGTACAAAGAGCGATGGTGGAATGCCATGGTTCTCAATGTGGTTTTTGTACTCCTGGCTTTATTATGAGTTTGTTTGCCTTATACATGAATTATGCAAGCTATCCTGGAAAAGAAGCGGTTATTCAAGCTTTGGGTGGGAATTTGTGTCGTTGTACTGGATACCAACCTATCCTAGCTGCTGCTGAGAAGTGTTTTACTTATACAGATGAGTCAACACAAAATATCAGTAATAAAGATCATCGCTTTAGCCAACAAGTGAAAGCACTCACTCTCTCTTTAGAAAAAGATTTAGCATTAAATAGCATTCCTGCTATTGAGCATGGTGAACAATATTTTTATTTACCACAAAATTTAACGCAACTTTGCGAATTAAAAGCGGAGCACCCTGACGCTAAATTTGTAGCAGGTGCAACAGACTTGTCTGTAGAGTTTAGTCAACATTTAGCCTACAGCGAACAACTGATATCCGTACGTTATTGCCCAGAGTTAATGCAATTTACTCAAGATGAAACGGGTATACATATTGGGGCAGCTTTACCTTATAGCGAATTTGTGGATAGTTTTTGTGAAGTATATCCTGAAGCGCATGAACTGTTTGAGCGTATTGGGTCGTTACAAATTAGAAATGCAGGTTCACTGGGTGGCAGTATTGCCAATGCATCACCGATTGGAGACCCTGCGCCATTATTGATCGCACTGGATGCAAGCATTGAACTTCAAAGCACCCGCGGTACACGCACTATTCCATTGGCAGAGTTCTTTGTTGATTACCGTAAAACACAGTTAGCTAACGATGAAGTGATCGTGGCGATTCATGTCCCTCAGCGTTTATCTAATCAACAATTGAGTTGTCATAAAATATCAAAACGCATTGAAGATGATATTTCAGCAGTCTGTTTAGTACTAAGTTATCAGTTAACCGATCACACCATGCACGCGGTTAAATGTGCAATGGGTGGAATGGCCTCTACACCTGCATTAGCTCACCATATTGCTGAAGCCTTAAATGGAAAACTATTTAGTTTAGAGAATCTTCAGGCAGCCGCTCAAAAAATGGAAGAAGATTTTCAACCGTTATCTGATGTGCGAGCCACATCAGCTTATCGATTGCAAGTTAGTAAGAATTTGTTCGACCGAATTTGGTACCAAAGTGCTGGCAACATGATATTGAGTGTAAGCAGCACTGATATGAATAAATCGGTACCCGCTATTAAGACAAGGATTAATCATGCGTCACTTTAAAACAGACAAACCAACAGGGCAGAAAGGTAATGCCATCGGCCAATCTTTTATCCATGAAAGTGCGATTAAGCAAGTGATTGGTAAAGCGGTGTATGTTGATGATAAAGCTGAAGAAGTAAATAGTTTACACGCCTATCCTGTGGTCTCGACTATTGCGCACGGTAACATTGTTTCTATTGATACTACTTCGGCTTTTGCCGTGCAAGGTGTCGTCGATATTTTCAGTACCAAAGATATTCCAGGGACAAATGATATTGGACCTGTATTTTCGGGTGATATTTTATTAACAGATGAGTTAATTGAGTATCATGGTCAGCCGATTTTATTAGTCGTTGCAACCAGTTATAAAGCAGCAAGAATCGCTGCACGTAAAGTGGTTATCGAGTATCAAACCTTGGAGCCAATGTTAGACATCAAACAGGCGATAAAAGAACAGCATTGGGTTCGCCCACCCCATGCTTTAAACCGAGGTGATGCGAAACAAGCGATTGACAATGCACAACACAAGATTTCAGGTGATTTAGATATTGGTGGCCAAGAGCATTTTTATTTGGAAGGACAAGTCAGTATTGCGACTCCCACTGAAGAAGGTGGTATGTTTATTCAATGTTCAAGCCAGCACCCTAGTGAAGTACAGCATTTAGTCGCAAAAGTATTAAAACAACCTTTCAATTATGTAACGGTAGAAATGCGCCGTATGGGTGGTGGGTTTGGTGGTAAAGAAACACAGGCTGCACCTTGGACATGTTTGGCTGCACTAGCGGCTTTCCATACAGGCAAAACAGTTAAAATTCGTTTAGCCCGAAGTGATGATTTTAAGAGTACGGGTAAGCGCCATCCATTTTACAATACCTATCAGGTTGGTTTTGATCAGCAGGGATTAATTGAAGGCGTTGATATTAATATCAATGGTTACTGTGGATATTCTCCTGATTTGTCCGATGCGATCGTTGATCGTGCATTATTCCATGCTGATAACGCATACTATTATCCTAATGCACACATTAACGGTAATCGTTGTAAAACTAATACCGTTAGTCATACCGCATTCCGTGGTTTTGGTGGCCCGCAAGGGATGATCATGGCCGAACAGCTGGTGGATGACATTGCTTATTACTTGAAAAAAGATCCGCTTGAAATTCGTAAACTTAATTTATATAAACCAGGTCGTGATTTAACGCCATATAAACAAAAAGTAGAGCAATTTATTTTAAAAGATATGATTGCGCAAATGGAAGAAGAGGGTGATTACTGGGCTCGTAAAGAAGCAATTGCTGCCTTTAATAAAACCTCTCCGATTATTAAAAAAGGGTTGTCATTAACACCGGTTAAATTTGGTATCTCTTTCACCGTTCAGCATTTAAATCAAGCTGGCGCATTATTGGTGATCTATTCCGACGGTTCCGTACATGTAAACCATGGTGGCACTGAGATGGGACAAGGGCTTAACACTAAAATAGCTCAAATTGTTGCGCAGGCTTTCTCAATTGATATGGCGCATATTTTAGTGAATGCAACACGTACCGATAAAGTACCTAACACCTCGCCGACAGCAGCATCAAGTGGCACAGATTTAAATGGGATGGCCGCGTTAAATGCAGCAAATACCATTAAACAACGTCTTTTTGAATTTGCGGCTCAGCATTTTGATGTCAGCTTAGAGCAAATGCAATTAAGCGATAATCAATTAGTGCATGAAAAAGGGCAGATTAGCTTTGCTGAATTGATTAATTTAGCCTATCTCAATCGTATTTCGCTTTCTACTACCGGTTATTACGCAACGCCTGAAATCTATTATGACCGTGAGAAAGCAGAAGGGCATCCTTTCTTTTATTACGCTTATGGCTTGGCATTAAGTGAAGTCGAAATTGATATTTTAACGGGCGAAAATACAGTGACACGTACTGATATTTTGCATGATGTGGGTAGTCCCATTAACCCTGCCTTAGATATCGGTCAAATAGAAGGAGCATTTATTCAGGGAATGGGGTGGTTAACCACTGAAGATTTAAGCTGGAATGAACAAGGAGCATTAGCGAGTAACGCGCCTGCAACCTATAAAATACCGGCGATCGGTGATACGCCTGCGGTGTTTAATGTGAAGTTATATAACTCTCAGAACCCTGCGACGACAGTTTTTAAATCGAAAGCTGTTGGGGAACCTCCATTTATGTTGGGCATTAGTGTATGGAGTGCGATTCGTAACGCATTAGCCAGCATTACTGATTATCAATATGCACCGAGTTTAAATCCACCTGCTACGCCAGAAGCGGTTTTGGAGGCAGTACAAGCAGCACAACAGTGGAATAAAACAACCATGCAAACGACAACGAAAGAGACAAGCCATGCTTAATCAATCTACGCAAGGGTTACATGCTCATACTTGGTTGGAAGCGGCTACGGAATTAGAAGCTAGCGCAGCGACTTACGTTATTGTTACGCTGTTAGGCGCTGCAGGGTCTACACCCCGCGCCAGCGGTACGAAAATGGTGATCAGTGACGATAATATCTATGCCACCATTGGTGGTGGCCATCTTGAATTTAAAGCGATTGAACATGCGCGTACTTTAATTCAGCGAGGTGAAAGCTGCCAAGAAGTTGAAAACTTTCAGCTTAGGGCAAGTTTAGGCCAGTGTTGTGGTGGCCAAGTATTGGTGTTATTTGAAGTGTTTGCCAGTGATAAACTGCATTTGGATGTTTATGGCGCAGGGCATGTTGCCCATGCTTTAATACCCATTTTAGCGCAGTTACCGATCCAGATACGTTGGATAGATAGTCGAGCGGAACTGTTTCCTGAACAGATTCCAGCAAGCGTAAAGAAAGTCATAGATGATGAACCCGTTGCACAGGTAAAAGCGGCGGCTAACAACACCGCAACGCTGATTTTAACGCATAATCATCAATTAGATTTTGCGCTCTGCCAAGCGGTATTGAAACGTGATCAATCATTGTGGTTAGGGGTGATTGGCTCAGACACTAAAGCTAAAAAATTCCAATACCGTTTAATGCAAAGAGGTTTCTCTGAGCAACAGATCGATAGCATGACGTGCCCCGTTGGACTAAGTGAAGTGAGTGGCAAATTACCTATGGAAGTGGCGGTTTCTATTGCAGGCCAATTAGTCGCTTTGTACCAAAGCTTACAAGATGATAAACCTAAACAAAAAGGTAAACAGTGGAAAGAGTTACAAGATAACTTAGTTCATTTAAGTCCTTTGCAGAGCAAAAAATCCAAAACTGGATAGTAATAGCGCAGACATTAAAAAAACCATCCAAATGGTCGGTTTTGGTATGATATTAGCTTTGTAACACCTTAATATTGAAATTTAATTTTTGATTGAGCTGGGGTGATGTTTTCATAATCATTTAAAGGTTTATTAAACAATTAGTTACATCGCTGTGGTAGGTTTAATTAATTTACTAAAGCCAAGATATGTTTTATCAATCATCACGTACTGCACTATCAAGGTGCTTTATATGGGCGGTTGACTTTTATCTCATTAAAAGTGAATCGTAAAAAAGGAACAGGAATGAGTTTAGATACAATTAATAATGCTAATACGGATAAAGGCTTCGATATTTTGAAAGTTGTTGTTGTGCACCAAACTGGATTAAAAAAATGATTCAGGCGACACCATTTGCTGATAAAGCCGCATTGTTAGCTGCCTCAGACAAGGCTTTCTCTGAATTAGACGAGCAAGATTATTTGATTGCCTTTCAAGGGCATCCACAAATTGGGGACCTCAATACACTCCATAAAAAATACGCTAATACATCGGGAACAGCGAGCCATGAGCAATCTGGAATGTCGGTAGCAGAAAGTGACGTATTAGAAGAGATGGTGGCATTAAATAAAGCTTACCTAGATAAATTTGGTTTTATCTTTATTGTTTGTGCTTCGGGTAAAAGTGCAGTTGAAATGTTGGCATTGATTAAAGCAAGAATAGACAATGATCGTGCTACTGAAGTTGGCATTGCGGGCCAAGAACAAGCCAAAATTACAGCCATTCGCTTGGAGAAATTATTATGAACCATAACCCTATTACAACGCATATTTTAGATTCTTCGCTAGGTAAACCAGCTGTGGGTGTCACTATAAAATTATTGGTTTTAAAAAACAATGAGTGGCAGTTATTGTCATCCGCTGTGACCAATAGCGATGGGCGAATTGATGGCTGGGAGCAAACTGATTGGTATCAGGATAAAGAGGTTGAAGCTCTTTTTGCAACCTACAAAATCTGTTTTGAGTTAGAAAGTTACTGGGAACAACAATCGCTTTCTGCGTTCTACCCGAGTGCTGAGATTTGCTTTAGATTACAAGATGATCGTCATCATCATATCCCTTTATTATTATCGCCTTATAGTTACTCAACTTACCGCGGTAGTTAATCGCCTTTATATTATCTCGCCACTTTATTATTTTGAGGTGGCTATGCTTTCTGCTTTACCTTTTCTCCAACTCTATTATTAATCCTCTCAACTATTTGTCATTTAAGTTGAATTTTGTTCATACTCATCCCGATCAAGTTTCATTATGATTTTTTGAAAATTATGGTTAAATACGCATATCTTATTTAGACGTATAGAAGTCCAAAATGAAAAAATTAACGATTTTAGATGGTGGTATGGGGCGAGAGCTTAAGCGCATTGGTGCACCATTCTCACAACCACTGTGGAGTGCGCAAGCTCTAATTGAAGCGCCGCACTATGTTACGCAAACGCATCAAAGCTTTGTTAATGCGGGTGCTGAGTTAATTACGGTTAATAGCTATGCTTGTGTGCCATTTCATTTGGGGAAACTCTATTTACAGAGCAAGGTGCTAAATTAGCAACACAAGCGGCTATCTTAGCCAAAGAGGTGGCTACGACTGCGCGGCATAAAGTGCAAGTGGTGGGTTCATTACCGCCTGCATTTGGTTCATATCGCCCAGATCTCTTTGATGCTGATAAAGCTTTTGATATTTTAAACACCTTGTTTATTGCGCAAGACCCTCATGTGGATGCTTGGTTAGGTGAAACTATTTCAAGTATTGCAGAAGCAAAGGTGATGTTAAAGGTGTTGGCTAACTCAACAAAACCTTGTCATTTCTCTTTTACATTAAGTGATGATTTAACGGGCGAGGCTAAATTACGATCCGGTGAATCAGTGGCTGACGCGATTGCAGTATTACTCGCAGAAGATATTACTGGTATTTTCTTTAACTGTTCCATCCCCGAAGTGATTGAGCAAGCACTTAAAGATACTGATCAAGTATTAGCTAAAACGGGTAAAACCCATTTAGATATTGGTGTATTTGCTAATAGCTTCACACCTATTCCTAAGGACTATAAAGCTAACGAACAGGTACAAGGTTACCGTGATTTATCACCACTTGATTACTTAGGGTATGCAAAACAGTGGTATGCACTAGGAGCGAATATTATTGGTGGTTGCTGTGGTATTAGACCTGACCATATTGAAGCGTTAGCTGAGTGGCAGCAAAGTCTATTAATGACTAAATAAGATAGTTGGTATAAAAAAGGCCTGAGATGAATTTACTTCATCTCAGGCCTTTTGCTTTTAGCGTTGCTTTACAGATTAATGCTTAACGTGATTTAACGTAAGGTACACCAATCGATTTTGGACCAACGGCGCGACCAATAAACCCAGCCAATAATAAAACTGTTAATACATAAGGTAGTATTTCAATCGCTTGCACTGGCACTTCACCAATAAACGGTAATTCAGCACCTTGTAGGCGAATTGCCATGGCATCCAAGAAACCAAACAGTAAACAACCAAATAACACTGGAACAGGTTTCCATTTACCAAAAATAAGCGCTGCTAATGCGATATAACCTTTACCTGCACTCATGTTCGGTACAAAACCAGCACTATGCGCGGTTGATAGGTAAGCACCCGCTATACCAGTTAATATACCTGCACAAATCAATGCACGGTAACGTAACCAAGCAACAGAGATACCTGCTGTATCTACTGCATGTGGATTCTCACCCGCAGCACGTAAACGTAAACCGAAGCGTGTTTTAAAGATAATCCACCAACAGACAGGCACTAAGGCTAAAGCTAGATAAACTAGAATGTTATGACCAGAAATTAACTCACTGTAGAGTAAGCCAATCACTGGTACATCAGCGACAGCATCAGCGCCAGGTAAGGTAATTGAAGTAAAACGCTCATCATTTGATAAAGGAGGTGTTTGACCACCTAAACCAAACCAGTAACGACCTAACGTTACGGTTAAACCTGCCGCCAACATATTGATAGCAACACCCGATACAATTTGATCGCCTCGGTGTGTGATACAGGCAAAGCCATGTAACAAAGAGAGTAAAGTAGAGGTCATCATCGCCGCTAACAACCCTAGCATAATAGAGCCTGTCACTGAGGTAGTGGCTGCCGCTGCAAATGCAGAGGATAAGATCTTACCCTCTAGGGCGATATTGACGATTCCAGAACGCTCTGAAAATAGACCGGCTAATGCCGCTAAAATCAGAGGAGCAGATACTCTTAATGTTGCATCGAGTATTAAAATTATATTCTCGTACATAATTTAAGCCTCCGCAGCGTTAGTGTTGTTAGACTTTTTCTTTTCGTCTAAATAAACAAATAATCGCTCAGTTGGTTTAACTAACATTAATGACAGCGCACCACTAAATAATACAACTAATGCTTGTACTACTTGGATCATTTCTCGGTCAATATTTGGGAAATCAAAAGATAGCTCTGCGCCACCTTGGTATAAAATCCCGAATAAAATACTGGCTAAAACAATACCAAAGGGATGATTTCGGCCAATCAAACACACGGCGATACCAGTGAAGCCATATCCTGCAACAAAGCCTAGTTTAAGCTGTTGTGCATAACCTTGTACTTCATTTAAGCTTAATAAGCCCGATAAAGCGCCAGAAATAAGCATCACAATAATGATTAAACGTTTACGGTTAATACCGCCGTATTCAGCAGCAGAAGGGCTTGAGCCCATCGCGCGGATTGCATAACCCCAACGTGTTCTCCACAGTAATAGCCACACTAAAACACAACAAAGTAGGGCGATTAAAAAGCTTAGGTTCATTGGCGATTCGGCAAAACCATAACCAAACCATCCAGCAATAGTGTGGAAACCAGGTAAACCCGCAGAGGCTTCAAAAACACGTGATACCGGTGCCATTTGGCCTTTTTGGTTAAGCACGTTTACCATTAAATACACCATCAATGATGAAGCAATAAAGTTAAACATGATGGTGGTAATAACAATATGGCTGCCACGGTAGGCTTGAAGGTAAGCAGGGATAAATGCCCATAATGCGCCAAATGCCATACTGGCGAACATAGTGATTGGTAACAGCGCCCAAAACGGTAGCGTATGATCTAAGCCTAAACAGACTAAGCCTACACCCAGTCCGCCAATGTAAGCTTGTCCCTCACCACCTATGTTAAATAGACCAGCAGAGAAGGCGACTGCTACTGCTAAACCAGTGAAGATAAAGTTGGTCGCATAATAAAAGGTATAACCAATCCCTTCTTGATAGCCAAAGGCCCCATTGATCATGGTTTGTGCGGCTTCGATTGGGTTGACATCAACGGCCAAAAATATAATGGCAGAAAAAGCAAAGGCAAACAGAATATTGATTAGTGGAAGAACAATAATGCTTACCCATGCTGGAATCTTTGAGTCATTCATAATTGCTCTCCAGAAGTTGTTGCTGTGGTTTGTTGTAGTTCATCTGGCATTATATTGGCCATCATCATACCGAGGATCTTTTCATTGGCTTGTTGTGCGCTGACTTCCCCTACGATATTGCCATCAAACATCACGATGATACGGTCCGATAAAGCCATGATTTCATCGAGCTCAACGGAAACCAATAGAATACCTTTGCCTTGGTCGCGTAATTCAATAATACGTTTATGAATTAACTCAATAGCACCGATATCAACACCACGTGTAGGCTGGCCAATTAATAGAATATTAGGGTCTTTATCGACTTCTCGGGCGATGATTAATTTTTGTTGGTTACCGCCAGAAAATAAAGAACTGCGTAATTTTGGATCACGTGGACGTACGTCCCAATCTTCCATTAAACGCGCGCATTCTTGGTTGATCACTTTAGGTTTGTTTAATAATTTTCCATTATAGGCATCGGAGTTTTGGTAGCCTAAAATAGCTGATTCTTCCGCAGTAAAAGATTTAATTAAGCCCATTACCAAGCGATCTTCTGGAATATGTCCAACACCTAAGTCTCGGACTTGGGCTGCTGAACTTGGACTTTGTGCATCAATACAGGTATCGCCAATATTAATTTGCCCAGAGTTTGGTTTGATTAATCCTGCAAGGGCACTCATTAATTCCGATTGCCCATTGCCCGATACGCCTGCAATGCCAACGACTTCACCGGCTTTAACAGAGATAGACACATTTTTTAGACGGTCAACACCGAGTTCATCGGTATAAGTTAGGTTGGAAGTAGAGAGCAGTTCTTGTTGTGCAACAGCCTCTGTTTTTTCTACTTTTAGACGTACTTTACGGCCAACCATTAATTCCGCTAACTCTTCTTTATCTGTGTCTGCAGTTTTACGGTGAGCAACCATTTCACCTTGACGCATCACAGATACATTATCGGTTGCCGCTAGAATTTCACGTAATTTATGGGTGATTAATAGGATCGTTACACCTTGATTGCGTAAGGCATCAAAGATTTTAAATAGGTGATCTGTTTCTTGTGGTGTTAACACGCCTGTGGGTTCATCTAAAATAAGGATTTTTGCACCACGATACAGTGCTTTTAGAATTTCAACTCGTTGTTGTAAGCCAACGGGAAGGTCTTCAATTAATGCATCTAATGGCACATTTAATTGGTACTCTTTTGCTAAACGTTCTAATTCTTTTCGTGCTTTTCGTAAGCTAGGTTTTAACAGGCCGCCTTCTTCTGCGCCTAAAATAACATTTTCTAATACACTAAAATTATCTACTAGCATGAAGTGTTGATGAACCATGCCAATACCATAACTAATTGCTTCTTTAGAGCTCGTTAACTTTCGGATTTCACCTGATATTTTAATATCGCCAGCGTCTGCAACATAAAACCCATAGATGATATTCATTAGGGTTGATTTCCCTGCGCCATTCTCTCCAATGATGCCATGGATCGTCCCTGCAGGTACTTTTAAATCGATATTGCAATTAGCGTGTACTGCACCGAATTTTTTATCGATGCCACAAAGCTCTAAAGCAATGTTCTCTTGATTGTGGGGTTGAGACATAAATTAAGTTTCTCTATTCTGTCCATTGATAAAGATCGGTAAAAAATGCTCCCTTACTAATGACAGCAAGGGAGCATCAATTTTCTCAGGGGAGATATTAGTAGTTACAAGTATTATCCATCATGTAATCGTGTACTTTGATTTCACCAGAAATAATTTTAGCTTTAATACCGGCAATTTTTCCTTCCATTTCAGGCGTCACTAAATCACGGTTATATTCGTCTAATGCCCAATCTACACCGTTCTCTTTTAAGCCAAGGCTTTGGATACCTGCTGTAAATGTACCTGCTTCAGCTGCTTTGAAAGCATCTACTGTTGCAACACCTACACGCTTAACCATAGATGTCAGCATGACGCCTGGGTGAATGTAGTTTTGGTTTGAGTCTACGCCAATAGCATATTTACCTTCATCAGCCGCTGCTTGGTAAACCCCTACGCCAGTACCACCTGCCGCAGCAAATACGACATCAGCACCTTTACTGAATTGGCTTTTAGCCAGTTCTGCACCACGAGCTGGATCTGACCATGCTGCGTTAGTAGAACCTGTCATATTTTGGAAAACTTCTGCATCTTTATTAACGTATTTAGCACCTTGCTCATAACCACAAGCAAATTTACGGATTAATGAAATATCCATGCCACCAACGAAACCCACTTTATTGGTTTCAGATTTCATAGCAGCCATTGCACCAACAAGGAAAGAACCTTCATGCTCTTTGAATAAGATTGATTTTACATTTGGTAAATCAACCACCGCATCGATGATTACGAATTGGCTATCAGGGTATTTTGCTGCGATTTTTTGTAGTGGTGTTGCATATAAGAAACCAACAACAAGAATAGGGCTAAAACCTTTACGCGCAAGACGCTCAAGGCCTTGTTCACGTTGAGCATCACTTGAAGGTACTAATTCACGTACTTTAGTATCAGATTGCTCCATGAATTTAATCACACCGTTTTCAGCCACCGCTTGCCCGAAAGACTTATCAAACTTACCTGTTGAATCATAAGCAACAGCAGGTTTGAAGTCTGCAGCTTGTGCGACAAATGAACAAAGCGCAATTGACACTGCTGCCGCTGTGGTGGTTAATATCTTCTTCATAAATTGTCCTTAATTTTGATTGGTTGTAAAATATATCGTTATTTTTGTATGAAAACTGTTACCTACTTAAATATTCTTAGTGATATATAAAGTATAGATAACATTACAGTTATTTATGTAATTCACTGAACTTATTGTGATTACCTAAATAGATAAGGCGCTTTCCTAGGTAGCTATCTTTAGGAAAGCGCCATGTCAGTTTTATTATTTAAAACTGTTTTTTCACATCAAGTGGATTAAGCCATAAAGCACTTGATGAATGAAACGCTAGCTTTTAACTTTCTCTGAATGTTCCTCATCCAGTGGGAAATCTTGAATAATAGGGTTGTACTCTTCAGGGTACTCGCCTAAAAATAGTGTTAATACGATGACGCTTAAACCACTAGCCGTGATAGGTGAACCAAAGATACTTTTAACAATCGCACCTAAATCACCACCAATATTTGCAGATACGGTGTTGACCACTTCTGGTACTAGTAACACGCCTAGGCCCATGCCAAATGAAACGGCTAAGGTCAGCATATTTTTTCTGTTTAATTCAACGTGAGTTAAAATTTTCACACCGGCTGTTGCAACAGTGGCAAACATAATGATAGTTGCGCCACCTAATACCGAGTTTGGTACTGCACGAAATAGGGCGCCAATGTGTGGGAATAAGCCCATGACGATTAAAATACCACCAATCCATACACCTATGTAACGACTTGCAATACCTGTTAATTGAATAACACCGTTGTTTTGACTGAACGTTGTGTTAGGGAAGGTATTAAATAATCCAGCAATTAATGAATTAACACCATCGCCTAAAATACCTTGTTGAATACGTTTTATATATGACTTACCTGCAATTGGTTGCTTCGAAACCATACAGTTTGCAGTGATATCACCTGATGTTTCAATGGCTGTAATTAAGTAGATTAAAGCGATTGGGATAAAAGCGGCAATATCAAAAGAGAAACCATATTTAAAAGGAACAGGTAAGCTGATGATAGATTCCACTTGATTAATGGCGCTGAAATTAACTTTACCCATTAATATTGCTGCAATCATACCGATGATCATGCCGATAATAATCGATGATAATCGTACCCATTGATTACCGTATTTATGAGCTGTAATAATTGAAGCCATCACTAGGCCGCCCAAAAATAGGTTATCAAAACTAGCAAATAACTCTGGTTTGTTAGTGAGTAACCACTGACCACCGGCTAAGTCGGTGAAGCCTACTTTGATTAAACTAATACCAATAACAGTAATAACAGTACCTGTTACAACCGGCGTAATGACTCGCTTTAATTTATCTAAAAATTGACTGACGGCTATTTCTACAAAAGCACCTAATACACACACACCAAAAATAAGTGATAGGATTTGGTCTGGACCACCTCCATTCGCTTTAGCAATGAAACCTGCTGCTAATACTGAGCTTAAAAAAGCAAAGCTAGTGCCTTGAACACAAATCATCCCTGCACCAATGCCCATTGGTCGTTTGGCTTGTATGATAGTGCCAACACCGGACACCATTAAAGCCATTGAAATAAGGTAAGGGATTTCCTCTCCTAAACCTAATACACCACCAATAATTAGCGTTGGTGTAATAATGCCGATAAAACTCGCTAATACATGCTGTATTGCTGCAAAAAAAGATTCTTTATTTGAAGGGTTATCATCGAGTTTATAAATTAGCTCTGACTCTTCACTCATGGGACTTCCTTATTGAATTTTTGGAACGATCGTGACGATTGTTTATATTTTTGCAACGATCGTGCCATTATTATTTAAAAGAGAAATCCATATATAAAACATAAGTTTAATGAACATTTAAAGTATATTAATAAAAGATGAATTTAAAACAGAGGCGTTATTAGTGCAGTACTTGCACTTTAAATGGGCGAGTTATCAATACAATGTAGCGGTAAATCAGGGGGAAGGTTTGGTAGGTGAGGAATAAGCAAAGCCGCGTTATGCGAGCTTTGCTTATTATGTCGAATAAAATAACTGCTTACTTAACTAAACCAGCTTGCATTTGCTGTGTACTAGTACGCTCTTTAGACATTAATGTTCTATAGGTAATAGCAGCAATAAATCCACCAATAAAGATCGCATAGTTAGCTAAACCATCAATAAAGAAAGTCGCATAGACAGCGATCAGACCTGCAATGACTAATGCGCAAACACTCTTCATATTAACCCCATTTTGATACCAATAGATACCGCTAGGCGATTCGGTATACAAAGAGTCGATATCAATATGACCTTTCTTGATGAAGTAATAATCAACAATAATAATCCCATATAACGGGCCAATCATTGCGGCTAATACATCAACGGTGTAATGGATGACTTCTGGATTATTAAACAAGTTCCAAGGCGTTAATAGAACAGACCCAAATGCCGCAATAAACCCACCTGTTTTAAAGCTAATTTTTTGTGGTGATACATTAGAAAAATCGAAGGCGGGAGCAACAAAGTTAGCAACAATATTGATGCCCACAGTGGCGAAGATAAAGGTTAATGCGCCAAGAATAGTGATCATTCCTGAATCCAGTCTTTTTACTGTTTCAACCGGGTCAGTAATCATTTCGCCAAACACAGGAATAGATGCTGATACAATCAAGACACTAAATAGAGAGAAGATAATGAAGTTAACGGGTAAACCTAAGACATTACCGATTTTTAATTGATTATAACTGGTGCAATACCGAGAGAAATCACTAAAATTTAATGTCGGACCTGCAAAATAACCTGCTACTAAACAGGCCGCAATAAACATTTGAATAATAGCATCCCAGCCAACCAACTCTTCAGAGCTCAGGTTAAAGCTAATATTTTCCCAGCCTGCTAAGTTAACTAAGTAAACACATAATGCAAACATGGCGATATAGATTGCCGGACCTGACCAGTCAATCACCTTACGTATCATATCCATACCGAACATAAAGATAATGGCTTGTAAGATCCACATCGATGTAAAGCCAACCCAGCCTAAGTAGGATAACCCGAGGAATTCACTGTTAGCTAAGCTTTCTGCACTAGGGAAAAAGTACAGAATCAAAATAATAAATGCACTAGAAGCAAGGTAAGTTTGAATTCCGTACCACACCACGGCAATCAAGCCTCGAATGACCGCTGGAATATTTGCACCAAATACGCCAAATGACATACGTGCCACCACAGGAAAGGGGCACCACATTTTTGTCCTGGTTTCCCCATCAAGTTGGCAAATAACAAAACAATAGAAATACCTACCAATAAGCTGATAAATACTTGAATACCATTTAATCCCAGCGCAAATAAACTCGCTGCGAATACATATCCTCCGACACTATGTACATCCGACATCCAAAAAGCAAAGATACTGTACCATCCCCACTTTTGTTGTTTCTCTGGTAATAGATCCTCATTACTAAGGCGTGGACTAATTGCTAATTTATCTGACATGCTAACCTCCGATGTTTATTTATTGTATACAATGTTTGTTAGCAATTACTGATCCAATATTGAAATATTCAAGGAATACAGCCTATTAAGTACTTTAATCGATTTTATCTCAGTGAAATAAAGACTTTTTTGCACTTTATTTAAACAAATGTGATCATTTTGGTGCGTTAGCTCACTTGAAATCCTCTCTTTCAAGGATAATATTAAGTAAGGATATAAATAAAGTTGTATACATTTGATTGGGTTTTGTTGTATACAATAAATAAGAGGGATTAGTAGTGAATAAAATGTTGAGTGATGAAGCCATCTATAAAAAAATATTGAAGTCGATTGTTGAGCATCAATTACCACCAGGGCACGATTACCTGAAGATAAGTTATCAGAAGCCTTTGGTCGAAGTCGCACCAGTATTCGAAAAGTACTACAGCGTTTGGCCTTAGAGCGAATTGTCACCATTGAGCCTAATAAAGGAGCACATGTAAATCGTCCTAGTGAACAAGAAGCACAAGAGATCTTAGATAGTCGCATCATGCTAGAGCCATTATTAATCCCTGAAATAATGAAATATTGGTCTAAAGCTAATTCCAAATATTTTCGCGCTATGCTCAAGGAAGAGAAACAAGCTGAAGCAAATGAAGATCAGGCTGCGTTAATTCAATTAACTGCGCAGTTTCATTATGAGTTAGCTGCATTATCAGATAACTCTGTGATGGCTGACTTTATTCAACAGCTATGTTATCGCTCATCATTAATCATTGCAGTTTTTGGCTCTCGCCATAGTGTGAGCTGTGATTGCGGTGACCATTTAGAGTTGATTGAGTTAATGGATAATGAACAAAATAACCAGGCGCAGGATTGGATGAAACAACACTTAATTCATATTAAGTCATCTTTGAAATTAGGTGTAAGCGACGGCCAAAAAATCAATTTTCAACAACTGTTTGCTAATTCGGAGTGATCAATGAAAATCAACTTAATTAACCCTAATACCTGTATCGGTATGACAGAGAAAATAGCCGCTTCTGCACGATCAGCTGCACTGTCCAGTACTGATATTATTGCATCTATGCCAACACATGGCCCCGAAAGCATTGAAAGTGCTTTTGATGAGGTGATTGCCTCAGCGGCTTTGTTAGATGTTATTAAACAGGGAGAGGAGAATCAAGTTGATGCACATATCATCGCCTGTTTTGGTGACCCCGCTTTAGATGCGGCTAGAGAGATTGCCACCGTGCCTGTGATTGGCATAGCTGGTGCTGCTTTTCAGCTCGCTAGTTTAGTGGCTTATCGATTTGGTGTAGTAACAACCATGACACGTACTTTACCAGCCAGTGAACATTTGCTGCAGCGTTACGGTTATCAACATTTATGCAGTGGTGTGAGAGCCACGGATATTGCTGTATTAGATCTTGAAAATGTCGCCGATGATGTTTATCGTGAATTAAAAGCAGAATGTGAAAGAGCCTTATTTGAAGATGGTGCAGAGGCATTAGTATTAGGCTGTGCGGGTATGTCTGATTTAACTGAGAAACTGTCAGCAGATCTTAAGGTGCCAATCATTGATGGTGTTTGTGCAGCCGTTAAGTTAGCGGAATCATTACACCAATTAGGATTAAAGACCTGCAAGATAGGGCAGTATGGTTCACCTTTAGAGAAAGCCTTTGATGGGCGTTATCAACACTGGAATAGTAATAAAAATATAACAAAGGAGCGTTACATATGAGTAAAGATAATCCTCGTGATTATAGAGGTTACGGTAGGCATGATGTGCCCGATGCAAATTGGCCGAATAAAGCAAAAATTGCGGTGCAATTTGTTTTAAATTTTGAAGAAGGAGGGAAAACTGCGTATTACATGGTGATACCCACTCAGAAACGTTTCTATCTGAAATTGCTGGTGCAGAAGCTTATCCTGAACGTCATATGAGCATGGAATCTTTATATGAATATGGCTCAAGGGCCGGTGTATGGCGTATTTTAAATGAGTTTAAAGCGCGCAATTTACCCCTAACTATTTTTGGTATTGCCACTGCATTACAACGTAACCCAGACGTTACACAAGCCATTATCGAAGATGGGCATGAGATTGCCTGCCATGGTTTAAAGTGGATTCATTACCAGCATATGTCTATCGAAGAAGAGCGAGAGCATATGGTGAAGGCGTTAGACATTATAGAAAATTTAACCGGGAACCGCCCAATGGGGTGGTATACAGGTCGCGATTCACCAAACACTCGTGGGTTAGTGGCTGAACAACAAGGTTTGCTTTATGACTCTGATTATTACGGCGATGATTTACCCTTTTGGATGCAAGTACCTAGTTCAGAAGCAGGTAAAACACGTCCTCATTTAGTGATCCCTTATACACTTGATAATAATGATATGCGTTTCTCATCACCATACGGCTTTAGTCATGGGGAAGAGTTCTTTCAATATCTAAAAGATAGTTTTGACTGTTTATATGCAGAAGGTAATGAGAAACCAAAAATGATGTCGATTGGTTTACATTGTCGTGTGATTGGTAAACCTGGTCGTTTTGTGGCATTGAAAAAATTCTTAGATTATGTTCAATCTCATGATGATGTGTGGATTGCGCGTCGTGATGAAATCGCCAAGCATTGGATAGAGAATCATCCTTGCCCTGAATAATTTTCACTATCAATAAAAAAGGCGCTAGTTTATTTAAGCGCCTTTTTTATAATGGACTCTATTTGTTATCCCGCAAGTTTTTTGATCATATCTGTTAAACAGTCCAAAGCGACTACAACATCGGATTCAATCACTTGCTCTCTTGGATTATGGCTAATCCCTTTTTCACAACGTACAAATAACATCGCGATATTAGTAATGTTTGTCATTACCATGGCATCATGTCCTGCACCACTCGCAAGGAAGCACGGTGTTTTTTGAGTATGTTGCTGGACGATTTCACCCCATTGTTTTTGCAAGGTGTCATCACATAATACTGCTTCTGCTTGATAGAGCTTTTCATGGCTGAGTTGTAATTGACGCTGTTCAGAAATATGCGCTAAGTCTTTCAACAGCTGTTCACAGCAACGCTCTAAAGTTGACTGAGACTGACTACGAATATCGACGGTAAAGTGTACTTCGCCAGCAATAACGTTCACTGCTGATGGAAATACATCACAACGCCCTACAGTCGCTACAATTTGGTTCTCAAAGGCAAACTGTTCAATATGCGAAATCATTTGAGCTGCACCTGACATAGCATCTTTACGAAGTGCTAACGGCACTGTACCAGCATGTCCTGCCATTCCTTTAAGCTTAAATTGGTAACGTTTTGCACCAGCGATACCGGTCACCACACCAACGGGTAAATCTTGATCTTCTAGTACAGGGCCTTGTTCAATATGCACTTCTAAATACGCCAATGTATCCTCTGTATTTTTTTGGTCTTTACCTGCTAGTTCAGGGTCTAAACCAAAGTCACGCATTGCTTGCGCCATGCTGATACCTTGTGCATCTTCAATTGCTAACCAATCAGATTGGAAACAACCTGCAACAGCACTTGAGCCAATTAATGTTGTGTTAAATCGTGTACCTTCTTCATCGGCAAAAGCCACAATATCAACGTGGAAGGGTAATGTTTCACCCTGTAGTTGATACATGGCTTCCAGTGCGAGTAATACACCAAGGTTACCGTCATATTTACCCGCATTTGCTACGGTATCACTGTGTGAACCGATTAAGAGAGTTGGCATGGTTGGGTTAGGGGAGACTTTACGTCCCCATTGATTCCCCACACTGTCTTCCCAAGTGGTTAGGCCTGCTTGCTCCATCCACTCTGCTAGTTGTTGATGCGCTAACTTATGCTCAGGCGTTAAGTAAGCTCTTAAT
Source organism: Psychromonas sp. KJ10-2 (assembly GCF_047323255.1). Classification (NCBI taxonomy): domain Bacteria; kingdom Pseudomonadati; phylum Pseudomonadota; class Gammaproteobacteria; order Alteromonadales; family Psychromonadaceae; genus Psychromonas; species Psychromonas sp. KJ10-2. The sequence continues at coordinate 2,074,343 of NZ_CP178827.1, read as the reverse complement.
AAACCGTCAGGCATCGCACTAAAGCTGGCTAACTTATCTGCCCATTGCATGATTTTTGCAGCACTTTGCTGAGTATTGTTTATTGACATAAATGCTCCTACTACCGTTAGACGCTAAAGTATTGCATAGCCGTGGTGACTGCTTGGCCTGGATTAATTTTCACTTTATGTTTGAGTAATACAGACTCCAATGCTGCAAGCGTAGTGAGCACACACTCTTGTCTTGCGTTAAAGCCCATGGTACCGATACGCCAAATTTTACCGTGTAACGGACCAAATGAAGTGCCGATTTCAATACCAAAGCAGAGGAGTAATTCTTGACGTACTTTATCGCCGTCTAACCCTTCAGGAATGTAAACGCCTACTACATTATTCATTTTGTAAGCTTGGTTACCAAACAAGGTTAATCCCATTGCTTGTAAACCTTTTGCCATTGCATCACCTGCTTGCTTATGACGAGCAACAACATTGCCACTGCCTTCTTCTAAGAAGATGCGTGCACATTCGCGAGCCGCATATAACATGCTGGTCGCTTCAGTGTGGTGGTTTAAACGCTCTGGTCCCCAGTAGTCCATTATCATGGCTAGGTCGAAATAGTTAGACTGGATAATGGCATCACTGCCTGCTGTATGATGGTCTGCGCGGATACCTGCTTCAATATGCTTGCGTCGTGTGATCACCTCTGCACATTTATCACTTAGTGTGATAGGTGCGCTACCTGATGGACCACCTAGACATTTTTGTAACCCTGCTGATACTGCATCTAATTTCCACTCATCTATTTTCAGTTCATTACCGGCGATTGAAGCGGTAGCATCACAATAAAACAACACATCATAACGATCACAAATCTCACCGATTTCTGCTAATGGTTGGTTCATGGTCGTTGATGTGTCACCTTGTACCGTTGCTAGCATTTTAGGGCCAAACTCTTTAATCGCTTTTTCTACTAATTCTGGCGGGCACACTTCACCCCACTCGATATCAATGGTTTTAACCACGGCGCCAACACGTTGCGCAATTTCACACAATAGATGGCCAAAACGCCCCATTACTGGTATCAGTACCTTATCGCCTGGTTGAAGTACTGACACTAATACTGCTTCGATGCCTGCGCGTGCAGTACCATCGACTAACATTGTCTGTTTATTTTGTGTTTCAAATACGTCTCGGTATAACGATTGCACCTGGTTCATGTAACCTGTCATCACTGGATCGTATTGACCAATTAATGCTGATGAAATCGCTTGATGCACACGTGGGTAGGCATTGATTGGACCTGGCCCCATTAATAGACGAACAGGTGGATTTAGCGTTTCAAATAAAGTGTTAGTTGTCATGATTGTCTCCAAGTAAGCTTTGCCCATCACTGCGCGGATCGCTAGTCGCCTGCGCTTTACCGTGTTTATCGAGCATAATGGCACCAGCGTGCCCCATTAATTCATTGTTATCGGCAACGGCTGTAACGTCATGCCCTAAGGCTTTGAGTGTTGCGCCATATTGCTTATAAAGTTGGTTTTCTAAACGTAGATTGTTGGTTGTATCGCCCCAAGTCCTGCCTAATAGCCAACGTGGTTTCGCCACGGCACTGGATAGACTTTTACCCTGATAAAGGTAACGGCTAAAGAGGCAAGCTTGCGTTTGTGGTTGGCCTTCACCACCCATCGAGCCATAGACAATACGTCTACCATCATGCAATTCTGCATAGGCAGGATTCAGGGTATGAAAAGGCTTTTTACCCTGGGCTAACACATTATGGTGATTAGCGTCTAGGGTGAAACTTTTGCCTCGGATGTTCCAAGTAATACCTGAGTTAGGTAAGACAACACCTGAACCAAATTCCCAGTAAATACTTTGTATAAAGCTGACCATAGTGCCGTATTGATCACAGGCACCCATCCAGACGGTATCACCTGGTTTTGCTATGTGTGGCCAAGGTAATGCTTTGTCTAAAGCGATGTTATTAACACATTGATCGATCACTGAGTCTTTTAACCAATCTTGTAATGGTTGATTTAAGCAATCTGGGTCGGTAATTTTCTGGTCACGAATAATAAAAGCTTGTTTTGTTGCTTCAACTAGCAAATGAATATGTTCAACTTCGCTACTAATTTTATCTGCTAATCGGTCGTATATGGCTAAAATCAATAAAGAGGCTAAGCCTTGTGTTGGGGCATCTAAATTGTATAAATGTCCTTTTGAAATATCCGTGGTTAAAGGTGTTATCACTTTAGCTTGATGTTGATTAAAATCGACTAAGGTGATTGGACTACCTGCTGCTTTTAAGTCTGCTGCCATTTGTTCAGCTAATTGACCGCGATAAAAGTCTTCTAAGCCGGCATCTGCTAAGTGTTTAAAAGTGTTAGCTAAAGCTGGATTGGTAATCATATCACCGATTTTTAAAGTCTTACCTTGCTTTAAATAAGTTGCTGCAAAGGTTTCTAGTTGCTGTAGTCTCCCCAGTGTTTTTTCACTGGCATCCACTAGACTTTGTGTTACTTCGATGCCTTGTTGTGCTGCATCAATTGCAGGTTGTAATAATCTACTCAGTGGGAAATTACCGCCGTTCAGCTTTAAGGCAGTTTGCCAACCAGAGATAGTGCCAGCCATGGTTAGCGCTGCTGAACCACCGCTCTCTGGGAGCTCATCAGCTTGTTGACGATAACTATCAACATCAATATTAACAGCGGCTGCACCACAGGCATCAATGGCAACAGGTTTCTCGCCGGCTTTACTGATTAACCAGAAACCGTCACCGCCGATACTGTTCATGTGCGGGTATTGCACTGACACCATTGCTGCTGCAGCAACCATAGCTTCGCTGGCTGTTCCGCCTGCGTCGAGTATTGCTTGTCCAGCTGCTGCTGCTTTATGATGAGGAGCGGTAAAAGAGGTTTGATAAGTCATCAGTTCACTTCTCCTTGTGCTAACTGTAAACCAGTTGTGATTAAGTCCGTTTCTGTATTGGCTAAGCCCATTAATGAGAAACCACAAGGGCCTTCTTCTAAACCTGCCATTGGCAAGTGCAATTGTGGTAAACCGCTTAAACCTGCAATACTGGTTAATCCCATTAATTGCGAGCGATAATCAGCCAATTTTTCACCAGTAAGGGTTAAAGAAGGAGCACCTGAAGGAGTTGTCGGTAGTACAAGTAGCCCATTCAGTTGCTGCAAATAATCAGTCACTTTTGTAGTGAAATCTTGTTGTTGTTACTTTCGCTTGCTTATATTCTTCTGTGGTGATGGTACGAGCCCACTCAACACGTAACATGATAGAAGGATCTAAGGACTCACCGTATTGGGTTAACCATTGGTTGTGTTCTTGAATGATTTCATAACCTTGAATGGTACGAAATAATAGGCTCAAGTCATCCAGTGTGATGGCTAATTCAGTTAACAAATTACAGCTGAGTAACTTAATAGACGATTTTTTACACCAAGCTTGTAATCTATTTAAACGCTCTTCACTGAGTGACTTAGCTAAGGTGTCATCGAGGAAAATATGAGAAGCTACTTGTCCTGTGTTGCTATCTTCTGAAAGTGTTTTAAATACTGCTTGTAGCAGTGATAAATCTCGACTGAAAATCCCGGCAGTATCAAAGCTTGTTGATAAAGTAAATGCGTTGCTTAAATCCAACTTACCCAGCGTTGGACGTAATCCAAATAATCCACAGTAACTTGCAGGTACGCGCACAGAGCCACCTGTGTCAGTGCCAATGGAAAAGTCTGCATGTTTACTTGCTACAGCTACTGCGCTGCCACTAGATGAACCACCAGGCAGACAGTTTGGCGCAGCCGGATTAGTCGGAGTGCCGTAGTGAATATTTTGTCCATTTAAGCTATAAGCAAGCTCATCGGTCTGAACGCGACCAACACAATCAGCTCCCTGTGCTAACAGCTTGTCGATTAAAGGTGATGTTTTAGCTGCTTTGTCATGGCTACTTAACCAAGCTGGGTTACCAGCTCCGGTAACATAACCAGCAACATCAAATAGATCTTTAAATACGAAGCTTTTACCGGTTAACTTCCCTTGTGTGGTAGCGGCTAGAAATTCAGGGCCTTGTAGGCAATAAACGCTACTATCTCTTGTTATGTTGTTACTCATGTCCAGATCCTTCTACAGTGAGGAGTTAGTTGCTGGTTCAGCTTGTGCGGCATAACGACTGGCTAAAATGGCACAGTAAAAAATCTGAATTGGGTGATACAGCATGATTGGCAATAGGATCATGCCAAGCTTAGGGTCACTGCCAAAGATAACGGTGGCCATCGGAATACCTGCTGCTAAGGTTTTTTTAGTACCACAAAAAACGGCGGCCACTTCATCGGCTAAGGCAAACTGGCTACGACGCGCACCCCACTGAATCAGGTGAACCATGATCAGCAAGATAGCGACACATAGCACAAATGAAGTGATGAGCATTTCTAGTGAGAATGAACTCCAAATACCATTAACAATTGAGTTACAGAAGGCGTTATACACAATTAATAAAATCACATATTTATCGACTTTATTAACAACGGCTTTATGTCTCTCGGCAAACTTCAATAATAGTGGACGTGCTAACTGACCTAAAATCATAGGGAGAAGCAACAGTTTTGAGATGGAAATAATAGACGCCATTAAGTCCAGTTCAACCCCTTCAAATCCCATAAATAATTGAATTAAAAGTGGGGTAATAAAGATGCCTAATATGCTTGATAATGACGCATTAAAAATAGCCCCGGACATTACCTTTACCCACACTAGTCATAGCCACTGAAGAAGAGATAGTACTTGGTAAAACAAACAGATAACAAAAACCAAAAGCGAGTGCCGCTGGCATGTACGCTAAGAATAGATCTCCGAATACGACCCACAATAAAGGGTAAGCAACAAAGGTCGCCACCTGAATGTAGATGTGCATGCGCCAGTTACTTATTCCGGCCTTAATAGCAGCAGGTGATAACCCTAAACCATGTAGAAAGAAGACAATCGCGACACCGATTCCTGTCAGTTTGTCGAGATGAATAACGCCCCCACTTTTACCAATATCGGCACTGACTGTCGCGAGTGCTATCGCGATCACCATACCAACTAAAAACCATTCTTTTTTAAGCTTATTTATAATATTCATATTAATTTTAACGACCTTGTTTTTATCATGTTATTAATTACTCTAATTCATTGAGATTAGCGTAATTGGCACTTATTTTACTGCTTACTTTAGTAGCGTTTCCTTTTAAAAGTTGGTAAGTATTATTCACTAGATGAGCGATTAAACTACTCGGTACAGCATAGCTATCTAGGGGTGTTTCGTTATTCATGTGGCACACTAAAAGGTGCGTTGCTTGTTCGGCGTATTTTTGTCCGGATTGATCTGTGATCAATAGCACTTTATTGTGCTGTAATTGTTCAAGTAATTTAGAGAATTTTTTACTCGACGACGAATGCCGATTATGACCACGAAGTCATCTTCATCGATAGACGCTAAATCTTCCCCTATTGTCTGCCCAGGGACTGGTAATAGTTCTACATGTCCTCTGCATTGCATCAGTTGCTGGCGAAAATGCATGGCTAATGGATAACTATTGCGGTAGCCAATTACTTTTATGCGCGGGGCTGTGGCAAGTAGTGTTGTAATAGGTTGTAAAGAGGTACTTTCTAACTGCTTTTTTAGTTGTTGTAGTCCTTGGATATCTTGATGAAAATCACAATCCTCTTGAATCGCTGTCAAAACAGGCTCACCACTTTCTCGCACTTCTAATAACTCATTACGCAAAGATAAATGGTCTGCATAACCTAAACGTCTGATAAAACGGCTTACACTGGTCTTTGAGACTGCGCAAGATTCCGCTATTTCATTAGTAGACATAATCAATACTTTTTCTGGGTTAAGTAGCAAGTAATCGGCTAAGCGACGACTATTCGCTGTTAACTCAGCGTAATGGCGATTAATACGATCTGTGAGAGAGTGGTTATTGTTTGTCATTGATTACCTTACAGCTGCAAGAAAGCGTGTTAATGCTTCCGTTTGTGGGGCTGCGAACATTTTATTTCGATATTTATACGAAATATTGTATGAAACGATCGAACCATTTTTATTTATATTGCAACGATTGTGCCATTTGATGCGGCGTTTTAAAAGATCTTTTAAAACATTAACTTAGTTTCTTCGCGCTTAAAAAATAAATAAATAGTTATCAATACCTCTTAATCTGGTGCAATCGTTGCACTGTTTAAGGGCAATATATGGCGGTTATTTGAGCGCTATTATGATTTTTGAAGAGAGGCTATATAAGGTGTGTTTATTAATGTATTTCAATAGTATATTGAAGTTTATCTGTCGATTTAAGTTATAAAATAAGTGCTCTTCATGGCGTTTTTATATTCACTGCATATGTCAGTTGAGCAAATTCGAATTAAGTATTTATATTCAAGTAGGTCTTACGATGCAAAATATAGAAAATATTGAATTGTCACTATTAAGCCTTGATGATTATCAAGAGCTTAAACAAATTATGATTGAAGCTTATACCACATTAGATGATCCCTACCGAGAAGAGCATCAAATTAAATTTTTAATTGATAAGTTTCCTGAAGGGCAAGTTGTTATAAAAGTGAATGAACAGATTGCCGGATGCGCTCTGTCGATCAAGGTCGATTATGCGGCCTTTGATGATAGCCATACTTATAACGAAATCACTGGAAACGATACTTTTAATACTCATCGTAGTTATGGTGATACTTTATACGGTGTTGATGTGTTTATTAAACCTGAGTTTAGAGGATTAAGATTAGGTAGGCGTTTATATGATTACCGAAAAGAGTTATGTGAAAGAGCAAACTTGAAAGGCATCACTTTTGGTGGACGTATCCCTAACTATCATAAGTATTCTGAACAGATTTCACCGAAAGAATACATTGAGAAAGTAAAACGTAAAGAGATCCATGATCCAGTATTAAACTTCCAGATTTCTAATGATTTTTATCCTGCCAGAATTATTAAGGGTTACTTAGAAGGGGACAAAGGTTCCAATGATTACGCGGTATTGTTGAAATGGAGCAATATTTATTATGAGAAACCAAATAAACAAACCATTCCAACTAAAAAGTTAGTGCGTCTTGGATTAATTCAATGGCAAATGCGTCCTTATAAAGACTTTGATGAGTTGATGGAGCAAGCAGAGTACTTTGTTGATGCCGTTGCTAGTTATCATTCTGATTTTGCATTATTCCCTGAATTTTTTAATGCGCCGTTAATGGCTGAAAATAATCATATTAGTGAGCCTCAGGCGATTCGCGAGTTGGCGAAGTATACTGAAACGATTGTGCAGAAATTTACTGACTTAGCCATTAGTTACAATATTAATATTATTACCGGCAGTATGCCTGAGATTGTTGATGATCGACTTTATAATGTGGGCTACTTATGTCGTCGAGATGGGACTAAAGAGCGCTTTGAAAAACTGCATGTAACACCTGATGAAACAAAAGTATGGGGTATGGAAGGGGGCATCAGCTTAAAGCCTTTGATACCGACTGCGGTAAAATCGGGATATTAGTTTGTTATGACTCAGAGTTTCCGGAATTAAGCCGAATATTAGCCGATGAAGGGATGGATATTCTATTTGTGCCATTTTTAACGGATACGCAAAACGGATACTCTCGTGTGAGAGCTTGCTCTCAAGCCCGTGCTATTGAGAATGAGTGTTATGTTGCTATTGCTGGTGGAGTGGGGAATTTACCTAAAGTACATAATATGGATATTCAGTATGCTCAATCAGCCGTATTCACGCCATGTGACTTCGCTTTTCCTGCTAATGGTATCAAGGCAGAAGCGACACCAAATACAGAAATGATTTTAATTGCAGATGTAGATCTTTATTTATTAAGGGAACTCCATCAGTTTGGTAGTGTCAAAAACTTGAAAGATAGGCGTACCGACCTATTTAATTTAGAAAAACGTTAAGTCATTAGACTGCTTATTATTAACAGACGCGTATAAATCAGTTCATAACTGGCTTATGGACTGATTTATTTTATACTTTATTTCAGCAAACGATCATAAAGGCTAACAAAAAAGGTCGTTATGTTTTGATGAAATATAGAAGTTAATTACGTATATGTTTATTTTTAAGGTATTAGTGATCTAACTGGTATGTTGGTACGTATCTTTTCTGGGTTAGTTTTTTATATTACTCAAAGTCGTTCAAATATTATATAAAGTATTATGACTTTAAAGACTTTACTTTTATAATAGGTTGTTCTCGTAAAACAGTGCTTAGCTAACAGTTATGTTTTTGTTTATCATTCAGTTTTTTGGCGAAAATAGATGATATTTATTACCTATATTAGGTTGGTTTTGTGTTGTTTTATTAATATATTTTTTATTTTATAAAAGGGCATTCTTTAATAGACCCTGTAGAATATTAAAACATATGGAATAGTTTTAAAGAATCTTTGAGAAGCGTTATTCGCTTAACCTTCCCAGATATTAATTTGCAAAGAATTATACAACATGATATTTTTTGTTAAATTTTTTATTTTTTTGTTGTGCTTATAATCACATTTAATTAACTATTTAAATGCTTTATCGGACAATTAACTAATCAAATGGATATAGAAATGATGAAACATAAAACCTCTCTTCTTGTTAGCACGCTTTTACTTACTCAATTCAGCGCGGTTAATGCTGCAGACCAACCAGATGCAGATACTTTAGTAGGTAACTACTACGGTGGTATTCATGGTGCATACATGAAAGCTGATAATGACCGTTTAGATCCTTCAGATAATCAATTTACACGTTCTGGTGGTCTTGGTGTTGAATTAGGTTACCGTTTATCTGCACCTGTAGAGCTTCGTTTATCTTACACTCGTTTCGCTGCTGAACTTCATGAAGGCGATAACATTCAAGGTATTAATAAATATAACTTAGATGCGCTTTACTTCCCAACAGAGCAAAACATCTACGTACTTGGTGGTGTTAACGCGTTTGATTTTAATACAGATACGGAAGCTGCAGTTAATGCCGGTCTTGGTTACCGTCAATACTTTACTGACCAGTTTGCTGGTTACTTAGAAGGTAAAGCAAATTACCAATTCGAAGATAAACAAACAGATGCTATCGCACAAGTTGGTTTAGTTTATTTCTTTAGCACTAACGATAAAGTTGTTGCTGTTGAGCCTGAGCCAGCACCATACGTAGCACCTGCTCCAGTAGTTGTTGATACAGATAAAGATGGCGTTGCAGATGGTGTTGACCAATGTCCTGCTACACCGACGACAGATAAAGTAGACGAAGTAGGTTGTACTGTATTTGAACAAGAAAGATTGTCTTACCGTCTAGCAGTTAACTTCGACAACAATAAAGCGGTTGTTAAACCAGAGTACTACTCAGAGCTTGCTGACGTTGCGACTTTCCTTAAGCAGTACCCACACGTAGACATCACTGTTGATGGTTACACTTCTGTAGTAGGTAAAGCGAGCTACAACCAACAGTTATCAGAAAAACGAGCTACTGCCGTTGCTGAACTATTAACATCTGAGTTTGGTATTGCTTCATCTCGTGTAACTCCAGTTGGTCACGGTGAAACAAACCTAATCGATACAAGCAACACTGCTGACGCTCATAAAATGAACCGTCGTATCGAAATCAACATTAACGAAACACGTAAAGTTGCTGTTGAACGTTAATTTGACTTAGTCATTATGTTATTGAAGCCCTCTCTTGTAGAGGGCTTTTTTTGCCTGCTAATTAGTGTGGTCGCTTAAGCCACAGCCGGATAACACCATAGCGCATAAAAACTCACTAATTTCAGCGATATCCTTTTGCTGATATTGCTTTTTATCAGTAATTATTAACAGTTCTGCTTGGTAGGTCGCATAGTGCTGTGTGCTTGACCAAATCAAAAAGATTAACTTTTTCAGGATCAACTTTTTTCATCTTGCCTTGTGCAATCCAGCTCTCTATTATTTTACAGCTGTTCTTTAACCATGTTCTTGTTTCTAATTGTAAATACTCTTTAAGGTTAGGTGCGCCTTGAATTATTTCAGTAGCAAATATTTTTGAGGCATTAGGGTACTGAATAGCTTGCTGGACTTTACTGTGAATGTAGTTCTCTAATGTTTTTTTAGGATCATCCTGCTCAGTGATCTCGGTAAACGCTTGATTCCAAATTGAGATTATATTTTTTAGTAGGGCGGCATAAAGATTTTCTTTACTTGAAAAATAATATAAAAGGTTCGCTTTAGGTACACCAGCAGCATCAGATATCGCTTGAATACTTGTGCCTCTATATCCGTGTTTAACAAACTCTATTTCAGCGGCTTGTAATATTATTTGTGTCTTTTCAGCTCTTATTCTGCCTTTATTACTTTTCCTCATTGTTTTCCTTTTTAAATGAGTAGATGTGAACGACCAATATCCGTTTGATTATATTATATTTGTTCTACAACTGCTTATGCTTACTTATTAATTCAAGTAAGTTAAAAGCGTCGATTAATTGGAGTAAATATGAGAGGTTTTACATAACGACAATAATTGATTGTTAATCATTGCCGTTAGATAAAGTAAATGCTTGTTGAGGCTGGTTTTGATCGTAATCGTTTAACCTAGCGGACCACCTATAATGGTTTCCTTGAGACCTGCCATAATATTATCACCAGTCTCTTGCTTAAGTTCTTTATACCAGTCTTGAGTTATTTGCATATCTTCACCATGAGTCACTTCACAACGTTTACGTGCTTTTAATACTAAACCTTTCGCACGTTGATTACGTTGAGATTCATAATCAGATAAAGCAGCATGGATATCTTTTGTTGCTGAGAAGGCTTGCCCAAGTACCACAGCATCTTCCATTGCCGAGCAACCACCTTGACCAATATCTGGTGTAGTAGGATGCGCAGAGTCGCCTAATAGCGCAATACGTCTATCAACATAGGTTGTGAATGGATCGGCATCATGGATCTCAACGCGATTGGTGGTGGATGGATCAATTGCTTTAATCAATTTTTGTATTGGCTCAGCCCAATCGGTGAAATATCGAGTTAGATCTTCAGTTACTGTGCTACGATCTTGTGGTAAACCTGAAGGTAAAGGAACATCAAAAAAGAAATAGAAGCGATTATCGGAGATTGGCATTAACGAAATACGTTTTCCATCTCCTACAAAGGTTGTCCATTGATCAATGGGAGCGATTGATGGGTCTGTGTCAATTAAACCATTCCAGTTAACATAACCTGCATAGCGACGCTCTACCTTACGTCCTAATACAAAAGAGCGTGCGACAGAGTTTGCACCGTCGGCAGCAATCATAAAATCACCATGTGCTAAGCTACCATCAGTGAAGTAAGCGCTAACACCTTTCTCATCTTGTGCGATGCGCTCAATACGTTTATCGAATTGTATTTTTTCTTTGCCCCAGTAATCGATCATCATTGATTGCAAATCTGCACGAGAAACTGGGCATGGACGTTCACCTACTGCTTCAATTAACGGAGCTAGACTAAACTGAGTGAGTACTTCAGCCGTTTTACCATCTTGGTAAGCCATATTTAGCATTGGCCCACCGAGTTTGTCCATAATATGCCCCATGCCGAGGTGATTCATACATTTCACACCATTTGACCAAACAGAGATAGCAGCGCCTACTGGCTTGATCTCTTTTACAGCTTCAAATATTTCACACTCAATACCTTGTTTTTTTAATGATACAGCAGCTGAAACGCCGCCAATTCCTGCACCTATTATTAATGCTTTCATCTTATTTCCCTTTGTCAATGCGTTGCTATCGTCAACGATTAATACTGAGTAATTACCATATTTGGCTATTTAAAATGCCTTATCAGGCTGTCGATATAATAAGTACTGCAACGCTCATGCCAATTAGTAAGTTGTTCTAAACCATTTACTTACCAAGTGGTTAGTTTTTGGTTGTGGTATTCTTAGGGATTTTTGCCTCAATATAGTGCGGTTTGCGCTATATTTGTGCGCTTTGATAATAGTTAAACAGGGTGATTAGTAGAACTCAAACAAGCACGCTTTTTATAGGCTCCGTATCAGCTAATGCTTTATAAATTTGTGATATGTGTATTTAAAACTTAGGTGAAAATAAACTTATACTATAAAATAGGTATAATTTTTAGTGCTATACTTTTAATTGATTAACCAAGTGGAACTTACTTTTGAGGTGACGTTGGTATTACTTTCCTCTTATGTTTATGCGTTAATTCCCTCTCCCTTATAAAAGGATTTTTAATTGAAAAAGATGTCTATTAAATCGTTTGTGGTGGCTGTAGTCGTCAGCTTGATCGGTGTTTTAAGTACTTACTCTGTTTCTTTGAAAGTAGCGAATCAATTAAAATCTGAAAACTCTTTAAAAATTGAGAACACTGCAAAACAAGTTTCCATTTATCTTCAAGACTCAATAGATAAGTCCCTTAATGAGCTGCGTGGTTTGCAAGCCTTTTATAGTGTGGAGAGAGAAGAGTTATCGCAAGTTGAATTCAATCGTTACATGGATATTTTAGATATTAAAAGTCGTAACTATATCCAAGCCTTAAGTTGGGTCCCTTTAATTAAAGCGGATGAAAAGGAGGAATACTTAGCGCGTCTAAGAAGAGAACATCCTACTTTTAATATTGTAAAAAGAGATGAAAATAACCAATTAATTATCAGTCCAGATAAAGATGAATATACACCGGTGACTTACTTTAGCTCTATCCAATTAAATAAAAAAGCATTGGGTTTTGACTTAAGCAGTAATGATACCCGTCGTAAAACACTGGAGCTCGCTCGTAATAGTGGCAAGATGGCAACGACAGGGAAAATAAATTTGGTGCAGCAAGCGAAAAATTTAACGGGGGCATTAATTATTGCGCCTGTTTACAACAAAGGCTTAGCAACAGATTCTGTAGCAGAGCGTATCAACGCCTTGCGTGGTTATGTAACTGGTGTGTTTAAAATCAATGTTTTGATGGAAAATGCTGAAAGATATGCTGACATGAAAGGGTTACAACTGACCCTATTAGATATTGAAGAGAATAAAATTGATTTGCTTTATGGCTCTGATATTACTTCTAACACCTTAAGCTTTGATCTAGCTGTTCCAGAACGTCAATGGCAGTTACATGTTACCTTAAATACTGCGCTGTTAGAGAGTATCGAGTCTCCTTCTGTGATTAAATGGATTCTTGCTGGTGGTATTGTTATTAGCTTATTATTGGGCATTGCCATTTATAGTTTACTAGTCTCTATTGTCCGCGCTAAAAATATCAGTCTCCTAAGTGAAGAATTACAAACTCAAAATAGCAGGTTAGAGGAAAAAGTTGATCAAAGAACCCAATCTTTAGCAGATAAAAATTCACAACTGAAAGAAAATGTTGAAATATTAGAAAAGCAAAGAGGCCTACTTTCAAGGTTAATGACCGAAGCTGAACAAGCTAAAATGGAAGCTCAATCGCGTGCAGTAGAGTTATCTAGATCCAATAAAGAGCTAGATGAGTTTGCTTATGTTGCATCGCATGATTTGAAAGCTCCATTACGTGGTATCGATCAGTTAGCCACTTGGGTGATAGAAGATATCGAAGAGGGAGAGTTAGAGGAGATCCCAGAACACCTTAAGATGATGAGAAGTAGAATTGGTCGCTTAGAAAGTTTACTTAATGATTTATTGGAATATTCTCAAGTTAACCATCGCTCTGATAGCCTCTCTATGATTGATAGTAAAGTTGTTATAAATGAACTTTTTGTCTTAGTTTCACCTCTTAATAGTTTTACTTTGATCTGTGATGGTGAAATGCCTGTTTTTCATCATTTAGAGCGCCTTTTGAACAAGTCGTTAGAAACTTATTGAGCAATGCGATTAAACATCACCACCAGAAGCAAGGAACGATTAACGTTCGCTGTGAAGATTTGGGTGAGTTTTATCAATTTAGTGTTGAAGATGATGGACCAGGCATTTCAAAAAAATATCAGGAAGAAATTTTTAAAATGTTTAAAACGCTTAAACCACGTGATGAAACAGAAGGAAGTGGTATGGGCTTGGCTTTAATTAAAAAAATAGTTGAGTACTATAACGGAGAAGTAAATATTCAGTCTCAAGAGGGAGAAGGCTGCACCTTTTACTTTACTTGGCCTAAACAAGTTATCGATAAGTAACCCTTATATAAACACAGGACGAATTTTTATGGATTATAGTGAAGTAAGTATCTTATTGGTTGAAGATGATGATATTGATGCTAAAGCAGTAGAACGAGGCTTTAAAAAGTTAAAATTTGCTAATCCTATTATTAGAGCAAAAAATGGGCTTGATGCATTAGCAATATTACGAGATACAAGTACTTTACCACGCCCTTATCTGATTTTATTAGATTTAAATATGCCAATCATGGGGGTAGAATTTCTTAAGGAGATACGTCAAGATAGTAAGTTAAGAGATTCAATTATCTTTGTATTAACCACCTCCTCAGCAGATCAAGATGTCGTGGCGGCTTATAATGAGAATATAGCTGGGTATATTGTTAAATCAGATGTAAAAGCTGGGTTCGATAAGGTGATTAAGTTATTGGATTGTTATTGGCGTGTAGTGATGTTGCCAAAGTAGCGATAATTAAAAAATGAGCTTTTACATAATAAGGCTCTTTTTAATAACTAACATTAAGCTAAAAAGAGGTTTTGTTGAAATTACAGCAAATTACGAAATCCAATAATTATATATTGGAACATTGTGTGGAAAAACTCGCTAGGATTAATCAATCTGATTATGCCCTAGGTTTTTTGGTTGCTAATGAACTAGGTATGCATAACATTAGTCTAGAATCTCGTATAGTGATTGCACCCGACATGCTATTTGAGCCCATTAAAAATGAGTTAACCAAAGACCTTACTGACTACTTTTTAGATAAAGATTGCATGGCAACCCCTACTTTTATGAAAAAAATAGAGCAAGTGAGTGATGGTTTATTGGATAATAAGTATATTGATAACTTACGCTATATCCCAATAGGTGAAGGCGATAACATTTACGCGATTATCGTACTCGTTAATATAGAGTTGTCAGTACGTTCTAAAGATGTCATTGATGTCACCCCTTTTTTATTAGCGACTATTACATTACTGAAAAACCAAAAACAACGTTTAAAATCATCCTCTACTCCGCCTGTTGAGAACAAACTTACTAATAATCCAGATAAACATAGCCAACATCTTCTAGAGTCGTTACTAAAAAACACATTTCATCCTGCTTTTCTTTTTAATGATGAGTTTAAAGTGTTGCTTTCTAACTCTTCTGCACAAAGTTTGTTCAATGCTAACCTCGAACGTGGCTGGCCCTCTATTGAAAAATTAATCAATAGAACTTTGCCAAGCATTGCTTTTCGATTGTTGACGTCTATTAGTAAATTCTTTTTTTAGGGCATTTAGAGAAACAGCAGTGGTCTGATATTGAACTTGTGTTAAGTGAACACCAGACAGTTTTTGTCGATATTCACTTGTTTGATGTTAACTTTTTAAATAGTCATTGTTTTGGGTTAATGATCAATGAAAAAACGGAAGTGAGCGTTAACCAAGATATTTATAATGCCAGTGTGCAACGTTTTAATGCACTAACAAGTGTTGTTCCTATGGCGATATTACAAACCGACAAAGATTTTAAGTGTTCATATGTAAATCAAACATGGGCTAAATATACTGGACAAAGCGAAGAACAGTCACTACAACGAGGTTGGTTGTCTGCGATCAAAAATATTGATACTAATGAGTTACTATTAGCAATCATACATGCCATTTCCCATGCTAATAACTTTAAAGGTGAACTTGAGTTAATTTCAATGGCAGGGAGAAAGCTATGGGCATCCATTAATGTTGTTGGGCTATTTAATGATCGTTTTGAGGTAACGGGCTTTATTTTTACCATGATGGATATATCAGCAGAGCGATCGCATTCAAAAAAATTACAAAAAATGGCTAATTATGATCATTTAACTGGGTTGTCTAATCGTGCATTCTTTACGGATAGACTAACATTAGCACTTGCTCGGGTTCCTCGACACGGCATTAGTGCTTTGATGTTTTTAGACTTGGATAGGTTTAAAAACATTAATGATACGTTAGGGCACCATGTTGGCGATTTAGTTATTCAAGAGGTGGCTAAACGGCTAAAATCAGTGGTTCGAGATGAAGACTCAATTGCACGATTAGGCGGTGATGAATTTGCGATTATTTTTACCGATTTAACCACTGAAAGTGTGATTGCGCCTATTGCGAATAAAATCGTTAGCGCGGTGAACCTACCCTTTAAGGTAGAAGGCAAGTCTATGGTGCTTTCCTGTAGTGTTGGAGTTGCTATCGCTACTGAACATAATGTTGAACCGAGTGATATTTTAAGAAAAGCGGATTTAGCGTTATACGAAGCAAAAGGAGCTGGTAGAAACCAGTTTTGTTTCTATGAGGCGGCGCTAGAAAAAGATTTATCATTATTAAATTACTTAACTGCTGATTTGAATAATCTTAACCACTCTGGTTTCTCATTTGTTTTTCAGCCTTTAATACACGCTAACACTAACAATATAATGGGTTTTGAGGTCCTAGCTCGGTGGTCAAACTTAGATTTAGGACCGGTCGGACCAGATACTTTTATCCTGACCATGGAAGAAAATGGCCTCATTCAAGCTTTTTCTGAATGGTTATTTGCTGAGGTTATAGCCCAAGCTAAATTGTGGATACAACAACAGCTATTAGTTTCCCCACAAAAAATTAATATTAATTTATCGGTTAAACAATTACATCTTAGTGAGTTTGCTGACTCGATGATTGAATTGTTTAAAAAAGAGAAAATCGATCCAAGCTGGTTTACTCTAGAAGTCACTGAAACTGCTTTTATACAGGACCCTACCCTTGCAGGGCAAAACTTAAGAAAATTAAAAAAAGCAGGGTTTTTAATTGCGCTTGATGATTTTGGTACTGGTTATTCCTCATTAGGGCTATTACGTCAAATGCCACTGAACTATCTCAAGATAGATAAAAGCTTTGTGATGGATATTTTACGAGATAATGAAGCGGAAAAAATAGTTCTCGCTATCATTGGGTTAGGAAAAATGTTGGGGCTAGGTTTGGTTGCAGAAGGGGTTGAGGATATCCAAACTAAGGATTGGTTAGTCGAGCAAGGTTGTTTATGCCATCAAGGGTATTATTTTCATAAGCCGCTGACTCAAGTCCATGCGAGTGAATTATTGAAAAAAATAAAGATATCGAAATGTTAGACAATTAATAGTAAAGTCTAGTATTAACAATTAGTTATAATTAATTTATATACATAAATAGTGAGAAACACGTGACTGAATCGGAAAATACACAAAATACACAACCATCGCATGTTGTTGGTATTGGCACTTCAGCGGGCGGGTTAGAGGCATTACAGGATTTTTTTGGTAATTTACCAGGTGATACGGGTGCAACGTATATTGTTGTTCAGCATCTTTCACCTGATTATAAAAGCATGATGTCTGAGTTGCTTACCAAACACACGGATATGCCTATTTTTGAGGTTTCAGATAGCATTACGATAGAAGCCAATGCAATTTATTTGATGCCACCTCGAAAGAACATGTTGATTACTGAAGGTAAGTTACTTTTATCGGATCAAATGCCTGATCGCCTACCGCACTTGTCTATTGATGTATTTTTACGCTCTCTAGCAGAAGATCAGCAACATAAAGCCATTGGTATTATTTTATCTGGTACAGGCACTGACGGTACTCGCGGTATTAGAGCGATGAAAGAAGCGGGCGGGTTAGTGGTAGTACAGAAGCCTGATTCAGCGAAGTTTGATGGTATGCCGACTAATGCCTACCAAACAGGTTTAGCTGACATGGTATTATTACCAAGCGAAATGGGGAAAAGCTTAGTCGATTTTATTAATCATCCTTCGATTAAAGGTGATGCGCCAGTGAGCTCGTTTACCGCATCAGATGGTGATAGCAAAGTATTAGAAGATATTTTTGATATCTTAAAAAAACAGTCTTCAATTAACTTTGCACAATACAAGTCATCTACAGTATCTCGCCGTATTGAAAGACGTTTAGGAATTAACCAATTAAAAACTCTTGATGCTTATTTACGTTTGTTAAAAGAATCATCAAGAGAAGTGTCTATTTTGAGTAAAGAGCTGCTAATTAATGTGACGCGTTTTTTCCGTGATGATGAAGCCTTCGAGAAGCTAACCACGGTTGCTGTACATAAAGTACTGACTTCTGGTAATGGTAAAGATCCTATTCGTTTATGGATTGCTGGTTGTTCTTCAGGTGAAGAAGCTTACTCAATTGCTATCTTGTTTGATGAAGCGAAAGAGAAGTATCAAATAGACCGTAGAGTTAAAATATTCGCTACGGATGTTGATGAAGACGCTATCGCGGAGGCAAGTACTGGCGTTTATGCCGCTGAAATAGTACAAGATATATCTAAAAGTCGATTAAAACGTTACTTTGAACCGACGGGGAATGCTTATGTCGTTTCTGCCAAGTTACGAAAAATGGTTATCTTTGCTCAACATAATATGATCGAAGATCCACCTTTCTCTAATATTAATCTATTAAGCTGTAGAAACGCCTTAATTTATTTCCAACAAAATGCCCAACAGAAAGTCTTTTTATCTTTCTACTTTGCGTTACAGCAGCATGGCTACTTATTCTTAGGCAACTCTGAGTCCTTAGGTGATATGGCGGCACATTTTGAGACGGTTGATGAACGTACTCGAATTTTCCAAAAAGTTAGTGCGGCACGTTTACCGTTAAAACAACCAAGTTCATTGAAACAAAATATCACTGCGCCAGTGGTATCACCTATCTCTAACAGTAATGTACACCAGTCTCGTATGGTGATTAATAATAAATACAATACCGTCATGGAGCGCCTAATTGAGCACTATGCACCTGATTGTGTGGTATTAAATGATAATTTTGATGCAGTACATGTTTATGGTGATATGACTCGCTATACTAAAGGTTTGGGCCGCGGTAAGGTGAGTTTAAATATCAAGGATATGATTTGTGATGATTTAGCGATTGCTGTTTCCACTGCCTTATACCGTAGTGAGAAAAACGAAGAGGATGTTTTCTATAGTGACGTGGCTTGTATTTTAGATGGTGAAGCTAGTTATATTGATTTAGCTGTGTTTATGGTGAAACAGAGTGATCATCAAAGTTCACCTCGCTCATATATCTTACAGTTTATTGTTCATGAGCATGACAATGTTGTTAGAAAATCACCTAAGTCGATTACTTTTGATGGTGGTGAACAGTCATTACAACGTATTCATGACTTAGAACAGGAGTTGGTTAAAAAACAAGAACATTTACAGGTCACCATTGAAGAGTTAGAAACCACCAATGAGGAACTACAGTCGGCTAATGAAGAGTTAATGTCTTCTAATGAAGAGCTGCAAAGTACCAATGAAGAACTACAATCAGTGAATGAAGAGTTATATACGGTTAATAGCGAATATCAAGAGAAAATTTCGCAGTTAACAGAAGCTAATACGGACTTAGATAATGTCATAAATTCAACGGATTTAGGGATTATTTTCCTTGATGAAAACCTAACAATCCGTAAATATACACCGCATTCAGCGAACTATATTAATCTACGCGCATCGGATATAGGTCGTCCTATTCATCATATTTCTCATGAATTAGATTACAGCGACTTCCTAGCTCAGATAGGCAATGTAAGCACTAAAGGTGAAGTAGTTGAACAGGATATCCTCACTAAAACGGGACAAACTGCCTTACTACGCATGGCTCCTTATGCGGTTAATGATGATATCAGCACCGCAGCACAACACGGTGTGCTAATCACTATTACCAATATATCAAGGTTGAAATTTGTAGAGAATGCATTGGTACAAGCACAGGAGCAGTTTAAAACGCTATTGATTAATCGCTCTAAACGATTACATCATCGTATTGAAGTTAACCAACATGTAACAGTGATGGTGGTAGATGATGATGCTGTCGATCGTTTACGCGTACAAAGATTTTTCAAAGAATCAGAAGAACGTTCTTATACTATTGTGGAAGCTAAAACATTAGAAGAAGCAATCGAGCTCGCAGGCCGTATGAACGTTGACGTATGTTTGTTAGATTATCAATTAGGCGCAAATACAGCAGAAGATTTTGTGAAAGCGATGAAGATCAAGAATATCGATACCCCAATTATTTTGCTTTCTGGACAAAAAGAGTCTGTGATGGACAAGGCGTTTCTTTCTAATGAAGTGATTGATGTGATTAATAAAGATGATCTTTCTAAACCTCTGCTGGTTCGTAGTATTGACTATGTCCTAGAGCGTAAAGAGATTAAAGATATTGTACAAAAGTTTGAAGTAGCTGAGCGATAATCAACTCACTGACCTGGCTAATAAGCGATTAAGTTATTTCTTAATCGCTTATTTTATGGCAATGAGAGTAGAAGGTTAATGTTTAAATTTTAATAAGTCGTTGAAAGTGATGGGGCGACTGAAGTAGTAGCCTTGGAATTGATAGCAGCCTAATTCAATTAAACAATTCACCTCTTGTTCTTGCTCTACACCCTCTGCAATTACCTCCATATTAACGCTTTTGGCTAGCTGGATAATCATACTGATAATCGCTTTATTACTTTGATCTAGGTGTATGTCTGTCACAAAAGAACGATCTATTTTAAGTAAACTAGCAGGTATACGTTTTAAGTAAGCTAAGGAAGAATAACCCGTTCCAAAGTCATCAATAGCGCAGGTTACACCAAATTTTAATAAGGTATTTAACCCATCGATAGAGCGCTCCAAATTACCCATCATGATACTTTCTGTTATCTCTATTTTTAGCGATGAAGGCGGGATTTGGTATTTATTAACCATACCGATAACGTTACTAACAAAGTCGCGTTTAGCAAGCTGTTTAGCACTAATATTAATAGATATTTGTTGGAAAAATGCAGGCAAAGTGCGTTGCCTTAAACGCTTTATATCACGACAGGCTTGTTCTAGAACATAGTTACCAATATCGATAATTAAGTCACTTTCCTCGGCAATGGGAATATATACCGCTGGCGACTCATAACCACGAGTAGGGTGGTTCCAACGTAATAATGCCTCTGCCCCGACCATATTATATAAATGGTCGAATTGTGGCTGGTAATGCAATTCAAAGTCATTATTGATTAAGGCTTGTTTGATCTCTTTGGTATAACGAATATGGTCGTTGAGTTGCTCAGACATGATTGATTTATAGGCTAAGGCTTTATCTTTAGACTTTTTAAATGCTTCATACATTGCGATGCTGGCATTTTTAATAATATCTTGAGCGTTTTTTTGTTATCGGTAAATCGTTCATAACCAATAAAACAAGATAAAGAAAAGCTACCTTCAGATAGTTCAAAAGGGCGCTCAATGGTATGTATTATCTCGGCAATGATGTCACCGATGATAAGTTGAGATTTCATTTTATTAGCAGGCAAATGGTCAATAATTAAAATGAATTCATGACCGTTAAAGATAGCAATCGTGGTTTTTTTATCTGTGGATTTTTTGATTCTATCGGCCACTTGTCGTAATACTTTGTCACCAACATGGTAACCAATGGCATCATTGATATTTTTAAAGTTCATTAAGTTGATAGATAATACATAACCGGTTTTTTCTCTGTTACTGTACCTTCTATGGCCTTGGTTAGACAGCGCTGTACTTCCATTCTGTTATAAAGACCGGTTAAGTCATCATGCGTTGCTTGGTAACGAATCTGCTCTTCTACCTCTTTACGCATGTTAATTTCAAATAACATAGTGCGGTAATTAATAGAAGCAATACAGCTATTGGTTAGTTTATTAATGACCGGAGACAGAGAGCTTTGGATTTCGCGACTAAGTGCGCTCTTGCGTTCTATAATAAACACACCGAAATGACCTAGTTTAAATACATAATATAATCCGCTGCTTTGTTCTATTATTCCCGATGTAGCGTCGCTGTCAAAAAATTGATTGGCTAGCAGCTCTAAGTTTTGATAAAGCAGTGTATTGATGCCATCTCTTCTACTTGGAAAGCTAAGGAAGTGCTGTAAGCTGTCTTCTTCGGTTAATTGGTAAACAGGTGTATTTTGTTGATCTTGCATGATGAAAAAATGGCTATTAGTCGCATTTAAGCATTGCCCAGCTAGGTGCAAGAATTGATAGATCATTTTTTTAAATCAGTCTCTTCACCAATCGCTAAGACGAGTTGGTGCTGAATAGACATGATGTTCATCGCGGTATTCATGTTTGATTTCAATCCTTAAAATACGCCAAGTACAGTTGACTTATTGAGTAAGCGAATCATTCCATTGTCAGTGTTAGCTATTTCACCTAATACCATCGCTCCTATTAACGGGGTTTCTGATAAAGTATTTTGTATAATTGCCAGTTCATGATCACTATCTGACTCAAGAAATAAATCACGGCTTATGCAATTAAATAATAGTAGGTTATTAAAAGGGCGTTGTTGTGCAATATTGTTGGCAACTTGCTGACTGGAGGCGAACATTTTATCTTTATCGCTGCTCAGTAAGTAGACCATGGAGTTATCCAGTATGTTGCCAACACATTCGAGGTAAGAAAAATTAGTTTGGATAGGATCTCGCACTAAGATTTCACCATCAATGGAAACGATACCAAGCGGATATTGTTTAGCGTATTGATTAAAGAACTTGCCATCAAGTGTTGTATTCACTTTGTTTTGAATGACTTCTTTGTAGAAAGTATAGGTAGATTGATAGTTTAAAGAGTGCACATAGTGCCCCTCTGCAGCGGTCACTAAATAAGGGCCATCAGCAATATCCCAACCATGGCCAATGTCGTTTATTAAGGGGCAAGGCAAAGCAATAACCTGGGTTAAGTCCCCTTTGATACCTTGATTAGTAAATATTACTGGGCGAGATACAAAATCTAAAGAACCAGCTCCTCCTCCGATACTAGTGACACCTGATCCTATAAAGTTATAAAAGTGATCAACGAAGTCTTCACTGACTTTACACATGGCATCACTGATAATGATAAAGCTTTTATGGCGTTGGATAGGTTGGCTATTATTTTCGATATAGTCGCTTAACTGGTCATCTATTTGACTCAGAGCTTCATAATTTACAATATCTGGTTTAACCTTTAAGCCAACAATAATCGCCCCATGCTGATAATTTTTTCCCTTGTATATAATTTTAGGGAACATGCCACCACAGATAGGTAACTGACAATCAAATAATATTTTATTGAGCTGAGTTTCTAGGTAGTTATTTTCAACACAGGCTATTAATAGCACGCCTTGAATATTTTCTTGGCAAAGACCTTTAATTGCTGTATTTAAATCTTGTAGAGAGGAACTGTCCGTAAATCGAACAATAGAGGCCTCTGCCATAACACCTTCTCCTCATTTAAAATTATTTAATATGGGGTGCTTCAATGACTAAATAATGGTTATCTGAAATAAAAATATAGCTTAGTTTTTGTAATATACCTAAGTGTTTTATAATCAATCTGTTACTTTGTGATTAGTTACACTTTGTTAAGTGGATAAACTCAACTTTATTTAGATTTTTGCTTGCTCGTATTTTTCTCTGGGAGGATTAAACTTTGTGGTGTTTACTAGGTCACACTGTTGGGCCGTCTTATTGCCAATAAAGGAATAATATTTGCATTCTTTTAATATGATTATCCAGTACAATAAAGCTATCAAAAAATAACTGAAAGACAGCATTCGACTGTTGCTCAACAAGCCTGCACCTCAATTATCATTTATTACAATAGAAGGAAATAAATTAGCTAATGTCATACCAACTTATCCTGATCTGTATTGCGGCCTTAATTGGAATTGGTATTCTCCTCCATCATCCATCGCGTACCTTTGGTATTCCATCTTTACTTATTTTTATGGGAGTGGGATTATTATTTGGTAATGGCGAATTTGATTTTGTCTACGATAATTTTGCCTTAACCTCAGTAGTTGGCAATATTGCTCTTAATATTATTGTATTTGTTGGGGGATTAAATACCTCCAAAAGAAGCGTGCGCGTTGCTTATCGTGAAGGGAGTGTGCTATCTACCTTAGGGGTACTACTAACGACGTTATTTTTCTCATTGATTCTTTGGTGGGTGTTAGACTTTTCTTTTATTCTCTGTCTTTTATTTGCAGCGATTGTTTCTTCGACGGATGCCGCTGCAGTATTCTCTATCTTACAATCTAAAAAACTTAAACTAAAAGAGCAAACCGATACGGTATTAGAGTTTGAATCTGCTACCAATGACCCTATTGCATTAATTCTAGTCGTTTTATTAACAGAGGTGGCATTAACACCTGAAAACGCAATTTCAGTGGCGGAAATCAGTTTAGAACTCGTGACACAAATATTTAGTGCCTTGTTTATTGCTCTGTGTGTTGGCCGGGCATGTGTTTGGTTGTTGAACCATATCAAGCTGGAAGAGTATGGACTTATCCCTGTCTTTGTTTTAGTCAGTTTTGTATTGGCTACCTATGGCAGTGAATTAGCTGGTGGAAATATCTTATTAGCGTCTTATGTCGTTGGTGTGGTTATTGGAAATGGCTTAAAGCGTGGTAGGGAAATAAGTAAACACTTTTTTAATAGCCTATCTTGGCTAGCGCAAGCGCTTATGTTTATAGCACTTGGGTTACAGATTTTTCCACATCAATTATTTGAAGTGTTATATCAATCGATTCTTCCCGCCTTGTTATTAATATTAATTGCTCGGCCATTAGCGGTACAGATATGTTATCTGTTTTTCCCAAAAACGACTTGGAAAAAACGTTTATTTATCTCCTCGATTGGTTTAAAAGGGGCTACACCGATAGTATTTGCTTTGATCCCTGCGGCTGCAGGTGTTGAATCCTCGTTAATTATGGTTGATATGGTTTTCTTTATTGTTTTAATTTCTGTGTTTTTACAGGGGGCTGCCATTGAACCTTTAGCGAAAAAACTGCAGCTTAATATTGAAAAACCTAAGCCTGAGATCACTGGCTAAATTGTCTAAACATTTAACTCGCTGATGTTAAGTAAGGCCTTGTTTCCCTTTTACTAGGATTTAGCTAGGACTTAACTAAGCAGCTAAAGTAAACCAATAGCATGGTGCTTTAGCTGCTAAACCTGATTTTATTTCTGTGCGTTTGTTTCGCGTTTTTTCAGCTTCACAGTGGAGTATACTGAGAAAATAGCAAATAAAATAAACGCTAATGCAATAGGTCTATCGTATATAAACGACCAGCTTCCTTCATATAAAATTAATGATTTCCTTAAGTTTGTCTCCGCCATCGGTCCTAAAATAATCGCTAATAGAATCGGTGAAGACGGGATATCTAATTTATTTAAAATAAAGCCTAATAAACCAAAAGTAATGGCAATACCTACATCAAACATAGAATTATTAATCGCATAAGCACCAATCACCGATAGGAAGATAATAATAGGAATCATCATTATCTTAGGCACTTCAATAATGCGGCAGAAAAAGCGTATACCTAAAAATCCTACAATCAACATCACAATATTCGCGACAATCATAGAGCTAAAAATACCGTAAACAATTTCTGGGTTTTGCGTAAATAATAATGGGCCAGGTGTTAAACCTTGGACTATTAATGCGCCTAATAAAACTGCTGATACTGCATCCCCAGGCACACCTAAAGTGAGTAGCGGTACTAATGAACCACCCGTTACGCCATTATTGCCTGATTCAGCAGCTGCTAAACCATGCATTGAGCCATTACCAAATTCCTCTGGATTTTTGCTACACGCTTGGCTTCGTTATAACAAGCAAAGGCTGATATGTCAGCGCCAGCACCGGGAACAGAACCAATAGAAGTACCAATTAATGCACTTTTAACGCTGGTGGGTAAAATCTTTTTAAAGTCAGAGAAACTTAAAAATTTATAACTAAACTTTGGCGGGATATCTTGCTTATCTGACGCTATTTTTTCCAGTTGATTTAAACCTTCGGCAATCGCGAATAAACCAATGAGTACAGGGATAATATTGATGCCGCTGTATAGGTCTAACACACCAAAAGTAAAACGTGGAACACTGCTGATTGGGTCTAATCCAACCATTGAAATTAATAAGCCTATGGTGCCGGCTAATAACCCTTTCATAATGTTTTTAGCAGAAACACTGGCAATGATGGTTAATCCGAATAAAGCTAAAGCAAAGTATTCAGGCGCATTAAAGCGTAAAGCAAAGTCTGCCAACATAGGCGCAACACCAATCAATACCACAGTACTGATCAAACCGCCAATAAATGACGCAACCGCAGCAATACTTAATGCCTTAGCTGCAAGTCCTTTGATCGCCATTGTGTGGCCATCTAATACAGTAGCGGCAGATGCGGGTGTACCTGGGGTTTTCAGTAATATGGCGGCAATTGAACCACCATAAATACCACCAATATAGACACCAATTAACATCACTAAAGCGGGTGTTGGCATCATTGAAAAAGTAAAAGGGAGTAATATAGCAACGCCCATGGTTGCTGTTAATCCGGAAGTGCACCTAAAATCACACCACCTAACACACCTAATACTAATACTGGGAAAACCTCCATGCTAAATGCAGAAGCAAACCCACTGAGTAAATATTCCATCATAATAATAACCTAGAAAAAGAGTAAGCCTTCAGGCAGGGAGATAATAAACACGTCCGAAAATAGATAGTAAATAGCTAAAACAAATAGCCAAGCCACTACGTAATAGCGTGGTTTTTTAACTCGGTAATAAATTAAATAATAAGTAAAACCCACTAAACTTGCTGGTAGATAACCCACTAGGGTAATTAAAGCTGCATAACCGACTAACAAGGTAAAACCAAAAATAGAGTGTTTAGATAAAAGTGGTTGTTCCTGCTCGACCTGCTTTTTTCGCTGATGTTGAATGATCAACACACAACATATTAATATTTGAATTATCACAACAACGGTAGGAAAGAATCCTGCTCCAACGGGAGAGGCTTGATATAGAGGCTCTGGGAATTGAGTGATAAAGCCTAATATTATCAGACTTAACACAATGATTATGCTGGGTAATACTAGGTGTCGATTGAGCATTATAGCTTCCATTATTGTTGATTAAAAAATGGGTTAAGAGGCCTCTTAACCCATACTCATTTTTACTTTTATTTCTTAATAAACTGGCTAAGTACTTTTGTATCTTCTTTTACAAAGTCAGTGAACTCTTGCGCTTTTAAAGGGTGAATAGTCATTGCACCTTTAGCCATGAACTCTTTAAATTGCTCAGAAGCCATTGCTTGGTCAAAAGCGTTACCTAAGATTTCAATAATCTCATCAGGTGTTCCTTTAGGAGCACCAATACCACGCCATGTACCCGTTGTAACATCTAAGCCTTGCTCTTTTAATGTTGGTACATCTGGAATGTAAGAAATACGTTCTTCTGACATTACGCCTAGTGCTTTTAACTGACCTGAGCGAAGTTGAGCAATTGCTTCACTCGGTGTTACCATTGTCACTTGTGTATGGTGACCTAGTACTGAAGGAATCGCTTCAGCCGAACCGTTATAAGGTACTGCATTTAGTTTAATATCCTGGTCTTGTTCTAAAGCCATTAAGTAAAAATTAGGCGCAGCGGTAGAAGCAAATTTAATTTTACCAGGTGTTTTTTTCGCTTCTGCTACTAGGTCATTCACTGTATTAAATGGGCTATCAGCCGGTACTAAAATAACAGCAGGGTCTAAGTTAACCATGCGAATTAATTCAAAATCATCAGCGCTATGCTGCATTAATCCCATTTGTGGCAACGAAGCAATTTCACGGGTGACCACAGTTAAGGTATATCCATCGGGTCTTTGTTGTGCACCAAAGCTCATACCTACTGCACCTGCACCGCCGGTTCTATTCATGACAGAAATACTGGTACCTAAAATATCTTTTGCACTATTTGCTAGAGTACGACCAACGGCATCTGTACCACCACCTGCGCCAAATGGCACAATTAGTCGTATATTTTTAGCTGGATAATCTGCAGCAAATGTACTTGCTGACATAATTAATCCTGCGCTGATTAGTGCTGTTTTAAGTAGTTTTCTCATCGTTTCATTCCTTGTATGGATAAAATGGCTTCTTTCTTAATCACTATTTTTAACGTTTGGTTTAATCTTTAACAAAACCGGTCTATTTGTTACCTATATACAAAAGCTGACTCAAGTAATTCAATAAAACAATATTTGTTTGTTAAAACCTTGTAACGGAAGAGTAAAGGAAGAATATTATTTTAGTATTGCATGGGTCACGAAAGTGACGGACAAAAAGTGTTCTTTGTTAGGAAATGAGATCTTTCCTTGATTTTTGAATTTTTTTGCCACTAAATTTAGCTTTTTTGGGCCATTTATTATTTTTATAAGTATGACTTAATGTGGTTTTTCTCTTGTTGAGCGATTTGGTTTCTGCTATTTAAATGGCAGGGTTGACGAATTTAAATAGATAAATAAGCTGTTATTTATCTATTTATAGGTGTTTTTATTTTTGTGTTTTAAGTGAAAAATAACTTTTTTGTGCTGATTTTAAAGGGCTATGGGAAGCGTTAGGTGATGAGTTGCCTATGTTTCTTATTTATTATGTAAGAAGTCGTTATATTAATTGAATTCGTTGGCACCAGTTTCGGATAATTGTTTAGGTGGTTTTATTTTGTAATATTATAAACCTACTATGTTGATTTGTTTTTTCTGTTAGTTAACCCTTAATAATTTCGCTGTAAATCGATATAACCCTCTACTTTGAGGAATGTTAGTGCAGTGATTTCATAGCAAGTAGTACTGTTTCCGCACAAGGTTTATCAACAGTTTAAATAATATAGAGCCTAGTGTTATTTTGGTAAGCCTAGTATATTCCTTACTCCCCTCCATTTTGAAAAGGATATTACGATGAGTATTATCAAGAGCAAATTAGCTTTTACTTTGTTAGGTGCATTACTTTTTACTCAACCTACCAGTTTAGTGTTTGCACATGCAGACCATTGTGGCATTAAAGAAACGACACTGGGCGATACGATGAAGTATATTAAAAGTGAATTACGTGCTTACAATAAAGGCTTGAAGGCCGATGATAAAGCTGAAATGCAAGAGCACATTAATGAATTGATTATGTTAAGTGGCAAAGCTGAAGCATTAATACCTGTAGTGATTGAAGATATGGATGGAGAGCACGGTCAAGCATCCAGTAAATTGACTGAACAACAAAAACAGCAATATGCACAATACCAACAGCAAATAAGTGAGATGACGAATACCTTTAAAAAGATCCAAGCAAGTTCAGACTCTGCAGAGATCAGTGCATTACTAGAGAAGGTGAATCAGCAGAAAAAGCAAGGGCATAAAGCCTTCCGTCAAAATTGCAGTAAATAGGAAACTGATTAACGCAACACAGCGGTGCTGCGTTAATAAAAACTAACGGTTAGCTAAAAAGACTTTCGAAGGATCAACTAACAAGCGTTTACCAATCGCTTCTCGCCCAAATAGCATCAAATAGTTCATATCAGCACGGTCAGTTAAGGTGATTTCAATGGGCCAGGTTTCACTGCCTAAGGTCATTGGCGTTTCAATCACATAACGTTCTTCAGAAGTCCCATTTGACGATTTAATCTTACGAATATCGCTGATTAAAGCGCTACAAGCAATCAACCTTTTGACATTGTGAATATCTGGATGAATATCAAACTTAACCCAAGGTTGGCCTTTTTCCATATATTTGACAATATTATCAACATGTAGCGATGACGTTTTTGCACCAGTATCAACACGCACTTGCATCTCTTTAATACCTAGCTCAGGTAAATCAATAGATTCAAGTCGACCAATAATCATTTTATCTTTAGATTGCATGCTATTTGTTTCCTGTACTGCTCGTTCTATTCAAATCATCTTCAGGGCGTAAGAAGTCTTGCACTGATTCAATATGTTCAACGATTGCTTCATCATCTTCTTTAAAATATGCAATATGGAACATGGCTTCACCTTCTTGTACTAATGGGATGTTTTGTTGCCCAATTAGAATCCCTGAACGAGTGGCTTTCACAACTCCTAATATCTCACCGTAAGGGCTACCGATCTCAGCGAGTTTATCACCACTAGTAACGCGATCACCTAGCTCTACTAAATGTTTAACCACGCCGCTCGCATTAGCACGTAACCAGCCACTGCTATTGGCAATATAAGGTTCTTTTAACTTACGTTTAGAGGTTATTTGGCGCATCATTTTTAAGTGACGTAATACATTCTCAATACCTTTGATTCCTGCATTAATTGAGAAATCATCAAAACGTAACGCTTCACCTGCTTCATATAACAGTACTTTAGTATCATTGGCTACGGCAGATTCACGTAATGAACCATCCACTACATTCGAATGTAAAACCACAGGGCTAGCGAAAATTTTAGCTAATGCTTTAGTTTCAGGATCATTCATATCACCGCGAATTTGCGGTAGGTTTGAACGATGAATCGCCCCTGTATGTAAGTCAATACCATAATCACAATGTTGCACTATTTGCGTTAAAAATATATGTGCAACACGTGCTGCTAAAGAGCCTTTTGCTGAGCCTGGAAAGCAGCGGTTTAAATCACGACGATCCGGCATATAGCGGCTTTGATTCACGACACCATAAACATTGACCATAGGTACTGCGATCACAGTGCCACGGATAATTTTAAAATTAGGTTTGTTAATTAAACGACGAATAATTTCAATACCGTTTAATTCATCACCGTGTACTGCGGCACTAATAAAAATAGTCGGGCCTTCCTTTGCACCGCGAATGATTTGAACAGGTAATGAGAACCTCTGCATCTGTATATAATTTAGCAACAGGTAACTCTATTTTGCACTGTGTTCCTGGTAAAATATCAAACTCGCCAATGCGTAATGCTTTCATCTAATTAACCTCTACCACGTGTTTTATTGGTTGCTGTTTTTGGGCTTTTTTCAAGAAAATCGAAAACCATGCCAGCTATATTCATGCCCGTTGCTTTTTCAATGCCTTCTAAACCTGGGGATGAGTTAACCTCCATCACCATTGGTCCATTTTCAGAGCGTAATAAGTCTACACCACAGAAATTTAGCCCCATTATTTTAGCGGCATTCACCGCAGTTTCACGCTCTTCTTTAGATAGTTTAACCACAACTGCTGATCCCCCTCGATGTAAGTTGGAGCGAAATTCTCCCTCGGCACCTTGGCGCTTCATTGCTGCAACAACACGCCCACCTATCACTAAACAACGGATATCTGCACCACCGGCTTCTTTGATAAACTCTTGCACTAAAATATTAGCCTTAAGTCCCATGAATGCTTCGATGATACTTTCCGCTGCTTTTGCTGTATCAGCTAATACAACGCCTATTCCCTGTGTGCCTTCAAGTAGTTTAATGACTACTGGAGCACCGCCGACGTTTTTAATTAAATCTTTAATATTATCTGGTTTGTTAGCAAAGCCTGTACGTGGCATGCCAATCCCTTTTCTTGATAATAATTGCATTGAACGCAATTTGTCACGAGAACGGCTGATCGCCACTGACTCATTAATATTAAAAGTCCCCATCATTTCAAATTGGCGTGCTACTGCCGTTCCGTAAAAAGTAACAGAGGCACCAATGCGTGGAATAATCGCATCATAATGTGGTAATTCTTCACCGTGGTAACGTACTGTTGGACGGCTACTAGTAATGTCCATGTAGCAGTGTAATGTATCAATAATATCAACTTGGTGACCCTGTGCTTCCCAGGCTTCTTTTAAACGACGAGTAGAGTATAGGTTTGGGTTTCTAGATAAAATGGCAATTTTCATGAGTTAATTCCTATGTGACTATTCACAAATTATGTCGCGATATGTTTCGCATAAAAGGTTAATAATCTGAGTCAAATAGGAAACTTAGGGCCTGTTTAATGGAGGACTCAGATTAAGTGCGTGGAGTGTATAAACAAAACGCTATATAATAAAATTAATTGTTTTGTGGTCTTTGATTAAAATTTTTGATTGGTGGTGGGTATATGAAGATAGAGTTATTAAAAACATTTTTAGAGGTTAGTCGCTCATTACATTTTCGTATCGCATCAGAAAACCTATTTATTACGCAATCCGCTGTTAGTGCCAGAATTAAGTTATTAGAAGATGATTTAGGCGTGCTGCTATTCGACCGCAGTAATAGAAATTTAAAGCTAACCCCAGAAGGGCATCGTTTGATTAAGCATGCCAATGAATTGATTTTAATGTGGCAAAAAACTAAGCAAGATGTAGGGATCAGCGCGCAACACTCAATGCAGTTAGTGGTTGGGGCTAAAAGCACTATCTGGGATATTGTATTGCAGAATTGGCTACAAAAAATTCATTCTAATGTTGATGAAGTGAGCTTATTAACCAGTACCTATAGTGCTCCTGAATTGCGTAAAAGTTTATTAAATAGGGTGGTGGATATTGGGTTCTTGTTTGAACCAACTTTTGTTGGCGAAATTATTTCGGAAAAGGTCGCGACGGTGCCACTGCATTTAGTGACCACTAACCCTGATTATGTGTTTAATCATGAACAGCTACAGGACTTCATTATGGTGGATTATGGAGAGTCTATTGCAGCTCAGTATTTAAGAGAGTTCCCTGACACACCGGAAGCTAAACACTTTATGAGTCAACCTAGGATTGCCTTAAACTTTATTTTAGAAGCGGGTGGGGCTGCTTATTTGCCAAGACAAATTACCTTTGAATACTTAAAGAGTAATCAACTGTATTTAGTGGATGATGCGCCTGTGTTCCGTCGTGATATTTATGCTAATTATTTAGCGAATAATCAAAAGATAGAGATGATAGAGCAGGTATTACAGTTATTTCCGCATGTAAGAACATAGCTATATAAACGGCTCTAAAAAAGAGGCATTAAGGTTAATGCCTCTTGATAAGATTAGAGTAATAACAGGCTTCCTAAACCTAGGAACACAATAAATCCAAAAATATCTGTGACTGTGGTTAATACCACAGAGCCTGATAACGCTGGGTCGATATTGAATTTATTTAATATCCAAGGCACCCACACACCAGATAAAGACGCAATCACGATATTACCCAAGATAGAGATGAAAATGGTTAATGATAACAATGGATTATCAAACCATACAAAGGTAATTGCTCCGATTACGATAGCCCACAACACCCCATTAATGGCGCCGACTTTAAGCTCTTTAGCAATAATACTTTTCTTATTAGCATCATTAATTTGCCCTAAAGCTAAACCGCGAATAATCAAGGTGATGGTTTGACTGCCAGAAATACCGCCCATAGAAGCGACCACAGGCATTAATACCGCGAGTGCGACAACCTGTTGAATCGTTGCTTCAAATAAACCAATAAACCAAGAGGCTAAAAAGGCGGTGACTAAGTTAATGCCTAACCAAACTGCACGGTTTTTTGAGCTTTGCCATACGTTACCAAATAGATCTTCCTCTTCCACTAAACCACCAGATTGATTTAATTGCGCTTCTAATATCTGTTCTTTGTAACGATAAGCAGTAGGCAAATCTAAACGGCCTGTTAAGCAACGATTTTCGTCAATTACGGGTAATGCTGAACGGTCTAAATCAATCAGTTTTTCCGAGGCGTCGGCAATATATTCATTACTCAATAAGTACTCAACATCAGTGTCGATTGAGTCTTGGTATTCTTGGTCACTTTCCGCTTTGAAGATTGCGTTTACAGCAATTTCCCCGACTAATTTGGCATCATCATCAACGATGTAAATTACTTCGGTAAAGGTCGGCAGTTTTTTACTACAGACTTTTTTTACTGCTGATAATTTTAGGCGTTGTGGCAGTTGAATATCGGTAAAGTTTTGCCAATGACCCACTTCATCTAAGGCATAATCGCATGACTTTTTGTATAAACTACGCTGTTTTGCATTCATGTTACTAACTGCGTAATCAATAAAGCGATCGTTTAAACTTTCAGATAGTTCTAAAAGATGGAAGGCATCCAGCTTGGTTAATAGCGGAAAACATTGCTCATCTTCTAAGGTGCTGAGTAACAGTTCTCTCGACTCATGCTTCATCACGATAAAGATGTTTTGCTGCGCCTCATCGCTCAGCGCTTGCCATAAATTAAGTCTTAACTTTAATGGGAATGACTCTAATAAAATTGCAATTTGATCATCAGATACCTGCTCATAGATCTCTGTTACCAGTGCTTGTATATCTTGTTCAGCATCAAAATGTTGGTTAATTTTATCGATATAATCAGGTAATAAATCTAATGACATCATACCTCCTTCTTATTATTGAGGTTCTTGTGTGCGGTATAAAATAGCGTTATTGGCTACTATCACTTTTATTCATTTGTTGTTGCTCAAACCACAGCTTCATGAAATCAGCTGTTAAGGATTGTTCAATCTCTAATGCGCGTTCAGTAGGGCAAAAAATGGTAAAGATAAGTTGGGTATCACCAATGTCTGAGGTGGCTACCTGGATGTGCGGCTCAGGTCCTGCAATATGTACATCCAAACGGTTTTCGATCAGTTGGTTATAGCGGATTGCAACATCTTTAAAGTCGGCACAATAATCATGTGCTTTCTCGTATAACTCGTCTAAGAAAACAAACGGGTTTACACTGCCATCTCTGGTGATGGTAAAATGGTGCATTGCGTAACGCTTTAAAAAGTTTAAGTTTTTAATAGAAGAAGTAATTAATTTACTATTAGGTACATACAGGGTTTTACCCGTGTACTCATAGGAATCGCTATTCACCTCTAATAGGGTTAATTTTGCCCAATCAATAGAGTGTACTTCGCCGTAATAATCACCTACTTGTATCCAATCTCCAATTCGAAATGGACGGCTCGAAACAATATACAGAAAGCCAATAAAGCACTGAATAAACTCTCTGGTTGCGATCACAATCGCTACCACAAATGCGGCAATAGAGATGGCAAACTTATGGAACTCTTCTGCCCAAATATTAAAGATACCGACAAAAATCAGTATGGTAATGGTGTTGTTTACAATATTGATTTTCAGACGTTTATTATTTTTTCCTTTTTTTCTACTACCTTTAAAAGATAAACTTTACAGCTCATTAATAGTAAAATTAAGATAATAGTAAGCACAGTATTATTATTCATTAATGCTTGAAAAAAGTGTTGTTTGAGAGGTCGATTGAACGTAATTTTTCAAACATATAAGTTGTACCTGTGTTGATAATTTTTGTATTTTATTAAACGTAATAATAACTTATTTCATGCCCATTTATTAATACTAATTAATGGGCTATCTAGCTGTTTATTCTCGATTAATGGTTAATGAACCATCAATATGTAAATCGCGTTGCGGATAAGCGACACAAATATTGTGCTCTTCAAAGAGTTCCTCTAAACGGAATCGGATATTACTGCGCATCACACGTAAACCACCTTCCGCACTAGAGTCTAACCAAAACGTTACTTCAAACATTAAGGCATTATCACCGAAGTCTTCAAAGGTAACGACGGGCGCAGGGTGAGCAACGATCTTGGTTTGCTCCGTGGTAGCTTGTGCAATTAAGTCGGCGACTTTTCTTGCTGGTGAACCATAGGCAACACCGACCCTTACCGAGGATCTCACTAAGCTATCAATTAAGGTCCAATTGACCACGGTATTTTCTAATAGTTTACTGTTAGGGATCAGTAGATGAACACCGTCAACACGCTTAATACGTGTTGAGCGAGTATTGATCTCTTCTACTACGCCTTTTGCATCTTCAACTTCTAAAAAATCTCCGATACGAATAGGGCGTTCCCACATTAATATCCAACCACTGATGAAGTTGTTAATAATATTTTGTGCACCAAAGCCAACACCGATGGCAATAGCACCGGAAAGAA
The DNA here is from genome assembly GCF_047323255.1 of Psychromonas sp. KJ10-2. Classification (NCBI taxonomy): domain Bacteria; kingdom Pseudomonadati; phylum Pseudomonadota; class Gammaproteobacteria; order Alteromonadales; family Psychromonadaceae; genus Psychromonas; species Psychromonas sp. KJ10-2. The sequence continues at coordinate 2,038,469 of NZ_CP178827.1, read as the reverse complement.
AGGCAAAAGCGGTGATTGGTACATTAATCAATTCCAAGGTCGTCACTAATAAAATCGCCATGGCAATGACATAAAAAACACGCAACAATAAGTGTATGACATTGGGATCAACTTTTTTATTAATCAACCGCTTAGTGATTAATTTGGCGATCCAACGGGTTAATACAATACCAATTAATACAACCGCAGGAATTAATAACAAATGGGTAACTGTGATCGCTTGTCCAGAGACGGTGATTAATTTATAAGATAAAATTTCGTTAATATGTGATAAGTCCATTTAATGCCCCTTTAGGCTTTTTTGTTACGTTTAACCGAATCTGATTTAGTCTTGTTAGTTTAGTTCATTTACAACTTAAGGTATTGATATTGTATTAAAATACTGGCTTATTTTTTTAGTCCTGTAAGAGGCGCCGCGTTTTTTATGATAAGCAGGCCAGGTAAATATGCTGAGTCTCTATGGAGGTTCATAGAATATTAAAAGGTGACTAAAAGCAAAACCTAGCTTAACCTCAACTTTGTTAGGATCAAATCATCTATAAAGAGAAATATTATGATCAGATGTATGTTATTAAAATCAGATAAGTCGTGCACTTACGGCGATCAGTCTTTAATTGAGTTATGGCAACAAAATCCAAGCTACCAAATCTGGATAGACTTTGATAGTCACGATCAGGCTCAAGAAAAAGTTTGTTGAAAGAGTTAGGCTGTCATTCTTTGGCCATTACCGATGCACAACGAGATCGTCATCCGCCTAAAATAGAGTTATTTGATAACTATATTTTTATGTTGTATCGAGGTATCTACCATCCTGGTGATGACTTAGTGTTTGATCATTTGCAAATCAGCATGTTTGTGGGCACTAATATTGTGATCACTTCTCATCGTAAAACATCGATGTCCATCGACAAGTTATTTAGTGAAGAAGGGCAGAAGTATTTATCAAAAAGTCCTATTACCTTAGCCTTACGTATCTTCCATTATAGCTGTGGTATTTATCTGCAAAAACTCTTTGAGTTTGAAGAAAAGCTAGAGTCCATTGAAGATAAGTTTCAAATGGGTGGCGACGATAAAATGATGCAAGAGATCACTCTCTATCAGTCGCGCTTAACTAAGTTAAAACGTACCTTTAATTACCACAGCAACATAGGTAGTGAATTAAAGATATTAGTCACTGATGAAACGCCTATTATCAATCAGGCTGACCTGCATACGGTGACCGATGTGCATGAACGTATTGAACGTTTATTAAGTTTATCGCAAATGCACTACGATATTTGCAGTGACTTAGTCAATGGTTATTTATCTGTTACTTCACATCAACTGAATGCCACGATGCGAGTGTTAACCGTGATCACCGCTATCTTTATCCCGTTGGGATTTTTAGCTGGTTTGTATGGGATGAATTTTGAATATATTCCAGAGTTAAAGCTGGCTAATGGTTACTTTTATTTATTGGGGGTGATGGGCTTTATTTCAGTCAGCTTAATATTGTTATTTAAGAAAAAGCGCTGGTTGTAAGTATTTGTAAATAAGACTAGGGGCTGTTGAACCCGAAGGGCTGCATTTGTGACTATTTCTACTGTATTTTCGTTTATTTATGTAGAATAACTACACTACATAAGCTCAGCCTTGTATGAATAGCTGCAAAAACAAACTCGAAAGATCAACAGCCCCTAGATGCTCACTGCTATTATGCTGCAAGCATCTAGTGCTTTATATCTTGTTTACCATAAGCGTTAAGCCTTGTAATTAATCATTTTTTTACAAGACGTTAACCAAAGTGGGCTAATTAATAACGAGAGGGCAATAACACAAATTGCCAGCTGATAACCGTAGCCATTAATAATATTTGATTGTTTACCAACTGCTGCTAATACAAAACTGAACTCACCTATTTGTGATAACAGCGCACCGGTATAAATACTCTCTTTCCATGAAAAATCAGACATCTTTAAGATACCTGCATTGATAAAGGTGTTAATTAACAAAGCTGCGATCACCAAGGAAACAACTTGTAACCAGTTAGCCATTAAGAAATCCAAGTCTAGCATCATGCCTACAGAGATAAAAAACAGCGCAACAAACAAGACTTTTAATGAGTTTAAGTTATGGTGAACCCATTGGGTCTCTTTCGCTGCGCCAATTAGCATTCCGCCTAAGAACGCTCCGAGAGCGGTAGATAGCTCAAACCAAGCCGTTAACATAGACAACCCAAAACATATTCCCAAACCAGCAAATAGCTGTAACTCATGGTCATGCTTTAACCATTTTGCCAGCGGAATATGGACCTCTTTTTTAATGATAATAAAGGCCAGCAATGCTGCGGCAGCAATGGAACCAATCACTTGTCTGCCTACGTGTGTATTTTCAACAACATCGGTTTGATATAACCCAATAATAATCAACATTGGGATGATTGCTAAATCCTGCGCTAATAGAATCGCTAATGCACCTTGCCCTACTTTAGAGTCTAGAGTATTGCTGTCTTGCAATAGCTTGATCACAATCGCTGTACTACTTAAGCTGATCACAAAACCAATCAGAATCACTCGTTCAATTCCCCAATGGAAAAACAAGCCTAGTATCCAAACAAAGGTGACACTTAAAATAATTTGAAATAGGGTGCCAAAAATAGCCAGTTTCCAATTCTCTACTAACTTTTTGGGATCGGTTTCCATGCCGACAAAAAACAATAGGAAGACCACACCTGCAGCGCCTAAGCGGGCGATGGTGTCGGTGTCGGTGATCAGTGAAAGCCCCCAAGGGCCAATAACAATGCCAACGATTAAGTAAGCAATAACATGTGGTTGATGAAATAACTTTAGAATAAAACCTAAAGCCAACACAATAAAAATGATACTAACCATTTGTGGCATAAAAGGATCTAAGTGCATAACAACTCTTTATTCATGTTTAGGCGCTATCCCTACTCTTTGAACAGCCTTGCTATGGCTGAAATAAGTGCTTTAGGTTTTGTATAACGCGCAAATTGTAATGGTGAGAATAGTACAATATACTCGATTAACCCCTTATTCATGTGAACTCACAAATGATTACACAACAATTTATTTGGTTTATCGACAGTCGCTTTTTTATCAAACCACGTCATTAGATAAGATGATCCACCTTATCCAACCCAACCAAAAAACACTGCAAATTATCATCGATGCAAGTGCACAACTAAAGGGGCGCGGATATTGGCATTTATTTTCAAATAAAGAAATATTATCTGATGAAATAATGACAAAAATAGAGTTAAAAAAAGCAAAACTACTTAAATACTTTGCAATGAATGCTATTGATGTCGAAATTAGCATTAATCAATCTTCTGATTACCTCTCGGTTTTAAATGCCGAGGTCGCGAATGACCCACAAAGTGTCGTTGTTATTGAAGATAATGCAGTCGCTCAGCGACACTCTATTTTTCAGCGTTTAACTGCGATTAAAGCGCCTTTACTATTGTTAAGTAAGCGGGCTTGGCAACAACCTTTGAGTATTGTTGCTGCTGTAGACCCTCTCCATGAGTATGCTCGAACTGGAGGATTAGATACGAATATTGTTGCATTGACTGAACGTTGGGCTAAGCCATTAAAAGCAACTTGGGTGGTGACACATTGCTATTATGTTACCTCGGTATTAAGCCAATATAAAAATAAGGTGTTGTCTCAGCATAAACAAGGGTTGATGGAGTTTGCTAAAAAACAACGAATTGCTGCAAACCAATGTGTCTTATTAGAAGGTATTCCTGAGGAGGCATTAGCTTCCTATATTAAGAAAAATAACAGTCATATTTTAGTGATGGGGTTAGTGGCACGTAACAAGTTAGCGCAATTGTGGGTTGGCAGTACTACAACGGCGATCTTAAATGACTTACCTTGCGATCTCTTATTATTGAAAAAATAATGGCCGATTAATGATACCAAAGGACACAAGAGGCACTTTGGTATCATTGTGTTTATTAACGGTTTCTTACTCGGTAAATATCCAGCAGCGCAATTACCCATACTGCCAACATAAGGTAAGTATAGAAATCTAGGGGTTGCATACTCCCTCCTGTACTGGTTAGGGCATTTGAAATGGACGAAACATCCATCCCTACTTGACCATGTTCAATTTGCGCCACAACTTGGTTCGCTTTTTCCATTATCTGCTTGAACAGCAAAATCATAGGGATAGAGAAGCTAATAATAAAGACAGCAGCAGATAGATAACGCTTTAATGAAAGGTGGCCAAAACCTGGATAGATAAGTGCTGAAAGTAGAGCAGCTTTTAATGATTTGTTCATGAATAAAAACCCGATGATACTTTATAAAAGTATATTGTGAAAAACGATAGCGAACACTTTATGAGTGTGATTACAGCGTGTTGATGTTAACGTGGAGTCATCATATATCAATTATATTGTTTCTGATCTTTTCATCCTTGAAAAATATTAATGATATTGTTCAGTGAAGTCGATTTATCGTATCACGCTAATAATAGGGGGCATAACATGATACTCGATTCCTTCAAATTAACTGGCAAAGTGGCTGTGGTTACTGGCTGTAATACTGGGTTAGGGCAAGCAATTGCGATTGCGCTCGCGGAAGCGGGTTGTCATGTTGTGGGCATTAATCGTAGTGCGCCTGACGGCACCATTAATAAAATGAAAGAGGGGGATATCGTTTTCTTGACCTGCGTGCCGATCTGTTAAATCAAACTCAAATCCCTAATTTAATTAAACAGGCCATAGATGAATTTGGACGAATTGATATTTTGGTGAATAACGCAGGTATTATTCGTCGAGAGGATGCTATCGATTTTGCTGAGCAAGACTGGGACGATGTAATGGATGTTAATGCCAAAACAGCCTTCTTTATGTCGCAGGCGGTAGCTAAGCAGTTGATTAAGCAAGGTGAGGGTGGAAAGATTATTAATATTGCCTCTATGCTGTCCTTTCAAGGTGGGATAAGAGTGCCATCTTACACTGCTTCTAAAAGTGCGTTAATGGGGTTAACTCGTGCCATGGCTAATGAATGGGCCATACATAATATCAATGTAAATAGTATTGCTCCGGGTTATATGGAAACTAACAATACCGCTGCACTCAGAGAAGATGCTGAGCGTAATCAAGCTATTTTAGCGCGTATACCAGCGCAACGTTGGGGGAAGCCAGTTGATGTGGCTGGACCTTGTGTTTTCTTAGCCTCAGAAGCGGCTAGTTATATGAACGGTTATACGATTGCTGTGGATGGTGGCTGGTTAGCCAGGTAATTAAGTTTAATGAGAGTATTCAATCTATGATGGACCAGCTGTTTTTTGCGCAACTAATTGGCTTTATGAGTTTTATATTAGGTATTTGTACCTTCTTTCAAAAGGATGATAAAAAGTTAAAAATCATGATGGTGATATTTAACTTAAATCACCTTGTACATTATCTATTATTAGGCTCGATAGTATCAGCACTGAGTGCCTTGTTATCAGCTTTTAGAACCGTCACCGCTATTTATATATCTTCGTTAGCAGTTGCTTTAGTGTTTATTGGAGTTGGTTTGAGCAGTGCCATCTATTTTTCTGAGAGCATTTGGGATCTGTGGTCTATGCTAGGCATGAGTATTGGCACTTATGCTGTGTTTGTTTTAAAAGGTATTAAAATGCGCATTGCCTTTTTAATCGGTGCGGTATGTTGGTTAATCAATAATATTTTAGTAGGGTCGATTGGCGGTACCTTGTTAGAAGCTACATTAATAACGGTGAACCTCAGTACCATCATACGGATAGTAAGAGATAATCGAAAAATGCCTAAGGTTGAAGAGAGTGTCATTGGGCATTAGTTAAAAGTACTTATGCCCAGTTAAAGCTTCTTTAAGGTGCTGTTACTTTGGATAATTCAGGTACCATTTCATCTATCAGGTATTGAATTGATAAATAGCTAAAGAAGGAGAACGCGCCACCAACAAGGTCGCCGGTAAAGTACTCTTTATGGTTTTTGTAGAAAGGCATACGTTGACGGAAGATAGCTGTACTGGCACTTTCAATCGCTTGTTCAGAGCCTAACCACACCACAATATCATTGTTTAAAATATCTAATCGCTCTTCGCTGAATGAAGCATAAAAGGCATCACCTGCTATCTGGTCAATTTCTGCTGGAATAACAAACCCTAAGCTAATTAAAAACTGTGAGCGTAGGTCTTTACTGGCATAAGCACCTGGTTGTTTATTATAGTAAAACGCCACTGCAGCGGTTTTTCCTTCAAACTCTGGGTGTTGCGTTTTTATTGTTTGTAATTTTTGCTTTAAGGTTGCTACCTGTTGTTGTGCGAGGTCACTGTAGCCAAGTGCTTCACCAATCATTAAATGACGTACATCCCAAGGAATGGTCCATTTTTCATAATTAGTAGGGCCGGCCAGTGTCGGCGCAATCGCATTTAGCTTTTGGTACTCTTTTTCATCCATGGCGGCCGAAACGCCAATAATCAGATCTGGTTTTAATGCTGCGATTGCTTCGTAATCTATAATTCTAGGATCGAGTAATACCGGTTTGGCATCACCTAAAGCTGACTGTGCCCATGGCCACACACCGTAAGGTTGGTTGCCATACCAATCACGTATTGCGATTGGTTTAACGCCAAAAGATAAAATATCATCGTGGTCAACCTGACCCACAGACACTACCTTTAATGGTTTTTTATCAATGGTTAATGTGCCATATTGATGTGTGATAGTGACCGGAAAAGCAAATACACTGATACTCAGACATAAGCCGATTAATCCTGCGATCCATTTCATAATTATCCCTTACCTTAGGTTTTTTTGGTGATTAATAAATAAGCGAACAAAGGGGCGCCTATTAATGCTGTGACAGAGCCTGCCGCTAGTTGTGTCGGAGCAAATACACTTCGCCCAATAAGATCAGCAATCAGCACTAGCAAAGCCCCCACTAATGCGGTTAAAAAAGATGGTTAGCTGGTCCAGAGCGCACTAATTTGCGAGCTAAATGTGGAGCGAGCAAACCAATAAAGCCTAATGGCCCTACAACTGCAGTGGCGATTGCTGCTGCCGTAACGGAGATAGACAGTTGCATTAACATAATGGCTTTTAAGTTGATGCCTAAGCCAATGGCCACTTCATCCCCTAAACTGATCACCGACATCATTCTTGCTTGATAGAGGGTTAAGCTGATGATCAGCATAAAAGCCAGTGCGAGTACCTGTACATCGTGCCAATTACTATTATGCGTACTTCCCGCTAGCCAAGATAAAGCTGCCATTGCTGAGGGTAAGTCACCATAGGTTAATAAACTGGAGATAATGGCGCTAATAAAAGCAGCAACCCCAACCCCCAATAAAATAAATTTAAGTGGGTGACCGTTACCACGTAATAATTGGATCACAATGGCAATGGTCACTGCGCCAATAAAAGCCGCAATCTCACGCCAATTATCAATATAACTGGGAAATAAAATGGTTAAGGTAACCACAGCTAACGCTGCACCTTGACTGATCCCAACCAAGCTAGGATCAGACAAAGGATTCCGTGTCATATTTTGTAATAACGCGCCAGAGAGGGCAAATAAGGCACCGCTTAATAGAGCGACTAAACTCCTTGGTAAACGAAACTCCCATATAATAACGTTGGCTTGTGGATCGAGTATCGCTTGTTGTTGTCTTAGCAAACTCATCACACTGTCATGTAAAGAGAGTGGATAACTACCCTCTGTTATCGCATATAAAAAAGTACCAAACAGCACGGCGGTTAGCAGTGCCGTATATAATAGTGCATGACTATTAAAACGTAATGAGACAGCTTGTTTACATAAACGCAGGGTATAGTGCATTAACGAACCCTCACTTTAACTAACCAGATAAATAATGGTGCACCGATTAAAATAGTGATCAAGCCTGTCGCAATTTCATGTGGTTGAATTAACCAACGAGCCAGAGAGTCAACAAATAATAGATATGCCGCACCGAGTAACATCGAGTAGGGAACAATCCAACGGTAATCTGCCCCAACCCAAAAGCGTACAACATGCGGAATAACCAAGCCGATAAATCCAAGTGGTCCGGCTAACGCGACAGATGCAGAAGTTAGCATCACCACACAAACTAGTAATTGCCACTTTCGACGGGCGATATTAATCCCTAATCCTGTGGCAACCTCTTCACCCATGGATAACGCGGTAACACTGGGGGCGAGTACAATCGCAGCCACCAAGCCAATGATGATCCATGGTAAGCACCAATATAAGGTGGTTAAATTGCTCGCTAATAAGGAGCCAACTAACCAGGTACGCATCTCTTCAAAGGTTTGTTGATCTAACAAGTGATGGATGGCTAATAATGCGCCAGTGAATGCAGTAAATGCTGATCCTGATAAAATTAAACTTAAGGGGTAATACCGCCGGCTACCCTAGATGCAATACTCCAAACAATCACAGCGCTGACTAATGCACCTAAAGCCGCCACTAAGGGTAACCATATTAAGGATGCACTGCTTACAAAGGTTGACCAATAGACAACTGCTAAGGCTCCGCCGGTAAGCATACCTAATAAACCTGGATCAGCCAGTGGGTTGCGGGTAACTCCCTGCATTAATGCACCAGAAACTGCTAAACAAGCGCCGACACAGATCGCGATAATCGCTCTTGGTAAGCGTAATTCTTGGATAATAAGGTGATTAAAGTTATCTTCATTGTAGGCGTAAAAGGATTGCATCAGTTCATTGATTGCAATGGTTTTTGTGCCAATGGATAGGTGCCAAATTAATGCGATAAATAATAATCCAAGCATCACCACTATGCCTGACCAACTTAACCATCTTGAGTGAGTCATGAAACTACCTGAGCTGGTTGTTGAGTGCTTGGAATACAAACTAAAGCACGGCTATCAGGATCTTTTATTATTTTGGCATTTAAGCCAAATACTGCTTGTAGATTATCTGCGTTGAAAACCTGTTCGGGCGTACCTTGTGCATATATATTGCCATCTTTCATCATGATTAGATGGTCGGCATAGGTCGCGGCTAAATTAAGCTCGTGCAATACAATCACCAGAGTGCGTTGATGCTGGTGGGCTAACTCACTAAGTAAGTTTAATAGGTCAACTTGTACCTTTAAATCTAAGTAGGTGGTAGGTTCATCCAATAAGATAATATCTGTCTGTTGTGCTAATACCATCGCAATCCAACAGCGTTGCCGTTGCCCACCGGAAAGGTCAGCAATGGAGCGATCTGCTAACATCTCAACATTTGCCTGCTGCATCGCTTGATTGACTGCTTGCTCGTCCTCTTTACTCCATTGTTTTAAAAAGCTTTGGTGTGGATAACGCCCCTGTGATACTAACTCTTTAACCGGCAAACCTTCCGGAGCGATTGGACCTTGGGGTAATAGCGCCATCATTTTAGCTACTTGTTTAGCTGGCTGTTGATGAACCGCTTTGCCATTTAACAAAACTTGACCACTGATAGGAGGCAATACACGTGCTAAACATTTTAATAATGTAGATTTACCACAGCCATTAGAGCCAATTAATATACTCATTTTGCCGGGTTGAATATTTAAGTTAACTCCTTTCACGATTGGGCTATCATAACCGACGACTAAATTATCCGTGGTCAGACTAATGGTGGAAGCAGAGGCTTGATTGTTTGGAGTCATGATTGGGTGCTTATTGTTTATTTTTATGTACTTTAGGGCAGTTTGCACAAAGCTCTTCATCTATTTTATCAGCCAAGCAGCAACTGCTTCTGACAAACTCGATACTATTGTCTGGATTACTTGTGAGTGTCTCTAATAACTTTTGCGGTAATCCCATTGCTTCTACCCAAAGAGTTGCATGAGATAAAATATCTTGGCCACTAAAGTCGCTGACTAATGCTTTGACCTTAAGTAAATTACCAAAAATTAAGTCGGCAACAAAACGGTCTGCATAACCAGGGCGACAACGTTCAACGTTATCTAGCTGGACTCGATAATGCTCAATTAACGGGGCTAAATGTGATTTTGTTTGTGCGATTAGTTGCTGTGGAGTGCCGCTAAACATCTGCTTACTTTGAAAAGTGAAGCCGATAATCGCATTGTGCTGACGTTGTTGTTTAAATTGAGAAAAGTCAGGCAGCCTTTGTAAGCCATAGATACTGATAAAGGCAATATAGATAGGTTGCCAACATAGCAGATGCCACACTCGCGCTTGATAGTACGCTTCACCCGCCTCAGGGAACAGTCTTTTTAAATCATTTTGTAACGCCATAATGGTAGCTTGATCATAATGATTTCCTTGTAACCATTGATCATTTTTCACTGTGTCTAAAAATAATGAGTCTAGCGCCTCAAATTTACCATCCAAATAGGGGATAACTTGTCTACATAAGTTAAACATGGAGGTTAATGAATCTGTTTGTAGGGTTCGATTAGACATAATGGGTTAAGGGGCGAAAGCGCCTATTAAATAATATAGGTGATAGAATTAAGCGTACGGTTAGGTATGCCTCAAGTATAGGGTTATTAATTTTTTGATAATAGTTATCGTTATCTTGTTGGATGATATATGAGCTATTTTTTGATTGCAACAATCGGTAAATGTAAACAAGGTGGAAATGCGCACTATATATTGCTCGGTAATATAATCAGAGAGTAATACCAATTGCATTAAATAAGTGATCTCAATTTTGCGCAGGAAAAATGGCTTAGTTTAAGGCGTAATTTAAGCCTCTCGACGATTAACTTCGTTAATAGTCTGACGGAGAATTAAGCAAAAGATGTTAATTCTTTAATAGTGGTTCAATTGGCGAAAATGACAACGAAGGAGTCAGTTATTTTAACAAGCAAAATAGATTAGTTACTTAGTGTGATTGGTATAAATAGGCAGTTAAACCAACCCCCTCACTGGGTGATTGGTTGTATCTTTTGCTTTTTATGAGGAAAGTTTACATTTAGGTTGTTTGCTTTAGACAACACGTTTTTGCAAAGGCTCGGTAAAGCCATGGCTTAGTTCAGTGATGAGGGAACCTAATATTTCTAAACCGGGTAAAATTTTATCGCTATTCATGGCAGAGAAACCTAAACGAATATAATTCTTAGGAGCGTCTTTTTGCATGAATAACGTATCGCCCGATTCAATTAATATGCCATGCTGCGCGGCTTTATCACGTAAATCATGGCTAGCTACATTAATAGGCAAGGCAATCCAAAAGCAAAAACTGCCTGGAGTTGCATGTATTTTGCAGGAGCTGAGATATTTCTTAACACCTTGCTCCATCAATAACCATCGTTTTTCAAAGGTACGACGCATACGTCTAACATGACTATCGTAATAACCTTGGCTAATAAATAGCGCGACAATACGTTGGTTATTTGAAGGTGGGTGACGGTAATGTAAAAGCACGCAGTTTACGTAACTCGGTGATTAAAGAGCTATCTGCCACTAGATAACCAATACGAATGCCTGGCGTTAAAGATTTAGATAAACTGCCTACATAAATAACACGGCCATCTTGGTCAAAGCTTTTTAATGCAGGTAATGGTTGTTCAATGAAATTAACTTCACTCTCGTAATCATCTTCGATAACGATAAAGTCATCTTTACAAGCTTGCTCTAATAATCCTTTACGACGTTCTACATTCATGGTCACTGTGGTTGGATACTGATGGCTTGGTGTAGTGAAAACATAATCACAGTCTTTTAACTGCTTACCTAATTTTAAACCTGCATTATCAATATCCAGTGGTTTAACTGGGCTATCACATAAAGAGATAATATGACGTAAGTTTGCATAGCCTGGATTTTCAACACCAAAGGTTACCGACTGATCGGCTAACAGGTTGGTCAATAAAAACAGTGAATTTTGTGTGCCTAAAGTAATGAGGATCTCTTCAGGCTTGGCTGTGATACCTCGTTTTGACAGAATTTGCTGACGAATTTGCGAGACCAGTTGTGGGTCATCCATATCGATATAACCCTCTACCCATTCATGTAACTTACCTTTACTTTCAGCAATACGTGAACACTCTCGCCATTGATAGAGCGGAAATTCACTGACATCAATGTGCCCATAAATAAATGGATATGGATATTTTAACCAATTTTCATCTTTATTTAAGGTGGATAATTGACTTGGTTGCTTCAACATTCGTTTCGACCAGTCCGGTTGGCGAGTCGTACGATGTACCCCTTCAGGGTCTGCTTGCACTGAATTGGTGAGACGTTGCACCATAAGTAGATCAGGGTGAACGAAGAAACCACTGCGCTTACGTGCAACTAAATACCCTTCATCGACTAAGCTTTCATACACCAGCACTACCGTATTACGTGATACTTTTAATAGCTGTGCCATCTTTCTACCTGATGGTAAGGCTTTGTCACCAAAGGTATCTTGCTCAATAAGCTCGACTAATTTTTCACGGATCTGTTGCTGATAAGTACTATTTTGATGCAATTCAATATTTATTAAAAAATCAACCATTACGTCACCTGTATAAATTTCGAGCAAATTATGTGGTGAAATATGTTGCTTGTTTTCAATGCAACTCACCACCTTATAGATAGGCAATTTTTAAGCCAATTTTTTTAAAGTGATGAGGCCAAAATTTAACTTGTGGCCCATTAATTTCAAAAATTGGCTCTGTTACTTATTTTGTTCAAGTGTAGTTTAAATAAGGAAAGCGCATCACGCAGATACAATAAAAATAATAAAAAGTGATTTATGAGTGTGCTAGAGCAGGAAAAATATTTTAGCAAGTAATAATAAACGCCTGTTTTACCTAAATTCAATAGAGATGTCGTTAATGACACTAACAATAAAAAAATAATGGGTGAAAAAACTATATCTACATTCTCTTTTATACTCTTTTAATGGTCTGCTATTGTTTAATAGACCATGCAATGACTCAGCTGGGGATTTATAAATCATATTTTGACAATAAAAAGTGGTGTTTAGCAAACTATTATGTTGCAAGTCATTAGGTAATTTAAGGAAAACAAAAGAATAATCGTATCACGATTAAATAGTTTATTAACTGGTTGTTTTTATTATTGGTTTTTGTTTGTTAATCTGTTTTATGATTAACCAGCGTACTCCAATAATAACAATTGGGTAATGAGAATGTTGGCATAACAGGTTATGCCATGAAAGTAAGTATGTTAGCTCGTATGCTGCATATGAATCTGGAAAATTCTTTTTAGATTCAATTAGGATTCTCGCTCTTATATTTATTATTTGTGCGAAAAAATCATCATAAAAAATGAGGTAATGGAAATGCAAAAAACGAAACTTATTAAAGCCCTTTCACTGACTGCAGGTCTAGTGTTATCAACGAGTGCGTTATCAGCAACATGGAAAATGGCTGTTGGTGATGGCGGTGGCAGTGCTCAAGAGGCATTAGGTATTAAGTTTTCAGAAGTACTTGCTGAAAAGACCAATGACAAAATAACATCAACATTATTTGTTAATGGGCAGCTAGGTTCTGAACAAGCAACAGTGAATGACGTGGCATTAGGCACATTAGATATGTCAATCATCGCCGCTAACAACTTAGCACCTTTTAGTCCTTCTGTTGGTCTACTTTCTTTGCCATATATTTTTGAAAATATTGACCAAGCAGAAAAAGTGATTAACAGTGATATCGAAAAACGCCTAACTGAAACCACATTACAGCAAGCAAATGTACGTATCGTTGCTTGGAGCTATTCTGGTTTCCGTATGTTAACTAACTCAAAACGCCCTGTGAAAAATCTAGATGATTTGAAAGGCCTGTTTATTCGAGTGCCAAAAAGTGACCTGATCATTAAAACATATCAATCTTTTGGCGTTAACCCAACACCAGTTGCATGGTCTGAAACATTCACTGCACTACAGCAGCAAGTTGTTGATGGTCAAGAAACACCTTATGCAGCGATTTACTCAATGAAATTTGCTGAAATCCAAAAATACCTAACAGAGACACACTATTTATTTGCTCTTGAGCCGTTAATTATGTCTGAATCTCTTTTCCAGGACCAATCTAAAGAAGTACAACAAGCTATCTTAGAAGCAGGTAAAGAAGCGACTGAGTACAGTCTTTCTTGGATTAAAGAAAAAGAAAGCAGCATCAAAGAAGAGCTAGTGTCTAAATACGGCATGGAAATCGACCAGTTAGAAGATGAAGCTGAGTGGGTTAAAAAAGCACAAGCAGGTGTATGGCCTGAATTTTATGAGCAAGTAGGCGGTAAAGATAAAATTAATGAATTACTGAGCCTATTAGGTCGTGAAAAGATTTAAAAGGTAGTTTGAAAAGGAGTGGAAACACTCCTTTTTATTAGTGCAGATGACATTAGCATAACCACCTATTTTAAGAGCAAGGTGCTGCTCTCTCTCAAGGGAACAGGGACACAACAATGAAAATAATTTTAAAAATATTTGATAACTTAGAAAGCTATCTATGTAGGGCATTACTAGTAACTTTTGTTACTCTGCTTTTTGCTCAAATTCTCTCCCGCGAACTATTTGGTCATTCCATTACTTGGAGTGAAGAACTATCGGTTTATCTCTTCGTATGGTTTGTTTTTCTTGGTTCAAGTTACGCGGCAAAATTATCAGCACATAACCGTGTTACTTTTCACTACAAATGGTTACCACAGAAGCTTCGTACTTTTTGTGAGTTAGCTTCAGACCTATTATGGGTAAGCTTTAACAGCTACTTTATTTACCTAAGCTATGATTTTGTTTTTAACAGAATGAACTTGTTCTGGAAATCTCAAACGCTGGGTATCCCAATGAAATATATCTACTTAATTCTACCGATCGCCTTTGTGTTAATGACGATCCGTATCTTACAAGTTAACTACTTAAAATATATTAAAGGTGTTGAGGTGATTGACCCTGAATCACAAGAGATGAATGAGTTAATGAACCACGACATGCAAGAAGAATCTGCAATTGATGATGCACAGCAGAAAACTAATACAAGGAAGGGAGAATAACCTATGAGTGAAGCATCCATAGTAATGGTCCTATTTGGATCCTTCTTAGCCTTATTGATTTTGGGCGCACCGGTCATGGTGTCATTAGGTATTGCTGCTTTAGCATCATTTTTCTACCTAGATGAAAACCCAATTAAATTTGTACAAATCGCTTTTAACTCAGTGGGTTCTTTTCCACTAATGGCTTTACCTGCGTTTATATTAGCAGGTGCGTTGATGGAAGCTTCTGGCATATCCAAGCGATTAGTGACGCTAGCTGAAAGCTTTGCTGGCCCTGTAACAGGCGGTATGTCTGCGGCAGCTATCTTAGCGTGTATGTTCTTTGGCGCGATTTCAGGATCAGGTCCTGCGACAACTGCTGCGGTAGGAATGTTAATGATCCCTGCCATGGTAAACCGTGGTTACGACAAAGGTTATGCCTCAGCGGTGACAGCGTCATCAGGTGGTTTAGGGATTGTAATTCCACCTTCTATCCCTATGGTTATTTTCGGTATTTCAGCGTTGGGGTTAGCGGTGCCACTAGATGCGATCGCCAAACACGGTGAGTTCCAAAGCATCTCAATTCCAAAAATGTTTATTGCTGGTTTCTTACCTGGTGTGGTGATGTCTGTAGGTTTAATGACCTTAAACTACATTCAATGTCGTCGTTATGGCTTTAAAGGTAGCGGTGAAGGTTGGTCTGTTGCACAGATTGGTAAAGCAGCTCGAGACGGTATTTGGTCTATTTTAGCGCCATTAGTGATTCTAGGTGGTATTTACTCTGGTTTCTTTACCCCAACTGAGTCAGCTATTATTGCTATTTTCTATACTTTATTTGTAGGTATCTTTATCCATAAAGAGTTGAAAATAAAAGATCTGGTTCACTCGTTAGAAACAACAACTTGGTTATCTGGCCGCGTGTTATTAATCCTGTTCACTGCTACCGCTTTTGGTCGGATCTTAGTTGAAAATCAAATCCCAGGTATTGTGGCTGAATCAATGTTAAGTTTAACTGATAACCTATACTTAATTTGGTTATTGATTATTGCTTTCCTATTGTTTGTGGGTATGTTCATGGAAACTCTGGCGGCAATTATGATTTTAACGCCAGTATTGTTACCTGTTGCTTACACATTAGGCATTGACCCAGTACACTTTGGGATCGTGATGGTATGTAGCTTATCGATTGGTTTCTCAACACCACCATTGGGTGAGAACTTATTTGTTGCTTCAGGTATATCTGATACGCCTCTGGAAGAGGTAACGGCAAAAGCATTACCATTTGCATTAGTGTCTACGATTATGGTGATTATTATTGCCTACATACCGCAAATAGCCTTGACTATGCCAAGACTACTCGGATATTAAGTTGTTTAGTAGCCTGCTTTAGGTCAACTAAAGTAGGCTGACAATAAAGGGATAGATTATGTTTCAATTTGATAAAATTCTATACTGTACAGACTTATCGCAGGGCTCTAATGAGTGCTTTAAATACGCTGCGTTTTTAGCCAAAAAAACCGGGGCTGAAATACACGTATTACATGTTGTAGAAAAACTCTCTAGTGATGCAAGAATGGCGCTGGAAAGTTATGTGATGAATTCAGAACAACGTGCTGAAATGTTAGGATCGCGTAAGCGTCAAGCTAAAGCTAAGTTGGAAACTAAACAGGAAGATTTTTGGGCGCAAGTTTCTGATCCCGAAGATTTGGCGGTAAGAAAGCAGATAAAATCGATAAATATTATTGAATCTTTTCCTATGGAAGCGATTTTAAAAAATTCACGAGAGCGTGAAGTGGACTTAATTGTTATGGGGACGCATGAAAAAGGTTTTGTTGAAACCTTTTTAGGGAGTGTTGCAAGGAATGTTCTAGCACGTTCTCGTATCCCAGTGTTAGTCGTACCACTGAAAGAACGTAAACGATAACCTACCATTTCACTTCAAGCCAAGTTAATCAATTAACTTGGCTTTTTTATTTCTACCTTGCCGCCAACTTTTAAAAAATATAATGCCCATAGGAATACCAATCACTCTCATTTTTAGATCTATTTTACCAGGTAAGGTGTCAGTTCATGGAATCTTCATTCTCAATATTTTCAACGGCTATTTTATTGTTTTTTATACTGGATCCATTTGGTAGTGTGCCTTTGCTATTAAGTATCTTAAAAAACATAGATAAAAAACGACACTCTAAAATCATTATTCGTGAAATGTTGATTGGTTTGGCTATCTTGATCATATTCCTATTTTTTGGTGAGCAATTCTTAAGCCTGTTTCACTTAGAAACTCCTGCGATTAGTCTTGCTGGTGGTATTATTTTCTTTGTAATCGCTTTAAAAATGATTTTTCCTAGTCCTGGTGGGGGGACCTATTTGCTACTAGTAAAGGTGATGAGCCATTAGTGGTACCGATTGCTATACCGATGATCGCTGGCCCTGAGTGCTTTAGCTACTTTATTGGTATTAGCCAAAACAAATGCAGAGCATACAGGTGGTTTATTTACCGCTTTATTATTAGCTTGGGTATTAGCGGTACTGGTGTTGCTATGTTCACCACAGCTTTATAAAATATTAAAAGACAAAGGTTTAAAAGCCTTAGAGCGTTTAATGGGCATGCTGCTATTAATGATGTCGGTACAAATGTTCATCGATGCTACACGTGTCTTATTGCCGACTTTTTAAATTAATCTAACTTGTCTTATTTAGCCCTTAAATACTTGATCAAAGTTGGTCAAGGGCGCAACTTTGCTACAGGCTTGTTGGTGCCATTTGTTTTCATGTGCCACTAACCAAGTTTGTAAACTGTTATTAATAATAGCTTGGCTAACTTTTGCTTCCTGCAACTCATGATCTAAACACCATTCAATAGTCTTTTTTGACGTTTCTACACTCTGTAAAGGGGTGACCGCCGCGCAACTGATAATGCCAATATCGGCAATAAATTGTTGAAAAAGGTCATCACTACTTTCTCCAATGATATCGCGATCATTATGGCGTAAACGACCACCTGCAATCCAAGTTTCGATATGATCATAGTGTGACAAAATAGCCGCTGCTTCAAAGTTATTAGTGACGATACGTAATTGTTGATGTTGTCCAAGTTGTTCAGCGATCGCGGAAATGGTAGTGCCAATACCTAAAAAGACTGTACTGCCGTTGGGGATCTGTTGTGCTACTTGTGTAGCAATCTTATGTTTAACGTCGCTAAAGGAGGCTTTACGGGTTAGATAGTTACTGTTCTCCAAAGATGCTGGCACACTGACTCCACCATTTTGACGACGTGCTAAGCCGAGGTCACATAGTGCATTAATATCACGCGTGACAGTTTGTTTAGTGATTGAAAAGTCACTGGAAAGCTGATCTATAGAGCAATAATCCTGTTGAGTTAATCGCGTTAAAATATGATGTTGTCTATTGGATAGGTCAATATTCATATCCATTCCCCTTAGAAGCGTTGTGGCCAGTCGGTAATAATATTATCGACATGTAAAGGTCTAAGTGGTTCAATAAATAATGGGTCATTGACGGTATAACAATGTAGTTGGTAGCCAGCTTGTTTGATTATTAGTGCTTGTTCTTGTCTTAAAAAACGGTAATCACAATTGACGCTAAAAGCATAAATATCATCTAACATTTGTAGTGCGTTATCGGGTATTTTCTCCCATAACTGAGAGCGACGAATACTGGGTTTTAGGCGTTTTAATAATAATAAAGCTTGATGCTCAAAGCTCGAAAAAACTAATTGTCCTGTGGTGATTTTGCTGGCCTCTATGACCTCTACAACCTGTTTACAGAGGGCTAAAATATGTGCTTCATTTTGCACTTTTAATTCTATATTCAGGGTAATGCCATTTTGTCTAATCAATATCAGTACTTCGGCTAAAGTAGGGATCTTCTCATTTTCAAACTCATCGGAAAACCATAAACCGGCATCTAACTTCGCTAGTTCACTGTACTCAATATCTTGCACTAGACCTTGCCCATTAGTGCATCGATTAACATTAAAATCATGGAACACAATGGGCACACCATCTTTGCTGATCTGTACATCTATCTCTATTGACTTGGCACCTAATTCAATGGCTTTTTGAATGGCAGCTAAGGTATTTTCTGGGGCTACGCTAGACAAGCCTCGGTGTGCAGTAATTAACATAATTTTTATCCCCATCCTAAGTGTTAATACCAACCATACTTATTAACTGGGCTATTTTATTTATCAAAATAACTTATTCTTTTGCTGTGATTTTTATTAAGGAAACAATTCCTTAATAAAAATTCCGCCTTAAACTAAGCCATTTTTATTACGTAAAATTTACAGCACTTATTTAATAAAATTGATAAATACAGCTTCTCAAATAAGTATGACAAGGATGTGTCATCAAATGATCAATCTTTTTTAGCTTGAACTTTTTAACCTTCGAACAAAGTGACTGTTTTTAATGCTTAAAAAACTGGTGTAGCGCATTTATTAATTTGTATCCAAGTAAAGCAGGAGCTAAAGCTTTGGTTGTTTTAGGGAGCAGGTAGAGAGCCATCTTTAAGGTAGTTGTAGTGATCGACTCTGCAGAAGTTGGTGTGAGCAATTTGCTAAATTGTATTGATTGCATAGGGTGGTAAGTGAAGAGCCAATTTAAAGTGACTAAAAGCTTTGTCCGCGTAGCCAATATGTATAACTAATTACACTACTTTAGATCCAGGTAGAGAATACTTTGTCAGCTAGTTAATTACCTGTTACAAACCCTGCATAAACCAAGTTTACGATGGGCTTGTAACCTTAAATCATTAAGCGGTCAAACTAACAAAACTATTCGCCATACCTAACAATGCAACTACGACCATGACAGGTAAAGCAAAGCTTTTTAATGAAGCTGGTGGTTTTTTATTAAACAGGTATTGACCGTATTTTACCGCGACGAGTGCTGGTAAAATTAAGATTAATATTGCCATTGGTAAGGTGCTATCAGTTAATCCTCCAGCGATCAGAGAGAGTACGGTAAGGCCTTCACTTGCAATAAAAAAGAGAATCATGGTGGCACGTTGAGTACTAGTGCTTAGTTGACTAGACAACATGTAATACACAATCATTGGGCCACCAATAGAAGCACTTGCTGTACCTGCACCCGCTGCCACACCAAAGCCGATTTTACTGCTGTTCTTCTCGGCATTAAAAGGCCTAAAATTAGAAAAAAGTAATACCGCTAATCCAAGGATGGCTAAACAGATAAGCAGTTTTAAGATTTCTGCTGGAATGAATAATAAAAAGCAATAGCCTATCGGTAGGCCTAAGATGGCACCGATAATAAGTTTTCGGAGAGTAGGGAAGTCTGCTTGTTTAACCGCTTGTTTCCATAGGTTAATACTACATAGCACATCCAGAGATAGTACAATTGCGACACTCTGTTGTGGTTCAAAAAGAAATTTAAACCGACCACTGCAATCACGGCAAAGCCAAAACCACTATAGCCTCGGACAATCGCAGCAAATATCACAATAGGCATTACATACCAAATCTGTTCCACTTATCTTCCTTAATATTAATTATTTTCGAGGCTACTATCCTTGTATTCGAAGCGTAAGAGTAGGGCCAGAAATGATTAATTGTAGAGCCATGTTTTTGGTTAAATTAGTCAATGCCTAAGGTAAAAATCTGGCACTATCGAAAAGCTTAGTTGGTGCTAAGGAAAGACTTTCATTCTGAGTTAATGTGAAATGGACGATATTTATACGGATTACCTTATCAAGTAGAGGGGTATGACATACTATTTCAAGGAGAAGGGTAGATGGAAGCACAAACACGCACATTAATCGAACGAGACCGTAACCATGTATGGCATCATTTAAGTCAACATAGCGTATTAAAAAACCAAGATCCATTGGTCATGGTAAAAGGCGAAGGATCTCGCGTTTGGGATGCTAAGGGAAACAGTTATCTTGATGCTTCTTCTGGTGGTGTATGGTGTGTAAACGTTGGCTACGGACGTACCGAAATCGCAGATGCGGTACGTGACCAAATTGCTAAACTTAATTTCTTTGCGAGTACTGCTGGAACTGAACCAGCGGCTGAATTTTCTGAAAAATTATTAGAAAAAATGCCTGGTTTAAGTCGTGTTTATTATGCAAGCTCAGGCTCTGAAGCGAATGAAAAAGCGTTTAAAATTGTACGTCAAATCTCTCAACAAAAATACGGTGGCAAGAAACATAAAATATTATATCGCGAACGTGATTATCATGGGTCGACGATTGGTGCCTTAAGTGCTACTGGACAAGAAGAGCGTCGCCAACATTATGGCCCATTTGCATCTGGGTTTGTTGAATTTCCGCACTGCTGCGAATACCGCAGTCAATTTGGTGACGTCGCTGATTATGGTGTTTTAGCGGCAAAAGAATTAGAAAAAGTGATTTTAAGAGAAGGGCCAGATACGGTTGGCGCTGTTATTTTTGAACCCATCACTGCGGGTGGAGGTGTGATCACACCTCCTGAGGGGTACTGGCCTGCAGTGATGGAAATTTGTAAAAAATATAACGTGTTAGTGCATATCGATGAAGTGGTATGTGGGATGGGTAGGACCGGTGAATGGTTTGGTTATCAGCACTACGGTATTAAACCTGACATAGTGACGTTAGCAAAAGGTGTAGCATCGAGTTATGCGGCTATTTCATGTCTAGTGACCACTGAAGCTATTTTTGAAGAGTTTTTATCTGATGGGCCAGACCGTGAAATGTACTTTCGAGATGTTAGTACTTATGCTGGTTGTACTGCTGGTCCAGCAGCAGCTTTAGCAAATTTAGAAATTTTAGAAAGAGAAAACCTCGTTGAAAATTGTGCAGTAATGGGCGACTACTTACTGGAAAAGTTTCATGGTTTAGCGGAAAAACATGCCATTATTGGTGATGTTCGCGGTAAAGGTTTGTTATTAGGTCTTGAATTAGTCAGTGATAGAGAACTTAAAACTCCTGTAGCAGAAGCGGTAACAGTTAAAATTGCAGGGGCATGCATGCAAAAGGATTAATTATTGGGCGCACTAACCGTTCATTTAAATACCTAAATAATACCCTGTGTTTTTGCCCGGTATTAACCTTAACGCATGAAGAAGCTGATTTTATTGTAGATACTTTAGATGCTGTATTTGCAGAGTTTACAGACCTTTAATTTTATTAATAACCCTATCTAGGCGGGATTAATAACAGTAAGGTAAAAGTTGTTATTTAACTTTGTCTTACTGGTCTCTATTATAGGTGTTCAGGTTTTATATTAAGCAACCGAACACCTTCTCATTTGTATTTTTAAGGAATTTCATATGACTGCATCACAACGTCCTGTAGTACTTATTACTGGCGCAACTGCTGGCTTTGGTTTAGCAACAGCGAAAAAATTTGCCCAGCAGGGTTATCCTCTTGTTATCACTGGCCGAAGAGAAGAGCGTCTAAAGGCATTAAGTGAAGAGTTATCACCTTTAACTAGTGTTTATTATGCGGTATTAGATGTACGTAGCAGTGAAGCGGTTGCTGAGTTTACTAACAACCTACCTGAAGCGTTCAAACAAGTGGCTATTTTAGTAAATAATGCTGGCCTTGCATTAGGTGCTGAGCCAGCTGACCAAGCAAAACTTTCTGATTGGCATACTATGATCGATACCAATGTCACTGGTTTAGTGAATGTAACTCATAGCTTCTTATCAACATTAAAAGCACAGCCTTCTTCGACAATTATTAATTTGGCAAGTATTGCAGGTAATTGGGCGTACCCCGGAAGCCATGTATACGGTGCAAGTAAAGCTTTTGTTGCACAGTTCTCGCGTAATTTACGTAGTGATTTTGCAGGCACAGGTATTCGTGTAACAAGCTTGGAGCCAGGTATGGCGGAAAGTGAGTTTAGTCTTGTTCGATTTAATGGTGACCAAGATAAATATGATCAAATCTATCAAGGTGCCAACGCGATTCAGCCAGAAGATATTGCAGATATTATTTTATGGATAGCGGAGCAGCCTGCGCACCTTAACATCAACAGTTTAGAAGTGATGCCAACATCACAGGCGTGGGATAACTTTAAAATTGTGAAAAAATAAAGACACCAAATGATTGATAGACCTTAATGGTTGAGGTCTATCAACTTAGTGCTGATCACTCCATTAATTGGGAATATTGATGGTAGTGAGGTATTTTACTTCTTCCATGACGACATAGGTTTTAGAGCTTTTAATATTAGGCAGTGATAATAATGTTTCGCTGAGTACCTTTCGATAAGCTGACATATCTGCAACTCGAGTTTTCAGGAGATAATCAAAATCCCCAGAAACAAGGTGGCATTCTAAAATTGAATCGAGTTGTTTTGCCGCTTCATTAAAGCGTTCAAATACATCAGGGCTAGAGCGTTTTAAAGTTAACTCGATGTAAACTAATAAAGAGGCGCCTAAATGCTCTGGGTCCAATAAGGCAGTATAGGACTGAATCACCTTTTGCTTTTCTAAACGTTTAACTCGCTCTAAACAAGGCGTTGGGCTTAACCCTACTTTTTGAGATAACTCTACATTCGAAATTCGGCCATTTTTTTGCAATTCTCGTAATATATTTCTGTCTATCCTATCTAGTGACATAAACTGCATCCTTTCAATATTGTAAAATTATTAACTGCCATAAAAACGATAAGTAACATTATAAACTATAGGGATATAAAAAAACAAAAAATAGAGTGAATAAAACTATTTATTAAACTTTATACTATCGATAACGCTTATTTATTAAACAATCAGTAATTATCATTCTAAGGAGCAGTAAATGATTATCGGTGTACCTAAAGAGATTAAAATTCACGAGTACCGTGTTGGTATGACACCCGCTAGTGTTAAAGAAGTTACATCAGCAGGGCATACGGTTTATATTCAACAATCAGCAGGTCAGGGTATTGCCTGTAGTGACCAAGAATATATTGATGCAGGTGCACAAATACTCGCAACGGCTGAAGAGGTCTTTGCTCAATCAGAGATGATTGTAAAAGTAAAAGAACCATTAGCTGTTGAGCGCGCTATGTTACGCCCTGATCAATTATTATTCACCTACCTACATTTAGCGCCTGATCCGACACAAACTCAAGATCTCATTGACAGTAAAGCCGTGTGTATCGCTTATGAAACGGTAACCAGTGATAACGGCAGTTTACCTTTATTAGCTCCAATGTCGGAAGTAGCTGGACGTATGTCTATTCAAGCTGGTGCCGCCTGTTTAGAAAAATCACATGGTGGTGTCGGTTTATTATTAGGTGGTGTGGCAGGTGTTGCACCTGCTAAAGTTGTAATTATTGGTGGTGGAGTTGTTGGTTGCAACGCGGCACAAATGGCTATCGGGTTAGGGGCTGATACCACTATCGTTGATAACAATATTGATACCTTACGTAAAGTAAATGCACAGTTTGGCTCAACTATTAAAACGGCTTATTCCAATAAATATAACCTTGAATCATTAGTGTTAGATGCTGATTTAGTGATTGGTGGAGTATTAATTCGGGTGCAGCAGCGCCTAAATTAGTCAGCGCAGAAATGATTAAAAAAATGCGTGCTGGCTCAGCAGTGGTGGATGTTGCCATTGACCAAGGTGGATGTTTTGCTACTTCTAAAGCAACTACGCATAGTGAGCCAACTTATATTGTTGACGAGGTTGTGCATTACTGCGTCGCCAATATGCCAGGAGCTGTTGCTCGAACCTCTGCATTTGCGCTTAATAATGCAACATTGCCGTATATATTGCGCTTTGCTAAGTTAGGTTATAAAGAGGCTTTATTAGCTGATAAACACTTAAAAAATGGTTTAAACGTGATGCATGGTAAAGTCACTAACCTGAGTGTATCTGAAAGCTTAAATATTCCTTATGTATCACCAGATGATGCACTCGCGACACCTTTTTCTGCTTAAAAAATATGCCCACGTAAAGTGGGCATATTTATCTTTTCTTATTAGTTTTAACGCTAGCCTGCGATATTCACAACCACACGTCCGCGAACTTTACCTTGAATAAGTTGTTCAGCAGTATCAATGGTCTCTTCTAAAGTGATCTCTTTAGCAATATAATCAAATACTGATGTATCTAATATATTTGCTAATCGTTCCCAAGCTTCAACTCTGTCTGCTGTTGGACGCATTACACTATCAATACCAGCTAAAGTAATACCTCGTAGAATAAATGGCATCACAGTGGTTGGTAAATCCATCCCCTGTGCTAAACCACAAGCGGCAACGACACCCCCATATTTAAGGCTTGCACAAACATTAGCAAGTGTATGGCTACCAGCTGCATCGATAGCTGCAGCCCAACGCTCTTTGGCTAGTGGGCGACCAGGCTCGCTTAATAATGCACGGTCAATCACTTCTGATGCACCTAGTTTAGTAAGGTACTCAGCTTGATCCATACGCCCCGTTGAAGCGACGACTTGATAACCTAATTTTGCTAAAATACTAATGGCAAAACTACCCACACCACCATTTGCACCTGTTACTAAAATCTCTCCGCTATCGGGGGTAATACCGTGTTTTTCTAATGCAATTACACATAACATCGCTGTGTAGCCAGCAGTACCAATAGACATAGCCTGACGAGCAGAAAATGCCTTAGGTAAAGGAATTAGCCAATCGCTTTTTAATCGCGCTTTTTCAGCTAAGCCACCGCAATGTACTTCGCCGACACCATAGCCGTTGAGTAGTACCTGATCACCCACTTTAAATTGTTCACTCTCGGTCTCTTCTACTGTACCAACCAGATCGATGCCAGGTACCATAGGGAAGTTGCGAACAACCGGCCCTTTACCGGTAATGGCCAATGCATCTTTATAGTTTAGCGTGCTATAAGCGACTTTGATGGTCACATCACCCTCTGGTAACACACTCTCTTCAATTTGTTGTAAAGCAGAACGGTATCCTTGTTCATCTTTTTCAATTAAAACGCCTTTGAACATATATTGCTCCTATTAGACCGATCGTCTA
This sequence comes from Psychromonas sp. KJ10-2, assembly GCF_047323255.1. Taxonomy (NCBI): domain Bacteria; kingdom Pseudomonadati; phylum Pseudomonadota; class Gammaproteobacteria; order Alteromonadales; family Psychromonadaceae; genus Psychromonas; species Psychromonas sp. KJ10-2. Next base: position 2,012,584 of record NZ_CP178827.1, on the reverse strand, counting down.
TTAAGGTTGAAAATAAATTTTAGCGAGGTAGTCCCGCCATAAAATGATGAAAATAGTTATCTATTGGTGTTGCATCTTGTGTTAAACGTGTTCGGCTTACAGCACCTTCCCAACCAATCCAGAAGTATTCTGCTAGCTTTTGTGTGTCTGCACTTTGCGATAGATCATGGTTTGCTTTAGCAAGCTCTAAACACTCTGCTATGCGGTTTTGCCATGCCTGAAAAACATCACTTAAGACTGGTCTGAAGCTTTCAGGTAATAAATCAACTTCTTGTCCTAAATTACCAATCAAGCAACCGCGTTTAAACTGATGATGCGCTAACCCTGATTTAGCGTTCTCAACAAAGTTAGCGATACGAGTGAATGCTGGATAATTCTCGTCTAATAAGTACGTGTCTAACTTGTGAGCAAAGTAGTTTGCATAGCTTTCAATTACCGCTAAACCAAAGGCTTCTTTACTGGTGAAGTAATGGTAAAAAGATCCTTTAGGCACACCAACTTTCTTTAAAATAGGGTCAATCCCTGAGGCGGAAAATCCACTTTCAGTGAGTTGTTCGAGGCCACTACGTATTAATTCTGCACGTGTATCTCGGTTATCCGCTTGATTTTTTGGTGGTCTACCACGACGTGGTTTAGTGATTGATGTTGTCATAATTAATATAATAGACCGATCGTCTAGTTAATTCAAAATATTTATTAAAAATATTGATAATGAAAGGAGGGTACCCTCGGAAGAGGGATTAAGGCTCTAGTCGGTAGTTTTCTGTGTAGTCTAAAAACTTTTGACCGGGCATCGGTTTACTGAAGTAATAGCCTTGTACATAGTCACAGCCTAACTCATTTAAAATATTGAGTTGTTCACTGATCTCTACACCTTCGGCAACCACTTTTAAACCTAGGCTATGGGCAATGGCAATACTTGCTTTAACCAAGTCTCGGTCTTCTTTATTGATGGTAATACCGTTCACAAAGCTTCTATCAACTTTGAGTACATCAAAGTGATATTGGCGCAAATAACTGAGTGAAGAGTAACCAGTACCAAAGTCATCCATCGATAATTTCACACCTAGCTCTTGTAACCCTACTAACGCATCCGTGATATAGGACTGGCCAGTCATTAAGACACCTTCAGTGATTTCTAACTCTAAATTTTCAGGGTTAAGATTAGCGTTTTCTAAGGCGTCATTAATCACTTTAAGCAAGTTTTTATCTCGAAATTGACGAGGAGATAAGTTGACGGCCATTACAAAGTCACTTTTTTGTTGTGTTTGCCATCTATTTAAAAAGTTAAGTGACTCATTAATAACATATTGGCCAATGGGAACAATTAAGCCAGTTTGCTCTGCAATTGGAATAAACTCATCAGGAAATACATTACCTAAAGCAGAGTTATGCCAACGTAATAAGGCTTCTGCACCAATAACTTTTTGTGTTTTTGAGTCAAACTGAGGCTGGTAAAATACTTCGAATTCGTTGCGCTCAAGTGCATTACGCATCTGCTCTTCTACTTCAAACCTACGTATCATGGCGGTATTCATCTCTTTTGTGAAAAAAGAGTATGCATTTCGCCCTAAGGTTTTAGCTTGGTACATAGCGGTATCTGCATTACGTAATAGGTCTGAAACAGTTGTTCCATTATCAGGGGCAACGGCGACCCCTAGGCTTAAGGTAATGATTAATTCACGACCATCAATATGAAAGGGGGCTCGGAAGACTTCTAATAAACTTTGAGCGATTGTTTTAATGCTATTGTCATCGTGTAACGCTGAAGATAATAGAATAAATTCATCACCGCCTAATCGTCCCACCGTATCTGTTTTTCGTATCGCGTTGGTTAAGCGAGTGGCGGCTTCAATAAGTAACTTATCGCCCACTTCATGCCCTAAAGAGTCATTTACTTTTTTAAAATCATCTAGATCCAAAAAGAACACTGCGACTTTTTCTTCATTTCGCTCTGCATCGTGAAGCATCTGCGATAACCTATCTAGAGATAGAAAACGGTTTGGTAAGGAGGTCAGAGTGTCATAATAAGCATGTTGTTTAATCGCTTGTGAGGTTTGATGTTGTCTCTGTGATATCTCGCACTATGATCAATATTTGCTCGTAATCAGGCAAATAGTTAATACGTGCTTCAAAATAGGTTAAACCATGATCCAATATCAATTCATATTCAAAAGTCACAGAAGTAGATTCTTTGAGGACTTTATTAATGTGTATTTTAAATTTTTTGGCTACGTCTGCAGGTAATACATCTTTAATTTCAAGACCAATAAATTTCGCAGGTGGCTTGTATAAGTTTTTTCACTACCAGCGTAATAATCTATAATTTTGGTACTTTTTTCTACTAAGAAAAATAGATCTGGTGTGGCGTCGAAGATGGTTTGCAGCATATGTTCTTTAAAAGAAACTTGTGCCTGTGCATCCTTAGTTTCTGCCATATCAATATCAACGCAATACATTTGTTTTTTATCATGTTGATTTGTAAACATAACATGGCTAGAAAACACCTCTACATCAGCGCCATCTTTGTCATGAAGAGTTATTTCTGCTGCAGGAATTTCTATGCCTTTTTGGACCCAATCACGATGTGCGTTAATCACAAACTCACTCATATCCTTGGGGATAATTAGGTCTTCAATTTTTTGTCCGATCGCTTCTTCTTCGGTGTAACCATAAATTATTTCACTACCTCTATTCCAATAAATAACTCGACGATCTTCGTTATAACCCTGAACAGAAATAGCATCCACTGCATCGAATAACTGATGTAATGGATCATTCAGAATTGCTTTTTCTAGAAGTTCGTATTTATTGATTGATTTCATAGTTCTCGTAATAAAACTTAGAGCATAATAACACTATAGTTAATTGGTTATTATTTTTCAGATAAAAGTGAAAATTTATGAGCCAGGTTGCTATTACCAGACCCAAAATATGAAATTTTGATGATACTTACTTTTGGGTATAAGTAAACTAACCTTCTAATATTCTGATTGAAATCGCAGCAGCAGATGTTCGATTATCAACGCCTAATTTCTTATATATTTGTTCTAAATGCTTATTTACGGTGCGTGGGCTCATGGTTAATATTTGTGATATCTCCCAACTGGTCTTACCATAGGAAACCCAATACAAAACTTCTGACTCTCGTTTTGTAATAGGTAATTGTTGTTGTAAGTCGGTCGCTGATTTTTGTGTTTTATTTTGCACAATACGTAACAGGTGCATCTGTTGTTGTTGGCGTTCGTAGGCAATACTGATTTTGTTAGCAAAACAATTAACGATTAATTCAGTCTTTGTATCATTGCTTAGCCATTTTTCTATTAACGGGGCAAGTGTCGCCCAAGGGCTGGCATCATCTTTCGATACTTGATCAATTAATTCATGAACATGAGGTGTTGCCCAAGATAAACGTCCTACAGGGCTAACACAGAATACTGTCTTACCTGCATGATCTAATGCATCCTGTGCACTGAGTGCTAGTTTTGCCGTTTCAATATGGCGTTTGATACGAACGATAACTTCATCGGGAGAGATAGGTTTAGTCACATAGTCAACCCCGCCCGCTTCAATACCTTTCACAATATCTTCTACATCAGTTAAGCCAGTCATAAAAATAATCGGAGTATTGGGGAGTAACTCTTTTAAGCGGCGACATGTTTCAAAGCCATCCATTTCTGGCATCATTGCATCTAATAATACCACGTCAGGCGGTACTTTCTCTGCGATTGCTAATGCTTGTTGACCACTTAATGCAACTAGTGCCGTGTAGCCTTGGCTATTTAAAGCAACATTAAGCATACCTAATGACTCTGGTGAATCATCAACCACCAGCACCACATCACTACTATTATGATCCATCATTTAACTCATTTAAATATTCAATTATTTTCGGGAAATTACACACTTCAACATATTCAATAATTTGTGATTCGCTTCCAGCTGGATAACAATACTCATCTTTTATTTCATCAAACTTATGTTTAAATCCGGATAAATAACCAATTTCTGCCATTGCTATTAAGGCTTCATATTGCTCAGTCCCTAGATTAGGTTTGTGGTCTTGAGTTTGTTTATCTTCAAGTTGATTATCGGTTCGCTTGTATTGCCATTGTAAGTCTAACAATTGTGCTATTTTTCCTAATAATGCATCTAAATTAAGTGGTTTGGCAATATATCCATCATGGTAACCTTCTGCTTGTTGATTATATTCTGCATCTCGTGCATTAGCTGACAACATTAGTATTGGCATATGGAAATGCTGCTCACGTAGTGTTTTAACCATTTGCCAGCCATTGATATTAGGCATTTGTACATCCATTAAAATCAGGTCAACTTTTTGCTGCTGTAGTTGTTGGTATCCTTGCTCTGCATCTTCTGCTAATAATATGTTGAATCCAATCGGTGATAAAAGATCTGCCATTAATTCTCGTTGATTTAAGTTGTCATCAACAACCAGAATCGATTGTATTGGGCCATCATAGCCAATCGCTTCTGATTTGGTTAATTCAGGCTCTTTGGGATCTTTATGCAGTTTGAATAACATTAAACGGAAATTAAAGGTACTGCCTTTTCCGAGTTGACTATTAAGGGTTATCTCACCGCCCATTAATTCAGCCAGAGAACGTGAAATGGTTAGGCCTAACCCTGTTCCACCAGTTGATTGAGATTGTGAATGGCGAATTTGCTCAAAGGGCTTGAAAATAATCTCTTGATCATCAAGTGCAATTCCAGCACCAGTATCAATCACACTAAAACTTGCCACTTCACTGCGATAGGTGACTTTAAAGGTCACAGAACCCTGCTCGGTAAATTTAATTGCATTGGAGATTAAGTTAATGAGGATTTGTCTAAAGCGTTGTTTATCCGTTGCTACATAATCAGGTAAGTTTGGGCTACTGATATAGTTGAATTTAATGCCTTTTTTACTGGCTTGCATCTGAAACATATCTACTAATTGCTGCAAGATAGCTTTTAAATTAAATTCATCGCGCTGTAATGTAACGCGACCTGCTTCAATCTTAGATATCTCTAATAAGCTCTCAATTAAATCAGCTAAGTGTTGCCCATTACGACGAATAATGGCGATGGTTTCTTGTTGCTTTGGTGGAAGGGCTTGGTCACGTAACAGGAGTTGTGCATAACCTAGCAGTACATTTAAAGGGGTACGAAGTTCATGGCTTAATGCTGCTAAATAACGACTTTTAGCTTGGTTGGCTGATTCGGCAATCTCTTTTGCATTTTGCAGTGCAGATGAAGTCGTTTCATGCGCATCAACCTCTTTAGCCAGTGCCTTAGTTTGTGACCGAAGTTCTTTTAGCGCATTTTGATTACCGTCACGAGCCAGAATAAATAACCAACTAATAATGCCGATAATAATGATTAACAGAAAAAATGTTTTAATCAGGGTGTTAGCAAACACCTGTTTTACTTGCTCATCTTCAAGCGGAACTTGCAGGTACACCAGAAATAAAATAGTGGCACTGATCAAGCTTAATACTAAGGTTAACGCAATAAACTGGGTTAACGGTGTGGTTAGCATTTTTAAGACCTTTTCACTGACAAATCGAGTAAAGAAATCGTGTGCCTGTTGTGAAATCGTTGCATGAGGGCGACACTGGTCTGCACAACGTACGTCTAGGCTGCAACATAAAGAGCAGATAGCTTTACCGTAAGCAGGGCAGAAGGTCATATCTTCTTGGTCAAAGCTATTTTCACAGATATGGCATTCACAAAATTGTGTTATCTCTAACTCTTGATTATCAGTTAAATAGTACTTCCCTGCGTTAACCAGCCAATTAAGGGCACGGTAATAAAAGGCAAAAAACAGGCAATAAAAGAAGCTAATGCTTCTGCTGTTTCACCATATAAGCCCATATGTGCAGTGAAACCAGCAATCGACGCCAGCAACATAGAGCCAACACCCACTGGGTTAATATCAAATAGGTGAGAGCGTTTAAATTCAATATGTTTAGGGCTGATCCCTAAGGGTTTATTAATAATTAAATCAGCGACCACAGAGCTTAACCAAGCTAATACTAAAACCGAGTAAACCGATAACATGCTAGCAATGGTTTGGTAGATGCCTAACTCCATTAATAACAGAGCAATGGCCACATTAAACACCATCCATACTACTCGCCCTGGGTGGTTATGCGTGACACGAGAGAAAAAGTTAGACCAAGCTAATGAGCCGGCATAAGCATTGGCAACGTTAATCTTTAACTGCGATAAAATGACAAAACCGCAAGCTACCACTGCGATAACAGTGGTGTTATCAAAAACATAACTATAAGCCAGTTGATACATATGTGCTGGATCACTGGCTAAGTGAGCTGGCACACCTTGTTGTAATGCAAAATAAGCGAGAAAAGATCCTAAAAATAGCTTCAATGCACCAAATAACATCCAGCCTGGGCCACCTACCAATAACGCCATCCACCAGCGGCCAGAGCTTTTCGTTGGTTTTTCAGGTAAAAATCGTAAAAAATCGACCTGTTCGCCAATTTGTGCCACTAACGCTAATAACACTGCAGCTGCACCGCCAAAGAGTAATAGGTTAAACTCACTACCATTTTCGCCCGCATTACCGGTAAAGCTTACCCACTCATTGAATTGGCTATCGCTATGGGTAAAAACAAAAAACAAGGGTAATAGTTGCAAAGCCACCCAAATCGGGGATGTCCATACTTGAAAGCGGCTGATATAGGTAATGCCGTGAGTAACGAGGGGAATGATAATGATGGTGCTGAGGATATAACCAATGGGTAAGGGCACTGCAAAGAGAATTTTTAAGGCCATCGCCATGATCGCGGCTTCAAGGGCAAAAAAGATAAACGTGAAGGAGGCATAAATAAGCGAAGCGATACTGGAGCCAATATAACCAAAGCCAGCACCACGGCTGAGTAAATCAATATCAACACCATATTTAGCGGCGTAATAACTGATTGGAAGGCCGGTTAAAAAGACCACTAGGGTGACCGCAAGAATAGCCCAAGCCGCATTGGTAAAACCAAACTCTAAAGTTATTGCGCCACCAATCGCTTCTAATACTAAAAATGACACAATGCCCAAGGCAGTCATAGACACACGGTTCAAAGACCATTTTCTTGCGCGTTTAGAAGTAAAGCGCAAGGCAAAGTCTTCCATCATCTCATTAGCGACGAGTTTGTTATAGGTACGACGGGCTTTTAGTATTTTTTGGTTTGATTCCATAGTGATTGATTATTCCTTTAACCATCCTAGTGCCATCCTAACGCATCTTAACCTCTTTGCCACTCTTGTTATCAAGCCTTGTTACTAGCCTAAGCTCGCGCGTATTATATTTGACCTTAAATTATTTCTATATGCGCATAATTACGTAGTCTATTGCGCGCTTCTGCGCATTCTTTCCTTGCCTTAATTCCTAGATACTTACCTCACTTGGAAAAGGGCGTGATTGATACATTTGCCAAGTACAAACACTAATCACTAGAGACTAAAAAGGAAAGGAACTACCTATGAAACTGAAGAAGCTAATAGTTGCAAGTTCGATTGTTGCAACAGGTTTAATGACTAACTTTGCGTATGCAGCAGACACGATTAAAGTCGGTGTTTTACACTCTTTATCAGGCACCATGGCAATCAGTGAAACAACGCTGAAAGATACGGTACTGATGATGATTGAAGATCAAAATGCGAATGGTGGTCTATTGGGTAAGCAGATTGAACCTGTGGTGGTTGATCCAGCTTCAAACTGGCCATTATTTGCTGAAAAAGGCCGAGAGTTACTAGCAAAAGATAAGGTCGATGTTATCTTTGGTAGCTGGACTTCAGTTTCTCGTAAATCTGTATTACCGGTATTAGAAGAGCTAAATGGCTTAATGTTTTATCCGGTACAGTATGAAGGTGAAGAGTCATCTAAAAACGTATTTTATACTGGCGCTGCGCCTAACCAACAGGCCATTCCTGCGGTTGACTACTTAATGAATGATATTGGTGCGGAACGTTTTGTATTACTTGGAACTGACTATGTTTACCCTCGAACTACGAATAAAATCCTAGAAGCTTATTTAATGGCAAATGGCGTTAAAGCTGAGGACATTATGATTAACTACACGCCATTTGGTCATTCAGATTGGCAAAGCATTGTTTCTGATGTGAAGCGTTTTGGATCTGAAGGCAAACAAACTGCAGTAATCTCTACCGTCAACGGTGACGCTAATATCCCATTCTACAAAGAGTTAGGTAATCAAGGTATCTCAGCGGAAGATATTCCAGTTATCGCATTCTCTGTGGGTGAAGAAGAGTTATCGGGTTTTGATACTAAACCGCTTGTGGGTCACTTAGCGGCATGGAACTACTTCCAAAGCGTTGATACTGAAGAAAATGCTGAATTTATCGCAAAATGGAAAAAATACATTGGTGATGATAAGCGTGTAACAAATGACCCAATGGAAGCAACTTACATTGGCTTTAAAATGTGGGTTAAAGCTGTTGAGAAAGCCGGTACAACTGACGTTGATGCGGTAGAGCAAGCAATGATCGGTATCGCTGTTCCTAACTTAACCGGTGGTACGGCTGTTATGAACTCTAATCATCATCTATCTAAGCCTGTATTAATTGGTGAAATTCAAGAAGATGGCCAATTTGAAGTGGTTTGGGAAACGCCTGATACAGTGATTGGTGATGCATGGTCAGACTTTCTACCAAGCTCTAAAAACTTAGTTGCTGATTGGACTTCACCAATCAAGTGCGGCAACTTTGATATCACTACTGCAAAATGTTCTGGTCAACAATTCTAAATATAACCTTGTAATAGCAAAGAGAATTAACGTTTAAGCGTTGTTCCTTTGCTAATCATTAAGCACCCAATGGGAGACCTTCCTCCCATTTAATGAACTGAATATATTATTCTAAGGAACAGTCCATGTTGCGCCTATTCCCCTTTCTCTTTTTCTTTGTTTTATCGCTTCCTGTATTTTCTGCAGAGAACGACGCGCAAGGTGAATCTGAACTAACAACTTTAGTTGGGCAGTTGCCTTCGACTAAATTAAATAAAATGTCGACGCTCATTGAAAAGATTGCCGATACTTCAGCACCACAGGTGCGTGCTATTTTAGAGCCGTTAATAGCTGGTGATTTATACTACTTAAAAAGCAATAAACAAGTGGTGTCAGTGTTTAAAAATAGTGACAACCAATACCAATTAACCGATGTGTTGAATGCCCAAGCATTACCTGCTGTGAGCAAGTCAGCTATCAAAAAAGTAAGAACCAATAATCGCCTACGTGGCCAGATTCGCGACCTATTAGCGAATTTAGATTTAAGCAGTGAACAAGCTGAAGTACGTATTTCAGCGTTAAAATTACTGTTAGATAAACCTAATCAAGCCGGTATTACAGCGGTCAATAAACTTATTAAAACCGAGCAAGATAGTGAAGCTAGAGACTTAATGTCTGCAATTATGTTGGTAGAGCAATTAGAAAACGGAAACGATGCTGAAAAACTTTCAGCAGCTAAACAACTTTCAAGCCGTTTAGAGCCAAGTGTTAAAAATGCGTTAGTAAGTGAGTTACAAAAAATACCAGCATCACAGCAAGGTGGTCCGTTAAAAACAGAATTAACCAATGCTGTTGAAGATATTGAGCAACAAATCAGTGTGTTTAAGCTAGCAGAAAATCTGTTCTTTGGATTAAGCCTTGGCTCAGTTTTGTTATTAGCGGCGATAGGTTTAGCTATCACCTTTGGAGTGATGGGCGTTATTAATATGGCGCACGGTGAAATGATGATGTTAGGCGCTTATACCACCTATGTGATCCAACAAACTTTCCCGAGTTTAATTGAGTATTCATTATTAATGGCGGTACCTGCAGCATTTTTAGTATCTGGTTTTGTGGGCATCTTAATTGAACGCGGTGTTATTCGCTTTCTTAAAGGCCGTCCATTGGAGACTTTACTAGCGACCTTTGGTATTAGCCTTATATTACAACAGCTTGTTAGAACGGTTTTCTCACCATTAAATCGTCAGGTAGAAGCGCCTTTATGGATGAGTGGCTCTTTAGAGATCAACCCAGTGTTATCACTAACCTATAATCGCTTATACATTATTATTTTTTCGCTCATGGTGTTCTTTTCATTATTGATGATTTTAAAACGCTCTTCATTAGGTTTACACGTTCGTGCCGTTTCACAAAACCGAGATATGGCTAGAGCATTAAGTGTTAAAAGCTCATGGGTTGATGCAATTACCTTTGGTTTAGGCTCTGGGATTGCTGGTGTGGCAGGTGTAGCGCTAAGTCAGTTAACTAACGTTGGTCCAAATTTAGGGCAAGCTTATATTATCGATTCTTTCCTAGTTGTTGTATTTGGTGGAGTAGGTAATTTATGGGGCACCCTAGTGGCAGCGATGACAATGGGGACCTTTAATAAAGTGTTGGAACCGTCAATGGGACCAGTATTAGCCAATATTATTGTGTTAGTCAGTCTAGTCTTGTTTATTCAAAAACGACCTAAAGGACTGTTTCCACAAAAAGGGAGAGCGGCAGAATAATGGATACTTTACTTAAATCACCAATGATAAAAAAATGAGCAGTTTGCACTTTGTGATTGCAATACTGTTTATCTCAACCCTTTATGTGACTGTGTGTAATCTCTTTTTTGCTGAAGGCTCAGCCATGCATGTGAGTAATTATACGGTCAGTTTATTAGGTAAATACTTATGTTACGCCCTATTAGCTTTAGCGGTTGATTTGGTCTGGGGATACTGCGGCATATTAAGTTTAGGGCACGGCGCTTTCTTTGCACTAGGTGGTTATGCCATGGGCATGTACCTGATGCGTCAAATCGGCGATCGCGGTGTCTATGGTAACCCTGAATTACCTGATTTTATGGTGTTTTTAAACTGGACTGAACTGCCATGGTATTGGTCAGGGTCAGACAATGCATTAGTGATGATATTACTGGTGTTTGCTGGACCGGGTCTATTAGCTTATATCTTCGGTACGTTAGCCTTTCGTTCTCGAGTGAGTGGTGTGTATTTATCGATTATGACGCAGGCCATGACCTATGCTTTATTATTGTCATTCTTCCGTAACGAGATGGGGTTTGGTGGTAATAACGGACTAACTGACTTTAAAGAGTTATTTGGATTCTCACTACAATCGCCAACCACAAAACTTGCCTTATTTGTAGCAACCGCGGTTGTATTAGCAATAGGTTATGGCATTAGTCATTTTATTGTTAACTCTAAAATGGGGCGGGTAGTAACGGCAATTCGAGATGCAGAAAGCAGAGTTCGCTTTGTGGGCTACAAACCTGAACATTATAAGGTTTGGATCTTTGTTGTCTCAGCTATGTTAGCCGGTGTCGCTGGTGCCTTGTATGTGCCACAAGTAGGCATTATTAATCCTGGTGAGTTTTCCCCCTTAACTCCATTGAAATAGTTATCTGGGTAGCAATTGGTGGACGTGGCACTTTGTACGGTGCATTAGTTGGGGCAATCGTGGTGAGTTATGCCAAAACACGTTTTACAGCGATTATGCCAGAAGCTTGGTTATTTGGATTGGGTGGTTTGTTTGTGCTGGTTACCTTGTTATTACCAAAAGGGTTAGCAGGTTTAGTGACTAATTTAATGGATAAACTAGACCCTCCTAGCAAAAATAAACAGAGTGAGTCTGACGCTTCAGTGAAAAACCCAGTTGCGGAGAATAAATAATGATAGTTGATAAACATGGTTCACCGCTGCACTCCACGGATAACCTTAATCCCGACACACGCCATGGCATGATTTTATATGTCGAAGATGTCAGTGTGAGTTTTGATGGCTTTAAAGCACTTAATGACCTTAATCTATATATAGGCGATGGAGAATTACGTTGTTTAATTGGTGCAAATGGGGCTGGTAAAACAACCTTGATGGATGTGATCACCGGAAAAACACGACCTGATACGGGTAAGGTGAGTTTTGGTCAGCAAATTGACCTGCTGGAATTAGATGAATCTGAAATTGCCCGCGCAGGCATTGGTCGTAAATTCCAAAAGCCAACGGTATTTGAAGCCTTAACAGTCTTTGAAAACTTAGAGCTAAGTTTATCGGGTGATAAAGGTATTTTAACCTCTCTATTTCATAAGCTCAGTGGCGAGCAAAAAGACAAAATCGATGAAGTGTTACAAACTATTGGTTTAACTGCAGAACAATATTACCCAGCAGGGCGTTTATCCCATGGTCAAAAGCAATGGTTAGAAATAGGCATGTTATTAGCCGCTGAACCAAGGTTGTTATTGGTGGATGAGCCTGTAACCGGTATGACTACACAAGAAACTGAACGTACTGCGGAGCTATTAACCTCATTAGCAGGTAAACACTCTGTGGTCGTAGTAGAGCATGATATGGCCTTTGTACGTTCCATTGCGCGTAAGGTAACGGTATTACATCAAGGCACTGTATTAGCGGAAGGTTCAATGGACGAAGTACAAGCTAATAAACAAGTGAGAGAAGTGTACCTAGGTGAGGAGCAAGATTAAGATGATTGAATTAACTTCAGTAAATCAAAAGTATGGCGGTACACAAATCCTCTGGGATCTGGATCTTAAAATAAAGAAAGGATCTCGTACCTGTATTATGGGACGTAATGGCGTAGGTAAAACCACTTTATTAAAAACCATCATGGGGTTATTACCTATCTCTTCAGGGAGTTTGATTATTAATGATCAGGACATGAGTAAAAGCAGTGTCGAAAAGCGTCCGGAAATCGGCGTAGGTTATGTACCGCAAGGGCGTCATATTTTTCCACAATTGACAGTTGAAGAAAATTTAAAAATCAGCTTAAATTGTAGCCGTCAGGAAAGTAAAACCATTCCAAATCATATATATAAGCTTTTTCCTGTATTAAAAGAGATGCTACATCGCCGTGGCGGTGATTTATCGGGGGGCAACAACAGCAATTAGCGATAGGCCGTGCTTTGGTGTTAAACCCAGATATATTGATTCTTGATGAGCCCAATGAAGGTATTCAGCCGAATATCGTACAGCTGATTCGAGATGTATTATTAAAGCTTAACAAAGAACAAGGAATGACCATTATTTTGGTCGAGCAGAAGTTACCTTTTGCCCGCGCCGTTGGAGAGAATTTCCATATCATGGAAAAAGGTCAAGTGATTGCCTCTGGGGAAATGAGCGCGTTGGATGACCAACTGGTCAGCCAGTACTTAGCGGTATAGACTGACCCAACTATCAATTAAAGGATTTAATAGATAATAATGACCGACACAGTTGTTGATGTAATCAAACCGACTATTAGCAAGCCATTGAAAAATCAGTGGCTTGCTCATTTATCTTTGCAGTTTAGCCATACTTCAATTGGTACGCAATTAACTGCGACACAACGTAAAGGGCCATTATCAGTACAAAAAGCGTTTTATCCAGAAGGGCGTGATTGTGCGCATATCTACTTATTACACCCACCTGCAGGTATCGTTTCTGGTGATGAACTGCGTATTAATGTCTCCATTCAACAACAAGCTCATCTTTTATTTACGACGCCTGGAGCAGGGCGCTTTTATCGCGCGCGTACTAATTTAGAGATTGGAGATACCAAGCAAGCACAGTTAACAAAATTTACCATTGAAGCCGATGCTAAGTGTGAAAACTTCCCACAAGAAACCATTGTTTACGAAGGTGCTGATGGCTTTAATACCGTGGATATTGAATTAACGAGCAGCAGCGCTTATTTAGGGTGGGATATTACTTGCCTTGGATTGCCTGATTCGGACCAGCCATTTATTGAAGGTAAATACTGTCAGCTCAACCGCTTATTTTGCGATGGCAAGTTGATTTATCATGATCGTATTGCGCTGTCACCCGCTAATCAATTATTAACTCACCCTGCTGGTTTAGCTAGCCATAGTGTATTTGCGACTTTTCTCGCTTATGCGCCAACTCAATTAATCAATAAGCAACAACGTAGTGAGTTAGTTGATAAGTTACGCTTGAAAATGATTCAGGAAAACGCGCAAAGCATGATCAGTATTACTGATATTGAAGGGTTATTGGTGATTCGATATCTCGGGTCTCACGCACAACAATGTAAACAGCTTTTTATCCATTTATGGGCAATCTTACGTCCTGTATTAATAGATAAAGCGGCAACTCAACCAAGAGTTTGGCATACCTAAAAAGAGATTATTATGGATTTATTACCAAGAGAAAAAGATAAGTTATTGCTTTTTACTGCTGCGTTATTAGCAGAGCGTCGTTTAAAGCGAGGTGTAAAACTTAATTATCCAGAAGCAATGGCCTATATCTCGATGGAGATCATGGAAGGTGCTCGTGATGGTAAAACGGTGGCTGAAATGATGGATTACGGCCGTACGTTATTAACGCGAGAGCAAGTGATGGATGGCATTGCAGAGATGATTCCTGAAGTGCAAGTAGAAGCAACTTTCCCCGATGGTACCAAGCTGGTGACGGTACACAACCCAATTATTTAATGGAGTAATAGCATGATTCCAGGTGAAATTATAACGGATAGTGGTGAACGTGAGTTAAATGTTGGTTGTGAAAAAATTACCGTGAGCGTTGCAAATTCTGGGGACCGTCCGATCCAAGTTGGCTCTCATTATCATTTTTACGAAGTTAATAAAGCTTTAGTTTTCGAGCGTGAAATAACTAAAGGCTATCGTTTAGATATTACGTCCAGTACCGCAGTTCGTTTTGAGCCAGGTCAGAAAAGACAGGTCACACTGATTGCATATCGTGGTAAACGACGCGTCTTTGGGTTTAGAGGTGATGTTCAGGGTCGTGTAGAGGGAGATAAATAATCATGGCAACGATTGATAAACATGCTTATGCGCATATGTTTGGTCCTACGGTCGGTGACCGTGTTCGTCTAGCTGATACAGACTTATGGATTGAAGTCGAAAAGGATTTTACTGAGTATGGTGAAGAGGTCACCTTTGGTGGCGGTAAAGTAATTCGAGATGGCATGGGACAAAGCCAAGCATCTTGCGCTGAAACCGTTGACCTTGTCATTACTAATGCCCTCATTTTAGATCATTGGGGCATAGTAAAAGCCGATGTGGGTGTGAAAGATGGACGCATTGCTATTATCGGTAAAGCGGGTAACCCAGATATTCAAGACAATATTGATATCGAAATAGGAGCGGGTACTGAAGTTATTGCTGGAGAAGGTCAAATTCTTACGGCTGGTGGAATCGATGCACATATTCACTTTATTTGCCCGCAACAGATTGAAGAAGCACAAATGTCAGGTGTGACCACCATGATTGGTGGTGGCACTGGACCTGCAACAGGTACTAAAGCAACAACCTGTACGCCAGGACCTTGGAATATCCATAAAATGCTACAAGCAACCAATGACTTTGCAATGAATTTTGGTTTTCTAGGTAAAGGAAACGTCAGTTTACCAAAAGCCATCGAAGAACAAATTGAAGCAGGTGTATGTGGTTTAAAACTACATGAGGATTGGGGCACAACACCTGCAGCTATTGATAATTGTTTATCAGTTGCTGAAAAATACGACGTACAAGTCGCTATTCATACTGATACCTTGAATGAGTCAGGTTTTTTAGAAGATACACTGGGGGCATTTAAAGGTCGTACTATTCACACTTACCATACAGAAGGGGCTGGTGGCGGTCATTCGCCAGACATTATCCGCGCTTGTGGTGAGCCTAATGTATTACCTTCGTCAACCAATCCAACAAGACCTTATACGGTGAATACCATTGATGAGCATTTAGATATGTTGATGGTTTGTCATCACTTAAACCCTTCTATTCCAGAAGATATTGCTTTTGCTGATTCTCGTATTCGTAAAGAAAGTATCGCAGCAGAAGATATCATGCATGATTTAGGGGCGATTAGTATGATCTCCTCTGACTCTCAAGCGATGGGACGTGTGGGTGAGATGATTACGCGGACCTGGCAAACTGCGCATAAAATGAAGCAACAACGTGGTCCATTAGCCCTGGATACAGAACGAAATGATAACTTTCGTGCTAAACGATACATCGCTAAATACACGATTAATCCAGCTATTAGTCATGGTGTTAGCCATGAAGTTGGGTCAATTGAAGTAGGTAAAATGGCTGATTTAGTATTGTGGAAGCCAGCATTCTTTGGGATTAAGCCT
Organism: Psychromonas sp. KJ10-2; assembly: GCF_047323255.1. Lineage (NCBI taxonomy): Bacteria > Pseudomonadati > Pseudomonadota > Gammaproteobacteria > Alteromonadales > Psychromonadaceae > Psychromonas > Psychromonas sp. KJ10-2. The sequence goes on along the minus strand of NZ_CP178827.1, from coordinate 1,996,451 downwards.
TCAATGATCATCAAGTCAGGTTTTATTGCTGCCGCGCCAATGGGCGATGCAAACGCTTCAATTCCAACACCTCAGCCGGTTTATTACCGTCCAATGTTTGGGTCATTTGGTAGCGCAGCAGCTAAAACATCAATGACTTTTTTATCGCAAGCAGCCGTTGACAAGAATGTTCCGGAGGCCGCGGGTATGACGCGTTTAGTGGGTGTATGTAAAAATACGAGAAATGTTGGCAAAAAAGACATGATCCATAATGATTGGATGCCGCATATCGAAGTTGACTCGCAAACTTATGAAGTACGAGCAAACGGAGAGTTATTAACCTGTGAGCCTGCGACTGAGTTGCCATTAGCACAGCGTTACACTCTGTTCTAATTTGTGCTGCTTAGATGAACTTTATACGGCATTGTCTGCACTTTTATTTTGAATCACATATGGGACATATGCTCATCAAATAAAAGTTTGACGGCTTTGTCTAAAGCCCATCTACTTTGCACAAATAATGGGTTATTTGAAAGGCTAGTGAGTTTCATGAGATAGATGAACTTTATACGGCATTGTCTGCACTTTTATTTTAAATCACATATGGGACATATGCTCATCAAATAAAAGTTTGACGGCTTTGCCTAAAGCTCTCCTACTGTGTAAATAGAGTAAGCAGAATAAAAGTTATTTCATTGGTTTTAGCGAAATAGAAAAAGAGATACATAATGTTACAAGTATTTGAAAGATTGGATCATACTCATGATCCAATAAATGATTCGATTACATTGGATCATGACACGCGTAAAAAGTCGCGCATTAAAGGGGTCACAGATAAAGGCGCTGATATCGGTATTTTTGTAGAGCGTGGTCATCCTTTGTTAGTCGGTGAAATTTTAAAAACAGAGTGTGGTTTATTGATTGAAGTAAAAGGGCAAGCAGAGGCCGTTTCAACTGCTATTGCTAAAGATTGGTTAACCTTTAGTAAAGTCTGTTATCACTTGGGCAATCGCCATACTACCTTGCAAGTTGGAGAGTTGTGGGTACGTTTTAAACCAGATCACGTATTAGAGGAGCTTGCTGAACAATATGGTCTAAGTATAGATAAAGCACCTGCTGTTTTTTCTCCTGAAAATGGTGCTTATGGTAAGCGAAGTGGTCATACGCATAGCCATTCTCATGAACATGCTGGGCATCATCATGAACATTAATATGGCAAACCCGATTAAACTGAATCGATTATTACAATTATGCAGTGCTAATTTACCTGTGGGAGGCTTTTCATTTTCACAAGGGTTGGAATACGCTATTGAGATGCAATGGGTAAACAATCAAAAAACGACTTTTGAATGGATTGAGTTAAACCTCAATGAATCTATTGCTCGTACTGATCTCGCGCTGTTTAAACGACTTTACCAAGCCTTAGCAAACAATGATTTTGTCAGCTTTGAGCGATATAACCAACACTTAATTGCTTGTCGTGAAAGCAGTGAGTTACGCCTAGCCGATCTGGCAATGGGTAAAGCATTGATACGTTTATTAAAGCAACTTGATACTGTTGATAGTGAACCTTACAACCCACTATTCAAGCAATCAGAGCATAGTTTTGTGAGCGTATTTGCGATTGCGGCTTATCTTTTCCAGCTAGATTTAATTTCTGCGCAAAGTGGCTATTGTTGGACATACCTAGATAATCAAGTCGCTGCAGCGACTAAATTAGTGCCTTTAGGACAGACTCAAGCACAAAATTTACTGTTTGAATTAAGCGATAAAGTGGCAGGGGCTATCAGTATCGCCAATCAAATTGATGAGGCCGATATTGGTGCAAGTTTGCCACGATTAGCGATGGCCAGTGCGTGGCATGAAACGCAATATACACGCTTATTTCGTTCCTAACATCAGATAACAATTTAAGTTTATACACATTATTTTCAAAAATATGAGAGACATAGAATGAGAAAAAAACAGTTATTACGTATCGGTGTGGGCGGCCCAGTTGGCTCAGGGAAAACGGCTTTATTGAGCCAATTATGTTTAGCACTGCGTGATAAATATGAAATGGCCGTCGTGACAAACGATATTTATACTCATGAAGATGCACAATTTTTAACGCGAAATGATGCGCTAACGGCAGATCGTATCATGGGAGTTGAAACGGGTGGTTGTCCGCATACAGCTATTCGAGAAGATGCTTCGATGAATCTCGCGGCCATTGATGAACTTCATGCGCGTCATCCTGATTTAGACTTTGTCTTAGTAGAAAGCGGTGGCGATAATTTGAGTGCCACTTTTAGCCCTGAGTTATCAGACTTAACCTTATACGTTATTGATGTGTCTGCGGGTGATAAAATTCCACGTAAAGGTGGCCCAGGTATTACTAAGTCGGATCTATTAATTATTAATAAAATAGATGTAGCAGAGTTAGTAGGTGCTTCATTGGAAGTGATGGATCGCGATGCGAAGAAAATGCGCGGTGATAAGCCTTTTATTTTTAGTAATATGAAAACACAGCAAGGTTTAAATGATATTATCGACTTTATTGAAACACAGGGCATGCTGAAATAGCCTGCTTTTTAAATCTAACAAGGAAAAAACATGAAATTTTTAACGTTTATCTTCAGCTTATTACTGACTTCTCAAGCCTTTGCACACGCAGATCATGCGTTAGGTGATGGGGCATTACATATGCTTTACCATGCTGTTTTTTGGTTATTATTTGCTGTTGTTATCGTGAAAGCGATAAGCTACTTTAAGAACAAAAAAAGCAAAACGATAAAATTTAAGAGAAAAAATAGTGACTGTTAGCGTTAAGCTAGCAGTTTCACTGTTTCTGCTACTTCTTCATCGATTATGGATGTTTTTAACGTAATTAAACTAATCATTTGTTGACTTAACGCAGGGTTCAGATACTATGAAGGTCAGCAGAAATAAAGCCTATTGTTTACATTCTCCATTTCGTTGTTTTAGTTATAATACCTCGTTTGCAGTTTTTAAGTTCCAGCCTAATTTACGCTACGCAAGCCTATTAAAGGCAGTTTTCAAATATACAAACAGGATAATTATTATGTCTAAAGTTCAAGGTACAGTTAAATGGTTCAACGAATCTAAAGGTTTTGGTTTCATCGAGCAAGCTGCTGGTCCAGACGTATTCGCACACTTCAGTGCAATCGTAAGCGAAGGTTTCAAAACTTTAGCTGAAGGCCAAAAAGTAGAATTCACAGTAAGCCAAGGTCCTAAAGGTCCTCAAGCTGAAGGTATCGTAGCACTTTAAGTTGCTGAGATATTTTAGCCGCTAAAATTAGCTGCTAACTGTTATAAAAAAAATGGTAAATCCGCAAGGGTTTACCATTTTTTTTGCCTTTTAAAAAAGGCAGCACAAGGTGAATCACTGTCGGTGCGACGAAATTAGTTTATGCGCGTGTTTATGGATGATAATAAAACGTGTACATAAGTTATACCAATCATAGTAAGTAACTGATCTATTTTACTTGTTAAAACAACTTATTTTTTCGTTGTAAGTTTCGTATAGGGAACAACCATTTACATCAACTTACGCCTCAAACTAAGCCATTTTTCCGGCGCAAAATTTAGATCAGTTATTTAATACAATTGGTATTAGATAGCGCTTTTCATAGAAACTAGATAATAGATGTGGTGTGTTTTAACAATAAAGTTGTTTACGTTATGAAGCGGTGTTTTTAACTTTTTAAGGGAGGTCTTATTGTGCTACTTCAGATAAAAGCAGCACATTAATTTTTGCACCTTATGAGTGGTGCGAGTCTTATTAAGTAATAACTTGATAAGTGCTTTTGAGAAAGCTGATAAGGTTAGAGGCACCTTATACTATTTGCATGTTTAAACTATTGCTTCAACTGATATTCTTTAATCAGTTTGATGTTAACCGAGCGGGGCTAATCTGCTCTTGTTAAGTCTTTATTATATTGCTTAATTTTGTGCTGCTACTTCTTTCTCTTTTATTACTTGTTGGTTTTCATCTTTGTTAAGTTGGAACCAAAATCTTTTTCTACCTGTAGAACGAGCCATATATTTTCCTTATGGTGTTAATACCAATTACTTTATTGATAAGTCATTGGGCTAAAAATCGTTACTGTACTTAATTTATTAGCGTACAAACGAAAAGTTAATTGCAAAATTGCATGCACTGAATTTGGGATTATTGAATGGTTTTTATCAAGCTGAGGGAAATACTAAGGACAACGAGAACGATGTAGCAGAGGATATCTTGGACTTTATTGTGACATTAATAACGCTTTAATTTCAGAGCGAACGTCATCATAAGTGATCTAAATATATAATACTAGTAATATTTGCATTTTATTTAAACAAATCATGCTGTAAATTTATCCCTTTCATAAGAAGCGATAATTTTTGGTTATGACTTGTTGATTGATATGATTAATACCAATCATAGTAAGTAACTGATCTATTTTACTTGTTAAAACAACTTATTTTTTCGTTGTAAGTTTCGTATAGGGAACAACCATTTACATCAACTTACGCCTCAAACTAAGCCATTTTTCCGGCGCAAAATTTAGATCAGTTATTTAATACAATTGGTATAACATGATGCTCTTTTAAGAGCATCATAAAGATCAAACACTACCTTTATATCTCATCTAAGGGTAACCAATCGACGGCAACACCTGATTGATTAAACATATCTTCGCTGAGTTTAATTTTATCACCCCAGCGTGATAAAAAGTCTTCACTTTGTGCTGGGCAATGTACGGCCTTAATACCTGTTTGGATTATTTTAGCGGCACAATTAGGGCAGGGAAAATGAGTCACCCAGATTTCACAGCCATTTAAGTCGCGTTTAGCATAGAGAATTGCATTTTCTTCAGCGTGTAGGGTTTTAAGTAGTTTAATTTCACGTTGGTCTGTTCCTGCACTATCAGAAATACCTTGAGGGTAACCATTAAAGCCTAATGACACGATGCGATTTCGTTCGGTGATCACTGCGCCAACTTGTGTGGAAGGATCTTTACTCCAAGATGCGACTAATTCTGCCATCTGTATGAATCGAGGTGCCCATTTAGAAATCATATTCAAGTTAATCCTTATACCGGTAGGTTATTGTCTTCGTTCAATTTTTATTAACCTTTGATTAAATTCTTTCGAATATACTTAATCATGGTGTTTTTATATTATCTGCCATTCACATTAGGAGGTAATAATGATTAGTGATATTAGCAAAATACAATGTAATAAACATATTATTCTCTTTGCTGTTGTTGGGGCATTATGCCTGTCTCCTATTATCTCCTCTCCGATCGCTTTAGTATTGGGTTTCACCCTAGCGACACTAGGTTTAGTGCCTACGCAAATCAATATAGCTCAACTGACTAAAAAACTATTAGCTATCTCAATTGTTGGCTTAGGTTTTGGTATTAATGTTGACCAAGCAGTACAAGCGAGCTCTGGTAATATCGGTTTAATTGTAGGCTCTATTTTCTGTACCCTGTTGATTGGTACCCTGTTAACAAAAGCCTTTAAGATGGATGCCAAAACAGGACATTTAGTCTCTTCAGGCACGGCAATTTGTGGTGGTAGCGCGATTGCTGCTGTTGCGCCTGCTATTCAAGCAAATAGCGAGCAAACCTCTCACGCATTAGCGACTGTGTTCATTTTAAATAGTATTGCGTTATTTGTATTTCCACTGGTGGGTCATGCTTTAGGAATGAGCCAATACAACTTTGGCTTGTGGAGTGCTATTGCCATACATGATACATCATCTGTAGTGGGCGCGGCTTCTGCCTATGGTGATGAAGCCTTAGAAATAGCTACAACGGTGAAGTTAGCACGTGCTTTATGGATAGTACCTGTTGCTTTTATCAGTGCTTTTATCTTTAAAGGTGATAGCAAGAAGGTGTCAGTGCCTATGTTTATTGTGTATTACTGTATTGCTATCGCCATTGCGCACTTTTTACCGCAATTTCATGGGGCATACCAAGAGGTGTTTTTTATCAGTAAACGTTTATTGGTGGTTTGTTTATTCTTAATTGGTTGTGGTATCACGGTAAACACTATTAAAAATGCGGGTTATAAACCTATGCTATTAGGTGTTTTATTATGGGTGGCGGTGGCATCTGTTGTGTTAGCGTATATTCAATTTATCATGGCATAATATGCCTAGACTCTTTATCTGATTCCTTTTATGCTAGCCCTAATTATTTTTTAGGGCTTAACTCATGACAAATATCGATCAAAACCATTCTAGCAAACCCGAATTAAGTGGTTTAGAGCGCCGCTTTTATGAAATCCGTAACAACAAAGTTTTTGAGTTGTTTGTGATTGCTATCATCATCTTTTCTGCATTGATGATTGGCGCAAATAGCTATCAAGTCTCTGCAACTACCTTGCAAGTTTTATCGGTATTAGATGTAGCGATTACCGTTATCTTTTTAGCTGAAATCATTATTCGTTTTATTGGTGAGCCGAATAAAAAACGCTTCTTTTTTAATGCCTGGAATGTCTTTGATACCTTTATCGTACTGGTCAGTTTAATCCCTATCGAAGACAGTGAATTAGCAGTCTTAGGGCGCTTGGTTCGTATCTTCCGTGTATTACGTATGGTGTCTATCATTCCTGAGTTACGTATCCTGATTAACTCATTAATTAAAGCATTACCGCAGTTAGGTTATGTGATGTTACTGATGTTTATTATCTTCTATATTTATGCGGCTATTGGTACTACTTTCTTTGCCACTATTAACCCAACCTTATGGGGTGATATCGCGGTGAGCTTGTTAACTTTATTCCGGGTGATGACCTTTGAGGATTGGACGGATGTGATGTATGAAACCATGGCTGTCTACCCGTTATCATGGAGCTTTTATTTAACCTTTATCTTCTTTACTGCTTTTGCTTTTTTAAACATGGTAATTGGTATTGTGGTGAATGTGTTAGAGCAAGAAAGACAGTTAGAAGCAGACTTAGAAAGTGATAAAGCGAATCAACCAACTATAGCTGATTTACAGCAGGAACTGGCGGAAATTAAGGCGTTATTGAAACAGAAAACCTAGCCTGTGATTATTCTTGTGGTGGCTTAGCAGTAGGTTGTTGCGTCGCCACAAAATAAAATAGCAGGGCAAAAGCTAATAATGAAAAAGCAGCGGCAATGATGCCATGAGTTAATACTGCTATGATCAAGGATAACATAACCAAACTAATCATAATGGGTGCTTTCACTTGTATCTCCTATCAGTGAGAATGAAAAAGCCTATTATTCACAACTGCCGTTAAAAGCGATAATAAATAAATCTTCTAACTAATAGCGATTTGCCTTTAACTGCCAACAAGTAAGAGTTTCAAATGAAGAAAAGTGATAAAAAAATAGAGAACCAATTACGTAAAACTTTAACTGAAGTCTGTGAGTTTGCATTGGAAGATATCAATGGATATCAATGGGTAACGCATACGGTTAAGTTCGATAGCTTCCCAAAGTCTTTAGTGGTGACCTGTGCTTTCGCTACCCAAAAACATATTGATGAACTGATTGAGTCTGGTCAAGGTACTTTATTGAAAAAGTTGATTGTTAAAAAACTAGGCGACGTAAATATTAAAATTGAAGATCAAAATAAACAGATTAAATGGATGGTAGAAGCATAAAAAAATAGCCCAATAGAGTGTAAATCTATTGGGCTATTTAAGCGTTTTTTGTACTAATATCTAACGCGATTAACCTTTGTAAACTTTCGGATTAAACACATCACGTAGCCAGTCCCCTAGTAAGTTGATGACTAGCACTAAGCTGATTAATACAATGCCTGGGAAGATAGTGATCCACCACGCACCGGAGAAGATGTATTTAAAACCAATGCTGATCAGGGCTCCTAATGAAGGTTGATCAACCGGTAAACCTAATCCTAAGAAAGATAACGCCGCTTCAGACATAATCGCATTGGCCACTTGTACTGTTGAAATCACTAAGATAGGTGATAGACAGTTTGGCAGAATGTGACGGAACATAATGCGCATCGACTTAAAGCCCATTACCTGTGCTGCTTCTACATACTCTTTCTTTTTCTCAGCTAATACAGAGGCGCGAATAGTACGTGCATATTGCGGCCATTCCGCGACACCGATAATCACCACCAACATAACCACGGCGTATTCCGCAAAGAATTCAGCACCAAAGCTAGCTTTAAAAATTGCGGTGATAATGATCGCCACCATCATGGTAGAAAAAGATAGTTGTATATCCGCAACTCGCATCAATAAGCTATCGACACGACCACCAAAATAACCCGCTGACAAACCAATCACGATACCAAACACTAACTGTACAGCCACCGCTAGGAAGCCAATTGTTAATGATAATCGCGAACCATAAAGAATGGTGGATAGAATATCTCGACCTTGGTCATCAGTCCCTAATAAAAAACGTGCTTCACCCTCTTCTAACCATGAAGGTGGTAACTCAGAGTCCATTAAATCGATAGAAGTTAAATCATAAGGGTTAGTGGGAGAAATAATTGGCGCAAATAACGCGGCAATAAAAAAGCTAAAAATACTGCAAAGCTAAACATCGCTACTTTATCGCGTTTAAAGTGATAGATAAAATCAGAATCTTTAAAACGTTGTAAACGAGATGGAGCTTGGATCTCTTCAATGATGTTAGACATATTATGCGCCTTTCCCTGTAATGTTAACGGTTGGGTTCACTACACCGTATAACAGATCAACAATAGTATTGGTCACCACAAAAATAAGCCCAACAAAGATAACGTAAGCGGTAATTAGTGGCGTATCAACACGGTTAATTGCTTCTAAAAATAGGAAACCTGTGCCCGGCCATTGAAAAACTGTTTCCGTTAATATGGTGTAAGCGACCATAGTACCAATTTGTACACCACCTACAGTTAACACCGGTAACATGGTATTTTTAAGCGCATGTTGGTAATAGATTTTGTTCATCGCTAGACCCTTAGCCGTCGCAAATTTCACATATTCAGAACTCAATGCTTCAAGCATTTCAGAGCGAACTAAACGAATAAACAAAGGCAACATAATAGAGGCAAGTGAGATACAAGGTAATACGAGATGCAATAACCCATCTTTGGTTAAATAACCGGTTTCCCAGCCTAATACATTAAGCGTTTCACCTCGACCATAGGAGGGTAACCATTGCAGCTCAATGGCAAACACATACATTAAAATAATCGCGGTTAAAAACACTGGAATAGAGATACCAATGCTACTAAATGCCATGATCGCCTTAGTCCATAGGCTTTTGGGGTTGATGGCGGAATAAACGCCGAGTGGAATTGAGACTAATACAATAATAATAGAAGCGCCGAACACTAATTCTAGTGTGGCTTCTAATTTATCTAATATGACTTCAACAGCAGGGCGCTTAAAGAAATAAGAGTCGCCTAAATCGCCTTGTACTGCATTGCTAATAAAACGAGAGTACTTAGTGATGTAAGGGTCGTTTAATCCCAAGTCATCACGTAACACTTGTCGTTCTGCTTCAGATACGGATTGGCCTACCATTTCTCGAAGTGGATCGCCTAAGTTATCTTGGATTGCAAATGCGACTAGGCTGATCACAAACATTACGATTAATGCCTGAAAAATTCGCTGGACCAAAAAGGTAAACATGGAGTTGTTTCCTATAAAGTTAATAACGACCCAAGGGCTGGGTCGTTTTATTATGATGATAAAAGTTGTTTATTTAACAACAAGATCCCCAAGGTATGGGAAGTTCATTGCATTCACAACAGGTGAAAGGTTTAAGTTAGATTTTGCACCCCAAGCTAAGTTCTGCCAATGTAGCGGCACGAATGCAGCTTCGTTATACAAGATATCTTCAACTTCTTTTAACATCTCAGCACGTTTAGCTGGGTCTGTTTCAGCGTTAGATTGGTTCACTAGCTGATCAACTTTTGGATTTGAGTAATGGCCGCAGTTGTAAGCGCCTTTACCCGTTTCTGCATCACGCGTCATAGTTAAGAACTCAGAGAAGTTAGCTGAATCTTCGGTATCTGAATGCCAACCGATCATCATCATATCTGCTGAACACTTATCAAATTCAGGCCAGTATTGTGCTTTAGGCATGGTTTTTAGGTCAACAGTGATACCAATTTTAGCGAGCATAGAAGCAGCAGCTTGCGCGATTTGAGCATCGTTCACGTAACGGTTGTTTGGCGCCATCATTGAAAGTTTAAAGCCATCTTCATAGCCAGCTTCTTTCATTAATGCTTTGGCTTTTTTCAAGTCGTAACGTGGTACTAAGTCAGCGTCGTAACCGGCATAACCTTCAGGACCTTGTTGGCCAGCTGTTGTGGCAAAACCTTTCATGATTTTTTTAACAATTGCTTCATTGTTAATCGCGTACACAATTGCTTGACGAACACGTACATCTTTTAATGCTTCGTTAGAGTTTTGGTTCATTTGAAGGGTAATGATACGCGTACCAGCAACTGTCGTTAAATCAATGTTTTTAGTGTCAATTACACGTTTTTGATCATTAGGTGCAACTGGGTAGATCATATCAACATCACCAGAAAGTAATGCAGCAACACGTGTTGCATTCTCTTTGATTGGCACTAATGTTAATTTATCTACGTTACCTGGAGATTGTTTATCCCAGTAGTCATCAAAACGATCAAAGACAATTTTCACGCCTTGTTCACGTGACTCAATCGTAAATGGACCTGTACCTGATACGTGCGTAGAAGCAAACGAGTTACCGTGTTTAACGATTTCAGATTTGTCTTTACCATCCATGTCACCCGAGTAGAACTTGCTGTCCATTGGGAATAGGTAAGTAGCTGTTTGTAAAACTAATGGGTAAGGTTCATAAGAGACTAGTTCAACTGTGTAATCATCAACTTTAACCAGTTTCTCGTAAGGAGAGAATACAGCTTTAAAATCTTGTGATTCTTTTAAACGATTGAAGGTCCACACCACGTCATCGGCAGTCATGGTATTGCCTGAATGAAACTTCACACCTTGACGTAGTGTGAAACGGAAAGTTGTATCATCAACTCGTTCCCATTTCTCTGCTAAACGAGGCTCAAAATCATAGCTTTTAGTGAAGCGCACAAGTGGATCAAACAGCATGTGCGACATCTGTAACACACCACCAGACAGTTGCTCATGTGGATCCAATGTGACTGGGTCTGAGTCGTAAGCGACAGTGATATCTGCGGCTGATGCTGCAAAGCTTAAACCGGTAGCAAGTAAAGCAACGGCTAATTTTGTTTTTAGAAACTTCATTTAAAACTCCTTGTATGAAAAATACTTATGTAACGTTTATGTTCTAATCGTGAAACGGCATTAGAGACTGTTCCGTAACCCTTTAAATTCAGGCATTAAAGAAATTAAATGCTTGCTGTAAGCATGTTGAGGGTGAGTAAATAATTGCTCACTCTCATTCACTTCTAATAATTGCCCTTGTTGCATTACCCCAATACGGTCGCAAACTTGGCGTATTACTGGTAAATCATGGCTAATAAATAACATGGTTAAATTTAGCTCATCCTGTAAATCTTTTAACAGATTTAGAATTTGTGCTTGAACTGATACGTCCAATGCTGATGTTGGTTCATCGCAAATTAATAAGCGAGGTCGAGTTGCTAGTGCGCGAGCAATAGAGATACGTTGGCGTTGACCGCCAGAAAACTCATGCGGATATTTAACACCAGCCATTTTGCCCAAACCAACATGGTCTAGAAGATCGAATACAATTTGTTGAATTTGCGATTCAGAGGAAGCTAGTTTATGAAAGCGAATTGGCTCGGCAATAATGTCATAAATTTTCATACGTGGGTTCATAGAGGTATACGGATTTTGGAATACCATCTGCATTTGTCGGCGAAAAGGGCGTCGCTCACGTTCTGATTTTATCGCTGTTAAGTCAATGCCTTCAAAGGTGATTTTACCTTCATTGGGCGGATATAAACCGGTAATAACACGAGCAATCGTTGACTTACCTGAGCCTGATTCACCTACTAAACCAAAAGTTTCACCTTCATTTATGCTAAAGCTAACATTTTTGTTGGCTTGCACATATTCACGTTTACTTTCAAAAAATGAATCTTTAGTGACAAAACGTAAACTAACGTTTTCAACATTTAATAGTGGGCCTTGATAGTCGCGCTGTTGCTCACTTTGTCCTAACCAATGATTTTTGATGTCTAAGGTTTGTAGCTCATGTGCTTCTTCGATGTAACTTACTAGCGGGAATCTATCTAGCTTTCTATCTGAGCGTGGTACTGCTGAAATAAGACTGCGTGTGTATTCGTGGTCTGGATTGCTAAGTACTTTACTCGTTTCACCAAACTCAACAAGGTCACCGCGATACATAACTGCCACTTTGTCAGTGACGTTTGAAACCACACCCATATCGTGTGTCACTAGCATACAACCGACATTCTTCTCGACACATAAATTACGAATCAAGGTTAATATCTGATCCTGAATCGATACATCTAAGGCAGTGGTTGGCTCATCGGCAATGATTAAATCAGGTTCACCTGCAAGGGCAATAGCAATAACCACACGTTGACGCATGCCGCCAGAGAATTGATGAGGGTATTGTTTAATACGTACTTCTGGCTCGGGAATGCCGACTTGCTGCATGAGATTAACCGCTCGTGCTAATGCGTCACTTTGTGAAACATCAAGGTTGGCATGAATGGTTTCTAAAAGTTGTTGCTCAACAGTAAATAGTGGATTTAATGAGGTCATTGGATCTTGGAAGATAAAGCCGATTTTATTACCTCGTACTTTACGCATCTCATCCAATGTTAAACCTGAGATCTTTTGACCATCTAAAAACACATCACCGGCTGCGATCACTCCAGGAGGACTAAGCAAATCGATAATCGCATTCCCTACGGTAGATTTACCTGCGCCAGACTCACCTACCACACCGACTATCTCTCCGCGGTTAATTGAGAATGACAGTGACTTTACGGCTGCATGTACGCCAAATCGAGATGGGTACTCAATACGTAGGTTGCTAACTTCTAATAATGACATTTAATAATCCCTTATAGTTTTTAAGGATTTAGGCTTTAAAAACGATTGAGTAAATTGATTTTTTTGTGACATAACTCGCATCTCTTGCTTCCTTCGGGCGACTTACTGTCATAAATACTTAATGGATCACATTAATTTATGTGACCTATGTCCACAATTGTTAAATACAATTTGTGTCGTATACTTCAAAATAACAGCATTTTTATTGAATATTAAGTAACCAAAAGTAACTTATTTAAGCAATCTTAATCATTATCAGCCTTGATATAGATTAAAAACTGGTGCAACTTTGCTTAAGTTAATGAACGCAAAGGCGACTATAATTAGCACAAAGCTGATTAAATGGTCAACTTGTTGATGTACAATGTTGACTATTACAGCTAGTTTTTTGATGCCATAGTCATAAATCTAATAGAAGTGTCAGTAGGAATAACGATGCCTTTATTTTTTGAACATATAACAGGGTTAGTTTTTGCCTAATACTTCGATCCATTATTAATCAATGTTATATTAGCGCTTCTATTTTTGATGTCAGGCTGATTATGAAACACCAACAAGCAGTTTTTTTACAGGAGATGGGAATTACTCATTGGCAAGTAAGAAAACCTGCGTTATTTAAAGCTGAAGAAGTCCATAAACAGTTAAATCTATCGCAATGCGAATTATTGGTGGTGTGTACCAAAGAAGATAAGCAGCATCCATTGATGCAAGCTATTCTCAATGCCTTTGAAATTGATAAAGATAAAGTGACTTACTGCTCTTTAGCGCAATTTGAAAATCAGCAGGGAGAGTTACCTACTTTGATATGGTCGACCATTGGTCAACTTGAGGTCGCTCCTGCTCATCAGCTATTACATTCACCTGCCTTGGCAATTCTTGCTGAGCAACATCATGCAAAACAAACACTTTGGAAGCAGTTCTGTGCCTACCAACAATAATCAAGAAAAACTGTCCATTATCAGTATGGCGATTAATGATTTACCTAATGTATTAACGATTGAATCAGCTGCGCACAGCCACCCTTGGTCTGAAAAATTGTTTATGAGCAATTTTGGAAAGCGTTATATTAACCATATTTTACTCTTAAATGGTCAAATAGTAGGTTACTTTATCGCTAGTTATGTGGCTGGTGAAGTGACGTTATTGAATATTGCCATTGCTCCTGAACAGCAAGGCAAAGGGTTAGGTCAACATTTGTTAACTTATTTGCAAGGCTTTGCGACAGATCTTGCACAGCAAGAAATTTGGCTAGAAGTGAGAGCCTCTAATCAAGCTGCTATTAAGCTCTATCAAAGATTAGGGTTTGTAGACGTTGATATTCGTCCTGCTTATTATCCTACAGATAATGGTCGAGAAGATGCGATTATTATGTGTTGTTATTTATAATTGGAAAAATCATGATTTCTAAAAATCAGTTAAAACTTATTCACTCTTTAGAGCTTAAAAAACAGCGTAAAAAATTAGGCTTATTTCTTGTTCAAGGTGAAAAAATGTGGGTGAACTATTTCAATCGGATTTTGAAATCGTTAATTTATTTGCAACAACCGAGTACATTAACAAACAAGCTAAACAGCTCACTGAACATCAATTAATTGCAAAAACGATTGAAAGTAGTGAAGCAGAGTTACAAAAGGCGGGTACCTTAAAAACCAATAACAGTGTGATTGCTGTCGTTAAATGCAAAGTGTTTAGCACACCTGAACAGCAACAAGCAGGATTAGTACTGGTATTAGACCAAGTAGGAGATCCAGGTAATTTAGGCACAATCATTCGTGTTGCTGATTGGTATGGCATTAAACATGTTGTATGCAGCCCAGACTGCGCTGACCTTTACAATCCAAAGGTGATTGCTGCCACCATGGGCTCTTTTGCTCGTGTGCAAGTGAGTCACGCGGATCTTACTGAATATTTAAGTTCGCAAGACAAACCTATTTTTGGTGCTTTTTTAGAAGGCGAAAATATTCACAAATGTAAATTACCGAGTAGTGCATTAATTGTTATGGGAAGCGAATCGCATGGTATTTCAGATGCGGTGGGTAAATTAATTACCGATAAAATTACTATTCCTAATTTTGGGCTGGCAGAATCTCTGAATGTAGCGATGGCAACAGGTATTATTTTGGATAACTTCAAAAGATAGTGAGCTAGTTAACAATTTTTACTTTTCTAAAATCCGATCTTTGTATCGGATTTTTTATGCTTAATGTTAATTTATTAACTCAATTCAAACACCTCTAATAAAGCTTTCTGAATAAAAACCAAACAAAACAATAAGATACTGATTATCTATTTTGCTAATTAAATCTCTTTAATACCTACACTAAGAATAGTTAATAACTCGCTCTCACCTTAGGCTATAGGCCTTTTTATTTTATTTTAAAAATTATTGATTTTACTGGTTGACAGATAATAATGATATCTATTATCATTTGGTTGTTAGCAGAGATAGCGGCTATTAATTTGATTGAATTTATGAACTAGTTTTCCCGTCCAGAAAATGAAACATAAAATGGAGTAAGTCATTAATAGGTGGTAAACCCGTTGTTTCTGTCGAGAGTATAAGAATCGTCCTATTCTTTATGCTTTCTATAACGCTGACTTATGCTGATAACGCACAATATTGGTATAGGTTGTAAATAAGTCGTGTATCGCACAATACAAGGCTTAGTAAGATAGATAAGCTTTTCCATGAAAGTTTATCTACACCATGGGATAAGCCACCCATCGGTGAATTGGTAAAATTAATATTGCAGCCTATAAAGGCGGGGGTTGAGTAGTCTGCAATATTAATCCCACATTGAGCACTATCTTATATTTTATACACTGCTTTAACTATTCACTTCTACGAACACTAATGCTGATTTACATTGTCGACATAAATAGGTGGTGCCTTTTTTAATTTTATTATGCCGACGAATAGTCAGTTGATGCTCAGAACAATCACAACGATAGGTAAATAACTTACCCTCGACATCGGAGACATCTAATTGATGAGTTGTCGAAGCTGGTACTTTAAATACCTGTGTCATAATCGCTTGCCACTCTTTACCATGAGGCCTTACTTTGCCAAACATTTGATAAGTGAGTAGGTGCGCTATTTCATGGGCAACCACTTGTTCAATGAATATCTGTTTATTTTGTGAATAGAGTATTGGATTAAACTTTATGATGTTCTTTTGTAGATGAGCAGTACCTGCACTTCGTCCCCGTTGATTAAAGTAATAGGTAGGTCGAGGGAAGTGGCGATCAAAAAAGCACTCGGCTAGGATGAAACAGTCTTCACCTTTTGCTGCGAGTGCTTTTTTATCTTCAAACGTAAGCATTAGTCTAGAGTATTTAAACTGAGATTAAAATGCCGCTGCTTTTAATGCTTCTACTTTATCTAGAGATTCCCAAGGGAATTGCTCGCGACCAAAGTGACCATAAGCAGCCGTCTCTTGGTAGATAGGTTTAATTAGGTCTAACATCTCGATTAAACCGTAAGGGCGTAGGTCAAAGTGTTCGCTTACTAGGCTAACGATTAAACCTTTTGCTACTTTTTCAGTACCGAATGTTTCAACGCTGATTGATGTTGGTTCAGCAACACCGATTGCATAAGATACTTGGATTTCGCAACGGTCAGCTAGACCGGCAGCAACAATGTTTTTTGCTACATAACGTGCTGCGTATGCTGCACTACGGTCAACTTTTGATGGATCTTTACCAGAGAATGCACCACCACCGTGACGTGCTGTACCACCGTATGTATCAACAATGATTTTACGGCCAGTTAAACCACAATCACCTACTGGACCACCGATAACAAAACGGCCAGTTGGGTTGATATGGAATTTAGTACGTTCAGATAATAGTTCTGCAGGTAACACTGGCTTGATGATCTCTTCCATTACTGCTTCAACTAAGTCAGATTGTTTAATATCTTCACGGTGTTGTGTTGATAAAACAACAGCATCGATACCTACAATCTTACCTTGGTCATAAGCAAAAGTGACTTGGCTTTTTGCATCTGGACGTAACCAGTCTAATTGACCGCTTTTACGTACTTCAGCTTGTTTTTTAACAAGGCGGTGTGCGTAAGTTACTGGAGCAGGCATGTAAACTTCAGTTTCGTTAGTTGCATAACCAAACATTAAACCTTGGTCACCGGCACCTTGTTCACGTGGATCAGAACGGTCAACACCTTGGTTGATGTCTGGAGATTGTTTACCTACTACGTTTAGTACTGCACAAGAGTCAGCATCAAAACCCATTTCTGAGCTAGTGTAACCAATGTCACGTACTGTTTTACGTGTGATCTCTTCGATGTCTACCCATGCATCAGTAGTGATTTCACCACCAACCATAACCATGCCTGTTTTTACATAGGTTTCACAAGCAACACGTGCTTTAGTATCTTGTTCTAAAATGGCATCAAGTACCGCATCAGAAATTTGATCGGCGATTTTATCTGGATGACCTTCAGAAACTGATTCTGAAGTAAATAAGTCACGTGACATGTGAACTCCTATTCGGCTATTTAAATTAAAATAATTTGGATGTTTTTACATCTAGACGTCTATAATACATTTTTTTGTGACGGATAACACCCTATTATTTTTAATTTACTGAGAACTGTTTTCTTACTTTAATAGTCGTAGGACAATAAAATTGCTGTTTATTTGTCTTAAACATAGCTTTTCTATGGGTTATACTCGCAACCATTTAAATTTTGCGGTTATGTTTTTTCCTGTCTAATCGAGATCGTTTATGCCTTTATTGCTTCAATGTAAAATCATGTTTAAAAAGCGCTTTTCTTCATTAATAACTTGCCTCGTCTGCATTTTTGGATAGTTATTTCGCTATTTCTTTTCTTACTTATCATCAGTTTAATTCCCGCTCATGGGGATAAAAATAAAAAAATTAAGCGTGAGTTAGTCTTGCCAACCAGTGAAACTACTAAAGCGGACCTTGCCCTTGCAGAGCCTCTTGATACGGTTACTCCTGCTGCTGATAAGTTATTTCCTGAGTTCTCTGGTAACCGAGAAGTTCAAAAAACCATTTCAGCAGGTGACACACTGAGTGAGATTTTTTCCGATGAGGGGATATCTGCGGCTGTGTTGCAAGAGTTGCTAGAAGCCGATACGGAATATCTTCGTTTAGCGAATTTATTACCAGGCCAAGAAGTACAACTATTAATTAGCCCTGATAATCAGTTATTAGCGTTAAAGGTTATTATTGATCGCGCAAATACTTTGAGTTTTGTATTAAAGGATGGTGCTTATGCATCAAAGTTAGATATAAAAAGGGCGAATGGCGTAATAGCTTCTACCAGGGCAGTGTGACTGGCAGCTTTTACGTTAGTGCAAAAAAAGTGGATTATCGGCTAGCCAAATTCAGCAAATTTCCGGTGCGTTACAGGACCAATTTGATTTCAACCGTCAATTACGTGCGGGTGATACCTTTCATGTGTTAGTCGCTAAACAATATATTGAAGGCGCTTATAGTTTTGATAGTGAGGTGTTGGCGGTCATCATTAAAACAAAGTCGCGTAACTACACCGCCTTCTTAAATGAAGACGGTCGTTATTACGATAAAGATGGAAAAGGTTTAACTAAAGCTTACCGTCGTTACCCAGTTAATGGGCACCCAAGAATTAGTTCTCGCTTCAACCCGCGTCGATTACACCCAATTACTAAGCGTATTAGCCCACATAACGGAACTGACTTTGCAGTCCCTGTTGGGACTAATGTTTATGCAACGGGTGATGGTGTTGTAGTTCGAGCTGGTTACCACCCTGCAGCTGGTAACTACATTGTGATTAAACATGGCCGTAAATACACCACACGTTTCTTACACCTAAGTAAAATATTAGTGCGTAAAGGGCAGCGTGTAGAGATGGGTAAACTGATTGCTAAATCTGGTAATACAGGCCGTTCAACGGGTGCACATCTGCATTATGAGTTCCATGTTTACAATAAACCTGTTGATGCAATGAAGGTGAATTTACCGCTATCACAAAAGGTACCTGAAAAAGAGCGTAAAGCCTTTAATAAACGTCGTGATTTATCGTTACGTGAAATGGGTGAGCTGTAATTAAATTTATATCATGCTTAATAGGTGAATGCCTTATTAAGCATGATAAGTATCAACTAGAGAACAGAAGTTATGTTATTAAAAAGTGATGCCTATGATGCATGCATCGGTTATTTTGCTGATAATTTAAGTATATTTGAAGATAGCGCTAAACCAGCCAGTGGTGAGGTAATTGCAGATATTGTCTTAGACCAAGCTTCACAATTGCTGATGACTTTTTGCCAGCAACAATCGCAATTAAGCAATGAAACCCGTTTAATGGTGGTGGCAGAAGGAGATAAGCTAGTTGAAGATATCGAGCAAATACTAGGGAAGTGTTGGGAGCATAGAGCAACTCAGGAGCAAATAGAGTTTATTAAAGAATATTTTCTGTTAGTTAAAAACAGTTTGGATTCTCAAGTACCTTATTTATAAAAAATATAAGACAGTTAAGTTGATAATCAATCAAGCTAAAACGAGGCTTTTAGCTTAATTGATACTTAATAGAATAGATAATCTTGAACAGTACTATCATGCAAAGGTGTGGTGTAAGTGTACAACCTCTAATAGCTTATCTTCACGTTCAAACCGACTTTCCATCACTTGCCCTAACTCTGAAAGGTCATGATCAAAGTTCAATAAAGTCTGATCCGAAGCATTTTCTGCATAGGTATCATTAAAGTTGAGAGCAGTATCCGTTGTACTGTTTATTTTAGCGTAAAGCTCTTGCGCTATTTTTAGATTCTCTTCACCATCCAACTTGGATTTTTCAATGATTTGCTCATAAATTTCAAAATGACCAGTGGAAGCATAGTCTAATAATACTTGGCAAAACTCAGTAATAACCGCTTGTTCTGGTAAGCAGCGTTTCTCTTGTTGGTAAGGAGGTAAGCCTGCTAGTTTACAATATAAAATAACCAGTATCTGTCGTTCATCCAACCAGTTATCTAAGATAGACAGTGTGCCACCCCATTCTTCTTTTGCTTGTTTTAGTTTGTTAAGCATAAAACCTCCTGTAAGCGAATCGTCATCAATGACTTAGGTTAATAAACAACTGAATATTAATCGCCATTCAGTTTACACAACCCACTGACTAATTACTGTGAACTTCTGCCCAATGTAAAAGGGCAAAAAATATTTATTTATAGGTGCTTCTATCATTGCCTATATTGAGAGTGATGGCTACATTTATTTGATGTTTTTTGCTAACAAATTGGTATTGCGCAGACTTGTTTAATGACTATGCTATGTTGCATTATGTTGATGGATTTTAACAAGAGTAGATTTATGGCAGAAGTGAATACAAAAGAAGATGAGAGCGCATGGTGGTTTATCTTATCGCAAGGTAAGTTAGTTGCCCTAGATAAAGGTGATTTCATCCCTTTGGGTGCGTCAGTGAATTACCTTTTCCCGATGGTATAACTGAAAATAAACGATTATTAGGTCAGTACAAAGAGCAGCCTTGTTATCTTGTCGATTTACCAGAACCCCTTGATGTTGGGATCGGAGAATATGTCGGTCTACGTTCTTTATTAGGCCGTGTTGAGGATCTGTTTTTTGATATGGCAGGGCGTGCCTTCCAAATTAGCCTGTTTTATAAAACCCATCAATTTTGTGGGCAATGTGGGCAAAAAATGAATCCCATTGATTGGGAAATTGCAATGAAGTGTTATCACTGTCAACATCGTGCTTACCCTCGAGTATCGCCTTGTATCATTGTCGCTATTCGTCATAAGAAAAAAATATTATTAGCATTACATAGTCGTCACCATAAAGATAATTACCCTGTTTATACCACTTTGGCTGGGTTTACTGAAGCAGGGGAAAGCCTAGAGGCTTGTGTAGAGCGAGAGGTCTTTGAAGAAGTTGGATTAAAGGTGAAAAACATTCAATATGTAAGCAGTCAACCTTGGCCATTTCCTCATTCATTAATGATGGGCTTTATCGCTGATTATGCTTCTGGCGAGATAGTAGTTGATCCACATGAGTTAGTAGAAGCCAATTGGTATGATATTGATAACTTACCAATCGTTCCAAAGCATGGCACAATTGCGCGAAAATTAATTGAGAAAACAATAAAGCGATGTCGTTAAGCTAGGGCTTAGGTATCGAAGTGATAGGTAATACCAAATTCATTTTTGAAATGTAAAAAGGTATATTCTATCAATAATTAATAATTGCCGTGTAAAAGCTATCAATAGCTAAAATAGAAAAGGTTACTAATGACAGATTTAAAAAACGATCGCTATCTTCGTGCTTTATTAAAGAAACAAGTAGATAAAACGCCTGTCTGGATGATGCGTCAAGCTGGACGCTATCTACCTGAATATAAAGCGACTCGTGCGCAAGCTGGTGACTTTATGTCGCTATGTCGTAGTGCTGATCTCGCCTGTGAAGTAACGTTACAACCGCTCCGTCGTTTTGACCTTGATGCCGCTATTTTGTTTTCCGATATTTTAACTATCCCAGATGCTATGGGCTTAGGTTTATATTTCTCGGAAGGAGAAGGGCCTAAATTTGAGCGTCCTATTCGCTGTAAAAAAGATGTTGATAACTTAATCATGCCGGATCCTGAAGGTGAGCTTCAATATGTAATGAATGCAGTTCGTACCATTCGTCGCGACTTAAAAGGTGAAGTGCCATTAATTGGTTTCTCAGGTAGCCCTTGGACATTAGCGACTTATATGATTGAAGGCAGCGGTTCAAAATTCTTCACTAAAATTAAAAAGATGGCTTTTGCTGAGCCACAAATATTACATACTTTATTAGATAAGTTAGCAGATTCAGTGGTCAGCTACCTTAATGCACAAATTAAAGCGGGCGCACAGTCGGTTATGGTGTTTGATACTTGGGGTGGTATTTTATCGCCACGTGATTACCAAGATTTCTCATTACAATATATGCATAAAATTGTTGATGGTTTAATCCGTAACCATGAAGGACAGAAAGTACCTGTTACTCTATTTACTAAGAATGGTGGTCAATGGATCGAGAAGATCGCTGATACAGGCTGTGATGGTATAGGTTTAGATTGGACTATCGATATTAAAGAAGCAAGAGCACGTGTCGGCTCACGTGTTGCGCTTCAAGGTAATATGGATCCATCCATGTTATATGCATCACCTGAGCGTATTCGTGAAGAGGTGGCGACCATCTTGGAAGGTTACGGTAAAGGGACTGGACATGTGTTTAATTTAGGTCACGGTATTCATTTAGATGTACCGCCAGAAAATGCCAAAGTGTTTGTTGATGCGGTACATGAGTTAAGCGCACCTTACCATCAGTAAGCATAAACGCTGTGTAGATTGACCTTATAAAACATGCTTCGGCATGTTTTTTATTTTGTATTGATCTCTCATTTTTAACCCACTAGCGTTAGCTGTTTATTTTTTGAACGATATGATGAAGTCTCATTTGTTATCGATGAGGTTAATATGTCTTTGTTTATTGAACATCAGCAACTCAGCGTTCGTCCTTTTACCGCCGAAGACAAACAAGACTTTGTACAATTGGTACAGCATCCATTGTGTATGAAATACAGTATCACTGGCGTGTTATCTGAACAACAAGCCAGTGATTGTTTTGATACATTACTTAATAATAAAAAGCATAAAATGTATGCAATACAATGTGTTAAAAGTGGGCTTGTGATTGGTTGCACTGGTTTACAGGACTGCTTTGTTGATCAACAAATTGAACCCTCTTTATTCTGCGTTTATTACCTGACTTTCATGAACATCAAGATCTACTGCCTACTTTAACTTTGTTGGTTGAACAATTAATCTCCTTATATCAATTACCTGGCTTACAAACCGTCATATCGCAAAAAAACCATCCAAATATGCAATTAATGAGTGCATTAAACTTTCAAAAAACTAAAGAAGTAACCTGTCGTGGTATCGCTAGCTACCTCTATACGATTGGATCCTAATCTACTTTTATGGTTACTCGAGACAATTCCGATATTTTTTTCTTTTTATTTAACAAAGTGAATAAAATGCTTCTGATTCGGGTAGAATGCGCGCAAGTTCAACTTTTTGGAAAAACCAATCAATTGAATGTTTCACCGATGAAAACATTAACCGAGGAATGTGAAAGATAATGGAAAATAGCCGAACGATTAAACGAGCACTGATCAGTGTTTCTGATAAAACTGGTATTGTAGGATTTGCACGTGAATTAGCCGACAAAGGGGTTGATATTTTATCAACGGGCGGTACCTGTAAATTACTTGCAGAAAATAATATTAAAGTGACAGAAGTTTCTGATTACACTGGTTTTCCAGAAATGATGGACGGACGTGTTAAAACTTTACATCCTAAAATTCACGGTGGCATTCTTGCTCGTCGCGGTATCGATGAAGATATTATGGCAAGCAATGACATTCAAGCGATTGATATGGTAGTAGTTAACTTATACCCATTCGCAGCAACAGTAGCAAACCCAGACTGTAAGTTAGAAGACGCAATCGAAAACATCGATATCGGCGGACCAACTATGGTACGTGCTGCTGCAAAAAATCATAAAGATGTTGCTATTGTTGTAAACGCTTCTGACTACGGTCGCATTCTATCTGAAATGAATGAAAATGATGGAAGCTTAGTTTACAAAACACGTTTTGATTTAGCGATTGCTGCTTATGAGCACACTGCGCAATACGACGGTATGATTGCTAACTACTTCGGTACTATGGTTCCAACTTACGGCGAGAATAATGAAGGCGATGAGGAATCTAAATTCCCACGTACGTTCAACGCTCAATTCCAGAAAAAACAAGATATGCGCTACGGTGAAAACTCTCATCAAGCAGCAGCTTTCTATGTTGAAAATAACATTCAAGAAGCCTCTGTTTCAACGGCGACACAGTTACAAGGTAAAGCATTATCTTACAACAACATTGCAGATACTGATGCTGCGTTAGAATGTGTTAAAGAATTCTCTGAGCCAGCTTGTGTGATCGTTAAACATGCAAACCCATGTGGTGTTGCTGTTGCAGGCACTATTCTTGATGCTTATGAAGGTGCTTACAAAACAGACCCTACATCAGCATTTGGTGGCATTATCGCGTTTAACCGCGAGCTAGATGCAGTAACAGCTGAAGCAATTACTTCTCGTCAATTTGTTGAGGTGATTATCGCACCTTCTGTTAGCAAAGAAGCTGCAGAAATCGTTGCGACGAAAAAGAATCTACGTTTATTAGAGTGTGGTGAATGGGCTACGCAAACGACTGAGTTTGACATCAAACGTGTTAACGGTGGTTTATTAGTACAAGATCGCGACCAAGGCATGGTAGGTATAGACGACCTGAAAGTGGTATCTAAACGTCAACCAACAGAATCAGAAATGAGTGATTTACTGTTTAGCTGGAAAGTAGCTAAATTTGTTAAATCAAACGCTATTGTATACGTTAAAAACAGTACAACAGTAGGTGTAGGCGCAGGTCAAATGAGCCGTGTTTACAGTGCTAAAATTGCAGGTATTAAAGCAGCAGATGAAAATTTAGTTGTAGAAGGTTCTGTAATGGCCTCTGATGCATTCTTCCCATTCCGTGACGGTATTGATGCCGCTGCTGAAGCGGGTATTAGCTGTGTGATTCAACCTGGTGGTTCTATGCGTGATGACGAAGTGATCGCGGCTGCTGATGAGCACAACATGGCAATGGTATTCACAGGAATGCGTCACTTCCGCCATTAATCTTTATATCTTAGTTTGTAGATTCGTCTCTGCGTCAAAGGTGCTCACTTGCAGTTGCAAGCTCCGCGCCTTTTCCTTGACTTCGAACTAACAGATGTTGATATAACAAATTAATGAGTTAACTGTTCTTATGTTTTAAAATCTTTTAAAACATAATTAACTTTTAGTCTTTTGAATAATTGCAGTGAGTCAGAACTAAGCAATTTAGTGTTAGTTCAGGAAAAAGCACGGAGTTTAGCGCGCTAAATGAGTACTTTTGACGCTGAAATAGCATTAAATAGCGACGGACTGTCTTACGTGAGGAAAACGAATGAATGTACTGATTATTGGTAATGGAGGTCGTGAGCATGCATTAGCATGGAAAGCGGCACAAAACCCTGAAGTTAAAAATGTGTTTGTTGCTCCTGGTAATGCAGGTAGCGCACTGGAAGATAAAGTCTCTAACGTTGATATTGGCGTAGAAGATATCGATGCATTGGTGGCTTTTGCTCAAGAAAATAATGTCGAGCTAACTATTGTTGGCCCTGAAGCACCTTTAGTCATTGGTGTGGTTGATGCTTTCCGTGAAGCAAAATTAGCATGTTTCGGCCCTACTAAAGGCGCAGCACAGTTAGAAGGCTCTAAAGCCTTCACTAAAGACTTTTTAGCGCGTCATGATATTCCAACGGCTTGGTACGAAAACTTTACTGAAATTGAGCCTGCTTTGGCTTATGTTCGTGAAAAGGGCGCGCCTATTGTTATTAAAGCCGATGGTCTTGCTGCTGGTAAAGGCGTAATTGTAGCGATGACGTTACAAGAAGCGGAAGATGCGATTCAAGATATGTTAGCGGGTAATGCCTTTGGTGAAGCTGGACACCGTGTGGTGATCGAAGAGTTTCTTGATGGTGAAGAAGCGTCGTTTATTGTTATGGTAGACGGTGAAAACATTGTACCAATGGCAACCAGTCAAGATCACAAACGTGTTGGTGACGGTGATACAGGTCCAAATACAGGTGGGATGGGCGCTTACTCTCCTGCTCCTGTGGTAACCCAAGAGATGCATGATCGTATTATGGATTTAGTTATCCGTCCGACGGTAAAAGGCATGGCATTAGAAGGTAATACTTACACTGGTTTCCTTTATGCGGGTCTGATGATCATGGCAGATGGCACACCTAAAGTGATTGAATACAACTGTCGTTTTGGAGACCCAGAAACACAACCTATTATGCTACGTATGAAGTCGGATATCGTAACGCTATGTTTAGCCGGTGTGAACGGTGAACTAGATGGTATGGTTGCTGAGTTTGATACACGTGCAGCTATTGGTGTGGTATTGGCAGCAGGCGGTTATCCGGCCGATTACACTAAAGGTCATGTTATCTCTGGTATTCCAGCAGCAACGGAAGGCTTGAAAGTGTTCCATGCAGGTACTGCAGAAAAAGACGGGAAAGTGGTAACAAGCGGTGGACGTGTACTATGTGCTACAGCACTAGGTAATACGGTGACAGAAGCGCAACAGAAGGCTTATGAGCTAACTAAACAGATTAATTGGGATGGTATGTTCCATCGTAACGACATCGCTTACCGTGCCATTGCACGTGAGAATGAGAAGTAATCATTTAATAACGCTGATATTAAAAGCCCCGTTATCTAACCAGATAACGGGGCTTTTTTATGAATCGTATAAACTGATTAAGAAACGATTAAGAAGCAATACGAATCGGTGAAAGTACGTATCTATTTGCCCAGTGCAGCAATCACATCTGCAGCATATTCGGCATCTTCTTTTCTGGTTAACAAGTGATCGGCTTTATCTAAGCTCACAAAGCTTTTAGGTGCAATGCTGCTTGGTAGATTTTTTCCGCTTCTTTGATGCTCACTGTATTATCAATAGGCGAGTGCATCACTAATAAAGCACGTTTTAGTTTGCTGATATGGCTATTACCGTAACTGTTAATATCATCTAAAAACTGTTTTTGTATAGTGAAGTCACGTCCAGCTAAATTTACTTTTGCAGCCCCTTTGGTATTGATTTCATCAATATGGTCAGAAAAGTTATGTGCAACGTGCGCAGCGTCCGATGGCGCACCAATAGTTACTACCGCTACGGTTTCTGGTAGTTTATTGGCAACGCCTAATACAGCCGCTCCACCTAAGCTATGACCGATAAGTAATTTAGGGGCATTGTACTCTTTACGTAAGAAATCCGCTGCCGCAACGAGATCACGTACATTAGAAGAAAAGTTAGTGTTTGAGAAATCCCCAGCACTGCTACCTAACCCGGTAAAGTCAAAACGGAAAACAGCAATCCCTTTTGCTGTTAATGCCTTGCTAATTCGAGATGCTGCAGCAACGTCTTTGCTACAGGTAAAACAGTGAGCAAATAGCGCGTAAAATTTAATGTCAGATGTTGGTGTTTCTAAAACACCGCTAAGCATGTTACTTCCATTAGTAAATTCTACCTTTTGGCGCATGCCGGACTCCTTAGTGAGTAATAAATTGTGTTGGTAAATAGAAACGCCTATTAGATCACATTTTTAGGAAAATTAACATGAATATTGACATTATTTAACATTTTTGAAACAAATAAATGGGAGAGGAAAAAAGCGCTGGGGGATATACAAAAAACCCTCTAAGAAGAGGGTTTAGTATAATTCAACATTAACAATGAGTCATTGTATGTTTGACACAAATAATGATTATTTGTTTACAGATTCTTTAAGCGCCTTACCAGCAACAAAAGCAGGAACGTTAGCTGCTTTAATTTCAATGTCTGCACCAGTTTGTGGGTTACGACCTGTACGTGCTGCACGGTGATTTACTTTGAATGTACCAAAGCCGATTAGTTGAACTGGTTCGCCATCTTTTAGACTGTCAGTTACACTAGCTAAAATTTGTTCTAAAGCTGCTTTAGCTTGTACTTTAGTTAGGTCTGCTTTTTCTGCGATGTCTGCTACAAGTTGAGTTTTGTTCATTATTTGACTTCCGTTAGTATAAAAATATGCGTAAGAATTTAAACACTTATTTAATGTATTGCATTCATTCCTTGCAAGTAAAGCATAATCACTTTAAAAACCAAGAAACTAGCAATTTATTTACCTTAATGTGTTAAAAATCACAAAATTATAATGATTTAGCGCGATTCTACAGCGTTGAGATACCAATGCTAGTACTTTCCAACGCTTTGATATGGACTCTTATTGATTTAATAAGTTCAGGGCTGCGCTCATTTTCTAACATGTCCAGTAAGGTTTCTTGCAGTGTTAGTTGCTCAATAAATAACGGCTCTTGTAGCAACTCTGCTTCATCAATCTCTTGATCTGTTTGTAATTCAATAAAGCTAGCAATAGTCGCAAAACTGGTTTGACTTGCATTTAATGCTTCTTCTTTAGATTTAGTGGTAAAAGAGTTGAAGATACATTGCGCAATAACACAGTAATCAACCGCCAGGTAAACACCATAAAAATCGTAATCAATGCTTTCAGGGATGATCGCATTAAAATTTTCTTCTTGAATAGTGAAGTTGATTTTTGCACCTTTTACAGTCATTTTTTCCCAAAATAACTGCAAAATATTTTCTGCTATCGTGGCATTTTCACTTTCAATGGCTTGGCTAAACATGATGAAGTGAGTGATATTTTGCTCTGCTAAAGCCATACAAAATACACTTTGTTGCCAAGCTTGTAGGTTAGTCAGGCGGTCATTAATGGAAAGCGATAACATAGTTGTCCTATTGAAACTTTAAATAACTTAAGATTATAGGCAAATGAGCATTCTGTCTTTACATATTTGATGGTTTTAATGAATATCTAAATTGCGTTAGAGTTTTTATCTATAGAAGAGATGAGCGGATGGAAAGGCAGGTATAAAAAAAGCGACTATGAAAGTCGCTTTTTAGGATTAAAATAAGTGAGGCTTAGCCCATGCCGTATTTTTTAAGCTTTTTGCGTAAAGTACCGCGGTTAATACCTAGCATAGTTGCTGCACGTGTTTGGTTACCACGAGTGTATTGCATGATGATATCTAACATTGGCGCTTCAACTTCTGCCAATACTAATTCATATAATTCAGTCGTATCTTGACCGTTCAATTTTGCCACGTAACCTGAAACAGCTTGACGTACTGAGTCACGCAATGGACGTTGAGTTATTTGCCCTGTAGCAGGAATATTAGTTGTTGTAGTCAGTGCTTCTTGAGAAATATTTTGTTCAAACATGGGTGTTAACTCTTTTAATTACAATTGATTTAAATAAGTTTCTAATGCAGTTAGCTGCTCGGTGGCGTTGTCTATTGCATTAAATTTTCGCTTAAAATAACCTAACCTGTCTTGCTCTTTTAAATACCACCCGACGTGCTTCCTAGCGATTCGAGGCCCCATCACATCACCATAAAAAGCATGTAAAGCTTGTACATGATTTATAAGTATTTCTGTAACGTCCATTTGCGCTAAACGTTGAGCATGCTGCCCAGTGTTTAAATAGTGGTTAATTTCATTGAATATCCAAGGTGCACCTTGTGCGCCTCGTCCAATCATAATGGCATCAGCTCCGGTATGGTCCAGCACGTATTTGGCCTTTTCTACAGAAGTAATGTCACCATTTGCAATCACAGGGATTGTTATACTTTCTTTAATCGTTTTTATAGTGTCGTATTCAGCTTCACCTTTAAAAAGGCATTGGCGTGTACGACCATGCACTGATAGTGCTTGGATACCTGCTTGTTCAGCGATCTGTGCAATCTCTAATCCATTTCTATTTTCTGGATCCCAACCGGTGCGAATCTTCAAAGTTACAGGTACATCCACGGCATCAACAACACTTTCTAAAATAGCTTTCACTAATTCAGGTGTGGCAACAAAGCGGAACCTGCTTTTTTCTTATTCACTTTTTTAGCTGGGCAACCCATATTAATATCAACGATCTGAGCACCTTGCTGAACAGTTAACTGTGCAGCGTTAGCCATCGCTAGCGGTTCAGAGCCAGCGATTTGTACAGAGCGGATACCTGATTCATCATGGTAGTCCATTCGTAACTTAGATTTAGTGCTATTCCAAACACGAGGGTTGGATGACAACATTTCCGATACGGCTAATCCAGCACCTTGCTTTCGGCAAAGCTCTCTGAAAGGGCGATCAGTGACGCCAGCCATCGGGGCTAAAATAAGATTATTGTCTAATTGATACTTTCCAATGCGCATATTCTAAGCGTTCTCTAAGTTAAGGCGGCGTAGTCTACGCATTTTTTCTTCCAGAATAAAGGTTAATTATTAACCATTTTGAAATTATTTTGCTTGCAAATTGAGCAACACTTTGTTCTCAGTAATTTAAGCGTGTTTTATACCCGATAATCGAGCCCATTCTTCTTTGATTTTTGCATCATCCATGGTGAACCATTGGCTATAAACTGACAGTAATTCTTCAGCTTGTTGCTCTAGAATGCCCGATAACGCTAATTTACCCTGTGGCTTCACTAAGCATTCGATGCTGCTTGAAAGCTCACGCAGTGGGCCTGCCAGAATATTTGCTACTACAACATCAGCAGTGATGCCCTGTGGTGCGTCTTCTGGTAAGTACAGCTCTAGTTGGTCTGATACTTGGTTACGTTGTGCATTATCACGACTTGCGGTAATCGCTTGTGGGTCGATATCAATACCAATCACTCTTTTAGCACCTAGTTTTAATGCGGCAATCGCTAAAATACCTGATCCACAACCAAAATCGATCACTACTTTGCCCTGTAGGTCTTGTGCATCTAACCAAGCTAAACATAAAGCAGTGGTTGGGTGCGTCCCAGTACCAAAAGCAAGGCCTGGGTCTAGCATTACGTTTACGGCGTTTTCGTCTGGTACTGGTTTCCAACTTGGACAAATCCATAAACGTTGGCCAAATTGCATCGGGTGGAAGTTGTCCATCCACTCGCGTACCCAATCTTTATCTTCTAATTGCTCAATTTTAAATGCAAAATCATCATCTAATAAGTCACTGGCTTTTAATAAAGCAACAACAGGTAACATATCTGTTTCAGCATCATATAAGCCTGTTACATCGGTATCACCCCATAAGCGAGTTTCACCAGGCATTGGTTCAAAAATAGGTGTGTCTTGAGAGTCTGTAAAAGTTGCTGACAGCGCTCCATTATCCATTAGTAGTTCACCAATTGCTTCTGCATTTTTGTTGCTTGCATTTAATTTAAGCTGAATCCAAGGCATGTTTTTCTCTTTATTTATGACGGTAGATAGTTAGGGGGCAAGAATACAGGGAATTAGAGGATTAATATAGCACTGACAGCGGATTAGAATACTTTACAATAATCCCGCAACAGAGAATGCTATTTATCAAAAAGATCTTTTAATTCAGTTGGCTAAAGGCAAAAAAATTTCATATTTACCTATTCTAAGGTATCTTTGTCTAGGGTTGTTTTAGGTATAATAATGTCTTTAGATATTGAAATTTATAGTGTTTTATAGCTCGAATTTATAGAAAATGGTATTTTGTTGACCTCTTTTTAATCTTTAATGTGTTTAAAGCCAGTATACTAATTGATTCCTGAGCGAGGGCGAGTGATTTCATTGGAAATGAGAGATTCACATAGGAAAGGTATTTCAATGAATAAAATAGTGATTATTGATGATCACCAATTGTTTTTATACGGTCTAAAATTGACCTTAGAAAATGAGAATAATACGGTGATGACCTTCGACAGCCCAATTCAAGCGCTGCCGGAAATAAAAAGAATCCAACCAGATCTGATTCTAATGGATCTGTACATGCCCGATATGAGTGGGCTAACATTGATAGAAGCGTTATCCGCACAAGAGGTGATATCACCAGTCGTTGTGTTATCCGCATGTGAAGAGTATCAAGATGTTTATCATGCCTTACAAAAAGGCGCAGCAGGTTTTATTCCTAAATCTTATTCTCCAGAGGCGATGCTGAGTGCATTACAGAGTATTTTCGCTGGTGATATTTTCGTGCCCGATGAAGTGGCAAGTGAAATCGCTGAAATGGAGCAGTTAGCCGAGCGCAATAAAGAGATCTATCATCTTTCTGATAGGCAAATTCAGATTTTAAAATTGCTTCACGAAGGCAAAAAGAACAGAGAAATAGCGGATATCCTATGTATCTCTCAGGATACGGTTAAGTTTCATCAAAAGGGGCTATACACTGCCTTAGACGTTTCTGGCTCTTCTAGTCGTATTCAAGCCGTTGATAAAGCATTAAAACTTGGTTTAATTTAATACTCAGGCTTATCAATATGGCTGCTCAATAACGATATAAGCAGCGCATCACATGAAATTTACTCAGATTATTTTAATAACTGTCTTAATAAGAACCTCAAAGAGGCTGGTTTCACTGGCTTATTAAGTACCTTATAATTAATTAAATCCCCTGTACTTTGTACCTCTTTTAATTTTCCTGGATCGGCTTCACCGGTTAATAAAATAGATGGAATATTATGGGTCTTTTTAACTTCTCTGATTATATCTAACCCAGTTTTATGGTCTGGAAGTCGATAGTCAGTAATAATTAGATCATATGTATTAGCATAAAATTTTTGCAGTCCCGCTTCTGCAGTTTCTTCACAATCAACGATATAGTTCCAGCTTTCTAATAACATGCTTAAAGCATTTAAAATGCCTAGATCATCATCAATCAATAAGATTCTATAGCGTATCGACTGGTTACTTAGCGTGCCGATATTAATTGCTTTTGGTATATGCTCTGCGGTTTCTAAAAGCAGACCAAAACGACTACCATTTCGATAAGTAATGGCATTAATTTTAGTGCCACACAATAGTGCTTTACGTTGCGCTACAGCCAAGCCTAACCCCACCCCTTTAGTTTTATTGTGTAAGAGGTTTTCTGCCAATTTTACTTCATCAAATAAACACTCAACAATGGATGGTTCAATTTCTGGGCCTTGATTCCACACTTGCAACAGTGCTTTATTTTTATAATGTCGAACACTGATTAACACTTTAGCATTTGGGCCCTGTTTACCATGTATTAGTGCATTGCTGAGTAATACTTCTACTATCTCAACCAATAATCTTTTATCACTTTTTACATTGAGCTCTGTTAGTCGACTGG
Source organism: Psychromonas sp. KJ10-2 (assembly GCF_047323255.1). Lineage (NCBI taxonomy): Bacteria > Pseudomonadati > Pseudomonadota > Gammaproteobacteria > Alteromonadales > Psychromonadaceae > Psychromonas > Psychromonas sp. KJ10-2. The sequence continues at coordinate 1,963,642 of NZ_CP178827.1, read as the reverse complement.
TTAGTTTAATACCCTGTGTTGAGGCTTGCAGTTGGTATTTTTTTATCGACGGCAAAAGTGCAGAAGCTAAACTAAAATCGTTTATCTTTGGGGTGATGGTTTCACTATCAAGCCTTGCGATATCTAATAAACTAGCCATCCACCTATCTAATTCTTCAGATGCTAATTTAATGTTTTTTGCTAGTTTCTCTTGTGCGGTGCCTGCGAGTTTGCTCTCTAGTAGGTGCCCATATAGTGATAAACTACTCAAAGGTTGTCTAATATCGTGGACAATACGCTTTAAATAACGCGCACTTTTCTGGCTAAGTAAGCTTGCCTTTTCTTGCTTTACTTCTGTAATCACCTGCTCACTAGTGTTACTACGGTGTGGCGTAAAAATAGTGAGGTAGCATAAGCTAATTAAGAAGGTACTGTTAAATAGAAAAACCGAGGTGCTAGTTTCACCAAGAATAGATGAGAAAACATAACAAAGTACGATAAAAATATTATTGAATAATAGCTGTGGTTTACTGTATGCAAATAAATATGAGTAGAAAATAGGCAGTAATAATACTAAGTATAGAAAGTTGTTTTGATACGTTTGCTCTTGGAAGTGACTGTTAATGGAGACAAAAAGAGTAATTGAGAAGCAAGTGATGGGCAGCAAAAAATGTGTCCAAGCATCTTTTTTATTCACTAAGCCGAACAGGGTTAATACAGCAAAAAATAAAATAGTAACAGGGATATAAAAGGGGTGATAAAGGTAGGGTTAGTACCAAAAGCACCGTAGCTTTGCCCTGAACCAACTAGGAAAAAGAAAATAAAAGAAAGTAGTATAACAATATTAAAGTGACGCAATGATTGCCATCTTGTTTGGTCTTGATTAGGGTTTTCTTGGTGCATCACGCTCTCTATTTGCTGAAATAAACTTGTTTGTATACTGAGGTTAGCTCAGATTGCCAATTATTGGATCGTTAATCTGTAGTAAAGGGAGTTAACGCAACAAATATAGTATAAACGTAAGGCAAAAAAAGCCTAACAAAGTTAGGCTCGCCTGTAATATGTCTTTTTATTACGAAGTGTATCAAAAATCCATTTAATCGGCATCAAAGTGGGTGTACTACTATGCCTCAATTCCTTAAGACAACTATACAATGCCTTAACCTCATTCAGAAAGTAACTACCCGAGCGGGTAGTTTTTTGATTTAAGGTGCTTTATTACTTTTGAGTGAGGAAAAATTGAGCTGCGCTTTGCAAAGCAAATGAATAACCTTGTGCGCCCATTCCACAAATCACTGCAGATGCGATATCTGAAAAATAAGAGTGATGTCTAAACTTTTCACGTTTATGGATATTAGATAAATGTACTTCTACAAAAGGAATGGCTACCCCTAATAAAGCATCTCTGATGGCTACGCTAGTATGAGTAAAGGCAGCAGGGTTAATGATAATAAAGTCTATTTTACCAGCACTGTCATGGATTTTTTCGATGAGCTCGTATTCACGATTACTCTGTAAATGCGACAGCGTAATATTTAATGGTTTTGCCTCTTCATGTAGTGCATTAATAATATCATTCAGTGTTTGGCTGCCGTAAACCTCTGGCTCACGTGTTCCTAATAAATTTAGATTTGGTCCATTTAATACTAATACGTTCACTACTTGCTCCTTTGTTTGCCCCAATAAAAAAACACCTCGATAACGGGTAGGCTATCGAGGAGTTTAGCGGTAAAGATTATGCTTGGCTATCAGTAAGCGTAATGCTTATTGGATCTCTTGATTTTCTTTAATCAATTGATCGACCACACTTGGATCCGCTAGTGTTGATGTATCACCTAGTTGATCACTCTCTCCAGTGGCGATTTTACGTAAGATTCGACGCATAATTTTACCAGAACGCGTTTTAGGTAGTCCTTCTGCCCAATGTAAAATATCTGGTGTGGCAATAGCGCCAATCTCTTTACGCACCCATTGTTTCACTTCTGCATATAACTCTGGCGAAGAGTATTCACCTGAGTTTAGGGTTACGTAAGCATAAATGCCTTGGCCTTTGATTTCATGAGGAACACCCACTACGGCAGCTTCAGCAATTTTCGGGTGCGATACTAATGCACTTTCTATTTCAGCTGTTCCCATGCGATGTCCTGAAACATTTAATACATCATCTACACGGCCTGTGATCCAATAATAACCATCTTCATCTCGGCGTGCACCATCACCGGTAAAATACATATTATCGAAGGTTGAAAAGTACGTTTGTTCAAAACGTTCATGGTTACCGTACAAGGTACGCATTTGCCCTGGCCAGCTGTCTAACATCACTAGGTTACCTTCTACTGCACCCTCTAGAATATTACCTTCGTTATCTACAAGAGCTGGTTTAACGCCAAAGAAAGGGCGCGTTGCTGAGCCGAGGTTTAAGGTCGGTTGCACCTGGTAATGGGGTAATTAAGATCCCCCTGTTTCAGTTTGCCACCAAGTATCGACAATAGGGCAACGCTTATCACCAATTTTGTCGTAATACCATTGCCATGCTTCAGGGTTAATAGGCTCACCAACTGAACCGAGAATACGTAATGAGCTACGTGTTGTGCCAACAATCGCATCATCACCTTTTGCCATTAACGCACGAATCGCGGTAGGCGCGGTATAAAGTAGTGTGACATTATGTTTGTCGACGACTTCACTCATACGCGCTGTGGTTGGGTAGTTAGGCACACCTTCGAATAACAGTGTTGTTGCGCCATTGGCAAGTGGTCCATACACTAAATAACTGTGTCCTGTTATCCAACCTACATCCGCGGTACACCAATAGATATCACCCTCTTGATAGTCAAACACATACTTAAAGGTCATTGCTGCATATACTAGATAACCACCCGTGGTATGCAGTACACCTTTTGGTGTACCGGTAGAGCCTGAGGTATACAGAATAAATAACGGGTCTTCAGCGTTCATCACTTCTGGTTCGCAGTCACCAGCTTGATCTGCGGTGATCTCTGTCCAGTCAATGTCTCGACCTGCTTGCCAATTAATATCTGCACCGGTATTTTTTAACACAATGACATGTTCGACACAGTCTGTGCCATCTCGGGTTAACGCTTCATCAACGTTGCCTTTTAATGGCACGGTTCTACCACCACGACGTCCTTCATCAGCAGTGATCACTAATTTGGCATTACTGTCGATAATACGTCCGGCAATTGCATCAGGAGAAAAACCACCAAAGACGATTGAATGGACTGCACCAATACGCGTACAGGCTAACATAGCTACTGCCGCTTCCGGTGTCATTGGCATATATAAACAAATAACATCGCCTTTTTTAACACCTAATGACTTTAATGCATTAGCAAATTGACAGACTTGTGTGTAAAGCGTTTGAAAAGTGATGTTAGCGTCTTGATCGGGTGTATCGCCTTCCCAGATTAACGCAACTTGATCTGCTCGCGTTGCTAAATGACGGTCGATACAGTTAACTGAAACATTTAATTCACCGTCTTCAAACCATTTAATATCAACTTGACCAGGGGCGTATGAAGTGTTTTTTACTTTTGTATATGGGGTGATCCAGTCTAAAATTTTCCCTTTTTCATACCAAAATTTTTCTGGGTTTTCAATCGATTCAGCATAATCAGCTAGGTACTGATCATTTGTTAATAAGCTTTTCTTGGCTACTTCAGATGAAACTGGGTAAATATTATTTTCGCTCATTGCTCGCTCCGTTATGTCGTAATATTCATTACTTAAAAGGTTAGTGCTTGTTTAAACATTTATAACCTGATTCTAAATGACAGATAAAACCGTTATTGTGAGATAGGACAATGTTGTTAAATAAATGTTAATTGTCATTGAGTTAGCTGTCGTTTTGAGATCAGCATCAATAAAAAAGTAAACCTAATATCAATTATTTTTTACTTTACTGTTCGTATATTGCGTTTTTATGGCTACGCTTATTAGTTACCATGCAGAAGATAATGCGTAAAGAACGAGGGAAGCGTGAATCTCTTTAGTGTGGTTGAAAACACTGGAGAGATGTTATGGATAACAAACACCGCGGCTTTGCGGTACTCGCTATTGTAATAATATTGAGCATCGCAAGTATCGCTTACACCACTAATATGGCTTATCTGCAATTAATGGATAATAAAGTGCTGAGTAATTACTATGCTAATAGTGAGGCCTTTATCAACGCTGAGTCTGGGATTAACTTAGTACTGAATAAATTAAGCTCTGCAGCTCATGCCCATGAGATGTTAAAACAACTACCTTTCACTTTCGCAACTGCTGAGCAGGCTAATACTGCTTACCAAGTTAGCGTTACTAGTTTGACGGCGAATCAATTAGCTATCTCATCTACGGGTTACTCTAGCGATAAATCCGCCTTAAGGCTGATCTCTCTAGAAGTCTATTATGAGCTGGATTTTGATATTCCAACAGCACCCCTGCAGAGTAATGGTCGTTTAAATATTAATGCAGGAGATACGATTAATGACGGTTGTGAAGGTGTGTCGTTAATCGACTGTCTTTCCTCGGATAATATTGCCGACAATATTGTCATCAGCCAACATGATCTCAGTCTAAACGAACAAACGCTGGCGTTATGTCCTGATCATAAAAGCCTCGAGCAGGAAGCCATTTACGGCGAGTTGACAGATGCGCAAGGTGCATCGCGAATACAAAGTATTAATAAAGGGCAGTGGGGAAGCACAGCAACCTTTAATAATCCTATTTTTGATCAAGTCACGCCGATTACTGACTTAACTGATAGTCGCTCTTTATTCGAAAAAACTTTTGCCGTGACCTGGGCAGATGCAAAGGCACATTTTATTAAATCTGAACAAGTTGCTTATATTGATATGCGTTACGGTAGTGCAATGGATTGCTCACATCAATTAGCTCAGGTAGAAGAGAGTATCTCCGTTATTTATATTGAGGGCGATTGTCATATTAACCCGTTAGACGTGGCTTCTAGCACATTATCGGGAGATCAGCACTTTACCATTGGTAGCACAGAGCAACCTAAAATGGTGTTTATGGAAGGGGGACATTTGTTACCCCTCAAGATACACAAAGTGCAGTGATTGGCATGTTATACCTTTTGCCTAAGAGTGAAGCGGTATTAGATAACAGTGGTTCCTTTCAATATCAAGAGGGTATTCAACAAGTCAGTGAGCAGCAATCTATTAACCTATCTGGTATCAAGGTCAATGGCAGCTTACTGAGTGAATATGATTGTTCCTATACCAGTAACTTAGTAGACAGTGATGGCGTTACATCACCTCATTTATCTGTTCGTTACGATAAACAAGTCTTAAAGCGTTTATATCAACAATTAGCGGTGATCCCGTCAGCAAGTCATTATCAATTAGTCGCTGGAACATGGAGAGACTTCTAATGAAAAAGGAAAATCAAGGCTTTACCTTTGTAGAAATTTTAGTGTCACTGATTGTAATTAGCTTAACGGCGTTAAATATGAGTGGCTTACAAATAAAAATTGCACAACAACAAAATAAAAATATAGCCCATGCACAGGCAATTTCATTGGCAAGCACTAAGCTAGAAGGTTTGTTGAAGATAAATGACGTCGATGACCTGTTAGCACTACATCAACAGGTTGAAACTGATATCCCATTAGCTAGTAGCGTTTTCTCTATTGAATGGGAAATTAAGTCTGTTGCAGATGATTTTAATGCGAATAATCAATTTAAAGAAATTAATTTGCATGTATCTTGGTCTAATAGTTTAGGAGAAGTTGAAGGCGTTGTTTATTCACAGCAAATCAATATGACGTCGATACTCTCAGAGCAGTTTGAGCAACAAGCGAAAAAGGGTTTCTCTAATATCGTAGCACCGAGTACTACGTTAAATGAAATACTGTATTTTGACCCTAATAAAACGTATCAAGTGGGTGATTTTGTTATTTATAACAGTCATTTGTATCAAACTAATGGACTGTATTCGCAACTGAGTACTCCACTCATTAGCGGTTCGGATAATAGTGAGCTTGAAGTGGTAGGCTGGGATAGTCACGGGCAAGTGGATCAACTCAATCTGTTTGATAAGCAACAGGAGGAGTAAACGCTTTAATGTTATGACTTTGTGATAACCCAATAAACATGCTTATGCTATAATTGAACTATCATGCACTCGCTTTACTCTAATTCTATATAATTTAAATTTTGAAGGAATGTTTGGCCAATGATAGAAAGCCAACTGGTTATATTACAACAAGCTAATACCTATTTAGCAGCAGTGACAGAAGCACAATATACAGAAGTCATTTCGCCAATGTTTATGAGTTCTGCAGGTGCACATATGCGCCATATTTTAGATCATTACCAATCTGTTATTAATGGTTTTTCAGAAGGTTTAATTGATTACGATAAACGCAGTCGTGGTGGGGTTGTTGAAAGTTGTCCTAAAGCAGCACAAGCAGCCATTAAAGAGATTGGCGTATTTTTACAAAGCCTAACACCCGAACAGCTTGCAACGAGTGTTAAGTTATCCACTGAAATCTCTGTTGTTGATAAACAAGTTGCCATGGTTGATACCACATTAGCGAGAGAAGTTATTTTTGTTGGTAGTCATACGGTTCACCACTTAGCAACTATTAAACATATCGCACAAGTACAAGAAGTGGATATTGAACGAGATTTAGGAATTGCACCAGCCACAGCGACCTTCCTACGAGCAGAAGTAAGTTATGTGTACATTAACTTATCAATTGACTGAGCAGGGTTACCAGCTATTTTTTAATAGAGATGAGCAGCGTACTCGACCTCAAGCCATTATACCTATGTTAGATAAGCAACTTAACGCTGTTTATCCGATAGACCCTACAGGTGGTGGTACTTGGATCGCAACACATCAAAGTGGTGTGAGTTTAGCTTTACTCAACTATTATCAAGCTCAAATTAACCCCAGCCTTAAAAACTTTACCAGTCGTGGGGTGATTATTCCGCGTTTATTAGCGCGTGTTGATCAGATCCATCAACAGTTATTAAGCATGGACTTAAGCTGTTTCCAAGCCTTTCAACTATGTGTTTTTGACAGTCAATTGTCGTTATTAACGGCAAGTAAACACGGTGCCCGACAATATGTATGGGATGGTAAACAACTCACTCACTCTTTATTAAGCGCAATTGAGTCGTTGCCTGTTACCTCTTCCGGTGTGGATTTTGAAACTGTATCTGCCTATCGTAAACAGCACTTTGTTAATGCTATTAATGTACAAACAGCCAATACTGCTGATTATATTCAATATCATCAGCATCAAGGTGAATCGGGCAAATGTTCAGTAAAAATGTTCCGTGATGATGCCAAAACGGTGAGCTTTACTCATATTGCAGTCAATCAAAATAATCACTTAGGTAAGAAAGTGCAGCTGGGGTATGTGGATTACTTTGCAGAGCAAACAGAAGAGAAAATTTCACTGACTTTTTAATTTTAAAGTCAGTGAGTTATAACGGAGCTTGAGCTTATTATTTAGTAATGCGGTGGACGCATCTCTTCTTTTCTGACGCTAACTGATTCGGCTGACTCTCTTTTAACTTCACTGCTAATAAAGCCACTTGTTCTGTTAATTGTTGAGTGCGACGTTGCTGCTCAAATATCTCTTGATTAAGCGTGTCGATATTATCCTCTTGAAAAGCAACCTTCATTTCCAATTGTTCTATACGTTCTTCTAATTCTGTCTGTTTGTTAGTCATGATGTCTCTTATAAAGGGGCTAATGGCCAAATTTCTAATAAACCTGCGGAACTTTCAGTGACAATCGCTGAATCGTTCCATAATGAGGCTGAGTATACTACAGCTGTTTTAGGACGTGTCTCTTTCTTGCAGTCACTGCCCACTCTTGTTGTTTAAGTCCGCTCTCTGTATCCCATAAATTAACTGACTGAGTCGCATTGCCAGTTAATAAGTATTGCCCACCTTTGATAAAACGTACCGAAGAGAATATCGACTGACGGGCTTTATATATCAATGTGCTTTGTAACTTACCTGTTTGTAAGTTCCAGATTTGAGACGCTTTTTGAGTATCGGCAATAAATGCAAAGCGACCATTTTTCTCTAATCTTACTAAACTAACGCGCTGATCAAATTCAAAGCGTTGTACCACTTGTGCTGTCTCAGTATCCCATAAAAAGGCCTGGTGATCGTTGCCACCGGATAATACATAACGTCCATTACTAGACATATCGATACTGTTCACTTTTTCTCGGTGCAATGGTGCCTCTAAGCGGCGGCCCGTCTGTAAATTAATGTGAACTAACTTACCGTTAACCTGTCCATAAGCTATCATATTGCCGTTTTCAGATAGTTGAATATCTCGAATAGGAGAGTCGGACACTTGGTAAAATCCCAGTGATTTTCCAGTTTTTATATCCCATAGGGCAAACTCATGGCGACTCGCTGTTAAGGCAACACTATTATTTGCTGATAAACGAACAATAAAAACGTCATTGTCTTGATTTTGATGGTGATACCAGTTGAACAATAGTTTATTGTTTCGGTTGTCCCATAAACTGATACCATGGTGGATGGATGATATAAGCGAATAATCTCCATTGTCGGAGATGTCCGCACTGAAAGCTCCCTCTGCAGCATGCTCAAATTGCTGCGAAGGTTGTGGATATTGCTCACAAGCAGTTAACAATAGGGTGCTTACGAGTAAAAGGGATTTAAAAGTATTAGCTAATTGCATGATTAAATTGTCTTTGTTGGTAAACAGCTATAAGGTTAGTATAAGTTAACTGTTTTAGATACTGCTTTGCAATTTTTGAAGTGAAATCAAAAGCTATCTGTTTTAATTTAATATTTGGAGTAACAATGAAAAACATTTTTAAAGTTTCTTTACTAGCAGCTACAGTTGCATTGACCGTTGGTTGTAACCAAGAACAAGAATCAGCAGCCCCGACTCAAGAAGCAACTGCTGTGAATTTTAAAGATGCTAACGAAAAAGCAGCCTACGCAATTGGTGCTTCATTTTCTCGTTACGTTTCGACTACATTAGAAAAACAAGCTGAATTCGGCATGACATTAGATAAAGAAGTTATCCTACAAGGTATCACTGATACATTACGTGGAAACTCTAAATTAACTGATGAAGAGATGATCGAAACATTAAAAGTATACGATACAGAAGTTAAAGCTGCCGCTGAGAAAAAACAACTAGAATTAAAAGAAAAAGCGACAGCAGAGTCAAAAGCATTTTTAGAAGAGAATGCAAAAGCTGAAGGCGTAACAGTCACTGATTCAGGCCTACAATACTCAGTGATTACTGAAGCTGAAGGTCCAAAACCTGCTGCTGAAGACACTGTAACTGTACACTATGTTGGTACATTAATTGACGGTACAGAATTCGATAGCTCTGTTGCACGTGGCGAACCAGCTAAATTCCCACTAAACCGTGTTATTCCTGGTTGGACTGAAGGTGTTCAACTAATGAGTGTTGGCGAGAAATACAAGTTTGTTATTCCTGCTGACCTAGCATACGGAGAGCAAGGTGCTGGTTCTATCCCTGCTAACGCAACCCTGGTTTTCGAAGTTGAATTATTAGATATCGAGAAAAAAGCTGACGCAGCAGAAGAAAAAACAACTAAATAATGCTGTTAAAGCACTATTAGTTACTGAGGCCACTTTTTAGTGGCCTTTTTTGTGCCTTAAATTTTTAATCATTACGCTGAATACTTTGCAACATCCATCGCTCTGCCTGACAAGTGAGGTGACAGATACACGCATTGTGAATATTAAAATGACGAGGTGCATCCACTGGAATATGCAAAATATGCTTTAATAGCATCACAATGGATAAGCCATGGGTCACCACTGCGATAGACTCACCAGGATGACGCAACGCAATCTCATTTAACTTATTAACAATACGTTCCTGTACCTCTTGCAAGGTTTCACCCTCACCAATACGATAACCTAACTCGCCAGAGAATAAGCGTTGTAGCTTCTGTTTGTCTTGTGCTGTTAACTGTAATTTAGGTTGCCCATCTAAATAGTCATAACTGATTTCTCGTAATTGCCCACTGGTCTTTATAGTAAGTTGTTGAGCTGAAGCTAATGGCAGTGCAGAGGATTGAGCTCGGCCTAAATCGCTGCAATAGAGTTGTTGTAACGGTATTACTTTGAAGTATTCGGCTAATTGTAAAGCCTGTTGTTGTCCCTTTTCGGTGAGTGGACTATCAGAGTGGCCTTGAAAGCATCCTTGTTGATTAAATAAGGTTTCGCCGTGGCGAATTAAATACACATCAGTCATAGCATTCCTTAGCATAAAAGAGCACTAATATTAACACCATAAAATGGCAAATAGTGTATCCTTGTGCGATAAATTTTAGACGATAATGAACAAGTGTTAGGTGATTGATGTGATGGGTTTTGACGTAGTGGTAATTGGTGCTGGTGCATCTGGTTTAATGTGTGCCATTGAGGCTGGTAAACGTGGACGAAAAGTACTGGTTATCGAGCATGCTAAACGTATTGGTCAAAAGATCATTATGAGTGGCGGTGGGCGTTGTAACTTTACTAACTTATACGTAGAACCAAGCAACTTCCTATGTAGTAATCCACATTTTGTAAAATCAGCACTGAGCCGTTATACACAATGGGATTTTATCGCGTTGGTGGATAAACATAATATTGCCTGGCATGAGCGTGACCATGGACAATTGTTTTGTGATGATAGCGCCAAACAGATAGTAAAAATGCTCCTTGATGAAGCACAGGCAGCAGGTGTGACTATCAAAACGCAATGTGAAGTAATCGCTCATCAACAACTAGGCGATGACCATTTTAGAGTGCAAACTTCGCAAGGTGATGTTGAATGCCAATCATTAGTGGTTGCAACAGGTGGGCTGTCACTGCCGAAATTGGGCGCGACACCTTTTGCTTATCAACTGGCTGAAAAATATAACTTACCTGTGAAACCAACCCGTGCTGGCTTAGTGCCTTTCACTTTACAACCGACACAAAAAGAGAAACTAACTGAATTATCAGGTATTAGTTTACCTGCAACGGCCACAGCAATTAAAAAATGCGACGAAAAAAGATCGTCCAATGAGTTTTAGTGAAGCGTTATTGTTTACTCACCGCGGCTTAAGTGGCCCTGTGATTTTACAAATATCTAACTATTGGCAAGCGGGCGATACTATCTCAATTGATCTCTTACCCAGTGAAGATCTTAGTTTATTATTGACTCAAACCCAGCAAGATAGACCTGAATTAGCGTTAAAAACCGTGTTATCGCAGCATTTACCAAAGCGTGTCGTAGAGTGCTTATTAGCTATTGCAGAGATTGAAAGCCGCCCATTAAAGCAATTTACTGAAAAAGAGTTATCGCAAGTTGTCGAGCTGTTCCATCAGTGGCAACCACTCATTAACGGAACAGAAGGTTATCGTACAGCCGAAGTGACCTTAGGCGGTGTTGATACCGACGTTATCTCCTCTAAAACCATGGAATGTAAATCTGTAAAAGGGTTGTACTTTGTCGGCGAAGCCATGGATGTCACCGGTTGGCTAGGCGGGTTTAATTTCGCATGGTGTTGGAGCTGTGGTTGAGCCGCAGGGCAAGCGGTTTAATACTGTGAAGTAACAATAAAGCTGGCCCGTAGTAATGTTCGTTTTTATTCTTATCTTATATTTTAAAGTAGAGAGTAATTATGCCACGTGGACGAAAGCTAGCGTCTTTAGAAGATTATCAACAGGTACTTAAAAAAATATGGGATTGGAGAAGGTAAGTTTTATAAACCTTGGCTTGAAATTTAGATGTAAAATCTAAAGGTACGAGAAGTATTATACAAGTCAATTAAAAGGACTAGAAGCCCATCAATCTAACTCGCTTTGGGGCACAAAGCGACTTAGAATTTATGTGAATTTCTGAAGTATGTAACGTCAGCTGTTCCGACAGAGCGGTCATTAACGTTGATAGCTACTCAGTGTTTAGAAAGCATAGACCTTTATTCATCATGACAGACAACAAAGCCGCCATAGCAGTCATTCAAAATTCACTTAGATTTGTATAGTCTTAACGCTAAGGCATTTCGCCCTCAAAGTGCCACAGCAACCAACAAATTAGTGGGCAATATGACTCAGCCACAACAGTCTTATGAAAGAGGCTAATAGAAATGTTTAAAAAAATAGAACTAATTAGAACCGCAATCATTGTATAATGACTCATATCTCAAGGCTGCATTTATCCCATTCTAACCATGAACAGATAAAAGGTAATTTTCATGAGCAATTTTATACAAAAAATCACTGACTTATAAAAATGAAGCAAAAAGAAAAAGCTGACTTTGAAATAGCAAACGCCTTCGATGGTATTGAAGTTGTAAATGCAAATTATACTAAACAAACTTTTTCAAAGCATGTGCATGAAGGCTATACTATTGGTGTTATTGAATATGGTGCACAGAGGTTTGATCGTAGTGGTGCCTCCCATTTAGCTGGCAAAAATAGTATTATTTTGGTTAATGCTGACGATGTTCATACAGGAGAGTCAGCCACGACAACAGGCTGGGGTTATAAAGCAATGTATCCTACACCGGAGCATTTCGCGCACATAAGTACAGATTTATATAATGGAAAAAATTTGACCCCGTATTTCCACTCATCCGTTGTAGAAGATCCACAGTTGGCTCAACAGCTCAGGCTCATATTTTCTCAAATGGAGATGAATAGTTCTAAGCTTTTAATGGAAACGTTATTCTATGCCACTTTGATGAGCCTAACCTTACGCCATTCTAGTCCTGCGGATACTCCAAGTGATCGTTCTGGCAGTATAAATAAACTACTATTGGCTAAAGAGTTTTTAGATTGTTATCCTGAAGAAGATATTTCATTAGCACGTTTATCTGAAATATCTGGCTTAAGTAAGTTTCATTTTATTAGGCAATTCAATAAATATTTTCACTTAGCACCACATAGCTACCAAATACAAGTTAGATTAAAAAAAGCAAAAGCTTTGCTAAAGCTCGGGATTAAGCCAAGTCAAGTTTCCATCGATTGTGGATTCTATGATCAGAGTCATTTTACTCATCACTTTAAAAAAGCACTTGGAACCACACCTAGCCGTTTTCAAAAACAAGCAATTATATACAAGAATACTGACTAACAAAGATCTAAACTCCCCATAAATAAATAAGGAGTTAATTTTATGCAAAAGCATATGTATTCAAGTTGTAATAGCGTGAAACAAGAAAATAAACCACAACTCATATATCAAGCTACCATTGATATGCTGCCCTTAGGCATTGCAGTCATTCCATGGGGGATTTTGTGTGGATCTCTTGCTATCAAAATTGGACTATCACCTATTCAAGCTCAGCTTATGTCATTACTGGTATTTGCAGGAGCAGCACAACTTGCAAGTTTAACGCTTATAGGGGGGCTTTATCTTCCATATTTACCTCTACTTTTGTTATAAGTTCAAGGCACTTGCTTTATTCTGCTGTATTTAGAGAGCATGTTCGCCAAAGTTCACTCACGACTCGTTGCTGTACTGCTTTTTTCCTAACTGATGAGATGTTTGCTGTGACTTGTGCTTATATAGAAAAATATAAATCTTATAACCATTTGTATGCAATAAGTACTGGTATTGTATTTTATATCATGTGGAACATATCTACTTTTATAGGAATTAATGTTGGTCAGTTTATTCCTAATATTGAAAATATGGGACTTGAATTTGCCATAGCAGCAACTTTCATTGCAATTGTAATCCCTTCTATTAATAGTCTTTCAACACTAATCTCTGTTCTTGCTAGTGGGGTAAGCGTATTGGTCCTCACCGATATGGGCAATGAACACGCCTTAATTATCGCAACCTTAATTGGGATTATTTCAGGTTTTTTATTCGCTATAAAAGGAGGGACATATGAATAACTACTGGGTAATGTTGCTGGGAATGACATGTATCACATTTACTTGTCGATATTTATTCTTCTCTAAAAAACTCCCATTTGAACTGAGTGTAAAAGTAAAAATGGCGTTAGGTTATACGGCCCCTTCAGTTTTAACTGCAATGTGGGTACCTATTGTATTTTTAAGCAATGAAAACACTGAAAGTTCATTTTTTCTAGTCCATTTTTATTGGCTGGTTTAATTTGTATTCTTTTAAGTCTTAAGATAAAAAGCACATTAATAGTTGTAATTATCAGCATGCTTGTATTTTTAGCACTTCAATTTTTTTATTAGAGTTTTAAGTACTTTTTATTCAACAAGTTAATAGTGAATTTACCTCGAAAATTTAAAATTGTTAGCATTTTACGGTTAATTACCACTTAGGTTGAATAGTTTCCTTTCTGTTTAAATATCACCAACATAATTTAGACACGTAGAAAACGCACTTCTAAAAATATACTAAGGCTTTGTCTTCAGGTAATAGATGCAATAATTTTAAAAAACATCAAAGAAAATGTGTTCTGGCCAAATGATTTGAGCCACTAATTTGGAGTGAACAATAACCTTTTCTATCTTGCTTCGTGCAAAAAGTGTTTCAGGAAGCTATAAATATGTGGCTAATATTAACTACATATTACCAACATCTGCTATGAACTTGAATCTGACTCAAAATTAGCAGCAAATTTTGGTTAATATTAGTCTAAATAAGTTGATGGTTTCACAAAAGCTTAATCTCGGCTTTAGGCTCAAAAGCGTCCATGCTTATTTAACAATTAATGACTATATATCGGTGTGCTCAGAAATTCCTAATGCATCATCAACTTCAACACCAAGATATTTCACAGTACTTTCCAGCTTGGTGTGGCCTAACAATATTTGTACCGCACGAAGATTTTTAGTGCGTTTATATATTAGTGACACCTTAGTTCTACGCATTGAGTGTGTGCCGTAAGCAGTAGGATCAAGTCCAATACTAATAATCCAACGTTTTACGATTCTGGAATATTGACGAGTTGATAGATGATCATTGTTTTTTACTCTACTTGGAAAAAGATAATCACTAGCGCTTAAGTGCTGAGATTTGATCCAAGAAGTGATGGCGTTTCTAGTTTTAGTTGTTATTTCAAACTGTACTGGCTTCCCTGTTTTTTGCTGAACAAGTATTGCTCTGGATTGAACGGTTGTCCCATGGGCTATATCCCTGACTTTCAACTTAACAAAGTCACAAGCTCTAAGTTTGCAGTCTAGTGCGAGGTTAAACATAGTTAGTTCTCTGAGATTATTGCTTATTTCTAACCGTGTTCGTATTGACCACACCTCTTCGAGCTTAAGAGGTGATTTTTGCCCTACAAGCTTGCCTTTATTCCAAGTTGGTTTAGGTGTGTAAACGGTGAGTTGATACATGATAGTTCTCCTTCTTTAAAGGGACTATAAGTATAGTTGTTAGTGGTCGCTTTATCCGACACAGCAGACGTTAACCTTGAATATAATTTAGATAGAATAGAGTACGACTTCTAAGCTATATTGCCCCAAATCTGTTAGACGTTTCTTAAATTGTTGCCTACCTTAATTAGCATCAACACTTACCATATTTGACTCTTCAGAACTAATTTTTCTTCTAGATAATTAAGGAATACCTTGAGTTTTTCTGGAATGAAAGAGCGCTGAGGATAAACTGCGTATATCCCGTGCTCAGGTAGTTTGTATTGTTCCAATGTGGTTACTAATGCACCGCTATTCAACTCTTGTTCGACAAGAAATAGTGGCATTTGGCAGAGACCAATGTCATCGAGCATCAACAACTTGAGTACATCACTGTTATTTACCTGAATATTACCATCTGGCTTGATCCGCTCAGAACCATTGGGGCCATCAAACACCCATTCAAGACCCGACCTATAATAGGAATAGTACAAACAATTGTGCTGTTTTAGATCATTTAATTCTTGAGGCTTACCATGTTTTTTAAAATAACTAGGGGATCCGCAGAGTACACTACGACAACGAGATAGCTTACGTGCCACAAGATTTGAATCAGATAATTCACCGATTCTTAATACCATATCTAATCCATCTTGAACTAGATCTACGACTTTATCATCCATTGATAAACTAAGCTTTATATTAGGAAAACGAATTAAAAACTCACTTAACAAAGGTGCAATATGAAGTTGTCCAAACACCATGGGAACACTCACTTTGAGATGCCCAGAGGGAGTTCCTTGAAGACTGCTAATAGCATCCTCACCTTCATTGACTAAATTTTTAGCTCTATGGATATAGCTGTAATATTGTTCACCCGCCTCTGTCAAACTTAATTTACGAGTTGTTCGCTGAATCAGTTTTACACTCAGATGTGCCTCTAACGAACTAATTTGCTTACTCACGGCTGATTTGGTTACCCCAAGTTTGCGGCTTGCTTGAGAAAAACTGCCCAGTTCGACTACGGCAGTGAACACCGGAATAGTTGAAAATGTATCCATTTTTACTGTTTACCTGTGGGAAACAAAGAGTTCACAATATAGTGGATTATCAAGCTAATAGAAACTCTATATATTACATAACAACATTAAATCATTTGGAAATAGCATGAAGACACAACCAATCAATCTCTCTATGGCACTTGCAGGCGGGGTAATGCTTGCCAGTATGATTGCAGTTAATAGTAAACTAGCCACTTTTAGCTCACCTTTGCTTGCGTCCTGGGTTGCACACGGAGTTGGTACAATAGTTTCCCTTGTGGTGTTAATGCTAGCCAGTGCTTTCGTTAAAGGAAAAATATCTTCGCATTCCAAGTCAAAAACTCCCATTTGGGCTTATTTGGGAGGCATACCAGGCGCTTTTACCGTAATTTTGGCTGCTATCACGGTCAATAGCCCACTAGGTTTGTCCGGTTCAATCGTATTAATTATGGCAGGTCAAGTCTTGTTTGGATTTATATGCGATACCTTAGGCTTGTTTGGTTTAGATAAACGTTCAATGAACCTTAATGATGCTATTGCATTAATACTAATGGCGGTAGGTTGTTTAGTAACATTGTTCGGAAGGGATATTAATGACAATGGTAATTATGATTGCTCTATTCAACGGATGCTGTATTAGTTTTTGTAGAATACTTAATGGAAGACTAAGTCAGGATACCAGCCCGTTCTACGCATCTCTTTGGAATCATGCTATAGGGTTTATTTTCCTAAGTATAATTGTATATTTTACATCAATAGTTCCGCTTGAAAGAATTATGGATGCTCCTGCCGCAAGCTGGACTGGCGGTATTTTAGGCGCTTTATTTGTCGCTATAAATAGTTATGTACTGTCAAGAATTGGGGCAACGCTGACCGCATTGCTCGTTATTGGAGGTCAATTACTTACAGGGGTTGTTTGGGATATTATCAATAATGGTGGGGAACTATCACAGTTGTTTGGCATTTTATGTATATTAGCTGGTGTTTTGGTCGTAAAACGTAATCAACGCAAAGACATAAAAGAGATTGAAGCACCTAGGTAAACTTACTGGTTGTGTTAATTAGTAAGCACAGGAGTATTGCTACACTCAAAAAAGTGGTAAATTGCAAGTGTAAATGGTTACCATTCTTTACGACCTTTTCAACTTAGTGCGCTATCTTGCTTCGTGGTTCCAATCGGTAGAAAAGTACTTTTTTAAAGACCGCTTTAGGCTCACAGCGGACTTTTAAATTATGAACAATGATATCCATTTCTAAGTTGCTTTGGGGGCGAAAGCGAGATACAAAAATTGAACATCGCCAAGTTTACTTGTTAAATGCAATGAAAATATTTCGATGAGTGATCTTTCCTTGATTTTGTAGCTAAATTAAGTTTCAGCCCACAAGCGTAATAGGTTAGCGTGTGATTTGCTGATTTTGTCAAAGGCGTTGCTTTTACCTTGTGTTTTCATGATTTCTCGTCTGGCATTATCTAGATCTTGTAGTACTTCACGTTGGTCTGCATGACGAATATAACTCTCTAACCAAGTAATACCTACATGCCTTACCCCTTCAGTTACTGGATTGACTCGATGTAATGAGGTTGAAGGATAAATAATGGCGTGACCTGCCGGTAGTTTATAACTGAGCTGCTGCGCACCAAATGAAAAGACTAATTCTCCGCCTTGATAATCATCTGGGTTGGAGAGAAAGAGGGTGCAGGATAAATCGGATCTGAGTATTGCTTCGCTACCCATTAACGCATCATCAACATGATCCCCATAGCCACCTGAATGTTGGCTTTGGCTAATCAAAAAGGCGCTATTTTTTTAGCATAGGTGCTGGTGGAAAACTCTGGATGTGTGACTAATTGGCTGGTTAGGGCGTTAGTGACTTCTGACTCTAGCTCAGGCGTTGCTTGCCATTGCTGATTAGTTTTCACTGATTTAGCTGCCCAACCTGCTGTTTCGGAACCTGCATAAAACTCGCCTAATGTAAGTGTATTATGGATGTTAACTAAAGCTTCTTTGTCTAATACATTGTCTAGGATCGTGATCATGAGGTTTTATATTACCTTTTATTAATGAGAGTGGGCAGTAGTATTACTGCCCACTCATTTTAACCGTTATAAACGGTATTTAAAGTCCAAGGTGATTGAACGAGGGTCGTTGGCTTCTGCAGATACCCAGTTTGGTGTTGTGACAACACGACTTTTGTCAAATAGGTTACGTACCACTAATGATACATCCCATTTGTCCATTTCGTAGTAAGCACCAAAGTCAAACTCTGCATAACCAGGAATGGTGTAGTCATCATCGTTACGGGAACCTTCTGCACGCATCCCTAAAGCAAAACGCATTGGCTCATTTTGCATCGCATAGCTATTCCATACTGAGAATGCGTGGTACGGCGTGTAGTTAGCTTGTCTACCCGCATCATCGCCGGTCGTATCGTGTGCATCTGTGTAAGCATAGCTAACACGGCTAGAGATTTGGTCATTAAAGTGGAAGATGGCATCAACTTCTACACCTGTCGATCTAAACGCTTCACCTAACTCTTGTGTTAAGACACGCTCTCCATCGATGGTTTCAGTACTCGTTGGGTTTTTAGTGTTGATGTAGAATAACGTCACACTTGCATCTAGTTTCTTATCAAAGAAATCGCCTTTCACACCAATTTCATAGTTGTCACTTTCTTCTGACTCATACTCAACACCATCTTGGCCATATTGGATTAAGTTTGATGTATCCACTGGCTCATAAGCTTGGCTGTATGAAGCAAATAGGTTGATTTCAGGGGTAAGTCGGTAGACAACACCTAGATCATAAATGAAGTTAGTTAGGTCTTGGTCATAAGCATCATCACTTGAACTTGTTTCTTCACCTACGTACTTAGTGAAACCAACCCCTAGTGCTAAGGTAAAGTCGTTAAGCGAAATACGATCTTTTAGATATAAATTAAGCTCTTTATCAGTCGCGGTAGAAAAATCGCCGTCTTTTAGAGAGTCAGGCATTGCTGAGTATAATTGGCTATCTGGATCATAAAGGTCAATCGTGTATAGGCCAACTGCTTCTGCGTTATCTTGGAAGTTACGCATAAATTTAGTTTCTTTATAACGGAAGTTCGCACCGGCAATAAGATGATGCTCAAGCTCTCCAGTATCAAATTTACCTTCGGCATTCATATCTAGTAATGCATATTGATCTTCACCTTTCGCGTATACCCATTTTCTTTCGAAGGTGGTATCACCAATGCTGTTACCTAGCGCACTACTATTACTAATGTATAAATCTTGAGATTCTGATTCAGTACGAACCGCGGCTGCACGTGCATTTAACGTCCAGTTTTGTAATTGATGTTCAACGCTAAGTTCTAATGTCGTTGATTCTGTGGTGCCTTTATCAAGCGGGCTGCCGTAGTAACTACCACGGTTGATCACACTGCCGTAGCTGCTAGTGGTATCACCTAATGTACCGTTAGCGAAGTTAGTGGTGAATACACCATCTGTCCATGCACTGCCGCCAACTCTCTCTTGGTTTTTATATTCTACACGCGGTGTGATTTTTGTATCTTCACCGACCAAGAAAGTTAATGATGCATCAACTAGTTGATCATCATAAGAACGACCTTCTTGGTAACCATCAGCATCCGGCGTTAATTCTGCATTGATGCGGTACAATACTTTATCACTTGCTAATTCACCGGTAGAGTCGATGTTTACTGATGTTTGGTTTCTTTCAAAGTAGCCCGTGTCATCAGAAACAAAAGAGCGGTTTTTAATGCCTAAGGTTGTTTCAGATTCTTTTTTAGGCTTTTTAGTGGTGACATTTACCATACCGCCACCGACACCTGTTCCATATAAGATGGCATCAGAACCGGTAAGAAAAGTTGCTGATTCAAGGTTATAAGTGCTTGGTAAACGTGACCCTGTACCTGTTTCCCCACCTTGTAATGAGCGTAAACCATTCACCATAAAATTATCGATATTAGTTTCAATACCACGCACAATCACTCGACGCGCTGCCGAACTTTCTGTGTGGAAACTTGCAACATATTCAGCAACATCACGTGTATCTTCAGCAGCCATATCACTGATTTCTTTCTCCGATACTCGTACAACAGAACGACCAGTTTCTTTTAAAGTTAGGTTCATTTTTGTTGCTGTAGAGTCAACGGTATTATTAATACCTTGTTGCTCAGACTCTGCTGTTACAGTAATGGTATCAAGGCTTGATACTCCATCTTCTGCATCTACTTCTGCGGCAAATGAGGTTGGACATAGCGCTGTGATTAGGGCTGAGCCTACTGCTAAATGAGAGAGTGATTTTGAGGTGGTGAAAGACTTGCTAGACATGCTCCAATGTTTCCTTTTTAAATAATTATTTTATTAATCCATTTGGTATATCCAATATACTGGCGCGCACTTTAAACTAAATGATAATTATTACTATTAAATGGAGGCGTTATTTACATTTTTTACATTTGTTTTTGTGGTTATAAAATAAACGCATTATAGGTTAGTGAAAAAGGTGACAATGAATAGAGGCCTATTTATTGCCGGGAAAAGTAGCTAACGGTATGTTGTTTAGGTAGCAGAAAATAAAATACACTCATACATATATATAAGTGCATATGCAATTTATGTTATATTTTGGCGAGGGCTACGTGAAGTCTGATCGTTTAGTTAATTATTTTTTAGTCTGTGGCCTGCTTAGGAGAATAAAATGTCCAATCGCGACTCGAATTTACCCAATATCCAAGAAAACACATTCGATATACCAAGTGTCGATAAATTAGTTGTTAATTCTGCAGCAACAAGAGCTATTCATAAACCAAGAATCCTATTACTTTATGGCTCATTGCGAGATCGCTCTTATAGCCGTTTAGCAGTGGAAGAAAGTGCGCGTTTATTAGAAGCAATGGGGGCTGAAACCCGTATTTTTAACCCAGCTGGGTTACCGCAGCCGGATACGGAAGATGAAACCCATCCTAAAGTCAAAGAGTTACGTGAATTAATGATTTGGTCTGAAGGACAAGTTTGGTGTTCGCCTGAGCGTCATGGGTCAATGACGAGTATTCTAAAGAGTCAAATTGATTGGATGCCATTAAGTATCGGAGCGGTGCGACCAACACAGGGTAAAACTTTAGCAATCATGCAAGTATGTGGTGGTTCTCAATCGTTTAATGCGGTTAATCAAATGCGTATTTTAGGTCGTTGGATGCGTATGTTTACTATTCCAAATCAGTCTTCTGTGGCAAAAGCATTTTTAGAGTTTGAAGAAGATGGACGTATGAAACCTTCATCCTATTACAACCGTATTGTGGATGTAATGGAAGAGTTGGTGAAATTCACTCTATTATTACGTGATAATAAAGACTATATGGTAGATCGTTATTCTGAGCGTGTTGAGAGTGTAGAGCAACTGAGTCAACGGGTTAATCAAAAAAGCATATAAATACAGAATTGAACATCGTGCCTAGCACGATATTCAATTCCAGTAGGTTAAGTTGAGGGTGTTATCCGGCAGGTTGTAGATACTGTTCGATAATCTGTTTATGCTTCTGTGCTAATGCCCCTGCTTGTACAGGTGGGATGCGCATTAAATCTACTTTTTGGTTGGTTTTAGAAAACTCATTCGCAAAGTGAGCGGCGAGATCATGTTTACGAGTTTGTTGTGATAAGTCAGCTATATCAGCAATATCGATACTTGGGTCAAAACGATGAAAGCCACGATAATTAAAGTGTTTATCTACCTGTAAGTCGCTCAATCGAATAAACTCTTGCATTAACGCTCTGCTTAATGTGTTTAAGGTAAGGTCTTCAACCATTAAATACAGTGTTGCATTGGTCATTTCAGTTAATGTACTTCGCTGGCTTTGATGGACATTGATATCAACTAGCCACAAACCATTAGGTCGTTGTTGAACCTCAGATAAACTTAAGGTGCTGTGATCATAAGTGATTTTAGTTAACGTATCGTTTATTTCTTGTTCTGCGCTGAGTACTTTTTTCTGCTCATTAACTACATCCTTTTTATTATAAAACTCAGCCATTAAAGGCAAATCAATATGTGTGTTAAATGGTGTAGTTGTGCTGTTATTGAGTGTGAGTTTAAATAGCTCTCTTACTTCATGTTCGCGCGATTTTTTAATGGCCAAAAATACACTTTGAATAATTTCAGAAGTTGGGAGTTCGGGTTCAACACGCCACTTCCTACCAAATAATAGCTTCTCTTGGTTTGCTTTCAGCGATGACTTTTTGTGGTAATTATCATGTCCGATAACACCGACTTGAATATATAAGCCACTTGCTTCTTGCGCTGCAAACACCACATATCTTGGGTCATATTCAATATCACAGATTAATGCTTCTACACTGGCGAGTGTATGATGATAAGTGAGGTAGTGTTGAGGCACACAATAATTACCATTACTCAGTAATACTTTTGGTGCTTTAGGCATGATCTTTTCACCTAAACGCAATGCGACTTGTTTCACCATCTGAGAGACCTTATAAAGAATATTTTACATTGAAAAGATATACGCCATTCAATTCACGAAAGTTCACTGAATTGTTAAAAAGTAAAAATAAAGACCTGATAAATAGATTAATAATTTCATCACATAGGCTTATTACTGTTATTCAATAATGGTGAGTAAAATAAAGGTATAAGATGAAGGATTGATGACTAAATAAGCTGAAGATAATACCAATCATAGTAAGTAACTGATCTATTTTACTTGTTAAAATAACTTATTTTTTCGTTGTAAGTTTCGTATAGGGAACAACCATTTACATCAACTTACGTCTCAAACTAAGCCATTTTTCCGGCGCAAAATTTAGATCAGTTATTTAATACAATTGGTATAAGTTAATTTAAAACAGGGGGATAGAGCTAAACATAGATAACTTACTGCTATCTATGTCTAATTTAGATGGTTGTTTTCATCAGTAAAATTATTTTAATTTAAAATAACTCACCGAGTTGAGCAGCTCTTCACTTAATGCTGACAACGAAGAGGCTGACGCCATAGAAACCTGAGCGCGATTATTATTCTCTTCGCTCACTTGATTAACCTCTCTTACATTTGTGCGTATTTCATCTAAAGTTGTGGTTTGTAGTATTGAGGCACTAGAGGTTTGTTTAGAAATATCTTTAATCTGCTCAACGGAAATATTGATTTCATCTATCACATTGCCTGTATTTGCTACATGCTCAACACTTTGTAATGATTTATTATGGCTATTATTAATCACTGAGACTGCGCTCAAAGTACTGCGTTTTAGCGTTTCTAATGTGACCTGTATTTCCCCAGGTAGAGTCTTGAGTACGCTGGGCTAAGTTTCTAACCTCATCGGCTACCACTGCAAACCCTCGGCCCTGTTCTCCTGCTCGTGCTGCTTCAATCGCTGCATTTAACGCCAATAAGTTAGTCTGGTCGGCTATGCTTTTTATCACTTCTAAAATATTGGTGATGTTATCGGCTTCAGTATCTAACTGCTGAATCGCCGACACAGAGTTTTCAATCTCGTTGGCTAAATCCTCAATGGAATTAATGGTCTCATGAACGATTCCTTTACCTTTTTGTGCGGATTCAATAGCATTATCTGACTTAGCAACTGCGTTATCCGCATGCTCAGCAAGTTGTGTTGAAACACCATAAAGTTCATCTACAGAGTTTGATAAGGTATTCATTCTGCTGCGTTGAAATTCAGCATCTTCGATTCTTTGTTGGTTATCTTTAAGCAAACCATTGGTTGAATCATTTAAGTTATTAGCCATCGCAATTACCGATTGGAAAATAGCTTTCAAATTGTTAGTCATTGAAGAAACAGAGCGTTTAATCTCGCTGATCTCATCTTTATTATCACCGACATCAATGTTGTTACTAAGGTCACCCTCTGCTAATGATGAAGTGGCAGATACAATGCTATGTAGGTCTGTTTTGAGTTTTCTAATCATTAAAAAAGAGATGACGATGACAACAAAGAAGATACTCACGGCTAGTACCATCGACTGAATCATAATCTTATTTTCTTTTTCAATGATGTTCGTAGCGCGAATATTCACTAATTTGTCATGCATATTATTAATGCGTTCGATGCTGTCCAAAATGGGAGGAAAAGCTAAGCGTGCGGCTTTTTCTGCTTTTTTACGTGCCACAAAGGTAGCTTGAGTTAACCAGACATTTGTTAAGTCAGATAAAGCGCTGTCCAATTGCTTAACCTGCATGACTAGTTGGTCACGGGCTACGATTAAACCTTGATCTTGGGGTAATGCTAGTTGCTGATCCCATTGATGTTCAAGCGTCGGACTAATCTTCAATAAATTATCACGATAACTTGTTAACAGTGTTTTTACTTTATCGGTTGATGTTTCTAGCTCTGTTTGTTCAATGGCTCGAGCAGAAAATTTCATACCCATCTCTTCCGAGTCTTGATAAGCCTTAGTGATCTCTTTCCATTTGGTATTGGTGAGTGAGTAAAACTGTAAAATCTCTGAGTCGAGCGTGATATTTTTAACCACCTCTCTGCTGTTATTAACTAAGTTAATGGAGATAAATAAGAGGGCACATAATAGTAATAGCACTAAGCCAGATATTTTAAATGATAACGTTAAGTTCCTAAATAAATTCAAACTAAATCCTTATAGTATAAAAGTTATTGTGAAATACGGTGTTTAGACTTTACCACTACTACCTAAAAAGTGAGAGCTAGAATTGTATTTGGATTTACGTTGTTTTATTTCAGACTGAGGAGGGGATGAAAGTAAAGGCAACTACCTACCTTTACTTTATTGACTGGAGGTACAAAAACTGAATTACTTTTTTAGTAACCCTAAGTTTAATGCATGGAAACGCAGGTGTGATTCTATAAAGCTACTGATGAAGTAATAGCTATGGTCGTAACCTTCGCGCATATTAAGTTGAAAGTAGTTGGTCTTTTTATTGACGAGTGCAGACAGGTTCTCTGGTTTTAACTGCTCTTGTAAAAATGAATCCTGGCTACCCTGGTCAATCAAAATAGGTTGATGCTCAGATAAACTAGAGAGTATTTCACAGCTATCGTAAGCCTTCCATTCCTCGCGATCTTCACCTAAGTAAGCCGTCAATGCTTTTTGTCCCCAAGGGCAATTAATTGGGTTACAAATAGGGCTAAATGCACTGATTGAGGTGTATAAACTTGGGTTACGTAAGCCAATGGTTAATGCACCGTGACCACCCATTGAATGTCCACTGATCACGCGTTGTGATGTGACAGGGAAGTTCGCTTCGATTAACTTAGGTAGCTCATGTACAACGTAATCGTACATTTGATAATGCTTATTCCATGGAGCTTGTGTGGCATTAAGGTAAAAACCTGCGCCTAAGCCAAGGTCATAAGCTTGTTTTTGATCATCTGCAACTTGTTCGCCACGTGGGCTCGTATCGGGTGCCACAATTGCGATGCCTAATTCAGCTGCTAATCTTTGTGCGCCGGCTTTTTGCATGAAGTTTTCATCGCTACAAGTTAAGCCTGATAACCAATACATCACTGGCACCGGAGTATTACTGGTAGCTTGAGGTGGTAAATAGATGGCAAAACGCATTTCACAGTTTAATACAGAAGAAGGGTGAGTATATTGCTTGTGCCATCCTTCAAAAAGTTTATTACTGCTGATATTTTCAAGGATCATTGTATAGCCCTTTTAAAAATGAGGAGGCTAAGCGCTAATAAGTGCTTAGCCATAAATAAGATATTTATTTGTGGTCGAAGTGGATAACACTACGGATACTTTCACCGCTGTGCATTAAATCAAATGATGTATTGATCTCTTCTAGTGGCATGGTGTGAGTAATAAAGTCACTTAACTTAAATTCACCGCCTAAGTAACGCTCAACAATCTCTGGTAATTCAGAGCGGCCTTTAACACCACCAAATGCAGTACCACGCCATACACGACCTGTTACTAATTGGAATGGACGAGTTGAAATCTCTTGGCCTGCACCAGCAACACCAACAATGACAGATTCGCCCCAACCTTTGTGACAACATTCTAATGCACTGCGCATTACATCAACGTTACCGATACACTCAAATGAGTATTCAACGCCGCCGTCGGTCATCTCAACGATCACATCTTGAATTGGCTTGTCGTAATCTTTAGGGTTAATACAATCAGTTGCACCTAGCTGTTTAGCTAGTTCAAATTTACTTTCATTGATATCGATACCAATGATTTTATTTGCACCTGCCATTTTTGCACCAATGATTGCAGATAGACCAATACCACCTAAACCAAAGATCGCAACGTTATCGCCTTTTTCAACTTTCGCCGTATTTAACACAGCACCCATACCGGTTGTTACACCACAACCTAATAAACAAACTTCTTCAAGCGGTGCTTCTTTGTTTACTTTAGCTAATGAAATTTCTGGTAATACCGTGTACTCAGAGAATGTAGAACAACCCATGTAATGGAAGATAGGTTGACCGTCTTTATAGAAACGGCTTGTTCCATCTGGCATAACACCACGACCTTGAGTTTCACGTACCGCACTACATAAGTTAGTTTTACCTGAAGTACAGAACTTACAAACGCCACATTCAGCTGTGTATAGTGGAATAACGTGGTCACCAACACTCACGCTAGTCACGCCTTCGCCAACCTGCTCAACAATACCACCACCTTCGTGACCTAAGATAACTGGGAATAGGCCCTCTGGGTCTTCACCTGATAAAGTGAATGCATCAGTATGACAAACACCAGATGCAATAACTTTAACTAGTACTTCGCCTTTGCGTGGTAACATCACATCAACCTCTTCAACCACTAATGGTTGATTTGGGCCCCATGCGATAGCTGCTTTTGATTTAATGAATTGATCTGTCATATTTGCTCCAATTAAACGTGAAAAATATCAATCATAATAATGAATGGTTAAAATAGACCATTTTCCCAGAAAAATACTTAGCTCTGTATTTACTATAATTGGTATTGCATTATTTGATAGCTATTATATTTATTTCTACAATAATGATAATCTACCTAAAATGAAAATTACTTTTACTAGGTGGTAACAATGTCATGGCAAGGAATTAATGAGTTTGTGGCAGTCGCAGAAGCGAATAGTTTCTCCGTTGCGGCTAAACAACTCAATATATCAACGGCACAGGTTAGTCGGCAAATTAGCGCCTTAGAAAAACGCTTACAGGTCAAACTTTTTATCGCACAACACGTAAAGTCTCGCTGACAGAAGAAGCACAATTGTTTTACCAGCATTGCCGTAACTTATTAGATGGGTTAACTAATGCAGAGCAAGCGATCACAAACTTACAAGCGAACCCGCAAGGTAAGATAAAACTAACAGCGCCTGTCACTTATGGTGAACAGAAAGTGTTACCGTTAATTAATGACTTTGTTGCTTTACATAATGAAATAGAAGTGACCACTGAGTTAACCAATAACCGTGTTGATTTAATTGATGGTGGTTTTGATGTGGCAATCAGGTTAGGGCAGTTGCAGGATTCTAGCTTAATCGCTAAAAGGCTCAGTCAACGTTCTAATTTTGTTTGTGCATCGGCTGCTTATTTACAAAAACACGGTGAAGCACACTCTTTATCTGAGTTAAAACAACATAACTGCTTATTGGGGACGCGTGACTATTGGCGTTTTATCGAGCAGGGTAAAGAGAAAAACATAAGAGTAAAAGGTAACTTACGCTGTAACAGTGGTTTAAGCTTAGTGGATGCTGCACTAAAAGACATTGGTATTGTGCAACTGCCTGATTATTACGTGCAGTCTTATATAGAGTCAGGGCAATTAGTGACTATCTTAGATCAGTTCAGGGAGCCTGCCGAAGGGATTTGGGCTGTCTACCCCAGAACCGTTATTTATCACCTAAGATACGCTTGTTGATCGATTATTTGTCTACGAACTTAAAATAATCATTTAACTAGTATGACTGGTATTAGCCCCGATTTCTGTATTGATAATAACAATAAGGTCATTTCGGGGCGTTAGGAATAGTTTACTTTAATACCTTTTGGATCCACGCTGCAATATCCACTAACTGCTCTGCAACCACTGAATGTGGCATCATATATGATTGCCATTGCGCTTGATAACCTGCATCAATTAATAATGTATTAGCCATTTTACCCGCTTGAACTGGCACAACTTCATCCTGTTCGCCATGGTGCTGCATGATAGGTGTGTTTTTATTGGCTACTGATAACTCTGCTGGTAAGTGATCTGGGCTTGGTAAATAACAAGACATAGCAAGCACGCCTGCTAATTTTTGTGGGTAACGTAATCCTGAGAATAGACTGATCACACCACCTTGGCTGAAACCGGCTAATACAATTTTATCTGCTGCAATATCGCTATCAATTTGCTCTTGAATCAGTGCATGTAAACGTTGTTCTGACTCCATAACACCTGTCAGGTCGGCACGGTTATGTAGGTCCATGCTTTTAATATCGTACCAAGAACGCATCACAGCACCCTGATTAATGGTTACTGCTTGCTCTGGGGCATGTGGAAAAACAAAACGAATAGTGTGGTCTTGTGGCAATTTTAATGCTGGAACAATAGGTGAAAAACCTGCGCCAGAATCCCCCAAACCGTGTAACCAAATAACGCATGAGGTTGCTTCTTTAGTAGGGTTTACGATGATTTTATCTAAAGTGGCAGACATATTATTGTTCCTTATAAATAACTTAAAATATAATTTTGTATGAAAAGGTTGCGCTAATCTAATGGTAATGCAGTCTTTTTTAATACTTCACGTAAAACAAAACTAGAGTGAACACCGGTTACGCCCTCTAATTTAGTAATATGACCTAATAGAAACTGCTCATAATGTTGCATATCACGCACCACCACTTTTAATAAAAAATCTGCAGATTGCCCGGTGACAATTAAGCATTCTAATACTTCTGGTAGGGCGGTTACCGACGTTTCAAAGTTTTCAAAACGCTCAGGAGTATGCCTATCCATACTAATACCAATCATGGCCGTGAGGTTTAATCCCAAGGCAGCGCTTTTTAGTAAGGTCACATGTTTATCGATGATCCCCGATTCTTCTAGGCGTTTCACTCGGCGCGAGCAAGGTGTTGGTGATAAACCAATACTGTCAGCTAATTCTAAATTACTGATACGCGCATTACCTTGCATTAGTTGCAATATTTGTTTGTCGATACGGTCTAATTTCACGATGGATTGCATACATATTCCTACAATTGTATTTATTCACTACTATTTTACTTAATGGTAGTTATTTGTTGCAATGTTTTTTATTATTAATGGTTACTTTGCAATCATTCACTCTAAAAAGTTCGCTATAGTTTACACCATGGATAGCGAGCGAAGTTCCTAACCGGGAACGGGTGGCAACAATCTTACCATGCTGAGCCAACTCGC
This sequence comes from Psychromonas sp. KJ10-2, assembly GCF_047323255.1. Classification (NCBI taxonomy): domain Bacteria; kingdom Pseudomonadati; phylum Pseudomonadota; class Gammaproteobacteria; order Alteromonadales; family Psychromonadaceae; genus Psychromonas; species Psychromonas sp. KJ10-2. Next base: position 1,933,906 of record NZ_CP178827.1, on the reverse strand, counting down.
TAATTCTTTTATCTTTATCTTTAATTTCTTAGTATGATACCCACAAATAGTAACCATTAAAGAATCGTTTTTAGGGAATGTCTTATGTCAGCCAATAATAACCAAGCATCTAGCTTCAATCATAAAAAATACCGTGCTTTTGCACCTATTCAAAAAAATGATCGACGTTGGCCTAATCTGGTAATCGACCATGCACCTGATTGGTGTAGTGTAGATTTACGAGATGGTAACCAAGCATTGATTGAGCCAATGAGCCCAAGCCAAAAACTAGAAATGTTTAAGTTATTAGTTGATGTGGGTTTCAAAGAGATTGAAGTTGGCTTCCCTGCTGCCTCTGCACCTGATTTTGATTTTGTACGTCAGTTGATCGAAGAAGATCATATTCCAGATGACGTGACGATCCAAGTATTAACGCAGGCGAGAGAGCCACTTATTGCGCGCAGCTTTGAAGCATTAAAAGGCGCTAAAAAAGCCATTGTTCACCTTTATAACTCTACTTCTACCGTGCAACGTGAGCAAGTTTTCAAAAAGTCACGTGATGAAATTAAAGGTATTGCCATTCAAGGTGCTGAATGGGTAAAAGAGATGGCTGCACAACAGCCTGAAACACAATGGTTATTCCAATATTCACCGGAAAGTTTCACTGGTACAGAGATGGATTACGCATTAGAAGTATGTGATGCGGTAATTAATGTATGGCAACCAACGCCAGACAAAAAAGTGATCATTAACTTACCGGCTACCGTTGAAGTGTCAACGCCAAATGTTTATGCCGACCAAATTGAATGGATCAACGACAATATTAGTCATCGTGATTCAGTAAGAATTAGTTTACACACACACAATGACCGTGGTTGTGGTGTTGCCGCTGCCGAGTTAGGTGTATTAGCGGGTGCTGACCGTATTGAGGGTACGTTATTAGGTAATGGTGAGCGTACTGGTAATATGGATATCGTGACCATGGCGATGAACATTTACAGTCAAGGTATCGATCCTGAATTAATTTTATCAGATATGGATCGCATTATTTCGACGGTTGAACGCTGTACGCAACTAGCAGTACATCCTCGTCACGCTTATGCGGGCGAATTAGTATTTGCTGCATTCTCTGGTAGCCACCAAGATGCGATTAATAAGTGTATGAGCATTGATGCTGAAAAACGCAAAGATGATCCTGATGCACATTGGGAAGTGGCATATTTACCTATCGACCCTCGTGATTTAGGACGTAATTACCAACAAGTGATTCGCATTAATAGTCAATCAGGTAAAGGCGGCGTTGCTTATGTACTTGAGCAAGATTACGGTATTCAAATGCCACGCTGGATGCAGGTTGATTTTAGTCCTCATATTCAAGCTTTTGCAGAACAAAGTGAAGCTGAAGTAGGGCCAACTGCGATTCATGAGATCTTCTCAAATACCTACTTAAATCCTAACCATGCGGTAAATATTGAAAGTTATCAGTTAAACCGTGAAGGTAGTGTTGATACGTTAGAAGCTAAATTACAAACACAAGGGCAACAAGTTGAGTTGTCCGGTAAAGGTAAAGGTGTGTTAGATGCCTTTGTAAAAGGGTTGAGTGCTACGATCGGTCACGATATTGTGCTACTTGATTACAATGAGCATGCTTTACCAAGTACGGCAGGCTCAGAAAATGAGCAAGCAGTGGCAATGGCTTATGTTCAAATAAGTATCCAAGGGCAACGTTACTGCGCGGCTTCGCATTGTGATGATATTGTTACTGCATCAATGCAAGCGGTGCTAAATGCACTAAGCCGTAGTGATGTGCAAGTAGTCAATAGCGCTGCTATCTCTGCTTAATTAGCCAGCCTTAAGGTTAATGACTAAACAATAAAGCTTCGTAGATGTTAATGTCTGCGAAGCTTTGTCGTTTTTAATACACTTCCAACAAATCACTTCAGCAAAAAACACTCATTTTCTATCAAGATCTCCACAATGATATATTGATAAAACATCACGCAAGAAGTAGAATGCGACTCATTCTCATTTGCAAAGGATTGTTATGTCTAATATTGTCGTGGTTGATACGGATCTTGAAAGCCGACCTTTGATCACTAAAGTACTGTTCAAAGCTTCACATCAAGTAACTTGCTTAGGTAACAGTGACAATGTACTTAACCTCCTAGCACAACAAGGTGCAGACCTAGTTATTATTAATGATAGCTCCACATCTGAAGCGACTTTAAACTTGATCGCCAATATTTATGAAGATTTTGCTGTTCCTATTTTGTTATTAAGCGAAGTAGATAAACAAGATGTGTTACTTGAACAATTACAAGCAGGTGCCGATCAATATTTAATGAAACCATTTTCTGACAATGCTTTAATAGTGCATGTGGATGTGTTGCTTCGTCGTGTCGCATTAGAAAAAAACGCGCTAGCTTTACTTATTGCAGTCAGCAATTCTCTTCTAAAATATCACGTTTACCCTTTACCGATACTGAAGAGCAATTAGTGCAATACTTGACTAGCAAAGAAGGGGATATCATCTCGAAAGCGACATTACAGAAAGAAGTGTTGAAGAAAGAGCTTTCGATGTTTGATCGAAACTTAGATGTTCATATTAGTAATATTCGCCGCAAAATGTCTAATGCAGGACTATCTAAGCTACATATAAGAACCGTACATGGTAAAGGTTATAGTTTCAGTGAGAGGTTAGGTAAAATTGCACCTCTGTTTCTGTTTTTCCTATAGCAGTACGCCAATTTAGAGACCCATTCTCCTCAATAACGCTGTTTTCGCTAAACACTCTCTAAATAGTAAGAGAGTGTTTAAAATAACCCCTTTTTTCTTACCCTTTGAGCAATTGATATTTTTTTCGTTTTTCTGCCTTTAATTTTCAAATGTAAAGAATGTAAATTTATTTATTAATTAAATGATAATGAATTACATTTGCATCCCTAATAAGCAGCTCCTTAATTAAGATCTTTTTTCATGGCTTTCTCATTAAAAAACAAAAAAGTACAACTTTGGGCTAGACGCTTACACATCTATGTTTCAATGGCTTTATTGCTGGTTGTTTTATTCTTTGCAATTAGCGGTATCACCTTAAATCGTCCTCATTTATATACCAGTGATACTCCGCAGGTTGAACAGCAGTTTTTAGTTATCCCTGATACTATTTTTAGTATTGAAAGTAGTCGTTTGAGCGTCAATAAGTCAGGTTTATTGGATTACCTTAGTAGCCATGCAAACCTTTCAGGTACTCCTTCTTCAATGCACATCTTTAGTGATATCGAAGAAGGGGAAATACTCGAAGGGGAGATCTCTTTAGATTACAAAGGCCCTGGCTTTAATAGCACTGTATTTATCGACCTCGTTAGTAGAGAAGCTGAAATAGAATCAACACATTATGGGGTCGTGGCAGTATTAAATGATCTACATAAAGGCCGTAATAGTGGCCAAGTATGGGCTTGGTTCATTGATATTAGTGGCTTCTTAATGGTGTTTTTTGCTTTAACGGGTGTGTGTTTATTAGTGCCGAAAAAGAAGAGCTTTAGTTTAGGCCTGAAATGGATGACCTTTGGCTCAGTAGTAACCCTATTAATCTATCTATTTGCCGTTCCTTAATGAGAGTTAACAATGAAATTTAAAAGTGTGTTTTATGTATTAAGTGCATTACTTATTTTACCTAACTGGGTAAATGCTAAGGCTATCCCTGAACAGGCTGTGATGGACATTGAGTTTACTATTCCTACTGTGGAAGCGAGCATCTATGCGCGCCCTTATGTCGCCGTTTGGATTGAAGATAAGCAACGCCAACCGGTACGTACTATCCAATTATGGGTTGGTGAAGATGAGTGGTTAAAAGATTTAAGAAGTTGGTGGCGTAAAGTAGGCCGTAATGATCGCGCCGTCGTTGATGCTGTTACTTCTGCAACTCGACCTGTTGGCCAGTACCGCTTTTCATGGGATGGGTTAGATCAGCAAGGGAAACGTGTGGAGCAGGGGGATTATACCTTCTACGTAGAAGTAGTGCGTGAACATGGTGGGCGTAATTACCTACGTCAAAAAATACAACTTGCAGAGCAAGATTTTAAGCTGAGTTTACAGCCCACTGAAGAAACTGGCTTGATTAACCTACATTACCATATTCAATAAATTTACTTTTAAATTCATGAAAAGAAGAGAGACTCTGATGTTATCTAAAAAAATAAGTACTGTTGCTGTTGCTTGCGCTATGCTAGGTGGCTTAACGCTATCTCAAGTAGCTAATGCCCATCCTCGTTGGATTATGCCATCGCACTTCGCTATCTCTAAAGAAGGTGGCGATTGGTTAGCATTTGACGTCACCGCTTCCCATGGCACATTTGTATTAGATAAACCTGCCGGTGCTGAAAATGCGCGCATCGTTATGCCAGATGGGCGCCAAGAGCGACCAGATGCTGTTTTACGTGGTAAGCGCCGTTCTGTCTTTGATTTTCATTTTACTGAGGAAGGGACGCATCGCGTACAAGTCAATAACTTTCCAAGTTATGTAACGCATTACAAAGCCGGCAAGCGCGATACGCAAAAAAGATTACGAGCTAGTAAAGTAGATCGTGCAGCCTTGTTGCCTGAAGGTGCAAGAGATGTGAGCAGTACATTATTTTACACTCGCGCTGAAACTTACATTACTGTCGGTAAACCAAGTGAAAAGCCTTTCCCATTAGAAGGTACATACCTAGAATTAAAGCCAGAAACTAACCCTGCAGATATCGTGGCAACAGAGCCTGTGCGTTTTCAACTGTTCTTTAACGGTAAACCACAAGTGGGCGTGAAAGCTGACATTACCCGAGATGGTACGTTATACCGTAATCAACAAGAGCAAATTGATGTGGTGAGTGACGAGCAAGGTTTCATTGAATTTACGCCTGAAATTGCTGGTCGTTACCTATTAAAAGCAACACATAAAGCGCCGATTACTGACAACCCATTAGCAGACAATATGAATGTTTCTGTTCACTTAACCTTTGAAGCGGTACTACCTTAGTGGCATTGGTTAAGCGCATCGTAAATAGTATAGCCGGGGCTGGCTTGCTATTTACTAGTAGCGCAGCATTAGCCCATTATCCGTTGATGGAATGCTGGTCAAAAGGCGACCTTATCGAATGCCAGGCTGGTTACAGTGATGGTAGTAAAGCAACGAATTCTACCGTTAATATGTACGACTATGACGACAACTTAATTGCCAAAGTAAAAACTGACAAACGTTCCATTGCGACGTTTACACTTAGCGTTGATGAATTTTATATCGTCTTTGATTCTGGGCACGAATACCCAGTTGAAGTAGATGGTGTAGAGATTAACGAAAAATGATCACACAATCCGTTGTTAGTGAAAATAGGGGACATGAAGGGTATTGGATTGCCTTTTTATGTGCCCTTATTCTTATTGTTGGTAGCTTATTATTACCTTTTAATAGTGCGCACGATGGCCATCATACACTGGCTAAACACCAGGTCTTTATTTCTGATTTAGCGCCTTCTCCATTAGCTATGATTGCCGATCTGCGACTTGCTCATGAGGAGATTCGTTATTTATATGAAACCAATCAAACATGGCCTGAAGTAGCGAAGTTAGAGGAAGGTTGGTTGGCGCCTTTTGTTAAAGATAAAAGCTGGGATCACCAAGGAAAGCACCAATGGTTATTAGTAGCGCCGGGTGTTTATCAAAGTGAGCCTGTTACAGATGGCACGCGTTATTTGTTGAATAGTCAAGGTCAAGCAGTGGATATTTGGTTTGACCAAGCACAACAAGCAAGTCTGTTGCCTGCATTAGCGTCAACGGAAGACAATGCAACAGTGTTATCCACTGAGCAGTTTATTGATGCTGGTTGGATACAAGTTATTTTTAGTGATGACGTTGAAGAGACAGCACACCACCATTAATTGATTATTTTTATATAGGCCACATTATGTTGGCCTTATTTGTTAGTAGCGAGACCATTATCATGTTTAAACGCCTCTCAATCACCTTCTTGTTGTTGGTCTGTAGCACCTCAATTTATGCCAAGAAATTAACCGTCGGTATTACTCTGCAACCCTACTTTAGCTATGTAAAAGCGGTAGTGGGGGACCATGTTGATGTATTACCATTGGTTGATGAAGGATTTAATCCACATAACTATCAACCACAAGCTAATGATTTACGTCGCTTAAACCAGATGGATGTGATTATTGTCAATGGTATCGGTCACGATGACTTTGCCTTAAAAGTGATTAAAGCCGCTAACCGCGATGACTTAATCGTGGTTAAAGCCAATAAAGATGTGCCTTTATTACCAGCAATGGGGCAATCAGTAGGCACAGGCGTCGTAAACCCTCACACTTTTGTCGGGGTATCTACTACGATTCAAAAGGTTTATACCATTGCCACAGAAATGAGCAAAATTGATCCTGATAATGCTAAGTTATATCGCGCTAATGCCAGGGCATACGCCTTAAAATTTAGAAAAATGAAGCATCAAGCGATGATCGAATTAAGTGACATCAATACCGCAGGTATGAGGGTCGCAACCACACATAATGCCTACGGTTATATTCTGCAGGAGTTTGGTGTTGAAGTATCTGCCGTTATTGAGCCTGCTCATGGTGTTGAGCCAAGCGCTAGCCAACTACAAGAGACCATTGAAAAGATTCGTGAATCGGGTATTGATGTACTGTTTTATGAATTGAATATGCCTAATCGTTACGTGGATACTATTGAAAAAGAGACGGGCATTAAATTATACCGTTTCTCACACATGACTCATGGTGCTTATCGATTAGATAAAGTAGAGATCGAAATGCAGCAAAATATAGATACATTAGTGGAAGCTATGAAATACACTGCAGCGAACAGAGGTAGTAAGTAATGGGGCCTGCTATCGTATTAGATGACGTTAGTTTACGTTATGAAAACAATATTATCTTGGAAAAAGTCAGCGCAACCTTAGGTGCCGGCCAATGCCATGTAGTGATGGGGCCGAATGGCGGAGGGAAGACTTCCTTATTACGCTCAATATTAGGGTTAACCCTTTTAAAGGCGATATTCAATTTCAATGGCAACAAAGCAAAGGCAAGATCGGTTATGTACCGCAAAAAGCCACTTTTGAGCCAAGCTTACCGCTGACAGTACTGGATTTTATTTTATTAAATCAAAGTCGCTCACCGCTGTTTTTCAATTTTAATAAAAAGCATAAAGTAAAAGCATTACAGCAGCTAGCTCGATTAGGCATGGAAGACCGTGCTATGTTCCGCATGGGACAGTTATCGGGTGGAGAGCAACAACGTGTGTTGTTTGCACAAGCCTTATTAGATGATCCCGATTTGCTTATTTTAGATGAGCCAACCAATGGCATGGACGAACAAGGTGTACGTTATTTTGAAACGTTAATTAATGACTTGGTGAAAGAAGGGAAGACTATTCTGATTGTTCATCATGACATTAGCGCCGTTCGCCGTTTACAAGCGACGGTACACGTGGTGAATGGTATGTTATTAGAAAGTGGTCAAGCGGAAGAGGTGTTAAAACCAAGTAAAATTGAGAGACTATTTAACCATTATCGTCACCACTCAAGTCAGCAAAAAAGTGAGATTGCATAATGGATACATTACGTTTATTGGCAAGCCAAGGCGCGGAAGCTGGGTGGTTAAGTGAAAGTTTCAGTTATGCATTTATGATTAATGCTTTAGTGGCTGCTTTGTTAGTTGGGCCTTTACTCGGTGGATTGGGGACGCTGGTTATTGCAAAACGCTTAGCGTTTTTCTCTGAAGCGGTTGGCCATGCAGCATTAACTGGTATTGCAATTGGGGTGTTATTAGGCGAACCACCAGAAAACCCAATTATTGGTTTATTTTGTTTCTGCATGATCTTTGCTCTGTTATTGCATTTTGTTCGTAATCGTACCGCTGTGCCTTACGATACCCTAGTAGGTGTATTCCTTGCGGTTGCTTTAGCTGGTGGTGCTGCGTTGTTAATGTATGTGGCGCGTAAAATTAATATCCACATGTTAGAGAATGTATTATTTGGTTCTATATTAACTATTACAGACTTTGATTTATTGGTGTTAGGTCTAAGTTGTTTACTGATTATTGTAGGGTTAATGTTTACTTTTAATCGTATTTTATTGGCGTCTATCAGCCCTGATATTGCCAAAGTCCGCGGTTACAATACTCACTTTTACGATTACCTGTTTGTGATGATGATTACTCTTGTCACAATAGCAGCAGTGAAAATTGTGGGAGCAGTGCTAGTAGGTGCATTGTTATTAATTCCAGGTGCTACTGCTCGTTTAATGACTAAAAGTATGGGCAGTTTTGTGTTGCTATCTTCTTTTCTTGCTACCTTAAGCTGCATTATTGGTACCTTATTACCAATGGAACTTAAATGGCCAATTCCATCTGGTGCATCAATCATTCTAGTGTCTGCAAGTTTCTTTTTAATCGCTACGGTTACGCGTATTGTAGGAGAAAATAACGATGAAAAAAATGACTTATTTACCATCTGTGACTGGTTTAATGCTATTAGTAAGCATGTTCTTACCTAGTCAGGTAATGGCCAAAGATATCCTTACAACAACGCCTGTGACCTACATGTTAGCGACTCAGTTAATGAAGGGGACGCCAGTTACAACAACTTACCTTGCACCTAAGCGATACGGTATTGAGCGTTTAGGTAATTGGTTTGCAACAAAAGGTGAAGCCAAAGTAATGGCTGAAGCTCAACAAGCGACAGTGGCGATTACATTACGTTCTCTTTGGCCTCAAGACCCACTCTTTGCTTATGCGCGACAGGGGAATATTAAGATGATTGAGGTGGATGCTTCTCAGTCAATTTCACCAAGAGCAAAGGGTATTGCAACAGTACAATTAGGCAGTGGTAACACGTCTATTTATGCTTGGCTTAACCCTAATAACTTGAGCACTATGTTGAGTATTGTCAGTGATGATTTAAAACGTATTTGGCCAGAACAACAGCAGGTCATTGAAAAAAACCAGCAAAAATTATTGATTGATATCCGTCAATTGATTAATCAACAGCAAAGTATTTTGTTCGATAAAGGGATCGATTCAGTTGTATTACTCTCAGATCAGCTCGAAGATTTTGCTTCGGCGAATCAACTGTTTGTGGTCGATCGCCAGTTCAAAGAAGCATTGAACTGGACAGCTGAAGATAAAGCGCAGTTAAAAGCCTTAATTGAAGAATCACCAGAATTGTGGATTTTAACCACTAGAAAGGTCTCTGCTCAATTGAAACAATTATTGCCTGAGTTTGAGCATATTTTACAGGTGAATAGTATCGACCGTTGGGGCAGTAAAGGGATCAGCTTAGAAAACCCATTACAACCCTGGTTGTTTTAGCGTATCGAGTGGTTATCCGATATTGGATAACCACTCTTTATAAGTTAGGTGCGCCGCTTGATATGCAATAACGAAGACAGTTTGGATTGACGTTTTCTATCCGAAGGGTCTTTAATTTTTGCTTCTCCCGCCTTTACTATTTCCACGATACCAGAACGATTTAAAGTGATTCGGTAGCGTTCAAACTGCTCTAAATACTGACCTTGGTCAACAGCGACAATGATGTTGATTTGGTAGCGCCTTTCAATGGTTGTGCTTTGTATTTTATCTTTATTATTAGTCGCATTTAAGCGCTCAAATACCTTACCTGTACCACCTTCTGCATAACGAGTCAGCGGGCGTAAGCTAAATAAAATATTCTCCTCAATGGTATCGTAACCAGCTTGAAAGCCATTTTTACTGATACGGCTTTCAATACGATAATGTAATAGCTGCGCACTTTGTTTATTTTGCGTATTGCGTTCGGCTAACAAGGCCTTAGTTTGGTGAGGCAGCCTTGCATTGCTGGTGTAATCTAACCACACTTTTTGTTTGGCCATTTCATGTTGATTGGTTGAGTCGTACAAAGTGCGCGCCCATTTGGGCTTACCCTTACGTATCCAACGCCACAGAATATTCTTAAAGTCATCTTTAAAGACTTCACGAACGCCATAAATAATCGATAGTATAAAGACCATCAATGCGGTTAACTGGCTAAAGGCGCCTTGGGTTTTGATAATTAAGACTAATACCACACTCATTAATAACGCAGTCGCAACACCTGTTACCACCTTACGAGTGATATTACCCAGGACGATAGTTTTGCTTTTGAAAATAACACTGTATTCAATCAAACGACGTAATAAACGCATTTTATTGGCGATACGGTTAGGATCTTTTAAGGTAGAGTCAGAGTTGTAGCCTTTTTTCTTACGGTATTCACTTTCAGTATCACAAATCGCAAGTAGCGATAAGCGAGTCTCTGAAAAAGCACTTTGTCGTGGTTTTTTGGCCAACATACGTAGAATCGTTTGTTCGGTGAACCAAGATAAGTAGTTATCTACGTTTTCATAAATAGAGTTAAGTTTAGTGCTTTTAGGGTGGTGGCCACGGTGCTTTTTTAAGATATCTAAGCAGTGCTCTGCTAACTCAGTGGCAGATTCATAAAACGCTTCTAAACCTTCATTTTCACCAATTGCGATCACTTCATTGGCATCTGTTTCTAAAGCTGAAATATATTGGTAAGCAAACATGTTTAGGTTGCTTTTGTATTCTGAGGTTGAGCGTTTCATTCGGCTTGCAAAACGGCGATGTAACAGTGGTAAATGCAATCCATGAGTATGGTAAGCGCGGCGCCCATCTATGCCTGCATTGAAGTAATCACTTTCCGATAAGGTGTTTTTATTAATGCCCATCTCTTTTGGTAAAGAAAAATATAAATCGATGCGTCTAAACGTCCCTTGTGTCATATGGTGGGTGAGTTTAAACGATAATTTTCCGTCTTTCTTTAAAGCGATGTTGGGCAATGGGTCCTCCTTAGTGGGCCTTTATTATAGCTATATCATTACTCTTTGTAATGACAAAGCTGTGAATTAATTAACTTTTTATGGTTATTTATTTTATTTATATTTTAAATAAGAGTGTTTTCTTAGATGATAATAATATGCAATTAGTACTTTCAGATTTGAAAAAAATTGGCTATATTAACTTAGCTTTTGGTGATTTTCGGTTGTTAATAATAAAAACCCTTGAACAAGGGCCTGCTAAAAACAGGTCAAAAATCATAGTTATTTTTTTAATCTCAATTTAACTATGGGCGAATTTTATGAACCAAAAATCTATTACAGCTATCCGCGCGAGCTTTTTACACTTCCTTAATGATCCTGCAAAAGTTGATAATGTCGAAGACGCATACCAATACATTGCCGATGGTATTTTGGTTACTGAAAATGGCAAAGTCAGTTCATTGACTGCATTTTCACAAGAAAGTGCAGATTTATATCCTCAATTAGAAGATAAACGTGGGCAATTAATTATGCCTGGTTTTATCGATACGCATATTCATTATCCACAAACAGAGATGATTGCCGCTTACGGTGAACAACTATTAGAGTGGCTAGAAACCTATACGTTCCCAACAGAAAAACAGTTTGCAGACAAAGCCTATGCGCAAAAAATAGCGACATTTTTTATTAATGAGCTATTAAAGAATGGCACAACCAGTGCGCTTGTTTTCGGGACGGTTCACCCTGAGTCCGTCGATGCTTTATTTGAAGAAGCGGATAAAATAGATATGCGTATGATTGCGGGTAAAGTGATGATGGACCGTAATGCGCCGGATTACCTATTAGATACCGCGCAATCCAGTTATGACCAGTCTAAAGCGTTAATTGATAAATGGCATAATAAAGGCCGTTTACAATATGCGATCACCCCACGTTTTGCACCTACTTCTACACCAGAGCAATTAGCCATGGCGGGTAAGTTAAAATCTGAATACCCTGATGTTTACGTACAAACGCATCTTTCAGAAAATAAAGATGAGATTGAATGGGTAAAATCATTATTCCCTGAGCGTGCTGGTTATCTTGATGTTTACGATCATTACGGGTTAGTGGGCGATAAGTGTGTCTTTGCGCATTGTATTCACTTGACTGATCAAGAGTGGCAAACCATGGTGGACAGTGACTCGGTGATTGCATTTTGTCCCACCTCTAACCTGTTTTTAGGCAGCGGTTTATTTAATCTAGAAAAAGCCGATGATATTAAAGTGCGAGTTGGCTTAGCAACTGATGTGGGGGAGGTACCAGCTTTTCTCAACTGCAATCTTTAAGTGAAGCTTATAAAATTATGCAATTACAAGGGCAAACGCTTTCCGTCTTTAAAGGGTTATATATGGCGACCTTAGGCAGTGCAGAGTCGTTGAGCATGGCTGATAAAGTGGGAAATTTAGCACCTGGAAAAGAGGCTGACTTTATTGTATTAGATTGGGCGGCAACTGACCTACAAGCGTTACGCCTTGAGAATTCAAACAATCTACAAGATAAACTCTTTGCGTTAATGATGTTAGGCGATGAGCGCAATATCCAATCTACCTATGTTGCTGGGAAATTAGTCTATAGCGCAGCGTAATCCATATATTTAAATACTTTTCCTGTCTATAATAGGGCGCTAAATTTAGACTTTGCTATGACGCTGTTACAGATAGGAAATACCATGAAACTAACGCAATTAACGACTGAACTTTACACCAAGCTTTATAAGGATATTACGCAGTTTAGAGAAACTTTTGATCTACAATGTAATGCACCTGAAAGTATGGATGAAAAAGCTGATGAATTACACACTTCATTAATCATCGAAGAGTTAACTGAGTTAGCTGAAGCACCTGATAAAGTTGAGCAAGCTGACGCTATTGTAGATAGTGTGTATGTATTGATGGGACGCTTGGTGCATTTAGGTGATAAAAAAGTTGAAGATAACTTAGCGATTTCTTACTTAATTGATCTGTTTTTAAATGTTGCTAAACAGCGTGATATTGATTTCATTACTTGCTGGAATGAAGTGCACTCAAGTAACATGAGTAAGGTATGCCGCAACCAACAAGAGTTCGACGATACCGTCGTTTTTTATGCTAAGCAGGGTGTGCAATTAACGGACAGTGTTAAAGGTGATTTTATTATTGCTAAATGTGCTGAAGATGTGCAGTTAGAAAATAAGCTCGTGCGTAAAGGTAAGGTATTGAAATCAGTGTATTATCGTCCTGCTGATTTGGCGCCGTTAGTGAATTAATCACGTTTTATTTTGAACAAACAATGTTTATAAAGCCAAAAGACCGCCAGGTGTTTTGGCTTTTTTTGTTTATTGATTCAGACAAAGTTAATCTCTACATAATGCCCGTTATCTTTAGCGACATTCTTGTATTGCCATTCATAGTGTTTCACTAAACGCTCTATTAGTTCTAACCCCAAACCGAAGCCTAAATCATTTTCTAGCATGTTTTCAGATAAGTCTTGGTTGTGAATAATTAACTGATGAGCAGATTGGGTGATGATGATTTTACCTTCATTAGTATGTTGTAATGCATTTCGGAGCAAATTGTTGATGATGATTCTGCATAATACTGCGGGTAGCTGTTGCTCTGTTTGATCTGTTTGTATCTGTATTTGTACTTTTTTGCCATTTAATAGGTAGTGTAAGTCATTAAGTAGTTGTTGGGTAAGTTGCCCAAGCGATATTGTACTTAATGGCACCGTTTTGTCTGTTTGGCGATTTAACCATAGTAAGGTTTCAGTCAGGTTAGTCATATTTAAGCTGGCACGCTCGATACGATCTAATACCTGTAACTGTTTCTCTGTACTGATATTTTTTTCAATCATCTTGCGCAATAGTTCTGTATTAGTACGGGTAATAGCGATTGGTGTGCGTAACTCATGGCTCGCATAACCTAAAAACTGCTGCTCTCTCTCTAAGCTTTCTTGTACTGATTTTAAGCTAGATTTTACTATTTCAGCTAAGCTATTCAGTTCACTGTAGTGAAAGTCAGGAGCGGGTTGAGTTAACTGCTGTTTATTGAGTTTTTTAGCCCAAGTCATTAAATTTTCGATGGGGTTAGTGACTTTACGTAAAATAAAGTAGGGAACTAAAGCAAAAAGAGCCATAGCAGCGATGGCAATTAAGACTAAGTATTTAAAGGAGGAAATAATCCGCTTTTCGAGTGTTTATCGACCTCAGAAAAAAACAAGGTGGCCACAAAACGTATTTCATCATCACGCTTGAGTTTCATCGCAAAATAGCCAGCCTTAGGTGGTGAAAATAATGGGCTGCCTTCAATATATTTAACGAGTTTACCGACTTCCATCTCTTTTTCATCGATTTTGTTTTTTATTGAATCAGGTAAGTCATTAAAAGTACTCGCGATAATAAAGTTATTAAGCTTGATCGGGTTGCCTGCAGAAACGGGAAGTTGATAGGCTTGGGTGCGCATTTCTTTACGTATTGAAAAATCTAATCCGGTGATCAAATATTTAAAGCTGACAATAGACATGAGTGTAATAGTCGTGATGCCTGTGATGATCATCACTACCAAAAAATAGAGGCGTAAACTGGGCTTTATTTTCATTACTTTTGTTCTTCTTTTAACACAAACCCATATCCTACTAGGGTATGGATAAGTTTAATTGGGTGTTTATTTTCACCTTGTCCATCAACGGCTTTTCTGAGATTAAACATATGTACTTTTAAACTATTACTGTCGGGCTGCTCTTCTCCCCATACACTTTGTATTAATTTTTCTCTATTGACGGGGTTAGGGCTAGCTAACATTAATGTTTCTAAAATCTTAAAGCTGATAGGTGATAGTTTGAGACGGTGTTCATCTCGAGTGACTATCTGTTGTTCATTGTCTAAGGATAAACCGCCGATGATTAATTTTTTTGCTTGTGCACTTCTGCGACGTGATAACACTTTAATGCGTACAATTAACTCCTCCATGGCAAAAGGTTTCACTAAATAGTCATCTGCACCTTTGGCAAAGCCTTGTAGTTTGTCATCTAGTGTATCTTTGGCTGTTAACATCAAAATAGGCACGTCAATGCCCTCGGCTCTTAACGTATCACACACCGTCAGACCGTCCATTTTAGGTAAATTTAAGTCTAAAATAACCGCATCGTAATGATTGGATTTAATTAGATTAAAACCAGATAAACCATTGGCGGCATGGTCACATTGGATTTTCTCTAGTTCAAAGTAATCAATTACAGCGGTGGCTAAGTCGATATCATCCTCGACTAATAATAACTGTAATTTATCTATATCCATGAACAACCTCTATTTATATAACCTGCGTCTATTGTATATAAAATAATAGCAATAAATGGGTTAATGAAAGGTTAATTTGTCGGCAAGGTTTGGGAATACAAAAAAGCGACTCATTGAGTCGCTTTTATTGGGAGTTTACCTAGATGTTTTTTAAATCAATTATGTTAACAAGTAAAGTAGATCAGTTACTTAGTGTGGTTGGTATTAGTCTCATTTAACGGACACCAATTAAAATCAACCCTGGTAAGATAAAGAAAGTACCGATCACATAACCAAAGGCCAAGAATTTATTTTTAGTGCCGACTTCTGCTAGTTTCTCTGCGCCTTTTAAAGGTAATTCACGTAGGAACGGAATACCGTAAATAACGATAACGGCTAACAAATTAAATAGGAAGTGTACTAAAGCAATAGTTAATGCTGCCTCGGCCATTTCACCCGAGATAGCGGTTGCAGCTAATAATGCTGTGATGGTCGTGCCAATGTTTGCCCCTAAAGTAAATGGGTATATTTGACGTGTAGTAAACATACCGCTACCAGCTAAAGGGATCATCAGACTGGTTGTGGTAGAAGAAGATTGCACCATCACTGTCATTATTGCACCTGAAGTAATACCTGCTACTGGCCCTTTGCCTAATGCATTATGTAAGATGGCTTTAGCTTTACCCACTAATACTTTTCTTAACACTTTTCCTAAGAAAGTCACTGAGAATAAGATAAGTGAAACACCAATCACTACCATTGCAATACCTGCAAATTTGCCTGGTATTATAGAAGCGATATCAGACACAATATTTACACCGGGTTTAGTGAGAGGTTTCATAAAGTTGAAGCCTTTTAGCGACATATCCGCACTACCAACTAGTAAATGTGAAGCGATACCGGCCATTTTCTCTAATAAACCAAACATTAATTCTAGTGGTAAGAAGATAAGTACAGCAATTAAGTTAAAAAAGTCATGTACAGTGGCGGCACTAAAGGCGCGTTTAAAGTCATCACTATTACGAACGTGGCCGATCGATACGATGGAGTTAGTAATGGTTGTGCCGATATTGGCACCCATGATTAATGGAATTGCAATAGAGATGGGTAAGCCACCTGCAACCAGGCCCACAGTGACGGCGGTTACCGTTGAAGATGATTGTACTAATGCCGTGGCTAATGTACCTAAGATAAGTGCAATTAGTGGGTTGCTAGCAAATTGAAATATTTCAGCTGCTCCCGCTGCACCACCTGAAAATAGCTTAAAACCACTACTTACACTGCTAACAGCAACTAACATACAATAGACTAAAAAGAGGACTGCAGCCCAATTTAAATACTGGTTTAATGTAGTGTTGTTATGTTCATTTTTCATTATTTTCACGCCTATTACTGAAGTGGTTTTACTCAATTATTTAATCTGTTTTATTTACATCGGGGCGATTAAAACAGAGAAATATTACAGAAATATTTCAATTGTAATAATTTGATAATTTTTTTGAAATATTATTGTCATAATTAACAAAAGAGAGGTTACTAGGGAAAAGAGAGTGGTTTAAATTAATGGTTTACCTTCTATATAACCTCAAGACTGGTTAAGAAAAGCGAGTCAATACCGCTATTGATACGGATTTCTGCGTTAAATTATTGCTCAATAACCCGTTATTGCTTCAATAATTTGCCTTGAACTACGCACAACTAGCAGTATTGTCTATTACATGATTTAACTTTCTGATTTTATATAATGTTTCGCTTCCATCAACCAGAACTGAGGTTATATCGCTTGGTTAATGTATTGCTTATACCAATTGTATTAAATAACTGATCTAAATTTTGCGCCGGAAAAATGGCTTAGTTTGAGGCGTAAGTTGATGTAAATGGTTGTTCCCTATACGAAACTTACAACGAAAAAATAAGTTGTTTTAACAAGTAAAATAGATCAGTTACTTACTATGATTGGTATTAAATAGGTCGTTAAGTAAGAGATGAGTGTGGCAACAGAATATTAGTGCTTTTAAAAGTATAATGGGGGAGTGTCACGAGTACAAAAAAGCGACTCATTGAGTCGCTTTTAGATTATATGCAGATTGAGGACTGAGTAAGAGCACCTAGTTCAATAGAAACTATTTAAACAAAGTTTTATGACAGTAATATTGCCATGTATTTTTTGTTTTAATAAAGCCTTATAGCTGCTCTTTTAATTGGTATAACATGGCTAATGCTTGCTTAGGAGTTAATTCATCAGGATCTATATCTTGCAGTAGCGTAACAGCATAGTGAGGCTCTGGCGCTTCTAAGGCTAAACTTGCCTGTTGTTGTATCATTACAGGCTGCTCTATGTTGTTTGTTGTTGCCTCTGTTTGTATAGAGTTGGATTCTAGTTGCTGCAACTTTATTTTGGCATTCTCTAATACATTTTTAGGAACCCCAGCTAAAGCAGCTACCTGTAGACCATAACTCTTATTCGCCGCACCTTCTTGTAATGCATGTAAAAAGGCGATGCTGTCACCATGCTCTACAGCATCAAGGTGCACATTCACCAGTTCAGGAATAGTTTCTGGTAAACGGGTTAATTCGAAGTAGTGTGTCGCAAATAGCGTATAGGCTTGTATTTTCTCAGCCAACTGTTCAGCACAAGCCCAGGCCAGTGATAAACCATCAAAGGTACTCGTACCACGACCAATCTCATCCATTAACACTAATGAATTAGGCGTTGCATTATGCAAAATATTAGCCGTTTCCGTCATCTCAACCATAAAAGTAGAGCGTCCGCTGGCTAAATCATCGGATGCACCAATACGCGTAAAGATGCGATCAATTGGACCAATGGTTGCACTTTCTGCTGGAATAAAACTACCAATATGTGCCATCAGTACCATTAAGGCAACCTGACGCATATAGGTCGATTTACCCCCATATTCGGGCCGGTAATAATCAACATACGTCTGTCATTATGTAAATCAACAGGGTTAGCAATAAACGGTGTTTTACTCACTTGTTCAACGACTGGGTGACGACCTTCTTGAATGTTAATGCCATTTTCTTTCTGTAAAACAGGACGAACGTAGTTTAAGGTTAATGCTCGTTCCGTTAAGGTATTAAGTACATCTAATTCCGCTAACGCTTTGGCAGTAAATTGTAAGCTTCTTAAATGCGGTAACAATGAGATCAATAAGCTGTTCATACAGTTTCTTTTCTAATGCCAATGCTTTCCCTTGGCTAGAGAGGACTTTCTCTTCGTGCTCTTTTAACTCAGCAATAATATAGCGCTCAGCACCTTTTAGGGTTTGGCGACGTACATAGTGCTCGGGTACTTTGTCTGATTGACTACGTCCAATTTCAATAAAGTAACCGTGTACTCGGTTATAACCTACTTTTAAGGTACTAATGCCGGTACTTTCACGTTCACGCTGTTCAAGCGCTTCTAAGTAGTCTGTTGTTCCTTTTGATAAATTACGCCAATGATCTAGCTCTTCATTATACCCTTCTTTAATTACGCCACCATCACGGATTAATACAGGCGGGTTATCGATCACCGCTGTTTCTAGTAAATTTAATAATTCAGGGTAATTTCCCATCTCTTCACTTAAGGTAGCGACTAACTCTTTCGGTAACTCCGCAATCAAATGTTGTAATTCAGGCAGTAAAGAGAAAGCACAACGTAAACGTGTTAAATCACGAGGACGAGCAGAGCGAAGAGCTAAGCGAGCAATCACTCGTTCAATATCGCCAATCTGTTTTAATGGAATAGACAACGCATCAGTTAAATCAAAATCCATTAATGTTTGGATCATGGTTTGACGATAATTCAACACGGTTAAATTACGCACAGGCTGGTGGATCCAACGTTTTAATAAACGGCTACCCATAGGTGTCACAGTGGTATCAAGAACTTGTGCTAGGGTATTATCGGTTCCGCCTGAGAGGTTAAAGGTCAATTCTAAGTTACGGCGTGTTGCTGCATCTAAAATAACTGTATCAGTGCTTTGCTCTAATGTGACTGATTGAATATGTGTTAATGCGGTACGTTGTGTATCTTTTAAATATTGTAATACTGCGCCAGCAGCACAAATAGCAAAGTGTGATTGCTCAATACCAAAACCCACTAAGTCCTGTGTCCCTAATTGTTGGGTTAATAGGTTCTTACAGGTACCAAATTCAAATTCCCATTCAGGGCGTCGGCGAATAGTAGGTAGATGTTCAATAAGTTCGATCGATTCAAAGTTATCTGGATAAAGTAACTCTGCAGGATTTAAACGTTGTATTTCTGCCTGCAAGGCTTCTGCTTTAGCAAATTCATTAACAATAAAACGCCCACTACCAATATCAAGTGATGCGATACCGAAGTTATCACCTTGTTGATACACAGAACACAGTAAGTTATCTTGCTTATCATCTAACAAGGCTTCATCGGTGATCGTTCCTGGTGTGATAATACGTACTATCTTACGTTCAACTGGACCTTTACTCGTCGCCGGATCGCCAACTTGCTCACAAATAGCAATGGATTCACCTAGATTAATTAATCTCGCTAAATATCCCTCTACGCTATGGTAAGGAACACCGGCCATAGGGATTGCATTACCGCCAGTTTTGCCACGTTGGGTTAGCGATATACCTAATAATTGTGATGCTTTACGTGCATCTTCAAAAAATAATTCGTAGAAGTCGCCCATACGATAAAATAGTAAGGTGTCTGGTACCTCACTTTTTAAGGTTAAAAATTGTTGCATCATGGGAGTATGCTGTTTTAATTCTTGTGCTGTTGGCTTCATAATGAATACACTTAAAATAACTATTTCTAAAAAAGGCGGAAAATTATGCTAACTGAAAAAACCGTTAAAGAATTAGCGCTCGCATTAGGTGAAAAATTAACTAATGCTGGCTTAGTCGCGACAACTGCAGAATCCTGTACCGGTGGTGGTGTAGCATACGCTATTACAGAAATTTCTGGAAGTTCACTGTGGTTTGATCGTAGTTTTGTTACCTACAGTAATGGAGCAAAAACTCAAATGCTAGACGTTGACCCTGAATTGATTAATACATTTGGCGCCGTCTCTAAACAGGTGGTGAATGCAATGGCTATTGGCGCAGTAAAAAACTCAGATGCGGATATTGCTGTGGCTATTAGTGGCATCGCTGGTCCTGAAGGTGGCAGTGAAGAAAAACCCGTTGGCACAGTATGCATTGCTTGGTATAACGCACACAGCGGTCATAAGACAGAAAGTTACCTGTTTGTTGGTAACCGCTCAGAAGTAAGAACACAGGCCATTCGTTTAGCGTTATTAGGTTTAATAGAGAACGCAGATGCGCTAGGATCAGCACAAATATAGCGATATTTTTAATAAAAAACTTGATACTGTATAAATGGGCAGTATACTGATTGCATATACAGTAAAAAATCAAAACCACTGGAGAAAATAATGAGTCAAGACGCAAATAAAGATAAAGCATTAGCCGCGGCGTTAGGCCAAATTGAGAAGCAATTTGGTAAAGGTTCAATCATGCGTCTTGGAGACGGTGCCGCAGCAATGATGGAAATAGAATCAGTGTCAACGGGTTCATTAGGATTAGATGTTGCGTTGGGCATAGGCGGTTTGCCTTACGGTCGTATTGTTGAAATCTACGGACCAGAAAGTTCAGGTAAAACAACGCTGACATTACAAGTGATTGCTGAAGCACAAAAACAGGGTAAAACCTGTGCATTTATCGATGCAGAGCATGCGCTTGACCCATCTTACGCAAGAAAATTAGGCGTAAATGTTGATGAGTTACTTATTTCTCAGCCTGATACGGGTGAGCAAGCATTAGAAATCTGTGACATGCTAGTTCGTTCTGGCGCAGTGGGTGTTGTCATTGTCGATTCGGTTGCTGCATTAACACCAAAAGCTGAAATTGAAGGTGACATGGGCGATTCACACATGGGTCTTCAAGCTCGCCTAATGTCACAAGCATTACGTAAACTAACGGGTAACATTAAACAAACTAACACTATGTGTATCTTCATTAACCAAATTCGTATGAAGATTGGCGTTATGTTTGGTAACCCAGAAACCACGACAGGTGGTAATGCACTTAAATTTTATGCGTCAGTACGTTTAGATATCCGCCGTATTGGTGCTGTTAAAAACGGTGATGAAATTACTGGTAATGAAACACGTGTTAAAGTGGTTAAGAACAAAGTATCTCCACCATTTAAACAAGCTGAATTCCAAATCCTATACGGTCAAGGTATTAACAACTTAGGTGAATTAATCGACCTAGGTGTTAAGCAAGATTTAGTTGAAAAATCAGGTTCTTGGTACGCTTACAACGGTAGCAAAATTGGTCAAGGTAAGACTAATGCTTGTAAGTTCTTACAAGAAAACCCTGCGGTAGCTGAAGAGCTAAATGGCAAGTTACGTGAGATTTTACTGGCTAAACCAGTATTAACACCAGAAACTGAAGAGCAAGACGGTCCAGCACCAGAGTAAGCTATCACTCAAGCTATCCGTTAGCCTTAAATAAAAAAGCCGATGTTTAAACCACATCGGCTTTTTTATTGCTGCTTAATTGGTGCTTAATATAATTGCTATTAGCCCATCAAAAATTTCAGTAATAGAAATAGCAACATACCAAAGAAGATCGTTTTAAGCAGGCTTTTAGTGACCACACTAATCACTACGCTAAATATCGCCGCGAGCAAATACACATTGTGCCAACTGAAATCGATCTCACCCATTGGCATCACTACCGCCGGAACAATAATGGCCGTTAATACCGCTGGTGGCACAAACTTTAAGGACTGCTGCATCCAGATTGGAAAGTTAATTTTCCCAGCAAAGGCGAACATAACAAATCGAATGCCAAAGGTGATAACAAACATCCCTAGGATTAACCAAACTTCACTCATACTTGTTTCTCCTGAGAAAGCGGGGATTTTTGAAAATGCACCACAGTTAATCCTACTGCAACGCCAATTAATGCACTCACAATAAGCCCTAATTTATTAGGTAAATATGCAAAGTATAAAGAGGCGATAGCGGCACTGAGCATAGCACTGAACATGGCTTTAGTGTTGAGGTAAGGAACAACCATACCAATGAAAGTCACTGACATAGCAAACTCTAATCCCCAGCTGGTCATATCTGGGATAACATTACCTAATATTAAGCCAATTGCAGTAGCGGATGACCAGCTCACATAAAAACTAAACATTGAGCCAAGATAAAAGAAGTGCGCAAACTGATGGTCATCACCTAAGGGAGAGTTAGGTTGGTAGCGTTGGCTCATATTAGCGAAGGTTTCATCAGTTAAACCAAAGGCTAACAAGCTACGTAATGGAAATGACAAGTGACTAATATGAGGCACTAATGCCGTTGCATATAATAAATGACGTAAATTGACCACAAAAGTGGTCAATAGAATGACTTCCAAAGGCGCTTGAACTGCAATCAGTGCCAACACAATAAACTGCGCTGAACCAGCAAATACAATTAACGACATCGCCATGGTTGCCCACACCGATAATCCACTGCTTGGTGCTAAAGTGCCAAATAAAATACCAAAAGGAATACCGCCCACAATTAAAGGGATCGCAGCTTTTACGCCGCCGATAAATTCCGCTTTTTTGACTGTAGTTGCCTGACTGCTTGTTTGCATACTTAAATACCTACTATTAATCCATAAACATAGTTAATAATTCATTCAAATAACGATGACCTAATTCTGTGACCTGAGCAGTTTCAGCCGTGACACTTATTAATCCCTTTTGCTCTGCTTGTTGTAATGCTGGGTTTAATGCTGAACGGTTCAAGCCTGTGTAATCTTCAAATTCAGAAAAATTAAAGCTTTCCATTAGGCGAAGGCGATTCATCATATATTCAAAGACTAAGTCATCTGGATTTACATTAATGCAATCATCCATAAACGGCCGACTTGGCTCTAAGTAACCTTTAGGGTGTTTGATTTTAGTGGTACGTACTATTTTATTTTCAAGAGGCAATGACAACTTACCGTGTGCGCCACAGCCAATGCCAAGGTAATCACCAAAACGCCAATAGTTTAAATTATGCTGACACTGCCAACCTGGTCGGCTATAACCAGATATTTCATATTGTTGATATCCATGCTCAGCTAATAATTTTAATCCTGCTTCTTGAATGCTCCAAAGTACTTCATCATCGGGTAATTTAGGAGGATGAGAGAAGTATTGAGTATTTGGTTCAATGGTTAATTGATACCAAGACAGGTGCGTTGAGTTAAGTTCGATAGCAGTGTTTAAGTCGCTCATTGCATCATCTAAACTTTGGTTTGGCAACCCATGCATTAAGTCTAGATTGAAGGTTTTCATGCCCACATGGTGTGCTTGTCTGGCAGCTGTTTTTGCTTCTTCCACACCATGAATTCGCCCTAACTTAGTGAGCTTATCCTGTTGGAAGCTTTGTACTCCAAATGAGAAACGATTGATACCAGCGCTTTTAAAGTCAGCGATTTTTTGATTTTCAATCGCACCTGGGTTTGCTTCTAGGGTGATTTCAATTCCCTCTTGGAAAGGAATTAATCCTTGAATATTTTCCAATAGCCATTTAATACCTGGAGCTGAAATTAAGCTCGGTGTACCACCACCAATAAAAATACTAAATAGCTGACGTCCTTGCACAAAACGTAAGTCTTGTTTTAAGTCATCTATTAATGCATTTAAGTATTCTTGTTCAGGTATCTCTCCCTTTAGTTTGTGAGAATTAAAATCACAATAGGGGCACTTTTCAATACACCAAGGGATATGAACATATAAACTGAGCGGGGAAGTTGTAACATTAATTTTTCCAATCTAAAAAGCGACTATAAAAGTCGCTTTAAAATACCTGAATAGCGAAAGTTGTGTTTACGCGTTAGCTGATAACTGCTCTTTTAGTAAACTCACTAATTGAGTTAATGCTTTACCGCGATGACTTAATTCACTTTTACGTTGTTTAGTGAGTTGTGCAGAGGTTGATTGTTCGCTTTCAACCCAAAATATTGGGTCGTAACCAAAACCTTGCTCACCTAATACTGCTTCTGTAATGCTACCTTCCCACGTGCCTTGGCAAATAATAGGCGTTGGATCTAGCTCATGGCGAAGATAAACCAGTACACATTGAAAACGTGCTTTACGTTGTTCTGGGTTAATACCCACCAACTTTGACAGTAACTTATCGATGTTATCTCTGTCTGTTGCACCTTCTCCAGCATAACGTGCAGAGTAGATCCCGGGTTGACCATTTAAGAAATCGACTTCTAAACCAGAATCATCGGCAATGGCTGGTAATCCTGTCAGCTTAGATGCATGGCGTGCTTTAATAATCGCATTCTCAACAAAAGTTGTACCTGTTTCTGGTACATCTGGCACATTAAATTGGCTTTGCGGTAAAACTTCAATAGAAAAACTATTCAGTAATTCGCTCATCTCTTTTACTTTGCCTTGATTGCCCGTGGCCAGTACCCATTTTTGTTTCATCGTATTTCCTAACATTTATCATTGAAAATAAAGCGTGTGATTATTTTTTGCTGTTATTGGGGGATTATACTGTTTTGTTAGCGGAGGTGAAGGAAAGTTATGAAGAGATGTAGGTATGGCGAGGATATTTCGCCATACCTTATATTACGGTCATTCAGAAGGTGATTAACCGAGTATTTGTGCCAGTAAGTCCGTCACTAATTTTTCTACAAATTGTAAGCCAAGTAATACCACTAACATCGATAAATCAAAACCACCTAGTGGTGGAATGATACGACGAATAGGACGAAGCAATGGTTCAGTTAATTGGATCATGACAGCTTCAACAGGGTGTTGACCTTGGCTAACCCAACTTAAGATTGCACGTATTACTAATACCCAGAATAGCAGTTTAAAGATCGCAGTGACTAAGATAAATAAACCAGAAGCTAATACGATAGGTAAGTTAATCCCATAGTTTAGTACGGCACTTAGTACCAAAATTTTTGCAACTGCAACAACAAATGCAAATAATACCGTCGCGGTATCTAATCCGCCAATAGGTGGGATAATACGACGTAGAGGCGCAACAACAGGTTGTGTTGCTTTTACAATAAACTGGCTGAATGGATTATAAAAATCTGCTCTTGCTAGTTGTAACCAAACACGTAATAAAACCACCATTAGATACAGGTCAAAAACGGTATCGATTAAAAAGTTAACTGCATTCATTTATTTCTACCTTTTATAGAATGTTTATAGCAATGGGTTAAAATAGTTTTTCCATTTCTGCGCCGCGATCTGATGCAGCTTGCATCGCTTTACCTACGATTTCTGGTAGGTCTAGCTCGTTGAAGGTACGAATAGCTTCTGCAGTTGTACCTCCTTTAGATATAACGTTATTACGAAGAGTTTCAAGGTCTAGGTGTGCATTTTGTTTTACCATTTCAGCACTACCAATGGCAGATTGTTGTACCAGTAAACGTGCATCTTCTTTACTGAAGCCCATCTCCATCGCTTTTTTCTGCATTGATTCCATAAATAGGAAAAATAAGCGGGTGCTGAACCAGCTGCTGCGATCACACCATTAATTTGTGCTTCATCTTCAACCCATACAATTTCACCTACTGCGCTCATGAGTTCACTAGCAAAATCTTTGTCTTGTGCTGACACTTGTTGTGATGCAAATAAACCTGTCATGCCTTTTTGTAATAAAGAAGGGGTGTTTGGCATAGTACGAATCACGGCCGTATTTTCGCCCAATACTGATTGGAAACGTGTTACAGAAACACCGGCTGCAATTGAAATCACTAATTTATTAGAAAAATCAACGCCACCATCTACCAATGCTTGGCACACATCGGCCATCATTTGTGGTTTAACGCCTAATACAATCACATCTGCCCAAGTTGCAGATTGGTTATTATCTTGGCTTGCTGTAATTGCTAGGTCGTCCGCTAGTTGTTGAGTATTGGTTAAACTAGGTGCTGATGCGCAAATCAAGTTGGCTGGGTAGCCACCTTTTACTAAACCATTAATGATACTGCCAGCCATGTTGCCTGCACCAATAAAGGTGATTTTCTTATCTTGCATTATGTTTTTCCTTTTATTAACGTTTTATCGTGCGCCAAAAATGTCGGTGCCAATGCGTACCATGGTACTGCCGCATTTAATTGCACTTTCTAAATCGCCACTCATTCCCATCGACAGTGTATCGATATCTTGATATTGCTGTTGTAGGGTTTGATAAATTTCATGCAATGCTAAAAATTGTTCCTCGACTATTTTTGGGTCGTCACTTTTCTGCGGAATCGCCATGATACCACGAAGTTTTATACGCGGCAGATCTTGAATTTGTGCTGCCAATTCTAATACTTGCGATAAAGTAGTACCCGATTTGCTCTGTTCTCCGCTAATATTAACTTGCAAGCAAATATTAAGGTCTGGCATATCATCTGGGCGTTGTTGACTTAAACGTTGTGCTATCTTTAAACGGTCCACACTTTGTACCCAATCAAAATGCTCTGCAACAGGGCGGGTTTTATTCGATTGTAATGGACCAATAAAATACCAGTGAATGGGTCTATCAAACTCTGGATCTATTTTTATTTGTTGAATTTTCTCTACGCTTTCTTGTACATAGTTTTCTCCAAAGTGAGATAAACCCTGTAAGAAAGCCTGTTTAATTGAGGAAACCGGTTTGGTTTTACTCACAGCTAATAACCGCACTTTGTCTTGGCGTTGTGCATTTATACTAGCTTGGGCTATTTTTTGTTCAACAGCTACGATATTGTTAGGTATATTAGTCATATTATTAGGATTTTTAAATTATGGATATAACGGAATTATTAGCCTTTAGTGTAAAGCATAAAGCATCAGATCTCACACCTTTCTGCAGGTGTTCCTCCAATGATTCGTGTGGATGGGGAAGTACGTAAAATAAACATGCCTGCCTTAGAGCACAAAGAGGTGCATAATTTAATTTATGACATTATGAGTGACCAACAACGTAAAGATTTTGAAGAGTTGTTAGAAACGGATTTCTCTTTTGAAATTAAAGACCTTGCTCGATTCCGTGTGAATGTATTTAATCAAAACCGTGGTTCTGCTGCAGTATTTCGTACCATTCCAAGTGAAGTGTTAACCCTAGAAGCATTAGGCGCGCCTTCTATTTTTAAAGATATTTCAGATTACCCGCGTGGTCTCGTATTGGTGACAGGGCCTACGGGTTCTGGTAAATCAACGACACTAGCTGCAATGGTTGATTATATTAATGATTCTCGTAATGAGCATATCTTAACCATTGAAGACCCAATTGAGTTTGTGCACACAGCGAAAAAATCACTGATTAACCAACGTGAAGTACATAAAGACACTTTAAATTTTGAAATGGCGTTACGTAGTGCATTACGTGAAGATCCTGATGTTATTTTGATTGGTGAAATGCGAGACTTAGAAACGATTCGTTTAGCATTAACTGCTGCTGAAACAGGCCATTTAGTATTTGGTACTCTACATACAACCTCTGCTGCAAAAACCATTAACCGTATTGTTGATGTATTCCCAGCCGCTGAAAAAGCCATGGTTCGTTCAATGTTATCAGAGTCATTACGTGCGGTTATTTCACAAACCCTACTTAAGAAAAATGGCGGTGGTCGTATTGCGGCTCATGAAATCATGATAGGTATTCCTGCTATTCGAAACTTAATTCGTGAAGATAAAGTGGCGCAAATGTACTCGGTTATACAAACCGGTAAAGTCCACGGAATGCAGACATTAGATCAATGTTTACGAGATTTGGTTGCTCAAGGTTTTGTAGCTTATGAAGATGCTGCTTCAAAAGCGATGGACCCTAAAACATTTTAAGGAGTAGGTATGCTAGATAAATTATTAGGTTCTTTAGATCAGTTAAAAGCCTCAGACTTATACATTTCGGCTGGCTTGCCGCCTACAGTAAAACTCAATGGGCGTTTATCTTCCTTGTCCGATGATAATATGGCTCCCGAAGATATTTATAATTTATTAGCACTTACTATGGATGAACACGACTTCGCCCAATTCAAAAGCCAAAAAGAAGCAAATTTTGCAATTCATATTGAAGGCTTAGGGCGTTTTCGGATCAGTGCTTTTATGCAAAAAAGTAGCCCAGGTATGGTGGTACGCAGAATCAATGACAGAATTCCTACCAGTGATGAATTGTACTTACCAGATCAACTAAAAGAGATCTGTATGGCTAAGTCCGGTTTAGTCTTGTTTGTTGGACCGACTGGCTCAGGTAAGTCAACAACGCTGGCCGCTATGGTAGGGTTTCGTAACCAACATGCATCCGGGCATATTTTAACCATTGAAGATCCCATTGAATTTGTACATGAGCACGCACGTTCAGTAGTAACCCAGCGTGAAGTTGGGTTAGATACTGACTCAATTGAAGAAGCGTTACGTAATGCAACTCGCCAAGCGCCTGATGTCATTGTACAAGGTGAAATCCGCAGTACAGTGAGTATGTCTCATGCTATCAGTCATGCACAAACTGGTTATTTAAGCATGGCGACAATTAATGCTAACAGCGCTGAGAAAGCCTTGGAGCAAATGTTACATTATATGCCTGAAGAGCGTCATAACCAGTTTTTAAACGAGCTTGCGGTTAACTTAAAAGCGATTGTTGCACAACGTCTTATCCCAACATTAGATGAACAAGGTAGTGTGGCTGCTTTTGAGGTGATGGTGAATTCACCTGCATTATCTAATGCAATTCGAAAGGGTGAGCGCCACCTGTTAAAAGATATTATGAAGTCATCTAAACAAGCGGGAATGCAAACTTTAGATCAAGCGTTATTTAAATTATATTCGGACTCAAAAATTAGTTATAGTGAAGCACTAGCACATGCAGATTCAGCCAATGATCTCCGCTTAATGATTAAATTAAAAGTGGGCTCAAGTTCTAAACTCGCTTCGGATAGCTTAAATGAGTTTACTATCGACTGATGTCTGTGAATGAAAGTTAAATAGGGCTGAGGAGTATTGCCTTATTTTTAAAGATTAGGAAAAAATATGATAGTTGTTATTTCTCCAGCTAAAACCTTAGATTTTGAAACACCGGCAACCACTTCTGAGTTCACAGAAGCTAGCTTATTGTCGGAAAGTCAGCGATTAATTAATCGTTGCCAAGAACTGTCGATGCAAGATGTTGCGTCACTAATGAAAGTTAGCGATAAAATCGCAGGCTTAAATGTGGCTCGCTTTGCAGAATGGAAAACACCTTTTTCATTAGATAATGATGCTAAGCAATGTTTATTTGCATTTAAAGGTGATGTTTACACTGGTCTTGAAGCGGAAACATTAAGCGAAAGCACATTACAATATGCACAAAAAATCTGCGTATTTTGTCTGGTTTATACGGTTTATTACGCCCATTAGATTTAATGTTAGCGTACCGTCTTGAAATGGGGACGCGTTTAGATAACGAACGTGGTACTAACCTGTATCAATTCTGGGGTGACTTGATCACTGATGAATTAAATAAACAGTTAGCTACACAGGATTCACAGTACCTTATTAACTTAGCATCAAACGAATATTTTAAAGCGGTAAAACCTAAAGCCTTAAAAGCGAAAGTAATTACGCCGATTTTTAAAGATCAAAAGAATGGTCAATATAAGGTGATCAGTTTCTACGCTAAAAAAGCCCGTGGTTTAATGGCGCGTTACATCATGGAAAATGAAGTTACTGATATTGAACAGCTAAAAGCATTTACTGAAGCGGGGTATTACTTCGTGGAAGCTGCTTCAAGCGAAACAGATCTGGTCTTCCAACGCGAAGAGCAATAATCAATTTATTATCTTATGATTAATAAAAGCCGATTTATTGAGAGCACCTCAGTAAATCGGCTTTTTTATTGTGTTAACTTTAGGTTTTGTGGCTAGGTAGTTTAAGCTTGCCCGAGAATAGCTGCTAGTTTCACAGCAACACCATGCTCTTTAGAAGACTTAGTCACTTCTGCATTAGGCAGTGAGTTTAATAGATCTTTTTGTGAATTAGCCATTAATATTGGCGTTCCAATTTTTCGTAGCATCTCCACATCGTTCATCCCATCACCAAAGGCGATTCCTTGTTCTGCAGTAAAGCCCATTGAGTTTAAAACAGCGTCAACAGCCATCCCTTTATTGGTTTTCGCTTCCATCACTTCTAAACATTTATCAAGCGAGAAGGTGAGGTTCACTCTATCTGAAAAAGCATCATTTAATCGATTATAAATTTGGTTGAGTTTGTCTCTTTCTCCCCAAAAGAATATTTTAATGGTGTTCGATTGATCAAGGGTCTTTAAGTCGACCTCTTTACACATAAAGTTGCTATCAATACTCATGCCCATTAATGCCTGTAGAGAGAAGTTTGCATACCATTGTTGGTCAGTAAATAGGTTAACTTGTACTGCTGGGTCAAAATCCATCTCACAGATGGCAGTTGCGATATCCTGAGGTAAGTTT
Source organism: Psychromonas sp. KJ10-2 (assembly GCF_047323255.1). NCBI lineage: Bacteria > Pseudomonadati > Pseudomonadota > Gammaproteobacteria > Alteromonadales > Psychromonadaceae > Psychromonas > Psychromonas sp. KJ10-2. The sequence continues at coordinate 1,903,343 of NZ_CP178827.1, read as the reverse complement.
TGTTGTAAGACGATATTACCATCTTGGTCATGCACACGAGCGCCATTAGAGGTGATTAGTGGAATTGGCTCACCTAAGGTATCTTGGATTTGTTTCGCTTCAATATAGTGACGGCCCGTTGCAATCACAAACTTTTTACCACTTTGCTTCCATTGCTTGACCACTGCTTTTGTTTCATTTGATACTTGGTGGTCTGGACCAAGTAATGTTCCGTCCAGATCTGAAATAGCTATTTGATACATGTTAACTTACCTTGTTGAGCGGATTGAAAAATCTAATATTTGATTAATTGCGGGTATTCTATATTGGTCTTGTTCCAATAATATTTCATGTTTGGCGTTGTCTATACGAAACAGTTGACTCTGTTGCTGTTTATCTCGGTTAACGATAAATCGTTGTTGTCCTTTTTCAGTTACAATACTGTCCGCACCTGCTTGAATCAATAATACGGGGATATCGATTTTTTGAGCATTTTTTACTGCTTTTTCAGTCGCGTATAAACTTCTGTTCACCCAGCGCATGGTTGGGCCACCTAATTGAGTTTCTATTACTTGTTCAAATATATTAAATATGGCGTTAAAACGTTTTTCGCTTGATGTTAATGCATTATCAGTAAATATGCCTTTTTGATATTCCCCGACCTTAGGTGCATAACAGGCTAATTCATTAAACAAGCTATAGGTTGCATCACAAACAAAGCTGATTATTTTAGCGGCCCATACGGGAATATTACCAGTATTGATAGAAAACATTGGGCTACAAAAACTACTTTGTTAAAAGGATGATCTTGCTCTTGTAAATACAGAGCACTAATTGCAGATCCCATAGAGTGCGCGAGTAAAAAGCATGATGGATAATGTTGTTGCAATGATAATGAGTTAACAAAATAGCGTAAATCCGCTACATAGTGTTCAAACTCATGCATCGTGGCCTCTGTGTAGGTCACCACCTAATCGACTTGATAAACCTTGGCCGCGATGGTCGATTAAAAAAATATCGTAACCTTGTTTGTTTAAGTCAAAAGCCAACTCTTTGTATTTAAACACAGATTCATTACGACCTTGGCAAATAACAATGGCTTGAATGTTACCGGTTTTAATATGTACAGTATGAATCTTGCCATCATGCTCACTATCAAATAGATGCACTGTGGCATGCTGCTGCCAAAAGGCATGAATAGCAGGTGAAAAATCATCGTCTAATAAATCTTCAGTATTGAGTTGATATTTATTGTCTAACATTCGCATTGCACTCTACTTATTTTTCAATAAGTTTATCAGTATATAGAGGAAAAATTAAAACGGAACTGATAGGGGAAATTAAAAACCACGCTGATTAGCGTGGTTTTTAATGGTTACACGAGAGAGTGAGTGATGATTAAGCTAATTTTGCTTTAATAAAGGCAATCGCTTCTTCAATCTTAACTTCTTCTTTCTCGCCAGAGGCACGGTTTTTATATTCGATAACACCGTTATCAATACTACGGTCACCAATCACTAATGTGTGTGGAATACCAATTAATTCCGCATCAGCAAACATGATACCTGGGCGCTCTTTACGGTCATCTAATAGTACTTCAATACCAGCTGCTTGTAATTCTGCGTAGTATTGCTCTGCTAAGTCTGCAACGCGATGTGATTTTTTCATGTTCATTGGCACGATCACAACAGTGAAAGGTGCGATAACATCATTCCAGATGATACCGTTTTTATCATTGTTCTGTTCAATGGCTGCCGCAACAATACGTGAAATACCAACACCGTAACAACCCATGGTCATTACTTGATTTTTACCCTGTTGGTTTAATACTGCCGCATTCATTGCTTGCGCATAAGTATCACCTAACTGGAAGATATGACCCACTTCAATACCACGGGCAATAGATAAGGTACCTTGACCACATGGGCTTAGGTCACCTTCAATCACATTACGTAAATCAGCCACTTGACCTAATGCTACATCACGATTCCAATTAATATTGAAGTAGTGTTTGTTATCAAGGTTAGCGCCTGCAGAGAAATCACTCATTACCGCCACACTGCGGTCTACAATAAATGGCATAGGTAGTGATACAGGACCTAAAGAACCAGGACCCGCTTTAACTAAATCACGGATTTCAGACTCATGGGCAAAGGTCAACGGTGAAGCGACTTCTGCAAGGTTTTCTGCTTTGATCTCATTTAGTTCATGGTCTCCACGAATAATCAATGCAACCAAATCTGATTCACTCTCTTCTGAAGCTTTAACAATGAGTGTCTTAACGGTTTTTTCAATGGCAATATTGTGTTCAGAAACAAGCTCTGCAATTGTTTTAGCATTAGGAGTATCTACTAATTCCATTTCAGCTGTTGCAGGTGCAAGTTCAACTTGTGGGCTAAGTGCTTCTGCTTTTTCAATGTTAGCTGCATAGTCACTTTGGTCAGAGAAAACAATCGCATCTTCACCGCTTTGTGCTAATACATGGAATTCATGTGATGCACTACCACCGATACTACCTGTATCTGCGATTACTGCACGGTACTCTAGTCCTAAACGGTCAAAGATACGGCAGTAAGCATCAAACATAGTTTGATATGTTTTTTCTAAACACTCTTGGTCTAGGTGGAAAGTGTAAGCATCCTTCATAATAAATTCACGAGTACGCATTACACCAAAGCGAGGGCGTGTTTCATCGCGGAATTTAGTTTGAATTTGGAATAAGTTAAGTGGTAATTGCTTGTAGCTATTTACTTCTTTACGTACTAATTCAGTGATCACTTCTTCGTGAGTTGGGCCTAAAACAAAGTCTCGGTTGTGGCGATCTTTAATACGTAATAATTCACCGCCGAATTTATCCCAACGGCCAGACTCTTGCCATAGGTCAGCAGGCTGTACAACAGGCATTGAAATTTCAACAGATCCCGCTCGTTCCATCTCTTCACGTACAATTCGCTCTACTTTACGTAATACACGTAAACCCGTGGGTAACCAAGTGTATAAACCTGAGGCTAGTTTTCGAATCATCCCTGCGCGTAACATCAGCTGGTGGCTGGCAATTACTGCATCACTTGGTGCTTCTTTTTGAGTGGATAATAAATAATTGGTAGTGCGCATGGTGATCCTTGTTGATAGTTATCTATCGTATAACGAATATTAAGTTTGCTGATTTTAGCAGTCGATTGCTGTGGACTAAAGCATTGTTAGTTGATTTAAGTAAATAATATTGTGTTTTTTTATAAAATTTGGTTAGTTTTATAACTCTAGCCAAAGGAGTTAATATGCAAAGCTACTTTAGACCCGCAAAACACAGCTTAATGATCATGTTTTGTTGTGCTGTATTGTTAATATTAAACACGGTTTTTCAAATCAATCGTTTCGGTATTGCCCCAAGGGAGTTAAGTCATTTAACTGGCATTATTTTTCTCCCTTTTTACATGGTGATTGGGCACATCTAGTGAGTAACTTTTTCCCTTTTGTTATTTTCTCCTGCTTGATTGGTTTACATAGCTTAAAACGTTTCTGGTTAGTGTTTGTATTATCAATCTTGATGACAGGCAGTTTAGTTTGGTTATTTGGTCGTGCGGCAAGTATTCATATCGGTATGAGTGGAGTAGTTTATGCGATGTGGGGATATTTAATCGTATACGGGATCAAACAGCGCCACTTTCGCGATATGTTAATTTCTATCTTAGTCTTAATTATTTATGGCGGGTTAGTATTCGGTGTCTTACCAAGTTCACCGAATATCTCCTATGAAAGTCATCTGTTTGGTGCTCTATCAGGTGCAGTGATAGGTTATCTGTTATCTAAGACTAAAACGATATAAAGACGAGGGAGCTTAGACTCCCTCAATAGACAATACATGGATCGCATCAAGCTCACATTGCCACTTAATATTAAAATCCGATAGATGCATTGCATAAACCTTAGTATCTACTTTTGATTTTTTGTAAGCAGGCCTTGGGTCTTGCTGTAATACTTCTATGATGAACTGTTGTAGTGTTTGGTATTCAGCAGGTAGTTCAGCTAACTGAGATAGAGATTGCTCACTAAAGTGAATAGCTAAAGGTGAGTCTGGTGCTGTTTGTGCAAAACCGGCTTGTGCATCAGGATTGGCATCGGCATAAGGTAAATAAGGTTTGATATCGATAATCGGTGTGCCATCAACAAGGTCTATATTACTTAAAGAAAGAAACAACTTACCATCACGTTGAATGACACCATGAAACTTCACTAATGATAAACCTATCGGATTAGGGCGATTAGGACTACGCGTGGCAAACACACCAACACGCTTATTACCCCCTAAACGCGGGGTCTTACCGTAGGGCTCCATGAATTTGTAGGTTCGGAGTCAGGACTAAGGTTTTTATGAAAGGTGAAGATAAGCCATAAATGACTAAATTCATCTAAGCCATTAAATGCATTAATGTCATTAAATGGAGGTAAGATCTCTAATTCCGCTGTTGCACTAGGCACTAAACCTGGTTGCCTTGGTACCGCAAACTTCTCTTTATAAGGAGAATGTACGGTACCTATAATAGTATGTTGCGCATTAACCATCGATTGGCTCTGCAACATCTAATGCTCTACCGTAACAAATCACATTGCTCACGCAACTCTCATCACGTTCAAAATTGATACAAGATTGGAAAACAACACCATTTGCATTCATATCAGCAGCATTGATACGTGCTTCGGTGCGCGCTTCTGCTTCACTTGCTGGCACGTCTATTTCATCAATCTGGCAACTACTCCCTTCAACCGCACCTAATACAGTATATTCAAGGTCTAATAATTGCTGCTTATCATATACAGTCACTTTAGAAGGTTTGAAGTAGGTTTCGAAATTTTCTTTATCAACATTAGAGTGCAGTTGATAATCACTACATCCCGCAATCAAGATAAGTAAAGTAAGTACAAGCAGTCTATTCATGGTGGTTACTCTTTATTAATAGTAGGGAATAATAATGAGTGGCATAATAACATCATTAAATAGTCCTGAAATAGAGAAGTGAAAATGAGTAAGTCAAAACCTGCAGTATTTTTAGATAGAGATGGTGTTATTAACAAAGATAATGGCTATGTGTCAGAGATTGATGACTTTGAATTTCTAGAAGGTGCCATAGAAGCATGTATTGCATTAAAGAAAAAAGGTTACCTATTAGTTCTTGTTACCAACCAATCTGGTATTGCACGCGGTTACTTCTCGGAAGAGCAATTTCATACATTAACGGAATGGATGGATTGGTCGATGGCTGATCGTGGTGTGGATTTGGATGGCATCTATTATTGCCCACATCATAATGAAGCAGGTGTTGGTGAATTCAAAATTGATTGTGAATGTCGTAAACCAAAACCAGGTATGTTAAATAACGCCATTGATGATTTAAACATAGATGTTGAAAATTCAATTTTAGTGGGTGATAAGGTTTCTGATATCCAAGCAGGTATTGCAGCGGGAGTGAAAATTAATTACCTAGTACGTACTGGTAAAGCAATAACAGAAGAAGGTGAAAGGTTAGCAACAGGCATTTTTGATGATTTAACGGCTATTGTTGAAAGTATTTAATAACTCTGTGGATAAGTTGCGTATTTTTGTGTGTAACTTGTGCCCAAGATCAGTATAAAAATTAATTGCAAATAATCGCAATAAAACGCTTGCCAATGTGATCTTAATCCCTATAATGCGCACCCACAGACACGGGACGGAACGCAAGTTACCCAGCGAGTTTGAGAACAAATAAGGTTAACGATTCAAGCTTCGGTTTGAAATTTAGTTTTGCCGAATGGCAATTTTTCATGTTTTAAAAAGATTAATTATCTTTTTGAAAACATTAAATAAAAGGCCTTGACATTGTTCGAAAGGCGCGTAATATACGCCGCCTAGCCGAAAGGCACGCTCTTTAACAATTTAATCAAACAATCTGTGTGAGCACTTATTGTTGATGTGATTTAAAAAAATCAAAGTCCTACTTGTTGGGCAACATCAATAGAAGTGACACACGAATTAATTCATTAATAGGTTAGGAAAACGTAGTTTTCTTAATGATTAACGTAGCGAATGAACTTGTTCAATCGCAGTTAATTCAGAATAACATTGTACTTAGGTACATAGTTTTAGTCAGTAATATTGAGTCGCACTTTTAGTGCAAATTAAACTTTAAATTGAAGAGTTTGATCATGGCTCAGATTGAACGCTGGCGGCAGGCTTAACACATGCAAGTCGGACGGTAACAGAAAGTAGCTTGCTACTTTGCTGACGAGTGGCGGACGGGTGAGTAATGCTTGGGAATATGCCTTATGGTGGGGGACAACAGTTGGAAACGACTGCTAATACCGCATAACATCTCCGGATCAAAGTGGGGACCTTCGGGCCTCACGCCATAAGAGTAGCCCAAGTGGGATTAGCTAGTTGGTAAGGTAATGGCTTACCAAGGCGACGATCCCTAGTTGGTCTTAGAGGATGACCAGCCACACTGGAACTGAGACACGGTCCAGACTCCTACGGGAGGCAGCAGTGGGGAATATTGCACAATGGGCGCAAGCCTGATGCAGCCATGCCGCGTGTGTGAAGAAGGCTTTCGGGTTGTAAAGCACTTTCAGCGAGGAGGAAAGGTTGTACTTTAATAGAGTGCAGCTGTGACGTTACTCGCAGAAGAAGCACCGGCTAACTCCGTGCCAGCAGCCGCGGTAATACGGAGGGTGCGAGCGTTAATCGGAATTACTGGGCGTAAAGCGCGCGTAGGCGGTTAATTAAGTCAGATGTGAAATCCAGGGCTCAACCTTGGAACTGCATTTGAAACTGGTTAACTAGAGTTTTGTAGAGGGTGGTAGAATTTCAGGTGTAGCGGTGAAATGCGTAGAGATCTGAAGGAATACCAGTGGCGAAGGCGGCCACCTGGACAAAGACTGACGCTGAGGCGCGAAGGCGTGGGGAGCAAACGGGATTAGATACCCTGGTAGTCCACGCAGTAAACGATGTCTATTAGAATTTTGTGGCTATATGCTGTGGGATTCAAAGCTAACGCATTAAATAGACCGCCTGGGGAGTACGGCCGCAAGGTTAAAACTCAAATGAATTGACGGGGGCCCGCACAAGCGGTGGAGCATGTGGTTTAATTCGATGCAACGCGAAGAACCTTACCATCCCTTGACATCCAGAGAATCTGTTAGAGATAGTAGAGTGCCTTCGGGAACTCTGAGACAGGTGCTGCATGGCTGTCGTCAGCTCGTGTTGTGAAATGTTGGGTTAAGTCCCGCAACGAGCGCAACCCTTATCCTTATTTGCCAGCGGGTTATGCCGGGAACTCTAGGGACACTGCCGGTGATAAACCGGAGGAAGGTGGGGACGACGTCAAGTCATCATGGCCCTTACGGGATGGGCTACACACGTGCTACAATGGCAAATACAAAGGGCAGCTAACCAGCGATGGTATGCGAATCTCCTAAAGTTTGTCGTAGTCCGGATCGGAGTCTGCAACTCGACTCCGTGAAGTTGGAATCGCTAGTAATCGTGGATCAGAATGCCACGGTGAATACGTTCCGGCGCCTTGTACACACCGCCCGTCACACCATGGGAGTGGGCTGCACCAGAAGTCATTAGCTTAACCTTCGGGATGGCGATGACCACGGTGTGGTTCATGACTGGGGTGAAGTCGTAACAAGGTAGCCCTAGGGGAACCTGGGGCTGGATCACCTCCTTACGTAAAGAAACACATTGACAAGCCTTTCGGTGAATTTGCTTAGGCAAATAAACCTGTCGGCATGAGTTTTTGCTCCGCAAATACTCATCGAGTGCCCACACAGATTGTTTGATTAGAAAGTAAAGAGACGTATAGATAGACTCTAGATGGGTCTGTAGCTCAGTTGGTTAGAGCGCACCCCTGATAAGGGTGAGGTCGGCAGTTCGAATCTGCCCAGACCCACCAATTTCTTGTATTGAAATTGGATTGCTATTTATACAAACCATGTTGGGGCTATAGCTCAGCTGGGAGAGCGCCTGCCTTGCACGCAGGAGGTCTGCGGTTCGATCCCGCATAGCTCCACCACTTCATTTAAACGAAGTGACCAACATGTGAGAAGCCTTAGATAAACAACACATTTTATCTAAGGCTTTTTTTAACGAAAAAGTCTGCTCTTTAACAATTAGGAAAGCTGATAAATGTTCTTATTTATAGCACAAAAACAATGAGTTACTTGTAACTTGAGTGGTGTGATAAATAAAACGAAATGTTTAATTCATTAACGTGAATTAAACGAGTTCTCAATATTAAAACTTCGGTTTTAGTATTGTAATCAAGCAAATAGTTCATTTTTACGAAGTAAATGTGAACACAAATGCACATTACATGCAAATGTAATGAGTACGTATCTACACACTCTTAGAGTGTTAGGTGCACGAAAAACGTAAACGTTTTTCATATGTAAATATGAGAGTCGCAAGCGTCTTGGAAACAACATACACACCCAAACACTGTTTAGGTGTTGTATGGTTAAGTGAATAAGCGTGCACGGTGGATGCCTAGGCAATTAGAGGCGATGAAGGACGTGGTAATCTGCGATAAGTCCGGGGAGTTGATAACAAGCGTTATATCTCGAATTTCCGAATGGGGCAACCCGGCACTTAGTGTCATCGTTATGTGAATACATAGCATAGCGAAGCAAACGAGGGGAACTGAAACATCTAAGTACCCTTAGGAAAAGAAATCAACCGAGATTCCGAAAGTAGCGGCGAGCGAAATCGGAACAGCCCTTAAGCTGTTTAAAAGTTAGTGGAAGGCTCTGGAAAGTGCCACGGTACAGGGTGATAGTCCCGTACACAAAAACTTCTTTACAGTGAAAACGAGTAAGTCGGGACACGAGAAATCCTGATTGAATATGGGGGGACCATCCTCCAAGGCTAAATACTCCTAATTGACCGATAGTGAACCAGTACCGTGAGGGAAAGGCGAAAAAGAACCCTGTGAGGGGAGTGAAATAGAACCTGAAACCGTGTACGTACAAGCAGTAGGAGCGGATTTATTCCGTGACTGCGTACCTTTTGTATAATGGGTCAACGACTTAATTTCAGTAGCAAGGTTAACCATTTAGGGGAGCCGTAGGGAAACCGAGTCTTAACTGGGCGAATAGTTGCTGGGATTAGACCCGAAACTTGGTGATCTAGCCATGAGCAGGTTGAAGATTGAGTAACATCAATTGGAGGACCGAACCCACTAATGTTGAAAAATTAGGGGATGACTTGTGGCTGGGGGTGAAAGGCCAATCAAACCAAGAGATAGCTGGTTCTCCTCGAAAGCTATTTAGGTAGCGCCTCATGTATCACTGTTGGGGTAGAGCACTGTTAAGGCTAGGGGGTCATCCCGACTTACCAACCCTTTGCAAACTCCGAATACCAACAAGTGCAATCATGGGAGACACACGGCGGGTGCTAACGTCCGTCGTGGAAAGGAAACAACCCAGACCGCCAGCTAAGGTCCCAAAGTATATGTTAAGTGGGAAACGATGTGGGAAGGCTTAGACAGCTAGGAAGTTGGCTTAGAAGCAGCCATCTTTTAAAGAAAGCGTAATAGCTCACTAGTCGAGTCGGCCTGCGCGGAAGATTTAACGGGGCTAAACATATCACCGAAGCTGCGGACGCATATTTATATGCGTGGTAGAGGAGCGTTCTGTAAGCCGTCGAAGGGAAAGGTGTAAACCATCCCGGAGGTATCAGAAGTGCGAATGTTGACATGAGTAACGATAAGGGGGTGAAAAACCTCCCCGCCGGAAGACCAAGGGTTCCTGTCCAACGTTAATCGGGGCAGGGTGAGTCGACCCCTAAGGCGAGGCCGAAAGGCGTAGTCGATGGGAAACGGGTTAATATTCCCGTACCCTTATATTTTGCGATGGGAGGACGGAGAAGGCTAGGTGGGCCTGGCGATGGTTGTCCAGGTTCAAGCGTGTAGGTAGGTGACTTAGGTAAATCCGGGTTGCTATATACTGAGACGCGATGTCGAGCTACTAAGGTAGTGAAGTCATTGATGCCATACTTCCGGGAAAAGTCTCTAAGCTTCAGAAATATGAGGATCGTACCCCAAACCGACACAGGTGGTCAGGTAGAGAATACCAAGGCGCTTGAGAGAACTCGGGTGAAGGAACTAGGCAAAATGGTACCGTAACTTCGGGAGAAGGTACGCCCTTGACGGTGATGAGACTTGCTCTCTAAGCTGTTGGGGGCCGAAGATACCAGATGGCTGCAACTGTTTATTAAAAACACAGCACTCTGCTAAATCGTAAGATGACGTATAAGGTGTGACGCCTGCCCGGTGCCGGAAGGTTAATTGATGTGGTTAGACTTGGGTCGAAGCTATTGATCGAAGCCCGGTAAACGGCGGCCGTAACTATAACGGTCCTAAGGTAGCGAAATTCCTTGTCGGGTAAGTTCCGACCTGCACGAATGGCGTAATGATGGCCATGCTGTCTCCACCCGAGACTCAGTGAAGTTGAAATCGCAGTGAAGATGCTGTGTACCCGCGGCTAGACGGAAAGACCCCGTGAACCTTTACTATAGCTTAGCAGTGAACTTAGAGCCTACATGTGTAGGATAGGTGGAGGCTTTGAAACCGCGTCGCCAGATGCGGTGGAGCCGACCTTGAAATACCACCCTTGTATGTTTTGAGTTCTAACCATGGCCCCTGAATCGGGGTTTGGGACACTGTTTGGTGGGTAGTTTGACTGGGGCGGTCTCCTCCCAAAGAGTAACGGAGGAGTACGAAGGTTGGCTAATCACGGTCGGACATCGTGAGGTTAGTACAATGGTATAAGCCAGCTTAACTGCGAGACAGACACGTCGAGCAGGTACGAAAGTAGGTCATAGTGATCCGGTGGTTCTGAATGGAAGGGCCATCGCTCAACGGATAAAAGGTACTCCGAGGATAACAGGCTGATACCGCCCAAGAGTTCATATCGACGGCGGTGTTTGGCACCTCGATGTCGGCTCATCACATCCTGGGGCTGAAGTCGGTCCCAAGGGTATGGCTGTTCGCCATTTAAAGTGGTACGCGAGCTGGGTTTAGAACGTCGTGAGACAGTTCGGTCCCTATCTGCCGTGGGCGTTTGAGAATTGAGAGGAGCTGCTCCTAGTACGAGAGGACCGGAGTGGACGAACCGCTGGTGTTCGGGTTGTTATGCCAATAGCATTGCCCGGTAGCTACGTTCGGAATCGATAACCGCTGAAAGCATCTAAGCGGGAAGCGAGCCTCAAGATGAGTTCTCACTGGAACTTTAAGTTCCCTAAAGGGCCGTTGGAGACTACAACGTTGATAGGCAAGGTGTGTAAGTGCGGTAACGTATTGAGCTAACTTGTACTAATTACCCGTGAGGCTTAACCATACAACACCTAAGTAGTGTTGTTATGTGACCAAGATAGTCAAAGAAGACGTTAAAATATAAGCGCTTGTGATAGCGTATTTACATAACTGCTGATTAGATAGAGCAAAAAACAAGAACATTAGAACATCACTTTCCTAATTACAATTTATGCTTGGCGGCCATAGCGCTGTGGTACCACCCGATCCCATGCCGAACTCAGAAGTGAAACGCAGCTGCGCCGATGATAGTGTGGGGTCTCCCCATGTGAAAGTAGGTCATCGCCAAGCGCCTCATTTAAAATAGCCCCACTGGTTAGTTCCGGTGGGGCTTTTTAATTGTGTTGATTTATGCTGACCTACGCAGAAAGTAGGGCGAGTTTACCGACAGGTAAGGGTCACGAGCGGAGGAGCTCTGCGACGACTTTCCATCGCCAAGCGCCTAACAACGATAAACCCCAGTCTTCGAAAGAAGGCTGGGGTTTTTTCGTTATTGGCTGTTGGTTTAAGAGCGACTTGAACATGGGATAAACAAAAGCAGCGACGTAGTCGCCATCCTTATGTGTGACAGTTGGGCGAATATCGCGACAGCGATGGGTTATGAGCAATGTTCACCCATCGCCAAGCGCCTAATTTAAAATAGCCCTACTGGTTAGTTCCGGTGGGGCTTTTTTAATTGTGTTGATTTATGCTAACCTACTTGAACATGGGATAAACAAAAGCAGCGACGCAGTCGCCATCCTTATGTGTGACAGTAGGGCGAATATCGCGAAAGCGATGGGTTATGAGCAATGTTCACCCATCACCAAACGCCTCATTAAACGAACTCTGTTGACTCACGTCGACAAGATTTTTTTATGTCTGAAATTCGAGGATATAATACTTACCGTACTGACCTATTCTGTTTACGACACATCCTTTGACCTCGGGGCGCTGGCTTTAGCCTGCAGTGTCTTTGTGTTAATTTTGGTTTTAGCTTATGACATTAAAAATTAAATAATCATTAGCTTCTCCCATTTAGGGTATTAGCCGAATGTGGTCATTTTCTGTGTTTAAGGAGCTGATTAATACTCACAATATCACTAAAACCCAACACATTAAAACTGCAGGCTAAAGCCAGCGCCCCGAATATCAAGCTTTGCTTGATAGCTGTCGCTCTGTTATGAGATCAGTGAAAGTGTTGAATTTTAATGTTGATGTAACGTATTTACGAAACATCTTTTGACCTTGGGGCGCTGCCTTTAGCCGGTAGTGTCCGTGTGTTAATTTTGGTTTTAGCTTATGACATTAAAAATTAAATAATTATTAGCTTCTCCCATTTAGAGTATTAGCCGAATGTGGTCGTTTTCTGTGTTTAAGGAGCTGATTAATACTCACAATATCACTAAAAGCTAACACATTAAAACTGCAGGCTAAAGCCAGCGCCCCGAATATCAAGCTTCGCTTGATAGCTGTCGCACTGTTATGAGATCAGTGAAAGTGTTGAATTTTAATGTTGATGTAACGTATTTACGAAACATCTCCTAAGGGGCGCTGCCTTTAGGCTGCTTCTTTTGATTTTAATGTTTTATGTTGTGAACTGTTTATTGGTTCGCTTCGCTCATCGAAACTAATACACATATGCGATAACTCGCATACTGGCAGGCTAAAAAAGGGTGCGCAGAGCTTACCCGCTCATGAGACCAACCTGACGGTTGATTCGCCCAGCGCCTCGAATATCAAGCTTCGCTTGATAGCTGTCGCACTGTTATGCGATTAGTGATGGTATTGAGTTTTAATGGAACGTAATTGACGAGTAACATCGTAAGTTACGACACATCTCCTAAGGGGCGCTGGCTTTAGCCTGCAGTGTCTTTGTGTTAATTTTGGTTTTACCTTATGGCATTAAAAATTAAATAATAATTAGCTTTTCCCATTTAGAGTATTAGCCGAATGTGGTCGTTTTCTGTGTTTAAGGAGCTGATTAATACTCACAATATCACTAAAAGCCAACACATTAAAACTGCAGGCTAAAGCCAGCGCCCCGAATATCAAGCTGAGCTTGATAGCTGTCGCTCTGTTATGAGATTAGTGAAAGTGTTGAATTTTAATGTTGATGTAACGTATTTACGAAACATCTTTTGACCTTGGGGCGCTGCCTTTAGGCTGCTTCTTTTGATTTTAATGTTTTATGTTGTGAACTGTTTATTGGTTCGTTTCCCTCATCGAAACTAATACACATATGCGATAACCCGCATACGGGCAGGCTGAAGCATGCGCCCTGATTATCAAGCTTCGCTTGATAGCTGTCGCACTGTCATGCGATTAGTGATGGTATTGAGTTTTAATGGAACGTAATTGACGAGTAACATCGTAAGTTACGACACACCTCCTAAGGGGCGCTGACTTTAGTCTGCAGTGTTTTGATTTTTATGTGTTGGGCTTGGGCTCATTGGTCCAGTGCCCCGAGTATCAAGCAATGCTTAATTGCTGTCGCTACTCATTAAGCATTCATCATCGAAACTTCGAATCATTGTTTGAATCTTGCCACCTATTTAATTGTACCCGATAGTTTAAGCATCAACATTTCTTGATTAGTATTGATATCAGAGAGTTAGAAAATGTCTATTTAGTAATAGCAACTTAAGCATTTAAACAATGTCTTATTATTCATTACTTTCTTAATAGGTTATTAAACATAGGTTTATTTTGCTAATTTTTAAATTTTTGGTAGATAGTATTAGGCTTTATAGAATGATCAGGGTATTAATGTATTGGTATTAAAGGGTAGTTATACCCATCACACTAAGTAACTGATCTATTTTACTTGTTAAAATAACTGACGCCTTCGTTGTGATTTTCATTAATAGACTATTAACTAAGTTAATCGTCGAAAGGCTTAAACGACGCCTTTAACTAAGGCATTTTTCCTGCGCAAAATTGAGTTCGCTTATTTAATGCAATTGGATTGATAAGGAAATAGTTATGAAATCACTCATGCTTAGTCTAGTGGTTGTTTTGTGTTTATTGATTACAATGACCTTCTTTGAACCATTTCATTCAGAAGATGCTGCGCAGGTAAACTCTCATAGTTCAAGTGATAAAAGTATTATTGGCAATGCATTTAAACAAGATGCTGCTTTGATCCGCAATACCTATGAATCACAGTTATATACCTTATCTGCTTTCAAATCTGGCCATTATGGGCTGAGAATGTACCGTCAAAGCTTAGATGATAAATATGCAGCTGCTATTTGGTCTGATATGGCTCGAGTAGCCAGTCGTTTAAACTATTTTGCTAATGAAGTGAATACACCCGCGCAAATAACTGCTTATTCAGCAAAACGCATTAATAATTATTTAGTAGATGCCAGTGAACGAAGCGTATTACGTTATCAGGTTACAAAAGCGATACCTGAATATTTGTACCTTGGTGTTGATTTATTAGGCTCTATGGCCCGTGCAAATGAGTATGGCTTGAAACATCAACAGGATGCTAAGTTAAGGGAAGTAATAGGTCGTTATGACTTTACTAACTATGCCACCAATCAGGAGATGATAAAGGCTTGGGCTGCACAGTTAGCTAATCAAGTATACTGGTTAAAGCAACTAGGTGAGCAGGATGTAACTGAAGAGTTTATCGAAGCATTCAGAGAAACCTATCCAGATCATCAAGATCAGCAATTATCTGAACAACAGTTAATTAACAAAGTGTATGGTTTAACCCACATTATATTTGCTGCTTCAGCCTATTATCAATTTCCAATTAACGAGACCGATTTTCAATGGATCTATGATTATTATCGAAACAATATCGATATGATTATTGAGCGCACTAAAGAAGATGTGATTGCAGAAGTGGGTATTAATTTTTTACTCGCTGGTTTAGCTGACGATCCTGTTGTACTACAAACACAAAGTGTTATTCAAAAATCACTTGATAGAGAGCATGGGTTAGTGCCTTCTGTAGATGGCGAGTTTGATCTTAAAAAAGGCGAACACCGTAATGTATTAGCAATTATGCTATTAGATTGGCAAGGTGTACATCAAGCGCCAACGGTGAATGCTCAACCTGATTTATTTAAGTCTGTGCCCTATGGTTTAGTTAATAAATAACGCTTCTAATCAAAACCAATAACAAGAAAGGTTTATATGAAATATAGCTTTAATGTAGAAGATGCTGGTCAGATATTTGTAGGGGCATTTGCGTTAGCGGTACCCGTTTCTTTTTCTGAAGAAGCATGGAAACTGGGTGAAACTTTACCCACACCTAACTTGTTAATGTTGCTGTTCTTATCCATTCTATTTTTAAGCCTTTATACCTATCACAGTGTTTTCCAAACTAATATTATTGAACGACGTTTTGTCTTTGTTTTTCGCATTGTGATTGCTTATTTGATGACTGCTTTTGTCGTTGCACTGGTTTTATTGTGTCTTAATAAATTGCCATTCCTTGACTCTCCTTGGATAGCCATTAAACGTATTATCGTTATCAGTATGCCTGCATCGATGGGTGCAATTGTTGTAGATAGTTTCGATAAAGAGTAAGGAAACATTAACCTTACTCTACCTAAGTTATTACCAAGGGATACTTTTACCTTGCCAATCCACAAAGCTGACTTCACCGTCTAACTCACTGTTGTCTACTATGGCAAAAAGCTGTGAGGCAACAAACTCGCTAGTAAATAGTTTTCCTTCTGGTACATTCTTCTGAAATGGTTTAGATAAAGGGCTATCCGTTGTGCCAGGGTGAAATGAAATGAGCTTAATATTCTTAGCCGTTCTAGCAAGCTCAATGGCTGCGGTTTTTAACAACATATTCGTTGCTGCTTTAGAAGCTCGGTAGCTATACCACCCACCGATTTTATTATCAGCAATACTGCCTACTCTTGCGGAGAAAATAACAACTTTACAGGTTTCCTTACCAGATAAGTACGGCACGAGATTCTTCAGCCATAACATAGGTGTGATGGTATTAGCATTCATAACCTCAGTGAAACTATCCACATCAAAAGCCTGTAAGCGTTTCTCAGGGGTAATATGCTGGTTATGCAATAATCCATGACAGATAAAGACATTGGTTATCAGCGTCGCTTTATTTTCCTTAATCGAATCAATAGCTTCATTGATATAGTGCTCTTGATAATCAGCTAAAGTGATGACTTTACTGTTGCGGAATAGCGGTTGCTGATAAAAACTAGGATCACGAGTAATAACAATTAGTCCATTATTATTTTCATTGACTGTTTGTAACGCTAATGCTTTTGCTATTTCACTATTTGCCCCGATGATTAATGTCGTTGGGTTTGCCATAACAGGTTCCTTGTTCACAGTGTTTCATGCCTATACCAAAACGTTGGTACATGAAATTTGAAATTGGCTGGCGATATTTAGCAACTAATAGATAAATTTGATGGGAGAGAGGTTTAATTATTGCCCATTGCAAAGGAGCAACTAACCAGCCTTTACCAACTAGTGTCCAAGCTCTATGGGTAACATCTAAACCTAAGAGTATTTTGCCTTGATATTTGCCATGTAAAATAGCTAATCCTTGGTTAATATCGATCTCAGGATAAATAGTATTAAAATCCGCTTGATGGAGATCCACGAGTAGGATTTGGTCTGCTTTATCCTGTTCCTTTAATCTTTGCATCTCTAAGCTGCATAGTGGGCATTGCCCATCATAGAAAATAGTAAGCTGTTGCATATTCATTTCGACGCCTCTACTTGATGAAGTGGTGAATCTGGTTTAGCGTAACTTAATCGGCTTAAACGTTGACTACTGTGGTAACTGTCTAACCCTGAAATAGCAACCGTCTGCAACGCTTCTATATCAATATACCCATCTTCTTTGATAGCACTCTCTTCGCATAACACATGGCTAATTTCACCAATCACCATCTGTGTATTATTAAGTGCGATAGGCAGTATCTCTTTTAATTTAACCACGAACTTTAAACTGCTTTCTTTGACAAAAGGGACATTATCAATATAACCACATTCAAGACCAGCCATCTCAAATTCACTCTCTTCTATTGGGTAACGTGCTGAAGTTTGATGGGCTTGTTGGTAAAACGCCTCAGAGACTTGGTTAATGGTATAGACTTGAGTTTCAATAATATTATCTAGGGTGTGTCGTTGTCCTGTGTCTGGACGCATAATAAATCCCACTAACGCAGGAGAGGCACCCAAGTGAACAACTGAGCTGAATATGGCTACATTAGTGTTACCTTGCTTGTCTTGTGTGGCAATTAGGTTCGCGCTTTTAAATCCCGATAAACTGTTAATAAAACGCGCACGCTCTCGTGTTGGCATCTGTTTAATTTGTTGTTGTGTGAAATGTTGAATAGCGATAACAAGCCCCTAGCATCTATTTTTAATATTCAAAGATACGTTAATGCCTGAACTTAAGATCTACCACAGATAAAATTAACAGCTTGTTATGTTATCTTGATAGTCCTTTATAGCACTCTATAGGTGAACTAATGAAACGCATTTCTCTTTGTTTATTATTAACATCATTGGTTATCACTCCTTTTGCACAGGCAAGTAATACTGAAGGGGCTTCATTAGATCTCGCTCAGGTAACTTATGTACAAGCTACACAGAGCCAAAATGGAAGTTGGTGTTTTAATACTCAGGTGCATCATAACGACCAAGGCTGGGAACATTATGCCGATGCATGGCAAGTGTTGGATCTACAAGGTAATGTATTAGGTGAAAGAAAATTACTTCACCCTCATGATAATGAACAACCTTTCACACGTAGTTTGTGTAATGTTCAGATTAAACCTGAACTACAGAAAGTGGTGGTCCGTGCTAAATGTAATGAGCATGGCTGGGGTGATAAAACGGTAACGGTGAACTTATCAAGTGAAGCAGGAAAAGAGTTTAAGGTGATTCGAAATAATAAATAACTCGATAGCAGAGATCAATTGGCTACCATCAAGTTATATAAAATAAGTGATTGGTATTATTTAGTGTGTTGCAATGTAAGGCTCTACGATTGCATTGTCTAAACTGTATGACATAGTGATCTTTTTATTGCCATCCACAAGATACAGGTCTTTCACTTCAGGTGTTATACGTAAAGTACCAGTGATCTTAATCGGCATAAAAGGTGAGCCAGCAGCAACAGGTGTTTTTGCTTTCACAAAAATCAACTGATTCGCTGGCGGCACAGGTTTATGAGAACAAGCGCCGATTGTTGGGACTAATAAAAACTCAGAAACTGTTCCTTTATCAAATTCTAGCGCAAGCATATAACCCGACATTTCAATTTCTCTATCAGCTAATAGATCATTGGTGATTAATGCTGCTTTCTCGCGTTTTTGAATGATGATTTCGCGTTGTTCAAACATATAATCAATATCGACATTCTCTGCTATTAATTGTGCTTTAGCATCTTCTGCTTCTTGTAACATAGCCTCTGTCAGATCGTAATCAGGGTATAAACGTTGCATCTCTGAAATACGTCCATACACAGAAAGATTATATAACTGTTCATCGGTTAAATCTGCAAAAGGGTCTTGGTAAGGTTCTACTTTACCTTCCAAGTCCTGCCATGTTATTTTCATTGGCTGGGCTTGCACCATGGAGGTCAAGCCCAGCAATAAAGTGATTAAAAATAGTTTCTTCATAATTTCCTAAAACTTAATACTCATCCCATCTGATAATGAATATTTATAAATCAACCACCCTGGAATAAATGCGATCACTAAAGCACTTAGTTGGATGATTGCTAAGATAAACCAATCATTAGATGTGAGCGTATTGATATCTAAATAGAAGCCATAATAGCTTGCTAATGGTGCCTGTAGCGTAAACAGAAGTAGGTAAAGTAATGCAACACCTAATAAAATACCAGCAAAACAAACAAAACCAGCTTCACCAATAATTAAACCAAAGATATGACCAGGTCTTGCTCCTACTGAGCGTAATATTGCCATTTCACGTCGACGCTCATTCAGACTCATTAAGATGATACTTAACATACCTAATAGTCCAACTAAGACAACAAAAGCAGTAACAATGTTCAATGCGACCTCAGCAAGGCTAAAGAACTGCCATAACTCTTGAAGCGCAACAGCAGGAATAATCGCAGATAATGGCTCAGCTTGGTAGTTATTCACATAACTTTGCATGCTTAAAATCGCTTGAGGCGAAGTTAAACCAACAAAAATAGCATTGATTTTTTCTGGTTTTATTTTTAATAAGCGAGCAACACGTTGGTCTTGTGTATCTTGGTGACCGTGGTGTGCATGGGCATCATGGTCGTCGTGGTCGGCATGTGCTACTTCATCATGTCCATGT
This sequence comes from Psychromonas sp. KJ10-2, assembly GCF_047323255.1. Classification (NCBI taxonomy): domain Bacteria; kingdom Pseudomonadati; phylum Pseudomonadota; class Gammaproteobacteria; order Alteromonadales; family Psychromonadaceae; genus Psychromonas; species Psychromonas sp. KJ10-2. The sequence goes on along the minus strand of NZ_CP178827.1, from coordinate 1,883,724 downwards.
TCGGCGTGATCAGCATGCTCTTCGTGAGTCGCTTCATCATGATGTTCATGTGCGTCGTGGTCAGCATGCTCTTCGTGAATCGCTTCATCATGATGTTCATGTGCGTCGTGGTCAGCATGGGCTTCTTGAGTCGCTTGGTCATGATGTTCATGTTCGTCGTGGTCAGCATGCGCTTCGTGAGTCGCTTGGTCATTGTGTTCATGTTCATCGTGGTCAGCGTGCGCTTCGTGAGTCGCTTCATCATGATGTTCATGTGCGTCATGGTCAGCATGGGTTTCGTGAGTCGCTTGGTCATGATGTTCATGTTCGTCGTGGTCAGCATACGCTTCGTGAGTAGCTTCATCATGGTGTTCATGTTCGTCGTGGTCAGCATGCGCTTCGTGGGTCGCTTGGTCATGATGTTCATGTTCGTCGTGGTCAGCATGGGCTTCGTGAGTAGCTTCATCATGGTGTTCATGTTCATCGTGGTCAGCATGCTCTTGATGATTATCACTAGGTAGAATCTGTTCTCCGGGTAGTGCACCAAAGTGACCGTGATTATCAGTATGCATTGCTTCCATTGCTTCCAATGAAATAATTAAAGTTTGGTCAATTGCAGTGAAAGAGGGCGCTAAGATGGCACTAATATAAAAAGGAATATTGTCATGATGATGACCTTCTATTTCACCGCCACCATGTGTCACGATCACTTGATCGCCAATGTTATAATTTAATTTTTTAGCAACTTCTGAGCCGATAACAACAGCAAACATATCATCATCAATTGCGCCTTTATCAACTTTTAAATGCTGTTTATTAGCAAAACTAAAGTAATCATAAAAGCTTAAATCAGTAGCCATTACCGTATAACCTTTATGAGAGTCACCCATTGATATAGGCACCGCCCACTCAACCGTAGGTGATTGGCTAATCTTTTTATAGGTATTGTATTGAATGGTGTTAGGAGTATTACCTATATGGAAAACTGAACTTAATAGTAACTGTGATGATGCGCCTCTAGAGCCTATGATTAAATCAGTACCAGAGATACTTTTCATAAAGCTGCTATTGGTTTCTGTTTTTAAGGTTTGTACACCTAGTAACAAGGTTACACTGATCGCAATTGAAAATAGAGTGATAAAAAATGTCAGTTTACGGTTAAGTAAGCTCTTAAAAGCTAATGATAAAATAGCCATTATAAGGCCTCCTTAATGCTAACCTGATTAAGTTCTTGAAGATTAATATGATGTGAGAAATGGTGTTTTAAAGTAGCGTCGTGACTAACAAAAATTAACGTGATATTTTCTTTTTCGCACTCTTCAAAGAGTATTTTAATAAACGCTTGGCGGTGGTCATTATCCAGTGCAGAGGTTGGCTCATCGGCAATAATAATATCAGGGCTGCCTAACATCGCTCTTGCTGCTGCAACACGTTGTTGCTGACCGACACTTAACTCATTTACACTGCGTTTTATTAACGCTGGATCATTAATCCCTAATGCAGACAGCAAACGAATCGCTTCTTTTTGTAAACTGCCACTGCGGCTCAAGGCTTTCTGTTTACGGTCAATGGAGAAGGTACAAGGTAAAGTGATATTTTCTAAGACACTTAAATAAGGGATAAGATTAAATTGCTGAAAAATAAAACCAATATGATTGGCTCTAAAACTATCTTTTGGCTTGAAGACATCTGGTTTAATGATTGACCGAGTATTTCAACCTCACCACTTTGCGGTGTGATAACACCACCCAATAAATTTAATAGTGTACTTTTACCACTTCCACTAGGGCCTTCAATAAAAAGGTGTTGGCCTTGATCAATGCTGAGTGCATCGATATTAATAATGGGCTCTTTTTGCCATGCAAAACGTAAGTTATTTATATTGATCATATTTTTCTCGTTTGTTTTGAAGATAGTCAAATATCACTTTGTTACAATATAACAATAATCCGGTCATAACATAACGAAATTTAAAAATTTTACGAGATACTAATGTCAGATAAGGGAATAGTTAAGCACAGGCAAAAATAGTCAGTCATTTGTTATATTAAATATATCTGTCACAGAGACTATTTTTAGCAAGTTGTTGAATAATAGATCTTAGTCAAAATCATTAAGTAATACAAAAGAATCACTTTGTTTGAACTTATAGGACGTTTATACTGATTTTAACTGCACAAGTATTAACCCTACTTGTCGCTAATCAACCATAAACTTATCAAACCATTGTGAGAGTATTTTATGTCAACTGAAGCATTAACGAGTGTACAAATTAATGAACTAGCTCAAGCACTATCAAGTGCACGTAAAGAGATTCGTATTGTAGAAGGTTTTCAGGGCCTATTCCGAACACCCTAAAGAAGCTTATCAAGTACAAGACGCCTCTATCGAAGCTTTAGATCAAGAAATCGTTGGTTGGAAAGTAGGCATGATACCACCTGATTTGCGCGATACATTAGGTGATGTACGTGTACTAGGTCCGGTTTTTAAAGATGTACATATTGAATTAACTGAAAAGCAAGCAACGGGTGAAGCATTCGACCTACCTGTTTTTGCTGGTGGTTTTATTGCTATTGAGCCTGAGTTAGTAGTAGAAATTAACCAAGAGATTAAACCTGGTAGTATCAACACTGCTGATGGTGTGACTCATCTAGTGAAAGCCGTTTATGCCGGTATCGAAATGGCAAGCAGCCCTGTGGTGGACTTAAATAGTTACGGCCCAACGGCAATTATTTCAGATATTGGTAACCAATACGGTGTGATCGTAGGCACTGCTATTGAAGATTGGGAAAATGCGATCACTAAGATGGAAACCAGCACTAGCATCAATGGTGAGTTAATTAACACAGCAGCTACAGATGGTATTTTAAATGGTCCTATGTCTGCATTAGCCTTTATGATCGACTGTTGTGCTGAGCGTGGCATCACACTGCCTGCAGGTTCAATCTGTAGCACAGGTGCAATTACTGGTGTGCATGAAGCATTAGTAGGCGCAACATCTACAGTGAAATTTGGCGATGTATGTGAAATGAACTTCACACTAGTAGATAATACTAAAAGCTAAAATACTCCTCGAATAGAGAAACAGGTAAAGCGATCTTATTAGATCGCTTTTTTATGCCATTTCCAAAGCTAATTAACAAATACTGCCACCTTGAAAGTCAATATCTTGCTTATGGCTAACAATCGCTTGTGCCGCCGCCGCTAATCCTTCAACAATTAAATCTAAAGATAAAGTCGGTTTGGAACCGTCAATAGCTTGCTCTGACATAAGTGGAATATGTACAAAACCGTGACCAATAGTGGAGTTGCGTAAATAATGTTGCACGCCGTAAAAAAGATGATTACAGACATAAGTACCTGCAGTGCTTGATACCTGTGCTGGAATACCTTTATCTTGAATCGCTTTGGTCATTGCTTTAATCGGCAAGGTTGAAAAGTATGCCGCAGGTCCATCTGCAACTACTGGCTGATCGGTAACTTGATTACCTTCATTATCTGGAATGCGATAATCATCAAGATTAATGGCGATACGTTCAGGGGTGATTGCGGCACGTCCGCCGGCTTGTCCAACTGTCATCACAAAGTCCGGTTTGTGTTGTTCAATCGCTGCAATTACTGTATCAATCGATTTTTGATGAACCACTGGCACTGAACAAGTAATAATTTTTGCACCCTCAATAGGTGTGCTTTCTAATCGTGTAATAGCCTCAAGTGCTGGATTGATTTTTTCACCACCGAAAGGTTCAAATCCTGTAATAAGTATAGTTTTCATGGTTAACCTTAAAATGCTAAGAAGTAGATAAGGAACGTATTAATGGCAAGCATTAATAGGGCTGGGAAAAATTGCATGTAAATCACTTGGTTTTTATTTTGTAATTCTAATAATGCCGCTGGCACAATATTAAAGTTAGCGGCCATCGGTGTCATTAATGTCCCACAATAACCAGAAAGCATTCCAATGACGCCAATAATAATAGGGTCACCTGATTGTTCAATCATTAATAACGGAATGGCAACACCAGTAGTGATCACGGCAAAAGCAGCAAATGCATTACCCATAATAATAGTAAATAGCGCCATTCCACATGTGTAACAAAGTACATAAGCAAATAAGTTGCTATCGGGCACGATCTCTTTCACTATTTGTGACACAGTATTACCTACACCAGCCTCACCGAATAAATAACCTAACGCGGCTAAAAATTGCGATAAAATAGCAGCCCAACCAATTGCATCAATAAGGCGACGTCCTTCATGTAAACTTTGCTGTGCTTTGCCTTTGGTGATCATTAACGCAACGATTAATGCGAGTAAAGCACTGATCCCTAATCCTATTAATGCGCTGGTACCAGTAAACTTAGACCACATAATAGTACCAATAGGCACGATTAACGCAGGTATAAACATTTTATTTTTTAGTTTATCCGCACTGGCTTTACGAAATGCTGGGTCAGAGTGGCGATAATTACCTATTCCCATAAAGCCACCTGCAGCAATCAAGGTTAAAGCTAATACCATTAAGCCGATAAACCAATCAGGTAAGACAGTACCTAAAATAAAGGATAAGCCGTAAATTAACCAAAATAAGCCAGTGCCAATACGTTTGCTATTACTAGTATCTACAAAGGTTTGTAGTGAAAAGGCAATTAAGAGTAAGCCTGTTGCTTGATATACATATTCTAACATTGCTCTTTCTCCACAGTTGCATTGGCATTATCGATTTGGCGTTGCTGTAACTTAGCAAATATATAAAAGATAAATATGGAGGCAAAAGCGGTTGGCAGCGCCCAGTAATACATCTCATCCAGCTCCATGGCATAACCGCTTTCATTTAATACACCTTTGATCAGTAACAACCCGCCACTACCAATAAACAATAATTGGCTGAAGAAATTCGCAAAGTTTTCACTCATTGCACTAAAAGCTCTAACACGTAAGCCTTCCTTAACTGGTAAGTCTGGATTATCAGTTACTGCAGCAGCCTCGGCCATTGGTGCAATTAATGGACGAACCATAGTAGGGTGACCACCTAGGCTTAAACCAATAGCATTGGTCACCTTACGAAGTAATAAGTAACTTAATGTGACCTTACTAACGGATGATTTTTTCATGGAGGAGATTAACGATTCAGCTCGTTCTTTTAAGCCATAATGCTCTAACAAACCAATCATGGGTAAAATAAGTATAAATAACGACATATATCTATTTTTAGTAAATGAAGCACCTAATATAGATAGGATCTCGATAAGGTCTAAATGTGCAACTAAACCTGTCACCACACCTGCGACTAGAATCACCAGTAATGTATTGAGCCTAAAAGCAAAGCCTATCGTAATAATAGCAATGCCGATCAATGGCCATAAATCGATCATAATATTGTCCCTAATATAAAGTGTTTGTTGAAATTCAAAGTTTGAATTTTTAGTTGGTTTACATTTTGCGTTTATATTAAATGCAAAATGCGCGTAAATTGTATTTTGCATATACTGAGCCAATATTCTTGTTTGTGATAGATCTTTTTTTGATCCTGATAAATAGACGCTTGAGCGGTCACAAATTACTTATTTAACAGAAATTGATTAAGCAAACCTGTTTTTTATTGCACTAATTTGGGACTTAACGCACTACTTTGGTTTGTTTTTAGACTTAAGGAAAGCCTGTTATTTTAATGTTTTACTTTTAAAAAAGGGGGAGGTGAAAATAGAAAATTAAATTTAGTTGTTATTAAACAATTATTTAAATTTAATTCTTGAAGGGAGAACTCAAGGTCAAGTATCAATCTTTGAAAATGGTACGAACCATGCATTTTACGAATCATTGGATATATTGAATGTAATTTACGCGTAATATGTATTCACGTTGATTTTGTAAGTTAATAAAGGATAAGGATGATCTATGAAACAATTTATTAAAATGGCTGCATTAACAGTGGCGGTTTGTACCTCTGTAACAGCAAATGCAGCAACACGTTGGGATATGGCAACACCTTATGTTGATGCAACACACCATACACAAAATATTCGCCAGTTTGCTGAAGAAGTAAAAACAGCAACAGATGGTGAATTTGAAATTATTGTGCATGCCGGCGCTTCTTTAATTAAACATAAAGAGATACCAAGAGCAGTGCGTACACAACAAGTACCAATCGGTGAAGTCTTTATCGGCATCTTAGGTAATGAAGACCCTATTTATAAATTGGATAACCTACCATTTTTAGCAACAAACTTTACGCAAGCTAAAAAGCTATATGAAGTCTCTAAATCAGCGCTACAAGCTAAGTTAGATAAAAAAGGGATGATGCTTTTGTATTCTGTGCCTTGGCCTCCACAAGGTTTATATAGTAAAGAGCCAATCAATAACATTGCTGATTTTAAAGGTGCCAAGCTACGTGCTTATAGCTCTACTTTATCACGTCTTGCGATTTTATTAGAAGCTTCACCAACAACAGTACAATCGGTAGAAATTCCACAAGCCTTTTCAACGGGCATTATTGATATGATGATCACTTCGCCAACAACAGGTGTGAGTAGCCAATCTTGGGATTATGTAAATAACTACACCGACGTACAGGCGTGGATCCCTAAAAATATGGTGATTATTAATAAACGTGCATTTAAACGTTTAGACAAATCTTTCCAACAAGCATTATTAACTGCCGCAGCCACTGCAGAACAGCGCGGTTGGGAAATGGCAATGAATGAAACAACCAGTAAAACTCAAGAGCTAGCAGCGAAAGGAATGAAGGTCGTTGAGCCAACGCCTGAACTAATGGAGTCACTGAAAGCCATTGGTGATGATATGGCTAAAGAATGGGCTGAAGAAGCAGGAGAGGAAGGTAAAGCACTATTAAGTGAATACCACTAGTCACTTACTTTTATGATGATAACGACCCAGTTATCTTCTTAGCTCAGGATTAGATAATCTAATTCTGAGCAGTATTATCAAGATCATAGGAGTTAGCGCTATGCGTTCCTTTTTAGATAAACTTTATCTGTGTGCCGGTGCATTATCGGGCATATGTATTATTGCTATCTGTTGTATTATTTTGGCCCGTGTTATTGGTCGTTGGCTGGGTATCGAAGCACCTTCTAGCGATGATTTTGCAGGTTTCTTATTAGCCGCGGCAACTTTTTTAGGGCTAGCTTATACCTTCCGTGCAGGCGGGCATATTCGCGTAAGTCTATTTACATCTCGCTTACCAACTGCCGTTAATAAATTCATTGAAAGAGTCATCTTATTTTTAGGTTGTGGCTTAATTTTGTATCTATGCTGGCAACTTATCTACTTAGTGTATGAATCCTATATTTTCGATGAGCTTTCTTCTGGTTACATTGCCGTGCCTCTCTGGTTAGTACAATTACCTTTAGCGATTGGCATGATTATTTTCAGTGTCGCCATTATTGACCAAACTATTTGTCATTTACTGTTTGATCAAGCTCTTCCAAAATCTGAAGAAGAAGCGCTGAGTGAAAGTGCGCCTATCGATCTTAATGCATCATCAGCTGCGGAGAGTAAGTCATGAACGAAATAACAATTGGATTCATATTATTAGCTGTTTTATTTGCATTGTTGGCCAGTGGCTTTTGGATTGCCTTTACTTTAATTGCTGTTTCATTTGCAGGATTAATGCTGTTAGGAAATGATAATTTTGGTTTGTTATATAGTACATCAACGTGGGGCGCTGTCTCTGATTGGTCATTAGCGGCATTACCATTGTTTATTTGGATGGGAGAAATCCTGTTCAGAACACGACTGTCAAAAGATCTCTTTGAAGGTTTAACACCCTGGTTAAGCCGAGTACCAGGGCAATTATTGCATGTAAATATCTTAAGCTGTGGCATTTTTGCTGCTGTATCTGGCTCATCGGCTGCAACGGCAGCGACTATCGGAAAAATGACGCTACCTGAATTAAAGCGTCAGGGATACGATGATAAAATGGCCATTGCAACACTAGCAGGCTCAGGGACTTTAGGACTATTAATACCCCCTTCAATTATTTTAATTGTTTATGGTGTTGCAGCAGAAGTCTCCATTGGCCGTTTATTTATGGCAGGCGCATTACCTGGTCTGATGTTAGTTATCATGTTTATGGGCTATACCGCGTTTTGGGCTATGCGTCGAAAGGGTCATAAAACTCAACAAGCAACACACTATTCATGGGCAAAAAAGCTACGTTCATTAACGCGTTTAATACCTGTTAGTGCATTAATTATTTTCATCATTGGTTCTATTTATGCTGGTTTAACAACACCAACAGAAGCAGCGGCTTTTGGTGTACTTGGCTCTTTAGTGCTCGCATTTGGTAGTCGTTCATTAAGCTTAAACAGCTTTATTGAAAGTTTAATGGGCGCAGTTAAAACCTCTTGTATGATCACCTTTATTCTTGCTGGTGCTGCTTTCTTAACCATGGCGATGGGCTTTATTGGTTTGCCTAGAATGCTAGCTGAGAATATTGCGTTATTAGATCTTTCTCCTTATATGCTGTTATTTTTGATGACCATTATGTTCGTTATTCTTGGTTGCTTCTTGGATGGAATATCAGTTGTGGTATTAACCACATCAGTGGTCTTACCCATGGTGATTGAAGCGGGTATTGACCCACTGTGGTTTGGTATTTATATCGTATTAGTGGTGGAAATGTCACAAATTACCCCGCCGGTTGGCTTTAATCTGTTTGTTATTCAAAGTTTAACTGGGCGAAATATTTTCTTTGTTGCTAAAGCGGCTTTACCCTTCTTCCTATTATTAGTTGCCGCAGTGTTTATAGTCACAGTCTTTCCTGAGATTGTTACTTGGTTACCAAACTCGATGTCGAGAGGATAAAAAATGAATAAAAAACCAGAATATGTACCGATTTTATCGTCCGCTCATTTAGTGGGTAAAAATGGCCAAGCCTTAAGTGAGTTCGAATACGGTTTAACCATGGTTAACAATGCTTTCCAACGTTGGATGCAGTCATGTAGTAATGCCTGTGAACAACACAATTTAAGCCCATTAGATAACTTGGTTATCCATAATATATTTCATCGAGAGCGAGCAAAACGTATCACCGATGTCGCTTTTACTTTAAATATAGATGATACACATAACGTCTCTTACTCGGTGAGAAAGTTAGTAAAAAGTGGCATGTTGACCCATGAAAAACGCGGTAAAGAAACCTTCTACAGCGTGACAGAGTTAGGTAAAAAATATTGTTTAGAGTATGCGGAGGTGAGAGAGAAGTGCCTTATTCAAGCACTAGAACATCTCTCTATTGACGATTCATTAGGTGAAGTGGCAAAACTCATGCGAACGCTGTCGGGTGTCTATGCGCAAGCTTCAAGATCGGCAAGTTCTCTTTAATAGTTGGTAAGGAGTAAATGATGCTTATAAATTGTGACATGGGTGAAAGCTTTGGTATTTGGGAGTTAGGAGAAGACCAAACGATTATGCCTTTTATCGATATGGCGAATATTGCCTGTGGAATGCATGCTTCTGATCCCAGTGTGATGTTAAAGACGGTTCGCTGTGCTAAAGCACACAATGTTAAAATTGGCGCGCATCCTGGGTATAACGATTTACAAGGTTTTGGTCGCCGCTTTATTGAAATGCCATTGCCTGAATTACAAGCCTTGTTTATTTATCAACTTGGTGCATTACAAGGTATTTGCCAAAGTGAAGGTGTTCAGCTGAGTTATGTCAAACCACATGGGGCTTTATATAACGCGATGATGAAATCCGATATTATTTTTATGGCATTAATGGAAGCGTTAGCTAAATACGATAACAGCTTACCGTTTATGGCGATGGCGGTTCCTGATTATCAACGCTACCAAGAGATGGCGGCACAACATAACATTAGCCTTTTATTCGAAGCCTTTGTTGACCGTACTTACCAGCAGGATGGTCGTTTAACTCCAAGAAGTCAGTCAGGCGCTTGTCATAGTGATTTACAGTCTATCTGTGACCAAGCAATGCAACTAGTGGAGCAACAAAGTGTGTTGAGTATTGATAATATCGAAGTGCCTATTAAAGCTGATACATTATGTATACATGGTGATGGGGCGCTTGCAGTTGATGTCGCAAAGGCATTATATCAACGACTTAAAAGTGTAAGTGAAAGCGCTGAGAATGTTTCATGAAAATTAACTTGGTTAATGAAAACAGTGTGATTATCTATTTCTCAGATGCTGTCAGTATCGAAACTGCGGATCGCATTGCTTATGCTTGTCACTTGTTACGAAACGGGCTATCGACAATGTTGTCAGATATCGTGCCCTCCTATACCTCGATTTTATTAAGCTGTAATTTACGTAAAACAGGGCTACAAGGGTTTGTCTTAGAGGTGAAGAAAGTCCTTGAGCAAATAGAAGCACATAATATTGAAACCCCTGCTGCCAAACAGATCACATTACCTGTTTATTACGGAGAAGAGGTTGCCTTAGACCATGCAGAGATCAGCGAACATGCTGGTTTATCTTTTTCTGAAGTAGTGAAGTTACATACTTCCGAATGCTATCGAGTATTTGCCATTGGTTTTGCCCCAGGTTTTGCTTATTTAGGTAATACACCAGAATCAATTAAGATGCCGCGTAAAATGACCCCAAGAACCAAAGTACCTAAAGGTAGTGTCGCTATTGCAGACCAACAAACGGCCGTTTATCCTCGAACCTCACCCGGTGGCTGGCAAGTGATTGGCCGTACTCCGGTTAACCTATTAGACTTTTCTCAAGATAATTTAAGTCAATTCTCGGTTGGCGAACAAGTACGTTTTGAAGCCATTGACCGCGCTACTTTTTTGGCAATGGGTGGCGAGCTGTAACGTGAATAAAATGGACAGAGTATGACATTACATATCAAACAAGCTGGAGTGTTGAGCTTGTTACAAGATCTTGGTCGTTATGGACATCAAGATGTTGGCGTAACACCCGGAGGCCCGATGGACAGCCATGCATTTCATTGGGCAAATAAATTACTAGATAACCCAGCTAATTCCGCACAAATAGAGATAACCATGGGGCCTTTCCAAGCCCACTTTCAAGCAGAAACCACTTTCAGTGTGTGCGGTGCAGATGTGGAATTGAAGCTCAATGGCATAAGTCTTTCACCTTGGCGTTCATGGCAGGCACAAAAGGGTGATCTATTAGAAATAGGTTATCCAAGTAAAGGGTTACGTAGTTATCTTGCCGTTGCTGGTGGTTTTCAAGTCTCAGAAACTTTAGGAAGTGCTAGCAGCGTGGTACGTGACCAATTAGGTGGTTTAGATCAGCAGGGCCATAAGTTGAGTGATGGTGATGTTATTCCGTATCAAAGCGTAAAACGTCATTACACACGGACAGTGCCAACCCAGTTTATTTCTGATTTTAACAAGGTGATTCGATTAGGAGTCTTACCTACTTATCAATTCCACGAGTTCAGTCATACCGCAAGAAGCACATTGTTTAATGAATTATATACGGTGACGCCTGAAATGGATCGAATGGGTTATCGTCTAAAAGGCAAAGCGATAGAGGTTAAACAACAAAACTTCATCTCAGAAGGGATCGCGTTAGGTGCAATTCAAATCCCAGCCAATGGTCAGCCAATCGTATTAATGCGTGATAGACAAACTATAGGTGGTTATCCCAAAATAGGTTGCATCTGCCAACGCGACTTAAACTTACTAAGTCAAGCCACACCAGGCACCAAAATTCAATTCTTCGAACAAGACCTGTACCAAGCCGAAGCAGAATTACAACAAACACAACAGTACTTTTTTGAAGGTGAGTAAAAAGGGTAAGGTAAAAAGATAAAAGATAAAAGTAAAAAGGTAAAAGAAGCAGGCTGAAAAAAGGAATCGCAGAGCTCTTCCGCTCATAACACTAGGCTGTCGCCTAATTCGCCCAGCGCCCCAAGGTCAAAAGATGTTTCGTAAATACGTTACATCGACATCAAAATTCAACACCTTCACTGATCTCATAACAGAGCGACAGCTATCAAGCAAAGCTTGATATTCGGGGCGCTGGCTTCAGCCTGCAGATCTTTTGTGTGTTTCTTTTTAAATCTGTATATCGCTTTCTTATAAATTGATAAATGAGTAAATCAAAATCAACACTTTCACTCATCTCATAACAGAGCGACAGCTATTAAGCATTGCTTGATTTCGGTGCGCATGCTTCAGCCTGCCCGTATGCGAGCCATCGCATACGGGTATTAGCTATGATGAGCGAAGCGAACTAATAAGCAATTCAAAACATAAAACACAAAAATCAAAAGAAGCAGGCTGAAGCCAGCGCCCCATAAAAAAGTTTCGTAGCTTTGGTTGATCTTCGACGATGATAAACTTTACGGATGATGCTGTAATCCAACGTAGATAACGCTTTGAAGTGCGATAGCCATCAAGCAAAGCTTGATAATCGGGGCGCATGCTTCAGCCTGCCCGTATGCGAGTTATCGCATACGAGTATTAGCGAAGCGAACCAACAATCAATTCAAAACATTAAAATCAAAAGAAGCAGCCTAAAGGCAGCGCCCCAAGGTCAAAAGATGTTTCGCAACTTTGATAGATTATTCGTTATAGCAGGTCAGAAGATGTTTCGTAACTTTGTTTGATCTTCGACGATGATAAACTTTACGGATGATGCTGTAATCCAACGTAGATAACGCTTTGAAGTGCGATAGCTATCAAGAAAAGCTTGATAATCGGGGCGCATGCTTTAGCTTGCCAGTATGCGAGTTATCGCATATGTGTATTAGTTTCGATGAGCGAAGCGAACTAATAAGCAATTCAAAACATAAAACACAAAAATCAAAAGAAGCAGGCTGAAAAAAGGAATCGCAGAGCTCTTCCGCTCATAACACTAGGCTGTCGCCTAATTCGCCCAGCGCCCCAAGGTCAAAACAAACACACAAAAACACTGCAGGCTAAAGCATGCGCCCCAAGGTCAAAATCAACACATAAAAACACTGCAGGCTAAAAAAGGAGTCGCAGAGCTTCTTCCGCTCATAACACTAGGCTGTCGCCTAATTCGCCCAGCGCCCCAAGGTCAAAACAAACACACAAAAACACTGCAGGCTAAAGCATGCGCCCCAAGGTCAAAATCAACACATAAAAACACTGCAGGCTAAAAAAGGAGTCGCAGAGCTTCTTCCGCTCATAACACTAGGCTGTCGCCTAATTCGCCCAGCGCCCCAAGGTCAAAACAAACACACAAAAACACTGCAGGCTAAAGCATGCGCCCCAAGGTCAAAATCAACACATAAAAACACTGCAGGCTAAAAAAAGGAGTCGCAGAGCTTCTTCCGCTCATAACACTAGGCTGTCGCCTAATTCGCCCAGAACCCCTAAAGATGTTTCGTAACTTTAATAGATTCTTCGTGATAGCAAGGTCAAAAGATGTTTCGCAACTTTGATAGATTCTTCGTGATAACAAGGTAAAAAAGTGATTCGTTATAGCAAAGTCAAATCATAACGTAGCTTCGATAGATAAAGCTACGTTATGTTTTACTGTATACCATTTACTCAATGGTGATGAATAGCGTCAGCGATTAAGCTAACCATAACCTTAAGCCACAAACTCTTCTATTTGAATGCGCTGTGTGACGGTTTCTTGTTTCTCGTCTAAGATGCTTTGCACTTCTGGTAAACAGCTGCCGCAACCTGTGCCGGCGCTGGTGCATTCTTTAATGCTATCCAGAGTTAAACAGCCTTGTTCTACGATTGCATCGGTAATGGTATTGATGCCCACTTGTTTACAGGCACAGATGATCTTACCTTGAGCAAGTTTACCTTCTACCACACCTGAAATAAGTGTCTGTTCGATACTGCCATCTAAAGGCATATCTAATACACTCTGTAACCAATCTAAGGATTGATTGGTGAGCTTATCCGACGCTATGTAAGCATTATTTAGTTGATTTTCCTGAATAAATGCATAGCGATATAACATCTGTTGCGTGCTATCTGTGCTAGCAAACTGCAAGGTTTTACCTGACTCATTACTTAACAGAGCTTCAAGCGAGGCAGCTAGTTCAGAAGGCAAACGCTCATCGGCAATGCGATATAAATAACCCTGTTCAACTTTCTGTTTCACCCAATAATCAAACTCGTCAAAATCAAGTTGAGTACGCGTTAACAACATAGCTTCACTCTGATATTGCCATTTCTTGATATTAGCCTGTGTTGATTTTAAAGCAGGTTGACCAGAAACTGGGTCGGTATCATCATTGACTAAGTTACATACATTAGCGGTTTTAGCTGTTTGTCTGTTCCAGTGAATTGGTGTGAATATCTGCCCAACATTTTGTTGCTTAGTAATTAAGGCTCTGACTAGCATAGCTCCCTGCGGGCTATTGATGGCAACTAAGTTATTATCTTCAATCGCTAATGGTGAGGCATCATCAGGATGAATTGCGACAAAAGGCTCAGTAATATGCGCGGCTAAACGGCTCGATAAACCAGTTCTGGTCATAGTATGCCATTGGTCACGAATACGTCCGCTGTTTACAATCAGAGGGTATTTAATTAATGATTTTTCAGAGACCTTCGCCTTGATACTCGATGAAACAGCAACAAACTGCGCTTTTTTAGAGGCAGTAAAGAATTGTTTATCGGCAAATAAACGCTGTTGAATAATCTCTGTTTGCAACTCAGTCACTGGCCATTGTTGTGGTGTTAACTGACTATAACCTTTAGCATCAAGTTGCGTTAACCCAATCAAGTTTAAATCTCGGTTACGTCCATCTTCATTATCTAAGGTGGTCATCTTGGCAAATTCAGCAAACACTTCGCCTTCATGCAAAAAGTTAAAAGCCTCTTCAAATCCCATACGTTTTGCCACTTCACTCATGATCCACCAGTCAGGCTTAGCAACACCTGGACTAGAGAGTAAACGCCTTTGCCTTGAAATACGGCGTTCAGAGTTAGTAACAGTACCTGATTTTTCACTCCAACCTTGCGCAGGTAAAAGCACATCTGCATAAACTGTGGTGGCCGTTTCTGCAATACAGTCAGACACCACTACAAATGGACATTTCTCTAGGGCTTCTCTGACTTTATTACTATTAGGAATGCTCACCACTGGGTTAGTCGCCATGATCCAAACCGCTTTAATTTTGCCTTGATGCATCTGGTCAAATAGATCTACGGCTTTTAAGCCAGGTTTAGTGGCTAAAGTATCCGTTCTCCAAAAATCGCTAATCAACTGATTAGCATGATCATCACCAAACTCCATATGCGCTGCTAGTGTATTAGATAAACCACCAACTTCGCGGCCACCCATGGCATTGGGTTGCCCAGTTACAGAGAACGGGCCCATACCAGGTTTGCCGATACGGCCAGTGGCGATATGGCAATTAATAATACTGTTTACCTTGTTACTGCCTTGTGTGGATTGGTTAACACCTTGAGAAAAAATAGTGATCGCTTTTTCTGTGTTTGCAAACTGTTCAAAAAACTGAGAAATATGCTGTTCATTCACTGCTAACGTTTCAGCTAATGCTTGAATGCATTGTGCATCTTGTTGAGCACTACTTAATGCGGCTTCAAATCCTTCACTGTGATTGTCGATATAGGCTTTATCGATTTTATTATGGGTAACAAGGTAAGAGAGTAAACCGTTAAATAACGCCACATCGGTTTCTGGTCGAATGGGTAAATGTAAATCGGCAATGGAACAAGTATCTGTTTCACGAGGGTCAATCACCACAATAAATAGATTATCACGCTGAGCTTTCTGTTTTTTCAAACGTTGAAATAACACTGGGTGACACCACGCTAAGTTAGATCCCGTGATCACTACTAGTTCAGCAGTATCAAGGTCTTCATAACAGCCTGGAACTGTATCACTACCAAAACCGCGCTTGTGCCCAGCTACGGTGGAGGACATACATAAGCGCGAGTTAGTATCAATATTACCGCTACCGATAAAGCCCTTCATTAATTTATTTGCGACGTAATAATCTTCGGTTAATAGCTGTCCTGATACATAAAAAGCCACGGAGTCAGGACCATGTTCAGCAATGGTTTGTGAGAATTGTTCTGCAACATGTTGCAGGGAAGTTGGCCAATCTGTTTCCGTTCCGTCAATGGAAGGGTGCAGTAAACGTCCTTCGTGAGTAACGGTTTCACCTAGTGCTAATCCTTTTGAACATAGGTCACCATAATTGGCTGGGTGGGATTTATCACCACGTATTGTTAATTCTCCAGAGGCTTGTAATTGCGCTTCAATACCACAGCCTACTCCACAATAAGCACAGGTTGATTTAGTCCATAAATCTTTACTTTGAGTCATTTTGTCTCTCTTTGATAACAATTAGCGCTATCACTAATGCTAGATGATAGGGAATACACACAATAATCTAACTGTTATGAATGTCCGGTTGATATCTATTTAAATAGTTACAGTACTTTTACAGCAAAGAGCAGACCAATTAGTGGTGCTTTTTCTACATACTAAAAAATAATCTTAAATGTTCTTTAAAATCAATGGCTAAAGTTCAACTTAAAACAGCTATATAAAGAAGAAAAAATTAAATGAATTAATAACAAAAGAAATATCGCACCATCTTGGTGCCTTGCGCACTAGGACTTCACATTTCTTTAACAAAATGGTGGTAAGGCATACACCTTGATTAAGGTCTTGTCCAAATGGTCACCTCTAAAGTGTTGAATAATATAAGTTATTATTTTTATTGTTTTTTATTTATTTTTTGGCGTTTTCTTTGCAACGTTATTTTCAAGGCGCTTATACGGACAAATAAGCGAACTAACAATATAATGTTAAAAGGATGTAAAAACTATGAGCAAGCAACGTGTTATTGTCGTCGGTAACGGCATGGTGGGACATAAGTTTATCGATACCATTATTGGTAGTGATAACCACAATTTTGAGGTGATCACTTTTTCTGAAGAATCCCGCCTAGCTTACGACCGCGTACAATTAAGTTACTTCTTTTCAGGTAAAACAGCTGATGACCTTGCATTAACAGATGCTGCGTATTACGAAGAAAATGGTATTAAGTTTGTTTTAAATGACAAAGTCGTAGATCTAGATTTCCCAAACAAAAACGTTATCACTGCAAGCGGCCGCGTAGAAAGCTACGATAAATTAGTATTGGCAACTGGCTCTTTCCCTTTTGTTCCTCCAATCCCAGGTAATGACCAAGAACATTGTCATGTTTATCGTACTATTGATGACCTAGAAAATATCACTGAATCAGGTAAAACCAGTAAAGTTGGTGTGGTGATCGGTGGTGGTTTATTAGGCCTAGAGGCTGGTAATGCACTGGTTAATCTGGGTGTAGAAACACACATTGTAGAATTTGCTCCACGCTTAATGGCTGTTCAGCTAGACGACGGTGGTGGTGCATTATTAAAACGCAAAATTGAAGAATTAGGCGTACAAGTACATACACAGAAAGCAACCACTGAAATAGTTGCGGGTGAGCAATGTCGTTACCGCATGAACTTTGCGGATGGCTCATTCTTAGAGACCGATATGATCATCTTCTCTGCCGGGATTCGCCCTCAAGATGAACTAGCGCGTAGCTGTGGTATTGCCATTGGTGAGCGTGGCGGAATTGTAATCAACAATCACTGTCAAACTAATATTGATGACGTGTATGCCATTGGTGAATGTGCCCTGTGGGAAAACTTTATCTTCGGTCTAGTTGCTCCAGGTTATCAAATGGCAAAAGTCGCTGCAGCACATATGCAAGGTGACAAAGAAACCGAGTTTACTGGTGCAGACATGAGTACCAAGTTAAAACTGTTAGGTGTTGATGTAGCGAGTATTGGTGAAGTACACGGTCAAACACCTGGCGCGCAATCTTATACTTACCATGATGAAATCGAACAAGTTTATAAACGTTTAATCGTATCAGCTGATGGTAAGAAAATGGTTGGTGCAGTATTAGTGGGCGATGTAGAAGCTTACGGTACTTTACTGCAACTAAAATTAAACGATATGGATTTACCGGCTAATCCAAGTGTCTTAATTCTACCTGCTGCTGGCGGTGAAGAAGCTGCTGGAATGGGCGTAGATGCGCTACCTGATACAGCTGCAATTTGTTCATGTTTTGATGTATCAAAAGGTGATATTAAAGAAGCCGTTGCAGCTGGTTGTTGTAGCATGGGTGACCTAAAAGAGTCGACAAAAGCCGCGACAGGTTGTGGTGGTTGTTCAGCGTTAGCGAAACAAGTATTAGACAGCGAATTAGCCAGTCTTGGTTTTGAAGTAAACAAAGATATCTGTGAGCATTTTGCATATTCACGTCAAGAATTAGCTGACATCATTCGTGTTAAACGTATCAAAACCTTCTCTGCTCTATTAGCGGAATGTGGTTCAGGTATCGGTTGTGAAATTTGTAAACCAGCCGTGGCAAGTATCCTTGCTTCTTACTGGAATGATTACGTATTAGAAGACGAACACGTTGGTTTACAAGATACCAATGATAACTACCTAGGTAACATGCAAAAAGATGGCACTTACTCAGTGGTTCCACGTATGCCAGGCGGTGAAGTGACACCAGATGGTTTGATTGCTATCGGTCAAATAGCGAATGAATTTAACCTTTATACCAAAGTAACGGGCGGCGCTCGTGTGGATCTTTTGGTGCACAGTTACATCAACTACCGACGATTTGGAAAAAACTAGTGGATGCGGGTTTTGAAACTGGTCATGCCTACGGTAAATCGTTACGTACTGTTAAATCTTGTGTGGGTGATACTTGGTGTCGCTACGGAGTGAAAAACAGTATTGGTTTTGCGATAGAGCTAGAGAATCGCTACAAAGGTTTACGCTCACCACATAAAGTGAAGTTCGGTGTGTCGGGTTGTACCCGTGAATGTGCTGAAGCACAGGGTAAAGACTTTGGCTTGATCGCAACTGATGGTGGCTGGAACTTATACTTCGGTGGTAATGGTGGTATGCGTCCTCGTCATGGAGACCTATTTGCATCTGATTTAACCGATGAGCAAGTACGTACTTACATTGACCGAATCTATATGTTCTACATTCGCACCGCTGATCGTTTACAACGTACATCAGTGTGGTTAGAAAACTTAGAAGGCGGTATCGAATACTTACGTAAAGTAGTGGTTGATGACTCGCTTAACATCAATGCAGAGCTAGAAGCAGAGATGCAAAACAACATTGCGCATTACCAATGTGAATGGAAAACTACCATTGAAAGTCCTGAAAAACTGAAACGTTTCAAACACTTTATTAACAGTCAGGAACAAGACTCTGGCCTAGTTTATAAAATTGTTAGGGGGCAACGTTTCCCGCTAGAGAAAGAAATTGAAGTTACAGAATTAGTTTAATAGGGATAAGAAAATGGAAACATCAAACACAACATGGACAAATATCTGCGCAGCAAATGATTTAACACCTAACGCAGGTATTTGTGCTTTATATAACGATCAGCAAGTGGCTATCTTCTTATGTAAACAAACGAATAACGTTTATGCCGTTGCTAATTACGACCCATTTGGCGGTGCCAATGTATTATCACGTGGTTTAATTGGTTCAACGCAAGATATTATCTATGTTGCCTCTCCTCTGTACAAACAGCGTTTTAATTTATCAACTGGTGAGTGTTTAGATTCACCTGATCATAAATTAAAAACCTACAACGTACGTATCGAGAATGATCAAGTTCAGCTAAAAGAAGCGTCTTAATCAGATCATTACATCAGCCTACACCTAACAAGTTATTTTAATGAGAGACTCAGTCTCTCTTAAAGTAACTTGTTTGTTATGCCGAGCTTTAAATTATTAACAAGCATGCTTGGTATGAATTCTCAATAATTAGACAGGATATCTATGAGTAACAGTTCATTTAATATATTTTCCTTCCAAGGAAAAATGAAAACATTACACTTAAGCTGGATGGCATTTTTTATTACTTTTGCTGTGTGGTTTAACTTTGCGCCATTATTACAATCAGTAAAAGAAACCCTAGGCTTAACCACAGAAGAAATTAAAACCCTATTAATCTTAAATGTTGCGATCACCATTCCTGCTCGTGTCATTATCGGCTCGCTAACAGATAAATATGGTCCACGATTAGTTTACTCTGCGTTATTAGTTTTATGTTCAATCCCTTGTTTCACTTTCGCTTTTTCAGATAACTTTATGCAAGCGGCGATTTCACGTTTTGCTCTAGGTTTCATTGGTGCTGGTTTTGTTATCGGTATTCGTTTGGTATCTGAATGGTTCCCACATAATGAGCTCGGTACAGCCGAAGGTATTTACGGCGGTTGGGGTAACTTTGGTAGTGCTGCTGCAGCATTCACCCTACCAACTGTTGCATTAATGTTTGGCGGTGATGACGGCTGGCGTTATGCAATGGTAGTAACGGGTCTACTAAGCTTAGTATTTGGTTTTATCTTTTACACAAACATTACCGATACACCAAAAGGCTCAACTTACTTTAAACCTAAAAATCTAACTGCAATGGAAGTGACTTCAAAAGGTGATTTCTTCTTATTACTGATCATGAAAGTACCAATGTATGCGGCACTTGCCCTATTAGCTTGGAAATTATCACCAGACAACGTAGGTATGATCTCTAACACAATCTGTTATGTGATTTACGCATTGCTATTTGCTTTGTACCTATATGAATGGTCACAGGTATGGAAAGTTAATAAATCAATTTTCACTACACCAGTACCTGAAATTCACCAGTACAAATTCAAGCAAGTAGCGGTATTAAATATTCTTTACTTTGCAACATTTGGTTCTGAATTAGCTGTGGTTTCAATGTTACCGTTATTCTTCCTAGAAACCTTTGAATTAACACCGGTTATTGCGGGTATGGTTGCCTCAGCTTATGCCTTTATGAATCTAGCTTCTCGCCCAGGTGGCGGTTGGTTGTCTGATAAGTTTGGTCGTAAATCAACGTTAATTATCCTAACAGCAGGTCTAGCGTTAGGTTACTTACTCATGGCTCAAATTGAATCTAGCTGGACACTCTGGGTTGCCGTTGCAGCAGCGATGTTATGTTCTTTCTTCGTACAAGCAGGTGAAGGTGCAGTATTTGCGACAGTACCATTAATCAAACGTCGTATGACTGGACAAATTGCAGGTATGACAGGTGCATACGGTAATGTTGGTGCAGTAGTTTACTTAACAGTATTATCTTTTGTAAGTTACCAAACATTCTTCTATGTGATTGCTTGTACTGCCTTTATTGGTTTAATCACGCTATTATTCATGGCAGAACCTAAAGGTAAAATTGCCGAAGTAAATGAAGATGGCAGTGTTACTATGATAGATGTGAGTAGCCATTAATAGAAGGTAATATAGAGCATGGATAAGCGTCCTAAAGCTAAGCTAACAGTATCAATGGGTGGTTACTCCACAGCGGGTAATCGAGAAGTTAACCAAGATGCTTTTGCGCTAAAGGACCCTTATTCAGATTTAGAAAAACGTATTAAAGGTATTGTTGCCTGTGTTGCTGACGGCGTAAGCTGCAGTGATAATGGGCAACAAGCCAGCCACACTAGCGTCACGCAATTTATTGCAGACTATTACAGCACCAACAACAGTTGGGACGTCAAACAATCTGCCAGTAAAGTCTTAAACTCCCTCAATACTTGGTTATATCAACATAATCAAAATGACCTAAGACATAACGGTCTGATCACCACTTTTAGTAGTGTAATATTTAAATCAACCACAGCACACCTTATTCATATTGGTGATAGCCGAATCTATCGTTATCGTGAACAAGCATTAACACAACTGTCTCATGACCACAGCCGAAGAACTCATGCTAAAAATTCAGTATTAACCCGTGCATTAGGCATGGATTGCCATCTAGATATTGATTATCAAGCTGTCTCGTTGCAAGTAGATGACTTATTTATGCTAAGCAGCGATGGTGTACATGATTATCTTGAGAAAGAGGTAATAGCTGCAAACTTAAGTCGATTGTCAGAGGAAGCCACCACCAAAGACTACGAACAAGTTGCGAAAGATATTTGTGACCAAGCTTTAGCGCAGGGCAGTAGCGATAATATCAGTTGTTTAATCGTCAAAATCACCACATTACCTAATGCGGATCTCTCTGAGTTATTTACTCACCTGAGTACGTTAGTGATTCCACCTGCATTGCAAGTAGGTAATGAGATAGATTGCTTTAGAATTGATAAAGTGTTGCACGAAGGTGCAAGAAGCCATGTTTATTTAGCGACTGATAAAAGTAATCAAAACAAAGTGGTATTAAAAATGCCATCGTTAAATTTTGAGGAAGATCTCAATTACTTACTTGGTTTTTACAAAGAGCAGTGGGTAGGGCAGTCGATAGATAATCCAAGCATAATGTCGATAGCCAATAATATTAAAAACTCAGTATTTTTATATCACATCTGTGAATACGTAGAAGGGGGCTCGCTACGACAATGGATGCTAGATAACCCTCATCCTGAACTACAGCAAGTGAATACGATCATTAATAAAGTGGTTAATGCCGTTCGCGTATTACAACGTGCGGGCATGGTACATAGAGATTTAAAACCAGAAAACATCATGCTTACGCCAGACGGAAACATAAAGATATTAGATTTCGGAACCGTGCGTGTAAATGGTTTTGAAGAGATAGTCAAAGAGCAACAAGAAGAGCCACTAGGCGCAGTGGATTACATTGCACCAGAATACTTAAACGACGGTGAAAGTAGTGCGCTGTCAGATCTATTCTCGATCGCCGTGATCGCCTACGAAATGCTATCAGGGCAATTGCCTTACCCCAGCAACCAAGCACAATCATTAGACCGAGCAAGACAATACACCTGGGAATATGCATCCATTCAACCATTACGCCCGGAAATCTCATCACGCCTAGATAAAGTCTTACAAAAAGCCCTTAATCCAAAGCCAAGCCAACGCTACAGCAGCATGAGCGAATTCATCGGTGACCTCACCAAAGTGCAACAAAGACAGATCGCAAAAGCCCCAAAAAAATCACTCTTAGAAAGAGACCCAGTAAAATTCTGGCAATGGCTCGCCTTCATCTTCATGGGCATCAGCGCAACACAACTCTTCATCATGCTAAGAGATAACTTCTGAGTGTAGGGATAACATATATGTTGTTGTTTCGAACGCAGACAGAAAAGCAGCGTTATTAACATTACTCATTACTATTAACTCGCGATAGCGATCAAGCAAAGCTTGATATTAGGGGCGCATGCTTCAGCCTGCCCGTATGCGAGCCATCGCATAGGAGTATTAGCTATGATGAGCGAAGCGAACCGTGAACAACTAAAACAACACAGTCAAAATACAAAATCAAAAGAAGCAGGCTGAAAAAAGGAATCGCAGAGCTCTTCCGCTCATAACACTAGGCTATGGCCTAATTCGCCCAGCGCCCCTAAAGATATTTCGTAACTTACGATGTTATTCGTTAATTACGTCGCATCAGAACTCAATTCCACATCGCATAACAGAGCACTAGCTATCAAGCGAAGCTTGATAATCGGGGCGCAGGTCTTCAGCCTGCCCGTATGCGAGTTATCGCATACAAGTATTAGCCACAATGAGCAAAGCGAACCAACAAGCAAAGCTTGATAATCGGGGCGCTGGCTTCAGCCTGCCAGTATGCGAGTAATCGCATACAAGTATTAGCTATGATGAGCGTAGTGAACCAACAAGCAATTCAAAACATAAAAATACAAAATCAAAAGAAGCAGGCTAAAGCCAGCGCCCCTTAAAAGATGTTTCGTAACTTACGATGTTATTCGTTAATTACGTCGTATCAGAATTCAATTCCACATCGCGTAACAGAGCGACAGCTATCAAGCGAAGCTTGATATTAGGGGCGCATGCTTTAGCCTGCCCGTATGCGAGTTATCGTATACGAGTATTAGCTAGGATGAGCGAAGCGAACCGTGAACAACTAAAACAACACAGTCAAAATACAAAATCAAAAGAAGCAGGCTGAAGCCAGCGCCCCTTAAAGATGTATCGTAACCTTCATCATGCTAAGAGATAACTTCTGAGTGTGGGGATAACATATATGTTGTTGTTTCGAACGCAGACAGAAAAGCAGCGTTATTAACATTGCTCATCACTATTAACTCGCGATAGCTATCAAGCAAAGCTTGATAATCGGGGCGCATGCTTTAGCCTGCCCGTATGCGAGTTATCGCATACAAGTATTAGCTATGATGAGCGAAGCGAACCGTGAACAACTAAAACAACACAGTTAAAATACAAAATCAAAAGAAGCAGGCTTAAGCCAGCGCCCCTAAAGATATTTCGTAACTTACGATGTTATTCGTTAATTACGTCGCATCAGAACTCAATTCCACATCGCATAACAGAGCGCTAGCTATCAAGCGAAGCTTGATAATCGGGGCGCATGCTTTAGCCTGCCAGTATGCGAGTTATCGCATACGAGTATTAGCTATGATGAGCGAAGCGAACCAAAGTGTTCAGCCCAATAGTCCAAATCCCTAAAACTAACCTACACTTTTTTATGTGGCGATTAAAAGGGGAAACGCATGCATATTAAAAGCCTGTTTCACATCAATCATCCCAATGCGATTCAGTTTGTTACATTCAGAACACAAGAAAGCATCCGTTATTATCTACAAAACAATCATGCAGATAAAGCAACCAGTGCAGCTAAACAACAATTCGAAATGGATAAAGTATTAGACCTTTCAAAAGAAGGCGCAATACTAAATACAGAAGTTATTGAATTGCTGATGCAATATCTATTATCAAAAAACAACTCACTTTATAACCTAGTAGCAGTATCAATAATGCCCAACCACGTACATATTATGTTTGAACAACTAGTTCCTCTAACTAAAATAATGCAACACATCAAAGGCGCTAGTTCATTACTAATAAATCGACATCTAGGGAGGAGCGGTGTGCTGTGGGATAAAAGTTATTACGATAAAATAGTCAGGTCCGAAGAGCAATTCAGAATCACTTATGAGTACATCAAAAACAACGCATACAAAGCTGAGCTAGCAGATGCATCAAAGCGTTTCTATGGAATATATGAGTAGTAGGAAATTAAAGAATAAATCGTATTGCCATAACTTCAGAAAGTAAAAATCAAAAGAAGCAGGCTGAAAAAAGGAATCGCGGAGCTCTTCCGCTCATTGATCTAGCCTGTCGGCTAATTCGCCCAGCGTCCCTAAAGATATTTCGTAACTTACGATGTTATTCGTTAATTACGTCGCATTAGAATTCAATTCCAGATCGCGTAACAGAGCGCTAGCTATCAGGCAAAGCTTGATATTAGGGGCGCATGCTTTAGCCTGCCCGTATGCGAGTAATCGCATACAAGTATTAGCTAGGATGAGCGAAGCGAACCAACAAGCAAAGCTTGATATTAGGGGCGCATGCTTTAGCCTGCCAGTATGCGAGTAATCGCATACGGGTATTAGCTAGGATGAGCGAAGCGAACCAACAATCAATTCAAAACATAAAAACACAAAAATCAAAAGAAGCAGGCTGAAAAAAGGAATCGCAGAGCTCTTCCGCTCATAACACTAGGCTGTCGCCTAATTCGCCCAGCGTCCCTAAAGATATTTCGTAACTTTCATTGATAACGATAAAACACAAAACAAGCAGCCTAAAGGCAGGCTCTAAGGTCAAAAGATGTTTCGCCCCATGGAAACCAAAACCCTACCCAGTAATAATTGTTCTTAATCCGTAGTCTAAAATCTTTCCGGTTTGGCTTTTTACACTGAGCGTGGTGACTTGCACTTTTTCATTGGTACATAGTTCGCTAGTGATTTGACGAATACGTTCGGCGTTTAAACGCGGGGAGTAGGTGTTTGCAACGATAAAACCGCCTTTTGCTCGTAAGGCTAAAGCGGCTTCAATGAGTTCGGGAAATTTATTTTCGATTTTCCAACGTTCTTTTTTCGCACCAATACCAAAAGCGGGGGATCCATCACCAGTCCTTGATATTTTTTACCGCGTTTAATCTCACGTTGAGCAAATTTAAGCGCATCTTCCAACACCCAGTGCACATCAGTTAACCCTGATGACTCCATGTTTTCTTTGCCCCATTTAATGATTTGCTTTACCGAGTCACAATGCAACACTTCTGCGCCTTGATCTCTTGCCACTAAAGAGGCCACACCCGTATAAGCAAATAAATTCAAAAAACGATCGCCAGTTGTTAAATTTTCAGCAATAAAATCCCAATTAACGCGTTGCTCAGGAAACAGCCCAACATGTTTAAACTTAGTCAGGTGTAAATTAATAGTGATGTTATTGAACTTAATCTGCCAGTCATGCTCCAAATTACCTTGTAGTGCTTTCCACTCACCGGCACTGCTACTGCTTTCAATAAATTCGAAGTGTGCTTTTTTAGCCACTCTTTTTTAGATAAAATCGGTTCAAAATAAGCATTCATCTCTGGGCGGATAGTATAAACATCTCCCCAGCGTTCGAGTTTTTGGCTATTACCAGCATCGATTAATTCATAGTCAGGCCAAGGGAAGTAAAAGTGCGTTTTATCATAGGAAGTTAGCTTTTTGAAAGTGAATGGAAACTACAAGTAATAGTGCGTTTGTTCAAATTATCTCAACAAACGTGTAAATATAATAGAGACGATTTTATAGTATTGGCGTCAGGCTGTCACAGAGTTTAACTTAATTGGTGCTACAGGCGAAGTAGGTATTAACAAACATTAATACCTATAATAGACGAGCATAAATGTTACTTTTGTTATAAAGTAGCTTGATATGGATTTGATTATGAAAAATTTGATGTGTAAATTAATGGCTTATAGATTGCTCTAAAAGTTTGATTTTGTTATTGTCAGTCTTTTTTTGTCAAAAATTTCTTTCTTAGATTAGCCTTAAGTAGGTGTTATGATTAATTTTTTACCTTTACAACGCAGTCGATTTTTACTGTTCCCTCTGCTCTTAACCCTAGCTGCTTGTACCAGTAAACCTCGAGAAGTTTATGCAACAATACCGTTAGTAACCGCTAATGATGTAAAACCAAACAAAAAACAACTACCGCCTACTTTTGCCTCTGCACTAAGTAATCCAGCAGCAAGAGCGCTGACTTACAAACAATATAAAATCACCATCGCACCCACTTATGTCTCTGCTTTAGGGCACTCATGTCGCCAGATGGTATTTAATGAATCAAACCAAGCATCAAAAACCAGAATTGCCTGTGAAACTCCTTACAAAGAGAATGACACTCTAACAAAATCTTGGTTTTTAGAGCACGCTATTACCGAAGCAGATAATAATATCGACTTATAGCATGAACACTTATTAACAACGTTGAGCCTAATATGAATATTTTTAAAACAACCACGGTTTGGTTACTCACAAGTGTATTTATCATGCCAAATGCCTTTGCCGCTTTTGAGCCAAGCACGATTGACCTTCAAAACAGTACTAGTGCTGGCATTCCACAAATCGAAGCCAATGACGATGCCGCCAGTAGCAGTATTGGCTCTTATCAAAATCAATCTCGTTCAGGCATTTTATTACCAGGCGAAGTGGACGTAAGTGAACTATTACCTTCATCAGGTGAAGATAACCCACCGCCTTATGGCGCAAACTTATTCGCTGGTGGGTATGAAACCGAACGTGTTGACGGCTTAAACGAAAACTACCTGATCGCAGCAGGCGACCAAATCAATATCTGGATATGGGGCGCAGTTTCTTACAGTAGTGTAGTAACCGTCGACAACCAAGGTAATATTTTCATTCCCAATATCGGGCCAATCAATGTATTAGATGTGCCAGCAAGCCAGGTAAACCAACTGGTACAATCTAAAATCAAAGCGATTTACACCAACAACGTTGAAGTTTACGTTAATCTATTAACAGCAACGCCGGTAAGCGTGTATTTATCTGGTGCAATTATTCGTCCTGGTCAATATGCAGGTATGGCATCAGACAGCGTTTTATATTATCTAAAGCGTGCTGGTGGTATCGACTCTGAACGTGGTAGTTACCGCAGTATTCAAATTATTCGAGACAATAAAGTATTAAAAGAGGTCGATCTGTACAATTTTGTACAAACGGGGCAATTACCAAGCATTACCTTTAAAGATAAAGACGTCATTCTCGTTAAACCACAAAAGTCTGCAGTGAATGTGTCTGGTGGTGTTAAAAACCCATTTCGCTTTGAGCTAAAGAAAAAACAAACTAAAGGCAGTGAGCTAGCAGAATACGCGAAACCACTGGTCAAAATAAGTCACGTAGGCGTGTTTGGTACCCGTGACACGGGGCCTTTCTCAGTTTATCTGACCTATCAAGATTTCTTAAACTACACATTACAAGATGGTGATAGCCTAGTCTTTAATGACGATAACCATGCACAAGTCATTGATGTGCAAGTATCTGGCAGCTACCTAGGCCCATCATACTTTGCCGTGAAAAAAGCACTCGTTTACACGACGTACTTAATGCCATCCCTATCGTTCCTGAGCTAACTGATAATCAATCGATTTACATCTTAAGAAAAAGTGTGGCTGAACGTCAAAAACAGATCTTAGACGACTCATTAGATAGGCTTGAACGAAGTGTCTTTACTGCACCTGCAGCATCAGATGGAGAAGCATCGATCCGTGCAAAAGAAGCGGAGCTAGTGATGCAATTTGTAGAAAAAGCGCGCCAAGTGAAACCATTGGGTAAAGTCATCGTATCCGATAATGGTGTTACAGCAGATATCTTCTTAGAAAAGGGTGATCAAATCGTCATCCCACATTACACCGACTTAATCAATGTAGGTGGTGAAGTACTCGTTCCGCAGGCGATTGTTTATAACCCAGATGCAACTTTAGACGATTACGTCGCTTGGGCTGGCGGCTTTACTGATAGAGCTGACGATGAGCGTATCTCAATTGTGCGTGCTAACGGCATGGTGGTCTTTGCTAAAGATGATAAAGAGGCCAAATCCATTAAGATAAATCGTGGTGATCAAGTATTAGTGTTGCCGAAAGTGGATACAAAAATCATTCAGTCTGTTAAAGATATTACACAAATTGTTTATCAAATTGCTGTTGCAGCCAATGTGGCCATTAACTAATGTATAGCCTCAATATGCAAATCTTCACTGATCACGCAGGGCTAAAACAATGGCTTTAGTTCAAAAACGTTCAACCCTAAAAGTCTGGGCTGATGTGATATTTGCGATATTTTTACGGGAAGTTAAAAGCCAATCGACCGATAAAATTGGGCTAATTTGGACCGTGGTTTCACCTTTGATCATGATTGCGGGTATGACAGCAATGCGTACCTTATTGTCTGGTGGAGGCGATACGCACGGCATGCCAACTATGTTTTTTATGGTCTACGGCATGATTTTAATTCAATTTTTCTTAAGTGTATTAAGTAAAACCAGTGGTGCCGTACAAAAAAATAAACCCTTATATGCATTTAGGCAGGTACAACCTATCAGCTCAATTATCGCAATTGGCTTCTTTGAACTACTCATCAAGATTGCTGTTGTATTTGTCATTGCTTTAATTTGTTTTGTTTTGCAGATAGACATAGTCGTCCATGATGCCATTTCAGTGATCACTAACTTCTTTAAAGTGTGGTTAATAGCCGTCAGTTTAGGCACCATATTTGGCTTATCATACTGCTTTATACCGGAACTAAAAAAATCCAACAATTACTGACGCGTCCTCTGTTTTTTATCTCTGGTATATTCTTCAGTTTACAAGATATTCCAAGAGAGTATTGGCATTACCTAGATTGGAACCCTTTATTACATGCGGTAGAACTAACCCGTTATGCGGCTTATCCAAGTTATGGTCATGAAGGGGTAAGTTATTTCTTTTTAGATATGTGTACGTTAATCAGCGTGTTTTTGCACTCGCTTGTTATCACATAGGGTGGAAACAAGCGATAAGTCGTTAATCTCATTGCAAACAGATAACGGCTCTATTTGTCAGGCTTTAAACATTAATATTTAAAGCTTTTATTAATTTTCAAGCCTTTAGGTATTACTACCTATAGCCTTTATAGCGACTTATGTTAGATAAACGATTTAATGAGTTTAAAAATTCAATCACTCCAGCAGAGTTTAATCATGTTGAATTTTTACAAAAGAAAGCAGAGTCATTGAGAGCAACAGATCCTGAATTATCAGATCGTATTTTGGTTCGTGTGAACAATCTAAAATCACAGATTAAAAAGCAATCTCAGCCAAAACAGCATTCACCTGTTCAAAAAACGAAAGCGACTGCTAAACCCCAATCAAAATTGGCTAAACTGAAGCGTTCGCCTTTCCTTGCTTGTGTCGTATTACCTACCTTAATCTTTGCGGCTTATCAATTGTTATGGGCGACGGAGCGTTTTGAAAGTCAAGCTAAAGTGATTGTCCAGCAACCTGATAGTGCTTCAACCATGGATTCTGGTATGGCGTTATTAACGGGATTAACTGGTAGTAGTAGTGGATCGGACCCAGAACTGGTGAAAGCTTATATCTACTCTAATGACATGGTCGAATATTTAGATAATAACATCGCCTTAAGAGAACATTACTCTCAATCTAATATCGATTTCTTTAGCCGTATTCATGATGACGATTCTAAAGAAGCATTAAACCAATATTATCAAGAACATGTCGATGTCATATTAGACGATGCTTCAGGAGTAATTACAGTCGCAGCGCAGGGATTTGATAGTCAATACGCACAGTTACTCACCAACACCATAGTAGAGAGAGCGGAATGGTTTATTAACTCGATTGGCCATCAACTCGCTAATGCACAATTAACTTTTATGCAAGGCGAGCATAAACGCATCGAAGAACGATTCTCTTCTGCACAAAAAGACTTATTAGTTTTCCAGCAAAAATATAACCTATTAGATCCAACCGCTGAAGGTACCGCTAAACAAACGATTACTAATACCATCGAAAGCCAAATCGCCACTAAACAGACGGAAATTAAAACCTTAAAAGCGATCATGAGTGATAGCTCTCCACAGGTACAAGGGTTAAAAAATGAGTTATCTGCATTGAATGCACAGTTAGAAGTAGAAAGAGATAAGTTGTCACAAACTGGGTTAGACGAAGTGCCGGTCAGTGAACTTCTATCGCGATTCACTGACTATAAAATCAAAATGGATCTCGCGTTGCAAGCTTATACGTCATCGCAAATCTCATTAGAGAAGTCTCGCATAGAGGCTTATCGCCAATTGAAATATTTAATTACCGTTGAAAAAGCAACCTTGAGTGAAGACAGCAAGTACCCTGATGTCATTTATAATATCTCATTGTTTTTACTACTATTAAGTCTTGCCTTTGGTATCGGTAAAATAATTATTAGTACAATTAAAGAATTGAAATAACATTATTTCAATTGTTACAACATAAATGGAAAGGACTGAGTATGAATAATAACCCATTAAACCGCAAAGGGATTATCTTAGCAGGTGGTTCAGGCACGCGACTTTACCCACTAACGAAAGTAGTGAGTAAACAGTTGATGCCGGTTTACGATAAGCCGATGATTTATTACCCACTTTCTAACCTATTTATGGCCGGTATTACTGAAATATTAATTATTTCAACACCATTGGAATTACCACGTTTTAAAGAGCTATTAAAAGATGGTTCACAATGGGGCGTGAGCATTGAATATGTTGTACAGCCAAGTCCTGATGGTTTAGCACAAGCATTTATATTAGCGGAAGAGTTTTTAGATGGGTCACCTGCTGCATTAATTCTAGGTGATAACCTGTTTTATGGTCACGACCTTGCTAAATCATTACAAAAAGCGAATAAACAAGAAACGGGAGCAACTGTATTTGGTTACTACGTGGCTAATCCAACGTCTTATGGTGTGGTTGAATTCAATGAAGAAGGGCAAGCGATTTCGATTGAAGAAAAGCCTGCAGAGCCTAAATCTTCTTACGCGGTGCCTGGTTTATACTTCTTCGATGCAGACGTTGTTGAATTCGCAAAAAATGTTAAACCGTCACCACGTGGCGAATTAGAAATAACAGATGTTATTTCACAATACCTTGATAACAAAACATTAAAAGTAGAAGTCATGGGCCGCGGTACCGCATGGTTAGATACAGGCACATTAGATGACTTACTAGATGCAGCATTATACATACGTGCCATCGAAAAACGCCAAGGTCTAAAAGTATGCTGCCCAGGCGAAATCGCATTCCGTATGGGATACATAGACGCAGACGGCATCAAAAAACTAGCAGAACCTTTAAAAAAATCAGGTTACGGCGAGTACTTATTAAGCCTACTAGAAGTAAGAATACTACCAAGCACATAACATGTTTAGGTGCACATGGTTTAGCCTGCTTTTTTGGGTTTTGTGTGTTCGATGTTAGTACAACGTAGTTGACGAAACATCTTTAAGGGGCACAGGCTGCAGCCTGCTTGTTTTTGGTTTTGTGTTCGATGTTGATACAACGTAGTTTACGAAATATCTTTAGGGGCGCTTGGCGAATTAGCCGGCAGGCTAGAGCAATGAGCGGAAGAGCTCTGCGATTCCTTTTTTCAGCCTGCTTGTTTTGAGCTGAGTGTCGCGCAAGTTGCGACACATCTTTAGGGGCGCATGCTTTAGCCTGCTTGTTTTGAATTTGTTTTTTTGTGTTTTGATTTTAAATGTAGCCTTTCGAACTTGAGCTTTTATATTTGAATAAAGAGTAGCTAAAAAACATATGCGATAACTCGCATACTGGCAGGCTGAAGCCAGCGCCCCGAATATCAAGCTTCGTTTGATAGCTATCGCACTGCTATGCAATGAGCGAAGGTGTTGAATTTTGATGTGATGTAATTGACGAATAATATAGTAAGTTACGAAACATCTTTTAGGGGCGCTGGGCGAATTAGCCGGCAGGCTAGAGTCATGAGCGGAAGAGCTCTGCGATTCCCTTTTTTAGCCTGCAGTGTTTTGGTGTTGTGTGCTTGATGTTGATGCATGTAGTTTACGAAACATCTTTAGGGTGCTGGCTTCAGCCTGCTTCTTTTGAATTTGTTTTTTTGTGTTTTGACTGTGCTGTTTTAGTTATTCACGGTTCGCTTTGCTCAGCGATGCTAATCGTTGTATGCGATAACTCGCATACTGGCAGGCTAAAGCATGCGCCCCGAGTATCAAACGTTGTTTGATAGCTATCGCACTGCTATGCAATGAGCGAAGGTGTTGAATTTTGATGTGACGTAATTGACGAATAATATAGTAAGTTACGAAACATCTTTAGGGGCGCTGGCTTTAGCCTGCAGTGTTTTTGGTTTTAGTGTGTTAATTTTGATTTAGAGCTTTGTAATAAAACGACATAAAAGCTTTTAAATCCAACACAAAAAGATCTGCAGGCTGAAGCCAGCGGTCCGAGTATCAAGCTTCGCTTGATAGCTATCGCAGTGTTATGCAATGAGCGAAAGTGTTGGTTTTGACTGTTAACTTTTAACTTGTAACTTTAGCCTTTTAACTTATAACTTGTAACTTATAACTGAGTGTATTTATGAAATTTATTGAAACGAATATTCCTGATGTGAAAATTATCGAACCACAAGTGTTTGGTGACGAACGTGGCTTTTTTATGGAAACATTCCGTACCACATTATTTAACGAACACTGTGGTGAACGTGAGTTCGTACAAGAAAACCACAGTAAATCTAGTCACGGTATTTTACGTGGTCTACATTACCAAACCGAAAACACCCAAGGTAAATTAGTCCGAGTAACCAAAGGTGAAGTGTTTGATGTGGCAGTTGATATGCGTAAAGACTCTCCAACATTCGGACAATGGGCTGGAGTATTACTTTCAGCTGAAAACAAACGCCAACTGTGGGTGCCTGAAGGCTTTGCGCACGGGTTTTATGTAACTACTGACGAAGCCGAATTCGTGTACAAATGTACTGACGTTTACAATCCAAATGCAGAAGTCTCTCTAAAATGGGACGATTCATCACTGAACATTGATTGGCCAATCGCAGCTGATAAAAAACCATTACTCTCTGCCAAAGATGAAGCAGGTTTAAGCTTTACTGATGCACCAAAGTTTTAATTAATGCGCATCTTTATATCAATAGTGTCGCACCGCCATCATGATGTGATCATCAACCTAGGCACTATCAAAGCTTTTTCGAAATATGATGAAATCACTGTCGTCTGTCGAGATAATGATCCCGTTGGCAAGTTAAAAAAATACTGTGATAAATATAATGCACACTACCTTGCTAATGGGCATGAACAAGGCTTCTCTGCTAACAATAATGCCAATTACATGCATTGTAAGTTTGAGTTAGGGATGGAAGAAGATGACTACTTTATCCTACTAAATCCAGATGTATTTATTACCCAGCGAAATATACTCGAGCTGATTGATGTATTAAAAAACCAAACCATTAATTTAGGCGTCGGAAACTTATTTTTAGACAGAGAAGAGATGGTGCAAGACGATAATATTCGTCTCTATCCTAAATTCTCCAGCTTTATTAAAACCTACTTACTAAACGACCGATCAACCATGGTGAACCGAGCGAGAGGCTTGGCTGACAACCAAGCGTATTGGGCGAGTTGTGCTTTTATGATCATCAAAGCGGACTTGTATAATCAACTCAATGGCTTAGATGAACGCTATTATATGTATTGTGAAGATATCGACTTCAGTTTCAGAGCGAATAAAGCGGGTTTTCCATTACAATATTTAGAGAACGTTAAAGCGGTCCATTTCAGACGTTGTGCCAGTAAGCAATTTATGAGCAAATACTTCTTTTGGCATGTGCAAAGTGTATTTAAATACTCCTTCTCTAAAAAACAAGAAACCGCATTAACCTCGCGTCTTGAATATCAAAATAGATATAAGAAATGATCGATATCGTACTCGCCACTTATAATGGAGAACGGTTCTTAGTTGAGCAGGTAAAGTCAATTCAAGCTTGTATCGATTATCATACTTTAGTCTCACGTTTAATTATTGTGGATGATGGTTCAACGGATAATACACTCAACCTTATTACGCAGCTAGCTAAGCAAGATCAGCGAATAGAGCTACACCTCAACGAAAGTGGTTTGCATGGACCGAGTCATAATTTCGGCTATGGGTTAACTAAAACCTCGGCGAACTACCTCATGTTGTGCGATCAAGATGATATTTGGTTCCCTGAAAAGATCAGCGTTTCGATACAGCACTTAAAACAAGCAGAAAACAGATTACCGCCTAATACGCCAATATTAGTCTTTAGTGACAAGCAAATTGTTGATGAAAATTTGCAACTCATTTGCGATAGCTACTTTAGCTTAAAGAACATCAGCAAAGATTGGCATCGCACATTTAAACAACTATGCCAACAAAACGTCGTCTCAGGCTGCACCACCTTATTTAATCGTGCATTAATGGAAAAAGCTTTACCAATACCAGAGCAAGCTTACATGCATGATTGGTGGTTAGCACTGGTAGCACATCGTTGCGGAGAGATAGTGTTTATCGACAAAGCATTGATCCAATATCGTCAACATCATCACAACACTATTGGTGCACGTGAACGCAGTGTTATCTCGTTATTTTTAAAATTTACTCACCATTTACGCCAATTTAAAAAAAGCCAACAAGGCATTATTAATCAAGCAATTGCCTTTAAACAGTTCGAACAAAAAAATAAATTGAGTGAGAATGAAACACTCGCTATTTTAAGTAGTCTCAATAGCGCGACTTTGTGCAAAAAAATGTCTTATTTTTGTAAAGGGAAAGTGACTCGATCTCATTTTTTCGGTAAAGTAGCGCTCTTAGTATCACTTTTGGATAGTAAAAAAACAAAAGTAATAAAAAAATAATTTAAAACAAGTAAGGTTGCTATGAAAGTATTAATTACAGGGAAGGGCGGTCAGCTCGCGTGGGAATTAGAGAAGCTAGCACCACAAGGCATACAATTACTTAGTTGTTCAGTTGAAGAGCTTGATATCACCAATGCAGATCAAGTGAATCAAACTATTACGCAATTTCAACCTGATGTTGTTATTAATGCCGCTGCTTATACCGCCGTCGATAAAGCTGAAAGTGATACAGAAACCGCTTACGCTGTGAACGACTTGGGCAGTGAATATATCGCTACTGCTTGTAAAAAGGTATCAGCAAAACTAATCCACGTCTCTACCGATTTTGTCTTCGATGGCACGAAAACCACCCCTTATCAAACGGATGATTCCGTTAATCCTATTAATGTTTATGGCGCATCAAAGCTAGCGGGTGATCGTAAAGTCAATACTATTCTAGGTGAACAAGCGACTATCATCCGTACCGCTTGGGTCTACTCCGTCAATGGTAATAACTTTGTAAAAACCATGCTGCGCTTAATGGCTGAAAAAGACCAATTAGGTATTGTTTATGACCAAGTCGGGACCCCTACATGGGCAAAAGGCTTAGCAGAAATGATCTGGGCGCTAGTATCTCGTAGCGAAGCCAACTCGCATCTATCATCTCAAAAAGAAGCAACGCTTCTTCACTGGACAGATGCAGGTGTGTGTTCATGGTATGACTTTGCCGTTGCGATCCAAGAGCTTGCTATTGAAAAAGGCTTATTAGATAAAGCCATCCCAGTACGCCCAATTCCCGCTAGCGCCTACCCAACACCCGCAACAAGACCCAGCTTTAGCGTCATCGATAAAAGTACTGCAGAACAAGCAAGCGGTGTCGAAACAACCCATTGGCGTAAACAGCTATCTAGCATGATGGATGAATTAAAGAAAGCATAAGAAATTAGATGCGAAAAATCTCGCATCTAAAAATTTAAAAATTAAATTTAAAATAATGGAATAAATTAAAATGCGAAATTTATTAGTAACAGGCGGTGCAGGCTTTATTGGTGCAAACTACGTTTTATATTGGTTGGAAAACAACCCACAAGATAAAGTTGTGGTATTAGATGCCTTAACCTATGCAGGTAACCGCGAAAGCTTAGAATCTGTTGAAGATAACCCAAATTTTGTATTTGCTCATGGTGATATTTGTGACACTGCGTTAGTAGAAAGTCTATTAAAAGAGCATAAGGTTGATACCTTAGTGCATTTTGCAGCTGAGTCTCACGTTGACCGTTCAATTACAGGGCCAGATGCCTTTATTGAAACGAATATTATCGGTACTTATAGCCTGTTAAAGGCCGCTAAAAAAGTATGGATTGATGAACCTAAATCGAAAAGTGAAGCGCCGCTTAAACATCGTTTCCACCATGTTTCTACCGATGAAGTCTATGGTGAATTAGGGCCGCATGATCCAGCCTTTACCGAAGACACTGCTTACGCTCCAAACTCGCCTTACTCAGCGTCTAAAGCGGCAAGTGATCACCTAGTACGTGCTTACCACCATACATATGGGTTAGAAGTAACGACGTCAAACTGTTCAAATAACTACGGTCCTTACCATTTCCCAGAAAAACTGATCCCTCTGATTATTACTAATATCCTGCACGACAAACCGCTACCTGTTTACGGTGATGGACAACAAATTCGTGATTGGTTATACGTAGAAGATCACGCACGTGGTATCGAGCTTGTATTAAACAAAGGCCGTTTAGGTGAAAACTACAATATCGGTGGTCATAACGAATGGGCGAATATCGATATTGTGAAACTAGTTTGTAAACTTATGGATGAGCTTTTTGCTAATGATCCGGCTCTCGCATCTCGTTTCCCGAAGGCGAAAGCCGTACTAGTAGGCGAGGCCGCCTCGTTAATAACCTTTGTAGAAGATCGTGCAGGCCATGATTGGCGCTATGCGATTGATGCAACGAAAACGAATAATGAACTAGGTTATAAGCCCGTTGAGTCATTTGAAACAGGGATTAAGAAAACTGTTGAGTGGTACTTAGGAAAAGAAGATTGGTGGGCTCCTTTGCTGGAAGAGAAATAATTATGGATAAAAATAAAATCGAAGAGGCAGTTGTAGCAAAATCAACTGCTTCGGTAGGAAAGGAATCTACAGTAAACAACCAATTAAACACAAAAGACTCTGATATGAAAAATAAGGTAGCTAAAGAGGCCTCTGTTGAAGTTGGTCAAAAAACTAATCCACCAATAAAAATTCCTGATGTTTTTATTGATGGATTAGTTGGTGATGCGATTCAAGGTTGGGCAAAAAAAGCTGATACGGTTACTATTTTTATTGAAGATACTAAAATCGCTACCGTTTCCTGTAAAGAGTATAGAGAAGATTTGAAGGCTATCTTACAAGATCCTAATTCTAGCTTTTCTTATACATTAACAAAAAGTGATATCGATAAAAAATGGTTAGTATTATCTCAGTTGAGTATCAGTGTTAATTTTTTAGAAGCAGAGCTATTAATAGACACGTTAGAGTTTACTGTGTCGATAGAGCAAATAAAAGAAGAGGTTATTTATAAAGACCTCGATAAAGAATTAGATGTTGAGTTTTACAAAAGTCATTACCCTGATCTAGCTGAGTTATCTACATCACAATTAAAGCAGCACTGGTTAAGCAACGGTAAAAAAGAAAAACGCTATCAAAACAAAGCAATATTTGTGGCGAAATCATTACATATGCAATTTGATTTTGACTACGCATTTTATAAGCATTTTTATCCAGATTTAATAGTTGCTGGTATAGATAATGAAGTAGATGCCAAATTTCATTGGTTCTTTCACGGTAAAGAAGAGGGGCGCTTAAAAGGACTAGAAGAGTGGCTTGAAAAAAATAATCAATCAGGTCTTTTGTTTAACCCTTTAGATTATGATTTTGTTGATGTTTTAGACAGAAATGCCGAATTGTCAGTGACGCTACAAGACTATTTAAATTTAGCGCAAGGATCGATGACTAAACCCATCAAGGTTGAAGATACTAAAGAAAGTAACGCACGATTTTATCGTGGGTTAGGGTTAGGTTGTATAATCAATTTAAAAGCTCAAGCGATCATGCCAAGCTTCACAATGCGAGAAGTGCATGGCGCATCGCTTGTTATTTCCTACCTTCAAATGAAATAATGGAGATTATTGCCGGAACTTATTTTGAGCAAAACGATTTTAGAACGGCACAAAAAGCCTATGAAAATGGTTATAAACTTAATAATAAAATCAGCTTTGGTGCATTAGGTTCTTTATTGCAGTGTTATGAAAAACTAACCAATATTACTAGTGGATTAAAATTTTTAGTGCAGTACAAAAAAGATAATCCAGAGCAAACTGTTGTATTAGAGTGGATTGATGGTTTTTGTAAAAAACTTTACGAAGATAATTTAGGTGAGATGCAGGTTTTAAGTAACCTTGATCAAAGAAAAGAATTAATAGCTTGCGCAGAAAAGTACACAGATTATATTTATGACGCTTATTATCAATATTATTCAACAGATAACGTAACCACGCTTAAGTCCAACTTAAATACCGAAAAAGTACTTATTATTGGTGACTATCATATTCCTCAATGTATTCGTTACCGTATTGATCAAAAAGTAGAGCAACTAGAGTTACAAGGTAAGGTTGTTAAGACCGTAAGCTGGACTGAAATTGAACAGAATTTAAGTGAAGTAGCGTTACATGATATTGTTATTTTTTATCGAGTACCTTCAGTACCAACAGTGATTAAAGCATTAGCGCAAGTTAATGCAAATGGTAAAGCTTCATTCTTTGAAATTGACGATTTATTATTTGATGCCTCATACCCAGCTTCGATTGAAACCTTCGGTGGTTACGTTGATATCAATACTCATATTGAGCTTCGTAAAGCATCAGGTAATTTTTCAGCATTAGCTAAAAAGTGTCGTTTTGGCATTGCATCAACTGAATTATTGAGAGATAAACTCGCAAAATTAGTAAAATCCAGCGTTTGTTTATTGCATCGAAATGGCTTAGATAGCTTAAACTATTTTTCCAATAAGAAAAAAGTTGGTAAAAAAACTATCGATATCTTCTATGGCAGTGGAACACAAGCCCATAATACTGATTTTATTGAATTGGCATTGCCAGCACTTGAGAGAGTGTTAAAAAAATATCCAAATACACGTTTAATTGTTGCTGGGTATTTAGAGCTTCCGAACAGTTTTAAAACTACCTTCGCATCACAACTTTCAATGGTTCCACCAGTCAAAAGCGTAAGAGCTTATTGGAATTTATTGGAACAAGCTGATATCAACTTAGCAATACTAGTTGATGATGAAACTAACGGTTGTAAGAGCGAGTTAAAATGGTTTGAAGCAGCTTGTCTGAGTGTGCCCTCTGTTTTGAGTAGCACTGCAAATTATAGGGATGTTATTAACGATGGTGAAGATGCTCTGTTAGCTTCAACACCAAACGAATGGACAGTCGCTCTCAGTTCATTAGTAGATGATGCTGCGTTACGCCATAAAATTGCAGATAAGGCACTACAACGCGTAAAAACAGAATATAGTTTAGAAACGCTTGGCGAAAAATTAGTGGATGATATTCAACAGGTGGTATCTCCTGTTGAAAATAAAACGACGAAAATAAAGAAAAAAATAGCCATTGTGAATGTGTTTTTTCCGCCGCAATCAATTGGTGGAGCAACTCGTGTTGTATCTGATAATTTTGATATCCTACAAAAGCAGTACGGTGACGATTACGAGCTAGTGGTTTTTACTTCCGATGAGCGTTGTACAACTCCTTATAAGCTGGATACCTATCAACATCAGGGGGTGACGGTTTATCGTTCTACTATTTTGTTCAGAGAGAATATGGATTGGCATCCTAAAGATGACAATATGTACGATCTGTTTGAGCAATTTTTAGATCTTGAAAAGCCTGATTTAGTGCACTTCCATTGTGTACAACGTTTAACTGCCTCTATCGTCGAAGCAACAAAAGATAATAATGTGCCTTATATTATCACTGCGCATGACGCTTGGTGGATATCAGATCATCAGTTCCTGATCGATCAAAATGATACGGTGTATCCTGACGGCCATCCTGATATGTTTGCCCCTAGAGTATTACCTAATAACGTATCATTGAGCGATTCTATTGAACGTATTAATTATTATCAATCGCTATTACATGGTGCAAAAGAGCTCCTTACTGTATCGCAAAGCTTTGCTGACATTTACAGTAAAAATGGTTATCCAGATATTCAAGTGAACAAAAATGGTATCAGCTCAACTGTTGAGTGGAAGCCTAAAAATACAGCGCATACAGAAAAGGTGGTTTGTGCGCATATTGGTGGTATGGCCAATCATAAAGGTTACTTCTTACTAAAAGAGTCAATTGAAAAAGAGCAACCTAAAAATATTGAAATGTTAATTGTTGATCATTCAAAACCTGATGGTTACGAAGATAAAACTTATTGGGGTAAAGTACCCGTTACTTTTATTGGACGAGTAAGTCAAATGGGAGTGACAAGCCTTTATCAAAAATTGGATGTGTTATTTGCACCATCAATGTGGCCTGAAAGTTATGGATTGGTAACACGTGAAGCGGCTGCTTGTGGTTGTTGGGTAGTTGCGAGTAATTTGGTGGAATTGGCGAAGATGTTATTGAAGGGAGAAGTGGCTTTAGAATCGCTCCTGAAATGAATAGTTTAAGCAACACAATTATTCAAATAGACAAAAATACAAAGCAATTTAAACAAAATGTTAATGAGTTTGATATTCGAATTGCAGATAAACAAGTTTCAGAATTAGTGGAGATATATAAGTGATTGATAATTTATTGTTGTGTGTAGGCGCACAAAAAACTGGGACAACTTGGTTGCATGCTCAGCTAAAAGATCATCCTAAAATTGGATTTTCAGATGTGAAAGAAGTTCATTATTTTAATACCATTCATAATGGTAGTATTTTATTAACAACTAGAAAAGTATCTTATATCAAAAGTTTAATTGAAAATAATCGTTTTGCTTTAGAAAACTATTTTACTAAGCTTTCGCAGGGTAAAGCGGTGGATAAAGGGATTCAAAAGTTGTTATCACCCGTGAATGATGAATGGTATATCAATCATTTAAAAACAGATAAAAAGTATGCAGCTGACTTTACACCTGAATATGCATTGCTTCCTGACGCTGGTTTTGAAAATATTAAGAAGATTTCAAAAAAACAAAAAATTATTTTTATTATGCGAGACCCTATTGCCAGAGCTAAATCTGCTATTCAATATTATTTCCAAACTCATAATCTTGATATTAATGCAGCAACAGATAGCTTTATTATGGAAGTAGCGAAGAAAAGCTTTATTTTGAATATGAGTCGTTATCAAGATACTGTGAAAAGGATAAATTCATATTTTGAAAAGGAAAGTATTTTATATATGTTTTTCGAAGATATTATGGAAAATAAAAAATTAAAAGTAATTGAAGTGTCTAATTTTCTAGATATAGAGGTACAAAATATTAGTGAAGAAACTTTAGAGAAAAGAGTAAATACTTCTACTAAATATGTGTTTAATACAGCTGTAGAAAACTTTCTTATTGAAAGTCTAGATGAAACTTATAATTTTATTGAAAGTGAGTTTGGATTCCTACCTAATAAATGGAGCCGCAAATGAAAGTTGTGATTACCAGTATGAGAAATGAAGCTGATTATATACTTGAATGGGTCTCTTGGAACCTCATGATAGGTTTCGATAAGATAATAATTTATACTAACAATAACGATGATGATTCTTTAATTCTTTTAGAAAAATTACAAAAAATAGGTGTTATTGAATATTTTGAGCTTAATCCTCCAGAGGGTAAACAACCTCAAATGTATGCATTTAATAAAGGTATGGAGTGGGTACATGAACATAAACCCGAGTGGGTTTGTTGTTTAGACTCCGATGAGTTTTTAGTTCTGAAGTATGATAGTAATATAACAGACTACTTAAGTCGTTTTAATGCTGATGCAATTGCTATTAATTGGAAAATTTTTGGTTCAGGTGGAATAGAAAAAAGGTTTAGGCTTAACACCTGAGCGTTTTTTATTATCTGCAAACGCTCCATACAGAGAGCATAGGCAATTTAAAAGTATATTT
Source organism: Psychromonas sp. KJ10-2 (assembly GCF_047323255.1). NCBI lineage: Bacteria > Pseudomonadati > Pseudomonadota > Gammaproteobacteria > Alteromonadales > Psychromonadaceae > Psychromonas > Psychromonas sp. KJ10-2. The sequence continues at coordinate 1,840,890 of NZ_CP178827.1, read as the reverse complement.
AGGTACAATCCTGAGTTAGTTAGGTTTCATCATCGAGCGATTTATAAAAATGGAGCAGAAGAACAAATCAAGTATATATATTCTGATGGTTATGAACTTAGTTCTGATGCAAAGAAACCTGGGTTTCCTATAAATGAGTCTTATATAACCTTTGATTATGCTCAAATCAATCATTACACGATCCGATCAAAAGCAGAGTTCTTTTCTAAAATGTCTAGAGGCAATGGTTTAGATCCAGTTCAAGTAAAAAATAAAAGGCATGAAGAGTATTTAAATAAGTTTGATAAGGCTAGTGTTTATGATAATTCAGCTTTAAGATTTTTAGAGCAACATATTTATCATTATAATAATTTACTTAAAAAGATAGATACTATTGGGTGATTTATGAAAATTGCTATATTGGGTACTTCTAATTCAGTTTCTGGTGAGAATGGCTATATAAAATCTCTTAGGGAGCAGCATCAAATTATACAATTATCTGTTGGTAGAGTCCCATTTTTTTATCATATAAAGACTATCTTAACAAATATAGAGCTCATAGAAAGCTGTGATGTTTTAATAATTGATCATTATATTAATGATATTAATTTTTACTTAGATCGGCTTGGTAGTAGCTATCGAGGGTATTGTCTAGATTTTTACAAAATTTTAGGCGCTATAAATACAAATGTTATCAACTTGTTTTTTCCTGTAAAAAATATTTATAGGCATAAGCATTATAAATATTTTACAGAACTCCTTGTATTGTCTGAGAAGCATAATATATCGGTATTAAACTTAAACAAACTCGAGTGCCAGGACTTCATTTTTAAAGATGAGATTCATATAACTCATCATGCTTCGTACCTTTTTGGATTATGGTTTTCTGAATTACTTTCTAGCTCTTTATTTAGTGAAACAGTAAAGAAGGGAGTAATTTTAAACTGCCCATTTAAAGTAAATGTATTAACTGATAATTTGAAAACAGAAGATAATGTTGATCTTTTTTCTAACAGTCTAATAAGTATTAAATTTTTAGAAATTAAATCTGATATTACCGTAAATGTATCAAATGATTATAAGCTTTTATCGGTGGGCTTTGTTAATTTAAAATCAGGAGTAGGTTGCTCAGGTTTAGCAATAAATAATATAAAAGTTGGCTTGGAAGGGATTGGTTATTATCATGAAGCTATTGATTTTGAGCTTTATGGTAAATTAAAGTTATCCTCATTGAAGACCAATCAAAACATTAGAAATTTATTTGATCGAGGGGATAATAAGTTGATAGAGCCTTATTCTATGTTAACTGAATTATTATTCTTTGATAAAAGCTCCGGTTTGAAGACTATCCAAGAAATAAGAAGCCCCTGTACATTTGATTTAAGTAAGCTTCATTTTATGTTTGATAAATTATTAATGCCAATGTCTAAAAAAATTAGTAATAATACTATTGATAGATTGAGGGATTTAGCTATCGAAAATGAAGCTAATGACCTAGAGTTTTCACATGACATTATGTCAATTCTGAATTTTTTAAGACCGAGTGGACATTTTATAAACAAGAAGTTATTTCAGTATAGTTCTCTAAATAAGAATAAATCTTGATTTTTTAAGAAGAACGAGGGCAGGGCTTGTATTTTGCCTCTTAGCCTAATCTGAATTAGATTTGTTAGATTATCCTAAATTGTAGGTTGTTGTAATGAGTCGTCCTTTGCGTTTAGAGTTTGCTGGTGCGCTTTATTATATTACTTCGCGTGGTAATGAGCGAAAGATTATCTATTTTGATGAAGATGATTTTTTGCTTTTTCTTGATATTTTAGGAGGCGTTTGCAAACAATATAATTGGGTTATTCATGCTTATTGTTTAATGAACAATCATTATCACTTGTTAGTTGAGACACCAGACGCAAATTTGAGTAAAGGGATGCGTCAGTTAAATGGTGTTTTTACACAGTCTATAAACCGTAAGCATCGTCGTATTGGCCATCTTTTTCAAGGACGCTATAAAGCGATTTTAGTTGATAGGGATGTTTACCTTTTAGAATTATGTCGTTACATTGTTTTAAACCCTATTAGGGCTCATATGGTAAACTTTCCTGATGAGTGGTTATGGTCCAGCTGGTTTTGTATGGTGGGCTATGCTGAATCGCCTACCTGGTTATCTACAAATGCATTACTTATTATGTTTGCAAATAATCGTCAGGATGCAATAAAGTCTTATAGAGAGTTTGTTCAATGTGGTGTTGGCAAAAATGTTTGGGATAACTTACAGCATCAAGTTTTTTAGGTGATAATGAGTTTGTTGATAAATATCAATCGATGCTTGATGAGCAATCCGGCGACTTATCTGAAATCCCACTAAAACAGCGTAGCGCTACTCCTAAACGTTAAAACAATATGAACAGGAAGCCAATAGCAAACATGAAGGAATCGTTAAGGCTTATCAATCAGGTGGTTATACACAAAAACAGGTGGGTGATTTTTTGGCCTACATTATTCACAAATTAGCCGTATTGTAGCAAAACACAAGACCTAACTCTGCGAATACTTATAATACCCTAACTAATTTATTTCTTTAATTTTTCATCACACTATATAGCTCATTTAAATATAGCTAGGGTTAAATTCCATTGAAGAGCTGTGAATGAACAATACCATTACCTTTATCCTTCTGTGTAAAAATCAATGTCACTCTATAATTTGGTTAATTATGAAAAAAATAATTGTTACTTCTACCTTGAAATTTATCCCTAAAAACTTCCAACATAAAGCATTGTGCAAAGGATTAAATTATATCTTTTCTACTATTGATATGGCTGACTTCGAAAATATAACGATGAGGTTATATATTGGTGATATTAATAAAAGTTGGGTTGCTATTCATAATGGCAAGCACTTTACTTCGGCAAAAAAGCATAAAGTTAATCTTGAAATCACTATGCCATTGAATACTGCCTTTAATCTTAAAAATAAGCCACTCATCTTAGAGGCTATCCAACAAGGTAATATTGAATTCATGGGAGAGCTGGCATTAGTAAATAAGATGAAAGAGGTTATATTACAGCTTGATGAAAATCGGTTAGCTTATTTATCAAAAAAACTTTTATCTTTTTCGAAAGTTAAACCTCCTTTACCGTCTACTGGTTTTGACTTTAAAAATATTAAGCTAAGTAACTTAAAACACCCCGAAGATATTAATTTAATAAGGGATGAAGCGGTCCGATTAGAAAAACTGGATTTACAGAAAGCTCTATCATTAATGACGTTGGCACATCAAGCTCGCCCCAAGGGACAGTTTATTGCCAGGAAAATGGCTGAATATCAAAAGAAATTAATGAGTTAAAATGAAACTTCACACGGCGATAAACCACTAAAAAAAGAAGAAATTGTCTTTTTTTTGTTATAATATGAGTTCATTTAAAATATCACAAATTCATTAAAGAGTCGTCAAATGTCTATTACATCACTACAAGAATTAGGGGCGACTCTTGTGTCCCCTATCTTTACTTTTTTCAATCAAGAACTCGTTAATCAAACTAATCCTGATGAAAAAATATTTTTTTAGCCAGAGAAGGGTATTGGTTTAGCCGTGCTTATACGGAGTTTTGCAAGGCAACCCATCGCGCTGATAACAGCCAATATATGCTAGTATCTCGCGCTTTCCTTTTTAAAATAGGTTTATCAGAACCTAAAACATTTCCTTACTCTTTAAACTTTAAGTTTGAAAATAGTTTGTATGAACTAATGCGTTCGCGATTTATGTTGAGTGATACTAGTTTAAGAAAAGTGTTTACTGAGAAACAATTACAACAAACTTTTTCGTTACCAGATGATCTTAAAAAAGTATCTACTCTTTTAGTTCAAAAACAAGCAAAGTTAAAACCTGTTATTGAGCCTTCAAGCTCGGCTTATCATCAATATTTAACGTCTATCGGCTTTTTTGATGTGGAAACAGTCAATTTAGTTGATCTTGGTTATAGCGGTACGATTCAAACATTACTTACGATTTTGTTCGAAAAGAATACTAAAGGGCACTATTTGATTGCTTCAAATCCAGGTACACAAAAAGTTGAGAAGCAAACGATGGAAATGGTAGGTTACTTAAAAGAGGGCGTTAAAATGGGCGGTGGCTATACGCCGTTAGACCGTTCTATGTTTTTAGAGTCTTTACTTACTGCCCCTGTTGGACAATTTCAAGATATACGATTTAGCGCACTGCCTGATGAAACATTTGATACTTATTACGGTCGTAAAGTGACATCACAACATCAGTTTCATTTACTAGAGCAAATTTGCCAAGGGGCACTTAAGCAAATGAATGATTATATAACAAGTGGTGTTACTTTTTCTGCAGTAGAAGTAGAAACACTTTATACAAGGTTTGTCACTAAAAAAGGGATGTTACCTAAGCATAGTTGGCCACTGTTTACCATTGATGATGATATTGTGAGTGAAGGTACAGTGAACGGTTTAGATTTTTTGGATTAAAATTATGAATTATAGAGCAATGATTAAGCGTCTCCCTCTAGTAGGCAATGCATTAAGAAATAACCCTAAACTGATGGCAAAAGCAGTACAAATTGAAAATAAGTTAACTAAGCAACCTAATACACAAAGTCATGAGCACCAGCAAACGGAAATTCACGTGTCAACTCCTATTAATACTGATCCTAGCCTATTAAACGATGCTAAAGAGCATGGTTTATTTGATTTTTCATGGTATTGCGATGTGCAAGATAAACCATTCGATTCAGAAACGTCAGCTTTTAACGACTACTTAATGAAAAGTCGTTTCTCTAGTGTTAGCCCAAGCCCAGCGTTTAACAACTGGGATTATCTAAAAAATAACCTAGACGTATACCACTTTGGGTTAAGTCCTCTGGATCACTATATCTCTACCGGTATTAATGAAGGGCGTATCAACACGCATTTTGCACCGCGTTGGGAACCGAGTGATAAATTAACTACTAACATTGATGAAACGTTAAACAAAACACAAAAAGTGGCTGTTTGTTTGCATGTTTTTTATGCCGATTTTTTAGATTATTATCGCCAATGCTTAGCGCACTTTCCAGTTAATGTTGATGTGTTTGTTTCGGTGAGTGACGTTGCTTTAAAAGCCGTCGCTATTGAAAAGTTAGGTTCACTGCCTACTGTGAACAAAATAGAAGTCGTGCCTGTCCCTAATCGCGGTCGAAACTTTGGTCCTATGTTAGTAGAGTTTGGGCAAAAGCTATTAGATTATGATTTGTTTTGTCACCTTCATTCTAAAAAGTCATTATATTCAGGGCGCCCACAAACACAATGGGCTGATTACCTCGGCGAGTTTTTATTGAATGATGCCAATGTGATTGCAAAAGCGATTACGCACATGGCTAAAGATGAAAAGTGCGGTATTTATTACCCGACCTCATTTATGATGATGCCGGACTGGGTAAATCATTGGCTTAAAAACAAACCCTTTAAAAGTAAATACTTTGATGAGTGGGATATTACCGATCATTCTGAGTTTATCGCTTATCCTGTTGGGGGCATGTTCTGGGCTAAACCTGCAGCATTAAAGCAATTGCTTGATAAAGAGTACCAATATGAGGACTTTCCTGCAGAGCCTTTACCTAATGATGGTTCTGAACTACATGCATTAGAAAGAACTATCGGTTTACTAGCTGAGCGTAACGGTTATAAACAGCTATTTTATTACCCAGAGTTAGGGCGTTTTACACAAGATAAAAGCCATATTTTTGCTAATTATGTAAGTAGCCAAGAGCAGTTACTCCATAAAATACAACCCTTCGATATTATCTCTTTTGATGTGTTTGATACTTTAGTTCGCCGTACTCATTTTGTGCCTGATTATGCTAAGTTGAAATTAGGTAAATATCTTGTTGAGCAGGGTGAAGTAAAAGATGCGCATGAGTTTGTAAAATTGAGAAATAATGCTGAGTTTACTGTGCGTAAACAAAAAAACTTTAAAGGTGATGTTAAGATAACGGAAACCTATCAACAATTAGGTAAAGAGCTAGGCTGGGGTGAGCAAAAGGCATTAGGCTTTTCTGACATGGAGTTTGCTTACGATTTAGATATGATTGAAAGTAAAGACGAGGTGGTTGATATTTTAAATGCGTTAATCGGTCAACGAAAACACGTTTATATCATCTCAGATACTTATTATTCTGAACATCAAATTGTATTAATGCTTCGAAAAGCGGGCGTAACCAATGGCTATAAATTGTTTGTCTCTTCTGAATTAGGTTTAAGAAAAGATAGTGGCACCATGTGGGCCTTTATGAAAGAAGAGTTAGCAGATAAAGGCTCTTTTGTTCATGTTGGTGATAACGCCGTAGCGGATGCTCAAATACCAGGTGACTTTGGTTTGGCCAATCTGCATATTCTTAATCCAATGGATAAGTGGCAAGCGGCAGGATGGGATAACCCATTCAGTGACGGTAATGAATTAGATGAACAACACATTTTAAAATGGGGGCCACTGATTAGTCAGTTCGGTCGTTTCCCATTCTTAGGCGAGTAACCAGACGGTATGGATATTAATTTAAATCAATCTAAAACAATCATTTTTCATCCTGGTATCGGTAAAACCGCTACCAGTGCAATACAAAATATTGGTTTTACCTTTCCCACTGATAAAGTTGAAGAGGCTTGTTTTTCGCCTTATGGCATTTTTGGTGGTGCGCATAATTATTTTGCCTCTAACCATCCTGAATTTTCTGCTGTTACATTTCAAAAGCAATGGGATGAGTTATTAAACTTTGCATTGAATAGGCAAGGCAGCACTATTGTTTCTAGTGAATTTTTAATCCGAGATGACCCTAAACATATTGCTTTGATGCTGACACAAGCTAAAGAGAAAGGGCTGCATGTAAAGGTGATTGTTGCTGTTAGGAATTATACTGATTACCTTATTTCAGCTTTTTTACAAGCTGTGAAAGTGAATTGGGGGATTCCCGATAGTGAAAATGTTTTTATGTTTTGCGAAAGAGAATTAGCACAAGTCAGAATGCCATTGTTAGTTGATCACTGGGCTAAACATATTGGTGATGAGAATGTATTTTTAATGGATTATGACAAAGACAAAAAAGGCTTTGTTAACTTATTTTTCAAGACTATTGGGCTAGAAGTTGATTCAGGTGATAAGAAAGAGAATAAAGTTAACGAGTCAATAAGGCTTGAAATTGCCCCCATGTTACGTCACTTTGACCGTGTCACTTCAAACAAACAGCAACGCCCTGAGTTTATTAAATTCTTAAATTCGCTTGATTATAAAGAACAGCATTCAAAAAATGTTAAGCAGCGAATAGATAATAAAATCGTACGTAATGCTTTTACACATGATAAAGAGCGCCTTTCAGCTAGATACACATGGATTTAATGTATGAAAAATAACTCTTATTGGGATCCTGTTAAAAAGCGTATTAATGAGCGTATGGAATATAGCTTGCCATTAAAGAAGCATATTAAATTTATATGTGGATCTAATATTTCAGATACTCGTTTATATCGTTCAGAGTTTACCAAGTTCAAGCCAACTTATTGTATTGAAGATGGCGCACTGCTTTACCTTATAAAGAAACGCATCATATTCCTAAAAGCTATTTCTTCGAGCATTGGGCTTACGATAAACACTTAAATCCTATTTTAATTGCTGACCATTATAAACCTGTTTTAAAGGGATATAGGGACCATTCTGAGTTACCTGTTTATCCGTTCCGAGCGAACTTACCTGCTGAGTATATGAAGGGTGAGTATTATTATATGGGGATGTTAAATCCACATTACGGTCACTTTATTCAAGAAGGTGTGACTCGTTTTTGGTTAGCATTAAATAAACCGAACTTAATTAACAAAAAAACTAAGTTTGTTTACCACGTGTTTGAAAACTTTAGTAAAGAGCAAGAAAATAAGTTTTTAAACTCTAATATGATGGAGTATCTTGCGGTTTTGGGGATCAACAAAAATAATATTGTTTTTGTGAGAAAACCAACCACTTTTGAGCACCTTATTGTGCCTGAATCTGTTATCTCTATTAGCGATGGAAACTGTTATTTTGCTGATGAGTCTCGCCAAGTTTGGTTACATTTAAATAAACTGATGGCTGGTTATGATAATAAAAGTGATTTGGTTAATGATAAGCGCATCTATTTAAGTAGAAGAGCCGTTAAAGCGCCTATTCAAGGGCGTATATTGCTTAATGAAGGTGAAGTAGAATCTTACTTTCGTTCATCTGGCTTTGAGATTGTTGTGCCAGAGGATCTCTCTCAAGTTGAAATGCAAAAAGTACTTTCTACTACTCAATTTATTGCTGGTAACCCAGGCTCTGGTTTGCAAAACTCATTTTTTATTCCTAACCCTGCGAAGACTTTAGGCATAACCTGTTTACCAATTATGAAAATAAATCCTGGCATTAATCATCAGGTTAATACCGACTTAGTTTGTGGGCATCAAACCTTTGGTTATAACACCTCTGCTAATCATATAGTTCAAACAAGCAATTCAATTGAATGGAAAGTATCGATAGATAATTTGAATAAATGCTTAACGTCTATTTTGTAGTGTCTTGAATTTATTATTTAACTACTCAGGTATAACGTTTTCGGAGAAAATAAAATGCGGAAATTAACGCTGCATATAGGCGCGCATAAAACAGGTACATCAACGATTCAAAACTGGATGTATAACCACAGACAGTTTCTTAAAGAAAATGGTGTCACGCCATTTTTTACTGCAAACGGTAAACATACTGTTCAGGTTAACCAGACCTATTATTTTAATCATTCAAAAATTAAGCAAGGGGTGGTTACCATTGCCCCCAACTTGGCCGTTAATCTAAAACAATGTAATGAAGAAAATGTTGTTATGTCTTCAGAATGTTTTTCATGGATTCATGATCGAGAAGAGTTAGCGAAGTTAAAGTCTTCGCTACAGCCACATTTTTCATCTATCAATATTCTGATTTATATTCGTCGTCAAGATCGTCAAGCGTTGTCTCATTACCAACAACGTGCAAAAAGCTGGGAAGCTGAAGGGCTGTATTTCAGTGGTGAGAATAAAGCTTTCCCCACCCTAGATGAAAATGCTCAATCATATTTAGATTATTATAATCACTTTGCTATGTGGGGTGATGTATTTGGTGATGATAATGTAACTTTTAAAGTATTTGATAGAGCGTTGCTCAAAAATAACTGTGCTGTGAGTGATTTCCTTGATGTTTTAGGCGTCCCTTTCACTGAAAAAGATGTCAATGTCAAAGATGCGAATACAAGCCTTGGACTGCTTAATGTAAAAGTTGCACATATTCTGCGAGACATGGGGATAAAGCGACACGACCCAATATTCCAAGAGATCATTAATAAGTTAGGTGAGTCTCACGTTATGTTGCCTTCTCGGAAAGAGGCTATTGATTTTTATTCGAACTTCAAAGAATCAAATATAGCGTTGAATGAAAGATTTAACATTAGTACCGAAAACGAAGATATATTTGCTCATGATTTTAGTAACTATCAAGAAACGGCATCAGATGAATGGACTGAAGCGTTAGCTAATCATGCGTTAACAACGGTTCTTAAAGTCTTATTAAAAAAGTGAGTTGTTTATGAACGATGATAAGTTAAGTATCGATAATGCTAATGGTTCTAAGTCCATTCCATTAACGAATCAATGCAAAGAAGTGGCTGTTATTGCTGTGATTAAAGATGAATCGGCTTATATACATGAGTGGATTCATCATTATCTGTATTTTGGTTTTAAGCATATTTATTTGGCTGTAAATCGAACAACCGATAAAACGACGGAGATATTAGATCTAATCTGTGCTGAATATAGTAATGTAAAATATTTTGTTACGGATTGGATGGATAAAGATTCAGATAAAACGGGCATTAACCCGAGCATGCAAAGGTTATCTTTTAGTTTTCTTGCTAATGAGGCTTTTAGGGAATCGAATGTTTCGCATTGTTTAAGTGTTGATGCCGATGAGTTTTTTTACCCAACAGACTTTAAGCAAGATGTTTCTCACTTTATTAACTCTATGCCCTATTGCAGTAGACTCTCAATACACTGGGCTTGCCAAGACGTAGATGACTCTGACTTTGCTGCTCCTTTTGTTAATAAGGAATATTACACAACCTCACAAGTCAAAAGTATTATCTCTCGAGATGCCTTTGTGAACATGAGAAAATTTACGCTTCATGTCCCTTTATTAAAGGTTAATTATCATGCTCCACACATTGATGCGAGTGGTGATATTTTTAAAAAAGGAAAACATAGGGAAATTTCTGATTCAAATTTCAATGTAAATCAAAGCGCTTTTATACTTCACCGAATGATTCGCTCTGAGAGTGAATATTTAGCCTTGTTATTGAAAAGAAATCCTGAGTCTACGTTAAGAATTAAAAATAACAGAGACGGTATTGTTAAGAAAAGTGATCTACTGAAGTTAAGTATCGATGAACTAGCGCTAGAACACTATCAAAAGAGCCTAACTCTTTTTTAAAAGACTCTGGTATATCTGAAATAATAGTGAATATTAGAAGAGAGTTAAAAGAACAGGCGAAAGAGATCCTGAATACGAGTGATGAAGGAATTTTAAACGACGTAGATGTTTATTATAAAGTGTTGAAGGGCACTTCGGTGTTTACCACTTTACATGATAGAGTTAAAAATATTAAATCTAGCCTTTTATTTAATCATGAGATTATTGAGAAGTTAAGAGATGCAGCTTTATTGTTAGAGTCTTACGATATGCGAACATCTTTAGAATTGATGATGATGGCACAGAAATTTAGGCCTGATGGTGCTTTGATTTCACACAAGATCGCTGAATATAAAGTTAAATTAAAAGATTAAAGTTAAATTATGGTAATTGAATCAAACGTACTGAATGTGTTTTTCCATGTTCGATAAAATCATTTTACATGTAGGCCTTCATAAAACTGGAACCACTTCGCTACAAAATTATTTTGGGAAAAATAGAGATAAGCTTAAATTGCAGGGTATCTCTTACCCAAAGTTAAAGGTTAAAGAATTCACGCCTAATAACCACTCATGGCCCATTAGAAATTTAATCATGAGTCACCCTCATAAATACCATTTAAATATTGCGAATAATATTTTAAAAAATGATTTGAAAGAGGTTATTAACTCGATAGATAAGCAATTTGTGAAGTTGGGATCTACGGTTGAAAGCACTTTATTACTTTCTGGTGAAGGTATTTCTACTTTAAAAACTAAAGAGTTGAGTAGGCTCAACGAAAAACTACAATGTATTTCAACTGAAAAAGCGACGATAGAAGTTCATTATTTTACTAGAAATCCAACGGATTATGTTTCAAGTGTTATTCAGCAAAGGTTAAAAGGTGGAACGACTGAAGGCATTATATTATCTGGCCTATCAAAAGTATCGCCGTTAAGGCGTTTTATGAATCATGGGGCATTTGAACGTGCTTTTAATGATGTCACTATCATTGAGCATTGTTATGAAGACGCGTGTACCTTTCCTGGTGGGTTAGAAGCTTATTTTGCGAAGGCCATATTAAATATCGACACGAGCGAATTCGAACCTAATATTTCTCGTGATAATTCAGGTTTAAGCGACTTATCATTTCAGCTAATAAAGTATTATCTAACTCATTCTCAAGAGTATGTGCGGGTACCAATCGAAGGGACCGCTTATAAAAGAAACATTAAAGCTTTATCTCAGGTAAAAGGTGGTAAATTCATCATAACAGCTGAGCAAAAACTTAAATTGCTTTCTTTGGTTAATACAAAAAAGATCAGCGATGATTGGACTGTTTTTTGAAAACAAAGTTTTAAAGTCAGATTTAGATTGTTGGAATGATGTTAATGTAAGTCAGGTTATTTCTTGTATCAATCAGGCTGATGCAGAGTGCCATGCAGTTTTAATTCAGCTGTTTAACGAGGTATTAGTAAGCGGTAAAGGCGATGGCGAGAAAGTCAGATTGCTTTTAAAGTCTCTTACTAAGCCAGATAGCTATTTAATTAAATTAAAAAGAAAAGCGACGCAGATAGCTAGGAAGGGAATTTCCTATTTTCAGTGAACGAAAGGCATTTTGAGAGCTACCTTTTTAGGAACGATGATGTTTAAACTGTTTTTTACGAAACTGCGTAACCAAGCTAAAAAAGTAAATGGCTGACTAAAATATATCGCCGTTATTTTATGACTTTACCGATTGATGCTGATTATACAGAGGTCGCTAAGGTACAAAACCAGTTGCTGTCTAAGTTAAAAGTACATTCAAATTCAGTTACCTTTTCTATTTTAGTGCCTGTTTATAAACCTGATCTTGAATTATTTAAAGAGATGGTTTCTTCTGTGTTAATGCAAACCTACTCTCATTGGCAACTTATCCTGGTTGATGATGCATCTGGTGATCCTTTGTTATCTGATTATTTGTCTGAGTTAGCAGCGTCTGAATCGAGAGTTAAAGTAATCAGGAGCGAGCACAATATTCATATCTCTGCAGCGTCTAATCTCGGCTTAGGTGTAGCGAATGGTGAATATGTAGTATTATTGGATCATGATGATTTGTTGCATAAAGCAGCATTGAAAACCGTTGCTAATTATATCGAAAAGTACCCTGACGCGGTGGTTTTGTATAGTGATGAAGACAAGTTAACTGCTAAAGGTGAAAGAGCCGCCCCACATTTCAAACCCAAATGGAATAGAGACTTATTTTATTCGATGAATTATATATCGCATTTAGGTGTTTATAAAAAATCGACGGTTGATGCTATCGGTGGCTTTAAGTTAGGGGTTGAAGGCAGCCAAGATTATGATTTGTTATTGCGTTGTGTTGAGCAATGCCGTGATCAGCAAATTATCCATATACCTTACGTATTATATCATTGGCGCGCTTTAAGGGGTTCTACGGCATTGGCTGAGTCAGAAAAAGCCTATTCTGCTGATGCTGGTTTACTAGCTCTTCAAACACATCTCTCTGACTGTATTGTTGAGTCGGGAAATTTGCCTAATACTTATAAAGTGAATTGGCCTGTTCCTGAGTCTTGCCCTTTAGTGTCGATTATTATTCCTACCAAAAATGCTAAAAAACTTGTTAAGCAGTGTGTCGACTCTATTTACCGGAAAACCTTATATACTCATTTTGAAATTTTACTGGTAGATAATAAATCCGATGATTTGGCTAGTGTAGAGTATTTCAAGGCGCTTGAAGTGGAAGGTAAGATAAGGCTTATTTCATATGATAAGCCTTTTAATTATTCTGCGATTAATAACTTTGCAGTTACTCAAGCAAAAGGTGAGTTGTTAGTATTAATGAACAATGACATTGAAATACTGTCTGAGTCTTGGTTAACAGAGATGGTCGCGAATATGAGCCGCTCTGATATTGGTTGTGTCGGCGCTAAACTTTATTATCCTGATGGGAAATTACAACATGGTGGTGTGATAATCGGTTTAGGTGGCGTTGCTGGGCATTCTCATAAATATTTCCCGAAAGGGCATCCAGGTTATTTTAAACGTTTACAAGTCGTTCAAAATTTATCGGCTGTGACTGCAGCGTGTTTAGCAGTACGTAAAGAGGTGTTTGAAGAGGTCGGTGGTTTGAATGAAAAACATTTGACGATTGCTTTTAATGATGTGGACTTTTGTCTAAAGGTTCAACAAGCAGGGTATCGTAATTTATGGTCTCCTTATATTGAAATGGTGCATCATGAATCGATTAGTCGTGGCACAGAAGATACCCCTGAAAAACAAGCGCGTTTTGCTAGTGAAGTGAATTACATGAAAAAAACATGGGGAAAGCAGTTATTAAATGACCCGTGTTATAGCCAATGGTTAACTTTGGATAGAGAAGATTTTAGTTTGCGCTAAATCAGTTATAAGCATGTTGCTTAATATATTTATAATGGTAAATAAATTTGAAGTTTAGAAAATCGATCAACAAAACACGTGTTATCAGTGGCCTTCGCCGTGTTACTGGTGCATTTGACCTGACCTCTAAAAAAGTACCCGGAAAGTCTGTAAATCCTTTAATGCTTGCTGATCAAGTAAAAGAGGCAGACGGCCTTGAACAGTATAATAATTTTTTCTTTATTCACATCCCTAAAACGGCGGGAACTAGTTTCAGAAAGGCACTGGAAGATAAGTATTCAGTGCTTGCGGATTACGGCCCTCAATCTGTGGAAACCAATGCGCTTATAAAAGCATCTGTCTATGACAGTAATACGCCATTATTAGTAAAACGTCAGTTTCAAGAGCTCCAGAACCAATGGTTGACTGGACACGTATCTTTGAAAAAGTATTCCAATATGGTCTCTGCTCGTCATATTATTACGTTTGTTAGAGACCCTATTGAAAGAGTTATTTCACATTATAACCATAGTATTCGTTATCAAGGTTACAAAGGTGATTTAGCTGCGTTTATAAAAGGTCCGCAATCATCAAACTTTCAAAAAAACTCTCTTCTCTCTTTACCACTTGGCCTGATTGGCTATATTGGTTTGACGGATTGTTATGATGAAAGTGTTGCTTTGATTAATGGTTATTATGGGCTTGATTTGGATATTAAAAATGCCAATGTCAATGCTAAAAAAACCATTGAAAAAGAAGCTATGTCAGTGGCGTTGAGAAAGCAGATTAGCGAGCAAAATAAAGCAGATATTGCCTGTGTTAATGAAGTGCGTTTTCTTCATAAACAACGTATGGCGTTAACCCAAGAGAATAAACAGTGGGTGTATAGCCATTTTGCGATTAACCCTAATAATGTGTTGATTGGTTGTGCTTATTATAGCCACTCTTCAGAGGCGGTTGAATTTGAGGTGCTGCGCAATGGTGAGCTCATTGAAACGGTGATTGCTGATGGTTTTTATGGTGGTCAGCCTAAAGTTAACTTCCCGCGTGAGCGTTATATCGGTGTGCATTTACCTTTATCTAGCCATTGTCAAAAAGGCGATAAGATTGAAGTGTTTGCTAAGGAAACAGGGCAGCAACTTACCTTTAAGCCGTTAACTGTTAAAAAGTAATTATCTGAACTTAGTCATATAAAGCAAAGCATCGTATTCTGGTTATAAGTGGATACGGTGCTTTTTTGTTTTCTCCTCTCATTTCAAACACGCTATTTTTGTATTTATTGGGTCTTGGATCATACTCATTGCAGTGATTTAGCTAATGAGGTTCAAGGAGGGGGCATGGAAATACTTCATCACGGTGCAGTTAATGGTGTGACGGGATCGTGCCATCAATTAGTGATTGATTCATCGAATAGTGTGTTGGTGGATTGTGGTTTGTTTCAGGGGGCTGAAACGTCAGGACGAGGTGATGATGACCTGTTATCCATCGAGTTTGATATTAGTACGGTACAAGCTTTATTAGTCACACACTGCCATATCGACCATGTTGGTCGCCTTCCTTATTTGTTAGCCGCTGGTTTTTCTGGGCCTATTATCGCGACTGAAGCCACGGCAGCCTTATTGCCTATGGTCATTGAAGATGCATTGAAAGTCGGCGTGACGCGTAATCAATCAATTATTAAGGCGTGTTTGTCGCGTTTAAGTGAGCAGTTGATTGCGGTGCCTTATAAGCAGTGGTTTGTGCTTGATTTAGTGGGGGAGGTTGAAACCAAAATTAAATTCCAGCCCGCGGGTCATATTCTTGGTTCAGCTTATATCGAGGTGGATGTTAAGCCTGTTGCTGAAGTATCAAGTCGTGTTGTTTTTTCTGGGGATCTAGGCGCGACTTATTCGCCTTTGTTAGCATCTCCTCAAAGCCCTTATAAAGCAGATATTGTGGTGATTGAAAGTACTTATGGTGATAAGGAGCATCAAGGGCGTCGTGAACGTGCTAAGAGCTTGGAAAAGGTGTTAATTAAGGCGATTAGTGATAATGGAGTCGTCATTATTCCCGCTTTTAGCATTGGGCGCACTCAGGAGTTGCTTTATGAGCTAGAGCAGATTACCGCAAAGGCTAAGTTTAAAAAGTTAGCGGATATTGAGGTGATTGTGGATTCACCGATGGCAGCTAAGTTTACGGAGCATTATCAAGCGCTTCAAACGTTATGGGATGCGGAAGCTAAAAGGCGTGTTAAGCAAGGCAGGCAACCACTTAATTTTGATGCCTTGTATACGGTAGGTACACATCAAGAGCATATGCAGGTAGTAGAGTATTTGGCTAAACGTGATAAGCCTGCGATTGTGATTGCTGCCAGTGGGATGTGTAGCGGCGGTCGTGTAGTGAATTATTTAAAACGCTTTATTGGTGAGCCAACCGCTGATGTGTTGTTTGTAGGGTATCAAGCTTATGGCACCTTAGGGCGTCAAATTCAGCAATATGGCCCACGCGGTGGTTATGTGTTTATTGATGGGGCTAAATTGGATATAAAAGCCGGCGTGCATACAATATCAGGGTATTCAGCACACGCAGACCAATCTAATTTGGTAAATTTTATTAAGCGTATTCGTAAAGGCCCTGCAAAAGTAGTGATAGTACACGGTGATGATGAAGCAAAGCAGGCGTTGAAAGCAAAACTCATCGCATTGGATGATGAGTTGATAGTGACGATACCGTAATAATGCGTTTTTGTGTTGACTTTGGGGCGCTGAGCGAATTAGCCGGCAGGCTAGAGCAATGAGCGGAAGAGCTCTGCGATTCCTTTTTTCAGCCTGCTTCTTTTGAATTTGCTTTTTTGTGTTGACTTCGGGGTTATTGCTTTGTAATTGAAGAGATAGAAAAAACCTAAAAACCAACACAAAAAGATCTGCAGGCTGAAGCCAGCGCCCCTAATATTAGACTTCGTCTAATCACTGTTGCTCCTTTTTTGTGTTTGTGGATCATGAGAAACATGTTTTGAGTTTTATCGATATCAATGAAGGTTACGATACATCTTTAAGGGGTGCTGGCTTCAGCCTGCTTGTTTTTGTTTTTAGTGTGTTGAGTTTTAGTGTTTTGATGTTTTGAATGCTTCATCAGTTCGTTTTGCTTATTGAGGCTGATAGTCGTATGCGATGACTCGCATACTGGCAGGCTGAAGCCAGCGCCCCTAAGATCAAACGTTGTTTGATAGCTATCGCCGTGTTATGCGGTGAGCGAAGGCGTTGAATTTTGATATGACGTAATTGACGAATAACATAGTAAGTTACGAAGCATCTTTTAAGGGGCGCTGACTTTAGTCTGCAGTGTTTTGGTTTTGTGTGTCGATTTTGGGGTTATTGCTTCGTAATTAAAAAGATAGAAAAAACCTAAAAACCAACACAAAAAGATCTGCAGGCTGAAGCTAGCGCCCCGAAATCAAGCTTTGCTCGATAGCTGCCGCTTCTCATTTGTGTTTGTTTTTTAGTTCAACGAAATAATTGTAGTTTTATTATTTGTGTTATCTATAAAAATTACGAAACATGTTTTGACCTTGGGGCGCATGCTTTAGCTTGCAGTGTTTTTGTGTGTTGATTTTGATGCAACGTAGTTTACGACACATCTTTAGGGGCGCTGGCTTTAGCCTGCAGTGTTTTGGTTTTGTGTGTTGACTTTGGGGTTATTGCTTTGTAATTGAAGAGATAGAAAAAACCTAAAAAACAACACAAAAAGATCTGCAAGCTGAAGCCAGCGCCCGGAATCAAGCTTTGCTTGATAGCTGCCGCTTCTCATTTGTGTTGGTTTTTTAGTTCAACGAAACAATTGTAGTTTTATTATTTATGTTATCTATAAAAATTACGAAACATGTTTTGACCTTGGGGCGCATGCTTTAGCTTGCAGTGTTTTTGTATGTTGATTTTGGGGTTATTGCTTCGTAATTAAAAAGATAGAAAAAACCTAAAAACCAACACAAAAAGATCTGCAGGCTGAAGCCAGCGCCCCGAAATCAAGCTTTGCTTGATAGCTGCCGCTTCTCCTTTGTGTTTGTTTTTTAGTTCAACGAAATAATTGTAGTTTTATTATTTGTGTTATCTATAAAAATTACGAAACATGTTTTGACCTTGGGGCGCATGCTTTAGCCTGCTTATTTTTGGTTTTGTATTTTGACTATGTTGTTTTAGTTGTTCACGGTTCGCTTTGCTCATTGAGGCTGATAGTCGTATGCGATGGCTCGCATACTGGCAGGCTGAAGCCAGCGCCCCTGATATTAGACTTCGTCTAATCGCTGCTGCTCCTTTTGTGTTTATTTGTGGAGCATACGAAACATTTCTCAGCTTTATTATTAATTCTATCGATGAATATGATGAAACATATTTCGTGTTTTATCGTTATGAATGAAAGTAACGACACATCTTTAAGGGGCGCTGACTTTAGTCTGCAGTGTTTTGGTTTTGTGTGTCGATTTTGGGGTCATTGCTTTGTAATTCAAAAGATAGAAAAACCTAAAAATCAACACAAAAGATCTGCAGGCTGAAGCCAGCGCCCCGAAATCAAGCTTTGCTTGATAGCTATTGCTATTCATTCGTTTATTTGACATAAAAAACTGCAGACTAAAGTCAGCGCCCCTAAATCAAGCTTTGTTTGATAGCTATCGCAATGTTATGCGATGAGCGAAGGTATTGATTTTGGTTGTGAAAAACATGGCGTGGTATTTGACGCCATGTTTCTTTGGTGGCTGGTGGTTAGTAGCCTGCTCTGCGCATTTCACGGAGGGCGATTTTTTGGCTGCTGTCTAGTGCTTGTTCTACGCTGATGCTACCTTGTAGCGCTTCTGATATTTTTTGTCCGGTAAAGCCTGCGATGGAAACAAATTCAGGGATAGTAACAAATTGCACACTTGAGTAAGGTGATGGATAGAAGGTGTTGTTGTTTGGATCTATGCCATTCAATGCCGCTAATTCTGCTTTGGCAAAGTCACCAACAGCGTTGATGTAATCTTGGTTGCTATAGGTTGATAAGCGAGTGCCGGTAGGAATGTTTGCCCAACCGTTTTTACCTGCAATTTTTTTGATATATTCCTTAGACGTTGCCCAGCTAATGAATTTTTTAGCGGCATCAACATGGTTAGACGCTTTGGGTATTGCCAATGACCAAGACCATAACCAACTCGCACCACGGGTGGTGACTTGATAAGGGGCTTCAGCATAAGACCATAACTTAGAGTATTTGCTTTGTTTCCCATCCATCAAAAATGAAGCGGCAATTGAAGCATCAACCCACATTGCACATTTCCCTTCTCGTGATAAAGAAAGGATCTCGGGGAAGCTGTTTTTTTCTGGGTTAGGTGGACCATAGTTGTTGAGCAGATTAACATAAAAGTTAACGGCTTTGCTCCATGCTGTGCTGTTGATTTCAGGTTGCCAGTTCATATCAAACCAGCGACCGCCAAAACTGTTAGCGATAGTTGAGACTAGCGCCATGTTGTCACCCCAGCCTGGTTTGCCGCGCAAACAGATACCATAAACCTCGTTGTCTGGATCATGCACTGCTTTGGCTGCATTTTGAACATCCGTCCAGCTTGGGCGACCTGTAAATGAGATGTTGGCCTTCTCTAAAATATCTTTACGGTACATCAACATTGAGCTTTCGCCATAGAAAGGCGCTGCATAAAGATCGCCACCAAACGATAGGCCGGCTTTGATCGCTGGAAGTAGGTCGTTCTCATCATAGCTTGCTTCTGGTTTTAGTGGAATTAACCAGTTACGTTGTGCCCAAATGGGCGCTTCGTATAAGCCGATGGTCACCACATCATAATGGCCGCCAGCAGAGGCAATATCGGCAATGGCACGCATTCGTAAACTGCCTTCATTATAAATATGCCATTTCAGTTTGATGTCTGGGTTATCACGTTCAAACTCAGGCGTGAGGGCTTTCATCTCCATCATATGAGCGTTGTTGACGGTTGCAATATTGAGGTCAACTGAGAATACATTAGTGCTGAATGCCATTGATAAAAGGCTGAGAATAAAGGGCGCGTTTTTTTCATTATCTTTCCATCCTGGAAGTGTTATGTACAAGCTAAGGTAACAATGTGTTTAATAAACTGTTGTTTAGCGTGTTCAAGTAGCAAAATAATAGCATTGCTACTTTAAAATCAAAGCTTAAAAATACAGCTATGTGGGGTATTTCACAGCTTAATATTTAGCTTTTTAGTATAATCCGCTGAATTACTTTGAGTATTCAATTGGTTATAGTTTGTTGATGTTTAAATTTACAAAATGTAAAAAATATAGTCAAATAGTATCATTGAAAAGTATCTATTATGGAAATGGATACCCTTAGCAGGCGAAACGGATTTATGAAAATTTTTAATATCAATCTTTCCACTAAAATCATCTTAAGCTTCTCGCTGATTGGTGTGTTGTTTATTGGTATGGTGTTGTTTAGTTTTATTAATGGTAAGCAGGTGATCGCGGGTTTAACCTTGATTAATAATGAGTCTTCTCCTGTTATTAACTACTCATCCAAAACCAATGAATTAGTGAATGCCACTGAGCCGTTAATTTTAAAATTACTGTCTAGCCAGACGGATGCTGAATACCAACAAACTGCACAGCAATTGAGTGCTAATAACCAGCTGATTGCGAGTACTTTACAAGAATTCTCTGAACTACCTTTGAACAGTGAGTTTGCCAATATTGTTGATGATGCTTTGTTGCAACTTAACACGGATATGCAAGCGGTTGATGCACAGTCTAGGTTACTGATTGATAAACAAGCGAAAATAGTTGAGGCTATTAAGCAAACACAAGATATTACAGTGACGCTTGATACGTTATTAGAGAAGATTGCACCGCTTTTATCAGATACGCTAATTGAGCTTGAGGATGAAGCGACTATCTCTATTGTGAATGAGGTTAATGGCTCGGTGATTGCGGGTATGTTAATTATCGAAAAAACCGCCAATGCGCAATCCATCGAGGATTTGTCGGTGAGTCGAGAGCAATTTGTTAATTGGCAAAACCAGCATTCAAGTTTATTACCTTCCCTTATTTTTGCGTCAAACGATGCGTTTTATCAAAGCTTTGTGCGTCAGCTTTCTGAGTTAACTTTGTCTTTATTAGATGCTATCGAAGGTGATAAAGGGTTATTGGCGATTCAAGAGCAACGTCTTGCGCTGATTGAGCAACAACAAGCTGACTTTGCGACGTTGCAAGCTCAAACCACTCATGCAAGTGAGTTAACGGGTGTGTTATTGGATAAGTCTTTTGCCTTAAATCGGCAATTAGCTAGTGATATTAATAGCAGTACTGAGAGTCAAAACAATCTTAGCATATTGGTTGGTATGGCTATTTTGATCGGTATTGTGTTGTTGTCGATCGCCATGACGCGCTTGATCCGTCAATCTATTAAAAGGTTTATGGGTGAATTAGATGCGTTATCACAAGGGATATTGCGAGATATACCTGCCTCTACTGTGAATGATGAGTTTGGGCAACTTAATAATTACTTGAGCAAGGTGATTAATAATTTAAAACAGACTGTATTGGATATTGAAAGCTCTTCTAAACAGGTGGAAGCGTCGGTTGACTCTGTGGTGGATAGTTCAACGAGTACCTTAGAAATTGTGAATCAGCAAAAGGATGAGCTTAACATGGTGGCGACGGCGCTGGTGGAGATGAGTTCAACGGCTAATGAAGTGGCACAACATACTGAAAAAACCCACGAAGCAGTGATAGATGCGGTGGAGTTGTCTAAAACAGGGCGCCAACGTGTCTTGGATAATCATCATAGTATTGAGCAAGTAGCCTCACAAACACAGGTGACGTTATCGGCAATTAATGATTTGCATAATGGTGTAAAAAGTATCGAAGATATTGTTGATACGATCACTGAAATTGCAGATCAAACTAACTTATTAGCGTTGAATGCGGCTATTGAAGCGGCTCGTGCAGGTGAGCAGGGCAGAGGTTTCTCGGTAGTTGCTGATGAAGTGCGAACTCTAGCGACTCGTACGCAAGCGTCGACCTTAGAGATTCAACAAAAAATATCGGCAATGACGGTCGATTCTAAGTTAACTGTGGATGCAACGACTAAGAGTGAAGGCTTGGTTAATGAGAGTCTTAAGCAGGCGAAGTTGGCGGATGAAATTATTGCTAGTTTTGAGAGTAAGATGTCTGAAGTGCAAGATTTGAGTTACTTGATTTCAACGGCAACGGAAGAGCAAGCGGTCACCGTGGGTGAGTTGGACAAAAATATTAACAAGATTGCAATGTTAGCCAACGAGACTAACAGCAAGGCGGAATCTGCAAAAGATGAAGCAACCTCACAAATTACCATTGCTAAGAAACTGCAAGAGAATGTCGCTAAGTTTGTGTTTGAGCGTTAATCTTGTGGCTTAGTGTATTGCGCTTGATCGCATTATGATGTTTTGTTTATCGTTATCTTGCTCCAGTTTGCTAATAACGATAAGCTAACCATCCACTTTTTAACAAAGTTTTAGCCAACCTATGATTACATTACAAAACCTCACTAAGTATTATCCTTCTGATTTAGGCCCTCAATATATCTTCAAGAATATTAATTTTACCATCCCAGAAGGGCATAATATTGGAATTTTAGGCTCGAATGGGGCAGGTAAATCCACACTGTTTCGAATTTTAGCGGGTAGTGAGTACCCTAATAAAGGGAAGGTGGTCACGGATAAAGCGATTTCGTGGCCAGTGGCTTTAGCAACAGGTATTCACCCACAAATGACGGGGCGTGAAAATACTCGCTTTATCGGCCGCGTGAATGGTGTTGAAAACTTAGATGAGTATGAAGAAAAGGTAAAACAGTTCGCTGAGTTAGGCATTAAATATGATTTGCCAGTAAAAAGTTATTCAAGCGGTATGCGCTCACGCTTAGCTTTCGGCTGTTGTATCGCCATTGATTTTGAAGTGTATTTGATTGATGAGGCGACCTCTGTAGGTGATCAAAAATTCCGAAAAAAGCCCGCCAGGCGTTATTAGATAAAAGCAAAACCGCCAACGTAATAATGGTAAGCCACGATTTAAAAGAGATAGAAGAGTTCTGCGACAGCGCAATCATCCTACACCAAGGCGAAATGAAATTTTACGACAACCTGCAGGAAGCCCTTAAAGTCTACGAAGAGTTATAGGGGAGGTGAGCGAACCACACTCAATGCGATAGCAATTAGACGAAGTCTAATACCAGGGCGCTGGCTTCAGCCTGCCAGTATGCGAGTAATCGCATATGACGAATGGCCTCAATGAGCAAAGCGAACCGTTAACAACTAAAACAACACAGTCAAAATACAAAACCGAAAACAAGCAGGCTGAAGCCAGCGCCCCTTAAAGATGTATCGTAACCTTTATTGATATCGATAAAACTCAAAACATGTTTCTCATGATCCACAAACAAATAGTGATAACTATCAAACAACGTTTGATACCAGGGCGCATGCTTTAGTCTGCCAGTATGCGAGCCATCGCATACGACTATTAGCCTCAATGAGTAAAGCGAACCGTCAACAACTAAAACAACACAGTCAACACACAAAACCCAAAACAAGCAGGCTGAAGCCAGCGCCCCTTAAAGATGTATCGTAACCTTTATTGTTATCGATAAAACTCAAAACATGTTTCTCATGATCCACAAACAAATAGTGATAACTATCAAACAACGTTTGATACCGGGCCGCATGCTTTAGCCTGCCAGTATGCGAGCCATCGCATACGACTATTAGCCTCAATGAGCAAAGCGAACCGTCAACAACTAAAACAACACAGTCAACACACAAAAACCAAAACAAGCAGGCTGAAGCCAGCGCCCCTTAAAGATGTATCGTAACCTTTATCGATGTCGATAAAACTCAAAACATGTTTCTCATGATCCACAAACAAATAGTGATAACTATCAAACAACGTTTGATACTCGGGGCGCAGGTCTTTAGCCTGCCAGTATGCGAGTCATCGCATATGACTATTAGCCTCAATGAGCAAAGCGAACCGTCAACAACTAAAACAACACAGTCAACACACAAAACCCAAAACAAGCAGGCTGAAGCCAGCGCCCCAAAGTCAAAACCAACACACAAAAACACTGCAAGCTAAAAAAGGAATCGCAGAGCTCTTCCGCTCATAACACTAGGCTGTCGCCTAATTCGCCCAGCGCCCCAAAGTCAAAACCAACACATAAAAACACTGTAAGCTAAAAAAAGGAATCGCAGAGCTCTTCCGCTCATAACACTAGGCTGTCGCCTAATTCGCTAAGCGCCCCAAGGTCAAAACCAACACACAAAAACACTGCAGACTAAAAAAAGGAATCGCAGAGCTCTTCTGCTCATTGCTCTAGCCTGTCGCCTAATTCGCCAAGCGCGCCAAAGTCAAAATCAACACACAAAAACACTGCAGACTAAAGTCAGCGCATACGTCTGTTAGCGACGATGATTAAAGCAATTTATCAATGGTACAACTCTCTAACTACAAGATATTGTTGTTTAAATTGAACTTTATGAGTGGAGTATAGTCTTTTATTTACCATTGATTATTTGATTAAAAGTCAAATTCAATTACAATCTAGATTCAACGTTAATCTATTCGTTATATTAAAATCATTTCAAAAATAGTGACTTAGCCTATTTTCAGATCGTTTTAATATAACCTTCTATGATGAACAATAAGTGAACAAACAATAAAGGACGAGTAATGTTAAGTTCAATGATAATAACATCGCTAATGTCTTTTGCTGTTTCTGCCTTTCTATTCTATTTTTTCCACCCTAGAGCTATCCAATTCGGACTTGTTGATAAAGCTGACCACCGTAAATTACACACTGGAAATATTCCTGTTATTGGCGGACCTGCTATTTACATTGCTTTAGTATTTGCTTTGTTTATGAATCAAAACTTCACGCCTGAGATTTTTGCTTTTGTATTTTGTGCGGGATTTTTAATGCTGCTAGGGGTGATTGACGACAAAATTAATTTAAAGGTCTCATTGCGGCTGTTATCCATGATGTCGATTACTGCCTTTTTGTATTATTTTGCCGATTTTCAAATCTTCACTCTGGGTAATTTATTTGCCTTTGGCGACGTTAACTTAAATAGTTTCACCTTAGTGTTTACCATGATTGTGGTAATAGGTGTGATCACTGCCTTTAACATGGTGGATGGTGTAGACGGGCTATTAGGTTGCCTCAGTATAATTAGTTTTGCAGCGATGGCAGTGCTTTTTGGTGTGAACGGTCAATATCATTTATCTTCAACCTGTGTCTGTTTTATTGCTGCCTTATTACCTTTTTTGATGTGCAATTTATCGCTGTTACCTGATAATCGCTATAAAGTATTTATGGGGGATTCTGGTAGCTTTTTCATTGGTTTCACTATGATTTGTTTATTAGTGGCGGGCAGTCAACAATCGATGCACATTGATGATGCTGGCTCTTCTCCTGTTGGTGATATTGCCTTTCGACCTGTGATTGCATTATGGTTGATGGCGGTACCTGTGATGGATATGATTGCTAATATTATTAGGCGTGTAAATGCGAAACAGTCGCCATTTCAAGCGGACCGTGGTCATTTACATCATAAATTACAAGATTTGGGCTTATCGGATAAACAAGTGCTGATTTTTATCTCTGTACTTGCACTGATTACTGTGAGTATCGGTGTGATGGCTGAAATAGCGAAGGTGCCGGATGTGGTGATGTCGCTATCGTTAATTATTTTATTTACTGCTTATTTTCATTGCTATTCCCATAGCTACAAAGTGAGCGGTTTAATCCATAGTTTATTTGGTAATAAGGTTAATCGCGTTAATTAATAGTTGTCTGGTTATTTTATTAATAATGGGATGAACTTAATGTGATTACTTGATGTTACCTGTTCCATTGAAAAGGTTTTGTTATGCATTATGATATTTTTAACGGTGATGCCGATGGTATTATCTCGTTAATCCAACTGCGTTTAGCTACACCATTAGATTCTCAATTAGTAACTGGTGTTAAACGTAATATTCAATTATTAAAAACTATCTCTCCAGCAGAGGAAGATAGTTTTACTGTGTTAGATATTTCTATGGAGAAAAACACGCAGCCTTTAATTGATATTCTTGATAAAGGTTTAACGGTGTTTTATGCCGACCATCACCGTGCTGGTGATATTCCTCAACATGATAACCTAACTGCGTTGATTGATTTAGATGCCAATATGTGTACGGCGTTAATTATCGATCAGTATTTAAATGGCCAATACCATGACTGGGCTATTTGTGCGGCTTACGGTGATAATTTAATTGCTAAAGCTGACCAATTGTGTGAGGCAGCTGGGTACACTAAAGAGCAAGCTGAGCAGTTAAAAGAGTTAGGTACCTTGATTAACTATAACGGTTATGGTGCTGATTTATCTGACTTACACTTTGACCCTGCCGAGTTATTCCAAGCGCTATTAAAATACCCAAGTCCGTTTGATGTGTTTACCGATAAAGCTTCTCCATATTATGCATTACAAGCGGCTTATCAGGATGACTTAGAAAAAGCGTTAGCGATTCCTGCTATGCATAGCAGCGATACTTTGAGCGTGTTTGAATTACCTGATCAAAAATGGTCTCGTCGTATTAGTGGTGTTTATGGCAATTTATTAGCGAATAAAGAACCAAAAAGTGCGTTTGCTGTATTAACTAAGAATGCACAGGGTGGTTATTTAGTGTCATTACGTGCGCCTTTAGAGAACAAGCAAGGTGCAGGTGATATTTGTAGTCAATTCGAAACGGGTGGTGGGCGAGCCGCTGCGGCAGGGGTAAATCACTTACCAATTACTACTTTAGAGAAGTTTATTGGTACTGTTGAAAGTTATTACGGGTAATTAGATCGTTTTATCTATAAATTAAGTATTTATATTATTTACTAATTATCAAAGTCGAGAAATCTAATATGAGAAAAATAGCAGTCGCAGGGACGGGATATGTAGGATTGTCTAACTCAGTCTTACTCGCACAACATAATCAGGTTATTGCAGTTGATGTTATTGCAGAGAAAGTCGCGCTGCTGAATCAAAAGAAATCACCGATTGTAGATGTTGAGATTGAAGATTTTTTAGCCAATAAAGCATTAAACTTTACTGCTACTTTGGATAAAGAGTTAGCTTACAAAGATGCTGAGTTTGTTGTTATTGCAACACCTACTGATTATGATCCAACTACTAATTACTTTAACACTTCATCAGTAGAAGCGGTGATTAAAGAAGTGATGGCGATTAATCCAGATGCAGTGATGGTGATTAAATCAACTGTGCCAGTGGGTTATACAAAGAGCATTAAAGAAGAGTTAGGTTGTGATAATTTAATTTTTTCTCCTGAGTTTTTAAGAGAAGGGCGTGCGTTATACGATAACTTACATCCGTCACGTATTGTTGTGGGTGAGCAGTCTGAGCGTGCTGAAATCTTTGCTAGTTTGTTAGTGGAAGGGGCGATTAAAGAAAATATTGAAGTACTTTTCACTGATTCAACTGAAGCGGAAGCGGTTAAACTATTTTCTAATACTTATTTAGCGCTGCGTGTTGCTTACTTTAATGAGTTAGATAGTTATGCAGAAGCACATGGTTTAAATAGTCGTCAAATTATTGAAGGCGTTAGTTTAGACCCTCGTATTGGTAGTCATTACAATAATCCATCTTTTGGTTACGGCGGTTACTGTTTACCTAAAGATACCAAGCAATTACGTGCTAATTATGCAGATGTACCAAACAATATTATCGGTGCGATTGTTGATGCGAACTCAACACGTAAAGACTTCGTAGCGGACTCTATCATAGCTAAACAGCCTAAAGTGGTAGGTATTTACCGTTTAATCATGAAAGCGGGCTCAGATAACTTTAGGGCTTCAAGTATCCAAGGGATCATGAAGCGTATTAAAGCTAAAGGTATCGAAGTTGTTATTTATGAACCTGTATTCGAAGGTGATGACTTCTTTAACTCAAAAGTGGTTAAGTCATTGGAAGAGTTTAAAGCGATGTCTGACGTGATTGTATCGAACCGTATGGTAGAAGAGATCAAAGACGTAGCGGATAAAGTTTACACGCGTGACCTATTTGGTAGTGATTAATCACAAATAGAACACAAGTAAACACTCAAAAGCCGTTGTTGAATAAACAACGGCTTTTTTATTGGTGGAGGAAAAGTCGGGCTTATCTTTTTAGTTTTGTTGTTTGTGTAAAGTTATGAATGTTTACGTAACCCCTATTAAAGTTACGAAGCATCTTTTAAGGCGCGCTGGGCGAATTAGGCGACAGCCTAGTGTTATGAGCGGAAGAGCTCTGCGATTCCTTTTTTAGCTTACAGTATTTTTGTGTGTTGATTTTGACTTTGGGGCGCTTGGCGAATTAGGCGACAGCCTAGTGCTATGAGCGGAAGAGCTCTGCGATTCCTTTTTTAGCCTGCTTCTTTTGACCTTAATGTTTTAGGTTGTGAATCGCATGTGGGTTCGCTTTGCTCATGGTGGCCATTCGTTGTATGCGATGGCTCGCATACTGGCAGGCTGAAGAAAAGGGTGCGCAGAGCTTACCCGCTCATGAGACCAACCTGACGGTTGATTCGCCCTGCGCCCAGAAATCAAGCTTCACTTGATAACTGCCGCGCCTTTTTTTGCGGTTATCTGCGTAATTTACAATATTTTTTTTGCTGTTTTCCACTTTCAATTAGGCTGTTTTTGCTGTGCAAAAGTTGGATGTGTGGTCCTGTGTGATCGGACTTATCAATAAGAATTGAACTTTTTGTATCTTTTCTGGTTACAAAGAGAGAAAAATCCTTATACTTACGTGCTTTATTTTTAGGTGGCGACTTAGCTTAATATAAAAAGCGGTCTTTCATCTATTAAACAATGGCTAAATAATAAGTCGTTGTTTTACCTCTTAGCAATTGCGCTGAGATTGGTATTATTAATTTTAACAGTGGATACAAAGCGTTATGAGTACAGTAAATTCTGAAAACAGCAAAAGCTCACTTGATGGGTTGAAATGGACTATTACCGTTTTATTATTAGCGGCAGTGATTGTTGGTAATTATTTATACGGTGAAGAAACACATGTTGTATTACGTGTAGCTATACTATTAGTACTAGCTGCTTTAGCGGTTCTTTCTGCTGCATTTACTGAAAAAGGCAAAACGTTCCTTGGCTTTGCTAAGGATGCACGCCTTGAAGTACGTAAAGTTGTTTGGCCTACGCGTCAAGAAACCGTACAAACTACATTAATCATCTTAGCAGTATCAACCATTGTTGGTTTGATACTATGGGGTCTTGATGGCATTTTTGTTCGTGTCGTTTCGTTTATCACTACCTCAATTTAAGGGTTTATTATGACTGAAGAAGTTCAAAAAAAGAGATGGTATGTAGTACAAGCCTTTTCTGGTTACGAAGGCCGTGTGCAAAAAACATTATTAGAGCATATTCGTCTTAATGAGATGGAAGAGCACTTCGGACAAATCTTGGTCCCTACTGAAGAAGTAGTTGAAATGCGTGCTGGTCAAAAACGTAAGAGTGAACGTAAGTTCTTCCCTGGTTACGTTTTAGTTGAAATGGCTATGAACGACGATAGCTGGCACTTAGTGAAAAGCATCGACCGTGTTATGGGCTTTATTGGTGGTACTGCAGAACGTCCTGCGCCTATCTCTAAGAAAGAAGTTGATAACATTTTAAACCGTTTACAAGAGTCTCACGATACGCCTCGTCCGCGTACGTTGTTTGAAGCGGGTGAAGTGGTTCGTGTTACTGACGGTCCATTTGCTGACTTCTCTGGTACTGTTGAAGAAGTTGACTACGATAAGAGCCGCTTGAAAGTATCGGTTTCTATCTTTGGTCGTGCAACGCCAGTTGAACTTGAGTTCTCTCAGGTTGAAAAGAACTAATTAAGCATTTTTAAATGCGATTTTGAAAAGCCAATAAGGTCATTCTTATTGGCTTTTTTGTTTTCTGAAGTTTAATTAAATAAAACGCTTAAAAAAACGCCAAAAGATCTTGTGGAAAAGGTGTTGATGGCGTTATAATTCGCCGCCCAATTTATTTGCTGTTTTAATGCATTTTAAAACAGCAGACAGATCAGGGTTCGAGTTGGCTGCAATAAGGCAGTCACTTACGTTTTTACGGGAAGCTGATTATTTCAGCGTTATACCCAAATAAAGGTAATATATCATGGCTAAGAAAGTAACCGCATATATCAAGCTGCAAGTTTCAGCTGGTATGGCAAACCCGTCACCACCAGTTGGTCCAGCTCTAGGTCAACACGGTGTTAACATCATGGAATTCTGTAAAGCATTCAATGCAAAAACAGAAGCTCAAGAAAAAGGCGCTCCAGTTCCTGTAGTAATTACAGTATATGCTGACCGTTCTTTTACGTTCGAAACTAAGACTCCACCTGCATCTTACTTACTTAAGAAAGCTGCTGGCATCAAATCTGGTTCTGCTGTACCTAACAAAGATAAAGTAGGTAAAGTAACAGTTGCTCAACTTGAAGAAATCGCTAAAGCGAAAGAAGTTGATTTAACGGGTGCCGATCTTGAAGCGATGGTACGTTGTATTGCGGGTTCTGCTCGTTCTATGGGTCTGGAAGTAGAGGGTTAATACAATGGCTAAATTATCTAAACGCATGACAGCTATCCGTGCAGAAGTTGACGGAACTAAAGAATACGAAATCAATGAAGCAGTAGCACTTTTACAAAAGTTCGCTACAGCTAAATTCAGCGAAAGCATTGATGTTGCAGTTAACCTAGGTGTTGATCCTCGTCGTAGTGATCAAAACGTACGTGGCGCAACTGTATTACCACACGGTACTGGACGTGAAGTTCGTGTTGCTGTATTCACACAAGGCGCTAACGCAGAAGCTGCTAAAGCTGCTGGTGCGGATATCGTTGGTATGGACGATCTTGCTGCTCAAGTTAAAGCTGGCGAAATGGATTTTGACGTAGTAATTGCATCACCAGACGCTATGCGTGTTGTTGGTCAATTAGGTCAAATCTTAGGTCCACGTGGCCTAATGCCTAACCCGAAAGTTGGTACAGTTACACCTAACGTTGCAGAAGCAGTTAAAAATGCTAAAGCTGGTCAGGTTCGTTACCGTAACGACAAGAATGGTATTATCCATTCTACAATCGGTAAAGCGACATTTACTGGTGAACAAATTAAAGAAAACCTAGAAGCATTGATTATTGCTCTTAAAAAAGCAAAACCATCAGGCGCTAAAGGTCAATTCATCAAGAAAGTTTCTCTATCTACAACTATGGGTGCTGGCGTTAAAGTTGACCAAGCAACTCTAGTAACTGTAGTAGCGTAATTTTTTTATAGTCACTAGGTGATTAATCATTTAGTGACTATACAAGGCCGCGTATTGCTTGTATAATATGCGACCTTACTTTGGAGGGCCTTAGGTCCCTTCTTAGACCGCAGGTGTTAATTCTTTGAATTCACTTAATTTCCTGCGTAGATGGTACCGGACCCCAGAAAGATTATTCTACTGGATCCGAAACCAAAATAGTGCCTCACCATCAGGTGGGGGTGTTTATCTAGGGTAAAACCTAGTGGAATCCAGGAGTAAAACCAAATGGCATTAAGACTCGAAGACAAACAAGCTATTGTTGCTGAAGTCAACGAAGCTGCTAAAGGCGCTCTGTCTGCTGTAACTGCCGATTCACGCGGTGTAACAGTAGGTGCAATGACTGAACTTCGTGCAGCAGCACGTGCAAACGGTGTATTTTTACGAGTTATTCGTAACACACTAGCACGTCGTGCAGTTGAAGGTACTGACTTTGCATGTCTGGCAGATACGTTTACCGGTCCTACTATCCTTGCATTTTCAAACGAACATCCGGGTGCAGCAGCACGTCTTTTAAAAGACTTCGCTAAAGCAAACGAAAAGTTTGAAGTTAAAGGATTAGCATTTGAGGGTGAATTCATTGAAGCCGCTCAAATCGACCGTCTAGCGACATTACCAACATACGACGAAGCAATTGCGAAACTGATGGCTACTATGAAAGAAGCTGCAGCTGGCAAACTTGTACGTACTCTGGCTGCATTACGCGACCAGAAAGAAGAATCTGCAGCGTAATAGCTGTAATACCATTTTATAATCTATATATAGGAATTGACTCATGTCTCTTACTAAAGACCAAATCATTGATGCTGTTGCAGAACTATCTGTAATGGAAGTTGTTGAACTAATCGAAGCAATGGAAGAAAAATTCGGTGTATCTGCTGCTGCTGTTGCTGCAGGTCCTGCTGCTGCTGGCGAAGCTGCTGCTGAGCAAACTGAATTCAACCTAGTACTTACTGCATTCGGTGAGAACAAAGTTAAAGCAATCAAAGCTGTACGTGGCATCACAGGTCTAGGCCTGAAAGAAGCTAAAGAAGCTGTTGAATCTTGCCCAGCTGTATTGAAAGAAGGCATCGCTAAAGAAGAAGCTGAAGCATTCAAGAAAGAGCTAGAAGAAATCGGTGCTACTGCTGAACTTAAATAAGTTAGACTACCTAACTTATTAGCCATGAAAATGGCATTGGCTGGTGATTATTTAATCACCGGCCTTTTTGCGCTATAGGATACCGTGATTTATCATTATTTTTTACGGTCATCGGACGCTTAAGGTGATGTTATAGAACGCATCATTAACACCAAAATAATGTGCCGCCGTTGTCTAATATTAAAGATCCAAACCAAGCCAGACAACTATGACCAATTTTATCAGCGAGCAAAGGAACCACATGGGTTACTCTTATACTGAGAAAAAACGTATTCGTAAGGATTTTGGGAAACGTCCACAAGTTATGGAAAAACCATACTTGTTGGAAATTCAACTAGATTCATTCAAACGATTCATTGAAGTCGATCTAACTGGAGAAGTGGGCCTAGAAGCTGCTTTTAACAGCATCTTCCCTATCGCTAGTTACTCAGGTACGTCGGAACTACAATATGTTAGTTACCGTTTAGGCGATCCCGTATTTGATGTAAAAGAATGTCAAATCCGCGGAGTAACATACTCTGCTTCTTTACGTGTAAAATTACGTCTTGTTATTTATGACCGAGATGCACCAGCAGGTACGGTTAAAGATATCCGTGAACAAGAAGTTTACATGGGCGAAATGCCACTCATGACAGAAAATGGTACCTTTGTAATCAATGGTACAGAGCGTGTTATTGTTTCACAATTACACCGTTCTCCTGGCGTTTTCTTTGACCATGATAAAGGTAAAACACACAGTTCGGGTAAAGTGTTATATAACGCACGTGTTATCCCTTACCGTGGTTCTTGGTTGGATTTTGAATTTGACCCGAAAGATAACTTATTTGTTCGTATTGACCGTCGTCGTAAATTACCTGCAACGATCATGTTACGTGCACTTGAGTACACAACAGAACAAATCCTAGACATCTTCTTTGATACAACTGAGTTTGTAATTAAAGATGGTGTTATCACTATGGCTCTTATTGCAGACCGTTTACGTGGTGAACAGTTTACATTTGACATCGTGAGCAATGGTACAACTTATGTTGAAGGTGGCAAGCGTATTACTGCTCGTCATATTCGTCAGCTTGAAAAAGACGGCGTTAAACACATCGAAGTACCGTTTGAACACCTAGAAGGCAAAGTATCTGCTAAAGATTACATCAGCAGCGAAACTGGCGAAATCATCGTTAATGCAAATGATGTATTCACGCTTGAGCTATTAGCTGAACTTGCACAATCAGGTATCAAAACTTTCGAAGCTATCTACACTAATGAACTAGATTGTGGTGCTTTCATCTCTGACACATTACGTGTTGATTCTTCAACTAACCGTTTAGAAGCGTTAGTAGAAATCTACCGTATGATGCGTCCTGGTGAGCCACCAACAAAAGATGCTGCTGAAGGTCTATTCCAAAACTTATTCTTTGCTGAAGAACGTTATGACTTATCTAAAGTAGGTCGTATGAAGTTCAACCGTCGTGTTGGTATCGATGGCGATGAAGGTCCTGGTATTTTATCTAACGAAGATATCTTAAGTGTGATGAAAACACTGATTGATATCCGTAACGGTAATGGTGAAGTAGATGATATCGATCATCTTGGTAACCGTCGTATCCGTTGTGTTGGTGAAATGGCTGAAAACCAATTCCGTGTTGGTTTAGTACGTGTAGAACGTGCTGTTAAAGAGCGTCTATCTCTAGGCGACCTTGATGCAACTATGCCGCAAGATCTGATCAATGCAAAACCTATTTCTGCTGCTGTTAAAGAGTTCTTTGGTTCTTCACAACTATCTCAGTTCATGGACCAAAATAACCCGTTATCAGAAGTAACACATAAGCGTCGTATCTCTGCATTAGGTCCTGGTGGTCTAACACGTGAACGTGCTGGCTTCGAAGTACGTGACGTTCACGCAACTCACTACGGTCGTTTATGTCCAATCGAAACGCCAGAGGGACCAAACATCGGTCTTATCAACTCGTTAGCAACGTTCTCACGTACTAACAGTTACGGTTTCTTAGAAACACCTTACCGTAAAGTTGTTGATGGTAAACCTTCAGATACAGTTGAATACTTATCAGCTATCGAAGAGGGTACTTTCGTTATCGCACAGGCATCTGCTAACGTTAATGAAAATGGCTTACTAGATGAAGAGATGATTCCGTGTCGTCATAAAGGTGAAACTACCTTTATGGGACCAAATGACATCGATTATATGGATGTGTCACCACAACAGATCATCTCTGTTGCTGCGTCACTTATCCCGTTCTTAGAACACGATGATGCTAACCGTGCCTTAATGGGTGCGAACATGCAACGTCAAGCTGTACCAACACTACGTGCTGATAAGCCATTAGTAGGTACAGGTATCGAACGTCGTCTTGCTATCGACTCTGGTGTTACTATCATCGCTAAGCGCGGTGGTGTAATCGATTATGTTGATGCATCTCGTATCGTTGTTAAAGTTGCTGATGATGAGTTACTAGCTGGTGAAGCGGGTATCGATATCTACAACTTAACTAAATACACGCGTTCGAATCAGAATACTTGTATTAACCAAAAACCTACGTGTAAACCTGGCGAGCCAATTGTTCGCGGTGACGTATTAGCCGATGGTCCATCGACTGATATGGGTGATTTAGCACTTGGCCAAAACATGAAGATTGCCTTCATGCCTTGGAACGGTTACAACTTTGAGGATTCAATCCTTATTTCTGAGCGTGTATCTCAAGAAGATCGTTTCACTACGATCCATATCCAAGAGTTCTCATGTATTGCACGTGAAACTAAATTGGGTACAGAAGAGATCACTGCGGATATCCCTAACGTTGGTGAATCTGCACTAAGCAAACTAGATGAGTCTGGTATTGTTTATGTAGGTGCTGAAGTTAAACCAGGTGATATCTTAGTAGGTAAAGTAACACCTAAAGGTGAAACACAACTTACACC
This sequence comes from Psychromonas sp. KJ10-2, assembly GCF_047323255.1. Lineage (NCBI taxonomy): Bacteria > Pseudomonadati > Pseudomonadota > Gammaproteobacteria > Alteromonadales > Psychromonadaceae > Psychromonas > Psychromonas sp. KJ10-2. The sequence continues at coordinate 1,805,640 of NZ_CP178827.1, read as the reverse complement.
AGAAGAAAAACTATTACGTGCAATCTTCGGTGAGAAAGCGTCTGACGTTAAAGATAGCTCTCTACGTGTATCTAACTCTACATACGCAACAGTAATCGACGTTCAAGTCTTTACTCGTGATGGTGTTGAGAAAGATAAACGTGCATTAGAAATCGAAGAAATGCAATTACGTGCTGCGAAGAAAGATTTAACTGAGAAGTTCAAGATCTTAGAAAACGCAATCCACGAAAAAGCATTGAAAGTACTAGTGTCTGCTGGACAAGAAGAAGCGCGTCTACTACAAATGCCTAAGGCACAGTGGTTCGACATCGTTCTTTCTGATAACGAAAAGCAAACGCACTTAGACCAAATCAATGCACAATACGATGAAGTTAAAGCAGACTACGATAAAGAGTTTGATCTTAAACGTCGTAAAATTACACAAGGTGATGATTTAGCACCTGGTGTACAAAAAATTGTTAAGGTTTACCTTGCGGTACGTCGTCGCCTACAACCAGGTGATAAAATGGCTGGTCGTCACGGTAACAAAGGTGTTATCTCAAACATCGTTCCTGTTGAAGATATGCCTCACGATGAGTTTGGTGTTCCAGTTGATATCGTACTTAACCCACTGGGTGTACCATCACGAATGAACATCGGTCAGATCTTAGAAACTCACTTAGGCTTAGCGGCTAAAGGTGTTGGTGAAAAACTGCAACGTATGATCAAAGATCAACGTGAAGTTGAGATCGGTAAAGTACGTGAATACGTACAAAAACTATACTCATTTGGCGATGCACCTTGTCACGTAGACTTAAATGACTTCGATGATGACGCAGTATTACGTCTTGCTAAAAACCTATACAAAGGTTTACCAGTAGCAACACCTGCATTTGATGGCGCTCACGAAAGTGAAATCCGTGAACTATTACGTTTAGCTGATTTACCAGAATCTGGTCAATTACAACTAACTGATGGTCGTACGGGTATCCCATTCGAACGTCCAGTAACCGTTGGTTACATGTACATGTTAAAACTTAACCACTTGGTTGATGATAAAATGCATGCACGTTCAACAGGTTCTTACAGCTTGGTTACTCAGCAACCACTTGGTGGTAAAGCTCAGTTCGGTGGCCAGCGTTTCGGTGAGATGGAAGTATGGGCACTTGAAGCTTACGGTGCTGCTTACACTCTTCAAGAGATGCTAACGGTTAAATCGGATGATGTGAATGGTCGTACTAAGATGTATAAAAACATCGTTGACGGCGACCATAGAATGGAACCAGGCATGCCTGAGTCATTCAACGTATTGTTGAAAGAGATCCGTTCATTAAGCATCAACATCGAGTTAGATGAAGAAAACGGCTAAGCAATAGCAGTCGGCTGAAGTACATATGTGGTGCCTTGTTTGTTGAGGCACCTAGTTTTAACTCCTAATGGGAGAGTAGCGTGAAAGACTTACTCAAGTTTTTAAAGCAACAAAATAAAACCAAAGAATTCGATGGTATTAAAATCGGTTTAGCATCACCTGAAATGATCCGTTCGTGGTCTTTTGGTGAAGTTAAAAAACCTGAAACAATTAACTACCGTACCTTTAAACCTGAACGTGAAGGTTTATTCTGTGCACGTATCTTTGGTCCTATCAAAGATTACGAATGTTTATGTGGTAAATACAAACGCCTTAAACATCGTGGTGTTATTTGTGAAAAATGTGGTGTTGAGGTTACTCAAGCTAAAGTTCGTCGTGACCGTATGGGACACATCGAATTAGCATCACCTGTTGCACACATTTGGTTCCTTAAATCACTTCCGTCTCGTATCGGCTTAATGCTAGATATGACGTTACGTGATATCGAACGTATCCTTTACTTTGAATCATTCGTGGTTGTTGAACCTGGTATGACTGATCTTGAGCGTGGCCAAATCCTGCTTGAAGAAGAGTACCTAGATAACCTAGAGCAATGGGGCGACGAGTTTGATGCAATGATGGGCGCTGAAGCCGTATTTGCACTACTTAAAGATCTTGACCTTGAGCATGAAATCAAAGGTATGCGTGAAGAGTTAGAATCGACTAATTCTGAAACACGTCGTAAGAAACTGACTAAACGTCTGAAATTGGTTGAATCTTTCCACCAGTCTTCAAACAAACCAGAGTGGATGATCTTAACAGTACTGCCTGTACTTCCACCTGATTTACGTCCTCTAGTACCACTAGATGGCGGTCGTTTCGCTACGTCTGATCTAAATGACTTATACCGTCGTGTTATTAACCGTAATAACCGTCTGAAACGTCTATTAGAACTAGCTGCACCAGATATCATCGTACGTAACGAAAAACGTATGTTACAAGAGTCTGTTGATGCGTTATTAGATAATGGTCGTCGTGGCCGAGCTATCACTGGCTCTAACAAACGTCCTCTAAAATCGCTTGCAGATATGATCAAAGGTAAGCAAGGTCGTTTCCGTCAAAACTTACTAGGTAAACGTGTAGATTACTCTGGCCGTTCTGTAATCACAGTGGGTCCATCTCTACGTTTACATCAATGTGGTCTTCCGAAGAAGATGGCATTAGAGCTATTCAAACCATTCGTATACGGTAAGTTAGAAGCATTAGGTCTTGCTACTACTATCAAAGCAGCTAAGAAATTAGTTGACCGTGAAGGTGGTGAAGTTTGGGACATCCTTGAAGGTGTTATCCGTGAACATCCAGTGCTACTTAACCGTGCACCAACACTTCACAGACTAGGTATCCAAGCGTTTGAACCAGTATTAATCGAAGGTAAAGCGATTCAATTACACCCATTAGTTTGTGCGGCATACAACGCCGACTTCGATGGTGACCAAATGGCGGTACACGTACCGTTAACAATTGAAGCGCAGCTTGAAGCTCGTACCTTGATGATGTCTACGAACAACATCCTATCACCTGCAAATGGTGAGCCGATTATCGTACCTTCTCAAGACGTTGTATTAGGTTTGTACTACATGACTCGTACGCGCATTAATGCACGTGGTGAAGGCATGTACTTCCAAAATGCAAAAGAAGCTGAAAAAGCGTACCGTGCTGGTGTTGTAGACTTACAAGCAATTGTTAAAGTTCGTATGACGCAAGTACACATTGCTGAAGACAAAACGCGTACATCAACTACTGCTTTAGTTGAAACGACGATTGGTCGTGCCATCTTATCGTTAATCATGCCTGAAGGTTTACCATTCGAGCATGTTGATTTGAACATGGGCAAAAAAGCAATCTCTAACGTATTGAATGCTTGTTACCGTCTACTGGGTATTAAAGATACTGTTATCTTTGCTGACCAATTAATGTACACAGGTTTTGAGTACGCAACTCTATCGGGTGCTTCTGTTGGTATTAACGATATGGTTATCCCTGACGCTAAGAAAACATTAGTTGACGAAGCTGAAGCGGAAGTACTAGAAATCCAAGAGCAATTCCAAGCCGGTCTTGTTACTGCGGGTGAGCGTTACAACAAAGTTATCGATATCTGGGCAAGTGCGAATGAGCAAGTTGCTAAAGCGATGATGGAAAACCTTTCTAAAGACACAGTCTTAACAGCGAAAGGTGAAGAAGTTCAGCAAGATTCGTTTAACAGCGTTTACATGATGGCCGACTCGGGCGCACGTGGTAGTGCCGCTCAGATTCGTCAGCTAGCGGGTATGCGTGGTCTGATGGCTAAACCGGACGGTTCAATCATCGAAACACCTATCGTAGCTAACTTCCGTGAAGGTCTAAACGTACTTCAGTACTTTATCTCGACGCATGGTGCACGTAAAGGTCTAGCCGATACCGCACTTAAAACAGCAAACTCGGGTTACCTAACTCGTCGTCTTGTTGATATTGCTCAAGATTTAGTTATCACAGAAGAAGATTGTGGAAGTGAAGAAGGTCTATTAGTAACACCGTTAATTCAAGGTGGTGACGTTGTTGAACCACTTCGTGAACGTGTACTAGGTCGTGTTGTTGCTCGTGACATCATCAAACCAGGTACAGATAACGAAGTATTAATCGCACGTAACGTATTACTAGACGAAAAATACTGTGACTTAATCGAAGAAGCCTCTGTTGACCAAGTATGGGTTCGCTCAGTAATTACTTGTCACACTGACTTCGGTGCTTGTGCACAATGTTACGGCCGTGACTTGGCTCGTGGACACATGGTTGGTCAAGGTGAAGCTGTAGGTGTTATGGCTGCACAATCAATCGGTGAACCAGGTACACAGTTAACGATGCGTACGTTCCACATCGGTGGTGCTGCATCTCGAGCGGCATCTGAAAACAGTATTCAAGTTAAGAACTCTGGTAAAGTTAAATTACATAACGCTAAGTTTGTAACTAACTCTGATAACAAAGTAGTTATCACATCTCGTTCTACTGAATTAACAGTAATCGATGAACTAGGTCGTACGAAAGAAAACCATCGTTTACCTTACGGTGCTGTACTTGAAAAAGCAGATGGCGAAGCGATCACAGCTGGCGAAATTATCGCTAACTGGGACCCGCATACACATCCAATCATCACTGAGGTAGAAGGTACGATTGAGTTCCTAGACTTCATTGAAGGCGTTACCATTGACAAACAAACAGATGAACTAACTGGTCTATCTAGTATTGTTGTTATTGACCCTGCACAACGTCCAAGTGCTGGTAAAGAAATGCGTCCAATGACTAAACTAGTTGATGCTAAAGGTAATGATTTATTCATTCCTGGTACTGATGTTGCTGCGCAATATGCACTACCTGCAAAAGCAATCGTTAGTCTAGAAGATGGTGCTAAAGTACGAGTTGGTGACGCGGTTGCACGTATCCCACAAGAAAGCTCGAAAACTCGTGATATCACGGGTGGTCTACCTCGCGTAGCCGATTTATTCGAAGCACGTACACCTAAAGATGCTGCTATCTTAGCGGAAGTATCTGGTACATTATCATTTGGTAAAGAAACCAAAGGTAAGCGTCGTTTAGTGATTACTAAACCTGACGGTGATGTATACGAAGAGATGATCCCTAAATGGCGTCACCTAAACATCTTCGAAGGTGAGAAGATTGAAAAAGGTGAGGTTATTTCTGATGGTCCTGAGTCTCCTCATGACATCCTTCGTCTACGTGGTATTAGCCCAGTGGCTAACTACATCACAAACGAAGTACAAGAAGTATACCGTTTACAAGGTGTAAAAATTAATGATAAGCACATCGAAGTTATCGTTAACCAAATGCTACGTAAATGTATCATCACTGATGCCGGCGACACTGCATTCTTAGTGGGTGAGCAAGCTGAAGTTGCACGCGTTATCATTGAAAACCGTAAACTTGAAGCTGAAGGTAAAATCGTTGCTAAGTTTGAATACCAGTTACTAGGTATTACTAAAGCATCACTAGCTACTGAATCATTTATTTCAGCTGCATCTTTCCAAGAAACAACACGTGTTCTTACGGAAGCTGCTGTTGCAGGTAAGTGTGACCAATTACATGGCTTGAAAGAGAATGTAATCGTAGGTCGCTTGATTCCTGCTGGTACTGGTTTTGCACATCACCGTACTCGTGCTGCAGAGAAAGCGAAAGAGCTTGAGCCTGTAGTAGAAGAGCCAATCATCGATGTTGAAGCTGCTGAGCAAAACTTAGCAGACTTACTAAACGCCGTTGATTTTGGTGAGTAATACAACAATATAACTATATTGTTTAAAAAAGGTGCTTCGGCACCTTTTTTTATGCCTGTAATTTGAGAGGCGGATTCAGTGGAAACAATTAATACCAATCATAGTAAGTAACTGATCTATTTTACTTGTTAAAACAACTTATTTTTCCGTTGTAAGTTTCGTATAGGGAACAACCATTTACATCAACTTACGCCTCAAACTAAGCTATTTTTCCGGCGCAAAATTTAGATCAGTTATTTAATACAATTGGTATAAAATAACAAAATAGATGTAGTGTTTTACTTTTTAGCATGTGGTGTTTTTATGTGTTGATTTTGATGTAATGTAGTTTACGAAACATCTTTAGGGGCGCTGGCTTTAGCCTGCAGTGTTTTTGTGTGTTGGTTTTGACCTTGGGGCGCTGACTTTAGTCGGCAGGCTAGAGCAATGAGCGGAAGAGCTCTGTGATTCCTTTTTTCAGCTTGCAGTGTTTTGTGTGTTGGTTTTGACTTTGGGGCGCTGACTTTAGTCTGCAGTGTTTTGTGTTGGTCCTTATCTTATTGTTTGCAATATTTATTTTTTCTTAGAGTATTTTGCTTATTGGTTGTTAATCGATATATGCGATGACTCGCATACTGGAAGGCTAAAAAAGGGTGCGCAGGGCTTACCCGCTCATAGACTAACCTGACGGTTAATTCGCCCTTCGCCCCTAATATCAAGCTTCGCTTAATAGCTGTCGCTCTTTTTTACGTTTGTTTGTGGATCATACGAAACACTTTCAGGCTTTGTTATTAATGCCGTTGACGAATCACGTCGTAATTTGCGACACATTTTTTCGGGGCGCTGGCTTCAGCCTGCTTGTTTTTGGTTTTGTATTTTGTCTGTGTTGTTTTAGTTTTTGACGGTTCGCTTTGCTCATTGAGGTTAATAGTCGTATGCGATGACTCGCATACTGGAAGGCTGAAAAAGGGTACGCAGAGCTTACCCGCTCATAGACTAACCTGACGGTTAATTCGCCCTTCGCCCCTAATATCAAGCTATCGCTTGATAGCTGTCGCTGTTTTTTACGTTTGTTTGTGGATCATACGAAACACTTTCTGGCTTTGTTATTAATGCCGTTGACGAATCACGTCGTAATTTGCGACACATTTTTTCGGGGCGCTGGCTTCAGCCTGCTTGTTTTTGGTTTTGTATTTTGTCTGTGTTGTTTTAGTTTTTGACGGTTCGCTTTGCTCATTGAGGCTAATAGTCGTATGCGATGACTCGCATACTGGAAGGCTAAAAAAGGGTACGCAGAGCTTACCCGCTCATAGACTAACCTGACAGTTAATTCGCCCAGCGCCGCTAATATCAAGCTTCGCTTAATAGCTGTCGCTGTTTTTACGTTTGTTTGTGGATCATACGAAACACTTTCTGGCTTTGTTATTAATGCCGTTGACGAATCACGTCGTAATTTGCGACACCTTTTTTCGGGGCGCTAGCTTCAGCCTGCTTGTTTTTGGTTTTGTATTTTGTCTGTGTTGTTTTAGTTTTTGACGGTTCGGTTTGCTCATTGAGGCTAATAGTCGTATGCGATGACTCGCATACTGGAAGGCTGAAAAAGGGTACGCAGAGCTTACCCGCTCATAGACTAACCTGACGGTTAATTCGCCCTTCGCCCCCAATATCAAGCTTTGCTTGATAGCTACGGCTGTTTTTTACGTTTGTTTGTGGATCATACGAAACACTTTCTGGCTTTGTTATTAATGCCGTTGACGAATCACGTCGTAATTTGCGACACATTTTTTCGGGGCGCTGGCTTCAGCCTGCTTGTTTTTGGTTTTGTATTTTGTCTGTGTTGTTTTAGTTTTTGACGGTTCGCTTTGCTCATTGAGGCTAATAGTCGTATGCGATGACTCGCATACTGGAAGGCTAAAGCCTTCGCCCCTAATATCAAGCTTCGCTTGATAGCTGTCGCTCTTTTTTACGTTTGTTTGTGGATCATGAGAAACATGTTTTAAGTGTTATCGATATCAATTAAGGTTACGACACATCTTTAAGGGGCGCTGACTTTAGTCTGCAGTGTTTTGTTTTTGTGTGTTGGTTTTGGTTTGTTACTTTGTAAAAGAAGCTATATAAAAAGAGTTTAAATACAAACGCAAAAAGATCTGCAGGCTAAAAAAAGGGGGCAGAGCTTACTCGCTCAGGAGGCTAACCTGTCGGTTAATTCACCCCTGATATAAAGCTTCGTTTAATCGCTGTCACTACTTTTTTATAAACCTTTCCAAATTGTTTTTAGTCTTGTTTTTATTGTGCTTCTACTTCAATATACGGGCACGAAATTTCATTCACAAAGGAAGTATCTTATGACAACTAAAACAATTATTAACACTGAAAAAGCGCCTGCGGCAATTGGTCCTTATTCACAAGCTAATCAATTAGGTAACTTAGTATTCACTTCTGGTCAAATCCCATTAGATCCAGTTTCTATGGAAGTGGTTGCAGGTGGTGTTGCTGAGCAAGCTGAGCAAGTAATGAAAAACTTGATGGCAGTATTAGAAGAAGCTGGTGCTTCTGCAAGCACTGTGATCAAAACAACTTGTTTCATTAAAGATATGAATGACTTTGTTGCATTTAATGAAGTTTACGCTAAATACTTTGCTGAACTAGCGCCTGCTCGTTCATGTGTTGAAGTTGCACGTTTACCAAAAGATGTATTAGTTGAAGTTGAAGCTGTTGCTTACACTGCTTAAAGGCTAACTATGTCAGACTCACAGGTAATTAAATTTTCTTTGCTTGTCACGGGTAACCCGGCAAGCGATCAAAGTGCGGCGACGGCATTGCAATTTTGCGAAGCGGCATTGGCGGCTGATCATCACATATCAGGAGTGTTTTTCTATCTTGATGGTGTGTTAACCGCAAGTCATTTAATTAAACCTGCCAGCGATGAGGTAAATTTACCTGATCGCTGGGCTGCTTTAGCAACTCAATATAACTTCCCTTTAGAGGTTTGTGTATCTGCGTCTTTACGTCGCGGTATTGTTAATGAGACAGAAGCAAAGCAGTTAGATTTACAGCAGTACAACCTTAAAGCACCTTTTGTGTTAAGTGGGTTAGGGCAGTTGGCGGAATTATCGGCTAGTTGTGATCGACTGATACAGTTTTAAGGGGAGTTGTATGGAAAAGAAGGTTGGTATTGTTAATCGTCAAGCACCACATGGTCGTAGTGATGCGCGTGAAGCATTGGATTTAACCTTAGCGTTATCGGCATATAATGAATCACTTAGTGTTTTTTTTATAGGTGATGGTATTTATCAGTTATTAAAAAAGCATCAAGCGGATGTTATTTTACAAAAGGATTTTCAACCTATGTTGAAGATGTTTGACCTCTACGATGTTGAACAGGTTTATGTTTGTGCCACTTCGTTGCAGCAACGTAATATTTCAGTAGAACAATTAGTTATTAAAACTGAGTTGCTAAGTACTGAAGAGATTAAGCAGCGCCTCGCTGAACAAGATCAATTAATGAGTTTTTAAATGATATTACATACTGTTAGCCGTTCACCTTTTAGTTCTTTTGCATTATCTGACTGTATTAAGCAATTGCGAGATACTGATATTGTGCTGTTACTGAGCGATGCGGTGATTGCCAGTGCTGCAAATTCAGAGTTACATCATAAGTTACTGCAACTACATGAAAATAAACGTCTGTTTGTGTTAGCGGCTGATGTTGATGCACGTGCTATTGAAGTGAAATTAGGGAAAGTGATCGATTACAGTGAATTTGTTACGTTAACTGTACAATGTAAAAGCCAATTAAACTGGACTTAAACCTCTTTAAAACCTTATTTATCTTGTTGATTTATTAATGCTTTATTAGCAAGCCTTGATTAACTTTTCTGTGATCGTCCTATTTTTTTATTGTGTGAGCAAAAACACAATTGCCTAATTATTGACTCGCCATTCTATTCAGCGTAAACTCTTGCGACCCTAATTTATAGGGTTTGATTTTTCACACACACTTAGGAGCTATTTAACAATGGCAACAATTTCACAATTGGTACGCAAACCGCGTAAGGACAAAGTTCAAAAAACTAACGTTCCTGCGCTAGAAGCGTGTCCACAAAAACGTGGTGTATGTACTCGTGTATATACTACTACACCAAAAAACCTAACTCGGCAATGCGTAAAGTTGCTCGTGTACGTCTAACTAACGGTTTCGAAGTAACTTCGTACATCGGTGGTGAAGGCCATAACTTGCAAGAGCATAGTGTAATCTTGATCCGCGGCGGTCGTGTAAAAGATTTACCGGGTGTTCGTTACCATACAATTCGTGGTGCACTTGATACTTCAGGTGTTGCAGCACGTCGTAACGGTCGTTCTAAATACGGTGCTAAAAAGCCTAAATCTTAATACTTTCCGTAAGTAAGGCCAAACAAACACTATTTAATTTTAATATGTTTTGGGTAAAATCCTGAAGCGCACGGAGATAATAAGATGCCAAGAAGACGCGTCGTAGCTACTCGTAAAGTACTACCAGATCCTAAGTTTGGATCAGAAATCCTAACAAAATTCGTTAACGTAGTAATGGTTGACGGAAAAAAATCTATTTCAGAAAAAATCGTTTACGGTGCATTGGAAACTGCAGCTGAAAAAAGCAGCAAAGATCCAATGGAACTTTTTGAAGTAGCTCTAGAAAACATCCGCCCAAGCGTAGAGGTTAAATCTCGCCGCGTTGGTGGTTCAACTTACCAAGTTCCTGTAGAAGTTCGTCCTTCTCGTCGTAATGCTCTTGCAATGCGTTGGTTAGTTGAAGCTTCTCGTAAGCGTGGTGAAAAATCAATGGCATTACGTCTAGCTGGTGAGCTAGTAGATGCAGCAGATAACAAAGGTTCTGCGGTTAAGAAACGTGAAGACGTTCACCGTATGGCTGATGCAAACAAAGCGTTTGCTCACTACCGTTGGTAGAAAGTATTTAGCACAGGCTTTGGCCTGTGCTTTTTCGTTTCTATTTGCACAAAGCTTTATTTAAAAAGGACATTGCATTGTCACGTACAACTCCTATTGAGCGTTACCGTAATATCGGTATTGTAGCTCATGTCGATGCAGGTAAAACTACTACTACAGAGCGTGTATTGTTCTACACTGGCGTATCTCACCGTATAGGTGAAGTTCACGACGGCGCAGCAACAATGGACTGGATGGAGCAAGAGCAGGAGCGTGGTATCACTATCACATCTGCTGCCACTACTACTTTCTGGCAGGGCATGCAAAACCAGTACGAACAGCACCGCATTAATATCATCGATACACCCGGACATGTTGACTTCACTATTGAAGTTGAACGTTCTTTACGTGTGTTAGATGGTGCAGTAGTTGTTTTCTGTGGCACATCAGGTGTAGAACCACAATCAGAGACCGTTTGGCGTCAAGCAAACAAGTACCACGTTCCGCGTGTTGTATTTGTTAACAAGATGGACAGAACTGGGGCTGACTTTGAGGCTGTGCTTGAGCAAATTCGTAATCGCCTTGGATCTACTTGTGTACCTATTCATTTGAATATCGGTGCGGAAGAAGAGTTCGAAGGGGTTATTGACCTCATTAAAATGAAAGCAATTAATTGGAACGATGCAGATCAAGGGATGACATTTGAATATAATGATATCCCTGCTGATCTACTAGAGCACGCGCAAGCTTTACACGAAGAGCTAGTAGATACAGCTGCAGAAGCAAATGATGAACTGATGGAAAAATACCTTGAAGAAGGTGAACTTTCAGAAGAAGAAATCAAAGCAGGTTTACGTATTCGTACGTTAAATAATGAAATTGTATTAGCGACTTGTGGTAGCGCCTTTAAAAATAAAGGTGTTCAAGCAGTACTTGATGCAGTTATCGATTATTTACCTTCTCCAGTGGAAGTTGATGCGATTAAAGCTATCAATGCCCACAATGATAAAGAGATTGAATGTCCTGCTTCTGATGATGCACCATTTGCCGCACTCGCATTTAAAATTGCAACGGACCCATTCGTGGGCACGTTAACGTTTATGCGTGTGTACTCAGGCGTAGTTAAGTCTGGTGATCAAGTTTATAATCCTATTAAAGGCAAGAAAGAGCGTTTAGGGCGTATCGTACAGATGCACGCTAACGAACGTAAGGAAGTCAAAGAGGTTCGCGCTGGTGATATCGCCGCTGCGGTTGGCCTTAAAGACGTCACTACGGGAGACACGCTTTGTGTTGCTGGACAGAATATTATACTTGAGCGTATGGATTTCCCTGAACCGGTAATTCAAATTGCGGTTGAGCCTAAAACCAAGGCTGACCAAGATAAATTAACGCTAGCACTAGAAAAACTTTCTGCTGAGGATCCTTCATTCCGTGTTGAAACGAATGAAGAGTCTGGACAAATACTGATCTCTGGTATGGGTGAACTTCACCTTGATATCATTGTTGACCGTATGCGTCGCGAGTTCTCCGTGAACTGTAACGTGGGTAATCCACAAGTAGCTTACCGTGAAACCATCCGTAAATCGGTTGAGATCGAAGGTAAATTTATTCGTCAAGGCGAAGGACCGAGCCACTATGGCCACGTCCAATTAAAATTAGAACCACTTGAAAATGGTGCTGGTTTTGAATTTGTGAACGAAATGGCTGATAATGTAATCCCTAAAGAATACATTCCAGCAGTGAGCAAAGGCTGTGAAGAACAAATGAACCAAGGTGTACTTGCTGGTTTCCCAATGCTTGACGTTCGAGTCACTTTATTAAATGGTTCTTACCATGAGGTTGACTCTAGCGAAATGGCCTTTAAAATTGCTGCCATGATGGGTTTCAGAGATGGAGCATTAAAAGCTGATGCCACTATCCTTGAGCCTCTGATGAAAGTGGAAGTAACTACTCCAGAAGAATGGATGGGCACTGTAGTCGGGGATCTTAATGGTCGTCGAGGTATTATTGAAGGAATGGACGATGGCCCTGGTGGTGTTAAGATCGTTCATGCTAAAGTACCGCTGTCTGAAATGTTCGGTTATGCTACCGCAGTTCGCTCAGCAACGCAGGGTCGTGCATCTTATTCGATGGAATTTTTAGAATATGCCGATGCGCCTAAAAAAATTGCTAACGCAATTATTGAAGCGAAATAAAAAATAAATTAAACTAACGCCTTTCCATGTGATGGCATGTGGAGAGGTATTTACTGATAAAGAAGGTACACACTGTGTCTAAAGAAAAATTTGAACGTAATAAACCACATGTAAACGTAGGTACAATCGGCCACGTTGACCATGGTAAAACTACTTTAACAGCTGCAATCTCTGCTGTATTAACTAAGAAATTTGGTGGCGACACTAAAGATTTCTCTTCAATCGATAACGCTCCAGAAGAGCGTGAGCGCGGTATTACAATCAATACTTCTCACATCGAATACGATACAGACACTCGTCACTACGCACACGTAGACTGTCCTGGACATGCCGATTATGTTAAAAACATGATCACTGGTGCTGCTCAAATGGATGGTGGTATCTTAGTTGTTGCTGCTACAGACGGTCCTATGCCACAAACTCGTGAGCACATCCTACTTTCTCGTCAAGTTGGTGTTCCACACTTAGTTGTTTTCTTAAACAAATGTGACATGGTTGATGATGAAGAGCTACTAGAATTAGTAGAAATGGAAGTTCGTGAACTTCTTTCTGAATACGACTTCCCAGGTGATGACCTACCAGTTATCCTTGGTTCTGCTCTTAAAGCACTTGAAGGTGAAGCTGAGTGGGAAGACAAGATCGTTGAACTTGCTGACGCACTAGATTCTTACATCCCTGAGCCAGAGCGTGACATCGATAAGCCATTCATCCTTCCTATTGAAGATGTATTCTCAATCGCTGGTCGTGGTACTGTTGTTACAGGTCGTGTTGAGCGCGGTATCATCAAAGTTGGTGAGTCTGTTGAAATCGTTGGTCTTAAAGATACTGTTACTACTACATGTACTGGTGTTGAGATGTTCCGTAAACTTCTTGACGAAGGTCGTGCTGGTGAGAACGTTGGTGTTCTTCTACGTGGTACTAAGCGTGAAGACGTTGAACGTGGTCAAGTTCTAGCTAAGCCTGGTTCTATCAAGCCACACACTAAGTTCGAATCTGAAGTATACGTACTAAGCAAAGATGAAGGTGGTCGTCATACTCCATTCTTCAAAGGTTACCGTCCACAGTTCTACTTCCGTACAACTGACATCACTGGTGCTGTTGAGCTTCCAGAAGGTGTAGAAATGGTAATGCCTGGTGATAACCTTAAGTTCGTTGTTGAACTAATTGGTCCAATCGCTATGGACGAAGGTCTACGTTTCGCTATCCGTGAAGGTGGCCGTACTGTTGGTGCTGGTGTTGTTTCTACTATCATCGAGTAATAACTACTCTTTATAGTTTTTAAACTACATTCAAAAAAGAGAGCTTCGGCTCTCTTTTTTTATGGGCTAAGGAAAACAAAGCTTTCACCTCACTACTGGTGAAGGTGGCGCTATACCTGTAAAGACGTAGGTGCTTGTTTCTACAATCATCGAGTAATAACTACTCTTTATAGTTTTTAAACTACATTCAAAAAAGAGAGCTTCGGCTCTCTTTTTTTATGGATGAAGGAAAGTGCTACGTTCTAGAAATAGTTTAAGTACCATGTTTAACTAGCAGTGAAGGTAGCGCTATACCTGTAAAGATGCAGCTGCTTGTTTCTACTATCATCGAGTACTACACCTCAAGTAAAGTTACTCTTTATCGTTTTTAAACTAAATTCAAAAAAGAGAGCTTCGGCTCTCTTTTTTTATGCTTGTGATAAAGTGTTTTTCGTTTGTCGTTATCAATAAAAGGCACGACACATCTTTAAGGGGCGCTGGGCGAATTAGGCGATAGCCTAGAGCAATGAGCGGAAGAGCTCTGCGATTCCTTTTTCAGCCTGCTTGTTTTGAGTTGAAAGTAATGAAAGTTGTGACACATCTTTGGGGCGCTGGCTTCAGCCTGCTTCTTTTGAATTTGTTTTTTGTGTTTTGACTGTGCTTTTTTAGTTATTCACGGTTCGCTCTGCGATGCTAATCGTTGTATGCGATAACTCGCATACTGACAGGCTGAAAAAGGGTGCGCAGAGCTTACCCGCTCATGAGACCAACCTGACGGTTGATTCGCCCAGCGCCCCTAATATCAAGCTAAGCTTGATAGCTGCCGCTCTTTTTTACGTTTGTTTGTGGATCATGAGAAACATATTTTAAGTGTTATCGATATCAATTAAGGTTACGACACATCTTTAAGGGGCGCTGACTTCAGTCTGCAGTATTTTGGTTTTATGTGTTGCTGTTAGTTTTAGTGTTTTGATGTTGTGAATGGCTTATCAGTTCGCTTTGCTCATTGAGGCTGATAGTCGTATGCGATAACTCGCATACTGGCAGGCTAAAGACCTGCGCCCCGGGTATCAAGCTTCGCTCGATAGCTGCAGCTCTTTTTTTATGTTTGTTTGTGGATCATGAGAAACATATTTTAAGTGTTATCGATATCAATTAAGGTTACGACGCATCTTTAAGGGGCGCTGGGCGAGTTAGCCGGCAGTCTAGAGCAATGAGCGGAAGAGCTCTGCGATTCCTTTTTTCAGCCTGCTTATTTTGAGTTGAAAGTAATGAAAGTTGCGACACATCTTTAGGGGCGCTGGCTTCAGCCTGCTTATTTTGAGTTGAAAGTAATGAAAGTTGCGACACATCTTTAGGGGCGCTGGCTTCAGCCTGCTTCTTTTGACTTTAATGTTTTATGTTGTGAATGGCTTATCAGTTCGCTTTGCTCAGCGATGCTAATCGTTGTATGCGATAACTTGCATACTGGCAGGCTGAAAAAGGGGGCGCAGAGCTTACCCGCTCATGAGACCAACCTGACGGTTGATTCGCCCAGCGCCCCTAATATCAAGCTAACCTTGATAGCTGCGGCTCTTTTTTACGTTTGTTTGTGGATCATGAGAAACATATTTTAAGTGTTATCGATATCAATTAAGGTTACGACACATCTTTTAAGGGGCGCTGACTTCAGTCTGCAGTGTTTTGGTTTTGTGTGTTGCTGTTGAATTTTAGTGTTTTGAGTTGAAAGTAATGAAAGTTGCGACACATCTTTAGGGGCGCTGGCTTCACCCTGCTTCTTTTGACTTTAATGTTTTATGTTGTGAATGGCTTATCAGTTCGCTTTGCTCGTTGAGGCTGATAGTCGTATGCGATAACTCGCATACTGGCAAGCTAAGAAAGGGGGCGCAGAGCTTACCCGTTCATGAGACCAACCTGACGGTTGATTCGCCCAGCGCCCCGGTATTAGACTACGTCTAATCGCTGTCGCTTTATGAAATTAGGCGATCGTTGATAGCTTTTTTAAAACTGATTGCTGCGTCTGGCGTTTTTGATGGCGTACTCAGGCATTTTAGTTTCTAGTTTGGCTAGTTGTAGTTTGGCTTCTGCTTTAGTTTTTTTACTTTCAAATACAGTGTTGTATAAGGCGTGGTAAGCTTCTTCATAATCGTATGGGCTGCCGTAACCTTGGTTTAGCAGTTTGATATAGCTGATTTTTGCTTTTAGATGGCCTAATAAGGCGGCTTCTCTGAAGTAACGAATTGCTTTGTCTTTGTCTTGGATGACTAGTGTACCGTTATTGTAGTAACGGCCTAATTGCTCTATTGCTGCTAATAAGCCCTTATTAGCGGCTTCATGTATGTAGTGCATGCCTAATTTGGCATTACGGTCTACACAGACGCCCCAGGCGAGCATATCTCCCCACAGGTATACGAATGATGGTTCTTTAATTTTTAAAGCGTGAGCTTCAATATCTTGGACTAATTGACAATCATCTGCTTTGACACGTTGCAAGTGTTTATTGTCTCTCACTAAAGCATTTAACTCGTCTTGTGTATAAACTTGAATCACTTCATAGTCTTCTGCGATCGACAGGTTAGATGTGATTAAGCTGACTAGAAGTAACGAGCTGGCTACTATTTTTTTCATAGGTCTTTATACCAGGTGAATTATTAAAGTGAATAATAGTTTATCGGCAGCTTTTAGTTTTTCTTAAGTATAAAAAAACCTCTAACAAGGTAGAGGTTTTTATGGTCGAGAAACCAGGGCAGTATTAAATACCACTACCTTGTTCTTCGATAGGATCTTCGTGTAATCCACATTCTCGTTTTAAACCAAAGAAGCGAGTCTCTTCTTCGGTCATACCTAGCTCTAATGGACGAGAAGTTTGTACATCACCTACTGATACGTAACCTTGTTCCCATAGCGGGTGGTAACTTAGGCTATTCTCTTGTAAGTAGTAATGAACCTCTTTATTTGTCCAATCTATAATCGGTAAAAACTTAAAGCAATTATTTTGAATGCTTAGTACGGCTAAATCCTCACGGCTTGAAGATTGTGAGCGACGTAAGCCTGAGAACCAGGTTTTAGCGTTTAGCTCTTTTAAAGCACGTTTCATTGGCTCTACTTTGTTGATCTGGTTGTATTTGGTTAACCCATCTACACCTTGTTCCCAAAGTTTACCAAAGCGAGCTTCTTGCCACGCTGGGCCATGCTCTGCTTTATAAATCTTTAAGTTTAAATTTAACTGTTCTGTTAAATCATCAATGAATCGATATGTTTCAGGAAATAAGTAGCCTGTATCAGTCAAGATGATTGGTGTGTCGACTTTTACACTGGTGATCATGTGTAAACAGACGGCCGCTTGAATACCAAAGCTTGATGATAAAACAAATTCACTTTCTAAATTGTCGATCGCCCATTGAACGCGTTGTTGCGCGGTCTGTTTTTCTAATAACTGATTAACTTCAGCCAGAGCAGCAGTCTGCTCGGCTTTAGATAATGTTAATAGATGGGCAAGATCTAACGTGTTAGGCATAAAAGTCCCTAGCTGCTACAACTACTTCAGCAATAATGCCGGCACGGATGACAAAGTCTCCGAAATCTTCATCTTGATTACGTTCTTTTGCCCAACGGCCGATTAATTCATCTAATGTACTTACGATTGTTGCTTCGTCGATATTTTCTGCGTACATCTTAGGAATACGAGTACCAATTTTGTTACCGCCTAAATGCAGGTTGTAACGACCTGGTGCTTTACCCACTAAACCTACTTCCGCCAACATTGCACGACCACAGCCATTTGGACAGCCTGTGATACGTAGAATGATGTGATCTTTAGGGATATTATGTTTTGCTAATAAACCTTCAACATCGTCTGTTAAGCCTGGTAGGTAACGCTCAGCTTCTGCCATCGCTAATGGACATGTTGGTAAAGATACACATGCCATTGAGTCCATACGTTGGTCACTGGTGTTATCATCGATTAAGCCACATTCGCGAGCTAATTTTTCAATGTTGTCTTTTTCTGCTTCCGGTACGCTTGCGATCACTAGATTTTGGTTCGCTGTCATGCGGAAAGTACCTTGGTGTACTTTAGCAATTTTCACTAAACCTGATTTTAATGGCTTACCATCAAAGTCTAGGATACGGCCGTTTTCAATGAACACAGTTAGGTGCCATTTGTTATCGATACCTTTTACCCAACCGATACGATCTCCACGCTCTGTGAATTCGTAAGCACCTGGTGCTGCGAAGGTAATACCTGCACGTTTTTCAACTTCTTTTTTGAAGGTTTCAATACCGTGTGTTTCTAGTGTGTATTTAGTACGAGCATGTGAACGACTAACACGACCACCTAGGTCACGCTGAGTTGTTACCACTGCTTCAGCCACTTCCATCACTTTGTCTACTGGGATGAAACCAAAGTCATCACCTAGACGTGGGAAGGTCGTTTTATCACCGTGTGTCATACCTAGACCAGCACCTACTACTACGTTGTAACCAGTGATCTTGTTATCTTCAATGATGGCAATGAAGTTAAGGTCATTGGCATGGATATCCACATCGTTGTAAGGTGGTAATGCCACTGCAATTTTAAATTTACGTGGTAAGAAGATGTTGTGATAAATCGGCTCTTCTTCTGTATCTAATACTTTTTCACCATCTAACCAAATTTCAGCATAAGCGTTTGATTTTGGTAGGAAGTGTTCACTGATCTTTTTAGACAGTTCGTACACTTCTGTGTGTAACTCAGATTGCTCTGGGTTAGAGGTACAAATCGTATTACGGTTAACGTCACCCGCAGTAAAGATAGAATCGATGTTCGCTTTGAATTTCAATTCTTGGAATACTGATTTTAAGTTACGTTTAAAAATACCGTGGTATTGGAAAGTTTGACGCGTGGTAATACGGATACTACCAGCATCAGTTAACTCTTCAGCAATACGGTCAATCTCTAACCATTGCTCAGGTGTTACAACACCACCAGGTAGACGCGCACGTAATAGAAATGAGTAAAGCGGCTCTAGTTTTTGTTGCTTACGCTCAGCACGGCGATCACGGTTATCTTGTTGGTATAAACCATGGAACTTAACAAGTTGCACTTCATCAGGATGGAATGAACCTGTTGTTGTATCGTTAATACCTTCTACTAAGTTACCGCGAAGATAATTACTTTCAATTTTAATGCGTTCGTTGTCGTGTAATTTCTGGCTCATTAGTAAACATCCCTTTGGTAGCGTTTTGCTTGGCGTAATTCTGTTAAGTATTCTTCTGCATCTTCAAGGCTTAATTTACCTTGCTTACTGATAATTTCGATAAGTGTTGTTTGTACGTCTTTAGCCATGCGATTTGCATCACCACAAACGTAAAAATGAGCACCATCTTGTAACCATTTGAACACTTCAGCTGCGTTCTCTTTTAAACGGTCTTGTACGTAGATTTTTTCTGCTTGGTCGCGAGAGAAAGCTAAATCTAATTTAGTTAATAGACCTGATTTCAGGTAATTCTGCCATTCAACTTGGTATAGGAAATCTTCGTTAAATGTTTGGTCACCAAATAATAACCAGTTTTTACCCGTTGCATCCGTTGCTTCACGCTCTTGCATGAAAGCGCGGAATGGTGCGATACCTGTACCTGGGCCAACCATGATCACTGGTGTGTCTGGGTTAGCTGGAAGACGGAAGTTGTGGTTATCTTCGATAAATACTTTGACCTCTTCACCTTCTTCTAAACGGTGAGATAAGAAAGTAGAAGCACTGCCACCACGTTGTTGGCCGAGTTCGTTATCAAATACTACTGCACCAACAGTTAAGTGAACTTCTTCTTCCACTTCTGTTTGGCTTGATGCAATTGAATATAAACGTGGGCTGCTTCGGCGCAATAATGCAACGAAGTTTTCTTCTGTTACTGGGTCATTACCTTCTACTGTTACTACATCAACAATTTGATGTGTATTAGCAAAGTCACGGCATGCGTTTTTGTCTTCTGCTAATGCCAGTAGTTCTTTATTTTCAGTTAATGCTGCGTAACCTTCGATAAAGCCTGGTGTGTACCCGTTAGCTCGAACTCTTCAATTAATGCATTTTTTAAGGTAATCGTTTGCTCACCTAGTGTGATCTCTTTATCCGCATCTAAGCCTAGTTTAGCAATCAGTTCATCAACCATTGCTTGATCGTTCTTAAACCATACACCAAGCGCATCACCGGCCGTGTAGTGTAAATCTGAGCCTTCTAAATCGATTTCGATATGACGCACATCTTTAGCTGATTCATTACCAGTGATTTTCTGGCTAGTTAACAGGCTTGCAGAAAATGGGTTTTGCTTGTTGTATTTGTTTGCAGCCGCTGGTGAGCTTGATGCTACTGCTGCAGTTGTTACACCTTCTTTTTGCAGTGTTGATTCAACTGCGTCTAATGCTTTATCAAACCAAGCTTGTGTTACTTCTTGATAATCTACATCGGCATCTAAACGTTCAGTGATGATTTCACCACCTAATGCTGCTAAACGCTCTTCGAAGTCTTTACCTGTTTGACAGAAGAATTCGTAGCTTGAGTCACCTAAACCTAATACTGCAAATTTTAAATCTGCCAGTTTTGGTGCTTTTTTAGACGCTAAGAATGCATGTAGGTCGATAGCATCATCCGGTGCTTCACCTTCACCGTTTGTGCTTGCCACTACAATCACATGACTCTCATCTTTAATCGCTTTAACTTTGTAATCAGCCATTGAGATAAGTTGATTTGGGATGCCACGTGCAGCTGCTTGTTCTGCTAACTCTTGTGCAACGCCTTTTGCGTTACCAGTTTGTGAGCCGACTAAAATAGTTAAGCTTTGTCCTGCACTTTGTGTAGGAGCTGCTGCAGCTACTGGGCCTTGGCTTACGCCTGCTAGGTAACCACTAACCCATGCAGTTTGTACTGCATCTAAGCCAGCTGTTGCTTGTTGCAATTGAGCCAGTTGTGACTCAGATAAAGGCGAAGTTAAAGCCGATAAATTGTTAAGTGCCATGAAGTAATTTCCGCTATTACATTAAGATATGCGGAGTTTACGCGAGGTTATCTAGTCTACGAAAGAATAAAAGTTACTCTTTTATAACTAAATGGCATTTAAAGTGTAGGGGTAATAATCATTATCATTTAGGTGGTTTTTAAGGTGCTAAATATGGCTTTTTTCATCCTTTTAAAAGAAAAAAGCCATTAAGAATACGTTCTTAGTGGCTTTATAAAAGTGGTTTTATTTATTATCAAGCACTGTTTAGAAGTGTACTTCTACGCCTGCAAATAAACCTTTTACTTCTTGTGTACTGTTGGTGTGGTTAAGGTCTAACTCTTGTAGTTTATAACCAACACGTGCAGATACATTAACAAAAGGTGAGTCTGGGTTAAATGTGTAAGCCAAACCAATTTCAGTATCTAGGTAATCATCACTGGTTACAGATCCTGCAATGATTTCACCAAAGGCATGCATGCTTACACCTGGTACATGTACTTTAGCAGCACCGTAAGCCTGTGCAATTGAAGCGCTTTCGTTAAAACCATCAGCATCTGTGTAAGCCACACCTAAATCAACTTCTACTAGGTCATTATCTAAAATTTCGTAGTATAAAATAGCGTTTTTTGCTTGGCTATCTTCAGTTGTAAAGTCATCATTTTGTAAATCAGAAAACTTGATTTTACCATTTGGGATAAGTGGAATGAAATGTTCAAATGCAATGTAACCTGAGATGTTATTTGAACGATCTGACTGGCCTTGGTATGTTGTTTCGTTAGTATTGTAATCAATACCCGCATAAACACCTAAGAAATCAGCCATTGCTGGCATGCTCATTGTAGCTGCTACCGCAGCGGCTAAAATTTGTTTTTTCATAATAGGAAATTCCTTTGTGATCTCAATTATTATTGGTGTTTAGTATCTGCTGTTTTGTGAGACATTGTAATTTTTTGTATTGGCGCAGTGATATCTATTGCATCTCCATTATCAAAATAGAGTGTAATATCAACACTGTCACCGGCAACCAAATCATTTTTTAAACCTAAAAACATGACATGATAACCACCAGGTTGTAATTGTACACTATTATGCCCCTTTATGAGTATAGACTCAACTTGGCGCATTTTCATTAATCCTGCTTCACTAATGTGTGTATGTAGTTCTACGCGATCTGCTATGTCACTGCTGACAGAGACTAGTTTAACACTCTCTTCACTCTGGTTGTCTATCGTTAAAAAAGCTGCACTGTTTTTAACATGTGGTGGGGTTGCTCTAACATATTGATCAGTTACAGTTAATTCTGCAGCTAAACTATTTAGTGAAAATAAGAGAGAACAAATAACTAAACCTAAACGACTCATGATTTTTCCTTATCATGCTTAAAGAAGTAATAATAAATAAGATAGCCGAGTAGTATCCAAATACCAAATTTAAATAAAAAAGAAAGTGCGCCAACTAAGATAAAACAGGCAACCATAATAATGGCAATGACCGCTAAGCTTAGTACGGATATACCAAACATAAAAAGTACAAATGCGGACATTAGTAATGCAAAAAGCTCAAACATTTGAATCTCCTATAATAGCAAATAGACCATTTCATATATTGCTGCTGATTGATATTAGGCCGGCATATACAAAAAATGCAAAGTACAGAAACTATACTTTGCATTAATTATACTGATTTTAATGTAAATTACTTCGGGACTTTGTCTATTAAGCGCGTAAAGACTTATCACCGCGAGCAATACCACATACACCAGAGCGAACGATTTCTACTATTTCGCTACATTCATCCATTGTTGCTACGAATGCATCTAGCTTGGAGCCTGCACCCGTTAATTGGATAGTGTATAAGTTTTGTGTGATATCAACGATTTGACCACGATAAATATCACTGGTGCGTTTCACTTCTTCACGTGCTTCAGGGCCTACTGTACGCACTTTTAATAGCAACAATTCACGTTCAACATGCGGTGTTTGTGTTAATTCAGAAACACGTAGCACATCGACTAGCTTGTGTAATTGCTTCATCATTTGTTCAAGTGTTGCATTATCAACTACGTCAGTCGTGATGGTCATACGTGACAATGTGTTGTCGTTGGTTGGTGATACCGTTAATGATTCAATGTTATAACCACGTTGTGCGAATAAACCTACAACACGTGCCAGTGAGCCTGATTCATTCTCAATTAATACAGAAATAATTCTACGCATCAGTTTGCTCCGTTTTGCTTAGGTACATGTCTTCCATACTGCCGAATTTAACTTGCATTGGGTAAACGTGCTCTTCTGGGTCAATGGCAACATCTACAAACACAACACGTTCTTTTAATTCAAAGGCGCGTGTTAGTGCAGGCTCAAGCTCATCAATAGTATCTACTTTAATACCAATATGGTTGTAAGCTTCTGATAACTTAACAAAATCAGGTACACTATCCATATAAGAGTGAGATTGACGACCACCGTAGAACATTTTTTGCCACTGTTTTACCATACCTAATGAACGGTTATTTAATAGTAAGATAACAACAGGAATGTTGTATTGCATACACGTTGATAACTCTTGAATATTCATTTGAATAGAGCCATCGCCAGTCACACAAACCACAGGGCGGTCTGGGTGTGCAATTTTACAGCCCATTGCTGCCGGTAAGCCAAAGCCCATGGTACCTGCACCACCAGAGTTGATCCATTGGCGAGGTTCTTTGAATGGGTAGTATTGTGCCGCAACCATTTGGTGCTGGCCAACATCAGATGTCACAATCGCATCACCCTTGGTTACCTTGTATAAACACTCAATAACTTGTTGTGGTTTGATATGCGTATCGCATGTTTTATAAGCTAGGCAATCTTTCGCGCGCCATTCATTAATTTGATCCCACCAAGCGTTAATATCATTGCTGTCATTCATTGCGTTAGTTTCATCAATCAGATCTAACATCTGTTGTAATACCACTTCAACGCTACCTACAATCGGTAGGTCGGCATGAATATTTTTTGAAATTGATGTAGGGTCAATGTCAATGTGCATAATTTTTGCGTTTGGACAGAATTTATCTACGTTATTGGTTACTCGGTCATCAAAGCGCGCACCACATGCAAAGATTAAATCTGCATTGTGCATTGATTTATTCGCTTCGTAGGTACCGTGCATACCTAACATACCGATGAATTGCTCGTGTTCACCAGGGAATGCACCTAGACCCATAAGCGTATTGGTTACTGGTAAGTTGAGTTTTTCAGCCAGTTGTAATACTTGTTTTGACGCATTGGCAATGATTGCACCGCCACCTACGTATAAAACAGGTTTTTTAGCGCCGACTAAGGCGGAAACTGCACGTTTGATTTGTCCTTTATGACCACTAAGTGTTGGGTTATATGAACGCAAGCTAACACTTTCAGGGTATTCATAAGGGAATTTGTTAAGTGGGTTTTGTACATCTTTTGGTAGATCAATAACTACCGGGCCAGGTCGACCTGTTGATGCAATGTAAAACGCTTTTTTGATCGCCTTTGGAATATCTTCCGCAGTACGACAAGAGAAACTGTGTTTTACAACTGGGCGTGAAACACCAATCATATCCGTTTCTTGGAAGGCATCGTCACCAATCCAAAAAGTAGGTACTTGACCAGATAAAACAACTAATGGAATTGAATCCATGTAAGCTGTTGCGATACCAGTAATACAGTTTGTAGCGCCAGGTCCTGCTGTTACTAATACACAGCCAACTTTACCTGTTGAACGTGAATAAGCATCTGCCATGTGTACAGCAGCTTGTTCATGACGTACTAAAAAGTGTTCAATTTCATCAGATTGAAAGATTGCGTCGTATATATCTAATACTGAACCGCCAGGGTAACCAAAGATATGTTCTATACCTTCGTCCTGTAGAGAGCGCACTACC
Organism: Psychromonas sp. KJ10-2; assembly: GCF_047323255.1. Lineage (NCBI taxonomy): Bacteria > Pseudomonadati > Pseudomonadota > Gammaproteobacteria > Alteromonadales > Psychromonadaceae > Psychromonas > Psychromonas sp. KJ10-2. Next base: position 1,780,774 of record NZ_CP178827.1, on the reverse strand, counting down.
ATTTCTGCGCCTGAGAGCATTTCCATGAGTTGTATCCTTATACAATCGGTTAATTGCGTCGTTTTCTACCTGTATCGGGTAGAAGCGAACCTTGTGTCAATAAGCCATCAACGTTACGTTAATGAGGCACTAACTTTACGTTAATAAAATTAAAATGCATCCTAATATTGCTACTTTTTGGTCTTTTTTGTTGACTTATTTGTGGTCTAACAAGTTTTTAGCGATGAACCGGTGAATTTGCTTTGACTTTGTTGGTTGCTTGTTTTGCCTTGTTAGCTACTTTTTATAAACCAAGTCGCTGTTTTAAGCGTATTAGTTAGCTATACAGGGGACTTTGTTATTACTTTTCGCTGATTCCTAGAGTGTGTTGATATCAAGCGCAGACAAATTCTTATTGTTCCCTATTTATTTACACAATAATTGGTTAAAATTCGGCTCTTTTTATTAATAAAATAATATAGTGAGTATTGATGTTTGAAGTAAACCCAATCCTTAATCAACTTAAAGACCTAACTGAGCGTGCTGAAATGCTTAGGGGTACCTTTGACTATGACGCTAAACTAGAGCGTTTAGAAGAGGTAAGTCGAGAGTTAGAGTCATCGGAAGTATGGAATGATCCTGACTATGCACAAGCTTTAGGTAAAGAGCGCAGTAGTCTTGAATTAGTGGTTAAAACTATTGATGCCTTAACAGCCGGTACTGACGATATTGAGATGTTGGTGGAAATGGCTGTTGAAGAAAATGATCAAGACACCTTCGATGAAGCGATTAAAGAAGCCAACGATCTTGAGAAGCAATTAGAAGTACTTGAATTCCGTCGTATGTTCTCAGGCAAACAGGATGCATGCTCTTGTTATCTTGATATTCAATCAGGCTCGGGCGGTACAGAAGCACAAGATTGGGCCAACATGCTACTGCGTATGTATTTACGTTGGGGCGAAGCTAACGGTTACAAAACCGAATTAATGGAAGCTACACCAGGTGATGTGGCTGGTATTAAAGGGGCTACGATCCGTTTTAGTGGTGAATATGCTTATGGTTGGTTGCGTACTGAAACAGGTGTACATCGTTTAGTACGAAAATCACCGTTTGATTCATCGGGTAAACGTCATACTTCATTTGCTTCTGCATTTATCTATCCAGAGATTGATGACAACATCGATATTCAGATTAATCCTACAGATTTACGTATTGATGTATATCGAGCGTCAGGTGCGGGTGGTCAGCACGTTAATACAACGGAATCAGCGGTACGTATTACCCATACACCGACCAATATTGTTGTACAATGTCAAAATGACCGTTCACAACATAAAAATAAAGATCAAGCGATGAAACAACTGCGCGCTAAACTCTATGAGCATGAGTTACAGTTGCAGAATGCTGAAAAACAGATCAACGAAGATGGTAAGTCAGATATTGGTTGGGGAAGTCAAATTCGTTCTTACGTACTAGATGACTCGCGAATTAAAGATTTACGCACCGGTGTTGAAAACCGCAACACACAGGTGGTGTTAGACGGCGATCTAAACAAATTTATTGAAGCAAGCTTAAAATCAGGTTTGTGATTTAACAATCAAGCTTGAAACAACAATCATTTTAAAAATTGAAGTAAAAGATAGGAACTATCATGTCAGAGCAAAACAAAGCAGAAGAACCACAGGTCGAGTTAAGCGAAATTCTAGCGCAACGTCTAACTAAATTAGATGCGATGCGTGAAAAGGGTCAAGCTTTCCCAAATGATTTCCGTCGTGAAAACATCTCTGACGATCTTCATAAGTTATATGATGCTAAGAGCAAAGAAGAGCTAGAAGAGTTAGCTGTTGAAGTTAGTGTTGCTGGTCGTATGATGACACGTCGTATTATGGGGAAAGCAAGTTTTGCAACCTTGCAAGATATGGGCGGTCAAGTACAAGTCTACGTTGCACGCGATAACTTAGCTGAAGGTTTTTACAACACTGAATTCAAAAAGTGGGATTTAGGCGATATCGTTGGTGCAAAGGGGGTTTTATTTAAAACTAAAACAGACGAGCTTAGTATTAAAGTATCTGAAATTCGCATCCTGACTAAAGCATTACGCCCGTTACCAGATAAGTTCCACGGTTTATCTGATACTGAAGCATGTTACCGTCAACGTTACCTTGATTTAATTGCCAATGAAGAGTCTCGTAAAACATTTATTTTACGTAACAAAATCGTTAATGCGATTCGTACTTACTTAAACGACCGTCAGTTTATGGAAGTAGAAACGCCTATGCTACAAGCAATTCCTGGTGGTGCAACGGCTCGTCCATTTGAAACATTCCACAATGCGTTAGACTTACCTATGTACTTACGTATTGCACCAGAGTTAAATCTTAAGCGTTTAGTGGTTGGTGGTTTTGAGCGTGTATTCGAAATTAACCGTAGCTTCCGTAACGAAGGTGTTTCAACACGTCATAACCCAGAATTCACTATGATTGAGTTCTACCAAGCTTACGCTGATTACATTGATCTAATGAACTTAACCGAAGATATGTTACGTACTATTACTGAAAATGTATTAGGTTCAAGCATCGTTAAATACGGTGAAGAAGAGTTTGATTTTGGTAAGCCATTTGTACGTTTAACGATGAAAGAGTCAATCCTAGAGTATAACGAAGGGATTGAAGCTGCTGAGTTAGACAGCATGGAAGGTTTAAAAGCGTTAGCTAAGCGTTTAGATATTCATATCAAAGATAGCTGGGGCGAAGGTAAAGTGTTAACAGAGATCTTTGAAGAGACGGCTGAGCACAAATTAATGCAACCAACTTTCATTACCGCTTACCCTGCAGAGGTTTCACCGCTAGCACGTCGTAGCGATGATAACCCAGATGTAACTGACCGTTTTGAGTTCTTCGTAGGCGGCCGTGAGTTAGCCAATGGTTTCTCTGAGCTAAACGATGCACAAGACCAAGCACAACGTTTCATGGATCAAGTTGCTCAAAAAGAGTCGGGAGATGATGAAGCAATGTTCTACGATGCAGATTACATTACTGCTCTTGAGCATGGTTTGCCACCAACAGCGGGTGAAGGTATTGGTATTGACCGTTTAGTAATGTTGTTTACTGACAGCCATACTATCCGTGACGTATTGTTATTCCCTCACATGCGCCCACAAGCTAAATAAGCTGATACTGGATATGAAAAGCGTTTATCGCTTTTGTTGACCATTTAAGCCTCGTTAATACGGGGCTTTTTTATGCCTGTAATAAATACCATTTGTAAGTTTTGTTACCCACTAACAGCAGTATTGATGTATCAGATAGCTATATCAGAAAATAATTGCTATTTATTTGCATTTAAAAATAGGGCGTGACCGTGATCACTGTGTGAATAAGAGGATGAACACTTTAATTTGTTGTTGTGATTGTTTTTTGATGTTTATGTCGTTTATTGAGCTGCTAAAATACTGATTTAATAGCAGTGATAATCTGTCATAAAAAAGCTTAATAATATTTTTTATAAATCATGTGCATTTGTTTTTTATCTGTGAGATATCAAGTATTTGATAACAACTTGATAAACTTGCATTTGTGATGACTTTTTCTGAAATTTTTAAATATAGTGCTAGGTCTTCTGAGAGGCAATAACGCATACCAAATAAGTGGCGCAGTTGTTGTAAGTGATTTTTAACTTAACCCTAAGGACAATGAAAATGAAAAAGATTTTAAAAAATAAACCTGCTGTTATCGCTGCTGGTATCGTTGGTGCTGTTTTAACTATTAATCCTGCTGTTGCATCTTGTGGTGCTTCATGTGATGCATTTTGTTCTCCATGCAAAGCTAAGTCTACAAAAGTTGTTAACCCTTGTGTCGCCGCCAATCCGTGTGCTGCACAGAATCCATGTGCCGCTAAAACCCCATGTGCATCCAAGAACCCGTGTGCAGCAAAGAACCTATGTGCCGCTAAAAATCCATGTGCAGCCAAGAATCCATGTGCTGCTAACCCTTGTGCTGCCAGTTAAACGTTATGCGTTGTAACAGATGATATGCTACCTGAGTGATGGTGTGATTGTTTTGCACCATTGCCTTTTTTCAATTACCTGTACTTTTAAATAATAAGGTAACGCTTATATGTCAACAAAAATTGGTTGGTCTGCCTGTGAAGAAGCCCTTCCACTCGAAATGCCTTCACTTGAGTATATTGATAATTTAGATGAGATGCTGGTGGCTGCACAAACCGTTAAGGAGTGCCATCGTTTATTAAATAAAGCGGGTATTAATGTGGTTAGTGAATTACTTAAGGGGCAGGGGACTTTTTATCAGTTAAACCATTATCCTGAACAAGATGTCTACGATGATGAGTCTCACTGTCAATATTATTATCATAATCACAGAGGCGTAGAAGGGGAGCATGGGCATTTTCATACTTTTATACGCTCACCTGCTATTCCTGAGTCTATTCAACCTATGTCAGGTTTTATGCAGTCTGAGCCTTGGCCGTCAGGAGAGGATGCGCTAGCGCACTTTATCTGTATCTCCATGGACGATGAAGGGTTTCCGGTTGGGTTATTTACCACTAATCGTTGGGTTTGTGCACAAACTTGGTATTCAGCTGAAGATACGATTGCTTTGCTTGATCGTTTTTATATTGATCATGCTTATCCTAACCTAGTGGTAAACCAGTGGATCACAGCGATGTTTGTGTTATTTAGACCTTATATCGTGGCGTTACTAACACATAGAGATAAAGTGATTGCCTTAAAACAAGCTGAAAATCCAGAGGTAGATGTACTAGAAGATCGTGAGTTAGATGTAACCGGTTCATTTACGATTACAATTGATCAGTGGGTTGCACAATTAACGGCGTTAATGAATATTGATATTGCTTTGTAATAAGGTGCATCAAATACTGAATTGATGCACCTTATTAAGTATTTACTTAAAAATTAAGCTTATCTTGTATTTGCTCTACAAAGTGAATTAAGCCTGCTTCATCTATTTCAGTAAAACGTTCTGTAATAGGGCTATCAATATCTAATACCGCTACTGTTTTACCCTGTGAGTTAATCGGTACAACAATCTCTGATTGACTTGCTGCATCGCAGGCAATGTGTCCCGGAAATTCATGTACGTCAGCGATACGTTGTGTGCTATTGGTACTGAATGCTTTCCCACAAACCCCTTTATCTAATGCAATACGGACACAAGCGACATTACCTTGGAAAGGGCCTAATACTAGTTCCTCTTCCTTATAAAGGTAAAAGCCTACCCAATTAATTTGGTGTAAGTTGCTATTAAGTAACGCACTTAAATTAGATAGGTTGGCAATCAGATCTTTTTCATCTTCGATCAGTGCAACGGCCTGTTTTGTTAATGACTGATAGTCAGCTAATGTTTTCATTTATACCTACTCTATACGTGAAATTATTGGCTTAGTATCAGGCTTTATTCTCTCAAATAAAATAGATAGTTAAATGAAATACCTGTTTTTTCAAATTATTTTCTATTTTGCACAGTATTTGCACATTCTGTTGTTATTGTCCTTGCGAAATTTAAACCTGATAGGATTTTTGAAATGAAAAATAGTTCAAACATATTACTAGCTTTAGTTATGTCTGTAGGTGTTATGAGTCAAAGTTATGCTGCCAGTTCTGATCAAGACCGACCTGAAGGCGGCCCTCAAGGTGGTCCACCACAATTTTCTTCTGTTGATACTGATGGTGACGGCGAACTTACTTTCGATGAATTTTCTGCTCAAGAGATCCCACACGGTGATCACCAAACTGTGTTCGATGATATGGATTCAGATGGCAACGGTGTAGTGAGTGAAAATGAATTTACTAGTTTTAAACCGCCTCGTCCGCAGTCTTAAAATTAATGATATTGCGAACATTCTGTTCATGACCTTAGTGCATGTCGATTCGTTATATCAGCAACAGATTTTCTAAACATAGATTTTTCTAAGCTTAGAAATAAAGGTACTTTCCAATTCGACCTTAACGGAAAGAAATAATAATAACAATAACCCAACTATATGATAAAAGAGCATAAGATTCTGGTCATGTAACAGTAAGCTAACAATAAATAACGATATTTATGTTAGCTTATATAAGTGGGACTCAAAGTGGGTGATTTGATTTATACTATTTTGATACAGGTAGTATGAATTATTAAATAAACCCGTTAGCGTATCTATCATGCTAGCGGGTTTAGTTTTTCCGATATTGTATTACTTCACTTTTAGCTTCTCTAACTCGTCGTATCACCTTTCAGTGTGTTATTAAAATATCAGTGCTATTTATTGTTAATGTTACCGAGATTAAAGGTACAATATTCATCACATGAGCATGAGAACCCTGCATGAAAATACATAATAAATTATTCCTCGTCTTCTTCGGCTTCAGTCTTGTATTAGTAACTGCGTTAGTTTTATTAATACAATGGAGTATTGGTAAAGGTATTATTGAATATGTGAATAGTAAAGAGGTTGAAGCATTAAAGCCCTTAGTGGCAGTGCTTGAAGATGAATATAAAAAAATAATAATTGGCAAAGTATACAAAATAGAAATAGGCATTTTGGACATTTATTATTTCTATATTCGCAAGGTTTAGACCCGCAATCTCAAGCTTCTACTTATGAGGCAAAACCAAATAGTAGGTTACCAAGAGCTGAGGGATTTGCCCCGCCACCAAGAAGGCGCCGTCCCCCGACTGATTTGAACGAAGGTTTTGCTGTTTTTGATGCTAATGACGCGCTTATCGTTGGTCATTATATCAAAGGCATTGATTATAATAGAATTGCAATCATGACTGATAAAGTGAATGTAGGGTGGTTAATGATCCCTAAGCATAAACAAATCACCGATGGTTATGAGTTAGACTTCATTAAACAACAACGAAGTTATCTTTGGTTAATTGCATTGATCACTATGGTGCTGGTTATTCTAATTACATTGCCATTAGCAAGACACCTTGCTGAGCCGATTAAAAAAATCATACTAGGTATGCATAAACTCACCCAAGGCGACTATCAACAGCACGTAGATGTAAAGCGAAAAGATGAATTAGGTGAGTTAAGCCGAGATTTTAATGAATTAGCACTGACACTTTATGAAAATGATAGTGCGCGTAAGCGTTGGTTAGCAAACATCTCCCATGAATTACGCACACCAGTCGCTATTTTAAGAGGTGAGTTAGAAGCAATCTTAGATGGTGTAAGAGCATTAGAGAAACAGAATATCGAGTCAGCGAATGATGAAGTTAAGCACTTACAGCATTTGATTGATGACCTGCATTTACTGACCAGTGCGGACATTGGTGGCATGCATTACCGTAAACAAAGCCTCGACGTGGGCCTGTGGCTAGAGTCGGAAGTGCCTAAATATACCAGCTATCTTGCCGCCGCTAATATTAAACTTGAGCTTGAGAAACAGTCTGGTGAGTTTATTGCTTTTGTTGATCCAACACGATTATGCCAACTGTTTGAAAATATCATGAATAACTGTATTAAATATTCGATAGCTAATTTAGTGAAATTATCATGGGCAGTTATCACTCATGATCAGCAAAAATATTTACAAATTACAGTGGAGGATAATGGCGTTGGTGTTGCTGAGCATCATCTACCCCATCTTTTTGAGTCGCTATATCGTGTCGAGAATTCAAGAAATAGACAAACTGGTGGCTCTGGGTTGGGGTTATCAATTTGTTCGCATATTGTGAGTGCACATCAAGGTAATATTAAAGCTGCTAAGGCTAAGTTAGGTGGATTAGCGGTGATCATCGAATTGCCTTTAGAATAGAATGGCAGTTTGCTCTGTATGAAGGCTAATATACTAATATCCGCTTATTTAACCCTAATTTTACCTAGCTAAAGTTAGGCTTGTCTTTATTGATGTTATTTATAGGAGTTGCCTGTGGCCAATTCAATTTTAATTGTTGAAGATGAAATAAAATTAGCGAACCTACTCGCTGATTATTTCAAATTGACTGATTATGAACCACATTTAATTGATCATGGTGACCTGGTGATTGATTGGGTAAAAACACATCAACCCAGTGTTATTTTATTAGACCTTATGTTGCCTGGCACTGATGGTATTACGTTATGCAAAGCGATTAGAGCCTTTTCTGATGTGCCTATTCTGATGGTTACCGCAAAGGTCGATGAAATTGATCGCTTACTTGGCTTGGAACTAGGGGCTGACGATTATATCTGTAAGCCTTTCAGTCCTAGAGAGGTGGTGGCGAGAGTTAACACTGTCATGAGAAGGGTGAAAAATAGTCATTCAGTGACTTCTCACTGGTTTTTCGCTTGATGAAAATCGTCTTGTCGCTATTTTTAATGGTACTGAATCATCATTAACTTCGGTTGAGTTTCAACTGCTTAAACGTTTAGCCAATAAACCTAGTCGTATTTTTACCCGTGAACAGTTAATGCAAAATATGTATTCAGATGATCGTATTGTGAATAACCGTACTATCGATAGTCATATTAAAAAGTTAAGAAAGAAGTTGATTGATATTAGTCAGGGAGAAGATTTGATTCAATCGGTGTATGGGGCGGGGTATCGTTTAGTTTTACCTGAGCAGTTATAGTTTTCTGTAGATAAAAAAATACCCGCTCGAGAGCGGGTATTTTTATCACATCAAAGTGTTTAACTGATTACTCAGCTTCAACAACTTCAAGGTTGATAACTGCAGTTACATCAGAGTGTACTGTAACAGTAATCTCGTAAGAACCAGTTAAACGTAAAGCGCCTTCAGGAAGACGAACTTCACTTTTAGCAACTTCTACACCAGCAGCAGTGATTGCATCAGCAATATCACGTGTACCGATTGAACCGAACAGTTTACCAGCATCACCAGCTTTAGAAGTGATAACAACCGCTTCTAATGCAGTAAGAGCTTCACCACGTGCTTGAGCAGCAGCTAGGTTAGCAGCTTGCTTAGCTTCTAGATCAGCACGACGTGCTTCAAAAGCTTCTAAGTTAGCTTTGTTTGCTGGTACAGCTTTTTGCTGTGGGAAAAGGAAGTTACGTGCGTAACCTGCTTTAACGTTTACTTTATCGCCAAGTTTACCAAGGTTAGCAACTGTATCTTGTAGGATAATTTCCATAATCTATAGCTCCTATTTACTTGTGTAAATCTGTGTATGGTAAAAGTGACAAGTAACGTGCACGTTTGATTGCGCGCGCTAGTTGGCGTTGGTATTTTGCACTTGTGCCAGTAATACGGCTAGGTACGATTTTACCACTTTCAGTGATGTAGTTTTTTAATGTAACAACGTCTTTGTAATCAATCTCAACAACATTTTCTGCTGTGAATCGACAGAATTTACGACGGCGGAAGTAACGAGCCATGGTAGTTCCTTAAATTTGTTCTATGTACTGAGCATGTAACACCAATTTACCAAGATTACTCTTGCTTTGGTGGTAAGTGATAAAACCACTTACTTTAATTTGCATGCCTTTCGATAATTTATTTTTCAACTGACTTGCTAATGGTCCACTTGTGGCAATTGGCATATAGCACATTGCATTCCGTGGTAATCCAGCTTCTTCTTGCACTGAACGATGTTCTATCGTCAGGTTACAGTGTTCAACGCCACTTGGGCTAATTTTATGTATCGGACTTTCGGTCACAATACCTGTAAGTTGCAAAAAGTTATCAGTCACTCAGTTTCTTATGCTTCAGCTTCTGCTGGTGCAGCTTCTGCTTCTGGGCGCGGAGCACGAGGAGCACGTTCAACACGCTCTTCTTTTGCTTTTGCTACTACAGATGCTTCAGTTACAGCAGTTTTAGTACGCATGATCATGTTGCGGATCACAGCATCGTTGAAACGGAAAGCAGTTTCCAGATCGTCGATTACTTTTTGCTCAGCTTCAATATTCATAAGAACGTAGTGTGCTTTGTGTAGTTTGTTGATTGGGTAAGCCAGTTGACGACGGCCCCAGTCTTCTAGACGATGAACAGTACCTGCTGCTTCAGTGATAGCAGTAGTGTAACGCTCAATCATACCATTAACTTGTTCACTCTGATCAGGGTGAACCATAAATACGATTTCATAATGACGCATATAAAAATCGCTCCTTACGGGTTAGTAGCTTCATAAGTTGGCTCAGCCGTACCAAATAGAAGCAAGGAACAAAAAGGGTGGCTGATTTAAGGCGGCAAATTGTACATTCTGCAATCAAACTGCGCAAGCAATAAAGCGAATATATTTTAAACTTTATGACTGAACTTTTCGAATTGGTTTGTATCTATTACTAGGCAAGCTAAAATAACTATTTACATACTTATCAAAGAGTCGATTTAATTGAATTCTCTACCCGTTTACATTCTGATAGCTAGCTTAGTGGCAGTGAGCGCCAATGCATGGTTTTTCATGGACTCGTTTCAAGGAGAAGACGCGGAGCCTAATAAAAAAGAAGAGGTAAAAGAACAAGAAACTGTGGTTGACCCCGAAGTGGTGGTTCTACAACAAACACCCATCCCTAAAGAGGAATCTGAGTCGCTGTTAGTGACTGCAACACAAGCTCAGGCTAAAAAGCAGATCGATGCGCTAAAAGCACAACTCGAAGCTGAAAAATTAAAAAACCAACAAGCATTAGCCGCCCAGCAAACACAACAGAGTAAATTAAATTACTTACAATCAGAAAATGAACGCCTGTTTGATCAGGTGTCTACGTTAGATAACCAAGTCAACATACAAGAGTCTTATCTTGCTGAAAGTTTAAAGCGAGAACAGCGCTTAAATGAAACACTGCAAAAGCAGTTATTACAGAAAGCGAGCATTACGAGTTCGCCGATCGACAACATTAAATCATCCATTGATCAACAACCGGATTTGTTAAAAACTAAAAAAGATAGCAGTGGTAAGGAGGCTATTTCAGATGCTGAGTTTATTGATGTCGCAGTGCAAACCAATAATATCAAAACTGATGTTGTTGATGGTAATGAGCCAGTAAACGAAGAGGAAAAACGTTTTAGTGGGGCAGTGGAGTTTGGCTTTAATTATGACCAAGATATTGATGTCACTAAAAGTGCTGATGGCCGCTTAATTTTAGATTATAACGTGACCGATAATTACAACATCAATAATGATATTCAATTTGAATTTGAAGATGAAGAAGATGAGGATACAGATAATGACTGGCGTTGGCAGCTTCAAGGTAACTACAGTTTAGACCTGGTAAATTCTTTATTTTTACGTAGTGATATTCAGCGTAGCCAATCTGCATCTTATGAAAAAGAGGACACCTTTACTGTAGGGCATGGTCATGTTTTCTTTAACGAAAACAACCATAAATTTAACACAGAGTTTGGCCCTGGTTATAAAGTGGCTGAGCCTAACGACGGTGAAGATGAAGTCTCGTATAATGAATTCATTGTTCGAACTAAATTAAACTATGAAAGGATTGTCACTGAAAACTTACAAGTGACGTTAGAAGGAACCTTTGAGTTAGGCCATAAAAACAGTGTGTATGAAAGTGAATTTAAAATACAAAATAGAATCTATCAGGAGTTATATTTAATTTTTGATATTAACTATAAGTATAATCAAAATGTACCTGATGATACTGAGAATGACGAATTATCCACTGGTTTTAATTTACAGTATGCATTCTAAATAACAGACGCTTAACCGCCATAAAAAAGGCCTAGTCATATTGTTATGACTAGGCCTTTTTTATTTATTTTAATACCAATGATTAGCGGCGTTGGCGTACTACTTCAAATAAGCAGATGCCTGTGGCTACTGATACGTTCAAACTTGAAACGGCACCTGCCATTGGTAGTTTGATTAATTCATCGCAATGCTCGCGTGTTAAGCGGCGTAAACCTTTACCTTCAGCACCCATCGCTAAAGCCATACCACTTTCTAGTTTACAATCGTAAAGGCTTTGTTCTGCTTCACCTGCTGTGCCGTAAATCCAAATACCTTTATCTTGTAAGTTACGCATTGCACGGGCTAAGTTGGTAACATGTATCAATGGAATTGATTCCGCTGCACCACAAGCCACTTTACGTACAACAGGCGTTAAGCTTGCTGAGTTATCTTTAGGGATGATCACTGCATGCACACCAGCGGCTTCTGCACTTCGTAAACAAGCACCTAAGTTATGTGGGTCAGTGACACCATCTAGAATTAATAGAAACGGTGGCATATCTAAGTTAGCTAAAATAGGCTCTAAATCATTATCGGTAAGCACTTTCATTGCTTTTACTCGTGCCATGATACCTTGATGCTGCTCTCCATCTGATTTCTCATCTAATGCTTTACGTTGCATAAATTGAACTGATACACCCCAATCTTTAGCTTTATTCAGTACATCATTTAAACGTTCGTCATCACGTCCTTTTAACGCGTAAATCTCAATAACACGTTCAGGTTGCTTTTCTAATAGGGCATCAACGGCATGCATACCGTAAATAATTTCATTTTTACTCATTTTTATTCTCTAATATTTAATATGTTTAATCTCTGATTAGGCTTTATTACACCCTAATCAGATTTTTTAGCTTTATTACGTGCACGTTCTGCGCGACCAGGTCGGCTTTTTTTGGTGCTAGTCGTCTTTTTCTTTTTAGATGATGGGGTGTTTTTACACCTTGTTTCACCGGGCGTTTCTTTTTCGGCGTTGCTTTTTTAGCTGCCGGCTTCTTCGTTTCTATAGAGCCTTCTTGCAGCTTTTCACGTTCGGACTTGGGTGCTGCTTTTTCGCCAGTTGAACGCGTTGCTTTACTACGTGCTCTTTTATCAATAGGGCGGTCAGATGATTTTCTTGGTGAAGGTTTACGGCCACGCGTGCGTTGACCCGCTAATGCTTCATCAGCGAGTTCAAAATCAATCTTTTTATCATCTAGGTTAACCGATAGTACTTTAACCTCTAATACATCACCAATGCGATAAACTCGACCGGTGCGCTCACCAGTTAAGGTTTGTTTACCTGCATCAAATTGGTAATAATCAGAAATTAATCCAGTGACATGTACTAAGCCGTCAATATGAATGTCATTTAAGCGAACAAAGAAACCAAAGTTAGTTACTGCCGCAATAGTACCGATCATTGTGTCGCCAATATGATCCTGCATATATTCACATTTTAAGGCATCGGCTACATCACGTGTTGCATCGTCAGCGCGACGCTCGGTCATTGAACAATGCTCACCAAGTTGGCTAACTTCATCATATTGATAGTTATAACCACCGGTTTCCGTCCATTTTGCTTTTAACTGATTATTTTCTTGGTGTGCAACTAGGTATTTAATTGCTCGGTGTAAAATAAGATCAGGGTAACGACGAATAGGCGAGGTGAAATGTGCGTACTCTTCTAATGCTAAACCAAAGTGTCCTAAGTTATCACCTTGGTAAACTGCTTGTTTCATTGAGCGTAATAGCATGGTTTGCAGTAGTTCTTTATCATCACGTTCTGCGAAGCTTTCCGCTAAATCTGCATAGTCACGTGGTGAAGGCTTTTCGCCACCTTGTAAGGTTAAGCCTAACTCTCCTAAGAATGAACGGAAGTTAGCTAGCTTTTCTTCACTTGGTGTTTCATGAACACGGAATAAAGCGGCAGCATCGGCAGAGCCAATGAAACGCGCTGAAGCAACGTTCGCTTGGATCATACATTCTTCGATGATTTTATGTGCATCGTTACGGACTAACGGCACAATTGAATCGATTTTACGTGCTTCGTTAAATAAGAAGCGGACTTCTAATGTTTCAAACTCCATACCACCACGAATGTGACGCGCTTTTTTGAAGGCTTTATAAAGGTTCTCAAGTTCTTCTAAGTGTGGCACTAATGGTTTGTATTGCTCACGTAATGGCTGATCACCTTCTAAAATAGAAGCCACTTTAGTATAGGTAAAGCGCGCATGTGAATTCATAACTGCTTCATAGAATTTATAATCCGTTAAATGGCCATCTTTAGAGATAACCATTTCACTGACCATACATAGGCGGTCTACTTTTGGATTGAGCGAACATAAACCGTTAGACAGTACTTCCGGTAACATTGGAATGACTTGGTCAGGGAAGTAAACAGAGTTACCACGATTTACTGCTTCTTTATCTAATATCGTGTCTTTACGCACATAATAACTTACATCCGCAATAGCTACCCATAAACGCCAGCCGCCATTCGGCTCTTTTTGACAAAAAACAGCGTCATCGAAATCACGTGCATCTTCACCGTCAATAGTCACTAATGGTAAGTCACGAAGATCAACGCGTCCTTTTTTAGCCTCTTCGGGTACAAACTCACCGTAATGCTCAATCTCTTTATCTAACCCTGCTGGCCATTCATGTGGAATGTCGTGAGTACGTAAAGCAATTTCCACTTCCATTCCTGGTTCCATATCTTGGCCCAGTACTTCTGTTATTTTACCTGTTGCTAAAAAACGTGCTTTAGGACGCTGTACTATTTCAACCACCACGATTTGTCCGTGTCGCGCTCCGCCGTTATTTTCTTTGCTAATTAATATCTCTTGATTAATGCGAGAATCATCAGGCACCACTGAGCCCATTCCATCTTCAACAAAATAGCGACCAACGATGGTTTCTTTACGTGCTTCTAATAAACGCACAAAGCGTGCTTCAGTTCGGCCACGTGAATCTACTTTTACGGGCTGTGCGAGAATAGTGTCACCGTGGAATAAAAAACGCATTTGATGATTAGGTAAAAATAGGTCTTTGCCATCATCTGCTGTTTTTAAGAAACCAAAACCATCTTTATGGCCAATAACAACACCAGTGGATAGATCTAACTTGTCAGGTAACCCGTAGGTCGCGTTTCGGCACCAAACTAATTGGCCATCACGTTCCATTGCTTTTAAGCGGCGACGTAATCCTTCCGCTTCTTCATCACTTGATAATGAGAATGCTTTAAACAAAGCATCACGAGTGATTGGTTTTCCATGTTTTTCGATAAATTGTAAAATGAATTCACGGCTTGGTACGGGATGTTCGTAAGTTTGTGATTCGCGATCTAAATTTGGGTCTAATGTCATATATGAAACTCTTTGTAAGGCAATTAGTGAAAGTATATCTGAAAATAGATAAAAGCTTTGAATTAATGAAGAAAAGGCTGATTTTTTTGTTTTTTAAGCAGATTGTACATCTATTGAGCAAGTAAACCTATTTTATTAAAAAAACTATAAAAAAGACTAGACAGCTTTTGCAGGGTTCAGTATTATCCGCGCCACGCTAAAGACGTGAGCATCCGTAGCTCAGCTGGATAGAGCGTTGCCCTCCGGAGGCAAAGGCCACAGGTTCGACTCCTGTCGGGTGCGCCATTACTTCGAGAGCAATAGTTTGAAAGAAAGCTCGGAAGTAAAGAAAGTCTTTAGATTGTTAGTGGCGGATGTAGCTCAGTTGGTAGAGCCCCGGATTGTGATTCCGGTTGTCGCGGGTTCAAACCCCGTCATTCGCCCCATCTTTTCTTGATGTAAAACTAGATACTCGGTGATTAGCGCAGCTTGGTAGCGCATCTGGTTTGGGACCAGAGGGTCAGAGGTTCGAATCCTCTATCACCGACCACATATAGAAAGGCCGTAACATTGCAAAATGTTACGGCCTTTTGCATTTCTGAAGCCTGTAGCATTTATGATGTTACGGGCTTTTTGCATTTTAGGTGTTTGATAAAATACTCGGTGATTAGCGCAGCTTGGTAGCGCATCTTCATGATTTTAATAGAGAGTTGGACCAAAGGGTGGTTTTAGGTTCGAATCCTCTATCACCGACCACATTTGAATAATCCGCTTAGCTCATAGAGTTAAGCGGATTTTTCGTTTCTGAACCTCTGATTTTTCATACTCGGTGATTAACGCAATTTGGTAGCGCATCTCCATGGTTTCATAAGGAGTTGGACTAGAGGGCGGTTTTTAGGTTCGAATCCTCTATCACCGACCACTGTTTTAGGTCATAACTCGTCTACGCTCGTCGGATCATCTAGAGCATTATTTACAGTGTTTTCGCCATGTCGGCGACTTTACTTTTTCTTGGTCAGAAGAAAAAGTAAGCAAAAAGACTGACACTGAATAACTTTCTAATCCAAGCTATTAATGCATTTTAAACGTACCGTTTCGTACGTGCATCCATGCACTAGCCTCAACTAACCCAAACATCCTGTTTGGTTTTACTAAAATGCGTTAATAGCTTGGGAAAGTTCAACAGTGGTGTCGTCGTAGCCACGTTGAGTATCGTTTTTTGGGGCGCAGAATTCATCCAGCCTTATTTTTAGAGGCTTAATTTAAAGTTACTTCGTTAAGTAATAACTCGTCTGCGCTCATCCTGTCTGTTTGATATTTCATTGCTTGGTGTTTCGCCATGTCGGCGACCTACTTTTTCCTACCAGAAGTATAAAGTAGGCAAAAAGACTGGCTCCCAATTCGTTTTTTAATCTGAATGAATAACAGCCTTCTTAACGCAGCGCTCAGACTCGACATCCATGTCTCGAACTGAGCTAGTAACGGCCCCCATGCCTTAACTTGCTGAAGTCAGTGATTAATTCAGAAAAACTCAACGGGAGGGATGTCATAGCCATATTGAGTAACGTTTTTTGGGGCGCAGGATTCATCCTGCCTTATTTTTAGAGGCTTAATTTAAAGTTACTTCGTTAAGTCATAACTCGTCTACGCTCGTCCTGTCTGTTTGATATTTCATTACTTGGTGTTTCGCCATGTCGGCGACCTACTTTTTCTTACCAGAAGAATAAAGTAGGCAAAAAGACTGGCTCCCAATTCGTTTTTTAATCTGAATGAATAACAGCCTTCTTAACGCACCGCTCAGACTCGACATCCATGTCTCGAACTGAGCTAGCAACGGCCTCCATGCCTTAACTTGCTGAAGTCAGTGATTAATTCAGAAAAACTCAACGGGAGGGATGTCGTAGCCGTATTGATTTTCATGTTATTAAGTAAATAAACGTTAATCAGATATAAATGACAATTCAACCAGTGAAATATAATCCGAAGAAGTTGCACAAGCTGTATTTGGATTGAATACAATATTAGCGTTTAAGCTTTTATATAATGAGTCTATGTTATGTGAGTCTAAACTTTCTAACTGAGTTGTATTGACAAAAGGTTGGATGTTGGAGCTAGGATTTTTATATTCAGCTATACAATCGTTTAGAAAATATTCAAATTGATAAGAATTCTTAGTTATTTTTAAAGGTTGCACCGATTGTTTTTTCGATACACCATTCGATGCATCATTATTATTTATGCTGTTTTTAGATCGATATGGGTTAGTTCCCTCCTCTCTTAATCTTAAATATAACTCAGGATGTAATTTCTTTAATATTATTAAGATTAATAGACTTAAAATACTCATTCTTTTAGTTGTAGTAATTTTATATGAATCGAGAGCTAAAAGTATTTTTTTACTTCTCTAAGAGATGATATTCCATGGTAAATCAAAACCATTTCAATTAGGGATACAACATATTCATGATTCAGTATATTGTCTTGAATTGGAAAGTTGGGGTAATCCAATTCAGATAAATTAACTCGTATATACTCTTTCAATGCAGGAGAAGGTAAAGTTACAGAGAGGTCAAAGAATCGACTTAAATAAAGATTAGCATCAAATCCATTACCATAAACCGCCTTTATTGAATGTTGTAGTTGTTCTGAATCTGTTGCAATCACAAATACGAAGTTTTTAGTATTAAAAAAATGTTTAACGCTTTCTATTACTTCTATTGAATAATTCGGTCTACACCGGTCTAGTTCATCAATTAAAATATAAACAGGGTATTTTTTGGGATGACCACCGGATTTTCTGACGTCAATAAAGGCTTCTGCTATAGCTTCTAAGGCAATTTTGAAATCTTTAATGCCATTCATTTTTTGACGTTGTTCTAAAACTGTTTTTAATACATCTTTAAGTGCATCTCCACATTCTTTCTCAGCTATATCTATGCCAAAAGTTGAAGAGACATCTTCAATTAGAGATTCATCGTCAGGGATACCTGTCTTATGTTTTAGATACCCAACAGCTAATGAGGGGATAGATTTCTTTACAAAATGAGTTCCTTTTTCAAAGAAATTTTTAATTAGTGCATTGTTGTCAGATATAGGGTTAGCAAGTTGAGAATGAAAGCAATCGATGAGAGCAGTCATTGGGTCATGGCTAAAATCAGACTTCCAAGCGTCAAAATAAATGACAGGATGATTGTGTTTTAATTGATTGTACCAACATTTTAAAAAGGTAGTTTTACCTGCTCCCCACTCCGAATTTAGATTAAGTACGTAGCCTTCAGGCCCTTTAGGAGTTAAAAAAGTTGTTAAATAATCTGCATAAGGTTTACGTTGAATTATTGGATATCTTTCAAATGTTTCTTCTGCACTGATAATTTCTGCCATAGATTTTCTCAATTAATTATTTTTATGTTGTAAATATTATCTGATAGTTACATGCAATGCATAATAAACAATTAAAAGTATTAATTAGTTATATTGCATTTCTAGACTCGGAAGTAGCTAGTAGTGCATCACTCAATGTGGTTACTACATCTTCACAGTTGAGTTTTTTGAAGCCATGAAATAATTTTAGTAAAACTAAATAGGATGTTTGGATTAGCTGGTATGGGGGATGGAGTGATTTATTCAGTAGCATAGTTATATAAGCGGGCTAAGCTCTGCGTTTCATCTGCAGTCCGAAACGGTAAGTTTAAAATAGAGAAAGTGGCTCCGCCGATAAACCGAAACCGTTGTTTGTAAATGTTAATAAAGTAGAGTGAGCGGAGACGACTCTGTCTCAGGATGATTGAGTTCATACATTGTCACTAATGCTTAATGTTGTAATCTCGCCTCGTCCTTCAATGAACTCTTTTTGCTAAAGAGGGTCATAACCAACCTGAGTAGATGCTTTATTAATTAAACGTTAAGTCTTAATAATTTGCATCTTTACTTTCCATTAATTAGCAACGCTGTTTTGTAAAAAATTAATGTCTAATTATTCGACACAATAAAAATTAAGGTAAAAAATGAGTAAAACAACTAAAACGTTAGCGGGCTCCCTGTTATTAGCGACTTTATCTGCGTCTGTATTAGCCGCTCCACAAACAAACTCATCTGCATCAAGTATTAAAGCGGGTGTGGCCTTTGACCAAGGTTTTGGTGTTACCGCTCAATTCAATAATAAAATTAATGCCTTTATAGGTAACGATGGAGTATCAGCTGATTACCTTTTTAAGCAAGGCGCTTTCAACTCTGATATTCCTATTAATTGGTATGTAGGTGTTGGTGGGGCTATTAATTGGGATGATAATGACCACGATAATTCCTATGCTGTCCGTGTGCCGTTAGGTGCTTCAATCCCTTTTGCAAAAAGCTGGGACGTTTATGGACAAGTTGCTCCTGACCTGGCATTTAAAGATAGACATAATGATAACAACGACTTTGAATTTGGTGTCGATGTTGCTTTAGGTGTACGTTACGGTTTTTAATTGCTTGATATATGTCTTGTAAAATAGAGGTGGGATGAGGTCCTACCTTTATCTATCCCTTTATAATCAAGCTATACTTATGTGCCTTTGCTTTTTAGATGGCTTAAAAAGAAAGTCGTCTATTATACCAATCACACTAAATAACTGATCTATTTTACTTGTTAAAATAACTGACTCCCTCGTTGTAATTTTCGCAAATAGAAAAAACTATTTAAGAATTAACATTTTTTAGTTAATCGTCGAGAGGTTTAAATTACGTTTTGAACCAAGCCATTTTTCCTGCGCAAAATGTAGATCACTTATTTAATACAACTGGTATTACTAGCCAAACGTATTATTAGTTTTGGCTATATATTTTAGTTGTCTAGCCATACTGACCGTAAATTACGAAATAGGTTTTGAACTTAGACGCTAAGCGAATTAGTCGCATTTGCCTTATGGCTCCGCTTTACCCAGCTTGTTTTACTTTGCTTCGGAAGTTGTCAATTATATCTTGGTCTATTTTGTATTTTGTTATAAATGAGGGAAACAAATAAGAATGTGATCTTGATCTTTAATTCAAAAGAGAGATGTTATTCACTGTTATTTTTTATGGTTATTGCTGATACAAAAAAAGTTCAATATTTCATCATGTTTTTTGTGAAAAAATGGAAAAATGATGGATTTAACACTTATTTAGCATTTTGGTTTGATTAATTAATGAGATGTATGTCACATTAAGGTTCTTTTTTGTCAAATAATTTGTGACGTCTCGTCATATAAGTGTGTTTGCTATTTCAGCCTTGAGAATTGTGTGGTAATTTTATTTTGCGCTTAAAGAGTTGTAATGCGTTGTTAACATTACATGACTTAAGTATTCAAAGGACTCAATTAAAATTAATAGCCACAAGGTGATGGAAAATGAAAAAAACAATCTTAGCAACAATGCTGACTTCTCTATTCGCAGCAACAGCAGCACACAGTGCAACAGTTTATGAAGCTGATGGCGTAACACTAGATCTTTTTGGTGATGTTGAAATTCAAGCTAACAAAGCTACTGAAGACAACTCAGCAAAAATGATTCACCTTGATGATGCTGACTTCGGCGTTCAAGCTGGTTATGTACTTAGTGATAGTTTATCTGCGATTGCTAAAATCTCTGTAACGGGTGAAGATGAAACTGGATCTACAAACAACATCGATCTTGATGAAGCGTTTGTTGGTTTAAGCTTTACACAGTTTGGTACAGTAACTATTGGTCAACAATACACTATCGCAGATGATATCGGTATTGCTAACGATTATGCATTTGGTATCAACAGTGGTTACGCTGGTGTTGCAACAGATGGTAAGCAAGTAGTTAAATATGTAGTTGATAACGGTAACTATTACTTTGGTGTTTCTTACTTATTAAATGAAAATGCAGCTTCTGATGATGTAGAGTCTATTGATGCTCGTTTAGGTGTGCGTATTGATGCATTAGACTTAACAGCTTACTTAGGTAAAGCTGATGATGCTGATCAGAGCGCTACTTCTGTTCTTTTAGAAGCTCGTTACTCGATGGATGATTTAGAGCTTGCTGCATCTGTTAGTAGCCTTGACGGTTATACTTCTGCTGAAGACAGTACTGCATTTGGTTTAGCTGCTGCATACACTGTTGATAAAGTAACTTATTCTGGTGGTTACTCTCTTCTAGATGTTGATGGTGATGACGATAAACTTAACACATATTTTGTTAATGCAGCATACGCATTCAATAGCAATGTAACTGTTTACGGTGAACTTGGTGGCGATGATTCTGACGATTCAGAATTAGGTTACGGTGTTGGTATGGCTGTAACATTCTAATTTAGTTTTTATTAAATAAAGTGTTCTTTTTGTTCTAAACAAAATAAATACTAACTATTTAATAAACAATAAAACTGCTTACTTGTGCAAACAGGTAAGCAGTTTTTTTATGGGTGATCCTTATAAAAGTGAATCACTTATAGAGTGACTATCTAGGTTAGTAACTGTTTTTTGAATAATACCAATCACACTAAGTAACTGATCTATTTTACTTGTTAAAAGAACTGACTCCTTCGTTGTCATTTTTGCCAATAGAACAACTATTCAAGCATTAACATTTTTTAGTTAATTCTTCGCCAGACTATTAACGAAGTTAATTATCGAGAGGTTTAAATTACGCCTTGAATTAAGCTACTTTTCCTACACAAAATTTAGATCACTTATTTAATGGATCTAACACATAGATATTATTATTATAAATTTGATATTAAACGCACATTAATACCCACTAGTAGTTATTTGTGGAGTTTGCCATGGGTACAATAGGTTAGTGTCTTTAGAAAAATGAACGAAGAGATGGAAGGACCTTTGAAAGTGGGGGGTATCAGTACCTACTTATTGTTATTAGAACAAATAATTTGAGGAAGTAATATGTTAGAGCAAGTTGAAAAGGTCATTATGGCGCCACAGGGACCCGCTTTTTCTAAATTAGTACAAGGTTACTGGCGTTTAGGGAGCTGGAATATGTCTGCTCAGCAACGCTTAACCTTCTTAAAACAACATATTGAACTAGGTATCACAACTGTTGATAATGCGGCTATTTATGGTGATAGTGAGGTGTTATTTGGGGAGGCGTTAGCGCTCG
The DNA here is from genome assembly GCF_047323255.1 of Psychromonas sp. KJ10-2. Taxonomy (NCBI): domain Bacteria; kingdom Pseudomonadati; phylum Pseudomonadota; class Gammaproteobacteria; order Alteromonadales; family Psychromonadaceae; genus Psychromonas; species Psychromonas sp. KJ10-2. Next base: position 1,758,716 of record NZ_CP178827.1, on the reverse strand, counting down.
ATCCACAAGTAAAAGAGCAGATTCAAATTGTGTCTAAATTTGGCATTAATGGTATCGAAGCATCTATAAATGAAAAGCGAGTTTCCCATTACGATAGTAGCAAGTCGGCCATTATTCGCTCAGCTGAGAATTCATTAAAGCGTTTAGGGGTTGAACAACTTGACGCATTACTAGTACATCGACCTGATTATTTGATGGATGCTGACCAAGTTGAAGAGGCATTTTCTGAATTAAAAAAATCTGGAAAAGTAGCTCATTTTGGAGTGTCTAATTTTACACCTTCACAATTTGATTTATTACAATCACGTTTAAACCAACCTTTGATTACTAATCAAGTAGAAATTAATCCTATCAATCTATCTGCACTTGAAGATGGTGTACTGGATCAATTACAGCAATACCGTATTCGTCCGATGGCATGGTCATGTCTAGCTGGTGGTAATATTTTCCAGCATTCAGATTTACAAAATGCGCGCCTACGTGCTTGTTTGGAGCAAATAGCTGAAGAAATTGGCGCGATTTCAATGACTCAAGTTATTTTTGCTTGGGTATTAAAGCATCCTTCAAAAGCAGTTGCTTTACTGGGGACTGGTCAAATAGAAAGGGTGAAAGAAACCGTTGGCGCTTTAGCATTAAAAATGAATACCGAACAGTGGTATCGCATCTTAGTGGCCTCTAAAGGCCAGCCTGTTCCTTAGGGGGGATTGTTTAAATAATTGTGCAGCAAGGGGCTTGTTTATGATCTCCTTACTGCACAACTTGAATTATTTCTTATATTAAGCTGAAGAAGAGTTCCCCTGCAAAGATTAATAATATTCCACCCATGACACGTTCAAACCAATAGCCTTGTTTTACAAAACGTTGGCGGACGCTCTCTTTGGAGAATAAAAAAGAGACGAGGCTAAACCACGCGGCTGTTGTTAGCACAATCCATATACCATAAATTGATTGGATTGCGATGGGGGTGTTTGGACTGACGATGGTAGTGAAGATCGCTAGAAAAAATAAGGTGGCTTTAGGGTTAAAGACATTGGTCATGAAACCAATGCTAAATGCTTTCTGTTGATCTTTTTTATTATTGTTTGTGTCGAGCGGATTCGCTTGGTTTGTGGTGGCTTTACTACTCAGTAAGTTAATACCTAAGTAGGTCAGATAGGCAGCCCCTAGGACTTTTGCCGATAGCATTAAATAAGAGGATTGTGAGATCAATAAACCTATACCCAATACAGTATATATAACATGAATTGCAATACCTGCACCTATTCCTAAGCTGGTAATAATCGCGGTCTTTCGTCCAAAGCTAATGCTTTGCCTAAGTACAATGGCGAAATCAGGTCCAGGGCTGATGACGGCGAGAAAATGAATGAGCGTTAACATTAAAAATTCGTGTAAGTAATGCATATTGTCCTTTCAAAGATAAAGTGAATGAAGAAATAAAACAGATTAAGCTTAGCCATACTTAACCAATACAGTACCAAAGCTAAGTGTTTGAACTAGCTAAATAAACTGGTTGCTATGTTTATTTATTTAAGGCTAAAGACAATAGCGCCTGCTGACTATTTTCAGGTAAAGGATGTCGACCTTTGCCGAGTAAATAGTTTTCTTTAAAGGTATTAAACAGAAGGTGCATGATGTCAGCATTTTCAAACTCTTTTAAGCTGGATAAGACTAAACTCGCTACTTCAGCAGTGGCTAGTTGGTTGTCTTTTGTTGCTTTTCGCACAAGGTATTCTGATAATTTTTCTGGTGAAAAAGATAACACTGGAAAGTTGTTTAAATAAGGACTTTTACGAAACATTTTTTTTGCTTGTGCCCACGTTCCATCTAATAAGATAAATAGAGGACGTTTATTTTGTATTAACTCTGGAAGTGTTGCTTGCTCGATTATCTGTCGATTTACCTCAGCATACTCCGAAGGAAAAACAACAATCGGCATCCACTTTGGATCCCTTAATAGATCTAACATCTCTGCTTGAGGTTTAGTACGAGACCAAATATAAGCGTAAGTATCGTCAATAAGATCGGCAATCAGTCGACCAGTATTACTGGGTTTCAAAATTTCATCATCATACATCAATAATAAAAATGCACTTTGACTACTGACGGTTTGTTTAATCTCACATAAGCACAGGTAGGGTAATAGCATACAGTGCTTACAACGGTTAATACTGCCTCCTCTCGCTAGGAAAGGACGGGTACTTTGACTTAAACGATAATCATATAATGTGTGAACTGCATGGATCCGCATAGTGAACTCTTTGATTGTAAAAATGATCCGATTTAATTTTTTATACAACAGCGATGGATTTGTTACTATACGCGAATAGGGCAATATTATTCTAACAATTCCCTTAAAACCTATTATTAATTATTTTACTGAGAATATAATGGCTGAAAAAAACGTATTTATATCGCTTACACTGGCGGCACAATCGGTATGAAACCTTCGAAAAATGGCTATATTCCTGTTGCAGGTTATTTATCTGAAACGATTAAAAATATGCCGGAGTTTTTTCATGAAGATATGCCAGATTTTGAAATTCATGAATATGAGCCATTGATTGACTCTGCTGATATCTCTCCACAAGCATGGCAAATATTAGCCAACGACATTCAGCAAAGATACCATGACTTTGATGGTTTCATTATATTGCATGGCACTGACACCATGTCTTATACTGCGTCGGCGTTATCGTTTATTTTTGAAAGTTTAAGTAAACCAGTCATTATTACCGGATCTCAAATTCCGCTTTCCCAGCTTCGTTCTGATGCGCGTGCTAACTTGTTGAACTCTTTATATATTGCGGCTCATCATCCGATTAATGAAGTGTGTTTATTCTTTAATAACCAACTATTCCGAGGTAACAGAACCACTAAACAACATGCAGATGGTTTTAGTGCTTTTGTTTCACCAAACTACCCTGTGTTGTTGGAAGCCGGTATTGATATTAAAAATATCGCAGGAAAGAAGCAGCGTACAGTTAATACTCGTCTCACCATTGGCCAAATCGAAAAACAGTCGATAGCCATACTGCATCTATTTCCTGGATTAGATTGGCAGGTATTGGATAATTTATTAAAAAGCCCATTACAGGCATTAGTACTTTTAACTTATGGTGTGGGTAATGCCCAGCAAGATCCTGAGTTATTGAATACATTAAAAGAAGCCAGTGATCGTGGCATTTTAATTGTTAACTGTAGCCAGTGTTTAAAAGGTAGTGTGAATATGGATGGTTATGCCACAGGGCATGCGTTAAGTGAAGCAGGGGTGATCGGTGGCATTGATATGACAACTGAAGCAGTGATTGCTAAATTACACTATTTATTGAGCCAAGATCTGAGTTATAAAGTAGTGAAGGAGTTATTAACGACTGATTTACGTGGTGAGTTGAGCACTTCTTTTTAAAAATTTATTTAAAATGCCTCGTTATTTATTAACGAAGCATTTTGATATTCACCTTATTCAGTTGTTAAAATCAATCCAGCATCATCTGCTAAGCTGCTTGCTATTGTAGAGCGCTCTGTTAATTGTTGGTATTGATCAGATAAAATCGTATCAACAAAGTGCCATTCACTTTCTACTTTTTCTGGTGTAAAAGTCAGTGTTAAGAAACCACGGTCTTTAACATTAACATATTGTAACCCCTCGACTAACGAAACAAAGCCGGCTTCAGTTGCCTCAACAACGGTATCACTAATGCCTAAGTAATATTCAAGCCCTGGCGAGGAAATCGATGGTGCTGCAAATTCAACACCCACAATTGCGTCCTTTGTATTAGATAAGTTATTCGCCCAAGCGTTATGGGTATCACCTGCAACCACAACTAAGTTTTTGTCATTATTATTAAAGATGTCTAATACTTTATCGCGCTCGGTAGCGTACCCATCCCATGCATCCAGGTTGTAGGGAAGTGTTGGGAAAGATAGTTGGCTCAATACCTCGGTTGTTAACTTATCTGCATTCTCTGCGTAATAAGTTTGTTCTGCTGTTGTTAAGGTAGGGTCGCTAGCTTCGATTCGGGCGGCTAGTAATGCTAATCCACCTAACTCTTCGTAATCACTGGTGCTCATTGCATTCAATGCTATCGCACCTGGTAATTTCATCTCACCCATTAAGACTTGTTGTCCCAATAACTGCCAACGGCCTGTATTGGTTGTTACGGTATCTTCAAGCCACTGTAATTGCTCTGCGCCTAGCATGGTGCGTTCTGTTTCATATAAATCTTGATTAAATGTTTCTTCATCAAAAAACAGGCTACCATCATAGTAATCTGCATAATTTAATTGTTGGTCACGTGCTAATACACGTGTGTCTAACATGTAAAGATCGATGAGATCACCAAAAGCAAAGTGGCGGTAAATTTCTTCATTATTACCTTCACTCCATGGGCGAATCGGTAACCATTCAAAATAAGCTTGTAGGGCGGCGAGTTTTCGCTCTTCGAAGCTACCTTCTCCATCATTATGATTACCTGCGCCGTCTCGCCAAGTGTCATCAGCAACTTCATGGTCATCCCAGACAGTAATAAAAGGCACTTTACTATGTAGTAATTGTAAATCAGGATCACTGTGATATTGGGCGTATCGAGTCCGGTAATCACTTAAGCTAAATAACTCTGTTGCAGGTAATACTTCTCGGTCGAGTGCTTCTGCGTTTTCACTTGCATATTCATCTCGCGCATATTCATAAATGTAATCACCCAAGTGTAATACGGCATCTAACGATTCTTGCTGGGCTGCTAAGTTATACACATTAAAAAAGCCTGCAGGGTAATTTGCGCAAGACATTACAGCTAATTTTACAGAATCAGGGGAACCATCACTGATTGTTTTAGTGGTGCCTATGGTCGATGTTACACCATGACTAATAAAACGATAATAATAGGTGGTGTCTGTTTCTAGGCCGATCACATCTATTTTCATCGTATAATCTTTTGCTGCATTGGTGGTGCTGTTACCTGTGCTGATTAATGTTGTAAAGGTTTGATCTTTTGATACTTCCCATGAAACAGTCAATTCTGCTTCAATATCGGGTGTAATGCGTGTCCAAAGAATGACTGAATTAGCCAAGGGGTCACCACTGGCTATTCCATGATTGAAACTAACATTAGCAACGCTCACTTCACTTTCATGTTCTTCGCTAGCACAACCCATCAAACCATAAGAAACAACTGCTGCACCAGCACCTCTCGCCGTTAAGATCAGAAAGTCGCGGCGTGATATAGAACCTTTCATAAAACTATCCCTATTTTAAAAATTAATAGTGTATGGTGCTTTTATGACAACTGAGTTGTTAATTGATTGCTTTTTATTTGATAAATTATAGAAATATATATAAGTGCACTATGTTGAATAGATAACTCTGTATTGAATTGTTCGATTAAACTCTAAGTGAGTTTAAGATTAATACCAATTGCATTAAGCAGGGGGATGGCAAAACGATAGGCGGCTTTAGTAAATTGCATGTGGAAAAAGACGCAAAGTAGTGTCATCTACTTAGCATCTTTCATTTTATATACTCATCATTGCAATAATTAGTTACCTAACTCGATATTTTCTGCTCTTTGGAAGGCTGGGTGAGTGGCAAGTTGTTTAGCATAAGCTGATATATGCGGAAAATTAGCTAGTTGACCGCTATTCGCGACCAGTTCAACAATGAACGACATCATAATGTCTGCTCCTGTTAATTTATCAGCAACTAAATAGCGTTTGTCAGCTAGTGAATCATTAAAGTAGCTGATCACTTTGAAGGTTTCTGTATCTGCATAATCTGCTAGAAAGTTAGTGTCACAGCCATCTTTGTTCACAAACATTTTTAATAATAAAGGTAAAATGGCTGAGCTTTCGGCAAAGTGAATCCATTGGCTATATTCAACTTCGTCTGTTGTTGATTTTTCTGGAGCCAGTTGGCCGTTCGAATATTTATTAATCAGGTATTCTGTAATAGCACCTGATTCTGCAATGATTAAACCATCATCTTCAATCACCGGTGATTTCCCTAATGGATGAATGGCTTTTAACTCTGGAGGCGCTAGGAAGGTTTGACTATCTCTTTGGTATTCAATAATACTATAATTCACGCCAAGTTCTTCAAGTAACCAAATAATACGTTTTGATCGAGATTTATTCAGATGGTGTAGTTTAATCATATTTATATGCCTTATTTTGAGGACTACTCTTGCAAGTTATCACACATTTTGTCGCAGCTTTCTTTTAAACTTAATAGTTCTTCAATGGGTAGCTTAGATTTACATAACATCTCATTGGGCACCGCTTCTGCTAGGGATTTTAATTGAGCACCTTGTGCTGTTAAAAATATTTCTCGCACTCGCTCATCTTCTAATCCACGTCGTCGGACAAGTAGTTGCTTGTTTTCAAGTCTTTTTAACAACGGGGTTAGAGTACCTGAATCTAAATGTAATTTATTACCTAACGACTTTACGTTAATACCATCATGGCTCCACAGCACAATCATCACCAGATACTGAGGGTAAGTTAAATCTAATGCATTGAGCATTGGGCGATACGCTCTGATGATTGCATTTGCCGCACTATAAAGAGAGAAACAAACTTGTTTTTCGATCACCAGATCTGATGTGTCGGATGCCATATTAGTATCTTGTTTTAGTGTGTTGCTAGCCATATTCAATCCTTTAAATAATTATGTTGCGCACAATATACTTGCGTTATTGCTTTTATGAAGCATATAATAGCGGCCAATTAGATTGTGTGCAATTTATTTTGTTGATGTGTTGGTCGCTATCTTAGACTGATTCATATTCGATCATCACTTTTTAAAATAGTTAACTAATAATCTATTCTCATCAGGTCATATTTTATTAAAACAGCTTAAATAAGCTGTTCTATAGGAGTCATCAATGAACAACTTCAGTTACAAAAACACCACAGAAATTCATTTCGGCCAAGGTCAAATTACCGCGATCACTAATAGTATTCCTAAAGATAAAAAAATATTAGTGACTTATGGCGGTGGCTCTATTAAAGGGAACGGTGTTTATGATCAAGTCGTTGCGGCACTGGCTCAGCATAATTGGGACGAGTTTTCAGGCATTGAGCCAAATCCACAATATGACACATTAATGAAAGCGGTTGAACGCATTCGTGCTGAAGGGTTTGATTACTTATTGGCTGTTGGTGGTGGATCTGTTGTGGATGGGACTAAATTTATTGCAGCGGCTGTCAACTTTGAAGGTGAAGAAGCCTGGGATATTCTTGCTAAACAAGGCGAGATTAAAACTGCATTACCATTAGGTTGTATTTTAACACTACCAGCGACGGGTTCAGAAACAAATGCAGGTGCTGTTGTTACTCGTGGTAAAGAAAAATTAGCATTTGGTAATCCGCTTGTACGTCCTCAGTTTGCAGTACTTGACCCACAAACCACGTTAAGCTTGTCTGAACGCCAAACATCTAATGGTGTTGTTGATGCCTTTGCTCATGTAATGGAGCAATACTTAACGTACCCTGTTAATGCAAAAATACAAGATCGATTTGCAGAAGGCATTCTATTAACATTAGTTGAAGAAGGACCAAAACTGATTGATGATTTACAAGATATGGAAGCGCGTACCAACGTAATGTGGGCTGCGACTCAAGCATTAAGTGGTTTAATTGGTGTAGGTGTTCCTCAAGATTGGGCAACACACATGATTGGTCATGAACTTACGGGTAATTTTGGTGTTGATCATGGTCGTAGTTTAACCATCGTTTTACCTGCTATCATGCAAGTCTGCCGTGAAGAGAAAAAAGCAAAACTATTACAATACGCTGAGCGTATTTGGAATATCACTGAAGGTTCAGATGATGCTCGTATCGATGCAGCTATCGAGCAAACAAAAGCCTTTTTCTCTGCAATGAAAACACCAGTATCATTAAGTGAAATCGACTTAACTCAAGCAGATATTGATACAGCAATGGTAAGTTTAGAAGCACATGGTATGACTAAGCTTGGTGAGAATGGAACAATAGATTTAGCACGTTCTCGTCAAATTTTAGCAACTGCACTTTAAGTTAAGCGATTGTTTAAATAGTTAGTTTAATGATTGCTTTAAAACCTCATTAGTTGGACTAATGAGGTTTTTGTGTTTGTCTGCTCACAAGCTTAGTTCAGGTCTATTACTTGGTCACAGCATTTTCCAATTAAGACCGGATCATGGCTAACAATCAATAATGCACACTTTTGTTCGCGCGCTAAATTAATTAATAACTCGGTAATTTCTTTTGCGATAAAAGGATCCAATCGAGAAGTAGGTTCATCTGCAAAGAGAAAAACAGGATCAAGCAATAAAGCCCGCAAAATTGAAAAGCGTTGTAGTTCACCACCAGACACATTTTTTGCACTGCGTTCTAGTAGCGATGAAGTTAAATTAAGCCTTTGCATCAACGGCTTAATTTTATCTACATTAATTTTATGTAGCTTTACCAAGTCATCGAGTAAGGTTTGTAGTGTGGTATGCTGACTTAAACTCGATGGAGGATCTTGAAATAGCTTTAACCATTGGCATGTTTTGGTATTGGTCAGTAATTTACTTACCTTTCCCTGTAGCGGTGGGAGCAATCCTAATAGCGTATCACCTAGTGTGCTTTTACTACAGCCACTGTCACCAACAACACCAATAATCTCTCCTGCATGGCAAGTTAGATTGAGCTGGGATGCAAGTATTTGCGTGCCACGAACTATGCTTAAGCTATTTGTTTCTAAAATTGCTCTTCCAAGCGGTTGCTTAGGTTTATCAATTTGCCAATATTTGGGATCTGCATAAACTAAAGATTGTGTATATTTAGCTTGTGGATCCTTGAGTACAGCTGCAGATTCTCCGGTTTCGATCATCTCGCCATCCTTTAATACTAATATATCGCCACCTAACTGCTGAGCAACTTCAATATCATGTGTGATGGTTAATAGGCTGCCACCTAATGTACTTTTTTGAAGTAATTTAACAATGTCATTACGGCGACTAATATCTAAACCTTTAGTTGGTTCATCGGCAATGATCAGGTTCGCGCCTCCTGCCGTTGCACTTGCAATCGCTAGGCGCTGCGCCATGCCACCTGAAAGTTCGCTAGGGCGTTGTAGTGCTTTATCTTTTAAACCAAGGTGATTTAAGTCCTCGATACTATGTTCAAAAGCTTGTTCGTTATCTAACCCTTGAACCAGTTCATACACTTCAGCGATTTGTTCATAATTAGGCATAAGTGGGTCAAGTGAATGCCAAGGCTCCTGAGGCAGCATACTAACCTGCTTGCCCCACAAGTTAGCACTATCAGCCGGAGTGACATGATTTCCAAGTATTTCGATACTGCCAGAAACGCTTAACGTGTCGGGTAATAATCCCATAATCGCTTTTGCAATTAAGGTTTTACCTGATCCTGTTTGCCCTAATATGGTTAAGGGGCGTCCTTGATATACCGTTAAAGAAATATTATTGAGCAAGCATTTCTGTCCTGCTTTTACCGTTAGTCCTGTGACTTTAATGAGTACTGTCATTTTTATTTCCTGATAAAAGGTGAAAGCCAAAAACGAGTGTTGCAATAGCAATTAACGGCTGAATTAAAATCCAAGGGGCTTGAGCATAATAGGGAAATAACTCTACGCTCATTGGAGGTTTTTCACTTACAGCCAATGTCTATGACCATGCAGATAAACATTCAATCAATGATGATGCACTGGCGGAGGCAAGTGAAATAGTCAGTTGTACGCTTGAGAATGGTCAGGCATCCGAGTGTGCCAATTATATTGTAAAGTACCTTCCAGACAGCCTAGAGGTTGGCCCATTTTGCCCATCAACGTTAGATGAGAAAGGCGGAGTTTGGCATTGGGATGGTGACGAAGCGGGTTTGTATCGAATCGATGGCGACTTTTTAAAAATGCTTTCCACCCAAGGTTATACTTTTTACAATGAGGCGGGCGAAGTTTATTCCTTTGATATTCGTACAGAAGGGCCTACAACCTCCAACGAATGTATTCAAGCTACCGTTGATTCTGACGTGAAAATGACGGTGCTTATTCCTATTAATCCAGTGATGGCAGACAAGCTAACAAGCCTAGAAACCGTTTCTCAAGTCGGTATTGCTTTAGATGGTGTACCTATTTTTGGTGATGCACCATCCGTATTGGATACAGGGCATATGCCAGCGCTAGATACTTGTGGCGGGCATATTGATCCAGGGGTGGTATCTTGGCATGCGACAGCGACAGACGTTAATGCTATCTACAAGGCAGAAGGTGTAGACGCAAAGTGTTCAAATGTGACTCAAGATCAAACCGCTCAATTTGGTTATGCATTTGATGGCTTTGCCATGTATGGAACACTCAATTACGACGGTTCTGTACCTGATGATCTTGATCAGTGTGGCGGTCATGTTGGTCTGACGGAAAAAGGCGGTGAAGCGGTTTACCATTACCATGCCCGTGATAGTTTCCCTAACTTGCTAACTTGTTTAGTGGGGGTGGTTGCAAAGGATAACTTTTCTACTAATGCCAGTGGCGGTCTTGGTTCATCTCATGGCGGTGGCGGACCAGGTGGGCCTGGACCAGATTTTGATTCAGTCGCGGAAGCGCTAGGCGTGGATGCTGATCTTCTAGAGCAAGCGATAAAAGAGGCCGGTGGTCGCGATGCAGATTTAAGCCAGGTGGCAGAAGCGTTGAGGGTTTCAGTTGATGCGTTACAAAAAGCAATGCCCAACCCTAAAAAGTAACACCGAGTGGTTTTAAAGAATCATTTGTGTGTTACCTGATAGGTTTCGTAACTAGATAATACTATTGAACCTCAATACTGGATAAGAAAAGCGAGTCAACATCGCTATTTATAGGGATTACTGCGTTAAATTATTGCTCAATAATTTGCCTAGAACTACGCACAACTAGCAGTATTGTCTATTACATGATTTAACTATCTAATTTTATATGATGTTTCGCTTCCATTAACCAGAACTGAGATTATTGAATAATAAAAATATACTAACTTTAATCTAGATAACAAAGCGCTGCTGCTGGGTACGTTTCCTGCACAAAATTTAGAACTCTTATTTAATGCAATTGGTATTACCTTAATTGGTATGGCCTCGTGGCCAAAAATCAACTCACTAAATTCAAGAGATAAAAAAACCTAGCATCGCTAGGTTTTTAACTATGTTTTACTTCTTAAATTATTATTTAGCAAATCGTCTTCCAACAAGTTACTACAAAATAACTCTACTCTAGAACGGAATGTCGTCATCAAAGTCCATTGAAGGCTCGTTAAAGCTAGCTGGTGCCGTCGGTGCTGGTTTTGCCGCTGGTGGCGGTGTTGGAGCAGCAGGGCGAGATGCTGGCGGTGGCGTCGGTTGAGGCGCTTGTTGTGGTTGGTAAGCTGGTGCCATTTGCGGAGCCGCTTGTGGTGCTGGTGGCTGTTGAGGTTGGTTGCCCCAAGATTGTTGTGGCGCCGACGATTGTGGTGCTGGATTTGAGTAACCACCTGGTTGCTGCCCACCTTGATAAGGTTGGCCTTGCCCTGGTGCTTGATTACGTGCATCTAGCATTTGGATATCGTTAGCAATGATCTCTGTTTTGTAGCGATCTTGGCCATCTTGACCCTGCCATTTATTGGTTTGTAATTTACCTTCAACATAAACTTTCGCACCTTTTTTAAGGTACTGGCCTACCATTTCGCCGAATTTACCGAAAACAACAATGTTGTGCCATTCTGATTTATTTTCGTATTCACCTGTTTGTTTGTTTTTCCAACTTTCCGTTGTTGCAATTGAAAAGTTAGCTACTGCGCCACCATTTTGGGTGTAACGCATTTCAGGATCTTTACCTAGGTTACCCACTAGGACTACTTTGTTTACACTACGGTTAAACATGTTTTTGCTCCGCTATTTCGACTTTACTTAAAATATTGTTAGTACTTCATTGAAAGAATGAAACACTATAATTTGTTGTGCTTATTGCTGTTCAAAAACCTGTGCATTGCTCTGGCTATTAACAGCTTTATTTCTGATTTTACGCTGATTCGGAGGTTCGAAAAGGGCGATGATTTAATTCAGATGTTGTGCTGTTTTTACTCCACTTTTTTATCATTCTTCAAAAGTGAAAATAGTCAGTTTACTGCGGTTGTAGATACCGAGAGAAAATAAAAACTAGTATTAGTATCAATTCTGCTAGGCATAAAAAACAAGCCACTACTACCGTCTAGTTTATAGGAAAATGCCCCTATAATACTACCGAAAATTCATTTAAAAGGTGAACTGAACCATAAAACTTCGCTATAGCGCTTGGGCCATCTGCTGGGAACAATATAAACAATAATTTTAGTGTAAGGTGAATGGTAAAATGTAGTGCCATTTTAGCTTGTATAAGTCAATTAACAGGTTTTAGAGGAGGGCGATTCAGCCTTTTAACTAACTGGTTGAGTCATGTATTGTGTTTATTCTGCTTGAGTCGATGTTTTTCGCGCAATCACTGCGTAAACTATTTATACTAGCCGCGTTATTTTATTAATTTTTTGGAGTTTTTTGTGCTCAGTTACCGTCATTCATACCATGCAGGCAATTATGCAGATGTGTTAAAACATACTGTGGTTGTTTCTATCCTTGATTATCTATTACAAAAAGATAAGGCCTTTTGTTATTTAGATACCCATTCAGGATGTGGAGCTTACCAATTAGACTCTGAACAATCTTTAAAAACTGGTGAGTTTAAAGATGGGATCGCTAAGTTATGGGATCTACAAACCTTACCTGTTCCTGTGTCTCGTTATCTAGAGCAAGTACGTGCATTTAACGGTGTGGAGAAACTAAATTCATACCCAGGATCACCGATGATCTGTAATCAAATGCGTCGTGATGATGACCGTATGTTTTTATTTGAGTTACATCCTAATGAATTCACCAATATGCGTTGCAACTTCTCGGGTGATCGCCGTATTAAAATGGCTAATACAGATGGTTTACAAGGCTTAATCGCTAATATGCCACCGAAAGAACGCCGCGGTTTGGTATTGATTGATCCCTCTTATGAAATTAAAACAGAATATGAAGAAGTGGTGGAAAGTTTAATCGCAGCGCATCGTCGTTTTGCCACTGGCACCTATGCATTATGGTATCCAGTAGTAAAACGTACCGTGATTAATAAAATGGAACGAGCACTTAAAGCCTCTGGCATTAAAAATATTCAATTATTTGAGTTGGGTATTCAAGCTGATTCGGAAGAGCATGGTATGACGTCAAGTGGCATGATAGTGATCAATCCTCCTTGGACACTTTTAAAAGAGATGCAGCATAGTTTACCTTTCTTAGCTGAAACCTTAGGTCTTGATGGCCAAGGCCATTACCGAGTTGAAACATTAGTCGCTGAGTAATAACTGCATAAATAACCTAGCTTTTTATTGTTGGGGTTAGGTTATTGTATTATTTACTTCAATAATGACTGTTTTATATTAGCGCTAACCTACCTAGTTAGTGACTTTCTTGTGAATTAGTTGAACATCTCGTTTTATTATTTATCTAAAAACATCCTGTTGCTTAAAAAATTATTGCTATCTCTGCATTTATAGCTACTTTCGCCTCACCCAGTGGCGTGATATATTAGCCTCCATTTATTTTTGATCTGTTTAGGGCTTAAATCCTCCTTGTTTTAAGAAAGCCTAAATCGACACTTTTACACGGAATATATCATGACTAAATCGACCTCTGATATTCGCCAAGGATTCATGGACTTCTTTGGTAAAAAAGGGCATCAGACAGTGAGCAGCAGTTCACTTGTTCCTGATAATGACCCGACGCTGCTATTTACAAATGCAGGGATGAACCAATTTAAGGATACTTTTTTAGGTTCTGAAACAAGATCTTACACGCGTGCAACTTCAAGCCAACGCTGTGTACGTGCTGGTGGTAAACATAACGATTTAGATAACGTGGGTTACACTGCGCGTCACCATACTTTCTTTGAAATGTTAGGTAACTTTAGCTTTGGTGATTACTTCAAAGAGCAAGCCATTGCATTCTCGTGGGAGTACTTAACAGAAGAGTTGAATATTCCAAAAGAAAAACTGTTAGTAACAGTTTACGAAAGTGACGATGAAGCATTTTCATTATGGGCTGATAAAATCGGCGTACCAGAAGATAAAATTATCCGTATCGGTGATAAATCACCTGAGAAAAAATTTGAATCAGATAACTTCTGGTCAATGGGTGATACAGGACCTTGTGGTCCTTGTTCAGAGATTTTCTATGATCACGGTGAGCATATTTGGGGTGGTCCTCCAGGTTCTCCAGAAGAAGATGGCGATCGTTTCATTGAAATCTGGAACCTAGTATTCATGCAATATAATCGTCTTGCTGATGGCACCATGGAAAACTTACCAAAACAATCTGTTGATACTGGTATGGGTCTTGAGCGTATTTCTGCGATCATCCAAAATGGTCATTCAAACTACGATATCGACCTTTTCCAAGGCCTGATCAAAAAAGTAGCGGACGTCACTGGTGCAAAAGATCTTGAAGATAAATCTTTACGCGTAGTGGCTGACCATATTCGTTCATGTGGTTTCTTAATCTGTGACGGTGTAATGCCTTCTAACGAAGGGCGTGGTTATGTATTACGTCGTATTATTCGTCGTGCTGTTCGCCATGGGCATAAGTTAGGCGCACAGGGTGTATTCTTCTACAAAGTTTACGAAGAGCTGATTAACCAAATGGGACAAGCGTACCCTGAACTTGAAAAACAACGTGAGTTTGTAGAAAAAATATTACGTTTAGAAGAAGAGCAGTTCGGTAAAACACTAGAGCGTGGTCTGCAAATCTTGGATAACGAATTAGAAGCATTAACTGGCTCTGTTATTCCTGGTGATCTTGTATTCAAACTGTACGATACTTACGGTTTCCCTGCTGATTTAACGGCAGATATCGCACGTGAGCGTGAATTAACTATCGACCAAGATGGTTTTGATGCAGCAATGACTGAGCAACGTACACGAGCTCAACAAGCGAATAACTTCGGTAAAGATTACAACGATGTTTTAAAAGTTGAAGATAAAACTGAGTTTCTTGGTTACCAAACTTTAGAAGCTGAAGGTACTGTTGCTTCGTTAATTAAACAAGGTGAGTTTGTACAAACCTTAGCTGAAGGTGATAACGCGCAAGTTATTTTATCGCAAACACCATTTTACGCTGAATCGGGCGGTCAAGTCGGTGATGCTGGTGTCTTAACATTCGGCGATACAAAATTTGTGGTTACTGATACTAAAAAATCAGGTGATGCATTCCTACACATTGGTTACTTAAGTACAGGTACATTAACTGTCGGTGATACGCTGCAAGCGCACGTAGAAGCTGACCGTCGTAAAGCAATTGCCTTACATCACTCTGCAACGCATCTATTACACGCTGCATTACGTGAAACGTTAGGTGAGCATGTTACGCAGAAAGGTTCACTATGTGATGCTGAGAAATTACGTTTTGATTTTTCTCACTTTGAAGCGCTGTCAACTGACACATTAAACAAAGTGACTTACTTAGTTAACCAAGCGATTCGCGATAACTTTGAAGTAGTAACTCAGCTGATGGACATTGATCAAGCTAAAGAGAGCGGTGCAATGGCTCTATTTGGAGAGAAGTACGATGACATGGTGCGTGTTGTGACAATGGGCGACTTCTCAGTTGAACTTTGTGGTGGTACACATGCTAAACGTACTGGTGATATGGGCTTATTCCTTATCACATCTGAAGCAGGTACGGCTGCTGGTGTACGTCGTATTGAAGCGGCTGTTGGTGATGCAGCGAGTGACGTATTACAAAATCTTCGAGAGCAATTCAACAAGGCTTGTGATCTAGTTAAAGGTGATACTTTCACATTAGGTGAAAAAATCCTGAGTACGTTAGAGCGTAATAAAGCACTAGAGAAAGAGTTAGCACAATTAAAAGCGAAAATGGCTAGCGAGGCTGGCTCTAATCTAACTGACCAAGCCGTTGACGTGAATGGCGTAAAAGTTGTTGTTGCTCATATGGAAGGGGTAGACCCTAAATCATTACGCACTAGCGTTGATGAGATGAAGAACAAACTACAATCAGGTGTTGTGGTATTAGCAACAACCGTAGGTGACGATAAAGTTAGCCTAGTGGTTGGTGTGACTAAAGACCTAATTGGAAAAGTAAAAGCAGGTGAATTAGTGAATGTTGTTGCTGTTCCTGTTGGTGGTAAAGGTGGCGGCCGTCCTGATATGGCGATGGCTGGCGGAAACAACCCAGCTGCTTTAAAAGATGCATTAGCGTTAGTTAACCCATGGTTAACCGAACGTTTGTAAGAATTTGGAGTCTATACCCGTGAGTATAGCAAGGAAATGAGATGGCACTGATAGTTCAAAAATATGGCGGTACTTCAGTTGGTACTGTTGAGCGTATTAAAGCGGTTGCGGATAAAGTCAAAGCAACGAGAGAAGCGGGTCATGATGTAGTGGTTGTTTTATCTGCAATGTCAGGTGAAACAAACCGTTTAATTGCCTTAGCAAAAGAGTTTATTGAGAAACCAAGTGCACGTGAAATGGATGTGCTGTTAACAACAGGTGAGCAAACGACCATTGCATTATTATCAATGGCGTTGCATAACCTAAACGTTGAAGCAGTATCAATGACCGGTGATCAAATTCGCATGAAAACGGATGCAAGTCACTCTAAAGCACGTATTTTAAATGTTGAGACTGAGAACCTTCAGAAACATTTAAAAGCGGGTAAAGTAGTGGTTGTTGCTGGTTTCCAAGGTCGTAGTGAAGATAACAACATCACCACATTAGGTCGTGGTGGTAGTGATACTTCAGCAGTCGCCATTGCCGCTGCATTAAAAGCCGATGAATGTCAGATCTATACTGATGTTGATGGCGTATATACTACTGACCCGCGTGTTGAGCCAAATGCACGTCGTCTTGATAGCATCACTTTTGAAGAGATGTTAGAAATGGCTAGCTTAGGCGCTAAGGTATTACAGATCCGCTCTGTAGAATTTGCAGGAAAATACAACGTGCCACTACGTGTACTTTCTAGTTTTAAAGATGGTGGTGGTACGTTAATTAGTTACGAGGAAAATAAAATGGAATCTCCTGTTATCTCTGGCATCGCATTCAACCGTGATGAAGCGCGTTTAACTTTATCTGGTGTGCCGGATCAGCCAACCATTGCTGCTCAAATTCTTTCTCCTATTGGTGCTGCCAACATTGATGTAGATATGATTGTGCAAAACACACTAGGTGATGGTAAAACTGATTTTACTTTCACTGTACACCGTGATGATTACGAAGAAGCAACGAAACTATTAAATGTAGTATGTACTAAGTTAAGTGCAGATTCAGTACAAGGTAATAACGAAATTGCTAAAGTATCTATCGTTGGTGTAGGTATGTGGAATCATCCTGGTGTTGCACAAAAAATGTTTGAAACATTAGGTGCTGAAGGGATCAACATGCATCAAATTGCTACTTCTGAAATTAAAATCTCAGTATTAGTAGATAGTAAGTATTTAGAATTGGCTGTACGTGCTTTACACAAAGCATTTGAGCTTGAGACTGAACCAAAGCAAGAAAAATAAACTATGTCATAACACAGTAAAATAAATGATATTTTTACTGTGTTATGAGCCATACTGATTAATCAATATATTCAATCTAATAATTTAGGAGCTTAAATATGCTAATTTTGACCCGCCGTGTTGGCGAAACGCTAATGATCGGTGACAACGTGACTGTGACAGTATTAGGTGTTAAAGGTAATCAAGTACGTGTTGGTGTAAATGCGCCAAAAGACGTATCTGTTCACCGTGAAGAGATTTACATGCGCATTCAAGCAGAAAAGAACGCAACAGCCAGTTAAGTAAGTTTTTAACCTGTTGCCTGTTACTTTTGTGCATAGAGGCTAAAAGCCGCTATTAACAGTAATAAATATGATTTTTGAAAAGAAGAGCTAATTAGCTCTTTTTTTATGTCTGTTGGTTTTTGTTTGGTTGGTTTTGACCTCGGCTTTGACCTTTGACCCTCGACCTTTGGCGCTGAGCGAATTAGACGACTGCCTATTACCATGGGCGGAAGAACTCTGCGATTCCTTTTCTTTTCGTTTATATGCACAACTTACGTAACATCTTTTGAACTTGGGGCGCTGGCTTCAGCCTGCAGTATTTTGTGTGTTGGTTTTGATCTTGGGCCGCTGGGCGAATTAGGCTATAGCCTAGTGCTATAAGCGGAAGAGCTTTGCGATTCCTTTTCTTTTCGTTTATATACACAACTTACGTAACATCTTTTGAACTTGGGGCGCTGGCTTCAGCCTGCAGTATTTTGTGTGTTGGTTTTGATCTTGGGCCGCTGGGCGAATTAGGCTATAGCCTAGTGCCATAAGCGGAAGAACTCTGCGATTCCTTTTCTTTTCGTTTATATACACAACTTACGTAACATCTTTTGAGCTTGGGGCGCTGGCTTCAGCCTGCAGTATTTTGAGTGTTGGTTTTTATCTTGGGCCGCTGGGCTAATTAGGCTATAGCTTAGTGCCATAAGCGGAAGAACTCTGCGATTTCTTTTCTTTTCGTTTATATACACAACTTACGTAACATCTTTTGAACTTGGGGCGCTGGGCGAATTATCCGGAAGGCTAGAGCAATGAGCGGAAGAGCTCTGCGATTCCTTTTTCAGCCTGCAGTATTTTGTGTGTTGGTTTTTATCTTGGAATGCTGTCCCTAAGTCGCTTGTTTTGATTTTAAGTCTTGACCTGTTGTATTTGGCTCATCTACGTTCGTCTAGGCTGTTTGATATTTACTAGCAGTGTTTTCGCCATGTCGGCGACACGACTTTCTTTTACCAGAAAAGAAAGTAGGCAAAGAAACTGGCACCGAATCATTTTCTCATCCAAATTCTTTATTACTTTTATAACGTACCGGCTCTATGGCACATCCCTGTACCAAACGAGCCTAAGCCAAACGTCCTGTTTGGCCTTACTAAAAGTAATAAAGCATTTGGGAAAATGCTACGGCGATGAGTTGTTACCGTAATGCTATATGGCCGATTGTTAAGAGTATTGGTTCCTGCTTTAGTCTGAGGTATCTTGTGTGTTGGTTTTGACCTTGGGCCGCTGGGCGAATTAGGCTATAGCCTAGTGCTATAAACGGAAGAGCTCTGCGATTCCTTTTTAACCTTGTTTTTCATTTTAGGCTTTATTTAGCATTCATTTACGTTAGCGGTTTAATCCCTTTCAGTATTTTCCATGACTTTTAGGGCAAACTTAAATGTGTTGCGCTATTCATGGTCACTTTCTTTAATTATTTCCGCTGTTTTTAGTTATTACTGCTCTTTTAAATCGAATTTTTGGGAGTGGTGCTTAACTTAGTTACACTGCTTTAATAATAAAACCTGTTTTCAGACTGCTTAAAAACACCCCATTTAACCTAAAAAAGCAACACTTTGTTTAATTAGCAAGCAAGCAAAACTTTTTCTTCAAAAAAAGTTTGACTTGTTTTCATAAGACAGTAATATGTGCGCCAACAAGACGACGGTGGGGTGGCCGAGTGGCCGAAGGCGCTCCCCTGCTAAGGGAGTAACGGGTTTATAGCCTGTTCGAGGGTTCGAATCCCTCCTCCACCGCCATTCTTGTAGATTCTTAAAGCGGGTGTAGCTCAGCTGGATAGAGTACCTGGCTACGAACCAGGCGGTCAGGGGTTCGAATCCCTTCACCCGCACCATCTTTCTATTTGCACGAAAAGACGGTGAGCTTAAGAATTGAATAAAAACAAAAGAATATCGCGGCGGGTGTAGCTCAGCTGGATAGAGTACCTGGCTACGAACCAGGCGGTCAGGGGTTCGAATCCCTTCACCCGCACCATTCTTTAAGGCTTACCTTTGGTAAGTTTTTTGTTTTTAGAGCTTTATTAATATTATTCCCAATAATATTAAACACCAATGCGGGTGTAGCTCAGCTGGATAGAGTACCTGGCTACGAACCAGGCGGTCAGGGGTTCGAATCCCTTCACCCGCACCATTCTTTAAGGCTTACCTTTGGTAAGTTTTTTTGTTTTTAGAGCTTTATTAATATTATTCCCAATAATATTAAACACCAATGCGGGTGTAGCTCAGCTGGATAGAGTACCTGGCTACGAACCAGGCGGTCAGGGGGTCGAATCCCTTCACCCGCACCATTTCTTTATTTTCCTACTATTTCACATAATATTTATTCAATAAATCCGAATTATAATTCAATTTTTGCTTTCCCATTAAATCCCTGTATTTATTTATATTCTTTATACTTTTTGATGTTTTTTATAAATTGCTTGAGCGCTTTTATTACCTTTATTTTCCAGCCTGTTTTTTATTTAGGATAACTGCATGTTTATTTAGTTTGATTGCAAATTAAGTCATGTTTTATATAGGAAATGTGCAGCATAAAATACCTAGAAATAACATTAAATAGTGCACTTTAAATCTCAACTCTGCTTAGTGGGTCAACTTCGTTGACTTTCATTTTATAGGCCAAACCAGTACAATAAACTGCTGCCGGATAATATTTTATTAATAGTGATATATATTAATGAGTTAATTTAATTAAATAACTTATTAATGATTCATTATTACTAAATCGGAACAGATTCTGGCAGGTATTCAAAGTCCACTTTATCGCGACATAAAATATACATTAATTGAATAAATATTCACTTTTGTAGTTGTCATCGGTCAAGTTGGATATTTATAAAAGGATAAGGATACGTCTATGGATATTTCAGGCTCTTTAGTTACTGCTTTAATGTTACTGGGTCTTGGTATGGCATTTGTTTATTTGTTTTTAGGGTTATTATTTATTTGTATTACGTTAATGGCGAAATACATCCCTGCAGATAAACCTGTTGCAACCCCACAAAGAAAAGCACCTGCTGTTCCTACAGCGAGTGACACTCAGGTTAACCCACAAGTCATTGCTGCTATTACCTCAGCAGTGCAACAATACCGTAAAGCACAATCAGCATAATGGACAAGAAATTAATAAAGGAGCAAGTGAATATGTCTAAGCCTCTAGCAATCACAGAAGTTGTGTTACGTGATGCACACCAATCATTATTTGCAACACGCATGCGCATTGACGATATGCTACCCATTGCAGAGAAACTAGATGAAGTAGGTTACTGGTCTTTAGAGACATGGGGCGGCGCTACTTTTGATTCATGTATTCGTTATTTAGGTGAAGATCCTTGGGATCGTATTCGCGCTTTAAAAGCAGCGATGCCTAATACACCACAACAAATGCTATTAAGAGCACAAAACCTATTAGGTTACCGTCATTACGCTGACGATGTGGTGCAAAAATTTGTTGAACGTGCACATACTAATGGCGTTGATGTTTTCCGTATCTTTGATGCGATGAACGATCTTCGTAACTTTGATACGGCGATTAAATCAGCAATCGAAGTTGGCGCACATGCACAAGGTACGCTGTCATACACGACCAGCCCTGTTCATACTATTGATGGTTGGGTAGATATGGCAAAACGTCTTGAAGATATGGGTTCTCACTCTATCTGTATTAAAGATATGGCCGGCCTATTAAAGCCTTATGTGGCAGAAGAGCTAGTAACCAAAATTAAAGCCTGTACTGATATTCCATTAGCGTTACATTGCCATGCAACAACTGGATTAAGTGTTGCTACACAACAAAAAGCGATCGATTCAGGTGTTGATATTATCGATACAGCGATCTCATCAATGAGTATGACTTACGGTCATTCACCAACAGAAACACTGGTTTCTATTGTGGAAGGCACGGCACGTGATACTGGGTTAGATCTGCATCAATTAGAAGATATCTCTTCTTACTTCCGCGAAGTACGTAAAAAGTACGTTAAGTTCGAAGGCGAATTAAAAGGGGTTGATCCTCGTATTTTATTAGCGCAAGTACCTGGTGGCATGTTAACTAACATGGAAAGCCAGCTTAAACAGCAAGGTGCTGGCGATAAAATGGATGAAGTATTAAAAGAGATCCCACGCGTTCGTGAAGATCTAGGCTTTATTCCACTAGTAACTCCAACGTCGCAAATTGTAGGTACACAGTCGGTTATTAACGTATTAATGGGTGAGCGTTACAAAAACATCACGAAAGAAACCGCTGGTGTATTAAAGGGCGAGTACGGAGCAACGCCTGCTGCCGTTAATACTGAACTGCAAGCAAAAGTATTAGATGGAGCGAGTGCCATTACTTGTCGTCCTGCTGATAATATCGCACCAGAAATGGCCTCTATTGAAGCAGAATTCAAGAAGTTAGCAACAGAAAAAGGCATTAAAGTTGCTGAGAACGAAGTGGATGACGCATTGATTTATGCGCTATTCCCTGAGATTGGTTTGAAATTCCTAGAGAACCGTAATAACCCAGATGCCTTTGAACCTGTACCAAGTGCAGACGATATGATGGTCGCGTCAACAGCGAAAGAGCCAGAGGCTTATTCTGTTTCAGTTGATGGTCAATTATATACAGTACAAGTTGGCCCAGAAGGCAGTATTGATGGTATTGCGCCAGTTAAAGCGAATGGTGCTGCGCTTCAAACAACATCATCAGGTTCAGCTCCTGCCGCGCCAGTTGCCACAACGGGAGTAGGCGAAGATGTACCTGCACCTTTAGCGGGTAATATCTTTAAAGTACTGTCAAAAGTTGGTGATCAGGTTAATGAAGGTGACGTTTTATTGATCATGGAAGCGATGAAAATGGAAACAGAGATACGTGCGCCTAAATCAGGCACAGTGCAAGCAGTCAATATCCGCGAAGGTGATGCGGTTGCTGTAGGCGAATCATTGTTCTTAATTGGTTAAGGAAGATAACGTGAATGGATTAATGACACTATGGGCAGATACTGGGATTGCAAATTTCCAGTGGCCCGAGCTAGTGATGATGGCGGTAGGGGCTTTGTTATTGTACCTAGCCATCGCGCGTAAGTTTGAGCCTTTATTACTATTACCTATTGGGTTTGGTGCTATTTTAGCGAATATCCCAAATGCTGGTTTTAATGATGAAGGTGGCATGCTTTATTACATCTACCATATCGGGATTGAAACGGGAATTTTCCCATTAATCATCTTTATGGGGGTTGGGGCGTTAACTGATTTTGGTGCGCTTATCGCAAACCCTAAGACATTATTCTTAGGGGCTGCAGCGCAGTTTGGTATTTTTGCGACGTTATTTGGTGCGATTTTATTAAACTTAGTACCTGGGTTTGAGTTTAGCTTGGCGGATGCTTCAGCGATTGCCATTATTGGTGGTGCAGATGGACCTACAGCTATTTTCTTAGCCTCTAAATTAGCCCCTGATCTGTTGGGCGCGATTGCGGTTGCTGCATACTCATACATGGCCTTGGTTCCGATTATCCAACCGCCTATTATGCGTGCATTAACAACACCTGAAGAGCGCCAGATTAAAATGGAACAGCTACGCCCAGTGAGTAAAAAGGAAAAAATCATTTTCCCACTGGCGGTATTGTTTATGACTATTCTATTTTTACCTGCTGCAACGCCACTAGTTGGCATGTTCTGTTTAGGTAACTTAATGCGTGAGTCTGGTGTAGTGGATCGTTTAAGCTCTACAGCACAAAACGAGCTGATTAACATCGTGACTATTTTCCTAGGCTTAGGTGTTGGTTCTAAATTGTCTGCTGATAAGTTCTTAAACTTAGAAACCTTAGGTATTTTAGGCTTAGGCGCAGTAGCCTTCTCAATTGGTACTGCATCTGGAGTCTTAATGGCGAAAGGCATGGGGCGTTTCTCGAAAAGTCCAATTAACCCTCTGATTGGTGCAGCAGGTGTTTCTGCGGTACCGATGGCCGCACGTGTAGCGAATAAAGTTGGCTTAGAAGCTAATCCACATAACTTCCTACTCATGCATGCGATGGGACCAAACGTAGCTGGGGTACTGGGTAGTGCTGTAGCAGCGGGTGTATTGTTAGCGATTGTTGGTTAACACATTCATTTAGTACCGTTTAGTCTCTAAGGCCACTATCTTATAGTGGCCTTTTTTGTGTTTAATCAATTGGAGTTCGGTAATGAGCGATTACTGGCTGTTATTTAGCAGCGGTTTTATCTCGTCGACATTATTTCCTGGTGGTTCAGAAGTGTTGTTTGTTTATTATCTAAAACAACAGTTGAGTTTAAAGTGGGGATATTTCTTAGCGGTAACCTTTGGAAATAGTTTAGGCGCAGTAACCACTTACTTATTAGGTTATTACTTCTCTTGGGGCCAAGAAAAAGCGGCATTAAAATACCCTAAAACCTTAGCTTTTGTAAGAAGTGGGGAAACCTTGTTTTACTGTTAAGTTGGTTACCGGTTATTGGTGATGTTATCTGTTTATTTGCTGGTTGGTTGAGGCTAGCACGTGCGACTGCTTTCTTAAATATTGTACTTAGTAAAAGCATTCGCTATCTGTTTTTGATGTGGTTGTTTATTTTTTAATAATGAATAGCATTTTTCAGCATTATAAATACTCTTTTACAGGTGTGAAATAATGCAAAGAAGCCAATAAATAGGGGGGCCATTGGAACAAATGTTCATGTTCTTGCTTTTACTGGCGACTTTCAGAAAATCCTTATTTAGTTCAATGAAGTTCGGTGGTAAAGTTAGCGCTCTAAAAATTACTCAGGGGCTAACTTTTGTCTAACAATTTTCAACAGCGTATCACTATCCTCAGCAAATACTCTAACAGTCTCACTGAATTTGGTCGCGGTATAGAGCGCGAAACATTACGTGTAAATGAAGACGGAAAATTATCTCAGGAGAAGCACCCAAGTGCTTATGGTTGCGCATTAACACATGACTCGATCACTACTGATTTTGCTGAAAGCTTATTAGAGTTTATTACGCCTGTTGCTAAGGACGTAGAGCAGCTTTTTGATTACTTAAATGATATTCACCACCATGTGGCTGTAAATTTACCTAGCGAGCAATACTTATGGCCAATGAGTATGCCTTGTTATGTACAAACTGAAGATCACGTTGAATTAGCGCAGTTTGGCACCTCTAATATTGGTCGAATGAAAACCACTTATCGCCAAGGTTTGAAAAATCGCTACGGTAGTATGATGCAGATTATTTCTGGTGTGCATTATAATTTCTCATTACCAAGTGATTTTTGGGATGTGTGGTCTGAACTACATAACTCTCCATTAACAGGGCAAGCTGCACAATCAGCAGGTTACATGGGGCTGATTCGAAATTACTTACGCTATGGCTGGGTTATCCCTTATTTATTTGGCGCTTCACCTGCAATTTGTAAGTCTTTTCTGCAAGGGAAAGAGACTACATTATCTTTTGAAAATACGGGTAAAGGGACTATCTACTTACCTTACGGAACTTCATTACGTTTAAGTGATTTAGGCTATACCAACAGCTCGCAGTCTGGTTTGAATATTTGTTACAACAATTTAGATAATTACCTAACGAGTGTACGTAAAGCGCTATCAATGAAGGACCCTAGCTTCACTGAAATGGGGGTTGTCAAAGAGGGTGAGTATTTACAACTAAATGACAATGTGCTGCAAATTGAGAATGAGTTATATGCATCGATTCGTGCAAAACGCGTACAGACTGGCAATGAAACTCCCTCTCAAGCACTTAAAGCTCGTGGCATTGAATACATTGAGATTCGTTCATTAGACGTTAACCCATTCTGTAAGTTAGGCATCACCAAGGAACAAGTACATTTCTTAGATTTGTTCTTAACTTGGTGTGCAAGTGTCGCGTCTCCTGAGTTATCTCAAGAAGAATACAAAGCCTGCGCGAGTAACTTTAACGACGTCGTGACTAGAGGCCGTGATCCTGAATTAACATTAACCATCGCAGAGCAAACATTTGATGTGGCAGGTTGGGGTGAATGGTTAAATTCGCAACTAATGGAAATGGCGATTGTATTAGATAAAAATAATGATGATGATTGCTACCAAAATGCAATGCAGCATATTAGTCCTCGCTTTAGTCACCCAGAGTTGACAAGTTCAGCACGTATTTTAGAGCGCATTAAACAGACGCAAGGCGATAATGGTTCATTAGCGTTACAGTTAAGTAAGCAATACAAAACAGAGCTTACAGAGCAACCTTATGCTGTTTGGTCTGAGCAAGTGTTTGCTGAGCAGAAGCAAGAATCTATCGTTAAGCAAAAGCAAATTGAAGATGCAGATACATTATCTTTCCCTGACTTTTTAGCCAATTACTTTGCTAACGCAAATAAAGCATAATCATTAATAATGGAGTAGATAAGGAGACTTATCTACTTCGACTTCGACTTTATTGATAGTGTTGCATCGCATCATTTTATGATTGGTTTATTTAATAACCTGTAACGTCATCTTATAATGAGTATCTTGCCAGTAAATAGGAAATCAAATCAGATGTATTTAGTTAAAAAATTAAGTCTGTTACTTTTCCCATTATCATTAATGGCTTGCTCTACTGCTCCACCAGAAAACCCTGAAAATATTTGTGATATCTTTTTTGAGTACCGTGATTGGTACACAGCTTCAAAAGAGATGAATGAACGTTGGGGTACGCCTATTCATGTGCCGATGGCCATGATGTATCAAGAAAGTAGTTTTAAACATGATGCTGCTCCACCGATGGAGTATTTTTGGTTTATCCCCATTGGCCGAGTTAGTGATGCCTATGGTTATGCTCAAGCTCGCGATGCGGCTTGGGGCGATTATCAGAGAGAATCAGGCAATAGTTGGTCAGATCGTGATGACTTTGATGATGCCATCGACTTCATGGGATGGTTTACTTATAAGACCCATAAAATAAATGGTATTTCAAAGTGGGATGCATATAACCAGTATTTGAATTATCATGAGGGCTGGACAGGTTATAAAAATAAAACCTATAACCAGAAGGCTTGGTTGATTAATGTATCAAAACAAGTGGATGCACGTTCCAAGCGTTATGCAACACAGTTAAGAGGTTGCCAAGAAAATTTAGATTCAAGTTGGTTATGGCGTTTATTTTTCACATAACGAGCTGAACACGATTAAAACACCTAACTTAGTAAAAGGAAAGACCATGCCATTATTAGATAGCTTTACCGTTGATCATACGATCATGAAAGCACCAGCTGTGCGTATTGCTAAAACAATGCAAACGCCAAGCAAAGATACAATTACTGTATTTGATTTACGCTTTACCGCACCTAATAAGGATATTTTATCAGAGAAGGGTATTCATACACTTGAGCATCTTTATGCTGGATTTATGCGTGATCACCTAAACAGCGATAAAGTAGAGATTATTGATATCTCACCAATGGGGTGTCGTACCGGTTTTTACATGAGCCTTATTGGCGCGCCAACAGAAGATCAAGTGGGTAAGGCTTGGTTAGCGGCCATGCAAGACGTATTAAACGTTGCCGATCAAAATGAAATTCCTGAGTTAAACGAATATCAATGTGGTACCTATGCAATGCACTCGCTTGAAGAAGCAAAAGAAATTGCACAAGCAATTATAGATGCGGGTATTGGTGTAAATAAAAATGATGATATCTCTTTATCAGAAGCGCAATTACAAGCTCTGTAATTCTACAGATTAACCGTTTATTGTTCTAAAAGGCTGCTTTGCAGCCTTTTTATTGTTAGTAAAAACAACCTCCTATCTTCCTTATTTAATCACCTAATATTCAGTTACTTGTTTCATATCAAGTATCAAAATAATTGATAGTTTACATTGATAGCAAATCAACTAGCTATGAAACAATATGAAATACACATTGAAACAACTGCAAGTTTTTAATGCCATCGCCAGTAATCAAGGGGTCAGTAGGGCTGCCGATGAGTTATGCATGACACAATCTGCTGTTAGCATGTCTTTAGCTCAATTAGAAAACCTATTGGATAGGCCTTTGTTTATTCGTCATGGAAACCGCTTAACCTTAAGCCATTGGGGACGTTGGCTAAGGCCACAAGCTAGAAAACTCATTCAAAACGCAGAACAAATCGAACAAGGTTTAAAGGATCAGAATTTGATTAGCGGTTCTTTGTCATTATGTGCAAGCCAAACACCTGCTAAGCACCTCTTACCACGTTTAATCAGCAATATTGATAGTGACTTCCCCGAATTACGTATTGAGCTAACGGTTAAGAACAGTGAAGAGGTGATTCGAGGGTTATTAAATCATGAGTTTGAATTAGGCATTATTGAAGCAAGAAATGATGATAGCAGGGTAATGCAAGAAGCAATCGTAGATGATCATCTAGTGGTTTTCACTAACCCTTATCACCCTTATGCAAACGATCAAAAAGTGAATTTAGCACGTTTGGAGCAAGCTCGTTGGATATTACGAGAACACGGCTCTGGCACAAGAAGGATCTTTGAAAGTGCAGTTTATGGATTAATAGAACAGCTAGACGTGTGGAAGGAATATGAAAGTGTTGCTGTGATCAAGGAGTTAGTCAAAAATGGTGTGTATTTGGGATGCTTGCCGTTATTGGATGTTCATCAAGAAGTCGCTAGTGGGGAGTTGGTTATTTTAGATACGCCGGATTTGAATATGCAACGTAGTTTATCCTTTGTCTGGTTAAATGAGCTAGGGGATAACCCTTTAAAAGAGTGCGTGATGACCGAGGCAAAAAGATTAGTGCGCGACGCAAAGAAAAATAAGGTTAAGCATTTTTATGATTAACCTTATGTTATTCAGCTAGATATAAAGCGTTAAGCTGCTTGGTGCGAATGCTGTGTCGCTGGTTCCGTTTGCTTAGTGTCTGGTGTTAAGTCACTTAATAAATAGTCGGTGATATGTTGGCGGCTAATCGTTGCAACGACTTTATCATTTTCTATTACTGGGTAAATAGAAGGGCGTTTAGCGGCTGCTTTGTTAAGGCGTTGTTGATAGTCTAGATATTGGCTAGAGAGTAATACACCTGAGTCACTGACTGGGTAAAGGATCGTTTTATCTACAGTCATAAACTCAATCAGTTCTGACACGCTTTGCTCCGGTGTCACACTGAGTACCTCTGTTTGCATTACATCGTTTACCGTTAATTCACTGTCTAGTTCAAAATCGTTAGCCCACCATGAGCGTAATAAATCCTGCTCCGAGACAAAACCTACTAAGTTATTGTCTGCATTAACAACCACAGCGCCACGTACCTTATGTGTTGATAATTGAAGTAGCGCGGCTGTGGCACTTTGTTGCGCAGTTAACGTTACTGCTTGTGTGTCCATAAGTTGGGCTACGGTTAATTGTGTAAGTGATGAATTTTTCATGATTGAAACTCCTTGTGATGGAAGGTGAATAGCTGCTGATGTAGCTGTATATATATTTGCTTTATGTGTTGTTGTTGAAGTATCTGTGGGGGTTAAAGGGGTTGGTGTTGCGTCATAAATAAACCAGTACCCTAACCCAACCATCACTCCTCCTCCGACTATATTGCCGAGTGTCACTGGGATTAGATTGCTGGTAATAAAATGGCTCACTGTTAAGTCTGCGAAGCTATTGGCGTTATATCCTAGAGATAGGAGGTATTCAGGTGATACGGTATTTTGTAAAACAATACCCAAAGGCACCATGAATAAATTGGCGATGCTATGTTCAAAGCCACTGCTTACAAACATGGCAACAGGTAATATCAGTAGTAACGATTTAGTGAGCATATCTTTGCTGCTAAATGTCATCCAAATGCCTAGACAAACCAATAGGTTACATAAAACACCTAATGAGAAAGCTTCTAACCAAGTATGATGAATTTTATGCTGGGCAAGCTTGAGGACACTTAATCCCCACTGACCTCCATCGAGTAGATACATTTTCCCACCAACAACTAATAGCAGGATTAACATCGCACCAACAAAATTGCCGATATAAACGCGTCCCCAACAAGCTAATAGCTGTTTACTGTTGAGCTTACCTTGTGCCCAGGCAACGCTACTGAGTAAGGTGCTAGTAAAAAGTTCTGCACCGCAGACAACCACTAAGATCAGGCCAAGACTAAAAGCAATACCGCCTGCTAATCTAGTTAATCCCCAGGATGAGGCATCTGATCCGGTTGTGACGGTAACGTAAAAAACAAAAGCGATGGCAATGAATATTCCGGCAAATACTGATAAGCCAAAAGAGTGCCGAATGCTTTTATTAATTTTATGTAATCCATACTGGCTCACCTCTAATAAAGGCGAGGCCAATGGCATTTTTTTGATGGTACTTTCATTTATGCTGCTAGTGGGATGATTCATATTCAATCACTAAGCCTCCGAAGTATGTGTAAAGAAAATGTTTAATTAGCGTTGTAGATTCGCTTTAAAAACAATACGACGATTAGCTTAAGAAGAATATTTGATAGTTTTTATTATCAATATCAGGAATATTGATAATAAGTTTTATGTTGGTAGGTCATATAAAACCAAGCAGGGGATATCACAGCTATTGATTGAGCTGATAAAGGAGTTGTTGTTATGGAGTGTGGTACGGGAGGTATTCGTTATTAAAGGAGATGTCAACATATCTAGCCGTGAATCTTAAATGACTAGATATGATGTCATCGATTTTTTAAATTCGCTTAGCGATTTAAACCGTTTCTTCTGTATATAGTGCAGGTAGAATTTTAACTAATTTAACCATATTATTTTCTACTTCCATGATCTCCATTGGGTAACCACAAATGCGGGTACTGACAGCAGAAGTAGGGATAGTTTCTAAGTGCTCTAAAATTAATCCATTTAATGTGCGGGGGCCATCGGTAGGTAATGACCAGCCCATCTCTTTATTAAGATCTCGGATACCAATACTACCTTCAATAATATAGCTATCGTCTTGTTGCTTATGTATCTCTTCAGAGCTGTGTGGCTCATGTGTGGTGGTAAAGTCACCCACAATTTCTTCTAGAATATCAGCTAAGGTCACTAGGCCTTGAATATCACCGTATTCGTCGACAACCAAACCCATACGTTCTTTGTTTTGCTGGAATTTGATCAACTGCGTATTGAGTGGAGTGCCTTCGGGAATAAAGTATAACTCACGCACACTTCTCAATAAGGTGGTCTTAGAGAAGTCTTCTTTCAAGAAGTTAAGTAAGGAATCACGTGCATGTAAAAAACCAATCGCCTCATCAATCGTATCGCGATATAACAAGGTCATTGTGTGTGTGCGATGCTTAAGTTGCTTTAAAATAGTTTCCCAATCTTGGTTGATATCAATGGCCGCAATTTCATTTCGTGGCACCATAATTTCATCAACAGTGACTTTTTCCAGCTCTAAAATACTTAATAACATTTGTTGATGGTGCTCTGGGATCATCGAACCCGCTTCATTCACTACTGATCTTAACTCATCACTAGAAAGCGCATGATCGCTTTGTTCGTTAACATTAATGCCAAATATGCGTAACAGACCATTAGAGATCCCATTAATACACCAAACAAATGGACTGAGTAATTTTTGTAATGGAGCGAGTAACAGCGAACTTGGAAATGCTATTTTTTCAGGGTACAAGACGGCTAACGTTTTTGGTGTTACTTCAGCAAATATAAGTATCACGAAAGTTAATACACCTGTTGCAATAGCAATACCAGCATCACCAAATAAACGTTGCCCAATAATAGTGGCAATTGCTGAGGCTAAAATATTTACCAAGTTATTGCCGATTAGGATCAGTCCAATGAGTTTATCTGGCTTGTTTAATAACTTTTCAACACGTACTGCTGTCTTATTTTTATCTTCGGCTAAGTGACGTAAGCGATAACGATTTAAAGACATCATACTGGTTTCTGAGCTTGAGAAATAAGCTGAAATGATGATTAAAATGACTAAGCTAATAAATAGTGCACTTGTAGGTATATCGTTCAAAAGTTGTCTCTATGGTTGCTTTAAAAAATAAACATGAATAACCTCGATATTAGCGAAGAAACACCGATATAACAAAGTAGATTTTCGAAAAATGAAGATTAATAATAAATTTTAGATAGAAACCATAAAAGACTTTGATAAGTTTGATTAAAGAAGAGGATTTGGCTGATTTTTTATATTTAAAAAGGATCATTACCTCCTGCAAGTTAGAAGGTTTTTTGTACAGATTATTAAGGTTAAATTAATTCCCTGTTTGCTTTCTTAATTGCTTGTTTTTTAGGCGCTTTATAGTAGATAATATGCCCTTTTTTTATAAGGGAATATAACTATCAAAACTTTTATTATTTTATCACTGTTGCCACTCTCTTTATCACTCCACGCAGAAAATACACAAATACAGTCTTTTTCCAGTGCCAAGAAGAAATTGGAAAAAGAGATCTATTTAACTTCTCAAGATCGCCATACGGTTTATTGTGATGCTGAATTTGATAGCCAAAAGAATATTATCCCGCCGAATGGATTCGAAAGTGATAAATATCAGAAGAGAGCTAAACGCATCGAATGGGAACATATTGTTCCCGCTGAGAACTTTGGGCGTAACTTTAGCGAATGGCGTAATGGCGCTGCTGTTTGTGTTACCAGTAAAGGTAAAAGCTACAAAGGACGCCGTTGTGCTGAAAAAGCCAATGAAGAATATCGTTATATGCAAGCTGATATGTATAACTTATATCCCGCGATTGGTTCTGTGAATGCAAGCCGTCGTAACTATAACTTTGTTATGTTAGGTGATGTTGAAAGTAGTAGTTTTGGTAGCTGTAAAATGAAAATTGTAAACAGTAAAGCGGAGCCTCCAGAAGCAAGCCGAGGCATTATTGCGCGTACTTATTTATATATGGATGGGTTATATACTCATTATAAAATGAGTAATCAGCAGCGCCAATTAATGAATGCTTGGAATAAAACGTATCCTGTTGATGCCTGGGAATGCGAACGAGCAAGGCGTATTAGTAAGATTCAGGGGAACAGTAATCAGGTACTTGAACAAAGCTGTAGAGAGGCTGGTTTTAATTAAGTAAAAAGGCATTAGATAATTGAGAAAGCAGCAATATTGAGTAAATGCTGCTTTCTCTTGATTGTTAAAGAATAATTTCTCGTACTATTCGACTACCGAAATAAGCGAGTGTTAATAATGAAGAACCAGCAATAGTAATGTAAATGACTAAACGCCCACGCCAGCCATTCTTATAGCGACCCCATAATAACACCGCATAAACAACCCAAGCGATCATGGTTAATAGTGCTTTATGGCCATTCTCAGATTCAAACATATCCTCTATGAAGATAAAGCCTGTGAGTAAGGTGCCGGTTAACAAAATAAAACCAATGAAAATAAGTTGGAATAAGCTTTTTTCTAACGTCATTAATGGTGGAAGATTTACTTTGCATAATAGTGTTTTATGCTTTTTTAAGCGATGATCCACATAAGCTAACTGCAGGGCAAATAAACTGGCAATAGTCATGATCGCATAAGCTAATATCGCTAATATAATATGTATCCCAAGTTGAGGATGATTCTCTAAATGGGTGATGTAATGGCTAGGTAAAAACATCACGACAATAAAGTTAATCGCGTTAAACCCATAAACAACCGGCAATAGCACTCCGGTGTTAACCTTTTTACTCATAGCAAAAGAGAGAAGGGCAATGACAAAAGTCGCTAATGATAAAACATTTAAGATAGGGAGGTTTTGCCCGTTAACCAAGAAGATATGTTGGTATAACCACACTGCATGCGTTAATAAAGCAATACTAGAGAGGCTTATCATTGGCATACTGAAAGTAGGGTTAGGATTACATGAAAAAAGCTGTCGGCTAGCTAATACGCCACTGAGGACATAAAAAACAATGCTTATAATTGCCAGTAGATCCATATGTTGTTGTACCTATTATCGTAAAGTGAAACTGTTTAAGGCTCACATTATAAGCTTTATTAAACAGATGAGAAGTTAATAGTATTTTTCATTCGTTATAAAAGCAATTATAACTATTATCATTTAGGTGTTTATATGACTGCCACATCAAAATCGCTAAATGTGCTAAATCATAAAGGGTAACGGCATTACGGGTGAGCTTCAACTAAACAATTCCAATGACTGTTCTTATTTTGCACCTTGGGTGATAACGGGTATAATAAAAGAATCCTAATAATTAATAGCAATGAGTCATAAACATGTTTGAGAACTTAACGGACAGATTGTCGAAAACGCTGAAAAATATCAGCGGCAAAGGTCGATTAACAGAAGATAATATCAAAGGTACATTACGCGAAGTGCGAATGGCACTGTTAGAAGCGGATGTAGCATTGCCTGTTGTTCGTGATTTTATTCAAGCAGTTAAAAAACGTGCTATCGGTAGAGAAGTCACTAAAACACTAAATCCAGGGCAGGCGTTTATCAAGATCGTACAAAGCGAGCTTGAATCTGCAATGGGCGAAGTTAATGAAAACTTAAATCTAGCGACTCAACCGCCAGCAGTCTTATTAATGGCCGGTTTACAAGGTGCGGGTAAAACCACCTCTGTTGCAAAGCTTTCATTATTACTAAAAAACAAAGAAAAAAATCTGTTTTAGTAGTAAGTGCCGATGTTTACCGCCCAGCGGCGATTAAACAGTTGGAAACCTTAGCATCTGAAGTTGATGTAGAGTTCTTCCCAAGTGATATCACACAAAAGCCTATTGATATTGCAAATGCCGCTATTGCACATGCGAAAAAGAAATTTATTGATGTAGTGATTGTTGATACGGCGGGTCGTTTGCACGTTGATGGCGAAATGATGGATGAAATCAAAGATCTTCATCAAGCTATTAATCCTGTTGAAACCTTGTTTGTCGTTGATGCCATGACTGGCCAAGATGCTGCAAATACAGCACAAGCGTTTAACGAAGCTTTACCACTAACAGGGGTTATCTTAACCAAAGCTGATGGTGATGCACGTGGTGGTGCTGCTTTATCTATTCGTCATATTACTGGTAAGCCTATTAAGTTTATCGGTATGGGCGAGAAGATTGATGCACTAGAACCGTTCTATCCAGATCGTATTGCTTCTCGTATCCTAGGCATGGGTGATGTTCTTTCATTAATCGAAGAACTTGAAACTAAAGTCGATAAAGATAAAGCTGCGAAATTAGCGAGTAAAGTACAAAAAGGTAAAGGTTTTGATTTAGAAGACTTCCGTGACCAGTTAGTGCAAATGAAAAGCATGGGCGGCATGATGGGCATGATGGATAAACTACCTGGTATGTCGAATGTACCTGATGCAATGAAGAGTCAAGTGAACGATAAAGCAACTAATCAAATGGAAGCGATCATTAACTCAATGACTAAAAAAGAGCGTGCTAAACCTGAAATCATTAAAGGTGGCCGTAAGCGCCGTATTGCAGCAGGTTCAGGAACGCAAATTCAAGATGTAAACAAGTTACTTAAGCAGTTTACGCAAATGCAGAAGATGATGAAAAAGATTTCTGGCAAAGGTGGGATGCGTAAAATGATGGGCGGAATGCAAGGAATGATGGGCGGCATGGGCGGTGGTATGCCTGGAATGGGTGGCGGCATGCCTGGTGGCATGAAAATGCCTCCTGGTTTAGGCGGTTTCCGCAAAAAATAAGTACCTATAACGCTTAGTTAAAGCACTCTAAAAGCCCCGTTGGAAGCGATTCAACGGGGCTTTTTGTTTTTTTAGTCTTAAGTACTCTTTGTAAATTGTGATTTTGATTGTTCTTTTCTCAAATAAGAGTATAATTTTGCGGCTTTCTACAGAAGCAGGTGGTCAGAATTCACTGACTTTCGACGTTTAACAATATAAAGAGGACGATATGGTAACTATTCGTTTAGCTCGTGGTGGCGCTAAAAAACGCCCATTCTACCAAGTGGTAGTAACTGATAGCCGTAGCCCACGTGACGGCCGTTTCCTTGAAAAAGTTGGTTTCTTTAACCCAACAGCACAAGGTCAATCAGAAAAATTACGTTTAGATACAGATCGCATCAACCATTGGGTTGGTCTTGGCGCACAGCTAAGTGATCGTGTAGCTAAATTAGTAAAAGATAACGAAGTAGCTGCTTAATTGCAGTTAGGTGAAGGGGATATTCGGTGAGCGATAAAGCACAACCAATAGAGATAGGCAAGTTTGGTGCGGTTTACGGCATCAAAGGCTGGTTAAAAGTCCACTCCTACACCGATGATCCGGAAAGTATTTTTCAATACAAACCATTGTTAATGAAATCTGCTGGTGGAGTTCAAGAAGTAATTATTACTGATTGGAAACGCCACAATAAAGGTTTTGTTGCAAAAGTAGATGGTTATGATGTTCGTGAAGAAGTACAAGCCTTAGTTGGTATTGAGCTTTTAGTGAATCCATCAAGTCTTCCTGAATTGGAAGCTGACTTTTACTGGCGAGATTTGGTCGGGTGTCAGGTTAAAACTGACAAAGGTTATCATCTTGGTGTTGTCACCGATTTGATGGAAACAGGTTCAAATGATGTACTTGTTGTAAAAGCCAACTCGAATGATGCTTTTGGGCAAAAAGAGCGGTTAATTCCGTTCATCGAAGAGCAAGTAATATCCAATGTTGATATTGCAGGCCAACTAATTACTGTTAATTGGGAACCTGATTTCTAATTACCCTAGGAGAAAAGTTATGTGGTTAGGGGTTATTAGCCTCTTCCCGGACATGTTTCGGGCCATTAGCGAAAATGGGGTAACAGGTCGAGCGATTAAAAATAACCTGATCTCTATCGAATGTTGGAATCCTCGTGATTTTACATTAGATAAACATAGAACGGTCGATGATCGTCCCTATGGTGGTGGACCTGGTATGTTGATGATGGTGCAACCTTTGCGGGATGCGATCAACGCAGCAAAACAGAGTGCAAGAGAAGCAGGGCATGAGGCAAAGGTGATTTACCTTTCTCCTCAAGGTCGACGTTTAGACCATCAAGGTGCACAGTCACTATCAAGCTCTGATGCTTTGATATTAGTGGCAGGGCGCTACGAAGGGATAGACGAACGCATAATCGAAAGCTTAATAGACGAAGAATGGTCTGTTGGTGATTATGTGTTAAGCGGTGGTGAGCTACCGGCGATGATTTTAATGGATGCTGTGGTACGTTTTGTACCGGGTGTACTAGGTCATAGTCAATCAGCTGAACAAGACTCCTTTGCGGATGGCTTGTTGGACTGTCCTCACTACACAAGACCCGAGGTGTTAGATGGAAAACAAGTGCCAAGTGTTTTATTGAGTGGTGATCACGAGAAGATTCGTCAATGGCGATTAACTCAATCATTACAACGCACGAAACAAAGAAGACCCGATTTATTACAAAACCTAGCTCTGACTGACGAGCAAGCAAAATTGCTTGCTGCTCTGGACAGTAGCTCCAACTAGACAGCGATGTTATTAGTTAACTAGGCATAAAAAGGTATAAAAATGAGCAAGATTATAGAAGCAATTGAAAACGAACAACTTCGTACAGATATCCCTGAGTTCTCTCAAGGTGATACTGTTGTTGTACGTGTTCGCGTAAAAGAAGGTGAAAAAGAGCGTCTTCAAGCATTTGAAGGTGTTGTTATTGCTAAGCGTAACCGTGGTTTACATTCAGCATTCACAGTTCGTAAAATCTCGAGCGGTGAAGGTGTTGAGCGTGTATTCCAAACTCACAGCCCACTTGTAGGAAGCGTTGAAGTTAAACGTCGCGGTCTGGTTCGCCAAGCTAAACTTTACTACTTACGTGAACTTACTGGTAAAGCTGCTCGTATTAAAGAGAAGCTAGGTAAGTAATTTCATAGTTTTAGCTTAATAAAATAAGCTGAAACATGTAAGTTGCAAATTGCTATAATAAAAAGGTCTGCTGATGCAGGCCTTTTTTTTGCTTTAATTCTTTAGCGTAATACAAGCTTTTATTATGTGAATTAAGATGTTTCTATTCAGCGAGCATTATAATACTTAATGGATAGTTTTCACTTGGCGGAGCTTGCAACCAATTGTTTTTAGTCTATTATTTTTTTAATAGTTAATTCGCTAGGCTGAAAACATGAATATGAATACCTACTGGGAGTGGGAATGAGAACGATCTTATTAAAATACACCTTATTTAGCATTGGCCTAATATCGACGATATTAGGTGCATTAGGTGTTATTTTACCGCTCTTGCCCGCCACACCTTTTTTTATACTAGCGCTATTTTGTTTTTCAAAAAGCTCTCCTAAGTTTCAACAATGGTTATTAAACTTACCGGGTATTGGTAATGACCTGAGAAACTGGCAGACACATAAAAAAATTCATAAAGAGCGTAAGCCTGCAATCTATTTGAGTGTGGTTATTAGCTTCCTTATCTCAATTACCCTATTAATAGGAAAACCACATTTACAACTTATGTTGATCACCATGATGTGTATATTACTTTTATTTATTAGACGCCTACCTGAGTATTAATCTCTATTTACCTACAAATTTGATGTTTTGAAAATGTGATTTGATGATCTCTGTGATAATCTAAGCCGATATATGGTTTAGAGATAAATAAAATGAAAATAACCCTACCTGAATATGAAAAAGCTAATGTATTAGTCGTTGGCGATGTAATGTTAGATCGCTATTGGCATGGTCCTGCAGCGCGTATTTCTCCAGAAGCCCCTGTTCCTGTTGTTAATGTGAAACAGGTTGAAGAGCGTCCAGGTGGTGCAGCTAACGTTGCCTTAAATATTGCCGCGTTAGGTGCCAAGTCAAATATCATTGGTTTAGTGGGCGCAGATGAAGCTGCTCAAGCAATTAAAGATAGCTTAAGCTCTGTTCACGTTGAAACTGACTTTGTTACGGTAAGCAGTGCGCCAACTATTACCAAGTTACGTGTATTAAGCCGTCATCAACAACTGATTCGTCTGGATTTTGAAACCTCTTTTAGTGATGTTGATAGCGCACCTATGATCGCTAATATGAGCAAAGCATTGCGTGCTAAAAATCCTGTTGTGGTGTTTTCTGATTACAACAAAGGCTCTCTGGCTGACGTACAAAAAATGATTCAAATTGCCAAGCAGCAAGGTGCAACAATATTAGTGGATCCAAAGGGGACTGATTTTGAAAAGTACCGTGGCGCTACCTTATTAACACCAAATTTATCTGAGTTTGAAGCTGTGGTTGGCACCTGTGACAATGATCAAATGTTATTTGAACGTGCCGCTCAATTGGTAAAAGATCTAGATTTAGAAGCGATGCTAGTAACACGAAGTGAACACGGCATGACGTTAATACGTGAGAATCAAGCACCTTTCCATCTCCCTACACAAGCACAAGAAGTATTTGATGTAACTGGTGCAGGTGATACGGTTATTGCTGTCTTAGCGGCTTCTATTGCTGCTGGTAGTAGTTTTGAAGATGCCTGTGCATTAGCGAATGCCGGCGCTGGTGTTGTTGTTGGTAAGATTGGTACTTCAACGGTGAATACTATTGAATTAGCTAATGCGGTATTTAGTCAGCAAGAGATTGGTTTTGGTGTCCTGTCTGAAGAGCAATTGAAGTTAGCGGTAAAATTAGCGCAACATCGCGGTGAAAAAGTCGTCATGACAAATGGCTGTTTTGATATTTTACATGCCGGTCATGTTTCCTATTTGAATACAGCAAGAGAGCAGGGTGAACGCCTTATTGTTGCAGTTAATAGTGATCAATCTGTACGCCGTTTAAAAGGTGATGGTCGACCAGTTAATCCTGTAGATCGTCGCATGGCTGTATTAGCGGGCTTAGGTGCTGTGGACTGGGTGGTTGAGTTTACTGAAGATACACCACAGCGTTTGATAGCAGGAGTTTTACCTGATCTATTAGTAAAAGGTGGTGACTATAAACCAGAAGAGATTGCCGGCGGTGAAGAAGTGATTGTTAATGGTGGTGAAGTGCGCGTTTTACAATTTAAAGATGGCTGCTCTACATCAGAAATAATTAAGACTATTCGCAATAATTAAGGCTATTCGCCATAATTAACGACTCATTAAAGCTAGGGCGTTCAGCCAATAAAAAAGGGAAGCAGTTGCTTCCCTTTTATCTATTAAATTGTTAATTAAGAGCTAGTGTCAGTCTTTTTAATCTCGTTAGTTTGCTTTGATAACCCTGCTGAAATATCAAATAGATCCTGTTCAGTTAATGTACCTGCTGATAGTTTTAGCTGTAACATGTTAATGATGTAATCGTAACGTGCATTAGCTAATAGGTTCTCAGACTCGTATAAGCTATTTGTTGCATCTAGTACATCAACAATTGTACGTGTACCTACTTCAAAGCTTGCTTCGGCGGCATCTAATGCACTTTGTGATGAAATTACACTTTGTTCATAGGCACTGATAGAACTCACAGATGCTTGAACATTGTTGTAACCACTACTGATACTCACTTCTGTACTACGGAAGGTTTCTACTAAATCTTGGCTAGCCATGACGTAGCTGTATTGTGCTTGTTTTACCTGTGATGTAATTGAACCGCCAGAGTAAATCGGCACATCTAGACTTAACCCAGCTGTTGCAGACTTTGCAGCATAAGAGCCTGAATCGTAATCATCGTAGTTGTAATCGTCGTAATCTAAATCTAATGTGAAATCAATCGTTGGACCATGCCCGGTTTCAGCTAAGTCGATATTCATTTTTGCTAATTCTTTAGCGATACGCATCGAGTGAAGCTCTAAATTATGTTCAATCGCTCTATTGCGCCACACGCTTACGTCACCTTCCAATGGTGTTGCTTGGAAGTTTTCAGTATCAAGGTAAGTGACTTGTTTTACATCTTCGCCAGTTAACTGACGTAATA
The DNA here is from genome assembly GCF_047323255.1 of Psychromonas sp. KJ10-2. Classification (NCBI taxonomy): domain Bacteria; kingdom Pseudomonadati; phylum Pseudomonadota; class Gammaproteobacteria; order Alteromonadales; family Psychromonadaceae; genus Psychromonas; species Psychromonas sp. KJ10-2. The sequence goes on along the minus strand of NZ_CP178827.1, from coordinate 1,718,064 downwards.
GGTAGTAATTATTGGCTAACGTGTTTTTGGCTATAATTAAATCGGCAACCGTTGTGTCGTATTCAGCCTGTGCTTCATGCACGTCTGTGATAGCAATTAAACCGACATCAAAACGTTGTTGAGTTTGCTCTAATTGACGTTGAACAGCACGCTTATTTGCTTCAATAGATTTTACTGCCTCATCAGCACTCAATACATTAAAGTACGCAACTGCAACACGGTAAATTAAGTTCTGTGCTGCGTAACCATAAATCGCAGAATATTGTACTGCTTGTTTTTCAGCAATATCTGCATTTTGCCAATAAGTACCATTGTAAATCGACTGTGTTAGATCAAAGCCTGCACCGAAGTAATTATATCGGCTAGTATCTCGACTTGATTGTACTCTGTTTGCATCTAACCCAAACCCTATTTGTGGCAACAAGTCTGCTTTTGACTCATTTACTTGCTCTTTAAAAAAGTCATATTCAGCTTTGCTTTTTAAAATAACAGGGTCTTTTAGTTTCGCGGCTTCGTAAACTTGTTTTAAAGTATCTGCATTAGCAGCTAGGCTTGATAAACCTAGTAAGGTCGCTATATAAATGCGTTTTAGAGTCATGGTAAGAAGATCCTATTGGGTATATTGTTATGATACTTATTATCTTAGTAAGCTTAACAAGCACAAAGTTAAGCATGGGTTAAGCATATTATAAACTATTTTTTTGTTATCTTTATTATTGTAAATTTAAACTGAATATAAGGAATAATTAACGATCTATATTAAAAATGATGCTCAGCCTCTAGTGTCTGATCCTGTTTATAAAGATTATTTAAATGCAATAAATTGATTATTCATTCTAAGCGATTGACTTAGAGTGAAGTAAATCCATTCAAAGATAATGTTTTTTAGCATGGTGGTTTGCTTTATGTTAATGATTTTAATGGTGTTTTTGTAAGGTTATTTACATACATAATCATTAAGTTAAATCATTAAATTGTGACCAATATCCTATATCTTTTTAAAAAATGAGTAAATCGTTTATTGATGCCTATTATGCACTTTAGTATTTCAATTAAGCTATCAATCTAACCTATTTACTAGATAATTTTGTAATATTAAGTTGAGTACCTAAGCTATCATAAACGCAATAATGGAAGATGAATATGTACGATAAAAATGACGTTGAAATTGTAGCTAGTGAACCTTTGTATAAAGGTTTTTTTAAGTGTAATAAATTGACCATTCGCCATAAATTATTTTCAGGGAGTGGAACCAACCCATTCAAAGAGAATGTTTTGAAAGAGGCAAAGCGGCGGCTTTGCTTGCTTATGATAAAAAATTGGACACTGTGGTGTTAGTGGAGCAGTTTCGTCTTGGGGCAATGGACTCCCCACGATCGCCTTGGTTGTTAGAGTTAATTGCCGGCATGATCGATGAAGGGCAAACTGCTAAACAGACGGTTCTACGAGAAGCTTATGAAGAAGCTGGCTTAGCGGTGGATGATTGCCAATTTATGCTAAGTTATTATGTTAGTCCGGGAGGCTCTACGGAAACCGTTGACCTATTCATTGCCAATGTGGATAGCAGTAATGTACAAGGTGTATTTGGTTTAGCTGATGAAGGTGAAGATATTCGAGTACATGTAGTAGCACGAGAGGAAGCTTATCAATGGGTAACCAGCGGTAAAATAGATAATGCGATTACCATTATCGGTTTACAGTGGTTACAACTGAACTATAAAGACGGACTAAATATCTAACTAAATATACAATTTTTACGTTTCATTTCTCGGAAATGTGGCACTGTCGACATTTTTGGTGATTAAATCATTTTCATTTTTTTGACGATGGTAAAATAAATAACTTAAATCTAACTAAAACCACTGGTTTTTGTGGTGTTTTTTCATTTTAGCAGAGCGAAATAGATAATAAATGAATGGTGTAAATCAGACAGTTGTAAACCTAGTGCCTGACTCTACGGGTGATATTAAGTTACTACAAATTACCGATACTCACCTTTTTGCTGATTGTGAAAAAGATTTGTTAGGTATTAAAACCGTCGCAAGTTATGACGCAATCATTGAACACGCTGCTAAATATGCAGGGCAATGTGCTGCAGTGTTATGTACGGGTGATCTATCTCAAGACCATTCTGCACAATCTTATGTGGACTTTAGTGAGCGTATCAAAACCTTATCTATGCCTTGTTATTGGTTACCTGGTAACCATGATATGCAAGAGATCATGCTACCGTCATTATTAGCTGAAGGGTTAGCGCAAGCCAAACAAATTGTTAGTGAACATTGGCAGATCATTTTGTTAGATTCTCAAGTATCTGGTGTGCCTTATGGCCACTTAAGTGACTCACAACTCTCTTTTCTGCAGCAAAAGTTACAACAGTACCCAGATAAACATACTCTGATTGCCGTGCATCACCATGTATTACCGGTTGGTGCAGCCTGGTTAGACCAACACATTCTTAAAAATAACGAGCAATTTATCGCGCTCATTAGTCAATTTGATAACGTTAATGCCGTGTTATCCGGCCATGTTCATCAATCATTTGATCAAGTTAAAAATAATGTTCGCTATATCACCAGCCCATCTACTTGTGTGCAATTTAAGCCACAAAGTGATGATTTTGCTGTAGATGATAAACCGCCTGGATATCGCTATTTAGTCTTAAAAAAGTCAGGTAAAATAGACACACAAGTAGAGCGCCTTAACCCTGGTAAATTTACAACGGATGAGAACGCAACAGGTTATTAATATTAAATAAAGAGGTAAAATGAGAGACCCTAACATAACTAAAGTTTTGCTTTCGTTACATGGTTTTCATAGTTCTCCAGGTTCACTAAAAGCGCAGCAAATGCGTGAATACTTACAATCAGAACACCCCGATATCCATTTTATCTGTCCGCAACTTCCCGTTTTCCCTGAGCAAATGTGGCAAACTATTGAGTCGATTTTTAACCAATATGAAGGTTGTGAGATTGCAGTAATGGGCAGCTCTTTAGGTGGATTCTTGGCGACTAACGTTGCCCAGCAATATGCCGCGAAAGTGATTTTGATTAACCCAGCAGTGACACCGGATCTATTATTAACACGTTATCAAGGTGAGCAGACTCATCCTCATTTATTGGAAAACTATTTTATCGATCAAGATTATGTTCAACAGTTAGTTGCTTTGAACGTTGATCTGATAAATCTCCCTAAAAATATTTGGGTATTATTACAAGAAAACGATGAAGTATTGGACTATAGAGAAGCATTAAAAAAGTACGCTCAGTGTAAAATAACTTGTGAAAAGGGTGGTGATCATAGCTTTATTGGTTTCGAACGTTACTTAGCAGAAATAATTCACTTTCTTTATTAAATACATACAATCAATATATTTGTTCTGTGTTAACTTAAGCACAGAAAAATAACCCAAGATCAACACTACATAATAGACGTCAAATAGGTGCATGCATGAGCGAACAATATAATTCAGATTCCATTGAAGTATTAAACGGGTTAGATCCCGTTCGTCATCGACCAGGCATGTACACAGAAACTAATCGTCCTAATCACTTAGGGCAAGAAGTTATTGATAACTCGGTGGATGAAGCTTTAGCGGGCCATGCCAGTTCGATTCAAGTTATTCTGCATGAAGACCAATCCTTAGAAGTTATAGATGATGGGCGTGGTATGCCTATTGATATTCACCCAGAAGAGAAAATATCAGGGGTGGAGCTGATCTTTTGTAAGTTACACGCAGGTGGTAAATTCTCTGGTAAAAACTATGAAATATCTGGTGGTTTGCATGGTGTAGGTATTTCAGTTGTGAACGCACTTTCTACACGTGTTGATGTACAAATTCGTCGTGATGCTAAAGTCTTCCATATTGCTTTTGAAAATGGCGAAAAAGTCGAAGAGTTAAGTGAAGTAGGCACCTGTGGTAAACGCAATACTGGTACCAGTGTTCATTTTAGACCAGACCCAAAATACTTTGATAGCTTTAAATTCTCAGTTTCTCGTTTATTGCACCTGTTAAAAGCCAAGGCAGTGTTATGTCCTGGTCTAAGTATTAAATTTAAAGATCGTGTTAATAAAAATAACTATGAATGGTGTTATCAAGATGGTCTCAATGATTATTTATTAGAAGCCGTTGCTGAAAACGAATTACTTCCCTCTGCACCTTTTGTTGGTAAGTTCTCAGCGAATAGCGAAATGGCTGACTGGGCGGTAGTGTGGTTACCAGAAGGCGGCGATTCAATTACTGAGAGTTATGTAAACCTTATTCCAACAGCACAGGGCGGGACACATGTAAATGGTTTCCGCCAAGGTTTGTTAGATGCAATGCGTGAGTTCTGTGATATTCGTAATCTCCTTCCACGTGGTTTGAAATTGAGTCCAGAAGATATCTGGGACAAATGTAGTTATATTCTTTCGGTTAAAATTAAAGAGCCGCAATTTGCCGGGCAAACTAAAGAACGTCTATCTTCAAGACAATGTGCAGTGTTTGTTTCTGGAGTGGTTAAAGATGCGTTTAGTCTATGGTTGAATGCCAATGTCAGTGAAGCAGAAGCGCTAGCTGATTTTTGTATTAACAATGCCCAAACACGTAATCGTAAAAGTAAAAAGGTTGCTCGTAAGAAGGTCACACAAGGGCCTGCATTACCGGGTAAGTTAACCGATTGTTCGACTCAAGATCCGGAGCGTGGTGAACTGTTCTTAGTGGAGGGTGACTCAGCTGGCGGTAGTGCAAAACAAGCTCGAGATAGAGACTTCCAAGCGATTATGCCATTGCGCGGTAAGATCAAGAATACATGGGAAGATGAGTCAGATATTATTTTAAACTCTGAAGAGATCCATAATATCTCTGTTGCTATTGGTATTGACCCTGCTTCTAGTGATTTATCGGCGTTACGTTATGGAAAAATATGTATCTTAGCCGATGCCGATTCCGATGGGCTACATATTGCAACACTGATTTGTGCGCTATTTGTAAAACACTTTAGAGCGGTTGTTGATGCTGGCCACTTTTATGTTGCTATGCCTCCCTTATATCGTATTGATATTGGTAAAGAGGTTTACTATGCACTAGATGAAGGTGAAAAGAACGGTATTTTAGATCGTATTGAAGCGGAAAAGAAACGCGGGAAAGTTAACGTACAGCGATTTAAAGGTCTGGGTGAAATGAATCCCCTGCAGTTACGAGAAACTACCATGGACCCTAATACTCGTCGTCTAGTACAACTCACCATTGAAGATGCTGACAAAATGTTAGAAGTCATGGATATGCTGCTGGCTAAAAAGCGGGCGAGTGATCGTAAAACATGGTTAGAAGAAAGTGGTGATATGGCTGCCATTGATTAATATAATCGATTAGCAATGATTAAATAATGAATACCTTTTCATTCATTATCGAAGATTAACTAAGTTAATCTTCGATAAATTCAATTTATGCCTGAAAGTAAGTTATTTTTTACATGAAACTTAGCTTTCTTATTCAATACAACTGCTATCACCGTTTAAATGCCCGTGCGAGTAAACCATTGCTGAAAAATAGCTCGGTCTGGGCTGCATTTATGTAAGGTGAGATCTTTTATTTGATGGTTAGAAGTACCTTGAAGACCTCGGCGTGTTGATAGTGATGCAGTAAAGCATAATGATTCATCGGCAAGTGGGCGGATGGTTCCATCACCTAAAAGTGAAATTTGCTGTAGCTTGTTTTGGTCGCAGTTATGAAGTGTGACTTGTGCGCCTTCGATTGCTTCCGTCACTTGAGCGCAAACGTTAAACTCTGGCATATATAACTTATCTTCACTAAGCTTCTCAGTAGTAAATCTGAACCCAGAGCTCCCTTATAGCTATAACAAGTGTGTACTTGTAAGCCATTGGCTGGATCTATGTTTTTACCTCCACCACTGATATCTAAACAATAACCATTTAAATATCCATCGAGGTTATGTTTTAATGCGATTTCGACATTGTCAGCATGCATTGAAGTGGTCGTTGCTACAGCCAGTAAGCCGGTTAACCCTACAATTGAATGTTTCATCATTATAGTTTCCCGTGAGTTTGTGGCTAATACCAATTGTATTAAATAACTGATCTAAATTTTGCGCCGGAAAAATGGCTTAGTTAGAGGCGTAAGTTGATGTAAATGGTTGTTCCCTATACGAAACTTACAACGAAAAATAAGTTGTTTTAACAAGTAAAATAGATCAGTTACTTACTATGATTGGTATAACATTAGCTCAATTAATTAATGTAATTGCGATTATAAGGGTAACAGCTTAACTAATTTGGGAACCCTATACTGTAGACTTGATCGACTACTTATAACTGAATGAAAATATTTGTTTACTAGATACTTTATCTTGTCCTTGTAAGCTAGGCATAAAACGCTCTTGTGCAATAAATTCAATTACCGCTTCATCTAACTCTTTAGAGCCACTAGATTTTAAAATCTCAGTCTCCTTGGTGCTACCTGTAGGCAATACGGTCATAGAGGCAACAACTTGTCCTTTTTGGTTAAGTTTTGCAGCTACAGCAGGGTAGTCGGGCTTTTTACCGGAAATCGCCACTGCTTCAGGTAATTGACGAGTCTCACTTAACGTTAGCAAGCTCTTATCAACTTTGGGCTTAAAAGTAGGTTTTGTTGTTTTGCGAGTAACGGATACCTTATCACTATTTTTTGGGGAAGTTGTTTTTAATGTTTTTGCTACTGTTGTTACTACAGTTGCTGTTTTTTTACTGACTTTTACAGGTTGGGGGCTGGTGGTTTTTCTCACCTGTTTTTGCTTAGGTAACTCAGGTAAGTTAACTATTTCTTGTTCAAATAACTCCGCTTTTAATAGTGCTGCGTCATCTGCTTTGTGTGTATCGATATTGACTAAATACAGTTGAGTGCTTAGCTTTTCTTTATCTTGGTTATTAGTTGGTTTGGTTAAGCTATTCTTAACAATAACTTTTTTATTTTCAATAATTTCTAACTGTTCTGTGTTCGTTAGCTTGTCTGAACTTGACTCTTTAGGAGCAAACTCTGTAGACGACGGTTCAATGGTTGAAGCTTCTACTATCGCTTCTGTGGTTAAGCTTGTTGTTGCAACGGGCGTTGAAATTTTTCTGTCTTGCTCTACTGAGTTTTCCGCTAAGGCTAATTGTATTGGCTTAACGCTATTGTTTACAATCTCAGTAATATTTTCTCGGTGGCTTGTTTCAATTTTTATGTTAGCAGGTTGTTGGTTTATTAGGGGTAAATTACCGCTTTTTTCAGGTGAATGAAAATCTGCCTTGATAACATTAGGCTTTGAGTGATCTGCTGGTATATTGCTATGGTCAATTTCCATTGTTGGACTATTATTGCTTTGAAATGTTGCTTGTTGAGGCGCTGAAAGGCTCACAGAAAGCTGCTCTATGTTTTGCTCAGGTGTTTTAGTCTGGGTAAAGTAAAAGAACAAGTAATGTAATAACAGACTAATTATAATGAATGTAAAGTAATGATATGACGTTTTCATGGAATATGTTTGCTCTATCTAAACGAATTAAGTAAATGTCTATTGTAGTTTTTTTGCTTGTTCATAAGTTTGTACATCTACCAAAGATATTTCTTGGTTGTACATTTTGGCAATCGCAGCATGAGGAACACGTTTAATCTCTTCGCTTTGTTCATGAATAGCAACGTTCACTTCGTCCGTTTCATCAGAAAACTCATAATGATATGGCATCTCTTGTTGCTCAGAAACAGGTTTCGTTTCTACTTCTTTTGTTTGTTTCTCTTTTACCGGGTTTTCCACTGGTGTTTGTACTAAATGATGTTGCAAACAGATGTCATTAAACTGATGACGTATATTTTCTAAGTGTAATGTTTGTTTAATGAGTAATGAGCGGAATATTTGTTGTGGAATTAAAGTCAGTAATAAAATACCAATACTAGTGGTTAGCGGGATTAATGCTTGCGCTACACTGGCAATAATAATTGAAGTATCATGTATCTGTTGATGGCTAAATAGCTCAAAAGATTGGGTTAATATTAATAAAGCGCCTGATAAACCTAATATTGGCGAGATAAAAAGTGCTGACCTTAATAACTTTTGCCCTTTAGAAAGCAAGTTTATTTGCGCTTTTTGTGCAAAGCTAATGCGTTCTTTAGGTGAAGAAGGTAAAAGGTTGATGCTCTCTTTAAGCATAGTGAGGGCTGGTGTTGGTAGTGATTGACAAACGATTAGTGCTGCTGTTTTTTCTTGTCTCACCAATGCAGCAAAACATTCTTGAATAAGGAAGCGTTCTTTTTGTAAACGGTATACAAACCAAAAGAACAAGCGCTCCAAAATAACCACATTAGTGATCAACGATAATAACAATAATAGCCACATGACCGATCCACCTTGTTGAAACCAAGTGGGCATATGCTGTGTTATTGGATCTAACCATGGCAAAAAGTGTGATGGAGACATACCTGTACTCATTATTTGCTGCATCCTTGCATTATAAATTGAATAATATATAGAGTAATAGAAAACCAGAAAACTTCCCACTTAATTAGTGGTAGTTGTTATTTATTTGATCTCTTTCCAATTTATATCATTTTCATCAAGGCGTTCATTGGCAATATAATGAAGGTGATATCCGCTAGCAATTGAGGCTTCACTATTAGGGTTTAAATGCATCCCTTGACCACTCTTATGCATGCTATAACCAATCAGAATCATATCGTAACGATGTTTGAAGGTATCAAATAACTCTCCAAAGGTAATGCTTTTTTCAAGCTCTGGTACTAAAAAACTGTATAAAGTTGCACCGTCTAAGGTAGATAGTAATTTCTCAGTCACCTTGCTGGAGCCAGGATCTTGCATACTTCTCACCATCATCTGTGCACTGTTATCAATACTACACTCGATATTAGGACAGTGAATTTTTAATAGTTGAGCTTTTGTCTCATCAAAAAAGTGTGCGGTAATATTGGCATTTTTATCGGCAAAGGTGGCAATACTCAGTGCAATTGAAAGTGTTTCATCATCGGAATTGCCATCAATAATAATGCGTTGTGCTTTACGTAATGCAATCCTGTCTAATTCTTTAGTGTCCGAAAAGGCACCTAATTTGGCAAAAGAAACTTCTTCGACGTCAGGTAGCGGGTTTTTCATATCTTGCGTTACACATAATAAAATACGGCGCTGTTGGCGTTTTTTATCACCCAAGATCAATTGCACAATTTGATTTGTTGAATGCTCATCCCAGCATAACAAAAGAATATGGTCAGTTAAGTGTGAGTAGTCATTACTACCGTTCATATTTTTTCTCGCTATATCAATGAATAGTTGCGTTGTTTTACCAATAAAAGAAGCAAATACAATTAAACCCGATGGGATCTGCCATAGGGCGACTATTGCCTTTCCTAAATCCGTGGTTGGGCTGAAATCGCCAAAACCGACTGTTGATACCACCACCATATTATAATAAAAGAATCTGATAGGGTCAGTGGTTAACTCTGGCTCTTGTGCAAGCACAAATAAAAAATAGGTGATCAGTGCTTGCAGTATTAATAGAGCAAGCATCGCAGGCCAAGTTAATCGGCGTGTTAACTTCTGTAAAATTCTCGCTAATTGTGATGACGATAAGTAAGTACGCATATAAAAGTCTTAGCTATGTTTGGCATGTGATAAAAAGTATCGATATGCTGGATTTAATGTCTCATCCTTATAACTATAACCTAACGCGTCTAAATGTTGACTAAATTCAGCAGTTTGTGTGTCATCCAACTCAAAACCTGCAAGCACTTGCCCATAAGCTGCACCATGGTTTCGATAATGGAATAGGGTGATATTTGCATGCATGCCTAAAAGGTTTAAGAATTTTAACAGGGCGTTAGGATGCTCTGGAAACTCAAAGCTGTAGAGGCGCTCAGTCAGTTGTTGTGAAGGCACACCACCAACCATGTAACGAACATGCAATTTAGCCGTTTCATCGTGACTTAAGTCTGCTACTGAGTAACCTGCATCAGTTAAGCCTTCGGTTAAACTGCTTAGTTCATCAAAACCTTGAGGCGTACGAACACCCACAAAGATATTCGCTAACTTACTATCGCTATAACGATAATTAAACTCAGTGATCACTCGACCATCTAGTTGGTTACAGAAGGCTAAAAATGCCCCTTGTTTTTCAGGGATAGTGACGGCCAAAATACTTTCATTTTGTTCACCTAATTCACATCGTTCAGAGACGTAACGTAAGCTATGGAAATTAACGTTAGCACCACTTAAAATAGCCGTTAAGCGTTGATCTTTTAATTGATGCTGTTGTGCATATTTTTTCAAACCGGCTAATGATAATGCACCAGCGGGTTCCGCAATAGCACGTGTATCATCAAAGATATCTTTTACTGAAGCACAAATCTCATCACTGTTTACCGTGATCACTTCATCGATATATTGTTGGCATAAGCGGAAGGTTTCTTGGCCGATAGTTTTTACTGCTACACCATCTGCAAATAATCCAACCTTAGGTAATGTCACCGGTCCACCTGCTGCTAATGCCGCTTTTAAACAAGCGGCATCTTCAGGTTCAACGGCAATAATCTTGATATGTGGTAATAGTTGCTTAATATACACAGCAATACCAGCCGCTAAACCGCCGCCACCAACAGGTACGAATATTTTATCAATGTGAACATCTTGTTGTAGTAACTCTTTGCCCACTGTCCCTTGCCCCGCAATAATATCTGGATCATCAAAAGGGTGGATCAAGGTGTAACCATGTTGCTCAGCTAGCGCCAATGAATGTGCATTAGCAGCATCAAAACTTTCACCTATTAGCACAACGGTAGCGCCAAAACTACGAACAGAATTGACTTTAATATCGGGTGTGGTCTTTGGCATAACAATGGTCGCTTTCACGCCCATTTTTTGAGCTGATAAAGCAAGACCTTGTGCATGGTTACCTGCTGATGCGGCAATCACACCATTGTTTTTTTGAACATCAGTTAAACTTGCTAACTTATTATAAGCACCACGTAGCTTAAACGAGTGAACAGGCTGTAAGTCTTCTCGTTTTAGTAAAATATGATTATCTAAACGCTTAGATAATTTCTTTAACGGTTGTAGCTTAGTTTCAATAGCTGCTTCATAGATAGGCGCTAATAAGATATTTTTTAAATATTGTTCACTGCTGATGTTCGACATTACTGGCCTTGTTATTATTGTTTTATATTCAATGGGGAAAACTATTTATTTTACCGTAGCAAATAGTTTACCTAAACGCGTGACACTTGATGGGGCAAGTTCCTCAGCAAACTCAATGGAGTCTTTAGGGAATAGGGCAACAATTGTGCTGCCTAGTTTAAAGCGACCCATTTCTTGACCTTTTTCGATAACGATCTCTTGGTCTTGGTAATCCCAGTATTGTAGCTCTCTGTTTTTCTGTGCCTTTAACGTTCCTTCCCATACTGTCTCAATACTACCCACAATAGTTGCACCCACTAATACCATCGCCATTGGGCCTACTGCTGTTGAGAAAATTGCAACCGCACGTTCATTACGTGCAAACAAATTCGGTACATTTTGCGCCGTTAATGGGTTCACTGAAAATAGATCACCAGGAATGAAAATGAGCTGCTTTAATTTACCGGTAATAGGCATATGGATGCGGTGGTAATCTTTAGGCGCTAGGTAAATGGTAGAAAAAGACCGTCATCGAATGGTGCTGCTACATCATCACGCCCACCTAACAGTTCACGTAAACTAAAGTCATGACCTTTTGCTTGAAAAATACGACCTTGTTTAATTTCGCCCTGTTGACTGATACAACCATCTACTGGGATCGCCAGATTTTCATCACCCTCAACAATAGGGCGTAAACCACTTTTTAGTTCACGAGTAAAAAAGTCGTTAAAAGTATCAAAATCTTCTGCTTCTGAGTGTTTGGCTTCACTCATATCGATATTGAACTGTTTAATGAATTTTTTAATTAAGAAGGTAGTGAATGCACCCATCTTAGCTTCTGCTAATTTACCTGCAATAAAGGTAAATAAATGTTTTGGCAGAATATATTGAAAAACGATTTTCATTTGGTCGTTCATATTAAAACTCTCTGTTTTTAATGTAATTAAAGTTTAAAACTCATTAATGCGATTATTTTAAGTGGTGACTAATACACATTAGGATCGCGATGACGTGCATTTTTGGCGTCATCCATGGTTTCTAAAATACGTAAAAAGCTGTTGAATCGAGCACTATCAATATGCCCATCTTCAACCGCAGCCACAAGGGCACAGCCTGGATCTGCTTGGTGCTTACAATCTCTAAAGCGGCAGCCGCCTAAAAACTCTCTAAACTCGATAAAACCACTGGCAATACGCTCTGCTTCTAAATGCCAAAGTGAGAATTCACGAATCCCTGGGCTATCAATTAAATCACCCCCTTCTGCAAAATGATACAGGCGAGCTGTTGTGGTGGTATGTTTACCTAAACCAGAGCCCTCTGATATTTCACCGGTTAACGCTTCAACTTCCGGTAATAGCATATTAAGTAGGGACGTTTTACCCACTCCAGACTGCCCAACAAAGATATTCACCTTGTCTTTCATTACTGATTTTAGGTGGTCTAAACCATCACCTAATTTAGAGCTATAAATAACTTGGTAACCAATATCGCGGTAGCTTTGTAATTCTTTATCAATCAGTTCTGCAGACTCTTCATCTAATAGATCGACTTTATTTAGGACGATGATTGGCGTAATACCAATATCTTCACAAGCAACAAGGTAGCGATCAATAATATTTCGTGAGAATTCAGGAGCAATGGAGCTAACAATAATGATGTGATCGATATTGGCTGCAATGGGTTTGATACCATCATAATAATCTGGGCGAGTTAATACCGTTTTACGAGGATGAACGGCTTCAATGACACCGCTGATCCCTTGATGGGATTCTTTACCTGCACGCCATACTACGCGATCGCCAGTCACTAAAGATCGGATTGAGCGGCGTAATGTACAACGTTCTACTTTACCTTGGTCATCTTCAATATCTGCATGTTGTCCAAATCGACTAACCACTAATCCTTCTAATTGTGGACCGAGTTCAGCCTCATCCCATTGTGTGTCGCTTTTAGGTGCTAAGCGTTTGTTATGATTACTTTGAACACGACGGATTTGGTTTTTACTGAGTTTTTCTTCTTAGCCACAGACTTCCTTTGCTACCACTGGTGATTTGAATCGAGTATTATACTCTATTCTTATATTAAATAGCGATTCATCAATAGAAAAGGGTACTAGGAAAATGAATAAAGATAATTTGGTGTGGATTGATTTAGAAATGACCGGAGTTAAATCCTGATACCGATAAAATTATTGAAATTGCCACTATTGTGACTGATAGCGATTTGAATATTTTAGCGGAAGGCCCACAATTTGTTATTCACCAAAGTGATGCCGCATTAGATGCAATGGATGAGTGGTGCACTGAGCATCATGGCAACTCAGGTTTAACAACAAGAGTAAAAGCCAGTGACATTAGTTGTGAACAAGCGGAACAAGCCACCTTAGATTTCTTGAAAGAGTGGGTACCAGCAGGTACAGCTCCTTTATGTGGTAATAGCATAGGTCAAGATCGCCGTTTTATGGTGAGACATATGCCTACATTAGAAGCTTTTTTCCATTACCGTAGTATTGATGTAAGTACGATCAAAGAGTTAGGTCGTCGTTGGGCACCTGAAATGGTTGCGGCACACAAGAAAACAGGTACCCATTTAGCGCTGCAGGATATCAAAGAGTCTATTTCTGAGTTACAACATTATCAGAAGCACTTTTTTAGTTATTAAGTATCACTCGAATAATGAAAGCGTCATTTAATTTTTAATTGATGACTTATTTTATCTAATTCATACCGTTAGTTTTGCGAAGGGCAAAGTGAATTATTGCAAAAATAACGGTAACGGATCCTTTGCTTACCCTAACTTGAAGTGACTAGCTCGCTTTTTAGGCAAGTTATTAGGTAGTTGTTCAAAAACTCTGCAAGCAAACTTAGTTAAGTAGAAAATAGCTAAAAAAAGCTTGCAATCATTACCGCCATCTCTATAATTCGCACCTCGTAACGGACAGGCATCACCAAATGCTTTATCAGCCGCTACAGGAAAATATGAAGCGGTACTAGCTCAGTTGGTAGAGCACAACCTTGCCAAGGTTGGGGTCACGAGTTCGAGTCTCGTGTACCGCTCCAAGTTTTAATCTCCTGATTAAGAATAATTTTCCAAATAGTTTTAGATGAAGCGGTACTAGCTCAGTTGGTAGAGCACAACCTTGCCAAGGTTGGGGTCACGAGTTCGAGTCTCGTGTACCGCTCCAAATTCTAAAACCTATATGAAGCGGTACTAGCTCAGTTGGTAGAGCACAACCTTGCCAAGGTTGGGGTCACGAGTTCGAGTCTCGTGTACCGCTCCAAATCAAATTGTTCCCAGTCTAATATTATATTTCAACCCCATTGAACAACCTTGCAAAGTTAATAGCTGGTGTCACGCGTTTTCGAGTCTCGTGTATCGCTCCAAATCAAATTACTCCAAGTCTAATATTTTATTTCAAACCCATTGAACAACCTTGCAAAGTTAAGGGCTGGGGTCACGCGTTTTTCGAGTCTCGTGTACCGCTTCAAATCAAATATTCCCAGTCTAATGTTATATTTCAAACCCATTGAGCAACCTTGCCAAGTTAAGAGCTGGGGGCACGCGTTTTTCGAGTCTCGTGTGCCGCTCCAAATCAAATTATTCCCAGTCTAATATTATATTTCAAACCCATTGAACAACCTTGCCAAGTTAAGAGCTGGGGTCACGAGTTCGAGTCTCGTGTACCGCTCCAAATCAAATTATTCCCAGTCTAATATTATATTTCAAACCCATGAACAACCTTGCCAAGTTAAGAGCTGGGGTCACGCGTTTTTCGAGTCTCGTGTACCGCTCCAAATCAAATTATTCCAGTCTAATATTATATTTCAAATCCATTGAACAACCTTGCCAAGTTAAGAGCTGGGGGCACGCGTTTTCGAGTCTCGTGTACCGCTCCAAATTACTTGCTAAAGCCTATTACTTCCCAAAATATTAAAACAAGTTCACCCTCAATATTTATATTAATACCAATCATAGTAAGTAACTGATCTATTTTACTTGTTAAAACAACTTATTTTTTCGTTGTAAGTTTCGTAAAGGGAACAACCATTTACATCAACTTACGCCTCAAACTAAGCCATTTTTCCGGCGCAAAATTTAGATCAGTTATTTACTAAAATTGGTATAACTTAGTCAATTGCTCAATTGAAAAGTCACTAGTTGAGGTGTGTGATCGGATGCATTAGTAGGAATACTTCGTGCATTGGTGACAGTTAAGCCGCTATAAAAAACATGGTCTAAGGGCTTATCAAATATCTTCAGCCTGTTATCCGTGGTAAAAGTCACTTCATTTAACGCTAACTCTGTTAATGCTTTAACAACCGCCGATGTTCGAGCTTCGCTCCATGTATTAAAATCACCGGTAACGATCATTGGGCCTTGATGAGTTTTAATTAAGGTGAGGTAAGGGCTTAATTGTTCGGTTAATGGTGTTGCAGTGAGTGTGAAATTCACTGCATGTAGATTCACTAACAATAAAGTATCTGTCGTTCCTTGCATCGGGTAAGTTGATGCCAAGGCACTTTTAGGGATACGGCTCCAAGGTTCAGTATAAAGCGTGCCACATAATTGTTGTGCAGGTACTCGGCTTAAGGTATTTACTCCGTAATTGAGCTGCTGATATTGAAAGGCCACATTTTGTAAGCTGGATAAATTTTGTTGCTGTGCAAAGCTTATCAAGGTGCTGTTATATTTGGCCTCTTGTAAAGTAATTAAATCAACTTGTGTTGCCCATTTGTTTAATTGAGTGTCCCATCCAACACTCTGCTGTTTATAGATATTCCAGTTTAATAAAGAAAAAGTACTAGGTAACACCTTGTTGGGATTATTGATGGGTTGAGCATTGAAGGCAGGGCAGGTCGCCGTAAAATACCTTTGTTGTTGATTAATAATAGTCGTCTCATTTGGTGAATGAGGTAATGAAGGACTAATCGCAAACCATAAAGAGATCGTCACTATTACGATCAGGGAAGTGATGATCTGCTTTCTACTAAAATTAACTCGCATTTTGTTTTGCCTTAAATAAAAACTGCACGATAAATGCCCATCTGTATGAAGGAAATGTGATATTGGTTCTGTAAGCTCAGGTTGTTATTGATAGCCAGTGTCTATACAGGGTATATTATGAATCCCATTAACTAATTTAAGAAACTATTATGCCATTAGAAAGAACACTTTCCATGATTAAACCTGATGCTGTTGGTAAACAACTAATTGGCACGATCTTACAACGATTTGAACAAGCAGGTTTTACTGTTGTTGCTGCAAAACTAATGCAATTAACACGTGAACAAGCTGAGGGATTTTATGCTGAACATGAAGGCCGTGATTTTTATGAACCATTAATTGAGTTCATGACATCAGGTCCAACCATGGCATTGGTATTACAGGGTCAAGATATCATTCCAGCTTACCGTGAGTTAATTGGTAAAACTGACCCAACACAAGCAGCTGCTGGTACTATTCGTGCGGACTTTGCGGAGTCTACACGTTTAAATGCGGTACATGGTTCTGATAGCCCAGAGTCTGCTGCGCGTGAAATTGCTTACTTCTTTGTTGATGAAGAGATTTGCGTTAAAGCATAAGCAATTTGATATCCTTCATATCGGTTAATATGGCTAAAGGTATCTTTTGTTTAATAACCTCCTGCCAGCAGATTAATCACTGTGAATGATCACCTATAGTCAGTATCGTCATTATTAATTCTCTTGATGATACTTACTATTTATCCGCATAATCTATAACAATAATAATTAAGGCATTTATGAGTGACGTGATCACATTGATGGAACAAGTTCCCTCTTTCTATTTTGGGTTTGTTTTAATCTTAGGTTTATTGGTTGGTTCATTTTTGAATGTTGTGATTTATCGCTTACCTGTCATGATGCAGCGAAGTTGGGAAGCAGATTGTGCAGAAACCTTTCCCGACAGTAATATCAAAGTCGATGATTCCACCTTTAATTTAGTCCTGCCTCGTTCTCGTTGTCCTAAGTGTAACCACTTAATTGGCTCGCTGGAAAATATTCCTTTAGTTAGCTGGTTGCTACAAAAAGGCCGTTGCAAGCACTGTGACTGCAAAATTCCTGCGCGTTATCCAAGTATAGAGCTATTAACTGGCTTAATGTCATTAGCAGTCGCTTATATTATCCCTTTTGGTTGGCCTGTTTTATTTGCATTATTGTTCACCTGGACACTGATCAGTTTAACTTTCATTGATGTCGATACCATGCTTTTGCCTGATCAGTTAACTTTACCTCTAGTATGGTTAGGTTTACTGGTGAATATGTCTGGTACCTTCACAGGGCTCCAGGATGCTGTTTTAGGCGCCGTTTTCGGTTACTTGACCCTTTGGTCAATCTATTGGGCGTTTAAGCTTCTGACGGGCAAGGAGGGCATGGGATACGGTGATTTTAAGTTACTAGCTGCATTAGGCGCATGGTTTGGCTGGCAAGCACTGCCTTTAATTATTATTCTTTCTTCGTTCGCTGGTGCCATTCTCGGTATCATTATGATCGCCACCTCTAAGGATAAACAAAGTAAACCTATGCCTTTTGGACCATACTTAGCGATAGCTGGTTGGGTTTATTTAGTTTACGGCGTGCAACTGACTGATCTCTATCTATCATTGATTCTTTAATCCCATGAATACTGAACATTATACTGACCATGACTGGATGCAATACGCATTAACCTTAGCTGATAAAGCTGAAGCATTAGGTGAGATTCCGGTTGGTGCTGTGTTGGTTAAAGATAATCAAATTGTTGGAGAAGGGTGGAACTTATCGATTATCGAACATAATGCTTGTGCCCACGCCGAGGTGAATGCCATTGCCAAGGCTGGACAATATTTACAAAACTACCGTCTTATTGATTGCACTTTGTATGTGACTTTAGAGCCTTGCCCTATGTGTGCAGGAGCGATTGTACATTCTCGTATTAAGCGCTTAGTTTATGGTGCTGGAGATTATAAAACTGGCGCAGCGGGGAGTGTGTTTGATTTAGTGCGCAATGAACAATTAAATCATCAAGTCGAGGTGACTGCTGGTGTTGATGCTGAGCAATGTGCCACAAAAATAAGTGATTTTTTTAAGCGACGTCGTAAAGAGAAAAAAGCACTCAAAAAGGAGCAAAAGAATGAGTAGCAAAGTGGTGAATTTTGAAATAGAAAAAGAAACCAAGAACAGTGTACGCTACAAAGAAGTGCCGGAAGATGGACAAGCGCCTATAGTTGGCAGTTTATATCTACAAAAGTGGTTTGCAGGAAACAGTAAGCATATTCAAGTTACTATTGAAAAGAAAGATTAACTAGGCCCAGGTCTGGAGAATCAATAAGGCATAAATACGGCACGGCATCATAGGTTATAACGCCTTTATTCATTTGAGAATAAAGGCGTTTTTTTGTTGTGTACTTAAATGGACTTAGTCGCTGTAGGCTTAATTTCATTATTAATAATGGTTTTATTCGTTTGTTTGTTCGCTTGTTTTTTGGCGAAATAAGTACTTAATAAAGATCCTGATAATGATGTCAGTATGATCAACCCCATTAACAAATATTGTGTAGAGCTAAATTGCTCCCCGACTAATAATAATCCCATCAAGATCCCGGCAATCGGGTTACTGATCCCAGCAAAGGTAAACTCGACGACTGTCATTCTACTTAACATCCAAACATATAAGGTGTAAGCCAACATGGTATTAAGTACGATCAACCAAATTAACCCGCCAATATTTAGCGGACTAATATTCTGTAATGCAGTAAGGTATTGAGCTGGTGAAGATAAAGCATGCATTATTGCGATCACGGTTAAAATACTACCACCTATAATTAACTGCCAACATAATACCGGCCACCAATGCATTTTTAAGCCTAGGCTTTTCGTTATATTGCTGCCAATCACAATACAACCCAGCGCACATAACATGGCAACTAAACCAACAGGGTTCAGTTTGAGGTGCAAGGGATCAAATAACAACCAAGCGAGTGTGATGAGTGTAGCACCTGAAATTAGTTGTACTTTAGTCGGCGTATTCTTATGCACTAGCCAATAATAAAACATCGCAAAAACAGGTAAAGAAACCATGCCTACACCAGAAATAGCTGACGGCAATGTTTGCGCCATAATAAATAATAGGCCGAAAAAGAGCGCGATGTTGATACAACCTAAGCGTATTAATACAGGCCACTCTTTTGGCTTTGGTAAGTTAGGTTTAAAGGCTATCAGTAATAATCCTGCTGGTAGTGCACGCAATGCGCCTAATAAGAGAGGAGGCCATCCGCTTAAAGTGTACTGTGTGACTGCATAGGTGGTACCCCAAAAAATGCAGCGATCATTGCCAATATTACGTTCATTCATGTTGCTCTTAAAATAAAAAGGGTGAGCACTCTGCCTATTTTTAATCCATTTGTACAGAAAACTATTTTGCTATCGTGGCTTAGGTTGGGATAAATGAAAGATGGGAATTTCTAAGTGTTTGATCTGTTTATAGAACAAACACTTCAACGCTGGCTTTTTATTTTATTAATTTATAGCTGTTTTTGTGAGCACAGAGACAAGTTATTTTGTAAATGTGTCAGTAAATCTGTTCGCTTCATAATACCGATAAGTTTGTCACCTTTGACAACGGGAAAAATGTTATCTGATAAGTGCTGAGTTTTAATTGCCACTTCAAGAAAGATCTTCATCGGCATTAAATGTACTAAAGCTTGTGGTCATCACGTTATCAACTTGTACCGGTTTATCACAATGGTAAGCACTGCTTAATAATGCTTTTTGACAACCAATGAGGGATACCATTCCAAGTAGCTTCTTATCTACATTAACTACTGGCAACTGTGATTGTTGGCTACTAATCAATGTTTTAACGATATCTGTTAGCGAGGTGTGACACTGTAATGTGATTGGTTTGTTGTGCATGATTTGGCTAACTGTTTTTTTGCTCATGGAGGTGCCCTTATCTTTGTTGAAAGTTTATGAAGAGCATCTTAAAGCAAGCTTTAACATTGTCTAAATCGATTGTTTTTATTAAGTTGATAGGTTTTTTGTTTTTATTTGTTTAAAGCTTTGAAAAATGTTTCATTTCGAAGATGATGGGTTATAAATTTAGGATGGGAAACTGAGAGGATTGTCGTCCTCTCAGCGGTTTTATTCAATTATGGGGTATCAGTTGTTTCTGTTTGCTCTTCAGCTAATTTAGCCTCAGCTTCTGCTTTTTGCTCAGCGGCTAGTTTCGCGGCTGCTTCTGCTTCAGCTTTTTGCTCCGCAGCTAGTTTTGCGGCTGCTTCTGCTTCAGCCTTTTGCTCCGCAGCTAGTTTAGCCGCCTCAGCTTTGGCTTTTTCCGCTGCTTCTAAGGCTGCTTGTTTGGCTTTTTCAGCAGCTAACTCTGCTTGCTTCTTGGCTTCTTGTTCCGCTTCTTCGGCTTCTTTATCAGCTATTATTCTAGCTTGATTCTCAGCTTCAATTGCAGCTTGGTGTTGTTCTTCAGCTAAGGCTTCTTCTTCAAGTTTCTTTTGTTTTTCTAGCTCAATCGCAGCTAGCCTTTCCTCTTCAGCTTTAGCAATGGCGGCTAATCTTGCTTCTTCCGCTTTTTGTTCTTCTGCTAATTTTAAGGCTTTTTCTTGCTCTTGTGCATGCCGGGTTAAGGTTTCTAAATATTCTCGAATATTATCAACATAATGTTTAGCTTCTCGGCCTCGGGCATAACCGTAACGGGTTTTGGTATACCATTTTCGTTCATGGAGTAGTGGTAGGTTTTCTTTCACTTCTGCCCATGAATCTGGATTTTGACCTTTCATTTTGGTGATCCTACGAACATCTAGCAAGTGACCTAAACCAATATTGTAGGAAGCCAATGCAAACCAAATTCGTTCATCTTCTGAAATACTTTCCGGTAATCGTTTAATTAATTGCGTGAGGTATTTCGCACCACCTTGAATGCTTTGCTCGGCGTTCAAACGGTTTTTAATCCCAACAAATTTAGCGGTATCTAGTGTCAGCATCATCATGCCTCGTACACCCGTTGGTGACGTTGCTTTCGGATTCCAATGTGACTCTTGGTAACTGATTGATGCGAGCAACAACCAAGGCACTTCAGGGGTGGCATATTGTTTAAATAAAGTTTCATATTTAGGTAAGCGGCTATCAATGCGTTTTAAGAAAATACGGGTGTCTACGTAATCAAAATCACCGATATGACCAAAGTATTTCTCTTCCACTTTAGCAATGGTGCCTGAGTTATATTGATTACCCATAAACTCAATCATAGCGGAATACAAAGAGTCATCTTGTGCTTTACGAATTAACCAAGCGACAGGTTGTTTTTCATAAATAGTGAAGGCTTCGGCAAGCGCTGGATAATAGCGTTGTTTTTGTGCCAAGGTAGTACTGTCAACAATCGCATATCTAATCTCTTTTTGAGCGACCTTTTGTAGTAGCGACTCTTGATCTTCATTTTCTAAGACATTAATGACTAGGTCAGGGTGATCAACTAACGAAGCTTTAATATTCTCTTCATGACTACTGCCTTTTAAGACATTAACTGGGGCGTCGATATCTGCAATATCACGAGGACGGTAGGTACCTTTGTGATAAACCAAAGTTTGCGATAAATAGTAATAAGGTGGAGAGCTACGATATTTCTCTGCTCGCTTGGGCGTTAAGGTTAATCCTGCCCCTGCAAAATCAATTTCATTGTCTTCTAAAGCTGAAAATAGCGAGTCTAGATCGTCATATTCTTTGATGATTAATTTAAGGTGTAAATACTTAGCAAATTTTTTGCCTAACTCATAATCCAAACCGCTGTAATTGTCTCCATCAAAGCTATAAGTTAGCGCGCTATTCATAGTGCCCATAATTAACGTTTGGCGAGCTTGCATATCTTCAAGATCTGTTGTTGGCGTGACCAGGTTACAAGCGGTTAACAAAAAGAGAAAAATGGCGCTAAAAAACAGCTGTAACTTAAACGTTATAGCAGTGCGAAAAACAGGTTTATTCATAAAAGTGTAGCCGATCCAATGAGTCGAATTGGTAGATTATCCAAGAAACGATTTAAATATCTATTTATTTACCAATTATCAGGTTTATTTATGACAGACTATAGAGTGTTTCTATTTAATAAAAAATGCTTTTCTTTTATAATATTGAGCTAAACCCAAGTTCATTTATTTATCCAACGAGAGTAATAACCTATGGAAATTTTGCGTGGGGCACCTGCCTTATCGACATTTCGTGTTAACCAGTTGTTGAAAAACTGTGAAGTGTTAGATTTACCTGTAACAGGCATTTATGCTGAATTTATGCATGCTGCAGATCTATCTGATTCTTTAAATGACCAAGAGTTAGCTGTATTACAAAAGCTATTAACTTACGGACCTAAAATTGCAGAGCATGACCCAGTGGGCACTTTGTTATTTGTTACACCACGCCCAGGCACTATTTCGCCTTGGTCTTCAAAAGCAACGGACATTGCTAAAAATTGTGGTCTTACCAAAGTAAAACGTTTAGAGCGTGGTATCGCTTATTACGTTGAAACTAAAACAGAGTTAAATGAACAACAAATTCAAGCGTTAACTAGCCTATTGCATGACCGCATGATGGAAGTAGTGTTAACGTCGTTGGAAGATGCGGCGACTTTATTTGTACAAGGTACGCCGAGGCAAAATGACCAGTGTTGATGTGTTAGGTGAAGGCCGTAGCGCATTAGAAACTGCCAATGTGAACTTAGGTTTAGCACTTGCCGATGATGAAATCGATTACTTAGTTGAAAACTTTATTAAGTTAGAACGTAACCCTAACGATATCGAACTAATGATGTTTGCACAGGCAAACTCAGAGCATTGTCGTCACAAAATATTTAATGCTGATTGGACCATCGATGGTCAAAAACAGCCTAAATCATTATTCAAAATGATTCGTAACACACACGAATTACACCCAGAGCATGTGTTGTCTGCTTATAAAGATAATGCCGCGGTAATGGAAGGTTACCAAGCAGGGCGTTTCTTCCCAAGTGTTGATGACCGTGAATTTGGTTACCATCACGAAGATATCGATATCTTAATGAAGGTTGAAACACATAACCATCCAACGGCTATCTCGCCATTCCCAGGTGCTGCAACGGGCTCTGGTGGTGAAATCCGTGATGAAGGCGCAACAGGTATCGGCTCTAAACCTAAAGCTGGTTTAGTGGGTTTCTCTGTGTCTAACTTACGTATTCCAAGCTTTGAGCAAGCATGGGAAACTGATTTTGGGAAGCCAAGCCGTATTGTGTCAGCTTTAGACATTATGTTAGAAGCACCGTTAGGTGGTGCAGCATTCAACAATGAGTTTGGCCGTCCTAATATCCTAGGTTACTTCCGTACCTATGAAGAGAAAGTAGATAGCCATAACGGTAGCGAGATTCGTGGTTACCACAAGCCAATTATGCTTGCTGGTGGTTTAGGTAACATTCGCCGTGAACATGTGCAGAAAAAAGATATTCCAGTTGGCGCGAAATTGATCGTGCTAGGTGGCCCCGCTATGAACATTGGTTTAGGTGGTGGTGCTGCTTCTTCAATGGATTCAGGTGCTTCTTCAGAAAATTTAGATTTTGCTTCAGTACAACGTGAAAATCCAGAAATGGAACGTCGTTGTCAGGAAGTGATCGATCGTTGTTGGCAGATGGGGGAAAATAACCCAATTCAATTTATTCACGATGTAGGTGCGGGTGGTTTATCTAACGCGATGCCTGAATTAGTGGATGATGGCGGCCGTGGTGGAATCTTCGATTTACGTGCAATTCCAAACGATGAGAAGAGCATGGCACCACATGAAATCTGGTGTAATGAATCTCAAGAACGTTACGTAATGGCAGTTAAGCCTGAAAACCTAGCAACCTTTGAAGCGATTTGTAAGCGTGAACGTGCACAATACGCGGTGATTGGTACGGCTACTGAAGAACTACATTTAACACTAAACGATTCTGAGTTTGATAACAAACCCATCGATATGCCATTAGAAGTGTTGTTAGGTAAAGCGCCTAAAATGCACCGTGATGTTCAATCACAAACGGCTAAAGGTAAAGCATTAGACCTATCTGGCGCTAGTGTGAAAGAAGCGGCAGAACGTTTATTACGTCTACCTTCAATCGCAGAAAAAACCTTCTTAATCACCATCGGTGACCGTACGGTAACGGGCTTAGTAGCGCGTGATCAAATGGTTGGCCCTTGGCAGGTACCTGTTGCCGATTGTGCGGTAACAGCAGCGAGTTACGATACATACTTTGGTGAGTCAATGGCGCTGGGTGAACGTACGCCAGTTGCATTACTTAACTTTGGTGCGTCTGCTCGTTTAGCAGTGGCTGAATCAATTACTAATATCGCTTGTTCTGATATTGGTGATTTCAAACGCATTAAACTCTCTGCTAACTGGATGTCTGCAACGGGTCACCCTGGTGAAGATGCTGGTTTATACGAAGCAGTGAAAGCGGTTGGCGAAGAGTTATGTCCTGAATTAGAGCTTACTATTCCAGTAGGTAAAGATTCAATGTCAATGAAAACACGCTGGCAGGAAGAAGATGGTAGCGATAAAGAGGTGACATCACCATTATCATTAATCATCACTGCATTTGGTGCGGTACGTGACATCCGTAATACGGTGACACCGCAATTACGCACAGACCAAGGTGAAACTGACCTGATCCTAATCGACTTAGGTAATGGTAAAAACCGTTTAGGTGGTTCATCACTAGCGCAAGTTTACAAACAGTTAGGTGAAACAACGCCGGATCTAGATAGCCCTGAATTATTAAAAGGCTTCTTTAACTCAGTGCAAAGTTTATTAGCTGATAAGAAACTATTAGCTTATCACGATAGAAGTGACGGTGGTTTATTCTCAACAATCACTGAAATGGCCTTTGCTGGACACTGTGGTGTAACTGTTAAGCTTGATCAAGTGGGTAGTAATGATTTCTCTGCATTGTACTCGGAAGAGTTAGGTGCGGTCATTCAGGTTAAACGTGAAGATAAAGAAGCAGTACTAAATACCTTGGCTGGACACGGTTTATCGTCTAACTCATTAGTGATTGGTTCAATCAATGAGACAGACCAAATTGAATTCCTACGCGATGGTGTTGAAGTCTTAACTGCTAAACGTGCTGAGTTCCGTGGTATTTGGGCTGAAACAACACTGAAAATGCAATCATTACGTGATAACTCTGAATGTGCACAACAAGAGTTTGACCTTAAATTAGATGATAAAGATCCTGGTCTATCAACTAAGTTAACGTTTGATATCAATGAAGATGTTGCAGCGCCTTATATTGCTAAAGGTGTTAAACCGCGTATGGCTATCTTGCGTGAGCAAGGTGTTAACTCGCAACAAGAGATGGCAGCAGCCTTTAACCGTGCTGGTTTCTCTGCGATTGACGTACATATGAGTGATATCCTATCGGGTAATGTTCAATTAGAGAGCTTTGCTGGTTTAGTTGCTTGTGGTGGTTTCTCTTACGGTGACGTACTAGGTGCTGGTGAAGGTTGGGCTAAGTCTATTCTGTTCAATGAGCAGGCGCGTAATCAGTTCCAAACTTTCTTTGAGCGTGAAAACTCATTTGCATTAGGTGTGTGTAACGGTTGTCAGATGCTATCAAACCTGAATGAGTTAATTCCGGGATCTGATCTATGGCCGCGTTTTGTACGCAATAACTCAGAGCGTTTTGAAGCACGCTTTAGTTTAGTAGAAGTACAAAAATCTAACTCGCTATTCTTAAATGATATGTCGGGTTCGCAAATGCCTATCGCAGTGTCTCACGGTGAAGGTCGTGTGGAAGTGAAAGACAGCTCACACCTTGCTGCTATTGAAGCAAGTGGGTCAGTTGCATTACGCTTTATCGATAACTACGGTAATAACACTGAATCTTACCCATCTAACCCAAATGGTTCGCCAAACGGTATTACGGGTCTAACGTCTAAGGATGGTCGTGTCACTATTATGATGCCTCAT
Source organism: Psychromonas sp. KJ10-2 (assembly GCF_047323255.1). Classification (NCBI taxonomy): domain Bacteria; kingdom Pseudomonadati; phylum Pseudomonadota; class Gammaproteobacteria; order Alteromonadales; family Psychromonadaceae; genus Psychromonas; species Psychromonas sp. KJ10-2. The sequence goes on along the minus strand of NZ_CP178827.1, from coordinate 1,691,963 downwards.
CCAGAGCGTGTCTTTAGAACAGTGGCTAACTCTTGGCACCCAGATGAATGGAAAGAAGATAGCCCATGGATGCGTATGTTCAGAAATGTGCGTAAACAGTTAGGTTAAGCATAGTTTAGTTAATAAAAGGGAGCATAATGCTCCCTTTTTGTGTTCTAATGAACGACTGTTATTATATTAATGGTATTAACTCAAAGCATTTGTAGTAGTGCAGTTTGTTAATGTTATTGTTTCGTCATGGAGGGCAGTTCGGTTGTCTAGTCAAATCAGTAAGGTTTTATACATAGGTAATAATGTACAGTTAGTTAAAGCCTTATTACCCATCAATGCAGCGTTTGGTGCAGCAAATCTTACCCACTGTCATTGTGTTAATGGTCTTGAGGAAATGTTGCAAGAGCAATATTTCGATTACTTCATTTGTGAAGTTCCTATCTCAGGGGGATTAAAAGAACGTATAAAACAGCTTTACCCTGTATTAGAGTGTATCTATTTATCAAGCCAACAAGAGGGCAATGCAACGTCCGTATGCTTTAATGACGCTAAAGCAAAAGATTGTATTTCAGATGAAATTAAATCAACACTTAACTGTATTAGCATTCCTATTTATTACAAAAGTAATGATGGTTTAATCATCGCTTGTAACTCTTATTTCTCTAATATCTTTGGAGACACCCCTGACAACTTGGTTGGTAAACAACTGCAGTCGCTTTTACCTTGTACCGTTGAAGCGCAGTTAACGCAGGAAAATGAAACAAGAAAATCCACGCAACCGTTAGTGTTAGAGTGCAATCTGACAGAGTGTTGTGGTGACCAACGTGAGTTTTTATTACGAGAAGAAGTCGACCTGGATTGTAATATGCGTGTTGGTATGCTCTTTGATATTTCAGAGATGAAGGCCGCTAAAGCTGAAGTTGAGAAAGAGCGTGTCATGTTGCGCGCTACCGCTGACTTATCTCAAGATCTTATTTTCTTTAAAGATCTAGATAGTCGCTTCATTGGTTGTAATAAACAGTTCGAAAAATTTGTTGGTTGTTCAGAAGCAGAGATTATCGGTAAAGCAGATGATGAGCTGTTTGAAATCAATCAGGCGAGAATGTGTCAGGCGCAAGACGCTCAAGTGATGAGCAACAATGAAAGCTATGCAAGCAATGAATATTTAACTTATAACAATGGTGAAAAGCATTTTATCTTTATGCAAAAAGTGCCATTAAGAGACAAGAGTGGTCAGGTTCAAGGTCTCTTTGCTATTGGTCGTGATATCACAGAAAAAAGCATGATCGAGAAGCAGCTAAGGTTGACCAACGTGGTGTTTGAAAATAGCCGTGATGGTATCCTAGTGACAGATAATACTGGATTAGTGATCACCGCTAACGATGCTTGTTTCAGTGTTTCTGGTTACTCAAAAGAGGAACTGATCAACGTTAATATTACCTCTTTTGCTGATGGTTTTGACTCTTGTACACTATTTGATGATATTGAAGTCGGGCTTAAAAAAGAGGGCAAGTGGCAAGGGAATGTGCGTTTCTATACGAAGATGGGTTATCTTGGTTATTTCTGGCTAGAAGTAAATGAAGTGAAACACGGTGATGACAACATGAATAACCGTGTATTTATTTTCACTGATTTAACGCAAAACAAAGATTACGAAGCGAAGATTCAATACCTGTCTAAACATGATTCGCTGACCGGATTAAATAACCGTATTGCACTGTTTACTCACCTAGAGAAAGCAATCGCTCGCGCTAATCACAAACAGACCGCTATTGGTGTCTTACATATCGAAATTAAGGGTATCAAAGCCGTTAATGAGCGTTATGGCCATAATAAAGGTGATGTTATCTTTAGAGGTATTGCTAAGCGCCTTAAAGAGCTGGCTTCAGATAAAGATATTATTGCTCGTGTTAGTGATGACCAGTTTGCACTAGTGATTGAAGAGTTAGAAAACGAACAGGTAGTGGCGTTAATTGCTCGCCAAATTGCTCAGCAGTTCTCTGGTACGGTTACCATGGAAGGCATTGCAGTTAATTTGACGACTTCCATCGGGATCAGTATTTGTCCTGATGATGGTTCAGATGTAGATAGTATTTTAACTAATGCGGAAAATGCCATGTACCGCAGTAAAAATGATAAAAGTAGCGCTTATCACTTTTACACAAATGAATTAACTATTAATTCTACGCACCAATTAGCCTTGGAGAATGAGTTAAAATTAGCGCTTACTGAGGATCAGTTTGATGTCTATTACCAACCTCAATATGACTTAAATAAACGTCAAATTGTTGCGGTAGAGTGTGTGTTTAGATGGCATCATCCTGAACATGGTACTTTATTACCTGAGCGTTTCTTAATGTTAGCAGAGCAATCAGGTTTGATGGCTGAACTTGGTTTGAATATGTTTACCAAAGCCGCTCAGCAAGCCATGAAGTGGCATAATGCAGGGATCAATTTTGGTCGAATTGCGCTCAATTTATCAAAATCCGAGTTATCGCAATTATCGTTAATCGCCTCTATTCAGAAAATATTCTTGGATACCGGTGCTAAAGCGGGATGGTTTGAGTTTGAAATTGAAGAAAGCTTGTTCAGTAATGACCTGTATACCATTCAAGATAATCTTTTAAATCTGAGTCGTTTAGGGATCTCCTTTACCGTTGATGGTTTTGGTGCAGAGCGCTCAGTGCTGTACTCTATTGATAAACTTAATATTGATAAGTTTAAAATATCTAAACACTTCATCCAAGGAGTACCAGGGTATTTAGCTGGAGAGGCGATGCTTAAATCTGTATTTGTGTTAGCGCACTCTTTAGGTATTGATGTGGTGGGTGACACCATTGAAAGTGACCCTAGGGAGCAATTGATAAACGAACATCAATTTATATCAGATAAAAACCAATCTCCTAAAGAGGCAATGACCGCGTCGGAAGCGACCTTTTACTTAAGATGTCATAAACGTAAATAACTGACTTACCCTTTGACCACAGTAGGCTAGCTAAAAATAACTATCCTATTGTGGCAGTTTTGATACCATCCGCATAACCCATTAACCTCCATTCTGGTTAACTTTTATTTTCATCGATAGGATAGTAATGCCAAACCTAAACATTAATATGAGCTGGTTAGAAAGCGAGGTTTACCTTGTGCTTTCTGCTACTTTATATTTTAGTTTTTTAACGCTAATTACATTGCGCGTGATCATTAAGCGTAAGCCAATAGGTGTATCTCTTGCCTGGTTATTTTTAATTTTTGCCGTGCCTTTAGCCGGCATGATCGGATACTTAATTTTTGGTGAGTTAAACCTAGGAGCAAAGCGCAGTAAGCGCCGAAAGTTGCTTTCCGGTGCGTTTTTAAAGTGGATAGAAGAGCAGGCAAATACTTACAAGCAAGATAAAGAGTTAATCAGCGAAAATGCACATTCAATGCAATCTTTTGTTGAATCCTACACCAATATGCCCATGGTGAAAGGAAATAAACATACCTTATTAACCACCACGGACGATATTCTATTAGAGCTAACCAAAGAGGTTAGAGAGGCTAAAAAGCATTGTTATTTAATGTTTTATATTTGTAATAGCGGTGGCTTAGTAGACAAACTATTAGAGGAGTTAAAAGCAGCGGCACAACGTGGTGTTACCTGTAAGTTATTGTTAGATTCAGTAGGCAGTAGCGACTTTTTTAAATCTATTTTACCGGCTCAATTACGCAAAGCTGGAGTCGAGGTGGTAGAGGGCTTACCTGTAGGTGCATTCCGATTGTTATTCCAACGCCAAGATTTACGCTTACATCGCAAACTCGTTTGTATTGATGATCATATCGCCTATACCGGCAGCATGAACCTAGTAGACCCTGCTTACTTTAAAGTTGAGAAGGGCATTGGTGAATGGATTGATTTAATGGTGCGTTGTGAAGGCCCAATAGTGCAACATATGGAAGGCTTGTTTATCTGGGATTGGAGTTTAGAAACAGCTCAGAGTCTGGCTCTACCACCTGCGAATCGTTCACTGTTTCCTTTAGTGGGAGATGAAAACTCGCAGCTTATTCCATCGGGTCCTGAGTTTGGCAAAGTAGGCATTCATCAAGTGCTATTGACGGCGATTTATGAAGCTAAATACAGCTTAGTATTGACCTCTCCATACTTTGTCCCTGACGAAAGCCTATTAACCGCCTTACAGGTTGCATCGATGCGAGGGGTCGACGTTAAGATTATTTTACCTGCTAAGAATGACTCGTTAATGGTCAAGTACGCATCACGTGCTTTCTTTGAAGACTTATTAAAAGCAGGCGTAGAGATTCATCAGTTTTATGGTGGTTTGTTACACAGTAAAAGTATTGTGATTGATGAAAAGTTAGCGCTGGTGGGGACGGTTAATTTAGACCTACGTAGTTTTTGGTTAAATTTTGAGATGACGATGTTGATTGATAACCCGAAGTTTGCAGGGGATCTTCTGACTGCACAAATGCATTATACGTTAGCGTCTAATCAGCTGACTTTGGAGAAATGGCGTAAGCGTCCTTTCTTTAAACGTATTTTAGAAGGTGTGTTATACCTGTTTAGTCCACTGTTGTAGGTTGATATTTTGTTATGAGTGTTTATCTAACTAAGTAACTAAGTAACTAAGTAACTAAGTAACAAAGTAACAAAGTATGTTAATTGCGTTTTAGCTCATCTTCTTTCGTCGAGTCTATGCCATATTTATTTATAGCTATTTCGCCATGTCAGCGTGTTATTTTTCTTTGTTTGGCTTGGCTCATCTACGTTCGTTCGGTCTATTCCATATTTATTTGCAGTGGTTTCGCCATGTCGGCGTGTTGCTTTTCTTTGTCTGGGTAGATTCAACTCATCATTTGAGATAAAGCTAAGGGCGGGGTGTTGTTATCGAGTTTGTTTTTCGTAATATGTGATGATTAGCTTTAACTTACTTGGTGGTTTACAACATGTCGCTTCTTCTGCCTCATTTAATGAATCCCTTGTTATCTCACTTTTGTTGATTGATAATCTTTTATTGGCTTGAATTTCGATTGGCAGTTTGTGGCGCTGTTTTTAAAGGCATGTTTATGCAAATTTACGCAATAATGGATGATAATTAATTTAATGAAAGATGTAAAAGGTGTGTTTCGTAATCTTGAAAAAATGCTCGAAAAAGCGAGTTGGTTTGATGATGGTTGGGAAATTTATAATCGTGGCAATTATATGCAACTCTCTAAACATAATTGGTTTAATCAAAATCAAGGTGGTATCCACTTTGAAACCTTTATTGAAGGCCCGCAAATTAAACAAAAGTCTTTTCCTATTTGTATGCACGTTGAAGAAGATTGTCCTTCTCAGTCTGAGTTTATTCGTCAATTTATGGCGTTAGAAGAGAAGCGCATTAAAAGTTGGAACGGTTACAAAAAGCTTGATAGTAGCTATGGTATTTGCCAACGTACCTTACCGCTTAATTTTAAAAACCTTGAACAACGTTTATTTGAAGAGTTTAACCGCCTTCGAGTGTTAGAAGAGAGCATTGATCAAGTGTTACTTGAAGTGCAATAAAGCGGGAATCAAGATGAAGAAAAGAAAAAGCCCTTGTATTGACCAATGTGATTTTTCTGGGAGCAAAGGTTGGTGTTTAGGATGTGGCAGAACCAGAAATGAATGCCAAAAATGGAAATCAATGACACCTTATAACATGACCATTCTGCAAAAAGAGCTTAAGAAAAGAATGTTAAAAATTAAGGTGGAAATGAGCTAAATCCGAAAGGAAGTTAAAAAACTATACCAATTATGTGTTGAGGTAGTTGGTTAAAATCTGCCTATCTAGCTCTGTAAAGAGTCATTAATTATGTGTTGAGGTAGTTGGTTAAAAGCTGCCTATCTAGCTCTGTAAAGAGTGATTAAAATAGATAGGCAGTTTGATTATTTAGAGGTTATCGCTAAAGGGATTAGCAACAACCTGAATCAGTACAGCAATCACCACAAGCACAGCTTTCTGCACATTTACAGCTGTCTGTATTACAACAACACTCTGGTGTTTTTTGTCTTCACAACATTTACATACTTCACTCATGCTTATTCTCCAGTTAGGTTAGGTCAGTACTACAGCATCGCCATTGATTTTCAAAACAATCAAGTAAATAACAATCCGTTTCTATGCTCTTGTTTGATCCACAAGAGTTTGAAAACACCTCTAATGCTTTAATCGTTGTCTGTAATTCAGAAATCTGTGTTTTAATTTCTTCAATTTTAGTTAACGACTTATGCTTCACAACCGATCGTGATTCACTACAACAATGATCGAAAACGAGAAATTCCTTAATTTCATCTAAGGAAAAACCAACGCCTTGAAGCTTTTTCACCAAACGAATGACACGAATATCTTCATTAGAGTAATGACGAAATCCATTCACTTTTTCAGGTTGCTCAATAATGGCTTTACGTTGGTAGTAGCGAATTGTTTCTACGCCAACATTGGCAGCTTTAGCCAGTACGCCAATGGTAATTGGTTTGTTCTCATTCATCGATAGCTCCTATCCTACACTCTGTACCTAGGTACAGAGTCAAGCAGAGTTTTTTTAAATAAAAGCAAAAATAATTGATATTGAACGTCGACATTTTATCATCACATGTAAGTTGAATTGTTTTTAGGGGCGCATGGCGAATTAACCGTCAAGTTAGTCTATGAGCGGGTAAGCTCTGCCCACCCTGTTTTTTAGTTAACTCGATTTGATGTTTATTGCCTTTGTTTTTACTAAAGCGATTCATTACACTGGGCAACTCAAGAGGAAGGTTATCTGTTATTGATACATAACATTAACTGCTTAGTTTTTAGGACAATAAGACTATGGTCTATTGTTCACCTAACTCCTGTGAACCCTTATTTCTGCCATCTTTTCTTAAATTCAAAAATTCCATATTTAGAATTCCTGCTTTAATGCTCCTTTAAGACTGTTTACTTTCATTATATTTTTAATATGCATTTTTTATCGAACGCTAAATACAAAAAAGCCTGCTAAAAGCAGGCTTGATATTGTTGTTTGAAGGGAGTGGATTAGCTAACTAATTCTTTCACTTTTTTAGCTGCTACTTTTTTCTCTTCTTTTACTTCTGCTTTTACTTCAACTTCAGGTGCGTCTACAACGTCTGCGTAAGCTTTACCGTAGTAAGAAGCGATTAATACTTCTTTTAGCTCGCCGATTAATGGGTAACGTGGGTTTGCACCTGTACATTGGTCATCAAACGCATCTTCAGCTAGTTTATCCACTTTTGCCATGAATTCAGCTTCGTTAACACCTGCAGCTTGAATTGATAGTGGAATATCTAGTGCTACTTTTAACTCGTCTAACCAGTTTAGTAGGGCATTTAGTTTATCTTCAGTGTTACCTTCAGTGAAGCCTAAGTGCGCAGCTACTTCTGCATAACGAGCACGTGCTTTAGGGCGATCGTACTGTGAGAATGCAGTTTGTTTAGTCGGGTTGTTTGTTGCGTTGTAACGAATTGTATTCGAGATTAATAACGCATTTGCTAAACCGTGTGGAATGTGGAACTCAGCACCTAGTTTGTGCGCCATTGAGTGACAAACACCTAGGAATGCATTGGCAAATGACATACCTGCGATTGTTGCTGCGTTATGTACTTTTTCACGTGCAATTGGGTCTTTCTTGCCGTTTTTGTAAGAGCTTGGTAAGTACTCTTTTAACATTTTAAGTGCTTGTAAAGCATGGCCGTCAGAGTATTCGTTTGCTAGTACTGACACATAAGCTTCCATAGCGTGAGTCACTGCATCGTAACCACCGAATGCACATAGTGATTTAGGCATATCCATTACTAGGTTTGCATCAACAACAGCCATGTTTGGTGTTAGTTCGTAATCCGCTAATGGGTATTTTTGACCTGTTTTTTCATCAGTAACAACAGCGAAAGGTGTTACTTCAGAACCTGTACCAGATGTAGTAGTGATACATACTAACTCTGCTTTTGAACCCATTTTAGGGAATTTGTAGATACGTTTACGGATATCCATAAAGCGCATAGATAAATCTTCAAAGTCAGTTTCTGGGTGCTCGTACATTACCCACATGATTTTCGCTGCATCCATTGGTGAACCACCACCCACTGCTAGAATCACATCAGGTTGGTAGCTTAAACATGCTGCTGCACCTGCTTGTACTACTGCTAATGTTGGGTCTGCTTCTACTTCATGGAACACTTCTACTTCCATGCCTTTTTCTTTTAAGATGCTACGTAAATCGTCAATGTAACCGTTATTGAATAAGAAGCGGTCTGTTACGATTAATGCACGTTTTTTGCCTTCTAGGTCAGTCATTGCAACAGGAAGTGCGCCACGACGGAAGTAGATAGATTTTGGTAGTTTATGCCACAACATATTTTCTGCTCGCTTAGCTACAATTTTCTTGTTGATAAGGTGTTTTGGACCTACGTTTTCAGAGATAGCATTACCACCCCATGAACCACAACCTAGTGTTAAAGAAGGTGCTAATTCGAAGTTGTAAAGGTCACCAATACCACCGTGAGAAGAAGGTGTATTCACTAAGATGCGTGCTGTTTTCATTTTATCGCCAAAGTAAGCGATACGGTCTGCATTCGCATCTTGGTCTGTGTAAAGTACTGAAGTATGACCAACACCACCGATATCTAATACGATGCCTGCTTGACGTACTGCATCTTCAAAGTCTTTTGCTTTAAATAGACCTAATGTTGGAGATAGTTTTTCGTGTGCGAACTCATCATCCCAAGATGCTTCTAAACCTTCACCGATTAAGATCTTAGTTGATGTTGGTACTTTAACACCCGCTAATGCTGCAATTTTGTATGCTGGTTGACCTACGATTTTTGCATTAAGTGCGCCATCGATAAGTAACACTTTACGTACTTTCTCAGCATCTGCTTTGTTTAGTACTGCTGCACCGTATTTAGCGAAACGTGCTTTTACTTCGTCGTAAATTGATTCAACAACAATCGCTGCTTGCTCAGAAGCACAGATAACGCCGTTATCGAATGTTTTAGACATTAAGATAGAAGAAACAGCACGTTTGATATCTGCAGTTTCATCGATAACAACAGGTGTGTTACCCGCGCCAACACCGATTGCTGGTTTACCTGAAGAGTAAGCCGCTTTAACCATGCCTGGGCCACCGGTTGCAAGGATAAGGTTGATGTCGTCATGTTTCATTAGTTTGTTTGATAGCTCTACTGAAGGTACATCAATCCAACCAATAATATCTTTTGGTGCACCAGCTTTGATCGCTGCGTCTAATACAATTTTAGCGGCAAAGTTAGTTGCATTTTTAGCACGTGGATGTGGTGAGAAGATACAGCCATTACGTGTTTTAAGTGAGATTAATGCTTTAAAGATAGCAGTAGATGTTGGGTTAGTTGTTGGTACGATTGCACACACGATACCTACTGGCTCTGCAATTGTGATAGTGCCGCCTTCTTCGTTACGGTCAATCACACCACAAGTTAATTCATCTTTGTATTTGTTGTAAATGAATTCAGAAGCAAAGTGGTTTTTGATCACTTTATCTTCCATAATACCCATACCTGATTCAGTAGCAGCCATTTTAGCAAGCTCGATACGTGCTGTAGATGCGGCTAATGAAGCGGCGCGGAAAATTTTGTCAACTTGCTCCTGTGAGTAGTTTGCAAATTCTTTTTGTGCTGCTTTCACTCGAGCAACCATTGCATTTAGTTCAGTGACATTGCTTACAGTCATATATTTCTCCAAAGTTTAATAAATTTAAAATCTTTAAAAGTGCTTTATTAAGATGATTTGGTAAAAACAGACTTAGTAAATAACTTTTAAATTTATTATAGGAACAATGGTGATTCTCATATTGATCAGGATCACTTTTATGTTTAGATTTTTATTATTTTTAAAGAGATTTAGATCACTTATTACTAAAAGTGTATTTACAGGCGAAATACTCGTTAATAATAAGTATATTAGTAATACAATATGTTTATTATTCAATGGTTTAAATTCTTAGTTATTATTGCTCATCTATCCTTTATAATCGGCGCTAATAACCTTATTAATCATCAAATCAATTAAGGAAAGTGCAATATGGTGAATACCTCCACAGCAGCACGTACCGCACTCTATTGTTCAGCTTTAGTTATCTCTTTAGCAGGTATAAAAGTCGCAGCGCCGATTGTTGTTCCTTTTTTATTGTCTCTGTTTGTGGCAATTATTTGTAATCCTGCGATTAATTATTTGGAATCTAAAAAATTTCCAAGAGGGTTGGCAATTACTTTCGTCATTGTCACTATATTCTCTCTGTTTATTGTATTAGGTGGTGTCATAGGGGCCGCGGTAAATGACTTTAGAAAAGCCATTCCTACCTATGAAGCACAACTGTCTGAGCAGATAAACTGGCTTGTAGAGTGGTTAGCTGGGCACGATATTGCTTTATCTATGGATGAGGTTGGGGGTTATTTTGACCCAAGTAAAGTGATGAATTTAGTGACCTCTACACTAAGTGGTTTTAGTAGTGTGTTGGGCAATATCTTTTTGTTGCTTTTAACCGTGGTATTTATGTTAGCGGAAGGTAAGGTCTTTACTAAAAAGTTACATATGGCTTTTAATGACTCAGCCGAGACGGATAAAAAGTTAGATCATTTTTTAAAAATGGTTAACCAGTATATGGCGATTAAAACCTTAGTCAGCTTAGCAACGGGTTTGATTATCGGCAGCGTATTATGGGCAATGGGGGTGCAGTTTTATGTGTTGTGGGCTTTGCTTGCATTCTTGCTTAATTATATCCCTAATATTGGTTCAATCATTGCAGCGGTCCCTGCGGTTATATTAACGTTTTTACAGCTGGGAGCTGGTTATGCCTCGGTGGTGGTTGGGTTGTTTGTGAGTGTGAATATGATCATGGGTAACCTGGTGGAACCTCGCTTTATGGGCCGTAGTTTAGGTTTGTCTACTTTAGTGGTGTTTTTATCGTTAATTTTTTGGGGATGGTTATTAGGTATGGTTGGCATGCTTTTATCTGTACCATTGACCATGATTTTGAAGATTGCTTTAGAGAACAGTGAGGATGGGCGTTGGGTCGCTATTTTATTAAGCTCTGATGAAGAGGTTGAAGTACTGGAAAATATCGATCAAGACAAGATAGATGCAGAGTCACAGAATACAGTGTCAGAGAGTTTAGTTAACGTTACCAATAAAGAAGAAAATTAATATGTTTACAGCATTGTTAGAAAAGATGCATTTCCCTGAAGTACAAGCAGGGCAAGAGAAAGAGATGGCGCGTTTATTTCACGGACGTGGCTTTAACTACCCAGAATACCAACACTTTAATATTGATTGGTTATCGCCAGTGGTATTGATTATTCTTTATAAAGAAGAAAGTGACCAATGGTTAGCTAATTTAAGTGAGGCGCTATTAGCAGAGTTAACTGCAAGAGGGTTTGCTGTAGAAAGTATTCAAGTGCAATTTCGTTGTCGTGACCTTGCGCCTACCTTTGTTTTATACGGTAAAGAGGTCACTGATTATGCTGCCGATGAAAATGGTTTGTCGTATAAAATCAGCCTAGGTAAAAACCAAAATTACGGTATCTTTTTAGATATGAAAAACGGCCGAACTTGGTTAAAAGAGCGTGCTCAAGGTAAGCGCGTGTTAAATCTGTTCTCCTATACTTGTGCTTTTTCAGCTGCGGCAATTGCCGGTGGGGCTGAGCAAGTGGTTAATTTAGATATGAGCAAAGCGGCATTAGCGGTGGGGCGTGATAATCACCGTTTAAATGGTCATGATTTAGCTAAAGTGAAATACCTAGGGCATGATTTGTTTAAGTCTTGGGGAAAAGTGAAACGTTTAGGCCCTTACGATATTATTGTTGCCGATCCGCCATCTTTACAGAAGGGCAGTGTTAATATTAAACGTGATTATCCTAAAATTATGCGTCGTTTACCTGAGTTATTAAACGCTGGTGGGCAAGCGCTATTATGTTTAAATAGCCCTGATTTGGATTTCCAATTTATTACCGATTCACTCGCTGAACATTGCCCTGAAGCAAAGGTTATCGATATTATCAAACCACCGAGTGAGTTTACTAATATTGAACCCGATAAAGGCTTAAAATGCGTGTTAGTGGCATTACAGCCTGTATAACTATTTAACATCAAGGAGCGCTAGTCGCTCCTTTTTTATGAATCAATGATTGATATGGTGATTATTGAAGACTGATGGTGTTAATGACCTGTTGAAACTCTTTTTCAATTGTTTCATAAGTATCAAGCTTAGCGGTGGCGGTAAACATTAGAAACACATTCTCAGAGAGGGAAAATGATATTGCATGGATACTGTGCCTTCTAAGCCTCCATCGAATTTAGCATACAGCGCATTTCTACCTATCACTTTCGTTTGTTTACACTCATACAGGGTAATATCACGTTGAAAGACACTGCTTAACTCTGACTTTGCACTGGCGCAGACCTCATTCAGCTCATTAGGGTTACTGGGTACATTACCCACTTGCTTCATCACATTAATGTTGTCAGTAAAGTCATTGGCTAGGTTTTCTGAGTTATTGGGGATGAAATAAAGATCCATATTACCAGATTGGATCACAGGCATGATCTGCTTTAATAATGCGGGTGGAATACCGTCTATTTGCTCGAAGTTAAATAGATCTGGATTGGCTTTTATCTCAGGACCAGTGAGTGGTGACCAACTGTTTGGGATCTCTATCGTGTAGCCTAAGTCACTAGTCGCTTGTTTAGCTTGTGTAAAAAAGCTGATCAGAATTAAGCTAGTACATAAAAAATATTTCATTGTTATCTCTCCGTGATAAACCTATTCCATTAACTTATACCAATTGTATTAAATAACTGATCTAAATTTTGCGCCGGAAAAATGGCTTAGTTTGAGGCGTAAGTTGATGTAAATGGTTGTTCCCTATACGAAACTTACAACGAAAAAATAAGTTGTTTTAACAAGTAAAATAGATCAGTTACTTACTATGATTGGTATTATTGAGCTATTTTACTAATTAACATTATTCACTTCTGTGTGGTAAGTATTGTAAATTATCTTCTTTGCATAAAATTATTTTAGGTAATAAAAAAGCCCCATTTAACTTTATCGTTAAATGGGGCTTTTAACATGTGCTTAGCTTGTTAAGTAAAGGTTAACCTTCGATTAACGCTGCTTTTTCACTTGCTTGTGTTGCTTGAATTGCTGTTAGTGCGATGGTGTAAACAATATCGTCTACCAATGCGCCACGAGACAAGTCATTAACCGGTTTACGCATACCTTGCAGCATTGGACCAATACTGATCAGGTTAGCACTACGTTGTACCGCTTTGTAGGTTGTATTACCTGTATTCAAGTCAGGGAAGATAAATACTGTTGCTTGGCCAGCTACTTTAGAGTCTGGTGCTTTGCTCTTCGCTACGTTTTCCATCACCGCTGCATCGTATTGTAAAGGACCATCGATTAATAGATCTGGACGACGCTCTTGTGCAATTTTAGTTGCTTCTCGTACTTTCTCAACATCCGAGCCTGCACCTGAGTTACCAGTAGAGTAACTGATCATCGCTACTTTAGGGTCAATACCAAAAGCAATCGCAGAATCAGCAGATTGAATAGCAATATCAGCTAGTTGGTCAGCCGTTGGATCTGGGTTGATTGCACAGTCACCATATACTAATACTTGGTCAGGCAATAACATGAAGAAGATTGAAGATACTAAACTTGCACCTGGTGCTGTTTTGATTAACTGTAAAGCAGGGCGAATAGTATTGGCAGTCGTATGAACAGCACCCGATACAAGACCTGCTACTTCATTCTCCGCTAACATCATTGTACCTAGTACTACAGTATCTTGCAGTTGTTCACGTGCAACTACTTCTGTTAAGCCTTTACTTTTACGTAGTTCAACCATAGGTGCTACGTATTGCTCAATTACATCAACAGGGTTTACGATTTCAACTTCATCAGTCACAACAATACCTTGTTGTGTTGCGATGCGGTGAATCTCTTCTGGGTTACCAAGCAATACTGGTTTAGCGATACCACGTTGTGCACAGATAACCGCTGCTTGGATTGTACGTGGCTCTTCACCTTCAGGTAACACGATGCGTTGGTTTGCTTTACGTGCTAATTCCGTTAAGTGGTAACGGAATGCTGGTGGTGATAAACGACGTGATAATGAAGAGTCTTCAGTTAAGGTGTTTAACCAGTGCTTATCGATATGGCTTGCAATGTACTCTTGTACTTTCTCAATACGCTCTAGGTCGTCAACTGGGATTTCCATGTTGAAGTTCTGTAAACGCTGAGCTGTTTGCCATGTGTTACTTTTGATCAGTAAGATAGGTAAACCAGCATCCATTGCGCTTTGACAAAGTTTGATCACTTCTTCTTCAGGTGTGTAATCACCTGTAAGTAGTAAACAACCAATCTTCATGCCATTCATCACTGCTAAACATGCAGCAATGATTACGTCACTACGGTCACCAGAAGTCACTAGCATAGAGCCAGCTTTAAAGTGCTCAACCATGTTTGGAATAGAACGTGCACAGAAAGTCACTGACTGTAGACGACGGTTTTCTAAATCACCTGCGTTTAAGATTTTAGCTTCTAAGTGAACAGCTAAATCTTTTACACGTGGTGCAATTAGGTCAGCACTCCATGGGATACAACCTAAGATAGGCAGTGGGCTTTTGCTGAACATTTGTAACACTTCAAGATTGTTATTAATGCTTGCTTCTGGGATATCAAACATCTCTGTGATATCCATACCCGCTTTATCATTTTCATCAATTGGTGCGCCAACTTTGTTAATGATACAACCTGCGATACGTTCGTTGTCTTTACCACCAAATGAAGAAACCGCAATTTCCATGCGCTCTTTCAATTGTTGAGATGTGTCGTTACTTGGGTGCGTAACAAATACCATCTCAGCACCTAATGCTTTAGCGATACTGTAGTTAACACTGTTAGCAAACTGGTGTTTATCAGTTGGTACTAAACCTTCAACGATAATTACGTCGCTGTCTTTAGTGCCTTCACGGAAACGCTCAACGATGTTTTCAAGTAATTCTGAAGTGCGACCTGAAGAAATAAGGTTTTCAGCGTATTTCATTGCAAAAGGTTCAGGAGGTAGGATATTACAAGAGTTACGTAGAGTAGTGGTTGAACGTTCTGTGCCTTGATCACCTTGGCGAGGTTGAGCAATTGGTTTGAAGAAGTTAACTGCAACGCCTTGACGTTCCATTGCGCGAACCATACCAAGACTAACAGAAGTCACACCAACACCAGCCCCGATTGGGATAAGCATTATTGTACGTGCCATGAGTTTTCCTTTTATAAGATCAAAAAAAGGGAGTATAGACTCCTTCAAAAATTAGTCGTAATTATGCTGATACTAAGGCAGCAGAATCTTGTGCGATAACCCATTCTTCATTGGTTGGGATAACCATTGCGATAGGTGAATCTTCTGTAGTGATAACACCTTGAGTACCGAATAATGCAATTTTGTTTTTCTCTGCATCAACTTTGTAACCAAAGATAGTCAGTAGGTCTAATACTTTTTCACGAATGATGTCAGAGTTCTCACCGATACCACCAGTGAATACGATTGCATCGATACGGCCTAGTGGTACTGCGTAAGAAGCGATGTATTTAGCTAGACGGTAGCAGAACATTTCGATAGCAAGTGTCGCACCTTCATGGCCTTCTTTGTAGTTATCTTCGATATCACGACAGTCGCTAGACAGACCAGAAATACCTAATAGACCACTTTGTTTTTGTAACATATCCATTACACCTTTCAGGCTGTAACCTTTACGTTCAACTAAGTGCTCAATGATACTTGGGTCGATATCACCACAGCGTGTACCCATTACTAGGCCTGCAAGTGGTGTCATACCCATACTTGTATCAACTGATTGACCATTTTTGATAGCAGCAACTGATGCGCCATTACCTAGGTGAGCAGAGATGATGTTAGTTTCAGACACTGGTTTGTTTAATACTTTAGCAGCTTCGCCAGTTACAAATAGGTGACTAGTACCGTGCATACCGTAACGACGGATATGAGATTCTTTGTATAGGTTGTAAGGTAAAGCGTATAAGAAAGCTTTTGCTGGCATTGTTTGGTGGAATGCAGTGTCAAATACAGCAACTTGTTGTAAAGTTGGGAATGCTTCTTGTGCCGCTTTAATACCTAAAATGTGAGCTGGGTTGTGTAGTGGTGCAAGTGATGCACACTCTTCAATACCTTCTAATACTACGTCATCGATGATCACTGATTGAGTGAATTTTTCACCACCGTGAACGATACGATGTCCAACAGCAATAAATTGCTCTGCCAGACCTTCAATTTTCTTGATGATCTCTTCTACGATGAAACTAATCGCTGCAGAGTGAGCACTGTTTTCAGGAAGTTTAGCTGACTCCTTCTTGCCATCAAATTTCCATTTGATGCGCGCATCAGGAAGGTTAAAACATTCTGCTAAGCCACTGATGATTTCATCACCATTGTTTGCGTTAATAACAGCAAATTTAAGCGAAGAACTACCACAGTTAAGTACAAGGACTAATTTATTGCTCATGAAAAAATTCCATTCAGTAAAGAATTAACAAAAAATATCAAACCAAGGCCCGATATTAAGCTAGTATATAATGATTAGGGACAACTTAATTAGTACTCAGTATTGGTTGACCTTGCTCATATTAAGTTATATTGGTAATTTTACCTGTATGTAATAAAATTACAAATAACAATTTGCTAAAAACTATCCGAAATCAATCAATGGTTGGATATTTTTTGTTCGATTAAGCGAAATGTTATTTTTGGGATATATGTCTAATCTTTTTAAGGAGAATTGCATTGTTTGGATTTTTTGATTTAGTAAAAAAAGGTGAACATTATTTAAAAACTTGGCCTAAACAAGCTTGCCTATATTCCTTGTTTATTGACAGTAAAATGGTTTGCTATACACAACTATTAATAAAAATATTTCCTGTTTTTATTGTTTTAGTTGCTTCGCTTTATATCATATTTCCGGTTTACTTCTCTTGGCCGAGTACTGCTACTTTTATTCTATTTTTAATTGGTTTGCCTATTCATTGTTTATTATGGTTAGGAAAAGATCTCAACAAACCCTGTCACCATCACTGTTTGCTTGGTATGTAGAAATTATTGAAGTGTTAAATGGAAAGCAACCAGGTCAACAAGTGATGGTGGATAAACCACGCTTTATTGACCTAGCAAAATTGCTTAACAGAGGGTTTAAAAAAGGTGGCGATAATTTTCTCTATAATAATGAGTTAATTTAATCTTTTTGAAATACTTCAATATTAAAATCGCATTCAATTTGCCATTTTTGCTGTGCAAGAAGTTCTGCTAATTTCTCTTTAGTGAACTTCCAAGCAAATGGCGTCATATTAATTAAATCTTTTAATTGCTGTGGATTTTCAATTTCCAAGGTGTAATTTAAGTCAATTTTATCTGTTTTAGTAAAGCCTTCAACTGCCTCATTTTCTTCCACATGCTCATTTATTTGCTCATAAATCACTTCTCTTAGCTGATATAAGTGACGTGGCGCAGGTGTTACTGTAATTAAATAACAGCTTTTTTTGATTAATCGTTGTAACTCTTCCGCTTTTGAAGGCGCATAGATGCGGATCATTAGGTCTAATGTGTCATCAGCTAGGGGGATTTGGTAAGCACTAGCCACACAAAAATCGATGTTTTTATAGCGTTTTGCAGCATAACGCACCGCGACTTTAGAGATATCGACACCGCACACCTCATCCTTTGGCAGTTTTTCTTTGATGATATTGGTGTAATAACCTTCCCCGCACCCAAGGTCTAAAATACGTGCTTGCTCGCTATTCGTTAAATATTGCGCACTGATCTCAGCAACTTTATTGGCTAAAGGTAAGTAACCATGTGTATTAAGAAAGGCACGTCTTGCCATCATCATCTCTTGATTATCACCGGGATTTTTAGAGCCTTTAGATTGCACTGGCAGTAGATTTAAATAACCTTCTTTTGCAATATCAAAGTGATGGTTATTTTCACAAATCTGAGTGTTATTAGTTTGTTTAAAAGGTGTTTGGCAAAGCGGGCAAATAAAAGAGGTCATAATGTTACTGCTCAATCAAAAAAGCTAAGCTTAACATAAAGGCAGTATAAACTGCCTTAACAAGTGAGATAAAAGTAGGGGATTATTCTTGGTGGTTATCTTGTTAAAAAATGACACTAGGGTGATATTCCAATAGGACTTGTTGTACCGCTGTCATTACCTCTTTTGTTGGTGGTTGTACACCTTCTAACGGGTATATTTCGCCCATTTCAATCCATTTATGTCGACCTAGTTCGTGGTAAGGCAACATTTCGATCTTCTCTATGTTTTTCATGGGTTCAATGAATTTACCTAATGCATGTGCATCCTCAAGGCTATCGGTAATACCAGGCACAACCACATAACGTAAATACACGGCTTGATTATGGTCTGCTAAATATTGAGCAAACTCTAAGGTATATTTATTACTGACATGAGTTAGGTCGATATGTTTTTTGTTATCCATTTGTTTTATATCTAAAAGTACAAGGTCAGTGCTGTCTAAGATTTTTTTAGTTCTATCATCAATTTTACGGACAAAACCATTGGTGTCTAAACAGGTATGAATGCCTTCTAAGCGGCAAGCTTCAAACATAGCTTGTACAAATTCAGGTTGTAGCATAGCTTCACCACCGGAAATAGTGATACCACCGCCCGATGCATTCATAAAGTGGCGGTACTGTAATAACTCTTTCATCAATTCATCAACCGTCATCTCTTTACCGCCTTCGGTATCCCAAGTATCTCGGTTATGACAATACTGACAACGCATTAAGCAGCCTTGCAAAAAGATGATAAAGCGAATGCCTGGGCCGTCAACGGTGCCACAGGTTTCAATTGAATGTACTCGACCAGTCACTGGCATAAAGTTACCTCTGAAAATAAATTATTTATATGTACTTTTATTAACTAATCCATTTTTTTAATATAAAGGGCATTAGTTAAAAGAACAGGTAAATAATTAATTGTTTGGTGATAAAAATAAAGGCTTCACCCGTTAAGGTGAAACCTTTGAAACGTTAACCTATTATTTTTCTCTCCACAAATTGAGAGTTACAGGCTAGCAGTAAAGGTACGTGTAATAACGTCCTGTTTTTGCTCTGCAGTTAATGAGTTAAAGCGAACTGCATAACCAGATACACGAATTGTTAATTGTGGATATTTATCTGGATTTTCCATCGCATCTAACAACATGTCACGGTTCATCACGTTAACATTTAAGTGTTGGCCACCTTCAATCTCTGGTGTGTGTTTAAAGTAACCATCCATTAAACCTGCTAGGTTTGATTTTTGTGAATCATCAGTTTTACCTAGTGCGTTTGGTACGATAGAGAATGTGTAAGAGATACCATCCTGTGCGTAAGAAAACGGTAGTTTAGATACTGATGTTAATGATGCTACTGCACCTTTTTCATCACGTCCATGCATCGGGTTTGCACCTGGTGCAAATGGCATACCTGCACGACGACCGTCTGGTGTATTACCTGTTTTCTTACCGTATACAACATTAGATGTAATAGTAAGAATTGACTGTGTTGCACGTGCATTACGGTACATTGGGCGTGATTTTATTTTCTTCATAAAGGTTTCAACTAGTTCACATGCAATGTCATCAACACGTGGGTCGTTGTTACCAAATTTAGGGTAATCACCCTCGATATCAAAGTCAGTTGCAATACCATCTTCATCACGAATAGGACGCACTTTTGCATATTTAATCGCTGCTAATGAATCCGCTGCAATTGATAGACCCGCAATACCACAAGCCATAGTGCGTGAAACGTCACGGTCATGAAGTGCCATTAGTGATGCTTCGTAGCTGTATTTGTCGTGCATGTAGTGAATACAGTTTAATGCTGTCACGTATTGCTCTGCTAACCAATCCATGAAGTGATCAAGGTTTGAGTAAACTTCATTGTAATCTAATACTTCACTAGTAATAGCTGGTAATGTTTTAGGACCAACCTGTGCTTTTGATTTTTCATCAACACCGCCGTTAATTGCGTACAGAAGTGTTTTTGCTAAGTTGGCACGTGCACCGAAGAATTGCATCTGTTTACCAACAATCATTGGTGACACACAACATGCGATTGCGTAATCATCGTTATCAAAGTCAGTACGCATTAGGTCATCGTTTTCATATTGAATAGATGATGTATCGATAGATACTTTTGCACAGTATTTTTTGAAGTTAATTGGTAAGTCTTCAGACCATAATACAGTAATGTTTGGTTCTGGAGATGGTCCCATAGTGTATTGAGTATGTAAGAAACGGAAGCTGTTTTTAGTAACTAATGTACGACCATCAACACCCATACCACCAATTGATTCTGTTGCCCAGATTGGGTCACCAGAGAATAGATCATCGTATTCAGGTGTACGTAGGAAACGTACCATACGTAGTTTCATTACTAGGTGGTCAATTAACTCTTGTGCATCTGTTTCTGTGATCACGCCAGCTTGTAAATCTTTCTCAATGAAAATATCTAAGAATGAAGCGGTACGACCAAATGACATTGCAGCGCCATTTTGTGATTTGATTGCAGCTAGGTAACCAAAGTAAGTCCATTGAATCGCTTCTTTAGCGCTGGTTGCTGGACCTGAAATATCAGCACCGTATTTAGCCGCCATTACTTTCATTTGGTCAAGTGCACGGTATTGCTCAAAAATCTCTTCACGCAGTTTCATTGTATCTTCTAATGAAGTACCTGCGATTAATTCTGCTTCTAAGCTTTTATGTTGTGCCGCTTTTTCTGCCATTAGGAAGTCGATACCGTATAACGCAACGCGGCGGTAGTCACCAATGATACGACCACGGCCGTATGCATCAGGTAAACCTGTTAGTACGCCAGATTTACGACATTTAAGAATATCACCAGTGTACACATCGAAAACACCTTGGTTATGTGTTTTGCGGTATTCAGAGTAGATAGTACGAATGCCGTCATCTAGTTCTTTACCGTACACTTTACAAGAGCCATCGATCATACGAATACCACCATTCGGGATAAGCGCACGTTTTAATGGTTTTTCAGTTTGTAAACCAACAATCGTTTCTAGGTCTTTATTAATGTAGCCAGCGTCATGTGCGGTAATAGTAGAAACCACGTCCGTATCGAAATCAACAGGTGCATGCGTTGCGTTTTCCTGTTTAATACCTACCATTACATTTTCCCAAAGCTCATCTGTCGCTTTGGTTGCATCTGCTAGAAAACTTTCATCACCTTCAAATGGTGTGTAGTTTTGTTGAATGAAATCGCGCACGTTTACTTCAGTTTTCCAAGCTTCGCCTGCAAAACCTTCCCATGCTGATTCAAATGCTTCGTTTAATTTAGTCATAAAGCTTTACCTTTACCGTTAGTGATTAAAAAAATAGTTAGAATTTGTTTGTCCTAGGGCAATGCAAATTATGGTGAATAACAGAACATTAAGTGGCTTTAACATCAGCGCAATATAAGAGTTAGATAAAAAATGCTGGCGTGTTGAGTCAGCAGCTGCGCTGTCTTGATTGGTCATTTGATAAGCTAGAAGCTTGTCTGTTCTGTTGCCTGTTTGCATCTTAGAAGTTACCCCCGTGATGGATTGGTTATTATTTTAACAAAGGTGCTTTTTCAAAAATTGATTCACATCAACTTGTTAGTGAACTTGTAATAAAATTACAGTTTTCTTTTTCAAAATGTATTGTCCAAGTTATAAAGAGGTGAGTTCTTTATATCAAAAGTGTTGTATAGGAGAGTGAAGAGGAATTCGATAAACCAGATGGGTAGATAAAATATTAGGTTTTTATGCTTAAGGTCAGGGAAATAGTGGGATTTAGTATTGATAATGGTGAATAAACCTACTGTTTAAATAAAACTAAAGGAGCTATATCCTATGAGCAATCAAATTTTATTGACCATTACTGGCGAGTACCATGTTAATTTGGTGAATATGTTATCTGAGAAAACACACGCATTAGAGGGTAAGTGGTTAAACAGTAAAATTAACCATATAGATAACCAGATGGCAGGATTAATTAAAGTCGAACTTGATCCTCAACACCTTAAACAACTGATTGATGATATTAAGCAATTAGGGTTAACGGTCACTTGGATGGAGCTGCCGCCTATAGTAGAAGAGCAAGTGAGACGATTTAATCTATCCATTGATGCTAAAGATAGATTAGGCCTAGTGAAGGATATCTCAGCGGTATTAAATGATTATGATCTGCAACTACAAAACATGGAATGTAATCGTATTGGTGTGCCCGATATTGGCGGTACAGTGTTTACCAGTCACTTTCATATTTCCACTGTAACCCCCTTGATCAGGATGAGTTATTGAAATCATTGCAGCAGATATCTACAGATTTAGTAGCAGATATTAAAAGGCTGTAAATAATGGTTAACATTGCTTTAGAAATGAATAAACGTTAAAGATGAAAAAGGCGCTATTAATAGCGCCTTTTCTGTATCTAGTTAGAGAAATCTAGTTAATGAACTTTATAGTAAAGCTGGTAAACCATATTGTTTTTCGAACATACCCACAGCTACCATCGCAATAAAGCACACGATTAATACTGACCCTGGAATAATGACTTTATCTAAAAATGATAAACGTTTAGCGCGCTCTTTATCACCAATTAAACCATTATTATCCAGTAACATGGTGAGTGCCCAAGCTAATACCGGGTTAAACACCGCCGCAGTGAAGATACAAATACCTGCTGCTTGAGAGTCTTTTGTATTTTTAATCATCTGCATACCTGCTTCTAATAATGGTAGGAAAACACCGACTAATAGCGCAATACGCATTACTGGCGGCCAAACTGCTATATCCATCGGGAACCCTAAAAATGCGATTAACATTACCAAGCTACCTAAGATAATAGAGCCCGCAGGAATAGGGCGTTTAGCAATCGCAGCTGGGATCATGTAAGTTCCCCATGAAGAGGTGATATTACCACCACCCACTGCTGTACCAACCATTTGACGAACAGAACACATGGTCATGGTGTCATCCACATCCATTAATACTTCTTCTGTATTTTTGGGGTAGTTTAATTCTTGGAATATACGGTGACCTAAAAAGTCTGGTGACCACATCGCCACAGCTAAGATGGCAAAAGGTAACGAGGCAATAAAGTGTTCAAGGTTAGGTAAACCTAACATCCAACCTTCAGTCGTACTTCCCCACCAATAAACAGGGTTTAAATTAGGTAAGCCCATTTCTGTTTCAAAAATAAGATCAAACCCTGCACCAAAGGCTAATGCGATTAATAAACCTGTGACGGCACAAGCTGGAATCGCTAACCAACGTTTATTGATTTTAGCAAGAATGGCATACAACACGATATTAGCTGCTAGCACGATTAAACCAATATAGCCCATGCTACCTGCTGCGACGTCTGCCGACTCTAAACCCTTTGCCCAACTTTGAATTTGTCCGATTTGACTGAATGCCCCTGTAAAACCTAAAAAGACGAGTAGGCCGCCAGCAACCCCTTCACTGGTCAGGTTAACCAGTTTAGATCCACCTTTGAAGTAACTCAGTAATAATCCGAAAATACCTAACAAAATAGCTAATGCTAGTGGGTGAGCACCTGCAAGTGCAATGGCACCGATTAGTGGGATCATTGGCCCGTGGTTACCCGCTAGATTAGCTTTAGGGTTTATAAAACCAGAGGCAACAATACAAAATAGAAAAGCTGGAATAAGCATCTCTACGCGTGCTACTTCAATGGCAAAGTCTTTACCTAGGGTGATATGTGCCCATTGCTCAGTAAGACCATCAGCCCATGACATCATTACCGCTGAGTACATGGCGATGATGCCAATAGTACCTGCGACTGCTGGTACAAGATCTTCCCATTCAAAATTAAAGTCTCGGCCTGGTAGGTTTAACCCGAAACGGCGTGGTTTCATGATTTGTAATTCATGATTCAAGTAATCTGCTCTTGAGGCAAACTCGCTGGCTGGCCTGTGCAGGTCTTGGTAGCTTTTACTTTTGTTGTCTTTTGGCATTGAGGAGGTACTCCTGTACTCTGGTTTAATTTAAAATTTTTTGATCGTGCTGAGCACTGTAATAAGGTTAAATATTTGTAATAAATTTAATATTTGTAGCTTAAACAAAGTCAGAGGAAGACGATTGATCTGGATCAGAAGAGTTACAGTATTGAAATTTAATTACATAAAAATCAGGTAACGATGATAATAAGGTCAGATAACTGTAAAGAGATGTTGTACAGATAGGTTTAATTTAATACTAGAAATGGATTAGGCGATATGAAATTTTGCAATGGTTGAAATAGTAAAGCTATTGAAAAATAGAAAGTTAATACTTTATTGGTGATATGGAAATAAGTTAACAGCGCAGTTATTTACGGGGGTGTTGCTTTATAGTGAATCGCGCTGTTAATTGATAATTTGTATCTCTATTACAGAATAGGGTAACAGATACTTTATAGCAGCTCTTGCATCTCTTCTAATATCTGTAAACACCACTCACTAATACGTTGGTCGCTTAGTTCGTATTGTGTATCTTCATCTAAAGCTAAACCCACAAAGTATTGACCATCTTCGGTAAGCGCTTTAGACGCATCAAACTGGTAACTTTCAACTGGCCAGTAGCCGATAAACTTAGGTTGTTGTGGTAATAATTTATCATGCAGCATACCCACCGCATCCACAAACCACTCGCTGTATCCATCTTGATCACCTAAGCCAAAAATAGCGACAATTTTACCATTGACGGTTAAACCATCAATTTGATCCCATAACTTGCCCCAATCTTCCTGAAGCTCGCCAAAGTCCCAAGTGGAAATGCCTAAAATGACAATATCGTAATCATTTACCTTGCTTAACCCCTCATCTTTTATGTTAAATAGGTCCACTAATGATTCACCTAGCTCTGCTTGAATTTTTTCTGCAGCGATTTCTGTGTAACAAGTGCTAGAGCCATAAAATAAACCGATTTTCATATGCGACCTTTTGAAGAAAAATAAAAGAGGCGCTAATTTACCGTTAAGGCCGTTAGAATGGAAGTATTAAGCATCGAACAATTTTTAGATTCACTCTGGTTAGAGCGTGGGTTGTCTAAAAATACGCTGGATTCATATCGTCATGACCTCTCTTTAGTGGAGTTATATTTAGTCTCTAAAAACACCACATTAACTGAAGCCAGTGAGCGTCAACTCAGTGATTACTTTGAAAATAGATTAAAAGGTGAGATTGATTATAAAAGTACCTCTACTGCTCGTTTAATGAGTGCAGTACGTCGTTATTATCAATATTTATGTCGTGAAAAAATTCGCGAAGATGATCCGAGTGCCAAACTAGAAAGTCCTAAAATTGTAAAACCTTTACCTAAATCATTATCTGAATCGGAGGTGGATGCATTGCTAGCCGCACCGGAATTAGATGATCCTATTCAATTCAGGGACAAAGCAATGCTTGAAGTGTTATATGCGACAGGGTTACGTGTTACGGAATTAGTAGGGTTGACCATGGAAGAGATCAACCTAAAACAAGGTGTGATCAGAATTACTGGTAAAGGTAACAAAACGAGATTAGTACCCTTGGGTGAAGAGTCTGTACATTGGTTAGAGCGTTATATCGAAGAGATGCGTTCAGCGTTATTATCAGGGCAAAGTAGTGATGTGTTGTTTCCAAGTCGCCGTGGCACACAAATGGTAAGACAAACCTTTTGGCATCGTATTAAACATTATGCGCATTTAGCAGGTATCGATAAAGAGGCTTTATCGCCACATGTATTGCGTCATGCTTTTGCCACACACCTATTGAACTATGGTGCTGACTTACGTGTCGTACAGATGCTATTAGGACATAGTGATTTATCAACTACGCAAATATATACCTATATTGCCAAAGATAGATTAAAACTATTACATGAAGAGCATCATCCTCGTGCTTAGTTAACATTGTTCTTATACTAAAGTCAGGCATAGATGATTTATCACAGAGGCTAATATGAGATATAAAGGCATTCACATTAGTCAGCAAGATAGGCATAATCAATCGTCATTAATTTAATTTTTCAGGGGTCATGATGTCCATATTGAACGTTAAAAAAAGTGTAGGTGCATTACTTGCTGGGGTGTTACTTAGCACCAATAGCTTTGCGGCTATTTCACCAGAAGTAAATGAACTGCTTACTAAAAAGTTACAATCATTAAAAGTAGAAGTGGATTCTATCGATGAGTCGCCTGTAAAAGGTTTATATGAAATTGTTAGCCAAGGGGCTATCTATTACATTAGTGAAGATGGGCAGTTTTTATTAAATGGCGATATCTATGACTTAGATAATGGCATGAATAACTTAACCAGCGCTAAAGTAGCTGAAGTGCGTAAAGCAAATACTGCTGAACATTTTGCAAAAATTAAAGACTTCGAAAAAGATATGATCATCTATAAAGCAGATGATGAAAAGCACGTGATCACCGTATTTTCTGATACCAGTTGTGCTTACTGTCAGAAATTGCATTCACAAATGCAAGAGTACAATGACCTAGGTATTACAGTGCGTTACCTAGCTTTCCCTCGTGGTGGCGTTAACTCAAATGCTTACCATACAATGGTATCGGTATGGTGTTCTGATGATCCAAAAGGGGCGATGGATGACGCTAAAAAACGTCGTAACATTGAACCTGTTACTTGTGATAATACAGTGAAAGAACAATATGATTTGGGTGTTGCATTAGGGATTACTGGTACACCGACTATCTTCTTAGAAGACGGTACGGCTATGCCAGGTTACTTACCACCAGACCGTTTACTGCAAGTATTAGAACAAAAAAATAGACTAGTACAGCGGCTATTTGTAAACTGCATTGATAATTCCTTATCATGCAGTTTTTATGTCTTCAGAAATCAACAAAACACAAATCCAACAACGCCCACTTCAGTGTGACGATAGTATATTGTCATTATCCTGCTCCCCTTTGTTAACCAAGCTCTATGCGAGCCGCGGTATCACTGAGAATGCCGAGCTAGATAACAGCACTAAAACCTTAATTCATGCCAGCCAATTAAAAGGGATGGATGATGCCTGTGATTTGTTATATCAAGCCTATTTGAGTCAGCAAAAAATTATTATTGTTGGCGACTTTGATGCCGATGGTGCAACCAGCACCGCATTAAGCGTATTGTCATTACGTGCGTTAGGGTTCCAACAAGTTGATTACCTTGTACCTAACCGTTTTGATTACGGCTATGGCTTAAGTCCAGAGATTGTTGATTTAGCAGTGCAGCAGGGCGCTGAACTGTTAATGACAGTGGATAACGGAATTTCTAGTATCAGCGGTGTCGCTCATGCTAAACAGTGTGGATTAAAAGTATTAGTTACCGATCATCACTTACCCGGCGAAGAAACTCCGATTGCCGATGCCATTGTTAACCCTAACCAAGTAGGGTGTGATTTCCCGAGTAAAAACTTAGCCGGTGTGGGTGTAGCCTTTTATGTAATGCTAGCGTTACGCTCATTAATGCAAGAAAAAGGCTGTTTTACACAATTCCCTGCGCCTAACTTGGCTAACTTCTTAGACATAGTCGCATTAGGCACAGTCGCTGATGTGGTGAAATTAGACGGTAATAACCGTACTTTAGTGCATCAAGGGTTAGCCCGTATTAGAGCGGGATATTGCCGTCCTGGTATTAGTGCATTAATACAAGTTGCCAAACGTAATCAACAACAGCTGGTGGCTAGCGATTTAGGTTTTTCATTAGGTCCAAGACTTAATGCTGCAGGGCGTTTAGATGAGATGAGCCATGGTGTTGAGCTGCTATTATGCAATGACCCATTACATGCTAATACCTTAGCAACCGAGTTGGATGGTTTAAATGTGTCGCGCCGTGAGATAGAACAAAGCATGCAACAGGAAGCGCTTGCTAACTTGCAAAAGCTCTCCATTGACCAAGCTAACTTACCCTTAGCTTTATGTTTATTTGAAGCCGATTGGCATCAAGGTGTGATAGGGCTGGTGGCTTCACGTATTAAAGAAAGGTATTACCGTCCTACTTTTGCTTTTGCCCGCGCTAATGACGGCGAAATTAAAGGTTCAGCTCGCTCTATTCCTGGTGTGCATATTCGCGATATGTTGGATGTAGTGGATAAAACTATTCCTGGTGTCATTTTAAAGTTTGGTGGTCATGCCATGGCTGCTGGCCTGAGTTTGCCGGAGAAAGACTTCGCACTATTTAACGACACCTTAAATAAAGTGTTAGCAGAACAAGTAGAAGATCATCTATTACAGAATGTTATTTTATCTGACGGCCAGTTAACACCGGATCAATTAGACTTATGTATCGCCCAAGAGTTGCGTGATGCAGGCCCTTGGGGACAAGGTTTTCCCGCGCCAGTTTTTGATGGTGTATTCGAATTAAAACAACAACGTATCGTTGGTCAAAAACACCTTAAAATGATGTTAGAGCATGAGGGAAAGTTAATTGATGCCATTGCCTTTAATATTGACCCTGAAGTGTGGCCTAATCTGTCGGTGAAAAAAGTGTTCTGCGTCTATAGCTTGGATGTCAATGAGTTCAGAGGGCAAAGAACCGCGCAGTTATTAGTACAGCTGTTAGAGCCGAGGGGGTAGATTTAAATGGCTAGATGAGAGATGCGAGGGGCTAGATGCTCGTATCTCAAATCTCTAACTTCGTATCTCGTATCTCTCACCCCGAATCTCGCCTTTATACTGCCCCTGGAAAGTCTAGTTGACGCCATGCTTCGTAAACAAATACCGATACAGCATTAGATAGGTTCATTGAACGGCTATCTTCACGCATTGGAATGCGTAGTTTTTGTTGTAATGGCAATGCATCTAAAATGCTTGCTGGTAAACCACGAGTTTCTGGACCAAATAGTAATACATCACCATCTTGGAAGTTTGCATTATGGTGATAAGTAGTGGTTTTAGTGGTACAGGCTAGTAAACGCTTACCTTCAACCGCAGCTAAGAACGTATCGTAATCTTTGTGGATATGCACATTGATCATCTCATGGTAATCAAGTCCTGCACGTCTTACTTTTTTCTCATCTAAATCAAAGCCAAGTGGTTCAATCAAATGCAATACACAGCCTGTATTAGCACACAGGCGAATAATATTTCCGGTATTAGGTGGAATCTCAGGTTCGTATAATGCAACTTCAATCATCTGTTTACTCTTGTTTTATAAGTTTAAATACGGCAAAGGTTTATTTTATGGGTGTTTGACGGAAAATAAAAGCAATGAAATATTAATGCTATGGTGAGAAGACATTAAAAACTTATCAATACCTACATTTATGTTTTATATATTGTATTTAATTGATTGATTAGTGTGGATAAAAATACAAGTTATACTGTTTCTGTATAAAGCTAGCCAAGCTAATTTGAAGATGTTTTCACCTGCTTATTCTCAGTGGATGAAAAACATACTAGCGGTTTTTTGTATATAAAATCATAATGGGTATAATACCTGCCCAACTATTTTCAAAGTGGTGTTAACGTGACCCAATCATCGCAATCGCAAGAATACGCTTATTTAATTAAGCGTGCAGGCCATGCCGCTATTATCGCTGCTTCATTGCTTATTATTGTTAAGTTAGTTGCTTGGGTGATGACAGGTTCTTCAAGTATTTTAGCGGCTTTGACTGATTCCTTGATGGATGTAACAACATCAATTATTAACTTGTTTGCTATTAAAATTGCATTGCAACCTGCCGATAAAGAGCACCGCTTTGGCCACGGTAAAGCTGAAAGTTTAGCGGGTTTAGCGCAAGCTGCGTTTATCTCTGGGTCTTCTATATTTTTAATGATTAATGGTATTTCTGCTTTAATCAATAATCAACAGATTCATGCGAGTAGTGTGGGGATTTCAGTAATGATATTTTCGTTACTGGTCACGCTAGCATTGGTGTTATTTCAAAGCTATGTAGTACGAAAAACCAATAGTATGGCGATTAAAGCGGATGCGTTACATTACCGTACCGATATAATGCTAAATGGGTCAGTGCTATTAGCGATTATATTAGCCAGCTATGGTTGGCATTGGGCGGATGGAGTCTTTGCCATTGGTGTTAGTTTATTTATTTTGTATGGTGCACTGGGAAATTGGTATCCAATCTATTGATGCATTAATGGATAAACAACTCCCTCAAGAAGACCAAGAATTAATTATTAAACGTGCTTACAGTGTAAAAGGTGTGCGTGGTGTACATGATTTAAGAACCCGTTATTCCGGATATGTTAAATTTATACAATTACATTTAGAGTTAGATGATGAGCAAAGTTTATTTGATGCGCATCAGAAAGCAGATGATCTTGAGTTAATCTTAGAAACTGATTTTCCTGGTGCTGATATCTTAATTCATCTTGATCCCATTTCAGTGGTGCCAGAAAAAAACTCTCTTGATGCAATACTAGCTGAGCCATCAACAAAATAACGATACAAAATAGTTTAAGGACAAAAAATGCAATGTAACGTAAAAAACCTTTGGGAGAAGATCAGACAAGAGGCTTGGGATAGTTCTGCTAATGAGCCTATTTTAGCTAGCTTTTTCCATTCAACTATTTTGAATCATAAAGATTTAGCCTCAGCGTTGAGCTATCAATTAGCAAATCGTTTAGACAGCCGCACTATGCCGGGTATCTTAGTAAGAGAAGTGATCGATGATGCTTTTTCAAGCGACCCAGGTTTGATTGAAAGCGCAATGGCAGATATTTTAGCCGTGCAAGACCGAGATCCTGCGGTAGAAGAGTATTCGATTCCACTGTTGTACTTAAAAGGTTTCCATGCCATCCAAATTCACCGCGTGGCGCACTGGTTATGGCAAGAAAAGCGTATTGCTTTAGCTTTTTATTTGCAAAATCGTAGTTCAGTGATTTTTGGTGTGGATGTGCATCCAGCTGCCACTATTGGCAAAGGGATTATGTTTGACCATGCAACGGGTGTTGTTGTCGGTGAAACCGCTGTGATTGAA
The DNA here is from genome assembly GCF_047323255.1 of Psychromonas sp. KJ10-2. Taxonomy (NCBI): domain Bacteria; kingdom Pseudomonadati; phylum Pseudomonadota; class Gammaproteobacteria; order Alteromonadales; family Psychromonadaceae; genus Psychromonas; species Psychromonas sp. KJ10-2. Next base: position 1,660,932 of record NZ_CP178827.1, on the reverse strand, counting down.
GATAATGTGTCAATCTTACAAGGCGTTACTTTAGGTGGAACGGGTAAAGAGAGTGGCGATCGTCACCCTAAAATCCGCCAAGGCGTTATGATTGGTGCCGGAGCCAAAGTGCTAGGTAATATCGAAATTGGTATGGGCGCTAAAATTGGTGCGGGTAGTGTGGTATTAGAGGCAGTACCTCCACACACAACCGTTGCAGGTGTACCGGCGAAAGTGGTGGGAAAGCCTTCTTGCGATATGCCTTCCCTGTCCATGGAGCAGTGTTTGTGACAGGGTAAATGGCAGTGGTCGATTTAACGGTTAATCTTCGTTTACCAAGGCAAAGCGAGGCTGGCTTTTACCATCGATCACAACATCTTCTACAAACATAGATAACGGTCTTACCCATAATCGTCCTTCTCCGTATAAAGGGCGATATACTACCATCTCTTCATCGGTTTCACTGTGAATAGCAATATCTTCTACTTGGTAAAAATTACCTTTGTAATGCTGATACTTACCCTTAGTTAATTGTGCTGACATTTTTCCTCTCAAATAATTCCAAATTGCAGTGAGAAGGTTAACATAGTGAGACTTTAAAGACGATTTACATCTTTTTTTCGTAAAAATTAAAACAAAGGTTGAATAAGCGCCGTGGAATGCTTATTCTCGTTGGATTCCAGTTAACCATTTACTTTGTATTAAGGGTCTTTAAATGACATTCGAGCTATTAGAAAAATTAGAAAACAAAATTAACCAAGCTGTAGAGACTATTGCATTGCTGCAAATGGAAATTGAAGAGCTTAAAGAAGATAAAGCAAACCTAGCCGGTAAAACAGAACAGTTACAATCAGAAAATGACCGTCTAAATACTGAGCATCAGCAATGGCAAGATCGCCTAAGTGCATTAGTTGGAAAAATTGACCAAGCAGAAACTAACGTAGACTAATCGCTACTTTAGAGTGCTGTAAATAAAAAAACCAACATTAATGTTGGTTTTTTTATGCTTGTAATCGTTATATTAACGATTAGAAAACATCTTCTTCATCGGCGTCTTCGTCATCTAATACTAAAGGCTCTGGAGAAATAACAATCCCAGTGCTGTCAGCGTATAAGAAGTCTTCCGGTAAGAAAGTGACACCTGCAAAGTTAACTGGAGAGTTTACCTCACCAATTTCGTCGTCATCTGCGCCCACTGGCATCGCTGTAATAGCTTGAATACCGATATCCATCTCTTCTAGCGAGTCCACTTCGCGTACACAACCATTGACCACAATACCTTCCCAATCGTTTTCCACGGCCAGTTCTGCAATGTGTGCATTGATTAACGCGCGTCGTAATGAACCGCCGCCATCAATTAATAACACTTTGCCTGCACCGTTTTCTTCTAGCACCTGATAAATTAAACCTACCGACTCAAAACACTTAACGGTAACCACTTCTCCGGCAAAAGAGTTGCGTCCACCAAAATTGGTTAATAGCGGCTCAGCTACATCAATCGTATCGGCGTAGATATCACATAAAACAGAAGTATTGTATTGCATATAAATGCTCACTTTTAATGATGAAGTTTGTAATCAGTATAAACGTAACGCACTCTAATTCAATATTATTCTAGGATATTTGTTGAATGTTTTTTAACCAAGGTTAATTAATCTAACTCGTCAAAAGTTGCGCGCTCAAAAGATTTTTCACAGTAATGGCATTTTAGTTTCAAGGTCTTTTTTTGTTTCACATAAAAACGGCTTTGAACAGGCTCATTATGGCTGATGCAATTACTGTTAGGACAGGATAAAACATCAATAAATGAACTTGGTAATTGCACTTTGAACTTATTAACCACTTTAAAATCTTTAATTTGATTAATTGTCGCATGAGGAGCAAATAATGCTAATTGGTTAGCTTGTTTATCATTAAAGAAGGTATTTTCAATTTTGATTAAATCTTTGCTTTCGCCACTTTGAGTCGCCAAATTAAGCCCAATGGTGATCTTTTCATTGGTTTGTGTAAATTTAAAAAATTTAAGGATCTTGACACCTTGTTGCGCAGGAATATGGTCAATTACTGAACCTTGCTCGATCGCTTCTACTTGTAATTTCTTTTGCATGATCAACTCCTAAGGCTTTGCTTGAAAGTGGTTAGTTAATAATAAAGCGAGCAATGCTTGGCGAGCAAATACACCGTTTTGTGCTTGTTGAAAGTAATAAGCATAAGGTGTGCTATCCACATCCTGATTAATTTCATCAATACGTGGTAATGGGTGTAATACTTTTAGGTTGTCTTTTACATTATTCAACATACCTGCATTTAACAGAAAAGCTGATTTCATATGTTGATACTCAGTTTCATCAAAGCGCTCTTTTTGTACGCGTGTCATATATAACACGTCCAATTCATCAACGACTTCTTCAATACTCGTATGCAAAGAGAAATTAATATTACGTTCTGTTAACTCTTCAATAATATAGTCTGGCATAGCTAATGCTTCAGGCGAAATAAAGTAAAAATTACAGTTAAACAGCGACAAAGCTTGTGCTAAAGAGTGCACCGTGCGGCCATATTTCAGATCACCTACAAAGGCAATATTAAGGTTATCTAATCGCGCTTGAGTTTCATAAATGGTGAATAGGTCTAATAAGGTTTGCGTTGGGTGCTGATTTGATCCATCACCACCATTAATTACCGGTACAGAAGTAAACTCAGAGGCTAAACGAGCTGCACCCTCTTGCGGATGACGCATAAAGAAAGCATCTGCGTAAGATGAGATGACTTTTACCGAGTCCGCTAGGGTTTCGCCTTTTTGAGCCAGTGATGTATTACCGCCACTGTCAAAACCAATGACACTGCCCCCTAAACGCTGTACTGCGGTTTCAAAAGATAAGCGAGTACGTGTTGATGCTTCAAAGAAGCAACTAGCGATCACTTTGTTATTTAATAAGGTTGGTTGGGGAGTTTGTTTTAAGGAGTGGGCAGTTTCTAAAATTAATTCTAAATCGGGACGAGATAGATCGGCGATGGAAATGATATTTTTCTGGTACAGCGGATTATTCATTTTTTTACACTCATATTGTCTGGCCAAGTTCTGGGATAAGTGAAGCAGATAACGCGCAAAATTATATCACTAACCTTGTCTTACTATCCAATAGGTTTGTATTTATTAATCTGTTAAATTTTCATCGCATGGTGTGGTGATAAAGGTTATCCTCAAAATTGATTTCTCGATTAAGTGGTTTTATATGTTAAAAGTGTGTTTGTTTTTTATCAGTAGTGTTTTAAGTACAAGTGTTTTAGCGCAACAATGGCAACAGTTACAATCCCTATTACCTAAAGGTACACAGGTCTCTTACCTGGTTTTAGAAGCGGATAACCAGAAAACCATTGCCAGTTTTCAAGAAGAAACCCTAAAAACCCCAGCCAGCGTACAAAAGTTATTAACGGCTACTACAGCTAAATTAACCTTAGGTGACGACTTCCGTTACCAGACCGTTATTCAAGGTGATAAAAGCAAGTTAAAGGGAGGCATTTATAAGGGGGATTTACGTCTACATTTCTCCGGCGACCCAATGCTAACACGTCAGCATATTAAGCAGTTATTACAGCAGTTAAAACGAACTGGTGTGAATAAAATAGAAGGTGATTTTTTATTAGATAATAGTGCCTTTAACGGTTACCAATGGAGTAACGGCCAGGCTTGGAATGATTTAGGAGTTTGTTATACCTCTCCGACTAGTGCCATTATAGTTAATCGAAACTGTGTTCAAGGAAACTTAAGTGTGACTTCTGCAGAGGCCACTAAGGCAAGGTTATTTGTGCCTGATTATGAACCTGTAGATATCACAGCAGATGTTGATGTAGTCACCAAAGAACAGCGTGATACGTTGTTTTGTGATTTAGAATTAACTCGCGATAGCCATAATAAATATCATCTATGGGGCTGCATGGTTCCACGTAAACGTGCTTTTCCTTTAGCTTTTGCTGTTAACGATCCAAATACCTATGCACAAAAAATTGTCACCGCGGAAATGAAAAAGGCAGGCATCAATCTAATCGGTGATGTGAAAGTGGCTACATTAGCTTACCAAACAAGCATTCCATCTTCTTCTGTTATGGCTTCACACCTTTCCCCGAATTTACCTGTGTTATTGAAGCAGATGATGAAGGATTCAGATAACCTGATTGCCGATAGCTTATTTAAAACTATAGGTGCCCATTACTTTAAGCAGCCAGGTAACTTTCGTAATGGCACTAAAGCGATGAAGTTGATATTAAAAGAGCAGGGCATTGATTTAGAGAATGCTTATATTGCTGATGGCTCTGGTTTATCTCGTCATAACTTAATGAGTGCAGAGTTGTTTATGTCGGTGATGAAATTTGTTTATCAGCAGGACGCTAAGTTAGGTTTGTTGGGTAGTTTGTCCGTTGCTGGTGTTGATGGCACATTAAAATATCATAAGGGTGTGAATAGCAAAGCATTAAAAGGGAAGATCATTGCTAAAACTGGATCATTAAAAGGCGTTGCGAACTTAGTTGGGATTGTGAAAACGCCAACGGGTGATAAGTTGTTTGTATTAATGATTAACGGTTATAACCAAGCAAACAGTGTGACTAATGCAGTGATACCAAGAGTTGAAAAAGCTTCAGTATATCTTTTTGAAAAAGCTTTCTTTAAACATATCTATGAAGGTACAACACCGCAGTAGTTTTACTACCAAGTATTTACAAAAAGGGGCTGTATCTTATTCGATACAGCCCCTTTTTTATGCTTTGCTATTAAACGTTATTGTTTGTTATACCAATTGTATTAAATAACTGATCTAAATTTTGCGCCGGAAAAATGGCTTAGTTTGAGGCGTAAGTTGATGTAAATGGTTGTTCCCTATGCGAAACTTACAACGAAAAAATAAATTGTTTTAACAAGTAAAATAGATCAGTTACTTACTATGATTGGTATTATTTAATTGAAAACCAAGTGGTTGGTCTGCCTTGAGAAAATAACAACACACCAGTTGATTCTAATGGTGCATCAACTGCCTTAGCATCAGTCACTTTAAGTGGATAACTTAATCCGTCGGACTCTAGTTGTAACCATTGTTGATCTTTTTTGACTAACAAATCCTGCCATGAGAAGTGTTGTGTTTGAGCAACCTCAATAGGCGCTTCAATACGTGAAACTCGGCTAGAAAACACTAAACCTTTGTCTTTTTCTTCAAAGACCAACATTTCGCAGCCATTACTTGAACACCAATCTAATAAAACAATGGCTTCCTCTTTACCATCACTATTTAGGTCAAAGCGAACTGAGTTAAAACGGGTGTTTTTAGGATCGGTTCTATGTATCTTAAAGTATTGACGCACCGCTTGTTGTACTTCTACATCAACTTGATTCGGCGCATCTAATTGTTGCGGAGAAAATTGGCGTGTTACCTGTATAGTTTCACTGTCTAGATCGCCATGTTTAGCATTCATTTTGTCAAAGGTAATTGGGTGATCGAGTGGTGTGAGTACATTATCTTTATTGATTTCGGTGCAAGATAAACTCAGACCTTCTCGTTTGAAGACTAGTTCTTCACGAATATTTTTATCACCTTCTTTAGTAAGCATCACTACCACGGTATCAGGAGTATTACTTTTCCAAAAACCAGTTTTAATGTTCTGCTCTGAGATTTCACCCTGTTGGAAGACCACAGTATGGTTGTCGTTTAAAGACAAGTTGATATCTTGCTGTTGGATCGCTTGGCTGAAATATTCACCCGTATAACTTTGGTCATTATCTAACTCGCCTAGCTCACCACAACCAAAAAACTGACCATCCACACTTTCTACTTTAGTGGTGTAACCCCAGTATTCTTTATGGTCAGAAAGGTAACACTGCTCAGGTTCAATTTTTAAGGTCAGACGTTGATCATTGTCATCAATGGCGTGCAGTGTATGTTGTCTTCCACTCTCTATTTTTGAGTTGGTGATGGTGTAAGACTGGTTACTGGTTTTAGCAGCAAAATAGAGCTGGTTGTCATAAATGTTAATACGCCAGTAGGGCATGTCACCGGTTGCTTTAAAACTAAAGTTATCAACGGCTTTAGCACACTGTAATGATGACTTTGCAGAAGCCATATGGTGCACTTTATCGATACGCGTTACGACGGATTTACTAGACTTTTTATCTGTAAAACTTATTTCACCTGCAAACTCTATATAAACAGGCTCTGACTTACTATTGCCTATCTGCTGATAAATTTCAGCTAATGGTTCTTCTGTTTGAATTGCGTATTGCTCAGGATCATCACAAGGGGTGAAATAAGCTTGGTTATTTTTATAGCTAAGTTGCCCTCTAAAGCTAGTGCCTAATATATGAGAAAAAGGCGTAGCTTGAGGAGTTGTTGAAACTTCACTCACTGTTTGTGTATTGGTTTTAGGTGGGGCAGAAGTACAGGCTGATAATAGGGTGATTAATGACGTTGAAATTAACAATGGATAAGATAGACGCATAATTGACCTTTAGACAGTTTCAGCTGAGAAAAATAAAAACCTTTATTATAATTACTATAACAGTCTGAAAATAATTGTCTGTAAGCTCAGATAGTTAACTTCTCAATTCTAAGAGAAGTTAACTGTTTTGACAAATATTGTTGATAAACTTAATTATTTATCAACGTTTTCTTCTTGGTTTTTGCTTTTACCGGCCCAATTTGGCTTACCCTTAGCTTTAATGGCACGGTGACGCTGTTTACCCATATCTTGTTTTTTCTTTTGACGCTTCTCTTTTTGCAGGCGTTTTACTTCTTCTTCGCGTGCTTTGCCTTTTTTAGTTAAAGGTTTTTTAGTTTTACGTAAACTTGTTTTAGCTTCTTTATGAGCAGGGCGTAAACCTTTAATCACACGGCGTTTTAAGATTTGATCTGTATAACGTTCAACCTTAGCCAGAATATCAATATCATGTGCTTCGATAATTGAAATAGCAGTACCTTTTTTACCACCACGGGCTGTACGACCGATTCGGTGCACGTAAACATCTGCACTACGTGGCATATCGTAGTTAATTACATGCGTAATATCAGGTACATCAATACCACGAGCAGCAACATCAGTGGCGATAAGGATATTAGTTGTGCCTTCTTTGAACTGACGTAATGATAAATTACGTTTTTCTTGGTCCATTTCACCACGTAGGTAGTTACAACGGATATTCAGCTCTGCAAGTTGTGCGACTAATTGCGCAAGACGATCGCGGGTTTTTACAAATACAATCATCTTATATACTTGTTCATGCTCTGGTTCTTGCTCAAGGATTGCAGCTAATAATTTTAATTTATGCTCTGGGTTATCCGCTAGATGCACATACTGTAAAATTTTACCGCTTTCTCTGCGTGTTACTTCTGCATCTAATTTAACTGGGTTTTTTAATACGTCACGAGCAAATTCGCGTAAGCCTTTACCTTCCAATGTTGCAGAGAAAAGAGCGGTCATTTTACGCCAGCGAGCTTCACCTGCAATACGGTCCATTTCAGCGATAAAGCCCATGTCTAACATGCGGTCTGCTTCATCTAAAACGAGACATTCAACTTCACGACAATCAAAGGCTTCAGCGTCAATGTATTCCATTAAACGCCCTGGAGTCGCAATCACGATATCCACAGAGCCCATAATGGTATCTTCTTGTTCTTGATATGAGATACCACCGATAATGTTACCCACAACTAGTTTAGTGCCTTCCACTAACTGCTCTGCGACTTCACTGATCTGTACCGCAAGCTCACGGGTTGGCGTTAATACTAAAATACGTGCAGAGCCACCTTTACGACGAGGGTAATCAATCAAGCGTTGTACCGCAGGTAGCAAGAAAGCTAAGGTTTTACCTGTACCTGTTGGCGCGCTGGCCATGATATCTCGTTCATCCATTGCGGGTGGGATCACTAGGTTTTGAATACTTGTAGGGCGTGTGTGGCCCATTTTAGCAACGGCGTTTAATAAATGCTGATCAAGATCAAGCGATGCAAATGACATGAGATTTTCCAATACAATAAAACAAAAAGCACATTATAAAGCAAAGATTGTGTTTAGGGGGAATTGTCTACTAATTAACGTATTTATTCCTAGTAAAGGCTTGGATTGTTATAAAATTGATTTACCATAAGATAAAATCTTGTATTTACCTCATATAATGTGAACTTAGATATAATAAACGTGTATTCAATGAGTTAATTGATTTAAGTAACCTCGAGTAAGGAAGTTGTGTGTTTGATATTGTTGCCCCATTAGATAAAGTCAGCCAAGAGTTTGTTGATGCTTTACAAGAAAAAATCGACCTTAAAACTAAACCACAAGGTAGTTTAGGCCTATTAGAATCTGTAGCATTTAAAGTGGGGTTATTACAGCAAACTCTAACACCAAGCTTTACTCATCCGAGCGTAGTTATTTTTGCTGCGGATCATGGCGTGGCAGAAGAGGGCGTGAGCTTATTCCCACAAGTTGTTACTGAGCAGATGGTACTCAATTTTCTGCAAGGTGGCGCTGCCATTAACTGCTTTTCTAAACAACACAATATTGACTTAAAAATAGTTAATGCCGGTGTTAAGGCTAACTTCGACCATATTCAAGCCGATAACTTTATTAATCAGCCTATTACCTTAGGCACAGAAAATTTTGCACAGCATGCTGCGATGACTGAGCAACAATGTGAGGCGGCTATTGCACAAGGTGCTGACATTGTTTTACAGCAACATAAAGCGGGTTGTAATGTCATTGGATTTGGCGAAATGGGTATCGCTAACACTACGTCTGCTGCTGCTATCATGTCGGCACTATTATCTTTATCAGGTCAGCAGTGTGCTGGTAAAGGCACAGGTATCACTGACCAAACTGTGTTATCAAAAGCGAAGGTCATTGACCAAGCAATACAAGCGCATCAGTTACAAAATACCGATGCACTTACTGTGTTACAAAAAGTGGGGGATTTGAAATCGCCATGATGGTCGGTGCGATGTTAAAAGCCGCTGAACTATCCATGTTAGTATTAGTGGATGGTTTTATCGCTTCAAGTGCGGCACTCGTAGCCAGTGAAATAAATGAAAACTTTCTACAATATACGCAGTTCTGTCATCAATCTGATGAACAAGCACACCAATTGCTTTTAACTAATATGCAAGCAACGCCATTATTAAATTTAGGGATGCGTTTGGGTGAAGGTTCTGGTGTAGCGGTTGCGTATCCTTTGTTAGTGTCTGCATTAGCTTTTTTAAATGAGATGGCATCTTTTAATGATGCAGGTGTTTCGGACAGTGGTCAGTAAATACTCACTAACAGTTAATTGCACCAATGAATAAGGTTTAAATATAAATGAGGCAGGCAATCACTAAACAATGGACGTTATGCTGCTATGCATTGTCCTTTTTCTCACGTGTACCTGTCCCTGCTTCAACGGATTTTAAAGCTTACCCTTTTCATTTAGGGAATGCCTATTTTCCTTTTGTTGGTTTGTTGTATGCGTTTCTGTGCCTTTTAGCTTATTCATTTACTCACCTGTTTTTTGACGAAAGCCTTAGTGTATTGCTGATGTTAATAGTTGGGCTATTATTTACTGGCGCTTTACATGAAGACGGATTAGCAGATAGCGCTGATGGTTTTGGCGGGGGTTATAATAAAGCACAACGTTTAACGATTATGAAAGATAGCCAAATTGGTGCTTACGGTGTGATCGCGTTAATTATGCTGTTCGCATTAAAGTTAATCAGTCTCACCCAATTGGCTGAGTTAAGTAGCTCAACGCTGTTTATTACATTTGTTGTTGCTTCAGTATTAAGTAGAGCAAGTGCCTTGTTAATAATGCAATACAATCAATATGCAAGATTAGATGAAAGCAGTAAATCAACACAGTCTTCACAGGCTTTACCAAAGTCCTATTTTGTAACAACTGTCTTGTTAAGCTTATTGGTGCTGTTTTTGCTGCCATTCAGCACTGCTTTGACGGTTTTATGTTTGTTAATTGCTAATTCTTTTTTCTGGCAGCGATATTTTAATAATAGTATTGATGGTTACACTGGTGATTGCTTAGGATTATTGCAGCAGTTAAATGAGTTATTGATAGTGCTGATTTGTCTCGCGAGTTTAAGCTAAAGGTAGGAAGGTATGTCTGACACAAATCAAAACAACTTTCCTATTGCTCATAACATTTACCTAGTGCGTCACGGTGCGGTAAATTTATCTTCTGATATTTGCTACGGCCAGCTAGACTGTGAATTGACGGATAGTTTCGAAAAAGACCTGCAATCATTCATCGATTATTTTCAAAATAAGCAGTTAAAAACTGCAAATATGCAAATTATCAGTAGCCCTTTAAGTCGTTGCTTAAACTTAGCAAAGGGCTTACAACAAAGTCTTCAACTAACCTTTATTCCTTTAAAAATGGAGAATGCTTTTCAAGAGATTAACTTTGGTGAATGGGAAGGTAAAACCTGGCAATCTATCGGCCAACAAACCATCGAAGATTGGAATGCTGATTTACTCGACTATCAATTCCCCAAAGGAGAAAGTGCACGGCAGTTTGATTTGCGTGTTGTAACCGCTTGGCTTCAACTCAATGATTCTCTCTTGAGAGCAAAGCAAGCTCAAAATATTGTATTGATAACCCATGCTGGTGTTATTCGATCTATTCTTAGCCACTTCTTAAAAATCCCTTTAGATCATGCTTTAACCTTAAAAATAGATAAACTCAGCGTATCGACATTACGTGTTGTTCCACAACAAGCGAAATTATCACAATGCACGGCTATTAATCATATTTTAGGACAATAATTGAGGGTTTATTGATCTACTTTATCTTTTCTGTATTTGTTAAGCGTTAACATCGCCTCTACCTGCTTAAATTATTGCTCGAAAAAAGTTGGGTTATATAAGCTATCTATCTGATTAATTTTATTATTTTTGAAAATTTGAGCTTGTACAGTCTCAGGCTTCAAAGTTTTAATATTTAGCACTTTGTGAGCGTACATTACCAGTCAGAGCTTATGCTAGAATCGGGCGAAATTTAATGCTTCAATTTATTTACTTTAAGGAAAACGTAATGTTAAAGCTGCCCACACGACTCGGTGTCATATTGACCTTTTTTACCGTGTTCTTCTCTTCTAGTTTGTTTGCTAGTACCGGAGAAACCATTGATTTAACTTCACATGGCATTGGCTATGCGGCCATTCTATTTTTTGCCATTGCCTACTGTTTAGTGATGTTGGAGGATGTTATACACCTTCGTAAGTCAAAACCTGTGTTGGTAGCAGCGGGTATTATTTGGGGCATGATTGGCTTTTATTATTCTCAACATGGTATGAGCCATGATGCGGAAGCCGCTTTTCGTCATAACCTATTAGAATATGCTGAGCTGTTCTTCTTCCTGTTAGTAGCAATGACTTATATTAACGCTATGGAAGAGCGTCAATTGTTTGATGCATTGCGCGCTTGGATGGTTAACAAAGGCTTTACACTACGTTTGATTTTCTGGTTAACCGGCGTGTTAGCTTTCTTTATCTCGCCAATTGCCGATAACTTAACAACTGCACTATTAATGTGTGCAATTGTCATGAAAGTGGGTGGCAACAATAAAAAATTCATCTCCATTGCTTGTATCAACATCGTTGTCGCTGCAAATGCCGGTGGTGCATTTAGTCCCTTTGGTGATATTACGACTCTAATGGTTTGGCAAAAAGGCATGGTGGAATTCACTACCTTCTTTGCGCTATTTATCCCTTCTGCGGTGAACTACTTAGTACCTGCTATCATCATGAGCTTCTTTATCTCTAAGGACCAAGCAAAAGGTGACGGTGAAGTGGTGATCATGAAGCGTGGCGCTAAACGTATTGTTGGTCTGTTTTTATTAACTATCTTCTTTGCGGTCGCGGGCCATTCTTTCTTAGGTATGCCACCCGTATTAGGCATGATGACTGGGTTAGGTATTTTACAGTTCTTTGCTTTCTTCCTACGTAAAACGCAGAAAAACCATTATCAATTTGCCATGGCGCATACCGTGGATAAAAAAGAGCATGAGCGCCTTCGTGGTTTAGGTGATGGCGCACCTTTTGATATCTTCAATAAGGTAGCAAGAGCGGAATGGGATACTTTGTTATTCTTTTACGGTGTGGTGTTATGTGTGGGTGGTTTAGGATTTATTGGCTATCTAGGCATGATCTCTGAAGCCATGTACAGCAATTGGGATGCAACCTACGCTAATATTACCGTAGGTGTATTATCGGCTATTGTGGATAATATTCCTGTGATGTTTGCGGTATTAAGCATGGAGCCAGTGATGAGCCAAGGCCAATGGTTATTAGTGACATTAACTGCTGGTGTCGGTGGTAGCATGTTATCCATTGGTAGCGCCGCAGGTGTGGCATTAATGGGCCAGGCGCGGGGCATTTATACCTTTGGCGTACACTTAAAATGGGCACCTGTGATTGCATTAGGTTATATCGCAAGTATTTTTGTGCACCTTTGGTTTAATGCGGTGTATTTTTAACCTCTGAACACACCCAAGCCGTTGTATGCGGCTTGTTAGGATCCTTTTATGTAAATAACGTCAGCCATACTTAGTGCGAGGTAATTGGCTGACTTTAAATTTCAATAAAAGTGTCACGTTGTCGCTATAAACTGCTTTTTACCTTGCTTGATGATAAATAATTTATCCCAATGTGCCCATATAATGGGAGCTAGGTTGATTTATAAGATAAAAGTGAACTATTTTAAGCTGTTATTGATGATGATGGTTATTTAACCTTTACTTATCTATTAATAATTTGGTATAAATAATTCGTTTAAAGTGGGGGTGACTACTATTTTCTTAATGATGGTTAAGATTAAGTCATTGATAACGGCTTTTGACAATACAATGATAATAGTAAAAAGTAACTTTTTTGTGTAACGTAACATTATGTGACAATTAAACTGGTTTTTTTGAAAATAAAAACTATTTTATATACAGTCATTATAAATGACGGAACAACGATAAAGGGAACAAGACTGTAAGTGTCATCATGGTGAATAATTGCTAACTATTTAGTTGCTTAGGTAATTATTTAGTGAATCGTTATTAACTATAATGGCTGACCAGCAGTTGTTGCTAATTAATCGTTATTTTGGAAAATAACCGTTACAAAATAACAGTTACTAATATACAGCAAATTAACAGGATTATTTTTTAATGATAACTTAGCTTGTTAGCATCACTAACTGAGATAAGTGGGAAGAGAAAAATATAAGTTAAAAACCAATTATTGTTTGGTATACACTAAAACAATACTAAACAAAGCTTAAGGATATAAAAATGAAAAAAATACAACAGGGTTTTACATTAATTGAATTGTTAATCGTTATCGCGATTATCGGTATTCTAGCAGCAGTGGCACTGCCTGCTTATAACACATACACAGAAAAAGCTAAGTTTTCTGAAGTGGTTGTCGCTACATCTCCTCTGAAAAGTGCGCTAGAAGTTTGTGCTCAAGTTAAAGGTGCTGACCAATTGAGTTATGCATTATGCCCTGAAGCATCTGCTGCACAAGCAACAGCATCTGGCTATGTTCTAAGTGTCAAATATGATGGTGATGCGGAAGCTCCGTTAATCACTGCTATAGAATCTGGTGCTACAGCATCAGGTGGCGAAACTTATACTTTACAAGCAGATGTTGATGAAACTACAGGTAGAATTGAATGGACGACTGGCGGTTCATGTGTTGAAGCTGGTATCTGTTAATATTTAATGGCCATTCATAATATTAGCGGCTTGGCATCTAGCTTAGCCGCTCGTGGTTTACTTAATCCAGATAAACTGCAACAAATTACTACTTCCTCTATTTCTGAACAGAAAGCCTTAACCACTTATCTTGTTGAAAATAATTTCATTGATAGTGAAACGTTATTAAAGTTTTGTGTTGAAGAGTATGGTGTTCCTCTATTAGATATAGATAGTTTGAATATTGAAGAGATCTCTGAAAAATTTCTGCATGCCAAGCTAATAGAGAAGCATCATGTCTTGCCTGTCTATGCGCAACAAAAAACCTTGTATATTGCCATGGCCGACCCGACCAATGTCTCTGCGTTAGAAGACTTTGGTTTTAGCTTTAGTATGCACACTGAAGCCCTGTTAATCGAAGAAACGAAACTGACCGAAGTTATTGATGCTATTTTAGATGACGGCACCAGCTCTCTAGAAGATATGGGCAGTATCGATGATATTGAAGTTGATGAATCAGAGTCGCGTTTAGATGAAGCGCAGGCTGTCGATGATGATGCACCTATCGTAAAATATATCAATGGTGTATTACTGGATGCAGTGCGTAAAGGTGCGTCGGATTTACACTTTGAACCCTACGAAAAAAAATACCGTATTCGTTTCCGTGTGGATGGTATTTTACATGAGTTTGCCTCTCCACCGGTTAACCTAGCTAACCGCTTTTCAGCGCGCTTGAAGGTCATGTCTAAGCTAGACATCGCAGAGCGTCGTTTACCGCAAGATGGCCGTATTAAGCTGAAAATATCCAATAAACGTAATATCGACTTACGTGTCAGTACCTTACCCACCATGTGGGGGAAAAGATCGTAATGCGTATCCTCGATTCTTCGGCGGCGAATCTCGATATTGATAAATTAGGGTATACAGACGAACAAAAAGCCAAATACCTCAGCGCCTTAGCTAAACCGCAAGGTATGATCTTAATCACTGGTCCAACGGGCAGTGGTAAAACCGTTTCCTTGTATACCGGACTAAACATTTTAAATACCGTTGAGCGTAATATCTCAACAGCCGAAGATCCTGTAGAGATCAACTTAACCGGTATTAATCAAGTACAGATTAATAATAAAGCAGGCTTAAACTTTGCCTCTGCATTACGTTCGTTTTTACGTCAAGATCCCGATATTGTGATGGTTGGTGAGATCCGTGATTTAGAAACGGCTGAAATCGGTATTAAAGCGGCACAAACCGGACACTTGGTATTATCTACGCTGCATACCAACTCAGCGGCAGAAACCCTGACCCGTTTACTAAACATGGGCGTGCCCGCCTTTAATATCGCTTCATCGGTGTCCTTGATTATCGCACAGCGATTAGGGCGTCGTTTATGCAGTGAGTGTAAAGCGCCGCTAGAAATTTCAGACTCAGAATTATTGCATATTGGTTTTACTGAAGCACAACTCGCTGAAAAACATAATTTGTACCAACCTGTTGGCTGTTCAAAGTGTACCGATGGTTACAAAGGCCGTGTCGGTATTTATGAAGTCATGGAGATGTCTGAGCAATTAGGGCATATTATTCTTAATGAAGGTAACGCTATGCAGATTGCCGAGGCCGCACAGCAATCTGGTATGTACACCTTAAGACAGTCTGCCATCAAACAAGCATTAAATGGTATCACCAGCCTTAACGAAGTTACCCGTATCACCTAAAGGATCTGGAAATATCCCCCATTGCTTTTATAGGTTAAAAGCAATGGCGAAGCACTAATAAAGTAGAAAAAGTATAGTCAAAAAATATAAAAAATGAGATATAGCTTGTCTGTATTTCACTATATTAAATAACTTCATTAAGAGAATTTCCATGGCGAATAATAACACTATCATTGAGTTAAATACCTTTAGTTGGAATGGTATAAACCGTAAAGGGGCTAAGGTTTCAGGTGAGTTGCAAGGCGCTAGCCAAAATGAAGTCAAAGTAGAATTACGCAAACAGGGTGTGAGTGTTACTCGCATTAAAAAGAAGCCTAAATCACTGTTTTCCTTTGGTGATAAAGTTCAGCCAATGGATATCGCCATTGTGTCACGACAAATTGCAACTATGCTTAATGCCGGTGTGCCCTTGGTACAAAGCTTAGAATTAATCGCTAAAAGTAATGAAAAGCCTTCTCTACGTAAGTTGATGACCTCGATAGCCAATGAAGTGGCAACTGGTACGCCAATGTCGCAAACCTTACGCTCTTACCCAAGACACTTTGATGATCTGTACTGTGATCTAGTAGAAGCGGGTGAGCAGTCTGGTGCTTTAGATACCATTTACGATCGTATCGCTACCTATAAAGAAAAATCAGAAGCGTTAAAATCTAAAATTAAAAAAGCGATGTTTTATCCTGCAGCAGTTATTGCAGTGGCTTTTGTGGTTACTTTATTATTGCTGTTATTTGTTATCCCGCAGTTCCAAGATATTTTCTCTGGTTTTGGTGCTGAATTACCTGCGTTTACTTTGTTTGTATTAGGAATTTCAGATATTGTTCAAAATTATTGGTATCTAGTTATCGGTAGTGTGTTTTTAGCTATTTTCCTGTTTAAAAGAGCGCATCGAGGCAGTGAGAAAGTCCGTAATAATACCGATAAATTTGTTTTAAAGATTCCTGTTATTAGCCCTATTTTAGATAAAGCTGCCGTTGCCCGTTTTGCGCGTACTTTATCAACTACCTCAGCTGCGGGTATCCCTTTAGTTGATGCATTACTGTCAGCTGCTGGTGCTTCTGGTAACTATGTTTACAGAACCGCAGTGCTTGCAATGCGTACCGAAGTAATGGCCGGTATGCAAATTAATGTGGCCATGAAAACCACCGATGCTTTTCCGGACATGGTGTCACAAATGGTCATGATCGGTGAAGAGTCGGGGGATATTGATGGCATGTTAGCGAAGGTCGCGGATATCTATGAACAACAAGTTGATGATGCGGTAGATAGTTTAACCAGTTTATTAGAGCCGATGATCATGGTGGTATTAGGTGTTGTTGTCGGTGGTTTAATTGTTGCCATGTATTTACCTATCTTCCAACTAGGTAGTGTTATTGGTTAATCATCGTTATGTGATTAAACAAACCATTGAAATGAAGAATAAAAAGCGAACTTAACCGTTCGCTTTTTTGCTCTTGTAGGGAGTGCTTTTCTGCACTTTGTTTAACAGCTTCAGTTTATTTATGAACGTTACGTGAATTAGCCGGCATGTTTAGGGTTTTGCTGCACTCTGTTTGCCTTAGTATTTTGGTATTGCCGTTTCAATATTAGTATGCGATGACTCGCATACACTGCAGGCTGAAGCCAGCGCCCCGAATATCAAGCTTTGCTTGATAGCTACCACAATTTACAAGTGATGTTCAATGTTGTTACTGTGTTTTGCTGCAGTCTATTTGCCTTAGTATTTTGGTATTGCCGTCTTCAATATTAGCATGCGATGACTCGCATACACTGCAGGCTGAAGCCAACGCCCCGAATATCAAGCTTGGCTTGATAGCTGACACAATTTACAAGTGATGTTCAAAATTTTTATGATTACGTTATTTATCAAACTTACGAAATGTATTTTGACCTTGGGGCGCTGGCTTTAGCCTGCTTGTTTTGGTGTTGTTATTTTTTTGCTGCAGTCTGTTTACCTCAGTATTTCATATTGCCATCTTCAATATCAGTATGCGATGACTCGCATACACTGCAGGCTGAAGCCAGCGACCCGAATATCAAGCTTGGCTTGATAGCTGTCGCTACTTATTAGTGATGTTCAATCTTGTTATTGTTTTTTGCTGCAGTCTCTTTTGAGCATTGTTGTTTTTAATATTAATATCAGTATGCGATGACTCGCATACACTGCTGGCTGAAGCCAGCGCCCCGCATATCAAGCTTTGCTTGATAACTGCCGCTTCTTATTAATGATGTTCAATGTTGTACTAGTTCAAACAATGAAATATATGTTTATCTGATTGGCATGAATTGTAGATAAAGTCCCAGGTGAGTTTGAGGTCTTTGAACTGGTGTAAGTCTTTGCTGGTTGATATCCAGAGTTCTCTGGAGAGTGACAGACTGGGTAATACCTGAATGATGTCGCTATCATCATAGGCAACAAAATGCGGCAGAATCCCTAATCCTAAACCTGACCTAATGGCTTGGCTTTGTGTGCCTATCGTGGTGGACTTATAAACGAAGCTGGCGGTGGGGGAGATCTCTTTTGGTACTTGAGCTGCTTGGTAAACACTTGTTCTTCGATGTAACCAATAAAAGGGTGGTTTTTTAGGTCAGATTTAGCCTTAATAACTGGATGATTCGCCATGTAGTCTTTACTAGCAAATACGCCAAGTGTGTAATCTGCTAGTTTTTTCTGAATGATGTTTGAGCCATGTTGCGGCCCAACAGTGATACTGATATCTACTTTACCGCTAGTAATAAAGGTATTGCTGGCTAATGAGATAAGCTCTACGTTTATCTCTTGCTCTTGCAACCAACGTGGTAAACGACTGGCTAAATAATAGTTACTAAATCCCTCAGTCACTCCTATTCGAATGGTAGATCGAGTTTTTAATTCATTACGATATTTTTCATTGGCCAGCAGTAGGGTACTTTCACACTTTTCTGCATAAGGCAGTAGGTTTTCACCTGCTTTAGTGAGGTGGAACCCAAGGTTATTTTGATAAAACAGTTTAGTGCCCACTGATTTTTCTAACTGTTCTATGCGATTGGCAATCGTGACATGAGAGCATCCTATCTTTTGCGCGGCAGAAGAGAGTCGTCCATAGCGTTTTAAGGCGATGAAATACTTTAGATCATTCCAATTTATTGATAATAAATCCGGGCTATCATTGCTCATTTATCATCCTTGTATAATGAGGAATTGTTTACTTTTAAAGCAAATAAATCCTATCGATTGTAAATTTTTTAACACCTACTGTAAACAAACCTCTATTGTTTTTAAGTTGCTAAGGGGCTAATTTGAAACTATCAAAAGACAAACACAGAGCTGATGTTTGTTTTTTCTTCGCAAGATTAACTGGACTTTAACTGAAGAACGATAGGGAAATATGATGAAAAAAACCATACTAGCAGCATTGACATTATTCATGAGTACGTCAACCTTGGCGGCTGAATTTAACTTCACCTTTGCACATGTTCTGAGCGATCAAACACCTAATGGGAAAGCTGTACGTGCTTTTGCTAAAGAGGTAAATGAAAAATCTGATGGGCGCATCAATGTGATGGTGTTACCCGCAGGACAACTAGGCGGTGATGTTGAAATCATTGAACAGTTGCAAATGAACATGGTACAAATCGCTATCCCACCTACGGCAACGCTAGGGAACTTTGAGCCTCGAGTACAAATTTTAGATTTACCTTTCTTACTGCCTTCTAAACAAGTGATGAAAAAAGTATTAGATGGTCCAACCGGTCGTAAAATACTAGATACTTTAGATGGGCATGGCATGCATGCGATTAACTTTTGGGGTGCTGGTTTCCGTCATATGACTAACAATGTACGTCCTATCACTAGCCCTGATGACTTAAAAGGGTTGAAGATGCGTACTATGCAATCACCAATCTTATTAAGTACTTACCGTAACTTTGATGCTAACCCAACGGCTATGGCTTATTCAGAGGTGTATAACGGTTTACAACAAAGTGTGATTGAAGGGCAAGAAAACCCAATCGCTAATATTACTAGTAAACGTTTTTACGAAGTTCAAAAGTACATGACCTTAACCTCAAATGCTTATCATGGTTACGCGGCCATTATGAATGATAAGGCTTGGGCTTCTTTACCAGATGATTTAAAACTGGTGATGACGAATGCATTTAACTACGGGCGTGATCTATCACGCGACCTAACGGATCAGTTAGAAGCTGATGCGTTGGATAATATTAAAAAGCACACCGAAGTGACCGAGCTAACGCCTGAGCAAATACAGGTGTTTGTTAAAGCCAGCTTACCTGTTCACGAAGAGTTCCGCGAAACAATTACCTCTGAACTATTAGATGATGTTTACACGGATATTAATGACCTATAACTAGCTGAATTGGATGTTTTTTTACTCAGTTACAGTAAACATCATCCCGTAACAGCAATCATCAAATTAATCATTAATTAAACCATTATTGCGCTTGTTATTTATAGTAATGGATAACAAGCGATAATCACCAGTCGTTATATTAATAACCAAGCTTTATTCATAACGTGTAAGGAGGAAGATATGTTTGAACTAATCAGTAAGTATTTGGATAAAATAGAAGGCTTTTTTATCGCGAGCATACTCGCAGTCGCTTCACTATTAACCTTCACACAAGTATTTTTTCGTTACGCGTTAAATGATTCTATTTTTTGGGCTGAGGAAGCGGTTTTATATTTGATTATTTCAATGAGCTTTCTGTCCACCAGTTTGGGAGTAAGAAAAGGGTCACACATCACCTTAGATTTATTAAAGTCATGTTTGCCACCTTTTCTTATTCCTTTTTTTATTGTGATCTCCTCCGTCATTGGCATTGCCTTTGCTATCGCACTGTTTTATTACGGTGGAAACCTTTTCCTTAATACCCTTGACCGTGGACAACTTTCACCTGCACTAAGGATTCCGGTGGCATCTGTTTATGCCTTTATTCCGGCTACTGCATTGCTGCAAGTGTTCCGCTATACACAGATTATTCATGCCGTTGTAACAAAACAGCCAATACATAACGAGTCTCCTCAACAGTAAGTTTGTCGGTCGCTAATAAACGCTCATCTATGCGCTTTTTTATACAGTAAGGTTTTCACATGATCATGTTTTTGTTAATTATTTTCTTCATTCTATTACTGCTGGGTTTACCTATTTATGGCTCCCTTGCCTTCTCTGTTGTGGGGGCTATGGAAGTAACCAATACAATGGATCCAACTATCGTACCGATGCGCATGTTCTCCGGTATGAATAACTTTTCATTGATGGCTATTCCATTTTTCATCTTAGCAGCTGAGTTAATGCGAGTAGGCGGGTTATCTGCGCGATTGATTAAACTAGCGCAAGTGTTGATTGGTTGGGCGCCTGGCGGCTTAGCGTCTGCTGCCGTACTGTCCTGTTTATTCTTTGGCTCTATTTCAGGGTCAAGTCCAGCAACCGTGGTTGCCATTGGTAGCATCATGTTTCCTGCGTTAGTAGCGGCAGGGTACAGCAAACGCTTTTCTATTGGTTTATTAACCACAGCTGGCACCTTAGGGCCTATTGTACCGCCAAGTATCGCCTTGATTATTTATGGTTCAGTGACCTCAACCAGTGTTGGACAACTGTTTGCAGCGGGGATTTTACCTGCGCTGTTATTGGGTGGCTTAATCATTGTTTATTGTATGGTTTACTCAAAAATTAAAAAATACCCTAATGCGCCTTTTCCAACCTTTAAAGAGGTAGTTGCTGCCTTTAAAGGCTCTGCGTGGGGATTAGGTTTACCAACTATTTTATTGGGTGGTATTTATAGTGGTGTGTTTACCGCTACTGAGTCTGCTGCGGTCGCTTGTGCATACGGTTTGTTTGTTGGCATGTTCATTTATAAACAAGTGAATGCAAAAGCCCTATGGGAAATATTGCAAACGACGGGCTTAACTTCGGGGTCATTATTGTTGATTACTGCTGGTGCTTCTGCCTTCTCATGGTTACTAACTATGACTGGTTCTGCCTCTCTTCTAGCGAACTCAGTGCTGTCATTAAGTGATTCTTCTGTGGTGATCACCGCCTTGTTAAACGTGATCATGTTGATTGCTGGTTTCTTCTTAGACAGTGTGTCAGCGATTATTGTATTAGCACCATTGATGTTACCAATAGCTACCGATGTCGGCATTGATCCAGTTCATTTTGGGATTATCAATCTAGTGAACTACTCAGTGGGTATGATCACACCACCTGTTGGCTTAAACTTATTTGTTGCCGTGGCTATTTCAAAAATGAATCTATTAGAGATCTTCAGAGGTTGTATTCCTTTCTTAACCATTATGATCATCGGGTTAGTGATTATCACTTATGTGCCATGGTTAAGCTTGGCTATACCTAGCCTGTTGTATTAAGGCAGGCTAAAAGAATCAATCAAAATTACGCTAATTAAATCATTGCTATATATATTTAACAAAGGGTTACAATGAAACAGACACGTACATTAAAAGTTGGCATTATTGGATTAGGCGCGATTGGCCGTGAAGTGGCTAATCGCATTGAAACAGGTAATGAGTGGGTGAAGCGCAATTAGTTTCCTTATTGTGCAGAGATAAAACTAAACATATTGCCTTGAGTGAGGGACAATCTGAACACTTTAAGTCGATTATTACCGATGATATTGATGACTTTTTTGCAGCCAAGCCTGACATTGTAATAGAAGCTGCTGGGCAACCCTCATTAAAGCATTATGGTGAAATGGTATTAGCTAAGGGAATAGATTTGTTAGTGTCTAGCATTGGTTTATTCACAGACGATCAAATTTTAGGTGAATTCATTAACACTGCAGACCAATCAGGTGCAAAAATTTTACTCTCAACGGGTGCCTTACCGGCTGTAGATTGGATGTCAGCCGCTTCGTTATCTGAAGTTAATACCATTGCGATCACCCAAACTAAACCTGTTGCATCATGGAAGAATACACCAGCAGAAGAGTTTGTGGACCTTAATTCAATTGAAGATAGTACCTGCTTTTTTGAAGGAACTGCCCGTGAATCGGCAAACCTTTTCCCTAAAAGTAGTAATATAAGTGCCATGCTTGCGTTGGCAACCATCGGTTTAGATCAGACAAAAGTGAAGCTAGTGGCTGACCCAACCAGCGATATTATGAACACCTATATCGACTTCGATAGCACGGTAGGTAAGTTACAAGTTAATTGGCAAGGTGTACCGTCAATTGCGAATCCAAGCACTAGCGCTGATGTCCCTCTTGCGATTGTTAAATGTATTAGAAACCTATCTTCATCGATTAATTACGGCGCTTAATCAAACGAGCAGCTGATAATGCGTTTATGCTAAAGTTATAGAACAAAGGGTAATATAGCGGTTATTATCATTTAATAACCGCTATATTGGTTATTGGCGGTGGTTACTGAGTGCGATTAGTATTAACGATTAACTGATATCACTCATCTCACTGAGACTCACACTCTCAATACACCCTTCCGTTGCTGCTTTGTAATTTTTAATATTTTGGTGATGCATATGCGCTTGCCACAGAGTACGAGACTCCCAAGTTTCATAGAACAAAAAGTGCAGGGGATTATCATTGTCTTGATGGAGTTTATATTGGATACAACCTTGCTCATTTCGTGTTGCTTGAGTTAGTTTTAGCAGTTCATCTTTGACCTGGTCGAGCTTACCTACTTTAACAAAAATATTGGCGGCAATAGTCAGTTCAGTCATTTGCATCTCCTTTATGGTTTACTCGATTGTGATATTAAATCACTAAAGCTTAAATAGGCATTGTGATCGTGTCTAAATATTTGAAGTTTGTTTCGTATTCGTGTCAGGTTTCTCTCGGGTCACGATAAAGCAAATCAATGAGCCTAATGTGACTAACGCCACGCCTTGCCAGAAAGAACCACTTAACGTTAATGAAAGATACACAGAAGCAAATAACGTTGAGAAAACCGGCGTAAAGTAGGAAAGCGTGCCCAACAAAATAATATTGCCACCTATCACAGCTTGGTTCCATAAAGCATAACCCGTCCCAATGCTAATACCTGCAATTATTAAAGTTAAACTGGAAGGTAAGGTAAAGTGGATGCTGGGCTCGTTACTGAAAAAGAACTTTATCCATAGGGTGATAGCAGTGGCGGCAAAAAATAACACAATGGCATTTTTTCCATTGCTTATTCTTTTTGTGATCACACAATAAAATGCCCAAATAAACGCAGCTGAAAAGGCCATTAAGTAGGTGATTGGGTTATCGGCTATATTATGCAGTAAAATGTCTAATGAAAGACCTTGGTCACCGGCGATACACCAAGCCACACCGGCGAATGCAATGAGGATACTTGGGTAAACTAACAGGTTTACTTTCTTAGGGCTCAGCAATACGCTTAATAATATGGTGAGCGCAGGCCATAAATAATTGATGATAGACATTTCCATGGCTTGATGACGATCAGTAGCCATACCCAATGACAAAGCTAGACATATCTCATAGGTAACAAATAAAGCACCGCCAATTAATAGATAGCGCATAGGAAAGTCTTTAACTTTAGGTACACCCATCACACACATCAAAAAGATAGCACTAATGCTGTACATCATGGCAGCCCCTGCAATTGGACTAAATAATTCTGATAAATCACGAATTAAAGCAGCCACAGAGCTCCATAGTAAGATCGCGACAACGCCACAAAAGGTATATTTATTTTCAGTGATAAATGACATAGAAGACCAAGATTAATAACATGAGAATGAGACCTTCATTATCAATATTAATGATAGGGATGCAATAGATTAACTTATTTATTCAGTACCATTTTAGGTTATGCTATTACTAGTTGTCTTAAAGGTCATTTCTCTATCTGGGCAAAAAGATCTGTTTTATTGTTAACCGTTAAAGTGAGTTTTGAATGTTAGATGCCATTTGTATTTTATCTAAAGACCATCAGCCGACTAGGGAATACCAGGCTGTACAAGGTGAGGCTAAAGCACAAACTATATTCTCCATCTACGAATTCAAATTACTGCCAGCAGAGCAAATAGAACAATATCGACATTCGCTATTTTGCCCTGAGTGCTTACAGGTTGCCTATTTTAGGCGTGCTTCTAAGGATGGCAAGCAAGCTTGTTTTGGTTCTCGTAACCACCTTGAAGGTTGCTCTGAGCTAAATACTCATAAACGTAATGGACCTATGGCGTTGGTAGAAAAAACGATGCTGGTGGAACAGGATACTGAAGCACAACTAATTGCAGAGGCTGTTAATCCAAGCTCCATAACGGAAAATAAAGCACCAGTAATAGAAAGCCAACAAAAGGCTGAGGTAGATGAACAGCAAGGTTTTACTATCGACTTTAGTGTTAAGCGTACTGTGCGTCGTGACGCTTCTATTCAAAATAAAAAGGCAGAGGAGGGTTCTCAAGCACCTATTTCAGATAAACCTCAATCAGCAACCGCTGTATTAGAACCGTTACAAAAAACAGAAAAAACCGTAACCCAAAGGTTAAGTACCTTATTAAAAAGCTTATTTAAGAACAGTTCTTTAGCTACCTCTGATGTCTGGGTGCAGACCAGTGAACAGCATCGTTGGCGCGCAAAAAACTTGTTTGTGCATTTTAGCGATGCCGAGCAGCTAGAGAAAGTGGCCCCGAGAATGTATTGGGGTAGCATCAGTTATAGCGATAAGCAGTTGTTATGGTTAAATGTCGCTGATAATAAAAACCTTTCTATTCCTATTAGTCATTTTAAAGAGGAGTTGTTAGCCCGTTATGGGATCACACAAGCTGAAGACTTAAAAGGCGCTAAGATTATTATTTTTGCTAAATGCTTGAACAATAAACAGAAGAGCCGACAGTTTTTAACCTTGTGGGATAATGACTTACAATATCTGCACTTGGATTTAGCCATTCACTCTACAAGCAAGCAATAGATTAAATAAAATAACCCCCTTCACAAATAGTACCTCCTACAATATTTATGTAATAAATGTTGCCGCTGTCATTTTACTGTCATCTAACTGCTGTAGATTTTCTCTGTTTAAATGGCCGCTCTGTTTTTTATATTGGATGTGATCGTCATTTATTGAAGTACTGATTGATATCTTGTGATGATGAGTGAGTACTTTTGTGGATTGATTATTCACTTCACAAAGCAAGGTGAGCATTGACTGAAAAAATTGCTTATTGCCAGTTTTCGTCTTATACCGATCACTCATGCATACTTTTTTGATTGATAAACAAATATAAAATGGACAATGGAAGCGTCGTCGATGTGGAATATATTTAAAACTTTCTTACTCTTAGGTTGTTATAGCTTTGGTGGGCCTGCAGCTCATATCGCCTATTTTAGAGAAACATTTGTCCAGCGCTTAGCTTGGTTAAGTGAACGTCAATATGCCGAATATGTTGCCTTAAGTCAGTTTTTACCTGGTCCAGGTTCAAGCCAAGTTGGCTTTGCTATTGGCTATCATCGCGCTGGGTTAAAAGGCGCAATCAGTGCTTTTTTAGGGTTTACGCTTCCTTCTGTTTTATTGGTGGGATTGTTAGCGGTCAGTGCAGGTTACTTAACTGATAATAGCTTTTTTCATTCAGTGATCCATGGTTTGAAACTATTGGCTGTTGTCGTAGTGTTTGATGCAGTATTGATGATGTTTAAACAATTCTGTAAAGATAAAGCACATGTCGCATTATGCTTACTCAGCGCCTGTGTTCTATTGGTGATGCCCAGTGTTGCAACTCAACTGTTAGTACTGTTATTTGCAGTTTTGACTGGTGTATTATTATTTAAATTAAAACAGCAGGAATTTACCGATAAGAAAACTCACTGTCTGATCCTAAATCCACTACGTTCATTAAACTTCCGTCCTTTATTTCTGTTTATTATTTTATTGTGCGTTGCACCTTTTTTAAGCTTTTTAAGCCCTTTATTTTCAGTGTTTTCTGATTTCTTTCAGACGGGAAGTTTAGTGTTTGGGGGAGGGCATGTTGTTCTGCCTTTATTACAAAATATCGTCGCAGAACAGTTAACGTCGGATCAGTTCTTAACGGGGTACGCCATTGCACAAGCTGTGCCTGGGCCCATGTTTACCTTCGCCACTTATATTGGTTATTTTATTCTGCCTGAAATGCCATTGATAGGTGCGTTAGTCGCAACCTTAGGTGTGTTTCTGCCTGGCTTTCTATTACTATTAGCTTGTTTAAAGAATTGGCAACGCTTTGCTAAAATTCCGTGTGTGAATGCTGCGATTACTGGTGTGAATGCCGCGGTAGTTGGGTTACTTGTCAGTGCTTTATACCAGCCTGTATTTGTTAGTGCGGTGTTTAATGGGCTAGATATGGCGATTATTTTAGTGGGGATTTTTCTACAAAGAAGCCTCAAATTACCTATTGTATATTTAGTACTGTTATTTGCCATGACAGGGTTGTTGTTGGGTTATCTTTAACGATTGCTTGCAACTATTCCCTTCAATTATTCACTCTAACTATTACCTATAAAAATGAAAAATCCGATACTTAAAAAGCATCGGATTAGTTTATTTAGCTAAGATAAGTCACTAAGGTTTTAGTTATACCAATCATAGTAAGTAACTGATCTATTTTACTTGTTAAAACAACTTATTTTTTCGTTGTAAGTTTCGTATAGGGAACAACCATTTACATCAACTTACGCCTCAAACTAAGCCATTTTTCCGGCGCAAAATTTAGATCAGTTATTTAATACAATTGGTATTATTCACCAACACCTTGGCTTTTTAAATACTCTTCGTAAGTACCGTGGAAATCAACTACTTTATCTTCTTTAATCTCGATGATACGTGTTGCTAGCGATGATACAAACTCACGGTCATGACTGACGAATAATAACGTACCTTCGTAGTTTTCTAAGGCTAAGTTTAATGATTCAATCGATTCCATATCCAAGTGGTTGGTTGGTTCATCCATTAGTAAGATATTTGGTTTGTTCATCATTAACTTACCAAACAGCATACGACCTTGCTCACCACCAGAGATGATTTTAACTGATTTAGTGATGTCATTCGCACCAAATAATAAACGACCTAATGTGCCACGTACTACTTGTTCATCGTCACCTTCTTGCATCCATTGACCCATCCAATCCATTAGATTTTGGTCTTTTTCAAAATCAGATGAATGGTCCTGTGCGTAGTAACCTAACTGTGCATTTTCAGACCATTTGTACTCGCCTGAAGTTAGCTCAATTTCGCCCATTAAAGTACGTAATAGTGTTGTTTTACCTACACCATTTTGACCAATGATAGCGACACGTTCACCGACTTCGATCATTAGGTTTAAGTCTTTAAATAAAGTGTTTTCAAAGCTCTTTGTCATGGCAACGGTTTCTAATGCGTTACGGAATAGTTTCTTCTCTTGTTTAAACACAATGTAAGGGTTAACACGACTAGATGCTTTTACTTCATCTAACTGGATTTTATCCATTTGCTTAGCCCGAGACGTTGCTTGTTTTGCTTTTGATGCATTTGCAGAGAAACGGCTTACGAACTCTTGTAGTTCAGATAGTTGTGCTTTTTTCTTCGCATTTTCAGATAATAGACGTTCACGCGCTTGTGTTGCTGCTGTCATGTATTCATCGTAGTTACCTGGGTATAAACGTAGTTCACCGTAATCGATATCAGCCATGTGTGTACATACTGAGTTTAAGAAATGACGGTCATGCGAGATAATAACCATGGTACATTGACGTGCATTTAATTCAGTTTCTAACCAACGGATAGTATCGATATCCAAGTTATTGGTTGGCTCATCAAGAAGCATGATATCTGGGTTTGAGAAAAGTACTTGTGCTAGTAATACACGTAGTTTCCAACCTGGAGCAACTTCAGACATTGGTCCGTAATGTTGCTCTAATGGAATACCAACGCTTAATAGGATTTCTCCAGCGCGTGAATCGGCTGTGTAACCATCCATTTCTGCGAATTCAGTTTCTAAATCAGCTACTTTCATACCATCTTCTTCACTCATTTCTGGTAAAGAGTAGATACGGTTACGCTCATTCATTACTGCCCACATCTCTTTGTGGCCCATCAATACTGTATCTAGTACTGTGTGCTCTTCAAAGGCAAACTGGTCCTGATGTAGCTTTGCAATACGTTCATTAGGATCTTTGGTTACGTTACCAGCACTTGGCTCTAGATCACCGGTTAAGATCTTCATGAAGGTTGATTTACCACAACCGTTCGCACCGATTAAACCGTAGCGGTTTCCAGTACCAAACTTGACTGAAATATTTTCAAAAAGTGGTTTTGCACCAAATTGCATGGTGATGTTATTTGTACTTAACACGGCTTATTCCTAAATAGTTTGAGTATTGCTTTTTTAAAGAGGAGTATTATACAGATACCGTGAGGTTAATCACCTTTCAATTGTATGAATTTTATGCGTTGGTTTCGATAGCGTGTAAAGCCTGCTTAAGGTAAGCTACGCGCCTTAGGCATATGCCGTATTTTAATGAGATGTACTATGAGTTTTGATTCACTAGGTTTACCCGTATCGTTAGTAGAAGCTGTTAAAGCGCAAGGTTATGAAAAACCTTCTCCTATTCAAGAACAGGCTATTCCTGCCGTTATCGCAGGAAAAGATGTCATGGCTGCTGCACAAACTGGTACAGGTAAAACAGCAGGTTTCACCTTACCTTTATTAGCTAAATTAGAAAAAGGCCAACGTGCTAAACCGAATCAAGTCCGTGCATTGATTTTAACGCCTACCCGTGAGCTAGCAGCACAAGTGCAAGCCAGCGTAGAAAAATACGGTCAGAATATGCCATTACGTAGCATGGTGGTGTACGGTGGGGTAAAAATTAACCCGCAAATGCAAAACCTTCGTCGTGGTGTCGATATTCTGGTGGCAACACCGGGACGTTTATTAGACCTTTACCAACAAAATGCTATTCGTTTTCAGCAGTTAGAAGTGTTAGTGCTAGATGAAGCTGACCGAATGTTGGATATGGGCTTTATTCACGACATCAAAAAGATATTAAAAGCCTTACCGCCTAAACGTCAAAACTTACTATTTTCAGCGACTTTCTCCGATGATATTCGCGCTTTAGCAAAAGGTTTGGTGAATAACCCAGTAGAGATTTCAGTAACACCACGTAATACCACAGTAGAAAAGATTGAACAGGTGTTGTATGAAGTGGATAAAACCAAGAAAACAGCGTTACTAAGTCAGTTAATTTTAGAGAACAAATGGCAACAAGTATTAGTGTTTGTAAAAACCAAACATGGTGCAAACCGCCTCGTTAAAAATTTAGAAGCACGCGGAATTCGTAGTGCGGCTATTCATGGCAACAAGAGCCAAGGAGCACGTACCAAAGCCTTAGCACAATTTAAAGAAAGCCAAATTAAAGTGCTAGTGGCTACCGATATCGCTGCGCGTGGTATTGATATTGACCAACTACCTAATGTAGTGAACTTCGACTTACCACATGTCAGTGAAGATTACGTACACCGTATCGGTCGTACCGGACGTGCAGGTAATGAAGGTCTTGCTGTTTCATTAGTGTGTCAGGAAGAATTTAAACTATTAAAAGATATCGAACGCTTTATCAAAAAAGTAGTGCCACGTCGTGTTCAACCTGGTTTTGAACCTGGTGAGCCACTGCAACCTTCTGTGTTAGATACACGCGAGAAGAAAATAAAAAAGCCTAAAGTAGCTAAGCCAGCTAACCGTGCTGGTGGTAATAAAAAACCACGTGGTGTACGTAACAATTTTGTAGGTAGTTAAGTTAGCTTTTACTTTATGTGAAGGTAATCACCGCTAATAATAAGCCCTTATTATTCAATTTTTTTGATTGGTGATAAGGGCTTTTTTGATCGTGTTATTTGAGCGTAGACGAGCAAAATCAATAGTAATTTGTAAATCTCTATAACAATCTCTAAACAAAAACTAGCCAAACCCTTACCTTTCATTACTGTATGCAAACAAATAAAAAGTATTGGACAGCCACTTAGTTAATTAATATCAAAGAGTTAATGGTAAAACATTGCTCAATGTGGCTACATCAAAATCTCCCGTTGAGTTTTTCTGAATCAATGACTGCCTTTAGCAAGCTAAGGCATGGATGCCGTTGCTAGCTCATTTCGAGACATGGATGTCGAGTATGAGTGGTGCGTTAAGAAGGCTGTTATTTATTAAGATTAAAAAACGATTCGGGGCCAGTCTTTTTGCTTACTTTATTCTTCTGGTAAGAAAAAGTATGTCGCCGACAGGGCGAAATAAATGCAACTAATAGCCCAAATGCTTCAACGAGCGAAGACGAGCTAACCTTAAACGATATGCGTGAGTCGGTGTTAGTCCATTTGAGTAAGATAAAATAAAGTCGCCAACAGAGCAAAACTATGTCACCGACAGGGCGAAATAAATGCAACAAATAGCCCAAATATAGCAACGAGCGAAGACGAGTCAATGCATTTAGGAAGTATTCATTACTATAGAAGGCAATGAAAATAAGGGTAACGCCAAAGCAACAACAACTAGCTAAACCTCATCCTTTTCATTACTGTATGTAAACAAAATTAACTCTACACACTCAACAGGTCACCATTATCAATGAACGACATCAAAAAATGCCAGTGGGCTTTAAAAACCAAGCTTGAAGAGGATTATCACGATACCGAATGGGGTGTGCCTGTTTATGATGATACAAAACTCTTTGAAGCATTGTCTTTAGAGCTGTGTCAGTCGGGGTTAAGTTGGCATACCATCTTAAATAAACGAGAAGGTTATCGCGCTGCATTTGATCAGTTTGATCTTAAAAGTGTGGCGGCATTTGATGATGTAAAAATTGCAGAGCTGCTTTTGGACACGGGCATCGTTCGCCATCGTGCAAAAATATCCGCGATCATTAATAACGCGCAATGTATTTTAAATGTGCAAAAAGAACATGGCAGCTTTTCTGACTATATTTGGCAGTTTACTGATAACAAAACCCTTGTTGGAAATTGGCAATCAAAAGAAAAAGTGCCTGCATCAACGGAGTTATCAGCGCTAATTAGTAAAGACATGAAGAAAAAAGGATTTAAATTTTTAGGCCCGACGACTACCTACGCTTTTATGCAGTCTGTTGGTTTGCTTAATGACCATACTACGGATTGCTTTCGCTTTAATGCATAGCAATAAATTCAAAAAACTCAGCTAATAATAATGCTGAGTTAGTCATGATAAAAAGACCACACCGAATATAGACGAGCTACTACATGTGGTTTTGGACGATATAAGTCACGTACTTGGTATCGCTTAAAGCCATTAATGAGAAAGGATTGGGTCTGTTTATCTACTCTTTTAGTATGTGTATCACTGGCGGTTGCTAAGCGTGTGTTTGAAGCGCAGCTGTTTTGGTACCCGTTTAACTCATATTTATATCAGTAAACGTTAACCATCAAAGTAAAAGGTCATTCTTAATGAAAAAAATTGCTATTTTTGCTGATGTTCAAAACATCTATTACACCACTCGCCAAGCGTATGGAAAGCAATTTAACTATCGAAAACTATGGCAACAAATTAGCGCACAAGGTGAAATTGTTTGTGCTTACGCTTATGCCATTGAGCGTGGAGATAATCAGCAACAAAAATTCCAAGAGATGTTAAGGCATGTGGGCTTTGAAGTGCGTTTAAAACCTTTCATTCAGCGCAGCGATGGCACCGCAAAAGGGGATTGGGATGTCGGCATTACTATTGATGTAATGGAATTAGCTGCTGAAGTTGATACGGTTATTCTACTTACAGGAGATGGCGATTTTGCTATTTTATTAGATAAAGTAAAAAGTAAGTTCGCTGTTACTACTGAAGCTTATGGTGTTCCTAAATTATCAGCTAAAGCCTTAATTGATGCTTGTACTGAGTTTCATCCTATCGAGAC
The DNA here is from genome assembly GCF_047323255.1 of Psychromonas sp. KJ10-2. Taxonomy (NCBI): domain Bacteria; kingdom Pseudomonadati; phylum Pseudomonadota; class Gammaproteobacteria; order Alteromonadales; family Psychromonadaceae; genus Psychromonas; species Psychromonas sp. KJ10-2. The sequence goes on along the minus strand of NZ_CP178827.1, from coordinate 1,628,676 downwards.
TGATTTATTAATTGGCTAAACTGCTATCAAAGTTATTGTGAACGAATTAATACTTGTCTAGTCGTAAATAATGAGAGCGCTAGTTATTTACGTTTTAACGTTGTAAATGCTAACGCTATTTTTATTTCTACTAAATGAGGAACGATATGATTAATGCTAACTTTATGCTTAAAGGTCTAATGGCAGTACTGTTCGCCAGCCTATTTTCTATTAATGCACAGGCTGCATTCGTTGGTCCTGGCGCGACCTCTATCCAAACCATCAGCGCTAAAGAGGCGCTTGAATTAGCGGACGATAGTAAAGTGGCTTTACAAGGTTCATTAGTGAAGCAAACGACTGAAGAACATTACCTATTTAAAGACCAAAGTGGCGTAGTTATGGTAGAAATTGAAGATGAAGACTTTCGCCATATTACAGTAACGCCTGAAGATAATATTCGTATTACTGGTGAAATAGATAAAGAATGGACGGAAACTAAAATTGATGTAGAACGTATAGAGTTAATTAAATAACCTACATATCAAAATAAAAAAATGCCGCATTAGATACGGCATTTTTATTATTATTTACGGTTTTCTTCCTGTAACCAGATCGCTACTTGCTTAGCAAAATAAGTTAAAATGCCGTTTGCACCGGCACGTTTAAAGCATAATAGTGATTCTAAAACACACTCTTTCTCTTTTAACCAGCCGTTATCAATAGCTGCTTTATGCATCGCATATTCACCACTGACTTGGTAAGCAAAGGTCGGTACTTGTAGTTCATGTTTTACACGACGTACGATATCTAGGTAAGGCATACCAGGTTTTACCATTACCATGTCCGCACCTTCTTGAATATCTAAGGCAACTTCATGAATTGCTTCGTCGCTATTTGCTGGATCCATTTGGTAAGTAAATTTATTCGCGCCTTTTAAGTTACCTGCACTGCCTACTGCATCTCGGAAAGGCCCGTAGTAAGTTGATGCATATTTAGCACTGTAGGCCATGATTTGTGTATTAATAAAGCCTGCGTTCTCTAATGCTTCACGAATAGCGCCAATACGGCCGTCCATCATGTCAGAAGGTGCAACAATATCAGCGCCTGCTTGTGCGTGCGAAAGGGCCTGTTTAACTAATATTTCTGTAGTAATGTCGTTTAACACATAACCTTCACTATCGATAATGCCATCTTGACCATGTGTGGTGAAAGGGTCTAATGCAACATCAGTGATCACCCCTAGTTCAGGTGCGGCTGCTTTAATACATTGTACAGCACGTTGCGCTAAGCCATTTTCATTATAAGCTTCTTCTGCCATTTCCGTTTTAATGTCACTAGGGGTCACTGGGAAGATAGCAACTGCAGGAATACCTAATTCAGCTAGCTCTTTGACTTCAAGCGCGAGTAGATCTAAAGATAAACGTTCAATTCCAGGCATTGAAGGAATCGCTTCACGACAGTTAGTACCTTCAATGACAAACATTGGGTAGATTAAATCGTTTACTGATAATTCATTTTCTTGAACTAGGCGACGTGAGAAATCATGCTTACGTAAACGGCGTAGACGGCGAGCGGGAAAAGATTGAGAAACAGTCATAATGGCTCCAATGTGATTAATGAGGATATATCTAGCGTACTAAGTGCACAGGTTAAACTTAACTTAGTACGCTAGGTATTTAAGGAGTTAAATTAAAAAATGCGTTACTTGTGTGTTGCGTGTTGCTTAGTAATGATTGTAAATCTTGTTGTCTTGCATCGGCAATGGTTTTTGCAATATAAGGTAAGTATTTAGGTTCGTTACGACTCGATTTTGGTTTAGGTCGCATTGAACGTGGTAATAAATAAGGGCTATCTGTCTCGATCATTAAACGGTCATCAGGGATCATGTTAACGATATCCAACAGGTGCTGACCTCTGCGTTCATCGCAAATCCAACCTGTAATACCAATGTGTAAGTCCAGTGCTAAATATTGTTCAAGTTCAGCTTGTGTTCCTGTGAAACAATGAACAACAGCATTAGATAGCTGTTTGATGTAAGGAGTGACTAACTCAATAAATCGTTCACTGGCATCTCGTTCATGCATAAACACAGGTAATTGATATTCAATGGCTAATTCTAGTTGTTGTACAAAGGCTGTTTCTTGCTCGAGCGGTGTGGAGTAGTTGCGATTGAAGTCTAATCCGCATTCGCCGACTGCCTTCACTTGTGGTTGTTGAAGCAATTCTCGCAGTTTTGTTATTGCTTGTTGATCCATACTGCTTGCATCATGAGGGTGGATGCCAGCTGTGCTGTATAGAAACTCTGGATATGACTTTGCTAAAGTAAGTGCTTGCTCACTTTCAGTGATATTAGTACCAGTGACAATCAGTTTAGTTAACCCAGCTTGTTTAGCTTGGTCGAGTACGTTAGGTAAATCTTTATCAAAACGTGAGTTGGTTAAGTTAACGCCAATATCAATCATAACTTACGACGCTTTATCTATATTATTTTCTTGTTCTTCCTGCTCAGGCTTTTTCACATAAAAACGCGCAAACAGTAAACCGACTTCAAATAAAATCAGCATAGGTACTGCCAATAAGGTTTGTGAGATCACATCAGGTGGTGTTAATAACATGCCAAAAATAAATGCAGCCACAACAATATAAGGGCGCTTTCCTCTTAATGAATCAGGAGTCGTTGCACCTGTCCAGCACAGTAATAATGTTGCAACGGGTATTTCAAAGGCTAAGCCAAAGGCAAAAAATAGTTTTAAGACAAAGTCTAGGTAGCTGCTGATATCGGTCGCTATGGTCACCCCTTCAGGGGCTGTGCTAGTAAAGAATGAAAACACTAACGGGAATACCACATAATAAGAAAACACCATGCCGAGGTAGAATAGAAATGCACTACTAGCGACCAATGGCATGACTAATTTACGTTCATGTTGGTATAAGCCTGGCGCAACAAAAGCCCAGACTTGATACAAAATAGCTGGAATGGCAATTAAAATAGACAAGACAATGGTTAACTTTATTGGTGTAAAAAGGGAGTGGCAACACCCGTTGCGATCATGCTTGAGCCTTCTGGTAATTGGCTGGTAAGCGGAACCGCAATATATTGGTAAATATCATTGGAGAAATACACTAGCCCTAAAAATAGGACGAGGACAATCACTACGATTTTTAGGATTCTATCTCTTAATTCTAAAGGTGGGTGATTAGCGGCAAGCTGTGTTGCTCTTGATCTGACATCGACTCGCTCATGGGTTATTTGTCCTGCGCAGATGATTTTTCTGGTGTTGAATCGTTTGTTATAGATTGTGTTGGTGTTTCTTTTACTGACTTAATGATGTCATCAACATTGTTTTTATATGGCTGTGTAAGCTGTTCAACATCTTGTTTCATTTCATCAATTGAGGCTTTCAAATTAGGGTTTAACTGCTCTAGCTCTTGTTTACTTTTTTTGAGCATATTCTCATTCATTTCATGTAATTCAAGCTCTTGAGATATCTCATTTTTAACTGAGTTTGCCATGTTTTTGGCAGTATTAACCCACTTTACAACAGTACGAATTGCAATAGGTAACCGTTGTGGGCCTAACACAACTAGTCCAATCACAGAGATCAATACGATCTCCCAGAAGCCAATATCAAACATTAAATAATGTGCCTTTTACTAAAACCTACCTGGCACTTATACGTTAAAGTTAAGCTCGGTAGGAGATGGTCTTCAAAAGTTATGCCGATGAAACTCAATAAGTTCTCTACATTATACTTGATACGGCTTAGTCAAATAGATGTCTTAATGAGTCTGAGGGTATTAGTCTTTTTGTTCGCTTTTTCAGCCTTCAGACTTTCTGGTGCTTTTTTGTCTGAGTTTACAGCACTGCTATCTTCATCTTTCACTGCTTTTTTAAAGCCTTTAATTGCGCCACCTAAGTCACCGCCAATACCGCGTAACTTTTTAGTGCCAAATAAAAGAACAACAATTACAGCAATGATAACTAACTGCCAAATTCCGATACCGCCCATAATTTTTTCCCTATATAAATAATGTTGTAAGTTAACTGGTCAACAATAAACTATTAATATGAACTTTTTACTACAGTTGTCACAATTTGTTATTAAATCGCCAAGCAAGTACCCATGATATTACTGCGGGTACGGTCAAATTCAAGTTAATTTTTCCATCGTCTTGTAAATATACTAGAGCAGAGATAATACTCAAAGTAACAGCTAAGGCTGTTATCACTTGGTTTTTACTATTGCGGCTTTGTTGTTCATTTAAGCGCTGCATTAATAACTGTTGTTGCTTTTGAACTTGTTTTGTTTGCGCTAAATTATGGTAAACCAGCTCTGGAATATCAGGTAATTTTTCTAACCAAAATGGTGCTTTTAGTTTTAATTTATTGACTAAGGTTTTAGGACTCACTTGCTCTCGCATCCAATTCTCTAAGAAAGGTTTTGCAGTGTCCCATAAATCCAGTTGTGGGTATAATTGACGCCCTAGTCCCTCTATATATAACAACGTTTTTTGCAGCAGCACGAGTTGCGGCTGTACCTGCATATTAAAGCGACGCGCTGTGTTGAACAGATTAATTAAGACTTGAGCAAAAGATATTTCCGATAATGGTTTTTCGAAAATGGGCTCGCATACGGCGCGAATAGCAAACTCAAACTCTTCCACAGGTGTATCTGAAGGTACCCATTCTGAGTCGATATGTAACTGTGCAACTTGGCGGTAATCTCGGTTGAAAAAAGCCAGAAAGTTTTCCGCTAAATAACGTTTATCTTCATTGGTTAATGTACCTACTATGCCGCAGTCAATACCAATCCACAGTGGATCTTCGGGGTGCTCATAGGAAACAAAAACATTCCCTGGGTGCATATCTGCATGGAAGAAACTGTCTCTGAATACTTGAGTGAAAAACGCTTCAACTCCACGTTCAGCTAGCAGCTTTAAGTTAGTATTTTGTGCTTTCAATGCATCAATATCTGACACGGGAATCCCGTAAATACGCTCCATCACTAGCGCATCTTTAGTGCAGTAGTCTGAGTATATTTCAGGGACGTATAACAGTTTAGAGTTTAAAAAATTGCGACGTAATTGAATCGCATTGGCGCCTTCGCGCATTAAATCTAATTCATCGACGATGGTTTTTTCATATTCGCGGATCACTTCAACTGGGCGTAATCTTTTAGCATCTTTTAGAAAGCGTTGTAGTAGTCCTGCAAACCATTTCATTAATTGTAAGTCAGCTGAAATGGTTTTTTCGATACCAGGACGAGTCACCTTAATGACAACTTCTCTGCCATCTTCTTTTAACGTGGCAGTATGAACTTGTGCGATAGAGGCGGAGGCTAATGCCACTTTGTCAAAATCATCAAAAATCTCATCGATAGGGCGTTGAAAAGATTTTTCTATCTGTTTAATCGCAAGGTCACCTGAGAAGGCGGGGACATTGTCTTGTAGATGAGCAAGCTGATCAGCATAAATGGGGGCTAGCAGATCTCGGCGTGTTGATAGCATTTGCCCAAGCTTGATATAAATAGGGCCTAGCGATTGTAGGCTTAAATGTAATCGTTCTGGTAAGCTTAAATGCGCATGTTGGTTGCGTAACCAGAATAAACACAGGCGCAGGATCCAATAGCTTTTAGGCCTTTGAGCTTTAGGCACTAGTTCAATTAAGCCATATTCTATGAAGGTTTTTTGTATCTGGTATAAACGTGAGAGCTCTTTAATCTTTATCATTTTTTGTCAGCTAATACCTTGCTTTGTGATAGGTCGTTTAGCTGCTTTTCCAGCTTATTATTTATCTTGTTTAATAACTGTTCTGTATCACTCTCTAAACGACTTACTTGATCACTAAAGTAAGCCACCTCTAATGCACTCGGTGCGACTTTTACCTCTTCTGTTAAGTACAGAGAAGATTGTTTTTCGATACGTTTATATTGAGTTTGTGTGGTTTGCACTGCTTTCTTAGCGTGCTGGAAGAATTTATGTGCAATGACATCACCCACTTTCTGCGATAGGTGTTCTTCCCAATCTATCTGCATGTCGGTCAACAACATTGCAAACTGCTGTACTAATTGAATATCGCCATCTACTTCCAGTTCACCTGATTTAATCAACTGCGTTAATTGACGGTTGTCTTGTAGTTTATTGAGCGCTTGGAAACTCACTTTGATGGTGCAGTCTGGCTCACCTTCAAACTTGTTAAGCACATCAACCTGTTGCTCTGAAATAATAAAGTACAGTGGCAGCTTTAGTTCTTTTAAACTCGCCGCAATGATGGTGCCATTAAGTTGTTTACGTTTGCTTACCGCACTGCTATCTAATTGATGTAGTTGGTTCACGCCTGTTTCTATTAAGCCGCAAAGTAAATTGGTTAATGGCATATTAATCTCTCGTGGTAAAAGGCTGTTTAGTATTTGTAACCGCGATGCAAGGCAACAATACCTGCGCTTAGGTTAAAGTATTCTGTGCCTTCAAAGCCGACATTATTCATCATCTCTTTCAAGGTATCTTGGTCTGGATGCATACGAATACTTTCAGCAAGATATTGGTAACTTTCACTATCATTAGCGATTAATTTACCTAGCTTAGGTAAAATGTTAAATGAGTAAAAATCGTAGAACTTCTCAACCGGTGTGTACACTGGTTTTGAAAACTCTAATACTAATAAACGACCGCCTGGCTTTAATACACGGTAAATAGAGGCTAATGCTTTATCTTTGTCTGTCACATTACGTAAACCAAATGCGATAGTGATCAGGTCAAAATGGTTATCAGGGAAGGGCAGTTCTTCAGCATTAGCTTGCACATAACTGACGTTGCCTTCGATACCCATATCGCGCAGCTTAGTACGGCCGACTTTAAGCATTGAATCATTGATATCAGCTAAAACCACTTCGCCTTTTGTGCCAACAATACGTGAAAATTTGGCCGTTAGATCGCCTGTACCACCTGCAAGATCTAATACTTTTTGACCTTGGCGTACACCTGAACAATCAATCGTAAAACGTTTCCAAATGCGATGAATACCCATGGATAACACATCGTTCATGATGTCATATTTAGCGGCAACAGAGTGAAATACATCGGCAACGAGCTCTACCTTCTTATCCTCTTCAACGGTTTTAAAACCAAAGTGAGTAGTATTATCTGGGTTTTCTTGCATCTTATCTGTTTACCTTTTGATAAATATATTGGCTTAATTGGATATCATCGCATGATACCAATTTTTAAAGGATATTTGGATCTTTATTGTCGACCCTTACATTGCTTGTTTTAATGTTACGCTTTCTTACAAAAACTCACCCTGTTATTGGCTATTATTCAGCGCTAATAATTAACACCATCACACACGGTTTAGCGTTAAATTATTCACAAGAGTTATTTAAGTATGCCTATTTTAAAGGTACATTAGTTGTTGTAACTCATTGTTTTGCCTTTTTATCAATATTTAATGAACAGTGTGTGGTTATTTCTGATAACTTATAGTCAATGAGCAATAACTGCAAAAGCTTTAATATCATAAACTTGGGAACCTCTTATGCTGAAAAATATTCAACCAACCCAGACCAAAGCTTGGTCAACACTACAAACGCTATTCGATGACCATGCAGAGATGCAGATTTCACAACTGTTTGCAGAAGATGCACAGCGCTTTGAAACCTTTTCTCGACAATTCAATGAAGACTTTTTATTAGATTTCTCTAAAAACCTAATCACAGAAGAGATTTTGGCCAGTCTGTTGGATCTTGCAGAAGAGGTCGATTTATCAAGTGCGATTAAGGCACAGTTCTCTGGTGAGAAAATTAATATCACAGAGCAACGAGCTGTATTACATACTGCGCTACGTAATCGCAGTAATACGCCAGTATTCGTTGACGGTGAAGATGTAATGCCAAAAATCAACGAAGTGCTTGCTCAAATGAAAGCATTTTGTGAAAAAGTACATTCAGGTGAGTGGCTAGGTTACACAGGTAAGCGTATTACTGATGTTGTGAATATCGGTATTGGAGGTTCAGACTTAGGTCCTTATATGGTAACCGAAGCGCTTCGCCCTTATAAAGTTGAAGGCATTGAAACACACTTTGTCTCTAACGTTGATGGTACACATATTGTTGAAACCTTAACTAAGGTTGACCCAGAAACCACTTTATTCTTGATCGCTTCTAAAACCTTTACTACACAAGAAACCATGACTAATGCACATAGTGCTCGCGACTGGTTCTTAAACTTTGCACAAGATGAAGCCTTTGTGGCGAAACACTTTGCTGCATTATCTACAAATGCCGCTGCAGTGACTGAGTTTGGTATTGATACTGCCAATATGTTCCAGTTCTGGGATTGGGTTGGCGGACGTTACTCGATTTGGTCTGCGATTGGTTTATCTATCGCCTTAACAGTAGGCTTTGAAAATTACGAAGAGCTGTTAGCCGGTGCTCATGAAATGGACCAGCACTTTGCAACGACTGATTTTAAAGACAACATTCCAGTGTTATTGGCAGTGATTGGTATCTGGTACAACAACTTCTATGGCGCGGAGTCTGAAGCTATTTTACCTTATGATCAATATATGCACCGTTTCCCTGCTTACTTTCAACAAGGAAATATGGAATCTAACGGTAAATGTACCGACCGTAACGGTGACCCTGTCGATTACCAAACAGGGCCTATTATTTGGGGCGAACCTGGTACTAACGGACAACATGCTTTTTATCAGTTAGTGCATCAAGGTACTAAGTTAATCCCTTGTGACTTTATTGCGCCGGCCGTCAGTCATAACCCAGCGGGTGACCATCATCCTAAGTTATTATCTAACTTCTTTGCTCAAACTGAAGCCTTAGCTTTCGGTAAGACAAAAATGCAAGTGGAATCTGAATTTGCAGCGGCGGGAAATCGGCAGAAGAAGTCGCTGATTTAGTACCGTATAAAGTGTTTGAAGGTAATAAACCAACAAACTCTATCCTGGTTAAAAAAATCACCCCTAAGACATTAGGACAACTGATTGCAATGTACGAGCAAAAGATTTTCACTCAAGGCGTTATCTGGAATATCTTCACTTTCGACCAGTGGGGAGTTGAGCTAGGTAAGCAACTAGCAGGACAAATCTTACCAGAATTAAGCAATGATGATTGTGTAGAAAGCCATGATTGCTCGACCAATGGTTTAATCAACGCTTGGAAAGCTTGGAAGTAAACTTTAAATCGCTGTTTTAACTAGTGATTGCCTTAGATTGTGTTAATTTGAGGCAATCACTCCACCTTAATTCCTTTCTGTTTTACTCATTGTTGATAAATCATTACTATAGCGTCTTTGTGTTATCGTTTTATCGCGAGTAATACTGGAATACTTATTTAGTTTAAATTCTTCTTTGTTTCACCGTTCAACTTATACCAAGTAATGTTTTAAATAATTGGGCATAGAGTTTGGTTTAAGAATTAATATATAGAATTTTATACCTGGTAAATAGGTAAAAGAATAGATAGTACGGAAACTGCCTATTATTGAATGATAATAGACTATTATTGCAATATGCATTAACCAAATTACCGAGAAATACATGTTAGAGACAGCCATTCTGGTATTGCTTTACAATAAAGAAATGAAAGACAGTAGTACTTTGAATTCTTTAATGAAATCGACAGTTCAATATTCAAAGGCTAAAATCGTTATATGGAATAATGGCCCTAAAAAGTTAAATATTGTCAACTCTCAAGACCTTATCGATTTAGGCTACCAAATAGAGGTCGTCGAAACCATCTCAAATGATTCATTAGCTGTAATATATAACCGATTCATAAAAGCCAATCCAGCTAAAAAATATATCCTGCTCGATGATGATTCAGAATTAAGTGAAGAGTTTATTAGTGCTTCAGCCAATAGCCAACCAGAGCATCTTTCTTTACCCATTATTACAAGTAATGGGAAAGTACAATACCCTAGTATTGATCGAAAACGCTATTCCTCTTTAACTGAAATAAAGCCTGAAAGTCGTATTATGACTATCGGCAGCGGTTTAGTGATTGGTAGGGAGGTTGTTAATGCATTAAAGCAACATTATAAAAGCGTGTTTGATGAGCGCTTTTATTTATACGGTGTTGATACGACCTTTTGTTTAAGAGTGAACAAAAGTGGGCAAGCAAAGAGCGTAAAACTTATTACTGGTTTTGATCATTCGCTATCTAAGTTAGAAAATGAAACTATAAAGATGGTTCGTTTTAGACGTATTGAGAGGAGTTACGAACTGGGTTTAAAATTGAGGTATTATATACCTTTAAGTAGATCTCTATTTTTTTTGTTAAAAACGGGTACTAGTGTTTTAAAAAGATTATGTTTAGGAAAAAGATATAAAGTTAGTTTTTTGTATGTGGTGAAGGCATTTATTTCTGGTAAGCACTATAGAAGTAATGATTAACTATATCAAATTAGCTTTATTAAATATACAAATCAATTTGCAAAAGGTTTTACATGAAAATATTAGATTGCACATTACGTGATGGTGGTTATTACAACAACTGGGATTTTGAGCAAGAGGTCGTAGAAGCTTATTTAAAAGCTGTTAGCGCTGCCAATATTGATTACGTTGAATTAGGGTTGAGGAGTTTTCCTAAGCCTGAGTTTTTAGGTGCGTATGCCTATACAACTGAAGCACATTTAAACACATTAGATTTACCTGAAGGCCCTACTTATGGAGTGATGGTGGATGCAAAAACAATTTTAGAGTCTGAGTTATCAGTTGAAGATGCTGTTGATGCCTTATTTATTCCGGCTAGCGATAGTAAAATTAGCTTGGTGCGTATTGCGGCGCACTTCCCTGAAGTAGAATATTCTGGTCCTATCGTTCAGCATTTGAAATCATTAGGCTATATCGTTGGTTATAACTTAATGCAGTCAGGTGGTAAACCGGCAGACGTCATTGCAGATAAAGCTCGTCAAGCTAAAGAGTGGGAAGATTTAGATGTATTATATTTTGCCGATTCACTAGGTAATATGGATGGAACTGAAGTTGAGCGAATTGTTACGGCATTGCGCACTCAATGGACTGGACCTTTAGGGATTCATACTCATAACAATATGGCTAAAGGCTTAGATAATTCTTTAGCGGCTAAGAATGCAGGTGTTAGTTGGTTGGATGCGACGATTACCGGTATGGGGCGTGGTGCGGGTAATACTCAAACAGAAAGCTTACTGGCTGTTTTGGATAAAGGCGAAAGTAAATATGTATCTAAACCTATTTATGAGTTAGTCATACGCCATTTCGAATCAATGCAAAAACATTATGGTTGGGGAAGTAATTTACTGTACTTTCTAGGGGCTCAAAATGATGTGCATCCAACTTATATTCAAAACTTATTATCAAACAGCCATTATGGCACGGATGAAATCGTTGGCGCGATAGATTACCTTAGTAAATTAGACGGAACTACTTCATATAATGGTGCTGTATTAAATACTGCTTTATCATTTAACACTAATGAAGCTGCTAAATTATCTGGAACTGATGCAGTGTGTGGTTTGTTTGATGATAAAAATGTTTTAATTATTACTAATGCACCGACGACACAAAAATATTTAAACGCTATTTTATTATATATACAACAATATAAACCCGTTGTTATCTCTATTAACATCTCTAATGCAATTCCAGCAGAATTGATTGATTATTATGTTATTTCGCATAACGCTAAGTTTTTATCTGATGCCAATGAGTATAAATCGTTAAATAAGCCTATTATTTTTCCAGCGCATCGCTTTACAACAGAAGAGTTGGGTCTTATTGCTGATGTTCAGAAGCTAGATTATGGGTTAGATATTCAATCGGATGTACTAACGTCAAACACAACTCATTGTGTTATCCCTTCTGACATTACTGCTGCATATGTATTAGCTATGCTGTTAGAATCTAAACCGTTATCAGTTAATACCATCGGTTTTGATGGATATGATATCAATGATTTACGTCAACAAGAGATGGTTAAAATTTTTGAGTTATATAGCCAAGATAAACGTAGCAGTAATATTGTTTCTTTAACCCCAACAACTTACCCGTTAACGAAAGGCTCTGTTTATGCCCCACATTGCTAATTACGATGTGTATATCTTTGATTGTGACGGAGTAATTTTAGACTCTAATCAATTAAAGATTGATGCAATGCATAATGCGTTACTCCCTCTTATTTCGGATATAGAGAAGGTAACTATTTGCGTTGATTACTTTCGAGATAACTTTGGTCGCTCACGTTTTCACCATGTTGATGTGTTTGTAAACGAATTTTTAGGTTTAAAAGAAAGTGAGAAAGAACCGATAAAAACAGCTGTTCTAAAAGGGTATTCAAGCCAGTGTAAGGCACTTTATTTGTCTGCTGATTTAACCCCTAAGGTATTAAACTTTGTATCGAGTTTACAAGGTCATAAATATATTGCGAGTGGCTCTGAGCAACAAGAGTTAAGAGATGTTTTTAAAGAGCGGGGCTTAGACACTTATTTTGATGGTATTTTTGGCTCGCCCACTAAAAAATCTGACTTAATAAAAGAAATACTTAATAAACATAATTCGGTAACAGGCGTCATGTTTGGAGATGCTATTTCTGACTATGAAGGTGCGGAGCTTAATCATATTGATTTTATAGGGTATTTACCTTTTTCTAACGTTAAAGAGAAATTGCTTACTCTTTGTGAAAAAAATCAATCTGTAACTATTGAGTCATGGGATGAATTAAATGGAAAATAATATGAAATATGCAGTTGTTATTCCGGCTAGGTTTCAGTCTAGTCGTTTTCCTGGAAAGCCTTTGGTTGATATTTGTGGTAAACCAATGATTCAGCATGTTTGGGAAAGATGTTGTATGGCTGTCAGTGCTACAGATGTATATGTAGCTACAGATAGTAAAAAAATTGCTGATTGTGTTGAAGGGTTTGGTGGTCAAGTTGTCATGACGTCATCGGATTGCTTAACAGGTACTGATAGATTAGCAGAAGCTAATTTGAAGTTAGATTGTGATTTTTTAATTAATGTGCAAGGCGATGAGCCTGTTATAGAGCCTAGCAATATTACCAAGATTATCGAATTATTTAAAAAGACTGGGAATGTTACAAATGCTTATTGTGCCATTACATCAGAAGATGAATTTCGTTCGTTAACGGTTCCTAAAGTAGTGACCAGTAAAGGCGGGAAGCTTTTATATATGAGTCGCTCTACAGTTCCTTTAACTAAAGGGGCGATTATGTAAATGCTTATAAACAAGTCTGTGTATATGCATTCAGTCGAGAGCATTTGTCATTTTTCACATCACATAACGAGAAGACGCCATTAGAAGAAATTGAAGATATTGAGATTCTTCGCTTTTTGGAGTCAGACATACAGGTTGATATGGTTGAAGTTGAAAGCGGCTCTTTAGCCGTTGATGTACCTGCTGATGTTGATAAAATTATAGAATACTTAAAAAATACATTTTCTTAGCAATGTTAGTAATATCTAATATTTTAAAGTACGTGCTCTAATTTTTATTCAAAATTTAGAGTACGTATTTAAATTATTTGTCTTTTTCGAGGTTAATTTTTTCTGAAAAGAAACTGTCTTTTTGAATTAATTTACCTTTTCCTAGTTCTATTATTAAATCTGATTCAAGTGTAAGCTCATTAAAGCCAGGGTTTTTAAACTCATTCTTATTTGTTTTGAATAAATAAACGTTTTGTTCATATAAGGCTGCTTCGAATATGGCTGTGGAATTAAAACTGATAATTGCTCTATATTTATGTTTATTGAGACTTTCTGATAAAAGCATAGCCGAATCAATTATGAAGTTATCATTTGATTTAATTATATCATTTATTTTCGTGGATATAGATGGGTGTGGGCGGATAGTAAACTGTATTTTATAATCCTTTAAGAAGTTTAATAGTTTAATTGAGTCATCTAAATAAATATCTCTAGGTAAGATTACAAATATACGTTCAGACTTTATTTGTTTTGAAAGTATTGGGAATTTGCTTTTAGGATAACCAAAAACTATATAGTTTGAAGAGTTTGGAATTAATTTGCTTATTTCATTTTTCGAATAATTTCCCCATAATAATAAATAATCAGAGCATACATTTTCGTAATTTATTACATCGTATGGGGTATCATTTATATAGTTGAAGTACATACCATGTTGAAGGCTATAAGTTTTAATTCCTCTTTTTCTAAAATAATATGATATGAACGATTCGACTAGATAGGAACTGTTAAATGCTATGTACTTCTGACATTTGACTTCCTTTTTTCAAGTTGATCAATTATTTTGAAAGATATTGAGAATACGGTCGCTAGTTTTAGTCGTTGTGAAAATGAACATTCTATTTCTTTGGTAAATTGAAACCCTTTTACTATAGATAGGAAAGATGGGATAAAACCCAAAACCTTTCCTTTTGTACTGTTTTTGATTCTTACATATTGAGGGAGTGCGCTGGGGAAGTAGGCTTTAATTAAGTCTATATAGCTCTCTCTTTTTGTAGAGTATGTATAAATAATATTTTCTGAGTCTGACAGCTTAATATTATTAGGGTTTAAAAATAAATAATCAATATATAGCTTTAACGAAGGCTTCCAAACCATCATACCCAGATAACTACCAACAACTTTATTTAAAGGGTAGTCTTTATAATGTCTTTCTTTTATAAGATTTTTGAGTTCTAGATATTCTTTGAGATTTTTATTTTTCATAGTTTTATCTTTAATAAATGTTGAGTTCATCTGTTTTTAGTTTAATAGTTTATTAATTTTATATTTTAAACTTTGGAGTTCAATGTCTTTCATAATATGAGCACCTTTAGCTCTTGCACTCCAAGGTAATTCTGAGATTGGTTTTTTGTGTTGTAATTCAACATGCTTTTCATACACGCTGACAACATTATCCAGGCTTAAGTAAGGACCTGTTCTGAGTGGATTACTGTGACCATATAAGCCAATGACTGGTGTGCCTTGTGTCGTTGCTATATGTGCTGGACCTGAATCTGGGGCTAATACTATTCGTGCTTCCTTTAATGTTGCCGTGAGTTGCTTTAATGACGTTTTGCCAATAAGGTTGATCACTGGTTGTCGCATCAATTTTTGAATGTTCTCACCTAAAGTGATTTCTCTGGGGGCAGGAGAACCACATAGAGCAACTTCAAAACCTTTCTCTATGGCGTAATCTGCAATAGCTGCATAGCGCTCTGTTAACCAATTACGTTCATCTTTACTTGCAGCTGGGCTAATAACAAAGAGTGGTTTGCCTGATGGACTAATGCTCTGTGCGAAGTTGATATCTGACTCGCTGAGTGGAATGTGCCATGTTGGTGTGGTTTTCTCAATGCCAAGGTAATAAGCGAATTCAAAGAAACTATCTAATACATGTTGGGACGCGGTATCCGGGATTTTTTTATTGGTGAATAGCCATTGTCCCTCTTTAGCACGTTTTCGGTTAAACCCTACTTTGTATTTTGCTTTTATTCCAATGGTTAATGCGCTGGCTCTTAATGCGAGCTGCATATGTAATAGCGCATCAAATTTTCTACCAGAAAGCTGCTTCCAAATTGCTTTCATTCCTTGATAACCCGTTTTTTTATCGAAAACAATTACTTCAACATTGGGCAAGTCATTTAATAACTGCGCTTCAATTTTCCCCATAATCCAGGTGATTTTGGTCGTTGGCCATTGTTTTTGAATAGCTTGCACCATCGCCACTGCATGGCATACATCCCCAATTGCAGAAAGGCGTAGTAAGCAAATAGATTTTGGTGCAGATGTAAATAGAGGCATGTTAATATCTTATCTTTAAAGTAAATGGAATAAGTCATGTTGAAAACGATTGAGCAAAATAACCTGTATATAGTGTTTGATGATAGCTTAATTAGCGATGATATTGAACGTTGTTTTGATGCTCAATACTGGCAACACAAAGATAAAGTCACTGGCTCAGCAACAGGGCGTGGCACAACATGGTTTGTTCAGTTAAAGACAATACAAGCAGCGCTTCGTCATTATCGACGCGGCGGTTTGTTTGGCAAGATTATTTCAGACCATTATTTTTTTACTGGTTGGCAAGATACACGTTCGGTTGCAGAGTTTCATTTACTTAAAACTTTAAAAGACCTTGATGTAAATGTACCCACACCGATCGCTGCTAGAGTGGTTAAAAAAGGCATGACTTATCAAGCTGACTTACTGTCTGAAAAAATCCCAAATGCACAAGATCTGGTGAGTATTTTACAGCAACGTCAACTCAATGACGTTGAGTACCAAGCTATTGCATTGCAAATCAAAAAAATGCATCAAGCACAGGTTAATCACACAGACTTGAACATCCATAATATTTTATTAGATACACAAGGTAATGCTTGGATTATCGATTTTGATAAGTGCTATGAAGAAAGTGGCGAAGAATGGAAAGAAGGGAACTTGAAACGCTTATTACGATCTTTCAACAAAGAAGTTAATAAGCGCCAAATTAAGTGGGGTATTAAAGACTGGGAATGCTTAATTAAAGCTTATCATCAATAATATTTTGTATTGCTTTACTGGTTATATTGAGTGCCCCTTGATTGTTTTCTACAAAATCGAGGGCTAGCTGTCCTTGCTGCTCTTGCATCTGCTTATTCTCAAACAACTCCTTTACAGTATGAGCAATCTCTTCTGCGTCTTGGCAAATAGTGCAGGCGCCTAGCGCTGTTAACTGTTCGGTGATCTCTTTAAAATTAAAGTAACTAGGGCCATTCAAAATAGGCTTTTTGAGGGCCGCTGCTTCCAGTAAATTATGACCGCCGACTTTATCGCCAATTAAGCTTCCAGCGATAAAGCATATATCCGCTGCGCCTAACAACGTCATCATTTCCCCCATTGAGTCACCTAAGTAGACTTGAGTATGTGTTGTAACGGGCTGCTCGCTACTGCGTGAAATGACTGACAACCCACTATGAGTAATTAACTTTTCCACTGAACGGAAGCGTTCTGGGTGACGTGGCACAATAATCAATAACGCCTCTGGGGTGTTGGTTAACACTTGCTGGTGGGCTGCGATAATCTGTTCATCTTCACCTTTATGTGTACTTGCAGCAATCCATATAGGTCGCGTATTTCCTAGGGTTGACCTTAAATTCCGTGCTGCATCTAATTGTGCGTGAGTCGCTTTAATGTCGAATTTAATTGAGCCTGTTAATTGTATCTGTTGCTTTGAAAGACCAAGGTTAATAAAACGTTGTGCATCTTGTTGAGTTTGCGCCAGCACAAAGTTTATATTGCTTAGTAACAGGTTAAATATGAAAGGAAACTTTTTGTAACGTACAGCCGATCTTTCTGATAATCGAGCATTAATAACGGTCACAGGGATATTCATTTTTTGACAGTAATATAATGTATTAGGCCAAAGCTCAGTTTCCATGATAAATAATGCTTTCGGCTGCATACGGTTGATAAAGCTTTTAATAGCAAAAGGGAAGTCTAAAGGCATGTAACGGTGCTCAATTAAATCACCTAACTTTTTGGCTTCATCGGCACCGGTGCTGGTGGTTGTAGTCAGAATTATATTAAGAGAAGAAGTTTGTTGCTTAAGTGCTTTAATCAAAGGAGTAATAGCGACGACTTCACCAACAGAGACTGCATGAACCCAAATAGGGTTGTTAAATGGCTTTTGAATAGCTGGCGTTATGCCAAAATGCTCTTTCCAGCGTTGCCCAAATTTAGGCTTATTGGGTTTAGATTTATATAGACCAATTAAAAAAACTGGGGCCACCAATATTAATAAAAGTCGGTAAGTTAAACGTATAAGCATATGATCAATTATTCACTGTTTGCCAAAAAGATGTAGTGTACACTACTATTCTTTGTTTTTAGTTCAAAATGTAGGGTAAATCAATGCATGCATCACCATCAAATATAGAAAGAAAACCCTTAAAATTTCTTTTTTATGTAGAGCAAAACTACTCCTTCGATATTCTTCGTCCGATACAAAAAGAAGCGCTTCGACGAGGTTATCAAGTTAAGTGGTTAGTGGTTGGAGCAGAAGTTTCTGAACAGTACTTACAAGCTGGCGAAGAGAAAGTTTCCATCGAGCAAGCCATTAGTTATCAACCTAATGCAGTGTTTGCACCTGGAGATAGGATCCCTCGTTTTATTCCTGGTATTAAAGTCCAAGTATTCCATGGTCTCAATGAAAGTAAGCGTGGCAATGTATATCCTGAAAGAGGGTTGTTTGACCTTTACTGTACAGAAGGGCCTGAACGGACTGGGACATTAAAAAGTCTCAATAAACCTTACTTTAAGGTTGTTGAAACAGGGTGGGTGAAGCTCGATACTTTGTTTCAATATAAAAAAAATCAGAGTTTTGATAAGCCGCAGGTGTTGTTTGCTTCTACGTTTTCACCTTCTTTATCTTGTGCCGAATTCATTTATGAAGAAATTAAACGATTAAGTCAAAATGGAAAATGGCAATGGTTAGTCACTTTACATCCAAAAATGCCAGCTTCAACCGTTGAAAAATACAAGGCTTTAGAAAGTGAACATTTACTCTTTCTTGAAAACAATAGGGTGATTGAGGGACTCCATAGAGCTGACCTAATGATTTGCGATAATTCTTCAATTTTTCAGGAGTTTTTACTGTTAAATAAACCTGTGGTAACCGTTAATAATAGAGCGCCGTTGGATTGTTTTATTGATATAACAGAAAGCGAGGCGCTACAAGGAGCTATTATTCAAGCTTTATCCCCTTCAGCTGAACTTTTGGAAAGTATTAAAAACTATGGCCCGTCAGTAACTCCTTATTTAGATGGTAAGTCATCACAGAGAGTTGTGAAGGCAGTAGAAGAGATGATAGATAGTCATTGGGTAGACAAAAAGCCGATCAATTTAATAAGAAACTTTAAAATTAGAAAGAATTTAAGCTATTGGAAGTATTAGAACGCTAGTTAAGTCAAATCTTTAGGGGATTTATCTCATTTAATTGGCTTTATAAGGTAAGATACCATTAAAATTAGATAGATATTGTTTATGTTTTTGATAACTAATTATAATTAGCTAAATAGTAAGTAGTTACTTCTTAATTTTAACTAGTAGATTAACATTATTTAGCAATTTTTATATTCGTACTCTTTATTGCTCCTTAATTAAGCCAAAGAGGCTGTTTTCATCTCAATTAATTATTTTTGGATTTATAATTTACATGATCAATGTTTTAGCAGTGACACATCACTCTCGTGAAAATATTAACCCTATTCGCCCTGAGGCTTCTCAAATTATTGGGTTGCATAAAACGGGTAAAGTGAAAGTGGTTGCTTTATGTAATCCTAACTCACCACTTATTGCTTTATTTGAGTCGCATGGCATAGAAGTGTTCACTGATAAGCTGAATAAGAAGTTTTCATTAACAACGATAAAAACCATAAGACAATTGATAAAAGACCGTGATATTAACATTTTGCATTTATTCAACAATATTGCTTGTTGTAATGGTGCAATGGCAGCTATCGGTACGAATGTCAAAGCAATTGCTTACAGAGGGCAGACGGGTAACATGAGTCGATTAGATCCTGCCAGTTATTTAACATTACTCCATCCTCGTTTAGATAAGATTATTTGTGTTGCTAAAGCGGTTGAGTTAGAGCTTAAAACGCACTTAGGTCGACATAAAGATAAAGCGGTGACCGTTTATAAAGGTCATGATAGTAGCTGGTATCAAAATCCAAAGGCTGATCTGTCTGGATTAAAACTACCTGAAGACAGTTTTATTATTTCTCTAGTTGCTAATTTAAGACCGCGTAAAGGCTTACCTGTTTTAATGGAAGCGTTATCTTTATTGCCTAAGGATACAAATCTGGATGTTTTATTAGTCGGGGCGGATCCTTCATCAGAAAAAATACAGGCGTTAATTGAGTCAAGTGGGCGTGTTGGTCGAGTACATGCGCTAGGTTATCGAACTGATGCGCCAGAAGTTGCTGCAGCTTCTGATTTAACGGTATTACCAACAACCAAACGAGAAGGCTTATGTCGTGCTGTATTAGAAGCTAACTCCTATGGAGTCCCAGCCATTGTATCTGATACAGGTGGTAATGCCGAGTTAGTGAAAGATGGCCATTCAGGCATTGTTGTTCCGCCATCTAAACCGCAAGAGTTAGCTGATGCCATTATGAAGTTATATAATGATAGAGCGTTATGTGCACTTTACGGTAAAAATGCCAAAGAAAGAGCAGTGAATAAATTTAATGTTGAGCAAGGTGTTGATGACACCTTGGCTATTTATCGTGACTTATTGGCATAATTGCTATCCTTAGTTAGACTATTGCTAGTACCTAGGTCAAATAACAGGACTACTTTACTGGCCAAAATTATTAAGCAAATTGGCGAGGTTGCCCTTTCCAATTTGCTTTACTCAGTTATAACTAAGAAGTGAGGGTTACTTATCAAAGTTT
This sequence comes from Psychromonas sp. KJ10-2, assembly GCF_047323255.1. Lineage (NCBI taxonomy): Bacteria > Pseudomonadati > Pseudomonadota > Gammaproteobacteria > Alteromonadales > Psychromonadaceae > Psychromonas > Psychromonas sp. KJ10-2. The sequence continues at coordinate 1,608,285 of NZ_CP178827.1, read as the reverse complement.
ACCTTTGAGTATTTAGGTTTACTGAAGGCGCTGCATCGAATAAAGCGTTGAGCCCACTTTTTATCGCTATTGCCAAAATCATGTGCACCTTGGCGAGCATAATCATATAATACTCGTTCAATATAAATGCTGCGTTCACCAGCCATTTCTAGCATCGGTAATGTGAATGTTTTATCATCACATCTTCTTACGTATGCATGACAGCAAGTGACAATATCCTCATACTTTACTTTTTTAAAGTTTAGCCAAGTCTTAATTTTCCCTCTTAGTAGAGCGCGTCGTATTGTTTTATTGTATTCGGCTTTTGTTATGGTTAAATCACCTCTGTTAATTTTATTCCATAGCTTGTATTTAAAGGTTTTTAAATGAGAGGCTCGCCATTTAAAGTAACGGAATAAATTAAAACGTGCTACAAATTTAGGGTAACCTTTGCAATTTTTATCTTTAATTCCATTTGATTGGTATGAGCCATAAGTCATTAAACATTGCTGCTTTGTGTAGACTTCTTTTAGATAACTTAATACATCGGTGGAAGAAAGTTTGTCATCACCATCGACCAGTACTATCACATCTTCATCTTCTGGATTAGCGGCTTTTATACAAGTACAGATATTACCCATAGAAAACAGTTTATTTTGGTGTTTAATAAGGTGGAATCGTTTGTCATCTTTTATATTTTCTTCAATAACTTGGCAACTATTGTCGGTAGAAAGGTCATCTCCAAAATAAACCTCAAAATTTGTATAGTCTTGTTGCTTAAGTATCTCTATGTTGGCTTTTAGTTCATCAGCCATATTGTAGACTGCACTTATTATTATAAATTTCATTAAAGAGGTACCTGTAAATTAAACTGTATTCGTATCCATGTTTGATATTGAAGTGCTAATATCAAAATATCGTCCATTATTGTATTTTTACTTAAGAACTCGAAAGTTTCAGTAATATTATAGTCAACATATTCTATGTTATTTATTAAACTTCGAAAATGATACCCTTTTGGGGTTAGTGTTTATTTTTATCCATTATGTAGCAATTCTTTGTCGTTGCCTTTATGTTATTGTTTATTATAGTTGATAGAGACTGTTTTGTAATAACAATGATATCTTTTTGTATTAGCCGTCACCTTGTAATAACATAAAAATCCTCGGTATATATTTTTATACGATAAAATAATTACCTACCTTTGCATTGATAAATGTTTAATTAATAAAGGAACAAAAAATGTCCACATTTAAGCTAATAGAAATAGCTGAAACCAAACAACGTTTAGAGAATGAAGAGGCTGTTCTTGTGGATACGCGTGATGCGCAGTCTTATGCTGCTGATCATGCAGAAGGTGCTTTTAATTTAAATAACGAAACACTGAAAGCGTTTTTTGAAAAAGTGCAGTTTGATACGCCTGTTTTTGTCGTTTGTTATCATGGGAATAGTAGTAAAGGTGTTGCTCAATATTTAGCTGACCAAGGTTATAAAGACACTTATAGCGTTGAAGGTGGAATGGCGATGTGGCGCGAATTATACCCTCTTACTTAAATGGAATTTATTCTTCCCCCTCGAATTGATAAAGAACGTTAGGAACAGCAATGAGCGTAGTTGAAACAGATAGCATTGATGCTATTGGTATGGAAAAAGAAGCGAAACGCGTATTTTTGAGTATTATCGACCCGTTAGTATGGGACCATGATGATGTGCATCTTTTTACCTTACAGGAAAAAATTAATACTTATTTGTATTTTATTGAGTCGGGTGAGTTACTAAAAGCATTACCCGATGCGAAAGGATTTGATATTGCGATAGAGTTAATTCTTAAGCATATGCCAACGGATCAAGCGATTACCTTTTTTGATAAAACCACACAAATCTTATTGGATCAGGGAATTATTTTTGTTTTTGGTCCAAACAAAAATACGGGCTACGCTGAACAACAAAGCTAGTTCATGGCGTTTTATTAAGGGTATTTAATATACCCTTAATTATTTTATTTCATATTATTGAGCTTCATTTTTGCATTTTCTATGCGATTCTCCAGTTAAACTTTATTTTCTCCAATTATGTGATCAATTTGTAAATTATTGTTTGCCCCCGTACCACGTATTTGTGATAATCCGCACCAGATATATCCGCACATATTCTTTATTAAATCTAAATGTAATCAGGAGAAACAGATGCCTTCTCGTCAAGAGTTAGCTAATGCCATTCGTGCCCTTAGTATGGATGCAGTTCAACAAGCCAATTCAGGTCACCCTGGCGCACCAATGGGGATGGCTGATATTGCACAAGTGCTATGGACTGACTTCCTAAAGCACAACCCAACTAACCCAGATTGGGCTGACCGCGACCGCTTTATTCTATCTAACGGTCATGGTTCAATGCTTATCTATTCTCTATTGCATTTAACAGGTTATGACCTTTCAATTGACGACCTTAAAAACTTCCGTCAACTGCACTCAAAAACACCGGGCCACCCTGAGTATGGTTACGCACCTGGTATCGAAACTACTACTGGCCCATTAGGCCAAGGTATTACCAATGCCGTGGGCATGGCGATTGCTGAAAAATCATTGGCAGCGCAATTCAATAAAGAAGGCCACGAGATTGTTGACCACAACACCTATGCTTTCTTAGGCGATGGTTGTTTAATGGAAGGTATCTCGCATGAAGCTTGTTCTTTAGCGGGCACATTAGGTTTAGGTAAACTAATTGCATTCTGGGATGACAACGGCATCTCAATCGATGGTGAAGTAGAAGGTTGGTTCACTGATGATACGCCTAAACGTTTTGAATCTTACGGTTGGCAAGTACTGTCAGTAGACGGCCACAATGCAGAAGCAATTAAAGCGGCGATTATTTCTGCTAAAGCAGAAACCACTAAACCAACGATTATCTGTTGTAAAACCATTATCGGTTTTGGCTCTCCGGCTAAGCAAGGTACACACGATTGTCACGGTGCACCATTAGGTCACGATGAAATCGCAGCAACACGCAAAGCGCTAGGTTGGGAGCACGGTCCATTTGAAATCCCTGCTGACGTTTATGCAGGTTGGGATAACAAAACACAAGGTCAAGCAGCAGAGCAATCTTGGGATGAGAAATTCGCAGCGTATGCAGCGGCTTACCCTGAATTAGCAGCAGAATACAAACGTCGTGTTAATAACGAACTACCTGCAGAATGGGAAGCAAAATCTTCAGCTTACATTGCTGACTTACAAGCAAACCAAGCAAATATTGCAACACGTAAAGCCTCACAAAACTGTATCGAAGCTTACGGCGCAATGTTACCAGAACTACTCGGTGGCTCAGCAGATTTAGCACCATCTAACCTCACTATGTGGTCTGGTACTAAAGCGATTACCGCTGATGATGCTTCAGGTAATTACTTGCACTACGGTGTTCGTGAGTTTGCAATGGCCGCTATCATTAACGGTATTGCGTTACATAAAGGCTTTGTCCCTTACGGCGCTACTTTCTTAATGTTCATGGAATATGCACGTAACGCACTGCGTATGTCTGCATTGATGAAGCAACGTGCGATTCAAGTATTTACGCATGACTCAATTGGTTTAGGCGAAGATGGTCCAACACACCAACCAGTAGAGCAAATTGCCAGCTTACGTTTAACACCAAACATGAACACATGGCGTCCATGTGACAGTGTTGAATCAGCTGTTGCTTGGAAGTTTGCCATTGAATCAGTGGATGCGCCAACTTCACTTATCTTTAGTCGTCAAAACTTGAAACCACAAGCGCGTGATGCACAGCAATTAGCTGACGTAGCGAAGGGCGGTTATGTGTTACTTGATTCTGAAACCCCTGCAGAGATTATCTTAATCGCAACAGGCTCAGAAGTAGAGTTAGCGATGCAAGCGGCAGCTGAATTAACAGCGCAAGGTAAAGCGGTACGTGTGGTATCAATTCCTTGTACTGAGCAATTTGAATTACAATCAGCGGAATACAAAGAATCAGTATTACCGTCTGCAGTGACTAAACGTGTTGCTATTGAAGCGGGCATTGCGGATTACTGGTGCAAGTACGTTGGTTTAAACGGCAAAGTTATTGGTATGACTACTTTTGGTGAGTCTGCACCAGCAGATCAACTGTTTGAAATGTTTGGTTTCACTGTTAAGAACGTTGTAGAAACAGCTAACGCTTTATAATCAATTTTTACGATTTATAAGCTTTAAAATGAGCCCCAATCATATACTTATGATTGGGGCTCATTCATTTTACCTTTCCCTTATTCACACTCTTCTAAAATATGATAAAGCAATGTATTCGGTGCATAGTTATCATGGTCATATTTCCAAGTTAGCTTATATATAGGAGTATCAGCCTCTTTAAGTGTTTGTTTGACCAATGCTGTGGGAGTCGAGAAAAATCCTGCTCTTTGAACTAAATGTGGCTCATCAGCGCTGATTTTTAAGGTCTTTTCCCAAACCTCTTTTGCTACGCTATCCTGTGCGACTAGCCTTTCAAATTTATAATGAAATGAAAAATAAGGGGTAATACCCAGTAATTTCGTTACTATTGGGTTGAACCAATATTTAGTTCGTTGCGTATTTTTATTGAGTATTTTTGATAATTTTCCTGTGATTTTTATTTGTTTTTCACTGGGGGATTAAAATCGTTTTCAATCCAATACTGCTTCATTAATGCATACAGTTTAGCTGGGATTGGTGCACCTTTTTGGGAGGTCATAAACCAACTGGATATCAGTCTATCTGGACCTGGGCGTTCATAAACAAAAAAACCAGACTGCGAGTAGGTATCTACCCATTCATCTAAAGGTTTATTACAAAAAGTGGTGCTGTCAGTCCAAACGCCACCGTATTGAGAGAGTAGCTTTAAACGTAATAGGTCTGATTGATGTGCTAGGGATAGCTTGTTTAATATTTTATCTGGGATATCTAATGTAACGTAGAGACTTATATTGTTTGCATCTAAAACAACGACTTCCCAGTTTGGATTTTTTTAATCCAAGAGTCGATACATTTTTTGACCAAGTAAGGTGCATCTTCAAGTCCTTGATACCAAAGTAACCACAGTTTTCTTGGTAGTTGCTCTTGTCCTTTATTCAAAGTGCTCTCCTGAAACTAGACTAATTGTTAATACTAATAAAAGTGATGTATATCACTTAAACCTGAAAGCTATCATACTAAATAATAGGTTTATATCACTCCCTCAAAAGGCTTATACCAATCACACTAAGCAACTGATTCATTTTACTTGTTAAAATAACTGACTCCTTTGTTGTAATTTTCGCAAATAGAACGACTATTTAAGAATTAACATTTTTTAGTAAATTCTCCGTCAGACTATTAACGAAGTTAATCGTCGAAAGGTTTAAACTACGCCTTGAACTACGCCATTTTTCCTGCGCAAAATTGAGATCACTTATTTAATGCAATTGGTATTATTATAAATAATCGTTTAGGTTAGTTTATACCTTCACGCTCAATTTACGCTTTGAATTGAACTGTTTTTAATACAATTGGTACCCATTTAACGAAATAGACAAAAAGGGGATATTAAAAAAGAGAGCTGAATAAATTAAGCTCTCTTTTTTAAGTGTTTGGAACAGAGGAGTTATAGCGATTTAGCTCGCTAGTAAAGTCGCTAGTTGTTCATCTAACTTTATTTGATCCAAAGTAAAGTTACGGATACCTTCTGCCAGTTTTTCTGTGGCCATCGCATCTTCATTCAGTGACCATCTAAATTCACTTTCTGTCAACGGTGTCACTTGTTGTTTAGGTATATTTTTGTCTTTTAGTTTTTGCTCGATAGGCGCTTCACTGCTCTGAAGTTCTGCCATCAAATCAGGGCTAATAGTCAGACGATCACAGCCGGCTAATGCTAAGACTTCTTCCACACTTCTGAAGCTAGCCCCCATCACCACAGTCTGGTAACCCTGTTGTTTGTAGTAATTATAGATATTAGTCACTGAAATAACGCCCGGATCTTGATCGGCTGGGTAGGATGTTTTGCCCGTTTGCTTCTTGTACCAATCTAAAATTCGCCCAACAAATGGTGAAATTAAGTAGACGTTCGCTTCAGCACAGGCTTGCGCCTGAGCAAAGCTAAATAGCAATGTTAAGTTGCAGTTTATCCCTTCTTTTTCTAACGTTTCCGCTGCTTTAATCCCTTCCCATGTTGCAGCTAACTTAATAAGAATTCGATCGTTTGTAATCCCAGCTTGATTATACAAAGTGATTAACTTACGTGCTTTAACAATCGAACTTTGTGTATCAAAAGAAAGACGAGAATCAACCTCTGTAGAGATACGACCTGGGATGGTTTTGAGTATTTCTAATCCCACCAATACCGATAACTTATCACTGGCATCAGTTACTTGTTGTTGTGCATCTTGTGATTGTTGTTTTGCCCACTCAGTCGCTTGCGTTAATAGGTTTTGATATTGAGGTAAAGACGCCGCTTTTAATAATAATGAAGGGTTCGTCGTTGCATCTTGCGGTTGGTATTTTGCAATAGCTTGTACATCGCCAGTGTCAGCAACAACGGTAGACATTTGTTTTAATTGTAATAATTGGTTGCTCATAAATAGTTCCATGATGGTTGTTTTGTTTTATTAGTAACAAGCCTGAACTGCTTAAGCAAGCAAGATTTTAGAGAATTATCGTGGTTTAACAGTTTTGAAACATTTTACGTGAACTTGCTCTCTTTTTATCAGTTTAGAGAGTGCAATTTTTTTATTAATGTTTAAATTTCACTGTATCGAAACGATTGCGCAATCGTTTTCCAAGTGTTTTTTATCAAGCTAATTAAAACATTAAATAAATGCGGAATAAGGTTGTTACATGAAAAAATCAGCACTGTTAAACGCTCAACTATCTCATTGTATTGCTTCATTAGGACATTTTGATGAAGTGACAATATGTGATGCAGGCTTACCCATTCCAAATCAAGTAGAGCGCATTGATTTAGCTCTCACACACGGAGTACCAAGCTTTCTAGATACAGTGGAAGTGGTGTTAAGTGAAATGCAGATCACTGGAATCATTTTGGCTGAAGAGATAAAAAATATCAGCCCTGTATTACACCAAGCACTACTTCAGTCTATTGAAAAGCAGCAGCAATCTGTAGACCTGACCTATCTTAGTCATGAAGAATTTAAAGCAAAAACGGTTAATAGCAAGGCAGTCGTTCGTACTGGTGAGTGCACACCTTTTGCGAATGTGATTTTTCAATCCGGTGTAGTTTTTTAATTTGTTGATGCGAGAAATATGATGAGAGAACCGATATTAAAACTCACTGATATCCATAAATCTTTTCCAGGTGTAAAGGCACTAGATGGAGCATCTTTAAATGTGTATCCGGGACAAGTGATGGCTTTGTTAGGTGAAAATGGTGCTGGAAAATCAACATTAATGAAAGTGATCACTGGCATCTATTCCCTAGATAAAGGTGAGATACATTATGAAAACAAGCCTATTCGTTTTAAAGGGCCACGCGATTCACAACAAGCTGGCATCAGTATTATTCACCAAGAATTGAACTTATTACCGGCGTTAACAATTGCTGAAAATATCTTTTTAGGGCGAGAAATGACCAATCGCTTTGGTGCGATCAATTGGTCTGCTATGTATCAAAAAGCTGACCAATTATTGGCGCGCTTAAGAGTAAAGCATAAGTCTTCAACGATTCTCAGCGAGTTGAGTTTAGGTGAACAACAAATGGTAGAGATAGCTAAAGCACTCTCCTTTGAATCTAAAGTGATCATCATGGATGAGCCTACTGATGCATTAACAGACAGTGAAGTGGAAGCCTTATTTAGTGTGATTAATGAGTTACGTGATGAAGGTTATGGCATTGTTTATATTTCGCATCGTTTGAAAGAAATTTTTGAAGTTTGCGATGACATTACTATTTTACGTGATGGTAAGTTTATTGCGCAAAAAACGGTCGCAGAGATAGATGAAGATAAGTTGATTGAACTGATGGTTGGGCGCCGTTTAGACGAACAATACCCACGCATCCCTTGTGTGCATCAAAGTAACTGCTTAACGGTTAGTGAATTATCTGGTGAAGCAATAGATAAGGTTAGTTTTACGCTAAAACACGGGGAGATATTAGGAATATCTGGCTTGATGGGCGCAGGTCGTACTGAATTGATGAAGGTTATTTATGGGGCATTGGCACGCCACTCTGGAGAGGTTGTATTAGAGGGGGAGTGATTAATCCTGATTCAGCATTACAAGGTCTACAGCATGGTATTGCCTATATTTCGGAAGATCGAAAAGGTGATGGCTTGGTTCTCGGTTTGTCGGTGAAAGATAATATGTCGTTGTGTGCACTTAAAAGCCTTTCTAGTGGATGGCAGTTAAAGCATCAGGAAGAGCGCCTAGCAGTGAATGACTTTATTGGCCTATTTAATATTAAAACGCCTTCGATGGAACAAATAATTGGTAATTTATCGGGGGAAATCAGCAAAAGGTAGCTATCGCTAAAGGCCTGATGACTAAACCTAAAGTATTGATTTTAGATGAACCTACGCGTGGCGTAGATGTCGGGGCTAAAAAAGAGATCTATCAACTGATCAATAAGTTTAAAGCTGAGGGCATGAGTATTATTTTGGTGTCTTCGGAAATGCCAGAGGTATTAGGCATGAGCGATCGTATTTTAGTGATGCATCAAGGCCAGATCAGTGGCGAATTTAGTGCACAGGAAGCAGATCAAGAAAAACTAATGGCTTGTGCTGTTGGTAAAAATCACAATGAGGTAGCAGCATGAGTTCAAACATTACAACCCCTGAAGTTAATCAGTCTAAAAGGTATATTTTCACTAAAGCCTGGTTTATTGAGCAAAAATCATTGATCGCATTGATTGCCTTAATTGCCGTTGTATCTGTGCTGAATGAGTATTTTTTTACACTTGATAATCTGCTTAATATTTTACGACAAACATCGGTGATTGCGATTCTTGCTGCGGGGATGACGTTAGTGATCTTAACGGCAGGCATTGATTTAAGTGTGGGCTCTATTCTTGCATTATGTGGTGCTTTTGCTGCCAGTATGATTAGTCTAGAGATCTCTGTGTTTATTGCTATTCCAGTTTCTTTATTAGGCGGCGCGGTTTTAGGGTCAATGACTGGCGTAATTATATCAAAGGGTAAAGTGCAAGCATTTATCGCGACCTTAGTGATGATGACATTACTGCGTGGTGTGACCATGGTGTATACCGATGGTCGTCCTATCTCTACAGGTTTCACTGATGTGGCTGATCATTTTGCTTGGTTTGGTACTGGTTACTTATTTGGCATTCCAGTGCCTGTATGGCTAATGATTTTTGTATTTGCAGGGATTTGGTATTTACTTAATCATACTCGTTTTGGTCGTTATGTTTATGCGCTAGGCGGTAATGAATCAGCGACTAAGTTATCAGGTATCAATGTTGATCGTATCAAGATCGGTGTGTATGGCATTTGCGGCTTATTATCAGCACTGGCCAGGATCATTATTACTTCACGATTATCATCAGCTCAACCAACAGCAGGTATGGGTTATGAACTTGATGCAATAGCAGCCGTAGTCGTTGGTGGTACTAGCTTGGCAGGCGGTCGTGGTTACATTATGGGAACCCTGATAGGGGCCTTAATTATTGGTGTGTTGAATAATGCACTCAACTTATTGGATGTATCTTCATACTTCCAAATGATAGTAAAAGCAGCGGTCATTTTATTAGCCGTATTAGTAGATAACAAACAGAAATAAACTTTAAATTTTTAAACTAAAAAAGGAAAGTCCAATGAAAAAGTTAACAACATTAATTTCAGCGGCAGTGATATCAGCAACATTCAATGCAGGTGCGATGGCACAAGATACGATTGCAATGGTCGTTTCAACGTTGAATAACCCTTTCTTTGTATCAATGAAAGAGGGCGCTGAGAAAAAAGCAGATGCACTAGGTTATAAAATAATTGTACTGGATTCACAAAATGATCCGAGCAAAGAGTTAGCAAATGTAGAAGATCTATTAGTACGTGGTGTTAAAGCGATTCTGATTAATCCTACAGACTCTGATGCAGTATCAAATGCTGTGCGTTTAGCTAATCGTGCTGCGGTGCCAGTATTAACACTGGATCGAGCAGCAAATAATGGCGATGTAGTCAGTCATATTGCGTCAGACAATGTCGCTGGTGGTGAGATGGCGGGTAAGTTTATTCGTGAAAAAATAGGTGACAATGCAAAAGTAGTTCAACTAGAAGGCATTGCAGGAACTTCAGCAGCACGTGAACGTGGCGAAGGCTTTATGAAAGCAGTTAAAAGCGAAGGTTTAGAGCTATTAGCGAGTCAACCAGCTGACTTTGACCGAACTAAAGGCCTTAACGTGATGGAGAACTTATTATCATCTCAACCTAAGACACAAGCAGTATTCGCACAGAATGATGAAATGGCATTAGGGGCTTTCCGTGCAGTACAAGCTTCGGGTAAAGATATCTTTATTGTGGGATTTGATGGCACTGATGATGGTATTGCGGCGGTTAAGCGTGGATTGTTAGGAGCAACTATTGCACAACAACCTGGGTTAATTGGTGAAATTGGTGTGCAATCTGCTGTGGATGTATTAGCTGGTAAAAGTGTCGCTGAAAACATTCCAGTACCATTAATGATGGTAGTGAAATAGTAATATAAAACGATAACTATAGCCGCTGATAACACCTTTGTTACGGTATATAGTTATCAAATTTTATCTGAACTTTCTCGTCACTGACTCGGATAATATTTATGGTTTAAATATGTATGTTAAAAATAGTTAATAAAGGTTTATTTATGCGTCAACTAACTGTGTTAGGAAGTGTTAATGCGGATCATGTTGTTAAAGTCGATAGTTTCCCTCGTCCTGGCGAAACATTACATGGACATGGTTACGCGGTTATAGCGGGTGGTAAAGGTGCTAATCAAGCGGTTGCTGCTGCACGTTTAGGGGCCAATGTTAATTTTATTGCTAGTGTTGGTGATGATAGTTTTGGGATAGGAATTCGCAAAACCTTCGAGAAAGATGGCATCAATGTTGAGGGAGTGATGATAGAAGAAGACACTCCAACGGGTATTGCCATGATTCAAGTATCGGCCAGTGGTGAAAACAGTATTTGTATTTGTGCAGAAGCCAATGCGTGTTTAACTCCGAAAAAAATAGCACCTCACCAAAGTAAAATAGAACAAGCAGATACCTTATTATTACAATTAGAGGTACCGATAGAAACCATTGAAAAGGCAGCAAAAATTGCTAATCTATCTGGTACAAGCGTGGTGCTTAATCCAGCTCCTGCACAGGCATTAAGTGATCAGTTATTGGCTTTAGTTGATATTATTACACCTAATGAAACAGAAGCAGAAATATTAACGGGTATTAAAGTCTGTGATGACCAATCTGCTCAACAAGCAGCTAATGTTTTGCATGATAAAGGCATCAATACGGTGTTAATTACACTTGGTAGTAAAGGCGTTTGGTTAAGTAAAACAGGCATAGGTCAACGTATTGAGGGGTATCGAGTTCAAGCTGTCGATACAACAGCAGCAGGTGATACTTTTAACGGTGCATTTTTAACAGGTTTATTAGAAGATAAGAGTTTGGATGAAGCTATTTTATTTGCTCATGCAGCAGCTGCGTTGACTGTGACAGCCGAAGGGGCTCAATCTTCAATTCCCTATCGAGACGATGTGATCAATTTTTTAAAAGCCCGAGTATCAAAAACATAACAATAAAGGAAACTCATAAATCAATGGCCACTATTAAAGATGTAGCAAAACATGCGCAAGTTTCTACCTCAACAGTTAGTCATGTATTAAATAAAACACGTCACGTGAGTGATGAGGTGACAGAGAAAGTGAAGGCAGCGGTTGAGTTATTAAATTATGCGCCATCAGCTTTAGCAAGAAGCTTGAAGCTTAAAAATACACGTACCTTCGGTATGTTAGTCACCACCTCCATTAACCCTTTTTTTGCGGAAGTAGTAAAGGGGTTGAGCGTCGTTGTTATGAGCAAGGTTACAACCTACTTTTGTGTAATACTGAAGGGGATTTAGAGCGATTACGTTTCAACATAGATATGTTGTTACAAAAACGAGTAGATGGTTTATTACTGATGAGTGATGAGCTAGTTAATCAGAATATTGATATATTCGAACGTCATGAGCCTGTGCCAACGGTTGTAATGGACAATGGGGATATGGGCTTTTCTACCGATAAAATCCAAGATAATACGTTTCAAGGTGGTTATATGGCCACACAACACCTTATTAAGAATGGTCATACTAAAATAGGGTGTATTCGTGGTCCTATTGATAAACCAACGGCAAAAAAACGTTATGCTGGTTTTGAAAAAGCCATGAATGAAGCGAACTTAACAGTTAACGCAGATTGGGTAGAAGTCTCTAATTTTGAGTGTGAAGATGCTGCCATTGCTTTTAAAAATCTGTATCAAAAAGGGAGTTACCGACTGCTATTTTTGTGTGTAACGACATGATGGCAATGGGGGTGATTAATGCGGCAAATGATTTAGGATTATCGATTCCCGATGATTTATCGATTATTGGTTACGATGATATTAAAATCGCGCGCTATATGACGCCTTCTTTAACGACCATCCATCAATCAAAATTTAATTTAGGTCGACAGGCCTTTGATACTTTACTAGATAAAATACAAACCAAGCGTGAAAACGATTTAGAGATTCAATTAGAGCCCACACTAGTGGAAAGAAGTAGTGTGAAAAACCTGAATCTGTAAACTTAACTTTAATTTAAATAGTACAACAATTTAAATAATACAACAGCATTAAAAAAGCCCATTATGCATCCACATAATGAGCTTTTTTGATATCTGTTTACTTAAATGCCTTAAGTTAATGGCTTATTTAAGCTTAGTGATATCTCTTACCGCACCTTTATCGGCAGACGTTGCCATTGATGCATATACTTTTAATGCCACTGAAATAGGGCGCACACGATCAACAGGCTTCCAACCAATTGCATCTTGTTTTGCACGACGCTCAGCTAATATTTCATCAGATACTTTCAAGTCCATCGCACGTGTTGGAATGTTAATATCAATGATATCGCCATTTTCGATTAGACCAATTAAACCACCAGCTGCCGCTTCAGGTGAAACGTGACCGATTGATAATCCAGATGTACCACCAGAGAAACGACCATCGGTAATTAATGCACACTCTTTACCAAGACCAATTGATTTCAAGTAACTGGTTGGGTAAAGCATCTCTTGCATACCTGGGCCACCTTGTGGACCTTCGTAACGGATAACAACTACATCACCAGAAACTACTTTGCCACCTAAGATTGCAGCTACTGCATCATCTTGGCTTTCGTATACTTTTGCCGGGCCTGTGAATGTTAGGTTATCGTCATCAACACCCGCGGTTTTAACCACTGCGCCATCAATGGCCATATTACCGAATAATACTGCTAAACCACCTTCAGTACTGAAGGCATTATCAATTGAACGAACACAACCTTCAACACGGTCATTGTCTACAGTATCCCAACGACATGACTGACTGAATGCTTTAACAGTACGGATACCAGCAGGGCCTGCTCGGTAGAAATCGATGATTGCTTGGTCTTTAGTTTGCATAATATCGTATTGTGCTAACTGCTCACGCATCGTCATGTTTAAGATGGTTGGTGTATCACCATTCAATAAACCAGCTCGATCTAGTTCACCCAAAATAGCCATTACACCACCTGCGCGATGTACATCCTCCATATGGTATTTAGGAGTAGAAGGTGCAACTTTACATAGTTGAGGAATACGGCGAGACATCTCATCCATATCGGCAACGGTGAAGTCTAATTCAGCTTCTTGAGCACACGCTAATAGATGTAGAATAGTATTAGTAGAACCACCCATGGCGATATCTAATGCCATTGCATTTTCAAAAGCGGCACGGTTAGCAATTGAACGTGGCAATACCGAGTAATCATCTTCTTGGTAGTGACGTCTAGCGATATCAACAATACGAGTACCTGCATCTAAGAACAGTTGCTCACGGTCAGCGTGTGTTGCTAGCATTGAACCGTTACCTGGTAATGATAAACCTAATGCTTCTGTCAGACAGTTCATTGAGTTTGCAGTAAACATACCTGAACATGAACCACATGTAGGACAAGCACTACGCTCAACCTTTTCAACATCTTCATCAGAGACTGTTTTATCAGCGCCCATTACCATTGCATCAACTAAATCTAGTTTGATGATTTGCTCAGAAAGCTTAGTTTTACCGGCTTCCATTGGACCACCTGATACCATGATCACTGGGATGTTTAAGCGTAATGCTGCCATTAACATTCCAGGTGTGATTTTGTCACAGTTAGAGATACAAACAATCGCATCTGCACAGTGAGCATTTACCATGTATTCAATTGAATCTGCAATTAAATCACGTGATGGTAAGCTGTAAAGCATACCTGAGTGACCCATTGCGATACCATCATCAACAGCGATAGTATTAAACTCTTTAGCGATACCGCCTGCGGCTTCAACAGCACCAGCAACAAGTTGACCCATATCTTTAAGATGAACGTGACCAGGTACAAACTGTGTGAATGAGTTTGAAATGGCGATGATTGGCTTACCAAAGTCATCATCTTTTACGCCAGTTGCGCGCCATAGTGCACGTGCACCAGCCATATTACGGCCATGGGTTGAGGTTTTAGAACGATAATCTGGCATGTTAATTTCCTTAAACTGCTTGCTGGCTAACTCTATTAGCCTTTATTTTAAATAATATAAGTACAAGTAAAACAGATAACCCTTAAGGGTACAATCTGCATTTTACGCGCTTGCTTTAATATCTTCGTTTGATGCGGATAGCGTTACTTTTAATATACCGATCACTTTATCAAGTTGTTTAGTAAGTAGTGCTATTTCATGGTCACTACTCACTGTTAATTCAATATGTGTAACTTGTTGTTTTGTAGTCGCATTGATGGTCACAATGGCGAAACCTCGGTGTCGACAAACACGCAATAGGCGCTCTAAAAACTCAGGGCTATGCATCGCTTCGATTGTTAATGTGTTATTCATCCTACACTCTCCATCATTTGATCATTTGCTGCACCAGGCGGTACCAATGGCCATACATTTTCTTCTTCTGAAATCGATACATGTAATAAGTAGGGGCCATCGCTATTTAATAAGCGTTGTAATGCGTCATCTATTTGAGATTTTACAACAATGGTTTCACCAGGAATATCAAAGGCGCTAGCAAGTATCACAAAATCTGGATTATCAGTTAAAATCGTTTCACTGAAACGACCATTAAAGAACAGCTCTTGCCATTGTCTTACCATGCCTAAACGCTGGTTATCAATGAGGAGAATTTTTACCGGTAACTGTTTACGTTTAATCGTTCCTAACTCTTGTATGTTCATCATAAACGAACCATCACCCGAAACTGCGATCACCATATCATTTGGGCGAGCAACTTGTGCGCCCACTGCAGCAGGAACACCAAAGCCCATAGTACCAAGACCAGAGCTAGAAATATGGTTTTCAGGACGATCTACAAACATGTGTTGAGCAACCCACATCTGGTGTTGGCCAACATCACTACAAATGACCGTATCTGCAGGCATGGTTTCTGCTAGCTGGCGTAATAAAGCCGGTGCAAAAATCGGCTCACCTGGATGATCATAACGATTAGCGTGCGTGACTTTCATCTCGCTAATATGTTGCTGCCATTGTTCAATACTCGGTTTTACAGAGATATCCGGTAGCACTTGTTTAAGGTCATCGGTCATGGAAATGGTGACTTGGCGTAACTTATCTATTTCTGCAGCATCTATATCGAGATGAATCACTTTTGCGTGTGGAGCGAATTCATCTAATTTGCCTGTTACACGGTCATCAAATCTTGCACCTACCGCGATTAATAAGTCACATTCTTGAATCGCTAAGTTAGAGGCTTTACTGCCATGCATGCCAACCATTCCCATGAAGTAAGGGGAATCATGTTCAATACAACCAATTGCTTTTAGCGTACATACGCTTGGGATCTGTGTTTGTTCAATGAAAGTTCGTAAGGCTGGTACCGCTTTTGCCATACCAACACCGCCACCGACATACAGTAATGGTTTTTGCGCGTCATTAATTAGATTTTTAGCTTCAGTGATTATTGCTTGATTTAGTGGTTGTTGTGTTTCTGCTAATTGCGCTAAAGCATACGCAATACTTGGACCGACTTGGATATCTTTAGGAATATCAATGAGTACTGGTCCTGGACGTCCGCTGGTGGCGATTTCAAAAGCTTGCTCAATAATTGGTCCTAATTGCTCAGCGGTTTCCACCATAAAACTATGTTTTGTACATGCTAATGATAACCCTAATACATCTACTTCTTGGAAAGCATCGGTACCAATTAAGTGGGTTGGTACTTGGCCTGTAATCGCAACAACAGGCACCGAGTCTAATAAAGCATCAGCTAAGCCTGTGATTAAGTTGGTGGCGCCTGGGCCTGAAGTGGCAATACACACTCCCACCTTACCTGTTGAGCGGGCATAACCAATGGCTGCCATTGCTGCACCTTGTTCGTGGCGACATAAAAGGTGATCAACACCACCATCAAACAGTGCATCGTAAAGTGGCATGATCGCGCCACCGGGTAACCAAATACCTGTGTTACATTTTGCTCTTTGAGAGCGTGAACAACAAAGTTTGCACCATTCATGGGGGTTTCCTGAATTTATTGATGGTCAACCAATCTGTTTTGAATGTGTTGAAGATTGATTTTAAAGGGTGGTCTTTATAGCAAAAAAGTGCAGTTCAAACAACTTTTGTTACATTTTTAAACAGATTATTGTATAGAGTCGTGAATAGATATTCACTTGAAAGTCGTTGTGTTTGAATCGTTATATTAGGGGGATGTACTTTATTTTAGAATGAGAAAGTAATTACATTTTAAACCGGTGATCGCACGCTTTAAAGCCTCGCTACAGTAGGGTAACAGAGGTGGCTTATTACCAACCTCTGTTTTTATATTGTTCTTTAGACTGCTGGCGTTATCTAAATGCTTTTGTGGGTGTATCAGTTTTGCTTTTTGTATACTCTGCGACAGTTAATTGTTCAAAGGCTAATGCAATCCAGCTACTCATTAACATATCATAATGTTGTTCAACGCCACTACAAGCTACCACTATGTTTCCATACACAAATGACCCATAAAATAAAATATCATCATCTTGTAAAGAAGAAGGGTGCTTAGATTGAATATCCAGATTAGCACAACCGTTACGCCAAGCTTGATGTGCTTTTTTTCTAGCTAAATGATCAAATTGAATCGTCCACTCTTTTGGGGTACCTAATGATTTTTCAACCAAAATAGCGTTATCGAAGGAAGATTCCCAAGGCTTTAAACTCGGATCCATAACGACGATATGTAACTCTTTTCTATTAGTACGCTCAAATAATTTGAGTATTGCAGGTGTTACTAAATCGATAGCATCTACAGCTATTTCTTTATTACTTCTCATTGATCATTTCCTTACTCTTTTGAGCATTAATGGTTATATAAATGATTAATATACGTTGATCATTTAATTTATTAAGTTGTCATACGATACTATTTAATGATTGGTAATACCGTGAAGAGTGGCTCACTTTAATGACTGTAAAAATAATTCAGATTTGTTTATGTAATGAGATTTTGTATTACAGATCTAATTATTGCATCGTAGTTTATGCTTCTAGGCCCTCTATTTTGCTGAATAAATTTTGACTTCTATACTTCAACTAACACGTAACAGTTAATTGTTAATGGATGGTCAAGGGAGTTCAAATGGCGTTAGCAAGGTTAGTATGTCGTTCTATTTCTGGTGTGGATGCCCCCGAAGTTGAGGTTGAAGTACATCTTGGTACAGGATTACCTGCATTTTCTCTCGTCGGCTTGCCGGAAACTTCAGTCAAAGAAGCAAAAGACCGCGTTCGTAGTGCCATTTTAAACAGCAATTATAAGTTTCCAAGCAAGCGGATCACGGTGAATCTCGCACCCGCTAATTTACCCAAAGAGGAGGACGTTTTGATTTAGCTATTGCTTTGGGCATTTTACTCGCCTCAGAGCAATTAAAATGCCATGAGATTCTACAATTTGAATGTTATGGCGAACTCTCGCTGTCCGGAGAGTTACGCCATGTTGATGGTATTATTCCTTGCGCATTAGCCGCAAAAGAGCAACAGAGACAAGTTATTGTATGTCGAGAAAATGCACACGAGTGTGCTTTAACGGGAGCCAATGGCGTTGTCGCGAACTGTTTAGCTGATGTCTGTGCCTATCTACAACAAGAGTTTACTTTGCCGCCTGCAGAGCAAGATGTAACTGCCGCCATCGAAGCTTCTTCTTTAGACTTTAGTGACGTTTTAGGTCAGGAACAGGCTAAAAGAGTGCTGGAGGTTGCTGCTGTCGGGTCGCATAATTTACTCTTGATTGGTCCGCCAGGTACTGGGAAAAGTATGTTAGCTGAACGCTTTATGACCTTGTTACCTAACTTGGAGGAGCATCAAGCCTTACAAACTGCTGCTGTGTACTCGGTATGTGGAAAGCAACGTAGTGATTGGTTTTTACCTCCTTATCGTGCACCTCATCATAGTGCTTCGGCTGTGGCGCTGGTGGGCGGGGAGGTAAACCTAAACCTGGTGAGATCTCATTATCGCATCACGGAGTATTGTTTTTAGATGAACTAGCCGAATTTCCTAGACAAGTGTTGGATAGCCTTCGTCAGCCGATGGAAAACCACCATGTGACTATTTCTAGGGCGGCAAACCAAGTGACTTTCCCTGCGCATTTTCAATTGATTGCAGCGATGAATCCGAGTCCTTGCGGACATATTTCCGGTAGTTTAAGACGCAGTACTCCAGATCAAATATTACGCTATCTAGGGCGCTTGTCTGGCCCCTTCTTAGATCGCTTTGCTTTAGCGATTATGGTGCCTTTATTACCAAAAGGTTTATTAGCTGAATCCCAACAAGGTGCAAAAAACAAAATAGAAACCAGTGCAGAAATCAAAGTGAGAGTGTTAGCGGCTCGCAGTGTGCAGTTAACACGACAGGGCAAGTTAAATCATTATTTATCAAGTCAAGAGGTCAATCAATTCTGTGTACTTAGCAAAGAAGATGCTGTCTTTTTAGAGCAAGCAATTGATAAAATGGGGTTGTCTATTCGTGCTTGGCATAGCTTGTTAAAGGTAGCGAGAAGTATTGCTGACTTGCAACAGCAAAAAGATATTAACAAAGCACACCTCTGTGAAGCTTTAAATTATCGAGCGATGGACAGGTTATTAAGCAGTTTTAATTGTTGAAGTTATTTTTAAATTTTACAAACAAAAAAAGGGGCTGTTGAACAGCCCCTTCTAAAATTAATACTTGTTAATTAAGTATAGTAAATTGAATGGATTAAAGTGCTTTAATCGTTTCAATTTGCTCATTAAGTTTGTCACAAGTTGTTTGGTATTCAGCTTGTTTTGCTTTTTCTTTAGTAATAACCGCTTCAGGAGCATTACTTACAAAACGTTCATTGCTTAGTTTACCAGATACTTTATCTAACTCTTTTTTAGCTTTTTCAAGTTGTTTAGCTAAACGTGCTAATTCAGCTTCTACGTCAATTAACCCTGCCATTGGAATCAATAGCTCTAAGTCACCAATTAATGCAGTCACTGAAGCAGGTGTTTCCTCACCTTGAGCAACAAAAGTCACACTTTCTAGTTTTGCTAATGCCGCTAAGAAAGCGTCGTTATCTGAAAAACGACGTCTCGCTTCATCATCTGCATTTTTAACTAGTACGTTCAGCGGTACTTTTGGACTAATATCCATTTCACCACGGATATTACGAACAGCATCGATCACTTGCTTAACCCACTCAAGGTCAGCAACGGCTTGCTCATCCACTTGTGAAGCATCATATTCAGGGTAAGCTTCTAGCATGATGGTATCACCACCTTGGCCCGTGATAGATTTCACTCGTTGCCAAATTTCTTCAGTCATAAACGGCAGCATTGGATGTGCAACACGTAATAAGGTTTCTAATACGCTGATTAATGTATGACGCGTACCACGTTGCTCTTCTTCGCTACCTTTGAATAAAACAGGTTTTGTTAATTCTAAGTACCAACCACAGAACTCATTCCAAATGAAATCGTAAAGAATGTTCGCTGCGATATCAAAACGGTAAGTATCTAACGCTTGACGGAACTCTTTGATCATATTTTGTAATTGACCTTGGATCCAACGATCGGCAAGGCTAAATTGCATTGCTTGGTTATCACCAAAGCCAAAATCTTGATCTTCCGCATCCATTAATACATAACGGCTGGCATTCCATAACTTGTTACAGAAATTACGGTAACCTTCAAGACGATTCATATCCCAGTTGATATCACGACCTGTCGAAGCCATTGCTGCTAATGTGAAACGCAGTGCATCAGTACCATGTGCTTCAATACCATTTGCGAAGGTCTTACGTGTATCTTTTTCAATTTTCTTCGCAAGTTGTGGTTGCATCATGTTGCCAGTACGTTTAGTTACTAGGCTTTCAAGATCTAAACCATCAATCATATCTAAAGGATCTAATACGTTACCTTTAGATTTAGACATCTTATCGCCATTTTCATCACGGATAAGCCCGGTCACATAAACGGTTTTAAATGGTACTTGTGGAGTGCCATCGTCATTCTTCATAAAGTGCATAGTAAGCATGATCATACGTGCTACCCAGAAGAAGATAATGTCAAAACCCGTTACCAATACATCCGTTGAATGGAAGGTTTTAAGATCCATAGTTTGGTTTGGCCAACCTAATGTAGAGAAAGTCCATAAACCTGATGAGAACCATGTATCTAATACATCGTCATCTTGGTTTAATACAACACTGTCATCTAAGTTATGCTTAGCGCGAACTTCTGCTTCATCGTGACCTACATATACTTTACCTGCTTCGTCATACCAAGCTGGGATACGATGTCCCCACCATAATTGACGAGAAACACACCAATCGTTAAGGTCATTCATCCACGAGTTGTACATGTTTTCGTATTGTTGTGGTACGAATTTAATGTCGCCATTTGCAACAGCTTCTGTTGCTGTTTTAGCAAGAGGTGCAACACGTACATACCATTGATCTGTTAGCATTGGTTCAATAACAACACCACCACGGTCGCCATAAGGTACGGTTAAGTAGTGGTCTTTTACTTCGTCTAATAAACCAATTGCATCTAATTCACTTACCACTAATTTACGCGCGGCTTCACGTGTTAAACCTTGGAATTGTACAGGTAAATCTGTTGGGTAATCTTCGCTTTTTTCACCGTTAGTATTAAATACTTCTGCGCTGTCACGAATACAAGCATCAAAGGTTAATACATTGATCATAGGCAGTTTATTACGCTTACCTACTTCATAGTCATTAAAGTCGTGAGCAGGTGTAATTTTTACACAGCCTGTACCTTTTTCCATATCTGCGTGTTCATCAGCAATGATTGGAATTTCACGATTAACAAATGGCAGTAAAATCGTTTTACCGATTAAGTGTTGGTAACGTGGATCTTCAGGGTTAACGGCAACACCGGTATCACCTAATACGGTTTCAGGACGTGTTGTTGCTACTACGATGTAATCTTTACCGTCGAGAGTTTTTACACCATTCGCTAATGGGTAACGGAAGTGCCACATGAAGCCTTTCACATCTTTGTTTTCTACTTCTAAGTCAGAAATCGCAGTGTGTAATTTTGGATCCCAGTTTACAAGACGTTTACCGCGGTAAATTAAGTCATCGTTGTATAAATCAACAAAGGTCTTTTTAACGGCTTCTGATAAACCATCATCCATAGTAAAACGTTCACGATCCCAATCCACTGAAGTACCTAGACGGCGCATTTGACGTGAAATGTTACCGCCTGATTCTGCTTTCCAGTCCCAGATTTTTTCGATAAATGTTTCACGACCTAACTCTTTACGTGTTTGGCCTGTTTCAGCAAACAGTTTACGCTCAACCACCATTTGTGTTGCGATACCCGCATGGTCGGTACCCATTTGCCAAAGTGTATTTTTGCCTTGCATACGTTGATAACGAATCAAGGTATCCATGATGGTATCTTGGAATGCGTGACCCATGTGTAAACTACCAGTGACATTTGGTGGTGGGATCATGATGCAGAAGCTTTCTTTATCAGTATCTCCGTGTGGCTTGAAGTAACCTTTTTCTTCCCAGGTTTGGTAATTTTTTTGCTCAATCGCACTTGGGTTGTATGTTTTTTCCATCATTTGTCTTCTGTCTGGTTAGTTGACTCTTGAGATGTTGCTTCAACATCTTGAGTAGAGAGGGTGTGGCCCAGTTTTTTATAGGCACTGTAACGCATTCGCGCATTAATTTTTAGTTGTTCTTGTGCAGGCACAAAATCAATAATTTGTTGGAAGTTTAAATTAAACTTCGGAATGGATTGGTTCAGGTTAATTAATACTGCGCGAGGGTGTTGTGGAGCAAGCCAGCTAATCTCAACCGGAGAACCGTATCGTGGGCCTTCACCCACTAAATTATGTGGTACAAAACTATCACCATCAAATTGCCATAAATACTCATCTACAACAAATGCGTCCTGTTGATTTTCAGTATAAATAAACACTTTTTTATTTTGTTGGTAATAATAAGCCGCCAACTGACAAGCCTGCACATAATGGGCAGGCAAGTTAGTATCCGTATCTTCTTGCGAATGTATGTAAAAAAGAACTTGGCTCATTGTTAACATGTACCTTGTTGAACTTGATACATTAAGCGTCGATGTCCGTTAGTTCTTGCTCGCTACGGTTCATTACAAATTGTGTTAGCAATGGAACAGGGCGGCCCGTTGCACCTTTGTTAGTGCCTGAACGCCATGCTGTGCCTGCGATATCTAAATGCGCCCAAGTGTAAGCTTTAGTAAAGCGAGATAAGAAACAAGCTGCCGTAATTGAGCCTGCTGGACGACCACCAATATTTGCCATATCAGCAAATGGGCTATCCAGTTGTTTTTGGAAATCATCATCCATAGGTAATTGCCATGCTTTATCACCGGTTTGGTTAGATGCGCCTAGTAGCTCATGTGTTAAACCTTTATGTGGGCTCATTAATGCGCTGATATTATGACCTAAGGCAATAATACAAGCGCCGGTTAAGGTCGCCATATCTACAACACATTCAGGTTCGAAGCGCTCTACGTAAGTTAATGCATCACACAATACTAAACGGCCTTCTGCATCGGTATTTAATACTTCAACAGTTTGTCCTGACATAGTGGTTAAGATATCACCTGGGCGATATGCTTTGCTTGATGGCATGTTTTCTGCCGCAGCCACTAAACCTATTACATTGATGTTTAAGTCTAATTCTGCTATTGCTTGCATTGTACCAAATACCGACGCGGCACCACCCATGTCATATTTCATCTCATCCATGCCTGCGCCTGGTTTTAGTGAAATACCACCTGAGTCAAAGGTCAAACCTTTACCCACTAATACAATAGGTTTTTGATCGCTTGGACCACCTTGGTAGTTCATGATCGACATGTAGGCTGGGTTAGCAGAACCTTGTGCAACGGCTAAGTAACTGTTCATGCCCAGCGCTTGCATTTGTGGCGTGTCAATAATTTCAGTGGTGATTTTATCAAAACGCTGATCTAATTCTTGTGCTTGTTGGCTTAAGTAAAGCGGTGTACAGATATTAGGAGGCATGTTTGCTAAGTCTTTACAAAGCTTCATGCCCGCTGATACTGCAATACCATGCTGTAATGCTAGCTCAGCACGCGCTAATTCTTTGCGGCTTGGCACGTTAAACGTTAGCTTACGTAAAGGACGACGAGTATTGTCTTTATTGGTTTTAAACTGATCAAAATTGTATAGGCTATCTTGCGTTGCTTCGACGGCTTGTCGAACTGCCCAGTAACTATCACGACCTTTAATGTGTAACTCAGATAAGAAGCAGATAGCTTCCAATGCACCTGTGTCATTTAAAGTCGTAATGGTTTTTTCAATGATTTGCTTGTATTGTTTTTCGGTTAATTCGCGCTCTTTGCCACAACCAACTAATAAAACACGTTCACTTAGAACGTTTGGTACATGGTGTAAAAATAAGACTTGGCCGACTTTACCTTCAATATCGCCGCGACGTAATAAAGCACTTAAATAACCTTCACTGATTTCATCTAATACTTCGGCTGCATGAGATAGACGGCGAGGTTCAAATACACCTACAACAATACAGGCGCTGCGTTGCTTTTCCGGGCTACCACTTTTAACTAGAAATTCCATATGTATCCTTAAAACGATTATATTAAGATTAACTGTGCTATTTTTATAAAAATGCAGTTATCATTAGCTCTTGTGGATCTTGAAACGTAATATAAACTTACTAAAATAGCAATTTTACCGCAATTGCTCTCTTAATCCACTATTTTACCGCTTTTGTAGCATTCTTATTTTACATTGGAGATCAGCTTGATAATTCTTCGTTATTTAATGTTAGAAACATTTAAAAGCCAAGTTGGCATTCTCTTTGTTTTGATCCTCATCTTTGTTAGCCAAAAATTCATCACTATTCTTGCTCAAGCTATTAATGGCGTGATACCTGCTGACTTAGTATTAACTATTCTGTTTCTAAATTTGCCGACCTTAGGCATCTTAATGTTGCCTATTAGTTTTTATTTAGCAATTCTTTTTGCACATGGTCGATTACACAGCGAGTGAAATGGTTGCCTTAACCTCATGTGGTTATAGCCCCAATAAAGTGTTGAAGGCCACTTTAACCTTATCTTTGTTAACCTTTACCTTCGCTTGCTTTAATACTTTATATCTTGCGCCAAAAGCAGAAGATAAAATGATGTCTATTATTGAACAGGCTGAAGCAAATGCCGGCACGGCAACCCTAATTGAAGGACGCTTTCATAAAGCCTCTGGTAACGGTGGTGTAGTTTACGTAGAGAAATATGTGGAAGGGCAAAATTTACAAAACGTATTTGCAGCACATTGGCCAAAAGAGGGCGGAATTTCTCCTTCTGTGATCACCGCAAAAAGCGGTAATGTCGCTGAGAAAAAAGACGGGACTTGGTTAACTTTAGAAAATGGGCAACGTTATGCAGGTATTGTGGGACAAAATGAATTTGAGAATTCAAAATTTTCAACTTACCAAGTACATATTGCTAACTCAACAGTAGAAAATAAAACGCGTGACGTAGAAGCTTTGCCAACCTCTAAATTGATTGGTGTTGATAACCCTAAATATCAAGCTGAGTTGCAATGGCGTATTGCTATTCCTGTTTCTATTTTATTGATCACTTTCATGGCTGTACCCTTAGCGCGAGTTAACCCTCGTCAAGGCCGTTATGCAAAGCTACTTCCTGCATTAGCCTTATATTTAAGTTTTTTCTTATTGTTAAGTGCGTCTAAGAGTTTGATTGAAGACGGTGCTATCCCTTACTTTGGTATATGGGCAGGACAAATATTGTTTCTTGTTGTCGGTATTGTTTTACATTTACAAACAATCGGTAAGTTGAATTTTAGCCGAAGAAAAAAACTGACGCCTAAGGTGGAAAAGTAGATGGGTATTTTAGATAGATACATTGGTCGAACAATTTTTGCAGCGACCTTTTTAAGCTTATTTGTTCTGATTGGTTTAAGTAGCATTATTAAATTTGTTGAGCAGATGAAAAGTGTAGGGACTGGTGCTTATACAGTATTCTCTGCAGCCTATTTTGTACTGTTGAAAATGCCCGTTGAGATTGCTTTATTCTTTCCAATGGCAGCCTTGATTGGCGCTTTAATCGGTCTAGGATCACTAGCGAGTAGTAGTGAGTTAGTGGTTATGCAAGCTGCGGGGATGTCTAAATTTAGAATCGCTACGTCAGTATTAAAAACGGCGATACCTATGGTTATTGCTGTGATGCTGTTAGGTGAGTTTGTTGCACCTCAAACGGATAAAGAAGCTTATTTCATGCGAGACCAGCTTCGTAAAGGGACAGAGAAAGTTGATAATAAGTATGGTGTTTGGGCAAAAGATGCTAACTCATTTGTCAGTATTGGGCGCATGAATAGTAAAGCGGAATTGTATAATGTTCAGTTGTACTTTTTTGCTGACGATTTGACTTTGAGTCGTGCAATGGTTGCCAATCAAGCCACTTATCAAGATGGCTCTTGGTTATTACAAGAGGTAAGCCAAACCAGTTTCTATGATGGGGAAACACAAGTTGAAAACTTCCCTGATTATGTGTGGGAAACTGAATTAACCCCGAAAAAACTAGAAGTGATTATCAGCGAGCCAGATAAAATGTCGATGCGTGATATCTACGATTACATCACTTATTTAGAAAGCAATGAGCAAGACGCAAGTAGCTATTGGTTAATATTGTGGCGTAAAGCGGTATTGCCTTTCACAGTAGTGGTAATGATGCTGTTATCGGTATCATTTATATTTGGTGGGTTAAGATCTGTGCCTATGGGGACACGTCTTATTTTTGGTATTGCCAGTGGCTTTACATTCCACGTATCCGGAGAATTATTTGGACCAGCTAGTTTAGTCTTTGGTTTACCGCCGATTTTAGGCGCTTTATTACCTAGTATTTTAGTGTTAATGATTGCCATGTACCAGCTAAGAAAACAAACCTAATATAAGCTAAATTTAGGTCATATTACTCAGTTAATGCGCTGCTTTAACTGAGTAATTTCTTGGTGATAACAACTACTTTTCTTCTTTGTTATTTTCTTTAAATATCCATTTATTTAATGCTTTTGGAAGTACCACCACTTCACACTCTGCCCACAAATCTTGAAAAGCATTACGATCCTTTAATAGTGCCATAAAACTGCCCAAACCAAAGGCTGAAGTCGCTAAACGAATCGCTGCTTGGGTAAAGCTAATGTTACTCCCATCGCTATTTTGAACTCTTAATTGTGCCACTTTCATACCTAAGGTTTGTCCTGAGTGGCTCCAAAAGTAAGTGAAAAAGCCAATAATAATGACCGATAAATAAATTAAAAAGGCTAGGCTATGGCCTAAATAGTCAGTGCTATCCACATATAAACTTAAGTCAATGGTGCCCAGTTTAGCTGCAACATTGATCACTAACAAAGCAAGCATAGTCGCCACCGTAATAACCAATCCTATTGTAAATAGATCAACTACGTAGGCACTTAACCGTCTCCAAAAAGAGGCTCGAGGACATTGTTGATACTGCTCCATTAACGCAAGTGCAGCATTGTTTTTGTTATTCTGTTTTACCATGATAATCCCTCAAATAGGTGAAAAAACAGTGTAGCAAATGGCTAATAATTTGGCATTTTATTTATTGGCAGTAAGCTCAGTAGTGAGATATTGCATGGTTTTTAAGCGCTTACACGCTTTACAGTTAAAAACACTTGTTTGTACCGCTTCCATAGGTATAATTCTCAGCACTCAATGCCCGAGTGGTGAAATTGGTAGACGCGACGGATTCAAAATCCGTTTCCGAGAGGAGTGACGGTTCAAGTCCGTCCTCGGGCACCATATTAAAATCCTGTTAAATCAACAGGTTGCAAGTAACTAAAGCTTGTTAATAGTAGTTTAGTCAGTGCGGTTGATATCTTTTTAACGTAATTTAACGTAAAGGTATTAATAATGGCGAAAATACAAGTAAGAAAAGGCAAAAATGGCGTTACGTATAAAGTTGAATTTATGCGTGATGGCTTTCGTGCATCTAAAACTTTTAAATTGAAGAAAGAAGCACAACAATTCTCAGCTTCAATTACTCTCAATCATGATTTAGCCCTCAGCTTAACAAATTCACCACAAAATAAAATAACATTGAAAACTGCTATTGATGATTATCTAAGCCAGTATACCGGTAAAGATAAAGCTATTCTTGGCCGTTTAAAATGGTGGTGTAAGTGTATCGGTGATCTAGAAATCAGTAAGATTGATAGACGTACAGTTAAAGCATCATTACAAATGTTACTTGATGCAGGTAAATCAAGTGCAACTCACAACCGTTATAAATCAGCTATATCCTCAGTGTTTGAATTCATGCGTGATGAGTATGATACTAACCACAACCCAGCCCGAGAAGTAAAACAGCTCACAGAAAAAGCCAATAAAGAACGATATTGTTCAAAAGTAGAACTTGCCAGATTGTTTGAACGTGCAAAAGAAAGTGATTGGAATCGTATGTACACAATCATATTAATGGCTATCACAACAGGTGCAAGGCGAGGGAGTTGTTAAAGCTTCAATGGCAAGACATAGACTTCAAGAATCAAACAGCTTACTTATATGATACAAAGAATGGTGATGATCGTGTTTTACCACTAACTGTTGAATGCTTAGAAGAACTAAAGCAATTTAAACAGTCAACTGGATTTATTTTTCCACACCATGAAAACCCTTCTGCTCACTTAGTGAACTTTGATAATCATTGGCGTAAATGCTTAAGGCTTGCCAAAATAGAAGGTTTACGGTTCCATGATTTACGACACACTTGTGGCAGTTGGTTAGCCATGAATGATGTGCCTTTAAAGGCAATTGCAGAGATTTTAGGTCATAAAACTATTCAAACGACTCAACGCTATGTGCATCATAGTACTAGCCACAAGGCTAGCCACCTTAATCGTGTATTTGGAGGTATTGTATAATGAGTAAATGGAAATTTAATAATGTTAAAGCAGAGTCCTATGAGTTTGAAAATAACACAGTGGAATTTACTAATGGGAAAGATAGCTTTGTAGTTCAGTTTGATACAGATATTTTTCATTTGGACCAACGAATTGAAGAGCACAATGTCCCTCAGTTTAAAGAAAAAGGGTGGGCAGCTAGGTTAGGATATATTCACAGACTTCAAGAAAACTTGAAAGTTAAGAAAGAATTGTATCCAGATGAACCTTCAAAAGTTCCTCAAAAAGTGATAAACGCGCTTGTTCCCGTTCCAGATGGAGAGCCAAGTAAAGAGTACATAGATAACTATATACGGGCTATTAAAATTTTAAATCCACCTGAAAAAGTAAAAGCTATTCAGCGCAAAGTTTATTTCAGTGACAGAACTAAATTAAGAGATGTACTTTCTGAGCGGTTTAAGGAAGGGGAGTTGACCGAAGCTGAAAAAAACAAAGCGTTACAATGGCGATATGAAGATGTTAAAGGTTTTTCTGATGTTAAAGAAACAACAAAGACAACTCGTTGGCAATGGAAAATAACATTAAATAGTAAATAAGTTATTTTCCCCCGAATTATAAAACCCTTGTTGGTTTAATAGAGTTGTTAACCGCACTTAACTAAACACACTATTAAATCACCAAGGACATCATTATGACTGAACAACAAAAACTAGCGATGGATCTAAACAATTGGATCCCAATGCGAAAAATACCTTCTGTGTTACCTCAATTTTCTTACAATCAAATTAAAACATTATTTTGGAAACGTGAAAGTAATGGATTAAGTCGATGCTCTAAAATGGTAGGGCGCACTCTTTATATTAATTTGCCAATGTTTGGCCTTTATTTAGCTGGAGAACTTTAATTATGAGTAACAAATGCATTATAGCCATTGATAACGGGATCACATATGATCTATGCAATGTTTTAAACGGTCGGTATATCGCCCGAGACATATCAATCCCATCGTTTAATGAATTACGCCAGTTAATCCCAAAGCTTAAAGATTCTCTCTTTATCGCCTTTAATGATGAAAAAATGTGGCAGGGAAATCTGCTCAATGCTCACAGTATTAAACCACGTGGTGAGGTGTACCAAGGTAATGAGCCAATAGGTAAACAATTTATATGGGTTAAGCGTATGGATAGTTTGAACACACAGTTTGAAGTCGTTTGTGAAAACAGAAAATTAATTGATAAATTAACATTATCACAAGCTGAGTGGGTGATTACACATATTGCTAATTCACTTATTGAATTATCTTAGATAATAAAAAAGCAGCTAAGTAGACCACTACTAGCTGCTTTTCTCCGTTCCCTGTTGACCACAACAAGGACAAACTAAACAATAATCTATTCAATAAGGTAATTCCATGAACACTAATAATATTACACACACTCGCTTAAATAATCAACAATTTCCATATGATTTTATTCCGTATGGTCGATGGGATGAAAAAGGTTCACGTCCTGCACCCTATAAACTTAAACAGCGCTACGATGAAAGCCACCAGCTATGGAGTAAGGCTGATAATGACCGTGTTGGTATTAGGCTCAACAACCTTGTGCTGGTGGATTATGACGGTAACAAAGAGAATGCGGTCGGTGAAATACCAAGCGTTGAAGAACTGGCTAATGTGTTAGGTTATGTTAATTACAGGGCCATGGCTGATGCGTCACTGATACAGTGGAATGAGGCGATGACCTCGCTGCACTTTTTATTTATAGCACCACCCGAATTCAACGTTACAGATTTTAAACAGCATAACGGTGGAACCGATGATTTCTTTTGGAAGCACATCGATATTAAAACAGCTAATCAGTTGGTTTATCTAAAGTCTGCTAAGACAGTTAATTTACGTGATCCATCTACTTACCCATTAGCACCTCAAGCTATTATGGACCAGTTGAAAGGGCGTTCTGCTAAGTCCACCAGCGTCACATTCAACTACGAACACAAAGCATCTGAACATCAAATCAAACTGGCTACTGAATGGCTAAATGAAGCATGTGAAGAAATGGAAAATACAGAAGATGGTGGACGTAATAACAAGCTTAATTCACTAGGTTGTACACTGGCTGGTTTAGTCGCTGGTGGATCGTTAAATAATGAAACGGCTTATACTGCATTATTCAATGCTGCTATTGCTGCAGGGTGTGAACGTGGTGAAACAGTAGCCACGTTAGCCAGTGCATGGGAAGAAGGCGGTAAGACTCCACGTCGTGATGCACCTTATACGGCTATGAAACAGAGTGCTTCAGAAGCGTTTGCAGATCACGTAGTACATAACACTAATATAACTAATGCTGATTGTGTTATCACAGCGAGCTTTCCAGACGTTAAAGAAACTAGGCAAGGTTCACGAGTATTAAGCACACAAGAAAATCTGAAAGCTTTACTTCATAGTTGCAATATACAAGTGGCTACAAACGCTATGAATTTAAATCTTGATATTCAACAAAACGGCACCGTTCATCAACTGTCTTACGATGCAGTAAGATCTGAGTTGATAGGGCATGCTGAACGCGCAGGACTACCAAAAGTGGCAATTGAAGAACACTTAACTGCTATTGCAGAGAAGAACAACTACCACCCTGTTGAAGCTGCATTAACAAATAAAGAGTGGGATCTTATCCCACGGGTTCAAACACTCCTAAACGCTATACCTACAGATAACCCAAAGATTAGAGATTTGATTATGCGTAAATGGCTAGTATCAGCCATGGCTGCAATATATCAACCTAACTTTGGAACGAAATTGGTTCCTGTTTTAAAAGGGTTACAAAGTGCTAAGAAGTCTGCTTTTTTATCTCGACTATCTACTATAACCCCTGATAGTTTTTTACCTGAAGCAACATTAAACCCTGATGACGTAGATTCTGTTATACGTGTAGCAAGTCATCATATTGTTGAATTAGCAGAGTTAGAGCGAACAACCAGAAGGGAAGCAGGCGCTTTAAAAGCGTTTATTACCAATACAAAAGACAGCTTTCGTAAGAAATATGGACGTTCAGACACTAAAAAGCAGAGACAAACAGTATTTATTGCAACAGTAAATGGCGATGATTTCTTTAAAGATACAACAGGTAACACACGATTTGCTGTGATTGAATTATCTAATGACATTAACATGGATGTTGTAAATAACGTCCTGGGTTACCAATGGAACAGTGGCAAATTGATACAAGATAAGCCTGAGCTTTTAGAACAGTTTTGGCTTGAAGTGAAGCACGAGTTTGACAATGGAGCGGCTTGGCATTTGGATGATCACGAACAAAAATTAATTGAATCTGTAAATAATCGTTTTGTTGCTAAAGGAGAGTTTTACGAAATCATTAAAGATGATTTAAATTCAATATGGTTCGGCAATCCTGTTGGTTTAACACCAACAGCTATAACTAAGCGTCTAAACTTACAGCCTAATATGTGTGCAAAAGTGGGGCGAGATTTAAAGCAGTTAGTTAAAGATGGTATTTTATGTAACGGTCAAGGGAGACTTAGCAGAGAGTACTTTATATATAATCAGTAAGTATATATACGGTGCAAGCACGTACAAGCACGTACAAGCAGAAATGCCATTGTGCTTGTACGCTAAAGCCCTTGGTATCACTGGCTTTAGTTTGATTGGTACAAGCGTACAAGCAGTTTACTATAAAAGATTTTAATAAGTGTAATAGTATATATACTCGGTACATTATATATAATATGTACAATAAACGTACAGGTTAATGGCTAAATATAAACAATGGCATTTCTGCTTGTACGCTTGTACCAAAACTTTAAACACTAGTCGTACCAAGGGCTACAGCGTACAAGCACAGTAGCATGTGCTTGTACCGATATACTGAGTATATATACTATCACTCAGTATATATACTAGGCTTGATTAAACCCTTAGCCTCATTAACCATGGCTGTATATATAACAACTAATGACTTAACGTGTCGCCTCTCGTTTGAATTACCACTTACATTAGTGGTAGTGCAGTGTTCACCACCGTGCTTAGCTAACCAACGTCTAGGCTGTTTAGGTAGCATACACTCACCAGCTTTGACTGCATCTTCAAGTATTCTAATTATCAAATTTATTTCTTTCATTATACGTATTCCCTCTTACTGGATTGGAATCTCACCGCCGTATTCCTTTAATTTTCGCTTACGGCTGATTTGTGAGAGCTTGCAAACCTGTAATGTAAAATTTAAAAATTCACACTTTTCAAAAGTCAAGCATTATATATAATATTGTTGACACTTGACATAATATGTCACATGATTGTATGTAATTCAATCAATTGAAAAGGTGTAAAGATGAAAAATTTAATTAAATTACAACGTGAACTTGCTGGTTTACGTACTGAAATGCGTAACCTACTAACAGTGGCAGATGAAGAAACTCGTTCGTTAAATGAAGCTGAAAAAAGTAAGTTTGATGAACTACGAAATAAAGCTGATGGTTTGAAAGAAACTATCACGCGCCATGAAGCATTGGAGCATGAAGAAGAACGTTCTTTATCTAATGTTGCAGAACAAACTAGCAAACATGAAATGCCAACGGATACAGAATTGCGCAACTTCTTATTACGTGATGAAGTATCAACACGCTCAATGGACACAAGCACAACAAGTGATGTAATGATTCCTGAAGTACAGCGTCAAATTATGATGGCATTGCGTGACCGTTCCCCTATTCGTCGCCTAGCTGCTAATAAAACAACCTCAACGCATGAATATCAGTTACCTGTACAGATTAACGGTGCAAGTGTGGCTGAAGCAGCCGAGAACGATACGCGCGGTGAAACATCAACCCCAACATTAACAATGGCTACAGCAACACTTTCTGAAGTTTATGCACAACCTAAAGTGTCACAGCAATTACTTGATATGAATGCTGGCTTTGATATTCAAGGTTTTGTAAATCAATCAGTCGCAGATGCTTATGCAGATAAAGAAGGTCAAAAGTTTGCAGACGTATTAAATAATGCAACGGCTTCAGCTGGTGCGTTTGTGTTTGGTGAGATCCGTACTGAAGATGTACCTTCTGTAACATATGGGGCAACTTACGTTTCAAGTATTCGCTCACTTACTAAAACAGTAAAACAAGCTATTCGTAAAAATGCCACGTTCTTAGTTTCTCCTGATGTATTAACGTATTGGGAAGACTTAGTTGATAAAGATGATAAACCAATGGTTGGAACTGTAGAAGGTGGCGGCTCTAAACGTTTCCTTGGTTACCCTGTTGAAGAGTGTGAAGAACTAGCTGAAGGATCTTTATATTTTGGGGATTTCAATCGTGGCATGTTTACAGTCGATCATACAAGTTCTATGGGGTCAGTTGTTGACCGAGTGACAGAGAAGGGACAAGTTAAATATTACTCTTATATCTATTCTGCAGCTGCACTAGCAGATCATAAAGCATTAGTTAAAGCGAACTTTACTGCTTAATTCCTCATTGCGTTATGGGCTCATGGATGAGCTTAACTTATAAGGAGTTAAATTTATGGATATTAGATCGTCAAAAATCATCAATAGCGACACTGGTAAACTTAAAGGTTCAGCTGTTGTTTATGGTTCCCAATCTCAAGACCTTGGCGGATTTGTTGAAGTTATTGAACAAGGTGCATTTAGCCAACACTTGATAACCCAGCCAGATATTCGAGCTCTATATGAGCATGATGGTAAAGAGCTATTAGGCCGCACCACAAGTGGCACTTTACTAGTTAATGAAGATTCACAAGGTGTACACGTAGAGATTCAACCACCATCAACCCGAGCTGGTGAAGATTGCAAAGAGTTGGTTAAGCGTGGCGATATTACAGGTATGAGTTTTGGTTTTGTTGCACTTGAAGATCGTTGGGATCACAACACAACACCATCAACTCGTTATGTAACACGCGCAGAACTATGTGAAGTTACGATCACCGCATTACCTGCCTATAAAGCATCGTCAGTTACATTACGTAGCTTAGCAGCATCAAAGCAAAGCGATAATAATGCGCTATGGCTTAACTATTTGGAGGCTTAATTATGTGGCCATTCAGTAAAGAAGAAAAACGCGCAGAAATTACTATTAAAGATCTAGTCGCGTTACTTAATCCGCGTGATAGTCGTTCAGGTGTAAGTGTTGATCAAGATAGTGCGCAAGGTCTAACCGCTGTTTTTTCTGCTGTTAACTTCATAGCTAAACAAGTGGCAAGTTACCCACTTAAATCTGATAACCAGTTCATCAATCAGTTGGTTAATGAATCACCCGATGCTGTTATCACTGCTAATCAGTGGAAGTTAAGCACCATGCTTAATTTATTGTTATCTGGTAATGCTTATTGCCGTATTAACTGGAACAGAAGTGGCTACCCGAAAAGCTTAGAGTTTTTACAGAGTAACCGAGTAACACCAGTGATCGAACAATACCAACTCAAAGGTTATTTTGTAGATGGTAAAGCCACGTTATTAAAAAACATTGTACATTTTCGTATTAACTCAATTGACAGCATGACAGGGCGCTCACCTATTGCTGTTTGTCGTGATGCTATCGGTTTAGGCATTGCACAGCAGAACCAAGCAGCAGATCAACAAGCTAATGGAATGAAACCAAGTGGCGTTATTGAATACCCTGAATTCCTTAATAGTGATCGTGGTAAGAAGTTTAAGTCGTCATTGAATGAACGAAAAGCAGGTGAAACGCTTGTACTTGAAGGTGGTTCACAATTTAAAGCCGTAAGCATGAGCAATGCTGATGCCGAGTTCTTAGAATCTCGATTATTCTCAGTTGATGAAGTCGCACGTATTTTTAACCTAGATAAGATTTGGTTACAAAATTCTGGTACTGGTGCGAAGTATGACGAAGTAAACGCTTCACAGAAATCATTACTGGCTAACACTATTAGCCCTTATTTAATCGCTATTGAATCAGAGCTTAGTTTAAAGCTGATGGATAGCATTAAGTTTAACTTAGCTGAATTACAGCGTTTAGATGCTAAGACTCGTTATGACGTTTACGCAACCGCTAAAGAGTTAGGCGTGTTAACAGTTGATGACATTAAGCAACGGGAGGCTATTTAATGCTTACTCTTACGTTAGTGAAAGAACACTTAAAAATTGAATCAGATGATACCGCTGAAGATACTATTTTACAGTTATACCTTGATGCTAGTTTAGATACAGCCAGTGAATGGATTGGTATCGATATTGTAAACGATGAAACGTTGAAACCTTCAATAGTAGCCGGTTGCTTAATGTTCATTGGCACACTGTATCAACACCGTGCAGACGTATCTGAATTAACACTATCAAAAGTGCCACTGGCTGTTGAACGCTGTTGGAATATCCACCGTGATCATGGGGTGTATTAATGGATACTGGTAGATTAAATAAACGTGTTCAGTTTGGCTCTATAAAAACTGAATCAGATGATTACGGACAAGCTATCGAATCTTTTACAGAAAAGTTCAAAGCATGGGCGAATATAAAATACATTTCTGGTCGAGAATCTTTGTTAGCTAATGTTGTTACTGTGAATCAAACAATTATTACTATCGTATGTCGTTACCGTTCAGATTTAACACTGAAAGACAAGGTGAAGTATGACGGACAAACGTGGGAGATTACGAATATAGCACCAGACGAACGTAATAATTTTATGAATGTAACAGCAGAGATAACCCAGTGATCTACCGTTGCGCTATGTGTGGTAAGCGAATTATACAAGCCGATAAAGGCCGATGCAGTAGGCACCGCAGGACATACCACAAAAAGCGTAAATTATCGGTCAAACAATACGGCCATGCATGGCAACAATTAAGAGTGAAAGCATTAAACCGTTTCCCTATTTGCTTATGTTGTTTTGCTGGTGGATTAATTAAAGAAGCTGAAGAAGTTGATCACCTATATGCATTAGATGATGACTCAACATTAGAGCAAGTTTTAAATATTGATGACTTAGCCCCGTTATGTAGAAAGTGCCATGTTCGTAAAACGAGAACGTGTGATAACAATCCCAAACAACTGGCTAAATTCATCTTAAAAATCGAGATAGCGAAGGAGTTATTTATATGAAAATTCGCAGAGCGCAAAACAGTAAGCTATTAGGCAAGTATGGGCGAAAGAAGTGGAAAGACTTAGCCGAATTAATGCGACCAACAGCAACCAATTCAGATTGGGATTTATTAGAGTCTTACTGCATGAATTGGCAAATGAGTAATTCAGCCGCTGAAGAAATTACCACGATCGGCACAACTGTTTTAAATGGTGCAGGTACTCGCGTACAGAATCCAGCAAATGCCATGTTTAACGCTGCACAGAAACAGCTAATTATTTTAAGCAAAGAGCTTAATTTAACAGAGCTATCACAGCATAGAAATCAAATGGAAAGTAATGAAGATGACGGATTTGACATCTAGTGTCACACCTATTTACCATCAATATGCATTAGATGTTAAGTCTGGTGCAATCATTGCGTGTAAGGCTATTAAGAAAACCGTAATACGTTACTTTAAAGAGCTTGAACGAGATGATGTGTATTTAGACCACGAAGAAGCTAAACGCTTTCTACACTTTTGCACGTTCATTACACACCATAAAGGCGAATTGGCAGGGCAAACTTTTATCATTGAACCACTGGGAAGCTTTCATCCTGGTTAATGTGTTGTGCATGAAGTGGAAAGAAACTGGCTTTAATAAGTACCGTGAAGCATTTGTATTTGTTCCTCGTAAAAATGGTAAATCATTCCTTTGTTCAGTATTCGCTAACTATCTGTTAATAGCAGATAAGGGCCAACATGACTTATTTACTTATGCAGTGAACGCACAGCAAGCGCGTTTAGTGTTTGATGGTGCTAAGCAGATGATCGTGCAGAACAAAGCACTGAAGAAACGATCTAAAGTAATGGCCCACCATATAGACCACACCAAGACTAACAGCCGTTTAAAACCAGTGAGCTCTAACAGTGGCGGTAATGAGGGTTTAGGTGGTACAGCCATTGGTGATGAATTACATACCCATCCTGATAGCTCTATGTTTGATGTTATGCAACTATCAATGGCTGCAAGGCGTAAAGCGTGGCACTTCATCATTACCACCGCAGGAACCAATACAACAAGCTTTTGTAAGCAGTATTACGACCAATGTAAAACTATTGAATCAGAATCAACCTTTACAGCCATTTATGAGTTAGACGATGAAAAAGAAATTGAACAGCCCGAGACATGGATTAAAGCAAACCCGAATTTGGGCATTTCTGTGTACTCAGAAGAAATTGCAGACACACTCGAAAAAGCTAGAACCATCCCACACCGTTACAGTGAAGTATTAACGAAGCGTTTTAATATTTGGCGTAATGGTGAACAAGAATTTATAGCTGAAAAAGACTGGCTCGCTTGTTATAAGCCTAAAGAGTGTAAGCCAAGTAATGAGCTACCTGTATTTATAGGCATTGATTTATCAAGTGCCAGTGACATATCAGCAGTGTGGTGTGTACAGGGAACTGGTGCATCGGGTGAAGTAAGAATATGGGGTAAATGCTATTTACCATCTTCAGCCCTTGAGCGCGGTAAAAAGAATAGTGAAATCTATCAGCAGTGGGTTAGGCAGGGTCATTTAACAGTGGCAGGTGATCGTACAGTTGATTATGAACACATTGAACGAGACATTCACAGCCTATGTGACCAGTACGATGTTCATTCAGTATCGTTTGATCCATGGAATAGTAATTTTTTACTTACTCGATTAGAAAGCCATGGCGTACCAGTGGAGAAAGTAAGACAGGGATTTATTAGTCTTAGTCCACCAACTAAGGCGTTACAGGTGGCTGTGATGCAAGAAAAAGTAATACACGATAATAACCCTATATTAAACTGGGCTGTTGGTAACGTTACATTATCAACAGATGCAGCTGCCAACATTAAGCCAGATAAAATGAAGTCTGAAAATAAGATTGATCCAGTAGCCGCATTATTAAATGGCTATCGCACATGGATGCTAGAAACTGAGTCTGGTGAGTTAAGCGATGAAGTTTTAACCGTTAATTGGTGATATTTTTAGGCGTAATTTAACGTAAATTAGGCGTAAAAGCGTAAACCAACCTCACTTATATTATCCCACACTCACCTATAACCCCTTGATTACGGGGTATTGCGCTGTTAATATCTCGTAATCAACTGCATTTTCGGGATTCAAAATCCGTTTCCGAGAGGAGTGACGGTTCAAGTCCGTCCTCGGGCACCATATATATGATAAAGCCTCAACATTTGTTGGGGCTTTATTATTTCTAGGTGATAGTCATTTCTATTTTATCTCAATGAGTACTCTTTCAATGAATGAGTTTTCCGCTGTATTCGTTATCTAAATCTAAGGTATTTCACTAGGTAGAGTTTATACCAATCATACTAAGTAACTGATCTATTTTACTTGTTAAAATAACTGACTCCTTAGTTGTAATCTTCGCCAATAGAACAACTATTTAAGAATTAACATTTTTTAGTTAATTCTCCGTCAGACTATTAACGAAGTTAATCGTCGAGAGGTTTAAATGATGTCTTGAACTAAGTCATTTTTCCTGCGTAAAATTTAGATCACTTATTTAATGCAATTGGTATTAGATGAACGGTTAAGAACTAATGTTGTTATTTTATCAATATATTGTTATTTAATTGTCGGTTTTTTTAACAGTTATATCTTTTTTAAAGTTAAAATGTAAAATAAAAGCATTAAAAACAGTGCTTTGTGTTTTTGGCATAGTTAGTGCTTTATTGATGAATATGGTTATTCATAACTTTAAGGAAATATTATGAACTTATTAAAATCAGCGCTAACAGCAGCACTTTTACTCTCTAGTACCTACGTTTCTGCAATTGCTTTTTACTCAGGTGTCGATGACGTATCTAGTAGTACTAGTCCTACAACAACTCTTACTGATGATGATGGTAATTGGATTGATCCAACAGGCACTGCGTTAGATGGTGCAACATGGGTACAACCTACCGATGCATGGGAAGTAGATGACAGTAGTTTTTATTATTACGAAGTGGATTTAGTTGATAGTGTTGATTACAACTTAACATCATTATTTGTTTCTTATGATGATGATTCAATTGTTTCTATCGGTGATACGGTTATCTTTGATTCTGAAACTAGTGGTATTGAAAAAGCATGGAAAGGTGTTTATGACATTTTTGATAGCTCATTCTCATCACTGTTAATTACATCTGATGATAAACTTACTTTTGCTGTGGTTAATAGCAATAATGATGCTACAGGTGTAATTTGGAGTGGTACAGCTTCTGTTCCAGAACCAAGCATGTTATTTGTATTAGGTTTTGGGCTTATCGCTTTTGCTTACCGACGCAAAACGAACGCATAACTTAACAGCGTATTAAATGTTAATAAACGGCTCTATTTAATAGGGTCGTTTTTGTATCTACTACTTTCAATTTTAAACCGATTATTTAACTTTCAGTCAATAAAGTAAATTACTCCTTTGGTTCTTCTCAGATATCTCTTCAAACCGCTTAAAAGCGAATCCTATATTCATGCTTTAACTTATAAAGAAATCATTATAAAAATGGCTATTTCGTTAATTGATACAAATAGGCATGTTTTAGATATTATTTCGCCTATTTAGCCGCCTTTATGAAGGTTATAGTTTATTTAATAAAAAACTAATTCTTAATGAAAGATACAGGGTTTAGATAATGACTATGACAAAGAAACAAGGCTGGACTCCACAACAGATCAAAGATATTTCCGGTAAAACCTATCTTATCACAGGCGCTAATTCAGGCGCTGGGTTTCAGGCTACCCGAATACTTATTGCTAAGGGAGCCAAGGTGGTGATGTTGAATCGAAATAGCACGAAGTCGGAAGCGGCTATCTTCGAGATAAAGAGAGAGTTTGGTCATGATGCTAATGTAAGTTATATCAACTTGGATTTGGCTGATCTTAATTCGGTTCGCCAAGCTGCAGCTGAAATTTTAGAAAAAGTACCTCAAATAGACGCTCTTATATGTAATGGTGCTATTGCGCAGGTAGCTAAACAAGAGTTGACTGTGGATGGTTTTGAAAGTCAGCTCGGAGTAAACCATTATGGTCACTTCCTATTATCTGGTCTGTTATTTGACCGTATTAATGCAAGTTATGGTCGAATCGTTGTTGTTGCTAGTGAAGGTCATAAAATGGGGTTAAGAACCATCCAATTTGATGATATGAACTGGGATAAGAGTTATCATCCAAACAAAGTTTATAGTCAAAGTAAATTAGCTCAAATGATGTTTGCTTATGAATTACAAGATAAGGTTAAGGCGACCAATAACAATGTCAAAGTCTATGTTTGTCATCCTGGTGCTTCTAATACTTCATTGATTAATGAAAAGGCTAACTTTGCAACCAGGTTCTCCTGGGGAATTATGGTAAAACTTGGTGTTGCGCAAACCGCTGAAAAAGGTGCTTTACCTGAGGTGATGTGTGCGACACAGGAAGACTTAAAACAGCGAGCTTATTATGGTCCAACAGGCTTTATGAACTTTGGCGGGCCAGTTGGCGAGTGTGAGCTAAAGGCATTTGTTTTAGATAAACCTGTATTAACTAAATTATGGGCTTTATCAGAGAAACAAACTGCTTTTAGTTGGTCACTTTAGTTTTTTAACAGAGTGTTAATAGCGCATTGCTTAAATACACCTCATCGAGATAAATCAGCAGGGGAATGCAACTACCTCTCTCCTGATAAATGTGCATTTATTCTGCTGGTTTATTGATCACTAAACCTTGTTCATCAAACTCAATGACTCGTGCTCTGTAATTAGAATTGAGGTTAAATCTAGCCTGGAGACTTGCTTCTATCTCACCACCGCAGGAATGTATTATTCCCATTGGTTCAGCTGGCAGCTCATGCAGGGAAAAGTAATGGTCCATATAAGTGGTAAAAGGCTTTAACTTTCTGATTTGATGAGAAGCACATGATAGACACCTTGGTTTAAACTTTGATTGTTTAAAATAATCGATCTTGGTCTGCATGGTTTGTTCTTCTCTGATGACGACCTCTTGAAGATTCTTAACCTGTTGTTTCTTTTGTTTTGAGAAACGATAAAAAGATGCCTTTTTCAAGCGTTCAATATCATCCAGCGCTTCCTCTCGAGCTTCAGTCGTATGCATTGTAAGGTAGGGAAAAGCGGCTTCTACAATAGTGTCGCATTGATCACACCATGCACTTTTAGTTACAGGTTGTTTGTCTGGGTGACCAATATATTGATAGGAAGCCCAACTTCCATAGCTTGTAAAATCACAGTGACTACATGAATAAGAAACGGAAGAGTAAGAGATAACGTACTACCTTATAATTTAATTAAAGTATGTAAACCATATTCTTAAGTATTATTGGTGACAAGTATAATAAAGCGTTTTAGCTTTTTTAAATGGCAATAAAAATAGTCGGAATTATTGACTAATAGCTCATGCAGTTACCACTGCAGAAAGTATCTTCTTAACACCTCTTGTTTCAATGCCATTAATGGCAATTTTTCAACTGTATGTCCACTTTGAATGTGAGTATTTGGATGAGGTTAATCTTCCATTATGTCTACTTTAGTACTTTACTGAGCGCTCCCTCACTTATCTGTATAAAAAACAAACATAAAATGAGATGGGAGCTTGAGTTTTTGATGCTTTTTTATTGTTATATTATTGTAATACAAAGTGTCATTAGAGATTGTTCAAGTAACTTTTAAAGGTTAATTCAGTATATACATTTTTGTTCATTTTATTCGTATTTAGTCGTTTTATTGAGTGGGTTTACATCACTTTTTTATTATTACCTAAGCGATCATTTATTAATTTTAGTTTTATCGGTTTCATAAGTCATTTGTACATGGAAGTCTGTCTATTATTTTTATGTGAATTCTAATTGCTTGTTTTTAAAGGTATTGGCGTTCATGGATGCTTATCGCTTGTAGTCAGTTTTTACTGCTTGAGCGTTATTCTATAAATACGAAGTGCTACTTTTGGTTAACAAAGTAGGGCGGTATAGAGGGTGTTTTAACGATATAAACATTCAGATAAAGGAAGATAACTGATTATATTAGGAGTTAATTATGCGTTTTAATTTTAAAAAGAGTTTGGCTTCAGCATTATGCTTAGCGTGGGCATCTTCAGCGTATGCGGCCGTTGAGTTTAAACTCGGCCATTTTGGGGCTGAAAACCATCCTTCTCATATTGCTGCTATGCAATTTGCTAAGCAGGTTGAAGCAAGAACCAATGGTGAAGTTGAAGTTGAAATTTACCCTAATAATGCATTAGGAAGCCCACCTGAAGTACTCGAACAAGTCATCATGGGGGTGGTTGATATGAGCCTTTCGGGGCAAGATCAATTAGCTAAACATGTGCCATTATTTGATACCGTGAGTATTCCTTTTTCCTTGACCGATGCCGAACATGCTGATCGTGTTTTAGATGGTCCTTTTAAAGAATGGGCTGCACCAGAATTAGATAAAATTGGTTTGGTTTATTTATCTAGTTGGGATTGGGGGTTCCGTCAATTGACTAACTCTAAGCGTCCTATTTTATCTCCTGCAGATGTTAAAGGGTTAAAGATTCGAACTCCTCCTGCAATGACCTATCAAGCAGCGATGCAAGCGATAGGGGCAAATGTACAAACTATC
Organism: Psychromonas sp. KJ10-2; assembly: GCF_047323255.1. NCBI lineage: Bacteria > Pseudomonadati > Pseudomonadota > Gammaproteobacteria > Alteromonadales > Psychromonadaceae > Psychromonas > Psychromonas sp. KJ10-2. Next base: position 1,564,979 of record NZ_CP178827.1, on the reverse strand, counting down.
TCATTCAGTGAATTAGTGATGGCAATGCGTCAAGGCGTGGTTGATGGTCAGGAGAACCCAATTGGTGTGATTTACAGTCTCAAACTCTATGAGTCGCAAAAATATATTTCGATTCTTAACTACTTGTACAGCTCAATGGTGCATATTGTTTCTAAAGATGCTTGGGATAGATTAAATGATCAGCAACGTAAGATTGTTCGCGAAGAGTCAGATTCAGCTCGCTTATTAATGCGTAAGTTAATGAGAGAGGAGGAGTTAAAACAGATCCAAGATATGCGTGCTAAAGGCATTGTCATTGATGAACCTGATCTTGCCTCTTTCCAAGCGATGATGGGGCCTGCCTATGAACAAATTAAAAAGAAAGTAGGTACAGCTAATTTCGATAAATGGATTGAGATGACTGAGTCTCTTAAATAGTTAACATAAAAAATGTTAATAACTATCTATTTCGCCTTATCTTGTTAACTGAGTAAAGGCGAAATATTTCAATTTAACTAATGCATTAATAACCGGTTTATAGATTGAAATCAATCTCTCATGATAGATCGATAACAAAAGTGACTCGCTTCATGATTGCCAATCTTATTCACTCAATATTGGCTGCATTAAAGTTGTTTTAAATGCGTTATAAATCCAAGCAGGTAACCCCTATGTTGACCTTAGCTATATTCGGACTGTTAATTCTTCTTCTGTTGATTAATGTACCTGTGGTCGTTGCCATCGGTTTAACATCGGTCATATTTTTTGTTGGTTTAGGTGATGCGCGACTATTAGCGATGTTACCTCACCGCATGTATTACGGTACAACTGGGTTTACTTTATTAGCTATCCCATTTTTTATTTTAGCTGGTAATTTAATGAATACGGGAGGCATTACCGATCGTATTTTCCGCTTTGCGCAAACTATGGTTGGCCATATCTCTGGTGGTATTGGTCAAGTTAATATTGTTGCCAGTGTTATTTTCTCCGGTATGTCTGGGTCTGCGGTAGCCGATGCAGCTGGTTTAGGTCAAATAGAACATAAAGCCATGGTGGATCAAGGTTATGAACCAGCGGATTCTGCAACATTGGTTGCCGCTTCCTCGGTAATTGGGCCAGTTATTCCGCCTAGCATTCCCTTTGTTTTATACGGCTCAATTACTAGTGTCTCCGTGGCACGTTTATTCTTGGCGGGGTTTATACCAGGCGTATTGATGGCATTAGGGATGATGATTGCTTTAAGTATTTTAGCAAAACGTAAAAATTACCCCTGTGCTGATAATAAAGCCACATTTAGAGATCGCTTATCCTCTTTTAATGGTGCTTTTGGCCATTAATGGCACCGGTGATTATTGTCGGTGGCATTATGAGTGGTTTCTTTACTCCAACGGAAGCATCTGTTGTTGTGTGCGTTTATGCCGCGTTGTTAGGTTTTTATTACCGAGATTTAAAGTTAAAGGCTTTACCAGGCATTATTTACAAATCCATTACTCAATCAGTCAGCCTGTTATTTATTATTGCTTCAGCTAACTTCTTTGGGTGGTTAATCATCCATCAAAAAATTCCAGATAGTGTGATTGAAACCTTAGTAGGGTTTGGGGCAACACAGTCGATAGTGATGTGGATTGTGATAGGCATAGTACTGACTATGGGCTTGTTTTTAGAGGGTAATGCTATCTTTTTAATTACTCTACCGCTGTTTATGCCGATTGCCACTATGTTCGATATTGACTTGATTAACTTTGGGGTGGTGATGGTGTTATTAATTATGATTGGTAACTTAACACCGCCTGTTGGTATGTGCTTGTTTGCCGTTGATAGTTTTGCAAAAGTAGGTATGCCTGCCTTAGCGAAGAGGGTATGGCCATATTTATTAATGATATTTCTAATTACAGTGTTGATCGCCTTTGTGCCGAGTATTTCATTGTTCTTACCTAATCTTATTATGGGAGAAATGTGATGGTCTGTTTATTGAAAAATATTGATATCTGGGTGCAAAGAATACTTCGTTATATCGCCATTACCATGTTCTCAATTATTGCTCTTTTATTAATTGCGAATATTTCACTACGTTTAATTAACGATCTCATTCAGTTTTTACTGGCCCATGGTTGGGAGGGTACTGCAAACTTTATTCAGAGTATTATCACCATTAACTCTTTTTATTGGTTTGATGAGATTATTGAGCTGAGTTTTGCTGCACTGGTATTTTATGGCGCTGCTGGATTATGGTGTGCAAAGCTGCACTTTTCAGTAGGGGATTGGATAACGCCACGTATTAGTAATGTACGCTTACAGCATTTATATAAATTAGTAATTTTGCTTATTTCTGCAACTTTTATGGCTATCTTATTTTGGTACTCGCTTAAGTTAACCTTAAGAACCAATCAAGTGACCACTGTTTTTCAAATTAAGCAGTGGATCCTTTATTCCTGTGTGCCGGTTTCGTCAATGATCATGCTGATCTATTCAGTGGTAGATGTCATTATTGCGGCTAAAAACTTACTAAAGGGAGAGCAAGTCGTGGCATGATAAAAGGCTTGGAGTATGCTTTTTGCATACTCCTAATAAGCTTAATTATACGGTATATCTATCTTTACGATGATTAAGGGCAATGATTAAGTTGAGTACAATGCCACAGAAAATAGATAAAACTAATTGATATACGGACACAATGGATAAAGAGATTAACATGATCGTGAGGTCAGCCCCCATTAATAACCATCCCGCTTTAATTGAAAACCTTTCTTGTAAATATAATGCAAGAATATTGAAACCACCCAAACTCGCTTTATGGCGAAATAAGACAATGAAACCCACACCAAAAATAAAGCCGCCGAATATAGCGGCATAAACAGGATTAAGCGCTTCAATACTAATAAATAGATCATGCAAAGAGCTAAATATAGAAACCAGTAACACTGCAATAAAGGTTTTTAGAGTAAACATCCTACCCATACGTTGTAGTGCTAAATAATAAAAAGGTAGGTTAATAAAAAAGAAGATCACACCAAAGTTAATATCAAGTTTGTAATGAAGTAATAAAGATAAACCTGCCGTTCCACCTGTCAATAATCCAGCATGTTTTAAGAATAAAACTCCGAAGGAGACCAAACTAGTTCCGATTAAAATTGCCATTGCATCTTCAAACCAGCGATGCTTTGTTGTTACTTCCTGTATGTTATCTACTAGCCTAGTATCTGACATGCTTTACAGTCCTAATTTGTTTGCGTTAGTTGTGCATGCTTTATACCATGGTGATTAAATTGTGCAATAAGTTGTTTTATTTTGTTTTTATTGTGCATTTTTGGTGCGTTTGTGTCTGTTTTGGTGCGCGGTTTTTGTATTGAATTTAATGACTATGACAAGTGTGTTTTGGTGATAGGAGAAGAAAATTTTTAAAGGCTAAAGGTGACAATAGTGCACTCTTTTGAGCACACCAAGTTGAAGGCTATTCTACAGATCATATTCCTCTGGTTACTCTTTTATAATTAAGATTTTGAGGTTGGACTGATTAATCAGTTGGCACTAACCTACCGTTTTAATACCACTCTCTTTGATTCGCTCAAGTACGATGGACGTTTTGATATGTGAAATAAGTTTAGTTTGAAAAATGCGAGAAAGTAACGCATTCAAACTGTCTAAATCGGAAACCACCACTTTAAGCGAATAATCTGCATCACCTGTGGTTTTATAGGCATCTATTATGCTCTGCTCATTAACAACAAATTGATGAAAGTCTTGTGCATTTTCATTCTCATGATTAATTAGCTTTACTTCTACCATGGCCTGCATCTCTTGCTTTAATGCTTTGGGTGCGAGGCGAGCGTGATAGCCTAAAATCAATTGTTGTTGCTCTAAACTAATACGGCGACGTGAACACTGTGATGGGGATAAACCAACTAAGTCACTGAGCTCTTGGTTAGTGAGACGTCCATTTTCCTGTAACAAGGTTAATATTTTTACATCGTATTCATCATTATTGGACATTCCAGCACCTCTTATTAGTTGAGAGCAGAGAGTCTAACAAAGAAAATATCAACTGGCTTTCTAATTCATAACTAATACCAATCACACTAAGTAACTGATCTATTTTACTTGTTCAAATAACTTACTGCTTCGTTGTGATTTTCGCAAATAGAATCACTATTTAAGCATTAACCTTTTTTAGTTAATTCTCCGTCAGACTGTTAACGAAGTTAATCGTCGAGAGGTTTGAATGACGCCTTGCACTCAGCCATTTTTCCTGCGTAAAATTTAGCTCACTTATTTAATGCAATTGGTATAATATTTTCTACCAGCTGATGAAGACTAAATATCCCTACCTTTTTGTATTAAATAACCAGGAATATCGGCCGCTTGAATAGCTGGAGAAAAATAAAATCCTTGAATATAGTCACAGCCTTTTTCTGCTAAATAATTTAATTGCTCTTGCGTTTCTACGCCTTCTGCAACAATACTAAATTGCATTGCTTGTGCGAGTTGAATAATAGTTGATGTTAGTTGGCATTGGACTTTATCATTGGGCAGTTTTGTAATAAAGCTTCGGTCTATTTTTAAAGTGTCCCATGGCATATTTGCTAAATAGGAAAGTGATGAATACCCTGTACCAAAATCATCAATAGCTAATTTAATCCCTCGCTGTTTAATCCTTTTTAACTTAGGCGTCACTTCTTGAGCTCGTTCAATATAGGTTGATTCAGTTAATTCTAGTTCTAAATGTTGTGCGGGATATTGAGTCTGTTTAAGCACTTTATCTAAAGTTGAAATAAATTGGCCAAACCTGAGTTGATATGCAGAAATATTGACTGAAATAGTAATTGCTTGGTATCCCATGTCTATCCATTTACGCCCATCTATACAAGATTGTTCTAATACTAAAGCACCTAAACTTGCTATTAATCCAGTTTCTTCAGCTACCGGGATAAATTCCGCTGGAGATACCCACCCTAATTCATTGTCATTCCAACGAACTAATGCTTCAACACCATGTATTTTCTTACTTTTAGCTTTAAATTGAGGCTGATAAAATACTTGCAATGAATGCTCGTTAATCGCTTTTTTAAGCTTGGTACTGATGATTAATTTTCTTTGACTTTCTTGAGTTAAATGTTCTTCATAGAACCCAAAGGATCCTCGGCCATTGCGTTTTGCTTGATAAAGGGCTGCATCGGCTTCTTGTAATAAATCTTGACGTACTTCTGCTACTTGGCTACTTACACCAATGGTGGCAGATATGAACACTTGCACATTGTATTCAAGATTAATGACAGAAAACAAACTTACTTGAATTTGTTTAATAACCTCTTCGATTTTTTGTTTGTCAGTTGTATCGATTAATAAGGCAAATTCATCACCTCCGGTACGGCAAATAAGGTCGTTAGGGTTTAAAATCGTTGTTTTTATTTTTAATAGCCTGTTTGCAACTTCTTTAAGAAGAGTATCGCCTGCCATATGCCCGTAACTATCGTTTACATCTTTAAAGTGATCTAAATCAATCACTAATAAAGAGGCTGTTTGTATGTCATTTATGGCTAAGCGTTGATCGAGTACACGGCGGTTGGGGAGTTCTGTTAATTGATCATGAATCGCAAGATGATTAAGTTGTTGTTGGATAGCTTTTTGCTCATCAATGTTGATAAGAGAAAGTATGTAAGTGCTGCTTTTATCTTTTTCTGATTTTACTTCTGTTACAGAAGCAATACCTTGATGTATATAGTTTACTCCAAAGCTTACCTCACTCCGCCATTTCGAGGTGAGCATTTGAGTGTGGTTTAATGGTTGATTATTATGTTGAAAATAGTTGGTGATATTAAGCTGGTTACTATTAATATCTAGCTCGCTAACTTTTAGCATACTAGCAAAGGCCGCATTCGCTTTAACAATGTGGCCTTTATTATTTATAATGGCCAGCCCTTGACTAGAGTTTTTGAAAATAGTCTCTGCCTGTTTTAATCCATAATCCTTGGCCGATATTTCATTTAATAACTCCCTACTAGAAGTTAACAAGTGATTCCATTGGAAACCATCTGATTGTAAATAGGCTATAAATGAACGTCTTCTACATATTATAAATAATAAAATGGGTAGGCTATACACACTTGCCATTAATACTTTACCAGCTAGTCCTCCAATCACAATTTCAATCACTTCTGCGTTAAAACCAAAAGCAATCAAAGGGAATAGAATACCATCGGAACATAGTACTAATATGAATAAAAGTAGATAACATATTGCAGTGATATTGGGCGAGCGATTTAATTTCTTTAGCATATCAAAGCTGAGTAATAGGAAAAAAGCTCTACAATGATCAATACACCACCTAAAATAATAAATGGGATGGACACGTCGAATAACGCGCTAGAAGTCTGGTGTGGGTTGATAACATTCGGTGTATTTAATGTTTTAGCGACAATAGAAGATAGTGCAATATTAACAATATCAATAGTAACCACTAAGCGAATAATTTGTTTGAAAATTTGCAGGTCTTTTTCAACTAAAACAAACAGGACGGAAGTCATCATGAAAGCTCCGTAGCAAATATTACCACCAGAAATATTAATACCCTCTGAAATAGGGAAAGAGTACAGGTTGCCAAAAATCCCGCCAATAAAAAGCACTAGCGAAATGTAATAAAAGAATGATATTCGTCTTAATTCACCTTCATAAAAAGTAAACATTAAAGGGGCGATAGAAAAGATAACTACTTGTATAAAAAAAGGCTGGTCATACTTTATGTTCCTGGTATCCATAAGTGTCAATTATCTAAAACCTATATTTATCATACAATACGGGCATCAAAAAGATATTAATTTATTGTTTTTACTAAGTCTTTGGGGAATGCTTTAGCTAGATAATGGAGTGGGGCTTTTCATTAAATAATTTGGCAGATAATATGCCTGTACCACTTCCTTTTTTCAAAAAGCAGCGGTGTAAAAGCGTTTTAATGTCTATTTATAGTTGCTTGGTTATCTAAATTACCTTTAACTCCTATTTAACGATTATTTTTTGTTGAAAAGGGTTTTTATTTAAATTAGCGGTAGCTTTAACGCGTTGTTTTTAAATTAATAGAGGGGTTTTAGCTACCTGATTATTCCAATATTATATTAGCGATAATGTTTGTTATTTTTTTTGTAGCTATAAATGAGTATTTATGGATCTTTAATTTTATTATCTTCATATTATCAATGTTTTGCATGTTTATTTTTAATCTTAAATCGTAATTTTAGTTGTTATATAAGTTTGTTATGTTATAGAACTAGTCTATAATATGAGCAATAAACAAACAATTTAAAGGGAAGTCTTGATTTGTTATCAGGATTGACGAATAAAGGGAATTATTTATGAAAACTATCCTATCAACATTGAGTGCTGCTGCTGTTTTATTGTCTGCAAGTAGCTTATTTAATGCTGCTAATGCTAGCCTTATCTTTTCTGAAGATTTTAGTGGAGGCAGCTCTTCTTTAGTTAACTCAACAGACGCATCTTGGACAGATACAAGTGGTAAGGGCTTCGAGGTTTATTACGCTAATGGCGCAAATCGTCGTAGTATGAGTAAAACGTACGATCACGATAATGATAGCAGTACCGCGGAAATTAAGATCCCGGGGCGATTGAAGTAAATGATGATTTAGGTAGCGAAACATTAAGTGTGACATTTACATTGGATTCACTGATTGATGCAGGGCAGGAGTTATTATTAACTTTCTTTGCTGGTGAACGTGGTGATGCTTCAGGTGCAACAGTAGAAGTGTATAACGTGACACAAGATATCTCATTAAGTGGAATTTTAGAGCCTGTATTAGGGGCGGGTGAGTGGATTTACAACAGCTTCTCATTTGATGCTGCGACAACCACTAGCGGTGACGAAATTCAAATTAGCTGGACGGGCGGTGGTACAAACTCAGGCGTCAGCCAAGAAATAGCAGATGTTAACTTATCAATTGTTGATGTACCAGCACCAGCGACAGCTGCTATTTTTGCATTAGGTCTATTAGGATTTGGTGTTAGTCGTTTAAAAAAATAACGCTTTTTAACCTTATTTTTTAAAGCATCACCTTAGGGTGATGTTTTTTTGCCTAATGAAAAATCATCCAACTTAATCTTTAATATCCAAACAATTAATGTAAATCAAATTTGTTTATTTTAATTAATTGATTTAGACGTCTAGATGTCTTAGTATGCACCCATTATTACAACTTAGCTCACCGATTTTCTTTGATGGCTAATAGGTAACCAGTATTTAAATTTCAGGAAATCTGATGATAGAAATAAAAGATGTAAACAAGGTGTTTTATCAGGGAAATAAGGCGATTAACGCGCTTTCCGATATTAACCTGACTATAGAACAAGGTAGTATTTTTGGTGTGATCGGTTCATCTGGCGCAGGTAAAAGTACATTAATACGTTGTGTTAACTTATTAGAACGCCCAACTACCGGTGAAGTTTTACTGGATGGTGTTGATTTAACTAAGTTATCGGACCAAGAGTTAACGAATACTCGTCGTAAAATAGGGATGATCTTCCAACACTTTAATCTTTTATCATCACGTACAGTATTTAATAATGTCGCCTTACCTTTAGAGCTTGCTGGTGTTAGTAAAAGCGAAATTAAGACGAAAGTAGAAGATCTATTAGCGTTAGTTGGTTTAGCTGAAAAACGTGATGTTTATCCTGCAAACTTAAGTGGTGGTCAAAAACAACGTGTGGCTATTGCGCGTGCATTAGCGTCAGATCCTAAAGTATTGTTATGTGATGAAGCAACCAGTGCATTAGATCCTGCAACGACTATCTCAATTCTAGAATTACTACGTAAAATCAATAAAGAGTTAAACCTGACTATATTGTTAATTACCCACGAAATGGCGGTAGTAAAAGGTATTTGTCAGGAAGTGGCTATTATTGGTGGCGGTAAATTAGTTGAAAATGGTTTAGTGGGCGATATCTTTGCTCACCCTAAAACAGAACTAGCACGTGATTTTATCCGATCTACGTTAGATCTATCAATCCCAGCAGATTACCAAGAGCGCCTACACAGTACACGTGTTGAAAACAGCTATCCGTTAATTCGTTTAGAGTTCACTGGCGCGTCTGTTGATGCACCAGTTATTAGCCATGTAGCTCGTGAATTTAATATTGATATCAGTATTTTAAGTTCAAATATGGATTATGTAGGCGGCGTTAAGTTTGGTTTAATGTTAGCTGAATTTATCGGCCCTGATGCATGTGCAGAAAAAGCCATCGAATATTTAAAACAACAAAAAATTGAACTAGAGGTGCTTGGCTATGTCATTTAATGCAGTGGTAACTTGGTGGGCTGAAAACACACGCTTAATTGAACTATTAGTGAGTTCATTGTGGGAAACACTGATCATGGTGTTTACCTCTGGTTTTATCGGTTTTGTCGTGGGGATTCCATTAGGTGTGTTATTACACCTAAGTAAGAAGAATGGTTTATTAGAAAGTACTAGTTTGAACAAAATATTGGGAGTAGTGGTTAATATTGGCCGTTCAATCCCATTTATTATTTTGCTGGTGGCCTTGATTCCAGTGACTCGTTTTATTGTCGGGTCCTCAATCGGTACTGCCGCTGCCATTGTGCCTTTAACCATTGGTGCGATTCCATTTATCGCTCGTCTGGTTGAAGGTGCGTTATTAGAAGTACCTGCAGGACTCGTTGAAGCGGCACAAGCAATGGGTGCTAAGCCATTACAAATTATTAAGAAAGTATTATTACCAGAGGCATTACCGGGCATTATCAATGCGGCAACGATTACGCTTGTGACCTTAGTTGGCTACTCAGCAATGGCTGGTACCGTTGGTGGTGGTGGTCTTGGTGATGTGGGTATTCGTTATGGTTATCAACGTTTTGATGCCACAGTGATGATGATTACCATCGTTATTCTGGTGATTTTAGTACAACTGATTCAGTCACTAGGTGATTACCTAGTTAAACGTGTAGATCACCGTTAATTGTTTCGTTTTTAATTTTTATTAAAGCAACATCTCAAAGGAAATTGTATGAATGTTAATATCAAAAAAGTAATCGCAGTATTAGGTTTAGCGTCTGTATTTGCACTAACTGGTTGTGGTGAAAAAGAAGCGCCTGCAGTAGATAACAGTAAAGTGAAAATTGGCGTAATTGCTGGTTCTGAAGCACAAGTTGCAGAGATTGCAGCGAAAGTAGCAAAAGAGAAATACAATCTAGACGTATCATTAGTGACCTTCTCTGATTACATTACACCGAATGCTGCACTAGATGAAGGTTCAATTGATGCTAACGCATTCCAGCACAAACCTTACTTAGATCAGCAAATTGCTGACCGTGGTTACAAATTTGCAGTCGCAGGGAATACATTAGTGTACCCAATTGCTGGTTACTCAAGCAAAATAAAATCACTAGATGAATTAAAAGATGGTGACCAAATTGCAGTACCAAGCGATCCAACTAACTTAGGTCGTTCTTTAATTTTATTAGAGAAGCAAGGCTTACTAACGCTTAAAGAAGGTGTTGGCCTTAAAGCAACTGTATTAGATATTGTTAGCAGTGAAAAGAATCTAAAAATTGTTGAATTAGAAGCAGCACAATTACCACGTTCTTTAGATGATGTTGCACTCGCTATCATTAACACAACGTACGCAAGCTCAATTGATTTATCACCTGAGCATGATGGTTTATTCGTTGAGAATAAAGAGTCTCCATACGTTAACTTAATTGTTGCACGTGAAGATAATGTGAATGCTGAAAATGTACAAAACTTTGTCAAAGCGTACCAATCTGAAGAAGTGTACCAAGCCGCTTTAGAAATCTTCAAAGGTGGTGCTGTTAAAGGTTGGTAATCCCACTTTTAATACAAAAATAAAATGATTAGAAAGGTATGAAGCTGTGCTTCATACCTTTTTTTATATCTAATTTAAATAGGTTAGGTCGCTATTAATAGGCTAAGTATTTAGAAAAAGTGGTAACTTGGTGCTACTCTAATTGTGAAATAATACAAAAAAAGCGGTAAGTAGTTATATCAAACTTGATAGTTATTTGTAATTTATTGGAGATAAACGATGAAAACAGCGCGTCCACCTTTACCCCTTTTAATACCTCAAGTGCTTTATTAAAAGTAAGAGCTGCTGAAAATGCTTGGAACAGTAAAAAACCTGAAGCTATTTCACATGCTTATAGTGAAAATAGTGTGTGGCGCACCCGATCTCAAGTTATTCATGGTAGAGAAGAGATCATTACGTATTTAACCAAGAAATGGCAAAAAGAGTTAGATTATAGATTGATCAAAGAGTTATGGTCATTTAGTGGTAATCGTATTGCAGTTCGCTTTGCCTGTGAATATCGCACACAAGATAACCAGTGGTTTAGAGCACATGGCAATGAGAACTGGGAGTTTGATGGTTTTGGTTTAATGCAAAAACGCTTCGCCTGCATTAATGATTTACCCATTAAAGAGGAGGCACGTTTATTAGTGTGGGATGGTGATAAACGCCCTAAAGATTTTCCTAGCCTCTCTGAACTAGGGTTATAGAAAGTCACTATTTTATTATTGAGAACAAGTGACCCTTTATTTTTAATTCAAAGAATACCGATCCGAAACTAACAATGTTACGTAATATAATCGACGGTGCATTATTTTATGAAATTAATTTTGCCATCGTCAGGTCTCTATTAGGGATACTGTTGTTGGTAAAAATAATCACCTTGTCTTTGTAAATGATTGAGTCCATATATTAAGCGCAGACGTTATTTTTATTCTCAGGAGTTAGTTCTTCACTAAATTTAAGTGTTAGAGCTTTTTTAATATAAAAGGGGAATGATTGGATGCTAACTACTTTCAACCATTCCCCATTTTTCTTATTTGCATTGCTTAATCGTTTAACGCTTCAATTTGTTTTTCAGTTAACCCTTTAATAGCTGTCCAGTTTACCTGTGCCGTTTCAATATTCCCTGGCACATCTTTTAACCATTCTTTTTGTACATTTTTATTTAGGTTTAAATACAGCTTATTGTCTTCGATATACCAAGCTGTTGGTTCTACATCAAACTTTTGATTCACTGCAACGCCATAAGCACAAAAACCACCATATTGTGGAGCATATTTCGCTGGATCTGATTTAAAGAGGTCACGGTTTTTAGCACTAGCAAAATGGTAAATTGCGCCATTATATGCTGCTGTATATTTATCTGAACCCTTTGTTGGCTCCCCTTTTGTGAAGTATGTAACTGTGTCATAACCTTTAATCGCGAGGTCATTTTGGTTGGCATTGACTTCAATGTTTGCCGCGAAGCTAAAGCTACTGGCTAATAAAGCAGTACTTACGAGTGTTGATTTAATGATTGATGAAAGTGACATAGTTTGTTTCCCTTTTAACGAGTTGTTTATTGGTAGTTTGTTAATAGAAGTCAGGACTCACCCTTGGCTTGATGAGTAATATATGACTTTTTATTTTACAAAAGGGATGAGATAGTCTTTAAATTGAACCCAATCGTCCAAATCATTCAAGGGAGTAAGGATGGATCAGCTTTCTAGTATTTTGCAGCGTTTTTCAATGAATACAGAAGTGTTTTTTACTGGCAATCTATGCGGTATCAGCCACTTAGATAAGCAAGACAGTCAAGGGCACTTACATTTACTGCGTAGTGGCGAATTGACTATCATAGATGAGCAGGGAAAATCTTTGCTGTTTAATCAACCAACTGTGTTATTTGTTCCACTACCCCATGCTCATCGTATTGTCGGCAGTGTTGAGAACCCACCACAATTGGTTTGTGCTAAAGTCGTTTATGACCAAACGCAATCTAACCCCATTGCTAACTCTTTACCTCATTTACTGCATTTTAACTTTAATGATTGTCCCAATATCAATAAAACAGCCCAGTGGTTATTCGAAGAAGCCTTTCAAGATAAATGTGGTCGATTGCCGATGCTCAGTGCTTTAACTGATATTTTTATTATTCATATTTTACGCTTTGTATTAAGTAATAAGTTAATGGAACATGGTTTATTGGCTGGTCTTGCACATCCGCAATTAGCTAAGGTATTAGTGGCTATTCAAGCAAAACCTGAATACTCATGGGGGTTACAAGAGATGGCCGATATTGCATTAATGTCGAGATCTAAATTTGCTGATTTATTTAAAAGAGTCGTAGGTCAAAGCCCAGGAGACTACCTAGTCGATTGGCGTATTAGTGTTGCTAAAACATTATTAAAGGAGAATAAGTCGGTGGCGTTAGTAGCCAATAGCGTAGGTTATGAAAATGGCTCTGCCTTGGCGCGCATCTTTAGGAAAAAATTAGGGCTTTCACCTAAAGAGTGGCTGTTGTCCATTCAATAAAAAAGTCTCTTTAAATGTTTAATAAGCGCCTGTTTTCTAGTCTTTGTTGATGATTCGATTGACTACTTCATTAGAGCTAGTAAAGTCTGCAATAGGCGGTTTTATAGTGCTTTTTTAAACATTCTGCTTTGCATATTGACCTACTTTCAGTATAGTTTTAGCTTAATATCATGTATTATCTCGAGATAACAATCCTGTAATACTGACAGCTTTTTATAAAGCATAGTAAAGTTGATATGGACAATAAACTTAACATAACTCCCTTAGCTCATTTTCTGGTTAGGCGGCTCATTTATAATGGAGAAAAAGTGAGATACTGTAAGCTTACAATTGCTTTGATGTTGTCATTTGCAACGAATCTATCTGCTTTAGAGCTGATCACAGCCTCTGAAGATTCTGCTATTGAAAATATAAATCAACAATACGATATTAATAGCCTATTAATATCTTCTAATAATAAACTTGGCCGCTATAACAAAAATGAATTTGAATATAGAGCGTTAAGTTTAGAGATTGAAAACAACAAAAATATCTACCAAAACAACATTGATGCTTTAGCTGATAAAGTTGTCGCTAAAGACAATGTTGCGCAGTACTTTAAAGATCTAGAAGCGCTAGTGTTAAAAATTGATGCTTTAGAGAAAGAGTATGAAGAAAAAGGTAAAGCCTTAAAAGCTGAGCATCAAACTATTATTGATGATGGTAAAAAGTTAAAAGATGCACGTATTAAAAGAAACAGTGAGTTAGCTGCCTTAAAACAAAGAGTCGTTGCACGTTTAACGGAAGAGTTAGCTAACCCTAAAAGTGTTAAAGATGTTTCTTTAAGTGGGACGCTAAGCTGTACTACTTATCAGTCTATTAACCAGTGTTTAACTGAAAACGAAAACTTCATTGTTAAAGATGCTAAAAAATCTGATAACTTCCTAAATGAGCGTAGTGTGTTGCTATCTTACAAAATTGTAGATGCGAGCATGAATTTAGACGGTGATTTATCTTACCGTGCAGCAATGACATTTAAACCAGCTTACAATAATAAAATCGAATCTATCTTAAACGAAAAATTTGGTCTTAAATCTGCCGTACTAACTTTAAAAAGTAATGTAGATGTGGATTGGTATATCGATGGAAATAAAGTCGGTAGTGGTAAAGAGATTACTCAGGAAGTTGCCCTAGGTCGCCATGGTATTTTGGCTTCATATAACTCAGTCGGTCAATCTAGTATCGAAGTGGTTGAAGGTAATGATGAGCTTTTCTACACTTTTTCGGATAAATCGAAAAAAACTAAAGCCCAACACTCCTCTGCAACGCAAAAGCAAACGGTCAAAACAGATTACCCTAATGTCTCTACGACACCGCCAAGTAACTCATCTGAAAAGCCGGTGATCAAGTTACAACCCAAAAGTTCGATGAACGAAAAAGTGGATAAAGGTTACTTGTACTTTATGGGGCTTGAGCCTGAAGCTGAGTCTCAAGAAAAGTTCTTATAACGCTAATAATAAGCGATGAAAATTTAAAGAGTAACGCCGATTTCGCCGTTACTTTTTTATACCCTCATTTATTTTATTAGCATATTTTTTCTTAAGAGTTCGAGATTGTTAGCTCGATAATTATCGATATTACTATCAACATTTAAAGTCTTACCATTACTTCTCATTTATTGGCTCTGCTGTAATAACTTAAACATTTTATCGCTTTGAAAAAGTGGCTTTATATTGACTGTTTACCCTGTTACACGCTATTGTTCAGCTTCCTTAGGATATAGTCTTAAAGCTATGCATTTCATCTTAGAATAAACTAAGAGTGAGCTGTTTGGGAACTTGGTCAAACACCAAGGCTGCCCCCGCAACGGTAGAACAGATTAAATTTGTTAAGCCCGGATACCAAACCTTTGGATGATACTTGTTTACAACAAGTACCGTGGTGTTGCGGAGGGCTTCACCGGCTGGTTTATCTTAATTAACGTCACTCAGACATCAAGATAACCATCTCCTCCACAACTTCGCCTGTTATTTACTCAGACGGAGATTTTCCTTTGTTAAACGTTACAAAATTAACACCGAGCATTAACTTAAAACGTTTTATTGCTCCTGCTTTGCTAGTCATTGGTTGCATATTACCTTTTTATGCTAGTGCCCACTTTCAAATGATTTATACCCCAGAATTACTACGTGCTAAGGGCGGAAATATCAGCCTTAAAATGCCTTTCACTCATCCTGCTGCTAGTGGCCATGTGATGAAGGTCGATAAGCCTCAAGCTTTTTATATGATTAAAAAAGGTAAAAAAACAGATTTAATTGATAAGGTGTCAGAGATTGAGTGGGAAAGTGCTGTTGATACTGGCCATGCTTATCAGGCTGATGTGAAGTTACGTGGATTAGGGGATTATGTTTTCATCTCTCAACCATCACCTTATTTTGAAGCTGAAGAAGATTCTTATATTCAGCAAATCACTAAAACGATTGTGAATGTTGGCGGTTTACCAACGGACTGGAATGAAGACTTCGGTTTAGCTGCGGAAATCGTACCACTAACCAAACCTTATGCCATTTACGAAGGTGGCATTTTTACTGGTGTGGTTAAATCTCGCGGTCAAGCTGTACCTTTTGCTGAGATTGAAGTGGAGTTTGTTAATTATGTGCCAGAAATGGACAATAATCGTTTTGCTAAAACGCCATTAATGACTACTCCGTCAGACGTTTTTATCACACAAACTATCTATGCTGACGCTAACGGTACTTTTAGTTATGTGTTACCTAAAGCTGGACAGTGGGGATTTGCGGCGCTAGGTGTGGGTGAAGAAAAAACATATAACGGTAAAGAATTATCACAAGATGCCGTCATTTGGGTTGAAGCGACTAAATTACCATAAGCTAATAATCGATATTGACTGGTTCAGTGAGTATCTTCTCAAGTAAGTATATAAAGGTAAATTATGCATATAGTGGATGGTGCGCTATCTTCACCGGTGTTGATCAGTGGGGCTGTTTTGAGTGCAATAGGCGTATTTATTGGTCTTAAAAAAATGGATTATGATCATCTACCATTAGTGGGGGTGTTAGCTTCTGTTTTTTTATTGCCTCTTATATTCACCTACCACTGGGATTCTCTAGTGTGCATTTAATTATGAATGGTTTGTTGGGTATTATTCTAGGCTGGGTAGCCTTTCCTGCTTTATTAGTCGCGCTATTATTACAGGTGATCTTTTTCGGTTTTGGTGGATTATTAGTGCTAGGTGTAAACACGCTCAATATTGCGCTACCTGCAGTGCTTATTTATTATCTCTGTTATAAAGGTGTGCGTAATGATAGCCCTAAAATCGCAGCTATTTGGGGAGCCGTTGGTGGCGCAGGGGCGATATTCATTACTGCATTAATGGTGGCCTTTGCTTTAGCGTTATCCGGAGAGTCTTTTGTTTTAGCGGCAAAAGCGGTATTACCAGCGCATATTCCGATCATGGTCATTGAGGGTTTTGTTTCTTATGCCGCTGTGTATCTTATTCATACCGTTAAACCTGAATTTATAAGTAAAGGTTCAAATTAATGAATTGGTTAATCTCTTTTGTTGCTATTGTCAGTTTATCTATTTCTACTCATGCTGTTGCTCATAATGTAATGGGTGGCGTCTACGCAGAAGGTTTTGAAATCGAAGGTGAAGCAGGCTTTTCTAATGGTGCAATGGCAAACCCTGGTACAGTTGTGAAAGTGACTGATGATGCTGGAAATACGCTAGGTGAAGTGTTAATTGGTGAAGAGGGCACTTTTGCTTTCACTGCTAAACAACATATTACCCATCATTTTGAAGTGAATATGGGGGCTGGTCATATTTTAAAAATGGACCTACCTGCGGATGAATTGCCGGAAAGCTCAAATGACCCGTTAGTGACTAGTATTCTCAACGAGGAGCGAACAAACTCTGGCAATGAAGCTTCTTCAAAAGGGGCTGAGAGCATAGACACTTTGATGCTAGAAAAAGCTATCGGTAAACAACTCAAACCCTTAAGGCGTGAAATTCAGGAGCTAAAAGAGAAGTCAGGCTTACGTGATATTATTGGTGGTATTGGTTATATTTTTGGATTACTTGGCTTAGTGGCTTTTTTACGAGAGCGTAAACAAAAGGCTAAATTTTAATGTCACAAAGTTTAGAGCATAGCTTAACTTCTTGGTCCGGACAGGCTCTTAAACATCAAAACTCGTGGATTGATGGTATTGATGCTCGCGTGCGGGTTGTTTGCTCTACGTTATTTGCATTAGTGGTGGTATCGAGTCATTCCTTTACACCCACTTTGTTAGGTTTATTTTGTGCTTTTCTGTTGGTGAAAGCTAGCAAGTTAAATATTAAACGTACTCTGCGCCGCGTAGTGGCGATGGATTTGTTTATGTTGACATTAATCTGTATTTTACCTTTTACCACACCCGGTGATGCAATGTTTACTGTGTTTGGTTTAACCGCCAGTTGGCAAGGTTTACTTCATGCTTTATTGATTACGGTGAAAGCGAATGCAGTATTATTAGTGTTATTTTCACTAGTGGCGACCATGAGTGCCTCAACCTTAGGGCATGCGCTTGCACATCTTAAAGTACCTGATAAATTGGTACATTTAATGTTATTCATGGTGCGTTATTTAGATGTGATCAGCCAAGAATATAAAAAAATGCGTAGAGCGATGCAGGCCCGCGCGTTTGTTTTACGTACCAATAGACATACTTGGAAGAGTATTGGTTACCTTTTTGGTATGTTATTAATTCGTTCAGTAGAACGTGCAGAGCGTATCTCAGATGCCATGAAGTGTCGTGGTTTTTGCGGGCGTTATTACCTTAACGATGAGATGAAAATTCGTTCGATTGATTGGATTTTTGCTATCGTGTTTATCTCTTTTTTAATACTGCTAATAGGGCTTAATATTGATGGCTTATTCAAATAAACCTCTCATTAAGATAGAAGATCTTAATTATGCTTACCCAAGGCGTGGCAGTGTATTAAACGCAGTTAACTTTGCCTTATACGAAGGCGAAAAAGTAGTGATTAATGGTGATAATGGGGCAGGTAAAACCACTTTATTACATCTTATTGTTGGTTTGAAAAAAGCGAAAAAAGGCAAAATATCGGGATTTGGCGAAGTATGTGAAACTGAAAAAGAGTTTAATCGATTACGTGTTAAAGCGGGGTTATTATTTCAAGATCCCGATGATCAGTTATTTTGTCCTACCGTGTTAGAAGATGTGATGTTTGGGCCATTAAACTTAGGTTTTACCAAACAGCAAGCCATTGAAAAATCGATACAAACATTAACAAGTCTTGGTATGCAAGGTTTTGAATCTCGTATCACTCATCAGCTATCGGGGGGAAAAGCGTATGATCACCTTAGCCAGTGTGTTGGTGATGGAGCCACAAGTTTTGATTTTAGATGAACCAACCAATGCACTGGATGAAAAAGCCAAAGCACGCTTGTTATCAGTATTAAAAGCATTACCACAGGCGATGATTATTATCTCTCATGACAAATCATTTTCAGAGCAATTAGCAACACGACAATTAACCTTAAAAGAAGGCTCATTAGTTGATACTGAAGCAACAAACCAAACAATAGCAGTCGCTTAGGGGAGCATTATGGATAACGTAACTGAAGATATCATTTTTCCCTTTAGTGCAGTGCAAGGGCAAAGAACATTTAAATTAGCTTTATTATTAGCCACAGTTAATCCACTCATTGGTGGTGTATTAATTTCTGGTCCAAGAGGCTGTGCTAAATCAACCTTAGCCCGAGCTGTGGCCGATCTTTTACCTGTTACTGAAGATGCTGCCTCAGAGTTTGTTACCTTGCCATTAGGTGCCAGTGAGGAGATGTTGATTGGTACTCTGGATTTAGACCATGTGTTAAAAGGCAAACAAGTTAAGTTTTCACCGGGTTTATTACATAAAGCACATACAGGTGTGCTTTATGTGGATGAGGTTAACTTATTACCTGATCACCTTGTGGATCAAATCTTAGATGTAGCAAGTAGTGGTGTGAATATCGTTGAAAGAGATGGAGTGAGTCATCGCCATGATGCTCGCTTTACATTAATCGGCACAATGAACCCCGACGAAGGTGAATTAAGACCGCAATTAAAAGATCGTTTTGGCCTAATGGTTGAGTTAGATAACCAATACAGCATAGAAGAACGCATTAACATTATAAAAGCCTGGCAAGCCTTTGAGCTTGATAAAGTGGCTTTTTGTGATGAATACCAAGCGCCACAAATCTCATTACAACAACAGATAAGCGATGCGCAGGAGTTACTGCCTAAAGTGACCTGTGATGATACCTGTTTAATTGAAATTGCTACACGCTGTCAGCAAGCTAACGTAGATGGCTTACGTGCAGATATTATGATGCATCGAGCGAGTTTAACCCATGCTGCTTGGTGTGGAAGAGCAGCAGTAACGCTTCAGGATATAGAGCAAGTCACACCCTTAGTGTTAGCACATCGCTCACAACCATCTGGCACACCGCCTAATACATCACCTGATCAGCAGAATAATAAGCCTGATAATGGCAATAGAGGCGGCGGTTTCACTCGTCCAAAACCGCCTCAATCTAATGATTCTGAATCACAGGCTTCTGAACATCACTCAGAACAACAGCCTGAGCAACAAAAGCAATCGAATAGCGAACAAGGTGAATCCTCTGGGTCTACTGGCGAGTGGGGTGCAATGCCAACTCAATCCGGTGAGCAACAAAAAACCGCAGCACAATCGATTCAATTGCCTGAGTTACAGCATACGCCATTAACCAAAGTAATTAATGGCAATGTATTACAGGGTGAGTTACAACAAAATACTCAGGGTAAAACGGCAAAAGGGCTAAGAAAATCATCGCTAAACAGCCACAAGCCAGATTGGTTTAATACTTTGTCAAAAAGCCTAGGGCAATGGCCGCCAGCACAGTTTAGCTTTAAAAAAGCCAAAATAGGCCAAGCAAAGCACCACCTTATTTTATTGGATACCTCGGCTTCAACATTAGGCGATAGTTTATCGTCATTAGCAAAATCAGTGGTGATGAATATTGTTGATAGTGCTTACCTACAACGCGAAAAAATTAGTCTGTTAGGCTTTGGTAATAATCAAGTTGAAACCTTCATCAAAGCCGGTAAAGCACCTAAAAAAGTACAATCATTATTGGATGATATTAATGCAGTCGGTGGTACGCCTTTGCGTCAGGTATTAGAAAAAGCAAAACAAAGTATTAAACAGCTTAAAATACAAACACCAGACCTTGCATTGTTTTGTTATTTAATTACCGATGGTCGCAGTCGTGCAGATATAGATGACTTAAAATTACAAATACCGACCCTATTAGTGGATATTGAAAAAGCGACCATAAAGCGTGGTCGAGGTGTTGCATTAGCTGCACAATTAGATGCTCAATACTTTGCGCTTTCATCTTAAACACAGCGTTGATAAAGGAATCAAATGACCAACAAAGCAAGTTGTCCTGCACTATTTTTAGCGGCACCCGCATCGGGGCAAGGCAAAACAACCATAACATCAGCCATTGCGCGTTATTTTACTGCACAAGGTAAAGTCGTACGAGTATTTAAAACTGGCCCTGATTATCTTGATCCACAAATTTTAGCACAAGCTTCGCGAGCACACGTTGAACAGCTAGATATGTGGATGGCTGGTGAAGCTTATTGCCAGCAAAAACTGTTTGAAGCTGCACAACAAGCGG
Organism: Psychromonas sp. KJ10-2; assembly: GCF_047323255.1. Taxonomy (NCBI): domain Bacteria; kingdom Pseudomonadati; phylum Pseudomonadota; class Gammaproteobacteria; order Alteromonadales; family Psychromonadaceae; genus Psychromonas; species Psychromonas sp. KJ10-2. The sequence goes on along the minus strand of NZ_CP178827.1, from coordinate 1,543,954 downwards.
ACCTGATTTTAGTAGAAGGCGCGATGGGATTATTTGATGGTGAACCTTCAAGTGCAGACTTAGCGGCACGTTTTAATATTCCCGTTGCCATTGTGATGGATGTAAAAGGTATGGCACAAACAGCCGCTGCTGTGGCCATTGGTTTAGCTAACTTTCGTGATGATTATAATTGCTATGGTTTGATCGCAAATAACTGTAGCAGCGAACGTCATGCACAATTAATTAGAGATGCCTTAGGTGAACAATTACCGTTATTAGCTTGCTTGAAAAAAGATCCTGAAGTGGCATTACCAGAGCGTCATTTAGGATTAGTGCAAGCTAGCGAAGTATTTGATGAATTAGAAGCTAAGTTTACCCTTGGTTGTGAATGGTTAGTGGATGGCGTAAAGCGCGCAGCTGCCAATAGCCCATTATTAGATTTACCTGCACCCGTTGATTTTTACTCTGCTGAGCAATCGCCAGTTGAGTCATTATTAACGGGGAAAACTATTGCCATTGCACAGGATCTTGCCTTTAGTTTTATTTATCAAGCGAACACCCGTTTATTAGAAGAGATGGGCGCGACATTAGCTTACTTCTCTCCTTTAAAAGGCGATCAATTACCTGAAGTTGATGCACTTTGGTTGCCGGGTGGTTACCCTGAATTGTATGCAGAAAAATTGGCTGCGAATAGTGATTTACAAGCTCAAATTAGTGAGTTTAATCAAGCGGGAAAACCTATCCTAGCTGAATGTGGTGGTTTTTTATATTGCCTTAATGAGCTGGTGGATTTAGATGAAAAACACCATAAAATGCTTGGCTTATTGGATGGTTACGGCAGCATGTCCGGTAAACGCGGTTGTCAGGGAATGCAAAAAGCAATCTTACCTGAAGGTGAAATTCATGGGCATGCACACCATAGGTCACGTGCCATTATGCAGATACAACCTATCGGTTATGGGCAACGTCAACGTCACCCTGCACCCGGAGAAGCGATTTATCGTACAGAGAATTTAACGGCGAGTTACTTACATCTATTTTTCCCATCGAATCCCGCTTTAATTGCGGATCTTTTTATGGGTAAGTTACAAGCGGTTGATCAAGAGAAATTAATGGCATGGGAAAACTATAATAACCCATCAGTAACGGGTGCAGTGAGTAAAGAGACTCAACAGCAAGCAGCCATGCAAGCACAACAATAGGGTAAGCTGAAATATGTGGCCGGAAACAAGCGAAACAGAGCAACCATTACGTAATGGTTTAACCACAGGAAGTTGTGCAACAGCTTGCTGTGTCGCTGCTGTGCGTGCGTTATTAGCCAACAAACAACCTGCCAGCGTTGAAATCACCTTGCCAAGAGGTGAAGTGGTTAACCTTGATATTATTGATTATCAAGCGCTTGAACAAGGTATACGGACTAGTACCATTAAAGATGCTGGAGATGATCCTGATGCCACACATGGCGCTACGTTATTTGTTGAATTACGCTTACAGCCAACAACAGGTATTACCTTTAAAGCGGCTGAAGGTGTCGGAACAGTAACCCGTGATGGGTTAGTGTTAGCGATTGGTGAGCCTGCGATTAACCCAGTGCCTCGAAAAATGATGACAGAGCACCTTGAACATTATGCTCAGGCATATCAGTATCAAGGTGGTTTTGAAGTGTCAGTGGGCATTGTCAACGGTGAGCAAATTGCCACTAATACCATGAATAGCCGATTGGGTATTATTGGTGGCTTATCAATTTTAGGTACTACAGGTATTGTTCGACCTTATTCTTGCGCCGCTTATATTGCGTCTATTCATCAAGGCATTGATGTAGCGAGAGTGAATGGTTTCACCCATTTAGCGGCTTCAACGGGTATTGCCAGTGAACATGCCATTAAAGCGTTTTATCAAATGGATGAGATCAGCCTGATTGAAATGGGCGACTTTGTTGGTGCCATGATGAAATATTTGCGCCGTGAAAAAATCGACCCTAAATCAGGTAACCGTATTCAAAAACTCAGTATTAGTGCAGGATTTGGTAAGTTAACCAAGTTAGCTAATGGACATTTAGATCTTAACAGTCGCCAATCCAGTATCGACTTTGAGCAGTTAGCAACCATTGCAAAAAATCTAGGTGCTAGTACCGAGTTACAACAACAAATTATAAGCGCAAACACCACTATCCAAGTGCTTAATATGACCAAACAAGCAGGTTTAGATATCGCCACTGTAGTGTGTATTGAAGCCTTAAAGTTTGCTAAAACCATTGTTCATGAATCCATTGAGGTAGAAGTATGGGCAGTGAATCGAAAAGGGTTGTTTGTGGCTAATAGTCATCAAGATAAGTTCGATGCCGATGGTAAGATAATCAATCAAACCGAGGCTAACCAATGAGAGTTTTAGTAGTTGGTGGTACAGCTGACGGGCGAAAATTAGCAACTGAATTACATAGGTTAGGCTTTGATGTTATCTACAGCATTGCAGGAATTGTGCGTAAAGCTACGGTACCTTGTTTGTCTATTAGCGGTGGTTTTACTCAGTTTCGCGGCTTAGCAAGATACCTTACAGACAATAGAATAACGCATGTTATTGATGCTACTCATCCCTTTGCTCAAACTATGAGTAATACCATTGCTACAGTCACTCAAGCTTTGTCTGTTACCGCTATCCGCTTTCATCGTAAAGCATGGCTGAAAACAGCGCAGGACAATTGGATTGAGGTCGATGATTGGCCTAGTTTAATTGAACAAGTTGCTCAACATGATTCGTTATTCATCACTGCAGGGCAAGTATCACAACAAGTGATTAATGCTTTATCTACACAATCAAAGCAAGTGTTATTACGTACTGCGATGCCAGCTAAAATCATTTTACCTGCTAATGTCACTTGGTTAAAAGCGATTGGTCCTTTTCATCTTGAAGATGAAAAACAGTTATTAGCCACTTATCATATTGATGCGGTGATCAGTAAAAACAGTGGTGGTGATGCCACTTATGCCAAGATTGAAGCCGCTGCATCAGCCAATATTCCCGTTTATCAATTTAAACGTCCAGATCTGCAAGCCTTAACTTATCAGTTTGATGATGCTGCAAGTTGCATTGCTTTATTACAATCATCACTGACTTTATCTGAATCAGCAGACACACCTAACACCAGAGTAATTGAGCAAAAAATGAAATTTGATTATATCCACGATCCCAGTTTGATCGAAAATGAAAGCTTTCGTCAAATCAGAACCTTAACTGACCTAGAGCACTTGTCTATAGAAGCCCAACAAGTGGTAATGCGTGTTGTGCATAGTGTTGGTATTCCAGCAGTCGCAACACAGGTTAAGTTCAGTGAGAATGCTTGCCAGTCTGGTATTGCGGCTTTAAAAAAAGGCGCACCAATCCTATGTGACGTGGAGATGGTAAAACAGGGGATCACCAAGCGAATGATTAAAACTGATCCTTACTGCTTTTTGAATGCACAAGGTGTCCCTGAGCGCGCAAAGGAAACTGGTGAAACACGAACTATGGCAGCATTAACCGCATGGTTGCCTTATTTAGAAGGCAGTGTAGTGGTCATTGGAAATGCACCTACTGCACTGTTTCGTTTATTAGAAATGATTGACCAAGGTGCGCCGAAACCGGCTTTGATTATCGGTATGCCAGTTGGATTTGTTGGCGCCGCAGAATCTAAACAAGCGCTATGGGATCTTCACCAAACACTAGGCATAGAATGCATTACATTATTGGGCCGCGAAGGTGGTAGCGCAGTATCAAGTGCAAGTTGTAATGCCTTATTACGTTGTATTAAAGGGGAATTATATTAATGATTAATTTTTTCAGTAAGTTAGCAAGTAAATTAGGGTTAACTCCAGGCTCAAGTAAGCACGCTAGAACACTTGCAACTGGCGCTCGCGAGATCTCCGTAATTGGTTTAGGTGTTGCAGAAAATGCGATGCTTAGTGAACAAGCATTATTTGCACTGCAGTCAGCAGATTTAGTGATTGGCTCTGAGCGTCAATTATTAACATTAGAGAAATACTTAGCCGTTCCACCGACTATCGCAACACTAGAAGAGGGCGAGCAACAAGATCTAGAGCCAAAGGCCGATAACCTTCCGCCAAGAACTGAGATTTTACCTAAATTAAAAGAGCTACAAGCATTAATTGAAACAGAACAAAATGTAGTGGTATTAGGCTCGGGTGATCCACTTTATTACGGTATAGGTACTTGGATCAGCAAACATTTCAAAGATGCATCAGTGCGCTTTTTCCCTGCTATTTCAAGCATTACTCAAGCTTGTCACAGCTTATCTATTTCACAACAAGATGTGAATGTAGTGAGTTTACATGGTCGTCCTTTAGCTAGATTAAAAGTGGCACTAAAAGCGCAACAAACCTTGTTATTACTAACCGATAACCAGAGTCTGCCTGAACACCTTGCCGAAGTGTGTCGTGAAGCAGGGTTTCCTGAAGCGGAAATTATTGTTTGTGAACGTTTAGGTTATAGCGACCAAAAAATATCTAAATTTACAGTGGCGAGTTTATTAGATGACACAGCAGAAAATGAACAGAGTTTTGACCCGTTACATGTTTCTTTTGTTTTATGTGGTCCGAATAAAGGCTATTTACCGGAGTTTCCTGGGATTAAGGATCACGACTTTGAAACTGGTGAATTAGGTAGCAAGGGCATGATAAGCAAGCGAGAAGTGCGTTTAGCTATTTTATCGCTATTACAACCAAGTAAAGATGATTTAATTTGGGATATTGGTGCTGGTTGTGGTGGTGTATCTGTAGAGTTAGCATATTGGCAGCCACAGGCAAAAATACATAGCATCGAACATCACCAAGAACGTTTTGATTGCTTGTTATTAAACCAACAAAAATTTGGTGTAGTACGTAACTTAAAACCACACTTAGCACGTGCACCTCAAGGCTTAGCTAATTTACCTGCTGCAAATAAAATCTTTATTGGCGGTAGTGATGGTGAATTGCCTCAGTTATTAACTCAGTTATGGGCGAAGTTGCCTGATAATGGTCAAATTGTTGTTTCTGCTGTAATGGAAAAAACTAAGTCACAATTATTAGATTTTTATTCTCAGCGTGAAACATTAAAAGACGCTGAATTAGAAACATTACAGATTGCCGTTAATAAAAGCAGAACTTTGGGTGGGCAATTAGCTTATCGTCCAGCGCTAGCGGTAAGTTTATTTAGTTTCACTAAAAAGGCGAAGAAGGTAATGTCATGAGTGAATTAACCTCAACACCCAAAACTGCATTATTTATTGGTGTGGGTGTCGGTCCTGGTGACCCTGAGCTATTAACATTAAAAGCATTTCGTGCGATTCAAGCCGCCGATGTGATCTGTTATTTAGAGAATGAAGCAGGGGAATCACAGGCGTTAACCATTGCCAGCGAAGCATTAAAAGATCCGATTAAAACACAACAGCACTTAGGGGTACGTTTTGCTATGTCGCGTCAGCGTGTTGCTGCTAATGCTGCTTATGATAAAGCGATTATGCAAATTCAAGCTGAGCTTAAGCAAGGTAAAACCGTGGTTTTTTTATGTGAAGGTGACCCGTTATTCTTTGGATCATTTACCTATCTATTAGAGCGATTAGAAAGTCAGTATCAATCACAAGTCATTCCTGGTGTACCTGCTTTTGTTGCGGCAACAGCTGAATTACAACTGCCATTAACGGTATTAAAACAATCTTTTGCAGTGATCACAGGACGTCATAGTGATGCCAAAGTTAAAGCGGCATTATTAGAGCATGATGCGGTTGTGATCATGAAGGCGGGGATTGAACGTCCACGTCTAATTAGCCTATTAAAAGAAACCAAGCGATTTGATGATGCCAATTATTTGGAATATATCAGTCGTGACCAACAAAAAATAATTCGAGATTTAAATCAGTTAGACAATGTTGCTGGACCATACTTCTCACTATTTGTGATCACCCGTGAGGAACTCACGGCGTGATCCGTATTATCTGTTTAACAGAAGTGGGGTTACAGCTAGCAAGGCGTTTACAACACCTTTTAGATAGTGCTTCAACACCTATAAATAGCGACGTTTGCTATAAACCAACGCCCTTTAAAGAGCATATACAAAGCTACTTTACACAAGGTGATATGCTTATTTTTATCTGCGCAACGGGTATTGTGATGCGAACTTTAGCGCCAGTGATAAAGGATAAATATAACGACCCTGCGGTGTTGGTTTTAGATGAGCAAGGGCAATTTGTGATCCCGCTACTATCCGGTCACGAAGGTGGAGCGAATGAATTAGCGAGACAAGTTAGCGAATTACTTGAAAACCAACTGGTGTTAACCACAGCTAATAGTTACTTAAAACCTAAATATGTTGTAGGTATGGGCTGTGAGCGCCACTGCCCTGAGGCAGTTTTACAAGGTTTATTAAATGAGTGTTTAGTGAAAGCTGGGTTAACCATCGATGATATCAGTGCCATTACCAGTATCGATATTAAGAGCGATGAAGTGGGGTTAATTGGCTTAGCTGAAACATTACAAAAACCTTACTTAACTTTTGATGCAAAGACCTTAAGCACGATGGAAGGGCGCCTTTCCACTAAGTCTGATTATATTTTAAAAACCGTTGGAGTATATGGCGTAGCAGAGTCTGCGGCACTGTATCAAGCCCAACAATTAACTAATAACGGTAGTGAGTTACTACTTAATAAACATAAAAACAAACAAGCTACCTGTGCAATCGCCAGAAGTTATAGCCTGTAGAACATTAAAAACTAGGAAATAAAATGAGTTTAAAAAAACAACTTTTTGTTGTCGGTATGGGACCAGGAAATGCAGATTTAGTCGCACCAAAAGCATTAAAAGCGGTTGAGCAAAGTACTGATTTAGTCGCTTATGGACTGTATTTAGACTTATTAGGAGAGCCTTGTAATAACAAGGTACACCATGATTTACCGTTAGGGGAAGAGATTGGTCGTGCGCGTCTAGCATTAGATCTAGCGGCAAGCGGCAAAACCACATCACTTATATCAAGTGGTGATATTGGCATCTATGCCATGGCGACTTTAGTCTTTGAATTGTTAGATAGACAACTTCAAGGCTTAGAAGAACACCCTGAATGGTTAGATGTTGAGATTGACGTTGTACCGGGTATATCTGCGATGCAAGCTGGTGCAAGTCGCATTGGTGCCATGTTAGGGCATGATTTCTGTACTGTGAGTTTGTCGGATCTTTTAACACCATGGGAAACCATCGATAAGCGTATCCATAGTGCTGGTGAAGGGGATTTTGTTATCTCTTTCTATAACCCGGTATCGAAAAAGCGTGATTGGCAGCTTAACCATGCTCGTGACGTGTTATTAAAATATCGTCCAGCATCTACACCTGTGTTACTAGGCCGTCAGTTAACCCGTGAAGATGAAACGATTCGTATTATCCGTTTAGATGAATTGGATGCGAAAGATGTTGATATGTTTACTTTAGTCAGTGTGGGTAATAGTGAGTCTCGCCATATCATTAATGGTGATAAGTCATGGGTTTATACGCCACGTGGTTATAAAAAGAAATTATAGCGTCGCACTTCAAGCGATTTCTGCGTTAAAAGTGATATTTAAAGCTAAAAGTATTAATTAAGAAGGATTCAACATGAAAGTTTATTTTATCGGTGCAGGGCCGGGTGATCCTGAGTTGATGACCATTAAAGGCGCACGTTTATTAAAGCAGTGCCCTATTGTTTTGTATGCAGGTTCATTAATTCCGCGTCAAACATTACAAGATGTTGAAGACAGCGCAGAGTTGATTGTTGATACCGCTAAGATCAATCTAGATGAGATGGAAGCTTACTTTGTAGAAGCTGCAAAAGAGGGCAAAGATGTTGCCCGTCTACAGTGTGGTGATCCTGCATTATATGGCGCTATCGCAGAGCAAATTCGTCGTTTAGAAAAACACGGTATCGACTATGAAGTGGTACCTGGTGTTAGTGCAACGGCTGCTTCTGCTGCCTATTTAGGCAAAGAGCTCACACTTTCAGGTGTATCGCAAACGCTGATCATGACGCGTTATGAAGGTAAAACACCTTTTCCAGAACGCGAGCGTTTACCACAGCTTGCTCAAAGTGGAGCAACACTAGCTATCCATTTAGGTATCACCAAAATTCGTAAAATAGTGGCGGAATTGATCCCACATTATGGTGAGGATTGCCCTGTTGCTGTTTGTTACCGAAGCTCATGGCCTGACCAAGATAAAGTGACAGGCACTTTAGTGGATATCGCAGACAAAGTAGAAGCAAAAGGCTTTAAATTAACTGCCCTTATTTTAGTAGGTCATGTATTGGATACCACCAACTTCCAAGATTCATACCTGTATAAAAAAGAGCAACCGAATATATTTCGTCGTCGTAAGAATACACTTTCCATTGAAGAGTTAGAGGTAAACAATGTCAGCAAGTAACGTTTCATTAAACAAAATTCCAACCACAGTCGTGACCGGTTTCTTAGGCAGCGGTAAAACAACTTTACTGGCTAACTTACTTAAAAAAGCTAAAGGCAAACGTATTGCCGTGATCATGAATGAGTTTGGTGAGTTAGATATCGATTCAGAACTACTACGCAGCTGCCCACTGGAATGTGAAGATGAAGCGGCAGAACTAGTCGGTGGCGAAGATGGTATTTACGAGCTCGCTAATGGTTGTATCTGTTGTACCGTTGAGGAAGAGTTTTTACCTGTGATGGAAAAACTGGTTGAGCGCCGTGATCAAATCGACCATATCCTGATTGAAACGTCGGGTTTAGCCTTACCAAAACCATTAGTACAAGCCTTTAACTGGCCGGGTATTAAAGAGCACTGCACAGTGGATGCAGTTATCACTGTGGTAGACGGTCCAGCTATTGCGGCAGGTCGTTTTGCTGCTGATGAAGATAAAGTATTAAAACAACGTGCTATGGACGAAAGTTTAGATCACGATCCAAGCTTACAAGAGCTATTAGATGATCAGCTTAACTCTGCTGATTTAGTAGTAGTAAGTAAAAGCGATCTATTAAATGAAGAAGAGCAATTGCGTGTTAAAGGCGTAGTACAAAAACGTCTACCAAGCTCTGTAAAAACCGCTTATATCAATAATGGTGATGTACCACTAGAAGTCTTAATTGGTATCAATGCAGGTTCTGAGAAAAACATTGATAAAGTGCATAACCACCACGATCATCATCATGCTCATGGCGCACATCACGACCACGCACATGATCACTTTGATTCAATGGTGATCAGCTTGGGTAAAGTGAATGCTGACAAACTGAAAGCTAACGTAGAAAAGCTGTTAAATGAATTTAATCTATTTCGTATTAAAGGTTTTGCAGCCGTTGAAAACAAACCAATGCGTCAAGTATTACAAGCAGTTGGTAAACGTTTAGATGTGCATTTTGACCGTTTATGGGAAGCGACTGAAACGCCAAAAACAGAATTAGTATTAATCGGTAAAGGTTTAGATCAAGCAACCGTGACTGCTATTCTAAAAAGCGCTGAGGTTTAATCGTTAATGCACCTATTAGCAGCACAACCGGGCGGGTTTGTTGAGCAAGAGGGGATTGTGGATTTAGCACAATCTCCGGCACCGTTAGTGGTGTTCAGCGCAGCCGATAGTCAATTAACCGCGCTTTCTGCAGGATATCAAACAGCCACTGAAGCTCACGCTTTAGTAGAAACGCGTTTAGTGAATTGGACTAACTTATTAAAACCAGCGGCCTTCGACCTTTATGAAGATAAAGTACTAGAGCAAGCGCAGGTTGTGATCGTGTCGTTGTTAGGTGGCAAAGCGTATTGGCAATATGGTGTGGATGGACTGATTCGTTGGTCAAAAGAAGCGCCTAATCGTCATCTTATTTTAGTACCCGGTGATGACAATATCGACCCAGAGTTGATTGAGTTATCTACTGTGTCAGCGCAAGTTCAGCATCAAGTTTGGCGTTACTGTCGAGCAGGTGGTATTGATAATAGTGCGCAGTTATTTACCTTTTTAAACCAGCAATTTTTTGAGCTTTCAGTGCAGTCGAAAGAAGCTGAATTCCTACCAGTCGCGCAGTTTTATAATCAAGATAAAATACAATGGCAAGCTGGACAGCAAGTGGTTGCGCTACTTTTTTATCGTAGCCATTTACAGTCCGCTAACTGTCAGATGTTTGATCAACTTATTCAATTAATGTCTGATAATGGCTTGAATCCACTACCGATAGTGATCAGCTCATTAAAAGATCCTGAAGCAATGACCGTGGTAAATGCTTTGATCGTCGAACATCATTGTCGCCTCATCTTAAACACCACAGGTTTTGCATCAAACACCGTCAGTACACCTGGGTTAAGCTCACAACCTAATAGTTTTACACGTTTATTTGACGTAGATATTCCGATTCTACAGCTAGTACTCTCCAGCAGTACCTTAGAAGATTGGCAAGATTATAAGCAAGGTTTACGCAGCCGTGATATCGCTATGCAAGTGGTGTTACCGGAAATGGATGGCAAAGTCTTAACGCGTGCCATTAGCTTCAAAAGTGAGGCGTTTTACGATGAAAAAACACAGATCTCTTTAGTACAATATCAATTACATCAAGAGCGTGCACTATTTGTGATTGAGCTGGCTAAAAAATATATTCAGTTATCTCAAACGGCTAATCAAGATAAACGCATTGCGTTGATCTTAGCAAACTATCCCACAAAAGATGGGCGAATAGGCAATGGTGTTGGTTTAGACACGCCCAATTCAACGGTCAATATACTGAATAAATTGAAAGCTGCAGGTTATCCAGTGGGGGATGTGCCAGAAAACGGTAATCAATTGATTGAGCAATTATTACAGTCTGTCACCAATAACCCAAATACCTTACATCATTTAGCCTGTTGGCAAAGCTTATCTTTAAAAGATTATAAACAATACTTTGCGGCATTACCTTTAGTCAGCCAACAAGCGATTACGGCACGTTGGGGGCAACCTGAAGACGATTTAAAATGCCGTGATGGACGCTTAATGATCGCAGGGATCCGTTTAGGCGAAACCTTTATAGGTATTCAACCTGCTCGTGGTTTTAATATCGACTTGTTAGCTAATTACCATGACCCTGATTTAGTGCCACCACATAACTACTTAGCCTTCTATTTTTGGTTACGTTTTACTTACCAAGTGAATGCCGTTATTCATGTGGGAAAACACGGTAATTTAGAATGGCTACCTGGCAAAGGCTTAGCGTTATCTAACGAGTGTTGGCCTGATGCGGTATTAGGTCCTATGCCTCACTTTTATCCATTCATCGTTAATGATCCTGGAGAAGGGGCGCAGGCAAAGCGTCGTACACAAGCAGTTATCGTTGACCATTTAATGCCGCCCATGGCGCGTGCAGAAACTTACGGGGATATGGCTGAACTAGAAGGGCTAGTGGATGAGTACTATCAAGCACAAGGTTTAGATACACGCCGTGAAGTTTGGTTACGAGAGCAGATTTTAGAGAAAGTACAAAGCACTAATATATTAGATGAATTAAATGAAGCAGCACGTGGTGATGATAACCAAGTGTTAGAAGAATTAGATACTTACTTGTGTGATATTAAAGAGTCACAAATTCGCCATGGCTTGCATATTTTAGGGGAGTTACCAGAGAACCATAAAATCGCAAATACCTTAATAGCCTTATTACGTTTACCACGTGGGGAAGGGTATATTAATCAAGGCATTTTACATTGTTTGGTCAATGACTTTTCGTTATTAGTTGATGGTGAGTTATTTGACCCATTAAGCGCAGGCCGTGAAAATTGGACTGGGCTTAAACCTGATTTATTGGCGACTGTCTGTGATTCATTATGGCGCAGTACCGCAGATACCCGGAGCGTTTAGAGCTGTTGGCTTTACAGTGGGTAGAGCATTACTTATTAGCGAATAACGACCTTGCTGAATTGATTGAGTTCCCCGCAACGCATGCTTTATTGGTTTACGCGCAAGAGACAATCTATAAAGCATTACAGCAAAGTGTTGATAATGAATTAAATGCGATTATCGAAGGGCTTGATGGTAAGTTCATCGAAGCAGGTCCCAGTGGCGCGCCAACCCGTGGACGATTAGATACCTTGCCTACTGGGCGTAATTTCTATTCCGTTGATAACCGTGCCATTCCATCTAAAGCCGCGTGGGTGTTAGGTCATCAATCAGCACAAGCGTTAATACATCGACATTTACAAGAACATGGTGATTACCCGAAACAACTGGGGTTATCAGTATGGGGAACAGCAACCATGCGAACTGGCGGTGATGATATCGCGCAGGCCTTTGCTTTAATGGGCGTAAAACCTATTTGGGCAGAAGGCAGTCACCGCGTAGTCGATTTTGAAATTATTCCCTTCCAACTACTGAATCGACCTCGCGTTGATGTAACGCTGCGTGTATCTGGCTTTTTCCGTGATGCTTTTGCAAATGTAATGGCGTTATTTGATGCGGCAGTGGTGGCTATTAGTGAACTTAAAGAGCCGAGTAATAACAATTTAATTCAGCATAATATTCAACAACGTGAAGCGCAATTAATTGCTGATGGTATGAATGTTACGCAAGCTAAACGTCAAGCAAGTTATCGTGTGTTTGGATCAAAACCTGGTGCCTATGGCGCAGGTTTACAAGGTTTGATTGATGAACGTTGTTGGGAAGAGAAAAGTGATTTAGCGGAGGCCTATTTAAACTGGGGCGGTTATGCCTACGGAAATAGTGACAAAGACGGCGTGCAGGCTAAGGAAGCGTTTTTAGATAGATTAAGCAATATCGACGTCGTGGTACAGAACCAAGATAACCGTGAACATGATCTGCTGGATTCAGACGATTATTACCAATTTCAAGGCGGTATGAGCAATGCGGCACAAGTCTATTCAGGCAAAGCGCCCACCATTTATCATAGTGACCATAGCAATCCAAGTAAACCAGTGATCAGAACGCTCAAAGAAGAACTAAACCGAGTGTTACGTTCACGCGTATTAAATCCAAAATGGATAGAAGCGATGCGTGAACATGGTTATAAGGGCGCTTTTGAAATGGGTGCGACAGTGGATTATCTGTTTGCTTATGATGCAACCACGGATTTGATAGCCGATTATCAATATCAGCAAGTGACCGATACCCTATTGATGGATCCAACTAACCAACAATTTTTAAAAGATAATAACCCACAAATAATGGAAGAGATGGCAGAGCGTTTAATGGAAGCGGCGCAACGTGGTTTATGGCAAGCACCTGATGAATATCAAGAAAAGCTACAAGACTTATTGTTACAGTGTGATGAAATGCAAGAGAGTAAGTCATGAAGAGCCAGCACAGTTATCAAGACAGCGAAAAGCAGGCCATTTATAAAGTGATTAAAGAGCGTCGAGATATGCGTCACTTTAGCCCACAACCTTTAGAAGAAGGGTTATTGTTAAAATTATTAACCGTTGCGAATCAAGCGCCGAGTGTTGGTTTGATGCAACCATGGCGGTTTATTCGAGTGACTAGTCAACAGTTAAGAAGTGATATTCAACAACTAGTTGCTTCCGAGCGAACAGCAACTGCAGATTTATTGGATGAGCGTAAAAGCGAGTTCTTAAAATTAAAAGTGGAAGGCATTGCTGAATGTGCAGAGTTAATTGTTGTTGCATTACCCGATGGTCGTGAAAAGCATGTGTTTGGTCGTCGAACCATGCCAGATATGGACTTAGCATCAGTATCCTGTGCGATTCAAAACATGTGGTTAGCGGCAAGGGCAGAAGGGATTGGGTTAGGCTGGGTGTCATTATTTGAGCCAGTTCAATTGGCTAATTTATTGAATATGCCAGCGGACAGCCGACCTATTGCGATTTTATGTATTGGGCATGTTGAAAAGTTTTATGAAAAGCCAATGTTAATAGAACAAAAGTGGGGCGAGGCTGCGCCAATAGAAACATTTTTGTTTGAGAATAGTTGGCCAGAAAAAGTGTAATAAATAGTAGGTTAACGTTGCTGTTTTTATGGCTATTGGTACCATGGCAGCCAAATTAGACCCCGCAAAAAATTGATAAGAAAAGAGATGTAAAATGAATGAACAACTAGTTAAAAAAGGCATTATGGTGTGTGGTCACGGTAGCCGTGATAAAGATGCTGAAGTAGAATTCTCATTAGTGGCTGAAGGCTTAAAAAAACGTTTTCCAGATATGCCTGTTGAGTACGGATTTTTAGAATATTCTGCACCTAATATTCACATGGGGTTAAACAGTTTAATAGCTCAAGGTGTTAATCACATATATGCTGTACCAGGTATGTTATTCGCAGCAACCCATGCGAAAAATGACATTCCTTCAGTATTAACCACCTTCGAAGAAAAAAACGAAGGTCTACAAGTAACGTATGGTCAAGAATTAGGCTTACAACAGCCAATGATTAATGCTTTTCAAGCACGTATTTACGAGTCATTAGGTTTAGATGTAAACAATCCACCTAAAGAACTTTACGATACTATGCTGGTGGTTGTTGGACGCGGTACTTCAGATACTGAAGCCAATGCTGAAGCGGCAAAATTAACGCGTATCGTGAGTGAAAATATGGGCTTTGGTTGGGCTGATACCGTTTACTCTGGTGTGACTTACCCTTCGGTAGGTGTTGGTCTTGAGAAGCTATTAAAGCTTGGTTATAAGCGTATTGTAGTTGCGCCATACTTCTTGTTTACAGGCCGTTTAATCAAACGTATCTCAGGTTACATTGATAAAGTAGCAAAAGATAATCCTGAAGTTGAATTCATCAATACACCTTACTTACGTGACCACGACAAAGTGATTGATGCCTTTGAAGTACGTGTTCGTAATATTATGGATGATAAACCGGTTCAGGGCGAAGACTTAATGGCAACATTTAAACGTCGTTTAGCCGCGGGTGAAGTGGATGTACATCATCACCATGCAGAATACCAAGATCCTGAAGCACACAGCCATGATCACTCTCATGACCATAGCCATTCACACGATCATTCGCATGAACATGGCCATAGTCATTCACATGACCATTCTCATGAACATGGTCACTCACATGATCATAGTCACAGCGAGCCACATAGCCACGGGGTTTATAAACATATTGCGCACCCATTAGGCCCAAGAACCATGATCGGTGAAGGTGTTTGTTGTTGTTTTATGGGGCAGTTCCCGCAAGAAATATTGGACGAAGAAAAAGAGCGAATTGAAAATGGTGTACAAGGTGAAGCCTTAGCACATCGTAAATAACCTCTGCGTTTTTAAGCCCTGAGCTACTGCAACAGTAAGTAGTCTTAATAAACAGTTATCAACTATCTTGATAACTGTTTATTTACCATTGACCTCCCTATACTATGTATTTATATTCAATGGCTTAGATACATTAAAATCAGTTAGTCTATTGAATCAAATTTTATTATGATTGTCTTATACCAATTGTATTAAATAACTGCTCTAAATTTTGCGCCGGAAAAATGGCTTAGTTTGAGGCGTAAGTTGATGTAAATGGTTGTTCCCTATACGAAACTTACAACGAAAAAATAAGTTGTTTTAACAAGTAAAATAGATCAGTTACTTACTATGATTGGTATGACAGTAAGTATACTTTTCACTTTTATCAATTTAAGAGCGTACATTGAATAACCAAACTACTTTTTATCTTGCCCGTCACGGACAGACGGAATGGAATGTTGCACAGCGTATTCAAGGTCAACTCGATAGTCCTCTTACGGATCAAGGCAAACAACAAGCTGCATTATTAGCAGAGCAATGCCGTCCGTTAAATATTACGCAAATTTTGACTTCTCCATTGGGGCGAGCGATTCAGACTGCGGATATTTGTGGGCAAGCTTTAGGCCTTATTCCTATTCCAATCAAAGGATTTGAAGAGCGTCATTTTGGTGATTGGCAAGGTAAGTTTACTTATCAAGTTAATACCTTAAGCGATTATGATGAAATCACTTCTCAGATAACCGACTGTAAACCTATGCAGGGTGAAAGCTCAAAACAACTATTAGCCCGTTTTGAAAGTACATTAAGAGATGAACTCGAAAATGCAGCAAAAGAGGTCAGTTTAATTGTTATCCATGGCGATATTTTACGTTGTTTTATGGCGCAGTTTATTCCTCACCTAACTCCCAGTTCAGGTACTCAGAATAACGCAAGTACTGGCTATGATTATAAAAATGCAGAACTGATTGCATTAAGTTACGATCAAGAGACCGGTGTTTTTAGCAGTCTATGATAGTTTTTCTTACTCTTGTGTTTGCCTTGGTTATAGATCACATTATTGGCGAACCTAACCGTTATCATCCACTGGTTTTATTTGGTAATTTAGCCAATATTCTTGAAAAAATTAAATAAAGGTACGCCACAGCAACGCTTCATTAAAGGTGTGCTTAGCTGGGCTATTTTAGTGTTACCACTGCCTTTACTTTATTTGTTGTTAATGTGGATCTTACCTGTTTACCTCATAATGTTAATCAACATCTACATTGTTTACTGGGCTGTGGCACTAAATAGTTTGAATCAACACGGCATGCAAATATATCAACCTTTACGTCGAGGTGATTTAGCACAGGCACAACACTTTTGCTCTTACATTGTTAGTCGAGACACCAGTGAATTGGATGCTCAAGCCATCAGTCGTGCGACTACAGAATCGATGTTAGAAAATGGTCACGATGGGGTAACCGCCACCTTAATTTATTTTGTTCTCGGTGGGGCACCGCTGGTTATCATCCATCGATTGAGTAATACATTAGATGCTATGTGGGGATACCGAAACGAGCAATATAACTACTTCGGTAAATGTAGCGCTCGCATGGATGACTTATTAGGTTTTGTCAGTGCGAAAATAACCGCGGTATTGTTTTCGGTGATTGGTCTCTTTAATGGTACGGCTAAGCGTGCATTAATCAACGCTTATCATCAGAGTAAGGATTATAAAAGCCATAATGGTGGCTGGGTGATGGCGTCTGGCGCCACCGTAATGCAAGTATGTTTAGGCGGTAGTGCAGTCTATTTCGGTAAAACCGTGGTTTCACCACAACTAGGCGAAGGTGAAACAGTGCAAAGCAAACACATTGCAGCGAGCTTAACCTTAGTCAAACAAGCAGTATTACTGTGGTTATTGATGGTTGCGCTATTGCAAAGCATGTTGTGATATTTATATTTTACTTCTCAAAAAAATTAAACAAGGTTTATTGAAATAATGGCGATCGTACATGGTGGGCAGCTGAGTAAAGTGGCAAAAAAGTATGCTATTCCTGAACAAGATTGGCTAGACCTTTCTACGGGTATTGCTCCTTTTAGTTATGCTATTCCTACTATCCCTGCAAAAGTGTGGCAGGATCTTCCCACTATTTCTGAATCTCTAATTAAAGCTGCTGAACATTATTATCAAGCAGATTATTGTTGGCCAGTAGCGGGAAGTCAGCAGTTAATCGAAAAGCTACCTACACTTTGGAATGATAAAAATCGATCAGTGAATACAGGTGAAATGAAGCACGCCTACTTGCCCAAAGTCGGTTATAAAGAGCATCAACAAGCTTGGTTTTTAGCTGGTTATCAGTTGCATTTTTATCAACAAACATTACCCGATAATATTGAAAAAAACAGTGTCGTGGTGGTGATCAATCCAAACAATCCACTTACTGATACTTTTTCCATTACTCAGTTAACGCAATTAAAAACACATTGCCAACAGCAACAAGCTTTATTGATTATTGATGAAGCTTTTGCAGATATATTTGAACCTGAGTTCAGCTTTGTGCCGCATATCATCAATGACAATCAATATGACAATCTAATTGTTTTACGCTCTTTTGGTAAATTTTTTGGTTTAGCCGGAATCCGTATTGGTTTTGCTTGTACCACACAACAATGGCTAGACATGATTAAAGAAAGTATTGGCCCTTGGTCAATTAATGGTCCTGCGTTATTTATTGCTGAGCAAGCGCTACAGGATAAACAGTGGCAACTTTCACAGAAGGTCAGACTTAATCAACAGAGTGAAGCAATGCAAGCCTTACTCAAATCATACCTGTTGAATGCGCGTATTGAAGCGAATGCTTTGTTTATTACTGTGTTTTTAAATGATGCGTCTGATATTTATGAGAAATTATGTAGCCAAGCAGTATATGTAAGGCTAACTGACGAGCAAAATGCACTTCGATTTGGTTTAACGGAATCATCAAACCTACCACGTTTAGAAAAAGCACTGTCTTCGCTTATTTAAGGCTAATATGTGAGCACTGTAAAATAGTGAATACTTACCTAGACTGAATACCTATAAAGTAAAGTAGCTTGTTAAAAAATAAGGTGTTACTTTGAATTCTGTTTTATTTTTACCGTCATAAAAACCTAAACCGAGAGAAATAATCATGAAAAAGCTTATCCCATTACTATTTTTATCTTTTTTTGTAACAAGTCATAGCTATGCCTCAGAGGGGTTACTTCTGTTGAGAGTCACCATTCAGTAAAAGAAACAGCAGATCGATTTGTCGATATATTATCTGAAAAAGGCTTAACGCTTTTTGCGCGTATTGATCATAAAAAAATGCGGAAAATGTTGACCTCGAATTACGAGATACACAAGTTCTGATTTTTGGTAACCCTAAAGTAGGCACTCCAATCATGCAGTGTGAGCAACAAGCTGCAATCGACTTACCACAGAAAGTGCTCATTGCTAAAGATGCTAATGGTAAAGTGTGGATATCTTACAATAACCCTGAGTACATGAAGCAACGTCACCAGGTAACTGGATGTGATGCGGTATTTTCTAAGGTAACTAATGTGTTGAGTGCATTAACTAGCGCTGCTGCTAAATAGGTGCGTATTTGGGAGTAATGCAGCTTTCTAGAGGCTGTATTACTCATTTTCGAAGCCATTAATTCATGTAAGGTAAAGTTAATTTCGATCTTCATAGCAAACAATCATTCCACTTAGTATTAATTTACGCTGCCTTATAAGCCATTGACATTAAGTTAGTTTCATCTTTAATAGAAACAATTCCATTCTACTTCTTATAAGGATATTTATGAAACTCTCTCAAATGGCTTTACTTTCATTCGCTACGTTAACTTTTAATGCGCAAGCAGATTTACTCGATGATATCCAAGAAAAGGGTGTTATTACCGTTGGCACAACAGGTGATTACAAACCTTTCTCCTATTACGATGGTTCAAACTACTTTGGTTACGATATTGACGTTGCTAAACATCTTGGCGAACAGCTAGGTGTAAAAGTCCAGTTTGTACAAACAACATGGAAAGATCTTGTTCCTAACCTACAAGCAGGTAAATATGATATTGCGATGGGTGGAATTACGCGTCGCATCTCTCGTCAATTAGCTGCAGAGCAGTCTCAAGGCTATATGACGTTTGGTAAGTTATTTCTCGTGGAGAATGGCAAAGAAGAGCAGTTTGATACCCTAGCGGAAGTGAATCTTCCAAGCGTAAAAGTTGGGGTAAACATTGGTGGTACCAATGAGAAGTTTGCTGAAAAGTTCTTAAATAATGCAACTTTAGTTAAATATGAAAATAACTTAGATGTCCCTAAAGCGGTTGCCAATGGTGATGTAGATGTAATGGTGACAGAGACACCGGAAGCACTTTATTATCAAACCATTAACAAAAAACTACAGGCAGTACGTGAAGAAAACCCCTTCACCAAAAGCCAGTTCGGTTACCTAATGCCTGTTGGCGAACAGCGTTTATTGAATACCGTTAATTTCATTATGGATGAGATGAAGCTAAAAGGTGTTGATATTGAGTTAATGAAAAACAACTCATTAAAGTAACGTTTTATTAATGAATAAATGCAAGGCACGAAATTTGAGTTTGTGCCTTTGCATTGTTTATTTTAGAAAGTGGTTAATTAAAAAGTCCGCTGGTAAACGCTCTGCAAAATAGGCCTCTCCGACAGCTGATAAGTGATCTCCATCAGCCCAAAATAGACTTTCACATGTCATGAAGTCATCAGGAAAGTTATAATCTAGGGTTTTATTTTGCGAGATAAATTGTAATGTATCGACCGCATCTACTTTTGATTTTATATATTGATCAAGTTCAGTAAATACAGCTTTTTGGCCATCTCTTAGTTCAAAGTCATGCGCACAGGTATTACTAAGTATTTGTTTGTAGTTAAAGTGGGGTTCAACTCTGCTGCCAAACCAGGTAACAGGGACTAATTCACTGAGTGCAGTGAGATAATCGAGGGTAAAGTTAACATGCTTGCTGTCAACACCAATACCTTCAACGCGGGCATTGGTTGCTAGTTTATCAAACATATAGCGAGAGCCTTTATCACCATGGCGATCAAGTAATAAGTAAAAGCCTGCTTGCTCATAAATAACATGATTAAATACGTGTTTATTGCTCGAGATAAAGTCTTTCACTTCATCGTATGGACATAAATTTTTATCATCCCATACTCGACATCCACTGCTAGTGACGCCGACTATGAAGTCATCATTAAAACGGGATGAAACCATGCCGAATAAATCGATAGCATGGCTATCTCCAATAATAAGTGTACCTGAACCGTATTTGGAAACGCATTCTTTCAAGCGCGATGCGATATCATTTGTTAAGTGTGCTGTATTAAAACGACATTCAGAAAACGCTTGTACACCTTTAGCATTCATACCCCAATTTGTTGTTTCAGTTGTAAGGTTAGATAACATGGTATAAGTCTTTTGTGTTGGTATATTCTGTCGTATCAACCAGCCATTATTGCCTTCATTAATAAAAACATAAGAAGACAATACACTAAGAATTAAGACCATATGCACAGGTTTCGAGGTTAAAAAAGATAATCGGTCAATATTCTTTTTAAATTTTATTTTTTCGATAAATCGATAGCTCAAAAAACCTAATACTATAGACAATATAATTCCGAAGTAGGTATAAACTGTATCTAACGAAAAATAGTAGATAGCTACAACCAAAGGCCAATGCCAAAGGTAGATAGAATAGGACCAAGCACCTAACTTTTGGAAAATAAAGTTACTAGTTAATAAGCTGTCAACACGTTGAGACTGTATAACTAAAAAAGCACCTAAAACAGGAAGTATAGCTAAATGACCTGGCCAAGGAGTGTCTTGCGATATAAAAAATA
The DNA here is from genome assembly GCF_047323255.1 of Psychromonas sp. KJ10-2. Taxonomy (NCBI): domain Bacteria; kingdom Pseudomonadati; phylum Pseudomonadota; class Gammaproteobacteria; order Alteromonadales; family Psychromonadaceae; genus Psychromonas; species Psychromonas sp. KJ10-2. The sequence goes on along the minus strand of NZ_CP178827.1, from coordinate 1,522,889 downwards.
AGCACTGATGATCATTAATAAGCCAGTCAACTCTAGGTGTTTTTTATATCTAAATGGTATTGTGAAAGGGAATACACAAGCGACTCCTCCAAACATCATTTCCCAAGGGCGTGTAGGTAACAAATAATACGCTGGGTTAGGCCATAGGTGCGTTGCTATAATGCTAAAAATAAACAGTAGTATAGTAGTAATTAATAACGTAAATTTCATCGCCTTTAACGACATAAATTTGTGCATAGCTACTAATACTAACGGATAAATAATATAAAATTGCCATTCAACTGATAATGACCAAGTATGTAACAGCCACTTTCCATGTGAAGCAATATCGAAGTAACCAGATTCTCTCCAATACTCAATATTTGATAAAAAGGTCATGCTTACTGCGATATGTTTGGTTAATGCAGTGTAATCAATAGGGGTAATAAAAAACCAACCGAAAAGCAGTAAGGTAGAACACAATGCAGCTAGCGCTGGAATAATTCTATTGGCTCTGGCGACATAAAATGTTGAAATTGAGAATGATTGCTGCTCAATTCCTCTAAATATAATGCTTGTCATTAAAAAACCTGAAATGACAAAAAATACATCTACACCAGCAAAACCACCAGGTATCCAAGCTGCATTAAAATGAAATAATACCACCGCTATAACTGCAATCGCTCTAAGTCCGTTTATATCTTCCCTGAATCTCATAAATTATCTCAGTTTATTGGTCATAAAAAAAGCAATAAAAAATAAACTAAATACCATTGAACTTTTGTTTGTAACGGCGTCTAATAAAGAAGCGACTCAATATCTGGTTAAAATTAGCTAATTTTTATTGGTTATATTAATCATACTATTTAACTTGTTAAAGTAATTTCTTTTTATACAACATTTATAAAAACTTATTTAAAATCATTGGTATTAGTCAATCACGCTTTGAATTTTACTTAGTTGTATTGGCTTTATGTATTATATAATTTGCTAGGAAATGTATTTTTAATTAGTAGAGTTGCCTTTTAGAGGCTAGGCTTTATTCAACATTAATGCATAAATTTTTAGGTGAAATATGAAATGTATCTTTATTGGTGGTGCTGACAGAAGCGGAACAACTATGTTGGCATCTTTGTTATCAACGATCAAAGATAGCGTTGTGACACCTGAGTCTTTATTTAAAACAGATATTCCATTTGAATATCCTATTTCAATTCACGCATACTCACAAAACCTTGCTGAGGATAAACGGTTCAAGCGTTGGAACACTGATATTAGTGAACTTAAGGATAAGGATTACTTGTCTTATAGCGAGGTTTATCATGATATCTTGAGTTTATATGCTCAAGATAAGAGCGTAGGCTATTGGATCGACCACTCTCCTAATAACTTAATGTATGCAAAGTTACTTAATGCTACCTTTGAGGACTGTTATTTTATACATATCGTTAGAGACGGTAGAGCGGTTGCCCATTCTCAAATACCATTGGAATGGGGGAAAATACTTTTTTACACTCATCTAGAGCTTGGTTAAATAAGATCCTTTATGGTTTTATCACTCAGACTTTATTCCCTGAAAAAACCATTTTAGTCAAATATGAAGACTTACTAAGGGACAGTGAAAAAGAAATAGCCAAAATATTAACCCTCTTGGGCAATCCAGAATTGGAAGAAGTCACATTAAAAGGTGATTTTGTGCCTGAATTTTCTAAAAAACAACATTCACTAGTGGGTAAAACACCCGATATAAGTCGTGCTAATGCTTGGCAAAGCAAATTAACCAATCAAGAGATTGCTGACTTTCAATATTATGCAGCGCATACTTTGGAGGTGTTAGGCTATGAGTTAATGGATACTGAAAATACTAAAGTAACCAAAGGACATATGATTAAACAGTTTTTAAAAGAGATGTGGTTTAAAAAGGTAGTTAACCCAAGACAATATAAGTTAAAAAGAAAACTGCATTAAAATTTTAAGTTTCAACTATATATTGGTTACTAGTTCAGAATGTATAGACTAATAGTTATATGAATACAGTTTAATCGTTCATATTATTTGGTCAACTGGTCGCCAGTTACTTCCTATGTGATTTTATCCTTCTTATTACTACTTAATTTTTTAACTAACAGATTTATCAATAAAAAATTACTCTGTTTAATTTTTGTTTTTATTCCTTGTATTATGTTGATGATTATAAATCTCAAAAGATGTTGTGCCTATTATTAGGTATTTGATTTTTATGGGTAAGTATCTCTAATGAGGTGTTTTTTATTGTGTTTATTTCAAATTGAAACGATAAGTTACTTTACTTGACTAAAGTTGATATTAATTACCAAAAAGAAGTGACAAAAGAGATCTAAATCACTAATATTTATTACTCAGTCATTATTTTTTGACAAAAGTAAAAGTAAATTATTGTTTTATATTGTAACGAAAAGCGGCAAATATTTAGTATGTCTTTTGTTTTTGTAAACTACATTGTTAGCATTTTATAGATACCGTTTTGACTGTGATGGTCCAATAGCTATTTAGAGAAATTCGTTAGTGGTATAGGCGAAATATATCTTTTTAAGTAAATCGCATTATTAAGTAAACATTAAACGATCATCAATTTAATTTTAAAAAATAAGTACAACGGATTGTATTTTTAGCTTTATGGCTAATAACCATAAATACGTTAAGTCAGGTAAATGGAATTTCTAATGAACAACATTTTTCCCTTTCTGTTTTATCCATTTACTTACTCTTTGGTTGATACTTACAGTTCCTAACCGAAAATTAACCTTTTAGATTCATAATCTATTAAGTTTTTTAATATTAATAAATACAAAATGGATTATACATAAATGATATTTATTATCTTTTTAGTATGGAATTACAAATGTTGAATTTTAGACAAGATATAAATGGTCTTAGAGCTATTGCCGTCATTGCCGTTGTGTTATTTCACTTCAACCCCTCTTGGGTGCCTGGTGGTTTTGCTGGAGTTGATGTGTTTTTTGTTATTTCTGGATTTTTAATGACAGGGATAATATTTAGGGAATTCAAGCAGATAATTTCTCAATTTGGAAATTTTATATTGCAAGAGCAAATAGAATAATTCCTGCGCTGGCTGTTCTCTGTTTAGCCCTTCTTATATTTGGCTGGTTTTATCTCTCCCCATTAGAATATAGAGCATTAGGAAAACATATTGCTGCTAGTACTGGGTTTTTATCTAACTTTATCTATTGGATGGAGGCGGGCTATTTTGATGCTGCTTCTCATGAAAAGTGGCTTTTACATACTTGGTCTTTATCTGTTGAGTGGCAATTTTATGTTATTTATCCATTAATATTAGTCTCTTTACAAAATTTTGTATCAATGGAAACAATCAAAAAATATATTGTAATTGGTGCTGTTATCAGTTTTATTTTGAGTGCTATTTCAACATATCAATGGCCCAATCAAGCTTATTATTTATTACCAACAAGAGCATGGGAGATGATGCTCGGCGGTGTAGCCTTCTTGTATCCACTTTCACTAAAAGAGCAAAGTAAAAAGTATTTTGAGTGGGGCGGGCTACTTTTAATCGTTGTCTCATATGCTTTTATTTCAAAAGGGACTCCTTGGCCTGGGTACTTAGCTATATTCCCTGTTTTTGGTGCTTTTTTAATAATACAGGCTGACCGTGAAAATAGCCTTATAACAAGTAATGTTGTTTTTCAGAAGATAGGGAAATGGTCGTATTCGATTTATCTATGGCATTGGCCTTTTGTTGTTGCTATTTACTATTTTTCTTTGAATAGCATATTTATATATATTGGAATTTTTTATCAGTATTACTTGGATTTATTAGCCATAAGTATATTGAAACGATTAAATTTAAGAAAGAGTTTCCCAAACTTCTTGGTTATTTAAAATGTAAACCTTTATATTTTTGTATTTTAACTGCATTTTTAGGATCGATTGTATTTGTTAGTAATGGTGTTAATAAACCTATTCGAGGCATTAGCAATTCGGAAGAAACTCTGTATATGGCTAACTATCACCGTGATAATTATATTAAAAATTTTATGGGGTTATTCAGTCCAGAATGTAATTTTTTTGATACTGTTGAACGCCAACCTAAAAATGACATACCTAATAGTTGCCTCAATAAAGGTGAAGGTGGGATTTTCATTTGGGGTGATTCTCATGCTAAATCTTTATCTTATGGTATTAGAAAATCATTTAGCGGTGAAAATATAAGTCAAATTACCACTTCTAATTGTAGGCCACTTGTTAAAGAGGATACTGAACTAGATGGTGAATATAGGGTCGCTTGTGATAGAGCAAACGCTAAAGCCAAAGATGAAATACTAAAAATAAAACCAAAAGTAATTATTCTAGTTCAACATATTGATCACGATAAAAATGATTACAATGAAATTTTTCGTACATCACGAAACACAATTTAAAATCAAAAATTATCTTAATAGGTCCTGTTCCACAATGGGAACCATCATTACCAAATACAATCGCTAAAAGGCATTTTGAACCAACTAAAACCATAATAGAAGATCGATCTTTTGTGACTTCTCTATTTACAATAAATCGTCAATTACATGAGCGTTACGGTAACTCAGAAATTAAACATATTTCATTATTAGACGAGTTATGCAATGAAGAAGGTTGCTTGGCTAAAGTGGATAACAATAATACCCCTTTAGTATTCGATTATGGTCATTTATCGGTTGAAGGGTCTCAATATGTTGTAGAAGAAATTTTAAAAGAAAAAATAATGGATTACCTGTAATTTTACAAAAATGAAAAATCCAAACACATTGACATGATAATTTTAAATTTAAGTACTTAGTAAAACTAATTTAACTTTTAAAGGTAGTAAGCAGATGAAATATTTAGTAACAGGCGCAGCAGGGTTTATCGGCAACTTTGTGTCAGAGCGTTTATGTGACGCAGGGCATGATGTTATTGGTCTGGATAATTTAAATGATTATTACGATCCTAACTTGAAGTTAGCACGCTTAAAACGCCTTGATAAATTCGACAACTTTACCTTTGTAAAGCTTGACTTAGCAAACAGAGAAGGAATGGAAAGTCTATTTTCTGAAGAAAAATTTGACCGTGTTATTCACCTCGCAGCCCAAGCTGGCGTGCGTTATTCTATTGAAAATCCAATGGCTTATATTGATTCTAACTTAGTGGGGATGGCCACTATTTTAGAAGGGTGCCGACATAATAAAGTGAAACATCTTGTCTATGCATCATCTAGCTCGGTTTATGGTATGAATGAAAAAATGCCATTTTCTACGGAAGATGAAGTTAATCACCTGGTTTCTTTGTATGCAGCTACCAAAAAATCAAATGAGTTAATGGCTCATAGTTACAGTCACTTATACGACTTACCTACTACTGGACTACGTTTCTTTACCGTTTACGGCCCATGGGGACGTCCTGATATGGCGCCGTTTTTATTTACTGATGCCATTTTAAATGACCGCGAAATTAAAGTGTTTAACAATGGCAAGATGAAACGTGACTTTACCTATATCGATGACATTGTTGAAGGGATTATTCGCATTCAAGATGTGGTGCCAATGCGTAACGCAGACAATCCAAATACTTCACCTTCTTCAAGTAAAGCACCCTATAAAGTATTTAATATTGGTAATAATGAACCAATTGCGTTGATGACTTTTATTGAAGCGATAGAAAAAGCGGCAGGTAAAGAAGCGAAAAAGAATTATATGCCAATGCAAGCGGGAGATGTACCGGCAACTTTTGCGGATATTGATAGTCTAAAGGAAGAGGTCGGTTTCAAACCAGACACACAGATTGATTATGGTATGCAACAGTTTGTTGATTGGTACAAAATGTATCATGCCTAAAGTGGACTAACCAGTTTGCTATTACATAGCAAACTGGTACTTCTGCCGTTGATGATACTTAACCGTTAACTGTGTTTTTTTGATGGTTTTATGGGTTAAGTGTCTGTTTTTAATGTAATTTTGTCTTTTAGAGTGCTTGTGGGTACATGACCTTAAATAAAAAAATAGTGAAGGGATCGATCTGGAGTTTAATAGGCAATTCGGCTTATCAATTTTCTGGCTTAATTATATTTATTATTCTTTCACGACTCTTATCTCCAGTTGATTTTGGCACTGCAGCGCTAGCGATTATTTTTGTTGAGTTGACCAATGTGTTAGTTCGGTTTGGCTTAGTTGAAGTAGTTGTGCGGAATGTTAATTCGTCAGATAGCACTATTGAAAATAATGCTTTTATGGCTACGTTGTTGCTCGGTTTAATAACGAGTATTTTGTTTGTTATTTTTTCTTCTTCTTTAGAGGCATTTTTTGAGGCGCCGGGGTTAGCAATATCTTTGCAAATATTATCTGTTGTTCCCTTAATGCAAGCTTTGTCTACAACGCCCGAAGGGCTTTTAAGAAGGAGTTTAAGTTTAAAGCATTAGCAATAAGGCTATTATGTTCCTCTGTTTTTGCTGGCAGCATTGCGATTTACTTGGCTTATAATGACTTTGGTTTTTATAGCTTGATTATCCAAAAAATCATATCAACAACTATCCTGTTAGTCTTAGTTTGGAGGGGGTTAAATGGCGTCCTTCATGGCATCTCTCTTATGCCCGTGTAACAAATGTTTTAAAGCAAGGGCAGCCTATCGTTTTAAGTTCATTGATTGGGCAGGGTATTTTTAGGTTTGTTGAATTAATTGTTGGTTATTTTTTAGGTGTCGCTACTTTAGGGGTTTTTAAAATAGCGGGGAAATTATTGGATGTTATCGTTCAATTTACAATCAAACCGATTGTTGATGTCTCTTTTTCAGCCTTTGCTAATTTAAAAGAGTCACCAATTGAATTGGAAAAATGCTACCTAAATTTTATTACTACATGTGCAATGTTTGCACTACCGGCATTTGTGGGGACATTTATTATAGGGGCTGATTTAGTCCATTTGATTTTTGGGGAGAAGTGGTTGAAAAGTGGGCAGTTGTTGTCCATCTTATGTTTAGGCGGGATGGGCGTTACGTTAAATTATTTTTTGGCCAACTTTGTCATGCTACCAACAATTCACATATACCCTTTAGAATACGTGTGGTTGAGTTCGTTGTCGTTTTAAGTCTCGTTAGTATTTCAGCCCAGTACTCAATCTATCATGTTGTTTATTCTACTATATCAGTGACAACTCTGATTAGCGTAATAATGATTTTTATTCTTAAAAAGAAGTTCTCATTTTCAGTTAGCCGAATTTTTAGGGGGTAATACCTTCTTTAGTGTGTGCTTTGTTTATGGGAGGGGTGGTTTATCTTTGCTTACAAACTCAGATAAATAGCTTAGAACCGATCATTAAGGTGATTGTTAGCATCGTTATTGGAATCTCTGTGTATGCAATGTTTTATCTAATTATTTTTCCAAAAAAAGTAACGGAAATAGTGTTAAATGTAAAAAGATTACGTTCATAGTTGAGTGACATACCATTTGTATTAGGTGTGGAATTGTTTCATTTATTTATTGAAAGGAATCAATATGAGGCTGACCAGTTTACACTTTTTAAGGGCGATGGGAGCAATCTTTATTGTTATCTCTCATTCACATGGTGTTATTAGAAAACGATTTGAAAGCTTAGAGTTTACTGATTACTTTTGGCAAGTCGAACAAGGCTATACGAAAGTGTTTGGTGCGTTAGGCGTTGATTTGTTTTTAGTGCTATCTGGTTTTTTTGCTTTTATACCACTTGGAATAGAAAACAAGATGCAATGGATTTTCTTAAAAAAGGATTATTCGGATATACCCTATATGGTGGGTAGGTTTAGCCTGCTTATTAATATTGTCTATGGTACCAGGAGCCTCTGCCAACTATAGTTTATATCAGGTTGTTAATTCGATTTTGTTAAATCCTATTTATATCGATGGCAACATTAAACCCATTCTAGAAATCGGATGGACATTACATTATATCGTTTTTTATTATTTAGCGATTACATTGTTAATATCAATGAAGTTTCAATCCATTGAAATATTAAAAATATTAACAATTGGCTTTGCTTGTTTATCTATCATAGGGATTTTTATTGATACGACTATTCCTATCATTGAGGTCATCACTAATTCTCGTACTTTAGCTTTTGCTTTAGGTGGATGGGTAGCCTTTATTGTCATCGAAAAGCCAATAAACTGGCATGCAAGGCATACCATTTTGGCGTTATTAATTATTACTGGGCTCGTTTTGGCTTTTGTCTTAATAGATGAATGGAGGCTGAATGCGCCAACATTTTTAAGTCGGAGTTCTATTGCTATTGCAATTGTTCTGTTATTTGTTTTTCAGCCAACCTTAAAAACATTCAAATACCCTAATTTTTTAACTTATGTGGTGATGCTTCATACTCTATTTATCTATTTCACATGTTTCCATTAATGATTATGTCAGGTGTATGGAAGAGAGGGATTTTATTACCTCCTGATTTTCTTCCACCGTTTATCACGTGGTTTATTTTAATAATGTTAGGTGTATTAAGTGGAGTCATTGCTTACCTATTATTTGAAAAACCAATCTTTGCCTACTTAAAAAATAAATTTATTAAATAATTAAACAAAAAGGTACTAAGTAATGTCTATGAAGATATTAATGCTTACATGTCAATATATGCCAGATGTATTTGGCGGCGCAGAAAAACAATGTGGGCGTGTTTCTAAAGGTCTTAAAAAGAAAGGGCTTGATGTACAGATTTTAACATCTCGCCAACAATACAAAGGACAAGCTAAAGAAGTATTAAATGAAGTGCCGGTTACTCGTTTGTATTCACCGATCGCACCGGATTTATTAGGACGTTGGATTCCATTTTCAATTTACTGGTTATTAAGAGTGTTAATTTGGGCGGCTTTCAATCATAAAAGCTTTGACGTGATTCATTGTCACCAAGGTAAATTTGGTGCTTTTGTTGGTTGTTGTGTCGCTCGCTTATTCAATAAGCCAATATTGATTAAAGTTGGGAATTCGAATCAGTTTATGGATTTTAATGCTTTAAAGGCCAAAAAACTCTTTGGCCCTATTATGGCTAACTTTGTTTTAAAAACGAACCCAACAGTGGTCGCTATTACTGATGTGATTGCACAGAACTGTAAAGCGTTTGGGTTTAAAAATATTATCAATATACCTAACAGTATCGACACTGCATTAATTAATACTGATCTAGGTGTGGATAAGTCATTACAAGAAAAAAATAGGGCGATTATTAACCTTTTTTATCATGGTCGCCTAGAAAGTATAAAGAAAGTGGATGTATTGATGGAGTCGTTTGTCTTATTAGCCAATGAACAGCAGAACGTTCATTTTCATTTGATTGGAAGTGGCAGTGCTTTAGCTTCCGCTAAAGCCTATATCAAAGAAAAAGGGTTAGAGAATAAAGTCACTTTTCATGGGGAAGTGAATAACCCAGTGGAATTTATACAGCAGTTCGATGTATTTGTTAATGCCTCTGAAGCTGAAGGTTTTTCTAATTCATTATTAGAGGCATTGTTGGCAGGTAAAGTATTAGTTTCAACTCCTGTCAGTGGTGCAAGTGATGCAATAACAGATGGAAAAAATGGTTACATTTCAGAGTCTTTCGATGCCGTAGATATTAAAAACAGTACGATAAAAGGCATACAACTTTATAATCAAGATATCGATTCAGTTAAAGTTTTTTCAGAGCAATTAATTGCTGAAAATTTCACGGTAAATGTTATTGCAAACCAATATTTAACGCTTTATAAAAAATTAACAGGGATAGTGTAAATGAAAGTTTTAATTGGAATGACACGTTCAGATACTATTGTATCGGGTTCATTTAAACATATTTGCCAAATAGGTGAAAAATTTCGTGATGAAGGTGCTGAGGTTGTTTATGCCATAGGCGGCGACGGTGAAGCGATTGATAAATTACGTGAATCAGGCTTTAAAGTGCATGCCTTGACTGACTTAAAAGAGAGGTAAGTCCGTTTAGTGATCTTTTTTCATTATTAAAATTAGTTTGGTTGATTATCTCTGAAAACCCACAAGTGTGTTCTTGGCACACTGCTAAAATTGGTGCGTTGGGTCGTATGGCTGCAATGTTAACTTTCAAGCGATCTTATTATGTTCCACATGGTGTCCCATTTGTGAATACCCCTGAAAATAAAGGTTATAAAAAGTATCAGTTAATTGAAAAAATGTTATCTATTTTACCATCAAAGATCATTGGTGTGTGTGAGTTTGATAAGAATGAATATTTGCGCATTGGGGTACCCGATAAAAAGTTGTTAGTTATTCGAAATGGTATGTTGGGAAAAGATAGTGACACTTGGCAACTAACCGAAAAACCGGTTCATTTCATCACTGCTGCGCGTTTTGAAGATCAAAAAGATTACGTGACTTTAGCTGCTGCTTGTCATCAGTTACTTGCTGAAAAGAAACCTTTTACTTTGAGTATTTACGGTGATGGACAATACGAAGAGCAGGTTAAAGCGCGTTTCGCTGACTTTCCTGAAGGTATGATCGAATTTTGTGGAGTAGTAGATAACTTTGCAGAGAAATTAGCAGAAGCCGATGTGTTTATATTATCAAGTTTTTGGGAAGGGTTACCACGCAGTATTATTGAAGCGATGGCCTGTAAAAAAGCAGTGGTCACGTCTGATGTGGGTGGCTGTTCAGAATTAATTATCGAGCAAAAATCAGGTTATTTAGTACCTATCAGAAATGCACAAGTGATGGCACAATCAATGCGTGAATATATCGATGATAAGCAAAAAATAATTGATCACGGATTAGCTGCTTATGACTTATATTTAGCAAAATATTCGTTACCCGTCATGTTAAACAATTATGCTGAGGAATATGGTGTAATGAATAAAAAGCAGGGCTCATAAGATGACTATTAAAGTATCTCTGATTTGCCCTGTTTATAAGGTTATTGATTATCTACCTGATTTGATGACGAGTTTATTGGTGGGTGTTAATAGTGAACAAGTGGAAGTTATTTTTGTTGACGACTGTTGTCCTGAACATTCCATTACTGTGTGTGAGCAATTTGTTGAAGAGCATGCCCCTTTAATAAACTTTCATTATAAAATAATAAAACAGTCAATTAATCAAGGACAAGCCGCAGCGCGTAATGTTGCTTTAAAAAGTGCAGAAGGTGAATATATAGGTTTTATTGATTCGGATGATGCTATTTCTTCCTATTACTGGGAAACGTTAAGTCGTTATGTCAGCACTTCTGAATACGATATTATTGAATTTGATTTCAAAGAGTTTACCGGTACTTTACCAGAAGAAAACAAAGCGAGTGTTGAACAATTACCTTCTTCAAAATTAAATCCTTTTCATTACGGTTTTTTTGTTTGGACTCGATTATACAAGAAATCAATGCTCGAAGGTTTGCAATTTCCTGAAGGAGTGATATTTGAAGATATTTTTTACAATATTCATGCTTTTTCAAAAGCCAGAAAGACTCTGCGTTTATCAAGCTGTTTAGTGTTTTATCGGAAACGTGAAGGCTCAACAACTAGCAATCGAACTTCAACTTATTCAAACCTTTTGCTTAATTTAATTAACTCTTCAATGAAAACAATTAACAGTTTTGAGGATAAAGGTGAAGTAATTAATCAAGTTGCTAGATACTCATTATTGGTCAGCCTCAAAGGCTTCAAGATTAAAGAGCGTGCTGACAGACGACTGTTTTTCAAACAGTGTAAATCAATTAATTTATCTTTTATCCCTTTATTAAATCAATTTAGCGAGTCATTGTTAACAAAGTGCAAATTTAAGTTATCTCAATTTATTTGTTTAATAGGGACATTTTCATAATGATAAATATGACTCCAAAAGCTTTGATTCGTAGTGATTTATTTCGTTATGAAGGGAAGAGTAATTTCAAGGTGTTTTTAAAACTGTTTTTGAAAAACCCTTATTTTAGATTTCAAGTTTATTTAAGAATGGCACGATCAAATAACTTTGTTATTTCTAGCTTTTTTAAAGTGCTAAAAGCAGGCCTTGGTAGAAAGGTTAATGTCCAATTAAGTCCCAAAGTATCAGTTGGCTATGGCTTATATATTCCTCATGGGAACATTGTGGTCAATGCTAAAACAACTCTTGGTCATAATTGCAGTTTATTACAGTTTGTTTCTATTGGTGCTATGCATAATAGTGATGCAGCGACAATCGGAGATAATGTTTATATTGGCCCAAATACCAATATTGTCGGAAAAATTAACATTGGTGATAATGCCGTGTTAGGTGCTGGAACTGTAGCTGTAAAAAATGTTGAAGAAGCTATGGTCGTTGTAGGTTCTCCAGCAAAATCGATTAAACAAGTCCAGAATATTAATGACTATGCCATTAACCTCTGTAGTGAAGAATTTATAAACAAGGCTGGCAAATGAAAAAAGTAGTACACATCACTAATGATTTACAGCGCCTCGGCGGTGTGCAGCGTTTACTCGTTGATTTAATGACCTTGCAAAAAGATGAATTTAAGTTCGAAGTTATTTTAACGCGTGGTGAAAACGAATATGTTGATGAGTTAAAGCAATTAGGGGTTAGTGTTTACCATAAACGAGATATTGGTTTACGTGGTGTTATTAAACGTATGAACAATGCGGATTTAGTACACGCGCACCTTTTTCCTTCTTTATATATTGCGTTATTAACATCAACTCCGACAGTGATTACTGAGCATAACCCACATTATCGACGTCGAGATATTCTTTTTATCAAAACGTTAGAGAGTGTTCTTTTTCGTAAATTCAAAAAAACGGCTTGTATTTCAAAAGGTGTCCAAAATGCACTGTTAAGAGACTTAAAGTGGCCAACTAAGAAAACCGAGGTTATTTGTAATGGAATCGATTTAAGCCGTTTTTCGTTACAGAGGAAGAATATAGATCTTGATAAGAAGGTCTTCAAAATAGGGATGGTGGGCCGCTTACACCCACAAAAAGATATTAAAACGTTAATCGAATGCATCAAGTTACTTGACAGTGATTGCGAGCTACATTTAGCGGGAGATGGTGAGTTACGAACTCAACTAGAGTTATTTGCGGATGAAATTGGAGTCTCGAATAAAGTATACTTTTATGGCCGGGTGAATGATATCCCAGAATTTTTAGAGTCATTGGATCTTTATGTTCAATCTTCTAATTGGGAAGGGTTTGGCCTAGCGGCGGTTGAAGCAATGGCGGCTGGTCTCCCATGCTTAGCTACAAATGTAGAAGGGCTTAACGATATAGTATCAAAAGATGCATTATTTGACGTCGCTGATGTAGATAAGTTATTGGCATTAATATGTGAAGTTAAAGAGTCAAAAGATCTCTATGCTAAAATGTCATTAGACTCTTTAAAAAAGCACAATATTATTCTGCAGAAAACACCGCATTATTGTATCAGCAATTTTATAATGGAAGTATGAAATGATACCTGAAATAGCGCTACATAAACTATATTTAGAAACTCCAACGATGTTGAAATATAAGCGTCTGTTAACTATTTTAGCCGCATCAATTCTACCTCTTTATTTCTCCATGTTTCGTTATCATCTATTCGGTGCGACACTTAGGGTGGCAGACTTAGTTTGTGCGATTACTCTGCTTTTGACATTATTTATTTTCCCTAAGTTTTATTTGAAATTCTTTCAATTTAAATTCTTACCTATGTGGATAATTGCTTTTTATATCATAGTACAAGGGATATTTTTAGATAATACTTCTAGTTCGATTAAAGAATCTATTCAGTTTCTATGGGTATGCTTTTATTTAGGTATTGCTTCAATATATGCAGAATGGGATAGCAAAGCCTTTTATAAATGGATGCTTATATTTATCGCTATTTCAGCCTTATATACTGTTTTTTACCATTTCTCCTTAGGGCATTTTACACGTTACAAACTTGCTTCCGATGGAAAGTATGCTTTTGGGTTACTGTCAGTGCTTTTATTATTAAAGGCAAATGGTTCTGCGATGAGAAAGGATTGGATTTACTTTTTAATTAGCTTGATACCTCTTGGTCTTTCTATGGAAAGAAAAGGGGTTTTAGGTGTAATGCTGGTTATTCTTTTAGTTATTTTGACTCACATTATTATTGCGAAACCAAAATTAAAGGGAGTGATTATATTTTTAATTGGGTTTTCCATTCTGTTAGCCCCTTCTATTTTAAGTCAAATCAGTCATTTTATAGACATTAAAATTTATGAAAGTTATTTTTTAGATGAAAAACTCGCTTTGTTTACATCTAATATGCACAGAGAAAGTTTATTAATTAACGCCTACCAGATTATTAGGGATAATTTCTTTTTTGGTATAGGTGCAGATAGAATTACGGAGGCTATGGGGCGTTTCTATGCGGATCAACGTCTCAACAATGGTGCTCATAATTTTTATATGGATATGTCTGTAAAATATGGGATTGTAGGTTTGTTTTTACACCTGTTTTGGATCGGCTGTCTATCTCTTTTAAGTTTAGCGAGCAACAGGTTCACGGTTAATCTTTTATTATTTAATCTGTATTGCTTATTTGTTGTTACCTTCATGGCTGATGGCCAGGCTGTTTTAATTGTTTTTCTTTTTTCTTTCTTGAATCCTTATCTGTTTGAGCATAATAGCCATGATTAATTCAATTCAATATTTACGTGGCATTGCTGCTATTTTAGTTGTTTATTACCATTCAACTATTAAGGCCGTGCAAAATAACATTCCCGACGCGTCGATTTATTATATTGGGGAATCCGGCGTTGATCTGTTTTTCATTATATCTGGATTTATTATCTGTTTTGTTACTGATAATAAAGATTTCAATACGTTAAAGTTTTTAAAATCTAGGGTACTTAGAATCATCCCGCTATATTGGTTTTTTACAATAATTGCATTGTTTGCGTACCTTATTGTCCCTTCTATGGTGAACAGTAGTGGTGGGGAAACTCTCATTTTAGAATCCTTTTTTTGCTCCCAACTGAAAGTAAGTATCTGATTCAAAATGGCTGGACATTATCCTATGAATTTTATTTCTATTTGTTATGTGCGCTTGTTCTTACAGCTAGGCTAAATAAAATATGGTTACTTGCTGTATTATGTTTTTTGCCTTTTACCAGTTATTTTTATTCATTATCCATACACTTCTTTTTCGACCAGTTTTTATTAGAGTTTGCGATGGGAACACTGTCTTATATTATTTACTCTAAAAAGGTTAATAATAATTTACAAATATGCTTTTTATTCATTGTATTGGCTATTTATTTAATGTTGTTTAATGTGGTGGGGCTTTCTAATAGGTTTATTCTTTATGGCTTGCCTATGTGGTTAGTTTTCCATATTGGTCTGCTAATTAATGAAAAGTTAAAAACGTTTGAGCGAAACCTTTTTGGGAAAGCTCTTCACCTTTTAGGAAATTCGTCTTATTCACTTTATTTATCTCATGCTTTTACTTTGGTAATTTTGAATAAGATATACCTCTACTTATTTACAGAGAGTAATCTTGTAATCTATTTATTATTTTTAGTTGTCAGCTCCTTAATTGTTGGCCATTTTGTTTTTGAATATATAGAAAAGAATTTAAATCAGTACGCTAAAAAATTATTCAATAAATAAAATTAAAACGACATGCTTATTATTGAAAAATATATTTCTGTTCTTTTTTATTTGATATTAATGAAGTATGCTTTATTTAATGAATTCGTAGTTTAAATGTTCTTTATATCAACTTACTTATAAAGAGGTGTTTTTTTTATTTCTTTTTTAGTTGTTGTTTTTTAAAGTTTTTTCTTTAATTGTAAAGGATACTTTCATTCTCATTATTTGTTGTGAAATAGTCATTATCAAACACTTTTAATATTGTTAAAGTTATTATGTTTTGTTATTGTGATCACATTTTTGTGACTAAGTGATGTAGTCTAATAATAGTGAAGTAAAGGGATTTATGACTGAACAAGATTTCGTTAAGAACAATATAAATCAACTCTCTGCGGTATATCGAATTGTCGATTTTTCAGTTGTTCAATTTTTGTTGTTTTTTTGTATTGGCGCTCACTCTATTGAAGTAAGTGATCCCTATATCATTGTTGGCCTTATTGGGTCTCTCTCTTTCATTATTTTTGCGGAAAATATTCGTTTATACCGATCTTGGCGAACAGGTTCATCTTCTCGCCTCTCTCTCTATACCTTTTTGAGTTGGTTCTTTGCTGTTTTTATGGTCGTAGTTTATCTGTTTTTCAGCAAAATAAGTGAAGACCTTTCCCGATTAGTTATTGGTTCTTGGTTTCTTAGTAGTGCCTTGCTGTTAATTGGCTGGCGCATGTCCTTCCGTCTGTATCTATACAAACGTCGTCGCAATGGTTTGAATACAAGAAGGGTCGCCATTATCGGCTTAACTAGTTCAGGTTTTCGTCTAGCAACTGAATTTGCTAACCACCCTGAAATTGGTTTCACATTAAATGCCTTTTTTGATGATAGAGATAATATTCGTTTATCTTCTAATTCTAAGTTTTTTCTAAATTACAGGGTGATATAGCAACCGGAATTGAGTTAGCTAAACAGGGAAAGTATGACCTCGTTTATATTGCGTTACCTTTAGCTGCACAAAAACGTATTGAATCTATATTACGTGAATTAGGTGATACCACTGTTGATGTACATTTAGTACCTGATTTCTTTACTTTTAACTTATTAAACGGTCACCTCTCTCATGTCGGGTCTATTCAAACAATCAGTGTGTATGAGTCGCCATTAAGTGGGCTTTCATCGTTTGCTAAAAGACTTGAAGATATTATTGGTTCTGCATTGATTTTATGCATGATTGCGATACCTATGTTGATTATTTCAATATTAATTAAACTAGATTCTAGTGGGCCTGTTTTCTTTAAGCAAAAACGTTATGGCTTAGATGGTAAGGCGATTAATGTGTGGAAGTTTCGCTCAATGACTGTTGCTGATAATGGCAGTGTGGTGAAACAAGCCACTAAAGGTGATACTCGTATTACTAAATTAGGTGCTATATTAAGAAAAACGTCTCTTGATGAACTACCGCAATTTATCAATGTCTTACAAGGGCACATGTCGATTGTTGGTCCTCGCCCTCATGCTGTTGCACACAATGAAGAGTATAGGAAATTAGTCGACTTTTATATGTTACGCCATAAAATGAAACCTGGTATTACTGGTTGGGCACAAATTAATGGCTGGCGTGGTGAAACAGATACGCTTGAAAAAATGGAAAAGCGTATAGAGTTTGACCTTGAATATATTCGTCAATGGTCATTGTTACTGGATATTCGAATTGTATTTTTAACTGTGTTTAAAGGGTTTATTAATAAGAACGCTTATTAATAAAGTAAATAAATAGTTGCTTGAATGTTTGATTTGGAGTCAGTGATTGACATGGCTTTTTAGAGTTAACAATGAGCGCTTTATTTAAGGATGAAAAAAGTGAAATATTCAATTTTTTTAGCGATTTCTCCTGTGTTTGTTATTAACGCTTTTGCAGAAAGCTTTGACCCAGCCCCTATCAAAGTTACTGATGGTTTTATGGTTGTTCCTCAAGTATCTGCAAGTGTTAAATACGATGATAATATTTATGATCAAGAGGATGATACAACCTCCTCTGCTATTTATATCGTAACCCCTTCTATAAGGTTTGGTGTTGATGATGGTATTAATCGTTATGGTGGATCTTACCGTTTAACTTCAGCCTCTTATGAAAATGGCAGTGAAGATAATTATACGGATCACACTTTAAGCTTATTAGCACACACTGAATATACCGATAGGCACCGCACTGACTTCAGTCTTTCTTATGCTAATTTACATGAAGATAGAGGTAGTGGACTTAGTGAAGGCAACTCATCTTTTTTGATCAACCGATTAAATACAATGAGCTTAATGCAAGAGGTTATTATCAATTTGGCGGCCTCAACGCGATAATGCGTATTGGTGGTGGTGTTAACTTTTCAGATGTAGATTACCGTAATTTCATTGTTACCACTCGATTTGATGATGTCAGTAAGCTTACCTTTTTTGCTGATGCTGATTATCAAGCGGGCAACGTCACTTATTTAACCTTTGATGTGTCCACAACTGACGTTCAATATGATGAATTAGAAGTGGGGGAAGAAAGCGGTGATAATAGGGATTCAAGTGCATTAGTTGGTTTTAGGTGGTTAGGCTTAGGCAAAACGACAGCAACAGCTAAGGTTGGTTATCAATATAAAACCTTTGAATCTGAAAGCCGTGAAAATTTCTCCGGTAACACAGTAGAATTAGGTGCAACTTGGAAACCGCAAGAATACTCTACTTTTGATATTAGCTTTAGTCGAGCAGCTGAAGATTCAAGCACGGTTGGTGATTATATTCTCGAAATTAATAGTGGATTAGCTTGGAAGCAGTCTTGGACGGAGGACTTTGATACAAGTTTAAGTTTTTCTTACACAGATGAGGACTATATTGGCTTTAGCCGTAACGATAAAACTAAAAATTTAGCCTTAAATCTAAATTACACGGTAACTCGCTGGATAAAACTCCAAGCGGGATATCAATTTACTGATAAAAACTCAACAGAAACTGACATTAGTTACGATAAAAATGCAGTTAATCTAGGGATTGTGGTTGCTTTATGATGAATTATATTTTTGTACTTTTTATGTTTTTTTCTCCTTTAACTTACCTGCCGCTGAAGTTGATAACTATCGTTTAGATGCTGGGGATGAAATAAAAATACTCGTTTATGATGAGCCTGATCTAACTATTGAGACAATCATTAATGATGATGGAAATATTAATTTCCCTTTTATTGGTCTAGTTTCAGTTACTGGGAAAACAGTCCCAGAGGTTCAAAAAATTATTCATGATGGCCTATCCGGTGATTATTTATTAAATCCATCGGTGCAGGTCGATATTATGACTTATCGTTCGTTTTATATTCACGGTGAAGTTAATCAACCAGGTGGTTATCCTTATCAGCCTGGCTTGAATGTTGATCAAGCTGTCGCGTTAGCTGGTGGGTTAACCAATCGCGCATCGGTTTCAAAAATATATGTTAAAAAATCACAAACAGAAGGTGAGCAAAACGTTAAGTTAACCTATGCCGTTTCACCGGGCGATATTATTACTATTAAACAGAGCTTCTTTTAGCAAAAAATTGGGCGATAAAAATTATGCAATCAGTTAATAAACCTCTAAATTCACAAGAACAAGTCATTGACTTGAAAGCTTATTGGGCTGTGGTGATGAATGCTAAATGGAAGATTTTAGGTTTTTCTTTATTGATCACTATTCTTGTTGCTATTTTTGTTACAGGAATCACACCTATTTATCGTGCAACTGGTTCGTTATTAATAAAAACCAGTACGGATAATACGATTTCAATTGACTCTGTGTTGCCTTTAGATACAAGCCGCCAAGACTACTTTTTAACGCAATTTGAAATCTTAAAGTCACGCTCAGTTTCAGAGCAAGTGATTGATAAACTCAATCTAGCCAACAACAAAGAGTTTATGCCCGATGATAACGAAGTTAGCTTGATTAATGAGTTAACGAAATACGTTAAGTCTTATTTACCTGCTGAGTTTAACGTTGAAGAAAAACAAGAACCATTGGAAGCGAGAAGTGAGAAGGTATTATTAATTGATGCGTTTCAATCAAAATTAACCATTACACCTATTCGTAATACACAGCTTGTTGATATTTCTTTCGAAGCAAAAGATCCTAAGTTAGCAGCACTTATTGCGAATACCGTTGCTGATGTTTATATAAATCAAGAGGTGCTAGGGCAGTCCACTTCAACGAAAAAAGCTGCCGATTGGTTGGAAGTTAGGTTAGAAGAGCTACGTGTTAACCTTGAAGATTCAATTAATGCATTAGACGATTACCGTGTTAAAGAGAATTTAATTGACCTGAATGCGGCGGGTGTACTGAGTATTGCTAGCGATGAATTAGAAAGTCTAACGGAAAGCTATTTACGCGCTAAACAAACTCGATTTGAAGCAGAAACACTGTATTTGTTTGTTAGCAATGCTAATGGCAACGACATAAATTATTTGATGAGTATTCCTGAAATTAGTGAACACCCGCTTATCACTAATGTTAAAAATATTGAAAATCAAGCACAGCAAAGAGTTTCTGAACTAAGTTTCCGTTACGGTGCTAAACACCCTAAATTGGTTGCCGCGAAAGCACAATTGGAGTCGATTCAAGAAGAGCTCAAGCAACAAGCGAATAAGATAGTTAGGGGCTTTGCTAAAGAATTACAAGCAGCTAAGAATAACGAGCGACGTTTTATTAGAGAGCTTGAACAAGAGAAACGTAAATACCAAGACATATCTAGTACTGAGCAAGAGTATTTAAGGTTACAGCGTGAAGTAGAAGCAAACCAAAGCCTTTATGATACGTTTTTAACGCGTTATAAAGAGACTGAAGTCACTAGTGACCTTGATGTTGAGCAAGCTAAAATATTGGATCAAGCAGAAACACCCTTAGCACCTATTAAACCTAATAAAAAACTACTTGTGATTTTAGCCTTTATAGCTTCATTTGCTTTTGCGGTTATCTATGCATTTGTTATTGATGCCTTAAATGATACGTTTAGAACGGCTGCAGAAATCGAATCTAAGTTAGGATTGCGTTTATTAGGGTTATTACCTCTGATTAAATTAAAGCGTAAACAAACTTTATCGCCTCATGCATTTTTTGATGATAAGCATAAAGCGTTCTCAGAAGCCGTCAGAACTTTACGTACTGGGTTTATGCTTTCACATATCGATGATCAACATAAAGTGGTGTTAGTTACTTCATCTATTCCAGGTGAAGGTAAAACAACTACATCAATTAATATTGCTCTTTCTATGTCTCAAGTTGAGAAAACCTTATTGATTGAAGCGGATATGCGTCGCCCAAGCTTCCTTGGTGTATTTAAATTAGGGGCTGATCAAGCGGGATTATCTAATTTGATTTCAGGAACTGAAAAACTTGAGAATGTGATTGTACATGATGAAGCTTCTGGGCTTGATATCTTACCATCTGGTTTTATACCAAGTAATCCACTTGAGTTATTATCAGGTGCGAAGTTTGATGCGGCAATGACGATTTTAAAACAGAAGTACGATCGTATTGTTATCGATTCACCGCCTACTTTAGCAGTAAGTGATGCGTTAGTGTTATCTAAGCGTGCGGACTCTGTTATTTATATCGTTCAATCTGATTCTACGAAGCAAGCTGCCGTTAAAAAAGGTATCTCTCGTTTAATGCAAGTTAATTCTCATATAGACGGCATTGTATTAAATAGAGTTGATATTAAAAAAGGCGATAAAGAAGATTACGAAGGCTATTATGGTTATGGTCAATAATATAACTATGTGTTCGTACAAGTGGAATAATGATTGATTTACACAGTCATATTTTAGCGGGGATTGATGATGGGGCTCGTTCATTAACCGATTCCCTGCAACTCATTGAAGGTGCTATTGATAGCGGTGTGTGTAAAATTTTAGCGACACCGCATATTCATTTGGGGACTTTCGATAATGACTTATCAAGTATCCAACAAGCTTTCACTCAGTTAACTTCCGCTGTACAAGAAAACCCTTCAATCAATATATCCCTCGCCTATGCGGCAGAAGTACGTATATGCCCTGAAATTATGATGCTGGCTAATACTCAGCAATTACCTTTTATGGGTAAGTGGCATGGGAAGGATTTGCTATTATTGGAGTTTCCTCATAGCCATATTCCTCCAGGTAGTGAGAAATTAGTCGATTGGTTAATAGCACAAAATATACTGCCTATGATTGCACATCCTGAGCGTAATAGAGGCGTTTGGGAGTCATCAGGTTTATTGCTTCCTTTCAAAGAGCGAGATTGTTTATTTCAAGTCACGGCGGCTTCAATCATCGGTGATTTTGGTGAAAGGTCAAAGAAAATAGCATGGGATATGCTGAGGAATAATGACGCCTCGATTGTTGCTTCGGATATGCATAATTTGAAGCGTCGTCCTTCTAAAATGAAAGAAGCTTTTTTAGCTGTGAGCGATGAGTTAGGTGAAAATATCGCTAAACAATTATTTGTAACAACCCCAAATTTAATCTTTGAATCCAATCCAACTATTTGGACCAGTCAAGCTTCAAGCTAAGATACTTTGCTTTCTACTACTTTTAACTGTTTCTTTAACATCTGATTTAAGTATTTCGCTTGTCTTTTTCTAAAAGCTTATTATTATCAACCATGACTTAACCGCTGCTATTGATATAGTGGCGGATATACCAATTATATTAGTAAGTAAAATAGTTAGTTAATTGGTATGAGTCATTCGACTTCAGGGCGGGGTGTAATTCCCCACCGGTGGTATTTTCACGTTATGAATTTGTATCAGTGAAACAGCCCACGAGCGCCTAATACGATGAGTTATACCAATTGTATTAAATAACTGATCTAAATTTTGCGCCGGAAAAATGGCTTAGTTTGAGGCGTAAGTTGATGTAAATGGTTGTTCCCTATACGAAACTTACAACGAAAAAATAAGTTGTTTTAACAAGTAAAATAGAATCAGTTACTTACTATGATTGGTATTATTATTATATTAGGGTCAGCAGATTTGGTGAGAGGCCAAAGCCGACGGTTATAGTCCGGATGGAAGAAGATCGAGAATAAATAGCATACAGAAACATCAACCATTTGCCCTTTTTATACGATAACAAGGGGAAGCTAGTTCGATCTCTTGTAGAAATTATTGATCTTCATTATTTTGATGAGGAGATATTACGCTGCAGTTTTTGTAAGTTATTTATTCAATTCTTTAGTGTAAATACTATTGAATAATATCGTTACGATTAATAAAACTATTCCAGAAAGTAAATGGATTAGTTATTTGATATGGACGGTATAATGTTCTTTCCTACGCTCTGTCTTTCTCTCCTTTTTAGTTTAGGAATTGTAATGACAGGTATTACCTTTATATTTTTTGCGTGCTTATTATGGGCCGCAGATACGTTAATTCGTTATCCACTCTTATTTGGCGGCTCTAGTGCACAACAAATTGTGTTATTCGAGCATTTAATATTAGTTGCTGTATTAGCTGGCATCTTTATTTACAAACGTCGCTCATTCAACTTTATTTCTCGAAAAACCTTAATTCCTTTTATGGTGGTTGGTATTTTGGGATCTGCTTTAGGCACTTTAGCTTTTACCGAAGCATTTTATTTGTCTAACCCTACTGTTGTGATTTTGCTTCAAAAACTACAACCTTTAGTGGCTGTCACTCTAGCCTGTGTGTTGTTGAAGGAGAAAATAGATTCTCGCTTTTTCCTATGGTTAGGTCTGGCTATTTTAGGTAGCTTGTTGTTGATTTGGCCGGACCTTCAAACGTTATTAATCAGCCTGAAAGAAGGGGATTTAGAACATGGTCAACAAGCATTGTGGGGATACGGTTTGGCACTATTTGCAGTAGTTAGTTGGGGCAGTGCAACTGTGTTTGGCAAAAAGCTCAGTACACAGGGCTTAAGTAGTTTGGATATTATGGCTGGTCGTTTTAGTTTTGGCCTATTAGGCATGTTGCCATTTGCATTTATGGCTCCCACCTTGATAACAAGTATTGAGTTGACTGTATTGCAAAAAATTGCCATGTTAGCGTTATTGTCAGGTGTGTTAGGTATGCATTGTTACTACCAGGGGTTAAAGCGTATTCCTGCACATTGGGCGACCTTAGCGGAGATGTTTTTCCCGGTTGCAGCCATCTTTATCAACTGGTTATTTTTAAGTGTAGAGATGACACAAATACAATTACTCGGTGCGTTCACCTTAATAGCCGCAAGTGCTATGGTACAAAAAAGACCTGCACTAGCCACTTCATCTTAACTTCTTGTTTATTAATTTAAAGAGTATATTAAGTTAAAAAACATATTCAGTTAAAAAAACAGGGCCCTTATTTTTGAAAGGGGTCTCTGTTTTTAATCCCTTCGCTCTTCATTAAGCAACTATTTTTCAATGTGCACAGTCTTTGCACAATTAATAGTTAAGCTTCACCATATTAATAATGAGGGGGATCTAAGCAGCATGTTTGCTTATCAATTTTTAAACGTATTATTAGCCTGTATTGTCTTAATCTTATTAAGTGCATGTGGTGATAAGCATCAATCTGTTTTATCAAAGATTAAACCAGATCAATCAACTGCTGGTGTGTTATGTGATTATCAATATAACCAATACAACACGTCAAAATCAGTAGAAGCAAATAGTGTGGCTTATTGGTCATGTGATGGAAACTCACGAGATTTAGACGCAAATGGTATACCCGACCATGAAGTTGGGAGATTTCCCAATGCTAATAACGCCTATACAATTTTGCAACAATCTGTGTTCGAGAGTTATACCTTAACCCCAGTGAAAACCAATGTCACGACTACTTTTGGTCGCTCACACTCTGTTATTGGCATGCTGTTAAATGGTGTGAAAATGGCGGTTGGCTCTAGCTCTACGTGTCGAGATATTGATAATAACTGTGGTGTTAACAATAAAGCTGAACAGTGGAATATTGAAAGTATTGGTCAAGATGTATTTGATTTTGGTCTCGATCAAAACAATGCACATGTACAGGATAATGGAACTTATCATTATCACGGCATACCTGAAGGTTTTATTACCAATCGAGGCGGTAATAAAAAAACCATGACCTTAATTGGTTGGGCTGCTGACGGATTTCCTATTTATGCGCGTTATGGATATTCAAACCCCGCTGATGCCAACTCTGCAATCAAGTTGATGAAAGGCAGTTATCAATTGGTTAGTGAAATAAGTGATAGTCGACCTTCAGTTGATATTTATCCTTTGGGGACTTTTCAGCAAGATTGGGAATATGTACTAGGATTAGGTGATCTAGATGAATGTAATGGGCAAGTTGGTGTCACACCAGAGTTCCCTAAGGGTATATACCATTATTATGTAACAGATAGTTACCCTTACTTTCAACGCTGCGTGAAAGGAAAAATTTGAATGAATAAAGGTTTAAAAAATGAAAAATAAAATGAAATCAATGAAAAAAGGGCTACTGGGTATAGCTTGTGCGTTATGTTTAACAACGCCCAACACCAGCTTTGCTCACTTAATGGCTGCGCAACATGGCACATTAAGTTTCATTGGTACTAATGTTTATATTGCTTTGTCTTTACCCATGTCAGCTTTTAAAGGTGTTGATGATAATGATGATAAACATGTCACTATTCAAGAGTTTAATAATCACCGTGATTTGATCAGTGAAACCATTAAGCAGAATGTCTATTTAATGGAAGATAGCCATAAATTTGTGATTGACGGATTATTGTTAGAGCCAACAACAGGACATGAAGCAGCTAATAACTATAGACATACTGCAGGTGAAAGCATCGAGCAGGTGACCATTATGGGCCGCTATGCATTAACTTCAAACTCGGCTAAAGTTGATTTTAATATTGCGCTATTTAGTGATGATATGACATCACAGAACTATGACTTTGTGGCGACGGATAAAAATAAAAAGCTTACCCATGAATTTGAAGTGATGCCTAGTAAACCATCGATTTCAGTATTCAATTAATACAGCCTACAGAAGCCTCTTGATAGCTGAGCTGCTGTTTAGGCGGCTTCTTATTTCATCTCGTTAGTCTCAGCTACCTTAAAACAGCACTAAATCTCAACGGATAATGATCTCCTCGTGCTAAGCTACGTAATACCTTATTTAGTCGCTAACAAATGAGTGTCCCATTGAAGAAACTATTACTGCTTATTGCTTTGATCCCAGTTGCTATTCTTATCTTCTCATTCATAAAAGACAGCGCGGCTACTGAGCTTAAAATACTCAATACTGCCGTCTCATTATCATCCAACTTAAAAACAGAGAAAGATGTCGTTTTTGATCAAAGCCATGATCTAAAGCTGGATATCTATAGTAACAAAGACTGGAAAGCAGATACTAAACGCCCTGTATTGGTGTTCTTTTATGGAGGTGGTTGGAGTTGGGGTGATAAAGACTATTTTACCTTTGTTGCCGATAGTTTTGTGGATAAAGGTTACGTGGTCGTTATTCCCAATTACCGACTTTACCCTAAGGTCAAATATCCAGCGTTTATCAAAGATGGTGCAAAAGCCGTTGCTTGGGTAAATCAACATATAAACAAATTTGGTGGCGATGCCGAGCAACTGTTTATTACAGGCCATTCGGCTGGTGCTTACATTGCAGCCATGCTTGCCTTTAACGACCAATACTTAGCTGCTGAGGATCAACCAACCTCTATTATTAAAGCGGTGGCGGGTATTGCAGGACCTTATAATTTCACACCTAAAGAACAGCAATATATCGATATTTTTGGCGAAGAAAATTTCAATGATATGAGGATAGAAAATCACCTTATTGGCAATGAGCCGCCTGCGCTGCTCATTCATTCTGAAGGTGATACTACGGTAGGTCTCTTTAATCAAAAACTAATGGAAGAGGCTCTGACTGCAAACGGGGGGACTGTTGAGACGTTAGTCTACGGGCAGGACATAACACACATAAAAGTGTTAATGAAGTTACATCCGTGGTTTGCAAATGAAGTGAATGTTGGGTCTGATATCGATGCATTTTTTAAAGGTGTAAAAAACAAATAAAAAGGCAAATAGTGACTTCTATTTGCCTTTCATAATATTGATTTTTGGTATAAAAATTACTTGAGCACTTTAAGCTTGTGCATCCTTACTTGTACTTAGTTAACTGTTTTTGTTGCTAACTCAATGTAAATTTCACGTAATTTTTTCGCTACATTACCTGGTTTACCATCACCGATAGTGTGACCATCAATTTCAATCACAGGCCATACAAAAGTGGTGGCTGAACTAACAAATGCTTCTGCCGCTTGATACGCTTCTTCAGCCGTAAACAAGCGCTCTTCAATTTTGATATTTTCTTTCTCAGCAAGTTCAAGTAATGCTTTGCGCGTAATACCGTGTAAAATGTCATTACTTAATGGACGTGTTACTAACACACCGTCTTGCGTCACAATATAAGCATTATTTGAACTGCCTTCAGTGATGTAACCATCTTCAACTAACCACGCGTCATCAACTTGTTTTTCAATGGCACCTTGTTTAGCCATACATGGAGCCAATAACCCCACTGTTTTGATATCACGGCGTTTCCAACGAATATCTTCAGTAGTAATCACTTTCATGCCTTTCGTTGCTTTTGGACTATTTAATAGTTCACGCGCTTGAGTGAATAACACTAATGTTGGCTTCACATTTTCAGGGTAACCAAAGTCACGATCGCCAGCAGAACCACGGCTGATCTGTAAGTAAATACCGCCTTCGTTAAGCGCATTTTTTTTAATGAGTTCTTTCTGAATCGCTGTGATGTCTGTTAATGCCACAGGTAATTCAATTTGTAATTCATTACATGAACGTTGTAAGCGAATCATGTGGCCATCGTTGTCGACTAATTTACCATTAATCACTGCTGTTACTTCATAAACAGCGTCACCAAAAAGAAAACCACGATCGAAAATAGAAACCTTAGCTTCATCTTCTTGTAAATATTGACCATCTAGGTAGACAATACGTCCCATCATTTAATCCTCGTAATATAGCGGTAATCTAATTCTCGCTATTTATAAAATAGATAACCTAAATTCATTAACCTAAAATTTGGGTTCTTGTTAATGAATTAACCCCAAAGCGCTGCTTGGTAAACATTCATTAGACTTTCATCAAATTGGATGCCTGATTGACGATCTTCAGCCAGTAATAATGGCCCATCAAGATCTACAATTTGAACGTTTTGTGCGACGATAAAAGCAGGTGCCATTGCAAGCGATGTTGCAACCATACAGCCAACCATAATCTGTAATCCTGCTTTCTCTGCTTCTTCTTTTAATGCGATGGCTTCTGTTAAGCCACCGGTTTTATCCAGCTTAATATTGATCATGTCGTAGCGACCAATAATATTTTTTAAACTACTGCTGTCATGGCAAGACTCATCGGCACAAAGTGTGATTGGTCGAGGTAAATGGGCTAGAGCCCCATCATCACTTGCCGGAAAAGGCTGTTCAATCATTTCAACGTTTAATTTTACGAGCTCTGGCACCATCTCTAAATATTGTGCTTCATTCCAACCTTCATTTGCATCTACGATAATACGTGCATTAGGCGAACCTTCACGAACAGCTGCAACACGTTCCACATCACCTTCACCTGCAAGTTTTAACTTGAGCAATGGTCTGTGTGCATTTTTTATTGCCGCTGCTTTCATTCGTTCTGGTGTGTCTAAAGATAATGTGAAAGCAGTAATGACTGATTCAGGCTGTGCAACTTCAAGCTGTTGCCAAATACGTTGGCCTGATTGTTTGCAAGTTAAATCCCAGTAGGCGCAATCTAATGCGTTGCGTGCAGCGCCTGAGGGTAATAAGGATTGCATTTCTTGTCGGGTTAACCTCGGCTACTATCTTGTCTTCTAAAGCCCCCAGTTCAGCGATCACTGACTCGATTGATTCATCATAGCGAGCATAGGGAACGCATTCTCCACGACCAGTATGTTCACCTTGTTGCAGTTCAACTACAACAACATTGGCATGAGTTCTACTACCTCGAGAGATAGTAAAAGATCCTTCAATAAGCCAGCTTTCGTCTAGTAGGTTAACCTTCATTATTCAGCCCTTAAATTTTTGCTAATGCTTCAACAATACGACTAACACCTTCACGGAATGGGTCAACAGCAGGTAGATTAAATTCTGCTTCAACTTTCGTTAGGTATGCTTTAGCTTCATCTTCAGAAAGCTGTGACGTATTCACTGAAATACCAACAAATTTAACCGCCGGGTTAGTAATGCGGGCCATTGTTAGGTTAAGTTCCATACATGTTTTTAAATCAGGAAGTGGGTAAGTTGGCAGACCACGCATATGTTCACGTGTTGGTTCGTGACATAAAACTAGTGCATCGGCTTGTGAACCGTGAATAAGACCTGCGGTAACTCCTGAGAATGAAGCATGGAATAATGAACCTTGGCCTTCAATAACATCCCAATGATCGGTATCGTTTGCTGGTGCAATTGTTTCAACAGCGCCGGCGATAAAGTCAGCCACAACGGCATCAATACTCACACCTGAACCACTAATCAAAATACCTGTTTGGCCCGTTGCACGGAAACTTGTTTTCATATCTTGTGCTAACATTTCTTTTTCAAGTGCTAATGCGGTGTACATTTTGCCCACTGAGCAGTCTGTACCCACTTGTAATACACGTTTACCAGAGCGCTTTAAGCCACTTGCAACAGGAAATGTTTGGGTTGGGAAACGAACATCAAATAAGTTACGACCTAAGCTATCAGCTAATTCTTTAAGTTCTTTAATATCAGTTAACTTGTTATGTAAGCCCGATGCTAAATCCATCCCAGCTTCAAGCGCTGTTTTTAAGACTGTTAACCAGTTATCTGAAATAATGCCACCACGGTTAGCAACACCAATCACTAATGTTTTAACACCCGCAGCTTTTGCTTGTGCAATATCCATGTCTGTTAAACCACAGTCTGCTTGACAATCTTCCATACGGAATTGACCAGCACAGTATTCTGGATGCCATTGTTTGATGCCTTGTGCAACTTTAGCTGCTAGAGGATCTTGTGCATCGCCTAAAAATAATAGGTAAGGTTTTTTAATTTCCATATTGATATTCCCATTGGTAGTAGAGTGTATTTTATTATTGCCTAACGGCTCAGTTGCACTGTTTTAATCATGCTGAGATTCAAATAGTAATGCATCAAAATAATTAGGCTAACTAGACTGATAGAGCAGGTTATATGCCAACACACAGAATTTTAATTAGTTTATCTAAAGCGCTTCTCATCTTAGTAAATGTTATTTTGCTATCAACTACTCTAGCAGTTTTGCTTTAGTCTATAATGCTTATTTATGGTTAAATTGCAGTTTATTATTCTGTTGTTGTTTGTTTTGAATATGATGGAAAGTTTTTTGTTTTGTTGTATTTTTTCTCTGTTTTTTGCTAAAAATAAATAAACAGTTAAAAGCGTCAATTTGGCTTTTAAATTAATTATCATTTTTAATTTTAAATTTAAAAAACCTTTATATTTTCACCTTTGTGGCGTGTTTTTTATTTAGATTGTTCACTTTTGGTGCAGCTTGATTAACGTTCCTTATTAAAGTATTTAAAATAATGAATAAATTACTCGTCAAATAACTAAGCGTTATTTAATGTTTTATCTAGTTTTTTGTTGGTTATATTGTGCTGAAAAATAAGTGCTAAGTAATTTATTCCTCTGTTTCGGCAGGTTGTAGGTTTTCCAGTATTGGTTCCGTGTCGAGCTTATTGCTTTGAATGTTATTCACTTTGATTTTGAATGGCCTGATATCACAAAAGAAGAATGGTGTGATGCTAATTTCGGATATAATTGCGATCTTCGCGCGTTAAATCAAATTTTTACAGCTGGTGTATTACCTGCTTAATATTTATTAATAGACAAGTTTCCTTTATGCGATAACTCGCCAACGAATCCAAACAATGCTGTACCTTTAACGTTAGCTTTCTTAACTCACTTACAGCAAACAGGACGTTTGCTGTAAGTTCATCCGACACATGGACGTGCCGTATGAACTGATGCGTTTAGAAAGCCCTTTATTGGTTGGATTAAGAAAGCGATTCGGAGTCAGTCTTTTTGCTTACTTTTTCTTCTGATAAGAAAAAGTAGAGTCGCCGACAGGGCGAAATCCAAAGCCAAAAGTCTCAACGTGATCCGACGAGCGCAGACTAGCCGTACCGTACAATTATTAACAAACTACGCATCCTCACGAAGATTATGGAGACGAGTAATTCAATTACCCAACCCAACAAAAATCACCTCAAGTTTGATCCAACTTTCCCTTACCTCAACAACAACTCCAAAAAAAATTAAATTTCCTCTTGAAATCCAATTAACTGTCTCCATCTATTAATTAACTTATTAGTAGTAACCCTTAATTAAGAGAGAAATAGAAATATGGAACAGCAACAAAACCATGCTTTCAGTGCTGACACTGGTAAACTTCTTAAATTAATGATTCACTCTTTATACTCAAATAAAGAGATTTTCCTACGTGAACTTGTTTCAAACGCTGCAGATGCTGCAGATAAATTACGCTTTAAAGCACTATCTGACGGTAGCCTATTTGAAAACGATGCGGACCTACGTGTACGTTTAAGCTTTGATGAAGAAGCAAAAACGATCACTATCAGTGATAACGGTATTGGTATGACTCGTGACGAAGTGATCGAGCATTTAGGTACGATTGCTAAATCAGGTACTAGCGATTTCTTCGAAAAACTATCAGGCGACCAAGTAAAAGATTCACAGTTAATTGGGCAATTTGGTGTTGGTTTCTACTCTGCATTTATCGTTGCCGATAAAGTAACGGTTAACACACGTAAAGCGGGTGATGATGCATCTCAAGGTACAACTTGGGAATCAACAGGTGAAGCTGATTACACCGTTGCTAACATTGAAAAAGCTGATCGTGGTACTGAAATCATCTTACACCTTCGTGATGACGAAACTGAATTCCTCAACGACTACAAACTACGTAGCGTTGTATCTAAATACTCTGACCATATAAGCATTCCTGTACAAATGTTTAAAGACGCTGCGCCTGAGTCTGAAGGCCCTGATGGCGAGAAAGTACCAGCCGTTGAAGCAGCTTGGGAATCAATCAACAAAGCAACAGCTCTATGGAACTGTGCTAAAAGTGATTTAAAAGACGAAGAATACAAAGAGTTCTACAAGCACATCGCCAATGACTTTGAAGATCCACTAACTTGGTCTCATAACAAAGTAGAAGGTGAGCAAGAGTACACTAGCTTATTATACATTCCTAAACGTGCACCGTATGACCTATGGAACCGTGAAAAAGCACATGGCCTAAAACTATACGTTCAACGTGTATTTATTATGGACGATGCTGAGCAGTTCATGCCAACTTACCTACGTTTTGTAAAAGGTGTGTTAGATTCAAATGACCTACCACTAAACGTATCACGTGAAATCCTACAAGATACACGTGTAACAACTAAGCTACGTAGTGCTTGTACCAAGCGTGCATTAACTATGTTAACTAAGTTTGCTAAGAAAAATGAAACAGAATACAACGCATTCTGGAAAGAGTTTGGCCAAGTATTAAAAGAAGGTCCAGCTGAAGATCCAAGTAACAAAGAGCAAATTGCTAAACTGTTCCGCTTTGCTTCAACTGAAACAGATACAGCTGATCAAACTACCTCACTAGATGCTTACATCTCTCGCATGAACGAAGAGCAAGATAAGATCTACTACATCACTGCAGATAGCTTTAATGCGGCTAAAAACAGCCCACACTTAGAGATCTTACGTAAGAAAGGTATCGAAGTATTATTACTATCAGATCGCGTTGATGAGTGGTTATTAAGCCATTTACCAGAGTATGACGGTAAAGCGTTTATCAGCGTGACACAAGGTGATTTAGATTTAGGTAAATTAGACACTGAAGAAGAGAAGAAAGAGCAAGAGAAACAAGAGACTGAATTTGCTAGCTTCATCGAACGTACTAAGAAAGTACTAGGCGATAAAGTTAAAGATGTACGTTTAACACAACGTCTAACGTCAACGCCTTCATGTATTGTTGCTGATAGCGATGACATGAGCACGCAAATGGCTAAACTAATGGCACAAATGGGTCAACCAGTACCAGATAGCAAGCCAATTTTTGAGCTTAACCCAGAGCACGAAATGATCACTAAATTAGCAGATATGGCTGATGAAGAGTTATTTGCAGAATGGGCTGAGCTATTGTTAGCACAAGCAATCCTATCTGAAAAAGGTAGCTTAGATGACCCATCTGAATTTGTTGCTCGTATTAACAAGTTATTAATCGCTTAATGAAGCGCTTAATCAACACATAAATGTGTTAAAGGCCTGCTTATGCAGGCCTTTTTTGTTGATAATCTTGTGAATTTACTCTCAACGGTGTAAATTTCGCAGTAGAATTTATTAATTATATAGGAAGCTAGAATGCGTATTATCTTATTAGGTGCTCCAGGTGCCGGTAAAGGGACACAAGCTCAATTCATGATGGATAAATATGGTATCCCACAAATCTCAACGGGTGACATGTTACGTGCCGCTGCTAAAGCAGGTACAGAGCTTGGATTAAAAGCAAAAGAATTAATGGATGCAGGCCAATTAGTCTCTGATGACTTAATTATTGGTTTGGTTAAAGAACGTATTGCACAAGATGATTGTGCTAAAGGTTTCTTACTAGATGGTTTCCCACGTACTATCCCACAA
Source organism: Psychromonas sp. KJ10-2 (assembly GCF_047323255.1). Lineage (NCBI taxonomy): Bacteria > Pseudomonadati > Pseudomonadota > Gammaproteobacteria > Alteromonadales > Psychromonadaceae > Psychromonas > Psychromonas sp. KJ10-2. Next base: position 1,489,628 of record NZ_CP178827.1, on the reverse strand, counting down.
GCTGATGCAATGAAAGCTGCTGGCGTGATTGTTGATTTTGTATTGGAATTTGATGTGCCAGACGAAGAGATCGTTAAACGTATGGCGGGTCGTCGTGTTCACTCTGGATCTGGTCGTACTTACCACATCGTTTACAACCCACCAAAAGTGGAAGGTAAAGATGACGTAACAGGTGAAGACCTATCTATCCGTCCTGATGATGAAGAAGCGACAGTACGTAAACGTTTAGATATCTACCACACACAAACAGCACCTTTAATCGCTTACTACAAAAATGAAGCGGCTCAAGGTAACGGCGCTCATCATAAATTTGATGGTACACAAGCTGTTGATGTTATCAGTAAAGAGCTAGCGACTATTTTAGGCTAAACTGTATAACATAGATCATGAATATTAGGGGCGTCAGCCCCTTTTTTATAAGCTATACCAATTGTATTAAATAACTGATCTAAATTTTGCGCCGGAAAAATGGCTTAGTTTGAGGCGTAAGTTGATGTAAATGGTTGTTCCCTATACGAAACTTACAACGAAAAAATAAGTTGTTTTAACAAGTAAAATGGATCAGTTACTTACTATGATTGGTATTAAGGAGAGCAAATGCAGTTGAGGCTATGGAAAAGTTATTCACGCCACTTTAGTTTATTATCCTTGCTCTATTTTATTGCAGCTTGTAGCTCTTCTCCTGAAAAACCAACATCACAACAAACCGTGTCAGCGCAACCGGCAAGTATTCAACTCTCTGCGCAAACTTCAGCTAAACAACCTAATATGCAACCCGACGATTTACTGTATGCGATTCTGCGCAGTGAGTACACTTATTGGGTGGGGAGTCCTTATCGATTAGGCGGTAACACCTTACGCGGCATTGATTGCTCTAGTTTAGTGCAGCAAGTGTTTAAGAATAGCTTTAATATTCCTTTGCCTCGTACCACGGAATACCAAGCTAAAAAGGTTATTCAATTAAGAGAAGTCAATTAAAAGTCGGTGATTTAGTCTTTTTAAAACCAGTCGAACTTCTCGTCATGTTGGTATCTATATGGGAAACAATGAGTTCTTTCATGTTTCAACCAGCAAGGGCACAAAAATATCTTCACTTTCTAATCCTTACTGGCGTAAACACTATTGGCAGTCTCGCCGAATTATCTAACAGAACCGCTAGTTAATCTGGTCTATTCAATTTAAATGGTGCTGTGATAGACGCATATTCACCACCGCCTAAACGAGCGAGTGGATTGATTTTTTCTGCTGAAATATCAATACGGTCAGTCTGTTCTTTGTTAATCACACTATCACTAACATAAAGGTGTTTAACCTCTACAAATATTAACGTTTGTGGTGCATCCCCAATCTCTTTAATTTCATATAATTCACAGGCATAAGCAATATCACATTGATTGAGACGCGGTAATGAAAAGTCTGCAAAGTCAGTGGTGGTTAAAGAAGTGTTATTTAGCTCAGATTCACCATGCGCTAAGGTGGCGGCCGTTTGAGTTACCAATTCAGCTTGTTGGTCGGAAGCTATATGAATCACCATCTTTTTATTTTTTAACACATTAACCAGAGTGTCTTTAGGGTCACCATTAAGCTTTTTACCTACAGAAAGCATCAATAAAGCTGGGGCACTTGATACCGCGGTAAAATATGAAAATGGCGCTAAATTAAAGCTGCTCGGTGAGCCATCTGATTCGGTGAGTACCCAAGCGATAGGGCGTGGTATCACGGTTTGAGTCATTAAATGGTAACGTTCTGATGCGCTGTGTTCTGAAAAGTTAAGTTGCATGTCATTCCCTGATTGAACAAGTTTAATTGGCAATATGCTTGGTATTGCCTAGAGAAAATATAGCTTACAGTAAAATAGTCAGTTATTTAAAACTGCAAAATAGCAGCCTTTATTAGTGTGATTGCTATAAAGTGTTAATATTACGCTATATTTAGTGACTGTAATTTACATTTAGCATATTAATAGGGTGTGGCGTTGGCTAATTTAAAAAAGAATATTAAAGATGAGCAAACTATTGTTAATTTATTAAGCAAAATGCCTAAGTCGGTTGCTGATAGTTTTAATGAAGAGCAGTTGACTCACTTATTTACTATTTTAAGCTCTCGTAGTTGGGCTAAACATAGCATTGATTTACGCGGCACTTTTAAAATTCCACTTTATCAACGACGTTTTTATTATGTATTTTTGGCAGGTAAAAACTTTCGGAAATTATCAAGACAAGAGCAGAATTTATCACTGATCAGTAAAGCGATTATGTTAACGATACTGATGATATTTTGCACTTTAGTCGGATTGTTAGTTGTTTATTTAATAAAGTCAGCCTTAGGTATTAACCTTATTCCTAACTTTTCATTTGGTATTTGGGGATGGTTCAAAGGACTGTGGGTTTAGCGCTTATTAAAGACTGTTTCTAAACATCGCTAATCGATAGCAAGCGATGTTTAGTTAACTTTACTGCTTATTCGGCATACCAGTAACCTAGGTTCACTAACTTAGTAAACAAAGTGAGTGCCGCTTCTTCATCTTTAAAGATAGTCAGTAATTCGCTGGCTGCTTCATCTTGGTCACATAAGCAATGTGCTAGTTCTGTAAATCCAGAAAAGTCATACTCTTCACCATTGATAAACACTAACTTGGGTGTTTGCTCAAAATAAACTGCACGTAATCCGCCTAAACGAGTGAATTGCGCACCGTCTTCTAAAAACTCAAGGATCTCTTTGTTTTCTAGTGGGTACTCAGGTGCAGCGACATCTAAGTCATGTTTTGCTTCACTGATCATACGTCCAAACCAAGGAATAAGGTGCTCTGGTGTTTTACAGTTAGCGAGCATCACTTGATGTAACTTGTTTAATTCAGTGTCTTCGATACAACCTGGTTTCTCACGCACTTGCATTGGAATATCAGTGTAACGTAATGCATTGTCATGGTTATCGATATTGTAATCGGTAAAGCTACTCAGTAGGTCGTTTTGATCCGGCGCTCGGAAGCCAACGCTGTAGTTTAAAGAGGGTTCAATAGCATAGCCTTCATGCGGGCAACCACTTGGAATATATAGAATATCACCTGGTTCCATCTCTACATCAATGGCCGCGTTAAATTCACCACAGTGCTTTAGTGCACCATGTGCGGCAAATTCCGGTAATGTTTGACGTGCACCCACACGCCAGTGACGCTTACCTTCACCTTGAATGATAAACACGTCGTAGTTATCAATATGAGGACCAACGCCACCTTTAGGAGTAGAGTAACTGATCATTAGGTCATCTATACGCCAGTTAGGTAGAAAGCGGAAAGGGCGGACTAGTTGTTGTGCATCAGGGTGCCAATGGTCAACGGCTTGAACTAGTAAAGTCGCGCCATCTTTTTCTAGGCGTTCAAAGCTTTTAAATGGACCACATTCAGCGTGCCATTGGTCATCTTCTTGATAAACTAAGCGACTTTCTAGGTCTTCTTCCATCGCTAAGCCAGCTAGTTCATCAGGAGCAATTGGATCTTGAAAGTCGATAAAACCTTGTTTGAGTAAAGCGGGTTTCTTTTGCCAGTAAGTATCTAAAAACTGGTTAATTTCAAAATTAAGTTCAAACATGTTGTCGCGCCTTTCAATGTAAAATAATTCGGAGTGTAACAGGTCGTTTATAAGCAGGGTAGCGATACCGCTGCGCTGTTAGATATTCAGCATTAAAAGACTATTTTTGTGTTAATGTTGATAAAATTTAGCCTCGTATTGGTTCATTTTCAAGGAAGCATAATGGAAAGATCGCTTAAGTTTAATAAAGCCACTGGTTTGCTCGCTGGTTTAGTTGTGGTGATGATCTGGTCTGGTTGGATCATTATTTCTAAATGGGGGTTATCACACTCTTTAACTGTGTGGGATGTCACTGGTGTACGATTTTTAACAGCGGCGGCAATTGTTATTCTATATGCATTGTTTAGCAAAGCTTCACTTAAGTCTATTTTCACCTTACCTATTATTATTTGTAGCCTATGTTGTGGTGCTTTATATGTTTGCGCGAGTTTGATTGGTTTATTAATTTCAGATGCCGCGAATACTGGAGTGATTATTAATGGCACTATGCCGATAATGTGCGCATTGATTTTGTACCTATGGGAAAAGCAGCGTTTAGGACGTACTCAATACTTGGGAATTGCTCTGATATTAGTTGCTAACAGTTTGCTTTTTACGAGCAGTGGTGGGGCAAGTTTAAGTGCTTTGTTATGGTTGTTATTAGCGGCTTTCTTTATCGCTTTTTATTCTGTTTCAATGAAGATATGGCAGATCCACATTAAGACGATTATGCTTGCTGTGCCTATTATTAATGCGTTATTTTTTACGCCAATTTGGTTTTTTCTACCTAGTCACCTAAGTATTGCACCAATTTCTGAAATTGTTTTGCAAGGTGTATATCAAGGCATAATTGTTAGTGTGTTAGCGTTATTTTGTATGAGTTACTGCATCAGTAAGTTAGGTGCAGTGTCAGCATCAGCAATTATGGCGTTAGTGCCTGTAGTCTCGGTATTGTTAGCGATATGGATTTTAGACCAAACTTTAACTTTCCAGATGGCCGTTGCCATTGTTGTCTGCTCTGTGGGATTAGCTTGTTATAGTAGTTTACAACCATTTTTAGATTGGTTGTTTAGCGTTAAGAAAAATGATGCTAACGTAGTTGTAGAGAAATAATACCGATGACATTAAGTGTGTTTAATACAATAAAGAAGGCAACCCGAAGGTTGCCTCTTATTAATTAAACTTAATGAGCGTATTAAGCCATTTTCTCTACAAGTTCAACAGCTTGACCAATGTAAGAAGCTGGTGTCATTGCTTTTAGTTCAACTTTAACTGCTTCAGGTAGCTCTAGTGTATCGATAAACTCGCTCATGCCAGGGCCATCTACACGTTTACCACGTGTTAGCTCTTTTAGTTTCTCGTATGGTTTTTCGATTGCGTAGCGACGCATTACCGTTTGGATTGGCTCAGCTAATACTTCCCAGTTTGCATCTAGGTCTTTTAACATGTTTTCTTCATTTGCTTCAAGCTTGCTGATACCTTTTAGGCTTGCTTCATATGCGATCACAGAGTAACCGATAGCAACACCTAGGTTACGTAATACCGTAGAATCCGTAAGGTCACGCTGCCAGCGAGAAACAGGTAGTTTTGCTGCTAGGTGATCGAAGATAGCGTTCGCTAAACCTAAGTTACCTTCAGAGTTTTCGAAGTCAATTGGGTTAACTTTATGTGGCATTGTTGAAGAGCCAATTTCACCAGCAATGGTTTTTTGCTTAAAGTGACCTAGGCAGATGTAACCCCAAACGTCACGGTCAAAGTCTAAAAGGATGGTATTGAAACGTGCAATTGCATCAAATAGCTCTGCAATGTAGTCATGTGGTTCAATTTGCGTTGTGAACGGGTTAAATGTAACACCTAAGCTAGTTACAAATTCTTCCGCAAAACCCTGCCAGTTAACTTCTGGGTAGGCACTTAGGTGAGCATTGTAGTTACCTACAGCACCGTTAGTTTTACCTAGTTGCTCAGTCGCTTCGATTTGCTTAACTTGACGTTGTAGACGTGCTACCACGTTTGCCATCTCTTTACCTAGTGTAGTAGGCGAAGCTGGCTGACCATGTGTACGAGACATCATAGGCATTGCTTTGTATTCAATCGCTTTCTCTTTAATCGCATCAACAACACGATTACAGTAAGGTAAAATCACGTCGTTTTTAGCCGTTGATAACATTAGCGCGTGAGATAAGTTATTAATATCTTCTGAAGTACAAGCAAAGTGAATAAATTCAGATACTGCATCAAGCTCTGCAACGTCAGCTACTTTCTCTTTTAAGAAGTATTCAACCGCTTTAACATCATGGTTAGTTGTTGCTTCAATATCTTTAACACGTTGTGCATCAGCTTCACCGAAGTTAGCTACGATAGCATCAAGGTGTGCATTTGCTTCAGCTGAGAAAGCAGGAACTTCTGCGATACCGTCTGTTTGAGCTAGTTTTTGTAACCAACGTACTTCTACTTGTACGCGGAATTTGATTAGACCAAACTCACTAAAAATATCGCGCAAAATTGCAGTTTTGCTACCGTAACGGCCGTCAACTGGTGATACAGCTGTTAGTCCTGAAAGTTCCATTTGTTGCTCCTAATGATGTGTAGGTTGTTTAAATAGTTTCTTTATTCCCTTACTTGGGAAAGAGTGATACGAATATTATGTTCTTAGTAAATTTTGTTTGGTTTGTTGCACTATCGCTTTGCGAGATAACAATAATTGACGACGTTTACCACCAATTTGACGCCATAGTACAACAGCTCGCACACCGGCTAATAATAATGCGCGAATTTTATGTTGTGTTTGTGACTGTTGCAAGTAAGTAGGGTTGCCATTCACTTGAATTTTGGGGCCTAAGTTACTAATTAGATCTTTATAGATAGAATCTAGGTTACTTAATACACTGCTATCATCGATGTCAAAGTGCGCTAATTGACGATTCACTTGATTAATACGCTCACCGAGTAGATTTAATGTACCTGAGTTGGCAGATAATTTACGCTCCAAGGCCATTAAACCTGCAACGTATTTAGTGACTTGCATATTACGTGCACCATCAACATTATCTAGTTGTGCAATAACTGTTTTGTAACCCAATTTAAGTGACTCATGCCCGCCTAAGATATCTAAAGGCGCTGCACTATCGGTACGCACGATTGAACGTAAAGAGGCATTAAAGGCAACTGCATCGGGACAGATACCCTTAGTCGCAATTTTATCGACTAAGTAAGCGGCTTGGCACATTGCAGCAAAGGCAATGCTACGAGATTCTAAGGTATGGAATGACATGATCAGTTCACTTCTTTTTATAAATGAATGTTGAGGTAGATGAGTCATCTACCTCTAAGCCTTATTGCTTTATACAGGTTATATTTGGGCTAATGGCTACTTTTGCAAGTGCTGGTCAATAATTGCACCACCAAGACAAACCTCATCTAGGTAAAATACTGCTGATTGTCCAGGCGTGACTGCCGCTTGTGGCTGGTCGAAAATAACTTCTAACGTATCATCGTCAATTGGGTTAACGGTACAAGGAATATCCGTTTGGCGGTAACGTGTTTTGACTGTGCATTTAAAGCTTTCTTTCTTCGGTGTTCTATCTACCCAATCACATTTTTTAGCGATTAAACCATAAGAGAATAGAGCAGGGTGGTCCGCGCCTTGAGCCACTAATAAACGGTTTTTCTCCATGTCTTTACCTACTACATACCATGGATTCTCATTTGAGTTTTGTAATCCACCTATGCCTAAACCTTTACGTTGGCCTAGCGTGTGATACATCAAACCTTGGTGTTGACCAATCACTTCATTTTCAGGTGTTACGATATCGCCTGGCTGTGCTGGTAAGTAAGTTTGTAGGAAATCAGTGAATTTACGTTCACCAATAAAACAGATTCCTGTGCTGTCTTTTTTATTGTGTGTCACTAGATCTTGCTCTTCTGCGATGCGGCGCACTTCTGTTTTTTCTAGTTCACCCACAGGGAATAAGGTTTTAGCAATTTGCTCGCCACCTACTGCATATAAGAAGTAGCTTTGATCTTTGTTTGTATCTAAGCCACGCAGTAATTGTGCTTTACCATCGATTTCACGACGACGGCAGTAGTGGCCTGTTGCGATATAATCTGCGCCTAAGTCTTCAGCAGCAAACTCTAAAAAGGCTTTAAACTTAATCTCTTTATTACACATGATATCTGGATTTGGGGTACGACCCGCTTTGTATTCTTCTAAAAAGTGCTCGAATACATTATCCCAATACTCTGCTGCAAAATTAATGGTATGAAGTTTGATACCTAATTTATCACAAACAGCTTTTGCGTCTTGAAGGTCTTCAGCAGCAGAACAATACTCAGCTGTATCATCCTCCTCCCAGTTTTTCATGAATAAGCCTTCAACTTGATAGCCTTGCTGCTGTAACAGGTATGCAGATACTGAGGAATCAACACCACCGGAAATTCCGACGATCACTTTAGTTTGGCTATTGTCTTTCATAAAATACTCTCCAACGAATTCAGGCGCAGATTTTAGCAGAATTTAGCGTCAATTAAACTAATAATGTGAGCAAGATCTATCATAGGGCTTGGCGTCTGTTTTGTAGGTTTTTTGAACACATAAAGTCATTTTTTTGTACTTTGTGAATTCTTTGATGGAGTTAAAACTTTTAAAAACTCATTTGTATTACTTATGGGGTAATAGTCATACTTTTAACATTCTCTTAAAAATTAATGATTAGGACTGGTTAGACTGTTGAAATAATTAAGAAACCAATTGAGTACGACCTTAATTTATTAACCATTGGTTTCAAGTTTCAACAAGGACACCTAATGAATAAGCTTGGCTTTAAACATATTTTAATTGTTGTGATCATCAGTTTGCTGATTTTGGCACTGGGCATCACTTCTTTCATTTCTATTAATAAGTTATCAGAAACGACTAAAAATACTCTGGTTGATAAGATCACCAGCGCATCTCAATATGAAGCAAACAACATTAAGCAATACATTGCCTCATATTCTCAACCGGTTAGCCATTTAGCCGCTTTATATAAAGCGAATAACTACCAAACTGATCATGAGAAGCATATGTTGTTTGCCAAAGAGGCAACTGGCGTTGCTAAGTTGACCTTAGGCTTTGATGATGGACGCTCTTATACCTCTCGCGCATCGGAATCCTTTCCAAATGGTGTTGGCATTCCATCTAAATATGACCCACGCACACGTTCTTGGTATCAGCTGGGTAAAAAAAGCGAGCAGCTGGCCTTGAGTGAGGTTTTTGCCACTAAACAAGGTGTTCTATTATTACTTGCGGTCCATGCCATAAAAGATGGGGTGATCGCATCCGATGTGCGTTTAACGCGTTTACAAACCTTAGTGGAAAGTGTGGATGTCGCTAAAGATTCAGTGGCGATTCTCGTAGACCAAAAAGGCATGGTATTAGCCTCAACGAGCGAAGTCGCTAAAGCGCAGAACCAAATCCAAACGATCCCTGAGTTAAGTGATTTTTCAAGCGTGATGTTAAGTAGTGAGCGTGTTATAGCAGATAAAAATTTAGCTGGGGAGCCAAGTTTATTGGTATCAACACGGGTTGAGCTAGAGGGCAGCGAACCTTGGTATTTAATGATTGCAGTAAAAGATAAAGTTGCTTTTGCCGCCGTATCTGAAGCGACATGGTCTTTATTAATGTGGGTTGTGTTAATAACATTAATATTTATTGTCGTATTTGTTTTTGTTCTGAATCGTATTTATCAACCAGTGATTGCCTTAAAAACATTAATCGCTAACTTATCTAGTGGTGACGGTGATTTAACACAGCGTTTAACGGTTAAATCACAGGATGATTTAGGGCAAATTGCTGGTGGAGTAAATCGCTTTATCGAAACCTTACAGTTGATGATGTTGGATGTTAAAAAAGTCAGTGGGCGATTATCAGAAGGAGTGGAAACACTGAAAAGTCATTCTGATATTAGTGCTGGCATTTTAGCACAGCATCAGCAAGAGACAGATCAAGTGGTGACGGCGGTGGAAGAGTTAAGTGTTACTGCTGAAATGGTGGCAGCTAACGCACAGGATACTGCGCAGTTTACCCAGGAAGCGAATAACTCAGGTGAAACCTCTAAAGATATTATTACAAATGCGCAAGTGAGCCTACAGCGCTTATCCAAAGAGGTAGAAAGTGCGACAGTAAATGTGGCGAATATGAGTCAGGAGACACAAGATATAGGATCTATATTAAGTGTGATTGGTGCGATCGCAGATCAAACTAATTTATTAGCATTGAATGCGGCTATTGAAGCTGCACGTGCTGGTGAGCAAGGTAGAGGGTTTGCGGTAGTCGCAGATGAAGTTAGGGCGTTAGCTGCACGTACACAAACCAGTACCGGTGAAGTAGAGAATGCGTTAGAGAAGTTACGCCATGAATCAACAGCTGTAGTTAGTTCAATCGATAGTACTCGAGCAACGAGTCAGCAAACGGTATCAGAGGCTGCTAGTGTTGCAGAGAGTTTAGAAGTGATGAATGGTTTTGTTTCAAAAATTAATGACTTAAGTAATCAGATTGCTTCTTCCGCGCAGGAGCAAAATGCGGTGATTAGAGAGGTGAGTCAAAATATGGCGCGTATTCACTCAATTGTGCAAGAGTTAAGTACAACGGGGGCAGATGTGAATCAAGAAACTCATCATATTCACGAAGTTAATGAGCAGCTTAATCATATTGTTGGACGTTTTAAATTAGATAAATAACGACAAGTCTATATTACATTATAAACTTCACGACAAGAGCATTTCAGGTTTGGCCTGTTATGCTCTTGTTTTATAGCGCGATTTTTTAGCTTAAAGGTTAATCTTCTTCAGCAAGTGGTGCAACACGCAGACTTGCTTCCTCTTCATCAAAGTACTCTTTTTCTAACAGTAATTGTTGCAGTTGTGGAACTGCAATTGCCTCACTATCAAGCTGTTTCAATAAGCGCTCTTCACATTGTTTTTTTATGGTCGCTGATGGCAGAGCTTGATATTCACGGCAGAAATAAAGTGGCGGTAGGCCAAAACAAAAAGCGGTTAATTGTGCGAGGTGCATTGCACCTAAAGGGGAGATTAATTGGGTTAACTGTTGTGCATGTTCATTTTGACTATCTGGCATTCTATTCTGCTCTATTTAATATTTTGTAAGAAACTGTACATCAAAAAGTCATTTATGTCTTTGATATCCAAAATATGATACTTGTTCAGCGCTGTGTTTGTTGAAAACATAGCGCTGGTCAATGTTATTACTAATATAATAGAAGCAAGGTCACCTTTAAAGGCATTACATAGCTTTATCATGTTGATTGTTTTTTGATGAATATTATTCGCTGAATAATTACTTTTAGTTAAGGACACGGGTATTGTTGACTGAACTGGTTAAACTTTTGTTGTAAAAAGTCGATGACTATACGTAATTTCTTTCTTGGGTATTCTGTTTGTAAATAAACTAGTTGTAATGGCAAATCTTCACCGCGATAGTCTTTCAATAAAATAATGAGTCTGCCTTGTTCAACATCTTTAGCAATATCTATCCAGTTTTTATAGGCGATACCGTGGCCTGCAATCGCCCATTCCCTTAACAGAGCACCGTCATTGGTGGTCTTAGCTGGCTCAATATTAAGATCTAATGCTTGGTTATCTTTTTGAAATTTCCATATATGTTGTTTGTTTTTGTCTAAATTCCAGTTTAATAAACGATGCTGTTGTAACTCGGCAGGACTGTTTGGTTGACCATGCTGTTTAATATAGTCGGGAGAGGCAACCACATAACGTGGTGATGAAGCTAGGTATCTACGTTTTAATGGCGAGTCTGCTAAATGCCCATAACGTAATGCTATTTGTAAGTTTTGCTCTATTAAATCACTGTTGTGATCACTTAAATGCAGTGTCATGGTGACCGCAGGTGTTGCGGATAAAAACTCTTCTAGCCAGTGACTAACAGTATTACGACCTAGGTCGGATGGTACACTTAATCCTATATCACCGCTCACTTGGTCATTATTGTTATTCAACGTATTGCTGGCGATTTCCAATATTTGAATGGCGTCTTTACTGCTTTCAATAAACAACTTTCCCTCTTCGGTTAATTGCATATTACGCGTAGAGCGAATAAATATTTGGCAGTTTAGTCGCTGTTCTAAGCGTTTTAGTGCTGCGCTCGCTGCCGCTGGCGTTAAGTTTAACTCTCGGCTAGCTGCAGAAATACTGTTGAGGTCGGCAATTCTAATCACTAATTTAAGGTCATTTAAATGATACATATTCAAAAATAATTTTAAAGTTATTCAAATTTAACCATTATTATCAAATAAAATAATCAAGTGTACAATGTTTTTATAAACTAGCAGTTTATCTAGTTATAGCGATTACATTTTATAACTCAAAGCTCAATGAAAGGCATTATTATGAAACAAACAGTAAACGATATTCGTGAACAGGTTGTCAGTGATTTAGCAACACGTTACACAACGAAAAAATATGATCCAAGTAAAAAAGTATCAGCAGAGGATTTAGAGGTGTTGTATGAAAGTTTACGTCTTTCTCCTTCTTCAATTAACTCACAACCTTGGAAGTTTATTGTCTTAGAAAGTGATGCGGCAAAACAGAGAATGCATGATTCTTTTGCCAATAAGCATCAGTTTAATCAGCACCTTATTTTTGATAGCTCACACGTGATTTTGTTTGCACATAATCCTGCTTATACACGTGACGACTATGCAAAAGTGGTTGATAAAGGTATACAGGATAATCGCACAGCATTAGAAAATAGAGAAAAAGCCTTTGCTGGTTTCCACTTTGCTGAAAGTAATACCGATCAACAGGGGAACAATGCTGCTTGGACCAAAGCGCAAGTGTATATTGCTTTAGGTAATGCCATGCATACCTTAGCGCGTTTGAAAGTTGACTCAACGCCGATGGAAGGCATTGACCATGATTTGGTAGGCGAGATTTTTGCTGAAGAGTTAGGTGGTTTTGAGTGCCATGTGGCGCTGGTAATTGGTTATCATCATAAGTCTGAAGATTATAACTTTAGTTTGCCTAAAACACGTCTCGCATTATCAGATGTATTAACTGTGCTTTAATAAGTTACCTCTTTTTGAAAAATTTAGGCTGATTTATTGAAGCGTAAACTTTAAAATTAAGAGCTTGCAGTGATATCATTTCAAGCTCCTACTTGCTTTTAGTTAACTTCTCCTTTTCCAGGACTAATAACTATCTCTTAATACTCAACCCCTCTGATTTTTAGTCTCGTTTGTTACAATTTCTCCACATTTTCTTCACAATCTTTGTGTTGTTTTACTTTATGATGGATCTAGTGTCATTTACGCCAATTAAGATCATTCTCTTAATTTTATCGGTGTTAGCTGTTATAAACATTATCTATGCGCTGTAACCTCACTTTTAAATAGAAGAAATAAAATGAAAAAATTTAACCCAGTTTTTATCTTAACGAGTTTTTTACTGAGTCTATTTAGCACCTTTGCTATTGCGGCAACTGCTCCTGCTGTGCCTATTTATAGTGAAGTAGTTGGTGCCCATCAGGTATCAGAGTCTTTATCCTTAGTTGGTAAGTTGCAGGCAAAAGAATATGTCAGTATTGAACCTGAAGTGGCCGCGAAGGTGACAAAAATTGCAGTAAAAGCTAACCAGAAAGTGAAGAAAGGGCAGTTACTGATTGAGCTAAATAGTGCTGGGGCTGGCGCATTATTAGCTGAAGCTAAAGCTTATTTAGCTAATGAGCAGCGTACGCTGAAAGATTATCAGCGTTTGATTGGCAAGCAAGCCATTACCCAAACAGAATTAGATAGCCAAGCTGCAGTGGTAACAATAGGTAAAGCGCGATTACTTGCTGCTCAAGTCTTTATTGATAACCACCGTATTACCGCTCCCTTTGATGGCACCATCGGCCTATTGGATTTTAGTGAAGGTAAAATGGTCGCGATTAGCGAAGCTTTATTAACTTTAGATAACCTCTCCGAAATGACCTTAGATTTACCTGTTCCTGAACGTTACCTTTCTAAAATAACCGTCGGTATGGAAGTATCAGCTAAAACCAGAGCATGGGGGGATGAACAGTTTGTTGGTAAAATTGTAGCAATTGATTCTCGTATTAATCCAGACACTTTAAACCTGCGTGTTCGCTTACTCTTTGACAATAAAAATGAACATTTAAAACCTGGTATGTTGATGTCTGCTAATCTGGTTTTTGCTGCGGTTAATGAACCTATTGTTGCCGTGCAGTCGCTGGAGTATTCAGGCACTAAACGTTTTGTTTATGTTGTAGGTGATGATAATAAAGTATCACGTCGCGAAGTGTTTTTGGGTGCCCGTATTAAAGACCAAGCAGTGATTGAATCAGGTTTAGATATTGGTGAGCGTATTGTGGTGCAAGGTTTGGTTAACATGCGAGACGGCTTAACTATTAAAGATTTAAGCACCGCCGAAGAGGCGGGTGAAACCACGGTTAATGTTAATTCATTACAGAAGGATAACAAATAATGTGGTTATCCGATGTGTCAGTCAAACGACCGGTAATGGCCATTGTATTGAGCCTATTACTGTGTGTGTTTGGGATTGTCTCCTTTGAAAAGCTAGCTGTACGTGAAATGCCCGATGTGGAAAGCCCGGTTGTCTCGGTGACCACTCGTTATGAAGGGGCAAGTGCTTCGATAATGGAAAGTCAGGTGACCTCCATAATTGAAGAGCAAGTGACTGGTATCAGTGGGATTGATGAGGTTGAGTCGGTTACACGTAATGGTATGTCACGTATTACCGTGACCTTTGATATCGGCTGGGACCTAACCGAAGGTGTTAGTGATATTCGTGATGCGGTCGCTAAGGCAGAGGGCGCTTTGCCTGAAGAAGCCGATGAACCGATTGTGTCAAAAGATAATGGCTCTGGTGAACCTTCTTTATATATTAATCTTAGATCCTCAACCATGGATCGTACTCAACTAACGGATTATGCAGAGCGTGCACTTACCGATCGATTTAGCTTAATTAGCGGCGTGAGCTCGGTGAATGTTACCGGTGGTTTGTATAAGGTGATGTACGTTAAATTGTACCCTGATTTAATGGCAGGTCGCTCGGTCACCGTGAGTGATATATTGACGGCATTAGAATCTGAAAATGTCGAAAGTCCAGGGGTGAAGTACGTAACGATACCACAGTGATGTCGGTACGGACCGCTCGTTTATATGCCCAACCAGAAGACTTTGATTATTTAGTAGTACGCAGAGCCAATGACGGCACACCCATCTATTTAAAAGATGTTGCAGAAGTAAATGTTGGTGCTGAAAACGAGAGTTCTGCTTTTAAAAATAATGGTATTGTTAATATCAGCTTAGGTGTTGTCACGCAGACAGATGCTAACCCTTTAGACGTTGCTGCAGCAGTACGTGCGGAAGTTGATAACATCCAACAATTCTTACCTGATAATACTGACTTAGAACTAAATTATGACTCTACAGTGTTCATTGAGCGTTCTATTGAGGAAGTTTATAACACCCTGTTGATCACCGGTGGTTTAGTGGTATTAGTGTTATATATCTTTATTGGTCAAGCGCGAGCAACCATTATTCCAGCAATCACCGTACCTGTTTCTCTGATTTCTGCTTTCATTGCTGCTTATTATTTTGGTTTTTCAATTAACCTGATCACCTTAATGGCGCTTATTTTATCGATAGGCTTAGTGGTCGATGATGCGATTGTGGTGGTGGAGAATATATTTCACCATATTGAGCAAGGTGAAAAACCGTTAATGGCCGCTTATAAGGGAGCCAGAGAGGTTGGTTTTGCAGTAATAGCAACAACGTTAGTGTTAGTGATGGTATTCCTGCCTATCTCATTTATGGATGGCATGGTTGGATTACTGTTTACTGAGTTTTCTGTGTTATTGGCTATGTCGGTGATTTTCTCCTCGTTTATAGCATTAACCTTAACACCTGTGTTGGCGAGTAAAATGCTCAAAGAGCATCAACAACAAAATCGCTTTAATCGTTGGATCGATAAGCAGTTCTCTCGCTTAGAAGGTGTTTATCGTGGTGGGCTTAAACATGCAATTAAACTGCGCATAGCAGCACCTTTGGTGATTCTTGCTTGTATTGGTGGTAGTTATTTCTTAATGCAACAAGTGCCATCACAGCTTGCCCCGAAAGAAGACAGGGGCGTTATCTTTGCCTTTGTAAAAGCTGCGGAAGGTACCAGCTTTAATCGTATGTCTGCGAATATGGATTTAATCCAAGAACGTCTATTACCTTTATTAGGGCAAGGCGTGATTAGATCTTTTAGCACACAAGCGCCTGCTTTTGGTGGTAATGCCGGAGACCAAACGGGTTTTGTGATCATGGTATTGGAAGATTGGAATGAACGTACTGTTTCAGCTAACCAGGCTTTAGGTCTGGTTAAGAGAACCTTAGGTGATTTACCGGATATTCGTGTGCGTCCACTTTTACCAGGGTTCCGAGGCGGTTCAAGTGACCAAGTGGAGTTTGTATTAGGTGGCTCTGACTACAGTGAATTAGGTAAGTATGCAGAGTTATTAAGACAACAAGCCGAAGCCGATGGCATGGTGGTGGGCAGTGATTTGGATTACTCAGAGAAAACACCTGAATTGTTGGTGTCTCTGGACAAAGAACGCGCTGCAGAACTCGGTGTGAGCTTGGAAGATATCTCTGAAACCTTAGAAGTGATGTTGGGTGGTAAGAGTGAAACTACCTATGTAGAGCGCGGTGAAGAGTATGATGTATATTTACGTGGTGATGAAAATAGCTTTAATAATGTGAGCGACTTAAGTCAAATCTACATGCGTACTAAAGATGGTGAGCTGATCACTTTAGATACTTTAGCAGACATTGAAGAGGTGGCCTCTGCGAGCCGTTTATCTCACTTTAATAAACAAAAATCTATCACATTAGGTGGTAGCGCTGGTGAAGGTAAATCATTAGGAGAAGTGTTAGATTATTTAGACGCTAAAGCGATTGAATTATTGCCTAGTGATATTACTGTTTCATACACGGGGGAATCGCAGGAGTACCGTGAAAATAGCAGCAGCGTGTTAATTGTATTTGGCTTAGCCTTGTTGGTCGCTTATCTAGTATTAGCTGCGCAGTTTGAAAGCTTTATCAACCCGCTTGTGGTTATGTTTACTGTACCTATGGGGGTATTGGGTGGTTTCATTGGTATGGTATTAATGAATCAAGGGCTGAATATCTATAGCCAAATTGGCATGATCATGTTGATTGGTATGGTAACTAAAAACGGTATTTTGATTGTTGAGTTTGCTAACCAGCTACGTGACCGTGGCAAGAGTTTAGATACAGCAATTATTGATGCGGCTGCACGTCGACTTCGTCCGATCTTGATGACCGCATTTACTACCTTAGCGGGCTCTATCCCATTGATTTTATCTGTTGGTGCGGGCTCTGAAAGTCGTATTTCAGTAGGGACTGTTGTGTTTTTTGGGATGGCTTTTGCAACCGTGGTTACACTGTTTGTTATACCGGCTATGTACCGATTGATTTCAGGTAATACACATTCACCTGGCCACGTTGAAGCCTTGTTAAATGAAGAGCTACGTTTGAGTGAAGCGGCTTCAAAACAAGATAAACCAGAATAAGTTAGCAATGTAATAAAGGTAAAAAGCGAGGAGAGTAACAACTTCTCGCTTTTTTTATATCTACGAAGAAATTGTGCTTAAACTCCTTTATAAAATTTAGTACCCTCTGTGCCTTAATCAATAAAATAGGGTTTACCATGCTTAAGTTTATTTTAATTGTTGCGATTGTTATCGTGGCATTTTTTGTTTTTCAATCGATGACTTCAGGAAAAGATGCACCTGTAAACATCCAAAAAGGGCAAGGCTTCTTAGCTGAAAATGCAACGAAAGAAGGCGTTGTTAGTACGGATTCAGGTTTACAGTACTTAGTGTTAGAAAAAGGTGAAGGCACAGAGCACCCAACAGCTAAGAGTAAAGTAAAAGTTCACTACCACGGTACGTTAATTGATGGCACTGTGTTTGATAGCTCTGTAGAGCGTGGCGAGCCAATCTCTTTTGGATTAAACCAAGTTATTCCAGGTTGGACTGAAGGTGTTCAATTGATGGTAGAAGGTGATAAATTCCGTTTCTTTATCCCAAGCCGTCTTGCTTATGGTAACCGTAGTGCGGGTAAAATCCTGGCTGGATCATTATTGATTTTTGATGTTGAGTTATTAAAAATCAACCCATAATGTGTTGATAGCAGTACACCTTTATTTATTAAAAGTGTACTGCTGTTGTTTATTCGCAAGGTGGCGCCATGTGAATAACCGCCAATCCTCCCTGTGATGTCTCGCGATATTTCTTATTCATATCCTTCCCTGTTTGATACATAGTTGCGATCACTTTATCTAAGGATATAAGGGATTTACTTTTACGCTTTAACGCCATTCTTGAAGCATTAATCGCCTTCATTGCGCCCATTGCATTACGTTCAATACAAGGTATTTGTACTAAGCCGCCGATTGGATCACAGGTCATGCCTAAGGAGTGTTCCATGGCAATTTCAGCTGCAATACACACCTGTTCATTACTGCCACCTTGGATTGCGGTTAATCCTGCTGCGGCCATTGATGAAGAAACACCTATCTCACCTTGGCAACCCACTTCTGCACCAGAAATCGAGGCATTACGTTTATATAACATGCCAATGGCTGCTGATACGGCTAAAAAGTCTTTCAGTTGGGTGGTATCAATTTCACGTAGATATTTATTGTAATACATTAATACCGCAGGGATAACACCTGCAGCACCATTGGTGGGTGAGGTTACTACTTGTCCGCCTGCGGCATTTTCTTCACTCACTGCAAATGCGTATAAGTTAACCCAGTCCAAAACACTCATGGGGTCGTTATCTATACTTTCGTTGGCTTGTAAGGTTTTTAATAGGGCAGGGGCACGCCTAACAACTTGTAACCCTCCTTCTAAAATACCTTCACTGATTAGTCCTCGCTGTAAACAGAGGCTGATTACTTTCCAAATTTTTTCAGCTGTTGCATCTAAAGTCTCTTGGTCGGTGAAAGTTAGCTCATTTTGCAATACTAAAGCGCCGATGCTGAGCCCATTTTTATCTGCTTGAGCTAGTAAATCAGTAGCAGAGTTAAACGGGAAGGGAACTTCCTCTGTTGTGTTAGCTGTTGGGTTTAATAATTGTTGTTCAGTACTAATAAAACCACCACCCGTAGAGTAATAGGTTTGAGAATCGAGTAATGTTTCACCGTTATAAGCAAGAAAACGTAGCGCATTTTCATGTAAAGGTAAGCTCGTTTTATGAAACTCAATATTAATATTAGGATCGAATACAATAGGTGTGTGACTAAGGAATGTTAATGTTTTCTGTTCTGATGCTTGTTGTAATAGGACCTTTGCCGTGGATGCTTTAATTGTGTCTGGTTTATAACCACTTAATCCTAATATGATCGCTCTATCAGTATGATGACCTTTACCTGTCAGAGATAAAGAGCCATATAGTTGGACCGTAATAGAGGTGATTGATTTTGCTTGCTCTTGGTTCGCTGTGGCAAATAAATACGCCGCTAACATAGGTCCACTGGTATGTGAGCTAGAAGGGCCTATACCGATTTTATAGATATCAAAAATTGAAAGCATCTATTACTCCTATTAAAAATGTAGAGGCCAAGGCGGGGAAGTGTAAGCCTCTAATTTATATCAACCCATTAGGTGACTATCTGTTATTGGCAATCTAACTTATATTGCTGAGAGAAGTATCTACCCAGTGTATTATCTGGTGTGACATCTGCTGCTAGCGCTAAAGTAAAAGCACGTTGAGCATCGGACACTTTAGGTTCAATTATCTCACCTGCACAAGCAGAGTTAAGTGCTGCGGAAATCTGTACATCACCTTTATTTAACCAAGACATATCAACAAAATAGGTTTGATCGTAAATGTAAAGTCTGAGGTTTTTTCCCGCAAAAGCAATAGGATTGGATAATGGAAGTTCAAAACTGAGTACTATCTTGTTTTTATCTTTAACCATTTGCGGGTGGATCGCACTTTTATACTTTACTGGTGTAGTGTCATTATATAAATAGGTGAAGTAATGCTCGTTATACATATTATCAATCACACCCACAGCGAGCTTTTGTAAGGTTTGTTGCAGGTGTTCAGGGCTAATATCCTCTCCCTGTAACATATAATCTGAGGTATCAGCATCAAATGTCCATGTCATATGCAGTGCAATAATATGTGTATCATCACTTTCGATGTAAGTGTTAGTGGCCACCCATGCATGAGGATGTGCCGATAATCGAGAAGGCAAGGTGGAGAGCAGTAAACAGGTAATTAGCAGTAGCCAATTACCTTTGATCAACTTTGAAAATCTAGGCATACAGCGATTAATTAATAACGTTTATGTTTTGAACTAGGCGTGATTTCCTGTTCAAACTCATCCGGAAACAGGATAATGCCATTAAGTTGGCTATCTGGGAAAATAACAATAGATAACTCATCTTCTTCTAACCCTGGAGTCCAGCGATCAAACCAGGTCGCTAAATCAATCGCTTTAGCGGTACAGTGTGACCATTCATCAGTTGCCCAATCTTCAGCAAATGCTTTATTTGGCCACACTGGCACACAATCTTCATCTTCAGTATTGAGCATGACACAACCATGTTCGTCAACTAATAGCCAAATCTCTTGTTGTTTTTGAATCTCTTTACATAAATATTGAAAACGTTGTTGAGCATCAAACTTTAAAATTTCTTTAATACGCTGTGGTGTTAAATCGCCCATATCTTATCCTGTTCAGTAAATTAGTTAATGACACGCTAGCTTAAAGTAAAAGTGATATTTTGCTAGTTTAGAATGCTCGAATATATACATTATCCGTTAACTTAATCATCATAATGTAGATCGTAAGTTGTTTGTTATATATTGTTTTTGAAGGTAAAAAGTACTCTGACAATGAGAAGAGTAATTAATAGCTCATTGGTTATTAAATGTGTAAGAGTGAGTAATTCTCAAACATTAAGTGCGCAAGGCCACTCTTTCTCTTTAAAATGTAAATATTTACATAAAAAAACATGGTTTTTTATAACCATATTTATATGCTTTATTTAATAACTATTGTATATTTTAGTTAAGTTTTATCAAAAAGAGTCGCTTATAGTTAAGTATCCACTTCTATTGCCGATAAATAATAATAACCTATTCGATACTCAATACGAATTGAAAAACTTTACTTAATCATTAAGTTCTAAGGCCATTATGTTTCATAGTATTAAAGCTCAAATAATTACTATTTATTCTCTTGTTATCTTCGCATTTGCTGCTTTGCTTTTATTGACGGTATACGTTAATGAAAAAGAGAGGATGCTGGATTTACAATTAGAAACCTCCACTAAAATATCGCAAATGCATGCCACTAAATTGAGCCAAGAATTTGCGCAATATGTTGCTATGTTGCAAGTACTGAGTAGTGACTTTGAACCAGTACACAATGACCAAGAAACGATACATAGACTATTACAGCGTTTAATCTTTGTTGGCGGAGATAACTTTGTTAATGCCGTTTATATTGATCAGGCCTTGAACTTAACCGATGCTAATTATCATAGAATGAAGGCCGTTCATCCGTCACTGCTAACCGGTAAAGATTGGGACAATAAAGAGTTTAATATTACTAACCCTATTGATAGTAGTTTTGAAGGTAAGCCTGTTATTATGGTTTCAGTACCTATTCGTAATGAAAAAAATGAGTGGAGTGGTACGATTGCAGCCGCGGTTCCTATCGACATCTTACCTAAAAAATTATCTGAAATTAAATTAGTAAAAGAAAGTTACGCATGGTTAGTGGATACCGACGGTTTGGTTATTTCCCATCCTGTTGCTAGTTTTATTATGAAAAATAGAGCAACCACAGAGCCGAATCCGAACTACCCTGGATTTAATGAAATAGTGAAACAGGCAAGTCTTAAAGATAATGGCTACGGTCGTTATATGGACGTTGCTTTAGATGAGTCTAAGATTGTGACTTATGCGCATATTCCTTATCTACCCGGCTGGACGCTTTATGTTACAACTGAAGAGTCTGAAATTTTCCAAGATATTTATGACATTCTATATAATGTATTAATTATTGCTATTGTGTTGATGGTGGTCTTTTTAATCTTTATTAGTCAGTTAGCTAACAAAGTGACTAAGCCAATTATCAAGCTAACACATGAAGTTAAATCGGTTGTTAATAGTAAAACAGATTATTTCCATGGCATTGATTCAAAAGATGAAATAGGGCAGCTTTCTAAAGCTTTTGACAGCAGTTTCAGAAAAATACGTACCCATACCATGCACCTCGAAAAAATGGTTAATCAGCGTACTCAAGAGATTGCCACTAAAAACTCTTTGCTCAGTGAGCAGAATGACCAACTCGAAGAGCTTGTTTCTAAAGATCCGCTTACTCACTTATATAACCGTAGAGCATTTAGTCGCTTACTTGATAAAGAACTTGCGCGAGCAAGAAGACATAAATCCTCTGTAACACTTGCCATATTAGATATTGATCACTTTAAGCGAATCAATGATACCTATGGGCATAATGTAGGTGATGAAGTATTATGCCGCTTTGCTAATGAGTTAACCACTAATATGCGTGTGGAAGATTTGATTTGTCGTTGGGGTGGTGAGGAATTTGTTATTTTATTATGGGAAGCGACGGCAAGCTCTGCGTTTAGGCATATGGACGAAATTCGAGAGAATATTGCTAATTTACATTTTGATACCGTTGATAAAGTTACTTTCAGTATTGGTATGGCTACTATGCGCGATAATGAAGAGTTCAAAGATTGGTTACATAGAGCCGATGATGCCCTTTATAAAGCCAAAGAGATGGGCCGTAATCGCACCATTATTGATAACAGTGAGCCACCGAAAGAAAGCTAACTTATACCACGCAAACTAACAGGAGAGCGCCATCAGAAGACTTCACTTCTTTTGGCTCTCCGACTCTAAAGCCATATCTTTAACCACAACTTTACCCTATCACCGCTCTTTTTCTAGAAAGGTTAATCATCAGCTATAATACCAATCATAGTAAGTAACTGATCTATTTTACTTGTTAAAACAACTTATTTTTTTCGTTGTAAGTTTCGCATAGGGAACAACCATTTACATCAACTTACGCCTCAAACTAAGCCATTTTTCCGGCGCAAAATTTAGATCAGTTATTTAATACAATTGGTGTAAGTTTTGTAGCACAGATGTAGCACACATAAAAAAAGGTTAGTAAGCATTACACTTACTAACCTTCTATATATGGTGGCCCTTCCCCGACTCGAACGGGGGACCTGACGATTATGAGTCGTATGCTCTAACCAACTGAGCTAAAGGGCCTTAATTTGTGCGCTGATTATATAAGCTACTCATTTCGCTGTCTAGTTTATTCAGTTTGATTGCTTATTTAATCAGCGCTATTTACTTAGCATTCTTAAATATTTCTTTTATATGGTTTTTATTAAGGAGTTATACATTTTTTTGGAATGAAGGAACAAAAAATTGTTTGGGGTGCAGATACAAAAAATCCTACCGAAGTAGGATTTTTTTAGAGTCATTCACTAAACGTCTATTACTCGTCTAGGAAGCTGCGTAGTTGCTCACTGCGGCTAGGATGGCGTAGTTTGCGAAGTGCTTTAGCTTCGATTTGACGAATACGCTCACGTGTTACATCAAACTGTTTACCAACCTCTTCTAAAGTGTGGTCAGTGTTCATATCGATACCAAAACGCATACGTAATACTTTAGCTTCACGCGCTGTTAAACCTTCTAATACATCGTTTGTTGCATTTTTAAGGCTTTCGCTCGTTGCGCTATCAACCGGTAGGGCAATCGTTGTATCTTCAATGAAGTCACCTAAGTGCGAATCTTCGTCATCACCGATAGGTGTTTCCATTGAGATTGGCTCTTTAGCAATTTTTAATACCTTACGAATTTTATCTTCAGGCATCATCATGCGTTCAGCTAGCTCTTCAGGCTGTGGCTCACGACCCATTTCTTGTAACATTTGACGAGAGATACGGTTAAGTTTGTTAATCGTTTCAATCATGTGTACTGGAATACGGATAGTACGCGCTTGGTCAGCAATTGAACGAGTGATTGCTTGACGGATCCACCATGTTGCATAAGTTGAGAATTTGTAACCACGACGGTATTCAAATTTATCAACGGCTTTCATTAGGCCGATGTTACCTTCTTGAATTAAATCTAAGAATTGTAAACCACGGTTGGTGTATTTCTTAGCAATCGAGATAACCAGACGTAAGTTGGCTTCTACCATCTCTTTCTTCGCACGACGAGCTTTTGTCTCACCAATGCTCATTGCACGAGAGATCTCTTTCAAGTTAGTAATGCTTAGTG
Source organism: Psychromonas sp. KJ10-2 (assembly GCF_047323255.1). Classification (NCBI taxonomy): domain Bacteria; kingdom Pseudomonadati; phylum Pseudomonadota; class Gammaproteobacteria; order Alteromonadales; family Psychromonadaceae; genus Psychromonas; species Psychromonas sp. KJ10-2. Next base: position 1,465,663 of record NZ_CP178827.1, on the reverse strand, counting down.
TGCTTTCTACTTCGATAGCCAGCATTTTACGAATACAACGCTCTAGATCTTCTTCAGCTTCTTTAATACCTGCAACGTAAGCTTGGTCGCCACTTAGTACTTTTTCTAACCATGCGCTGCTTGTTTCATTACCTTTAAATAATTTAATGAATTCAGCTTTTGGCATTTTGCATTGTTCAACACAGATTTTTAGAATTAAACGCTCTTGTACACGCGCTGCATTCATATTACCGCGAATCAATTTCACCATACGGTCAAACTGTTTAGGGATTAGTTTAAATTGTTGAAAATATTCTGCTTGTTCGTTAATGGCTGCTAACGTCTCTGCATGTTTACGACCATTTTTAGTGATAGATTTTTCTACGATGTTATTTAAACGACGTAATTCAGCAAATTTTTCTGCTGCTTCTTCAGGACATGGACCTTTTGGACCTTCCTCTTCATCTTCAACGTCTTCTGCATCTTCATCGTCGTCATCTAGGTCTGCTTCAGATAATTCAGAACCGATGTTAGTTGCACTTACCGCTTGTGTCATATCATCATTTGGATCAATAAAACCACTGATTAGGTCAGTTAGTTTCATCTCTTCTGCTTCATAGCTATCGTAGTTATCTAATAGGTTACGAATCGTTGCAGGGTATTCAGAAACAGAATTTTGTACTTCTTTGATACCTTCTTCGATACGTTTAGCGATAACAATCTCGCCTTCACGTGTCAGTAGTTCAACAGTACCCATTTCACGCATGTACATACGTACTGGGTCTGTAGTACGGCCAATTTCAGATTCAACCGTTGCTAATACTTGCGCAGCAGCTTCTACAGCATCTTCATCTGGCTCATCATTATCTGTACCAGATAAAATTAGATCATCAGCATCAGGTGCTGTTTCAACAACACGGATACCCATGTCGTTGATCATTTGAATGATATCTTCAATTTGCTCTGACTCAACGATATCTTGCGGCAGGTGATCATTCACTTCTGCGAAGGTTAAGAAACCATTTTCTTTACCTTTAATGATCAGCTCTTTAAGCTGCGATTGAGGTGTTTGGGCCATAGGTACCATCCAAAAAATTAGTCGTAAAATGTGGTGTAAATGGGAAAAAATCTGAGCGCTCGATTATACGCCTAAATTGAATTTTATGCCAATCCCATTAATGTTGTTTTTGTTCTTTAAGAAGTTGTGCTAACTGCACCGTCTCTTGTATTGTTAAAACCTCACCTTGTCTTGATTTTTGTTTTAAAAATTCAATACGTTGTGTAAGGTGTAAAGATAAAAAATTATCTAAAATATCGAAGAATACTTCTTCGTAATTGTTTTTATCGACTTGGTTTTCCCAAGTTGCTAACGTAATTAATTGTTTTTCTTCTGGTTGACCACGCCAATGTTCCAATAACAGTCCTGTAGAGAGATGGGGTGTCTTTCTACAAATTTCAAGTAGTGTATTTAAAAGAGTTATGCCAGGTATTTCTATCTCTTTAAATTCAGGTATTTCATCCAATTGATAAGCCATTTGCGGATGTTGCAGCAATAACGAAATAGCTAGTCTCATTGGTGTTATCTTTTGCGAGGTAGGTTTTTCTCTACCGTTTGTGCCGCGGGTAATAACTTTTGTAAACCTTCTTTTTCAATCCCTAAGAGACTGATTAAACGAGTTTCCATCATCTGTCTAAAAACTGAATCAGGTAACTTAGTTAATAACGGAATCGCTAATTGTGCAAGTTTTGATTTACTATCAGCACTGGTCATATCAACTTGTGTTAACAATTGCTGGAACAAAAAGTCAGATAATGGCATCGCTTGATCAACGAGTTTTTCGAAGAAAACTTTACCTTCTTTTTGCACTAAACTATCTGGATCTTCACCATCAGGTAGGAACATAAAGCGTAATGTTCGCCCATCTTGAATCGCAGGTAGGGCATTTTCTAATGCACGCCAAGCCGCGGTGCGACCGGCTTTATCACCATCAAAACAGCAAATAACTTCACTGGTTTGTCTAAACAAAAGTTGGATATGATCGGGTGTGGTGGCTGTACCTAAAGACGCCACTGCATAGTGGATATCAAATTGTCCAAGTGCTACAACATCCATATAACCTTCAACGACTAAAATACGTTGAATATCTTTGTTATGTTGTTTTGCTTGGTATAAGCCGTATAGCTCTTTACCCTTGTGAAAAATTGGGGTTTCAGGAGAGTTTAGGTATTTTGGTGTTGTATCATCAAATACACGACCACCAAATCCAATCACTCGACCACGTTTATCTAAAATAGGGAACATTAAACGGTCCCTAAAACGATCATAACTACCGCCGCTATCTTTACTGATTAACATACCTGCATCAATGAGTTGTTGTTCAGTGTGTTTGTTGATAGCAAATTGTTTACGCACTTCATCCCAACCATCAGGAGCGTAACCAATTTGAAAATGTTTAGTAGTAGCGCCAGATAAGCCTCTACTTTTTAAGTAGTTAATGACTTTTTCACTGTTTTTATGTGTGCGTAATTGCTGTTGGTAAAAGCGCGTAATATCTCCCATCAATTGATATAAGTCTTTTCTATCAACATAGTTAGTAGGGGCTTGATTGCTATTTGATTCTTCACGTGGTATTTCAATGGAAAGTTGTTCTGCTAGTACTTCAATGGCATCAACAAACTCAATACCATCATATTCCATTAAGAAGGTAACCACATTACCGCTAACACCGCAGTTAAAGCAGTGGTAAAACTGCTGCTCTTCGCTGACTGAAAATGTGGAATCATTATTACCATTATGGAAAGGGCAGCGGGCACGATAGCTTTTGCCTTTTTTCTTCAACTTAAGACGGCTATCAATTATATCAACGATATCGCTACGAGAAATTAAGTCGTCAATGAAATTCTTTGGAATGCGGCCAGCCATTTAAGAGTCCTATGGAGAAATGAGAGTACTATACTCACAGTATTTAATACGACACAGATATTGTGTTTTTTAATTCAGGTTAGATGCTATCTTTTTCAAAATATTAGGGTGTTTAAAGTTAATAATTAAATATTAACTGATAAAGTTGCTTTCATTAAAACAAAAAAACCTCAGACTTAATGAAAAGCTGAGGTTTTTTAATCAAGAAAGCGAGATGACTATTTTAAGCTAGCTCTTACAAGCCCACTTACTGCAGCCATATCTGCTCTTCCTTGTATCTCTTTTTGGAGTATTCCCATCACTTTACCCATATCTTGCATACCTTGTGCATCAACAGATGCAATAGCTTGTTTGATATGAGCATCTACTTCTTCAGCAGTTAGTGCTTGAGGTAAAAACTCCTCTAAAATAGCAAGTTCCGTTTTTTCTATATCTGCAAGATCAGCTCGGTCAGCTTTTTCAAATTGAGTAATTGATTCTTTACGTTGTTTAACTGATTTCACAACAACTGTTGTAACAGCGTCATCATCAAGTTCAATTTTATCATCAATCTCAATTTGTTTAACAGCTGCAATCAATGAACGGATAGTCTTTAAACGGACTTTATCCTTTGCACGCATTGCAAGCTTTTGCTCTTCTTGTAATCTTGTTTTTATAGACATCGGAGACCTTTATCTATTCTAGTATAAACGTACGCGACGAGCGTTATCACGAGAAAGTTTTTTCAGGTGACGTTTAACAGCTGCTGCTTTAGCACGTTTACGAACTGTAGTAGGTTTCTCGAAGAATTCGCGTTTACGAGTTTCTGCTAAGATACCTGCTTTTTCACAAGAACGTTTAAAACGACGTAATGCTACGTCAAATGGTTCGTTTTCACGAAGTTTAATTACTGGCATATGCCTCTTACCTTTATGGTTACGGTCGTAAATTGACCAGTGCATTTAAATTGGTGCCGAATTTTAATCCTATTTGGGGCATGATGTAAAGAAATTCCGCATTAATTTTCATTAAAAAAGCAGAAAGATCTTAATGATCTTTAGATCCGTGCTTATAATCACGCTTGATAAAAAAATCCATCTTGGCTGTATTTTCCGTTAGAATGCGTTACATTTTTTATTTTGTTCTCTATTTTATTTAATTAGCGTTAATCAAAAGCTAATTATTTTAGTTATAAGGTTGTTTAGTATGCGAATTTTAGGCATTGAAACGTCATGTGATGAAACAGGTATTGCTGTTTATGACGATCAACAAGGTTTGTTATCGCACCAGCTATATAGTCAGGTGAAGTTACACGCTGATTACGGCGGTGTTGTTCCTGAGCTCGCGTCACGTGACCATGTGCGTAAAACCATTCCTCTTATTAAGGAAGCATTAGCCTTAGCGAATTGTACCAAAGATGATATTGATGCGATTGCTTATACAGCAGGGCCTGGTTTAGTGGGTGCATTATTAGTGGGTTCATGTATTGGCCGTAGTATTGCGTTTGCTTGGGATAAACCTGCGATTGCTGTTCATCATATGGAAGGGCATCTTTTAGCGCCTATGTTAGAAGATGATAAGCCTGATTTTCCTTTTGTGGCTTTATTGGTGTCTGGCGGACATACATTATTAGTGCAAGTAGATGATATTGGTGAATATACTTTATTAGGTGAAAGTATTGATGATGCCGCTGGTGAAGCCTTTGATAAAACGGCTAAACTTCTTGGCTTAGATTATCCTGGTGGACCTCGTCTGGCTAAAATGGCTGAAAATGGTGTAGCAGGGCGTTTTAAATTCCCGCGTCCAATGACTGACAGACCTGGTTTAGATTTTAGCTTTAGTGGTTTAAAAACCTCTGCAGCTGTTACCATTGCGCGTGAAGGTGATGATTTACAAACTCAATCTGATATCGCTTATGCTTTCCAGGAAGCGGTAATCGATACCATTGCTATTAAATGTAAGCGTGCTTTAAAGCAAACCGGCTTGAAGCGTTTAGTGGTTGCAGGTGGTGTGAGTGCCAATACTGCATTACGTGAGCAGTTAGCTGACACCATGCAAAAGCTAGGCGGTAAAGCATTCTACCCACGTGGTGAGTTTTGTACCGATAATGGTGCGATGATTGCCTATGCAGGTATGCAACGCTTGAAAGCAGGGCACATACAAGGTTTAGAGATTAAAGCCAAACCACGTTGGCCATTAGATCAATTAGAGAGTGTGAAGAGTTAAGTCTTCACTCTTTGTTGTGAATATTAAAAGCCGTTGCTCGTTAACCTGAGCAACGGCTTTTTTATAACTGATGGTTTGATTGGTATGCTATTAAGCGTCTCTAGGTAAACCTTTTTTTACTGCTTTGATTAAACGCTGGTTTAATCTGTCTATATTAATTGGTAATTTTAGTTGCTGCTCGGCCAGTGCCCATTCAATGTGCTCATTGACTAACTCATCTTCACTTTCAACTAACTTATTTTGTAAGCTAGTGATAACGTCAATACTACTTGGTGCATTACCTAACGCAATGGCGATATTTCTTAACCAACGCTGATAACCAATACGACGTATCGGAGAACCTTCAGTATTTTTTAAAAAGGTGCTTTCAGACCAAGCAAACAAACTCAGTAATGACTGGTTTTGTAAAAAGTCTTTGGCTTGATAATCGGATTCTTCAGTGGTGTCAGCAAAACGATTCCACGGACAAATCAATTGGCAATCATCACAGCCATAAATACGATTACCGATCGCTTTACGAAATTCGGTAGGGATAGCACCTTGTAACTCAATGGTTAAATAAGAGATACAACGTCGTCCGTCGACCACATAGGGAGCTACAATTGCTTGAGTAGGGCAAATCTTCATACAGGCAACACATTGCCCACATTGATTTGGTTGTGCTTGATCAACGGGTAAAGCAAGGTCAATTAATAGTTCGCCAAGAAAAAACCAAGATCCAGAATCTTTATCTAGTAGCAGTGAGTGTTTACCTACCCAACCTAATCCCGCTTTTTCAGCGAGCGGGCGTTCTAAAATAGGGGCACTATCAACAAAGGGACGGAAACCTAGCTCGCCCACTTCATTTTTTATTTTATCACCTAATTGCTTTAAACGTTTGCGCAGTACTTTATGGTAATCCCTGCCTAATGCATATCGACTTATATAGGCGAGATCTTTGTCTTCTAAATTTGCTGCAAACTGTGCATCGTCTGGTAAATAATCCATTCTTACGGAAATAACACGTAATGTACCTGAGTAATAACTCGTTTGGTCTAGCGCGCATCATGCCATGCCTTTCCATATAATCCATTTCACCGTGGTATTGGTTATCTAACCAAGCTTGTAAATTTGCTTCTTGGTCAGTTAAGTCAACATCACTGATCCCCACTCCTTGAAAACCTAGCGCTTTTCCCCACACTTTTATATTCTCTGCTAACTCGCTTAATACCGTTGAAGAGAGAGGTGTGCTATTGATATGTGAACTGGTAGATTCTTGAGTTATTTTCATTTGCCGTATATTTCGTTGCGAGAGGTCTATTTTTATCTATTTTCTATGCAGGCAGTTTAGCATAAGTTACTCAGCTTGAATGCTTCTCTTTAGTTCACTTTTAAGTAAATTGATTTACTTTCTGAAGTGATTGTTTATGCTCTGTAATAGGCTAGCACTAGTGTGAAGCATCTGCTTTCTGTTATTATCTGTGCTAATAGCGCAATTTCAGAGTGTTTTTTTATGCTATTTAACGAATTTCGCTGTCAATATACTCAACTCATGATTGGAATGAATAAATCTCAATGTCGAATCTATTAAAGAAAAGTTACTCAATGCTGAACAAACCGTGCAATTTGGTGACCGTTTAAGTAAAGCTTGTCAAACAGCAACCTGTATTTATCTGCATGGTGACCTTGGCGCTGGTAAAACCACTTTAACGCGCGGTTTTATCCAAGGTTTAGGGCACGTTGGTAATGTAAAAAGCCCGACTTATACTTTAGTGGAACCTTATGAGTTAGCAGAGTGGCAAGTTTATCATTTTGATTTATATCGTTTGTCTGATCCTGAAGAGTTAGAGTTTATGGGGATCCGTGATTATTTTGGTGAAACCAGCCATTGTCTAGTGGAGTGGCCGGAGCGCGGTGTTGGCTTTTTACCTAACCCAGATATAGATTTAACTATTGTTTATGTCGGTGAGCAGCGTGAAATTACGTTACAAGCAAATACCGAAAATGGCCTAAGAGTATTAAAGAATTTATGATGAATAAGTACAATCCAAGCAGGTTATTAACGCCGTTATTCTCTAATAAAGTGACTTTATTTTGCACTTTACTGATCATGCAATGTATCAGTTTAAGTGTAGCTGCCGCACAAAATGAGTTAAAAGGTGTGCGTACCGGCCTTCACCTGACAATACTCGGGTTGTACTTGACCTTGCTAACAAACCACAATACGAAACACATTACCTGAGTAAGCCAGATCGTTTAGTGATTGACTTGACCGGGACGCGTAATAAAGCGAATTTAAGTGCAATTACTAATAAAGGTAAATTGATCACTAGAATTCGTGAAAGTAAAACCGCAAAAGCGAATACCTTTAGATTGGTTATTGATTTAACCACCGCCAGTAAAGCAAGAATTTTCAGCCTACCACCTGCTAAACCTTACGGGCACCGTTTAGTGATTGATTTACCAACTATTGCTACTAAAGTACCCACTAAAATAGCAGCAACACCTAATGGCCGTAATATTATTGTGGCGATCGATGCTGGTCATGGTGGTGATGATCCCGGTGCTTTAGGTAAATATAGTTACGAGAAAAAGTCACACTACAAATCGCTAAGCGCTTAAAAAATACCATCGATGCGCAACGTGGTATGCAATCCTTTTTGATTAGAACGGGTGATTACTTTGTTAACTTAAACAAACGTTCTGAAATTGCACGTAAAGGTAAAGCTGACTTTTTGGTGTCTATTCATGCCGATGGTTTTACCTCTAGTCGTCCTAAGGGCGCTTCTGTTTGGGTATTATCAAATCGTCGTGCGACCACAGAGTTAGGTCGCTGGATGGAAAAAAATGAAGCGCAATCACAGTTATTAGGTGGTGCGGGCGATTTAATTCAAGACTCTGACAGTGTGCCATTTTTAAATAAAATGCTGCTAGATATGTCCATGGGGAATACCATGGGGGTTGGTTATAATATTGGTAGTTTGGTAACGAGCGAGCTTTCTAAAGTCACCACCATGCATAAAAAAGAGCCTGTGCATGCCAGCCTTGCGGTATTAAAGTCACCGGATATTCCTTCTATTTTGGTGGAAGCTGGATTTATTACTAATCCAACGGAAGAGCGTTTGCTTAATCAAGCTGCTTTCCAAAACAAAATTGCTAATGCCGTGTTTAAAGGTATTTATAAACACTTTAGTTTAAAACCACCGCAGGGCACTTTGTTTGCTCAGAAAAAACATGCAACTAAACATACGGTACGTAGCGGAGAGTCGTTATCGATACTTTCTAAGCGTTACAGTGTTAGTGCCGCGAAGTTAAAAAGCTTTAACCATTTGAAATCTAGTTCATTGAAGATTGGTCAGGTATTAAGTATTCCTGAAAACTATCAAGTGGTGGTTGAGCCACAATCTCAGGTTACCTCTGCGAGACCTTTAGTACAACAAGCAACGACACATACTGTTAAACGAGGTGAATCGTTATCTGTGATCGCCAGTCGATATGGTAAAACCACAGCGCAATTAGTCGCTTACAATAACTTATCAAATACGACGCTAGCAGTGGGGCAAAAAATCGAGATCCCAGGTGTAGGTGGCAATGCGCAAAATACTCAAACCATAGTGGTTAAAACGCCCGTAGTTCATACTGTAGCACGCGGTGAATACCTTTCTGCTATTGCTAAAAAATACAATAAAAGTATTAAGCAGTTATCTTCTTACAATAAATTAAGCTCAACGACATTACGAATTGGTCAGCGTATTAAGATTCCTGGTGCCTATACGGAAACGACTAAAACGCGAGTAATTGAGCCAAAGGTCGCACCTAAAGCACCTGCGCCAGTTGTTAAACATAAAATTTATACGGTACGTTCAGGTGATTCTTTATCGGTTATCGCAGAAAGATATGCGACCAATATGTCTAATTTGAAACGAATCAATAATTTAAAATCTAGCAGTGTCTATGTAGGGCAAAAATTAAAAGTGCCAGCAGGGCAAGTTGAAGCAGCGCCTGAACGCCTTCATGTGGTGAAAAAAGGTGAGTTTTTATCGCTGATTGCTAAAAAGTTCGACACCAGTATATCGACGTTAAAAAGCTACAATAACCTTAAGTCGACCTCTTTACGTGTTGGACAAAAGATTAAAATACCTGGGGCTGATAGCTCCAACTATCAATCGCCAGTCGCTAAAAAAGTGGTAGTGCCTACTGAGCATAAAGTAAAACGCGGTGAATCCTTATCTGTCATTGCACAACGATACGATAGAAGTGCAAAACAGTTTCAAGCATACAATAAACTTAGCTCGACGCGTTTATCGGTTGGACAAGTATTGAAAATCCCAAGTGCGAATTATAGTGCGCCGGTTCGACCTGCTACGCATACGGTACAAAAGGCCAATCTCTGTCTGTTATTGCAAGTAGATATGGCGTGTCTACACAACAGTTAAAGCAGTTTAATGGATTACGATCTAACGCATTAAATATTGGTCAGCGTTTGAAAATTCCAACGGCGAGTGCGCAGAAAACTCAGCATAAAGTGCGTAGTGGTGAATCACTATCGGTGATTGCACAACGTTATGGGACAACAACCAGTGCGATTATTTCGACCAATAAATTACGCAGTAAATCCTTAGCTGTTGGCCAAGTGTTAACAATTCCTGTGAGCTAGTTTAACGAGTTTATCATCATGGCAATTCAGATATTACCTGCACGATTAGCTAACCAAATTGCGGCCGGTGAAGTAGTGGAGCGTCCAGCTTCCGTGGTTAAAGAGTTAGTGGAAAACAGTTTAGATGCGGGTGCAAGCCGTATTGAGATAGAGATTGAACAGGGCGGTGCTAAGTGCATTCGCATTAAAGATAATGGTAAAGGTGTCAGCAAAGAAGAGTTGACCCTAGCATTAAGCCGCCATGCCACCAGTAAAATAAGTCACCTTGATGATTTAGAAGCGATTGTAAGTTTAGGTTTCAGAGGCGAGGCGTTAGCCAGTGTCAGTTCAGTTTCTCGTTTAACCTTTACTTCTAAGCCTGCAGACCAAGATCAAGCTTGGCAGGCCGTTGCTGAAGGTCGAGATATGCAAGTGAATGTGCAACCTGCTGCTCATCCGCAGGGCACCACGGTTGAAGTGTTGGATCTGTTCTTTAACACGCCTGCACGTCGTCGTTTTTTAAAAACAGAAAAAACTGAATTCCAACATATCGATGAGCTGATCAAGCGTATTGCACTGAGTCGTTTTGATATTGCGATCACCTTAAAGCACAATAAAAAAATAGTAAGGCAATATAGAGCTGCGCCAGAACAAGCACAGCAGGAAAAACGTATTGCGGCTATTTGTAGTGAACAATTCATTCAACATGCGGTATTTTTTGAGCATGCAGACCAAACTTTAAAAATATCTGGCTGGGTATCGGACCGTTTATCACCACGTCCTTTAGCTGACGTACAATATTGTTATATCAATGGACGAATGATTCGCGACAAATTGGTGAACCATGCAATCAAACAGGTATTTGCACACTTTATCCCGCAGGGCATGTTTCCTGGTTATATTATCTATATTGAATGTGATGCTAAAGAGGTGGATGTTAACGTTCACCCTGCTAAGCATGAAGTGCGATTCCATCAAGCGCGTTGGGTGCATGACTTTATTAGCAGTACACTCAACTCAACGTTAAGTGATAGTTCGTTATTAAGCCATGATCTTGAAGCGCAGCAAAATATGGCGCAGCCTCGTGTGGCAGAACATGCTTATCAGCCACCAAGCCAGGTATCAGAAGGGCAGGGGGAGATTATAATCACGCTCATAACAGTGAAGCTAGTCCTCGTCGTAATGAATACTCTGGAGGGACTGGCGGTTATGCGACGATGCCAACGCGTCCAGTATTAGATCAGCAAAAAGTAGGGGCGTATTGTGATTTTGTTGCTGAAGCATTTCAGCAAGATATAGGGTTAACAGTTGGTACTTCAGAAACATCAAAGTCTTCTGCTATTGTTAAATTAATCAGTGTTATTGACCAGCATCATTTATTGGTTCAACCACAGGTTGAGTCGCTAAGTGCGTTATCTGAGAATGGTTTGTTGATTATGTCTTTGCCTCGAGCCCGTCAACAGATTGTTGCTTCACAATTGTTTAATGCTTGGCAAGATGGCGAAGTGATCTCACAGCCTTTATTACTGCCGGTACGCTTTAAACTAAGTCCTGAAATGTTAGTGGTGGCTGAACAAGCAAGTTCATTATTAGCTCGCTTAGGTTTTACTTATAAATTTCAATCACAATTTGTGATTGTTAGCCAAGTGCCAGCCGCTTTTAGGCATGCGCCCATTGCGACTATTTTACCGCAACTGTTTGACACTTCAAATGAAGCTGAGCACCTGAGTAGTGAGCAGCAAGTTCAGCAAGTGTGCGATAAGTTAAGCCATCTATTACACGCTCAAGAGCAAGAGAAAGCCTTTTCTGTAACTGAGGTAACACCATTATTTGAAGCGTTAAGTAGTTTGCCTAATGAGGCGTTTCAACAATGCTTTAAACAACCTAATTTGTCATTATTATTACAGGGTATTCATTAGAATGACCGACACCAGCAGCACAGCTTTCCCTAAAGCTATTTTTTTAATGGGGCCAACGGCCTCAGGTAAAACCGACTTAGCCATCAAATTGGCTCAACAATGTCGTTGTGAAATTATCAGTGTGGATTCTGCACTGATCTATAAACAGATGGATATTGGCACTGCTAAGCCTAGTGCAGAAGAGCAAGCATTAGCACCACATATGTTAGTTGATATTATTGACCCTATAGACAGCTATTCAGCTGGCAACTTTCGAGATGATGCATTACGTTTGATGAGTGAAATCGTTGCAAGAGGTAACACACCTTTATTAGTGGGTGGCACCATGCTTTATTATAAAGCCTTAGTCGAAGGGTTATCTCCTTTACCAAGTGCAGACCCAGAAGTACGTGCTGCGATAGAAAAGCAAGTTAATGAAAGTAGTTGGCAAGCATTACATGAAGAGCTGCAACAGATAGATCCGGTTTCTGCTGCTCGTATTCATGTTAACGATCCGCAACGTTTAGCACGTGCTATTGAAGTGTATCGCATCACGGGTAAAAGCATGACTGAGCTGACTGAAGTAAAAAGCGAACCCATTCCCTTTGATGTTAAGCAGTTTGCCATTGCTCCCGCTGAAAAAGCTGTATTACATGAACGTATCGAACGTCGTTTTGATTTAATGCTAGTCGGTGGCTTTGAGCAAGAAGTAAGAGCCTTATATGAACGTGGTGATTTACACCTAGATTTACCTTCTATGCGCTGTGTTGGTTATCGCCAAATGTGGGAATATATTGAAGGTAAAATGGATTATGAAGAGATGCGTTTTCGAGGCGTGGTCGCCACTCGTCAATTAGCGAAACGTCAAATGACCTGGTTAAGAGGCTGGAAACAAGATATTCAATGGTTAGAAAGTGCCGATCCAGATAACTTTGAAAAAATTAAAAGCGTCTTATAAATGAGCAAACCTAGTGTAAACCGTTAGTTATTTAAATTACAAGAGGATAGAAGGAGGTACGGATCAAAATTTTACGTTTTCTGTCGGTTTTTTTCTATTCCTTAGTTATACTTATATTTGAATATAATAATAAAGAACACTTAAGGAATTGCTAATGGCAAAAGGACAATCATTACAGGATCCCTTCCTAAATACCTTGCGTAAAGAACGAATCCCAGTCGCAATCTATTTAGTGAATGGAATTAAGCTACAAGGGCAAATAGAGTCCTTTGACCAATTTGTCATTTTATTGAAGAACACTGTCAGTCAAATGGTATATAAACATGCAATCTCTACTGTTGTGCCTAGTAGAGCTCTACCTAGTATTACTCACGAAGAGTAGTCTTATCATAAGAATAAAATGGCTTGCTTATGCAGGCCATTTTTTTATCCAAGTGCATCACTTCTTGAAGGTAATCAGTATAATCATTAAATAGCTGTGTTAGGATTAAGTTTGCTGTTTAGCCTTGAAATTACGTTACTAAGCACCATCTATTACCTTTACTTACTTATTGGAGAATTATTTGTTTGATCGTTATGAAGCCGGTGAACAGGCTGTTTTAGTTCATGTCTCTTTTTCAGATGAAAATAATAAAGAAGATATTGATGAATTAAAGCTGTTAGTTAGCTCTGCCGGTGTTACGCCTGTTGCCACAGTGACAGGTCCTCGTAAGTCACCTCATGCACGTTTTTTTGTTGGTACAGGTAAAGCGCAAGAAATTGCTGATACAGTACACACCATGGGTGCTGATATCGTTATCTTTAACCATGCTTTGTCTCCTGCCCAATTGCGTAATATGGAGCAAAAGTGTGAATGTTTAGTACTTGATAGAACTGCACTTATTTTAGATATCTTCGCACAACGTGCTCGTACCTATGAAGGTAAGTTACAAGTAGAGCTTGCTCAGCTTCATTATATGTCGAGTCGATTAGTACGCGGTTGGAGTCACCTTGATAAACAGAAAGGTGGTGTCGGCATGCGTGGTCCTGGTGAAACCCAGTTAGAGACAGATAGACGTTTACTTGGTGCACGTATTACTACGATTAAATCAAGATTAAGCAAAGTATCAAAACAACGAGAGCAGGGACGACGAGCGCGTTTACGCAATGAAGTACCAACAGTATCTTTAGTTGGTTATACCAATGCTGGTAAATCGACCTTATTTAATCAAATAACCGAAGCAAAAGTGTATGCCGCTGACCAATTATTTGCGACCTTAGACCCAACCTTACGCAAAATATCTGTAGATGATGTAGGTACTTGTATTTTAGCTGATACAGTAGGGTTTATTCGTCATCTACCGCATGATTTGGTCGCTGCATTTAAAGCAACATTACAAGAAACCCGTGAAGCAACGCTGTTGTTACATGTTGTAGATTGCTCCGATGAAAATTACCTAGCTAATGTAGAAGCCGTTGAAGAAGTATTATCGGAAATTGATGCCGGTGAAGTACCGCATTTAATGGTGATGAATAAAATTGATGCACTAGAAGAAGCGGAACCAAGAATAGACTATGATGATTTAGGGGTGCCAACTAGAGTTTGGTTATCGGCGCAGAAAAATATTGGCGTGGATCTATTATTTAATGCCTTAAGCAGTTTATTATCGGGTAAGATTCGTTCATTACAATTATCAATACCACCTGCACAGGGTAAATTACGCGCCTTATTCTATCAGTTAGAGTGCATTGAAAATGAAGCGTACGCTGAAAATGGTCATTGTGTTATCGATATCCGTTTAAATAACACCGACTGGCAACGTTTGATAAAACAAGAGGGCGACTACATAGAGGAATTTGTGGTAGATAACAATTATCAAAGTGTCGCTGAATTAGAAAAAGAAGATTGGACCTAATATGTCATTAAGCACTTTATTATTAGACTGAACATTGTTACATTGCAGTAATAGTTTAAGTGTTTGGTAAATTCTTTTAAATAATTCATTATTAAACAGATTTTATTAATTCAATTTATGAGTAAATCAGGAGCTAACATGGCTTGGAATGAACCGGTAAAGATGATAAAAAAGATCAAGACCCGTGGAACAAAAACGATAAAAAGAATGAACAGGGACCACCAGACTTAGACGTTGTTTTTCAAAAAATATCTGGATTCTTAGGTGGCTTATTTGGAAAAAAATCAACGCAAGGTCCTTCTGGTGGTAGCAACAGTGGTAATGGCGGAAAGGTTGTTGCTATTGCTGTGCTTAGCATCATTGCTATTGTTTGGTTTGCAAGTGGTTGGTATACCATTAAAGAATCGGACCGTGGTGTAGTACTGCGTTTTGGTGCTTATCATTCACAGGTTGAGCCTGGTTTACACTGGAATCCAAAATTTGTTGATCAAATAATTCCAATTAACGTAGAAGCTTTCCGTACCTTACCAACGTCGGGATTCATGTTGACCGAAGATGAGAATATCGTACAAGTGTCAATGGAAATTCAATACCGTATTGTTGAGCCAGAAAAGTATCTGTTTAGTGTTACTAACGCTGATAATAGTTTATTACAAGCATTAGACAGCTCGTTACGTTTTGTTGTCGGTCATTCAACCATGGATGATACATTAACAACCGGTCGTGAAGTGGTCCGTCAAGAAACCTGGAAATGCTTAATAAAATCATTGAAAGCTACCATCTAGGTATTCAGATTTTAGATGTGAATTTACAACAAACACGTCCACCAGAACAAGTCAGAGATGCCTTTGATGATGCCATTGCTGCACAAGAAGATGAAGAGCGTTTTGTTCGTGAAGCAGAAGCTTATGAGCGCGAGAAAGAGCCAATTGCACGTGGTCAAGTTAAACGTATCGAGCAACAAGCTCGTTCATACGAAGAAGGTATTATCCTAGAAGCACAGGGGGCGGTAGCTAAATTTAATCAATTACTACCAGAATACAAAGCTAACCCTGAAGTGACTCGCCAACGTATTTACATTGAAACAATGGAAAAAGTACTAGGTAATGCATCTAAAGTGTTAATCGATAATAAAGCTGGAGGTAACTTAACTTTCCTTCCACTTGATAAATTGATGGATAAGTCTAACAACACAACACGCTTACCGGTGGAAACTGAGATCGAAACACGTTCACGTGCAGATCAAAAAGCAGACCAAGATGAACGTACTGCAGTTAATGAGAGAGCTTCGCGTAGCAGTCGTACAACGGGGAGAGACTACTAATGAAAAAATTATTAATACTACCAGCCATTTTGTTTATCGCTTTCATTAGCAGCGCGTTTGTTGTTTCTGAAGGACAAAATGGTATTGTTTTACAGTTTAGTAAAGTGAAACGTGATAGTGATAATAACCCAGTGGTTTATGCACCAGAGGTTACACTTTAAAGTTCCATTTATTGATACTGTACGAGTGATGGATACACGTATTCAAACGTTAGATGATCAACCAGATCGCTTTGTAACATCAGAGAAAAAAGATTTAATTATCGACTCTTATGTTAAGTGGCAAATTGATGATTTAGCCGTTTATTACCTAGCAACTGGGGTAATAAAATGCAAGCTGAAGCGTTATTGAAGCGTAAAATTAATAATGGTTTACGTAATGAAATTGGTTCTCACACGATTAAAGATATTGTATCTGGTAAGCGTGGCGAAGTAATGGAAACAGCATTGAAGCGTATGGCACGTTCATCTGAGTTAGGTATTAAAGTAATTGATGTACGTATTAAGAAAATTAATTTACCTGATGGTGTGAGTAATAGTGTTTACAAGCGTATGCGTGCTGAGCGTCAAGCGGTAGCAAGAGAACATCGCTCAGAAGGTCAAGAGAAGTCTGAAGTGATCCGCGCCAATATCGACCGTAAAGTGTCGATTATGCTAGCTCAAGCAAACAAAGAGTCAGCTGAGATACGTGGTCGTGGTGATGCAACATCATCTAAAATTTACTCTGAAGCTTTCTCTAAAGATGCTGAGTTTTATGCCTTTATGCGTAGCATGCAAGCCTACCAAAAAAGCTTTGCAGACAAACAAGATGTAATGGTATTAAGCCTGGATTCCGACTTCTTTAAATATATGACGGATAAGAAGTAATATTTATTATTTCTAGTTCGAGTTTAAATACTAAGTGATTGTAAAAAGGCCGATTTATCGGCCTTTTTTTATTTTAAATTATATAACTAGCGATAAACTCACAAAAGATATTGATCCAACTGTTTAAACTTTGCTAAAATCCCCGCTCAATTCGCTAGAGATATGTGATTCTGATGGGAAAAATGTAGTAATTCTTGGCACTCAATGGGGTGATGAAGGTAAAGGGAAAGTAGTTGATCTACTTACAGACAAAGCGCAATGGGTTGTTCGCTATCAAGGCGGCCACAATGCGGGTCATACACTAGTAATCGATGGAGAGAAAACAGTACTTCATCTGATTCCATCAGGCATACTGCGTGAAAACGTAAAATGTGTCATCGGTAATGGTGTGGTATTAGCACCAGATGCATTGTTCAAAGAAATGAACATGCTTATCGAGCGAGGCATTCCAGCCAAAGAGCGTCTTTCAATTAGTGAAGGCTGTCCTCTAATTCTTCCTTACCATGTAGCATTAGATGTTGCGCGCGAAAAAGCACGTGGCAATAAAGCTATTGGTACAACTGGTCGTGGTATCGGTCCAGCTTATGAAGATAAGGTTGCACGTCGCGGTTTGCGTGTAGATGACTTATTCAACATGGAAAAGTTTGCAGTTAAACTTAAAGAAGTAATGGAATATCATAACTTCCAACTAGTTAATTACTACAAAACTGACCCAGTAAGTTACGAAGATGTATTCGCACAAATGACGGAAATGGCTCCGCTATTAATTAGCATGGTTATCGATGTAACAGATGAGCTTGATAAAGCACGTTTACGTGGTGATCTTATCTTATTTGAAGGTGCACAAGGTACGTTATTGGATATCGACCACGGTACATACCCATACGTGACATCGTCAAACACGACAGCTGGTGGTGTTGCTACTGGTAGTGGTTTTGGTCCTACACACCTTGATTATGTGTTAGGTATCGTTAAAGCTTACACTACACGTGTTGGTTCGGGTCCTTTCCCAACGGAGCTTTACGATGGTGTTGAACACTTAGACCCTGCTGGTCATCACATGGGCACAGTTGGCCATGAATTTGGTGCAACAACAGGTCGTTTACGTCGTACAGGTTGGTTTGATGCAGTTGCTATCAAACGTGCAGTACAACTAAACAGTATTACGGGTTTTTGTTTAACTAAGCTTGATGTACTAGATGGTTTAGAAGAGATCAAAATCTGTACTGGTTACACTATGCCTGACGGTAAAGTTGTTGATGTACCACCTATGTGTGCTGACGGTTATGAGCAGGCTGTTCCTGTTTATGAATCAATGCCTGGTTGGTCTGAAGTATCATTTGGTGTGACTACTTATGATGCACTACCTGCTAATGCAAAAGCTTACATCAAACGTCTAGAAGAGTTGACTGGGATCCCAATGGACCTAATCTCAACTGGCCCAGATCGTAACGAAACAATTATCCGCGTTAATCCATTTAGCGAATAAATTTAATTGTTCAAAAAAGGCCCGCGTTATTGTTGCAATAGCGCGGGCCTTTTTGATCCTGCAATATGACCTGTCCTAAATAATACCAATCATAGTAAGTAACTGATCTATTTTACTTGTTAAAACAACTTGTTTTTCGTTGTAAGTTTCGTATAGGGAACAACCATTTACATCAACTTACGCCTCAAACTAAGCCACTTTCCAGAGCGCAAAATTTAGATCAGTTATTTAATACAATTGGTATAAGGTTGACACTTTTTAGCAATGCTAAGAAATCAAGTGACAAAAAAGGGACAATACATAAACATATTGTCCCTTCTCTTATTCTATATCTTCACTCTTGTTTTAGGGAGTGCGATATGACAGTTAGCTATTAGCTTTTTCGATTCGCGGCAATGTGCGCTAAGCTAATCAGTGCTTGCTTATGATTGTTATCAGGTAAGATCGCAATAGCGTTAATCGCTTTATCCGCTTCTTCCATGGCACGTGCTTTGGTGTATTCTAATGCTTTAGTCTCAGTTAACGCTTGCATGATCGCATCAAAGTTTTCAAGACCGTTACCTTTTTCAATTGCTTCTCGAATTAAGCTAGCTTGAGCCTCTGTACCATGTTGCATTGCATAAAGTAGTGGTAGGGTTGGTTTACCCTCAGCAAGGTCATCACCGGTATTTTTACCCATCTCTTTAGCATCAGATGCGTAATCCATTACATCATCCGTTAGTTGGAATGCTGTACCTAAGTATTTACCGTAATCTAATAATGCATTTTCGATATCGTTTGGTTGTTTACCTAATACAGCCACTAACTGCGTTGCTGCTTCAAATAATTTAGCGGTTTTGAAGTAGATAACATCCATATACACTTTTTCAGTGGTGTCTGGGTTATTACAGTTCATTAACTGTAATACTTCACCTTCGGCAATCACATTGGTTGCGCTAGCCAGTACTTTCATGACTTTTAGATTTTCTAGCTCAGTCATCATTTCAAAAGAACGGCTATAAAGAAAGTCACCCACCAATACACTAGCTGCATTACCAAAAAGAGCATTGGCTGTTTTCTCGCCGCGACGTAGCTCAGATTCATCAACAACATCATCATGTAATAATGTGGCCGTATGAATAAACTCTATAATAGCAGCCAGTTTTGTAGTTTCTGGAGAATGTACTTTTAGGGCTTGGGCTGCTAATACTGTGATCAAAGGGCGAATACGTTTACCGCCACTGTTGATGATGTAAAAACCGAGTTGATTAATTAATGCAACATCAGAGCTTAGTTGCTCAGTAATCAATTGATTAACTTGAGTCATATCATTAGAAGAAAGCTGCTGAATTTGTTTAATATCCATGCCTAAATAGTCCCATTGGAAAGAGTGGGTGTATTATTCCCGTTTCTGGACGATATCTCAACTCTATAGGGGTATTTACGAAGCCTTAATCATCATTTAATAATCAACTCTTGATTAATGCTGTTTTAAGTTGATTTTTGCGATTATATTTTGCTTATTTTTAATACTTTTTTTGTTGTTTTTAGGTAAGTTGAGAATACTTACCTCTCTTGTTCTTATTAATAAAAGAGACAAAGAGTGAGAGAGGGAGGTGTTAATATTGATTGTTATTCACTCTTTGTAGAGTGAGGTATTTGCGCAAATAATTTTTGAACCAGAATCATCAACTTTGATTTTATGTGGTTTAAATGATTAAGAATCACTTGTTGATTTTTAGTCGCTTGCTGGGGTTTTTTCGCGACTAACAAAAATCTATCATTTAATTGCAATATTTTACCTAAAAGCCATTGCCAAAGTGACAATCTCTCTGTAGAATCCGCGTCCATTGTGATTAATTAGTGCGCTCTCGATGTTCTGTTTGAAATAAAACAACACGAGATGCCTGAACGGAGTAAGAAACATGTACGCTGTTATCCAGAGTGGTGGCAAGCAACACCGTGTTGCTGTTGAACAAACTCTTCGTTTGGAAAAACTTGATGTTGAAGCTGGTGCAACTGTAGAATTTGATAAAGTTCTATTAGTAGCAAGTGCTGAAGACGTTAAAGTTGGTGTTCCATACGTTGAAGGTAGTAAAGTTACTGCAGAAGTAGTAACTCACGGTCGTGGTAAAAAAGTTAAAATCGTTAAGTTCCGCCGTCGTAAACATTCTCGTAAGCAAGCTGGTCACCGCCAGTGGTTTACAGAAATTAAAATTACTGCGATTAACGCTTAATTAGGAGTTATTAAAAATGGCACATAAAAAAGCTGGTGGTAGTACTAATAACGGTCGCGATTCAGAAAGTAAACGCTTAGGTGTTAAACGTTTCGGTGGCGAGTCTGTTTTAGCTGGTAACATTTTAGTTCGTCAACGTGGTACTAAATTCCACGCTGGTCTAAATGTTGGCTTAGGTAAAGACCACACACTATTCGCTAAAGCGACTGGTACTGTTAAATTCGAAAAGAAAGGTAAGCCTGTTCGTTCATTCGTGAGCATCGTAGCTGAATAATCTATTTCGAAGCAAAGTTTAAAAAGCCTCGCAAATGCGAGGTTTTTTTTTGTCTATCTATTTCTATTGAAAATAAGAAATGTGATCTATGATCAATAGAAATAGGTATAATCGTCGCTCTTAAGTAGCGGCTATGTTTTTTGGAGGTTGTAATGAAGTTTGTTGATGAAGCAAGAATTAAAGTTGACGCTGGAGACGGCGGTAACGGCGTAGTCGGCTTTCGTACTGAAAAATATATTCCTCGTGGTGGCCCTAATGGTGGTGACGGCGGTGATGGTGGCGATGTTTATCTAGAAGCCGACGAAAACTTAAATACACTGATTGATTTCCGTTTTGTTCGCTTTTACAGCGCAGAGCGTGGTGAAAATGGTCAAGTATCAGATTGTACCGGTTCTCGTGGTAAAGATAAGATCATTAAAGTACCTGTTGGTACACGTTGTCGTGATGATGACACTGGCGAAATCGTAGGTGATTTGACTAAAAATGGTCAAAAACTAATGGTTGCAAAAGGTGGTTTCCATGGTTTAGGTAACGCACGTTTCAAAACCTCTACTAACCGTGCGCCTCGTCAAAAGACTGAAGGTACACCAGGTGAAGTACGTAACCTGTTATTAGAGTTATTGCTGCTAGCCGATGTGGGCATGTTAGGTTTACCTAATGCAGGTAAATCAACGTTTATCCGAAGTGTGTCTGCGGCTAAACCTAAAGTTGCTGATTACCCATTTACGACTCTTATCCCTAATCTAGGTGTAGTAAGTATGGGTCATGGTAACAGCTTTGTAATTGCTGATATTCCTGGTTCTAATTGAAGGTGCTTCGGATGGCGCTGGTTTAGGGACTCGCTTCCTACGTCACTTAGAGCGTTGTCGTGTATTACTGCACATGATTGATCTTTTACCTGCTGATGGTAGTGATCCTGCTGAGAATGCACTGGTTATTTTAGATGAGTTGAAAAAACACAGTCCAAAATTAGCGCAAAAGCCACGCTGGTTAATCTTCAATAAAACAGACTTGTTATTAGAAGATGAAGCTGAAGAAGTGATGCAACGTGTTAAAGATGCACCTAGAGTGGGATGGACCCGTTTATAAAGTAGCTGCTATCTCTAAAACGGGTACAACTGAACTATGTAAAGAGCTAGTTGCATACATTGAAGAGTTACCAGCAGAAGCAACACCAGAAGAAGAGCGTCAACAGGTTGAGTTCCAATGGGATGATTACCATAAATCTGCCATTGATGCTGTTGAAGGTGCTGTGCACCTCGATGACGATGATGACTGGGATGATGAAGATGAAATGATGGAAGTCATTTACGTCAGAGATTAAATTCTTCTCTTTGTTAATAAACATTAAAAAGCCGTTTAGAGTAAATCTAAGCGGTTTTTTGTTTTTAGCTGATAATAATAAATTTGTTTAATAGGAAAAATAGATCTGTTCATTAGCGTCATTGCTATTGATAATACGCTGGTTTTTATCTTGTTATAAATTAGTTTGTTCGTAATTGGGAGTAACCATGTCCTCTGTTGACCCTGTTCTATCAGAAAAAAGTAATGCCATATTAAATATGTTGATGCCATTAGTTGAGTGGATTCAACAGCACCAAGCGATTATCTCGCATTCTATTATCAATTTAGTCGTTGCTATATTAATCATCGCTGTGGGCCTCTCTGTGGCGCGTTTATCTGCCTATTTAATGAATAAAACCCTGATTAAAAAAGGGGTAGAGCAAACACTTCGGAGATTTCGTTTGTTTGATTCTTCGTTATGCATTAATCGCTATGAGTATTATTGCTGGTTTGGCGCATGTTGGGGTACAAACTGCTTCCTTAATTGCTCTTTTAGGGGCGGCCAGTTTAGCCATTGGTTTGGCATTAAAAGGGGCTTTATCTAATTTTGCGGCAGGCATTTTACTAATTGTATTACGCCCCTTTAAAATGGGGGACTTTATTGAAGCTGCGGGTACATCGGGCACTGTGGAGTCGATTCAAGTTTTCAACTGTATTTTAAAAGCGGGCGATAACCGATATATAGTTGTGCCAAATCGCAGTATTCTTAAAAGCAACATAGTGAATGTTTCTCGCAAGCCTGAACGCAGAATCGACCTAGTGATACGTGTTGATTACAAAAGTGACTTAAAGCAAGTCAAAGCTTTATTGGAAGAGGTGGTGTTAGCTAATGAAAAAGTCTTATCTACTCCAAAACTGCAAATTGCAGTCTCAGAGCTGGCGGCTTCAAGTATTAATCTAGTAGTGCGCCCTTGGGTAAAATCTTCGGACTACTGGTCGGTACGTTTTGCGTTAATAGAAGCAATTAAAGTCGCCCTAGATGAAGCGAATATTAATATTCCCTATGCTCAGCTACAGGTGCATTGTAAAGGCTAATAGAAGAAGGTTTAAGTCATTACTTTCATTAGCTTGGATGAATGTAACCAAGTTTTGTGCGACCCTTTTTTGAAACTTAATCTTACACTTTGTGTCATTAAAGATAATGATTTATAGGGAAGGGGTCATTTTGTAACATGATGTATTCATCATGGGTATTTTTATTTATGTGATCATTTTCGATATCGTAAATATATTATTATCAATCACATTAAGTGATTGGTATATGTCTATTTTTTATTTTGAGGGTTTTTATGCTTGATAAAGTTGAGTTATATATCGGCGATTGGTTGACCTCATTGAATATTGAGAGTTGGGTTGTCAATTTCTCGCTATTACTTTGTGTCACCATTTTAATACAATTCATTTGGCGTTACTTTGCCAATAAAATGGAAAATGCGATTTCAAAAACTGCAAATAACTGGGACGATATTGTTTTTTTCGCTATTAATAAACCAGTTAATTGGCTGATTTTGTTAATGGGGACCTCTACCTCACTTCGTGTTATAGCGGAAAGTGAAGAGTTAGCTATTTCTGAGTATCTCCCTATTGGACAAAAAGTCGCCGCTTTATTTTTACTGGGTTGGGTATTCTGGCGTTTAGTTTATAAAGCGGAGCATACTTTTGTTGCCGATGAGAAAAGAGATACAACCACTGTCACAGCACTCGCTAAGTTAGCTAAACTATCCATTTTAGCCTTTGTTACATTATCTATCGTACAAACATTAGGTGTTAGCATCTCAGGTGTATTGGCATTTGGTGGAATGGGGGGATTAATCGTCGGTATGGCGGCGAAGGATTTACTGTCTAACTTGTTTGGTGCAGCCATGGTTTATATGGATAAACCTTTCAAAGTAGGGGACTGGATACGTAGCCCAGATAAATCCATAGAAGGTACAGTGGAAGAGATTGGCTGGCGTGTTACTCGAATTCGTACTTTTGATAAACGTCCTTTGTATGTGCCTAATAGTTTATTTACGCACATTGTTGTAGAAAACCCTTCTAGAATGAGCAATAGACGAATTAAAGAGAACTTTGGTTTACGTTATAAAGATATTAGTCAGGTCGAGGCGATTATCAAAGCAGTACGTAGCATGTTGCAGGAACACAATGATATTGACCAATCACAGACTTTGATTGTGAATTTTGATGTGTTTAATAACTCATCATTAGATTTCTTTATCTACACCTTCACTAAAACCACTAATTGGATTTTATTCCATGAAGTGAAACAAGATGTATTGCTGAAAGTGGCTAAAATTGTCACAGATCACGGTGCGGAATTTGCCTTCCCAACACGGCAGCTTCACTTAGATCGTGAAGATCATCAACGTTTATTAGAAAGCGCTGATAGTGTGAAATAATCTTTGTTTATGGGGAATGATTAATTGATAGATGGCGCAGACCCGGAGGTCTACGCCATTTTTTATTTAGCAAGTGACTGAGCACTTAACGAGTTATGACTCTGCTAAGTAGGATTTTGCTTCTTTCTCTACATTGTCCAGCTCATCTAATAACTCTAGAAATTCAGGCTCTAGGTGGTCTGGGCTGATGTCTCTTTTAACTCTTTTTCGATTAAACCGGCAATGTCTTTCAGTTTAGGTACACCACTGTAACTACAACCACCGTGGAATTTATGGATTGCTTGTGTGAACTGTTGTTTATCAACTTCATCAACCATGGCTTCATTGACTATTTTACGCAGTGCGTCAAATTCTTCTAACAGCATACCTAGCATCTCTTTTGCTAAGTCTTCTTTGCCTGCTGACTGTTGTAACGCTAACTCCTTATCAAAAGATTTTTTCACCTTGGTGATTATTGACGCAATTTGAGGAGTGATATCTTCTATATTAGTTTGTTGAATGGTGCCAATAACTTCAGCAGCTGGTGCCCATTTGTTGATAATGGACTGTAATGCTAATTCATCAATCGGTTTTGCTAAACAGTCATCCATGCCTTTTTGTAGGAATTGCTCTTTTTCACCGGGTAATACGTGTGCGGTGACCGCGATAATAGGTGTGTTTTTATTGATTGAGTCTTTCTTAATCTGCGCACAGGCACTGATCCCATCTAATACCGGCATTTGTATGTCCATAAAGATGATATCAAAAGGCGTGGTTTTGGCATGGTCTACGGCCTCTTGACCATTTTTACAGGTTGTTACGTGATGTACTCGGTCACCTAACATAGCAGAGATCAGCTTCAAGTTTGCTCGGTTATCATCTACCGCCATGACATTAATTTTTTTACGCTCTAATGGGGTAGTGATTTGCACTCGTGCTGGTACCGTTTCATTTGAAACTAACGCGTTGGCAAAGTTTTTATGATTGATCGGTTTACCTAAACAGTGCGTGACTCCGGTATTCATTACCGTTTCAAAGGTACTTGGGTCACTACAGTTGATCAGTACAATAATATTATCTGTGTATTTCTTCGCTTGCTTAATTGCTTTGAGCAGCGGGCTAAGATCCATGTTATTACTATGGCCGATCACAATACTGTCATAGCACTTATTCAAGGACTGCTGCCATTGCTCTTCATTGTCTATGATGGTGGCATTAGTCTTCCACTCTTCTAATAACTCTGAACATGCACGCAACGCATAAGCATTACTTTCGTAGGCTAGCACTGAGCGGCTTGCTAATCTGTCTAATGGTAAAGTGGTTAATGGTGTGCGGCTACATTTCTCAATTTCAACCGTAAACCAGAAGGTTGAGCCCACATTAGGTGTTGAGCTCAGGTCAATGGAACCTTTCATTTGACGCACTAGTTTTTGAGTGATTACTAAGCCTAAACCAGTACCGCCATATTGACGCGTGATACTGCTATCCGCTTGACCAAAGGCTTTAAATAATTGGTCTTGTTGCTCTTTAGAAATACCAATACCGGTATCTGTAATAGTGAACTTAAGTTTAATGCATTTTTCTGTTTCGTTTTCAGGCTCAGTGCGCTCTATTTTGACCTCTATATTGCCTTTTTCGGTAAATTTAACTGCATTACCAATCAAGTTAGTGAGCACCTGTTGTAAACGCATTGCATCACCGACTAATTCCTGTGGTACATCAGGCGCGACAATCATGCTTAATTCAATATTCTTCTCATGGGCACTTTGTCCCAAAAGATGCATGGTTTCATCAACACTGTCTCTAATATCAAAGGGGATATATTCAAGATCCAATTTACCCGCTTCTAGTTTAGAGAAGTCTAGAATATCATTGATGATATTAAGTAAATTGCCCGCAGAGCGTTCAATCGTTTGTAAATAATCAACTTGGTTGTTGGTCATTTTAGTTTTCAATAGTTGCCTTGCAAAACCAATGACACCATTCAGTGGAGTACGTAATTCATGACTCATGTTTGCTAAGAACTCAGATTTAACTGATGCGGCTTGTTGTGCTTCTTTACGCGTGATATCTAGCTCTATATTTTGCACTTCCATCTGCTCTAAGGTTTCACGCAGCTCACTGGTGGCTAGGTCAATACTATCTTGCATCTCTTCATGGTGCTTAGACATAGCAAGCGCCATTTCATTAATACCGTGTTGTAATAAGCCTATCTCACCGGTGTACTCACCTTCTACACGAGAGTTAAGTCGACCTAAACTGATTTTTTCAACCACAGACGCCATATCTGAAATAGGTGCAGTAATACGTTTCGCTTGTTTGAATGCTAGGTATAAACTGCCGAGGATACCCATCAATACCACTAATAATGAGATTGCTGCATCGCGATACAGTAATAACTCAACCTGATCCTTATTGATCTCTAAGGCAACATAACCGACTACTTTACGGGGTTGATCAAAGGTAAGTTGGTATTCCAAATAATTGGTTTCATCGATAATCGGACTATGAATAACAATACTGTCGCCGGTGTGGCTTATTTGCGGCAAATCGGGGATTGGTTGATTGTTATCTAAACGTAATTTTTGATAATCACGATGATAGTTACTGATAACAAACAGTTCATTATCAGCGGTGAAAATCGCAATACTTTTGATCATCGGACTGTTTTTACGGTGAGTCGTGCCAATTAAACGACGTAAAATGGTACGAGTTTCATCTTGCATACCGTATTCACTGGCAATAGATAATGCATCGGCAATATTAAGTGCTCTATCGATTAAGAATTCATCTGCCTGTTGGAAACGATGAAATGAGAAGTATCCAGCTAATATGCCGCCAATAAGAACGGTGGGTAAAACGGTATAAGCAATAACTTGTGCGCGTAGGCCATATTTAGTCATAAGGTAAAATCTAATTTAAATGGAGTAATGAATGCTTGCATTTTTTGTGTGACAATAGCGTTCCGATAAACTTATCCGCTATCATGGCATAGCTTACTTCACCTGTGAAATATTTATGGCCCAGTTCTTCAAAGCATCACGCACAAATAAGCAAAATAATAGAATAATTAAACATTGTCAGGTTGAAAAGCTTGATCATCAAGGAAGAGGCATGCTTTTCCACCAAAATAAAGCCATGTTCGTGGAAGGTGGATTAGTGGGGGAAGTTCTTGATGTTTGTGTTGATGAAGACAAAAAACGCTATAAAAAAGCCAGTATTACTAAGATACATCAAGCCAGTGAATTACGTGTTGAACCAAGCTGCCAACATTATCAAGAGTGTGGTGGATGTCATTTACAACATATTGAGCAAGCCAGCCAGATTGAAGTAAAACAACAAGGTTTGATTAGTTTATTTGAGCGATTTGCAAAATACACACCACAACAACTGGCACCGACTATTACCTCTTCTCCTTGGGCATATCGTCGTTGTGCTCGATTTGGTGTGATTTACGATAAAAAAAGTAAAAAAGTGCAGATGGGCTTTCGTCGCTCTGGAAGCAGTGAGCTAATTAATCAGCAAACTTGTCCGGTATTAAAACCAGCTTTAGCAGATTTGATTTTACCGGTTAAAGGTTTGCTTAATCAGTTACAGGGAAAAATGGCGCTAGGACATGTTGAAATGGTAGAGGCAGATAATACGGTTGCCCTATTGTTGCGTCATCTAAAACCCTTATCGACACAGGATAAACAGTTAATTATCGACTTTTCTGCAACGCAAAATATCCAGTTTTATGCACAAAGCAGCCCGACAGATATTGAATGTTTAACAAATAATGCTCGATTAAGTTATGCATTAACTGAACAAGATTGCCAATATGATTTTAATATCAATGACTTTGTACAAGTTAATGCCAGTGTGAATGAGAAGATGGTGGCACAGGCTATCGAGTGGCTTGCATTGAAGTCCACGGATCGTGTGTTGGATCTATTTTGTGGTTTAGGTAACTTCAGTTTACCGATGGCCAAGCTATCTCAACAAGTGGTTGCCGTGGAAGGTGTGCAAAAAATGGTCGATCGCGGTACCGATAATGCTGCACGTTGTGGGCTTAATAACGTGCAATTTTATCAAGCAGACTTAAGTGATTTAAATGCGTTAAAAGCTGAATGGGCTCAGGAAGGTTTTGATAAGGTGTTATTAGACCCAGCACGAGCTGGTGCTGCTGAATGCATGAGTTATGTCATCAACAAACAACCATCTCATATTGTTTATGTTTCCTGTGATCCTGTGACCTTAGCGCGTGACAGTGAGCAGTTATTAAGTGCAGGCTATAAATTAAGCAAGTTGGGTTTGATTGATATGTTCCCTCAGACAGCACATATGGAGTCAATGGCATTGTTTACGCGATGAAGTGATTACTAGTCTAGAGTTTCCTAAGAATAACTAGACTATCACTTTATAAGTTAGTAATTTTAAGTATTATTAGTTTTTAATCAGGTGATTTAAAATTCACAATATTGATAGTGGGTGGGTAGTTTCCCAGTTAAAAAGGATAAAGTAGCAATGAGATTTTTCCTATGACTCAGTGCAGTAATGTATAGGATGAGTTGTTGTTTTATCACTTTTTATCGTTAGCTCATTTTTGGAGTGTTAGATGGTTTCAGTTCGTGATACACACTTTTACCAAAGTGCATTAAACGACCCAGATAAGTGGGTGACAACATTTGGTTTAAGTAAGCAAGATCAAAATAATCTGTTCGAAAATTATAATAAAGTAAGTGGCCTGTGCGACTCAGAGCAACAGGTAGCAGCCTTGCAGTTAGGCTGTGAGATGGTAGAGATCCTAGTGACTTTAAACATGGATATGGATACCTTAAATGCCGCATTAATCTTCCCTTTGTTAGCGCAAGAAGTCTTAAGTACCGAGAAAGTTGACGAATTATGGCCAAAACGTATTGCTAAATTGGCCAAAGGCGCGATGGAGATGGAAGGTATTCGTGCTCTACAAAGCCGAGGAAGCAAAAGGTGCAGAATCTCAGGTTGATAACCTACGTCATATGTTATTAGCCATGGTAGAAGATGTGCGAGCAGTGGTTATTAAGCTTGCTGAAAGAATATGTTATTTGCGCCAGAGTTAAAATTGCCGACGAAGAAACAAAAGTAAAACTAGCACATGAAATCTCTACTATTTATGCACCATTAGCGAACCGTTTAGGCATTGGGCAATTAAAATGGGAGCTAGAAGACCTCTCTTTTCGTTACCTACAAGCGGAAACGTACAAGAACATTGCCAAACAGCTTGATGAAAAGCGTATTGACCGTGAAAACTATATCCAAGACTTTGTTGATACGGTTAAGTCCTCTTTAAAAGAGATGAATATTGAAGGCACGGCTTATGGTCGTCCGAAACATATTTATAGTATCTACCGTAAAATGCAAAACAAAGATCTAAAGTTTGATGAGCTCTACGATGTGCGCGCAGTGCGAGTTGTGGTTGAAAAACTACAGGACTGTTATGCCGCGTTAGGTGCTATTCATACTAAATGGCACCATATCCCTCGTGAGTTTGACGACTATATTGCTAATCCTAAACCTAATGGTTACCAATCTATTCATACGGTTGTTTTAGGGGATAGTGGTAAACCTGTTGAAGTACAAATTCGTACTCAGCAGATGCATGAAGACTCTGAACTGGGTGTGGCTGCACACTGGAAGTATAAAGAGGGCAGTGCTGGTGGTAAGGCCGCAAGTAACTATGAAGAGAAAATAGCTTGGTTACGTAAACTGCTTGCTTGGCAAGAAGATATGAGTGAAGGCGATGATCTAGTAGAAGAGATCCGCAGCCAGGTATTCGATGACCGTGTTTATGTATTTACACCTAAAGGTGAAGTAATAGACATGCCAGCTGGCTCAACACCGTTAGACTTTGCTTATTATATCCATAGTCAAATTGGTCATCGTTGTATTGGTGCAAAAGTCGCGGATCATATTGTGCCTTTTACCTACCAATTAAAAACCGGTGACCAGATTGAAATACTAACTCAGAAAGAGCCTAATCCAAGTCGAGATTGGTTAAACCCACAGATGGGTTATATCAATGCACCACGCGCAAGGCATAAAGTGGCAACTTGGTTTAGAAAACAAGACCGCGATAAGAATATTATTGCAGGACGTGAACTGTTAGAAATCGAGTTAGCCAAAGTAGAGCTGAAGCTAACCGACGTAACACCTGCGATTACCCGTTTTAATGTGGGCACGGCTGATGATATCTATGCAGGCATAGGTAATGGTGACTTACGTATTAATCAGTTAGTCCATTTTCTAGATGGTTTCTATCATAAACAAACACTTGAGCAACAAGATGCCGCAGCTTTATTAGAGTTACAAAACCGTAAAGTCCAAGCTGCTCCTAAAAATACCGGTAAAGATATTATTATCGATGGTGTGGTTGACTTGATGCATCACATTGCTCGTTGTTGTCAGCCTGTACCAGGTGAGAATATTGTTGGCTATATTACACAAGGACGCGGTATCTCTATTCACCGAAAAAATTGTGAGCAACTAGCTGATTTAGAGGATGCACATCCAGAGCGTATTATCACTGCTAACTGGGGGATTCTCAATCTTCTGGTTACGCATTAACCTTACGTTTAATTGCTGATGATCGAAATGGTTTACTAAAAGATATCACTACCTTGTTATCTAATGAGAAGGTCAACTTGTTAGGGGTGAACAGCCAAACCAATACTAAAACCTTAACAGCAACCATTGACCTTTCTCTGGAAGTGGATAGTAATAAAGAGATTAAAAAGCTGTTAGCTAAGTTAAAACAGTTAAAAGATGTGTCTGACGCGCATCGACTTTAACTTTTCCCACCACCTGAATATTTGATTCAGGTGGTGGGGGTTGAAAAGGTGTGACATGATGTTTTTTAATTAACCTTTCTTAAATAAAGTCGATAGGGTCAACATCAATTGACCAACGCACTTTCCTACTTTCTGGCATCTTATCGAAGTGCGCTAAAGCGGTATTTAGCATTTTGGTTACTAGTATTCTTTGCTCGCTTTGTAATAAAAGTTGGAAGCGGTACTTGCCAGCTCTTCGTTCCATCGAGGCAGGAATAGGGCCCAATATAAGTACACGTTCATTGACTTTATTGTTATCGGCTATCTGTTGTAATGTTTGTTTACACAAGGTAAGAAAGTTTTCTGCTTGTGTGGCATTTAATGACTCAGCCCTAATCAAGGCTTGATAAGAGAAGGGCGGTAATTGTGCTAGACGTCTTTCCGTTAAAGCGCTACGTGAAAAGTCTGCGTAACCATTATTCACGAGCTCTTGTAATAAATTGTGCTCTGGGTGGAAAGTTTGCAAAACAACCTGTCCTTTTTTCTCAGCTCGTCCTGCTCGCCCCGCAACTTGAGTAAATAACTGTCCTAAACGTTCACTGGCTCTAAAGTCATTACTAAATAGTGCGCCATCAACATCAATCAAGGCTACCAAAGTCACATCGGGAAAGTGGTGGCCTTTTGCTAGCATTTGTGTCCCGAGTAAAATTTTATACTTCCCGCTATTAATATCATTTAAATAGGTATTAAAACTGTCTTTTTTTCTTGTATTGTCGCGGTCGATTCTCACGGTTGGGTGATCTGGGAAAAGTTGTTGAAGCGTTTCCTCAAGTTGCTCAGTACCGACACCTGTGGAGTGTAAGTTGGTTGAACCACAATCATGACATTGCTCTGGTACAGGGTGAGTCGCAGTACAATGATGACAATGAAGGTAGTTAGCACTTTTATGATAAGTGTAAAAAGCATCGCATCGTTGACATTTAGCTAGCCAACCACATTCATGACACATTAATACAGGGGCATAACCTCGACGATTAAGAAACAAAATCACTTGGTTATTTTTGGCTAAATGTTGTTGCATTAATGTAATCAGTTGCGGTGATAACCCCGATTTAAGTGGCAAGCCTGTTAAATTGATCAAGTCATTTTTAGGTGGTCGTGCATTCCCTGGCCGATGCGTTAAACGTAGGTGATGGTAGCGTCCACTTAAGGCATTATTTAATGATTCAAAAGCTGGTGTTGCGGAGCCTAATAAAATCGGAATATTTAATTGCGACGCACGTTTGATAGCAAAGTCTCTAGCATGGTAGCGGAAGCTATCTTGCTGTTTAAAAGAAGCATCATGCTCTTCATCTAAAATAATCACACCTAAGTTTTTAAAATCACTAAAAATAGCACTGCGTGTACCTATGATGATAGCGGCAGAGCCTTGTTGTGCATGTAACCAAGTCTCTAATTGTTGTTGGTCGTTTAATGCAGAATGTTTTAAATAAATAGGCACGTTAAAGCGTGCTTGAAAGCGTTTTATGGTTTGTGGGGTTAAACCAATTTCAGGCACTACCACTAATGCTTGTTGCCCTGCAGTCAATACTGCTTTAAGTATATTTAAATACACTTCGGTTTTACCGCTGCCCGTGATCCCCTCTAATAAAAAGCATTTAAAGTGGTTTAATTGTTGTGTCACGCTGGTCACGGCTAATGCTTGTTCAGTAC
This sequence comes from Psychromonas sp. KJ10-2, assembly GCF_047323255.1. Classification (NCBI taxonomy): domain Bacteria; kingdom Pseudomonadati; phylum Pseudomonadota; class Gammaproteobacteria; order Alteromonadales; family Psychromonadaceae; genus Psychromonas; species Psychromonas sp. KJ10-2. The sequence goes on along the minus strand of NZ_CP178827.1, from coordinate 1,432,798 downwards.
TCAGTTGTGGCGTTTCTTCTATCGTTTGTGTTGATTCTGTCCAAGATAAGTTGCAGCTCGGTAATTGTTGATAACTGTTAATGAAGTGCTTTTCTTGTAAACTATTAAGTGTTGCTCGACTAACGCCTTGTTGCTTTAAAGCTTCGTAAGATAAGTCTTGCCCTATTAATAAGTTAAATGCTGCTAATTGCTTTTTAGCTCTAACTAAAGGTGCAGTATCCATCTCTTTATCTGTACATTTCCAATACTCCTTACTATTAAAGGTAGCGGGTTTACCTTTACGTAATAATGTTGGGATGGCTTGTTGAAATACATCACCAAAAGGGTGTTGGTAATAAACACTGGCCCATTGCAGTAATTTGTAAAGGGAATCACTTAATAATGGCTGGTGGTCGAGCAGTTCAGTGATACCTTTCAGCTTTTCTATCGCATAATCCGATGTTTCAGGTAGATCGGTTATGACACCAACCTGTTTACGATAACCACCACCAAAAGGGACGACAACACGTCGACCAATTAATGTGCGTGGATCATCAGGCACTAAATCATCGTTTAACAGGTAATCAAATTGTTTATGTAGTGGAATTGCCAGTGCAATTCTACAAATTAATGCGTTAGCCATAAGTGAAGTTGATGCATGAGAATGAAAAAAGGTATTGTATCGTGTTTATAGCGTAACTGCTTTGTTCTCCTTTATTATTTTTAAAATGTGCGTTAGTAGTTGTTTTATATAGAGAGTTGTTGATTAGGTTAAGCCCTTTTATAGCAGGGTTGGATAGGAGATAATTGCTTTAAAAATAAAGCTCAATATTTAAATGATTTACAGTTGTACTTTTATTAAACCTTACTATACAATTCGCAACCTGAAATTTAATGATAAATACGTGTGGTACTTTGTTGAATGAAATAATTCATTCAAGCTGAGCAGCGATACGGCCTAATATGAGGTTTTCCCAATGAAAAACGAAATTCATCCAGAATACAAATTAGTTACTGCTACTTGTTCATGTGGTAACGTGATCAAAGTTGGTTCTACTCTTGGTAAAGAAGAGTTAACTTTAGATATCTGTTCATCTTGTCACCCGTTCTACACTGGTACTCAACGTGTTGTTGATACTGGCGGTCGTATCGACAAGTTCAAAAAACGTTTCGGTGCTTTATCTTCTAAATAAGATAAATTACCCCGTTTTTAAAAAGCACCTTAGGGTGCTTTTTTGTTTCTAAAAGTAAGTAATAGCGATTATGTGAGCTAATCAAATTCATAATTTAATTTGCTATGTGGCATAATAAGTCATGATTTAGTGATAACATTTAAAAACTGCTTATTTAATAAACATAATTTTAATAAAAATTATTAAATAAATGGTTTAGAGATCGGTTTATAGAGATGAACTGTATTAAGTCATTAAATAATGTATTTGCATCATAAACTTTTCCAAGCTTGGTTGGTCTAACAGGCTCGTTAAATTTTAAAGCAGACCATTAAAGGCTATCTGATATCGGGTTGACTTCACAACTTAGTGGAACTATTGCTATTTTGTTGTTTTTTTAATCTTAATAGATCAGAATAGTTGTATATTTGGGCTACTATTGCCCCTAAGCTGAAAAATATACAATTTATTAACAAATGATTCATGTTGAATAGAGTTGAATACTGGAATCATCTGCTAATAAGTTGTAAATTACGGCATTTATTTTTTCCATCACTTTCTTGCAAGGGTAATTATATGACAGGAAAACCTTCATCTTCTCAGTTTGAAGTGAATAATATTGCAGATCCGCTATTTATTCATGCTGAGCATATCGCAAAAGATTTTTCTTTATTTCCAGACAATTCATTACCATCGAAAACAGATGGTGTAGAAGGTCTTATTGAAAGTAAGCGAATTAAATCAAATTTAGCGACAATCAAAAAGCTAGATGTAGATGCTTATATTGCGCGTACAGTCACGCCGGCTGAAAGTAACAAACGTCCAGGTGCTAAGAGCATTGTTGAAGGCTTCAATGGTAAAATCGTTACTGAGCAAGTTAACGGTGCTTTCTACTCTGCAGAAATGGAACTAGATTTCGGTGGCTACAGCCGTCGTGTTGGTTTTATTGCGCAAGAGCGTAGCTCAAACAATGGCGCGTGGATGCCAGAACATCACCTAGCAGCAAGTAAAGCGATTCGTAAATTTGCTGATTTATCACTTCCTATTGTGTACTTAATTGACACGCCAGGGGCTGACGCTGGTGAAGAAGCGAATAGCCAAAATCAAGCGCATACTATTTCTCAAATGATCACTGAAAGTGCGAACGTTGATGTCCCTACGATCGGTATCGTTGTGGGTGTTGGTTACTCTGGTGGTGCAATCCCATTAGCAACAGCTAACATTCTACTGTCTGTTCGTGATGGTATCTTTAATACAATCCAGCCTAAAGGTTTACAAAGCATTGCGCGTAAGTACAACCTATCATGGCAGGAATGTGCTCAATCTGTAGGTGTTTCTCCTGAAGAGCTACTAACGATGGGCTGTATCGATGGTATTGTTGATTACTCTCCTGTAGACCAAGATGAGCGTCAACATAATCTTCAAAAAGCAATTGTATCTGGTATTTTATCTATCGAAGCTAAATCTGTAGATTTCGTTCGTGATTACCCAGCATTACTTGAGCATTATAACCGCAGTTTATCTCGTTACCTTGAGCCATCAAGCAAACTAGCTGCAATCGAGAATGCAACTGAAGCACGTCTACTTGCTAAAAACCCAACATCACATAACAATGCATTCGGTACTACTTACCGTTATATGCGTTATTTAACATTACGTTCTCGTATCAAAGCGATTCAGAAGAACGAATACGGTCGTTTATCAAAACTGACTGTACCTGAAGGTGATTTAAAAGCACGTATTGAAGCTGATCGTAAACAGATCTTCTTAAACTGGTTAGAAAACCCAGATAAGTTAATCTACGATGACACACTAAACAAAAACTGGAAATCATTCCTACAAAAACGTGAAGATAAAAGCGTTGAGCGTAATGTACTGACTAAACTTATCCTAGGTGAGCCAAAAGCAAACTACGATAATGCACGTAGTACCTTAATGATCAACCTAACATGGTCTTTATACAATCGTTGGAAAACCAGTGCTGAAAATAATTTTCACTCACTAATCAAACATTTAGAGAATGAAGAGAAAGCACCGCTAACGGATTCTTGGCCTGAACTTGCTGACCTGAACATTATTGATGCTGTTTCTCACGTTGAAACTCGTGAAAGCTTTATTCTACATTGTCGTCACATGTTAGTGTTTAACGCACTATACGACAATACAATGGGTAACTTAGCATCTATTGCTAAAGAAGCGATGGCAACTAAAGAGCTATCTCGTGAATCAGTATCTTCTCTAGTTCGTAGTTCACTTAAAGCAGCATTAAGCAAAGTAAGTGATGACGATTACGAACAATTGAAAGTGACTTTCAATGCATGGTTACAATACTTCACTGAACAATCTGAGCGTGGTGAAATCCTAGCAAAAGTTGAAGAGTGGAAGAGTATCGGTGCACCACAAATGAACTCTAGTTTATTTGTGATCCTGACTTACCTATTCGAAAAACTGTTGCCTGAATACTACAACAGCCGTGAAGATGAAAGCTCATACAATGGTGCGATTAACCCAGTGCGTATCGGTCGTCGTAAAGACTTCTGGAACCGTTTAACTATGGGTTACCAAGATCTATTGATTCAAGCTGTATTACGTTCTGAGAAAAACAAAAAGAACAATTCACATCAAGCAATCATTGAAAAATTCTTTGCTAACTTCAAAGAGTCTCGTGCAGACTTAATGACAGCTAACCTACTAGAATTCCCTGGTTTCCGTTTATCTGTTGAAGATGCATTAGATAAAAATATCAAACCTTGTGGTTTAATCACTGGTACTGGTGACTTCACCTTACAAAGTGGTGAAGTTCAACGTGTTGGTGTTGCGGTATCTAACTTATCTTTCCAAGCAGGTGCCTTCGATATGGCAAGTGCTGAGAAATTCTGTGCGTTATTAGTTAAATGTGCAAAACAACATTTACCGGTTATTGCGTTCATCAGCTCTGGTGGTATGCAAACTAAAGAGGGTGCTGCTGCACTATTCTCAATGTCGGTAGTGAATGACCGTATTACACGTTTCATCCGTGACAACGACTTACCAGTTGTTATGTTTGGTTACGGTGACTGTACTGGTGGTGCACAAGCGAGTTTTGTAACACACCCAATGGCACAAACTTATTACCTATCAGGTACTAATATGCCGTTTGCTGGTCAAATGGTTGTACCTGCGTACTTACCATCGACATCAACACTGTCTAACTACTTATCTCGTGTACCAGGTGCAATGGATGGTTTAGTTATCAACCCATTCTCTGACGATTTAAATAGTAAGTTACGTGAAATTGATGAAAACATGCCAATGCCTGTTGCAACGGTTGAAGAAACTATTCAGCGTGCACTGTCTGGTTTTGTGCCAGTTTGTAACCTAGCTGATGAAGATAACTTCACTAAGTCAGATCCACGTCAATTAATGCACCCAGTGAAGAAGGTATTGATTCACGCACGTGGTTGTACTGCGGTTAAATTGATTCGCATCGCTAAACAAAACAACATCAACGTAGTGTTAGTAGCATCTGACCCTGATATGACAGCTGTACCAGCAGATATGTTAGGTGAAGGCGATAAACTTGTTTGTTTAGGTGGTAACACATCTGATGAAAGTTACTTAAACGCAAGTTCAGTATTAAAAGTTGCTGAATACGAGCAAGTAGACGCATTACACCCAGGTATTGGTTTCTTATCAGAAAGCCCACAATTTGCTGATTTATGTATTAGCCATAACGTTAACTTCGTTGGTCCAAGCATGAACAGTATGTTAACTATGGGTAACAAATCGAACGCAATCAAAACAGCACAAGCGAACGGTGTACCAGTAGTACCTGGCTCTCACGGTATCTTAAGTGGTGCAGAGCAAGCGTTAGATATTGCAAATGAAATGGGTTATCCAGTGCTGCTTAAAGCGGTAAATGGTGGTGGCGGTAAAGGTATCTTAGTTATCAATAAAGCTGAAGATATGTTCGCTGGTTTCAACCGTGTATCTGCTGAAGCACGTAGCGCATTTGGTAACGGTGATTTATACCTAGAGAAATACATTACATCTCTTCGTCACATCGAAGTACAGTTATTACGTGATAAATTCGGTAATACAAAAGTATTGGGTATTCGTGATTGTTCTGTACAACGTAACAACCAAAAAGTGGTTGAAGAATCAGCATCAACTATGCTGCCTGAGAAACTAGAGCAAGAAGCATTAAAACACACAGCTGCCTTAGCTAATGCTGTTGATTACATGGGCGCAGGTACGGTTGAGTTCATTTACGACCTAGATGCTGATGATATCTACTTTATGGAGATGAATACTCGTCTACAAGTAGAGCATCCAGTAACTGAAGCAACTTCTTGTATCGATATCGTTAAAGCACAATATGACATTGCATCAGGCGCAGATATTTCTGAGCTAACACCTAAGAAAGAAGGTTATGCAATTGAAGTTCGTGTAACAGCTGAGAAAGCGGGTATCGATTCTGATGGTGTAATGCAGTTATTACCACATCCTGGTAAAGTAGTTGAATGCATTATTCCTGAGCAAGATGATGTTGAAGTAATGTCTATGATTGCAACGGGTAAAGAAGTATCGCCTTACTACGATAGCTTAGTAGCACAGTTTATTTGTCACGGTAAAGACCGTAAGGATACTGTTCAGAAACTGTTAGCTTTCTTAGAAAAAGTAAGTATTAAAGGAATTGCAACAAACATTCCATTATTACAACGTATCTTAAAAGATGAGACTTTCTTAAACGGTGATTACGATACAACTTACTTACCTAAGTTTATGGCTAAACTTGATCAGCAAGTAATGATTGATGAGATGGAAGCGTCTGCTGCATCTGGTCTTGAAGGCGTAGCTGAATCAATTCAAGTTGATGGCAGTAACGAGCTGAAAGTAATTGCACAAAGTGCAGGTATCTTCTACCGTGCTTCATCTCCAGCTGAACCTGATTTTGTATTAGAAGGTGATATCGTTGGTACTGAGCAAACATTAGGTTTAATGGAAGCGATGAAGATGTTCTCACCAGTAACACTAGGCAGCTTTAACCGTAAAGATGCCGTGTTATATGATGCAAAAACTAAGTTCCGTATTGAGCGTATTATCAATACAAATGGACAACAAGTGTCAAGTGGTGACTTGTTATACATCATAACTCCTCTATAGGCTTGTTACCTTAAGAGAAGCGAAAGCCAGTCTATTGACTGGCTTTTTTTATCCTTAATAAAGTATATGATAGCTCGATTAGCATTTGTTTTTATATGGAAATTATCTTGTCTACGCTTTTACAATTCACCTTTCGAAAGACTATAGTAAAGTGCTATATTTTGTTGTCCTGTTTGGTCTCTTTTAATGTGCTCGCTGCTGATGTGTTAGTGCTGCATTCTGAATATCAAGGGGATCAAGAAACACGACAAATACAAAAGGGGATTGAGCATGCTTTTACCGATAGCAATATCGCCTTGTATGTGTCCTATTTAGACAGTAATCAACTGATGTCAGACCAAGCGTTAACTCGCCAGGTCGATTTTTTATCGCGCAAGTATGATATTAAAAGCTTTGATGCGATCATTGTTAGTGGTGAACACGCACTGCAACTGGTAAGGCAATATGGACAACGACTATTTGCTAATATTCCGGTTATTTTCACGGGCACTCAATTAAAAAGCCCCCAACTTTCTCAGTTTAGCCATGCTATTTCAGCGGTGGTTGAGCCTGAAAATATTCTAGACACTGTCTCATTAGGTTTAAAGCTTTTCCCGAATACCATCGATGTGTATATCGTGACCGGTAATGAAATCAGTAGTCAGCTTACTGACCAGGATAAACGTGGGTTATTAGAATATGACCAACAAAGCTTCATCATTTTAAACAATGAAAATGAAGCATCGTTAAAGAAAACCATCAGTCAATCGCCTAGTAATGGTTTGTTAGTTTTTAGTGATTTTTCAAAAGACAATAGTGGCTCTGCAGTTAACCGTGACGAAGTCTTAAAGTCACTAACCGCTATTGCTAAGATCCCGCTGCTTGTTATTCATCAACATGACTTAATTGAAGGGGTATTAGGTGGTGTGGTAACCAGTGGTTTTTCTCAAGGGGAAGCAGCAGGTGCAAAAGTATTAAAATTATTACAGGGTGTTCCTTTAGAGGATTTACCTGCAGAATTAAGCTTAACCAATAAGCACCTTATACAATATACAGAGCTCCTTAGATGGGGACTAAAAGGCACAGATTTACCTAATGGTTATGAGATCATTAATGAGCCTAGTTTAGAGACAGAAACTGATTTCAGAACCATGATTTTGTTTTTTATGTTATCGGTTTTAAGTTTAATTATTATCTTAATATGGCGTAAATATAGTCACCTTTCAAGCGTAAATACTTCCTTAAAAGCACAGCATGAGCGTGTAAATAACATCTTTAATGTTTCCTACGATTTCATCTTTATTTTGGACCTAGTAGGTGAAATAAAGATGGCGAATCAAACCGCTTTAGACTTTATCAATATGCATGAAAATGACATCAATGGTGAGATTTTATGGGAAACCCCTTGGTGGCAACATGACGCGGCCAGTAAGAAAAAATTAAAATCTGCCATGGGACAAGCGAGAGTGGGTAAAACCGCGCGCTTTGAATGTCGTTTAATCGACAAAAACCATCAGAGCAATGCCTTTGATGTATTTATTCAACCTGTTAAAAATGAGCGTAGTGCCAATAACCCACGTCATGAGATCACCTCAATCATCGTTGAAGCAAGGGATATAAGCTCTATTAAAGCGGTTGAGGAAGAGATTCAAAAAGCCAATAAGCGTTCTAACTTGTTGTTGGATGAAAGTCCTTCCATGCTATTAATGTTAAACGTGCAAGGCTTGATTCTGTCATGTAATAAGTTTGGTTGTAACTTGCTAGGTTATGGCGACGGTGAATTAGTAGGACGTAACCTAGTTACTCTGTATTCGCAGTTAGTTAACATTGAAGAGCTAAAAAACTACTTAGCTGAATGTGCCGATCAAGAGGACATGTTGCGTACCCGTGAAATATCATATTCGACCAAAAATGGTAGAAAAGTATGGATCAATGAAAGAGTACGTAAAATAGAAGGGCATGATCAATACTTCCTGGTTTGTGAAAATATCACTGAGCGTTATGAACTCTCCAAAGAGTTAAATTATCGCGCATCACATGATTACTTAACGGGATTAAAAAATAGATTATTCTTTGAAAGCCAGTTAGATAAAAATTTAGATGAAGTTAAACAGCAGCACTTACCCTGTTGTTTGATGTATCTGGACATGGATAAATTTAAAATCATCAATGATACCTGCGGTCACCATGCGGGCGATGAAGTACTACGCCAAATTGCCACTATCTTAACGGAAAGTGTTTCAGCAAGAGCCATGGTGGCACGATTAGGGGGATGAGTTTGCTATTATTTTACCTAATACAAAACTGGAAGAAGCAAAACAAGCGGCAGAAAGAATCATTGCTGCCATCGCCAAACATTACTTCTTATGGGAAGGTCATCACTTCTCTCTAGGTATTAGTATTGGTTTAACCGAATTATCCAACTTCTTCCGTGATGGTGTACATGCATTAAGTTGTGTGGATAGTGCGTGTTATACGGCTAAGCAGTCAGGTCGAAACCGCATTCATATCTACGAAGAAGACATCCAAGAAGAGTTACGCCGAGAAGAAGTGGTATGGGTGAATAAAGTACAAGATGCACTGCGTGATGAAACACGTTTCTGCTTGTACGCACAAATTATAAAACCTGTTAATGGCGATGAAAACTACCTACATTACGAAATCTTAACCCGCATGATTGATGAAAACGGTGAGCTAGCGCCGCCTGCTAAATTTATCCCAATCGCAGAAAGTTATAATCTTGCGGATAAGATAGATATGATCATCATCACTAAGACCTTAAACTGGCTGAAAAATCACCCAGAGCATGTGTTACAACTCAATATGTGCTCTATTAATTTGTCTGGTCAGTCATTAGGTGACCCGCAGTTTATTGAAGATCTGGTAGAGCTGTTAATGCACTCATCGTTACCACTTGAGAAGTTATGTTTTGAGATAACCGAAACCGTCGCCATTGGTAACTTCAGTAATGCTTCTAAATTAATTAACTCATTAAAACAGCTGGGGTGCCAATTAGCCCTAGACGACTTTGGTACTGGGTTATCGTCATTTGGTTACTTAAAACGACTTAATGTTGATTACTTAAAAATTGACGGTGTGTTTGTAAAAGATATGGCCACCGACGAGCAAGACTTTGGTATTGTGAAAACAATCCATGAACTAAGCCATCTGTTTGGTAAAAAGACCATTGCAGAATATGTAGAAAACGAAGCGATAATTGAAAAGTTAAATGAAATTGGTGTCGATTTTGCGCAGGGTTACCACTTAGGTAAGCCTATGCCGATAGATATGATGGCATTATTATCCACTTCATTAACCGAGGATATGTAATGAATATCGCATTAGTTTGTAATGAAAATATTCTAGCGCCAAAAGCTAAAAAATTACGCGAGAAATGGGGCTTTACCGCTCAAAAAAGTGAACAGTTTCAATTACGCCTGTTACCTGAACATTTAGCGCTAGAACAACTAGATGATAAACAACAAGGTTTAGTGTTTGTTGATTTTGCTTCTGGTGCCGTCGCACACCGCCGAAAGTTTGGTGGTGGTAAAGGCCAATCGATCGCTAAAGCTGTGGGAATGAAAGCCGGCGTAGAATTACATGTTATTGATGCAACAGCAGGTTTAGGTCGAGACGCCTTTGTCTTAGCCTCACTAGGTTGTTACGTCGATATGGTAGAACGTTCCCCTGTTGCCGCCGCATTATTAGAAGATGGCCTAGAGCGTGCTTATTTAGATGCTGAAATCGGTGATTGGATGCAACAACGCATGCGCTTAACCCATGCCAGTGGCTATGATTATCTGCAACAGCATCAAGCTGATGTTGTGTATTTAGACCCAATGTTCCCGCATAAAAAGAAATCCGCATTAGTAAAAAAAGAGATGCGTGTATTCCAAGGTGTGGTAGGAGCCGATCTCGATGCCGATGATTTATTAGATGTTGCATTAAATGCCGCGAAATATAGAGTCGTGGTAAAGCGCCCAGATTACGCCCCATTCCTAAACGATAAAAAACCTTCCATGAGTATTAAGACAAAGAAAAATCGTTTTGACGTATACGTCAAACAGGCGATTGGGGGCTAGGTTAAATTGTTGATATTTAATGGTTTTTTGTTGTCGCTACAACCATACTTTGACATAAAACAACCATACTTTGACAATTTTAAACTATACATTGACATAAAAAATAATAATGTAATTAAACTACAAAAAAATAGGTTTATAAATCAATGGATTATTGTGAATCACAATCATAGTCTGACAAATTGTTTTATTTTTAAACTAGTATATACTTTATTGTACAAAAAATAATCAGGTTTGTTTTATGTATATACGAAATTTACGTAAGCCTTCACCGAATAAAAATGTATTTAAATTTGCTAGTACAAAAATTAGTGATGTGATTATGTGTGAAAGTACACTGGAGTTCGATGCCTGTTTTCATCATGAATATAATGATGCAATTAAAAGTTATGGAAGCCAACCTCAAGGCTTTAAATATCAATTTAGAGGGAAAACACTTCCTTACACTCCAGATACACTAATTGAATATTTTGATGGTGTAGAAATATTTCATGAATACAAACCATACAGTAAAATTTCATCTCCTATATTCAGAGAGAAATTTGTAGCTAGAAGAGAAGCTTCATTGGCATTGGGATGTGATCTTATTTTAGTTACAGATAAACAAATCCGTGTTAATCCTGTTTTGAATAACTTAAAACTTTTACATCGTTATTCTGGTATTTATGGGATAAGTGCTATCCAAAAAGAGTTGCTTAAAACAATAAAAAACTCAGGTGTGGTAAAGCTTAACGACATATCTTCGGAATTTAACTTATCAACAGGTGAGGCCCGATCTTTCCTTTATGCTTTGCTTCATAAAGGTTTTTTAAAAGCAGATTTAAACAATGATGATTTAACTAATAATCCTAAGTTATGGTTTTCAGTATGAGTGATTTTTTTGATGAATTTTCGGAAGAGTTAATACCCATCAAGCCCGATACCCCACCTCAGTATATTAAATTAGAAGATGCAAACCTGGTTAAAAGAGATTTAGATACCTTTTCTAATTTCTTGAAAGATAAAGCGTTTGATAAATATAAGCTTATAAGCATTATAGACAAACAAAACCCTGGCGGATGGACTCAAAAAAATATAGATCCAATATTGGATAAGTTATTTGTTAAAGACAATTCAATAAGGCCTAATTGGCGGACGGTTGTTCGCTGGCGTAAAAAATATATAGAAAGTGATGGCGATGTTGCTTCATTGGTCGCTGGAAATCATAAAATGGGCAACAGAACAAAACGTGTAGATGGTGATAGCTCGTTTTTTAATAAAGCGTTAGAGCGCTTTCTAGATGCCAAAAGACCTAAAATATCTATAGCTTACCAATATTATAAAGATCTTATTATTATTGCGAATGAAAATATTGTTGATGGAAAAATTCCAACTGTTTCTTATAACGCGTTTAATAAACGAATTAAATCACTTCCCCTTATCCGACAGCCATTGCTCGACATGGTAAATTCAAAGCTGATCAATGGTTTGCTTATTGCTCATCTCATATACCGCCTACACGTATATTAGAGCGGGTAGAAATAGATCATACTCCACTTGATTTGATTTTACTGGATGATGAGTTAATGATTCCGATTGGACGACCTTACTTAACATTAGTCGTTGATGTGTTTAGTAGTTGTATTTTAGGGTTTCACCTAAGCTATAAAGCGCCATCTTATGTGTCTGCAGCAAAGGCTATTTCACATGCAATCAAACCAAAAAAATTAGACCACTTAAATATTAAGCTGCAAAATGAATGGCCCTGCTATGGAAAATTTGAAAGCTTAGTTGTAGATAACGGAGCAGAGTTTTGGTCAAAAAGCCTAGAGCATGCATGTCAAGCTACAGGCATCAATATTCAATACAACCCTGTGCGTAAACCCTGGTTAAAACCTTTTGTTGAAAGGTTTTTTGGAATGATTAATCAATACTTTTTATCTGAGTTACTCGGTAAGACTTTTTCAAATATTCTTGAAAAAGAAGAATATAATCCAAAGAAAGATGCAATTATGAGGTTTTCAACGTTTGTTGAAGAGTTTCATCGTTGGGTTGTTGATATTTATCATCAAGACAGTGACTCCCGAGATACTCGTATTCCTATCAAGCAATGGAGAAGAGGCTTTGAAATCTATCCTCCCTCAAAATGAGTGAACAAGACGAAGAGCGTTTTGCTATTTTAATGAACATATCAGATGAAAGAACATTAACGAGAAATGGATTTAAATTTGAAGAGTTAATGTATGACTCAACTGCATTATCTGATTATCGTAAACAATACCCACAAACAAAACAAACAGTAAAAAAAATCATCAAGATTGACCCTGATGATATTTCATATATTTATGTTTATTTAGAAGAGTTAAATGGTTATTTAAAGGTACCCTGTACAGACCCTTCTGATTATACAAAGGGGTTAAGTATTTATGAGCATAAAGCAATTAAAAAAATAAATCGGGAAATTATACGAGAAAGTAAAGATAGCGTTGGTTTAGCGAGAGCTCGAATGGCTATCCATGAGCGAGTAAAACAGGAACAAGAAGCATTTCTTACATCAAAAACTAAAGCGAAGTTAACAGCTGTTAAAAAACAGGCTCAAATAGCTGATGTCAGTAATACAGGAATTGGAAGTATTAAGTGTTTAGAGAAAGAAACCAAACAACCGAAAATAAGTAATATTAAATATTTATTAGATGATTGGGATGATGAGGTAGAGGCATTTGAATGAATAACTTAACTGAACCACAGATTCAGCAGTTACGTGATTTTAGCGATTGTATTGTTGTTCATCCAAAAATAAAAACGATCTTTAATGACTTTGATGAGTTAAGGTTTAACCGCAAATTTCAATCAGATCAACAGTGTATGCTCTTAATTGGTGACACTGGAGTAGGTAAAAGCCACCTTATTAACCATTATAAAAAGAGAGTATTAGCTACTCAAAATTATAGCAGAAGTACAATACCTGTTTTAGTGAGCCGTATATCAAGAGGTAAGGGGCTAGAAGCCACTTTAATTCAAATGTTAGCTGATCTTGAGCTATTTGGTAGTAGTCAAATAAAGAAGAGAGGATATAAAACAGACTTAACCAAAAAATTAGTAGAAAGTTTAATAAAAGCTCAAGTAGAGTTACTCATTATTAATGAATTTCAAGAGTTAATAGAATTTAAGAGCGTGCAAGAGCGTCAGTTAATAGCTAATGGATTAAAGTTTATTAGTGAGGGAGCTAAAGTACCTATTGTCTTGGTAGGGATGCCATGGGCTGAAAGAATCGCTGAAGAACCACAGTGGGCTTCTAGATTAATTAGAAAAGAAGGCTTGAATACTTTAGCCTAAAAAATAACAGCAGATACTTTCGTCAATATTTAATGGGGTTAGCTAAAAATATGCCGTTTGATGAGCCACCTAAACTTGAGGAAAAATATAGTACATTAGCCATTTTTTCAGCTTGTAAGGGAGAAAATAGAGCGTTAAAACACCTACTGACAGAAGCTTTAAAACAAGCGTTGATTTGTAAGGAGTATCTTGAAAATAAACACTTTATTTTTGCTTTTGATAAACTTTACCCATCTGGTAGCAATTCATTCAGTCAGCAAAAAACAACGATTGAAAATCCTTTCAAGCAAGATATTAAAGATATTAAAATCTATGAAGTCAGTAAAAACTCATCCTATAACCCTAATGCAATTGATCCAGAAGATACGCTTACAGGTAGAGAATTCTCATTGGTAGGGTAATATTTTTCGATGTGGAGTCATGTATGAAGAAGCTTGTTTGTTCATATGATATTTTCTAATTAGCCTTAGAGCAGATTGTGTCCTAGATAATACAGAATTAGAGCAAAGAGTTGCATATCTAAGTGTTAGAAATTGCAAATATTTAGTTAATGTTTTTTATAGTGCTCATATCTAATTGTACTTATTCTTTAAGATTTATTATTATTGAATATGGATGGGATTTGACCGTAAGTTACTGGTGATAAACTAAATTATAATATTTCAAACATGGCTTCGATAATATATGTCTAATAGTGATGTGTGGGATTGTCGTTTTCATTGGAATACCATTAAACCCAAACTCATTGATGATTTAACATCTAATCGGTTTAATTTTCAACCACTGCAAAAAGTAACCAAATCAAACGGGAGTTTTATTCACCTATGTACATCAGTTTGGTATTAAAACTCTTATCATGGGTGCTACGACGTTATTTACCCTCTTAACTACTGTGTACGCACTTAAAAGGGCATGGTGGAAGCAAACAAACCGTGACTTTAATCCAAGATGAAATACCACGTAATACCTTTGTATTTAGAACGGACGTTAAATCTTATTATGAATCTATCAATCACGTGATCTTCCCCCGACTTTGTAGACACATTAATTCTCGATTAAGTACCTTTTTTCATACTCATCAGGAGACACATGGCCAAGGTGGCTATGTAATCGCTTCCGATTGTAAAACATCTCAATATAATTGAACAAGTCTGCTCGAGCCGTATTACGATCCTCGTAGATTTTTCGCTTAACTCTTTCCGTTTTTAGTGAATGAAAAAACTTTCTACTACTGCATTATCCAAACAATGACCTCGACGACTCATACTTGGCACCAGATTATTCGATGTTAAAAAGTCACGATAATCACCACTACCATATTGGCTTCCTTGATCACTATGAACGATCACTTTTTGTTTAGGACTTCGCCTCCAAACCGCCATCAACAACGCTTTAATTACGATATCTTTACCCATGTTAGCTTGCATAGACCAACCAATAATTTTTCGAGAGAATAGATCTAAAACAACCGCTAAATATAACCAACCCTCATACGTTTTTATGTAGGTAATATCTGCAACCCAAGCTGTATCAGGCTCACATACAACGAATTGTTGCTGTAAATGATTATCTGCAATGAGTGATGGTACCGATGACTTAAAGAAACGACGCTTATAGCCAATGTTGGCTTTTAACTTATTGTGTTTCATTAATCGAGCAACGCGATTTTCTCCACAGGTTTCACCAAGTCGACGAAGCTCATGTGTTATTCTAGGGCTTCCATATACTCCTTCACTTTCTGCATATGCTTCTTTAATTCGTACTAGAAGGCGTTTGTTCTCTTGCTTCTGCTTAGATTCTGGGTGTTTAAGCCAAGCATAGAAGCCACTGCGATGAACATTAAGCGCTAAACACATCGATTTAACGCGATAGACATTGAGCCTGGTTTTTATGAACGCGTATCTTTCCTTGACTCGCTTGCAAAGAACGCGGCGGCTTCCTTTAAAATATTCCTTTCTTCGGTTACCCGCTTGAGCTCGGCTTTAAGCTTTTTAATTTCATCCTGCTCGGCTGATTTAGTTGGTGGAACTTTTGCTTTTTTGACCCAGTAATAGAGGGATTTATCAGAAATACCTAAACGCTTGGCAACATCAGGAACTGAATAACCTTTATTTATTACTTGTCTAACAGCTTCATCTTTGAATTCTTAGGGGTATTTATTATTATTCATAACATCTCTCTTTAAATTTCAGTTTCTAAATATAAGATGTCTACAAATTTGACGGAAGATCACTATTGCTTAAAAGGTGAAAATGGAATAGCGATTCGAAGATTACTAATGGGTGTTTTGTTGCTATTTTAAATTAAATTGAATCTTTTTTCTTAAATGATAGTCTCAAATAATGCAAACAAACAATGCACTTAGCTTCATTTCAATTTCATGGTGGCGTTCTATTTTATAGAGCGGCGATGAATCATATCTATTCAAAGCTGTCGGAAGACCGTTTATGAATAGCATAGCTTATGTCTCCGATAGCAATATTAATCAGGAGTCATATTATGCACAACCCTATATACACCAATACAAAAGAAAAAATATTAACAGGCGATAGAGCTACTGGCCAACTTCATCTAGGGCATTTTGTTGGGTCCCTTCAACAGCGAGTTGAATTGCAACATGAGCATGAGCAAACTATTTTAGTTGCCGATTTACAGGGGCTAACTGATAACGGCCATGATCCACACAAAGTATCTTCTAATATTTTAAATGTAGTTGCTGATTATTTGGCGGTTGGTATTGATCCTTTAAAAACAACTATTTGTCTACAATCCGCCATTCCAGCTCTATCTGAATTAACCATGTATTACTCAAACTTAGTTTCTGTTGCTAGATTACAGAGAAATCCAACAGTAAAAAATGAAATCGTGACTAAATCATTCGGCAGTTCGATTCCAGCAGGTTTTTTAACCTATCCGATTAGCCAAGCGGCAGATATTACTGCGTTTAGAGCAACGTTAATTCCTGTTGGTGATGATCAACTACCAATGATCGAACAAACAAATGAGATTGTAAGAAAATTAAATCATATCGCGCAGGAAGATATTCTTGTGGAGTGTCGACCATTATTAAGTAAAGTACCTCGTTTGCCGAGTTCTGATGGTAGAAGTAAAATGTCTAAATCTGTGGGCAATAGTATTCTTTTGAGTTCTAGTGAAAAAGACATCTCGAAAGCAGTAAAATCTATGTATACCGACCCTAAGCATTTAAACGTAGAAGACCCTGGTCAAATTAGTGGTAATGTTGTTTTTACTTACTTAGATGCATTTCATCCTGTTCCATCGTATATCAATGAGTTGAAGGTTAAATACCAAAAAGGGGGCTAGGTGACGGCACAACCAAAAAAATTTTAGAGGATTGCTTACAAGATTTATTGAAACCAATTAGAGAACGTAGGGAATTATTCATGTCTGATAAAGCGCAATTAATAGACATTCTTCGAATTGGTAGCCAACAATCTCAAGAAGAGTCGAATCAAGTGTTAAATAATGTAAAACGAGCTTTCGGTCTTAACTTATTTAATTGTAAAAATAAAGATTGAAGATATAGAAAGGAAAGAATATTTAGCTAAGTTGTTTGGCTAATAAGTATCAGCTACATGTTCATCGTGCACTATGAGGGGAAAGCGACGTGTAGTAATGTCTACTTTGTTGGATTTTCTGCCGTAAGTTTAATTATTTACGGCTCCTCAGAGCCTATTGCGGACATTAATAAGTTACTTTGCTATCTCGCTATGGAGCACAAAGCGCCATAGACATGGCGCATATTTACCTGTTTGTACGTTTTCATTCTAGCTCGCTAACTCCCATACGGTGTAAAAATGGTATTTATATACAAACTCGCCTGATTGAATAATTATGCAAAGTAATTTAGCACGTAAATTGAAAATGGACATTTCAGTATTAGGTGGTTTGCTAAATTAGTAAAAATGGATTAACTCAGGTATGGCAAACTTTAAATTATTTTCCGAGTTAACCCAACATAGACGGTTTAAATCGAATAGAAGACATTTCATAGTGCTTAATTTCTCCACTATTTCGACAATAATATGCCTGATAGAATTTAAAGTTATAATGGTCATTTTCTTTAACTTTATTCTTTATCACCTTAATAATCTGGATTTTGTCTTCATCAGATGTATTGATACCGAAAATAATCCCTTTCAACGCTTTAAAATCATATCGGAGGGTAGTATCTGTTTGTGAGTAACTGCCGAGCATATTACATATCAATAACCTATGCTCATTCTCGTATTCCCAGTCTTTGTTTTTTTGTTACTGAATTGTAAAAGTTATCCCAATACTGTTGCCTCCAATCATCAGTGTAGATCTGGGCTAGCGAGCTAACTACACCATCCCATGAAAACCAACTCTTGTATTTAGAAGGCTCTGGAAGTCGAGCTATAGACTCAAAGAAATTGATTGATTTGTACTTATGCTCATATTTAATTGGATAAAACTTAAATGACGATTTACCTTTAATAGCTCCTGTTTTACCCCATCCATGAATAGATCCATCTAGGGAAAGGTGGCTATTTCCATCACTATCGACTTCAGCCGCAAAAACCATACAGACACCAGTATGATTCTTTCCGTAATTACCCCAAACAGATGAATTACTGCATTCGCTCATAAAACATGCTGTAAACCAACCTGGGAACATCAACTGTTCCAGTTTTTGAACGTATAAACTAGTAAACGCAGTCGTAAATAGGCTGCGACTAAATTTTGACATGCCACTTGATAAAGCAAGAGCTAGATTACTTTGCTCGAATAAGAAGGTGTTTGAGTTCTGAAATGCACGTACTTTATCTTCTCCGTATTCAGCTTCTAACTTTTCAAGAGCAACAAAGTACCCATCATTGATTTTCTTCAGGGATGAAAAATCTATATTTTTAAATGAATTCTCTGGTACGGCAGATATTTCCTCTAGTCTTTCATAGATGCAATATAGTGCAAAGGGGTGAATAATCCTCAAGTAACATTGAAGCTCACTATTCTCAACTTTCCCTCTGTGAATAGATATCCCACTTATAAGGTTTTTGAGGTATTCTCCGCCAATAAACCTCTCAGAGATAACTGAAAACTCTACTTGGAAATTTTCGTGCAGATCGTCAACAGTCACACATGCATCGAAGTGTTCTTCTAAGTCAAAATCATCACCAATTATATTAAACTCAATGCTCCATTTCATCAGGCACAATAGGTAGTGATTAAAAAGGTTCGTCCATACAATTTCATCGCCTTGCCAGTAAATGTCCTTAAAGCCTTCCATGGGGTCATTAAGTAAGTGTGGTGGGGCAAAGAAGATAGATTGCCTTTCAAGCTCACTTCTTTCTCCGAAAAGGTTTTTTATGGATCGGAAACGATAAAAGGGAACGATTGACATGTGGAATTCCGTATATAGGTTAAATCAAAGAACCACCAATAATACTACTGATTGTAAATATGTAAATTAAAGCCTAACACTACTTTCAATGTATATGGTTCAACAAGAGAAATAGAATGATAGTAAAAGAAGGCAGAGGTGCAGGTATTTCATTTTGCTTTTTAATAATTAACTTTGGTTCTAAGTGTTGGGGAAGTTTGTGAACTAGCTTTCTAACTCGCTATGGGGGCGAAAGCGCCATAGCTGTAATATCATAAAACCAAGTGAATTTAGAATGATGCGAATGACCGCTATGGTGGCTTTTGAGACAGTCATATTTTAACTAAAACCTATAAACTCAAATTGAATTTTAGCTACTACACTCAGCGGAATTAATGATTTCCCTAACTCGTATATGGACTCCACCTGTTTTACAACGATTAATTTACATAAACATTTAAGATGCATTCGTATATACGGCTTTTTATTGAGAGAGCTACCCTCTAGCCTAAGATGTTTGCGCACCTATTATCCTCATCGCTTTGACAGTCTTTTATGACTTCCGAGATAGACAGGTTTTAATAGGTTGGTCTGACCGTTTATGCTTCATCATTGTTGTAAAATTGGGTAAAGCTATTTTATTGAGTTAACGTATTTTTTTATTCTGTCACTAATAACTGTTGTTGGTATTTAGTTTCATATCTTAAGATAGCCCAGGCTGTTCTGACCGTTTTATTTGCTAGTGCAATACAGGTCCTCCTAATGCCTAAGCGTTCTCTCAATTGTATTAACCACGCTTGTTTTAATGTTGTGGGCTCTTCAGGCAGTTTGGATATGTATGAAAGCGCTCCTTGGTATAGAGCACATCTCAATTCTTTAACACCCCCATTTTTAATAATCCCTGTCATATTGGTTTTACCTCCTGAACTATGTTGTTTTGGGGTAACACCAACAAAGGCGGCAGCTTGACGACCACTTGTAAATTGTTTTCCATCACCAATAGTTGAATACAGCATCCCAGAGCAGATTTCAGCAACACCTTCTAAATCCATCAAACTTTTACAAGGCTTTAACTGCCTCACTAATGTATTCTTTACTTTCTCTAGCTTAGTAAATTCAATTTTCAAGTGCAGATATTGTTCCCACAATTGACGTAAAGTAGAAATTAAACAGGCAGGAATTAAACTAGGCTCATCAATCGTATCTTGAACTGTTTTTTTTAATCCTAATGCCCCTCGTGAACTTGTAATGCCGTATTCATACAGCATTGCTCTAATATGATTGCCCAGTGAAGTGATGTTTCTAGAGAGAAATACTCGACTAGTTTCTAAAGATTGCAGTGATTGCTGTTCTTCATTTTTAGGTTTACTGTATTTTAAACCAATTTGTAAAGCTGCATTAGCAATTGCTAATGCGTCGTTAGCATCTGTTTTTTGGCCTTGAAGGAAACCTTTTACTTTTTTCGGACTAATTATTCTGACTTCATGACCAAATTGTTCGGCATATCTACCCCAATAATGACTACTACCGCAGCCTTCAATTGCAACGATTGACTGCTTGGCATTAGCGAGTAACTCTTTTAGCTTTTGTCGGTTAACGGCTTTATTCATAACCAATTCTCCGTGCTGGCTGATTTGGCAAACCTGAAGTACTGTTTTAGCTAGATCGATCCCGAAAATATTAGATTTAAGCATAATATGATCTCCTGATTAGTTACCGATACTCTACGCTACTTGTTAGAGTTGGTGGAGTCCACACATCGCTTTGGGGGCGAAAGCGACTTAGAAAAATAAGCTTTTATTCATCTAAATAGAAGTAAATGCTTCAATTAACTTTTCTCTGAATCCGCCAAAGTTTTTTAAATAAGCTGGAGGGGATGAGGTTCCATTTACAATTTGTGTATTACTACTTTTCTCTTGAAATGATAAATCATTGAGTGGTGTATTAACTGAAGTTGGTGAGTTGTCTAATAACGGTGTTGTTTTATAGGCATTTGCTGCTATATCAAAGCGGCTTGTGGCCTCATTGCTTCTAACTAACACGCATGCATCGGGTAACTCTTGCTCTATCCTGTTAGCAAAAATACTTAACTTTTCTTCAGCAAAGGTAAATAACCAAGCCTCTTGATTCATAGAATTATTAACCCTCAAAATTCTACCCAATACTTGTCGAAAATATAGTTCTGTTTTCACTCTGCTTAAGTGACAACAAACTTGAAGCCTAGGAATGTCTGTACCTTCTGATACCATTCCAACACTGACTATCCATTGCGTATTGCTACAACGAAAATATTTAATTTTATCCGATGAATTTTGTTCTTTATAAGTCACAATAACTGCGGTTTGTTGTAGTTTTTCTGTAAGTAACGTCAATATTTTTTGGGCGTGATCAACGGATGAAGCGACAATCAAACCACCTGCATCTGGATTTAATCTTCTTATCTCAGATAATTTATGGCAACCTTTTGCCAAAATATATTGAATGACAGCATCATGTGTAATTAAGTCTTGATAAGAAACGAGTGGTGCTTTTAAAAGAGCTTTTAATGATCTAAATATTCTAGTCTCTTGAGCTTGGGTTGTAACTGAGATCTCTTCGTTATCAATTAAAACAATTTTAGGGTTACGACAAACGCCATCATTAACGGCTTGCTGTAGAGAATAGATGTAATTACATTGAATTTTATTACCCGGATCGCTGTAAGTAGCTAATGTAATAGGGAGTAAGTCTGAGCGCCAAGGAGTACCTGTTAACGCTAATGTATATGAAGCATTATCTTGGATATTTTTAATGATGTCTTCACCCCACATATTTGTATCTTCGTTAGATGAACCAGCGCAATGGTGTATTTCATCAAAAACAACAAGCACACGATTATTTTTCAATAATTTCCAATAGTCATCATTAAAGAAGCGCATATTTTGGTACGTGTATGAGCAACCTATTGAACCAATTACACCATCAAAGTTACAGTTTAATCGCTTAGAAAATGTTCTTCTCATCCCATTTGAAATTTCAGTTGATGGGGAAAAGCAAATAACAAAGTCTATTTTATCTTTATCTATCAAATAAGCGGCTATTTCAGACGCGAGAACAGTTTTCCCTGCACCAGGTGTAGCTAAGCATAAAAAATGCTTATTAAGCTCCGAATAGTGCTTTCTTGCTTCTTGAAAGCATTCCTGCTGCCATTGCCTTAACATGCTGGCGTGCCAGTAGTTTCATAACCTAGCAAGTTTTGTAGTGCATGTACTTTTCCTAATAGCTTGACAGACCTTTGTTTAGCTTGAGATTGATGTATTTGTAATTTTTCTTGTAACTCAGGAAAACGAGATGATAGTCGTTTATATTCCTTAGCCTCTTCGAGTAAGGTGTTTAAGTCTATTTCATAGGTTAAAAGTTCTTTTTGTAACTCATCTTGGTAACTTAGTTTTTTTACTTCTTGTTGGCGCTGTTTACGTTGAATTAGCTTTTTAGCTTTATTTACCCTTTTTATTGGTACAAAAGTGGAGTTAAAAAATAACTCTGTTTTTGAATAAATAACTTTTCTAATTTTGTTATTTGGGTTGTCACTACGATTAATTAAGCCTTTTTCAATACCTCTGGTTAACTGGCGGTATATAAACTTTCTTGCTTCAACGGGATCTGTAAATTCAACGTGATGAGCTATTAGAGCCTCTTTAGCTTCAGATATAGTGAAATTATCCATTTGCTTAGTTACTAAAAGGGAATGTAAAAATACATTCATATCTACTTTATTGCTCATTGCACTGCCTCGGAAATAATCATAAACTTAGAATTCCTAAGTATACATGGCAATGTAAAAACTAGACAATCAGTTTTATATAAAACTCATAGAGATAATGTACTAGTGCAGGTTAAATCCTTTTTTACAGAGCGCCTTAAACAGGCCAGAAAAAAATGAAAATCAGTCAAAAAGATTTAGGCATTAATATAGGGATTGATCCAAGTTCAGCAAGTGGTCGCATGAATCACTATGAAACCGGTCGCCATATGCCAGACGTAGATACATTAAAAAAGATGGCTAAAGAATTAAATGTACCCGTTAATTATTTTTTTGTGAGTCTGAAGAGAGCGCTACGTTGGCATGTTTGATTGATAAACTCGATGATGAAGGAAAACGCAAGCTAATAGAGGCGTTAACGGGTAACAAGGATTAACAGGGAATCCTTTCCCACAAATCTGTCTCTTACTTATCTATATTATTATTTTTAGTTTTATCAGGGTTGGCTCTTATTGCTTTTTTACCACTCTTATTCGTTACGACATGATGATTTGGGTGTTGGCCGTTAATTGTCTCTTTAACTAATTGTGCACGAGTGACTATCCCTCTGCCACATATTGTATAGCTATTATTACTACCGTTCTTACTATCTGCATTACCACGAATATTTATAGCCATTTTGAACCTTTCAATAATTTTTATGTGATGTAGCGTATTAACAGTCAATATTAAACTGCTCATATATTGTACTAATCTTCAAGAAGTACTGCAATTTTGGCTGTTTTTATATACAGCTTGTAAATGTAAAATAGTCTCTCTTGCACATATTGTTCAATATGTGTTGATCCCCTTGATTTAAAAGTAAAAGTTTTATGAATAGTTCGGTATGATTATAGTTATTAAAGAGTAAGCTCTTTCAAGCGACATTTTAGGTATAAAATCATGGCAAAATCTCCCGCAAAAAAGACCCCCAAAAAAACACAAGTTGGTTTTGAAGAATCCCTTTGGGATGCCGCCAATAAATTGCGCGGCAGTGTTGAATCAGCCGAATACAAGCACATCGTATTAAGCCTTATCTTTCTTAAATTCATCAGTGATAAGTTTGAAGTGCGTAAAAATGTCATTGCCGCAGAGCATGGTGATCAATATATCGATATGGTAGCGTTTTACACCATGGAAAATATCTTTTATTTACCTGAAGACGCACGTTGGTCGTTTATTCAAATGAACGCCAAGCAAGATGATATCGCAGTAAAAATTGATTCAGCGTTACATGCCGTCGAAAAAAGCAATAAATCATTGGCGGGTGCGTTACCTGATAACTACTTTTCTCGTTTAGGGTTAGATGCCAGTAAACTCTCTGCACTAATCGATACCATTAACAATATCGACACAATCGCTAAAGAAAGTGCCGATAGCGCAGAAGAAGCTAAAAGCGAAGAAGATTTAGTCGGGCGTGTTTATGAGTACTTTTTAGGTAAATTTGCGGCATCAGAAGGTAAAGGCGGGGGCGAGTTCTATACGCCAAAATCCATTGTTACTTTAATAGCGGATATGATTGAACCCTTCTCAGGTAAAATTTATGACCCGTGTTGTGGCTCAGGCGGTATGTTTGTGCAATCGCTTAAATTTATTAATAGCCATAACGGCAATCAAAAAAATGTCTCTATTTACGGGCAAGAATATACCAACACTACCTATAAACTGGCGAAAATGAACCTCGCCGTACGGGGGATTTCGGGTAACTTAGGTGGCGTAGCAGGGGACAGCTTTTTTAAAGACCAACACCCTGATTTAAAAGCCGATTACATTATGGCAAACCCACCCTTTAACCAAAAACAGTGGCGTGCTGATAACGAATTAGTCGACGATGCACGTTGGGCGGGTTATCCAACACCACCAACAGGTAACGCCAACTATGCGTGGATCATGCACATGATTTCAAAACTTAGTGAACACGGCACCGCTGGTTTTGTATTAGCCAACGGCTCAATGAGTTCAAATACCAGTGGTGAAGGCGACATTCGTCAAAAAATCATCGAAAACGATTTAGTCGATTGTATGATCGCCTTACCGGAGCAACTGTTTTACACCACACAAATTCCTGTGTGTTTATGGTTTATCAGTAAAGATAAGCGTGGCAATGATGAAAAAGGGCTATTAAAACGCCGTGATCGTCAAGGTGAAACCTTATTTATTGATGCGCGTGAAATGGGCTCGATGGTTAACCGTACTTTAAAAGAACTCACCAACGACGATATTGCTAAAATCACCGAAACTTATCACATTTGGCGTGGCGAAGAATTAGCTACTGAAAAACAAAAAAGTGGCAAAGAGTACCAAGATATCGCGGGTTACTGTAAATCAGCAACCCTTGAGGATATGAAAGCCAATGACTATGTATTAACGCCAGGTCGTTATGTTGGTGCAGCTGAACTTGTTGATGATGGTATTCCCTTTGAAACCAAAATGACCGAACTCAGCCAAACCCTTTATAGCCAAATGAACCAAGCGCAAGAGCTTGATAAAGCGATCCGTAAAAACTTGGAGGCGCTGGGTTATGGGAAGTGATTGGAAAACAGTTGCCCTTGCTGATATATCAGAAAGGATTGGGGATGGTTTACATGGCACGCCAAAATACACGGAAGATGGAGGGTACTACTTTGTAAATGGTAATAATTTGGAAAGTGGAACCATCGTTTATAAAGATTCTACAAAGCGAGTAAGTTTTGATGAATATCAAAAGCACAAAAAAGAATTAGGTAATTCGACAGTATTAGTTTCTATAAATGGAACAATAGGTAATGTTGCGTTATATAACGGAGAAGAGGTTGTTCTTGGTAAGAGTGCCTGTTACATAAACCTGAAGGCAGGTATAAGTAAAGAGTTTATAAGATACATTTTGTCTGGTTATTTATTTCAAGAGTATATTCAAAGATGCTCTACTGGTAGCACAATAAAAAATGTGTCTTTGAAAATGATGCGTGACTTTACATTTCGTATTCCTGAATCTGAGAAAGAACAAAATAAAGCTGTTGAACTACTAAAGATTCTTGATCAAAAATTAAATCTCAATCAACAAACCAACCAAACCCTTGAAAAAATGGCGCAGACTTTGTTCAAAAGCTGGTTTGTGGATTTTGACCCTGTGTTTGATAACGCATTAGCTAGGGCTGATTTTAACCTAGAAAATCTCCCAAGTGCGTGGCCTGCGGCATTAGTACAACGTGCAACATCACGATTACAGGTGTTGCAAAATAACCCAACACTACAAGCCAAACTAACACAGCACCACCTAGCAGTGACTGAAAATAACATTGCACTGGCAGAAGCATCACAAGCAGAAAATACCCACCAACATTTCCCAAGTGAATTTGAATTAACCGACGAACCCTCAATCGGCATTAACGGCTGGATTCCTAAAAAATGGTTACTTAAAAATGTTGATGAGTTTTGTGATGTTAACCCCGAATCATGGACTAAAAAAATGCACCTGAAACTGTTCGATACGTAGATTTAGCAAATGCAAAAAATGGAACGGTGGGAGACGTTGTTAAATATGTATTCTTGGAAGCACCAAGTCGAGCTAGGAGAGTTTTACAGCCACACGACACAATTATTGGTGTAGTAAGGCCTGCAAATAGATCATTTGCATATATTAATGAATCAGGACTAACCGGGAGTACGGGCTTTGCTGTAGTCAGAGCAAAAAACAAAAACTATAGATCTTTTGCTTATTTATCTTTAACTAATGATGATTGTATACAAGAGTTTACTCGAATTGCCGATGGAGCCGCCTACCCTGCAATAAAGCCGGAAGATGTTGCTAAGGTCATTTGCATTTTTTCTGATTATATTATTCTTGAAAAATTTGAAAATATAGTAGGTGAATGGATGAATAAAATCGCTTCAAATGAACATCAATTATTACCATTAACCAAACTCCGCGACACGCTATTACCAAAGCTCATCTCAGGTGAATTACAGATCCCAGATGTTAAAGAGGCAAGTATTTAATATGGCAAAAGCAAAACAGTTAAGTAATCCGTTTTCTACTGGGAATGGAGGTGGTCGGTTTGAAGCTCAGATTCAAGCAAAATTTGTTACCTTAATGCTGACTGGAGGCTATGCTCCTTGTTTGCCTTGCTGGCCAATTGTAGAGCTTAAATTGCAGGGTATGGTAGATGATTATGCGACAGATGATTTAATCATATTTGTTGAAGATCCTGTGAGTAAGGAACGAAGGAAATTGTTAGGTCAGGTAAAGCACTCAATAGCGATTACTGCAGGCAGTGACACTTTTGCGGAGGTTATTAAAGCCGCATGGGGTGATTTTAATAACGTAGACTTGTTTAGTCAGGGTAAAGATATTATTGCTTTAATAACTGGCCCCATTAGTGCGACAGATTATCAAGGTGTGTGTTGGTTATTAGAGCAAGCTCGGCATACGAAAAATTCTGATGAATTTGTAACAAATGTTCAACGAGCAAAATTTAGCTCTAATAACGCACGAACTAAACTTGCAGTAATTCGAACACAATTAACCAAAGCAAATAACAATGTTGCTGTTAGTGATTTGCAACTTTATGAATTCCTTAAAAATTTCCACCTCCTTGGTTATGACTTAGCGAAGCCTGGCAGTATCATTTCATCATTGCTACAGTCTCATATTGGTCAATACAATAAGCAGATTCCGAATGAAATTTGGTCTCAAATAATAACAACAGTCCAATCCTATAATCAGAATGCTGGAACTATTACCCTAGAAAACTTGCCTAGTGAATTAGTTAAACATTTTAAGCTACCTGAATTAAGTCAAATTCCGGCCAATTTGCAGAATGAACAAGAAGAAAAAAATAGCAACAAAGAACTAATCGACTTTAACAGCTCTGATTACGCTACTTACTATTCAGTAGCTATGATGGTAGGTAGTTGGAGTGAGGCTGAAGAGTCTGATATCAATATATTAAAAGTATTAATAAATAGTGATTATTCTGTTTGGAAAATATCGTTGAGGGAAGCGCTACAGAATAATGACTGCCCGTTAGATTTCAGCAATGGTATTTGGAAGGTTGAAAATAGAGAGCTTTTATTTCAGCAACTGACACCTCGTATTTTTGATGAGAATTTAGAACGCTTTCAAGAGTTATCTTTAGCGGTCTTAAAAGATATCTCTACTGCTTTTGAACTTAAAGCAGAAGAACGATATGCCGCGAACATCTACAAAAAAGGCTTTAAATATTCACTTAACCTTAGGGCTGGTATTGTAGAAGGCCTAGCAATGATTAATAATCAATCTGAGTTGCTTGTAAATGTTAGTCCTCACAAAGCCGAATCTTTAGGTGTGTTAGTAATTAGGGGAATCTTTGAAAATGCAGATTGGCGTCTTTGGGCTGGCCTAAATGGATTACTGCCTGATTTATCTGAAATTGCTCCAGAGGCTTTTTTAACTGCATTAGAAAATACACTTATTTCCACTCCTGAAATATTTAAAGAGATATTTCATCAGGAGGATACTAGGGTATTTGGAACAAATTATTTAACTGGTTTATTATGGGCTTTAGAAGCATTAGCTTGGGATGAAAATTTACTTGTTCGTGTATCAATTGTTTTGGCTGAATTAGCTTCACTAGACCCTGGTGGGCGTTGGTCAAACCGCCCAATCAACTCTTTAACTGAGATTCTACTTAGTTGGAAACCCCAGACTACAGCTAACCTTAAAAAAAGAACCGTTGCTATTCAAACCATTTGTAATGAACAATCATTAGTTGGACGTCGCTTACTTGTTAGCTTATTACCAAATGAACACAGAACATCTACTCCAAATCATAAACCCAAATGGAGAAAGGTTCTTCCTGATGACTGGGAGAATAAGGGAGTAACTAAGCAAGAGTATTGGGAACAATCACTGTTTTGTGCCAACTTACTTATTAATTTAGCAGGCTCTGATATTGAGTCTCTTGCCGATATTGTTAGTCACTTTTCTAATTTACCTAAACAATCCCAAGAGAATTTTTTACATAAATGTTTAGTTTCTGCGGTAATAGAAGCTGATGAGACTGAGCGTTTATTACTTTGGAATAAACTAAATGCTTTAATCGCACGTCATAGAAAATTTTCAAATGCCAAGTGGTCTCTGTCAGAAGAAGTACTATTACCACTACAGCATTTAGCAAATAAACTTGCTCCCCAAAAAATTGAAAACTTGTATCTAAGTTTATTTTCTTATCGTCAGTCGTCTCAAATTGAACGTGATGAAGATGTAAGAAGTGAACGAAGGGACATTGCTATCAAAGAGTTATTAGAAGTAGGCGAGTTAGAGTTGGTTTTACGATTTTCTAATACTGTCGAAGACTCGGAAATTGTAGGGCAGACCCTAGCAAAAATTGGAGATTCTGAAATAGACTCCAATTTGTTACCTGATAATTTATTGAGCAAAGACAATAAAAACTGGCCGTTTATAAAAGCTTATATATGGGCTAGACAGGCTTTATGTGGTTGGGAATGGGTAGATAAGCTAGATCGTAGTACTTGGCATCGATCTCAAAATGTTACTTTTTTATTATGCTTGCCATTTAAAACAGAAACTTGGAAACGAGTAGAGAGCTGGCTGGGAGATAAACAAGAAAGTTATTGGAAAAACTCCGAAGCTAGGGCTTTTAGGGGGACGACGATGAAAACTTTGAATTAGCAATAAGTAAGCTAATTGAAGTGGGGCGATTTTCAGCAGCAATAAATTGCTATCAAGCACTTATCTATGGCAATGAGCATTTAATTAATGTAGAGCAAGCGAGTAAAGCATTACTCGGGGCTCTAACGGTCAAATCTGAACAAAATAGAGTTGAACAAAATACTGCGATTAAAATGATTGAATATCTTCAACAAACTTCTGCTACTGATATTAATGATCTTTTTCATATTGAGTGGGCTTATCTTCCTTTACTTGAAGATAATGATATTAATCCTTTAACATTAGAAAATAAGTTAGCGACAGAGCCAGCATTTTTTTGTGAGTTAATTCAGTTAATGTATCGTTCAACTAATGATGAAAGACAACCTGAAGCGACTGAGGCTCAGAGAAAATTAGCTTCAAATGCTTATAATTTATTGGGACAGTGGAAGCAAGTTCCTGGTACATCTAGTGATATTTTTGATAGTTCTCTTTTTAATTCTTGGTTGGATGAAGTCATAGAAATAACTCAAAAATCAGGCCACCTAGATATTGCTTTACTTGTTGTAGGCGAACAATTGATTTATTCGCCGAGTGATTCTAATGGGTTATGGATTAATTTAGATATTGCTAAAGTTTTGAATGATAAAAAGTATCCAACTATGAGGGATGGGTTTCGTACTGCTAAGTATAATGCTCGTGGTGTATATACTCGTGATTCTACGGGGAATTCTGAAATGAAAATTGCAAGTAGTTATAGAGAGCAAGCCGAACAAGTTGAAGAATATGGCTTTAACCGTATTGCTATCGCACTTAGAGAGTTGGCTGATAGTTATGATAGAGACGTCAAACAAACACGACTAAAAAGTTAATTTAAGAGTATTAATTGAATGAAATTCACTGAAGCCAAGTTAGAAGAAGCGATTATTGAGCTGTTAGGCGAGCAAGGTTACCCACACAATAAAGGTGGAGAGCATCCATTATTAGTTGATGGTGTGCGAGCTCAATCTGAAGTGTTAATTAAAGCGGATTTACGGGCTTTCTTAGCCAAGCGTTATGAAAGTGCGGGCATTACTGACGGTGAAATTGAATCGATTATTCGCAAACTAGAAACCCTGCCAGCCAGTGATTTATACGACAGTAATAAAACTTTTTGTAAGTGGTTGAGTGATGGGTTTTTATTAAAGCGTGAATCTGCTAGTACTGCGGGTAGTGCTTCTCAAAAAGATTTGTATATTCAACTGCTCGATTATGACAACGTCGAAACGTCAGTTAAACAATCATTATTGCCTGATATTGCTGATGCTGCGGTTGTTGATTCTGTAGTTGATCAAAAAACGTTAAAGGTAGCCGAAGATAATGTGGCTTACTTAGCGAATGCTAAAATAAACAAAGCAACGGATGATGACAATATTTATCGAGTCGTTAGTCAGTTAGAAATTGTTGGTGCAACGGGTGAAAAGCGGATTCCTGATGCGATTTTGTATATCAATGGATTGCCGCTCGTTGTGTTTGAGTTTAAAAGTGCAATACGCGAAAAAGCGCCAATATTTGAAGCCTTTGAACAGTTAACTATTCGTTATCGTCGTGATATTCCACAATTGTTTGTATTTAATACTTTGTGTGTGATTAGTGATGGCGTGAATAATAAAGTGGGGAACTTGTTTGCCCCTTATCAATTCTTTTACTCTTGGGGAAAAGTGACTGGCCAAGAGTTAGTTGCTGAAGATGGCATAAACTCGTTACATACTATGCTTCAAGGTTTGTTTGATAAAGCGCGTTTACGTGATGTGATGCGCCATTTTGTCTTTTTCCCTGATACGAGTAAAAAAGAGATAAAAATTGTACCGCGCTATCCACAATACTATGCGGCTAAGAAGCTCTTTGAAAATATCAAAGTGCATCAAAAACCATTAGGGGATGGTAAAGGGGGACTTACTTCGGTGCAACGGGCTGCGGTAAGAGCTATACCATGCAGTTTTTATCACGCTTGTTGATGAAAAGCGTCGACTTTAAAAGCCCAACGATTATTTTAATCACTGACCGAACCGATTTAGATGACCAGCTATCGCAACAATTTGGTAATGCTAAAACCTACATTGGTGATAATACTATTACCACGATCACTAGCCGTAGCCATTTACGTGAGTTATTAAAAGGTCGTAACAGTGGTGGTTTGTTTTTAACGACCATTCATAAATTTACTGAAGATGCTGAGCTATTAACGGATCGCTGTAATGTGATTTGTATTTCCGATGAAGCGCACCGTAGCCAAGTCAATTTAGATCAAAAAGTGACCGTGACAGAAAAGGGTGTTAAGAAAACCTTTGGCTTTGCAAAATACTTACACGACTCTTTACCTAATGCGACTTATGTTGGCTTTACCGGTACACCAGTTGATGCCACCTTAGATGTTTTTGGCCAGTGTTGTTGATTCTTATACCATGACTGAATCGGTAAAAGATGAAATTACAGTGCGTATTGTTTACGAAGGGCGCGCTGCAAAAGTGTGTTTGAACAATAATAAACTCAAAGAGATTGAACAGTATTATAAAGACTGTGAAGCCATTGGCAGTAACGAATTACAGATAGAAGAAAGCAAAAAAGCAACGGCTAATATGAATTCGATATTAGGCGACCCTGATCGCATTCGCGCGTTAGCTAAAGATTTTGTCGAGCATTATGAAAAACGTGTTGAAGAAGGCTCCACGGTTGCGGGTAAGGCTATGTTTGTGTGTAGCTCTCGTGGTATTGCTTATCAACTATACCAAGAACTAGAAACATTACGTCCCGCTTGGTTTGAAAAAATAGATACAGATAATGCCAATGAGTTATCTGATATTGAACGCAAGCGTGCGATAAGCGAAGGGCGTATTGCTGCACCTTCTGAACGGGTGAAAATGATCATGACCCGTGGTAAAGATGATGTGGAACGTCTGTATAACTTACTTGGTGGAAAAGACCAACGTAAAGCCTTAGATACACAGTTTAAAAATAAGAACTCAAACTTTAAAATCGCAATCGTGGTTGATATGTGGTTAACCGGTTTTGATGTGCCATTTTTAGATACCATGTATATCGATAAACCCATTCAAAAACACAGTTTAATTCAGACTATCTCCCGTGTTAACCGTCAGTTTCAAGGTAAAGATAAAGGCTTAGTAGTTGATTATATTGGTATTAAATCAGCTATGAATAAAGCATTGGCGCAATACTCTAAAACCGATGAAACCAATTTTGAAGATGTTGAAGCCTCTATTATTGAAGTTAAAAATCACCTCGCTTTGTTAAGAGATGCTTTCCATAAATTTGATTCTGCTCCGTACTTTACTGGCCAAGCAGTCGCACAGTTAAATTGTTTAAATCATGCCGCTGAATTTGTATTAACAACGGAAAAGCGTAGAAAACGTTTTATCGAGATAGTGAAACGCTTAAAAGCGGCTTATGACGTTTGTTGTGGTAGTGAAAAAATAAACGAAGATCAGCGTAATCATATCCACTTCTATTTAGCGATTCGATCTATTGTCTTTAAGCTCAGTACTGGCGAAGTGCCCGATGCTGCGCAGATGAATGCAAAAGTACGTGAAATGCTCTCTGAAGCATTACAAAGTGATGGCGTAGAAGAGATCTTTAAACTAGGCAATGAAAATGGTGGGGAGATTGATATTTTCAATGATGATTACATCGCTAAAATTGAAAAAATTAAACTACCCAATACCAAGATTAAGATATTACAACAGTTGTTGGCTAAAGCGATTGGCGAATTAAAGAAGGTAAACCAAGTACAAGGCACTGATTTCACCAAACGTTTTGAAGCATTAGTTGAACGCTATAACGAACGCAAAGAAGATGATGTGTTAGTGAGTGAAGTCTTAGAAGAGTTCTCTGACAGTATGGTTGACTTAATCTACGGTGTACGTGATGAAATGAATGCAGGCGATGAATTAGGCATTAATATAGAAGAGAAAGCCTTTTATGACGCATTAAAAACGCTAGCTGTTCGTTATGATTTTGATTATCCAGAAGACAAACTTATTGAACTTGCTAAAGCGGTGAAAGTGATTGTGGATAATAAAGCTAAATTTACAGACTGGAATCACCGTGATGACATTAAAGCAGCTTTAAAAGTAGAGTTGATTTTGGTGTTAGCTAAATTTGGTTATCCGCCAGTAAGTCGTGATGAAGTATACAAAGAAATTTTTGAGCAAGCTGAGGCGGTTAAGGCGAGAAGTGTGAGTGCTTAATAGCATTTCGAAAAGGAATATCGATGAGAGTACATGAAAAATATTTAAGGGCTATTGAAGATCATAATGATTGGCTTACTGTTTCTGAGTGGGCTGTAAAAGTAGCTGATATCTATCCTGATATTCTGAAAAAAGCTGAAGAGGATGCGCTTAATCAAAAAAATGATACAACTGGATTAAGAGAAATTGCTGCTCGGATTAGTTCAAGACTTTCGGCGGGTGGTTTTGCAAATATTGAAGTAGATATATCTGAGCGTCCTAAAAAAGCTCGTTATATTAGCCAAGAAGAACGAACAGATCATTTAGATCAAGATATTGAGGAAGACGTAGCCCCATTAAAGCGTCACGATATTATTAGACACCATATTGAATCTTTAACGACTCATGAGCTTTATAGAATTGATGAGCTAGAAGCTATTTCTAAACAAATAAAAACCTATTTCTCATTAGATTTTGAAGTTGATCATTCACAAGCACTATTAAATCCAGACTCACCAGGAAAACACCACCCAGATAATTTACAGTTATTATTAAAGAGTCACAACGGGAAGAAACATTCAAAAAACTGGGTTCGCTTTTCATTTGACGAACAAGTTGAATACATCACAACAGCTGTTAAGTTACAAGAAATAGTCGCTGCACGGTTGGATGTTAAATTAGAATCTTCAATTTTAGCTTTATTAATACAGCGCTTAAAAGATGTTTATTAATATAATCGAGGTGGCTATTTATTAAGTGCTTTTATTTTAAAAAGCGAAGCTGAACGCCAGTTAGTTGTATTGAAAATATACCGCGTAAAAGTTATTACTACAGGCCAAAAATAGTGGTACATGGTTATAAGTGCTTGCAATTTGAGTTTGATGGTTTACCTTTAACTTAGTATTTCTAAGTTTTGGAGGTGTTCATGGCTTTTTTATTTTCTCCCAAGGCTCGTCCATTCTGCGATGAATCACTAGAGAGTTACTTATTACGAATAGTTTCAGAAAATTTTTTGATTCTTATCAGGACCTTAGTCTTGCGATTAGAGAAGAGCTTCACGAGCTTGACTTTGAAGCCCATGGCGCTTTTCCTGTTGACCTAAAAAGACTAAATGTTTATCACGCTAAACATAATAGTCATTTTAGAATGCGGGCTATAAGCTTAATCGAAAAATTATTAGATTTACCTCCAACCGAATTGCAAAAACTTGCTCTCTTGAAATCTGATAGAAAATTTAATGACGCTGTGGCTGTATATCGTGATGGGGTAGATATCCCTTTATCATTTATTCGATATGATGGAGAAGATGGGAAAAGTAGTATCCCTGTTTGCCCTCATTGCTTAGCCGAAGAAGCTTATATAAAGCAAAGTTGGCATTTAAAATGGGTTAATGTTTGTACCAAGCATAATTGTTCTTTAATTTCTAAATGTCCTGAGTGCTCATCTTTAATTAATTATATTGAAAATGAATCAATTACTCATTGTTCATGTGGTTTTGAATTATCTAAAACAATAGTTTCTATTAAGTATGAAAAGGATGCTGAATTATTGAAACTGTTGCTGTCAGGTGAAGCGTCTGAACAACATTTATTATTTCAAACTAGCTCTCTCCATCAAAAATTTTCTACCTTACTTTGGTATCAAAAAAGATATTCTAAACAAGATATGTTTTGTTTAAGCTATGTTGTCGAATTCTTTGACCAATGGCCCACTAATATTTATGAAGAGCTCGACCATTTAACTGTAAATGCAGAAATTAAGTTAATCGATTTATTTAACCGAACCTCATTTAACTTTATTTATCGGGATCTCCTTACGTCATTACCCTATCAAGCTAACGATGCCCCTCATTTTATTCAAAGTACATTATTTGTGTATTTGAAAAACTTGGTAGAACTCAACCCTAAATCTAAAAAGGCCAATGTAGCCGATATGCTTGTCAGTATTTCTGAGACTGCTTTGTTATTAGGTACAACTTATGATCAGGTATATAGGTTATATCAAGATGGTATTTTACGTTCTGCTTTTAGGGCTAAGATGCATCAGCGTATTAACCCTCGCGTTGGTATTTTCTTCTTAAGAGAAGTGATTGAGTACAAGTCAAGTTTTGGGGAAAGATCTCCACGTATGTACCTATCAGTATGGTGAATGTATGCATTTAAGAGAATTGTTAATTATTGAGAGTGTTCCTGTCCGAAATAAAGCTTTTAAAAAAGCATTTAATGCCTATACAGAAGTCATTGATATTACTGGCTGTGAGTTAGAAACGTTAATTATTCTACTGAATTTAACTTATGCTAAAAAGTTTGTGGGTGACTTACTTGATAAGAAGCTTGCTAAGAAAATATTGAATGATTCACTTCATTTAGATATGTGCATTAATGAAGTGCAATGGTTGCATACGCATAACTTAAAATACCCTGATATTAGAGTTAGTTTGCAAAACTTAGTTGTTGCTTCGCCTGTTTTAAAAAGATCTGTTGTGAGTAGTGCTAACTATAAAAAATCCTTAGGGTGGTCGCATAATTCTGCACAAGTAAATAAGGCAAACTTATTTACTTGTTATTTCTCTTGGAAAGGGAGGTACAATCCCTTGCCACAATATTATCCATGTCATCTAAGGAGTGGAAAATTTGTTTTCAAGAGCTTGGCATGCCTGTTAAAGAATATAATAAAGTATGCAAGCAGGTTAATGAATATTTAAATGTAAAGTCTATTCCTAATAAGGTTGATAGGTATTCACCTCAAGTTAGAATTCCTTATCGTGATGGTTATTTAGCGGTTACTCCTGTGGTTAGTCATGTTATGCAAAGTGAGGTACAAAAGGCTGCATTACAAAGAAATGGAAAATATATTAATGTTGAATTTACGCGCCCAGCGAGTGTTAGTAGCTTAGTTTCTTCCCTTGGTGGTTTTGTTAATTTTTTTAATTATCCTCCGACCACACATAAAGCAGAACATGGTTTAACGCATTCTCGATCATCAAAATTGTTAAATGGAAATACAGTCTTTAACTTGAATGCAATCGTTGAAAGACGGTTTATTGATGCTTTAGAAGGCATTTTATTTAAGAACAATGCGCTAACATTAAAAC
Source organism: Psychromonas sp. KJ10-2 (assembly GCF_047323255.1). NCBI lineage: Bacteria > Pseudomonadati > Pseudomonadota > Gammaproteobacteria > Alteromonadales > Psychromonadaceae > Psychromonas > Psychromonas sp. KJ10-2. The sequence goes on along the minus strand of NZ_CP178827.1, from coordinate 1,396,032 downwards.
AGCGTCGACAACAGAAATGTATCAATATTAAAGAAGTAAGAAAGGCATTATCTCGATGGTTAGCCCCTGTTTTGGAATGGCGCGAAGATATACTTGAACATCCAAGCTCGTTAAGTTTATTAGAAAATTGCAAAGAGACGTTAGAGTATCAAGTAATAACTGCTTCTAATGAACAACTACTTGAATTAGTTTTTCCATTATTTCGTTCATTGAATATTATGTTATCGAACTTGGTTAAGGTTCAAAAGTATGCTTTTAACCAACGGTTAATGGACGTTTTTAAGAATAGTTTAAAGTGGCTTTTAAATGGTATTGCAAAAGAAAGAGATCAAGCTTTACATGATGGTAATGAAGATAAGTTTCAACGATATTTATATTTAAAAGGGATTAGGGTTTTTGATGCTCAAGCTTTGTCAAACCCTTATTGCGCAGGTGTTCCATCATTAACAGCCGTGTGGGGAATGCTTCATCGATATCAAAGGCAATTGAATAAAATACTTGGAACTCAACTTAGATTTACTTCTTTTTCATGGTTTATTAAAAGTTTTTCTTATGTGGCAGGTAAAAAATTACCAGAGTTAGGAATGCAAGGAGTCAAAGGTAATGAGTTTAGAAGACCTGGTATTATTGATAATAAATATTGTGACTTACAATTTGATCTAGTCGTTCATATTGATGGTTGGGAGGATGACGTTATATGTTTGGATAGCAATTTAGATCTTTTAAGGTCGGCATTTCCTAATAACTTAGCTGGCGGTGTCATGCTTCAACCCGAATTAGATACTGTTAATAAATGGTGTGATTTATATAGTGACGAAGAGTTGTTATTTAAGCAACTTCGGAGGTTACCATTATCTGGTCGATGGGTGATGCCTACAAATTACCCCATTAATGATTTAAACGATCTTTTATTTTTACTAAAAACTAATTCTGAATTATCCCCAACTATGCTCGGTTTTCTTTTACTTGATAAACCTCAATCAAGAGGTAATTCACTTGAGCCTCTACATTGTTATGCTGAACCCGCATTAGGTATTGTCGAGTTTGTAAGTTCGATTGATATAAGGCTTCAAGGCCCCCAAAAGTACTTTAATAAATCTTTTTGGATGTTAGATGTTCAAGAAAGGTTTATGCTTATGAAAAGAATTTAAATTAAAGGTGCCTTATGGAAATATGTAATATATTAAAATATGACCGCTCATTATTTCCAGGAAAGGCTGTCTTTTTTTATAAAACCTCTGATTCTGATTTTGTCCCTCTTGAGGCTGAAGTTAGTCGGATTAGAGGGCCTAAAGCAGGTTTTACAGAAGCATTTAATCCTCAATTTAAACCTAAGAGCCTAGCACCCCAAGACTTAACTCATATTAATCTATTAACACTTGAAGAGTGTTATGTTCCTCCTAACGTTCAATTCCTTTATTGCCGGTTCTCTTTAAGAGTACAAGCTAATTCACTTGAACCATCTAGTTGTAGTGATCCTGCAGTGTTTTTATTGCTTAAAGAGTTTGCTCTTAAATTTAAAGATTGTGGTGGTTATAAAGAACTGGCGAATCGTTATTGTAAGAACCTTTTATTAGGCACGTGGTTGTGGCGAAACCAAAATACTGGTAATACACAAATAGAGATCAAAACAAGTTCAGGTAGTTCTTATATTATCAAAAACACTCGTCACCTTGCATGGGAAAGTACTTGGCAAGAAGCGGAACAAAAAGTATTAGATGAGTTAAGTCATGAAGTAGAGAAAGCTTTAATCGACCCTCGAATATATTGGAATGCTGATATAACCGCAAAAATAGAAACAGCTTTCTGCCAAGAAGTGTATCCAAGTCAAGTATTGGCTAATAAGGCTAACGAGGGGGAATCATCAAAATTATTCGTAAAAACAAAGTGTATCGACGGTCGTTATGCCGTTAGTTTCAACTCTGTAAAAATAGGTGCAGCTTTACAATTAATTGATGATTGGTGGGAAGGCAATGCTTTGAAAAGGCTACGTGTCCATGAGTATGGCGCTGATAAAGAATTAGGGATAACACGTCGCAATGCTGAATCTGAACTTAACTTTTATTCTTTACTTGCTAATTGTGAGTCGCACGTAGCTAATTTGAATGAATCACATACGAAAAAATCTTTTGATATCTCTCCTAATGTTTATTATCTGTTTTCTGTATTCATAAAAGGCGGAATGTTCCAAAAAAGCTGAATCGAAAAAGAAACCAGCACTTAAAAAGAAAGATTAATATGAAAAGATATTATTTTATGGTGCATTTTTACCTAAAGAAGCGAACTCTGCATTATTACTTGGTCGTTGTATTTCTATAATGCATGGTTTTATATGTAGACAAAATATCCAAGGTGTTGGAGTATCATTGCCTAGTTGGTCTAGCGATACAATTGGTAATACTATTGCTTTTATTCATTCAGATCCTGATGTTTTAAGCTTACTAAAACAACAGTCTTATTTTGTCGATATGTCTGATTGTGGTTTTTTTCAATTAGATCCTGTGACTTTAGTACCTGAGTGTTGTAAAGAGTATAAGTTTAAACGTAATCAAGCCATCGCTAAACGTTTTATAGGGGATCATAAAAAGGCGTTTAAAACGACATCAAAAGCGAGCAATAGCTAGGGGAGAAGAGTTTAAACCTAAAGTTAATCTTGAAGTTAAGGAGTTTGAACAATTTCATTGTATTTTAATGAGTAGTAATAGTAACCAACAAGAATTCATAATTCATATTCAAAGAGAAAATGTAGAAATACAAAATAAACCTTATTTTAGTCTATACGGGTTTGCAACAAATGAAAAGTTCAGTGGAACCGTACCAGACTTATCTTCTTTAATTACCGACATTTAACCCTTTATTTTACTGGTATTTTAACAGACTGATAATACTAGGATTTATTTGTCTTTATATATTTAAGGTAAATTAGTATTTGGTATATTAATAGCTTGATTTTTGTGAATGTTTTTTGATATTTTTATAGTGAACTGCCGTATAGGCAGCTGAAAATTGGGGCGGATTTAATAGCCAGGTTATCCAATTGTGAACTGCCGTATAGGCAGCTGAAAATTCAAAACAAGCCCATGATTGACATCAAAGAAAGTGAACTGCCGTATAGGCAGCTGAAAATATCGTCAAATGTCCGCAAGGGCTTATTTTAACGTGAACTGCCGTATAGGCAGCTGAAAATAAAAAAATCGTTTTGATGTTTATGTTAAGCAAAATCTGCCGGAAAGGTAGTTAAACACCTCTTATGTTGATAATGATATAAGAGGTGTTTTTGTATATTTTCTTAGAGAGAGGGGTTCTTGAATTTTGTAATAAAACTACATTTGGAATTTTACTATAATACCGATTGAATTTTTATGTCAGCTTATGGTTGTTTTTTATGTCATAGAATGGTGTTGTTATTCTGATAACCCCTTGTTATTTAGTTAGTGTTTATGTCAACTTATGGTTGTAGCGACATTTGTCTCTGTAGCCATAAGCTGGTTGTGGCGACAAATATAAATTTAAATTATGGTTGTAGCGACAGCAAGGGCAATATAAAAAGACGATTAAAAGAATTAACAAGTTAATTAGTGACACTAAACGCTCTCCATTTGAAGGAATAGGTAAGCCTGAATCATTAAAAGAGAATTTATCAGGCTTTTGGTCACGTCGTATAGACGAAACTAATCGGTTAGTTTATGCAGTTACAGAAATATAGTTAACTATTATTTCTTGTCGTTACTATTACTAAATTTCACATTACTACCAAGGCAATTCAATAAGTGCGCTATCTAGCGTTACTCATATCTTCGTTTGATAATATGGTTAAACTATTAACCAAATATACCCACATAAAAGTTAATATAAAACTATTTACGTGCTTGTTTATATTGATACATACGCTGGTCCGCTAACGATAAACATTCAGATTGATTTAGGGTTTCAAAACTTGTTGCAATACCAAAGCTGAGGCCTGCATTTTTCCATCCTACTTTACGTAACTCTTGTTCTGTTTTGAGCAATATAGTAGATAACTGGGTTAACAATGTTTCAGGTTGTTGCTTGCTTTCAATGGTCACCACCCAAATAAACTCATCGCCACCACATCGAAATACAGACCCTACCCCTTTTAAATTTGTTGCCATTAAATTGGCGGTATCGATTAGGAACTTATCTCCTTCATCATGCCCAAACTGGTCATTAATCTGTTTAAAGTTATCAAGGTCAATAAAAGTGATGCAATACTGGTCGCTTAAATTAGCGAGTGTTTCATTTAACGCAAAACGGTTGCCAATGTTAGTTAATGGGTCGATACGTGAAATAGTATAACTGCGGTTAAACTCTTTTTGTTGTATTAACATCCACTCTGTTAAACAAAGGAGAATGCACATACAATCAATGGTTAATGCTACCTCTACAATAAGTTCTCTAGGGATATCCCAATCAACTTTATAGAAATTGGTTAATACGTATAACGCTAACGCTAATCCGTATAAAAGGTTCCCTAATAGATAATATTTTGCTTTGTAATCTTTTTTGGATTGCATCAGTATCCCTGTAATGATGCAAAGCGGGATCCATACAATTGCGATGCTGTGTGAAATAAAGTAACTAATCGTGAAGGGTAAAAAGAGCATTAAAACACCTAAAATCAAGCTGATTATTGATAACAGGTTAAATATTTTGGACAGTTTAGGGTGGTCATATTCGCAGTTAAATAGCAATTTAGTGAATTGACTGGCTGAAACGATAGCAAAGGGGAATAATAAAATACCACTATAAACAAGGTTAACATTAGCAAGGTGGTTGAAGTAACTTAAGCTTCCCGATGCAGCAAGCCAACCTAGGCCATGTAACCCTATATAACCGGTACAAGCTAATGTTACTAAATATTTGGTTCTGATATATGTCAGGAAAGCGATTAAAGCTAGGGTTATCATCACCGTAAATGATATTGAGTTAAGAGAGTTTGCTGTGAATTGCTTGAAGTAGAATTCATCTTGACTATAAAACCTGATGCGCAGCGGTGTGGTGAACACTTTAGCTTGTACATAGACCCACAGTGTCCCGCTTTCTTTCTCTTTTAATGGTAATGGAAAAACCTGTGAATGCGCTAGTTTTGGTGCACTACCTGTTGTTTGTCCGAAATCTTCTAATGTAGTGATATCACCGTTGTCGGATTGCCAATAGGCGGTTCCGATATCTAAATAAACGGCATTAATATTAACAAACCAAGTTGTACTTTCTTCTTTATTGCTTAATTTTAGCTTGGTCACATAAGCATCACTTCCAGTAAATGTGGACTTCATCGATTTGCCATTTTGATATAAATGACTTAGCTCTGGGAAGCTAGGAGGGGCATGTAATGAGTCTGCCTGTACCCATAGGCGATGATCAATTAACTCAATGTTTTCGGTAGTATTGAACTCCTCATAAGATAGTGCATTTACCATATTAATATGAGCAAAAAACAGGCAAAGTACATATAACGTCAATAGAGAGATATTTCTTTTCATATAATTTGGCTTAATGTAATAAAAGTAGTGATTTCAATAGAATGGGTATCTATATATTAGGATACAAATCAAGAGATTGCATAATAGTAAATATATTGAAATTGACTATTCTATTTGGCTTATTGGGCATCCATATTAATATTTTTATCTTTTGAAATATTGTTAATCACTGAAGTACTTTCATTGAAAGTAATTTCACCCAAAAGTCTGATCAGTCGTAATGATTCTTTTAAACACCCAAGTTTCAGAATACATCCTTTATACCCTTCATTATCTATCGCTAGTAAAATTATATGTTCGGATAACATTATTGTATTATTTGCATTTTCAATTGGTCTATTTTATTTAGGCAATGTCTCCGGAATATTCGTATTTATCATCTGATGATTATGTTGGTATTGCTGTTTCTTTCAATGTCATCACTAATGGTGCTACAGCGGTTGTTCCTATTGCTGCTGCTTGTGCTGCTGCAGGTATTATCGCTGGCACGTTAGGCATCACAGAATATAGTAGACAATGCTTGCCATCCCTACATGCATCGAACCGATAGTGTTGATTATGCCGTTATTTTAAAAGGTGAAGTATGGATGCTGATGGACAGAGAGGAAGATGACGTATTATTAAAGACTGGTGATACTGTTGTACAGCGAGGGACAAACCATGCTTGGGCCAATAGAGGCACTGAACCTTGTCTTATTATGTTTGTGCTAGTGGATGGTGTATCTGAATGATTTAGTTCGTCATCCCATTATTAAATAAACACAACTGTTTAGTTGAAAAAATTTATAAACGCAACGCTTTTAACCGTTATAAAAAACGCAGTACACCTCTTATATGTATTATATAAGAGGTGTTTTGTCAGTATAAATGGGGTTTTATATTCCTTTTATAGGCAGGGGTAGCCATTATAAAAGTACCTTTATTTAACCGACCGAACCAATAAGGTGTAATTCTTGGTCATCACTAGATCAGTTGCATTCTCTGATGACATATCATAGTCCGCTGGCGAACCTGCTTTAGGATCACTACGTTGAGCGCCTGCTCCGTGCCAGTCAAAATATTCCGTTGCCGATGAATTCTTTTTACTGAATGATTTCCCGAATGAAATATAGTTGGCTGAATATTTAAAGTCGCCTTGTGTGGTACTTGACCAAACCCAGATGGGATCTTGGATAGTATTGTCTCCAGATAAGGTAAAGTAATGTGTCGATAGCTGGCCATTCACCAACTGGTTTACCGTATTGCACAATACTTTGTAGCTCTTTGATGCTAGGTAAGCGCCAATCTGAATGACCTGCATATTCAGCGTTTTCTGCATAGGCTAAACTGTCTTGCCAATTTCTACGTTTACCATCGTCAGTACTTTGCCACATTAACCCCGTTGCTTTGTCTGTGACCGTACCATCCGTGTTTTTTACAAATTGGTTCACGCCATAAACATGCTCTTCACCTCGCACACACCTTACAAAGTTACCGGTGCATGCACGCCTTTTGCATCTGTCCCAAAAATGTAACCTGTCTCATAGGCTTTAATATGCCCATCGGCAAAATTATAACCAAAGGCAGCATCTACATTTTCAGTATTATGTACTGGCCCTTGGGTGTATTTGGTGATTGACCAGTATTGGCCTATATAGGCCATTCTTTTATCGTATTGAAAATCAAAATAGTCAGTGTCGATATAAGGGGTATTTTCACTTTCAACACGAGGGTTAACGATTTCACCTCTAAAATCTGCTAATGAATAAAGCTCTTTAATGGTTGGTAAACGCCAATCAGTATAGTTTGCTGTGCGTAAGTTCTCGCAGTAGCTAATGGCATCATCATAAGAGTGGTGTTTGAAGTCGGGTGTTTTTTGCCAGACCATGCCGGTATTATTGTCGGTCACTGTGCCATCATGGTTATCCGTGTATGACGCTGTGACCCCTGAATATTGTGCATCTTGCCCGTATAAGTCTGCTCCTTTGACTGGGCAGGTAATGGTTTCTCCACTGTTGTCAAAGCACTTATCTTGTTGTGTGTCGACGACAACAAATTTAACTGCTGGTGGAGTTATTAGGTTGGGATTATTTTGGCTGCTATCAGTGCAGCCAAAATTGATTAATACCAAGGCTGCTAACATGCTAATGCGTGTCGCTTGGCAAAGAGTCGGTGTTGAAGTTAAATACATAGTCCTGACCTCATATATTATTATGTTTATTGAGTTGCACGTTCACTGTGAGCTGTATTTTTACGAATTGAATTGATTAACGCTAATGCTAACTTAATTAAAATAAACAAAGTTTGATCTTGCTTAATATACGAGTTCCCTCCTATTATAAAAGAATGATACAAATAGGCATAAAATAGCGATTATCTAGCAGGTATTTTTTAATTAAGCCTTGTAACCTTTCATATTATTAATAATAGGTTAGGGGATAAGAGTGGATATTTTAAAAGCATCAACAGATTGGGCAAAAGCAGAAGTTTTTTCCTCTTTGTTTTTTATTATGTTTGGCGTGATCTTTTTATTGGCGACGCTGGGTTTTTATCAACTGGGTAAAACAGAGATAGCTAAGACTTATATTATTCCTACTTTAATTGCCGGAAGCCTAGTATTAATTATTGGTTTGGGATTATTTTATGCCAATAAAACCAGAATCAATGAGTTTGAGACAGCTTATAAAGCGAGCCCATCTGCTTTTCTTCAGTCTGAAATCACACGAGCTGAAAACACGTTAAATGAATATCAAACTATTGTTTTTAAAGCGATCCCAGTCATTATTATTGCCTGTGCATTAGGCATCATATTTTTTAATACACCTATATGGCGAACGAGTATGATCACTATTATTGCTATGATGGCGGTTATTTTACTGGTAGATGGAACGGCACATGAGCGTATTGACAATTACCATAAACAGTTAGTATTAGAAGCCAATGCTGAGCAAGCACTGTTTCAAAAACCACAGTCTCAACAATCATAGTAATGACTAACAATAAGTTACTATATCTACTTACCTTCTTTAACTACAGCGAATGCCATATCAATAGACCGTTAATATGGTTATTGCATTTTTATAAATATTGCAATCTCTCTTCAAAAACAGGTGTTGTCATAAACCAAGTGAGTCGTCTACATTTATTAATGTTTAGGAAATCATTTTTACGTTACCTAGATCTCGCTATCCAATAAAACAAAGTGAGCTAGTTCTCGTTATTGGCTGCATAAGAAAAATGTAAACGTTAACACTGGTAGTATCCTTTGCATGTTTTGGCAAACATAGTTGTGCCAAAAGTAACACTGATAATTGGTTAACCTTAATAATTGGAGAGATATTATGTCAATAACGATTCTTTTGTCATTCTTCTTCTTTACTGGCTTTGTTGTTTTATATACTTGGGCTCGTGTAAAGAATGAAAAAATGATTCTAAAGATGGTTACTTCCTGGGTGGGCGTAGCTTAACTGGTGGTCTTATCGCAAGCTCACTTATTCTTACTAATCTTTCTGCTACTAGTTTTGTTGGCATGAGTGCGCTCTCCTATAAAGGGAATATGTCGGTGATGGGCTATGAAGTAGCCTCAGGTATCACGCTGGTTATCATCGCTCTGTTTTTAGTTCCACGCTATTTAAAGCAGGGGATCACCACCATTCCTGACTTCTTAGAGTCCCGTTATGACCTATCGGTAAAGCAGTTTGTAACGGTATTATTCCTACTCAGTTATATTATTAACCTTTTACCTAATACGCTTTACGCAGGTGCGATGGTGATTGGTGGTATCTTTGATGTTGAAGCAATGTTAGGCATTGATAGATTCCAATCGGTATTATTAATCTCTTCTATTATTGGTTTCCTAGGCTTGTTCTACGCTATTTATGGCGGTTTAAAAGCGGTAGTGATTGCAGATACACTCAATGGTGTTGGCCTGATCCTTGGTGGATTAATGATCCCTATCTTTGGCCTTATTGTGCTTGGAGACGGTAGTTTTGTAGATGGTTTCACGGTTATCTCAACTAACGCGACTGAAAAGCTGCAAGCGGTGGGGGCATCGGATGATCCTAACGTTCCTTTTTCAACTATGTTCACTGGTTTGTTATTAGTTAACTTATATTACTGGGGGACAGACCAAGCAATTATTCAACGTGCGCTGGGCGCTAAAAACCTAAAAGAGGGACAAAAAGGGGTAATTTTAGCAGGGGCGATTAAAGTGATTACGCCGCTATTCTTAATTATTCCAGGTATTATTGCTTACCATATGTTCGGGACTGTTGACGCATCAGGACAAAGTTTTGAAGCGGATACTATGTATACTCGTCTAGTGAACGAGGTGTTACCTAAACCATTAGTTGGCTTCTTTATTGCTGCAATGTTTGGTGCTATTTTGTCGACTTTTAACGGTGTTTTAAACTCTTCAACAACCTTATTTACATTAAATGTTTATAAGCCGATGTTTGATAAAGAAAATAAACTTTCTGATTTAGAGTTAGTGAATAAAGGACGTGTATTTGGCCTATTCATTGCTATTTTATCGGTAGGTATTGCACCATTCATTATGTTTGCACCAAATGGTTTATTTGACCTGTTACAACGTCTTGCTGGTTTATTCAGCGTGCCTATCTTTACCATAGTATTAATGGGTTACGTGACAAAACGTGTGCCTGCTATTGCAGCTAAAATATCGCTGGCTTTCTTTGTCGTGGCTTACGGTACCATTCAATTTACGCCAACGGCTTTCCATTCATACTTAGGTCCACTGCAACCGCTTGCTGAGTTACATTTCTTCCATCAATTAGCGGTGTTGTTTGTGATTTGTTGTACGCTAATGTACTTGATTGGTAAGGTACGTCCTCGTGAGACTGCTTATGTAATGCCAATTAACGAAAGTATTGATATCACGCCTTGGGCATTCCGTTTCGAAGCCTCTGGTATTATTCTTTACATGGTATTGGGCGCATACATTGTCTTCTCTGACTTAGGGTTAGTGACCGGAGATAAAGGCTTTATCGTTATATACGCTATTGTTGGCTTGGTCTTATTAGCAGGCATCATTGCGAGAATTAGAACCAAACAAAGACATGCTAAAAAATTAGCAGCTGGTTTGGCAACTAGTTAACGCTTTTAACCATCAAGAGATGCAATAGGTGCTGATACAGCACCTTGGATAAAAAGCAGAGCATAACCCGCTCTGCTTTTTTGATTGTAGGTCTTGCTCGGCCTCTAATTTTCCCCTTTAATTCAATCATTTTTAATGGTCGTGTTATTTGTTGATAGGGGGATCATAAAGTTGCTATTTGATTGAACCACGATGGCAATAGCCCCTGTATAATAGCAAGTGATAATCGGTGCCGTTCGTATAACAAATATATATGGAAGTAGATAATGAGTGTGACATTTAAAGATGTAGCTAAGCTAGCCAACGTTTCAACACAAACTGTTTCTCGTGTCACCAATGGTTCTGCAAATGTTGCTGAAGAAACACGTATTAAAGTTAATGCGGCCATCAAAGAGTTAGGGTATATCCCCAACAAAGGTGCGCAGATTTTAAGTCGCGCTAAATCGACTATGATTGGCGTAGTGACCGTTGACATCCTCTTACACGGTGCCTCTTTAATTACTAATGGCATTCGTAAACAGGCTAAACAGCATGGTTATGGTATCTCCTTAGCGGTGGTTTCAACGCATACTTATGAGAAAGTAACCGCGGCGATAGATGAGCTTAAATCACAGCGAGTGGAGTTTGTTATATTAAATATTCCGCTTAGCAAAGAGGAGTCAGAACAGATACAAACGACGTACCAAGGTATGCACTTTGTATTTATCGATGTGCCATTGGATAGCCAGGTTAATGCTGTCTATGCAGCTAATTATGAAGGTGCAAAAGCAGCGGTTAATTTAATGATTAGCTTAAAAAGAAAGCGTTTTTTAGTGATCACAGGACCTAATGACTCTAGCGCTTCTCAACAGCGTTTAGCGGGTTGGATAGATAGTATCGAAGCACATCCTGATGCTGCGATAGTTGATCAATTTGAAGGTGATTGGCTCGCCAGTAGTGGTTATTTACATACTCAACAAGCCTTGAGTAATAGTTGCCAGTTCGATGCCGTATTAGTGGGCAGTGATCAAATGGCATTGGGCGTGTTAAGAGCGCTTAACGAGTTTGCTTTACAAGTGCCTCAACAGGTATCTGTGATTGGTTTTGATGATACTGCCGACAGTGCATATTTCACTCCGCCTTTGACCACGATTAGGCAAGACTTTCTATTGATTGGTGAGCGTAGTGTATTGATGGTCTTAAAAATGGCTGAAGCTGAATTACAGTCTGTGCAACAAGAGTTTATTGAAACGCAGCTGATTGAGAGAAAAAGTACTCAACTTTATCAACAAAAAGAGGATAATAAAGACAAACTACGTGCTTTGCTTAAGCAGGCTGAACAGTTAATTTAATACCCATAAAGTGTTTGATAATAGGGTAATAACGGCTAGTGAGTGCTAGCCGTTAATTGCAATGGTTATACTTTTTCTAAGTAAATCATGATCGCCGATTCTGGGTCAAGAATAGGCAAAGTCAATCCAATATACTTCAGACTATCACCACTTAAGGTAATGGTTTTTTCAAGCCAAGCAGGGCGTTGTTTCATTAATTGGAAACTAGCCTCAGACGTTTCTACCATAGTCACTCGGTAGCTCGCATTACTATCAAGGTATTCGATACGTAAAGGCGAAGGTAACGCATAGTCCGGCATGGTTAATTGACAAACTGTTATTAATGAAGCTTGATCATTATATACCCCGTAGATATTTTGATGTTTATCAGGTGTATCCAAGCGCACATGCTGACCCGTATGTAATAGCGTGCGATATTGTTTATGCAAGGCGATATATTTTGTAAAGGTTTCTCTTTCTTCTTCTGATACTTGCAGTGGGTCAAGCTCAACGCCCATATGCCCACCTAATGCAGTAATACCGCGCATGTTGATATGATGGCGTCGATTCTGTTGAATGACACTCCTCAGGGCCGATATGTGCGCCCATCACCTCTGGTGGAAAAAAGTAGCTCATACCACGCTGAATAGCTTGGCGCTCTAATGCATCATTACAATCTGACGCCCAGAAACGATGGGTACGCTTGAGGATCTCAAAGTCGATTCGACCACCACCAGATGCACAAGACTCTATTTCTACTTTTGGATGTGCGGCTAATAATTGGTCTAGTAATCGGTATAAAGCCTTAGTTTGACCATGTATAGCCGCTTTACCTTGATGCCCAGGTTGTACTATTTCACGGTTCATATCCCACTTTAAGTAGGCAATGTTGTATTTTGATAACAGGCTATCAAGACGCTCAAAAAGGTAATCAAAACAGGCTGGGTTTTGTAGATCTAACAGGTATTGCCAACGCCCTGATGGTTGCTCATAACCGGGTAAAGCTAATAGCCATTCAGGATGTTCACGGTACAAGTTAGAGTCTTTACTGATCATTTCAGGCTCAACCCAAAGTCCAAACTCCATACCTTGTTGATTAACATGATCAATCACTGGCTCTAGACCATTGGGGTATTTAGTTTGATCAAGGTACCAATCACCTAATGAGGTACGATCATCATCACGACCAATAAACCAACCATCATCAATGATAAAGCGTTCAACACCCATGGCTGCGGCTTCAGTGGCCATCTTCATGATATAGTCTGGATCGTGTTTAAAGTAAATCCCTTCCCAGGTATTAAGATGCACAGGGCGAGGTTTATCAGTTGGAAAGCTAATAATATTAGCGCGTACAAAACGGTGGAATTTATCAGAAATACCATTTAAACCGTTGTCACTATAAGTGGCATATAACCAAGGTGTTGTATATTGCTGTGCAGGAGCTAGGCTGGTTTCACCAGCAAATAATAGTTCGCCTGCTTGTACAAAACGACGACCATCACTTTTAACATCTGCACGTAATTGATGGTTACCACTCCAACCTAGGTGGAAACCCCATACTTGACCCTGTTGCTCATTAAAATGCTCTGTCCCTACAAATAGGCCTGGGAAATTCTCATGGGAAGTTCTGCCACGACGGTTCTCTTGAATGAAACCACCATGAGTAAATGGTTGACGGTGTGTTTGAAATTCTCGGGTCCAGCGACCATAAAAAGACATCAGCTCATTGGCGTAGTTTGGGACTGGCAAGGTTGAGGCAAGCTTAGTCAGTTGATATTCACTTTCTCCAAGGTTAGTGACTGTTATGCGTTTTTGGATAACATCACTGTCAAAGTGGAGTTGTAACTCAATATCTAACTGCAGCTGTGCTGCTGTATCTTGTAAGGAGAAGCTGACCGCTTGAGAAGAGATCTGTTTACCCACTAGGTTAAATACTGGTGCCCAGTCTTTACCATCTCTATGACCTTCAATGCCTGGTGCGTTAAATTGCCCGCTACCTGTTTCTGGACATAAGGTCAGCGGAATATCCACATCAAGGCGAGCTTGCGAGATAGGGCGCTCAGTTGACAGTAGCAACTCTGAATCAATCTGATTTATTTTTGCCCCCCAATGTAAAATTTCTGGGGCACGATCAAGTTTGATAATTAAACTGCAATGCTTGCTAGTGAGGTGAATAATGTCGCTCATGTTATCTCCAAAGGTAAAACAATAGGGGTTATACCAATCACTCATTAACTGAGTTACTTTACCGAGGTAAAATTGATCATATTTATCGATGCTATTGGTATTAAATAACGATTTAATGTTTTCGAAAACATTTTGTTGTAGATTGTCACTTCCTGATTTAATTACTACTGTTTAGATTGATAACTGTGACCCCACTCAATCTTTTTTAGCGGATTTAAATAATGGTTTTTAACAGGGAATAAAACAGAGAAGCGTCAGTGTTAGAAATGTATTTAATAAATATAAAAAAGCCCTCATAGGAGAGGGCTAGTTAACGGCTATATTTTCTTAATTATGATTTGAAAGCACGTTGACGTACTTTTTCTAAACGCTTGAGGATACTATCAAGACGATCTGGTTTAACCATAAACTCTTGGAAGCCTTTCATTGCTTCTTTGGCCATCGCTGGATCTGTGTCTCGGTCAAAGAACTGTGCAGTACCATCGGCATTATTAAGCATCTCAACACCTTTGTTTAGGAAAGGGTTATCAACTACATGTGCTTTCTTATTAGGTGGGATTTGCAATAGTGCTTTATTCACCAAGGTTTGGTTCTCTGGCTCTGCCATAAAGGCTAAGAACTTACGTGCATCCGCTTTGTTCTTGGCTTTAGAAGGGATATGTAAGGTATCCATTGGCGCATCTTCTGCTAATCCAACTTCTGGATTAATCACTGGGAACTGCATAAACGCCATTTTATCTTTTAACTCTTCAGGGAAGTTAGGCGTGATAAAGTTACCAATCAAGTACATAGCTGCTTCGCCACGGTATAGGAACGGCTGTGCTTCCTGCCATGAGTAAGTGGCATGATTCTCTAGGTAGTAACCCGCATCAATAAGCTCTTTCCAGGTTTCAAAAGTCTTTTTCACACGTGGATCTGTGTAAGGTACTTTACCGTCCATCAAGTCCATATGGAACGCTAACCCATTGACACGTAAGTTGATGTAATCAAACCAACCTGCGGTAGTCCATAGGTATTTAGAGCCGATCGTGATAGGGGCGATATTGTTTTTCTTCAATAACGCACAGGCAGCAAGATACTCTTCCCAGGTTTTAGGTTCGCTAATACCGTATTTATCAAAGATATCTTTACGGTAATAGATGCCCCACTGGTAATAAGTGTAAGGTACACCCCATTGCTTATCATCTATGGTCATCGCAGGTTTAGCACTGGCAAAATCTTGATGAAGTTGATTGTTATCCCAGACATCGGATACGTCTTCAAATAACCCGCGGTCAACAAAGGCTTTCATACGGTTACCTGCGTACCAGAAAACCACATCTGGTGGAGAGGTCACCAACCAGTTACGAATAGTGGTTTTATAACCTTCATGGTCGTAGAGGTTATAGGTCACATGAATATCTGGATTCTGCTTTTCAAAGGCATCTATGATTTCGCTAAATGCCGCTTTAGGTGCAGGATCGGATGCATCGGAATTAATAATTAATTCACCGGAATAGGACATTGAAGAGAGCGCCATTGACATTGCGCTGGCCGCCAATATTGTTTGGATCTTTTTCATATTGTTTCCTTTTTAGTCACTAAGGTTTTGATGTTAAAGGTTAACCTTTAGTTGCACCTAACGTTAACCCTGCAATAAAGTGGCGTTGCATTGCAAAAAACAGCGCAACAGGTGGTAATGCGGCTACTACTGCACCCGCAGATATTAAATTCCATGAAGCAAGCCATTGCCCTTGTAGCGAGCTAAGTCCTGCCGTTACTGGGCGAACCGTATCACTCTGTACCAGCACTAATGCCCAAAAATAATCGTTCCAAATAAAGGTGAATACTAATACTGCTAATGCGGCCAACGCGGGTCTAACAAGTGGCAGTACGATATGCCAGAATATTTTGAATTCACTGACCCCATCAACACGTGCTGATTCTAATAATTCATTAGGTAAACCCACGATAAAGTTACGCATAAACAGGGTACAAAAGCCGGTTTGGAAAGCCACATGGAACATAATAAGTGCCATGTGTGTGTCATATAACCCGAGGCTAATGGTTAGGTCTCGAACCGGGATCATTAAGATTTGAAAAGGGACAAAGTTACCGCCAATAAAAATAGCTAACATCAGAATGTTGCCTTTAAATTGGTACTTAGCTAACGCATAACCGGCCAAGGTAGATAGGGCTACAGCACCCATTACAGCGGGTATAGTAATCATGATTGAGTTAAGTAAGTATTGTCCCATCTCAGTAGATTGAAAAACCAACATATAGTTTTCAATAAAATTAAAGCTGGTGGGCCAACCCCAGTAATTACCTTGGTTAATATCCTGAATCGAGCGTATCGAGGTCATCATGACAGCAGCTAATGGCATCAACCATAAGACGATGGTAATAGGCAATGAGATACGATAAGCCACATTCACTAGTTTCGATGAGTGTTCAATTGGTTTTGGGTACATTATTTTTCACTCCGTAACATACGAACTAGGAAGTAAGCGATGTAAACTGCCATGATCAGAAATAGTACTACCGCAACAGCTGCGCCATAACCCATGCGATAATTGAAAATAGACTCTTCGTACATCATATAAGCAAGTACTGTTGAGCTTCCCCAAGGACCGCCGGCTGTCATAGTGGCCACTAAATCAAAGGATCGAAGGGCACCAATCACGGTGACGACTACGGCGATAAAGGTCGCTGGGGCAAGTTGTGGCAATATAATGTGGCGCAGCATTTTAAAGCCTTTAGCTCTATCTAAGCGGGCTGCTTCAATTTGGTCTGGACTGAGGTTGTTTAAGCCTGTGAGGTACAGGATCATACAATAGGCGATTTGTGGCCATAAACCAGCAGCGATAATGCCGTAAGTCACATATTCTTCACTGGATAATAGGGCAATCGTATTAAAGCCAAATAGATCTAAAATGCTATTTAACAAGCCTAGATTGGGGTCGTAAAACCAAGAGAAGACTAAGCCGATCACCACCTGTGAAATAACAAAAGGGAAGAAGAACAGTGCTTTAACTAAGCGTATTCCACGTACTTTTTGATTTAAGAAGAGTGCAATGCCTAACCCGATTGGCGGGGCTAACATAAACAGCACCATCCAAATGACATTATTGGTTAACGCTGTCCAGAACGTCTCGGAGTCAAACAGTTGTATATAATTATCAAAACCAATCCAAGTTTTATCTCCTAATCCATCCCAACTGTAAAAACTAAGTATAAAACTGCTCACGATCGGGTACAGCACATACAGGGCAAAAAGTAATAAAGCAGGGGCCATAAAGACCCAAGGTACAAGATGTTTAGGCATCCGGCTACCCAGTTTTTTTGGGGTAACTGGTAGCGACTTCGTCTCATATGCGACTGAGCTTTGTTCAGACATATCTGCTCCATGTATGTTGTAAATTAAATCAATTTTGTCTCTTTCAGGTTTGTAAATAGAAATGAGAATCGTATTAGACTAGTCTATAAAAGCTCAGGAGGTAAAACGTTTCCACAAAGAAGATTTTTGAAATGAGAGTTTATCCACAGTATTGGTTATCCGTATAAAATCAATTCAAATAAAGCGAGGTTATCGCTATTTATTATTTTCATCCTAGGTTAGGTTGATGCTTTAATTGAATAAAATTACGCTATTTTTGTTTTCGAAAACAAATTGGTGGAACTTATCAGTAAGGTATCAGGGGTATTACAATACTTAGCAATATCAGTATCGCATTTATTATCTTTTTTATTGTTTGATGAAGGTATACCGATATTGCAGGCGTTATGAATAAACCAATATATAAAGAGGCATTAATAATGGCAGCAATCTCATTACAGCAAGTGGTAAAACGTTTTGATAAAGTGGAAACCATTCACGGTATCGACTTAGAGATAAAAGATGGTGAGTTCACCGTATTTGTTGGGCCATCGGGTTGCGGTAAATCAACACTATTACGTTTGATCGCAGGGCTTGAAGAGATCACTAGCGGCAGTATCTCAATCGGCCAAAATGATGTGAGTCATGTTGAGCCTGCAGACCGTGGTGTGGCTATGGTATTCCAGTCTTATGCTTTATATCCGCATATGACGGTGGAAGAAAATATGGGCTTTGCTTTAAAAATGGCAGGTGTTGAAGCAAGCGAAATTAAAAAGCAGGTTAAGCAGGCCAGTGATATTTTGCAGTTAGATGCTCTATTAGCGCGTAAACCAAAGGAGTTATCGGGTGGGCAGCGTCAACGTGTCGCCATTGGTCGAGCCATTGTACGTGACCCTGATGTATTTTTATTTGATGAGCCGTTATCTAACTTAGATGCGGAGTTACGTGTTGAGATGCGCTTACAGATTGCTAACTTGCATGCACAATTAGGCAATACTATGGTTTATGTAACCCATGACCAAGTGGAAGCCATGACATTGGCTGACCGTATTGTTATCTTAAAAGATGGTCAAGTAGAGCAAGTGGGCACACCTATGGAGCTTTACTATCAACCTAAAAATGAATTCGTGGCTGGCTTTATTGGTTCGCCTAAAATGAACTTCATCCCAGTAACGGTTAAGAATGTTGAAGGGCAAAGCTTAAAGGTTGCTTTACCTGATGGCCAACAAGTGTCCATTCCAACGCATTCAGTTAACTATCAAAAGGGTGACTTATTAACCCTAGGTATTCGACCTGAGCATATTCAGTTAAATGATCAAGCGGAGCATGCTTTAACCTTAGATTTTGATGTGGTGAATGTAGAGCGCCTTGGTAATAGTACTTACTTGTTTGGACATCATGGTGATATTGATAATTTTAGAGTGCATATACCTGCCGATAAACAAGTTGCTAAAGGAGATCAGATGCAGTTATATCTAAATCAGAAAGATTTACATTTGTTCGATCTCAGCAGGGTTATCCTTATGTGCTTATGAGGCACTGTAACTCGCTTTCACATTAGGAATTGATTTAAGTTCGGATAGAAATTGAGTCTGTTAAAAGTGCTTTGATTAAGCACTTGTTGGGAATAAGTACGCTAGTGTTAATGCTTGTTCCCTTTATAAAGCGGTCAACGGAGCCTTGGTTCTTTTAACCGTCAGGTAAGTTCGTAATGTACTGTTATTGCTAGGCAATTGAAATAAAAACGCTGCTAACCATTGTTAGCAGCGTTTTTTGTAGAGCAAACTTATAGCAACTCGCTAGATTGATATAAGCTATTGCTGATAAGTATTATTTAAAAGATAAGTTAACTTGGTAGTGGTAACGTTTTTTCTGTAATAGAAATTCAGCGTGAACACTTGGGCTCCAAGAGTCATCTCCACCAATCCCCATATGGAAACCATCCAAACGCAAGTACACTTTATCTTCTGCAATCAACTCATTAGTGTGTTTTGCTTGTGCTACATTTTGCTGACTATAACGGCTTACCGATAAATGAAAGTCCCCACTTATGGATAAAGAACCAACTTGAGCCTCTTTTACATCACAACGTAAACCACTTTCCGTTGGGAAAATGTAAGGCGTGTGCATGGCTTCAATATCACAAGCATAGCGTCCAATATGTGCTGAAGCGATACGATCAGGGTAATTTTCATGAGGTCCTCGACCATACCAATTTACCTCGGCTATCAGTGTTAGGTAAGATTAACTCCAATCCAACACGGGCCAAAGAGGGCAGAGACGGAGCCGCTTCAACTTGAATCTCTATATTCACCGCACCTTGTGCATCGATAGTGTATTGCCACTGGGTGGTGATCAGCAGTTTATCTTGATAAGAGTAGGTAAAATCGACATTAACTTGTACAGCATGAGGCAATGAGTAAGCGCTGATATTGCTACAATTCACTTGTAAGTCACTAAGTCCAGCAGATTGCCAACGGTTGATCCAAGCGTTAACGTCAATGTTATCAGCTTCACTGGTGCCAATATCATTGTCCAATGGTGCGCGGTAAAAGTTATCCTTAGGACCTGCTAATAACTTGATTTCACCATCAACTTGCCATTCACTGATTAAGCCGGTACGGCGACTGAATTGGATATAAAAATCGCCATTAGAGACGAAAATATAATCATTGTCTTGTTGCAATTCCGGTGCTTGCTCAGTTGGTTTCTGTAATAAAACTAGCCCACATTCACTTTTTAACGGCAACTGCTCAGTGGCAACTTCAAATCCTTTATCGGCCCAAGCTTTATCTTTATTAAGGCAAACACTCAGGTTCAAGTGATAATCATGACCCGCTGTTTGTGTGGGTAATGTGTCTAACAAGTTATATGTTTGAGTGCTTTGTGCTGCAACATCTAATACAATTTCACCAGAATCAATAATCAGTCCTGATTCAGTGACAGTCCAGCATAGTGTTTCTCTATCACTTGCGGTAAATAGGTTTTCATTGGTGATATCTATCGCTAAACCATCACTGTTATGTAAAGAGAACTGGTAAAATTGCTGCTCTTTTTTTGCTTCTAGCAAACTTGGGTGGGCAGTGCGATCTGGAAAAATTAAACCATTAATGCAAAATTGACGGTCATTAATTTTGTCTCCAAAGTCCCCTCCGTAAGCCCAGTATTTTTCACCTTTTGAATCTGTTTTAGTTAACCCTTGGTCAACCCAATCCCAGATAAAACCTCCCTGTAATCTTGGGTTATCTCGGAATGCTTGCCAATATTTATTAAAGCTGCCTAAGCTGTTCCCCATCGCGTGTGCGTATTCGCATAGAATAAGCGGGCGTTGTTCATTCGGTAAGCCTATCCATTTTTTTAATGCGATTTTAGGGGTTACATTGGGAGCGTTAGCCAGTGTTACATCTTCATCAACACGGGCATACATAGGCGCGATGATATCCGTTGCTGCGGTATCTGAGCCACCACCTTCATATTGTACCAGACGAGTAGGATCTTTTTGCTTAGTCCATTGATACATTGCATGATGGTTACTGCCAATACCAGACTCATTACCCAATGACCAAATGATAATACTGGGGTGGTTTTTATCACGCTCTACCATGCGAGTCATACGGCGCATGTAAGCATTTAACCAACTCGTTTCATCGGATAAGCGTGCCATTGGGAACTGACCATGGGTTTCAATATTGGCTTCGTCGACAACGTATAAACCATATTGGTCACACAGTTCATACCATAATGGATGATTTGGGTAATGCGCTGTTCTTACGGCATTAAAGTTATTTTGCTTCAATAACTTAATATCAGCGAGCATATCTTGTTTAGAAACAGCATGACCCTTTTCTGGGTGATGTTCATGACGATTAACACCACGTATCAATAATGCTTGTCCATTTACCTTGAGTTGCCCATCACTAATTTCAACAACACGAAAACCAACTTGATAAGCTTCACAATCAACCAATTCACCTTGGTCATTTAATAAAGAGACAACTAAACGATATAGGTAAGGCGTTTCTGCACTCCATTTTTCTGGCGAGTTGATACTGATTTGCTGCTCTACTCGATCTAAATAGGCACCTTTTTCATCAATAATACGTTGTCCTGATCTACCTTGGCAGATATTGGACACCGCCTGTTTCTGCGCATCAAAAAGCTGTATGTTAACTTGATGATCTTGCCTTTTTTGATTTAATAAGGTGCAAACATTTAATGTAGCGTTGTTATAACAAGCGTCTAAGCTGGTGGTGATCGATACATCTTGGATCGCCACCTGTGGCTTACTCAATAGGGTTACGTCTCTAAATATGCCACTTAACCACCACATATCTTGATCTTCTAGGTAACTACCATCGGACCAACGCATTACCATGACGGTTAACTGGTTATTTTCTGCGACTAAATACTCTGTTAAATCAAATTCAGCTGGTAAGCGACTATCTTGCGAATAGCCTATCCAAATGCCGTTACACCAAAGGTGAAAAGCTGAGTTTACCCCATCGAAAATAATGCTGGTATTACGTGTCTGCCAGGTGTCCAGTAAGTCAAATTGATAACGATAAACCCCAGTTGGATTATCCTGAGGGACTAAAGGTGGGGTATCGGTAAAGGGGTATTTAATATTGGTATAAATTGGATTGTCGTAACCTTGCAACTGCCAATTGCTAGGGACGGGTATTAGTGGCCAATCTTGAGCATTAAAATCTGGATTTATACAGGCTTCAGGTACACTTTCTGGCTTATCAAAGAGAGTAAATTGCCACTGACCATTTAACGATTTTTTAAAATCTGAAGTGTGATTATTTAATGCTGCATCACGGGAATGATATGCTGATAAAGGCGCATGCGCTTCGATCACGTTGTGATGAGTGACATGGTGGTTTTCCCAGTCGCGTGCATTGATTATGTCAGAAAATGTTTTCATATATTCCCTTGTACATGTATCTAGTATATTAATAGGTTACAATTTAAACTAATATAAATTGTAAGCGTTTACATTTTTTATTTTATGTTATTTTTTTACAAATAAACTGGAGCTGAGTAGCATCTTCTAACTTTAAATACTGATAACGTATAACAATACTAATGGCAGTCGTTTATTGATTTACTTTATTGGCTAGAATAAGTCATTAGTTTTTTATAGTTTCATAAAGGGAACAAACATTTACATTAACTTACAGCCAGAGTAGGTTATTTTTACTAGGTAAAGTTTAGAGCTTGTATTTAAGTTCATTCGTTTACTCAATAGGTTAGGAATTGCCATCAAGATTCTCAATAGGTAATGAGTTACCTTTGTGTAAAGGTAATCAATAAACAGCTTTTAAGAGGGTAAAATGGCAACAATTAAAGATGTCGCGAGAGAAGCGGGTGTGTCCATTGCAACGGTATCTCGTGTTGTTAATAATTCACCAAAAGCAGGTAAAGCATCGATCAAAGCAGTACGTACTGCGATGAAAAAACTGGGCTATCGCCCTAATGTCAATGCCCGTGCTTTGGTTAGCAAAAACTCTAATACCATTGGCGTGCTAGTCAGTGATATTTCAGACCCATTCTTTGGGGCATTAATTAAATCCGTTGACCAAGTTGCCCGCGAGCATAATAAACATCTATTAATTGGTAATGGTTACCATGATGCGGATAGCGAAAGAGAGGCTATTGAACTGTTGATTAATAGTTGTAGAGAATCATTAATTATCCATGCTAAGGCGTTAAGTGCTGAAGAGTTAATAGGTTTTGCAAAAGAGGTGCCTGGTTTAGTATTGATTAACCGTTATATTCCTGAGATTGCTGATCGTTGTATTGCCTTTGATAACTTTAAAGGGACTTACATGGCCACAGAATTTTTGATTAACAGTGGCCATCAACACATTGTCTACATTAATTCGAATCATAAAATTGATGATGCTTCGGAGCGACAAGCGGGTTATTTACAAGCATTAAAAGATTATAAGTTGGATTGTCCTGCTCATTATATTGCTGCTGCAGATAGTAATGATCAGGGAGGAAAATCCGCAATGATTGAATTACTGTCCAAGAATACTGATATTAGTGCGGTAGTGACCTATAACGATTTTATGGCCGCAGGTGCTTTGAGTGCATTAGAGGAAAGTAATATTAGTGTGCCAGCTCAAATGTCCATTGTTGGTTTTGATAATGGCTTAATTTCTCGTTATGTATACCCTAAATTGACCACCATAAATTACCCTATTGAAATGATGGCAAAACAAGCCACGGAGTTGGCCTTAAAGTTAACCAAAAAGAACCATACACCCCAGATACGAGTATTTCTCTCCTACTTTAGTGAAGCGTTTATCGGTACAAAGTATTTAGAGTAAGCGTTTCAACTACCGTCAGTTTACAAACAAAAACGTTAGATACTTCAATCATGTTTTTGAAGTGTCTGAATACCTCTTATACCAATTGTATTAAATAACTGATCTAAATTTTGCGCCGGAAAAATGGCTTAGTTTGAGGCGTAAGTTGATGTAAATGGTTGTTCCCTATGCGAAACTTACAACGAAAAATAAGTTGTTTTAACAAGTAAAATAGATCAGTTACTTACTATGATTGGTATTACGCCATTTAACTATAGATAAACTCGTAAATGGTTTTTTGGTAATACTCTTTTCCACCGCTAATATTGCTGCGTTAGATGACCATTCTGGATGGTTAGGAGAATCCGGTAAAAATTGTGTTTCTAGTGCGATCCCCGCATAGTCTGAATAGACTCCCGCATTTCGATTCGGAGTGCCTGCTAACCAATTTCCAGTGTAAAGCTGCATCGCAGGTTTAGTAGTATATAGATTCAAAGTAACTGCTTTATCGGCGCTAGTGAGTTGTACTGCTAGCTGCCCTAATTGACCATCCGTGTTGAGTTGGAAGGCATGGTCGTAACCTTTACAGAGTTGTTGCTGCTGATCCTGTAAAAAATCTTGTTTGATTAACTTAGCCTGTCGAAAATCAAAGCTTGTATCAGTAACTGGGGTTAAACCATCCAACGGAATACCTGTTTCATTGGTAGGTAAGTACTGGTCAGCATCAATTTTTAAGCTATGTTTTCGACAATCACTAGCAGGATCTGCACCATCAAGATTAAAATATGCATGATTTGTTAAGTTAACTGGCGTCGCTTTATCAGTAACCGCGTGATAACTAATTTGCATTTGATTTTGTTCAGTGAGGGTGTAGTTGACTGAAGCAGTTAAGGTGCCAGGAAAACCTTGATCACCATCCTCAGAAAGTAGGGTAAAGGTCACTGAATGTGCTGTTTGCGAGCTAATCTGCCAACGTCTTTGATCAAAACCATCACTACCACCATGTAAACAGTTACCTGCTTGGTTAGTATCCACCTGGTAAGCCTGTTTATTGATGCTAAATTGTCCTTTATTGATGCGATTTGCATAGCGCCCCACAGTGGCGCCCAGATAGGTGCTTTGAGATATAAAATCCGCCATGTTCGACACGCCTAATAGGACTTCTCGAGGTGCTTGCCCTGGTATAGGTAAGGTGCAACTTAACCAAGTCGCGCCAATATCCATCACAACAGCTGTCATGCCCCGTGTATTTTGCAAGGTTATTAGATTCGCAGGTTGTCCATCTGGTGCATTATCTTCAGTCATAGTGGTAAAGAGTGTCGGTATATCCATGGTTTCTGCCTTAAATTGAACTTGCGCCTGATTGGGGTGTGCAGATATAAATCGCTTCTTTAATCCCAGTGTGAGCTTGATAGTGTTGTTCAATGGTTGTGCGAGCTGAATCAACTAACTCTGTTGGTATTAAGGCCACACAACATCCACCAAAACCACCACCTGTCATACGCACACCACCTTGATCACCTAGCAGGTCACTTAACAAGCTGACGATATAATCAATTTCAGGAACGGTAATTTCAAAATCATCACGCATTGAAGCATGTGAAGCGTACATACATTCGCTGATTTTCTGTAAATCACCGGCGATCATTGCATCAGCGCAGGCTAATGTACGATCATTTTCTGAAATAACATGATGCGCTCGCTTATAAATATCTGAGCCTTTGTCAATGCTTGATGCAGCTAATTCAGTTAAAGTTGCATCACGCAGTGCCGGTTTACCCAGTAGGCGAGCAGCTTCTTCACATTGTTCTCTTAGTGCATTGTAAGCACCATCCACTAGGCTATGGGGCACCTTAGAGTCGATGATCATAATACTAACGCCTTGCGGGATAGATACGGCTTTTGTTTTTAAACTACGGCAGTCCAATAACAAAGCATGGTCTTTTTCACCACAGGCGGAGATCATTTGATCCATGATCCCACAAAAACAGCCTGCAAAGTGATGCTCTGCCGCTTGTCCGATCAAGGCTAACTCTGATTGTGTGACATCCAGTTCAAACAGCGCTTTCATTGCTTGACCTGTTACCACTTCAAGCGCGGCTGAAGAGCTTAAGCCTGCGCCTAAAGGAACATTACCTGTTATAGCAATATCTGCACCACCTAACACATAACCTTTCTCTTTAAGAAAGTGAATAACACCGCGCATATAGTTAGCCCAGAGTTTATCATCGGTCGCTGTGATGGTTTGGTCGATGCAAAAAGAGTCCTGCACATTGTCGTAATCTACTGAGATCAAACGAATAATATTATCGTCACGTTTAGCAGCAGGCGATCATAGTTTGATAATTAATGGCACAGGGCATCACAAAACCATCGTTATAATCAGTATGTTCGCCGATCAGGTTAACGCGTCCTGGTGCTTGTACAAAAGTTGTTGCTGGATAACCACAGACTGTTTGAAATGCTTCTGTTGCACGTTGTTTTAATTGATTCGTTAGCATAGATAAGTACCCGTAAAATTATGATTTTTCTTTATAATGAACATCGCTGACATCACGTAACTTCTGAGCCGCTTGCTCCGCGGTGAGATCGCGTTGAGATTCTGCTAACATTTCATAACCCACCATAAATTTACGCACTGATGCTGAACGTAATAAAGGCGGATAGAACAGAGCATGTAATTGCCAATGATCAATGTCTGTCCCAGCTTCAAAAAACGGAGCGTAATGCCAGCCCATAGAGTAAGGGAAAGAGCATTGGAATAGGTTGTCATAACGACTGGTTAATTGCTTAATGGCGAGTGCTAAATCATCACGCTGCGCTTCAGAAAGTTCACTCATACGGCGGATCGCTGTTTTAGGTAATAACATGGTTTCAAACGGCCATGCAGCCCAATAGGGAACCACTGCAATCCAGTGCTCCGTTTCTACCACGGTACGTTCACCATCTTCGATTTCAGCTTGTACATAATCCACGAGAAGGTTTGAATTATGTTGTTGATAGTATTCTTTGAGGTGTTTTTCTTTACGTTCTATTTCATTAGGTAAAAAGCTATTTGCCCATACTTGTCCATGTGGGTGCGGTTGCGAGCAACCCATGGTTTCACCTTTATTCTCAAATGCTTGTACCCAAACATAATCTTTACCTAAGGTTTCGATCTGTTCATTCCAGGTATCTACTACTGCACGAATACTTTGTACAGTTAACTCCGGCAGTGTTTTACTGTGGTCAGGTGAAAAACAGATCACACGGCTTAATCCACGAACGCCTTGTGTTTTAAACAGCGGGTTTGTTGATTCTGGTGCTTCAGGCGAATCCGTCATTAATGCTGCAAAGTCATTAGTGAACACATAAGTGCCAGTATAATCTGGGTTTTTGTCACCAGAAATACGTGTGTTACCAGCACACAAAAAACATTCTTTATCGTAGCTTGGTAGCTGTTGAGTTGATGGTTTTTCATCCTGTCCACTCCAAGGGCGTTTAGCCCGGTGGAGAAACTAAAATCCATTGTCCAGTTAATGGATTATAACGACGGTGTGGATGATCAATTGGGTTAAACTTAATCTCAGACATAATGCTTCTCTATTGTATATAGTACCAATCACACTGATTAACTGTCATTGGTATAAACCTAGGCTATGACTAGCCAGTATTGGTATTAATAACCTTGCGGATTGTTTGATTGCCAGTGCCAAGTATCAGCAGCCATTTGCTTCACATCGCGTGTAGCTTTCCAACCTAATTGTTGTTCTGCTTTATCTGTACTTGCCCAGCACTCAGCAATGTCACCTGGTCGACGAGGGCATATTTGGTACGGAATTTGTTGCCCGCTGGCTTGCACAAAAGCATCGATCATTTGAATCACGCTGGTACCGTTTCCAGTCCCTAGGTTAAAAGTATGTAAACCGGATTGTTGTGCCACTTTATGTAATGCCGCCACATGTCCATCTGCTAAATCCATCACATGAATATAATCACGTACACCTGTACCATCTGGTGTTGGGTAATCATCACCAAATACTGATAGTGTGTCGCGTCGACCCACTGCAACTTGTGCAATGAAAGGCATTAGGTTGTTAGGTGGACCTTGAGGATCTTCACCTAGTGTGCCTGATGGATGAGCACCTACCGGATTAAAGTAGCGTAATAAGGTGATGCTCCAATCTTGCTCTGCTGCATAAAAATCAGAAAGACAAGACTCGACCATGAATTTGCTACGACCGTAAGGGTTCGTTGTTTCACCAACAGGGGAGTCTTCGGTGATCGGAACACTACTTGGATCTCCATATACGGTAGCTGAAGAGCTGAACACAATGCTTTTAACGCCAGCATTACGCATTGCACGCATCAAAACCAGTGATCCATTAACGTTGTTATCATAGTATTCAAGTGGTTTAGCAACAGATTCGCCTACGGCTTTTAAACCTGCAAAGTGAATAACAGATTGAATTTCATGTTCACTAAACACTTGGTTTAAGAAGGCTTCATCACGGATATCACCTTGATAAAAAGCTGGGCGAACTTTAGTTAATGCTTCAATCCGATCTAATACTGCTAATTTACTATTACAAAGATTATCAACAATAATAGGCTCAATACCTGCCGCCAACATTTGTATGCAAGTATGGCTTCCGATATAACCCATTCCACCTGTAACGAGAACTTTCACTGCTTTTTCTCCTGTTGCTATTTAATTGATAGAGATAGTAGCAATTAAAATGCTAAGAATAAGCGATCTGACGCACATAATGTAAACGTTTACAATTTTATTTTCATTGGTTATTTTACATGTTTTTTCTGGGCTTTTATCACCTTTGTAAGGCGTTTTTAGATTAAGTAATTGATTTAAAATGTGTAATTATTTCTCTTTTTACGCTGTTTAGCTGGTGGAAAAATAAAGTTGACGCTGAAGCGATGATGGCACTGTGCGGTGCGCTAGCTGTCTATATCAAGCGATTATGTTATAAAGGCTTTTATCTTATTTGTATTGCTGGTTTTATTATGTCTGAAGCACTTATCCCCAATATTGAATTGTTTATTGCCAATATCGATCCTTTTAGTCTATTACCCGCTAGCTTAATGCAAAAGGTTACCTCTACGGTAAAGATCACCTATCTAGCAAAGGGAGAGGTGATTGCATCGCCTAAAAATGAACAGGATAAGTATCTTTTTATTGTTAAAACCGGCGCTGTTGAACAAAGGTTATTAGATGGCAGTTTAAGAGGTCGTCTTGAAGAAGATGATGTATTTGGTTTTAGTTTGTTTTCCTCCTCTGAAACACGTTACCAAATTACTGCCATTGAAAACACTTTACTGTATATGGTACCGGCTAAGACTATCTATCATATTCAATCGCATTACCCTGAATATGCACAACACTTTACTGCTAAACCAGAAGATCGTATTCATTCCGCGGTGGAGTCAACTTGGTCTGATATGGGAGACAGTTCGTTTTTCAATCGAGTGAGTCAGGTGTGCAGTGATAAATTTGTTGAAGTTCAAAGCGATACCCCGATATTTCAAGTGGCTACACGTATGCGGGAGCAATCTACTTCTTGTGCTGTGGTTAAAAATCAAGGGCAATTAGTGGGGATTATTACTGATACAGATATGATCGAGCGGGTTATTGTCGCGCAGAAAAGTACGCAATTGCCTATTAGTGAGATAATGAGTGGCTTACCTATTACGACTACTCCTGATGCAAGCGTATTTGATGCCGCAGTGTGTATGATGGAAAAAAATATTAAACATCTGCCTATTTTAGAAAACGCTCAAGTGACCGGGTTACTTTCGTTATATCAATTATTTCAAAATCACCGAATTCAAGCAGTGTATCTAATTAATAAAATCAAGAAGTCGCAG
The DNA here is from genome assembly GCF_047323255.1 of Psychromonas sp. KJ10-2. Lineage (NCBI taxonomy): Bacteria > Pseudomonadati > Pseudomonadota > Gammaproteobacteria > Alteromonadales > Psychromonadaceae > Psychromonas > Psychromonas sp. KJ10-2. The sequence continues at coordinate 1,366,396 of NZ_CP178827.1, read as the reverse complement.
GATGAAGCTGAATTAGCACGCTATATGCCAGAGCGAGAGCAAGTTTTTCTAGCGTTAGCCAATGATAAAGTGCCAGCTGATCTGATTAGCACATTGTTAAGTATTATTATGGATGCTGTTAATCAACGTTTGATTGAAATCGCGATCGCTAGGTTAGGCGCTGCTCCCTGTGATTTTTGTTGGATTGCATCGGGTTCCCATGCTCGTAAAGAAGCCAATCTACTGTCTGATCAAGACAGTGCCATTATTTTATCTGATCAATCGACAGATAAAGATAAAGTGTATTTTCGTCACCTTGCCATGATAGTGACAAAAGGCATGGACTTATGCGGATATGAATTGTGCTCAGGTAAATTTATGGCGGTCACTGCAAAATGGTGTCAGCCATTATCAATATGGAAGGAATACTATAAAAAATGGGTGAGAAGCCCTGATTATGAACGCCTGTTAAATCTAAGTGTTTTTCTTGATACTAGGGTGATATACGGTAATCAGCAATACCGACAAACCTTAGTTAATGAATTTAAAGAGATGACTGCTGAGCCGATTTTTCTTAGTAAATTAGTGCGTGATGCGGTAGAAAATAGAGCGCCTTTAGGCATTTTTCATAAGCTAGTATTAACCAAAAATGAAAAGAATGAAAAAACACTGAATATCAAACGTTATGGTATCAATATTATTGTCGATCTAGCTAGGATTTATGCGTTATCTGCAAAGTCAGATACCTGTAATACCAGTGAACGATTGCTGGCCGCTAATAAAGCGGGGTTAATTGATGATGCAACCTTAAAGAATATCTTAAGTGCATATAATTTTTTGAAGAGCTTCCGTTTTTCCTACCAGTTTGACATGTTAAGTAAAGGTCTGACGCCGAGTAACCATATCGACCCTGATTACTTTGGTAGTTTTGAGCGAAAACATATTAAAGATGCATTCCGCTTAATTGATAATTGGCAGCAGTTTACAAAAATGAAATTTAGCTAATGTTCGGGTTATTTAAAACAAAAAATCCTTTTGAAATATTGGAAAAACAACGTAAAGATTTTTTAAATATTCAGTTACCTGAGCAGATTAGGTCGAGTTTTAAGCAACCTATAGCGAATAAAGATATCATGTTCGACCAGCTTTCATTGTTAGTGTTAGACTTTGAAACCACTGGCGGAGAGCCTAGCCAAGATCATATTATTAGTATGGGCTGGGTTGAAGTGCATCAAAAGCAGATAGATTTAGCGCTTAAAAAGCACTTTTATCTTAATAATAGTGAGCAGATTACCCATCAAACCGCTGTGGTTAATCAGATTGTCCCTGAAATGTTGGAGCAGGGCAGTAGCTTAGATAAAGCCATGACTTCTTTATTCTCTCATTGCCAAAACAGAGTGTTGGTCGTGCACGGTAAAGTCATCGAGAAAGGTTTTATAGATTATTATATGCAGCAAAAATATGGCGTATCTGAGTTACCCTTATTGTGGATTGATACCATGAAGATAGAAGTGTGGTTAGCAAATAAATTGGGAGGTAACACTTTATCTCAAGATAATCGTTTAACTGCAGTAAGAAAGCGTTATCAGCTTCCACAATATAATGCTCATAATGCCTTGGTGGATTCCTTAGCCACTGCCGAATTATTATTAGCGCAAATCGCTAGAATATATCGAAATAAACCAGTTACCCTTGAAACTTTATATAAAATTAGCCAATAAATTTGAATTGATTTGCTTATAAAAGGGCGATTGGGATTGGTTAATTGCTATCATTTGTCAGTGAATTCATTAAGCAGTACTTGATGTGCAAACTGGTACTTATATAATAAGCAATAGATGACTAGATAATCAAAGCCAAAGTAGAAGCAAGCATGGACATTAAAAGATGCTTATTATTTTCTACTAAGATGGCTGTTTAGACTTAATAAAAATGACAGAATCAGGTATTCTGCCCCCCAAATTAATTTACTAACATATGTGGAAACAACGATGATCGTATTAGGACACCAAAACCAGGACTGTGATAGCCTTTGTAGTGCTATTGGCCTTGCAAGCTTATTTAATAAAATGGGTAAAACAGCAACACCTGCTCTACAAGGTGAGCCAAATCCAGAAGCGTTATTCTTATTAGAGCAATCAGGTTTACCACAACCAGAAATTCGCACTGAAGTAGCTGGCGAAGAGATCTTTATTGTTGATTACTCTGACTGGGGTCAAGGCACTGCAGACATGAAGAAAGCAACGATTCTAGGTATTGTTGACCACCATAAACTAGGTGATATCACAACTTCTACTCCGTTAGAGTGTTGGATTTGGCCGGTAGGTTGTAGTGCAACTATCGTCTACAACATGTATAAATTTAATAACCAAGTACCAGATGCGCCAGTCGCTAAAATGATGATGGGTGCAATCATCTCTGATACGGTTAACTTCCAAGGCCCAACAACGACTGATATCGATAAAGTTGCTGCGAATGAATTAGCTGAAATTGCTGGGGTTGATGATATTGAAGCATTTGCTGCTGCTCAGTTTGAAGCAAAATCTGATATCGCATCAGTACCTGCTGCTGAATTAATCCTACGTGACCAAAAAGTATTTGAAATGGCGGGTGATAAATTAGCAATTGGCCAACTTGAATTAACTTCTTTAGATACAGCATTATCTAAAAAATCAGACATGTTAGCTGAGATGGGCGTTCTGCAAGCAGAAAAAGGTTATCATTCAACCATCGTTTTATTAACAGATATCAATAAACTTGATACCGTGGCAATTATAATCTCAGAAGATGAAGATAAAGTCGCTAAGGCATTGAACAGTACTGTAGTAGATCATACATTTGATTTACCAGGTGTAGTAAGCCGTAAGAAGCAAATTATTCCATTCTTACAAGCTGCATTTGAAGCAGAGTAAAAACAACTAGTAAACTAAGTCAGTTAGTTTATTAGTTACTGTTTTATAGCTAAGGCGAATTTCCTGAAGGAGTTCGCCTTTTTTATTACCTAAAATAAAGTTTATCTCTTTTAACTATTACCCCCTCTTATTTTTTGTCAGATATGTTGTTACCATCTTTGCACTTTACTATTTTATTCGGCATATCGAGGTTTCATGCATATTCATATACTTGGCATTTGTGGCACATTCATGGGTGGCGTTGCTATCTTAGCTAAATCATTAGGTTACAAAGTAACTGGCTCTGATAAAAATGTTTATCCGCCAATGAGTACTCAATTAGAAGAGCAGGGTATCGAATTAATTCAGGGCTTTGACCCAAGCCAATTAGATAATAAACCAGACTTAGTGGTGATTGGTAATGCCATGAGTCGCGGTAATCCATGTGTAGAAGCTGTTTTAGATAAACAAATTCCCTATACCTCTGGTCCACAATGGTTATTAGAGCATGTGTTAAAAGATCGTTGGGTATTAGCAGTCGCTGGTACCCATGGTAAAACCTCAACCTCTAGCATGTTGGCATGGATCTTAGAAGTACGCCAATATGCAACCTGGCTTTTGATTGGCGGCGTGCCGGAGAATTTTGGGTTATCTGCGCGTTTAGGCGAAACTCCTTTCTTTGTTATTGAAGCCGATGAATATGATAGTGCCTTCTTTGATAAACGATCTAAATTTGTTCATTACCGCCCAAGAACCTTAGTCTTAAATAACTTAGAGTTCGACCATGCAGATATTTTTGAAGATTTAAACGCCATTAAAAAACAATTTCATCACTTGATGCGTAGTATACCGAGTACTGGACGTGTATTTATCCCTAACAAAGACGAAGCATTAATGTCAGTGAAACATATGGGCTGTTGGAGTGAAGTGGAATACCTAGGTAAAAACTGGTCTGCCGTTAAAGTAAAAGAAGACGGTACACAGTTCCAAGTGCAGTTAGACCAACAATATCAAGGTCTGGTTAATTGGGAGTTGATGGGTGACCATAATATTGATAATGCCTTAGCGGCAATTGCTGCGGCTCGCCATGTTGGTGTAACACCAGAAATATCAATTCAAGCATTAGCTGAATTTAAAAGTATCAAGCGCCGTATGGAAGTAAAAGGAACAGTCAATAACATTACTGTCTATGATGATTTTGCTCATCACCCAACAGCGATCAAAACAACCTTAGCGGGGTTACGTGCAAAAGTAGGTGAGGCAAATATCATCGCCGTGTTAGAACCTCGCTCAAATACAATGAAACTTGGTATCCACAAAGAAGCTTTAGTTAACTCTTTAAATGTTGCTGACCACGTATATTGTTTTGAAGACAAAAATATCCAATGGTCAATGCAAGAACTATTTGATGAGCAGGGTAAAGCAGTTCAAATAGAAACAGATATGGATACATTAGTGGAACAAGTTGTTAAACAAGCAAAACCCAATGACCATATACTAGTGATGAGTAATGGTGGCTTTGGCAATATCCATCAAAAATTATTAGATAGATTATAGAGTGAGTAAAAAGATGACAATGCAATATAACGATACAGTAACGTTAGGTGTAACGGGCGCATCAGGTAGTGGATACTTTCTACGTTTGTTACAAACTATGGTGGATGCCAATGTAAAAGTCTACCTATTGTTATCAGAAGCAGCACAAATCGTATTGAAAACAGAAGTTGAAGAAGATTGGCCGGTTGAGATCGATGCATTAAATACATTCTTAGTATCTCGCTTTAATAGTAAAGAAGGGCAAATTGTTGCATTAACTGCAAAAGATTGGTTTTCACCGGTAGCATCTGGCTCTTCAGCGCCTAAAAAAATGGTGGTTTGCCCATGCAGTTGTGGAACACTTGCTTCAATAGCGCAGGGTTTATCTAATAATTTAATCGAAAGGGCGGCTGATGTTGTATTTAAAGAAAGAGGACAGTTGATTGTAATGCCAAGAGAAGCACCGTTTTCTACATTACATTTAAAAAATATGCTGACATTATCAGAGTTAGGCGCAACAGTTATGCCATTAGCGCCAGGTTTTTATCATAAACCTACCAGTATTTTAGAGTTACAAGACTTTATGGTAGCTAGAGTAATGGACCATTTAAAGATAGAGCACCAAACTAGTCAACGTTGGTGTGAGTAAAAAATCATCAAAAACAGCGGTATTTGATGGTTATTTAAACAAATTAAAATTAATTGTAAAAATAACCATTTAATTACAATAAAACGCTTGCCAATGTGATCTTAATCCCTATAATGCGCACCCACAGGCACGGGACGGAACGCAAGTTACCCAGCGAGTTTGAGAACAAATAAGGTTAACGATTCAAGCTTCGGTTTGAAATTTAGTTTTGCCGAATGGCAATTTTCATGTCTTAAAAAGATTAATTATCTTTTTGAAAACATTAAATAAAAGACCTTGACATTGTTCGAAAGGCGCGTAATATACGCCGCCTAGCCGAAAGGCACGCTCTTTAACAATTTGATCAAACAATCTGTGTGAGCACTTATTGTTGATGTGATTTCAAATTAGAAATCCTAACTTAGTTAGGTAACATCAATACTTAGTGACACACGAATTAATTCATTAATTCAGAATAACATTGTACTTCGGTACATAGTTTTAGTCAGTAATATTGAGTCGCAACTTAGGTTGCAAATTAAACTTTAAATTGAAGAGTTTGATCATGGCTCAGATTGAACGCTGGCGGCAGGCTTAACACATGCAAGTCGAACGGTAACAGAAAGTAGCTTGCTATTTTGCTGACGAGTGGCGGACGGGTGAGTAATGCTTGGGAATATGCCTTATGGTGGGGGACAACAGTTGGAAACGACTGCTAATACCGCATAACATCTCCGGATCAAAGTGGGGACCTTCGGGCCTCACGCCATAAGAGTAGCCCAAGTGGGATTAGCTAGTTGGTAAGGTAATGGCTTACCAAGGCGACGATCCCTAGTTGGTCTTAGAGGATGACCAGCCACACTGGAACTGAGACACGGTCCAGACTCCTACGGGAGGCAGCAGTGGGGAATATTGCACAATGGGCGCAAGCCTGATGCAGCCATGCCGCGTGTGTGAAGAAGGCTTTCGGGTTGTAAAGCACTTTCAGCGAGGAGGAAAGGTTGTACTTTAATAGAGTGCAGCTGTGACGTTACTCGCAGAAGAAGCACCGGCTAACTCCGTGCCAGCAGCCGCGGTAATACGGAGGGTGCGAGCGTTAATCGGAATTACTGGGCGTAAAGCGCGCGTAGGCGGTTAATTAAGTCAGATGTGAAATCCCAGGGCTCAACCTTGGAACTGCATTTGAAACTGGTTAACTAGAGTTTTGTAGAGGGTGGTAGAATTTCAGGTGTAGCGGTGAAATGCGTAGAGATCTGAAGGAATACCAGTGGCGAAGGCGGCCACCTGGACAAAGACTGACGCTGAGGCGCGAAGGCGTGGGGAGCAAACGGGATTAGATACCCTGGTAGTCCACGCAGTAAACGATGTCTATTAGAATTTTGTAGCTATATGCTGTGGGATTCAAAGCTAACGCATTAAATAGACCGCCTGGGGAGTACGGCCGCAAGGTTAAAACTCAAATGAATTGACGGGGGCCCGCACAAGCGGTGGAGCATGTGGTTTAATTCGATGCAACGCGAAGAACCTTACCATCCCTTGACATCCAGAGAATCTGTTAGAGATAGTAGAGTGCCTTCGGGAACTCTGAGACAGGTGCTGCATGGCTGTCGTCAGCTCGTGTTGTGAAATGTTGGGTTAAGTCCCGCAACGAGCGCAACCCTTATCCTTATTTGCCAGCGGGTTATGCCGGGAACTCTAGGGACACTGCCGGTGATAAACCGGAGGAAGGTGGGGACGACGTCAAGTCATCATGGCCCTTACGGGATGGGCTACACACGTGCTACAATGGCAAATACAAAGGGCAGCTAACCAGCGATGGTATGCGAATCTCCTAAAGTTTGTCGTAGTCCGGATCGGAGTCTGCAACTCGACTCCGTGAAGTTGGAATCGCTAGTAATCGTGGATCAGAATGCCACGGTGAATACGTTCCCGGGCCTTGTACACACCGCCCGTCACACCATGGGAGTGGGCTGCACCAGAAGTCATTAGCTTAACCTTCGGGATGGCGATGACCACGGTGTGGTTCATGACTGGGGTGAAGTCGTAACAAGGTAGCCCTAGGGGAACCTGGGGCTGGATCACCTCCTTACGTAAAGAAACACACAACAAGCTTTTTATAAGCCTTTATTCCTACTTGTAGGAATGATGTGAGTGCCCACACAGATTGTTTGATTAGAATGATAAAGCGCAAAGTAGTTTCCGGGTCCCCATCGTCTAGAGGCCTAGGACACCGCCCTTTCACGGCGGTAACAGGGGTTCAAATCCCTTGGGGATACCAACTACTACTTTCAAAGATACTTAATAACTATTTTTACATAGAATAATTATTAAGTGTTTTTAACACTGCTCTTTAACAATTAGGAAAGCTGATAAATGTTCTTATTTGTCGCACAAAAACAATGAGTTACTTGTAACTTGATTGGTGTGATAAATAAAACGAAATGTTTAATTCATTAACGTGAATTAAACGAGTTCTCAATATTAAAACTTCAGGTTTTAGTATTGTAATCAAGCAAATAGTTCATTTTTACGAAGTAAATGTGAACACAAATGCACATTACATGCAAATGTAATGAGTACGTATCTACACACTCTTAGAGTGTTAGGTGCACGAAAAACGTAAACGTTTTTCATATGTAAATATGAGAATCGCAAGCGTCTTGGAAACAACATACACATTTAGACACTGTTTAGGTGTTGTATGGTTAAGTGAATAAGCGTGCACGGTGGATGCCTAGGCAATTAGAGGCGATGAAGGACGTGGTAATCTGCGATAAGTCCAGGGGAGTTGATAACAAGCGTTATATCCTGGAATTTCCGAATGGGGCAACCCGGCACTTAGTGTCATCGTTATGTGAATACATAGCATAGCGAAGCAAACGAGGGGAACTGAAACATCTAAGTACCCTTAGGAAAAGAAATCAACCGAGATTCCGACAGTAGCGGCGAGCGAAATCGGAACAGCCCTTAAGCTGTTTAAAAGTTAGTGGAAGGCTCTGGAAAGTGCCACGGTACAGGGTGATAGTCCCGTACACAAAAACTTCTTACAGTGAAAACGAGTAAGTCGGGACACGAGAAATCCTGATTGAATATGGGGGGACCATCCTCCAAGGCTAAATACTCCTAATTGACCGATAGTGAACCAGTACCGTGAGGGAAAGGCGAAAAGAACCCCTGTGAGGGGAGTGAAATAGAACCTGAAACCGTGTACGTACAAGCAGTAGGAGCGGATTTATTCCGTGACTGCGTACCTTTTGTATAATGGGTCAACGACTTAATTTCAGTAGCAAGGTTAACCATTTAGGGGAGCCGTAGGGAAACCGAGTCTTAACTGGGCGAATAGTTGCTGGGATTAGACCCGAAACTTGGTGATCTAGCCATGAGCAGGTTGAAGATTGAGTAACATCAATTGGAGGACCGAACCCACTAATGTTGAAAAATTAGGGGATGACTTGTGGCTGGGGGTGAAAGGCCAATCAAACCAAGAGATAGCTGGTTCTCCTCGAAAGCTATTTAGGTAGCGCCTCATGTATCACTGTTGGGGGTAGAGCACTGTTAAGGCTAGGGGGTCATCCCGACTTACCAACCCTTTGCAAACTCCGAATACCAACAAGTGCAATCATGGGAGACACACGGCGGGTGCTAACGTCCGTCGTGGAAAGGGAAACAACCCAGACCGCCAGCTAAGGTCCCAAAGTATATGTTAAGTGGGAAACGATGTGGGAAGGCTTAGACAGCTAGGAAGTTGGCTTAGAAGCAGCCATCTTTTAAAGAAAGCGTAATAGCTCACTAGTCGAGTCGGCCTGCGCGGAAGATTTAACGGGGCTAAACATATCACCGAAGCTGCGGACGCATATTTATATGCGTGGTAGAGGAGCGTTCTGTAAGCCGTCGAAGGGAAAGGTGTAAACCATCCTGGAGGTATCAGAAGTGCGAATGTTGACATGAGTAACGATAAGGGGGTGAAAAACCTCCCCGCCGGAAGACCAAGGGTTCCTGTCCAACGTTAATCGGGGCAGGGTGAGTCGACCCCTAAGGCGAGGCCGAAAGGCGTAGTCGATGGGAAACGGGTTAATATTCCCGTACCCTTATATTTTGCGATGGGAGGACGGAGAAGGCTAGGTGGGCCTGGCGATGGTTGTCCAGGTTCAAGCGTGTAGGTAGGTGACTTAGGTAAATCCGGGTTGCTATATACTGAGACGCGATGTCGAGCTACTAAGGTAGTGAAGTCATTGATGCCATACTTCCAGGAAAAGTCTCTAAGCTTCAGAAATATGAGGATCGTACCCCAAACCGACACAGGTGGTCAGGTAGAGAATACCAAGGCGCTTGAGAGAACTCGGGTGAAGGAACTAGGCAAAATGGTACCGTAACTTCGGGAGAAGGTACGCCCTTGACGGTGATGAGACTTGCTCTCTAAGCTGTTGGGGGCCGAAGATACCAGATGGCTGCAACTGTTTATTAAAAACACAGCACTCTGCTAAATCGTAAGATGACGTATAGGGTGTGACGCCTGCCCGGTGCCGGAAGGTTAATTGATGTGGTTAGACTTAGGTCGAAGCTATTGATCGAAGCCCCGGTAAACGGCGGCCGTAACTATAACGGTCCTAAGGTAGCGAAATTCCTTGTCGGGTAAGTTCCGACCTGCACGAATGGCGTAATGATGGCCATGCTGTCTCCACCCGAGACTCAGTGAAGTTGAAATCGCAGTGAAGATGCTGTGTACCCGCGGCTAGACGGAAAGACCCCGTGAACCTTTACTATAGCTTAGCAGTGAACTTAGAGCCTACATGTGTAGGATAGGTGGGAGGCTTTGAAACCGCGTCGCCAGATGCGGTGGAGCCGACCTTGAAATACCACCCTTGTATGTTTTGAGTTCTAACCATGGCCCCTGAATCGGGGTTTGGGACACTGTTTGGTGGGTAGTTTGACTGGGGCGGTCTCCTCCCAAAGAGTAACGGAGGAGTACGAAGGTTGGCTAATCACGGTCGGACATCGTGAGGTTAGTACAATGGTATAAGCCAGCTTAACTGCGAGACAGACACGTCGAGCAGGTACGAAAGTAGGTCATAGTGATCCGGTGGTTCTGAATGGAAGGGCCATCGCTCAACGGATAAAAGGTACTCCGGGGATAACAGGCTGATACCGCCCAAGAGTTCATATCGACGGCGGTGTTTGGCACCTCGATGTCGGCTCATCACATCCTGGGGCTGAAGTCGGTCCCAAGGGTATGGCTGTTCGCCATTTAAAGTGGTACGCGAGCTGGGTTTAGAACGTCGTGAGACAGTTCGGTCCCTATCTCGCCGTGGGCGTTTGAGAATTGAGAGGAGCTGCTCCTAGTACGAGAGGACCGGAGTGGACGAACCGCTGGTGTTCGGGTTGTTATGCCAATAGCATTGCCCGGTAGCTACGTTCGGAATCGATAACCGCTGAAAGCATCTAAGCGGGAAGCGAGCCTCAAGATGAGTTCTCACTGGAACTTTAAGTTCCCTAAAGGGCCGTTGGAGACTACAACGTTGATAGGCAAGGTGTGTAAGTGCGGTAACGTATTGAGCTAACTTGTACTAATTACCCGTGAGGCTTAACCATACAACACCTAAGTAGTGTTGTTATGTGACCAAGATAGTCAAAGAAGAGGTTAAAATATAGCGCTTGTGATAGCGTATTTACATAGACTGCTACGATTAAATAGAACGAATAAAGAACATTAGAATGTCACTTTCCTAATTACAATTTATGCTTGGCGGCCATAGCGCTGTGGTACCACCTGATCCCATGCCGAACTCAGAAGTGAAACGCAGCTGCGCCGATGATAGTGTGGGGTCTCCCCATGTGAAAGTAGGTCATCGCCAAGCGCCTCATTTAAAATAGCCCCACTGGTTAGTTCCGGTGGGGCTTTTTTAATTGTGTTGATTTATGCTGAGCGACTTGAACATGGGATAAACAAAGTAGCGACGTAGTCGCCATCCTTATGTGTGACAGTAGGGCGAATATCGCGACAGCGATGGGGCATGAGCAATGTTCACCCATCGCCAAGCGCCTCATTAAACGAACCCTGTTGACTGACGTCGACAGGGTTTTTTTATGCCTGAAATTCGAGGATATAATACTTACAGTACTTACCGTACTGACCTATTCTGTTTACGACACATCCTTTGACCTTGGGGCGCTGGCTTTAGCCTGCAGTGTCTTTGTGTTAATTTTGGTTTTAGCTTATGACATTAAAAATTAAATAATTATTAGCTTCTCCCATTTAGGGTATTAGCCGAATGTGGTCGTTTTCTGTGTTTAAGGAGCTGATTAATACTCACAATATCACTAAAAGCCAACACATTAAAACTGCAGGCTAAAGCCAGCGCCCCGAATATCAAGCTTTGCTTGATAGCTGTCGCACTGTTATGAGATCAGTGAAAGTGTTGAATTTTAATGTTGATGTAACGTATTTAAGAAACATCTTTTGACCTTGGGGCGCTGGCTTTAGTCTGCAGTGTTTTGCTTTTTTGTGTTGTCTTTGATTTACTGCTTTGTAAGAAAGCGATATGAAATTTGAAGTGCCAACACCAAAAGATCTGCAGGCTGAAAAAGGGTGCGCAGAGCTTGCCTGCTCATGAGACCAACCTGACGGTTGATTCGCCCAGCGCTCCTAATATTAAGCTGTGCTTAATTGCTGTTGCCTAATTCGACCAGTACCTTAATCTTACACAATATGTACTATTACCTTTGTTATTTTACTGTCAGTAATTGTTTATTAGTTTACCCTTAAGAATCACTTAGTAGAGGGCAAGTTTATGTTACAATTCAGGCTTTATTTTTTACTGTGTTTATTCAAGTAGATTTCTTATATTTTATAACTTGAGTGAATGATTATTAAGGCTTTATTGTTATGAATGCAATTGAACTTCACAATATAACGAAAACCTACAAAGGTGGTGTTACAGCTTTAAAAGGAATTTCTTTACAGGTCAAAGAAGGTGATTTTTATGCTTTATTGGGACCAAATGGGGCTGGTAAGTCATCGACTATCGGTATTATCTCTTCGTTAGTAAATAAAAGCTCAGGCAAGGTAAGTATTTTTGGCTATGACATCGATACTCAACTTGAACTAGCTAAAAGCCAAATCGGTTTAGTTCCTCAAGAGTTTAACTTCAATCAATTTGAGCCGCCTTTACAAATATTAGTTAACCAAGCTGGTTATTATGGGACGCCGCGTAAAGAAGCCTTTGTAAGGGCTGAAAAGTATTTAAAGCAGCTAGATTTATGGGGTAAACGTAATGAGCCTGCACGTGAGTTATCTGGTGGCATGAAACGCCGCCTAATGATCGCGCGCGCCTTAATGCATCAACCTAAATTATTGATTTTAGATGAACCGACAGCAGGTGTTGATATTGAGTTAAGACGTTCAATGTGGACGTTTTTAACTGAATTAAATCAACAAGGTGTAACGATAATTCTAACGACTCATTATTTAGAAGAAGCTGAAAACTTATGTAGAAATATCGGCATTATTAATCAAGGTGAATTAGTGATTAATACCAGTATGAAAGAGTTATTGAGTCGATTAGATAATGAAACCTTTATCTTGGATGTTGAACATTTTAGTCAATTGCCTACCAGTAATGAATTTACTTTAACGGCTATTGATGACAGTACCTTAGAGTTAGAGCTGCCAAAGTCACAATCACTTAATCAAGTATTTGCTTTGTTAAGTGAGCATGATGTTGAAGTTAAAAGTTTAAGAAATAAATCTAACCGCCTAGAAGAGTTATTCTTAGAGCTAGTAAAGAATGGAGTTATCGATGCTAAATAATCAATATGTGATTGCTGTTAACAGTATTTGGCGAAAAGAGATCAATCGCTTTATGCGAATTTGGGTGCAAACCATAGTGCCGCCTGCGATTACTATGTCTTTATATTTTATTATTTTTGGTAATTTAATTGGCTCTCGTATTGGTGAAATGAATGGTTTTAGCTATATGGCCTTTATTGTGCCTGGTTTGATCATGATGTCGGTGATCACTAACTCTTATTCTAATGTGGCTTCGTCATTTTTTAGTGCCAAACTACAACATAATATCGAAGAGCTGTTAGTGGCGCCTGTCCCGAATTACCTGATTATTTTAGGTTACATGGGTGGCGGTGTTGCTCGTGGTTTAATGGTTGGATTGATCGTCACTTTAGTTTCGTTATTTTTTGTAGATTTGCATATACATAATATCTTTGTGTTAATTGCGAGTGTGTTATGTACTTCTATTTTATTTTCATTAGGTGGGTTGCTGAATGCTGTATTTGCTAAAACCTTTGATGATATTAGTATTATTCCAACCTTTGTTTTAACGCCTTTAACCTATTTAGGTGGTGTCTTTTATTCTATTTCGCTATTGCCTGACTTTTGGCAGGGTGTTTCACATTTTAATCCTGTGTTTTATATGATCAATGCTTTTCGTTATGGTTTCTTAGGGGTATCTGATGTACCAATTATATGGTCATTTGTAGTGATTTTTAGCTTTATTACGGTGACTTATTCTCTGTTATATATTTTATTAAACAAAGGTATAGGTGTGCGTACATGATCGATATTACAGGCGATTCACGGGTTATTACATCGAATCAACAGGGGTTAAATGAGAAACTCGATGAAGTGGTTTTAAAACATTTACAGCATGACTTTAAAAAGCCATACCAGACTCATACATTACAAGCTTTTAAAGAGGTGGAGAAGTGGGTTGAGCAACAGGGAAAGCCAATTATTTTTGATTCATGTTGTGGCGTAGGTGAAAGTACTTATCATATTGCAAAAGCTCACCCAGAAGCGATTGTATTAGGTATGGATAAATCAGCAGACCGATTATCAAAACATCCTAATGATAATGAAGAAGTGATCCAAACCTTAGATAATTATCGTTTATTACAGGTCAATCTCAATGATTTTTGGCGTTTAGCGGTAGAAGCAGAATGGACATTGTCACACCATTATCTGCTATACCCAAATCCATGGCCAAAGGCAAAGCATTTACAACGTCGTTGGCATGGTAGTGCAGTTTTTCCTTCTATCATTAAGCTGGGTGGGAAGTTAGATGTGAGAAGTAATTGGTTTACTTATGTTGAAGAGTTTCAAAGAGCGCTAGTATTAGCTAATGTTGAAAGTCAGATCGATGTCTATAGTGCCGAGAAAGCTATTACGCCTTTCGAAAGAAAATATTGGGCGAGTGGCCAGCAATCCTTAAGATTATTATGCGATCTGTAAGATACTTGTAATTAAATGAAATATTATGTGTGTTTTATAGGTCTATCTTGATTCAATTAAGTGAGGAAAAGATATGCTTATTAAACACACTAAAAAATCACAGTTAAAAGAATCACAAATAACTGGTGAGTCGGTTTATAAAGAGCGTCGAAATATAATGAAAGGGGTGGGGCTTGCTGCGTTAACGCTACCTTTTACAAAAACTGCCACTGCCGGTGTTTTTGATATCTTTACCAGTAGCGGTGATGAAGCAAAGGCAGGTGGCACTTTTCAGCGTACACCGCTCAGTTTTACTAAAAATACTAACTTCCAATCATTAACCAGTTTGACCCCAGAAAGTAAAGTCCTTGAATACAACAACTTCTATGAATTTGGTACGGGTAAAGGTGACCCTGCTGAATACGGTCAACAATTCAAAGTTGATCCATGGTCATTAACTATTGATGGGCTAGTAGATAATCCAATTACCCTGAATTACGAAGATCTATTAAAGAAATTTGAGATAGAAGAGCGCTTATACCGTATGCGTTGTGTAGAAGCCTGGTCTATGAATATACCATGGTTAGGGTTTACCTTAGCCAGTTTATTAAAACAGGCGGGGATTAAGTCTAATGCTAAGTTTGTTCGTTTTGAAACTGTTTATGACCCTGAACAGATGCGCGGTCAAAAGTCACGATTTGTAGGTGGAAGTATTAACTTTCCTTATGTAGAGGGCTTAACTATCGCTGAAGCGATGAATCCATTAGTGCTGATGTCGGTTGGCTTATATGGTAAAACCTTAGCTCCACAGAATGGTGCACCGATACGCTTAGTCGTGCCATGGAAGTATGGCTTTAAAAGTATCAAGTCAGTAGTAAAAATTACAGTGACTGATAAAGCACCTGTTAATACATGGCAAGCAATTGGCCCCGATGAATATGGTTTTTTTGCAAATGTGAATCCTAATGTAGATCATCCTCGCTGGAGTCAAGAAACTGAACGTTTTATTGGTGAAGGTAATGTTTTCCAACAATCTAGAAAACCAACTTTAATGTTTAATGGGTACGAAGAGGAAGTGGCTGATTTGTACAAAGGCATTAACTTGTCTCGTTACTTTTAATGGTCACTGAGTATAGAGATGTTTAAGATTCCACCATTAGCTATTACCTTAATTAAAGCGATTATTCACTTAGGTTCATTATCGACTTTACTGTATTTTTATATATTGATTGATAGTAATCGCTTAGGAGCTGATCCTGTTAAAGAGATGATCCACTTTCTTGGTAAAACAGGACTGAACTACTTATTAATTACGTTAGTGATTACACCTTTTGCTAAGCGTTTTAAACAACCTTTATTATTAAGGCTAAAGAGAGTATTGGGTTTATATAGTTTTGCTTGGATCTGTTTACATTTTACCGCGTTTCTCTGGTTAGAGTTAAACTGGCAAGTGGGGTTACTGATAGAAGAAACCATTAAGCGACCTTATCTAACCTTAGGCATGGCCGCTGGAACAATCCTTTTATTGTTGAGTATTACCTCTCTCAACGCTATTAGGAAAAGAATGAAACAAGCTTGGTTTACTCTTCATAGATGGGTATATGTGGCGTTAATATTAGGCACTGTACATTATTATTGGTCGGTGAAGTCTGGACTGATAGAACCAAGTATTTACTTTGCCTTATGCTTTATTTTATTAAATGAGCGTCGACAATACTTTAAATCTTTATATTATTCAGTTTTTAAAAAATCAAAAACTATAAACTAAAAGGTATTAAAGGGTGCTATCAGAAAATAGCACTCTGACTTATTAACTTATTAACTTATTAACTTATTTACCTTTAAGCGCCCACAGTTGAGCAATATTCTCTGCGACATTTTCTACGTTTACTTTAGCGTCTGCAAAAGCTTGTTGTAATGTCATTGCGCCTGGTACTGCTGCAAAAACAGCGTCTATGCCACATTCATAAACAGCTTGGTGATCTTTTCCTAAACTGCCAGCGATACCGATTACTGGAATAGCAAATTGTTTGGCGACTTTAGCTACTCCCATCGGGGTTTTACCAAAAACTGTTTGATGGTCAATACGGCCTTCACCTGTGATCACTAAATCCGTTTGTTGCATATCTTCGCTTAATTTAACTGCTTCTAGTACGAGCTCTATCCCTGGCTTTAAACTTGCCTTAGCAAAAGCCATTAATGCAGCGCCCATCCCGCCAGCAGCGCCTGAACCGGCAGTGTCTAATACATCAATAGACAGTTGTTGTTTAATGCATTGACCATAATGAAGCAGGGCTTTATCTAATAGTTCGATATCTTGTTCTGTAGCACCTTTTTGCGGACCAAAGACATGAGTTGCCCCTCGCTCGCCACATAAAGGGTTGTCAACATCACAGGCAACTAATACTTCGCAGGCTTGCAGGCGAGGGTCCATGTCATCAATATCTATTTTAACGATATCTTGTAACCCAGCGCCGTTTGCGGTGATCTCTTGATTGTTTTGATCTAAAAATCGCACCCCTAAAGCACTCATCATACCCATGCCACCATCGTTAGTGGCACTGCCACCTAAACCAATGATGATTTTTTTTGCACCATCATCTAATGCTGCTTTAATTAACTCGCCAGTACCAAAACTTGAGGTCACTTTCGGGTCTCTTGCGTGCTCAGGTACGTGATGTAAACCACTGGCTGCTGCCATCTCAATAACGGCGGTATTAGAATCATCGCCTAACAAACCATAAAAGGCATCCACTGCTTTACCGATAGGGCCCGTAACTGGAAGATTTTTCACCTCTCCTTGAGTCGCATCGACTAACGATTGAACAGTGCCTTCACCACCATCTGCGACGGGTACTAACACGTATCGTGCATCTGGAAAGACTCTTTAAAGCCGGTTTCAATAGCGATACAAACTTGTTTAGCAGTTAAACTTTCTTTATATGAATCAGGTGCGATTACTATTTTCATGCTCATCCCTCTGCTTAAATGATATACCTATTATTAACGTTAGCACATTCTCAGCGCTGATCCGATAAAAGGAAAGTAGATAATACCAATTGTATTAAATAACTGATCTAAATTTTGCGCCGGAAAAATGGCTTAGTTTGAGGCGTAAGTTGATGTAAATGGTTGTTCCCTATACGAAACTTACAACGAAAAAATAAGTTGTTTTAACAAGTAAAATAGATCAGTTACTTACTATGATTGGTATAAGTAGATGGATTTTCATGGGGGAATAAAAAAGGCCGTTAACAATTAATGCTAACGGCCTCTATACTTAATGACTGATTGCGTCAGATTAAGCAACTTGAATAGGTACGTCTTTACTTGTACGAACAATGTTATTGTCTTTATCTAAGTAAACTAGGCTTGGTTTGTGGCCTGCAATTTCTTCAGCCTCTAACGCAGCATAAGTACAGATGATCACTCGGTCACCAACGCAAGCTTGACGTGCAGCTGCACCGTTAACTGAGATGATTTTTGAACCACGTTCACCTACGATTGCATAAGTAGAGAAGCGCGCACCGTTTTCGATATTGTAAATTTCGATTTGTTCATACTCTAAAATACCAGCTTGCTCAAGAAGGTCCTGATCGATTGCGCATGAACCTTCGTAATTTAATTCAGCGTGAGTAATACGAGCTTGGTGCAACTTGCCTGTTAGCAGTGTCTTTTTCATACAAAACCTTTAATTTTAAAATTTGAAATGAGTCTGTTTTTCTCAGTACGGCGACTATAAAGTAAAAACTTTAAGGGTGCAAATCAACAACTAGGTTGTCAATTAAACGTGTTTCACCTAAGAACGCGGCCATTAATACAACTGCTTGTTTACTATCAGCTGTTAAAGGCGCTAATGTTACTGGATCAACAACATGAATTTTGTCGGTTTTAAAACCAGACTGATCTAGCGTTTGACCAGCATCTTTGATCAGTTGTTTATAGCTCCCCCAATTATGTGGTAGCTGTTGTCCCAATTGATTCATTACTTCCGCAATTTTAGGCGCAATTAACTTTTCATCGGCTGAAAGCTTGTTGTTACGAGAACTCATGGCTAACCCTGATGTTTCACGTACCGTTGCAACAGGAATGATTTCAATGGGCATCGCTAGGTCAGTGACCATTTGTTTGATAACACATAGTTGTTGGAAATCTTTTTCACCAAAACAAGCAAAGTCTGGTTGTACTAGATTAAATAACTTAGCGACTACGGTACTCACACCTCGGAAGTGTCCTGGGCGTAATTCACCTTCTAAACAATCGGATACACCAGGTACTTCCACAAAGGTCTGTGCTTCCAGACCATTCGGGTAAATTGTGTTAGCTGAAGGGGTGAATACAATATCCACAGCCGCTTGTTGTAACTTTTCACAATCCGCTTCAAGGGTTTTTGGGTAATTGGCTAAGTCATTGGCATTGTTAAATTGTAATGGGTTAACAAAAATACTGACCACTGTAACGTCAGCATGTTGTTGTCCCTCTTTAACTAACGTTAAATGACCTTGATGTAGGTTTCCCATTGTTGGGATAAAACTAACTTGCTTCCCTTGCTGTTTGATATCGCGTATTGCTGAGCGCAATAGCTTAGGGTTTTGGATTACTTGCATAGTTAACTCTTAATACGTTAAATAATAAAATAGGGTGCACTAGCCTTAATAAAAGCTATGTTCTGCGCCTGGAAATATTTTATTTTCTACTTGCTCTTTATATAGCTCAACTGCACGACGGATATCGCCTGTTTCTACTAAAAAGTTTTTAGAGAACTTAGGGCAGAAGCCTGCTGAAATGCCAAAAGCATCATGCATTACTAGAATTTGTCCATCGGTTTCTGTACCTGCACCGATCCCGATAACAGGAATGTGCAATGCTTTAGTGACACGTTCAGCTAACGCAACCGGCACACACTCTAATACCAATAGTTGAATACCCGCTTGTTGTAATGCTAATGCATCTTCAACTAGCTTATCAGCTTGCTCTTCAGCACGACCTTGTACTTTATAACCACCAAATACATTCACTGATTGAGGGGTTAAGCCTAAATGGCCACATACTGGAATACCACGTTGTATTAAGCCGATCACTGACTCGTTTAACCAATCGCCGCCTTCTAATTTCACCATGTTAGCGCCTGCACGCATTAATGTTGCTGCATTGCTATAGGTTTGCTCTGGTGTTGCGTAAGACATAAAGGGTAAGTCTGCAATGATTAATGACTTTTCAGTGGTACTCGCTACTGCAGCAGTGTGGTAGGCAATATGTTCAACGGTAACGGGTAGGGTAGAGTCATGGCCTTGTAATACCATGCCTAGAGAGTCGCCTACTAATAATACCTGGATACCTGCCTGGTCAAAAATAGCCGCAAAACTTGCATCATATGCGGTAATACAGGTGATTTTCTCTTGCTCTTGCTTCATTTTAGCTAAACGAGAAACGCTTATTTTAGCCATTGTTGCTCCTAACTAGCAGTGTTTTATAGGGGTGATTCTACTGGCGTAATCAATTAATTCAACCAGTAATAGCAGTCAGACCATTTTTATCGCAATCTTTTAGCATCTCGATCAAAGGTGTGCCATCGGGCATGGTCAACTCTGGTGCAATTTCAAATAAAGGATACAGAACAAACTCTCGATCTTTCATGCCATAGTGGGGAATGGTTAAGCGCTGATCGTCAATCACTTGCTCTGCGTATAGCAAAATATCTAAGTCTAGGGTTCTTGGTCCCCAACGCTCTGCTTTACGCTCTCGACCTTGTGATTGCTCAATGGCTTGTAATGCATCTAAAAGAGCAATAGCCGATAAGTTAGTTTCAACTGCTGCAACTGCATTAATATAATCGGGTTGGTCTTGAGGGCCCATTGGCGCACTACAATACAGAGATGAGCAACTGATTAAGCTCGTCTCTGTAATATAATTCAGTGCTGTGATTGCTTGTTTTGCTTGTTCAACTGGATCGGCTTGATTGCTACCAATCGCGATGTAACTAATCATTCTTTTACTCACAGCAGGCTTGCGTTTAGGTTTACTATAACGACGCTTTTTAGCCGGTCTATCAGCATTTGGTTTATACTCTTTGGCTTTATTAGTGTGGCTACGTGCATTATTGTGCTCAGGCAATTTGTTATGAAGTTGGTATTCTTCCCACCAAGCTGTTAATTCAGCAAGTTCTCGGCTTTGCTCTACACGTGCTCTTAATGATAAGAAGTCAAAGGCCGCACGGAATTTTTCATGGGCATAAACACGTTGTGCACGTTTACCACCAAAGCGCGGCAGACGGTGTTGTAATACCCAAATGTCACGAATAGCTGCAGTAAAACGTTTAGGAATTGCAATGGTTTTTACTTGAATGGTTAATACTTCATTCATCGCTAGCATAAAGGCATCGTGTAATTCGATACCACTTTCAAAACTCATCTCTTGTGCGCGCTGCTCAAGTGGGTACCAAAGCATCACTGCATAAATATAGGCAGGGGTAACACGTTTACCTTCAGCAATACGTTTGTCTGTATCGGTTAAGGCCTGTTCAATCATTTTAGTGGCTTTATCATCTTCTCCCCCTTAAATAGGATAGGGAATAATACAGGTAGTAGCTTGTATTCTTTTAATAGACGGTAAGTTGCTAAACCTTGGCCTGATAATAAAAGTTTAATCACTTCATCAAAATGACGTGCAGCTGGAATATCTTGCAATAACGAAGCTAAGCGGCGGATAGGCTCTGCACACTCATCGCTAATAGATAAATCTAACTTCGCGGCAAAACGGATAGCGCGTAACATACGTACCGTGGTCTTCACGGTAACGTACTTCTGGCTCGCCAATCAAAGTTAGGCGACGTTGAGCTAAATCATCCATACCACCACAGAAGTCATATAACGAATAATCTGCGATATCGTAATAGAGTGCATTTACGGTAAAATCACGGCGCTCGGCATCTTCTTCTAATGAACCGTACACATTATCACGCAGTAACATGCCTTGCTGTGACTGTTTTACTTTTTGTTTGTCTTGTTCAGCTTCGTCATGGTGACCACGGAAAGTAGCAACTTCTATGATTTCACGACCAAAAAGGATATGAGCTAAACGGAAACGACGACCAATTAAACGACAGTTTCTAAAAAGCGCTTTTACTTGCTCTGGTGTTGCATCGGTAGTGATATCAAAATCTTTTGGTTTTAGCCCTAATAATAGATCGCGCACACCGCCACCCACTAATAAAGCGCGGTAACCAGCATTATGTAAACGATATAAAACCTTTAATGCATTTTCATCAATATCTGAACGTGAAATAGAGTGTTGGTCACGTGGAATGCGATATTGAGATAATGATTTCGTCTGTTCGGCTGCTTTCTTTTTTTGAAATACTTTTTTTACCAGTTTGCTTAAGCGTTTAATAGCTCTATCCTCTGCATCTACTTAGATGGAATTAGTCTGAAAAATTGTGCGCTTATTTTATGTGCGCTGTTGCTTAAAAACAAATTAAATTTATAGTTCGCTACTATAGCGTCTATTAAATAACCGCTACTGTGCATAAACACTGCATTACTTAGTCAATATTTATCCATTGACAGAGGAGTTTAAATCTCTAACAGATAGCCCAATAGGGCGAATATTAAATTTATATTTGAATTTCACGTTGTTTTGGGACGCTTTCTAACGACCAGTGTTGTATGGCCCAAGTTAAAATATCACTACAGTTTTGTTGCGGAATATTATTTGGGACAGTATGACCTAAAAAGGCCAGTACTTTTTTTAATGTTGGTATTGGATTTGATTTATCAACTGCAGCTGCATGGTTTTGCTTTGACAACTTCTGCCCAGGGGCTGTAACTGCAACAGGCAGATGTACATAATTAGGCTTATTGGCCCCCAATAACTGATACAAGCACAGTTGTTTACCTGTAGTAGTGATTAAATCAGAACCTCTTACAATTTCAGTTATACCTTGTTTAATATCATCAATCACTACGGCTAAATTGTAAGCATATAATCCATCTTTGCGTTTAATAATGAAGTCATCTTCAATTTCTGATGGAGCTAATTGAATTAAGCCTTGTAACTGATCTTCAAAGTTATTTGGCTTGTGGGTGATAGATAATAGATTAATGCGCAGTGCATTATTGGTTAGCGGGTTGTTTAAGTGGCGACAATGCCCTAAATATAATCCCCCTTGTTCCTTGATCATCTTGCGTGTGCAGCAACAGGCATAACATAGGCCTTGTTTGATCAATGAAGTTAATACTGCTTCATAGTGAGCACTTTGTTGGTGTTGATAGATGACCGGACCATCCCACTGTAAACCAAAGGCTAATAAGGTCGCTAAGATATCATCGCTGGCACCTGCTACTTCACGTGGCGGGTCGATATCTTCAATGCGCACTTGCCATTGGCCTTGTTGAGATTTAGCTTGTAGGTAACTGCCAACCGCTGCCACTAAAGAGCCAAAGTGCAGAGGGCCAGAAGGAGATGGGGCAAAGCGCCCAATGTAAGGTTTAGAAAACTGTGAATCCACTTGTTTTACTCTATAAACAAAAACGGCTAGCAATCGCTAACCGTTTTAAGCTGAGTTAAGACTGTTGCTTAACCAATGCTTTGTTTTTCTTTGATTTCAGCTAACGTTTTACAGTCGATACATAGATCGGCAGTAGGACGTGCTTCTAGGCGACGAATACCGATTTCAACACCACAAGATTCACAGAAACCAAAATCATCTTCTTCTATTTTTTTCAAAGTTTTGGAGATTTTCTTGATCAAGCGACGTTCACGGTCACGAGCACGAAGTTCTAGGCTGAATTCTTCTTCTTGAGTAGCACGGTCAACAGGATCAGGGAAATTAGATGCTTCATCTTTCATGTGATCAACAGTGCGGTCTACTTCTTCACGTAGTTGTGTAGTCCAAGCTGTTAGAATATTTGTAAAGTGTGCGCGTTGCTCCTTACCCATATACTCTTCGCCAGGTTTTTCTTGGTATGGCTCCACTCCAGCAATAGCTAAAATACCGAGTGTTTTCTTGCTTGTATTAGCAGGCATAAACTTTCCTTCCAGTGATGCAACTTAAATCATCTTTAAACGCATTAAAACGGTGATAAATATAAACAATTGGTTGAACAAACTTTGCTAAGATAGTGGCATCAGTTTTTTTTCGGCGGTATCTATAGCAAGCATCTTCAATAAAGTCAAATAAAGAGTTACATATTGTGAAGTTGTGGTCTTATTTTTGCATTTTGCTCACAATGCGTAAAATAACCTGTTTTTTTATTATCTATTGTTAGTGCCGTTTTTTGTGGTTTAAGGTTGTTATTTTATGTTACCAATTGAAACAGTATTTGCTGACTTACAGCATCAACTTACTGTGCATTCTCAAGTTATTTTACAGGCCCCACCAGGCGCCGGTAAGTCGACCTTCTTACCCTTAGCGTTATTAAAAAGTGGTGCCTATCGCGGTAAAATTATCATGCTAGAACCAAGGCGTTTAGCAGCCCGTAATATCGCCCATTATTTAGCGGAGCAACTGGGCGAGTCTATCGGTGAAAAAGTAGGGTATCGTCTGCGTGGCGAATCAAAAGTGAGTAAAGAAACCCAACTAGAAATAGTGACTGAAGGGATTTTAATTCGTTTATTACAACAAGATCCTGAATTAATCGGCGTTGATTTAGTTATTTTTGATGAATTTCATGAGCGTAACTTACATGCTGACTTAGGGTTAGCCTTTTGCCTAGATGTGCAGGAAAATTTACGCGATGATTTGAGTGTGTTGATTATGTCTGCCACCTTGGATAACCAATCCTTGCAACAACACCTACCTAATGCCGCCTATGTTAGTTGTGAGGGGCGTGCCTTTCCCATAGAGTATATCCACCATAGTGCGAAAATAAGCACCAAAGTTGAGCAACACAGCGCGTTAGTCGCCTTGGTCAAACACGCGTTTCAGGAACAAACCGGTAATATTTTAGTATTTGTGGCAGGAGTAAAAGAGATTTTGCAATGTTGCCAAGCCTTACAAGTTTGGATTGACCAGCATCATTTACCCGTGTTGTTAGCTCCTTTATACGGTCGATTGAGCTTGGATGAGCAGCAACTTGCAATTAAACCTCCACCTCAAGGTAAACGTAAAATAGTTGTCTCGACTAATATTGCAGAAACCAGTTTAACTATTGATGGTATTACAGTGGTTGTTGATTCTGGACGCGAGAGAAGTTTTCAATTTCAATCTCATACTGGGATTGGGAAATTAAAAGATCAGATGATTAGCGAAGCTAGTGCGATACAGCGTGCCGGTCGCGCAGGAAGACAGAGTGCTGGCACATGCTATCGATTATGGTCTAAAGAGACACGTTTAAGAGCGCAGAATGAAGCACCGATTATACAAAGCGAATTAACTGATTTAATGTTAGAAGTGAGCGCTTGGGGAGTGACTCACCCTGAACAGTTACCTTTCTTAACGCAACCTAATACACGCAATGTACAAGTGGCTTTACAGTTATTACAAAAACTTAATGCCATTGATGAAAGAGGTCGTTGTACCACCTTAGGTGATCAGATTATCGAATTTGGTTTAAGTCCGCGTCTAGGGGCCATGTTAATTGCTGCTAAAAAATTAGAAGCTGCATTGAATGAACCGGGAATAGTCGCGTTAGCTTGTTTATTAGCCGCATTAATAGAGAGTAATGAAAAAAGCAGCGATGATATTAGCAGCGCATTAGATAAACCATCTTACTCAGTGAATCAGCAGTATCGCATCCTACTGAAAAAATGTGCGTCTAAAGCACCAGCGCAGTTACCTCGTGCTTATTGTGGTTTATTATTGGCTACCGCCTTTCCAGATCGTATCGCCTTGTGCCGAGGTCAAAATCAACAGCAGGATTATTTACTGAGTAATGGTGCTGGTGGGCATTTATCTGCACATTCTTCCTTAATTGGTGAAGAGATGTTAGTGGTGACCGATCTTGCATTATCTGAACACAGAGCAAATAGCATTATTTTCAAAGCAGCACCGGTCAACTTAGAAGATATTAAAACGCATCTTGCACATTACCTCAACCATGAGGATTATCTTTGTTGGTCATTAAAACAAAATAAATTAATTGCTGAGCGGCGTTTAATGTTAGGGAAGATTACCCTTAATAAAGTGCCTCTAGCTAAAGTGACTAAACAACAAAAACTCCAAGCATTATTAAATGGAGTGCGCCAAGTTGGGCTATCAATGTTACATTGGAGTGATGCGAATAAAGCGTTATTAACGCGATTAAACTATGCATCACAGCAATATAATGAATTCCAACTTACAGGATTTGCAGAGTTTAATCGAACAGGCATTGATTGACTCTGTAAATCAATGGTTAGCTCCTTTTTGTATCGATGTACAGCATCCCGATCAGTTTAAGAAAATTGACCTAAAGAGTGCCTTGTTATCTCGCTTAACATGGGATCAACAACAACGCTTTGAAAAAGACTTCCCGCTGACTATTACCGTACCCACTGGCTCTGCGATTAAATTGCAGTATCGCGATAAACAGTTACCTTTATTGTCAGTAAAAATGCAGGAGTTGTATGGACAAGCGGAAACACCCACTGTTTTAGATGGGCGTATTCAAGTGCAACTTGCATTACTTTCTCCGGCAATGAAACCATTGCAATTAACCCAAAACTTGCATTCATTTTGGGCGGGTGCTTATCTGGAAGTGCAAAAAGAGATGAAAGGGCGTTACCCAAAACATTATTGGCCGGATAACCCAGCCACTGCCGTTGCAACACGTAAAACGAAAAAGCACCTATCTATGGGGTGATATCAGTGAATAAACTAAGTAGTATGAGCGGCGCATTAAAGAGTGACATCGTCTTCACTGAATTATCTATTATATTAAATCGAGTTAATTAAACCTGTTATGGCAAAAACACCACAAAAAAAGGCACGGCAGATAAGCCAAAAACAAGTGCTACAAGTAAAGCAACAAAAAGTACCGCGAAAAAAACGACCAGCACACGTAAAAAAACAGTGCGTAAACCGGCTAAAGCACCACTTAAACATCGTATTCTAAAAGCAATATGGTCATTTACTTGGAAAGCGACATTGGCGTTTATTGCTTTTATCGTAATAGCAGGTATCTACTTTGATAAAAAAGTGGAGAACCGTCTTGATGGTTCAACATGGGATCTACCTGCCACACTTTACGCTCGTCCATTATTGTTAAAAGTTAATGAGCCCTTAACGCAAACAGCACTCGTTAGCGAACTGAAATTACTAAATTATCGCGCAGTACAAAGGATTCAAAGTGCAGGGCAATTTGCTGTGAATGGTAACCAGGTTACTATTTATCGACGTGCTTTTGATTTTCCAGATCGCTCTGAAGCTGCTGCAATTGTGAATGTCTCTTTTGACGGTAACCGCATCGCAAGCTTGACTCAACGACAGGGAACCATTGCTGAATTTCGTTTAGACCCTTTGTTATTGGACAGACTAAATAGCAAACAGATACAAGATCGGGTGTTTGTGCCGTTTCAGAAAATTCCAGATCTGTTAATTAATACCCTGATCTTAATGGAAGACCGTGATTTCTATCATCATCAAGGTGTCTCTCCCTTTGCCATTTTGCGTGCTTTTATGGTTAATATGAAAGCTGGGCGCACTGTGCAAGGTGGCAGTACTTTAACGCAACAGTTAGCTAAAAACCTGTTCCTTTCTCAAGAGCGTAGTTTATGGCGTAAGTTTCAAGAAGCCTATATCGCTGTCCTGATCGACCATAAATACAGTAAAGATAAAATATTGGAGTCGTACTTAAATGAAGTTTATCTTGCGCAAAATGGGGCAACAGGCGTGTACGGTGTTGGCTTAGCCAGCGATTATTATTTTGCACGTCCCATTGATGAATTACGTGTTGAACAGGTGGCTTTGCTGGTGGCTATTATTAAAGGGCCATCTTATTACAATCCAAGACGTAATCCGAAACGTGCATTATCTCGTCGGGACTTAGTCTTACGTTTGATGCTTGAGCATAACTATATTAATACTGCTCAGTACCGTATTGCGGTTAATAGCCCTTTAAATTTAAGTGGTGCAAAGGCATTAAATAATCGCGCAAACCCAGCTTTTGTTAGTTTATTAAATCGTGAGTTAGTGAGCAATGTCCCCGCTAATATCCGTAAGCAGAGTGGTTTATCTATCTTTACCTCGATTTCGCCTTTAGCACAAAAGAATGCGGAAATAGCCATTCAAACGGGTATCAAAAAAGTCCAGAAAAAAGGACAAGATGATTTGCAAGGGGCGATGGTGGTCACTGACCGTGAATATGCGGAAGTGCGTGCGCTGGTATCGGGTAAGGATGTTAAATTTAGTGGTTTCAATCGAGCTTTAGATGCTCGTCGTCCCATTGGCTCTTTAGTCAAACCGCCAGTGTACTTAACCGCGTTAGATAATGGCTATAGTTTAACTGATACTTTAAATGATAAAGAGATTGTGCTCAAAAACAGTACCGGGCAACGTTGGCGACCAAAGAATTACGATCGTAAATTCCGTGGACAAGTGACTGTAGAGCAAGCCTTAGTAAGCTCTTTAAATGTACCCACGGTTAACTTGGGCATGCAAATTGGCTTAAGTAATGTCATTGATAGCTTACATGCCATGGGCGTAGAACAAAAAATTAAAGCTTACCCATCTTTAGTGTTGGGCAGTTTATCGCTTTCACCCTTTGAAGTGGCACAAATGTATCAACCGATTGGCATGCGAGGTGTGTATAAACCATTGACGATGATCCGTACTATTGTCTCTAGTGATGGCATTCCTTTATATCAGCGTAGCCCTGCAGCGCGACAAATATTTTCAAGTACTGCGGTCAATCAGCTATCCAGTGCGTTACATAAGGTCACCACGGAGGGGACTGCGCGTAGCTTACGTTGGCGTAACCCAGGGCAAAATTTCGCAGGTAAAACCGGCACCACCAATAATCTTAACGATAGCTGGTTTGTGGGCTTTGACCAAGATGAAGTCGTGACCACTTGGGTAGGTAAAGACAACAATAAAAGTGCAGAGCTAACCGGCAGTAGTGGCGCGTTAGTTTTATTCTCAGGTTATATGAAACAAAAGGTAGGACAGTAAGGTGCAAAAGTTAACCTCTATTACACAATTTGAAGAGTTGAAAGCAGCCTTTATGGCAAATAAAAGCTGGGATGCACAGTACCGTTTGATTATACAGTTAGGGAAGGTATTAGCGCCTTTCCCTGAACAGATGAAACTAGCGTCTAACCAAGTAAGAGGATGTGAAAGCACTGCTTGGTTAATCTGTACTGAAAATAACGGACTTTATACCTTCACCATGGAGAGTGAGGCGCGGATAGTCAGAGGATTAATGCAAATAGTGGCAATCATCTTTAATAATAAAAGTGCACAAGAGATAGCTTTAATCGATTGTGATGAACTATTTGCTGAATTAGGGTTACTAAACCATTTAAGCCCTTCTCGAAGTAATGGTTTATTTTCCATTATTAACACCATTAAAGGAGTTAACTCTATTGATTAACACACGCTATATCCCTTTATTAAGTTTATTGTTACCTTTTTCTGGTAGTGTTGTTGCAGCCTCTGAAAGTAATGCTCAACAGGAGAGTATTATGATCCCTGAAATACAACAACCCGCGCCTAACCAACGTTATACCTATGATGTATTTTATAAAGGTTTATCAATTGGCCAGATGAAACAAGCGTACCATTGGACGGGTGATCAAGTGGTAGTGGAGTCCGATGCTGACTTTTCTTTTTACTCTTCTCTTTGGTGGTAATCAGCAGTCTGATATTTACTGGAGCGAGCAAGAGAAACGCTTTTTAAGTAGCGCTTTTTTCCGTGAAAGCAGTGGTTTTAGCACGGTGAATATGACCGCAAATTTTGATGCGACGGGTCGTAACTCAGTCATCAACAATAATGGCGAACGCACCGAGTATAGTAATCCTGAAGGTCCGATTGTTGATTTTAATACGATCAATCTACAAATTAGTACTGGGTTAAAGTTTGGAGAAACTGATTTTGAGTTTTATATGCAAACCTCCGATGATATTGCCCACTACTTCTTTGAGCTAAAAGGCAAGGAGACAATTAAAACCAAGTTTGGTGAGCTAGAAGCTTACCGAGTACAGCAAGTTAGGAAGAAAGACCGTACCTTTATCGCTTGGTTTGCACCTCTGTTTAATCATCAGATGGTTAAATTTGAATATCAACGAAAAGTTTTAGATATCAGTGGCGAGCTAGTAGATTACAGTACTGAGTTTTAAACCGATTATTTTTATTATGCGTCATGTCATGGATTCAACTTTGAACACAGAAAAAGCACAAAAAACAGCAAAACCGACTTTACACCCTCGTAACTTGCACCAAGGGCAATATGACTTTGTCAGTTTAATGAAAGCCTGTCCTGAACTTCAACCTCATGTGATCACTAATCCAAGAGGGGAGTTAAGTATTAACTTCAGTGATCCTCAATCGGTTTTGTTATTAAATAAAGCATTATTAGCCTACTTTTACGATATTACCTTTTGGCAAATCCCTGAGGGGTATTTATGCCCACCAATTCCAGGAAGAGTCGATTACCTGCATTATATTGCTGACCTGTTAAGTGAGAGCTTTCAAGGTGAAGTGCCAACCGGCTCTAAGATAAAAGGTTTAGATATTGGTTGTGGTGCTAATTGTATTTATCCTATCTTAGGCAGTCGCAGTTACGATTGGTCTTTTATCGGGGCAGATATTGATTCACTGGCAGTAAAAACAGCTTCATTATTGGTTAAAGCAAATCACAATATCAGTAAAAAAATAAGCATACGTCAGCAAAAGAATAAACAACATATTTTAACTGGAATGGTAAAACCCTCAGATCGTTTTGCTTTTACACTGTGTAACCCGCCTTTTCATGCTTCCATGGAAGCCGCTGCGGCAGGTAGCCAACTTAAACAAAAGAACTTGAGTAAAAAGGCGGTGAATACACTTGATAAAGCCAAGTCTGAACTGAATTTTGCAGGTAAAGCCCACGAATTAAGTTGTGCTGGTGGTGAAATTGCCTTTGTAAAACAGATGGTCACTGAAAGTGCGACGCTGCAGGAGCAGGTATGTTGGTTTACTTGTTTATTATCTAAAGGTGAAAACGTAGCGCCAATTAAGAAGCTATTAAAGCAGTGTGGTGCAGATCAGGTCAAAGTGGTGGAGATGGCACAGGGTCATAAAATCAGCCGTTTTATCGCTTGGAGCTTTTTAAGTGAGCAGAAACGACTGGCATTTTTTGGATAAGGTTGAAATTTTAGTATTCGTTATTCAAAAGAAATACCCATAAAAAAACCGAGCTATAATAGCTCGGTTTTTTTGATTGGCTCAGTCACCTTTTGATTAAAAGTTATTTTTCGCCAATTGGTAGGATAGTGCGACCGTATTGTTCGTTGATCACTTCAGCCATCGCTAAGTAGATTGCACTGAAACCACAAATAAGACCTTCAAAACCTGCGATACGACCAATTAGTTCATTACCTGTGAAATCACGGATAGCTAATAGGAAGAACAATACTGTTAAGCTAGCAAAAATGAACTGTAATACACGGTTACCACGTAGCGTACCGATAAACATAAAGCCAGTGAAAATACCCCACATAACTAGGTACCATGCCATGAATGCATGTGGTGTTGCTTGTGTTGGACCACCTTCTAAACCAAGTTCTGGAAATAGTAATAACACCACTAAGCTGATCCAGAAAAAACCGTATGAAGTAAATGCCGTTAAACCAAAAGTGTTACCTTTTTTGAATTCTAAAATCCCTGCTATAACCTGTGCTGCACCACCGTAGCATAAGCCCATTGCAAGAATCATTGCGCTGATTGGAAAGAAACCTGCATTGTGTATGTTTAACAGTACAGTTGTCATGCCAAATCCCATTAGACCTAGCGGAGCGGGATTAGCGTAATTAGTTGATTGTGACACGTCATTTACCTTTTTGTATTATTTAATAGAGTTGAGATCGCGCGCACGATACCATGTGTTCAAATTTTGTAAAGAAAATCCGGAAAAATTGATGTTTTGCTTTGTTTTTAATCAATTTTAGCTAAAAAATATTAAAAGTGTGCTCTGTTGATTTATTTTTAAGGGGAAATAAAAATTATTTTATTGTACATTTTATCCCATTGGTGCAGAGTAGAAGATTGCGTTAATTTTATTAATCCATTCAACACACTAGGTACAATACATAATGAACCCGTTTAACCATGATGAAATATACTAATGACTGTACCTACTCTCTCAATTAAAAACCTGCACAAATCCTTTGCTGATAATCAAGTATTAAAAGGCGTAGATCTAGAAGCGCATAAAGGCGATGTAATCTCTATTTTAGGGGCATCAGGATCAGGTAAAAGTACTTTATTACGCTGCGTTAATTTATTAGAAACACCTACATCAGGCGATATCCTGGTTAACGGTGAGTTAATCGAAATGAAGCAGGATAAAAAACGCGGTGCAATACCTGCTTCAATTAAACAGGTTGAGCGTATCCGCAGCCGTTTAGCCATGGTGTTTCAAGGATTTAATCTTTGGTCACATTTATCTGTACTAGAGAATGTGATTGAAGCGCCTGTTCATGTATTAGGAGTACCGAAAAAAGAAGCTATTGTAAAAGCTGAAGCATTATTACAGCGCGTTGGCCTTTATGAACGTAAGGATTACTATCCTGAACAACTGTCTGGTGGACAACAACAACGTGTTGCTATTGCCCGTGCCTTAGCTGTTGAACCGGAAGTAATGTTATTTGATGAACCAACTTCGGCATTAGACCCAGAATTAGTAGGTGAAGTATTGACGGTAATGCGAGACCTAGCTGAAGAAGGCCGTACCATGCTGGTGGTAACACATGAAATGGCATTTGCTAGAGATGTATCGAATAAGGTTCTATTCTTACATCAAGGCCTAGTAGAAGAGCAAGGTAAGCCAGAAGATATCTTTACTAACCCAACTTCAGAACGTTTTAAACAGTTTATCTCAACTGTGTATTAGATTTACATGAGGCATTAAGCCTCGCATATTACTAAAGACAATCGTTTATCATAAAATAAGGAAATACCATGAAAAAAATTAGCCTATTAATCGCACTGTTTGCATTTGCATTCAATACTGCACACGCAAAAGAATGGAAACAGATCCGAATCGGTGTAGAAGGTGCATACCCTCCGTTCAGTAAAACAGAAGAAGACGGCAGTGTAACTGGTTTTGATATTGATATTGCTAATGCACTATGTGCAGAGTTAGAAGCAAAATGTACTTTAGTAAAACAAGATTGGGACGGCATTATTCCTGCACTTTTAGGTCGTAAATTTGATGCGATTATCGCCACAATGGATATTACTGAAGAGCGCCAAAAGAAAGTCGCTTTCACTAAAAAATATCAACATATTCCAGCACGTTTTGTTGCTAAAAAAGGGACTACTTACGAAGGTACTGAGGCATTCATGAGTGGTAAAAAAATTGGTGTGCAACGTGCAACAACAATGGACCTATACATTTCTGACAACTTCCCATCTGCTAAAATCAAACGTTACGGTTCTGCCGATGAAGCTTACTTAGATTTAAAAGCAGGTCGTGTTGATTATGTAATGGCTGACTCTGCAGCTATCGCTGACGGTCTATTAGCAAAAGAAGATGGTGATAAGTTTGAATTTGTTGGTCCTAAGTTAAATGATCCAAAATGGTTTGGTTACGGTGCAGGTATTGCAATTCGTAAGCAAGATACTGATTTAGCTGAGCAATTAAACCAAGCTATTGATGCTATCCGTGCTAACGGTACTTACAAGAAAATCCAAGATCAATACTTCACTTTCGATGTATACGGTCAAGAGTAATAGTGTTAATAGCTATTAACACATTGCGTTAAAAATAGAGAGGATGAGCAACCAGCTGTAATATCTTTGTCGGTTGAGTCATCCTTTTTTTATGTCAATCAAGTCGTTATCTTTGATATTGGCATTTATTAAAAAGAAGTTTATATGTTTTCTTTATACGGTTACCAAGACATTTTTATAGAAGGTGCATGGTTAACACTTCAAGTGGCTTTGCTGTCTTTAGTGCTGTCTGTTGCTTTAGGGTTATTAGCAGCATTAGCTAAATTATCTCATTCGACAGTCCTAAAAAGTATCGCAACGCTTTACACTACCATTATTCGTGGTATTCCTGATTTGATTCTGATGTTACTGATCTTCTTCGGTGGACAGTTGCTGATCAATGATATGAGTTACAACATCAATGAATGGTTAAATGAAACCATGACGGGGTATTACCCTGACCATGAATGGACCTCGTACCTACCTGACTATATTGATATAAGCCCTTACTTTGCAGGCATTGTGACCATAGGTTTTATCTTTGGTGCATATATGGCAGAGACTTTTCGTGGCGCGATTATATCGGTCAACAAAGGTCAGCTTGAAGCGGCTACCGCTTATGGCATGAACAAATACAAACGCTTTTCTCGTGTGATGTTTCCACAAATGATGCGTTATGCATTACCTGGTTTAGGTAATAACTGGTTAGTTTTATTAAAAACCACCGCACTGGTATCAATTATCGGTTTACAAGATATGGTGAAGATTGCTGGTGATGCTTCTGGTTCAACGCAGAAACCTTTTACTTTCTACCTAGTGGTTGCATTAATATTTTTATTTTATACCGCTGTTTCTACCTCTGTACTAAAGTGGGCAGAGCGTAAATATAGTATACAAACGAGATAGACATGGATTTTTCAATTATTCTTAATGAATACCCGTTTTATTTAGAAGGGTTATGGACAACCACTTGGTTAGTCACAGCCTCTTTATTGATAGGATTAGTGATTGCTATTCCAGCGGGAATTTTACGTAGTCATTCCAACTGGTTTATTAAAGGGCCTATTTGGGCTTATATGTACTTTTTCCGTGGTTCGCCATTGTTAGTGCAATTATTCCTTATCTATTATGGCGCAGCGCAGTTTGATTGGTTACGTCAAAGTTGGTTATGGTACTACTTTCAAGAAGCTTGGTTTTGTGCCTTATTAGCCTTTGCTTTAAATACTGGTGCTTACACGGCTGAGATTGTTCGTGGTGTGATCAGTACTATGCCAGTAGGTGAACTGGAAGCGGCGAAAGCTTATGGTATGAGCCGTTGGCAACGATTAAGACGTATCACTTTACCTAACTCTTTACGCCGTGCGTTACCAGCTTATAGTAATGAAATTATTTTTATGATCCACGGTAGTGCGATTGCTGGTGTGGTGACCATTGTTGATATCACTGGTGCCGCTCGTGTAGTTAATGCACGTTATTATGCTCCCTTTGAAGCTTATTTAGCCGCAGGTCTTTTATACATGTGTTTAACTTTCTCAGTTATTTACCTGTTTAAACTATGGGAAAAAAGTTACCAACATAATTAGCCCCTTATCTACTTTATGAGTGTGTTGGTGGCTAGCCATCACACTCATTTAATGACTTAACCTCAGTTATGGTTAATGGAAGCGAAACATCATATAAAATCAGATAGTTAAATCATGTAATAGACAATACTGCTAGTTGTGTGTAGTTCAAGGCGTAATTTAAGCCTTTCGACGATTGAGCAATCTATGGCATCGCTAAAACCTTTATTAATCACCTTAACTTATACCAATTGCATTAAATAAGAGCTCTAAATTTTGCACAGGTAAAATAGATCAGTTACTTATACCAATTGTATTAAATAACTGATCTAAATTTTGCGCCGGAAAAATGGCTTAGTTTGAGGCGTAAGTTGATGTAAATGGTTGTTCCCTTTACGAAACTTACAACGAAAAAATAAGTTGTTTTAACAAGTAAAATAGATCAGTTACTTACTATGATTGGTATTAGTGTGATTGGTATTAGTTTAATTTAGGCATAATTATCTGTAATGGTGTTTGAGATTAACTCTATTAATCTATCCCTCATATTATTTTTTGTGCCTGAGGCGCTGTGTACTTGAATGCCGATATGACCAATACTGGGAAGTTTTGTTTTGATCACTTGCAGGTGACTAGGTTTGCCAATGCGAGTCCTTGCTGTGATCCCGATCCCTGTATTGACCGCTGGCCAAATACCGCTAAGGCTCTGACTTTGATAAACAACTTCCCACTTGATTCCTTTGGCCTCTAAGGCCGCGATTGCTTTTTGTTTAAACAGACAATTTGGTTCAACCATCACTAATGGTAAGGGTTTGTTATTATCTAAAAAGTAGTTAAGTGGAAAGTCTGCACTACTGATCCATTGTATTTCTGTGTTGGCGACAAGTTGTGAATAAGCAGTCGTTTCATGTCCTTTCCAAGTTACTGATAAATCAAGCGAGGTATCCTTTGTAGAGGAGATCAAATTGGCATACCTGTCGATCATGGTATGTAAGTGAATGTTTTCATTGATACGGGTAAAGCGACCTAAGCATTCGGTAATAACCTGCTCTGCAAAATCTTCTTGTAGTCCCAATATTAAAGATCCTTGTAGCTCGATGCATCTGAGTGTTTCTAGTACTTCATCATTCAAAGCCAACATCTTTTTAGCGTAGTGTAAAAGGTGTTCTCCTTGTTCTGTGGGAAGCAAGTTTCTACCTTCTTTTTTTACCAGGGCTGAGTTTGTTTGTGCTTCTAATTTTTTTAAATGCGCACTTACCGCTGATGTCGACTTATGTTGATGTTGTGCAGCAAGTGTAAAGCTTTTCAACTCCATACCTAATACAAATGTCTTAAGAGCTTGCAAATCTAATACCGTATTTTTCATCTTCGCATAGTCCTGAATTATAGGATTGATTGAGTCGTTTTATTTGATTTTAAGTACTGTCTTTGTGTGTGATTATAGATATATGTTCAGAAAGAGGAAGCCAAAATGAATAAAGATTTATTAACACTTGCCCCAAAACTAAAAACACTCACTGATGATGTTTTATATCACGATATATGGGAGAGAAGGTTACTGAATAAACGAGAGAGAAGTATTGCCACATTGTCTGTGCTTATCTCACTGGGGCGATTTGAACAATTACCCCATCATATCAATTTAGCAAAGCAGCATAATGTTAATGAAGATGAGTTAATCGAACTCTTTACGCACTTAGCTTTTTATAGCGGCTGGCCCGCTGCAATGAGTGCACTTAAACAGCTTCGCGATAATCAATAATAACAGCACATAACATCAAGTAGAGGAAACAACAATGATAGCAATGCAGTATAAAATAGTACTACCGTCGGATTATCCAATGGCATTAATTGAAGATAGAATTGAGAAAAATGGCCATTTATTAAACGGTTATCCTGGGTTACTGTTTAAGGCTTTTTTATATTCTCGTAAAGATGCAGATAATTATGCTAATCCAGTTAATAGCTATGCACCATTTTATATATGGGAAGATCACCTCTCAATGTCAACATTTCTTAATAGCGATGGTTTTAAAGCGTTATGTGATCACTTTGGTCAACCGAATATTGAAATATGGTTTGTAGAGGGTGAGGCAATAAAACCAAATTCAGATGATTGTTTTGCTGTTATACAAAAGGGGAGCAAACTAGATTCTGATATCACTGCATTCAACTACACCGCTTGGGAACCGTTAAGTGTTAATTGGGCAAGTGAAGGGAATAAAGTGGTTTGTGCAGAACAGGAGGTTTACGCCATTGGTTATGTTGCACAGAAAGCGAGTTGAAATTCTAAACCTGTCACATTGCATAATTAAGTGATGGATTGGTTGTAGAATAATCAGTCCACAATGTTTGGTTAATATAATCGCTTTGCGCTTTGTAACATTGTTAAGTGGGTGTCTTTATATGGAAGTTAGTTTAGTAACCACTTTTGTAACGGTGGTATTTATGCATTTTATTGCGCTTATTAGTCCTGGACCTGACTTTATTATTCTAGTCAAAAGTGCAATAAAGAATGAAAAAGAAAAAGCGATAGGCGTCGCATTAGGTATATCAATAGCCAATGCCCTTTATATTGGATTATGCTTAGTGGGCGTCGGTGCAATATTAGCCAAATCATTCATTATTATGATGGTACTTAAGATCTTGGGTGGACTGTTTTTAATTTATTTAGGTGTTCGTGCGCTAAGTGCTCGAAAATCCGATTATCCTCATTTCTCGGAGCCTATACATAGCACTAACAGTGAGGCCCAATTTTATAAAGAGTTTGTCGTTGGTTTTATGTCTGGTGTGTTAAACCCTAAAAATATTTTGTTCTATTTAAGCTTATTTACCCTTGTATTGACGCCCGATATCTCCTTGGCCTTTAACATTATTCTGGGAGTTTGGATGACGTTATTGGTGTTTATTTGGGATGTAGGGGTTATTTATTGTTTATCTGGGAGCAAAGTAAGAAGCCAATTTATTAAACTCACTTATTATTTTGATAAAATAACCGGTGCTTTACTAGGTGGGCTAGGGGTGACTATTATTAAAGCTGCGCTACAAAAAATA
The DNA here is from genome assembly GCF_047323255.1 of Psychromonas sp. KJ10-2. NCBI lineage: Bacteria > Pseudomonadati > Pseudomonadota > Gammaproteobacteria > Alteromonadales > Psychromonadaceae > Psychromonas > Psychromonas sp. KJ10-2. Next base: position 1,328,696 of record NZ_CP178827.1, on the reverse strand, counting down.
GATTAAATTGCAATTGATACGGTAAAGACTCTTTTGGCTGCATTATTTTTCTGTCAGCTATGTGAAATTTTTCGGTTTATTAAATGATATTAAATACTTAATATCGAGAAACGAACTTTGGGCGGTGTTATGAGTCTTAGTCGTCTATTTTTAATTATCTTGTGACTATCTGTTATTTTATTGTACCCATTATTTTATAGAGATTTTTGTATAATAAATGTTGTCATATAACTGTTAACTTTGTTAATTAGTCTAGGGTTACTTAATTGGTAATGAGTGAGAGCAAATGAATCAATTTATACCGGCAAAAGGACTTTCCAACCAACATTTACAATCTATTCTTTCCAGTACTGGGCCGCGCAAATGGTTAGAAAAAGGCGTTGTTCAGGGTTACTCGCTAGTGCCCAAACAGAAATAATTACTACACCGCAAGGGGTTAAGTTACAGGGCACACTATCTAAAACCTCCGCAGACTGTAAAGGCCTTGCAATTATCTTGCATGGCTGGGAAGGCTGCACAGAATCTTTATATATGCTCTCTAATGGTCAAAAACTATTGGATGATGGGTATGATGTTTTTCGCTTAAATTTTCGTGATCACGGTGGAACGCAACATTTAAATAAAGAATTATTTAACTCTGTGAGGTTACTTGAAGTAGTTGAAGCCGTTAAGTACTTATGCGCTCAATATGGTGGTAAGCATAACTTACTCTGCGGTTACTCTTTAGGTGGCAACTTTTGTTTACGTGTGGCTAATTTAGCAAAAGAGTGTGGTTTGAAATTAGATCAAGCCATTGCTATTTGTCCTTTACTTGATCCGCCTACCACTATGAAAGTGTTAAATAATGGCTTTTCTATTTATCAGAAATACTTTGTTAAAAGGTGGAAAAGCTCTCTGGTGAAAAAACTAAAACATCATAAACACCTTAACTACGGCGATGCGTTACAGAAGCTGCATACCTTAGATGCGATGAACCAATTCTTTGTAACTGAGCATACTGAGTTCAGTAGTGCAGATGCATACCTGCGTGGATATTCCATACTAGGTGATGCGTTAAATAAGCTGAGTATTCCTAGTACTATTATCACCTCTTTAGATGACCCAATTATTCCTGCACATCAATTAAAGGACCTCATCTCCTCACCTTGGTTAAGCGTCGATTTACAGGAAAAGGGCGGACATTGCGCCTTTATTAAAAACTGGAAACTGGAAAGTTGGGTGTGTGACCGTGTTGTACATTATGCCAATGTACAATTTAATCAGCGCTTTATTTATAACAGTTAATGGCTGCTTTATTCACGGTTGTTTGCCTTTATTAATCCTCTCGCATATCTATGCTAGGGATTTTTTGTCATTAGCCTCTTTTGTATTTTTAAATTAAGTAGTTAAAAACAACATATTTTGTGTATAGAGTTTTTATGCCAATACTTTTGACCATTGGGTCGATCTAGATCTCACTTTAATCTCTGTTTACTTCTTACACTGACTTCACTTTATTAAAAAACCTTTTTAGTGTTGGAGTTATTAATGTCATCAAACCCTTCTAGCTTACCTTCTCGTCAAGCGTTAGCTAATGCCATTCGTGCCCTTAGTATGGATGCAGTTCAACAAGCCAACTCAGGTCACCCTGGCGCACCAATGGGGATGGCTGATATTGCACAAGTGCTATGGACTGACTTCCTAAAGCACAACCCAACTAACCCAGATTGGGCTGACCGCGACCGCTTTATTCTATCTAACGGTCATGGTTCAATGCTTATCTATTCTCTATTGCATTTAACAGGTTATGACCTTTCAATTGACGACCTTAAAAACTTCCGTCAACTGCACTCAAAAACACCGGGCCACCCTGAGTATGGTTACGCACCTGGTATCGAAACTACTACTGGCCCATTAGGCCAAGGTATTACCAATGCCGTGGGCATGGCGATTGCTGAAAAATCATTGGCAGCGCAATTCAATAAAGAAGGCCACGAGATTGTTGACCACAACACCTATGCTTTCTTAGGCGATGGTTGTTTAATGGAAGGTATCTCGCATGAAGCTTGTTCTTTAGCGGGCACATTAGGTTTAGGTAAACTAATTGCATTCTGGGATGACAACGGCATCTCAATCGATGGTGAAGTAGAAGGTTGGTTCACTGATGATACGCCTAAACGTTTTGAATCTTACGGTTGGCAAGTACTGTCAGTAGACGGCCACAATGCAGAAGCAATTAAAGCGGCGATTATTTCTGCTAAAGCAGAAACCACTAAACCAACAATTATCTGTTGTAAAACCATTATCGGTTTTGGCTCACCCGCTAAGCAAGGCACACACGATTGTCACGGCGCACCACTAGGCCACGATGAAATCGCAGCAACACGCAAAGCGCTAGGTTGGGAGCACGGTCCTTTTGAAATCCCTGCTGACGTTTATGCAGGTTGGGATAACAAAACACAAGGTCAAGCAGCAGAGCAATCTTGGGATGAGAAATTCGCAGCGTATGCAGCGGCTTACCCTGAATTAGCAGCAGAATACAAACGTCGTGTTAATAACGAATTACCTGCTGAGTGGGAAGCGAAATCTTCTGCTTACATTGCTGACTTACAAGCAAACCAAGCAAATATTGCAACACGTAAAGCCTCACAAAACTGTATCGAAGCTTACGGCGCAATGCTACCTGAATTATTAGGTGGCTCTGCAGATTTAGCACCATCAAACCTAACAATGTGGTCTGGTACTAAAGCGATTACGGCTGATGATGCTTCAGGTAACTACTTGCACTACGGTGTTCGTGAGTTTGCAATGGCTGCTATCATTAATGGTATTGCGTTACATAAAGGTTTTGTCCCTTACGGCGCGACTTTCTTAATGTTCATGGAATATGCACGTAACGCACTGCGTATGTCTGCATTGATGAAGCAACGTGCGATTCAAGTATTTACGCATGACTCAATTGGTTTAGGCGAAGATGGTCCAACACACCAACCAGTAGAGCAAATTGCCAGCTTACGTTTAACACCAAACATGAACACATGGCGTCCATGTGACAGTGTTGAATCAGCTGTTGCTTGGAAATTTGCCATTGAATCAGTGGATGCACCAACATCACTTATCTTTAGTCGTCAAAACTTGAAACCACAAGCGCGTGATGCACAGCAATTAGCAGACGTAGCGAAGGGCGGTTATGTGTTACTTGATTCAGAAGCCCCTGCAGAGATTATCTTGATTGCAACAGGCTCAGAAGTAGAGCTAGCGATGCAAGCGGCAGCTGAATTAACAGCGCAAGGTAAAGCGGTACGTGTGGTATCAATTCCTTGTACAGAGCAATTTGAATTACAATCAGCGGAATACAAAGAATCTGTATTACCGTCTGCAGTGACTAAACGTGTTGCTATTGAAGCGGGTATTGCGGATTACTGGTACAAGTACGTTGGTTTAAACGGCAAAGTGATTGGTATGACTACTTTTGGTGAGTCTGCACCAGCAGATCAATTATTTGAAATGTTTGGTTTCACTGTGCAGAACGTGGTACAAACCGCAGCTAATTTATAATTACAGAAAAATAACGGTAAGATACCGTTAATGAAGGAGATTTTATGTCTGATGTATTTCATTTAGGCCTAACCAAAGCGATGTTAGATGGTGCAACCTTAGCGATTGTTCCTGGTGATCCTGAGCGTGTAAAACGTATTGCTGAATTGATGGAGAACGCGACTTTTTTAGCAAGTCATCGTGAGTACACAAGCTACCTTGCTTATATCGATACAAAGCCTGTCGTTATTTGCTCAACGGGTATTGGTGGTCCATCTACGTCAATTGCAGTAGAAGAGTTAGCACAACTTGGTGTGCGTAGTTTCTTACGTATCGGCACAACGGGTGCTATTCAACCGCATGTAAATGTGGGTGATGTGATTGTGACACAAGCATCAGTGCGTTTAGACGGCGCAAGCTTACATTTTGCACCGTTAGAGTTCCCTGCGGTTGCTGACTTTAATGCAACGACAGCTATGGTAGCCGCGTGTCGTGATGCTGGTATAGAGCCACATGTTGGCGTAACGGCTTCTAGTGATACTTTTTATCCTGGTCAAGAGCGTTACGATACGGTGTCAGGACGTGTTACTCGCCAATTTAAAGGTTCAATGCAAGAGTGGCAGGAGCTTGGTGTACTTAACTATGAAATGGAGTCATCGACACTGTTTACTATGTGTGCATCACAAGGTTGGGCTGCTGCTTGTGTAGCTGGTGTGATTGTAAACCGAACACAACAAGAGATTCCAGATGAAGCGACCATGAAAAAAACAGAGTCGCATGCAATCTCAATTGTAGTAGCTGCAGCTAAAAAATTATTAAACTAGGCTACAGTTAAAGCTAAAACTAAAACAAAAAATCAAAGTGGGTAATAAAGAGCACTTTTTAAAATACAGATAACATGTAATAAAAAGTGCTCAACTATAATAAAGTTGGCTTAAGTGATTGGTATTTATATAACGGGAAATTTATAATGAAAAAAACTATTTTAGCGAGTTAGAAACACTGCTGGATAATAGCTCTGCACCATACTCAGGATTTAATGTCGCTTCTGTAGTAGTGTGTAAAGATGGACGTGTTTTTAAAGGGGTAAACGTTGAGTCTGCTGCTTATCCAACTACCATCTGTGCAGAACGTAATGCGATTTTTACTGCGGTAGCAGAAGGGATCAGCAAAGGGGATATCCAAGAAGTACACATTGGTGCGCGTAATGCAGACAAACAGCTAGTGACAGCACAACCTTGTGGTTCGTGTCGCCAAGTGATTGCTGAGCAATCTTTGAATGATTGTATTGTTTACAGTTACCAATCTGAAACAGAGTATTCTGAAAATACCATTGCGACGTTATTGCCTTTTGCTTTCTTAGGCGAAGAGCTTTAATAGAAACGTCCTTAGGTAACCATATTAATTAACCTCAATGTTGGATAGTAAGTTGCTCGTTTTACTTATCTGATAGCAATTGCATTAAATAAGTAAAATAAATTAGTTACTTACTGTGATTGGTTTACAATTGAGGTTATCTTTTCACTACCATCGGTTATTCCCCCGTATATTCCTTATAAGTCATCGCTTCACTCAATAAGCTCATCTCATCATATATATGGTTAGCAACGCCAAATTGCATTGCAGTGCTTTTATCATCTTGTGCGTAACAAAAGTTAAATAATACTCTGTGTATTTCAGAGAGGTTAGTAATAGTGTTAAAGCTATTCAAACTCTTATTTAAATGTGTATCTAAATAATCATAATAGCGATTCAGCTGCTCTGTATCTGTCATTTTAAAAGGGTATTGGTTTTGTTTATTATCAGTTAATAAAGAATAGGCGCCTTTATCGAAGCTGTGCCAACGATCGCTCCACCATCCTACTTTTCTATTTTTAATGATCTCTTGGTTATTCAGGAAGGGCAGATAATAAAAGATATCCGCTTTACCTGCTTTTATTTCAGGATGTGCGGACATTAACGCTGCTGCACGAATACTACTCTCTAATTCAATATAGTGACTGTAATGTTGCGCTTTTTTAATAAATCCGCGTAATAAGGAGAAGTGCACGTATACCAATTTATTAGGGTAGATTAAATTACAGTGATTAATTGCTTTTAATTCACCGATTAACAGCTTTTCAAAGTGTTTACGGTGTAAGGTTTGCTGGTAATGGTTTTTTATTTCACTCTCAATATTATTCGCAAAGGCATCTTTGATCACAGTACTTTCAGTGCTGTTGTATATATCTTGTTCGAGTAGTTCAACTTTAGTGAGGTTAGTGGTTTGCAATAGAATGTAACCACTGTCAGCTTCTGCCGTTAATAAGGTATAAAAGCCACGTTTATGGTTAAGATGCACGACTTTACCTTCAGTTTGTAAAGACAAAGAATCTCGGTTGATCTCCTCCTGTTCTTTTAAGCGGCTAAAATTAGTTAATAGCAATGAGAGCTTTTCTAAATAAAAGTAATAAAGGCGTGCAGATAAGCCAGTTTTTCTAATTGCGCTATTGATATCTAATTTATCAATAATGGTTTGTAAGACTTGTGTAATAGCCTCAACATTTTTATGTTTAGTCTCACTGTATACATGTTGGCAATTTTTACATTTTAAACGCTGTGTTCCAGCGACAGTAAAACCATGTAATTGTGATCTATTCTTCTCATTGAAGAAAAAATGGCTATAACAATGGCGACAATGTGTGATTTTCCTCGCAAAATGAAAATCAAGCTTTTCTTTTAAGATATTTTCTATTAATTGATTATTTATCCAAGGAGGATTACTTCCATAGGCCTTACACTCGATAGACAGGTAACCTAAACGTTTGCTTTGATAGACGTAATCCTCACTATTTTCCACACCAAAGTTTTTGCAACTAACTGTTTTACAACAATTAAAATCTTTTCTTATATCAAACATAGTCTTTACTCCTTGGGGGCCACATTAGCATAAACCACATATTTTGTTAGTGCCAGCCTCTATAAAGATGTAAATATTAATTAGAGTGATGTAGATCACATTTCATGATGGGGCGAATGCCTAGAATTTGTTCATAGGAAACGAGATAGAAGAAATTTTTAAGAAGTAACATGGAAGTTGTTGTCAGGGTTTATTTTTCTAATATTCCTGTATTACCACCATGAATACTATCAAATATTTTGAAAGCATTAGGATTTATATTGGTCACTGACTTTGCCCGTATTGATACCAGCCTTTTTATCGTAAAAACACCTGTATAAATAAGAGACTCGCCGTAATGCGTTCTCTGCTTACCAATAACGTATGAAGTGAAGGACTGAATATGCAAAGTAAATTAGAGCAGTTACGTAAAGTAACAACCGTGGTTGCAGATACTGGTGATATAGAAGCTATTAAGCAATACCAACCTGAAGACGCAACAACTAATCCATCACTTATATTAAAAGCAGCTTCTATTGAAGCTTATGCGCCACTGGTTGCTGATGCTATTGAATATGCAAAAAAGCAAAGTACTGACAAGCAGCAACAAGTAGAAATAGCTTGCGATATGTTAGCGGTAAACATTGGTAAAGAGATTTTAAAAACTATCCCTGGCCGTATTTCTACTGAAGTGGATGCACGCCTTTCATTCAACACTGAAGCAAGCTTAGCCAAGGCTCGCCAATTAGTAAAAATGTATAACGATGCTGGAATCAGCAATGATCGTATTTTAATTAAGCTAGCGGCAACCTGGAACGGCATTCAGGCGGCTAAAATACTTGAAAAAGAGGGAATTAACTGTAACCTCACGCTGCTTTTTTCGTTTGCCCAAGCGCAAGCCTGTGCTGAAGCGGGTGTGTTTCTTATTTCACCTTTTGTTGGACGCATTATGGACTGGTACAAAGCCAAGCAGGGAACTGATTTTTCTGCTGCTGAAGATCCAGGTGTGTTATCTGTTACTAAGATTTACAACTATTACAAAGAGCATGGTTACAACACAGTTGTAATGGGGGCAAGCTTTAGAAACATCGGTGAGATTTTAGAATTAGCAGGCTGTGATCGTTTAACCATTAGCCCACAGTTATTACAAGAGCTAAGCGACTCAGAAGGCACGATTGAAACGAAATTAGTCGCTGATAAAACCGTTAAAGCAGCACCAGCAGCATTAACTGAGTCGGACTTCTTATGGGCACATAACCAAGACCCAATGGCAGTTGAGAAATTAGCAGAAGGTATTCGTAACTTCGCAGTAGATCAAAACATTTTAGAAACCATGATTATGGAGAAACTATAATCGCGGTAAACAAATTTGGTTTGTTATGGATGATAGCAAACCACAACATATTCGAGTTTTTCGGATTATACATGCCTGGGTTGGCCAGGATATCAGACGGAGATGACTGTTGAGTTATTCTTCAGTCTAACTGACATAAATGAACGGAGTACAAATATGCAAATCGTTATGGGCTTAGTGGGCATTATCAGCCTTCTTTTAATTGCCTTTATTTTCTCAAAAAACAAAAAAGCAATTAATTACAGAACAGTGGGTGGCGCATTCGCAATTCAAGCGATTATTCCTGCACTGGTAATCTTTACACCGTGGGGCGTTTCAGTTCTACAAGGCATCACTGGTGCTGTACAAGGTGTAATTAATAGTGCTAATGCTGGTGTGAGCTTTTTATTTGGCGGATTAGTTTCTGGCAAAATGTTTGAAGTGTTTGGCGGTGGCGGTTTTGTCTTTGCATTTAAAGTACTTCCAATCATTATTTTCTTTGCTTCGTTCATGGCTGTGTTATACCACCTAGGCATCATGCAGTTCATCATCAAAATCTTTGGTGGTGCATTACAAAAGATTCTAGGTACAAGCCGTACTGAATCTATGTCTGCTGCGGCAAACGTATTTGTTGGTCAAACGGAAGCGCCATTAGTGGTTAAACCGTATATCAAACATATGACACGCTCTGAATTATTCGCTGTTATGTGTGGTGGTCTAGCATCAGTAGCGGGTTCAGTATTAGTAGGTTATGCATCTTTAGGTGTAAGCCTTGAATACCTAATTGCAGCTTCTTTCATGGCGGCACCAGGTGGTCTATTAATGGCTAAAATCCTAGAGCCTGAAACAGAAGTGGCTCAAGAATTATCTGCTAAAGATTTAGCGGCTGCTGAAGAAGAAGATAAGCCAGTAAATGTTATTGATGCTGCTGCATCTGGTGCGTCTTCAGGTCTTAAATTAGCGTTAAATGTAGGTGCAATGCTAATTGCTTTCATCGCATTAATTGCACTAATTAACAATATCTTAGGTTCTGTTGGTGGTTTTGTTGGTTTAGAAGCATTAACCCTAGAGCAAATCTTAGGTTACCTATTTGCGCCAATCGCATTCCTAATCGGTGTTCCATGGTCTGAAGCCGTTGCAGCGGGTAGCTTACTAGGTCAAAAACTAGTAGTGAATGAGTTTGTTGCTTACATTAACTTCATCGGTGTTAAAGAAGCGATGAGTGAGCACTCTCAAGTGATTATCACTGTTGCGTTATGTGGCTTTGCTAACTTATCTTCAATGGCTATTTTATTAGGTGGTCTAGGTGTATTAGCGCCATCACGTCGTGCTGATATTGCACGTCTAGGTCTTAAAGCGGTAATGGCTGGTACATTATCTAACTTAATGAGTGCAACGTTAGTGGGTATTTTCTTTGCCCTAAGCATTGCATAAAACTTAAGTTTTTATGAGGGTTCCTTTTGAACCCTCATTTGTTTTTACTTAGTTTTTATCAATTGTGTTAATGAAACATTAATCAACATAATCGATAAACCCTAAATACAATGAAATCAAAGGATTTTTAAATGAGTGATTTACAATTAGCATCGCGACAAGCAATTCATTTGATGGATTTAACGACATTAAACGATGACGACACAGATCAAAAAGTTATCGACTTATGTAAGCAAGCGCATAGCGCTGCAGGAAATACGGCTGCTGTTTGTATATATCCCCGTTTCATTCCCATCGCACGTAAAACATTACAAGCTCAAGGCACTGCTGACGTAAAAATCGCAACAGTGACTAACTTCCCACACGGTAACGACGATTTAGCGATTGCCGTGGCTGAAACAAAAGCGGCTGTTGCCTATGGCGCAGATGAAGTTGACCTAGTATTCCCGTATAAAGCTTTGATTGCAGGTAATGCAGCAATCGGTGAAGAGATGGTGAAAGCGTGCCGTGAAGTATGTGGTGAAGCGGTGGCATTAAAAGTCATTATCGAAACTGGCGAATTAAAAACGGCTGAGTTAATTGAACAAGCAAGCTTAATTTGTATTGAAGCAGGCGCTGACTTTATTAAAACATCAACGGGTAAAGTACCTGTAAACGCGACGTTAGAAGCGACTAAAGTGATGATCGAAGCGATCAAAAAGTCAGGAAAAGACGTCGGTTTTAAAGCCGCTGGTGGTGTTAAAGATGCACAAACAGCTAACGACTACATGCAATTAGCGCGCGATATTATGGGCGCAGATTGGGTTGATGTTGACCATTTCCGTTTTGGTGCATCTAGCCTACTAGGTAACTTATTGAATGAACTTAATTTATCAGATACGCCTGTAGAGACGGGAGGTTACTAATGAAACGTACCATTATCTTATTGTTAGATTCGTTAGGCATAGGCGCAAGCCATGATGCTGACCAATTTGTAGGTAGTTTAGCGGACGGCACCACATTTAATGATGTTGGTGCAAACACCTTTGGCAGTATCGCTAAATTATGTGCCGCTGGTGAAGCCGATATCGGCCGTAAAGGCCCGCTTCATTTACCTAACCTTACTAAATTAGGTTTAGCACACGCCTGCAAAGAAAGTTCAGGTGAGTTCCCAATGGGGTTAGATGAATCTGTTGAGCCCATTTCTGCTTATGGTTACGCGCAAGAAATTTCTACTGGTAAAGACACGCCAAGTGGTCACTGGGAAATTGCGGGTGCACCTGTGCTGTATGAATGGGGTTACTTTAAAGATAAACAAAATAGCTTTCCACAGGAACTATTAGACCTAATCGTTGAGCGTACTGGTATTTCTGGTTATTTAGGTAACTGTCACTCTTCCGGTACTGTAATTTTAGACGAGTTAGGTGAAGAACATATTAAAACGGGCAAGCCTATTTTCTACACATCAAGCGATAGTGTATTCCAAATAGCCTGTCATGAAGAAACTTACGGCGTAGAAGCGTTATACGAGCTATGTAAAACCGTTCGTGAATTACTTGAACCTTACAATATTGGTCGTGTTATTGCGCGACCATTCTTAGGTGACAAACCGGGTAACTTTGCACGTACAGGTAATCGCCATGATTATTCAGTATTACCACCGACTAAAACACTCTTAGATCGCATGGAAAGTGCCGGTGGTGAAGTAGTAAGTATTGGTAAAATCTCTGATATTTACGCGGCACAAGGTATTACGCAAGCAATTAAAGCAACTGGCTTAGAAGCGTTGTTTGATGCGACATTAAAATCACTAAAAGAAGCTACTAAAGAAACGATTATCTTTACTAACTTCGTTAACTTTGACGCCGATTTTGGACACCGTCGTGATGTAGCGGGTTACGCTGCAGCACTAGAGTATTTTGATACGCGCTTACCAGAACTGCTTGAAGTATTAGATGATGAAGATCTGGTTGTGTTATCAGCTGACCATGGTTGTGACCCGACTTGGCCTGGTTCAGACCATACTCGTGAGCATATTCCTGTGCTTTTCTACGGTAAAAGCGTACCTGCTGGCCCTGTTGACTTACGTGACACTTTTGCAGATATCGGTCAAACAATCGCTGAATATCATCAATTACCGGATCTAGATTACGGTAAAAGTATTTTTAAATAATGTTGGAGAAATAAGATGGCAACACCTCATATTAATGCAGAAGATAATGCATTTGCAGAAACAGTATTAATGCCTGGTGATCCACTACGCGCTAAGTATATTGCTGACAACTTTTTAGAAGATGTTGTACAAGTAACTGACGTTCGTAACATGTTGGGTTTCACAGGTACTTATAAAGGAAAAAAACTATCTGTAATGGGTAGCGGTATGGGTATCCCATCTTGTTCTATTTATGCAACGGAACTGATCAAAGATTACGGTGTTAAAAACATCATCCGTGTTGGTAGTTGTGGTGCGGTTAGCCCTGACATCAAAGTACGTGACGTGATCATTGGTATGGGTGCTTCTACAGATTCAAAAGCCAACCGTATCCGTTTTGCTAATCATGACTTTGCAGCGATTGCTAGCTATGAGCTACTAGAAAAAGCAGTGAACTCTGCACGCGCTCATAACATTAAAGCACAGGTAGGTAACATCTTTTCTGCTGATACATTTTACACACCAGAGCCAGAAGTTTTCGACACACTAGAAAAATACAACATCCTAGGTGTAGAGATGGAAGCGGCTGGTTTATATGGCGTTGCTGCTGAATATGGTGCAAAAGCGTTATGTATTTTGACAGTGTCGGATCATATCCGTACTGGCGAACAACTATCTTCTGATCAGCGTCAAAACAGCTTTGATGAGATGGTACTAATCGCACTTGATTCTGTCGTTGCAGAATAAGTGGGAAGCAAAAAGACCTGGCATGAAGTTTTTGAGTCACTGAGATGACAGGCATTTTGTTATCACCATCTAGTGTGCAATTGGTGGTAACAAAATTTTATTATTGAGCTTTTAGCCGATGTCGGCATAAAAATTCATCACTAAGCATTTTTTACTTTTTAAAAGGAATTTAACTATGAAAAAAACACTACTCCCTCTAGCCTTGCTTGCTTCATCTTCTGCATTCGCAGCCGACTATACTGACGGTGATACGCATAAAAATGATTACAAATGGATGCAAGGTAACTTAATGTACGCTGTCAATGAGCTACCTGGTGAATCAGATCACGATTACCTTGAGCTTGAATTTGGTGGCCGTGCAGGGATTTTGGATTACTACGGTTACGCTGATGTATTCAACCTAGCAAGTAGCGAATCTTCTGATAAAGATGGCGCAGATAAAATCTTTATTAAATTTGCTCCTCGTATCTCTTTAGATGGCTTAACAGGTAAAGATTTATCATTTGGCCCAGTTGAAGAAGTGTATTTTGCTACTTTATTTAACTGGAGTGGTGGTGATGATAGCGTAAACAACTCTTTCTGGGGTATTGGTTCTGACGTAATGGTACCTTGGTTAGGTAAAGTGGGTTTAAACCTTTACGGACTTTATGATCTGAATGAAAAAGAATGGAATGGTTACCAAATTTCTACGAACTGGTTCAAACCTTTCTACTTCTTTGACAATGGTTCATTTATCTCTTACCAAGGTTACATCGATTACCAATTTGGATACGATGATGACTTTGATGCGCTATACACAGATAACGGTGGTGCAATGTTTAACGGTATCTACTGGCACTCAGATCGTTTCGCAGTAGGTTACGGTTTAAAAGCGTTTAAAGATGCATATGCATTAGTAGATGGTGGCTTAGCGGGTAAAACAACTGGTTTGACTCATTACTTCGCCGTAACTTACAAGTTCTAATAATAAATAATATCTATACTTAATTTCTTTAAGTTAATGATGTTAATGCTTGCAGCATAGTGGCTGTGCTGTAAGCATCCTTACTCTTCCCCAATGATTTCCTAAGTTATTTGTAAATATGATCTATTTACAAATCATTTAGTGATGACCTCACCTTATTATCGGAGTGCCCCTATGATCCTAGTACCACAAGAAATTATTCGTCATAAACGTGATGGCAAAACCCTAAGTAACGAAGAGATTAACTTTTTTATTCAAGGTATTACTGATAACAGTATCAGTGAAGGACAGATCGCTGCGTTTGCAATGGCTATTTACTTCCAAGATATGAATATGGATGAGCGTGTAGCGATAGCCTCTGCGATGCGAGATTCAGGTGATGTACTTGATTGGTCATCATTGAACCTAAGTGGTCCAATCGTTGATAAACATTCTACTGGTGGTGTTGGTGATGTTATTTCATTAATGCTAGGGCCAATGGTCGCTGCATGTGGTGGTTATGTGCCAATGATTTCGGGTCGAGGTTTAGGCCATACTGGTGGCACCTTAGATAAGCTTGATGCGATTCCTGGTTATCAAACCACTGTGACTAATCAGCAGTTTAGAGAGGTGGTTAGCACTGCGGGTGTCGCGATTATAGGGCAAAGTGCGAACTTAGCGCCGGCGGATAAACGTTTTTACGCAACGCGTGACATTACCGCTACGGTTGAATCTATTCCGTTAATCACTGCATCGATTTTATCTAAAAAATTAGCGGCAGGGTTAGATGCCTTAGTGATGGATGTAAAAGCCGGCAGTGGGGCGTTTATGCCAACCTACGAGCAATCACAACAGTTAGCAAGAAGTATTGTTGACGTAGCCAATGGCGCAGGATGTAAAACGTCTGCACTAATTACCAACATGGACCAAGTATTAGCGAGTAGTGCAGGGAATGCCGTTGAAGTTCGAGAGGCGGTGCGTTTCTTAACTGGTGAATATGTAAATCCAAGACTGCATGAGGTTACCATGTCCTTATGTGCTGAAATGTTAGTGTCTGCTAATTTAGCTGCTGATACCGAACAGGCTAAAGGCAAGCTGCAAGCGGTATTAGATAACGGTAAAGCGGCGGAAGTGTTTGGCAAAATGGTCGCTGGTCTGGGTGGTCCTGCTGATTTTGTAGAAAACTACGATAAACATTTGATTAAATCTGCCATTATTCGTCCAGTATTTGCGAATCAATCGGGTTATGTAAATGCCATTGATGCGCGAGAAGTAGGCATGTCAGTAGTGAATATGGGCGGGGGACGTCGTATTGCAACGGATACCATTGACTTTGCTGTTGGTTTGAGTGAATTAGTGAGTATCGGTGATAAAATTGATACACAAACGCCGATTGCGATGGTGCATGCACAAACTGAGCAACAATTTGCAGAAGTACAACAAAATGTATTAGATGCTATTCAGTGTGCAGATACTAAAGCAACACTTGAACCGCAGGTGTATGAAACAGTACGCGTTAAATAAACGGATACATTAATGGTTAAATAAGCGGGTAGAATATTTAATACTATTATCAATACTGATTTTGTGTAACATAGCGCCCCTTAAAATCCATTGCAGGTATAATATATAAAGGTTAGCCCTGAGTTGTTCAATACAAGTTAGTTAACTGACTAATGAGTGATAACAACATATTATGTTAACGGTCTTAATTTCCTAGTAAAAATTAATCTATTAACTACTTTGCTTGTGACAAAAAATAACCACATTACCTATACTATTAAAAGCTTAAACTACCTTATCTTGTAACCTCGGAAATTGCATTTTAAGGTGGTTTGGGCTTTATAATGGTTTCATAAAAGGAATAAATAATGATTAACAATACTATCCCTCTCACTGATATTCATCGCCATTTAGATGGCAATATTCGTATTGAAACCATATTAGATTTAGGCCAAAAATTTAACCTACCGCTACCCGCTACAGACATTGAAACATTGCGTCCTTTTGTTCAAGTGGTAGAAACACAGCCTGACCTGGTTTCTTTTTATCAAAATTAGACTGGGGAGTAGAAGTATTAGGCGATCTTGAAGCATGTTACCGTGTCGCCTATGAAAATGTGCAAGATGCTAAAAATGCACGAATCGATTATACAGAGCTGCGTTTTTCCCCATATTACATGGCATTTAAGCACAATTTACCTGTTCAAGGTGTTGTTGAAGCTGTTATTGCCGGTGTCGCAGACGGTAGTCGAGACTTTAACGTTAAAACAAATTTAATCGGTATTATGAGCCGATCTTATGGTGCTGAAGCGTGCCAGATAGAACTAGATGGTCTGCTTAGTCAGAAAGATAAGCTGGTGGCTATTGATTTAGCAGGTGACGAACTGGGTAAACCGGGTGACTTGTTTGTTAATCATTTTAAACAAGTGAGAGATGCTGATTTACGTGTGACTGTGCATGCCGGTGAAGCGGCTGGTGCAGAAAGTATTTGGCAAGCGATCCAAACCTTAGGTGCGCAACGTATTGGTCATGGTGTAAAGGCTATTGAAGATCCTAAACTAATGGATTACCTGGTAGAGAATAGAATTGGTATTGAGTCATGTATTACTTCTAACTTGCAAACCAGTACCATTGCAGATATCAACAAACATCCTATTAAAACGTTTTTAAACCATGGTGTATTAGCCTGTTTAAATACAGATGATCCTGCAGTTGAAGGAATTGAATTGCCTTTTGAATATGAAGTGGCCGCACCGAACGCGGGGCTATCAATCGAGCAAATTAAGCAAGCACAAATTAATGGTTTAGAGATTGCTTTCTTATCTGACGCAGAAAAAAGGCATTAAGAGAGATCGCTGCAAACCGTTAATTGTTGTATAGGAGTCATCGCTATCAATCAAATTAACCCTAAAAAATTGCTCAACAGTAAATGGACCGCTGTTAAGTCTATTAATAAAGAGAAACACTTTCTCATCACTAAAGTCAGCTTTGATGAAGAAGGGGTTGTCACTTTGTGTGTAATAGAAGCGATTATCTCTCACCGCCAAACAGAAATTGATTGGCGTGATTTAAAAGAGACAAGTCTTTGGAAACAGGGCTGGAAATAACCTTTCGCAATGTAGATTTCTGTTATTAACGCATTAAAAAGCCATCAATGATTGATGGCTTTTTTGTGTCTGAAAATTAGGTGTTATAACATTATATCAGGTTTGGTACTTGCTTAATCACAACCTAAAAAACCGCCTGTCTGATGTGCCCAGAGTTGTGCATAAACGCCATTTTGATCAAGTAGTTGTTGGTGGCTACCTTGCTCAATAATATTACCTTTATCTAAGACGATTAATCTATCCATTGCTGCAATGGTTGATAAACGATGCGCAATGGCAATCACGGTTTTACCTTGCATCAATTCATTTAAACTCTCTTGAATGGCCGCTTCCACTTCAGAGTCTAAGGCAGAGGTGGCTTCATCTAAAATCAAGATAGGTGCATCTTTTAACAATACGCGCGAAATAGCGATACGCTGTCGTTGCCCGCCCGAAAGCTTCACGCCACGTTCACCAACTTGCGCATCGTAACCAACATTGCCTTCGTTATCGGTTAATCTGCTAATAAAATCATGGGCCTGTGCTTGTTTAGTCGCATTGATCATCTCTTCTTCCGTCGCATCAGGGCGGCCATATAGAATATTTTCACGGATCGAACGGTGCAATAATGAAGTATCTTGAGTCACCATACCGATTTGTAAGCGTAAACTTTCCTGCTGTACATCTTTGATGTCTTGACCATCAATGATAATTTGACCTTTTTCTACATCATAAAAGCGCAGTAATAGGTTAACTAAGGTCGATTTTCCGGCACCAGAGCGGCCAACTAAACCAATCTTCTCTCCGGCTTTAATATTCAGATCAAACCCTTCAATCACCCCTTTATTTTCACCATAATGAAAGCTCATCTGTTTAAAGTATAAATTACCCTCGGTTACTTTAAGTGGTTTGGCACCTTCTTTATCTTGGATGATATTAGGCTTCGCTAAGGTATTCATGCCATCCGTTACTGTACCTATGTTTTCAAATAGGGCACTTAACTCATACATGATCCATTGTGACATACCGTTTAAACGCAGAGACAGACTGATTGCGATAGCAATTGAACCGACAGAGATAGCACTTTGCATCCACAGATAGATAGAGATAGCCGTGATTGAAAAGGCCAATAAATAGTTAGATATCTGCACACACATATTCACCCCTGTTGCTAAACGCATTTGGCGATAAACTGTATTTAAAAAACCTTTCATTCCTTGTTTAGCATAAGCGGACTCAGATTCCGTATGCGCAAATAGCTTAACGGTTGATATATTGGTGTAACTATCGACAATACGACCTGTCATGGTTGAACGAGCATCAGCTTGTTCTGTCGCGACATTTTTTAATCTTGGAACAAAGTAGTATTGAATACCAATATAAACCACTAACCAAACTAGCATAGGCATAGCTAAGCGATAATCAGCTTGAGCGACCATCACCACCATAGAGATGAGATAAACCACGATATAAACCATTACGTTTAGCAGCTTCATCACCGTTTCACGTACTGCGAGGGCAGTTTGCATCACTTTAGTGGCAATACGTCCAGCAAAGTCATCTTGGTAAAAAGAGACACTCTGTTTGAGCAAATAGCGGTGAGCAAACCAACGTATCGACATCGGATAGTTACCCAGTAATACTTGATGAATCACTAATGAATGCAACAGAATTAAGATGGGGATCACGACTAATACAGTTAATGACATTAATAAAAGCGTTGAGCCTTCCTCCTGTAATAACGTCTCCGGATTTTTAGTCACTAACCAATCTACTAATTGTCCCATGAAACCAAATAAAGAGACCTCTAATACCGCTAATGTTGCAATCAGTAACGTCATAAAGCACAGTGCTACTTTATAGCCTTGTGTGTAATGCAAACAAAATGCAAACAAGGTATTTGGCGGTTGAGTTGGTTCTTGATCATTTAATGCAGGCACTAAATTTTCAAAAAATTTAAACATGTTAAGTCCTTAAATCTTTTCGCTTTTATGACAGTCATTGAGTCAGTTAGGAAGGTTTTTGAATGGGTGATCATAATGGTTAAGTGATACAAAACAAGCTTTAATTGTCATCCCATCTTTTTCCTCGTTTTTTAATCAAAAAAAGCAAGTTTATTTTATTATCGACTGAAAATTAGTTATCTTAACTTAAGTCATTTAAAAGAGAATATTATGTCGAATTCAATCCCCCAAACAGAAAGTGCACCGGTTTCATCTAGTTGGCTCAATCTGTTACCTAAAGTTGAGCTACATTTGCATTTAGAAGGTAGCTTAGAGCCGCAAATGTTATTTGATTTAGCAGTGCGCAATCATGTTGCTTTACCCTATGCGAACGTGCAAGAAGTTACCCAAGCATTTCAATTTACACAACTACAAGACTTCTTAGATATTTACTATCAAGCGGCACAAGTATTAGTCACAGAGCAGGACTTCTATGACTTAACTTGGGCTTATTTAGAGAAGTGTAAAGCGCAAAATGTATTACACGTTGAACCATTCTTTGATCCACAAACTCACACTGATCGTGGTATCGATTTTGCTACTGTGATCAATGGTATTGACCGTGCGTTAACCGACGGGCAGGAAAAACTAGGTATCAGCAGTGAGTTAATTATGTGTTTTTTAAGACACCTAGACGAAGAAAGCGCATTTGCTACCTTAGCACAAGCAATGCCATTCTTGGATAAAGTGAAAGGTGTTGGCTTAGACAGCTCTGAATTAGGACATCCCCTGAAAAATTCAGCCGAGTTTTTGCTAAAGCACGTGAGTTAGGTTTACTAACCGTGGCGCACGCTGGTGAAGAAGGGCCTGCAGAATATATTTGGACTGCGATTAATGATTTAAAAGTGTCACGTGTGGATCATGGTGTAGCTGCGATTCAAGACCCTGAGTTAATTACTTACCTACAACAAACGCAAATGCCGCTCACTGTGTGTCCATTATCGAATACCAAGCTAAAAGTCTTCGAACAGATGCAACAACACAATATTTTAGAATTATTAGCATTAGATATTTGTGTCACCGTAAATTCCGATGATCCTTCTTACTTCGGTGGTTACATGACTGAAAACTTTGAAGCGCTTGCTGACGCATTAGAGTTGAATCAAGCACAGGCGATCAAGTTGGTTGAGAATAGTATTGTTGCTAGTTTTTGTAGTGATGAACGCAAACAAGAAATGGCCCAAATACTCAACAGTTATCAGTAAATATTATTGCCTTTACATTAGAGCTATGGGTGATTGCCAATTAAGTTTGCGACAAAGTAGGTGATATTAATGAGCCATTGAGAGTTAGCTCTTTTCATAGCTCAATTAAAACTGTTGGTGTGAGAAGGGTAAGCTATGGAGTTTATAGTGCTAAAGCGAAATAGGGGATATAGTGAGACAGAAATTTTGTCCTGTTTGTAGGCTATATCGTTTTGCTCGAATTACATCTCGAAGCGCTTGCAAAAAGGTGATTTGATGATAGTAAAAACACCTTACAATAATTGATTATTTATACAGTTGTAATAATTGTTACATAAAGATGCAATTTTTTGTGTAGAAAGCAGCATTTGCATGCTCACTTGCCCCAATAATTATTTCGTAATTACTTGATTTTTAATGTTTAGTTTTTATTCATTGCATCATACTCAGCGCAATTGAACTGAGTATGACGCAATGCTTAGTTTCTACAATAGTAATATTGAATATTACTATTATTAAAATAATGTAAAGCTTTGACTATTAACGAACCAATTGTTATTTATTGTACTAATTTTAAAATCCATTCTCCGCTACTATCGTGAATTATGGATAATATCCTGTTATGTGTTCATGGAGTAATGATTTTGAATGAGTGGACTGTGAAGTAGAGAAAAGTTATTAAGTCTAGTCTATGGACTACATTGCCAATAATTGTATTAGCTGTATTAATCCCATTTATTTCTATATTTGTTCCTAGCCTTATGCCTAATAGTGAAACTGTAGCAACTTGGTTTCAAAGGTGTGGTTCAATTGTTGTAGCTTTGGCTGTTTGGATTGAGATTAAGAATAATGCAATAAGCGGTTATATATATCCGAGTGGTTTGAGTACGGGAGAATATACTATTTTAAAAAGTGAATTTGGTTTGTATTTTAATCTTATTAAGTGGTCAGGGTTTATATTGGCAATTATTGGAACACTAATTTGGGGGTATGGTGATATCCCTTTAAAAAATACATAACAAGGCAATTAATCGGAACTTGATGCTCACCCACTTTAGTAGACACCTCCTCTATACACTGAGGAGGTTGAAATGCCCAAATATACACAACCAAGAAAGACACTGGTTTTATCCAGTAAGCTTTAAAATTAAAGCGGTCAAACTAAGCTTAAGAGACGATGTAATGTCTAAGGATGTTGCTTCAGCACTTGATATTCATCCATTAATGTTAAGTCGGTGGCGAAAAGAGTATCGAGAAGGAAAGTTCTTAAAGGTACAGCGCTACAGTGTCGATAGTGAAAATATGAAAAAAGTCCCTACTAAAAAAGAATTAACTGCAATTCAGAAGCTTCAGAAAGAAAATGAGCGTTTGAAATTGGAGAATGATTTGCTAAAAAAGTGGCAACGGTATCTGGCGGAAGTACATCAGAACGATTTGGATTCATCCAAAGGTTCGGAGAAGTCTTAGGCGTCAAATACCTTTGTGAATGGCTTGAGGTCTCTCGCAGTGGCTACTATGCCTGGTTAAAAAGGTCTATTTCGGTGAGGGCCTTATCAGATGCAGTTTTGTTGCAAAGTATTAAGAAAGTGTTTAACGATAATCACCAAACTTATGGAAGCCCCCGAGTCTTTCATGCCTTAAAAAGGGCTGGCATAAGAACAAGTGGAAAGCGGGTTGCACGATTAATGCGTGAAAATGGGCTAAGGGCACGGGCAATAAAAACTTATAGCAAGCCCGCTAAGATAAAGTTCTTTTATAAAGAAATACAAAATGAACGTAAGAATATTGAGAAGCCAACAGATATCAATCAACAATGGTCAGGTGATATTACGTATCTTAAAGTTGGAACTAAGTGGCACTATCTTGCAGTCGTTATTGACTTGTTTTCACGTAGAGTTATCGGATGGGCTTTTGGGAAGAACAAATCTACAGAGCTTACTCTTAAAGCATTACGTTTGGCGATTAAAAAGCGTCAACCTGTCAATCGTGTATTGTTTCATACAGACCGAGGTGCGGAATATAGAGCACATAATGTTCAGGGATATTTAAAAAGACACAACATTAATGCGAGTATGAATCGACCAGGGTGTTGCACGGACAATGCAGAAGTAGAGTCATTTTTTCACTCGCTTAAAGCCGATTTAATTCGAGGAAATCGTTTTGAAACAATGAGTAAGTTGCATTCTAAGCTTAAAGGCTATTTAAACTATTTTTATAATCGACAGCGCTTGCATTCGAGCTTAGGATATAAAACACCTGTAGAATATGAATTAGCAAAGATATAACAAGTGGAAGGTGTCCACTTTTTCGGGTGAAGATCAACTAAAACAGTGGGTTATGTTTCGCTACACATCTTAACCCACTATTTTAGTCCGCTTATTGCAAGCGTTATATTTACAAATGTCCCACCTTCACATAAATGAGTGCACCATCTTCTTTCGTAAAAGGCAAATGCTTACTCATATGGGGGCTACGAAGCCAGCTACCTTTAGGGTATCGGCCATGCTCATCATAAAATGTACCTTCCAATACAAAGATTTCCTCACCTCCCCAATGGTTATGCGGTTGGAATTGAGTGTGAGGAGCCCATTTCACCAAGGCGACATGTTCACCTTTAAACTCATGCAGTGGCATCACCGTTAGCCCCTCTACAAGTCCTTGATACCATGAGTTGTTTTGGGTGTCTATCACCTTTTGCTGTGTATCGTCTTGATCAAATTGATGTAACTTTACCAGTATTGTTGCACCTTCTTGACCTATTTGGGGCGTGTGAGAAGTACCTATTGGGTTGCGTACATAGCTCCCTTTTGTGTAGTTTTGATGCTCATCCGAAAAGGTGCCTTCTAGTACTAGAAATTCTTCGCCACCACTGTGAGTGTGTGACGAAAAGGTACTGTAAGGCGCATAACGAACGATAGAAGTCGCGCGAGCGACCTCGTTTCCAACGCGATCAAGCATCATGCGCTCAACACCGGGCATCGGGGACTCAACCCACTGATAGTCAGTGGGCTGAATCACGACACGTTGCTCGAAGTCAGCATTAATTAAAGTAGTCATGTCGACCTCCAATAAATAGTATTCCTTTAGTTTCTACCTGCAATAACGCCGCCGTCAACGTCCCAAATCGCACCTGTTACCCAACTTGAATCATCTTGAAGAAGAAAGACGATGGTATTGGCGATATCATCCGGTGTACCAATACGGCCAATCGGATGGAAACTATTAAAACCGGCGAGGGCATCGTCCATCTCAGCCGGATCGATAAAAGTTTCATAAATTGAGGTTTTTACTACCGCAGGTGACACCGCATTAACCCTAATATTTTGATCAGCTAATTCCATCGCCATGTGCTGTGTTAATGCATGTATCCCTGCTTTGGCCATGGAATATGCGGAAGACGGAGTCGCTTTGATCGCTTGCTTAGCCCACATAGAACCAATATGCACAATGGCTCCACCACCGTTATTACTCATGTTTTGAGACACTGCTTGGCTTATAAAAAAGGTAGCTCGATTGAGTATTGCATAAGCATCATAATCCTCTAACCCGTGTTCTAAATATGGCTTAGGGTTAAAATAACCCGCTGCATTGACAAGGTATTTGATGTGCCTTTCTTCTGTGTTAAGTGCTTGAATCACCCTGTCGACATCTTCTTGATCATAAAGATTAGCCTGTAATGTTTCTACAGCCACATTACTGGCAGCGATTTCGGCTAATTCAGCTTTAGCGGTTTCTAGCTTGGTAGAATTGTTGCCGAGAATAATGGTGCTAATGCCTTGTGTAACCAGTTGCTTTGCGGTTGACAAGCCCATGCCGCTTGAGCCACCAATGATGAAAGCCATGTTTAAAGTTGTCATAAATTTCTCCGATATGTGTTAAGGTTCGAAGATAATTTACCGATTCACCGTAGCGTTATAAAGTATGTACATATTGGTAAGGTAGGTACTTTTTGGTACATATTTATGAAAGACAAAGAAAAAATATTTGAGAAAAATTGCACCTAGTGAAAGTGCCCAAATGGTTGAGACCATTTATGGTTGCAAATGGTCACTTACTGTTTACCAACTTCTTGCGAGCGAAATTAACCGCCCAGGCGAAATGGTGCGAAGTGTTGAAGGTCTAACGACTAAAGTGCTCAATCAATGCTTACGCAAGAATGTAGAATTCGGGATATTGGAGCGTATTTCTTATAATGAGGTGCCGCCAAGAGTTGAGTATAAGGTTACCGAGCTTGGCACCAAATTTATGGAAGTTCTTGATGAGCTTGAGAAACTACAAAGTGAAATTGACAATAAATATAACAAACGCGTCAATTAGGACGCTCGCAAGCTCGCGCCTATTACGCAGGCGTTAGCTCAAAAGAGACATGATACAAATGCCATCACTAGTACCTGTGCCCAATACCTCATTGCTTAGTGCTTACAATAAGCGGGCGTTTACTGATTGCTACTGTACTTCGATCTCTAAATCAGTGACCTTGTCTCAGTTCATTGAGGCCTTCTACACAACACGTCTATTTAAATTTGAGCGTTGGTTGCTCGCTAAGGCGCTTTGTATTCCATCTTCCGACGAAGAGGTGTCGCTACTTGCGCAGTCAAATTCAACCGAGCTCTCAGCATGGCAGGTCGAGAGCCGATCAAGTAACGAAATTCTACTTGCTGCATGGCAAACAAGGTCCTGGCTTTGCGTAAAGCCGCAGGATGGCACAACACCGTCTACTACACTGTATTTTGGCTCTGCAGTAATTTCGACGAGAGCAGATGGCAAGTTCGGCCTAGTGTTTCACATGTTTGGCGGTTTTCATCGGCTGTATTCAAAGCTTCTGCTTTCCGCTGCAGCAAAAAAGGTCATTGCTAACTTGATCCAAAATGAGAGCTAACAAGATAAGCCTGTCTGACGGCTTTTTTCGTTACTGGTCCTGCGGTTTACGCTACGCGACCACAAAATAATCCACTACAAAGCCACAGCTGTTTGCGGCGTTATATTCTCTCTCGATCCCTAAACTATCCGTACAAATTGAATGTGCTTTAAGTTTGCACTATAATCATTCAAGTTACGGCATTAATCCGTACATAGGAGGGGTTATGGCAACAGCACGTTTAGATATCCGTCTTGATGAAGAGATTAAGGCAAAAGCCGAAAAAGCATCGGCTTTACTTGGTTTAAAAAGTCTCACTGAATATGTAGTGAGGCTTATGGACGAAGATGCAACTCACGTTATTGAAGAGCATGAAAGTATTATGGTTAAAGACAGTGTCTTTGATGAGTTTATAGCTGCATGTAATAAAGCAAAAGCACCGAATCAAGCGTTGCTTGACGCTGCCAAATTTACAGATGAAAGTGGTATTAAGTGAGTTGGGCTAAAGAGTTCGTAGAACTTAGTAAGTCAAAGCATGACCGCAACTCATTCAACTGTGGTGAGCATGAGCTAAACGTATTTATCAAAACTCAAGCTGCAAAGCACATGCAAGCAGGTATTAGCCGAACAATGGTTTTACCTAGTGCTCAACCAATGATAAATCAAAAGTTCGCTATTTGTGCATTTTATAGTGTTGCACCGAGTTCAATCAGCCGAGGAACATTACCGGCACAGCTAGCAAAGAAACTTCCTAGGTATCCAATCCCTGTTTTTCTTTTGGCTCAATTAGCTGTGCACAAGGAGTTTCATGGCTCAGGGCTTGGAAAGGTTAGTCTAATTCGTGCGTTGAAGTACTTGTGGGAAGTGAATCATCACATGAGGGCATACGCAATTGTTGTGGATTGTCTGACAGATTCTGCTCAAGCGTTCTATACGAAGTTCGGCTTTGAAGTATTGTGCGAACATAATGGGTGTATTCGTATGTTTTTACCAATGAAAACGGTAGAACAGATTTTTAATCAATAGGCTACGAATATAATAAAGCATTGAATGAATAGGGCCGCGTCTTGTTTTTTGCTTCTAACTATTGAGGTTGAGCAATATTGGCCAAGGTTTGTAGTCCACTAGCTCACTTAGCGACTTCTCTTTCCTAGCTACCTTTGGGCGATAGTCATTTGAAACTAAACATCGGCCAGAAACAGGCGCTTTTTTAATATCATTTTTTATAAATAGAATTTGTCACAAACTTAATTAACTGTCAGCAGCAGTCCTGAATTAGCATTATTCTCAGGTTATTTGTAGATAGGTAATGCACGTTGAGTGTTCAACTGCCTCACTGATAAATGCGTGTGGATATCTTTAACACTGGTTATTTTATGTAATTTAGTGGTGAAGGCTTCATATCCGGGTAAATCATGTGTTACTACTTCAATAAGATAATCAAACGCGCCGGATACAATATGTGCATTGACTACTTCTTTCATGGCTAACAACGTTGTTTCAAACTCTTCTAGTGCCTTTTCTTGATGACGGTTTAAACTGACTTCAACAAAAAAGTCATGTTGATCCCAATCTGTGTTTTATTCAAATTAGCTTGATAGTCTTCTATATAACCTTCCTCTTCCAAACGCTTTAAACGTCTTGCACAGGGCGAGGGCGATAAGTTCACTTTATCAGCTAAATCAGCGATAGAGATACGGCCTTCTGTTTGTAATAGGGCCAAGATATTGCGGTCTATTTTATCCATGATTATCTCGTTTGGTGTTTTAGTGCGTGTAACTATATATTATTAACTTTTTAAACCAAATAATCTTTCAATTAAAGTTTATTTAAATGATAACGGCGCTGTTTTTGATGGATAATAAGCTGATTAAATATTAATAGGATCTGGCCGTTATGCTCAATACGCAAGGTGTTCATAGTAACAAAGTTCATCGCTCTTTCTTTTCAGCTAAGGTCTTAGGCTATTCAGCAATGATCTTAGTCTTACTTATCTGGTCGAGCTTTGCACTATCGATTCGTACTATAGACGGTTCAAGTTTAACTATTGCCGACGTTGCATTATTGCGCTTTATCGTGCCGGCAATATTATTTGCACCTTGCGCTATTGCACATTTCAAGGTGATTAAAAGCATTAAAGTGATTGATCTTGCGTTCATTTTATTAGGTGGGATTCCATTTGTATATCTTGCTGCTTTGGGGGCTAAAACAGTTCCTACAGCGTATGTTGCGACGATACTAGCAGGTACACCGGGCATTTTTGTTGCCATCATTACAGCACTTTTCTTTGCTGAGATTATTTCTAAAAAGCGTTTGTTAGCGCTGTCATTAATATTGGTTGGCGTAGTGATGATGTTACTGAATGAAAGACAGTCATTTTCTCAACAAACACTAATAGGTGTCGGCTTTTTGTTCGCTGCTAGTGCATGCTGGGCTATATTCGCAGTCACTTTAAAGCGAGTTAATCTAAAGCCGATCACCGTGGTTATTATTTTGTCTTATCTATCAGGTTTTATTATGCTGATATTGATTAGCTCTGGTATGGTAGAGAGTGAAATTGGCCGTTTTTCATTTCAGCAAGCTTTACCTTTATTGTTATTCAAGGCCTTGGTATCGGGGTGGTCGCCACTTTCTGTTTCTCTTATGCGATCAACAAGCTGGGCGCTAGAAATGCATCATTATTAGGTTCAATTTCACCTGCAATAACGGCTTTTTTAGCAGTACCAATATTTGGAGAATCTCTATCATTATTTATTATTGGTGGAATAGGGATGACTATCGTGGGCGTTATTTTATCGAATCGTTGTTAAGTTATATTTATCTAAGGAAATACAAGATATGTTAGAAAATTTACCTGTTGTGCAAGGTGATCCTCTGTGGGCATTATTACATCAATTTAATGACGACCAGCGTGCTCATAAAATAGATATGTTGGTGGGGGTTTACCGCGATGAAACAGGTCAAACGCCTGTTATGCAACAAGTGCAAAAAGCGGAAATAAAGTTAGCTAACGAAGCGGCTTCTAAGAGTTATAAAATGTTATCGGGTAATCTTGAGTTTAACGATCATATCGCTAAATTTGTGTTAGGTAATAGCCCTAGACTTGACGAGCAGTGCACTATTCAAACGGTTGGTGGATCTGGTGCGTTAAGAGTACTGGCTGATTTTATTGCAACTTTGTCACCACAGGCTGTGGTATGGAACACTGAACCTGGTTACCTTAATCATCGTCCAATTATGGAAGGCGCAGGCTTAACGGTTGCACCTTTTCGTTGGGAGCATAATACAGGTGTGTTAGATATTGATAAGTGTTTTGAAGACTTATCAGCCGCTAAAGAAGGCGATGTGATTATATTGCATGGAAGCTGTCATAACCCGTCTGGCGTGGATCCTTTAATTGAACAATGGCAGCAGTTGATCGATTTTTGTATCGCTAAAAAAGTAGTGCCATTAATTGATATTGCCTACCAAGGTTTTGGTGTGGGGCCTGAAGAGGATGCGGCGGGTTTACGCTTGTTTGCAGAGCAAGTTGACCTTATGTTCGTGGCAACAAGCTGTTCAAAAAACATGGGTTTATACTGTGAGCGCACCGGGGCGGCAATGGTATTAACCAGTGATAAAGCACAACATCAAGCATTACGTACTTTATTAGAGCGTATTACTCGTGCTAACTACTCAATGCCTCCGAACCATGGTTCTGCGGTAGCTTCATTATTGTTTAACGATCCAGAAGATTGGCTAGATGAGTTAGCCGTATGTAGAAATCGTATCAATGATCTGCGTGTTGCATTAGGGCAGTTATTATCTGAGATGAGGGCTGATGAATCATTACAAGCGGTGACGAGACAGAAAGGAATGTTTTCGATGTTGCCACTCACTGCTGAGCAGATGACTGCGTTACGTGAAAAGCATGCTATTTACGGCATGTTAAATGGACGAATTAATATTGCAGGGCTAAAGCAAGAGCAAGTGAGTTACCTTGCTAATGCATTAATTGATGTAATGAAGTAAGGCTCACTTTAAGGGCCTTATTAGATATTGTTTACTCAGTGTTTCACACCGAGTAAACCTTTTACCTTGTACCTTTCACCTTGTATCTTTTATCTTTTATCTTTTATCTTTTATCTTTCACCTTACTTCTCACCTTCACCAAAACGGTAAATTACTTTACCCGTTAATAGTTGATCATGACTGCCTTCATCAGAGGTAAAGTAGTTAACAAGGTCTGCTTGTAGTGCCCATTTTGCATTGAAGCGGTAATGTAACCCAACACCTGCATTGATTTGTAAGTTGTATTGATCATCATCTTTATCCCAAATCTCTTCACCGATACCAGCGGTTAAGTAAGGGCGTAGGTTAGCTTCGCTATTGAAGTAATATTGCCCATCAACACTAAATGACTCGTAAGTGTAATCTGGTGCAACAATACCTTCGAATAATTGCGTGGAGTTATAGTTCAAGCGAGCTGAAAATGCACGAGAGAAATATAAACCCAAGGAGAACTGCGCATATTGTTGGTTGATCAAGTTGCGTTTGTTGTCAAAATTAAGGTAACCCGACCCTAAACTGAATCCGATAATGCCAGTATTAACAGGGTCTTTTGAGTGACCAAATGAATAGCCATCATTGATGCGGCGTCTGCCACTGATACCCGATTCTGCAGGGCTAGTGTTATTGCCGAACGCATAGTTAACTTGGAACATGATCTGTTTGTCACCAGGATATTGCCCGAAGAATCTTGCTCGTTTAAACGAATGTATCCGGTACCTGCTTTGATTAAATCAGCACCAAATAAACGGTTAAAATTACGTCCAATGGAATCAATTGGATCAAGTAAAAATAACGCGGTATTACCTAAGTATTCGCTACCCATTACTGTGCCGCCGCCAGCCCAAATTTCACGCTCTTTATTAAATGCCCATTCACCATAAACCCAGCCTAATACAGGGGTAATGACAATATCTTGCATAGAAGGTGTTTCAGCAAAGGCTTCCACGCCATACTCCCAAAATACTGTAGACATTAACGCTGAGTATAAAAAAGCATCCCATTGGCGATAGCCAGATTTACGTGCCGTTTGATAGTAAGCACCGCCAAAGAAAGGGTGCATGACATAATTTAATATCACGTCATCTCGATCCCACACTGGGCCGTCAGTTACGTTATCTATCCATTTTTGAGCAAAACTATCATCATCGTCGCTATTCCAGTTAGTCACAGATTCTGGCATCACTGCCAATGCGGAAATAACACCTAATCCATAGTAAAAAATAGAGTTAGTTTGTGAGACTAAGCGAGCTCTATCTTCACCGTGTGTTGGTGAAAAGAGTGATACAGTATAAGGGTTATCGTAGAAGCTTTCTGGCACATCAAATTGTTCCCAAGATGAGTTGGTAAACGACGTTTGGTAGGCAGTTTCTTCTTTTGTAGGTTCAACAGGCGTTAGGTCTGGTAAAGGCGCAATGATTTGTTGGTCAGTGCCTGTATACTCTGGTGTTTCTTGTAATTGATTTTGCTCTGCTAGTGGCACTTGACTAGCGGTATAAATATCATCACTTTTTTTATCATTTTCTGCAGCGAATAAACTGGGTGTAGCTAATGCGAATAAGCTACAAAATAGATAAAGGCGACAATGTTGGATGATCAAAAGTAAATCCTTTTAGACTAGTAAACGTCTAGTAATGAGTCTGAGATATTTACTTTATTTAACAAACATAAATGTAATAGCAGCGACTGAGTGGCATGGAGAAAAAGTGCGCTTATTATCACGTTTTTTCATCTTTCTGCAATGTTTCATTTTTTAAATAGTTTCAAGCTGTAGATTTATTAGCATTCAGCCAAGGATACTTTTATCAGATTTGTTATGAACTTAATAACGATTGTAAACTCTATTTTTTATCTTTATTTAATTAGGTAAAACTATGCAGGCATCACGCCCATCCATTTTTTATATCGACTTTTTGCGTTTTATTGCGGCTATTGCCGTAGTGAGTATTCATGTATTAGGGCCTTTTCGTTATTTATATGGTGATATTCCTGATATTGAGTGGTTAGCTGCCGCTGGTACAAACAGTGTCACGAGATGGGCTGTGCCGGTATTTATGATGATCAGTGGCGCGTTACTGCTTTCTAGTAATAAGGTGTTTGAATGGCGTTATTATCTCACTAAGCGTGTAAACAAAGTGGTTATTCCCTTTATTGCTTGGACTATTATCTATGCGCTGGTGGGCGGCTTTATGCTTGATGGCATTTATTCTGGCGATTGGCAAAGTGATAAAGCACTGGCTATATTAACAAGCTCACCCACTGAGCCCGTTTGGTATCATTTGTGGTTTTTTTATGACTTTATTCCTTTGTATTTTGTGATCCCTTTTTTACTGCCTTTATTAAAACAAGCTAAACCCGATCATATTAAATTAGCGCTTGCCTGTTGGTTAGTCTTATTGACGATGCATTGGTTTAAAGTAGGGGATGTGTTGCAACAAAACCTTGTTTTGTATTCGGGATATTTAGTCTCCGGTTGGTATTTATTTAATCGAGATAACCGTCCACAGTTAACGTTATGGATAATGGCAGGTGTTGCGATGCTGTTATTAAACGTTATCGGTACTTGGTATTTAGCTTTGGATGAGGGCAGATATCGCTCGTTATTTATGGGCTATAAAACGCTGAATACGGCGGTTATTGCAGG
Organism: Psychromonas sp. KJ10-2; assembly: GCF_047323255.1. Classification (NCBI taxonomy): domain Bacteria; kingdom Pseudomonadati; phylum Pseudomonadota; class Gammaproteobacteria; order Alteromonadales; family Psychromonadaceae; genus Psychromonas; species Psychromonas sp. KJ10-2. The sequence goes on along the minus strand of NZ_CP178827.1, from coordinate 1,297,890 downwards.
GATGTTATTTGTACTTGCACAAACCTATGCAGAACGAATTCAAGGTAAATGTCGAGCACTCGTTACATTGATTTCTACTTACAGCTTAGGGATTTATCTTATCCATCCATTGTGGTTAATTCCCGTTAGGAATCTAAGTAATGGTTATTATGATGCCTTTATGACTAATTGGATTGCTATCCCAATGTTAACGATTATCGCGTTGGTTTTGTCCTTGTTTACCACTATGTTGCTGGTGAAAATACCTTTATTGAAACGGTTAGTTCCTTAAAAACATACCCTCTTAAAATAATAGCCTCTTAAAAAATAGTTTCTTAAAAGCACTGAAACTAGAAAAAACGATGCCAGTGACCTGAATAAGTCTGATTACTGGCATCGCTTAATAGACGATTAATCCTTGTTTAAAGGTTTGCTATTTAGCCTTAACTTTTTTATCAGCAAGCGTTTCATCTTTGAGGCTTTCTTCCACTATTTCTGTGGTCTCATCATCTAATTTAGCTGCTTCTTCTACAGCTAATAAACGCGCTTGTTCCTCTTCTTCTAATGCTTTACGACGCGCCTTTTCGGCCGCTCGTTGCTTTGCTTCTTCAGCTTCACGTTCCGCTCTGGCTTCAGCTGCAATAATCGCCGCTGCTTTTGCCTCTGCTTTGGCTAAGGCTTTTGCTTGGCGTTCTGCTTCTTCATCTAATGCTCTTTGTTCAACCGCACGCTCTTGCGCTTCTTTTGGTAGTAAGCTGATCAGCTCAATACCGACTGGGAAGTTAAGGTTGCTTTCACCGGAAATGATATTCAGCTCGCCTTCTTTGGTGATGTACAATAATGGCATTGCCGTTTCACCATAACGTTTTTTAAAACGCTCAAAGGAAAAGTTTTCAGTAATATTAGTCACTTTTATGATTGCCCCTTTAGCCATTAAGCTTGCTAGTTTCGCGTAAGAAACCCCTTCACCAAATAAGCTTAAACGCTTTAAATAACTTTCTGATAACTGGTGACGTGCACTGCTTATATCAGGGTTATTTAACCCAAATACTTTTTCTGTACCAAGCAAGTCTTGGAAATGGAAAGTCACTAATGGATTTAGTTGACGGTAAGGTGACATGACTAACACACGACCAATACCTCCCAAGTCCATAAAGTTACTGGCGTGTTCTGAGGCTGGATTACCAAAATAAACAGGGATATTCTGCATACGCGCTTTACGAATACTGTCCCAGTTATTATCAGTTAAAATCACTTTGATATGTTTAGAGATTAATAGCTTAGCTAATTCACGTGAGAAGGTGGACGCACCAAACATCAATAAGCCTTCGTTTGAGCCTTCTTTTACGCCTAAAAACTTCGCCCAAGGGCCGGCGGTTAAGCTTTGGATAACGACTGTACCGATAATGATCAAGAACACTAGAGGCACAATCGCTTCAGCGCCGTCTAACCCAACGGTTTCTAATTTTATAGCAAATAACGAAGAGATCGCCGCAGCAACAATACCGCGTGGTGCAACCCAACTTAAGAACCATTTATCCTTGCTAGAAAGGTTGGTACCTAGACCTGAAATCCATACACTCAATGGGCGAGCAATAAACATCGTGACTAATAACACGCCTAGACCTCCGAACCCTAGGTCGAGCATAGCGCTAGAGTCAAGCCTCGCAGCTAATAGAATAAACAGGGCAGAGATCAATAATACGGTTAAGGTTTCTTTAAATTCTAAGATATCTGCAATATCAACACCACGCATATTGGCTAACCAAATACCCATCACGGTGACTGTTAGTAAGCCTGATTCTTCTTGGATAATATTTGAAGCAACAAAAATACCCAACATAATCGTTAACACGGCAGTGTTACGTAAGTAATAGTGGAAATAAGTTCTTTCGAATGGCAATACCTGTTAAATAACCAGTCATCGCGCCTATACCAAAGCCAAGTGATAAAGTGATCCCTAAAGATTGTAGAATGTGTGATGTGGGGTCTGCATTAACCGCGATATATTCAAAGACTAAGACGGCTAGTAAGGCTCCGATTGGGTCAATGACAATCCCTTCCCAGCGCAGGATTCTTGCTAGGCTAGATTTAGGTTGAACAGTACGCAGCATAGGTACAATAACCGTAGGGCCTGTCACCACAACCAGCGCACCAAATAACATGGCAATCGACCAGTCAAAACCTAATAAGTAATGTGCGGCAGGGGCGATACAAGCCCAAGTAATGAAAGCTCCAATCAACACTAAGTGGCTGACCATTCGCCCATGCTCTTTAATCTCTTTGAAATTAAGCGTTAATGCACCTTCAAATAGAATGACCGCTACCCCGAGCGAGATAATGGGGAATAATAGATCGCCGAATAATTCATCTGGGTTTAATACACCCATCACTGGACCCATTAAAAGCCCACATAATAACAGTGGTAAAATCGCAGGTAGATGAAGCTTCCAGCCTATCCATTGACACAAAAGCGATAGCACACCAATTAATGCCAGCATGCCGGTGATGTGTTCAACCATATATATTTCCTTTTACAAATTATGTTGCTATACCAAGATAGAATATCTTGTTGTTATCTAGATGAGACGCTAACAGTACTGCTATTTATGATTCCTTTATCGTTTATCTGTTGGTTATACTGCTTGAAAGCACGCTGAGATCAGCTAAACATGACAACCTAGTTTAATTTTATCCGCTTATAGTACCACTTAAGTTAGCGTTTTATGTTACGGATTAGATATAGGGCTATTTGTCGCTACTTCAACCCTGTAAATGTTGTTGTAAATTGATAATCATCTGCGCCGTTGCACCCCAAATTAAATGGTTTTGATAAGCGCAACAATAGGTAAAGTGGCGTTTATGGTTAGCCACTAAATGTTGTTTAACAAAATTATCATTGTTTAATAGGTAATTGAAGGGCACTTCAAAGCAACTTTTTACTTCACTTTGGTCAATAATGACTTGTTGATGTTTGGCGACAAAGCCAATAAAAGGAGTGACATGGTATCCGCTAGTGGTCGTGATATCCGGTAATTGCCCCACTAATTGAATATGTTTTTCCTCAATACCAATCTCTTCTTCGGTTTCGCGTAGCGCCGTTTGCGCTAATGACAAATCGGATAACTCAAAACGGCCTCCGGGAAAGCTAACCTGCCACTGGGTGATGCCTTAAGTGCAAAGCACGTTGGGTTAGTATCATATGTAAGCCATTACTTCTTTGTATTAAAGGCATTAACACTGCCGCTTTTTTAAGTGGTCGAGGATGATGTTGAAGTTGTGCAAGATGAGAGGAGGAGAGGTAAGCGTCGCTTGCTGCAACATAAAACGGTTCAGGAACTGCTGTCTGTTCATTTGGTATACCAATTGCTTTAAATAAGTGATCTAAATTTTGCGCAGGAAAAATGGCTTAGTTCAAGGCGTAATTTAAGTTTAATAGCTGCTCTATTTGCGAAAATTACAACGAAGTAATAAGTTATTTTAACAAGTAAAATAGATCAATTACTTAGTGTGATTGGTATTAGCTTTTCCCACCTTAAAACAAAGTATTAAAATAGGCTATATCATTGATTAATACAATAACTGGTGAACAGATTAAATATCAAAAGGTGTTTATTACTTTTATAAAGCTAGTATTAAACACCTTTAAGTTACTTTTTAATTAAGTGGTTTAACCGCTTTTTTAGCAATTAATAGCGCACGTTTAGGCGCTGGGTGACCTTCGATGGTTTTAGTCGGGTCATTGGGATCTAGATAATCCTCAAGGGATTCATTTTTCATCCAAGCGGTGCTGCGTTGTTCGCCGGTTAACGTGTCATTAATATCAACAATGCGAACGTCTTCAAAGCCACACTTTTCAACCCATAATTTAAGCGCTTCAGCACTTGGCAAGAACCAAATGTTACGCATTTTGGCATAACGGTCAGCAGGCACTAATACGTCATCTTTATCACCGGCAATCACTAAGGTTTCTAATACTAGTTCACCGCCTTCTACTAGTTGATCTTGCAGTTGCGTAATATGGTCCATAGGCGATTTACGGTGGTATAACACACCCATTGAAAAGACCGTATCAAAGGCTTCCAATTTAGGTAACTCTTGAATCCCTAAAGGCAATAAGTGCACGTTTTGGTCTTTATTAGCAAAGTGGCGTACTGCTTCGAATTGGCATAAAAACAGTTCGCTTGGGTCAATGCCCACCACAAATTCGGCACCTTCTCCACGCATGCGCCACATATGATAACCACTGCCGCAGCCAACATCTAACACATAGCGGTATTTAAGCGGGCTGATATGCGGTAAAACACGATCCCATTTCCAGTCACTGCGCCATTCAGTATCAATATGCACCCCGTGAATATGAAAAGGGCCTTTGCGCCACGGGTGGAACTTTTGTAATAGGTTTTCTAACTTCTTGGTCTCACCTGTTGATAATTCACTGCCGTTACCGATACGCACTTCGTCTTTCAACTCAATGTGCTCACTATGGATAGTCGGGAACTTGTTTAATACACGAATCCAGCTGGCTAATGTGCCGTGCACATGGGTGTTTTCCCAGTCATGTAATTGTGCGGGTAAGTCGCGTAACCAATGGCTCAAACGGTTTTTAGCAATAATACTATAGAAGTTATTGAAGTCGATCATGTGTTGCCTTGCTGTAATATAATGATGATTAATCTTTAATACTGAGGATTGAACCAAAGTTAAAGCACTGATACCAAAGTTCATTGTGCTTAAACCCAGCTTCTTGGAGACGTTGATAATGTTGTTCAACGGTATCTGAAATCAGCACATTATCTAATGAAGAACGCTTTTGACTGATTTCTAATTCGCTGTAACCTTGACTGCGTTTAAAGTCTAAGTGCAAATCAATTAATAGCTGGTGGATTGTTGGATCTTCAAAAATAAATTTTTCAGATAAAATTAAAACGCCACCTGGTAATAAACCGTTATAAATATTGGTTAGTATCGATAAACGCTTCTCTGGTGTTAAAAATTGCAGAGTAAAATTTAAAACAACCACCGAGGCATTTTCAATCTGAATATTACAGATATCATCTTGCAATACCGTCACCGGTACCTCTGATTTATAAGCTTGGATATATTGTTGGCAGCTTTCTACCATGGCCGATGAATTATCCACGGAAATTATCTGGCAACCTTGTTGTTCATCTAGCCCACGACGCATAGATAATGTCGCCGCACCTAATGAACAGCCAAGATCGTACAAGTTAGAGTTATCTTGAGCACAACGGCGCGTGATCATCGCAATACTATTAATAATCTTTTCATAACTCGGTACCGAGCGTTTGATCATATCAGGGAAGACTTGCACGACCTGCTGATCAAAGCTAAAAAAGCTATCCACTTTTTGTAAAGGTTGACTAAAAATATTATCGGTTTGGCTCATAGGGCTGCCTAATTAATTAAAGTTTAAACTGGGTTGTTGAATTTGTATTGCCGCGCATTTTACTTAAATTGTGTGGCAGGGTCATTTTTTATTTAGCCATATGCCTCAAGGGCATTTTCTTTTATAATGTGTTGAATTATTTTGTAATGTATTTAAAAACAGGAATCGATAATGCGCACTATGTATTGTGGTGAAGTGACCGAGGCTAACATTGGTCAAGAAGTTGAATTAGTAGGTTGGATAAACAAACAACGCGATCTAGGTGGTGTAACCTTTTTAGATGTACGTGATCGTGAAGGCATTGTGCAAGTTTTCTTCGATAACGATACCCCAGAAGCGACAGCGATTGCAGCCACTGTGCGTAATGAATTTTGTATTAAAATGAAAGGTGAAGTACGTGCACGTCCTGAAGGTCAAGTGAACAAAAACATGACTACGGGTGGTATTGAAATTCGTGGTCTTGAGCTGGAAATATTAAACCGTGCTAAACCGTCTCCATTAGATAGCAACCAAACCAACTCTGAAGAGCAACGTTTACGCTACCGTTACCTAGACCTACGTCGTCCAGAAATGGCTGAGCGTATGGTATTCCGTTCAAAAGTAAGTAGCTTTGTACGTCGTTTCTTAGACGACAACGGCTTCCTAGATGTTGAAACACCTATCTTAACCAAAGCAACACCAGAAGGTGCGCGTGACTACTTAGTACCAAGCCGTACTAACAAAGGTCAATTCTTTGCATTGCCACAATCTCCACAGTTATTTAAACAACTGTTAATGATGTCGGGTTAGATAAATACTACCAAATCGTTAAATGTTTCCGTGATGAAGATTTACGTGCCGATCGTCAACCAGAATTCACACAAATAGATATCGAAACGTCATTCATGACCGCTGATCAAGTGATGGATAAAACCGAAGAGATGGTGGTTAAGCTTTTCCAAGAGATGCTAGATGTTGATTTAGGTTTATTCCCTAAAATGACTTACGCAGAAGCAATGCGTCGTTTTGGTAGTGATAAGCCAGACTTACGTATCGACTTTGAATTAGTTGATGTAGCTGACCTATTAAAAGAAGTAGAATTCAACGTATTCTCTGGTCCTGCCAATGATGCAGACAGCCGTGTTGCGGTTATCTGTGTACCAGGCGGTGCGTCACTTTCTCGTAAAAACATCGATGAATACGGTAAGTTCGTTAACATCTACGGTGCTAAAGGCTTAGCATGGATGAAAGTGAACGAAGTGGCTAAAGGCCTTGAAGGTGTTCAATCGCCAATCGCTAAATTCTTAAACGAAGAGATCGTTGCTGAAATTCTAAAACGCACAGAAGCGAAAGATGGCGACATCATCCTGTTCGGTGCTGACAAAGCCAACGTAGTTGCTGAAGCTATTGGCGCATTACGTCTGAAAGTAGCAGAAGACCTAGGCTTAATTAAAGATGAGTGGAAACCACTTTGGGTAATCGACTTCCCAATGTTCGAACCACTTGAAGATGGTTCATTAACACCATTACATCACCCATTCACAGCACCAATCAACTTAACGGCTGAAGAGTTAGAAGCAAACCCAGTCGGTGCTATCTCTAACGCTTACGACATGGTATTAAACGGTTGTGAGTTAGGCGGTGGTTCTGTACGTATTCACAAACAAGATATGCAAGCAGCGATTTTCCGCATCTTAAACATCTCTGATGAAGAAGCACAAGACAAGTTCGGTTTCCTATTAGAAGCACTACAATACGGGACACCACCACATGCAGGTTTAGCATTTGGTTTAGACCGTCTAGTGATGTTAATGACCAAAACAACCTCTATTCGTGAAGTGATTGCCTTCCCGAAAACAGCATCAGCGGCATGTCCGTTAACTAATGCACCGGGTTTTGCTAACCCAGCTGCATTGGCTGAGTTGAATATTGCGGTTGTGAAAGAAACTAAAGCTGAGAAAGAAGAGTCTAAAAGGGTTAATCCTTTTTTGATTTAGTTTTCTCTTGATAGAAAGGGAGATGATGTTGCTAGTGATAGTGATGTTGTCTCCCTTTTTTATGCTTTTTGAGGGCAGAGGGCGTCTGCGTTTATATATTTTCCTTGCTCCTTATTCCTTTCCCTTGTTCCTTTCTTCTTCATGACTTATATTTCATTTTTTATTTTAAATTGTTGATTAAAATGATAATTGTATTAGTCTAAGTCTATTATTAATCATTAGATGCTTGGCATCTTTCCGTTGGAAAGGTGATATTTTGTTATTTAATATGCTGTTATATGTTCTAAGGAAATCAAGTCTCGTGGATACTAATTTAAATGATCCTCTTTCTGAAGTTACGAGGAAAGAACGTAAAGTCTTGTTAGGGCTAAGTATGGTTAGTTTATTCTTTTCTCAAGCCGGTATTCTTCCTTCTAAAATAAGTGCATTAGGCATTGAATTGAAGACTACAGATCAAAACACTATCCTATATCTAATGTCAGCTGGTTTAGTTTATTTTATTGTCGCTTTTTCTCTATATGCTATGTCAGACTTTATGGTTTGGAAGAAAGCAATAAATCGAGATTATTTGTCTCAATTTCGAAAAATGGTCATTAATGATTATTCTCAAGGTCCAGATAATCCTATTGATTGCGATGTTGAAAGTGAAGAAGCTAGGTTATATAAAAAAAATAAAATCTGGGCTACTTTGACCAAACCGGTTTCAAAAGCTAGAGCATTCTTTGAATTTTTACTTCCGATCATTGTTGGTTTATATGCAGTAGTAATGATGCTGTTGAAAGCATCGAACATATAACAAGGCGTCTAAAACAGTTGGCTATTGTTCGTTCCTCACAAAATTATAGCTAACAATTTTAGTCCGCTTAATATGGGCGTTATACGTTTCAGGAGTTCAGTGTTGGCAAAGGTTATATTAAAAGGATTTATAGTCGTACCCGACTCAGATCTTGAGGTAGTAAAACGTGAGTTGGTTATCCATAAAAGTCTCACGTTAAAAGAGGCAGGTTGTCTTACCTTCACTGTCACACCTGATGAACTAAACCGTAACAAGTTTTGTGTTTACGAAGAGTTCATTAGTCAAACTGCCTTTGATAATCATCAAGCTAGAGTTAAATCATCTAAATGGGGTCAAGTAACTCACAATGTAGAAAGACATTACCAAATCAGCAGTGTTGACTAAACGTATAACAAAGCAATTAAAACGGAACTTTGATGCTCACCCACTTTAGTAGACACCTCCTCTATACACTGAGGAGGTGTCTACTAAAGTGGGTGAAGATCACAAAAAACAGTTGGTTGTTTTCGTTCCTCAACATTTTAACCAACAATTTTTAGCCCGTTAATGGGGCGTTAGGCATTTTGATGAGTCTGCATAGTTACTAGTTTGTAGTTAATATATGTTGAAGATAATCAATTAGTTGTAATTATTTTATGATTATTATTGGTCAACAGAATATAATTCGTATTGTCTTTTTAAATATTATAAGGAAATAGCATGGGTTTTTGGAACCAAATTCTAGATAGTTTAGCTAAAAAATTTGATTCAGTATTAAATCGTCCTTTTGAGAATAAATTTACTTGGTCATTATTTACTCTTGGAAGTTTATTAATTACAAGTTCTATGGTTTACAGTTATACAGCTGACGTTAAGGCGGAGTTAAAAAATAATGGCATTAGTTTTATATTCAATTTTGCATCAGGCCCTGAAATTATTCCAACTATTATCGGTTCATTATTAATTGGCTTTTCTATCGCCATTTTCTGGAAAACAAAAATACCGAAAACAAATAATACAAGATCAGACTTTCACAAGTTAGTAGAGAAAGGAATTGATTCATTTTCCGACTATGAAATTCAAAAGTCATTTAAAGCCGAATTCAATTATTTAGCTCCGGTTACAGCTATTAAGTTAATATTAAAGTTGGAAGATTCCCTCTCTAAATTCTTTGATTACAAAAAAGCTAGAAGTCACATTGATATTTCTAATGATATTTTTTCAATTAAGAAACCTAAAAAACTAAATTTGATTAGTGTTATTTCAACGTTTTTCTATTTTATATTTGCTTTTTTAGCAATGGCTTCATTACAACTCATAATTTGGTCCATCAAAACAAATAATAGTTCTGGCATACTTACCTTTTCCGTTTTGTTTTGTTGTTTAACTGCTGTTTCAATAACTAGTCTTAATACTTATAGTGAAACTGCAGCGGCTAGAAGGCTATCGAACACTGTTTAGTTCATGTGAAACATGCCTAACAAGTTAATCAACTGGACGTATTACGGTTGTCATCGTTTTTGCAAATGGAAATAACTGGACACCCATAAACTTTGACGAGTTATGAATACTCTTTTACCTTTTAGTAATGTAGTTTTCACGCGCTAAGAGGTCGTTGTTATGACGCAGTCCCGCCAATCACAAGTATCGTTATCTGATACGCCTTATTACCATTGTATTTCACGCTGTGTTCGCCGCGCTTATTTGAGGAAGGTGATCAAAATAGAAAGTGTGAGGCGTCCAGAAACTTTGATCATTGCTATTTTAAGGACTACCTTTTAGTTATAAAGCTATCCATATTAATAAATGTTGGGCTGTTCATCATTTTTAATGGCCTGTAACAATAATTAAATGGGGGGATTACGGATTTAAGATGGATTTACCTTACTCTTTCATTAGGTTTATTAGCGTCACTCTAATGAGAGAATATTGAATAACTAACATCTAATAGGGAGCAATAAGATGGCGATTAAAAAATATAAAATGGCTACTTCGACGTTATTACCCATTGCAATCGTTACCATGCTAATTGGTTGTAATACCACTCAAGAGTCAGAAGTTATAAATCAGGATATTAATGCAATGTCAGGTCAGGAAATATCAGCAACATTTTCTGGTAAAACGGTGCAGTGGTATTGGGAGAATGAAACGGGGACCCAAACTTATAATGCTGATGGCTCTGCTAAAGCAACTCGTAGTAAAAATAGAACAAAAACGGGCAAATGGTGGGTCGACAATGATAAATCTTGTCGAACATGGATTGATTATAATGTAGGTAAAACCACCTGTTACCAGATAGTCAATAAAGGAGATAATCAGTTTGATCTCTATTTAGACGGGGTGTATGTGTATGCAGAAAAAATCATAGAGTAGTGTGGATGCACAAACCTTGCTTATAGCTCACTTAATGCCAATTTACTTAATTTTACCCTTCACCTTGTTGGTTCTCATGTTATGAAGCAGGGGTTGTGACACTACCATGTTCATGTCACCCTTATTAGCAACTATAGTCAGTATAAAATAATATTGCTTTAATAAAAGGGGAGATGAGGGAGCTAGCCTTAATGGTATCATCTCCCGTTGTGTTTGCCTGTCATTGGTATTTAATTTATTGTTAAGTTACTGTGATTGTTACTTAAATAAATAACATTTTATCAACGCTACCCCTAATAAGTATGTAAAAAGGCATTGGATATGTTAGACATTTTAGCTATCGACCACATTGTATTAAGAACCACAAAGTTAGATAAAATGCTGCACTTTTATACTCAAATATTAGGCTGTCATGTTGAACGCGAAACGGATGCAGGCGTTGGACTGACTCAATTGAGAGCGGGTAATGCCTTAATTGATATTGTTACGGTTGATAGTGAATTAGGCGCCGTTGGCGGTGGTGCACCGACTAAAACAGAGCGGAATGTTGACCATTTTTGTTTACAAATAAAACCTATCTCAGAGCAAGTTATCATTAACCATCTTAAAGAACATGGGATAGAAGCAGGCGAGTTTGCCAGTCGTTACGGTGCTCAAGGGCAAGGGCGCTCTATTTATATCGAAGACCCTGAAAGTAACACGGTAGAGTTAAGGTGTCGCAATTTGTTGAACTAAGTGGGGTTAGGTGCATGCCTTGTCAGTTAATCGAGTAATAAAGGACTCAACTTGAAAATAGAAAGTAACCAACAATATTTTGACGTTTGTTTTGATAAACAATTATTTGTGTACACCCATCTATTTTGAATTAATTTAAAACGTAAACTATTTTTTAGATGTGCTTATTGTTGCATTTAGGAGGTAGTTTTTTATGACTCAATCCCGCCAATCACAAGTATCGTTATCCGATATGCCTTATTACCATTGTATTTCACGCTGTGCCCAATCGCCATCAATGTAGCTTGGATAATCTGTTCATCATGATAAATTCCTTAAGGAAATCGATGCATGATCGAGTCAGATTAATACGCTAACGCTTGATGGACAATTGGTTTTTCTCCTAGCTTAGTAAAAAATAAGCAAATGGTGAATTTTATTTACCTAACGAGTTGGCTGCGCTTTAAATAATACCTGTACGTAAATCAGGTAAAGTGCTGCAAGGACGGAGACAACAGCAAAAATAGACTGAATATCGCCTGGGATGATTTCTAAAAAAGAGGTTAGAAATTGCCCTAAAAATACTGCCATTGCAAAGTAAGAGAGGTTTTTGCCTCTTTGCTTTGACGCACTTCTTTCCACTGTGATGTGGTTTAAAAGAGGAATAGATAAACCAAAACCAATGCCAGAAAACACACCGCCAAGAATCAAGATGTAAGGGTTTTCGCCAAAGTAATAAGCGCAATGGGAGAACGCGTAAAACATGAAGGCGAGAGATAGTGTGCCTTTTTCTTTGCAACGAACGTATATTTTAGGCATAAAGTGCGCTGTTATGACCGCCATTAATGAGACAAAGGCGAGGAATAAACCTATCTTATCTTCTGTGTATCCAGAGTGTTCCATGGTAATCGGAAGTACAACAAAGCCAGCAAAGAAAAAGGTCATGGCGATGCAAGAGGTAACGAAAATAGGCTTTAGAGAAACCTGAGGTGTGTTTACGGACTCATGATTTGTTGTTACTGGTTCAGCTGGATATTTATTTGGAACGATTAGTAGCATCATACCTAAGAAAACCCACGCCATGGCGTACAGTAAGAAAGGCTGATTCCAACTATTAAGAGCCAACAATCCACCTACGAATAAAAATATTACGCCACCAAGTTCAATCGCCATACCTTGTTTTGCCATCATAGCGAGGCGTTTGTGACCAAAGTAAAACTGTGAGATTAGGGTGGTGCTACCGGCCATAGTTAACGCAGTTGCCGCGCCTAATAAGATGCGATTGATGAAAACCATTTCTGGACCATAGAGCCATTGCCCTGAAAGGCCCAATGCGCCATACAATAATAAAGCGATTGCAGTGCAATGATAAGCGCCATATTTATCGATAAGACGTCCTGCAAAAGGAGCGAAAATAACCACACCTAATGATGGCAATGTGATTAATAAACTAGCGAAGTCTTCCATACCAAGGTGTTGAGCAATGCTGGGTAACAGCTGGTGCAACAATGGACCCCACCATAATGGTTAAGCTGGAAATACACAGCAAGGTGAGACTCCCTAAAGTGGAAAGGTGTTTCATAATTTCTCCTGATAATAAGTGTTTGAATGAATTTGACGATATTGTAAGTGGTTGGGTTTTATATTAAAAATGATTTAATATGATGGAATCTATACGGTTTTTGTATGGATAAATACAGGGAGCGGACACGCAAAACTTTGGTGAGTTATCGTTATGCTTCTTTTTTAGTTATACCCAATTCACCTCAAGATGCTTAGTTCAGCGAGAATTTATTGTGCTTCAGGCAAGGCGCGGACTTGAAGGCATAGTCATTCTACGGCGAAAGTTTGCAACGCAGTATGAAGCACAATAAAACTCGCCCTCTGGGAGCTATCCAGAACTCACATTTCATCGTTATGCAGGCTTGAAAGGGAATGCCATTCCTTCGTCTGCATGCCTTGAACTGAGAGCTCTGGATGACTCTGAGTCAAGTATCTTGAAGTGGATTGGGTATATCGTTGTTACGTCTTTATTTGTGTGGCTAGGATAAATACATAGATAAGTTTTTTTGATCACAAAGGCGAGACACCTAGGCCTCTGAAAAATAATTAAAAGCGTTGTTTAAAAATAATGATGCGGGGTGTTTATAGAGGCTGTGCAGTCGTAATGAGTATTACGACTGCACTTTGACAGGTTTTTAATTAGCTTTACTTTGTTTCTTCTTTTTTAACATCAGAGTTTTCTGATTTCACTTTAGTCTCGGTAATTTCAATGTCTTCTGATTTCACTTCAGTTTCAGTGATTTCAACGTCATCATGTTTAACTTCAGTCTCAGTAATTTCAACGTCATCAGATTTAATTTCAGTCTCAGTAACTTCATCAGATTTAACTTCAGTCTCAGTAACTTCAACATCTTCAGGTTTAAGTTCTGTCTCGGTAACTTCTACTTCTTCTGAATTAACTTCACCTTCAGTGATTTCAATTTCTTGATTAGTGTTTTCTGCTTCTTTTAATAAAGGAAATTGAGTGGCCGCAGTTTCACCTAATAATGACTGTGATTGGTCTGCCATATGGCTGTAAAGCGCTTGATAACTAGTGGCGACTTGCCCCATTAATTCTGCACTGCTATTAAAGTGCTCATTGACTTGTGCTTTGTATTTTTCTAATTCTACTTTGTTCTTATCTAGTTCTGCTTGTTGTTTAGAGGCTTTTGCTTCTGCCCAGGGTTAAATGATAAATAAGAAAACCAATAACACCTCCAGCAATAAATGCTAAGAATAAAGGTATTAATTCATTATATTCGTTCATATCTATTTCCCTATATTGAACTTGTTGTAGAGGTAAGCATCAATGCTATTTATTAATAAAGTGATTTTGTAATGCTTTGATAATTTGTTAACTATACTATAAATAACTTTCATATCAGAAGATCAAAACAGAAAGTGTGCGGTAGCTAATAACTTAGGTGTGATATTTTTTGATTATACCTTTGAGTAGTGTTGCTTTTAGAGCATTAGTAAAGTTTTTGATGAGGGGAGAGTTTATTTTGTGGTTAACAAGTCATCTCTGATTATTTATTGACTATCACTAATGAAAAGAGAGACATGCTTAAATGTCTCGTAGTGTCGTGTATTGTTTAATTTACAATGATCAAACTGGTAAATATTGGTGGTCAATAATTACCAGTGATAATGACTAATCACAATGCCCAGCTGATTATTCTATTTCACTAACAAGGTATGCACCTTCTGGTCTCTCATAAACTGAGTAATCTGGTTTAGGGCTTTGTGTCATTCTATCGTTTATTTCAATCATTATGTCCATTTCATCGGCTGTCATATAACCATCGTCTTGCGTTGTAGACCATGTCATTGCGGCGCCGCCATCAGTAATCGTTCTAACAAATCGGTAAGCTTGTTCAACATCAAACATAAGTTCTGCTCTGGAACTGCTCCATGAATTTCTAATAGGAAACCATCCGTGCTTTAATGCATATTTACTTTGATCATAGGTATCCCAAGGCGTTTCAATCATGTCAGGAATAGTATATTCTTCATAAGCCCAAGAATTGGGTGGCGCACCTCTACCTAGTGGTGTGATATGTCCGTTAGTAAAATCCATGTATTCATTTGTGATGACATGTTTCACTATTTTATAGGCTGTATCGTCTTGATCATCTACACCGTCAGAATCAACGTACAAATAATCCCCGAGGTCATCGGTAAAATAGTGTTGGTTATAATTAATAGCGATGGCTAAATCCGGATCAACACTGCGGAGCATTGCGACAAAATCAGATACCTCTCCAGGTAAATTTCTTGAATTATCTAACCAGTATCCGTCCACTAAACCGTCGAAACGTTCTACATATCCTTTTGCTAAATTACGCCAAGCAGCCGCTTCATCTCCGTCCCACTCATTAGTATAGTAACTGTCCCATGCAGTTTGGATATCAGTATCGCCACGCTCTTCAGCCATCGAAGGACCTGCTGAATTTAAATAAAGAATTACTTTTTTACCCGCTGCGCGATATATATTAATAACATCAAGAATGATTTGCTCGTTTTCTATTGAGGGGACCATATCTGGGTGAATCGCTGATACATCTACATTATTATTAGTTCGTAATGTAAATAAGTGTCCGTGAGCTGGGTGAGTAAATGACGTTATGACATAACTTGCGGCAGGGATATTAGCAACAATTTCTTCTGCTCCGGCTTGCCAATTAGAAGAACCTGCGGATTTATCAAGTTTATAACCACCGTCAACACGTTGTGTTATTCCCCAATTACCAGCCATCCAACTCGCGTTGTGTTCAAGGGCAGCGCTTTCCGTTTCACTTTCCTCATATGAATCAATAATACTTGTGGACTCAGCTTCACTACTACTTCCACAACCTACTAAAATGGTCATAGCCATTAACACTAGTAATCTTAAGTTTATTTTGGTCATTGTTAAATTCTACTCATATTAAATAAATGGTAGCCAATACATGATCTTTACTGACTAACTATATAGTATAGTAAAATTTACATAATATTGTTTTTAAATGTGGGTAATGCTCATTGTTAAGTAACTTTGTGTATTCCAAGTAAATGTAATGGATGTATTTGAAATCCATTAGCTCATTTTTTTAGTCATCACTCATCGCTAATTCAGCTTCGATTTGTTCAACGTAATTCTTTGTTGAAAATAATGGTAAAGGGCGACTTAAACCGAAAAATGCGTTGATATGTTTAATCGCCGGTAACTTACCACTTTCTTTTAATACAGCTGTGGTTGTTACCTTGAGCTCAGCTAAATTGATGCCATGTTCTTGGGCGAATTTCTCCACTGGTTTATACGTGGTTTTTTCTGAAAAAATATTTGCGAAGTCGCTGTATCCCATTATTTTGTATCCTTAAATATCATTGTTACTGTTATGTTGGCTGTTCTTATAGAGCATTATTACTGAAGTCATAAGACCAGATCGCCAAATAAGGGAAGTATGTGACATCCATAATTCTTTGACCACTTATATTTTAAATTTTACCTTGTACGATGGGGCATTAAATAACATAAGATTAAGGGGTGTTGAGGTTAGTAATGGGGTAAACCGTTTGGTTATTATGCTTAAAATAAGTATTGTGTATAGGGATAACTATTCAATTCTCTAAACTTTTAAGTGAGTTGATTGAGGAAGTTTTTTAAGAGGAATCATTAAATGAATGAGATATATACGCAAGCTATTACCGTATTTCTTGGTTTTTTTGCGATCATGAACCCCATTGCAAATACCGCTGCGTTTGCTGGCCTTGCTGGAGATAAAAGTAAAGCGGAACAAATTAAAATTGCAGCGAAAGCATTGATAATTACATTCATCGTTATCGTAGCTTTCTCGCTACTTGGTAAAGCAATTTTTCATTTATTTGGTATTACTATTTCTGCGTTGAGAATAACCGGAGGTATTTTAGTCTTTCTGGTTGGGTATCATATGCTTAATGGCAGTGGTTCTAAATTACATTCTGCAAAAGAACATGAAGAAGCTGATATCGCAGTCTCACCTTTGGCTGTTCCCTTGCTTGCTGGACCTGGAACGATTGCCACTGCGATGAATTATTCTTCTTCGGGTGAAATCTCTGGCATATTAGTCACTATCTCTGTGTTTGCTGTTTTGTGTATTATTACCTTTGTGTGCTTTATTTTCAGTTCTAGAATTTTAGCTGTGATAGGAAAGGGCGGCTTAGGTATTGTGACTCGATTAATGGGGCTGATTCTGGCTGTGATAGGTATGCAAATGATCATTGAAGGTGTGACTGAAGTTATCAATACCATTACTTAACGAATATTGTTGAGCTATTGATCAATTTAGGCTGAATTAAACTAATTGCTCTATTAAAAAGAGGCTGTTTAACAGCCTCTTTTTTAGTTTATGATGGCTTAATCATTAACAAAGAGTTGCTAACTTATGCTGTTTTCTCTTTATTGTTAATTAACTTTTCTTCTCGGTGCGTTAAAGATTTATCGCTTTGATTAATTGAAATCTTCTTCGGTTTCATGGTTTCTGGGATCTCTTTAACGAGGTTAATATTTAATAAACCATTGGCTAAGTCTGCGCCTGTTACCTCAACATAATCTGCTAAATTAAATTTACGTTCAAAGGCTTGGTCAGGTATTCCCTGATGCAGGTATTTACGCTCCTCTTGCGTGTTTTGTTTGCTACCTGAAACCGTTAATACTCCTTTCTCAACTTGGATATCCAGCTCTTCTTGTGAAAAGCCTGCGACAGCTAATGAGATGGTGTAGTTATTTTCACCGAGCACTTCGATGTTGTAAGGTGGGTAACCACTCGTTTTTGTGTCTGTGGTTAATGCGTTATCAATTAGTGATGCTAAACGATCAAAACCAACGCTGTTACGGTAAAGGGAGTTAAATCAATCGTATTCATAATAAGTTCTCCTAAGAGTAAATAAAATAAACCAATAGACGATGAAAATATTAATAGTCCATCGCGTCCACCATTATTATTTAGGGGCACTAAAATTTGTTTTCAATAGGAGATTTAAAATTTTTTTATTGAAAGACAGCAATCGTTGGGGAGGTGTGGGTAATCATGTTGTGTTTAGGTATAAAAAAGGAAAACTGAGTTTTCCCGAATCATTATAATTTGAACCCAGCGTTCACAGCAAAGTCTTAAAATGCGTTGCGGTTTGCTAGGTAATTATCTGCAAAGGCTGTAATAGCATCATGGTCATAAGGTTTTAAACCACCAACTACTACTGTTTTAATACCACGGCCGATGATTTTATCACCGTCATAAATATCAAAATGTAAGAATTCGTTAGCACGTTTTGATTCAACTTCTAGCTTACTTTCAGCTAATTCTACACGCAGAGGGTTTGTTAACGTTAGGCTATCAAACTCAAAACTCATGCTGTTGTACATTACTAATGGACGAGCAGGATTAAACATCACTTGATGTTTTTTCATTAACGGCATTAATAGTGTTGGGAAGTTTTGACCAGAAAAACCACATAGTTTTTAATCAGAGACTCAATTAATACTAAATCTTGTGTTGTTTCACCTGACTTGTTGATTTCTAGTACGCTTTTGCCTTGTGCATTGGTAACAACAATGTCGTCGCTTGTTGCTTCAGGGAAAGTTAATGGAATATTGTCTCCCACCATATTGGTGAAAGTGAAGCTCATTGATTTGCTTACACCGTATTCTTTTAATGCTAATGAAAACAATAGATCGCCAGGTACACAGAATCTTTTTGAGTCAGGGTCATGAATAGGGTTGAAGTCTTGGCATTCTTTTTGGCAAAGATACTTGCTTGCTCTGCACTGATGGTGATGTTGCTGTCTTGCTGGATATAATAAGGATCTAGTAACATTTCAGCTCTCTGATTTAAAACATATGAATAGGATAAAGCATGCCAAATAACGGCGTAACTTCACATTTTATAAAAAAATGGCAGATTTGGAATAGCAGAACTTGAATTAGTTAAATATTGGCGTTGATCCTGCTTATGTTTGTTAGCAGCGCTTAATCTAAAATAATGCAGTTATATTGGCAAATGACCTGTTTTTACTAGAATAATTGTTTCTTCCTCAACAAACGGGTTATGTTCACTCATGTGTGGGCTACGAATCCAAGTATGCTTAGGGTAAAGACCAAACTCATCTTGGAAAGTTCCTGAAATCACTAATATCTCTTCACCTCCAAAATGTTTATGAGGTTTGAAGTGTTCGCCAGCTGGCCATTTTACTAATGCGGTATGTTGGCCTTCAAAGTCGTGTAGTGGCATCACTTGTAAGTTACCAATTCCTTGTAACCAAGGTGCTTGTTGTGTATTGATACGAACAGATTCCAGGTCTGCATCATCGAATTGATTAAGCTTTACAAAGATTAAACAGCCTGGTTCACTAAAAGGTTTATGTCGACTATTTGGAGGATTACGCAGGTAAGTACCTGCGGGGTAATCACCATCTTGGTCAGAGAAAACACCTTCTAGCACAAATATCTCTTCACCCTGTGGGTGAGGGTGTTCACTGAAATATGACTTAGGTGCATATTCTACAATGCTAGTGATATGCACTTCATCTTCAGACCTGGCTAATGGTTTACGCAATACTCCTGGCATTGGACTGTTTATCCAAGGTTGCTGTTGTGTATCGATGACTACTTTTTCGGTGAAGTCGATATTAATATTAGCCATGTTAATCCTAGGTGATGATTGTTTTATTTTAAGCTTCGTAGCTAATTGGGTCGGTTAAACCATTGCTAGCAAAGGCTTCTAAACGTTCTTTACAGCTACCACATTGACCACAGGCTTTTTCTCGACCGTTATAACAAGTCCAAGTTTTGCTGTAATCTAAACCCATTCTTAAGCCATCTTTTAAGATGCCTACTTTATCGCTCTTTAAATATGGAGAGTGAATTTGTGTTTTTTCATAATTAGCCACTGCTGCTACTTCATTCATTTTATCAACGAAGATAGGGCGGCAATCAGGGTAAATCTCATGGTCACCTGAGTGAGCTCCGTAATAGACTTGCTCAGCGCCAATCGAGACCGCATAGCCGATAGCTAACGAAAGTAGGATCATATTGCGATTAGGCACCACGGTATTAACCATGTTGTTATTGTCATAATCACCGGTTGCGACTTCAATGGAGCTGTCTGTTAAAGAAGACCCGCCAATCAGCTGGTTAATTGCAGTAATGTCGATAATTTTATGGTTGATGTCCAGTGATTGACATACCTCACTAGCGACTTGGATCTCTTTTACATGGCGTTGACCATAATCAAAAGTCAATGCAAAAGGGGTTAATCCTTCTTCAATCGCTTTGTGTAAAACAGTATAAGAGTCCATACCACCAGAATAAATAACCACGACCTTTTTGCTCATAACGCTTGTGTTTCCTATTGTATTCACTTATAAACAGCCCAAATAAAAAGTGAGCAAGTATATTTCAAAGAAGGCATGTTACGTCAATGAGTCAAAACTATAAAGTAAATGAACTATTTCAAACCATCCAGGGCGAAGGTTTTTACACCGGAGTGCCTGCTATTTTTGTTCGTTTGCAAGGTTGTGATGTTGGTTGTGCATGGTGTGATACTAAGCATACTTGGGAAATTGATCCGGATAAAAAGTCTGATTTAGTGATTGTTACGGATAAAAGTAATGAGTCTGACCGTTGGGCTGATTGTTCGGCTAAAGAGATTGTTGATGAGATAAAACGTTTAGGTTACACCGCTAACTTAATTGTGATCACCGGTGGTGAGCCTTGTATGTACGACCTACGAGAGCTAACACAAGTATTACATGAATTTGGCTTTTCCATTCAAATTGAAACCAGTGGAACTTACCCTGTATTGGTGGATCAACAAACTTGGGTGACCTTATCACCAAAAGTAAATATGCGTGGTAAAAAAGAGGTATTAAAAGAGGCTCTACAACGCGCTAATGAGATTAAACACCAGGTTGGCACTGAAAAGGATATTGAGCAGTTAGATGCACTATTAGCAAAACTAAAGTCAGTATCTGATAAAACTATTAGCCTACAACCCATTTCACAAAAAGCCAAGGCAACGGCATTATGTATGCAAGTGTGCATTGAGCGTAATTGGCGTTTATCAGTGCAAATGCATAAATATTTACAGATAGATTAATCTATTAGTATTGGTTGTATTTTGTTGAGTAAGTTTGCCGAGGCAGTGAAGTGTTAACCTTGTTTATTAAGGCTCACAGAGGTTAACACTCGTTATTGATTTACTCAGTTTCAGTCGCTTTATATTGTAATTTGTAAAGTGCGCTTCACTCATACCATGGGTGAATTGATTATAAACACCGGCTTTAAAGTAGCTTAACAGATGACGCCAGTAATCAATATCATGTTCAACAAGACGTTTGCCATCGACATCAATCACTAATTGTTTATTGCCTACTGTGATATCAAAGGCCGTCGCTTTATCGGTTGCTGCTTTACCTAAATCATATTTTTTATAAGCGACGTCTGCTTTGCACATCTCTTTATCTTTATTCTTCTTACCAAAGGTTCCTTTACAAATCACTGCGTTGTTTTTCACAATACCCCAGAAATGGCCTTTTACACCGTCATTATTTTCTTTCCAGACCACGCGTAACAGTGGATGAGGGACATTATGTGTACCTTGGTTATCTAACCCTTTGTTGTGTACCTGGAGAAAGGTGATTTCATTTTGCTTGGAATCAGAGTCCTTCATGGAGCCGATTGGGTCAATGAGTTGTACCTCAGCACTCAGTGTGTAGTGCTTGTTTGGTAAGTCGGTACGAAAATTATTATGTACACGTACTTCATTGCGCAGGTGTGTTTCTTTCATTTTAAACACTAAGGCTTCTGACTTTTTATCAACATAGAAATACGGGCTAACAATACCGCTAAAGTCACCATCTAATGCAAAGTATTCTTTGTTACCTTTTTTACCTTCAGGGTCTGATATCTGTAATTCTGAGGCTTTTAATATAGATTGAAATTGCGGGTAGTTAACGGGCTCTCCTAATACTCCATCAGGGTTGGAAAAAGTCACGTTTGCATGCGCGACAGAAGTGAATGCGAGTAATGCAGGGATAATAAAGCGATGTTGTTTCATAGTTAATTACCTTAGTCATTCTAATAATTTAGTCATATTGTAGTATTTATTGAAATTAACATATGCAAACATTCAGTGATGAGCGTGAGCGCAACTTTTTATCATAATAATTCGCTTTTTTAATTGTTTATGACCTAGCGCGTAATCTTAAAGGCTTGTTGTTGTGGCGTAATCAGTTATGCTCAAAACTCTTTAACGATATTTACAAAGGAAAGGTTATGCGCATTACAGCTAATTTCGACTCGGGAAACATTGAAGTCATTAATATAGAAGATAAAAAAGATGTTCAATTGGCTATTCGTCCAGATGTGGGTAACGAGTTTTTTCAATGGTTTAACTTCCGTGTAGAAGGCGAAGTGGGCGAGCAATATGTCATGAATATTGTTAATGCGGGTGAAGCGTCTTATTTAGAAGGTTGGGAAAATTACCAAGCTGTTGCTTCCTATGATCGTCAACATTGGTTCCGTTTACCTACTTTTTATAAAGATGGTAAATTAAGCATTGTAGTTAATATGGACTGTGAAAGTATTCAAATCGCTTATTTTGCACCTTATAGCTACGAACGTCATCAAGACTTGTTAGCGGCTGTGCAGATGCACCCTTTGGTTAGCCTTGAGCATTTAGGCGAAACTTTAGATAAGCTTGACTTAACGTTAGTAAAAGTAGGCGATGATGACCCTAACAAGCGTAATATTTGGGTCACTGCTCGCCAGCATCCAGGTGAAACCATGGCAGAATGGTTAGTAGATGGACTGTTACACAGTTTATTAGACAGTGATAATGCAACCGCTAAACTATTATTAGATAAAGCTAATTTTTACATTGTGCCTAATATGAATCCAGATGGTAGTGTACGTGGGCATTTACGTACTAATGCTGCGGGTATTAATTTAAACCGTGAGTGGTTAAACCCAAGCCTAGAGAAAAGCCCAGAAGTCTTCCATGTGATTAATAAGATGAAAGAGACTGGTGTTGATCTGTTTTATGATGTGCATGGCGACGAGGCGTTACCCTTTGTATTCCTTGCTGGCTCACAGGGCACACCAAGTTATAACGATAGATTAGCGAAACTGCGTGATAGATTCTCTGATGTCTTTAAGTTAGCCACTGCGGATTTCCAATCTGAATTTGGTTATGAGATAGATGCGCCTGGTGAAGCAAATATGACGGTGGCAACAAACTGGGTGGCTGAACAGTTTGATTGTTTAGCCAATACTCTAGAGATGCCGTTTAAAGATAATGATAATGTACCTGACCCAACGATGGGGTGGTCTCCAGAACGCTCTATCAAGCTGGGCGAAGCATCATTAGTGGCGATGTTAGCAGTCGTGGATGAATTACGTTAATTGTTAGATTAACATCAAAAGAGCCACTTATTGATATTGTCAGTGGCTCATACTGTTATTTAGTTTTTTGTATCTGTGTATTATCACGCTTTAGCACAATTCAACTTTTTCAAAGGTTAATACTTTTAACGCTTGGTATTCATGGCTTTCTTTATCTTCAATGCGGCAAATACTTAACAGGTCATCGATAAAGTGGATAAACGCACGTTCTTCCATCTCTTTAATGGTCTCTTGGATCATAGGCAGCAAACCTTGGTAGGTGCTGGCTGCCCCAAAGTCTCCAAAGATGATATTACCTTGCGCATCAAATAAGGTGTTATGAGCGTATAAATCACCATGGCACACTTGGTTATTATGTAAATGTTCAAAGACCCTTTGCATCTGCTCAACTATTGTCTTGATCGTGTTAATTGGTAATTCAAAACCTGCTTCAAAGGTATCGCGTGTGCAAGTATCAAAGTTAGGCGGTAAACCTAGGTTTTTAAAGTGTGGTGGGATTAATTCCATCACTAATGCTAATTGCTCTGCGTCGACAACACGCGCAATTGGTTTAACTAAATTATGGTGTTCACCGACTCTCAAGCAAGCATCTAATTCATCTTGAGGGTAGCCATCACTGGTGACTTCGCCTTTAAAGACTTTCACTGCAATTTCGTTTGGCCATAGGTTATCCTGGTTTGCTGCATCAACCCATTTGGCTTTATAGATAACCCCAGAAGCACCTCGTCCTAATACCTCTTGCAGCTCATAGTGTGAAGCATCAATCACCGGAATCGTTGAGGGTTTCGTCTCAGCGCTAGTGCTACAAAATGGGTTACCTGCAAAGGCAAACCAAGCTAGCTTAGGTAGGTTTAATACCTGAATAGGGAATGCTAGTAATTGGTTGGCTGAGATGCGCAGTAATTCTAAATTTAATAATTGGTCAGTACTCTTAGGCAGACGCTTTAATTGATTACCCGCTAAGGCAAGCTTCTGTAAACGAGGGCGATCACCCAGCGCTTCCGGTAAGTAGGATATCTGGTTATCAGTTAAAATTAACCACCGTAATGGCATAGGTAATGCCGCTGCACTAACCTGTTTGATCTGATTAGATTTAAAGCCAACCATCTCTAATTTAGGACAATCGCCCAAGGCTTCAGGGAGTTCTGTAAAACAGTTATTAGAAGCAAAAATAATCTTCAAATGACGTAGTTGCGCTATCTCTTTTGGCAAACTAGTAAGCTGATTATTTGATAAGTCTAGTATTTCTAAGCTTTCGGCTAAGGTTAAAATTTCCATTGGAAATTCTGTAAGTGATTCAACTAATTGTAAACGTTTGATTCCAATTAATTTTCCAGCTTTAAGTTGTGCAAGCGTATGCAAAATAGACTTCCTAATAATGGTACATTTTAAAAAAGTGGCGACATAATACAATAAATGACTGATAAGTGCCCGTATCAAGATGGGTTACAGCAACTCAAAATATCAGGGGTAGCGATAATAATAGGTTAGTTTGAATTTTATGCCTTACTTTTATGCCATAGTAATAGCAAACATAATGCCGTACATAATAGGTTGGTGAAGTATATAAATTGCTAAGGAATGCTGCCCTAATCGAGCTAAGGTATTGGTAAATTTATTATTTTTTGCTTTTAGATTAAATAATGATTTGTGCATTAAATAGATACCAATTAATACCGATGCAATCCAAGGAATAAAACTGGCTAAATCCATTGTCTTAGTAGGAATATTGAGATGATAGACGGACCACACCCAAATTGGTTTCATACTGAGCCAACCCATTTGGTAACTTATTAGGCAACTCACGCCTAAAAGTAGCGCAGTGTTTGGAAAACGAGAAAAGACTGCGGCAATGGGTAACGCCACAGCAATAAAATGGATGATGCCAAAGTAGATCCAAGCATTTGGATACATGAAAATGCTACCTACTGTGATCAACCAAGCCACTGCAATTAGTTTTCCCGTGGATTTAGTCAGTTTAAACCAGTTGATTTGTTGGGAGTAGGCGAGGTAACTGCTCATGCCAACGGCCAGTAAGAATCCGCTGACAATGACTCTTCTAAAGACTTGCCATTCAAGCTGCTTACTGGTGTTAATGTCCCACCAATCAAACACTGCGAGGTTATAACAAAAGTGGAAGATAACCATTAACACAATGGCACTTCCACGTAATAGATCAACTTCAAATATGCGTTTTTTGTGTTTTATCTGTGGCTCATCATGTTGTTTTATTAGCATCTTCCGGGCAAACTTTGTCTATTAATTCGTTAATACATAATATAACAAATAAGTAGCTAATACCCACATCATACAAGCGATTACAAAGTCGATTATCTGCTGGCTTCTAGGTTTAGATAGGACTGGTGCTAGTTTTTGACCTAATAAAGACAAACCAAAGAACCAAATAAATGAGGCGCTTACGCCGCCTAATACAAACCACGGACGTTGATCAGCTGTTAAGTTAGCGGCAAAACCACCTAGGATAACCACAGTATCGATATACACATGTGGATTGAGGATAGTAAAAGCACAACACGCTAACAAAATAGCTTTAAAGTTGCGGTTTTTACTTTCTCCGTTGAGGTTATTGCCACCTTGCGCGGCACTTTTAAAAGAGAGGAATCCATAATAATACATAAACACCGCACCGAGTACGCCAATACCTGTGAGTAACCATGGGTTTGCATTAAAAACCTTAGCACCACCCCACACACCAACGGACATAAAAATAGCATCAGCAAGTGAGCAAAATCCTGCAACAAATAGATGGTACTGACGACGAATTCCTTGGTTTAATACAAAGGCGTTTTGCATACCAATTGGCATAATTAAAGTGGCCATTAACGTGAGGCCAGTAAAGTAGGTCGTAAGCATAATATTCCAGTAGCTGATTGTTTGTTGTGGCTACTATAGTTTTTTTCTTTATGTTAGTGTAGCTAATAAATTTAATGTTTAATTAGTTTTTCTAATGATGGTGAATAGAGGAAGTTATAAGCGATGGATTTAAGCCAAATTGATTATAAGTTATTGAAAGCTTTGGATGCCGTCGTGATGGAGCAAAGCTTTGAACGTGCGGCACAACGTTTGTTTATTACGCAGTCTGCTATTTCTCAACGCATTAAATTATTAGAAAAACAGTTTGGTGAGCCACTGTTAATTCGTTCTACACCACCTCAATCTTCACCTCTAGGGCGTATTTTATTAGGCCATTATCAGCGGGTTTTACAGCTAGAGATGGAGTTAAATCAGCAACTTGATCTACAAACTAACCAAGCACAAACCTTACCTTTATCGGTTAATGCAGATAGTTTAGCCAGTTGGTTGATCACTGCGTTAAGTCCGATTATTCAGAAAAATAATGTGCAACTTAATCTATTTGTACAAGATGAATCAACGACTTGGGAACGTATGCGTAGCGGTGAAGCCTTAGCATGTTTAACCAGTAAAGCTAAGGCTATTAGCGGTAGTGACAGTCATTTTCTTGGATACATGGAGTATGTTTGTGTGGCGAGCCCTGATTTTATTCAACGCTTTTTTAAAAATGGGGTAAACAGAGAAAGTTTACAGCATGCACCTGCGATGTCCTTTGATCAACATGATGACATGCACTTTGCTTTTATGCGTGAAAACTTTCAATTGCAGATGGGGCACTATCCTTGTCATACCATTCGCTCATCGGAAGCCTTTGTTGATTTAACCTTAGCTAGTGGTGCTTACAGTTTTAATAGTACCTTCAGTGTTGAACATCACCTGAAGAGTGGGGCGCTGGTGGATATCTTGCCCGAGCAGCGGGTACGAGTACCGCTATACTGGCATTGTTGGCAATTAGGCGGAGAGTTGATGAAGCAACTCACCGAGCAAGTGGTGGAATATTCTCGTCAAGTACTGCAGCAACAGAGCCTGTAGATCTATCGGAGATTACGCCAAATTAATAGGCTGATCTAAACTTACTTTCCACACATCATTGGTTTTGGCGATACAGATATCTGCTAAGCTGTGCTTTCTTAATTCATCGAGAAAAGCTTGCATTGCTTTATGAAAGATAGGCTTGACCAAACAAACGCTATTTAATCGACAAGGTGGATCTTGGCAGTTCACCGGAGCCAGGGTCGTTTCCATCACTTCAATCACATTACCTAAATTGATCAGGTCTGCGGATTTAGCTAGTTTTATCCCGCCACTTTTTCCTCGCACTGTTTGAATAAATCCCGCTTTACCTAAGTGATGAATGACCTTAGTAAGGTGATTAAAGGAGATCCCAAATAATTCTGCAATGTCAGTCGCCTTTGCTAATGGTGCATTATCAACCTGAGTATTTAAGTAAATTAATACACGAATCGCATAATCTGTATGTTTAGTGAGCTGCAATAGATAACCTTTTAACGCCGTTTGATTCTGTTGTTTATTGAACTTGATGGTTTGATTTTAATTATGCATTTTAATTGCATCTTTTAAAATAAGTATTTAATATGCATCTTAACTTTAAACAAGTATTTTAAATGCAACTTAATGAGGTGGCACATGTTAACAGATAATGAAATTACGATAATTAAAGCGAGCGCACCTGCTTTGGCTGAATATGGCGAGCAGATCACTGGACGTTTTTATCAAATACTCTTGGAGAAAAATCCTGAATTAAAAAATATCTTTAACATGACCAATCAGAAATCAGGTAATCAAAAGCAAGCATTAGCGATGGCGGTTTATGCTTTCTCAAAATATGTCGATAACTTGTCTGTTATCCTTGGTGATGTAGAGCGTATCGCGCAAAAACATGCCAGTTTAGGCATTAAAGCTGAGCATTACCCGCTGGTGGGCAGTGCCTTGCTAGAAGCTATTGAAGAAGTGTTAAACCCTGGTGAAGAGGTGATTGCGGCTTGGGCGAGTGGTTATGGTGTACTGGCTAATGTGTTTATTGAAAGAGAAAAAGCACTGTACGAAGAAAATGCTAAAAAGGCCGGTGGTTGGTCTGATACACGTGATTTCACTATTGTAAAAATGCAGCAAGAAACGCCTTTGATCACCTCTTTTTATCTACAACCTAATGATCAAAAACCAGTTGCAGAGTACAAAGCTGGTCAATACATCAGTATTTATTTAACACCACAGGGTCAAGACTATCAGCAGATAAGACAATATAGCCTATCGGGCGCTTTTGATGGAAAAGGTTACCGTATCTCAGTTAAAAAAGAATTAAATGGCCAAGGGGAAGGGCTTGTTTCTAACTATCTACACAGTCAATTTAAGGTGGGTGATACAGTAAAAGTGACACCACCATGTGGTGAGTTTGTGTTACAAGCAACCGATAACCCAGCTGTTCTGATTAGTGGTGGTGTAGGTATCACACCGATGCAAGCTATGTTAGAAACCTTAAGCAAACAAACGACAGCACGTGAAGTACACTTTATACATGGCGCACAAGACCAACAACATCATGCCTTCAAAGGGGAGTTAGATTTATTAGTTGAGCAAGCCAAAGTCAATGCTTACTGTTTCTATCAACAAACCGATAATGTGACGGAAAATGAACATCAAGGTTTGATTGATTTACAGAAAATACAGGGGCTATTACCTACTGGTGCTGAGTATTATATTTGTGGTCCATTAGTCATGATGAAAGCGGTATATGAGCAATTGAAAGCATTACAGATCAGTGATGATAAAATCCATTATGAGGTCTTTGGACCGAATAAAAGCCTAGCTTAATATCATTGGTATTATCCTAACGCTGCTTAATGCCTTTTATACAAAGGATATTAAGCAGTGTTTTAAGCTATTCGGCTATTTAGAGACTAGATAGCGCTCTTGATTTTTTTGAACTCATAACGGAGCGCTTGTAAACGTTCAGCGTGTACTTCAGGCAAGTGTGTATTATTTAATAATGCAGTGGTATTTTGGAAGTTAACAATTAAATCCCCTTTGTTTTTAGGGTTCTTTTGTAACATATGAATAAACACCTGCGAGCGGTTTAAGATTGCACCTGAATTTAATGGCTCTAATAATAATGCTTGGTCAAAACGTTCTAATGCTTGTTCATATTCGCCATTGGTGAAATGTTCGATACCCGCTTTATTATGTGCTTTAAAATTATTCATGCGCTTTTGTAACGCTAGCCCAGTGTGTTTTTTGATATTTATCTCAGTGGTTTGGTCGATAATATGACGTTGGTTTAACTCGGCCAATAAAGGCGTTGCTTCCTCA
This sequence comes from Psychromonas sp. KJ10-2, assembly GCF_047323255.1. Classification (NCBI taxonomy): domain Bacteria; kingdom Pseudomonadati; phylum Pseudomonadota; class Gammaproteobacteria; order Alteromonadales; family Psychromonadaceae; genus Psychromonas; species Psychromonas sp. KJ10-2. The sequence goes on along the minus strand of NZ_CP178827.1, from coordinate 1,268,500 downwards.
AATTCACCAATATCCAATAACGATAAAGCGCTTTCAATTAAAAAAGTGGTATCAAAATCTTCTACGACACCGGTTGTGTTTTTTAAGGTGTTAAAAATACGGCGTTTAGCTTTTAGTGGCTCGTTTAAAGCAAATAATACGTTGGCTTGGTAGATTTCATCAAAACCATTAAAGTTAAAGTCTTTATTCTTTCCTTCTTCAAAACGGCTTTGATACAAGGTTGAAGAGACACGTTTTAGGATCTGTCGGCGCTCATTTAAGTCAGCTTCTTGTTTCGCTAAGTTAAGAATACTGCGCAAGTAATTCGCGAGGTGGCAAGGATCTGGGTAAAAAGAGTTACGACTCAAGAATAAGATAGAGCTGTAACTATTGACCATCACTAAATACTCCTCCATCTCATTAGCTAATAAAGCCACTTCTTGATGACGTTCGATACTATGATGTGTTGCATTAGCTGCTTGCGTTAAAATGGTTAAGGCATTATCTAATTGTCCATCTTGCTTGTAAGAGTGTGCTAACCACCGATAGGCTTCCATCTGCAAAGGTGAGTTCTCTATCAAACGTGTTAATACTTCAATGGACTCTTTATATTTTTTTTGCAAGAACAGCGATCTGCCTAAGCTAATACAGGGGCGAACCAAGGGTCTTAATTCAACTAATGGCTTTAAAATACGGTCAGCGTTAGTAAACTCTTCAGTCTCAATGTAGATTTCAGCCAGTAAGTTTTTACATAGGTTTCGGTTTTCTGAAGAGGCTTGGATCTTATCTTTACATAATGAGATAGCGAGTGGGTAATCTTTATCTGAGATCGCTTTATAGATATCCTGCAACATTGATTTACGCTTAGTAGCAGCGATTAAACGCGTACTTAGCTGAACAGGAGAGAAGGGCTTCATTAGATAATCATCAGGTGATTTTTCCATGGCCGTTAATACCATGCGTTTATTGCTGTCGCCGGTGATAATAAAACACAGAGCGTGAGCGGGGATTAACTTATTTTGCTTTAAGTAATCTAAAAGTTGTACGCCATTTTTACCTGCCCCTAAATTGTAATCAAACAGATAGATATCAAACTTAATGAGACTCGCTACTTTCACTGCCTGGTCAGTGCTTTCAACAAAGGTAATATTAGTAGCACCTTGGTTGATTAACATCGCTTTGAGCATGACATGGAAAGGTTTTTGATCATCTACGATTAAGATTTTTTTATTATTATAACGATACATAGTTAATACCAATCTATTTTAAAATCTTTATTGCTGATAATACCAAGTACATTGATGGATAAAAATAAGTAAAGAAGTGTAGGCGGTATTTTTCAAGATATAGCCCTTTTTACATTATGTTTGAATAATTTAAAAGGGATTGGAAGCAGAATGTGGCGTGACTGCATAGTATGAAGTTGAAATGGTGGAGGGAGGTGGATTCGAACCACCGAAGCTTTCGCGACAGATTTACAATCTGTTCCCTTTGGCCACTCGGGAACCCCTCCGTTATTTCGAGGAGCATAATATCAGAAAATAGTTACATGTGAAGATTAAATTTAAAAAAACATTAAATAAAATCAGCTTGTTGCCGATAAATACATAAGTGAACATTAAAACAGCAACAGGACGCTACACGTCAGTATGAATATTGAACAACTTAAACAACAAGCGGTGATTAATGAGTGGCAGTTAGGACAACAGTTAAATACTGCTGTGCATGCTGGTACCCGCGATAAGTTTAATTTGTTACTGAGCTTTTTATCCGATGATGCACGTGACTTCGCGCAATTTGATGTTAAAAGCAACCCAGAGCTTGTGTCAGAAGAGCAGGACCTAAGAGCCTACTTTGAGTTACCTGCAACTCAGCCGTTATTAGATAGTGGCCCGTCTAGTACTTTATTGGCTGAATTAAACCAAGATTTACATCAAGGGCAACTTGCAGATATTCGATTAAAACAGTTATTAACCAATGAGGCGCTATTTGCAAGGAATGAGCAGGGCGTTTTACCCGCGGATATTCTTGATAACTTACCCCTACATAAAAAACTACGAGTGGATACAGCTACTCAAGCAAAAACATTCACCAGCGAACCTCTACAAGAAGGTTTACCCGCATAGATGCAAGCCTGTTAGATGAATATAAAAATTTAGATTTAGATAATAACCCACTAAAAGTAACGCAACCTAGATATTGAAATGAGTAATACTTTATGTCGATTTTACGTACTTTCTGTTAATTAATATGAGGTTATTGGTAGAGTAGTAGATTATCAATAAGGACCTGACAAAACGTGCCAGTTGAACTTCACTTAACCAGTGCTGTCAAAGGGGCAACTTAACTAGCATTATATTAACGGTATCCAATGTAACTAAGTCTTTTAAATAAGCCTTTTAAATAAGTCACTGGTTATTAATATAGTGTGAATTAGTTTTGTTTTTATATATTCAAAATAGGAAAATATCTATGGGAAACAAAATGCCTAAAAGTGCGGTGAAAAAAATCGCTATGTTGACTGCAGTCGCATCGCTCACCTCTGCTTTATCTGCTTGTGTTGGTAGTAATGCGGTCACGGATAAAGTGATGCAGTTTAACTTAGAAGTAGTGGACAATCGTTACGCGCGTGGTGGTGTTAATATCTTATTATTACCTGTTTATGCCCTAACATTAGCCGTGGATGTTGTGGTCTTTAACTCATTGGAGTTTTGGACGGGTAAAAACCCATTAAACGGTAGCCCACATATTTTCGACTCGGAAGTGAAAACCCAATACAAAATTAATGAAAATTTAGACCCATCATTAAGAAAAGCACCGCTAAAACCATTATCCAATAAAAAAGGTGATACTGATGCTGATGATGAAAAAGCCGTGTATTCCGTACAAGTGAACCCTGTTAATGAAAATACTATCGACTACGATATTGTTTATACAAATGGCGAAAAAGCAGTTTTACGTGGTGAAAAAGTAGGGGAAGAAGTTACTTTCTCATTAAATGGAGAAGTGGTTACAACGGCGTCAATGAATGAATTATCGTCATACATGGCTAAGCAACAACCACAATCTTAATCGACGGTGATGCTACTTTTTAGCTTAATAGATAATAAAAAACCTTAACAATTGTTAAGGTTTTTTTGTTTTTAATCTAATACCAATCATAGTAAGTAACTGATCTATTTTACTTGTTAAAACAACTTATTTTTTCGTTGTAAGTTTCGTATAGGGAACAACCATTTACATCAACTTACGCCTCAAACTAAGCCATTTTTCCGGCGCAAAATTTAGATCAGTTATTTAATACAATTGGTATAAATAATTTTTCAGCTATTCGATTATTTGAATACGACAGTACGGTTAGCGTACACAAAGACTTTATCATCTAGTACTTGTTGTAATGCGCGACTTAATACTGATTTTTCAACATCACGGCCAGCTTTTGCAAGTAGTTCTGCACTGTAAGCGTGGTCAATATGTGCTATGTCCTGTGTGATAATTGGTCCTTCATCTAGGTCATTATTCACAAAGTGAGCCGTTGCACCAATTATTTTTACACCACGGTCAAAGGCTTGCTGGTAAGGTTTAGCACCAATAAATGCTGGTAAGAACGAGTGGTGGATATTGATTAAGCGGTTTGCATAAGTTTCAACAAATTTAGGCGTTAAAATACGCATGTATTTCGCTAAGATAACGTAATCAGGCGTATAAGGTGCAATCGCCTCTAATACTTTCTCTTCGTGCTCTTCGCGCGTTAACCCTTCGTGACTGACTGTGTGGTAAGGGATATTAAACTTACTTACTAGGTCTTCTAGTGTGTCGTAGTTACCAATAACAGCTGCAATCTCAACATCGATACCACCATAGGTGCTTTTCATTAAGATATCACCGATACAGTGTGCTTCTTTAGTTACTAGGATAACAATACGCTTACGCTCTGTTGAGTTGATTAATGAGCGTGATGCGCCTGCCGGTAAGCTGTAATCTAAGTCTGCTAATAACGTTTCATCATTGAAATAACCTTCAATTTCAGTACGCATGAAAAAGCGGTTGTATTGATGGTCAACAAACTCATTATTTTTAACAATATTTAATTGGTGTTTTTGACAGATATTCGTAATTTGTGCAATCAGGCCCTTAGAATCAGGGCAGGTTGTTAATAGTGTTTTCTTTTGCATTTTGTTCTCTATTGATTAAAACATGCTGTGTTTAGGAATATTCATTTAATAATGAATCGTTTAGCCACAACATTTTTTATATTTTTTACCGCTGCCACAGGGGCAATCATCATTGCGCTGTATCTTACCTGATTTTTGTTCAGGATAAAAAGTTCCGTCACAATAAAACCACTGTCCTTGCTGTTTTACAAAGTTTGAGTGTTCATGATGACAATGTAGTTGACCGTCCATATGGTACCAGGCTTTAAATTCTACAAACCCTTTTTCGGCTCCTGTCTCTGTATTGACGATATCAAGGTTTTTCCAATCAAGTGATTGTTCAGATAGTTGTGTAACGGTTAAGTCGCCACGATACTCTGGATGATAAGTAGAAAATAGGTATTCACCCAGTTGTAAACAAAATGCGCTATAACGAGATCGCATTAGTTGCTCACAGGTATCCGCTATTTGTTGGCCTTGATGCAACGGCTGACAACAATCTTGATAGGCTTGACCACTTTTACATAAACATGCATTCATTTTCTTTGCCCCATAAAAAAAGCGCTCATTGAGCGCTTTAATGGTTTCAGTTTAAGCTGAAATTATTTTTGCGCGTAAGCATCGTTATGGATGCCAGCAGCACGACCTGACGGGTCAGCATTATTTTGGAAGCTTTCATCCCAAGCTAATGCTTCAACTGTTGAACAAGCAACAGATTTACCGTGTGGTACACATTCTGCCGCACTATCTAGTGGGAAGTGCTCTTCAAAGATACTACGGTAGAAGTAAGCTTCTTTTGTATCTGGTGTATTGATTGGGAACTTAAACTCAGCTGTTGCTAGTTGTTGGTCCGTCACTAGAGTGTCAACATGCTCTTTTAGTGTATCAATCCAGTTATAACCAACACCATCAGAGAATTGCTCTTTCTGACGCCATAGTACTTCTGGTAATAGTTGACCATCAAAAGCTTCACGTAGAATGTTTTTCTCGATACGGCCATCTTTGATCATTTTAAGTTCTGGGTTAGTACGCATTGCTACGTCCATGAACTCTTTATCTAAGAATGGTACACGTGCTTCAACACCCCAAGCTGACATTGATTTGTTAGCACGTAAACAGTCAAACATGTGTAGTTTGCTTAGTTTACGGTTTAACTCTTCATGGAACTCTTGAGAGTTTGGCGCTTTATGGAAGTATAAGTAACCACCGAATATTTCATCAGCACCTTCACCTGAAAGTACCATTTTGATACCCATCGCTTTAATCTTACGTGCCATTAGGTACATAGGCGTTGATGCACGGATAGTTGTTACATCGTAAGTTTCTAGGTGGTAGATAACTTCTTTAAGCGCATCGATACCGTTTTGTACAGTAAAGATAATAGGGTGGTGAACCGTACCTAATTCGTCAGCTACTTTTTGCGCTGCTGCTAAATCTGGAGAACCTTCTAGGCCAACAGAGAAAGAGTGCAGTTGTGGCCACCATGCGCCGCTTTGATCGTTATCTTCAACACGTTGCTTAGCAAATTTTTGCGTGATAGCAGAGATAACTGAAGAATCTAGACCACCAGATAGTAATACACCGTAAGGTACATCACACATTAGTTGGCGTTTAACCGCTTCTTCTAATGCTTGGCCGATTTCTGCAGCGCTGCCGCCGTTATCTTTAACTGCATCATATTCCATCCAATCACGAACGTAATATTTAGTTAATTCACCTACTTCACTGTCTAAGTAATGCCCTGGTGGGAACTCAGATACTTTTGAACAGATAGGCGTTAACGCTTTCATTTCTGATGCTACGTAGTAGTTACCGTGCTCATCCCAACCTTGGTATAGAGGAATGATACCCATGTGGTCACGACCAATTAGGTATTTGTCTTTTTCTTGGTCATATAAGCAGAAAGCAAAGATACCGTTTAGGTCATCTAGGAATGCATTACCTTTCTCTTCGTATAAACCTAGGATAACTTCACAGTCAGACTTAGTTTTAAACTGGTAACCACAAGTTAGTTCAGCTGCTAGCTCTTGGTGATTGTAGATTTCGCCATTAACAGCAAGGATGTGTGTATTATTTTGATTGTATAAAGGCTGTGCACCATTATTCACGTCAACGATAGAAAGACGTTCATGAACAAGGATCGCTTTATCAGAAGAATAAACACCAGACCAATCTGGGCCGCGATGACGAAGCAGTTTTGACATTTCAATTGCTTGTTGGCGCAATGCGATAGGATCGCTTTTAATGTCGAGCACACCAAAAATAGAACACATAGGGTTACCTTTTATATTGTAAACGAATAATAAGGTTATTCGTTACTTCTTGAATTACTTTTAAGCATTAGTTTATTAACTAAAATGCTTCGTGATCAAATTAGATCAACATACTGAGAGACTTGATTTTTGCAGAATAAACATCAAAAGTCACACGAAATCAGTACAATTTACTAACAAAAAACATCGATAGCCTGATATTTCTTACTATAAGTCCAATTTGTGCGGACTTTTTTCTAAAATTGTTTGAAAATCTGTCCAAACATGTCGCGCAAATCCTGCACCCGCCTCTTCATACATATTAAACACTAAATTCACGCCTAAGGCATTTAATTCCTCTTCATCGGTTTTATAATGCGCTAAGGCGGCGACTTTAAAAGTACAGTTTTCAATATTGTTTAATTGTTCAGCAGCATAACGGTTACCGTTGTGATCTGGCATAGCTAATAGAATCAGTTTAATTTTATCTGTCAGCTGGAGCTTATTCCAAAAGTCCGAATCTAATGCGTCGCCAGTGATCACACGTCTGCCTGCTTCTCGGTGCTGTAAGGTCGTGAGGTGGTTATAATCAATACCCATTACTTTTTCACCGTAAGTGGTTTTTAGCGCGTCGTAGGCACCCACACCGATACGTCCCATACCCATTACTAAGATTTGTGCATCACCCACACGAACAGGGCGGTCATCTAAATGTAAACGAGTGGCTTGATAGCGTTTTAGGGCTAAACGGTAACGGTCATAAATAGCATCAGCATATTTATTTAAAAGCGCTGCAATGATAAAGCTCAGTGATACGGCGATGGCAGTGATAATTAACCAGTCTCGACTTAACCAGCCCTTGTAGGTCGCTAACGAAGCAACGATTAATCCAAATTCACTGTAATTGGCTAAGCTAAATGCCGCAAATAAGGAGGTACGAGAGCGTAATTTAAATTTACTCAGCGTTAAAAAGTACAGCACAATTTTACCCGCTAATAACACAGATAATACTAGGGCAATCATTAAGTGATCAAATTGTGGTAACCCGCCAAAACCAATGTTTAGGAAGAAACAGACAAGGAACAGCTCTTTTAGGTTAAATAATGAACGGGCCATCTCTTTGGCACTTGGGTGTCCTGCTAATAACATACCCGCAATTAAAGCACCTAAATCCGCTTTCATACCCAAGCTTTCAAATAATCCTGCCCCTACGATCAAGGCTAATACAAAACCATATAAAACTAATAGCTCACCGTGACCGGCTTTATCTAATATTTTGTATAACAGTGGTCTAATTAATGGCAAAGCAAGTAAACCAATCGCCCAAATCGAAGGGATTTTACCGACGGATATAGTTAAGAATAATACGGCAAAGATATCTTGCATGATCAAGATACCAATGGCGATCCGTCCATAAAGCGAGTTTGCTTCACTTTTTCTTCTAAAATCTTTACTGCAAATACAGTACTGGAAAAACTTAAAGCAAAGCCAATCAGTAATAATCCATAAATATCTAATTCAGAAAATAAAGCCACACCGAGCTGTTTAATGACCAATAAAATTGCCGTATAAAATAGAATACTGGCGACAATATGGATGCTCGCACCCGCCCATACTTCGGACTTTAACAAGGTACGTATATTAAGTTTCAATCCAATTGAAAAGAGTAATAGTGTCACGCCTAAATTGGCTAGTGTAACTAATACGTCGGAGGACTCGAAGCCCATGAAGTTGAGAGTAAAACCTGCTAATAAAAAACCTACCATAGGGGTAAGCCAGTTAAATTGATGATCATGCCAAAGCTGAAAGCCATGCCGATAAAAAGTAAGATTGTGGTGTCCATGAACTCGCTTATTTATATAATTAGAAGATGCTCGATTAAATTTATAGCATGCTCTTTAATTGTTCCTTGATTGCTTCATGTTATTTTATCCTGTTATTAGGCGAAAGGGGAATTTCGTTAATTTCGAGGTTAATTTAATACTTCGCGGTTAATTTAATAGAGAAGGGGGATTTATATTGTTCCTTTCATTTTTACTTTGCTATTTTCAGTTTTTTTGATGTCCTCAAGTTTGGTTTATGTGGGGCAACTTATAAAATACTTGTCTCACCTACACCATAAGTTGTTTAGCGGTATTATTCTACTTCATTAACCACATATTGATTAGTCACTTGTTCTGGCAGTTCATATTCGACAAAAGTTGTGGTGTCAGGCCAAGACCTATATGCGTTGATCATAATGTTATCTTTTAATATCCAATGGTAGCTTGCCTCACCCTGTGCAGGATCACCAATGGAATGACTTGGTAGTCCATACTGTTCGATTAATTTATCTTTAACTTGATCAATTAATTCAGGCTTATTGCGGCCGATGTAGGTATATGTGGCTTTGGAAAATCCATTATTCTGATCGTATTGCATTGTTAACTCGCTGGTGCCTCTAATCACTGCACCAGTGAAATAAGTATCCGATTGCAATTGATCATCTTCAGAAATAACCTTGATAGATTGCTGTTTTATTTTTGCTCTTAATAAATCTCGATTAGCACAACTGATCAATTCATCAAACAGTTTAGTGCTTGCTTCTTTTAGGCAGTTATCGTGGCTAACTAAGCGTGTTAGCCTCTCTTTTGCCCACTTTTGAGGGGACTTTTGATAAAGAGCAATGGCTGCTTTTTTGTCTTGATGAGTAAAAATACCCGTTTCATAAAAGTAAGCTAACTTAGCATGAGCGAGAGGGTAATTAAGCTCAGAAGCATACTGATAGTTTTTCACCGCTTTTTGTAAATTAGGCGCGATATTGTGTCGGTAATCCGTGGTACCTTTCTCATAAATTTGACCAAGAATATAATAGGCTTCAGCATTATCTCTTCGTGAGGCTTGGGTATACCAGTCTATAGCACGTTGTATGCTTTTCTCTGTACCTTTGCCTATTTCTGACAGGTATCCAAGCTGGAATTGCGCGTCGGTATTGCCTTGCAAAGCCGCGCGTCGATACCAACTTAGTGCTTTAGCATTATCGACTTCACCGCTTGCACCAGACTCAAAAATAGTGCCCAGTTTGAATGCCGCTTGTGAGTAATCATTATTAGCTGAACGGGAATAGAGTTGAATGGCTTTGGTATAATTTTGTGGTTTGCCTAACCCATGTTCATACATGTAGGCAAGTTGGTATTGCGCCACTGCATTGTTTTGCGCAGCAGCTGCTTGGTACCAATGTACTGCTTTTTCATAATCTATCTCTAGGGCTTCGCCAGATTGATAAATTTTACCGAGATCTATTTGTGCATTAACGTGGCTTTGTTCGGCTGCTTTTTCATACCAAAATATACTTTTATCGTTGTTTTTGTAGGTGCCAATGCCATATTGGTAGTAATTACCTACTTGGAATTGGGAGATAGGATCGCCTTGCTCTGCTGCTAAAAGGTAATAACTTAACGCGGCTTCACTGTTCTGCTCAACACCTTCACCTTTTTCGTAGAGGGTACCAAGTACATACTGCGCTGCTTCGTATTCTTGTTCCGCTGACTTTTTATACCAATAAACGGCTTTTTTTAGGTCCTTTTTCACGCCTTGACCACTTTCATACATCCAGCCGATAGTGTATTGCGCCGGAGCATCGCCTTTTTCAGCTAAAGGTAACCAAATTTTAACGGCTTTCTTATAGTTGCCTGAATGCGCAGCTTCATAACCTTCTGAAAATTTTACTTGTGCAATAACTTGTCCTGATAAAAGGGGCAAGGAAACTGCTAAAAAAACTAATGGAGACAATATTTTCATAGTATAAGCACTAGGTTCCATGTGATAAAAATATGATGTTATTGATTATGCCATTAGATAAAGATTAAAACAGATATATATTACTTATATTGGCAATATAAATTTATCAGGTAAGAGTGATCTGGTTTATATTTTTAACATAAGCCTTGATGAGTGTTTGACTTTACTGTTTGAATACTATGAGAATTAAGACAGGGACTTGATTGTTATGTCTTTTTGGCTTTTACTGCAACAGAGTAATACCTCACCATCTTTTAGGTAAGCCATAGGGAAAGTGGTGTAGGAAACATCGCCAGAAACAAGCTGTGAACGACAGGCGCCACAATGCCCATCTCGGCAATGAAATTCAACGGACACTGCTTGCTTTTCTAAATTTTCAAGCAGTGTCGCCTCTTCATCCAAAGTATATTGTTGACCATTATAAATGAGTTTAGAGGACATATCGTTGGCTATGCTTACAGTTCAAAGCTGCTTAAGTCGTCACTATCAACGGTACTGTTGATTTGACCTACTAAGTAAGAGCTTATTTCAGCTTCTTGCGGCGCTACTTGAACATTGTCACTAACTAACCAGTGGTTAATCCACGGGATAGGGTTACTCTTAACGTTAAATGGTGCTTCGTAACCAATTGCTTGCATACGTTGATTAGCAATGTATTCAACATATTGGCATAGGATTTCCTCGTTAAGACCAATCATTGAACCATCTTTAAACAGGTATTGCGCCCATTCTTTTTCTTGTTCAGCTGCTTTTAAGAAGATATCACGACCTTCAGCAAAACATTCGATAGCGATTTCAGCCATCTCAGGATCATCTTTACCGTCAGCCCATAGGTTTAACATTTGCTGTGTTGAGTTAAGGTGCAGTGCTTCATCACGAGCGATAAGTTTGATGATTTTTGCATTACCTTCCAATAAGTCACGCTCTGCAAAAGCAAATGAACAAGCAAATGATACGTAAAAACGAATCGCTTCTAATGCATTAATTGAACAAACGCATAGATACAGTTTCTTTTTAATATCACGTAAAGTTAGTTTTTCTGTTTTACCGTCTAGGTTAACGTAAGGTACGTCGTTTTGTTCTAAGCCATGTAGTTGCATAAATTGCACGGCATGAATTAAACCATCATAATAAAATGAGATGTCAGTGGCGCGTTTTTGAATTTCATCATTATTAACAATATCTTCAAACACTTCATTTGGATCAGTAAATAGGTTACGCAGAATGTGCGTGTAACTACGGCTGTGAATTGTTTCAGAGAAAGACCATGTTTCAATCCATGTTTCTAATTCTGGTAAAGAGACAATTGGTAGTAACGCCATGTTAGGGCTACGACCTTGAATCGAATCTAAAAGTGTTTGGTATTTCAGGTTGGAAATGAAAATGTGTTGCTCATGATCAGGTAAGTTTAAAAAATCAATACGATCACGGCTTACGTCGATCTCTTCTGGACGCCAGAAAAAAGATAACTGTTTTTCGATTAATTTTTCAAATACTTCAAATTTTTGTTGGTCATAACGAGCCACGTTAACCGGGTTACCAAAGAACATAGGTTCTTTCATCGCATCGTTGGAAAGGGTAGAGAAAGTTGTGTAAGCCATGTGACTCTCCGTCAGAATTCTAATTTCGCGTATCTTAACAACTTACTACGTTTCTGACTACGACTCGATCACTTCTTTCTCTTAATTTTGACCTTATTTTTTCGTTTAAAGGGCATAAGTAATAACCCCCATAAATGCGCATTGTCTTTTGCTTCTGGAAATTCACTAATACCAATATCAATCTCTAAATCAGGTTTTGTTGCTTGGGCAGAATAGCTACCAAATAAACGATCCCACCAAATCACACTGAAACCATAATTAGAGTTACTTTCTTTAAATAGCTGACTGTGGTGAATACGATGCAGAATTTGGGTCATTAAAAACAATCTAGTGACGGCTTCTACTTTTGCAGGTAAGCGAATATTGGCGTGGTTGAATATGGCAAAGCCGTTAAGCAATACTTCAAATAAAATCACAGCAAAAGCGGGAATACCTAATAGGAAAATAGCCATCCCTTTGATCGCTAAGCTAGCGATGATTTCTAACGGGTGAAAACGTAAACCGGTACTGCTATCTACATGGGTATCAGCGTGATGTACTTTATGTAATTGCCACAGAACAGGGATTTTATGGAATAACCTATGCTGCCAATAAATAAGCATATCTAAGAGCAATAAGCTTAGCGTAATAACTAACCATCCAGGTAAATCAATAATATTGAATAGTCCTATTTTTTGCTCGGTAAAAAATAGGGCTAAACCCATTAACCCCAAAGGAAAAACTAATCTTGCCGATAGACCAGATAAAAATACAATGCCAAAGTTACCGGTTAGACGCATCTTTTGTGAAGGTGCTGAAGGCTCCTTTGATAATTGTCGAGCAGGAAATAACCTTTCAACGGTAAACATCACCGCTAGAATGCTAACAAATACAATTAATCTAAGTAGGGCATCGTCAACAACCATGGTTATTCCTTGGTCTCAGTTTGATGTGATTTCAATGTTTTGTATCCACCATGAATACGGGTAAATACTGTCATCGCACCTAGTAACGCAAATAGGTAAGCTAGAGCAGGGAAGTATTGTGGCCAGATACAAAAAGCCACAAAAAACGCGATGGTTTCAGTGCCTTCTGTTAAGCCGTTAATAAAGTAAAAGCTCTTATTGGCAAATTGCGGTCTGTCTAAATTAAGTTTTTCAGCGGGAATTGCAAAGGCTAAAAAAGTAGAACCGGTACCAATAAATACTGCTAATAATACTGCAGCGGGTAAGGCGTTAAACTCTGGTTCAGCCATGGCAAAACCAAGCGGTATTGCCGCGTAAAATAAGAAGTCCACGCAGATATCTAAAAACCCACCTGCGCTAGAGCTGCTACCTTGGTAACGAGCTAAGGCACCATCTAAGCCATCTAGGATACGGTTAAGAACAATCATCACTAATGCCGCTGACCACATTTTATTAGCAAGTAATGGCACCGCAATCATACCGATAAAGAAACCCACTAAGGTCACTTGGTCAGGTGTAACACCTCGTTTGTCTAAAGTTTTCACCACTGGCATTAACAGAGGTTTGATAACTGGTGTGATAAATCTATCTAACATCGACTTCCCGTTTTGCTACGATTAAATAAGTTTGTCTAGGGTGATCACTTTACCCTTTGCGGCAGTGGCATCACTTTGATCATGGGTCACCATCACAGCAGGCAGACTGTAGCGTTGAATTTGCTCAAACACTAATTGGCGTGTTTCTTGGCGAAGCTGACTGTCTAATTTACTGAAGGGTTCATCCAATAAAATAGCCTTAGGTTTACTTAATAATACACGTAATAAAGCGACACGTGCTTGCTGCCCACCGGATAAACTTTCTGGGCAGCGTTTTTCCATGCCCTCTAAGCCAACTTGTTTTAAAGTTTCACTGATCTCATCGAGTCTCTCTTGCTTATTGCCTTTAGGCATAGCAAAAGCGATATTACCTTCCACGGTTAAATGTGGGAACAGCAATGGATCTTGATATAACAAGCCAATATGACGTTGATGACTAGGCGTTTCAGACACATCTGCACCATTTAAGTACAGTTTGCCTGTTGCTTCAAACTCATTAGGCAACATACCTACTAACCAGTTTAGTAAGGTTGATTTACCACTCCCTGATGGACCCATGATGGTTAATACTTGCCCACCAATAATCTCTTCATCTAATGAGAGTAATGTTTTATCTTTTTGTTTCAATTGTAGTTTTTCGATAACCAGTGACGGTATTGTTATTGATTTCATTTTTTGTCCTATACACGTGCACGTGAGAAAATTTTCGGTGTTAACCAAGCTAAAATAAAGAATAAAGCTGGCAGTAACATTTGCATCAAGGCATAAACTGCACTGGTACGTCGACTTGCACCATTGGCTAAAGTGACGGCTTCAGTGGTGATAGTATTAATTCGACCAGCACCGGCTAACAGTGTCGGTAAATATTGGCTGAAACTAATGGCTAACCCTAAGGCACTAGCGATTAAAATGGGCGATATTAATAACGGTAATTTTAACTGCCAGAATATTTTTGAAGGAGCAGCGCCTAAGCTAGCTGCTACCGAACTAAAGCGAGGGTCTAAGCGACGGTAGCTATTAGCCAAAGATAAAAATACGTAAGGTAAAACAAACAGTAAGTGAGCAAAGATCACGTTCAAGTAGGTATTTTGGCTATTCACTTGCTCGAATAACCAGACTAATCCAAATAGGAAAGCAATACTTGGAATCAACAAGGGTAGATAGATAATTAATCCACTTACTGCAGAAATAGTTTTATTGCTTTGTTGCTCAGACTCTAAGGCAAACAGGGTTAATACGATGGCGAGTAGAGTACTACTAAAGGCAATCACTAAGGTATTGAATAAAGGTGCTTGCATCTGAGTTAAGGCTGATTGCCAATGCATAGTCATAAACTGATCTGGCAGTAGGTTAGGGTAAGACCAGAAACCTGCAAAAGACCAAAAAACCATGCCTAGTAAAGCAAGGATAATGGTGCTGACCATCACAAAGGTGATCACATCAGTAATAAGTTTGATGATCATGCCACCGTGTTCACGTTCACCATTTGTTAACCAGGCTGCGCTACATTTTTTTACCAATAACTCGATACCCCACCAAGTAACCAATAAAGATAAAGTCACTAGGATTTGTACGATAGCGCCAGAAGAGGCTTTTATACGCAGGCTTAAATCTACATCGTTAAACCATTGCATAATCGCCACCGCTAAGGTTGGTGGTGTGTTTGGTCCTAAAATTAATGGGATTTCCACGCTGGCACTTGAGTAAGCTAATACTGCTAAAATAGGTAAGCGCATATAACCGTATAAACTAGGTAAGATAACCTTAAAGAACCCAGTCATCGGGCAGTAACCTAAACTCGAAGCTACCTTGTGTTGTTGTCTAAGTACTTTACCTATTTCTGGTTGAGCCAATACACCCAACGCAATTAATAGTAAAAAGGGTAACTCTTTTAAGGCTAAGCCTAAAATGATGCTTAAACCATAAGGGTCATGGGGAAATAACCAATCTGGTGGTGTATCCCAGCTGGTTAACCAAGGTGAAAAAAGACGTGATAAAAAGCCTGATGGTGCAATTAAAAAACCAATGGCAATCGCTGCTGCCGCATGTGGAATCACTAAAATAGGGCCCAGTAAACGTTGAATGCGTTTTAACCATGGGCTATTAAAGTAACTGGCAAGTATTAACACGGTTATAAGGAAAGCGAGTAACGTACTTACCAAGCTTGTGCCATAACTGAGCAGCAACATGCGTTCAATGCCAGGTGTGGCAAATAGCTCAGTGAAACCAAATAAACCAAATTCAGTGGCGCCCAAGGCTGGGAACCAACCAAAAGCGGGTAACAACACCCCTAATAACCCGCCCAATACAGGGACAACCAGTAGGGCGATCATCACTGCTGGGCTAGTACGAACGGTACGTGTAAAAAATGTATTAGCAACAATCATTATTGTACTCCATAACGGGCAAGCCATTGCTTAGTGATCACAGCAGACCAGCTAGGGTGCAACTCACTTAATAGACGGGTGTTATCAACATTAATAATAGTTGCACTTAAATGTTGTTGTTCGGTCATATCGAAGTAAGCATGTTGTGTGGGTGTCAGTTGCGATAAATCTAATACACTACTATCACCCCACACTGACGTTTGTTGTTTTTTTGCCTGTGCCTCAGGGCTTAATAGGAAATTAGCAACGACTTTAGCGCTGTCTAAATGTGGTGAATTATAGGGAATAGCAACAAAGTGGATATTGCTTAAACTGCCGTCGAGCATACGGTAACTACGTGTACTATCCGGTAAGTCATATCGAGCAATGGCAGAAGGAATTTCTGCAGCAGAAAAAGTGAAGGAAACTTGTAACTCTCCATCTCCACTTAAACGGCGTAAGGCAAGGCCATTGGATACAAAGTGATGACCTTGACGCCATAAGTTAGGGTGTAATTGCTCTAAAAATTCCATAAGGCTGGTAATATTTGCGCTTCACTTTCAGCCGTAGCTGCTTGGTATAGTTTGTTCTTGATATCTTCTGGTTGGTTCTCATTTAAAATAATTAAGGCATATTTTAAAAAGCTCATCCCTAAAAACTCTGGTGGTTTAGGGTAAGTAAATCGACCTGGATGTTGTTTTGTCCAGCTTAATAGTTCGGCTAAGGTTTGTGGTGGTTGTTGGACTTTTAGACTGTCGTAATAGAAGGTGAGGGCTGCTTGTCCCCAAGGTGCTTCCATGCCTTCGGTTGGTACACCAAAGTCACGTGTCATGGCCGGGTTGTTTTCTGGATTAGTGAGGGCAAAGTTAGGCAGTTTATCGGCCCAGTCTAAGGCTAATAATTTATGTTTGGCCATCGAAGCAAAGTTGGCTCCGTTGATCCAAACTAAATCAACTTGACCGTTACGGTGATTACTGGCTGATTTTTCAGCGAGAACCTGGCTTACCGCTTCACTGGTGTCGGTGAGTTTCACATGGTGTAGGTCAATGTCATATTGTTGCTTCACTTGCTGAGCAACCCATTGAATGTAATTATTTATTTGCTGATCACCACCCCAAGCATGAAAGTAGACACTTTGTTTAGCGCCACGCATTTCAATATTTTCCCACATCGCCGCAGCATTAGACTGCGACTCCGCGGCAAAAACAGTTTGTTGGGGTAATAAAAGAAGTAATAAATAACAAAGTGCTTTATAAAAGCCAGTAAAACTATGCTGGCAAATTTTATTAACGGCTTGCATTAAGATTCCAATCATAATCTAAATATTTAACTTTAAACTTTTGATTTTTAAGTGTCGATTGTTGTGCTTCAGTTAATTGCAGTGCATCAACATATAAGTTTATAAAGCCCTGGATAGATTTCGTTCCTCGAAATCCTACTTCAAAATCTTCGTCGTACCATTTAAAAATAGACGACAGGTTGAGATTGTTACCTTTGATGTAATTACGGCTTGAATCAGTCAAAAAACGCTCAGTTTGTTGTGTTAATTGCTGCTCCAATTTATCCGCTGTGTATGCCTCTTCGCGTAAAGCTGGGCAACCAATACTGGCGCAGTTTACTGCAAAGTGGATACGTGGGTCGTTATAACGACCACTGCCACGAATCAAACCATGTTCAATATCATTTAAACTGATGGTTTTACCTAACAATGGGACAAACTCTTTGTCCCATGGAGAGCTAAATAAACTGCCGAGGTCTTTAATTGAATCTAAGTCAGGGTATTTCGTTAAGATAAACTCAACTGTCCATGCATTGTAAGCATTGATTAAAAAAGCTAACTGTTTCTCTTTTGACCAAGCATCAAACTCTGTGCGTGTTGTCTCAGCTAGTGAGTCTAGGTACGTTTGTAGTGTATCTTCTTGTTGTTTAAAGCCTGCATAGTCAACGGCGGTACTATGACCTTGGTTGATTGGCGTAATATGCTCTGCTAACAAGTTAGTCCAAGTGCTGTGTAAATTAGTCGTTGTCTCAGCGTAAGCGCTGCTTAACATTGAACCACTTAATATTGCTGCTCCCAAGGTGAAGCGCACTAGGGCGCTTACCTTGTTTGTTGTGTGTTGGATTGCTGATTTCATTATCCGCGTCTCCAAGTGTGGTATTTTTCTAACCAATTTAGAACGGTTTGTGGCGCATGATTTCTTTTCCATTCACCGGCAGCGTATTTATTACCTTCAGCCCATGTTGGGTAACTGTGGATCGTACCTAGGATTTTGTTCAGTCCTAGACCATGTTTCATGGCTAATACAAACTCTGCAATTAAGTCACCAGCATGTTCAGAAACAATCGTCACACCTAGAATTTTATCTTTACCTTTTGGTGTAATTACTTTGATGAAACCTTTGGTTGCACTGTCTGTAATTGCACGGTCTAACTCTTCAAAATCAAAACGAGTGATTTCATAATCGATACCTTTTTGTTTTGCTTCATCTTCGTTAATACCAACGCGTGCTACTTCTGGGTCGATAAAGGTCGTCCAAGGAATAACGCGGTAATCCACTTTAAATTTCTTCAAGTTACCAAACAGACCATTTACTGCAGCGTACCAACCTTGGTGTGCAGCAACGTGTGTGAATTGGTAAGGGCCAACAATATCACCTGCAGCAAAGATATTAGGGTACAGTGTTTCTAAGTATTCGTTGGTGACGATAGTACGGTTGGTTTCAATACCTAGCTCTTCTAGGCCGTAACCTGTTAAGCGTGCACTTCGACCTACAGCACATAATAGTTGGTCGTATTCAATCTCAATCTCTTCATCGTTATGTTTAACAATGATGTATTTTTTGCCATCTTTAGTTTCACAACGTAATGCTTGGTGTGAGGTTAAGATGTTTACGCCACTCTCTTTTAATGATTCGGTAGCAAACTCAGACACTTCAAGATCTTCTTTGATCATGATGCGCTCAGCCATCTCAATTTGCGTCACGTTTGAGCCTAAGCGAGCAAAGCTTTGTGCTAATTCAGAACCGATTGGACCACCGCCTAATACCACTAGTTTTTCTGGTGGTGTCTCTAATTTAGCAAACTCAGTCCACAATGTATCACTAGTCACGTAACCTGTTTCTTCGATACCAGGTAGTGGTGGAACAAATGGACGAGCACCGGTTGCGATAACAATAGTACGTGTTGTTAACTTCTTCTTAGTACCATCTTCGTAGCTAATCTCTACTGTCCAAGGGTCAAGGATTTTTGCGTAACCTTTTTCTACTTCTACACCTAGGTCTGTGTAACGTTCAACACTGTCATGTGGTGCTACATCAGCAACCACTTGATGTACACGTTCCATTACCTTTTTGAATGAAAACTGTGGTGTTGTATCTTCTAAACCGTAATGGTGAGCATTTCTAATTTGCTCTGCAATTTTTGCACTTTTGATGATCGCTTTACTTGGTACACAACCATAGTTTAGACAGTCTCCACCCATTTCTCCGGCTTCAACTAAAGTTACTTTCGCTTTTACAGCAGCTGCGATGTAACTGGTTACTAGGCCACCTGCACCAGCGCCAATAACAACCATGTTACGGTCAAACTTAGCTGGTTTAGTCCAGTTTTTGTAGACTTGACGTTTTTTAATCATATTAACAATACCTTTTGCAATAAGTGGGAATATACCGAGTAAAACAAATGAGACGATTAAGCCAAAAGACAAGATGCCTGACAGACTATCGATTTTAGCTAATTGTGTACCTGCATTAACGAAGATAAATGTACCGGCTAACATACCAATTTGACTTACCCAATAGAATGTCCACGATTTAAGTGCGGTTACACCCATTAGTAGGTTGATTAGGAAGAAAGGGAAGATTGGCACTAAACGTAAAGTGAATAGATAAAATGCGCCTTCTTTTTTAATACCTTCATCAATAGCAGATAAACGTTCAGGGAAGCGTTGCTTAAGTGAATCTCGTAACAGGTAACGTGATACTAAGAACGAACATAATGCACCAATACTCGAAGCAAATGATGCAATCACTAAGCCTTCAAATAAACCAAATAGAGCACCGGCAGCTAAGGTTAAAATAGCCGCACCAGGCAAAGCTAATGCAGTGACTAATACGTATAATAGAAAGAAACCACCAATCACTAACACTGGAGATTGTTCACGTAATGAGGTGAACTGATCCATTGAACCTTTTAACCCTTCAAGGGTGAGCAATTGATGTAGGTTGAAGTGAAAAAACAACCCTATTAATCCGATTGCTAGTATCAAGAGTACTATCTTTTTTAACATAATTTATTAGCCTTTATATGATTGCACGTTAATGCTTTATTACTGGTCCTTGCTAAGCATTAACTGCGGGTTGTTGTCCGTTATTAGTATGTGTGAGCAATAATTTATGATGTCATTATTTAAAGCTCTCATACCAAGACCCGAGAAGGTTTAATTTAATTGCTTAATTTTTTAAATAATTACAATTATTTATAATTAACTTTTAAATGGGTGGTAAATGTTGCTTATTTAGCCTTTATTTAATTAGAGGTATTTTTAGTCTAGAAGAGGTTGTAGATATTGTAAAAGTTTAACTGTGTTTTTTTAAGCGGTAACAAAAAAGGATGCCCTGAGGCATCCTTTTGATTTTTCATTAATAATTGAAACTAGCTAGACTAGATTTTACAAGCGCCGCCTGCACAACCATCATCTTCGATGACTTTCTCATCATCAGCACCATCACGGGTGTTATGGTAGTAAAGTGTTTTTAATCCCATCTTGTAAGCCATTAATAGGTCTTTAAGTAGAATTGTCATCGGTACTTTACCGTCATCAAATCGTTTTGGATCGTAGTTAGTATTTGCAGAGATAGCTTGGTCAACAAATTTCTGCATGATACCTACTAGTTCTAAATAACCCTTATTATTTGGAATACTCCATAATAACTCGTATTGTTCTTTGTATTTATCAAACTCAGGAACAACCTGCTTCAAAATACCATCTTTACTTGCTTTAACACTAATGAAACCACGTGGAGGCTCAATACCGTTCGTTGCATTAGAAATTTGGCTTGATGTTTCAGACGGCATCAAGGCTGACAATGTTGAGTTACGTAGACCATCTTTAACTATGTCTGCACGTAGTTGTTCCCAATCTAGGTGGTAACCTTCATCACAAATCGCATCTAAAGATTTTTTGTAGTTATCTAGCGGTAAAATACCTTGTGAATAACGTGTTTCATGAAACTTCTCACAAGCGCCACGTTCTTTAGCTAACTTGTTTGATGCTTTCAATAGGTAGAACTGAATCGCTTCAAAGGCTTTGTGTGTTAGGTTGTTTGCACTACCGTCAGAGTATCTTACTCCGTTTTTCGCTAAGTAATAAGCGTAGTTGATTACACCTATACCTAATGTACGGCGGCTCATGCTGCTTTTTCAGCAGCAAGAATTGGGTAATCTTGGTAATCTAACAGGTTATCAAGTGCTCTTACTGCAAGTTCAGCTAACTCTTCAATCTCATCTAGTGACTCAATGGCCCCTAAGTTAATTGCAGATAAAGTACAAAGCGCGATTTCACCTTCTTCATCTTTAATGTGCGTTAACGGTTTAGTCGGTAACGCAATTTCTAAACATAAGTTACTTTGACGTACTGGTGCTACTTTACTATCAAATGGACTGTGTGTATTACAGTGGTCAACATTTTGAATGTAAATACGGCCTGTACTTGCACGCTCTTGCATTAACAGAGAGAACAGCTCAACCGCAGGGATTGAGCTCTTACGAATAGACTCATCTGCTTCGTATAGGTGGTATAAACGTTCAAACTCATCTTGATCTTCAAAGAAAGCATCGTATAACCCTGGTGTATCAGAAGGGCTGAATAGGGTGATCTCTTTCTTGTCAATTAAGCGTTGGTAGAATAAACGACCCAGTTGTACACCGTAATCCAGGTGACGGACACGGTTTGATTCAATACCACGGTTATTTTTAAGTACCAGTAGTGACTCAACTTCTAAATGCCAAATTGGGTAGAAGACAGTTGCAGCACCACCACGCACACCACCTTGTGAACAAGACTTAACAGCCGTTTGGAAGTGTTTGTAAAATGGAATACAACCTGTGTGGTAAGCTTCACCACCACGAATGTTACTACCCATTGCACGGATTCGACCTGCATTAATACCAATACCTGCACGTTGCGATACGTATTTAACAATCGCACTAGAGGTTGCATTGATAGAGTCTAAGCTATCGCCCGTTTCAATTAATACACATGAACTGAATTGACGAGTTGGAGTACGCACTCCAGACATGATAGGTGTCGGTAGTGAAATTTTAAATTGTGACGTCGCATCGTAAAAACGCTTAATGTAATCTAAACGTGTTTCTTTATCGTAATCAGAGAATAAACAAGCAGCTACCATTAAGTATAAGAACTGCGCACTTTCGTAGATTTCGCCCGTTACACGGTTCTGTACTAGGTATTTACCTTCAAGCTGTTTTACCGCTGCGTAAGAGAAGTTTAAATCACGAGAGTGGTCAATAAACTGATCCATCTCTTCAAACTCTTGCTTAGTGTAATCTTCTAGTAAATGTTCATCATATTTACCTTTAGAAACCATCTTGCTCACGTGTTCAAATACACTTGGTGGCGTGAAGCGTTGGTAAGCGCGTTTACGTAAGTGGAATACTGCTAAATGTGCCGCAAGATATTGGTAATCTGGAGACTCTTCTGAGATTAAATCAGCAGCCGCTTTAATGATCGTTTCATGGATGTCGTCAGTACGAATACCATCATAGAATTGAATGTGAGAATTTAACTCAACCTGAGAAACTGAAACGTTGTTTAAACCTTCTGCAGCCCATGTGATGACGCGATGGATTTTATCAAGGTCAATGGGCTCTTTTTTCCCATTACGCTTAGTGACAGACAGGTTTTTATTCATTTTTAGAGGCCTTTGCTTGATGTTAGTAGAGTAAAGCGGTAAGCGATTTAAGCTATCTTTGCTCTAGTGTGTGTTGTTCAAATAGAACACAACATGTAGTGTTGCTTTAAAAGAAGAGACACAAGATAAAGCTTTTTGAGAATTTTTCAAGGGATAAGTTTTGTTAAATTAGTGGATAAAATTGTGGACAAATAGAGATGATTTAAGTTGGTTAGTAGTCACTAACAAATGGTTTCAGTTCAGCTCTGTTTTATAGGAAATGCAAACATTATTTTAGCTTTTTTTCACAAGAAATTATTTGAGGTAGAAATATCTTTTTTGTAAAATCAGAACTTGTTCATGTTTTTATTATCTTTTTTCATTGTTTTTTCTGTTGCATTTAGTGCTTGATTATAGGCTTAAACTATCTACCAAAATGTAGGTGGCATCTGGTTGTTTTTTGCTAATATGCACTTACTTTTAATATGCGTTAATAAGG
The DNA here is from genome assembly GCF_047323255.1 of Psychromonas sp. KJ10-2. Lineage (NCBI taxonomy): Bacteria > Pseudomonadati > Pseudomonadota > Gammaproteobacteria > Alteromonadales > Psychromonadaceae > Psychromonas > Psychromonas sp. KJ10-2. The sequence goes on along the minus strand of NZ_CP178827.1, from coordinate 1,245,418 downwards.
TTGAATTAAGTTGTTTTTCAGCAATAAAAAACGCTTAAATAACCTGTTATACACTGAAAATATGACCTTTAAAGCGTCTAAAAAGGTGAGGGGGAAGACCATTAAAGAGAGGTTATTCACCTTAATGGTGGCTGTTCTCCTTGAAAGTCGATTTAGGGGGCTTAACTTGCCCCGAAAGCAATGAAGTTTAAGTCGTTACTTTGTGGATAATAGTTGTTGTACAGATTGTAATTGTGTTGGACGGACTTCGCGTGCGACTTCATTCCCATCTTTTAATAAAATTAGTGTCGGCCACAGCTTGACCTTAAATGCGCGTCCCAACCGTTTGCCTTTTCCATCAAAGACTTTGATATGTCTTAATGCATTATATTCCTTATATTCAGCGAAAGTGGCTTGGACTAATTCGCTACCTAATTGACAATGTGGGCACCAAGGAGCGCCAAATTCAAGCAAGGTAAGTCCTGTTAACTTACTTACTTCAGCAAAGGTAATGGTTTCTTCTTGATACTCAGGTTGGAAGCCAAGTTGATTCGTTTCCATGTGTTTATCCTTTTCGTTATGTTCAATTAACAGCTTGCTAATGATAACAATTCCAATATAAATCAGTTCAGCGATATTTTGAAAGTATCAAGGTTATTGTAACGTTTTGAGAGGGAAGCCATACATTAAGCCTGATGTTTCTGTGTTATCTATTTACCGTTGTTAATCACCTTGTATTAATTTTTTTCATGTTAATTTTAATATTAATCATTTTTATTCATGTTTGTTTTCACGTATAAAATACCTACTGCTGTTTAATGCTAGTCAATATTGCCGTTATTTTTTCATTTTAGGCTATCGATATTACTAAAAATATTGGCTAGGAGCCTTATAAACAGGGACTGTGCAGACTATATGATAGAGAATTGGAGTTAAAATGATGAGTACAGATTTTACATTTAAGATTAATAGCACAACGTTAGATGAGCATTATCAACCGGCTGACAATACACGAGCGACAACTAATTTTGCTAATTTAGCGCGCGGAGAAAAACGTCAAGATAATTTACGTAATGCATTAAAGATGATCGATAATCGATTTAACCGTCTAGCTTCTTGGGATAATCCTAAGGGCGATCGTTACTCGGTTGAACTTGAGATCATCTCTGTTGAAATGGATCTTGAAAAGAGCGGTCACTCTTTTCCCTCTATCGAAATGTTAAAAACCAATATCGTTGATCATACAACAGGTCAGCGTATTGAAGGGATTGTTGGTAATAACTTCTCATCTTATATCCGAGATTACGATTTCAGTATTTTGTTATCGGCACATAACAAAGATAAACCTTCATTCACTGCACCTGAAAATTTTGGTGAGCTACATGGGAAACTGTTTCAGTCCTTTTTGAACTCTTCTGCTTATAAAGCACACTTTTCTAAAAAACCGGTGATTTGTTTAAGTGTCGCTGAGACTAAAACCTACCAACGAGTGGGCAATCAGCATCCGATATTAGGTGTTGAGTATTTGCCTAATGCCAGTTCTTTAACAGAACAATATTTTAACAAGATGGGTTTGCAGGTGCGCTATTTCATGCCTCAACAGGCCACTGCACCACTGGCGTTCTACTTTATGGGGGATTTATTAAACGATTACAGCAATCTGGAATTATTAAGCACCATCAGCACCATGGAAACCTTTCAGAAGATTTATAGACCTGAAATATATAACGCTAATACGGTGGCTGGTGAGACTTATCAACCTAATTTACAGAACTTGGATTATTCATTAACGCATATTGTATATGACCGTGAAGAGCGTAACCGTTTAGGTATAGCACAGGGTAAGTTTGCTGAGCAGCACTTTATTAAACCCCATCAAAAACTTTTTGAGCAGTTGAATACCCAAGCTGTTTGTTTAGCTTAATGATCTAAGAAAATTGTAAACACGAATTTAAGAAATCTAAATAGGATATATTGATGAACGTATTATTACCCACCTCTACAGCGGGCAGCTTGCCAAAACCTTCATGGCTTGCAGAGTCAGAAACACTATGGTCACCTTGGAAATTAGAAGAACAAACATTAGTTGATGGTAAAAAAGATGCATTATGTTTGTCGTTACATCAACAGCAACTCGCTGGTGTTGATATTGTCAGTGATGGCGAACAAACCCGTCAGCACTTTGTGACGACTTTTATCGAACACCTTAATGGCGTGGATTTTGAAAACCGTAAAATCGTTAAAATACGAGACAGATATGATGCCAGTGTGCCAACTGTTATCGGCCCTGTTAGCCGACAAAAATCAGTATTTGTTGAAGACGCTAAGTTCTTACGTCAACAAACAGACCAGCCAATTAAATGGGCCTTACCTGGGCCTATGACCATGATAGATACTTTATATGATGATCATTATAAAAGCCGTAAAGAATTAGCTTGGCAATTTGCAATCATCTTGAATCAAGAAGCAAAAGAGTTAGAAGCCGCTGGCGTTGATATTATTCAGTTTGATGAGCCCGCTTTTAATGTGTTTTTTGATGAGGTGAATGATTGGGGAATTGCCTGTTTAGAGAGAGCCATTGAAGGGCTTAAGTGTGAAACTGCAGTACACATTTGTTACGGTTATGGCATTAAAGCCAACACCGATTGGAAAAAAACACTCGGCAATGAATGGCGTCAATACGAAGCTGTGTTCCCTAAATTGAAAGCCTCTAATATCGATATCGTTTCTCTGGAGTGTCACAACTCCCATGTACCGATGGAATTATTAGCACTTATACGTGGTAAAAAAGTAATGGTGGGGGCGATTGATGTTGCAACCAATGAAATTGAAACACCAGAGCAAGTCGCCAATACTTTAAGGGAAGCACTTAAGTATGTTGATGCCGATAAACTCTATCCTTGCACCAATTGCGGTATGGCACCTTTATCACGCGAAGTTGCAAACGCTAAATTAAATGCACTAAGTGCTGGCGCCGCGATTGTTCGCCAAGAGCTAACCGCCTAGTCTGTTAATAAGAAATAGTTAACACTCAATGTGCAATCTTGAACATTGAGTTTTTGCTGTCTGAAGTTTATATATTCATCTGCTTATGATTAATCTTCAAGAATGGGGTTAAGGTAAGCTGCACCTAGTTGTCGCATTTGACGTTCAACCCAAATCACTCGTTGACTAAGTTTAGCTGTTAAGTTGCGTGGATCTCGGGTACGTGGGCTAGGTAATAAGACGGCTAATTGTGCAGCTTGGTGTGCAGTTAACCGGCTTGCTGCTCTACCAAAGTAATGTTGGCTGGCTGCTTCTACACCATAAATGCCTTTCCCAAACTCAGCGATATTTAAATACACTTCCAAAATACGTTTTTTGCCCCAAGCAGCTTCAAGGCTGACTGCTAGACCTGCCTCTAACCCTTTACGGATAAAGCTTCTACCCGACCAAAGGAAGATGTTTTTTGCCGTTTGTTGAGTAATGGTACTCGCGCCACGTAATCCATCACCGTCATCATATTGCTCAAGTGCATCAACAATCGCGGTAAAATCGACACCATAATGGATTGGAAAACGCTGATCTTCAGAAGCCACTACCGCCAATGACATAGAAGTGGGCAGTTTATCAATACTGATCCATTTTTGAGTGACAGGGTAAGGGCTTTGTAGCATAAATGCAGAGGTTGGTAATGGTACAAAACGAAACAGCAACAAGGTTAATGTCATCAATACCAGTAACCGCCACAGGACATACCAGATCTTGCCTAATAAACTTGATTTTTTCTTCTTTGCCATGTGTTATTTCTCTTTGGTATTCACGATGTTATTAAATATCCTTTAGTAAACTAAGAGGAGACAACCTAAGAGCATGCCATATTTTCAATATTTTATCTCTTTTTGCAAAGATTGGGTCTGTTCTGAAAATAGATGGGGTTTGGAGTAAGTGTTTTTCCAGCTCAACCTTTAGGTAAACAATAAAGGAGAGCTGGATGGGGGTGAAGCTTTTCTTAAATGATTAATTCAGTGGTATTAAGCAACAATAGCGTGTTCAATGTCGTAATCTGCTTGTTTATTTTTATTACCCCATGCTTTTTCATGGAAGAAGTAAGCAAAAGAGTTAATTGTTGGCTCAATGGTAGCCATTAGTCCACCGATGAATGCATCGCCAGTTAAAGCGTAAGTCACTGCAAAGGCAACATTAAAGTGAATAACCGCAAAGCTGATTGTTTTCGCTTTAGTCATTGACTCACGTTTTTTAAGGAAAGGGACGTGTTGCCAAACTTTTTCATGGAAGTAAAAAGCAACGGTGTTGATTGATGGTTCGATAACCGCAATCAAACTGCCTAATAAAAAGTCACCAGTTAATGCAAAAGCAACTAAGGTTGCGATGCTGAAGTGGATGCCTGCAAAAGTAATTGTTTTAGCCATTGTGTGTCCCTCTTAAAGTATGTCTCTGTTATGTGTGGCTATTATTGATAGTTATTCTCATTAAGTAAAATGGGTAGTTTCTATACAATTGATAGGTTTTTTGTGTGGTTATTTATAAATTGATAGGTTTTTGTGTTTTATTTTGGGGCTGTATTTCTCAAGCTGTTGAATTTAAAAAGTTAAATTAGCTTGGTTAGAGAAGGTGACAATTCGGCGGAGTGGAGTTTTTGTATTACAGATAAAAAATTGTGGTGATTAACAGGTTTTATTAATGTTAGGTAGGTTTATTGTTTTTAGACAGAAGTGATAAAAACCGTTATTTAAACAGTTTTTATCACTGAGCAAATTAATTACTGCTTGTTAGGCGCTTCAGAAGGACTTAACTCAATATTATAAAAAGTAGCTTGAGCGTAATCTCCATTGGCTTTATCTACTAACCAATCGCCTGTGCCAGGGCAGTTTGTATACCAAATACCAGGTGCATCTTTAGTACTACATTGGTTATATGCACCTGCTTTGAAGTAAAACCAATCCTGTTGATATCCGTCTGGGTTATCTAATGCATCTACCTTACCGTAAGCATCGATATTATTAGATAAATCAATTTGATAATTAACTTCAGCTTGATTATTGGTGGTAAAGGTGAGGTGCATAATATTGTTGTGCACGTTAATTACATAACTAAAGACCTCCCCCAATGCGATTCCTTTAGCAGACGGATCAACTGGGTTTTCCCAAGTATTTCCCCAAACTGGATAGGCAACATCGCTACGATTAGGATCTTTTCTTGGTAGGTTCTTCTCATAGGTCCAAAACACTGAGCCCGTGGTATGGTTTGGCCATTTTTTATAATAAATTTTAATGGGTTCATTACCCCAACCAAATTGATCATCTGTGTCATATAAAAGGTATTCATCTTTTCCTGCATGTATTTGACCCACAACCATAGAATAAGCAGGTGGTTTATTCGGGTAACTCAGCGTGCACAGACACGGCATCTACTTTTAATGTGGCTTTTAATTGTCCACCGATATCGGCAAAATCCTTTGAATCGTGGTTTGAAGCAAGTGCAAAGTTATTCATCTCATCTTTAGGGCTGCCGCCAGACGCACCATTCATCATCTGTCTTAGTTCACTACGTGTATTGGTGGAACCAGTGGTTGTTGCTGCTCTGTTCGGTGCCACAAAGATCACTTCACCTTCTGTATTGGCATGGAAAAAATCAGCGTTATAAAAGGCTTTAATATCATTGACACTGACCTCTCTTACTTTGCCGCTATTGCCCTCCATAGGCAGTGTGATTTTCCAATAACTTAAATCAATGATATCGGCAGGTAGAACACCACTTTCTGGAGGAGGTAGAGCACAAGCAGAGACAAGCAAAGATAGACTGGCACTGCTCAATAGATATTTTAGAGGTGGATAATGCGTCATAGAAGCTTCCTGAATTAATGTAAGTAATAGATAAATTCAGTGTAACCTTAACGCTTGTCATATTTGTAATACAATTAACTAATTGTGAGATAAATCCTGTTGATGGTAGCTTATTCTTTAACTGTCTTGAGGGAGCAGCCTTAAAATACCTTTACCATCAATGCCTAAATAAATATAACCATCATTACCTTGTATTACATTTCTGACCCTACCGATACCGGCTAATAACTTAGTTTGTTTCAACACTTTGTTGTTATTTATCTCTAGCAAGACTAAATGCCCATATTTCATTCCACCGAGTAACACCTTACCTTGCCATTGCGGGTATTTATCACTACTGACATAAGCCATTCCAGAAGGTGCGATGGAAGGATCCCAATACAATTTAGGTTGTTCCATTCCTGGTTTTTCAGTGATGTCAGTATAATTAGTGCCGATGTAATTAATGCCGTAACCAATCACAGGCCAACCATAGTTTTTACCTGCTTCAATCAAATTCACTTCATCACCACCTCTTGGACCATGCTCATGAGACCAAAGCTGGTTAGTATCGGCGAGTATCATTAAACCTTGTGGATTACGGTGTCCGTAGGAGTAGATCGCTTTTTTAGCCTTGGCTTGTTGGTAAAAGGGTTAGCCGTCGGGATGCTACCATCAAGGTTTAATCGATAAATTTTACCGCCATCCAATGATAGATTTTGTGGGTTTTTATCTCGTTGTCCTCGGTCACCAATAGAAAAGTAAACAAACTGATCAGTCACGGCAATTCGGCTACCATAATGCTGGCCTTTATTAGAATCACCTTCGCCCTGATATAGCTGTTTCTGCTCAATTAACTGATGATTATTTATATCTAATTTAGCTCGCATCAAAGCTGTGTTACTGGCTATTTTATTGTTATGGGTATATTGGCTAGCATAGGTGAAGTAGATGATCTGGTTGTTTGCAAAATCAGGATGCAAAGCAATATCAAGTAAACCACCTTGTCCATAGGCATGTATCTCAGGTAAACCAGTGATTTCAATAGAAGGTTTGCCTTCAGTTAATAACCATAATTTACCTGAACGTTCTGTTGCTAGCATTTTACCATCAGGCAATTGAACCAGTCCCCAAGGGATAACGATATCAGACTAAATTACGTGTGTTTGATAAGCTGATTTATCTTCATACATCGGCAATGAATGTTCAGCCTGCACCGTTGAAACTAAAAAGCTAAGGTAAATAAATAGTAGTGCCTGTAAATATCTGTTCATTGTCACTTCACTCCTTGAAAGCCGTTACTTTGATTTGAACATTACACTGTTAATACAGCACGATAAATATGTTGGAGGTTAATTGTTGACCACTTCATTATGCGAAGTAAGGGAATAGTTTACAAGCATTTTGGATGCTCGCACTTTTAGCTACCTTTGAGCATTAGCCTCCTTTATATATTTAATGCAATCAAATCTCTTTTTATTAGGTCTTCTAAACACAATAGACCCACATCATCGATGTTAGAGGTTTGAAAATCGATAAGTTAGTTGAAGTTAAATCACTTAATAATCAAAGAGGACATCCATGAAAAAACTAATTACATCTGGTTTGTTAGCTGTTGCCATGTTCAGCCAGCAACAAGCGCTCGCTGAAACCTTTAACAGTGGCATCGATTCAGTTGCCTTAGTTGAATTATTTAGTTCCGAAGGTTGTAGCTCATGCCCTCCTGCGGAGAAAAAGCTAAGTGAATTAGTGGAGAGCCCGCAATTATTTAAAACATTTGTACCAGTTGCCTTTCATGTTGATTACTGGGATAGGCTAGGGTGGGCAGACCGTTTTGCTTCACCTGAATACACGGCTAGGCAATATAGTTTGTCATCAACGGGTAAGCAACGTAGCGTTTATACTCCCAACTTCATTATCTCTGGTAATGAGTGGAAAGGCTTTTTTAGAGGGCATCCTATAGAAGGCGCAGTAGGAGCGATGCGCAAAAGTACCATTGGTAATCTACAAATTGATTACCAGTCATCAGATTCTCTGCATCAGGTAAAAGCGGTGTTCTCTCCAGAGCAGGGTTTTACTGCCGATCCAAATAAACCCCTTATCTTATCCGTTGCACCATTGGGTATGGATTTACAAACTCACGTTAAACGTGGTGAAAACCGTAATCGACAACTACGTCATGAATTTGTAGCGTTAGATTGGCAAAAAGTTGCGATGACCTTTGAAAATAACCAATGGGTAGCAACATTGAATTTATCTAAAGATGCCCATCAAGAACAAGCGCAGGCAATTAGTGCATGGGTGAGTAACGAAACTAGCTTAGCGCCGATTCAAGCGGTTGGTGGATATATTCAATAGCGAGTAATTAGCTTTATATTCAGAAACTAATCATGATGCCGATGATTAGTTTCTGGCTGTTTTAAATTAAACAATCTTAAATAGCGAGTGCAGTATGACGGCTTAAAAGCTTAAGATAAAACCAGTCGATTATAATAAGTACAGAAGTCTTAGGCAGATCGGGGTAAGATATCAGCTATACACTTTTATCTAGCTCAACCTTGGTATCAATCATTATGAAAACATCTCAGTCTCAGAAAAATACCTCGACTAAACCTATTATCTCAACCTTCGATGAACTTGCTAAGTTAGCAAATTATTCGTTGATGGAGTCGCTTAATTGTGACCCAGATGCAACACAAGATGGTGTTGATCATAGAGCAAGACAAGTTTTCTCAGGGCATTATGTTCCAGTTAAACCAACTCCTATTCAAGATCCGCAATATGTAGCACACAGCCAGCAGTATTTTGCGGAGCTTGGTTTAGCCGACAGCCTAGCTGAGTCTGATGATTTTATGCGACTCTTTTCTGGTGATGCCAGTCAAGTGCCTGAACCCATGCGTCAGTATGGTTGGGCGACGGGATATGCGCTTTCCATTTATGGTGTTGAATTTATTCATCAGTGTCCGTTCCAAACCGGTAATGGTTATGGTGATGGCCGCGCTATTTCCATCCTTGAGGCGGTGATTAATGGTCAACGTTGGGAGATGCAGTTAAAAGGTGGTGGTCGTACACCATATTGTCGTGGTGCCGATGGTCGTGCGGTCTTGCGTTCTAGTGTTCGTGAGTTTTTAGCGCAGGATCATATGCATGCATTGGGTGTGGCGACTTCACGCTCTTTAAGCTTGTATGTTTCAAAAACTGAAACGGTGCAACGTGGTTGGTACGCTGAAGGTTCACGCTCTGAAAACCCAGATATGATGGTTACTGAGCCTGTTGCTATTTCTACGCGCGTGGCTCCTCCTTTTACGGGTTGGACAAATAGAGTTGTTTGCGCGACGCACCCGTGAAGATGATAATCATATCGCCCTAGAAGAGCTGCAAAAAATAGTACTGCACTTGATTGATCGTGAGTATAGCGAAGCGATTGATAGCGGGCTCAGCCTATCTGAAAAAGTAATCCAGTTAGCTAGCGAGTTTCGTGAGCGTCTTACTACTCTCATTGCAAATTGGATCCGTGTGGGATTCTGCCAAGGGAACTTTAACAGTGATAATTGTGCCGCTGGTGGTTATACACTGGATTATGGTCCGTTTGGGTTCAGCGATCTATTTAACCCTCATTATCAGCCTTGGACGGGCGGTGGTAATCATTTCTCATTCATGAACCAACCTAAAGCAGCACAAAGCAATTTTGAAATGTTTTGTTCAGCATTAAAACCGCTATTGGCGACAGAGGAACAGGCTTTAACGGCATTGGAAGAGATTCAAAGCGAGTTTTCAACTGTGATGGAGTCGAAAATGCAAGCTATGTGGGCAGCTAAGTTGGGCCTTAGCAGCTTGGATAAACCTACTCATATGGCAGTACTTCGTGAACTACAGATGTTAATGATGCAAACAGCGATTGATTACACTATTTTCTTCCGTGAGTTATCGTCAATCCCTAAGGATATACGCCCACTTAAGAAGAGCTTTTACAGTAATTTAATCAATCAAAATGCAGCTCAGGATGCAAAAAATGAACAAGTAGATACACGTTGGATTGAGTGGTTTGTTAAATGGAAAGCCTTACTAAATAGTGATTGTGAGGAAAATACAGGTAGAACGCTTGAGACAGTTGCCAAGGAAATGAAACAAGTTAACCCTAAATATATTCTACGAGAGTGGTTCCTTAAACCTGCTTATCAGCAAGCCGGAATAGGGGATTACAGTTTAATTCACGAGTTACAAGCAGTAATGGCATCTCCATACGAGGAGCAATCGCAAGCAGTGGAAGATAAGTTTTATCAATTGAGACCACTTGAGTTATTCAATGTCGGCGGCGTAGCACACCTTAGTTGTTCATCGTGATGGGTATAACCTAGCTAGGTTTGGCTGCCCATGATTAATGGGCAAAGCCTGCCTAATATTCAGTGCTCTATGGTGATATTGATGAAAGGGCATCGGTATAAATTTAGGTGAGTATCGCCGTTGCGAACAAAAGGGCAGCGAACAGGAGTGAGTTCGCAAACACTGCGCTGGCATACTTTGCTTCCCCTTTACGATACCAATTACCGAATATAAATGGCTTGTTAACTTTCATTTTTAGCTCTGAAATGCTCATATTTCTATTTAGCTTATGATGATGCCCGAATACAAAGATTCGCTTAAACAGAATGCAAAAGATCAGGTTGAGCCCGATGACTAGTATTGGCACCACTAAAATTAACGTAATAAAGTCCATTTATCTCCAATAAATAACAGTATTAAATGTACCTAGGGTTTATCAATCATTTCGGCCTTCCTTTTTAACCTAGTGACAAAGCGATGACCAGCACGATTGGCAGTGTGATAATGCTGAAAAAATTGCTGAATAATACCATCGACGCGACTTTTTCAGGTCCAATATCAAATCTTTCGGCAAGCATATAATTCATCACAGCTGGTGGCAGCATTGTGAATAAAAGCAACATTTGTAAATGTAGTGTTGGTAACGGGATAAAGAGGTAGATTGCTATAAAAGCAATGGCCCCTGTGACAAATGACAATACCGTACACATAATGCCAACTTTTAATCCACTAAACCGAATATTACACATCTGTGAACCCAATGATAACAGCATAATTGGAATAGAAGCACCGCCGAGTAAATGAGTCGCGTCATAAAGTGGCTTCCATATTCCTATCCCACTCAAGTTTAATACCAACCCTAATAAAGCCGCTAAAAATACTGGCATAGTCAGCATTTTTTTAATGGGGTTTCTATCACTTAATAAAGCAACACCGATACTAAGGTGCGCACAGGAAGAGATAACAAAAAGCAGTACCGCAGGTGCAAGTGCGGTATTACCAAAAGTGTAAGTAAACAGAGGAATAGCTAAGTTACCGCTATTTCTGAACATATTAGAGGGGGCCCAAACTTTAAAATTTAACTTAAGAATTTTGCAAATGGGGATCATTAATAGGCCCGGTAATAATACCGCAACAACTGATGCAGTAATTAAAGGGAGTTGTCCCATCTCCATTGGCATCACTGCCAAAGATGAAAATACAAGTGCCGGAACAAGTACATCCATATTGATGCGATTGATTGGTTTGAAATCAGGTTTTAACCAGCGCCCAATAAAAATCCAACAAGGGTTATTGCAAAAACAGGGAAAAGTATTCCAACAACTTGAGCAAACATAATCATCCTTATGTTCTAAAAGAGAGAGGTCTATTTTGAATTCGATAATGCGTTTAATTAGACTTTGAAGATGTTTAATAACATAAACTATTTATATCAACAATATAATGCTGCTGGTTATTTTATAGTTTGGATGTAGAGGACGTTTTTGAAGGGACCTAGTTATCTCGTTTTTGAAGGGACCTAGTTATCTCGTTTTCAGGGGGCAATGTGGTAATGGATCGTTGTCATAAATATCATTTAACTCATTCAACAAATAAATAGGCTAGCCATAACCTAACATTACATCTCGTTCCCTCGGTCCACCGTGGTAATGCAGAGTTGTAACAAATACCATTAGACCGATTCAACAAATAAATAGGCTAACCATAACCTAGCATTATTGAGTTATAGCTAGCCCATATTTAATGTAATTATCTAACGTTATTTTTTTAGTTTATAAGCCATCACATAATCTCCAATTTTTGTACCAATAGAGCCATGGCCGCCTGCAACTTGTACCACCATTTGTTCACCTTTACTGTTTAAGTAGGTCATTGGCGTGGCTTGTCCACCTGCTGGTAATCGCGCTTTCCATAACTCGTCACCATTAGCGAGATTGTAAGCTCGTAAATAATTGTCAACAGTCGCCGCCATAAACACAATGCCGCTATCGGTAATAATTGGGCCACCAATACCAGGTACACCCATCTCAATAGGTAATTTAAGCGATGTCATATCTTCAATGGTGCCATTTTTATGCTTCCAAGCTGTTTCACCTTTATTAAGGTTTACGCCTGCCACATATCCCCATGGTGGTTGTTGACAAGGAATGCCTAGTGGCGAAAGGAATGGCTTCAAATCTACCGCATAATCCGCCCCTTCATTGGAATTTACGCCTTGCTCTCCGGTATTTGAACCACTCAAATCTGCGCCTTCTTTTGGCACTAACGTAGAAGTAAAAGCAAGATATAAAGGCATGCCAAATAATTGCTGACGTTTAGGATCGATGGCAATACTGCCCCAGTTGAAAACCCCAAAATTGCCTGGGAATATAATAGACCCTTCCTCTGATGGCGGAGTGTAACGTCCTTCATAGCGTAATTGTTTAAAATTAATTCGACATATTAACTGGTCTAAGGGCGTTGCTCCCCACATATCCGACTCTGTTAACTTCTCAGGCTTGAAAGACAAAGCAGAAGTAGGTTGCGTTTGCGAAGTATAATCGCCTGGGATCGCACCTTGTGGTGCTGCTACTTCAGTGATCGGCAATATAGGTTTACCTGTTGCTCTATTAAGCACATAAATATCACCTTGTTTGGTTGGAATAACCAAGGCAGGTTGTTTTCCAGTATCGGTTTCTAAATCCAATAAAGAAGGTTGAGCAGGTGTATCCATATCCCACAGGTCATGGTGAACAAACTGCTGTACCCAAGCAACTTGACCTGTTTTAAGGCTCAATGCCACAACGGATGTTGCATATTTTTCTTCTGCTGGCGAACGATAAGCACCTAATTGATCTGGAGTTCGGTTACCCATAGGAAAGTAAGCTAATCCTAGCTCTTCATCTGCACTGGCGACAGACCAACTATTCGGTGAGCTCGTAGCATACACTTCATCTTCGCCAATTGGCGCTGTTTTATTTGGCTTACCAGAGTCCCAATTCCATACTAACTCACCAGTTTTCACGTCATAAGCTCGGATCACACCAGAAGGAGAATTAATATCGTAATTATCATTGACTGAACCCGCGACGATCACAACACCACCTGCAACCAATGGAGGCGAGGTTGAGTAATAATAACCTGACTGTTTAAATGGCATGTTATGCATTAAATCTAACTCTCCATTCTCAGCAAAGTTAGCACAACGAGCTCCGGTACTTGGGTCAACAGCGATCAAACGGGCATCTGATGTTGGTAAGAATAATTGAGCATCACACTGTAATGTACTTAGGTTTTCTGAAGGGGTAGAGACTGTTTCTACTAAAGGAGGTTGTTTACTATCACTCGGAGGTAAATAAGAAACTCCACGACAAGTTTGATGTTGGCGCTGACTGTCAGCTGGTACTTTAGCATCGTAAACCCATTGCTCTTCACCTGTATCTGCATCTAAAGCAATAAGCCAGTTATGAGGCGTACAAAGGTAAAGTGCATTACCTATTTTAAGAGGGGTTGCCTCGTAGGTTGTTTCGCCGACATCTTTAGGGCCTTTTTTATCTCCGGTTTGATATTGCCATGCTAATTGTAATTGATCGACATTCTCCAGGGTAATGTTAGCTAAAGGCGAAAATCGTTGCCCTAAATTGCTTCTACCATAGGCATTCCAATCACTTTCATTTACATCACTTGCAAAGGGGGCACTAACCACTCTCGGCAATTCACCTTCTACGGTTGTCGGTGATGTAACCATTAAAGGTGAAAGTGTCGTTGCACTGGCTGCTATCCAAGCTGGTAATAAAAATATCCAACCCTGGCGATGTTTGAAAAAAGCAATTAAGAGAAGGGGAATTGCTAAAATGAGGAAAAGTCCCATCCTGGTTGCTAAGGGCCACCAACTCAGACCTGACTCAAGAACCGACCAAATTAATGTCGCCATTAAAAGGATAGCGTAGACAAGATTTGCTAATGCATTTCTATTACGTAGTAATAATGAAACGGCGATAAATGCAACACCTGCGAAGCAATAATATAAGCTGCCACCTAAGGCTATTAACCATGCACCGCCAATTAATAAAGCTAAACCTATAATAAAAAATAATACTGATAAAATGATCATAAACACTATCCTTATTTTTGTGACCTCTAAAGTATACTGAGTAATGGGCTTTATCTCGGTCCCTCATTCCACCGTGGTCATACAAAAAAGGCCAATTGAATTGGCCTTTGCTTTGATTATTTAATAAGAGTTAAGAAGGGTGAGACCTATTAGAATGACTTATTAAACTCTTTTTCTGCTTCATCTTTTTCCATGCCGTACTTCTCTTGCATTTTACCCTGGAAGACTTCTAAGTTACCGTCGATCTCTTGTAAGTCGTCATCTGTTAACTTACCCCATTTCTCTTTGATAGAACCTGATACTTGTTTCCACTGACCTTTCATAATGTCGTTATTCATAAGATAGCTCCTTAAGCTAGTTTGGATAAATGCAATATAGTGATTGCGTCAATGTTCTCAGTAAGGAGTGTTACAAGTTATATGCCAAAACTTAGGTTATTGATTTTAATGTTTATTTTGTGGTGGGTAAAAAGAGTCTGATTTTTACCCTGTAACTATTACAGGGCCAATTGAAAGGTTTTCATGCAGTGAGTAATGTAGGAGGGGAATCATAGTTATTCATCTTCAATGTGACGCTATCTCGTTCCCACGGCTCTCCGTGGTAACGTACACCTTTGATTCCTTTAGTCTAGCGCATGATAAGGTAAAGAAAATCTCACTCTTTATTTTTAACTGCTTGATAATTATGGATTAATTGTGTGGTGTCCATTGGATCGTAAAATATCAATCAAGTCTTTTCAATCTGCAACTTTTATCTAATAAAAATATAAAAGTCCAATGCGTTAAATGTCTTGGACTTTTATTAAGGTTATATACAATTAATGACGAAAACTCGATATTAATGCAGGGATACCTGGCAACATACCAACAGCTGCCATTACAGTGGTTAATATCACAAACATAACACTTGGTATAATCCAGCGATTCATTTTACTCAATTTCGCACTACGTTCTTTACAGCCGATTAAACCAAGATTATCCAGTAACATAGTAAGCGACCAACCAAAAGCAGGGTTAACAAGAGTCGATGCAAATACTACAATCGCTGCAGATTGCGTTGTTTTACCTTCACGTGTCATTTCCATTCCAGCTTCAAGTAAAGGGATAAACACACCTACGATTAATGCAACGCACAACACAGGTTGCCATATGGCTAAATCCATAGGGTATCCCCATACCGCAGCTATTACACAAAATAGAGCAGTTAATAAAGCACCTGCCGGAATAGGGCGTTTAGCAATGGCTGCCGGTATTAAATAAGTTCCCCATGATGAAGTAAAATTAGAGCCACCTAAAAGCGAACCAAAGACTTGACGAATAGAGGCTGTGGTCATGGTGTCGTCTATATTCATTTGTACTTTTTCAGTACGCCCTGGATAACTAATCTTTTGAAATACTTGATGACCCAAAAAATCAGGTGACCACATCGCGACGGCTAAAATCGCAAAAGGTAATACCACTACAAAACTCTCTATTGTTGGCAAACCTAACATCCAACCCGTATTGTCTCCCCACCAATGGGCTGGATTCAGGTTAGGTAAGCCTGGGTCAGTAATAAACTCAAAAGGGGCACCCATTGCAAAGGCAATCGAGCCGCCTAGTAAACAGCTTAACGGCACCGCTAACCAACGCTTTTTCCAATGTTCGAGTAATGCATACAGCAAAATCGTGCTGATAATGACGACAAAGGGGATATGTGACATACCAATGCTATCTCCCCAAGCTAATAATTTTTTAACTTGAGAAATAGTCCCCACAAACCCGAGATATAATAGTAACCCACCACAAACACCTTTACTGGTTAGATTGGCTAATCGACTACCACCTTTACTAATGGCGAGAATCAAACCAAAGGCTCCAATAAGTAGGCCAAATGCCATAGGGTGGCCACCTGCTGCAACCACAATAGGAATAAGTGGAATTAAGGGGCCATGAGTACCCGCTAAGTTAGCAGTTGGCAGTAAAAATCCGGAAAAAAGAACAATAAAAACAGAGACAATTAATAGCTCATAACGCACGTTCTCCAATACAAAGCCTTCATCAAGGCCAAGCGGTGCTGCAAACGTTGCGGCTATCGCACCGACCATCACTATTTTGCCTATGGTGGCAGCCATCGCCGGAATAGTATCTTCTATCTCAAATCGATAATCTTTAAACGGCCAGTTAGGACGCCAACGTTTAGGCGACATTATTTGTAATTCATGCTCTAGGTATTCTTCTCGGGTATTAAAGTCAGAGCTTGGCTTATGTTTCTGCTCGTAATTCAATTTATCGTTAACTTGTTGAGATGCTGATTGTTGTTCTTGTGAGGAATTAGCTTTTTATTCATTTTTATTCCCTGAGTTATTGCGTGAAAGTGTTAACATTTTTCAAGCTGGCAACACTAACTCAAGGTCATAATGGTTACGAATAAGGAGTTACAATCATTGGTGTTGCATCATGTTTTATTATTGATTCGTATCAAAAAATGTATCCTATACCTTATTCTCTGAATAATTATATGTTGTTCTTTTACATAAACTTATTTTCGATGAATGAAGTTAATATTGAAATAACGGAATAGTTAAATAGATGAAACAATCTATCGTGAATTGAATATATTTTGCATTGTGTGTTTTAACTTAAAGGTAAAATTCCCCCAAATAAGTCTTCTCATGTAATCTTTTGGTGTAAATGCATACTGAAGTAATACTCGTTCATATTGAATAATTTGATATGTTGAATACATGATGTAACTATTAATCTCGTTCCCAAGGTCCTTCGTGGTGACGTATATCTTTAAGGGGCGTTATGACTATTATTTGGATTTTAATCGCATTATTTGTGGCTGTTGCCTTGATGGTGGTGTTAGGTGAACGTTATGCAAAACCTATTAGTGCAAAACAACAAGCTAAATACAGTAAAATCTTACCTATATTAGTATTTGTGATGCTATTTATCGCATTACTAAAACAAGTATTTGAATCTGGGGTTCTTTAATTGTGTATGGGGTTTTAGTAAATCAGGTGTGAATTATTTCGTTACTTATTAACTGTTGTATCGCCCTGTCAACCAGTTACTTTCTTTTACGTGCGGTAAATCAACACGTCAATGACTGGACGAGCGCAGACGAGAAATAACTCTCAGTAATCTAGGTGAATATGCGTTCCCTCGGAGAACTTTGGGAACGAGGTGGTTTAGCTACAACAAAACAGGATGTTTGGCTTAGGCTCGTTCTGGCCATGGATGGACAGCAAGAGCCGGTGCGTTATAAAAGCAATCTATGATTTGGATCAGAAAGCGATTCGATGCCAGCTCTCTTTGAATTCTTTGAAAGTATGGGTTCTCTAATGGTCTAGAGAAAGTAAAGTCGCCGACAGGGCGAAACTACTGATAATAATAATTAAAGCTGATTTGACGAGCGCAGACGAGATATACAATCATCACTCTAGGTAAATATGTATTCCCAAGGAGGAGCTTGGGTGTGAAAGGTGGGTTTTATAAACTTAATACATCTACTTATGCCTATGCAGCCGATTAATGACGGCTAAAAACTAAGCAGGTCCATTTACAATAATGTAATGATGGCACTCTTTTAATAACCTTAAAAATTGGTTTATATCTCGATCCAAGCTGCTCTCTGGTAAATAGAGGTGGTAACCATAGGCTTTAGCGAGTTGTTCACTACGATGTAACCATGCTGCGATTGGACCTTTATATACCACGTCATTTAACGTATAGGGTTCAAAATTAATCAGGTCTTCTTCAGCACTAATTTCTTTATTAATAATCGCTAAAACAATCAACTCTTGTTGTTCGTGAATTAACTTGTTGGCGAGTCTTGGGGATATGTTTTTGGCGAGATGATCTAAATTATTTAGCTTGATACCAAGGTAAGGTAATTGTGTATGCTGACCTCTAACATCCGCTTTAATTTCCCCAAAACGAATAATATCTTGCCATCGTAGAGACCATTTTCCATTCAGGTGACAATACTTAATCATTTCAGGGGTGATAAAAAAGCTGGTTTCAGGCTCTATGTATTTGAGGAACCCAATGAACGCAATCATCAAGCTAATGCATATGAGTAAAATCAATTGAATTTTAAAGGTTTGCCAAAGAAATAAACTGATAAGCCAAAAAATAAATATCAATGTAAAGCCGAGGCATATAAGCGTCAGTGCATTACGTTTAGAACTTGGGCGAACTTTAATCACTCTATTGACTGTATCTTCCAAATTTAACCTTCCTTGAAAACTTGGTTTTTGAATAAATACTCGCTGGAACAACATGTTTTTGAGAATAAACCAGGGGTAGTTGATCTTTCAAGTATATTTTTACTTCATTCCCACGGTCCTCCGTGGGAGTGCATATTAACTAGAGTGATAAGTGTAAATTCTCGTCTCTGCTTGTCTAGTCATTCACACTTTTATTTACATTTATTTCGCCCTGTGGGCGACATACTTTTTCTTACCAGAAGAATAAAGTAAGCAAAAAGACTGGCTCCTAATTCGTTTTTAAACTATTCCTTTGGGTAAGAGTTATGACCTCCTTTTTAACGCACCACTCAGACCTGAGCTAGCAACGGCTGCTCATAAACACGATACTGTCGTATCAATCGCTGCCATATTGAGTAAGGTTTTATTTTAAGCGTTTGATATTGTTTACTTAAATGTGTGGGGGCAGCATTTTAATTTACAAAATTTAAACGCAAATGAGTAACAGAACCTAGAAACACTTTAAATTATATAATCATTTTAAAACAATAAAAGCGGTCTATATAAAAGGCGCTAAATCCCTTAATACCAACCATCTACCAATAATTGATAGATGATTGGCGGCTGAAATACAGGTTAAAAGGCGTTTAAAGCTTAATTTATACCGCTCAACATCAGTTAATAATAAAACGTAGTAAATAAGCAAACATAGTTAGAGCGAAGACACTGCTAAACCAAATAGCGATAAACCAAGCCCATTTTCTAGTGATAGGTTTCATTAATGGTACCCCTCATCATGTTTTAGTTTTCCTCTAAACACCCAATAAGCATAACCGCTATAGGCAATGATCATCGGTAACAGAACAGCAGTACCGACAAGTAAAAACTTCAAACTTGAATCTGGAGCTGCTGCTTGTTGATAGGTTAATGCAAATGGCACCAGATAAGGGAATGTGCTCACTGCAAATCCCATCGCTGAAACTAAAAATAAGCCCATCGCTAAAAGGTAAGTACGAACTGCTTGATGAAGCTTAAGCGCTCTAAATAGTTGCCAGCTACAAAGAACAGCTAGTATTGGTAGGGCGTAATAGAGTATTGAGTTAGGAAAGCTAAACCATCGCTCAGATACGATTGGGTTGTGTAATGGTAACCACACACTAACCACTAGAATACTCAACACCAATGTAACAGCCCAGCGTTTAGCAATTCTATAGTAGCGACTAGCGAGCTCTTCAGGCAGTTTTATTATTAACCAGCAGGCACCGAGTAGAATATAAGCGCAAACAGTGGCAAGGCCGCAAAATAATGTGAATGGGGTCAACCAATCGAACCAACCACCGGCGTAACTGCGTCCTGAGATTTCAATACCCTGTAGCATTGCGCCAAGCATCACCCCTTGCATTAGGGCTGCACCAAATGATCCGAGGAAAAATGCGATATCCCAGATAAATTTTCCTCGTTTGGTTCTAAATCGGTATTCAAAGGAAACACCGCGTAACACCAAACCTAATAACATGATAGTTAGCGGGGCATAGAGCGCTGGCATCACCACCGCATAGGCGAGAGGAAACACAGCAAATAATCCTCCGCCTCCAAGTACTAGCCAGGTTTCATTACCATCCCAAACTGGCGCAATACTGTTCATCATTAGGTCGCGTTCACCTTCACTCTTTGCATTGGGGAAAAGCACTCCAATGCCTAAGTCAAAGCCATCAAGAACCACATAAATCAATACCGCTAGGCCAATTAATCCGTACCAAATAAGTGCGTAATCCATGATTGTTACCTCTCTGTTAATCGGTTAGGGTGAATAGCAGCTGGTACATTTTCACCTTCAGGCAGACGCGGGTCTAAGGGCTCTTCATAGCGAGTTGGTGATTTACGCATGAGTCTGAGCAGATAAAAGAAGCCAGCGCCGAACACACAAAAATAGACAACAATAAAGGCGATTAAAGAGGTACTAATAGCGGTAGCATCAATCGGTGAAGCAGAATCTGCCGTGCGTAATAGCCCATACACAGTAAAGGGTTGTCTTCCAACTTCAGTCGTTATCCAGCCGGCTAATATGGCAATAAAGCCTGCAGGCCCGAAGGCGACACATAGTCGGTGGAATAGGCTTGGCTGGTATAGTTTGTCTTTTTTACGTAGCCACAAGCTGAATAAGCCTATTACTAACATCGCAAAGCCAATACCGACCATGACTCGAAAACTCCAGAATACAATGGAGACTGGTGGATGATCTGTTTCCAGAAAAGCATCGAGACCTTTAAGTTCACCGTTAAGGTCATGAGTCAAGATAAGACTACCAAGCTTAGGAATAGCAACTTGATAGTTCATTTGCTTGGCTTCATCATCGGGTATACCAAATAGAATGAGTGGTGCCCCTTGATGAGTTTGATAGTGTCCTTCCATCGCTGCTAATTTGGCAGGTTGATGCTCTAATGTGTTTAAACCGTGGAAATCCCCGGCGATAATTTGCAGCGGTGTAACGATAGTAATCATCCATAAGGCCATCGAAAACATAGTTTTGGCCAATGGGTTGTGGGGCGCTTTAATCAGGTGATATGCACCGACGGCGGCAATCACAAAGGCAGTGGTTAAGTAAGAAGCCAATAACATGTGTACTAGGCGATAAGGGAAAGAGGGATTAAACACCACAGCAAACCAGTCTTCAGGAATAAATTGTCCGACTTCGTTGATCGCATAACCTGCAGGAGTTTGCATCCAACTATTTACTGAGAGGATCCAGAAGGCCGATAAAAACGTCCCAAACGCAACAATACAGGTAGAAGTGAAATGCAGTTTTTTACCAACGCGAGACATACCAAACAGCATCACACCAAGAAAACCCGCTTCTAAAAAGAAGGCGGAAAGAACTTCATAACCCATTAATGGGCCAAGAATTGGGCCTGTCTTATCGGCGAACACACTCCAGTTAGTACCGAACTGGTAACTTAAAACAATGCCACTCACCACCCCCATACCAAAACTGATGGCAAATATCTTTATCCAATATTTGTACAGCTGGATATATTTTTCTTTACCGGTTTTGAGCCAGAGTCCCTCTAATACAGCTAGGTATGAAGCCAAGCCGATAGTGAAGGAAGGAAAAATAATATGAAAAGCCACGGTAAAGGCGAATTGAAATCGCGCTAAGTCAATTGCTAAGGTATCCATAATCACTCCTAAGGGGGTATCTAGGAATTTTTACGTTGGTAAAAGGTTAAAAGATCTACTTTTGATCTATTCCTTTGAAGTAAAGCAACACTATTGTCTTAACGCATTGTTTATCATAGGCGACGTTCATGTTCTGAATTCAGCGAGGAACGAACAAAGTACACGCTGAGCTTAGCCTGCTCATATAACTTTGCGGTCGCATAAATCCCTGCCTGCCCTAGCTTGCTAAAAACAGTGATTAATTCAGAAAAACTCAACGGGAGGAGTGGTGTAGCCGTATTGAGTAAGGTTTTGTTTTAACTAGTTGATATTTCTTATTTAAACATGTGTATCCAAAACTGTGTTTGAACGATTACAGCATGTAATTTCTTCATAGTAGATTATAAAAAATTCATATGAAAACAATAGATTGTACATTTTTAGAACGAAAATTAGCCTTTTTTAGGGGATAAATGTTGGCACATATTTTGTAGTACATACTTTGTAATTAGATAAACAGCTTAAACAGCTTTAATAGTTTAAAGAGCAACTCTACTAACAAAGTAATTCAGTATGAGTATTAAATAATAAAACACTTATGGAGCATACAATGAAAAAGTCAATTTTAGCATACGCATTAATTTCAACTGGTTTTTTAAGCACTGCAACATTGGTGCATGCAGAAGCATATAACCCAGATTCCGATGCGGCAGGTGTTTATGTAGGTGGTAATTATGGTTATTTACGAGTGGATGGGGATGACGAATTTGATGATGATAAAGACGCTTATCAACTATTTCTAGGTTACTCTTTGAATGAATATATTGCTGTTGAGGGGAGTTATGTAGATTTTGGTGATTATGGAAACTCTGTGGCAAGTGCAGAAACGGATGGATATACCCTTGGTTTAAAATTAGGTTTACCAGTGACAAACAATATCGAAATTTATGCTAAAGGCGGTCAGCTCTGGTATGAAACAGATTACTCTGTTTTGGGCGTTGATGGAAACGAAGATGACACTGGGTTATTTGCCGGTAGGGGTGAGTTACCACTTAGATAAAAACTGGGCAGTTAAAGTCGATTATACCGTTTATGATAATGATTTAGATGTTGATAGCGCGGACAGCGATTCTGATTTTTCAACGGATATGAAATACGCATCAGTTGGTCTTGAATACAAATTCTAAATTCCAAAAATAAGTTAATAAGATACCAAAAAGGCAAATCATGTTGATTTGCCTTTTTGGTATATGCCGTCTTGCTAGTTTATGTAGATTTCGGCCTTTATAAAACTATGTTGTTGTATAATTAGCTCCTTGCCTGAGCTTGCTAAAGGTGGTGACTCATCAAGAAAACTCAACGGGAAAAATGGACGTAGTAGCCTTGAATAAAGTGTTATCGTAATTGGTTGGTTTTTGTTAATTCAACTAATGCGGCAGTACTTTGCAAGTAAAATAGATCAGCTAATTAGTGTGATTGGTATTACCTCTAATGCTATTTCTTGATAATAGCATTCCATAAAACCGTATAAAAAAGCCAATACTGCTTTGGCAATATTGGCTTTTCATTTGTTATTTCTGGAAAAATAGGTAAAGGCTATGTCAAGGTTCAGCAATAAGCCTTTATTTAATAAGCAATGTTTACAGCAGCACTGACAGATTTTGCATTATCAATGGCTTGTTCAATATTGTCACCACGAGCAATCGCGACCCCTAAACGGCGACTACCGTTAATATTGGGTTTTGCAAATAAACGTATCTGCGAACCTGCTACTTTGCCTAGCGCAGTTACTACACCTTCAAATTGGATATCTTGAGATGTGCCATTACCTAAAATAACACTCGAAGCTGAAGGGCCGTATTGCGTAATGTTACCAATAGGGAAACCTAAAATAGCGCGCACATGCAAAGCGAACTCAGATAAGTCCTGTGAAATCAAAGTCACCAAGCCTGTATCGTGTGGGCGAGGCGAGACTTCGCTAAAGTAAACTTCATCACCTTTTACAAAAAATTCCATCCCAAATAAACCAAAGCCACCTAATTCAGTAACCACCTTGGTCGCAATAGCTTGAGCTTTCTGTAAAGCTGCTTCTGACATCGCTTGTGGCTGCCATGATTCACGGTAATCACCGTCTTCTTGACGATGGCCAATAGGGGCGCAAAAGTGTATGCCATCAACCGCGCTAACCGTTAATAAAGTAATTTCATAATCAAATGGAACAAAGCCTTCAATAATAATACGACCTTCGCCAGTACGGCCACCTTCTTGAGAATAAGTCCAAGAGTTATCTAAATCAGCGTCCGTTTTTACTACGCTTTGACCTTTACCTGAGCTACTCATTACAGGCTTAATGACACAAGGCTGGCCAATCTCTTTAACGGCTTGTAAATACTCTTCTTTAGTATCAGCAAAAATGTAAGGTGAAGTTTTTACGCTTAACGTTTCAGCGGCTAAACGACGAATGCCTTCTCTATCCATGGTTAATTTTGCAGCACGCGCAGTCGGGACAACATTAAAACCTTGTTGCTCTAACTCCAATAAGGTATCAGTTGCTATTGCTTCTACTTCAGGAATAATAAAATCTGGGTTTTCTAAGCGAATGATTTCTTCTAAGCGTTTTCCATCTAGCATGCTGACAACATGTGAACGATGTGCGATTTGCATTGCTGGTGCATTTGCATAGCTATCAGCAGCAATCACTTCGATGCCAAAACGTTGTAGCTCGATAGCTACTTCTTTGCCTAATTCGCCTGAGCCTAATAGTAATGCCTTAGTTGCACTGGCCGATGTTGCCGTACCTAAAATTGGATGTGTCATGTAATTCACTCTTATGTGGATGAAAAGATGAGATATTAAGTTTTGGATTCTACCAGAAAAAGAGTTTAGCTAGCATTGATTAACAGTAAGAAAGGAGCGTTTTAATTATTTTATATTTTCGCCAACTATATCCAATGGATCTGCCCATCGATCAGAATGGTTCTACTTAATGATGTTAGCCAACAAATCAATTGTTTCAAATACCAAATACTGGACACCCATACATTAAAGTTTTTTATATCAGTGAGTTAATAAATAATCCGATACTCGACGCGGCTACATTCTTTGTCGTAGTAAAGTCAATGGGTGTCCAACTTTGAATAATGCATGGGTGTCCAGCTCTTATGTACGTCATCTCTTCGTTGTAAATATTGCATTTTTCTGCCTTCCTTTTGACTTTTATTTTTAAATTGTTGATTAAAATGATAATTACAGTAGTCTAAGTCTCTTATCAATCATTAGATGTTTGCCACCATTCCACTGGAAAGGTGGCATTTTGTTATCTAATAAAGTGTTACATTGCGTCGAAATATGGAGTCTCCTCGTTAAATGGAAATAATTAAGTCTGTTCAGATTAGAAAATTTCGTTCATTAAAGTCAGTAACCAAAAAATTAGAATTTTCAGATCTTAATATTTTTGTAGGGCAAAATGACCAAGGAAAATCGAACTTGTTGAGAGCATTAAACCTTTTCTTTAACAATGAAACGGATTTAGATACTCGCTTTAGATTTTCAGAAGATTACTGTTATCACTCAAATACTGGCAAGGGTACCAGAAATGAAATTAGAATAGATTTAGTCATTGAGCCACCTAAAAAACGTTTTAAGCATGCAAAGCCGTTAAAGTGGACAAAACGATGGAGAAAAGATGGGTCGATCATTGAAGAAAGAAAATATATAGAAAGTGGTAATGAAGTACCTTCTAGAGATGGCGTGTCACAATGGTTAGATAAAATTAGATATAGATATATTCCTGCGATAAAGGGACAAGATTACTTTTCAGCTTTAATGGGGGAACTTTACGATGTACTGAATGAAGCTTATGCCGATATTTTATCTACACAAGGTGAAGAGTTCATAAGTGGAATCCAAAACATAACTAAAGGAATAACTGAAGATTTATCTGAACAAATTGGGATTTCAAATACAATTCAAGTTCCCTCGGATTTTAAGCAGCTATTTTCTAATCTAGATTTTGGTGTTCGACTAAGTGGTAATACTTACCACTTAAAGCAACGCGGTGATGGAATAAAAATTAGACATATACCTGTGATTTTAAAATATATGTCAGAACAAGAACGAAGTATATCAAGAGCGGGTTATGTTAAACCCGATACTATTTGGGGCTTTGAGGAACCTGAAAATAATCTAGAATTAAGATACGCCTTTGAGTTAGCTAAAACATTTAAAGAGTACTCAAAGGATATTCAAATTTTCATTACAACTCATTCTCCTGCATTTTATGCACTTGACCAAACTGATGGCGATAATGTAAATACGTTTTACATTTCACAAGGCGAAGATAGCTGTACTCAGGTTGATGTTGTTTCACATGAGAAAACCAATGAACTTCATGAAAGTATGGGATTACTTCCAATTATTACTCCTTATTTGACTAAAATATATGAGCATCAAAGTGAAATTGAAGACTTAAAGTCTAAGTTAGTTCAACTTGAAGATAGTGTACGTTTTGTTGTTTTAACAGAGGATGAAAAGCATGAACATGTTATTTCATATTTTAAAGCACAAGGTTGTAATGAAGAAGTAACTGAATTTTACTCTTATCTTGGTGCTAATCAAATAAGTTCGGCACTCATTCTGGGTAAATATTTAAAAGATAAAAGACCTGATATACAAGTAATTATTCATAGAGATAGAGATTATCATAATGATAAAGATATAGACTCTATAAAAAATAGAGTCGAAAAAATGGTTTCATTTTTTCGTTACTAAAGGTGTAGATTTAGAGTCAGAGTATATTTGTCCAAATCATATTAATGCTTTATATCAAGAAATTTCAATAGAGAAGGCTGAAACACTAATCCATAGTGCAACATTGAAAGCGAAGGATGCTTCTGTAGATCGGTTAATTGATCATGATCTGAAGAGCAATAAACCTGAGCAATCGGCTTATGCAAAACAAATTCGCTTACTGAATAAAAAGTATGAGGGTAACGTTGAGCGCTACAGGTATGGAAAAAAGTTTTTGGTGAATTAAAGTCTGAGATACAAAGAACGTTAAAAACTAATCCAGACTTATTTAAAGAAACTGAATTTATAAAGAATGAAGCCCTAGTCAAAATATTTTCAGAATAACAATGTAACAAGCCACTTCACACCGGAATTTTACTCGCTTCGCTCCCAAAATTCCGGTGTGTGTGGCGTTAGCTCACTTTTAAAAATGGAGAACTCATTGTGTTAGGACAATCGAAAGGTACAGTTTATACTCATGCATACTTTTCAGCTTCAGTAGAGAGAACTTTACAAGCTGATAATTTTGGAGAAACCTGTGCAGGTTTAACTAGCGTTGCATTGACTGCATTCATGGTAGAAAGTTATTTAAATTATCTTTGTGAGAAATTATGCGATTATGAGGCTAGAGCAAACTTGTTTTTGGATGATACGGATCCTGTAGAAATTAACAATATACTAAAAGAACTTCCTAAAAACGAATTACCTCTTCATGTAAATCTAGCTGAGACTCTAGGTTATAAAAAACAAACTGAAACAATAATAAAATCACTTATATCTTCTTTATGGAAGGGCAAGCGTGCAGACTTTCAATGTGACTTTAATGCAGGACTCTCGTTTTACGAATTAGAGAAAAAGTACAAGTTATCAACAAAGAATAAGTTAAAAGCTTTATTAAAAGCCAGTAATGCTGAACAGCCTAAATACGATAAATTTATACAGCAGTTCAAGCAATTATTTGATGCTAGAGACGCTCTTGCTCATGGTAGGAGCGAAAATGTTTCTGAATTTTTTGTCAAAAAACCGAATGGTAAAATCCCAAAGTCTGTACCTACAATTGCAGCAAGCTGGCAAAACAGTTGCTCAATTGAACAAGCGAATAAAATGTATAGTTCATCAAAAGAGCTTGTATCGTATTTTAATCAAGAGTTTCTACAAGAATTCTCGCCATTAACTAATCTAAGTTCTCAAATATCTGCTGTGAGCTAACAAGCTAATCAACAAAAGTTCTGGATGCCCATATATTATTTATTTTAAATAAAGTTCTGGACACCCATACATTAAAGTTTTTCTATCAAAGAGTTAGTGAATAATTTGATACTCAACGCGGCTACAATTCCTCGTCGTAGAGTCTTCCCAAATCATACATTGCTTTTAACAAACTTAAACAGGGTGTTGGTTAGGTTCGTTCTGGTCAAAATGAATGGGGTTTGAACAGAATACGTATTAATGAATAAGCTATTTGGTTATATCTCATCGCATTTTGATATGGCTAAACAGGACTATTACATGATGGCTCAATGCTAGAATAAACAGGTAAACTGCATGGAGACAATATGACCGAAACCATTAAAAATAGAACCATTCTTTATAGTAAGCTATTTTCGATAAATCTAGTTACTTATCCTATTAATCATAGTGTCAGGGCGCACGTTGATAATGTTCAAAAAGGGCGTTATTACAAACTTAATTTTATATTGGTACAGCCCAAAGTGGGCGGTGTGTTTAAGTGTAAAAAATGCATTATTAACTTATTTAACCGCGTGTATTTATTTAGACCCGATAAGTATGAACACAGTGTCACTAACATTGAATCAGGAAAACGTGTCTTACTCAGTTTTGCATTAAATATATAATGTTTTGCGTACTCTTTCGAAAACAGTATCAATGAGATACATAAAAAGTATGGGCAGCCAAACTTACCCTAAGCATTTTTATTAATAAGTTTAATGAGTTAATAAGGTGAGATTCAGCGCGGCTAACGCTCCCCGTCAGGGTGAAATCAATGTTAATAAACATCAATCAGCCTCGACGGGCGCAGATGAGTACTAGCAAAACAAAACACAAGGTCAAAACAAGCAGGTTGAAAAAAGGAATCGAAGGGCTCTTCCGTTCATGAAACTAGCCTGTCGGCTAACTCACCCAGCCCTCGAAAACCTATTATTCATAAGCTTAATATTAACTTAACAGGTAGTTAGAGCGTAATAAAAGTTGGAAATATCAATTAGTCTCAACGAGCGCAGACGAGTATTCGTAAAAAACACAAAGTCAAAACATGCAGATTAAAGTCAGCGCCCCTAAAACCCATACTTTATAAGCTTAATACTAATTTAACAAACTGAACTAACAATTCCTGATTTTTAGCTAAAATAAATCCTTGCTCAAAGTGGTTACGAAAATTTCCCGCCGTTGAGCTTTTCTAAATAACGATTATATTTTAGTAATACCAAACAGGATGTTTGGGATAGTTGAGACTAGTGCATGGATGCACGTTCGAAACGGTACGTTTAAAATGTAATCATTATTTGGACTAGAAAGCGATTCGGTGTGCCTTTTTCTTTGGTTACTCTCTTTTGGGCACGCAAAAGAAAGTAACATGCCGTTAGGGCGGAAATCCAAAGCCGGAAATATCAATTCAACTTGATGAGCGAAGACGAACCAAAACTAAGAACTAAACCGCTTTAGTACACTTCAACATATAGTTTACATCTACATTCTTCGTGATCTTAAAATTACTCGCTAACGGGCTATATTCCACGCCACATAAATCATCACACTTTAACTGAGTGTTATCAATTGCGCTTAATAACTGAGAAGGGCGGATGAACTTTTCATATTCATGGGTGCCTTTTGGTACCCATTTTAACACATGCTCTGCCCCTAATATCATCATTAAGTAGGCTTTCCAGGTTTTATTGATGGTTGAAAAGTACACTGTGCCACCTGGTTTTACTAAGTCACAACAGGCTTGGATCACTGAGGCTGGATCTGGCACATGCTCTAACATCTCCATACAGGTCACTACATCAAACTGTTGTGCATTGGCTTCGGCAAACTGCTCGGCTGTGGTTTTCTTATAAGTGACTTTAGTTTCTGTTTCTAAGGCATGTAAACGCGCGATTTGTAACGAGGCGTGAGCCATATCGATACCCGTAACTTCTGCCCCTTTAATGGCCATGCTTTCTGCTAGGATACCGCCACCACAACCTACATCGACGATTTTTTTACCAAACAAACCTTGTACACCTTGTTCGATATATTCAAGACGAGTAGGGTTTAACATATGCAAAGGTTTGAAATCACCTTCTAAATCCCACCATTGTTCTGCCATTGCTGAGAATTTTTCAATCTCTTGTTGATCAACATTATTTTCTGAAATCAACTCTTCTGATGTTGCTTCTAACGCTGAAATGGTTGTTGGTGTGTTGTGATCCATGCTGTGTGCACCCTGTATGTGTTGTGGCAGATAAAAGTGGGCTAATGTCGTTGATTATTGCGTCATTTGACCTAGTAAACGATTATACCGTGATAATAATTCCGATGGGGAATTTTATTTTGCGACGCTGAGCGCTTTAATTTGAAAATTTAACTGTTTAAAAAATGAACGTTAAAACGATAAATGCCTCAAATTCGCCCATAAAACGATTCTCAGGCGATTTAGCTGCTTAAAAGCCTTTTGCTGAGATGCATTTGTGCTACTATCAATCTCTTACTAAATTCAGTCTATTTCCACTAAATTAAGGATTTAAGTTTCTATGAGCGAATTTGCCTCTGACGTTTCTCCAATTAATATTGAAGATGAATTAAAAAATTCTTATCTTGAATACGCTATGAGCGTGATCGTAGGGCGTGCCTTGCCCGATGTACGTGACGGTCTAAAACCAGTACATCGCCGTGTTTTATTTGCGATGAATATCTTACGTAATGATTGGAACAAACCTTATAAAAAATCAGCACGTGTTGTTGGTGATGTAATCGGTAAATACCATCCGCATGGTGACACGGCCGTATACGATACGATTGTTCGTATGGCGCAAGACTTCTCACTACGTTACATGTTGGTTGATGGTCAAGGTAACTTCGGTTCTGTTGATGGTGATAGCGCGGCAGCGATGCGTTATACAGAGATCCGTATGCAGAAGTTAGCACATGAATTATTAGCTGACTTAGAAAAAGAGACGGTTGATTACGTACCGAACTACGATGGTACTGAGTTCATTCCTGAAGTACTGCCTACAAAAATTCCAAACCTACTGATTAATGGTTCATCGGGTATTGCGGTAGGTATGGCAACTAATATCCCACCTCATAACTTGGGTGAAGTGATCAATGCATGTTTAGCCTTGATCAAAAATGAAGATATTACGATCCCTGAGTTAATTGAGCATGTTCCAGGACCTGATTTCCCAACAGCGGGTATTATCAATGGTCGTAAAGGTATTATCGATGCTTACACAACGGGCCGCGGTAAAATTAAAGTACGTGCTAAAGCGGAAGTTGAAGTTAATGAAAAAACCGGTCGTGAAACGATCGTAGTACATGAATTACCTTATCAAGTGAATAAAGCGCGTCTTATCGAAAAAATCGCTGAATTTGTAAAAGATAAGAAAATTGAAGGTATTAGTGCATTACGCGATGAGTCTGATAAAGACGGTATGCGTATGGTGGTTGAAGTTAAGCGTGGTGAAGTGGGTGAGGTTGTTTTAAATAACTTATACGCACAAACACAAATGCAGGTTACGTTTGGTATCAATGCTGTAGCACTTGACCATGGTCAGCCTAAATTATTCAACCTAAAAGAGATGTTAGAAGCGTTTATTCTGCATCGTCGTGAAGTGGTTACTCGCCGTACGGTATTTGAATTACGTAAAGCCCATGACCGTGCTCATATCCTTGAAGGTTTAGCAATTTCACTGGTTAATATCGAGGAGATCATTGAGTTAATTCGTCAATCTCCAACACCAGCTGAAGCTAAATTAGGTCTACAAGCACGTGGTTGGGATTTAGGCGCTGTTTCTTCTATGTTAGAAGCAAGCGGTGTTGATGCAGCTCGCCCAGATGGGTTAGCTGTTGAGTATGGTATCCGTGATAACCAATACTTTATGACTGAAATCCAAGCGCAAGCGATTCTTGATTTACGTTTACATAAATTAACCGGTCTTGAGCATGAGAAAATTTTAGGTGAGTACAAAGAGCTATTAGAAGTCATTGCTGCGCTATTGTTCATCCTTGAAAGTCCTGCTCGTTTGATGGAAGTGATCGAAGAAGAGTTAGAAGAAGTGCGTGATAACTTCGCTGATCCGCGTCGTACTGAGATTACTGAATCTGAAGCCGACCTATGTATGGAAGATTTAATCGTTGAAGAAGATGTGGTCGTCACACTGTCTCACGAAGGTTACGTTAAGTACCAACCTCTATCTGACTACGAAGCACAGCGTCGTGGCGGTAAAGGTAAAGCAGCGACTAAGATGAAAGATGAAGATTTCATTGAAAAACTATTAGTGGCAAGTACTCACGATACGATTCTATGTTTCTCTACACGCGGTCGTTTGTACTGGCTGAAAACATTCCAATTACCATTAGCGTCTCGTCAAGCTCGTGGTCGTCCAATTGTGAACATTTTGCCGCTTGAAGAGGGCGAACGTATTACTGCTATCTTGCCGGTACGTGAATATGAAGATGATAAATACGTATTCATGGCAACAGCAAACGGGACGGTTAAGAAAACTGCATTAAGTGCTTACAGCCGTCCACGTTCAAGTGGTCTGATTGCAATTAACTTAACTGATGATAACGAACTGATCGGTGTTGCATTAACTGACGGCACCAATGAAATCATGTTGTTCTCTGATGCAGGTAAAGTGGTGCGCTTTAAAGAAGCTGAAGAGAGTGAAGTGACTGATGAAGAAGGTAACGTTGTTTTAGATGAAAACGGTAACCCTGAAATCAAGTTCAAAGGTGTTCGTCCTATGGGTCGTACAGCAACCGGTGTTCGTGGTATTAAATTAAACGAAGGCGGTAAAGTTGTTTCATTGATCGTACCAAACGAAACGGGTCATATCTTAACAACCACTGAAAATGGTTACGGTAAACGTACTCCATTAGAAGATTACTCGTCTAAGAGCCGTGCAACGCAAGGTGTTATTTCAATCAAAGTCAGCGAACGTAACGGTAAAGTTGTGGGCGCGGTACAGGTTGATGAAAACGATGAAATCATGTTGATCTCTAACAAGGGTACATTAGTACGTACTCGTGTTTCTGAGGTATCAGTAGTGGGTCGTAATACACAAGGTGTTACGCTGATCCGTACGTCTGAAGATGAAAAAATCGTTGCACTACAACGTATTGATGAAATTAAAGATGTGCCTGTTTACGAAGATGAAGAAGGCGAAACAGCCGCTTCTGTAGAACAAGGTAGCACACCTGAAGCACCTGCTGACGTCGTTGATGAACAAGAGACTGACACAGCGGAGTAGTTAATATTTACAATTAATAAGCGGCTAGAGCCGCTTATTTTGTTTTAAGGGATATAAAAATGAGTAAGATTTATAATTTTTGTGCTGGCCCAGCAATGTTACCTGAAGCAGTAATGCAACAAGCACAAAGTGAATTTTGTAACTGGCAAGGCTCGGGTGTATCAGTGATGGAAGTCAGTCACCGTAGCCCTGAATATATCGCACTAGCTAAACAAGCAGAAGCCGATTTACGTGAGTTACTGTCAGTACCAGACAATTACAAAGTATTATTTTGCCAAGGTGGTGGACGTGGTCAATTTGCTGCGGTTCCACTTAACTTATTAGGTGAAAACCTAGATGCTGATTACATCCTGACGGGACAATGGTCTAAGTCTGCTGTGGTTGAAGCAAAGAAACACGCACGTATTAAAGAAACAGACATCATGACCACAACGGAAGACGGTAAAATTACTGTTAAACCTTGTGATGATTGGCCTGTTAACAGTGGTGCTGCTTACCTACATTACTGTCCAAATGAAACCATTGAAGGGATTGAAATTTTCGATGTACCTGTAACGGGTATTGTGCCGTTAGTGGCAGATATGAGCTCGACTATTTTATCTCGTCCATTGGACATCAGTAAGTTTGGTTTAATCTACGCCGGTGCCCAAAAAAATATCGGCCCATCTGGTTTAGCTATTGTTATTGTACGTGAAGACTTAGTGGGTAAAGCGCGTAAAGCGATTCCATCAATCTTTGATTACGAAATTCAAGCAAACGCTGATTCTATGTATAACACGCCGCCAACGTACTCATGGTATTTAGCGGGTTTGGTGTTTAAATGGTTATTAGCGCAGGGTGGCATTGCCGAAGTTGAGAAAAAGAATATTGCTAAAGCAGAACTCCTGTACAACGCCATCGATAGATCTCCTTTCTACAGCAATAACGTAGATAAAAGCGTACGTAGTCGTATGAACATTCCTTTCACCTTAGCCGATGATAGCCTTAATGAAACCTTCCTAAGCGAAGCGAAACAAGCTGGTTTATTAACGCTTAAAGGCCACAAACTAGTGGGTGGAATGCGTGCGAGTATTTATAATGCGATGCCAATTGAAGGTGTACAAGCCTTAGTTGATTTTATGGCTGAATTCGAAAAACGCTACGCATAATCTCGTCACAGAAGTGATTGAAAGGAAGTAAAATGAGTAATGATTTTTTAAGCTTGGCAAATACAGGCGTGCAAAAGTTGCGCCCGTACCAAGCAGGTAAACCAACTGATGAATTAGAGCGTGAGTTGGGATTAACCGATATTGTTAAGTTAGCCTCTAATGAAAATCCACTTGGATTGAGCGACTCAGTTAAAGCCGCATTACAACAAGAGTTAACGGAATTAACACGCTATCCAGATGCTAATGGTTATTACCTTAAACAGGCATTAGCTGATAAATATGCAGTGGCACTAAATCAAATTACCTTAGGTAACGGCTCTAACGATTTATTAGAACTGATTGCACGTGCTTTTGTGGATAATAGCCATGAAGTGATGTTTGCTGAGCATGCTTTTGTGGTTTACCCATTGGTAACGCAAGCCATTGGCGCAACTGCTGTGGTAGTAAAAGCAAAAGACTATGGTCACGATCTGGATGCGATGGCTGCGGCGATCACAGATAAAACCAAACTGATCTTTATTGCTAACCCTAATAATCCAACGGGTACTTTTTTAGAGCAAGATGAGATTAAAGGATTCTTGAAGCAGGTGCCAAGTAATGTGTTAGTGGTCTTAGATGAAGCGTATTTTGAATATGCATCAGCTGAGCGTCGTGGTAATGCGATTGCTTGGATCACTGAGTTTCCAAACCTGATTGTGACACGTACTTTCTCTAAAGCGTATGGCTTAGCTGGCTTGCGTGTCGGTTATAGCATTTCTCACCCAGATATTGCTGATATTTTAAATCGTGTACGTCAACCGTTTAACTGTAATGCTTTAGCATTAAAAGCAGCGGAAACTATCTTACAAGATGAGCAGTACCTAGCTGATAGTGTGCGCTTAAATGATGCGGGCATGAAAGACTTAAGTGCTTTTTTTGACGCAAATAATTTACAGTACATCCCATCAATGGGTAACTTTATTACGGTAAATGTTGGTCAGTCGGGCGATGAAGTTTACCAAAAACTCTTGCTAGAAGGGGTGATTGTAAGACCGATCACCGGTTATGGTTTACCACAACATTTACGTATTAGTATCGGTACGGATGCCGAGAATCAACGTTTTAAACAAGCACTCACCCGTGTTTTAAATTTGCAATAAGAGAAACAGATAGAATGAAACAGTTATTATTAAACCCGATTAAACAAGTCGATGGCGAGATTAATCTACCCGGTCAAAAAGCTTGTCAAACCGCGCATTATTATTAGCGGCACTGGCCGAAGGAACGACCACGTTAACTAACTTATTAGACAGTGATGATATTCGTCACATGTTAAATGCGTTAAAAAAGTTAGGCGTTAATTACACGCTTTCTGCTGATAAAAAGCAGTGTGTTGTAGAAGGTCTTGGTCGTGCATTCAATACCCAAGCGTTAGGTGATATTGAGCTTTTCTTAGGGAATGCGGGGACTGCGATGCGTCCTTTATGTGCTGCATTATGTTTAGGTCAAGGCGAATATACCTTGACGGGCGAACCACGTATGTTTGAACGTCCAATTGGTTCATTAGTTGACTCACTTAAGCAAGCTGGCGCAGATGTTACTTACTTAAAAGATGAAAACTACCCACCTTTAAAGATTAAAGGAACTGGCCTAAAAGGCGGTGAGATTAGTATTGATGGTAGTGTTTCAAGCCAATTCTTAACGGCATTTTTAATGTCTGCACCAATGGCTTCTGAAGATACAACGATTAACATTGTCGGTGAGTTAGTATCAAAACCTTACATTAAAATTACTTTACAAATCATGCAAGATTTTGGTGTTGAAGTAGAGAATGTTGATGGTGAATACCAGCGCTTTGTAATTAAAGGTGGTCAAACTTACCAAGCGGCAGGCAATTACCTAGTAGAAGGTGATGCTTCATCGGCTTCTTACTTTTTAGCGGCTGCGGCGATTGGCGGCGGTAGCATTAAAGTAACTGGTATTGGTAAAAAATCAGTACAGGGTGATATTCAGTTTGCTGATGCCTTAGAAGCGATGGGCGCAAATATTGAATGGGGCGATGATTACATTAAAGCCAGCAAAGGTCAGCTAAAAGCGATTGATATGGATATGAACCATATTCCTGATGCGGCGATGACCATTGCAGTTGCTGCTTTATTTGCTGAAGGGACGACTAAAATCACTAACGTTTATAACTGGCGTGTGAAAGAGACTGACCGTTTATATGCAATGGCAACGGAGCTACGTAAAGTGGGCGCTGAAGTGATTGAAGGCCATGACTTTATTGAAGTGACACCGCCTGCACAGCTTAAACATGCCGAGATTGATACCTATGATGATCACCGTATGGCGATGTGTTTTTCATTAGTGGCATTAAGCGATACACCTGTGACTATTAATGATCCTAAGTGTACGTCTAAAACGTTCCCTGATTACTTTGAAAAATTAGCAGCAGTGAGCCATTAAGATTATTAATGTATTAAAAACCTACTTCGGTAGGTTTTTTTATAACTAAAATTTCATCTGTTTTTGAACTACTTGTTCACTTAAAAGTAGAAACTATTTTTGTTTCTTTGTGTCTGTTTAGGTAGATTTGTCGATAGACATATTCAGATTGTTGCTGGTTGAAAAATAGACGGATAGTTGAATGTTATCTTGGTAACCCTTCGACGGTGATCAAAATAACTAATTTGTGCTCGCTAATACCAGTAAAAGCAAGCTTTTCACTTTCTTTTCTTGCTGTATTTTTAGCGGGTTGGTAGAGTACGCGAATTACTTTTATTCGCTTCTTTTGGAAATATTCATGTTTAAAATGTTCCGCGGTATGTTTTCTAACGATTTATCGATCGATTTAGGGACTGCAAATACCCTTATATACGTAAAAGACCAAGGTATAGTCTTGGATGAGCCTTCTGTAGTTGCAATTCGAATGGATAAAAATGGCAAAAGGGTTGCCGCTGTAGGTAGTGCTGCAAAGCAGATGTTAGGTAAAACACCTGGCAATATTCAAGCAATTCGTCCAATGAAAGACGGTGTCATTGCTGACTTCTATATCACTGAAAAAATGTTACAACATTTTATCAAACAAGTGCATAACAACAGCTTTATGCGTCCTAGCCCACGTGTTTTAGTATGTGTGCCTTGTGGTTCAACCCAAGTTGAGCGTCGTGCTATTCGTGAATCTGCAATGGGCGCAGGCGCACGCGATGTATTCTTAATTGATGAGCCAATGGCTGCGGCAATTGGTGCTGGCATGCCTGTATCTGAAGCAAAAGGTTCAATGGTTGTTGATATCGGTGGTGGTACTACTGAAGTCGCTGTTATCTCATTAAATGGTATCGTTTACTCTGCGTCTGTACGTATCGGTGGTGATAAATTTGATGAAGCAATCATCAACTATGTACGTCGTAACTACGGTTGTACAATTGGTGAAATTACCGCTGAACGTATCAAGCACAGCATTGCTATTGCTTACCCAATTGATGAAGTGAAAGAGATTGAAGTACGTGGTGTCAATGTCGCTGAAGGTGTGCCGCGTAGCTTTACGCTCAACAGCAATGAGATTTTAGAAGCATTACAAGAGCCATTGAGCGGTATTGTTTCAGCTGTGATGTTAGCACTAGAGAAAACTCCGCCAGAGCTTGCAGCTGATATCGCTGAGCAAGGTATGGTCCTAACAGGTGGTGGTGCATTATTATGCGAGCTTGACCGTCTGTTGTCTGAAGAATCTGGCATCCCAGTGATTGTTGCTGATGATCCTCTTACCTGTGTTGCACGTGGTGGCGGTATGGCATTAGAGATGATCGATACACATGGTGGTGATGTCTTTAACGGAGATTGATATCAATTAACGCAGGTTGATCCCTGCGTTAACATTCAATAGAAACCCCCATGAAACCAATTTTTACCCGCGGTCCTTCTTTCATACTTAGGCTATCCATTGTGATAGCCTGTTGTGTGGGATTAATGATCGCTGATAGTCAGTTCAATTTATTCTCTTCGGCTCGTGTCTACTTAAATTCGATTGTTTCACCTATCCAATATGTTGCTGATGCGCCACAGAAAATATTCAGTTCATTTTCTGAAAACATCATGACCAGACAAGCACTCGTCGACCGTAATCAACAATTAGAAAAAGACAATTTACACTTAAAAGCTGACCGCCTGTTATTAGGGCAGTTACAAAGTGAAAATAAACAACTTCGCCAACTGTTAAACTCAGAAAGAAAGTTTAAATATAAACGTATGATCACCGAGGTGATGAGTTTACGCTCAGACCCTTTCACACATCAGTTATTGATTGATAAAGGTGCATTAAACGGCGTGTATTTAGGCCAACCTGTAATTAATGAGCAGGGTGTGGTTGGACAAGTCTCACAAGTGGGTAGTACCACTAGTCGAGTGGTGTTAATTGTCGATGCAACACATGGTATTCCTGTGCGTGTACAACGTAATGATGTGATCGCAGTTGTCCATGGTAGTGGTGCTTGGGATCAACTGAAAGTCCCTTTTGTGCAAAGTAATGCCGACATCAAAGAGGGCGACTTGTTAGTCACCTCTGGTTTAGGTGGGCGTTTCCCTGCTGGTTATCCGGTGGCTAAAATTAGCCGTTTTGATTACCAAGAAGGTGAGTTATATGCGACGGTAACCGCAACACCAGTTGCTGACTTAGACAGAAGCCGCTACTTATTATTGCTATGGAATGATGATCCATTAGCTGATGCTGATTTAACATTAGACTCTCCGGAAGAATTCGATGCCCCTGTTGAATAGTTATAGAGTTATCTATCTGACTTTCTTTGTCTGTTTGGTGGCTGATATTTTTCCGCTGCCTATTATGTTTAATGCATTTCGTCCTAATTGGATGATTTTAGTGATTTTTTACTGGATTATTGCGCTACCGCATAGAGTGAACATCGGCCATGCCTTTATACTAGGTTTAATCTTGGATCTCATTATTAGGTTCAACATTAGGGACGCATGGTTTGCTGTTTTCATTGTTGGCGTATTTAACCAGTATCAATTTCCAACGTTTTCGTAACTTCACTTTAGTACAAACTACTTTATTGCTGGGGTTGTTTATCTTTATTGCGAAACTCGGGTTGTATTGGATAGCCTCCA
Organism: Psychromonas sp. KJ10-2; assembly: GCF_047323255.1. NCBI lineage: Bacteria > Pseudomonadati > Pseudomonadota > Gammaproteobacteria > Alteromonadales > Psychromonadaceae > Psychromonas > Psychromonas sp. KJ10-2. The sequence continues at coordinate 1,206,335 of NZ_CP178827.1, read as the reverse complement.
GCATGCAGGAGATTATTTTACATCGTCCATATTTTTGGTCGATCTTTACTTCCATGTTGATTTGGCCTTGGTTCTTTCTATTTATGCGCTATCTGCGTGTTCGTTATAAGGTAAGTTAATGCCATTCAAACTATTACTAGCATCAGGCTCTCCACGTCGTGGTGAATTACTGTTACAAATTAACGTTGAGTATCAACGTATTAAAGCTGGCATCGATGAGACCCAACAGGTCGCTGAAAGTGCTGAGCATTATGTACAGCGATTAGCCTTAGAAAAAGCCTTAGCAGGTTTGCATAATAACAAACAGCAAGGTGTGGTGCTTGGTGCAGATACGATTGTGGTGTGCGATGGTATTGTGATGGAAAAGCCGCAGGATAAGTTGCATGCAAAACAGATGATGAATCGTTTATCAGGTAATACTCACCAAGTATTCACGGCAGTAGCGTTAGTCTCTGCGCAACAACAGGCAGTGCAACTGGTTACTACTGATGTAACCTTTAAAAACCTCAGTGATCAAGAAATCTCAGACTATTGGGAAACAGGCGAACCACAAGATAAAGCGGGTGGTTATGGCATTCAAGGAATTGCTGGGCAATTCGTAACGCATATATCCGGTAGTTATAGTGCTGTAGTAGGGTTGCCTCTCTACGAAACGGCACAACTTATTAAACGCTTTGAAGAGGCTTAACATGTCTGTTGAATTATTAATGAATATTACCCCAACTGAGACACGCGTTGCGTTGATCGAAGGGGGTGTTTTACAAGAGTTACATATAGAGCGTCAAGTCAGTAAGGGTATCGCAGGTAACATCTACAAAGGTAAAGTGACGCGCGTTTTACCCGGCATGCAAGCTGCGTTTGTTGATATTGGTTTAGAAAAAGCGGCATTTTTACATGCTTCTGATATCGACTTACATGCAGAATGTTTTACCGGTCCAGAAAAAGATAAACGTAAAGTGGCTGATATTTCTACCCTAGTGAGACCTGGCCAAAATATTATCGTGCAAGTGGTGAAAGACCCATTAGGAACAAAAGGTGCACGTTTAACTACGGATATTACTTTACCGTCACGTTATCTGGTATTTATGCCAGACACTACGCATGTGGGCGTTTCACAGCGTATTGAAAGCGCTGAAGAGCGTGAACGCTTAAAAAGTATCACCCAATCCTGCGTGGATGAGTTGGGTGGTTTTATCATTCGTACTGCTGCCGAAGGTGCGCCTGAAGCAGAGTTAAGAAACGATGCGGCTTTCTTGCAACGGGTTTGGCGAAAAGTGGTCACTCGTAAGCAACGTACCCAATCAAAAAACAAGATGCTTTATCAGGATTTAGGGTTAGCATTCCGTATTTTGCGTGACTTTGTGGGTAATGAAATCGACCGCGTACGTATTGACTCTAAATTAAGCTTTAAAGAGTTATCTAAATTCAGCGCTGATTTTGTACCTGAGTTAGAGGGTAAGGTTGAATATTATGATGGTGAGAGCCCAATCTTTGATCTTTTTGATGTTGAGAATGAAGTACAACGTGCGTTAAATCGTAAAGTAGAGTTAAAGTCAGGCGGTTATTTAATTATTGACCAAACCGAGGCGATGACCACGGTAGATATTAATACCGGTGCATTTGTTGGGCATCGTAACCTTGAAGAGACAATTTTTAATACGAATATTGAAGCGACTTTGGCGATTGCCCGTCAATTAAGGTTACGTAACTTAGGTGGCATTATCATACTCGATTTTATTGATATGAAGTCAGTAGAGCATCGTCGCCGAGTATTTAATAGTTTAGAAAAAGCCTTAGCAAAGGATCGTGTTAAAACGCATATTAATGATTTCTCGCCATTAGGCTTGATTGAGATGACACGCAAGCGCACCCATGAAAGCCTTGAACATATTTTCTGTGGCGAATGTCAAACCTGTAATGGTCGTGGTTATGTTAAAACCGTAGAAACCGTCTGTTATGAGATATTACGTGAAATATTACGTGTTGACCGTGCGTACTCTGCAGAACGTTTTTCTGTTTATGCCTCAGTTGCAGTGGCCGAAGCGTTAAAAGGGGATGAGTCTTATAACTTAGGTGAGTTGATTGTCTTTATGCAAAAACGCGTTGAAATTCATGCTGAGCCAATGTATGGACCTGAGCAGTTTGATGTAGTAATGAATTAGTTAAAGTGTGGTTAATTGCTTTTATATCAAAGCGTATTAATATTGATAACTACTCTCTTAATTGGTACTGGTAATGCAGTAAAAGGACGGTAAATGGGTTTTCATTTTTGAAACATTTTACTTTAAAGTGTATGAAATGCTTAGTAGTACTATTGGTCGTGACATTAATTGTCTTAGCCGTAGTACTCACGGCTGCTCGATTTGCCATCAATGGCGTTGAGGATTATAAAGCGCAACTGGTTGAGTGGGTCGCCGCTGAACATGATATTAATGTGGATGCCGATAAGGTATCTGCAGGGATCGATTTCTCTGGTTTAGTTTTAACCTTAAATAATGTTACCTTCACTGAAACCGAAGTATTGCCCTTCGAATTAAAAATTAATAACCTTTTTCTGCATTTAGACTTTCTAGAAAGCCTACAAAAGCAACAGCTTGTATTTAATGATATCTCTATTAAAGGCGCTGATTTACTGCTTAAATCCACCTTAAATACGGATGGTTTGGGACAGTTTTCCGATACAGAAGGTGACAGCGGTTCACAAGGTACTATTGATTCATTAAAGAATATTTTACTACTGCGTCTAAGCTCTTTTTCAATCACTGAGAGCCGCATTCGTTTTACCGATCATCTTTATAATCAAAAGACCATTTTAATCCAAGACCTCAGTTGGTTAAACGATGGTGAGCAACATCAAGGGGTAGGTAAGGCTTCATTACCTAATACTCTGGGTGACAATACATTAGAGTTTATTATTGATGTCACTGGTGACGCAGAAGATTCCCAAGACAAGTTAGTAGGTAGTTTATATGCTCATGCTGAAAACCTGAATGCCACTGAATATTTAAAACCTCAGGTTAACCCTGCCGCGGAGCTCGCTTCTGCAGTGGTATCATTCCGATTATGGAGTGACTTTGATGTTGATGGCTTCAAAAATATGCAGTTATTGTGGGATAACTCGGAAATCGCATGGACGATGTTAGGGGAGTCGGAAAGTTGGCAAATTAACGATGGCTCCATGCAATTTAGCTATGATAATGAGCATTGGTTATTTGATAGTTATGACCTTAATATTACCCATAATTATACCCCTTTACATGATGTACGTATTGCCGGACATGGTGACGTCGGACGTTTTGGTAAGTTCGACTTAAACGGGATTAATGTCAACGCTATCACTCCCTTTGCTTTACTCTTTTCCTCGCTCTCTGAGCAACAGCTTGAGTATGTTTCTGATTTAGAGGTGGGAGGTAAGTTAAGTCAATTTAATATGAGCTTTAACCCGATTGGGCAATTAACCGTTAACGCAAAGATTGATGGCTTTAGTAACCAAGCTAACGATATTATTCCTGGTATCAATAATGCTGATATTAAGGTGACAGCGGATCAAGATAGCGGTCATGCATCTATCTCATTACCACCACAAAGCATTAATTTTGATGGTCAATTCAACCGTGCAATGCCCTTACAAAAAGGGGAAATCGATTTACATTGGCATGTTGGTGAAACAGGGGTAACCCTTGCCAGTAACGGTGTAGAGATTGAAACCGACGATCTTAAAAGTACCTCTCAATTCTCTTTATTTTTCCCTAATCAAGAGCAACAAGATACTAGCCCCTATTTACGCTTGTATTCCTACGCATCCTTAAATGATGCGGGTAAAGCACAGCACTATTTACCGATTGAAGCGATGGGTGAGGGGGTCTTTAGTTATCTTCAGTCTGCCATTCAAGAAGGGACTGCAGATGGTGCGAAGATATTATGGGATGGACCATTAAGCGCTTATCCATTTAAAGATAATCAAGGTATTTTCCAAGCCTATGTGCCGCTTAAAAATGCACAGTATGACTTTTTTGGTGAATGGCATGGGTTATACGATTTAGACTTAGACCTATTATTTGAAAATGATGCCTTATACATGGATAGCAAAAAAGCTAAGTTAGGCAGTATGAAGATAGATAAACTATCGGCTAAGATTGCGCATCTTGCGAGTAATGGAGGGATTGAAATATCGGCGGAAATCGATCAAAAAGCCGATGCAATTATGCAATACCTAGTCAAATCACCGATTAAGGAGAGTCTGCAACAAGTTAATGATACGCTACAAATCAGCGATAACTTGCAAGGCACACTGGGTTTATCCATTCCTTTTGCAAAAGAAAACGGTGAAGTACAGGTTACAGGTGATTTTGAGCTGGCTGGTAATGATGTCAATATCAAACTCAGTGATACAACCAACTTGTTGTTAGAAAATACGCAGGGGAGTTTCAGCTTTACTGATGATCATTTTGAAGGGGATGGTTTAACTGCCAATTTACTTGAACAACCTGTTAATTTCTCCTTTTCCAGTGATGACAAAGAAGGTAAATACCAACTACTGGTCAGCCTGTTTGGTCAGTGGGATATGGGGAAACTAAGCCGCCATCAAGCGGATTTAGCATCACTTCAGTTAAGTGGTAACTTAGATTGGCAAGGACAAGTTAATTTTAGCCAAGAGCAAGGTAAGTATCAGTTTGGGGTGAATATTACGTCTCCTTTACAGGGTACTAAAATCAACTTACCTGCACCCTATAACAAAAATGCATTGCAGTCTTGGCCAAGTAAAGTGAATGTTAATGGCGACCAAGATGGAATACGTTGGGATGCGTTAATCTCCAATAAGTTAACCTCATTGGGTGAACTCCATTATCCAGATCAGCAACTACAACTTAAATACTTTTACTTAGGGTTAGGTGAGCAGTTAAGCCAACCTATTGATAAGAGTAAACAAGTAATACGCATTAATGAATCAAGAGTGAATTTAACGCCTTGGGTCACTGTCGTTAAAGATCACTTACAAAATCAATCGCAAACAGAGAGTGAGCAAGCATTAATACAGCTTGATCACCTTTATTTAAATGTAAAACATGCGGAGCTATTTGAACAACCCATTGTAAATTTAGCCGCTGATTTACAGCAGGGAGATAAGAAGCTTGGCATTAATGTGCAGGGTGATGATCTCCTCGCCAGCCTTGAATACCGTAAAGGGATACCAGATCGTTACGATATCAATATCCAAAATATGAACTTCCAATCTTTAGATATGCAAGCTGTAGAGGATACCTTTGCACAACCCGAGTCCTCGGCTTTAGCTGAGCCAAGTGATAACCTTCGTTTAGATTATCCGGAAGTCTTTTTAGACTGTGTCGTGTGTATCTATAATCAAATGTCATTCTCTCCGCTAAAAGTACATGTGTTTCCGAGTAAATCTCGATATAACATAGACTATGTGCAACTCGGTGAAAAAGAGCAGGCGACCACTATCTCTGGAGTATGGGATCAGCGCCGTACTAATATCATTTTTGATGCAAAGGGCAGTAGTAACACGAATATTGTTCGCCGTTTAGGTTATAAAAGCCCAATGAATTACCAACAGGGTGAACTAAGTGGCGCATTAAATTGGGTAGGTGCGCCTTGGCAATTTAACTTTGATTCTTTAGATGGTGATTTGGCTGTTGATGTAGAAAATGGGCAAATTACCGAAGTGGACGATAAAGGCGCTCGTCTATTAAGTTTTTTAAGTTTAGATGCGATACGTCGCAGTCTTAACTTAGAGTTTGATGATGTATTCTCTAAAGGCTTAGGGTTCGATACTATGTCTTTATCGGCGAAAATCAGCAACGGTATTCTAAAAAATGATGATTACTTTTTAGATGGTTCAGCGGGCAAAATATCCGGTGAAGGCTTAATTGATTTACCAAACTTAAATGTTAATTATCGTTTTAGTTACAGCCCTGCAGTTACCTCTAGCTTACCGGTATTAGCGGCCTTTGCGATTAACCCATTAACTGGTGCAGCGGTACTGATGCTGACCAAGATTCTGGAGCCTGTCGTCGATACCATTGTGCGTGTTGATTTTTCAGCAAAAGGACCTATCTCTGATCCTAAAATTACTATTGAAGATAGATTAAAAGGCTCAGTGAAGTTACAAAATAGTGAAGTATTAGAAAAGTTAGAAGATAACCAAGCTAATAACACAACTAAATAGCAGCTCTGCTAAGGAGTAATAAGATGAGTGATAATCATAAAACTTGCACGTTAACTGCGATTCAAATTATTAGCAGTGATTGTATCGAACATAATTTTGAGCAAGTAAAGGAACAACTTGATACATTAAGCTTCGACTCGGATAGTGAGCATCTTGTTTTATTACCTGAAAATGCGCTATGTTTTGGCGATCGTCAAGCCTATTTGTTAAAATCGGAAGCGTTAGGGGATGGTGTTGTACAGCGACGTTTAGCTGAGTTAGCCAGAGCCTATTCCTGTACTTTGATTTGCGGTAGTTTTCCCATTAAAAGTGAGCAAAGCGATAAAGTCTATACCACTTGCTTAGTCTATTCTGCACAAGGTCAGTTACTGGACCATTACCATAAAATTCATCTGTTTGATGCGGATGTAGAAGATGCACAGGGCGCTTATAGAGAGTCTGATACCTTCATTCCTGGGCAACAAGTGAAAGTAGTAGACTGTGGTTTTGCTAAAGTTGGTTTAGCAATATGTTATGATTTACGTTTTCCGGGATTATTTCAGCAGCTCAGAGAACAGGGTGCGGAGATTATTATCCTACCTGCTGCTTTTACCCAAGTAACGGGGGAAGCACACTGGCAAGCACTATTACAAGCGCGAGCCATTGAAACACAATGTTATATGTTAGCTGCTAACCAAGGTGGTGTGCATTTTGTTCATCAGCCGGAACATAAAACACGTCACACCTATGGGCATTCCATGATAGTGGATGCATGGGGTGCAGTTGTAACGCAATTAACAACGGGTAATGGCGTAGTACAGGCTGATTTTTCATTGCATGATGTTATTCAGATTAGAAAGAAAATGCCAGTGCAGCAACACAATCGATTTACTAGTATTTATAAATAAGGATCTTTAATGTCTTTTGAACAAGTCGTAGACAATTTTTTAGCCCCTGCAGAGATGCAAATTAGTGATCTCAGAATCACAGCTTAGCCAAATATCTGGAGCGCAAATTGATTACGCAGATTTTTATTTTCAAGCTAGCAGACATGAATCTTGGTTATTAGAAGATGGTATTGTCAAAGAGGGCAGTTATAACATCGAGAAAGGTGTTGGTATCCGCGCTGTTTCTGGAGAGAAAACAGGTTTTGCTTACTCTGACCAGATTTCTAAAAATGCCATTGCTGAAGCGGCTAACGCAGCAAAAAGCATTGCTAACTCAGGCCAAGAAAAAACCGTTAAGTTGATTATGCCTACGGCACAACCACTGTATTACGGTGCTGCTGATCCATTACAAAGTATGAGCCGTGATAAAAAAATCGAGCTGTTAAAACAGGTTGATAGTTTTGCCCGTGCTTTAGATCCTGCGGTAACTGAAGTGACTGTGTCATTAAATGCGGTTTACGAAGAGATATTAGTGGCAGCAAACGATGGGACTTTAGCATCGGATGTGCGCCCATTAATTCGTTTTAGCTGTTCTGTGTTAATTGAAAAGAACGGGAAACGCGAACGTGGTAGTGCAGGCGGTGGTGGTCGTTTTGATCTAGATTACTTCACTGATACACAAGAGGGTGAATTAAAAGCCTTTGGTTATGCTCGTCAAGCGGTGCGTCAAGCACTGATTAATATTGAAGCTGTTGCTGCACTCGCTGGCGCAATGCCGGTTATCGTTGGCGCTGGTTGGCCAGGTGTATTATTACATGAAGCAGTAGGTCATGGTTTAGAAGGTGACTTTAACCGTAAAGGCTCTTCAGCATTTTCTGGTAAAATTGGTCAACAGGTTGCGTCTAAACATTGTACTGTTATCGATGATGGTAGTATTGCTGACCGTCGTGGCTCAGTTAACATTGATGATGAAGGAACTAAAGGTCAACGCAATGTGTTGATTGAAAATGGTATTTTAAAAGGTTACATGCAAGATAAATTAAACGCGCGTTTAATGGGGGTTGACCCAACCGGTAACGGGCGTCGTGAATCTTATGCGCATTTACCTATGCCACGTATGACCAATACCTTTATGTTAAATGGTGAATACCAACATGAAGAGTTAATTGAAAGCGTTAAAAAAGGCATCTACGCGCCTAACTTCGGTGGTGGTCAAGTGGATATTACCTCGGGTAAATTTGTGTTCTCTGCCTCTGAAGCTTACTTGATTGAAGATGGTAAAATTACTGCACCAATCAAAGGAGCGACATTAATCGGTAATGGTTTTGATGCGATGCAACAAATTTCCATGGTAGCCAATAATATGTGTTTAGACCCAGGTGTTGGTGTCTGTGGTAAAGAGGGACAAAGCGTACCTGTTGGTGTGGGACAACCTTCTCTAAAAATTGATCAATTAACGGTCGGTGGTACTAATTAATTTGGGTAAATCTTTCCTTTGAATAATGCCTTTAAATAACAGCTATAAAAAAGCCAGAATAATGATTATTCTGGCTTTTTAGTTTTATAGCAATGATTAGTGCGATTGCTACATTTATAAACAGTGAGTTTTTAAGTAGATAAATAACTCTTTAGCTGTTTTAGCTGGTTTCTCTAGCTTCTTCTCTTTATTCGCTTGGCGTACCAATTGACGTAGCTTTTGACGCTCAAGTTGTGGGTACATCTCTAATGCATCATTGATTTTTGGATCACCTAGTTCAATCATCTGCTCTGTTAACAACTCAAGGTGAGCAATTGCATGAGTACGCTTACGATTGTTATCGTTTAAGATATCTAACTTAGCGGTGATTTTTTCCATATCTTCAGTACGTAATACTTTACCGATATACTGTAACTGTCTACGTAATGCTTCATGTTTATTAGCAATTTTATGAGCTACTTTGATCCCTTCCATTAAGGTATCGCTTGCAGGGATTTGTGCAAGTTGCTTAGCATTTAATGCCACAAGTTGACGACCAATATCCTTTAAAGCTTCTGCTTCACGTTTGATTTGCGACTTACTGATCTCTTCTTCTTCGAGTATTTCTTCAACTTTTTTATTCATAGCTTTTGGTCTATCACGTTAGGGATTAAATAATTATGCGCATCATAACATCATCACAAGATGCTTACCTTAATCCATGTTATTATTTCTTATCTTAAATTTATTTACCTTGTGGTGCTTGAACATGATTGAACAGAAACAGTTACTTGAAAAGGCCGTGAACACGGCGCTTAATATTGCCAATGACTTAGGGGTGAGCCAAGCTGAAGTCGCTTTAGGAAAAAGTGCAGGTATTTCAGTTAATACACGTTTAGGTGAAGTGGAAAATATTGAGTTTAATCATGATGGTGCAATGGGTATCAGTGTGTATATCGATCATCGTAAAGGCAGTGCATCAACGGCTGATTTAAGTGAAGAAGCGATTGCTGCGAGTGTTAAAGCGGCTGTGGATATTGCTAAATACACTAGCCAAGACCCTTATGCAGGGTTATTAGATAAGCAATACTTAGAAACCAACCCACTGGATTTGGACCTGTACCATCCAAGCGATAAAAACACCGATGAATTATTAGCATTAGCTAAACAGTGTGAAGATATAGCGTTAAATACAGATAAACGTATTGTAAATTCAGATGGCGCAGGCATGAATAGCCACACTAGTTTGCAGGTTTACGGAAACAGTAATGGCTTTTTAGAGAGTTATGCGAGTAGTCGCCATAGTTTAAGCTGTGTATTGATTGCCCAAGAAAATGATGAGATGCAACGTGATTACAGCTATACCAGCGCACGTGATATGGATGATCTTTATTCAGCGCAATGGGTTGCAGATCAAGCGGTATCAAGAACCATTGACCGTTTAGGTGCACGTAAGATTAAAACACAAGAAAGCCCAGTGGTTTTTTGCCCGGAAATGGCCAGTGGTTTATTTGGGCATTTAGTAAGTGCAATCAGTGGTGCAAGTTTATATAAGAAATCATCTTTCCTATTAGACTCTATTAATACGCAAGTGTTCCCTGATTGGATGTCAATCACAGAAGACCCGCATATTGTTAAAGGCATTGCCAGCTCGCCTTTTGATAACGAAGGTGGCCGGACGGTAAAGCGTGATATTATCAATAATGGTTTCTTAGAAACTTATCTATTAACCGGTTACGCTTCACGCAAAATGGGCTTACCAAGTACGGGTCATGCTGGCGGTATCCACAACTGGTTTGTTAAAAATAATGGCTTAGATTTAGCGGGTATCCTAAAAGAGATGGGCACAGGTTTATTTGTGACTGAATTAATGGGGCAGGGGGTAAACATGGTGACCGGTGATTACTCACGTGGTGCTGCTGGTTTCTGGGTAGAGAATGGTGTGATCAGTTACCCTGTCCATGAGATAACCATCGCAGGTAATCTGAAAGAGATGTTTATGGACATCAGCGCAATTGGCTCTGATATCGATCCAAGAAGTAGTTTAAAAACAGGCTCTATCTTAATTAAGAAGATGAAAATAGCTGGCGAATAAGTAATACCAATCATAGTAAGTAACTGATCTATTTTACTTGTTAAAACAACTTATTTTTTCGTTGTAAGTTTCGTATAGGGAACAACCATTTACATCAACTTACGCCTCAAACTAAGCCATTTTTCCGGCGCAAAATTTAGATCAGTTATTTAATACAATTGGTATAATTAATATCTAACGTGATTGATATAATTAACTCTCGAAAATTAAAAAGCCCAATGTTAGTGATAACATTGGGCTTTTTGTTCGCTATTTAATTACTTAATCAGTTATTTAGCTATTTAGTATGAATGATGTAGGCTTTTTCATAGTCTGCTCGAATCTCTGAAAGTAGTCTATCCGCTTTACGTTGACTGCTTAATGGGCCAACTCTTAGGTAATACAGGTCACCTTTTTGCTCAAAGTAGGTCATCACATGATATTTGTGAGTGGCTTTTTGAGTGAGTTGCTCTGCTTTTTCGGGGCTTGAGGTCACCAAGTATTGAATACTATAATTGCCATCCACTGCTTCACTTTGTTCTTCATAAAGTGTGGAAGTGTCAGTTTCTTCAGGGAAGTGCAGTAGTTTAATCTCAACCTGTCCTGTGCCCGCTTTAATAATATCTAGTTTATCAGCCGCAGCATAAGAAAGGTCGATGATACGACCTTCATGGAAAGGACCACGGTCATTCACACGGACGATGATCTGTTTATTATTTTCTAAGTTAGTGACTTGCACATAACTGGGCAATGGTAAGTTTTTATGTGCCGCACTCATGGAGAACATATTGTAGCGTTCGCCGTTAGAGGTTAGGTGACCATGAAACTTATTACCGTACCAAGAGGCACCACCACGTTGTGTCAATTTGGTAATATCACGCCATACTTCATAATCAACACCACGTACCGTGTAATCTTTATTACCACCACGCGAATAGGGTTCATAACGTGGCACTGCATCTTCAACATTGTCTAGCGGTGGGATCTCTGCAGGAGCATGATCTTGGCTATATTGGTAACGACCATTAGCAGTATCTTGGTTGTTAGTATTGTCCGTTTTTGCTGTTTCATTGCTACTACATGCTGCTAAAAATAGGGCAACAAAACATAAGGTGATCAGGTGTTTTATCATATAACTACCGCTTAATATTAAATCGTTTATGCGTATGGATTGACATTAAAATACCAAATCCTGCAAGTAAAGTTACAATCGAGGTACCACCAAAGCTCACTATCGGCAATGGGACACCTACAACAGGTAATAAACCACTTACCATGCCTATATTTACAAAAACATAAACAAAGAAGGTCAGTGTGATACTTCCTGCGATCAGTTTAGTGAAAGCATCCTGTGCTTGATTTGCAATGATCAAACCACGTGTTATCAGGAAGATATAAATGCTTAACAGGAGTAGGACACCAACAAATCCAAATTCTTCTGAAAAAACTGAAAAAATAAAATCGGTATGGCGTTCAGGCAAAAATTCCAGTTGTGATTGTGTGCCATGCATCCAACCTTTACCCCACAGTCCACCGGAGCCGATGGCTATTTTCGATTGGATAATATGGTAACCCGCACCTAGAGGATCAGCCTCTGGATTTAATAGCGTTAATACTCGCCCTCGTTGATAATCGAGCATCAAGAAAAACCATAAAATAGGAATAAAAGCTAATACCGCTGCTACGGCTAGGCCGATATATATCCAAGAAACACCCGATAAAAACAACACAAATATCCCTGAAGAGGCTACTAGAATAGAGGTGCCTAAGTCAGGTTGTTTAGCGATTAATAAGGTTGGGATAACCACTATAAGTAATGCAATAAAGGCTTGTCTAAAGCGTGTTGGCATGGTGAACTGACTAATATAATAGGCGACCATTAACGGCATGATCAGCTTCATTACTTCTGAGGGTTGGAACTTAGTAAAGCCTAAGTCTAACCAACGTTGTGCACCTTTACCGGTATGACCAATGACTAATACTGCAATTAATAGTAGCACACTGACCAGGAAGATTGCGGGTGTCCAGCGTTGGTACCATTCAGGCGGTATTTGTGCGATAAAAATCATCGCCGCAAGGGCTATCGCTAAGCGAGTAACCTGACGATATAGCATATCCAAGCCACCCACAGAATATAATACAGTTAAGCTGATGCTCATTAAGGCAAACAGACCCAATAGTAAATAAGGGTCGATATGCAAACGGTAAAAAATGCTTTTTGAGCTTGAGTACTAACCATATTTACTGATCCGCTGAAGAGGTGGTTGGTATAGGTGACACTTGTTCTTCTCTTTAAAGTATTCATCAAATAGTGCACGGGCAATAGGGGCCGCGTTGGTACTACCGCCACCGGCATTCTCTAATACTACGGTTGCTACAATTTCAGGTGACTCAAAAGGGGCAAAGGCAATAAACATGGCGTTATCACGATGACGTTCACTGATTTTATCTGCATCATAAACTTCATCTTCTTTAATGTTAATGACCTGTGCAGTACCCGATTTACCAGCCACTGTATAATCTGCATCGCCAAAACTACGGTAAGCGGTACCACGACGTTTACTGGTTACACCTTGCATCGCTTCTAATGCTATCTCCCAGTAGCGTTCACTAGCCAATGTTACTTTCTTACTGGTATCGTATTTAGGTGTCACTGTTTCATCAGCTGAAATAATAGACTGCAAAATATGCGGTTTAATATTATCACCACGACGCGCTAACATAGCAGTTGCTTTAGTTAACTGAATAGGCGTTACTGTCCAGTAACCTTGACCAATACCAATCGAGATAGTGTCACCATCATACCAAGGTTGATTAAAACGAGAGCGTTTCCAATCACGAGATGGCATGATCGCTTTAGTCTCTTCTGCGAGATCTAATCCACTGTATTCACCAAAACCAAATAAACGCATAAAGGGCTCAATACGATCAATACCTAGTTTATAAGAAGTATCGTAGAAGAAAGTATCACAACTTTGCTCGATAGCATGAAATACATCAACTAAACCATGACCCCAACGTTTCCAGTCACGGAAGCGGCGTTTTGAGTTAGGTACTATCCACCAACCTGGATCGTAAACTTGAGTTTCTTCGGTGATCACTTTTTCATCTAAGGCTAATAGTGCCATTTGTGGTTTGATCGTTGAAGCTGGCGGGTAACGACCCTGTGTTGCTCGGTTGATCAATGGACGATCTCGAGATTCTAATAAAGCTTGATATTGTTTTTGACTGATTCCAGTTACAAATAAGTTAGGATCGTAGCTTGGTGCAGAAACAAGGCTTAAGATTGATCCATTTCTTGCATCCATTAAAATAATGCTACCGCGGTTATCACCAAGTAACTCTTGGGCTTTTAGCTGTAAATTAATATCAATATTAAGCTTTATATCTTTACCAGGTGTGGGGGCGGTAAAGCTCAAAGTACGGATAACCTTACCCCAGCTATCTACCTCTACTTGGCGTTGTCCTGGTTGACCATGCAATATATCTTCGTAATATTTCTCAATACCTAGCTTACCAATGTAGTGAGTACCTTGGTATCGTGCTCGTTCACCCTTTGCTTCAATTTTTTCTAAATCGCGGTTATTGATTTTAGCAATGTAACCCAATACATGAGTAAAGGCGTTACCAAACGGATAGTAACGTTTTAAACTCGCTTGGATCGAAAAGCCTTTGAAAAGATGTTGGTTAACCGTAAATAGTGCCACTTCTTCGGGGGTCAGTTGGTCACGTATGGTGATTGCTTTGAAGGAGCGAGAGTAGCGGTTATTTTTATTAAATTTCTCGATTTCGTCATCGGTTAAGGAGAGGAGTTTGGTTAAACGCTTAATATCATTTTTCAAGTCATTGGCTTTATTCGCGATAACTTGCAGACTATATACCGGACGGTTCTCAGCTAAAATAACGCCATTTCGATCGTAGATTAAACCTCGGTTTGGTGGGACGGTCTGTACGCTGATTCGGTTGGCATTGGAGCGTGTTTTATAAGTATCAAAGGAGTTTATTTGCAGGTAATACAGGTTGGTAAATAAAATGCCTACGGCAAATAAGATCCCTAAGAAAACCACAATGGTTCTGCGCATGAAGAGGGCAGATTCAGCACTGTGGTTACGGATGCTATTACGTTTTCTTTTCACCATCTACTCTCTGTGGTAAGGGTGATTAATTGTTAGGGTAAATGCGCGGTACAAGCTTTCTGCAACAATAATACGAACCAAGGGATGCGGTAATGTTAATGCAGAAAGTGACCAACGTTGTTCAGATAATTTGATGCATTCAGGCGCTAATCCTTCAGGGCCACCGATTAACAAACTAATGTTACGCCCATCGTGTTGCCATTTGGTCATTTCACTGGCTAATTGCTCTGTGGTCCAAGATTTCCCAGTCACTTCCAGCGTGACAATTTTGTTACCTTTTGGGATCGCTTCTAAGGTTAGTTCACCCTCTTTTTTAAAATGCGTTTAATGTCTGCATTTTTACCACGTTTACCTGCGTTAATTTCCACTAGCTCAAGTTGCATCTCTTTCGGGAAGCGTCGTGCGTATTCAAGGTAACCTTTTTCAACCCAGTCGGGCATTTTGGTGCCCACTGCAATTAGCTGAATTTTCATTATGCCGTTTCAGTCCATAACTTTTCTAATTGGTAGAATTGACGAGTTTCGTCTTGCATTACATGCACGACAACATTACTCATATCAATCAGTACCCACTCACTGCCTTCAAGGCCTTCAACGCCTAGTGGCACTTCGCCGGCGTTTTTAGCTGCCAATGCAGTTTGCTCTGCAATTGAACGTACATGACGTTTTGAAGTACCCGTACAGATAATTAATGTATCAGTCACATCAGAGATATCAGCCACATCGATGGTTACGATATCTTTTGCTTTCATGTCTTCAAGTTGGTCAATGAGAAATGCTTTTAATTGGTCGTCTTGCAAGGGAATTTCCTTCCGTTTTTATTGATTAAATTGTAATAAGCCGCGGAGTATATCACGCAACTTATAAATTGGTCGCCTTTTGAGGTTAATTTCACATTTTTATTAACTGATAAACCATACAAATTAAATGCATTCCAGAGAAAAGTGTGACCTGTGTCACTTTTTTAAAAGATCCATCACTTGCAATAATATTGGAGTTTATTAGACTGGGTGGTCAAAAGTGGGGAAAAGTGTCGATTTGTGGATCTTTTTCTGAAAAAGTGGATCATTTACCCATCTAAAATGGAATTGAATAATCATGTTGCGTGGTGCAAATGCAATAAATCTTGATACAAAAGGACGTATTGCGATCCCGACTCGGTATCGTGATTGGCTGATGGATAACTGTCAGGGTCAACTTGTGTGCACCATCGATTTTCAATCTCAAAATTGTTTATTACTTTATCCATTACATGAATGGTTATTGATAGAAAATAAACTACGCGGTTTATCCAGTACCAACCCACAGGAAAGACGTATACAACGCTTGATATTAGGGCATGCCAGTGAGTGTGAACTAGATAAAAGTGGACGTACTTTAATCGCACCGACACTACGTCAACACGCAAAATTAGATAAGAAGATAATGTTAGTAGGGCAATTGAATAAATTTGAAATTTGGGATGAGCAAGTGTGGCATCAACAAGTACAGCAAGATCTACAAAGTGATATGTCGTTAGGCATGGAATTAAGTGATTCTCTTAAGGAGTTCTCGTTCTAATGAGTGAGCATATAACCGTATTATTAGATGAAGCTGTGGATGGTTTAGCGATTAAACCTGATGGCATTTATGTTGATGGCACCTTTGGTCGAGGTGGCCACTCTCGTCATATTTTGTCCAAACTAGGCCCTAACGGTCGATTAATTGCGATCGATCGTGATCCACGTGCGATTGCCACTGCCGAAGCATTAAAGTTAGAAGATAGCCGTTTTGATATCGTTCATGGGCCTTTTTCTGGTATTGCTGAATATATTAAAGAGATGGGATTAGCTGGCAAGATTGATGGTGTGTTATTAGATCTTGGTGTGTCATCACCACAATTAGATGATGCAGAGCGTGGATTTAGTTTTATGCGTGATGGCCCATTAGATATGCGTATGGATCCTACATCAGGGATCAGTGCTGCAGATTGGTTAGCAAAAGCAGATGTTGATGATATCGGCTGGGCACTAAAAACCTTTGGTGAAGAGAAGTTTGCTTATCGTATTGCGCGTGCAATTGTTGCTGATCGCGAAGAAACGCCTTTTACACGTACTTTACAGTTAGCACAGTTAATTGAACGTTTATGCCCTCAGCGTGAAAAAGAAGAAACACCCCGCGACACGTAGCTTCCAAGGGATTCGCATCTACATTAACAGTGAACTAGAAGAGATTCATAAAGTACTGGATGGTGCTTTAGATATTTTGGCAATTGGTGGGCAACTATCAGTGATCAGTTTCCATTCTTTGGAAGATCGCATTGTAAAACGCTTTATTCGTAAACAAGAAAAAGGCCCTGAGTATCCAGCAGGTTTGCCCTTAACCGATGCACAAATGCAAGTCGGTAAGAACGTCAAATCTGTGGGCAAGGCATTAAAACCCAGTGCTGCTGAAATTCAAGCAAACCCGCGCTCGCGCAGTTCTGTGTTACGTGTTGCTAAAAACTTAGACAGCCAGAGGCAAACTAAGATGGTGGCATCGCGTGATAACTTATTACTGATTATTTTGGCTGACTTACGTCACAACGTCATCTTGGTCATTCTAGGCATAATGATATTAATCAGTGCGTTATATAACATTTATATTACGCATGAAACACGCGAGTTGGTGACAAAAAAGAATATTTGTCACAACAGAAAGACAACTTAATGATTGAATGGCGAAACTTATTGATCGAAGAGCATACGCTTGATGAACATAGTCGGATCCGTTCCGTAGCTGGTGACCAATTATCAATGGCACAGCCAACTAAAAAAAATAGTGTATTAGTGGAAATCCGATGAATAGAAAACGCAGCACAGCAAGGCCTAAAGCAGGCCCTCAAACGCGCAAGAAAAAAGTCTATCCAACGTATTCGTCGGGTCGATATTTTTTGTAGCCGTCACTATATCCTTGATCGCCGTTGCCTTGATCTCTCGCCTTGCTTTTATTCAAATCCTAGAGCCTGAATACCTGACGAATGAAGCTGATAAACGTAGTTTACGTGTCACTAGTTCTGTTGCACACCGTGGCAATATTGAAGATCGTAATGGTGAAGAGTTAGCGATCAGTGTGCCTGCTTATGCCATTTGGGTTGATCCTAAAGAAGTTAAAAAACACTTTGCTTTCACTAAAGATGAGTGGGAAAACAGTGTGGTTGTTAACCCTAAAACTGGCCTAGAGCGTCATACTAAAAAGTTCTTTTATGAATCAAAAAAATGGCCGGCTCTAGCTGAAGTCCTTGATATTAAGATGGAAGACTTAGCAAAGGTATTACAAAAACCTCGTTCTCGCTTTGCTTATCTAAAACGCCAAGTTAATGATCCCGTTGTGCAATATGTAAAACAGTTAAAGTTATCAGGTATTGCTAGCCAACTTGAATCGCATCGTTTTTACCCAACGGGTGAAATTAATGCCAATATTTTAGGGTTAACGGATCTCGATGCACAGGGCATTGAAGGTATTGAAAAAAGTTACAATGATTATCTAGAAGGGCAAACCGGTAAGCGCCGTGTACGTAAAGACCGTTTAGGTAATGTGATCGATGATATTGAAGTCTTAAAAGAGAAAAAATTAGCGGGTAATTTACAACTAACCATAGATCAACGTATTCAAGCCGTGGCTTACAGTGAATTAAAACGTGCTGTGAAAATGAATAATGCAACCTCTGGATCGATTGTGGTGATCGATATTCACAGCGGTGAAATTTTTGCAATGGCCAACTATCCTTCATTTAACCCTAATGATCGTAATCAATACCAAGCCTATAAATTACGTAATCGTGCTATTACTGATACCTTTGAACCGGGTTCAACGGTTAAACCACTAGTTGTAGCCAGTGCGTTAATCCATCATAAAACCAATGTTGATGAGGTGATTGATACGTCTCCTGGTTGGATGAACTTAGGTGGTCGTCGAGTACGTGATAGCCATAACTACGGTAAAATGCACCTAGCCAAAATATTGAAAAAATCTAGTAACATTGGAGTAAGTAAACTTGCTTTGCGTTTAAAGCCTGAAGAGTTGCAACAAACTTTTGCTGATTTTGGCTTAGGTAATGATACTGGTATTGGTTTAATTGGTGAAAGCGTGGGGCGTTTACCAATTCGTCACCGTTGGTCTGATTTTGAATTGGCGACTATGTCTTTTGGTTATGGGATAACGGCAACCACATTACAATTAGCTAAAGCTTACGGTATTTTAGGTAGCGGTGGTGTGCAATATCCATTGTCTATTATTAAAGGTGCTAAACAACCTGGTGAACAAGTTGTTCCTGAAAATATTGCGCGTGAAGTAGTAGAGATGATGGAAGGCGTTAGTGAAAAGGGCGGTACTGCACCAAAAGCAAAAGTTGATGGCTACCGTATTGCGGGTAAAACAGGTACATCACGTAAAGCGGAAGCAGGTGGTTACGGTGATGATTACGTTGCTGTTTTTGCCGGTTTAGCACCAGCTACTCGCCCACGTTTCTCGATTGCTGTGATGATTAATGAGCCACAAGGCGACCGTTATTACGCAGGTGATGTAGCTGCACCAGTATTCTCTGAAGTAATGAAAAGTACGTTACTGTTAACCCATGTATTACCTGACGGTGGAGATGAGAGTTACACCTACCTGGAGGCTAAATAATGGCCTCGGACAGCGCTCAACCCGATACTAGTTGTCCACTTTCTTGGTTGTTGGCAGACTTACTGCCAAACCAAGTTTCATCACTTTCTGTTAAAATTTCAGGCATGATCTTAGACAGCAGAGCAGTCACTTGCGGTGATCTGTTTGTTGCGGTACAAGGTGCTGTTAGTGATGGTCGTCAATTTATTGATAACGCGATTGCTTCTGGTGCTGCAGCCGTTTTATCTGAAACCTTAATAGAGCATGAAGACGGTAAATTAAGTGTTCAGGGTGATACGCCGGTTATTCACATTTTTCAGCTGCAACAGAAATTAAGCGCGATTGCTATGCGCTTTATTTTCCCCAGTCAAACTTACACCATGTTACTGCGGTCACTGGTACAAACGGTAAAACGACTATTGCCAGTCTTTTAGCTAATAGTTATATGTTATTGGGTCAACAAAGTGCGCAAATGGGCACGATTGGTAATGGTTTATATAACCAATTACAAGCTAGTTTAAATACGACATTAGATGCTATTTCAGTGTGCCGCGAGTTAGCTAGTTATCAAGCCCAAGGTGCAACGCAAACGATCATGGAAGTTTCTTCTCATGGTTTAGTGCAAGGGCGTATTGCGGCAGTGCCATTTAATACCGCTATTTTCACTAATTTAACCCGTGATCACCTTGATTATCATGGCACTATGCATGCCTATGCAGAAGCCAAACAAACCTTGTTTGATAAATTTCCTTTAAAGCATCGTATTATTAATGCCAATGATGCCGTGGGAAGAGATTGGTTAGCAAAATACCCTGACGCTATTGCCTATGGTTTAAATATTGGTCAAAGCTTCACTAAGCAACATTACTTTAATGTGACTAAAGTAGATTATCTCCCACAAGGGTTAGCCTTTGAGTTTGCCTCAAGTTGGGGGGCAGGTATCATGACTAGCCCTTTTTATGGTGACTTTAATGTATTAAATATGGCAGCGGTAAGTTGTGCATTATTAGCTGATGGTGTGCGCTTAAACGACATCCAAAAAGTGATGGCAGAGTTAACCGTTGTCCCAGGCAGAATGGAGCAGTATTTCTTTGCGAAACAACAGATCACCTTTGTAGTTGATTATGCTCATACACCCGATGCATTAGATAATTCCTTACAAGCATTACAACATCATAAACAACAAGGTCGTATTATTGCGGTATTTGGTTGTGGTGGAGACCGCGATAAAGGTAAACGTCCGCTAATGGCTAGCGTTGCTGAACAAGGTGCTGACTTAGTAGTGATTGTTGATGATAATCCTCGCAGTGAAGAGGCGACTTTAATTGTAGAAGATATTAAAGCAGGGTTAACAAAACCAGAGAAAGCGCTAGTGATACATGAGCGACAACAAGCGATTCAATACTTATTAGCTAATGCACAACAACACGATATAGTGTTATTAGCGGGCAAAGGTCATGAAGATTATCAGATATTTGGTGATAAAAAAGTGCATTATAGTGATCGAGAAACACTACAAGCATTAGTCAAAGAACAAGCAATACAGGACAACACCAATGATTGAACTTACTGTCGAACAGTTATGTGAAGCAACTCAGGGCCGTTTAAGAAAAGGTTATCATAGCGCCGCTAAGTGCGCTTGTGTTTCTATTAACAGTGTCAGTACAGATACTCGTACTCTTCAACAAGGCGATCTATTCATTGCCTTAAAAGGTCCATCATTTGATGCCCACCAACTATTAGCCAGTGCCGTTGAACAGGGCGCAGCTGTTTTATTGGTAGAGGAAGCGAGTGACCTTGCTATCTCATTCAATAATGTCGTAATTGAAGTAGCAGATACACGTATTGCATTAGGATTATTAGGGCGTTACGTCAGAGAGCAAATCAGCAACCTGAAATGCGCTGCTATTACTGGCAGTAATGGTAAAACAACCTGTAAAGAGTTACTAAGCGCCATCTTAACTGTACATTGTGACAATCAAGACGCCGTATTAGCAACGGCGGGTAATTTTAATAATGACATTGGTTTACCTTTAACCCTACTAAGATTAGCACAGCAACATCAATTTGCTGTGGTGGAATTAGGTGCAAACCATATTGGTGAGATTGCTTATACGTCTGCGTTGGCAAAACCCGATGTGGCTTTAGTTAATAATATTATGCCAGCACATTTAGAGGGCTTTGGTTCTCTTGAAGGAGTGGCCACCGCAAAATCAGAGATTTGGTCAAACTTAAATGCAACGGGGACGGCGGTTGTGAATCTTGATGCTAAATTTGCAGAGACGTTCATTACTCGATTAACTGAACAAAAACAGCGTTATATTTGCTTTTCAAAAGAGCCTAAAAACCAGAGCCGCAGATGTGTTTGCTACCGACATTAGCAGTAACCCATTAGGGCAAGCGCAATTCACATTGAACATTAATTCAGCAAGCTGCCCAGAATACGTAAATAATCTGCAAAATATTGATGTGCAGTTGAACCTTCCAGGCTTACATAATGTCAGTAATGCATTGGCGGCAAGTAGTATGGCGTTAGCCCTAGGTTGCTCGTTATTAAGCATTAAAAAAGGGTTAGAAACCTTACAGCAAGTGGCTGGCCGTGTTAATTGTTCTGTATTGTCTGAACAGTTGACTGTGATTGACGATACTTACAATGCCAACTCTGCATCAGTGAATGCAGGTATTGAGCTATTAGCGCAATATCAAGGCCAAGGCCTGTTAATTTGTGGTGATATGGGCGAATTGGGTGATTATGCTGAACAAGAGCACGCTGCAATTGGTGAGTATGCTCAACAAAAAGGCATTGAGAAATTATTTACGGTTGGACATTTGAGTCAACTAGCAACAAATGCGTATAATGCGGCCTCTCAAAACGCAGAGGCGGAACACTTCTCAGACAAACAACAACTTGAATTAGCACTTGATGCTTTTTTAAGTGGTCAAAAATCGAAAGTAGTGGTGCTTGTTAAAGGCTCGCGCAGTGCAAGGATGGAAGAGATCGTGGCTTTCATTAAAGGGAAATTTAGTGCGTAAGCTTCATCATCAGCTATTAAGCTGCTTTACAAAATAGGATTTTAAAAAATGGTCGTCTGGTTAGCAGAGTTACTTTCGAGTCATTATACTTTTTTCAATGTTTTAACATACTTATCCGTGAGAATGGTGTTAGCTGTGTTAACCGCATTGGCATTTTCATTGTGGGCCGGGCCTAAATTAATTCGTTACTTACAAAGCCAGCAAATAGGCCAGATTGTACGTGACGATGGCCCTGAATCTCATTTTAGTAAAGCCGGCACACCGACTATGGGTGGTTTATTAATTCTTGCTGCTATCGTGTTAAGTACACTGTTATGGGCAAGACTAGATAATCTTTATGTATGGGTGGTGATGTTTACGACCATCTCATTTGGTGCCATTGGTTTTATGGATGACTACTTAAAGGTTGTACGTAAACACCCAGATGGTTTGATTGCGCGTTGGAAGTACCTCTGGCAATCGGTTACTGCGTTAGTGTTAGGTGTCGTGTTATACCTGACTGCACAGGGCGATGCGCAATTAACTTTAGTGGTTCCTTTCTTTAAAGAATATATGCCTTACTTGGGCCTATTGTTTATTCCTTTAGTGTATTTCACTGTGGTAGGTAGTAGTAATGCCGTTAATCTAACAGATGGTTTGGATGGTTTGGCTATCATGCCAACAGTAATGGTTGCTGCTGCATTTGCATTAGTGGCTTACTTAACCAGTCATATTAACTATTCACACTATCTATTCATTCCTTATATCCCACAAGCCAGTGAGTTAGTGATTATTTGCGGAACGATTGTTGGAGCTGGGTTAGGTTTCCTATGGTTTAACACCTATCCTGCACAAGTATTTATGGGCGATGTAGGCTCATTAGCATTGGGCGCTATTCTGGGTGTGGTTGCTGTTCTGGTAAGACAAGAGTTTTTATTGGTGATCATGGGCGGTATTTTTGTATTGGAAACCGTATCCGTTATTTTGCAAGTAGGCTCTTATAAAATGCGTAAGCAACGTATCTTCAAGAATGGCACCCATCCATCACCATTATGAGAAAAAAGGCTGGCCTGAACCACGTGTTATTGTACGTTTTTGGATTATCACAATTGTATTAGTCTTAGTCGGACTAGTGACTCTGAAGGTACGTTAATATGACAAGTAAGCGAGTTGCTATTATTGGTTTAGGTGTGACAGGTTTATCTTGTGTGACTTTTTTCAATAATAAAGGGATTAATGTTACTGTTTTTGATACTCGCTCTGCTCCTCCTGGTAAAGATAGCTTAGATGTTAATACTGAGTTAGTGATTGGTCCTTTATCTGCAACACGCTTATCAAGCTATGATCTATTAGTGGTTAGCCCAGGGATTGCTATTGCAACCCCTGCGATTGCTACAGCGATAGAAGCGGGTGCAGAAGTGGTTGGTGATATTGAGTTATTTGCTCGCGAGCTAGCAACGCCCGCTTATCAAGATGCAAAGTTAGTCACTATTACCGGCTCTAATGGTAAAAGTACGGTAACCACATTATTAGGTGAAATGGCTGCCCATGCTGGCGTTAAAGTCGGCGTTGGCGGCAACATCGGTGTACCTGCATTAGATCTATTATCCCCTGATAAACAATTGTATGTACTAGAACTTTCAAGTTTCCAATTAGAAACCACTTCATCTTTAAATGCTGATGTTTCAACTATTTTAAATATCAGTGAAGATCATTTAGATCGCTATCCAAGCTATCAAGCTTATATCGATGCAAAACACAAAATATATACACAAAGTAAAGTGTGCTTAATCAATCGCGATGACCCACTTACTTTTACTTTGCAACAACCACAACTTAGCTTTGGTTTTGACCATTCAGAGTTCGGATTGATAGCGCAGCAGGGCGAACCTTTTTAGCGCAAAACCAACAGCCATTATTGCCTTGCAGTGCAATTAGAATTAAGTGGTAAACATAACTGGATGAATGCGTTAGCTGCGCTTGCTTTAGGGCTACAGGTTGATCTTCCTATGAAGGCAATGCTGGCTGCATTACAAACTTACAAAGGCTTAAGTCATCGATGTGAATTTGTTGCTGAACATCAAGGTGTGCGTTGGATTAATGATTCTAAAGCCACCAATATCGGCGCGACGCAAGCAGCCTTGTTAGGTTTATCGGAAACTATTACCGGCAAAGTACATGTTATTTTAGGTGGTGATGGTAAAGGGGCTGATTTTAACGAGTTAGCTCCTGTGTTAACGGAAATTAAGGGACAAATTGTCTGCTTTGGTCAAGATGCGGCACTGATTGCTGCACAGCATCCATCGGCAATTATCGTTGCTGATTTGATGCAAGCGGTGAATCATATTGAGCAACATGCGACTACTGGCGACCTAGCTATTTTAACACCTGCCTGTGCGAGTTTAGATATGTATAAAAACTTCATGGCGCGTGGTAATCATTTTATTCAGTTAGTGAATCAATTGACGGAGGCGTCACTCTGATGTTCCGTGCGATAGCAGCGAAATTAGGTAATCTATATCAATCTTTAACCGTGGAGTCAGAAACTCACCCACGTGCCTATGATCGTTCATTTCTGGTGTTGGTTTTTACCTTGATGGGGATTGGCTTAGTGATTGTTGCATCGGCCTCTATGCCTGAAGGGATTGCATTATCTGCAGATCCATTCCGTTTTTTAAAGCGGCACCTGATCTACATTATTCTCTGTTTGTTTATCTTAGCGGCAGTGGTCTCTATTCCCATTGACCATTGGCATAAATATACTCCGGTTATTTTGTTACTATCTGGTTTAGGGTTATTAGCAGTACTGGTGATTGGTACTGAAGTTAATGGTTCATTGCGTTGGTTACGTTTAGGGCCATTAAATATCCAGCCGTCTGAATTCGGGAAACCTCGGTTGTTCTGTTTATTTCCAGCTACCTAATGCGTCGTCAAAAGGAAGTAATTGATACCATCAAAGGTTTTATCAAGCCATTAGTGGTATTAGCGATCCTGGCGATGTTGTTACTGTTACAGCCTGACTTAGGCTCAACCGTAGTAATTGTAGTGATCATGATGGGCATGCTTTTTATCGCTAATGCACGAATGATCTCCTTCGTGGGTATTGCTGTTGCGTTATTGTCGGTGATTATTTTGCTGATTGTGACCTCTCCTTACCGTATGGCAAGGGTCTTTGGTTTCTTAGACCCATGGTCAGACCCATTTGGCCGAAGCTATCAGTTAACGCAATCATTAATGGCCTTTGGTCGGGGTGGTTGGTTTGGCGAAGGCTTAGGTAACTCAGTACAAAAATTGGAATACTTACCTGAAGCGCATACCGATTTCATTATGGCTATCTTAGCCGAAGAATTAGGTTTTATTGGTGTAAGCATCGTTATTATTTTAGAGTTTGTATTGGTTTATAAAGCCTTTTCTATTGGTAAAAGGGCGCTGGAAAAGAACCTGATATTTTCGGGGTATGTTGCTATCGGTATTGCTATTTGGTTTGCTTTTCAAACAGCCGTTAATATCGGCGCGGCTTCAGGTATTGCACCAACTAAAGGGCTAACATTGCCGTTGATCAGTTATGGTGGCTCCAGTTTGATCACTATCGCGATAGCGGTTGGTCTGGTATTAAGAATCGATTTTGAAACGCGCATTCACTCTGCACAGGCGCGTATTACTAAAAAAATAAGAAAAAGCCAAGTGTTGCTAAACAAGCAAACGAAGCTGTGGTGGAAAATAATGAATAAAACAAAAACGCTATTAGTGATGGCTGGCGGCACTGGCGGGCATGTTTTTCCTGGT
The DNA here is from genome assembly GCF_047323255.1 of Psychromonas sp. KJ10-2. Classification (NCBI taxonomy): domain Bacteria; kingdom Pseudomonadati; phylum Pseudomonadota; class Gammaproteobacteria; order Alteromonadales; family Psychromonadaceae; genus Psychromonas; species Psychromonas sp. KJ10-2. The sequence continues at coordinate 1,180,193 of NZ_CP178827.1, read as the reverse complement.
TTGGCTGTGGCGAATAAGTTAAAAGAGGAAGGGTGGCAAGTAAGCTGGTTAGGCACTGCTGCCAGAATGGAAGCTAGACTGGTTCCTGAGCACGGTTATGAAATCGACTTTATTGATGTAGTAGGTGTGCGAGGTAATGGAATTAAGCGTCTATTAGCAGCGCCATTTCAAGTAATAAAATCTATTTTCCAAGCACGTAAAGTATTAAAAAAACGTAACGTAGACTTAGTGTTAGGTATGGGGGATTTGCCAGTGGACCCGGTGGTATTGCAGCTTGGACAATGGGAATTCCGGTTGTGCTGCATGAACAAAACGCAACAGCTGGTTTAACTAATCGCATTCTTTCCTATTTTTCTAAAAAAGTGTTAATGGGCTTTAGCGGTGCATTTTCTGGTGAAAAGGCTGTTTTAGTAGGGAATCCAATTAGAAAAGAGCTATTAGACTTGCCTGAAAAAGTTTTTTCGACTCCAGAACAAGCTTTAAAAGTATTAGTGATTGGTGGAAGTTTAGGCGCTCGAGTTTTAAATGAAACAGTTCCCGATGCATTGCTGAACTTCGATGCTCGGCAGGTGTCTGTTTTACATCAAACTGGCAAAGGTTTTTCAGAGTCGGTAACTGAGAGTTACCAACAAACTCAGGTTGATTACCAAGTACAAGAGTTTATTAGCGACATGGCTTCTGCCTATCAATGGGCAGACTTGATTATATGTCGAGCAGGTGCATTAACCGTAGCTGAAGTTGCGGTGGTAGGGCTACCTGCTATCTTTGTTCCTCTACCTCATGCTGTGGATGATCACCAAACCAAAAACGCACAAAGTTTAGTAAGTGCTGATGCCGCGATATTAATTGCGCAAAAAGAGTTGGATGCGAATAAATTAAGTGAATGTTTGATGACATTAAGTCAAAATAGGCTGTTACTTAATGAAATGAGTCAAAATTGTAAAAATATAGCTATTAGAGAGGCAACGCAGCAAGTGACTGATGTTTGCCTGTCTTTAGTATCAAAATAAAGTAGAAGTGAATCCCGATGATAAAAATTGAACTAGCAGAAATTCGTACCATGATCCCAGAAATGCGTCGTGTAAAACAGATTCATTTTGTTGGTATTGGTGGTGCGGGTATGGGCGGTATTGCCGAAGTATTAGCCTATGAAGGTTATAAAATCACTGGTTCTGATATCGCTGAAAACACTGTGGTTAAACGTCTGCGTTCATTAGGTGTTGAGGTCTTTATTGGCCACGCACAAGAAAATATTTACGGCGCTTCTGTGGTTGTTGTTTCTACCGCTATTAATCCTGAAAACCCAGAATTGTTAGCTGCTAAACAAGCGCGTATTCCAGTGGTGCGTCGTGCAGAGATGCTTGCTGAGTTAATGCGTTACCGTCATGGTGTGGCTGTTGCCGGTACCCATGGTAAAACAACGACTACCAGTTTGATTGCGAGTATTTACCGTGAAGCTGATTTAGATCCGACCTTTGTTATTGGTGGTTTGTTAAATAGCGCGGGTACTAATGCTAAATTAGGACAAAGCCGTTACTTAATTGCCGAAGCTGATGAAAGTGATGCATCTTTCTTGCACTTACAGCCAATGGTGTCTGTAGTGACTAACATCGAAGCGGATCATATGGATACTTATCAAGGTGACTTTGAAGTATTAAAAGATACCTTTGTCCAATTTATTCAAAACTTACCGTTTTACGGTACGGCAGTGGTTTGCTTAGACGATAAAGTAGTAGAGGAGCTGATCCCTCGTTTTGCACGTCAATGTGTCACTTATGGGTTTAGCGAACAAGCTGATGTGCGTATTTCTGGTTTCAAGCAAACGGTTAATCGCAGTGAATTTATCGTGCACAGAGCAAATCGCCCTGATTTAACTATCCATCTTAATTTACCGGGTAAACATAATGCCTTAAATGCAGCTGCTGCGATTGCAGTGGCGATGGAAGATGATATTGATGATTCAGCAATTTTAGCTGCTTTAGAGAGCTTTGAAGGTATTGGTCGTCGTTTTGAACAATACGGTGAATTCGAAACAGGTCGTGGTAAAGCGATGTTAGCTGATGATTACGGTCATCACCCAACAGAAGTACAGGCGACAATTAATGCAGCACGTGAAGGCTGGCCTGAAAAACGTTTAGTGATGGCTTATCAGCCGCACCGTTACACACGTACACGCGATCTATATGAAGATTTTGCTCATGTGTTATCACAGGTAGATCAATTATTGTTACTAGATGTTTATGCCGCTGGCGAAACACCTATTGCTGGTGCAGATAGCCGCTCTTTGTGTCGTACTATTCGTCAACAAAGTGGTAAAGAGCCTATTTTTGTCCCTTCACCAGCTGCGTTACCTAGTGCGTTAGCAAAAGTCTTACAAGATGGAGACTTAGTGCTGACTCAAGGTGCTGGTAATATCGGAGCAGTAGTTAAAACGCTAGCAGAGTTCAAGCTAGATATTGAAAAAATGCAACAAGCGAGCGCAAATTAATGACAACAGAATTTGGTAAAGTAGCGGTTTTATTTGGTGGTAACAGCGCAGAGCGTGAAGTGTCATTAAGTTCAGGTAATGCAGTATTAAGTGCATTACTGCGTCAAGGTGTCGATGCACATGCTGTTGATCCTAAACATGATGACTTATCACAAATCAAAGCCTTAGGTTTTGACCGTGCTTTTATCGTGTTGCATGGCCGTGGTGGCGAAGATGGCACAATCCAAGGTTTCCTTGAAACATTAGAGATACCTTACACTGGTAGTGATGTTTCTAGCTCTGCGATTGGTATGGATAAAGCCAAAACTAAACAAATTTGGCAAAGTTGCCAGTTACCAACTGCGCCGTATCAAATTATTATCAAAGAAAACTTTAAAGCAGCGCAGGCTGCAGATATACTTAGCAGTCTATCTGGTACTGTGATAGTGAAACCTGTACATGAAGGGTCAAGCATCGGTATGGCTAAAGCAGAAACGGCTGAACAGTTGATCGCTGCATTAGAAGACGCCTTCAAATACGATACAAAAGTATTATTAGAGTCTTGGATCACTGGTGATGAATTCACCGTGTCTATGCTCAATGGTAAAGCTTTACCTGCGATCACCATGAAAACGTCTCATACCTTTTATGATTACCAAGCTAAGTATCAGTCTACTGATACCCAATACTTGTGTCCTTGTGGGCTAGATGAGCAGCAGTTAAATGAATTAAACCAGCTAGCGGAAGAAGCTTTTATGGCGGTCGGTTGTAGCGGTTGGGGACGTGTTGATTTTATGCGTGATGAACAACATAACTGGTACTTGTTAGAGGTGAATACTGTACCTGGTATGACGGAAACTAGCTTAGTGCCAAAAGCCTCAAAACAGGCTGGTATTAGTTTTGATCAACTTGTATTACGTATTTTAGAGCAAACCTTATAATTTATGTGGCTGAAGCTAAAAAAATCACCATCAGTAAATGGATTAGCTTCTTTATTTTTTTACTGTTGATTTATACCTTGCAAGATGGATTTTTTAAGTTAAAGCATTGGTTAACAGACGAAAAATCTTTACCGTTGACTGCATTAATTTTGACGGGTGAGCGTCATCATGTGACGGAAGATGTGGTAAGAAGTGTGTTAGCAAAACAGCATGATAAGTTGAATTTCTTCACCTTAAAGATTGCTGAAATACAAAAACAGTTAGAAGAGAAACCATGGGTTTATTCAGCATCGATTCGTAAACATTGGCCGGATACCTTAAAAATCCATATTGTTGAGCAAGCTATTGCAGCTTCTTGGAATGAAAAATCATTGCTAAATCGCTTTGGCGAAATTATTGATGTTCACCCTGATACAGATGATCAATACATCGCTTTATCCGGCGAAGATGATCAAGCTGAAGTGGTTTTAACTACGTATTTGCAATTAAAGCAACTCTTGCAACCTAGTCATTATCGTATTGCCGGTTTGTCTAGTGATAAACGTAATGCGACACAGCTAGTATTAAAAAATGGGATCAGTTTAAAGTTAGGTAAAGAGCAGAAGCTTGAGCGTATTCAGATATTTTTAAAGGCTTTCCCGAGGATTGCTGAAAATTATGATATTAACACCATCGATTACGTTGACTTGCGTTACGACACTGGGTTAGCAATCGGTTGGAAAGAAGCTGAAAAAGAGCAGAAAAAATAGAAATTAAGTGATGTTGAATTACTCAACATAATGGCTTAGTAAAATAGGTTGATTTTTTCCTAAAAATGACTGTCTCATTGTGAGTAGAATTTAAAATAGTGAAATTAATCATATATTTACTATAATTAGTATTACAATAAAGTTAATTATTCTCTTATACGAGAGAAAGTGGTGATGAACGAATGGAAAGTAATTACACAGTTGGTTTAGACATCGGTAGCCATAAAGTCGTTGTCTTGATTGGTGAGTTATTAGCAAACGATGCAATTAATATTGTTGGTGTGGGCTCTGCTCCTTCAAAAGGTGTAGATAAAGGCTCCGTCACTAATCTAGATTTAGTGGTTGAATCTATCACAACTGCATTAAAACAAGCTGAAGATATGGCCGACTGTCGTGTTTCATCGGTGAACTTATCTGTGTCTGGTTCGCATATCGAATCGATTAATGAAACCGGAACCTGGGCGATAGAAGCACATGAAGTCACTTCTTATGATGTAGAGAGTGTCTTACATAATGCTCGTTCAGTGAAAATACGTGATGAGCAACGTTTATTACATGTTATTCCTCAAGAGTATTCCATTGATGCTCAAGGTCGAATTAACAATCCAATCGGTTTGTCGGGTGTAAAATTAAAAGCAAATGTACATTTAATCACCTGTCATAACGATCTAGTTAAAAATTTAGAAAAAGCAGTTGAACGATGTGGATTAGTTATTGACCAACTAACATCATCAGGCGTAGCGTCAAGTGCAGCGATTTTGAGTGAAGATGAAAAAGAGCTTGGCGTATGCATGATCGATATGGGAAGTGGTACAATGGATTTGTCGATCTATATCGCTGGCGCTTTACAACATAGCATGGTGTTAGATTATGCTGGTAATTCAGTCACTAATGACATTGCCATTGCCTTTAGTTCTCCGCCGACTTCGGCAGAAGAAGTAAAAGTAAAATACGGCTGTTTAGATAGGTCATTAGTGAATAGTGATGAAATAATTGAACTACCGAGTGTAGGTGGTCGAGCAGCACGTAGTTTACAGCGTTCTATTTTAGTTGATGTCATTGAGCCACGTTACAGTGAATTATTGATGTTAGTAAAAAACGAAATCTACAAGCTGAACGATAAATTTGCACGCGAAGGATTAAACCAACAGCTTGCTGCTGGTGTTGTTATTACCGGTGGTGCTGCACAAATTGAAGGTTTAGTTGACGTTGCTGAAGAAGTATTTGGTAACATTCAAGTCAGAATTGGTAAGCCAGAGCATATTAAAGGTTTAGCAGATGATGTAAACTCTCCAGCTTACTCAACAGCTGTTGGTTTATTACGTCATAAAAATAATGAATTTGCTGACGAAGATGAAGCCGAAACTGAGAATCGTTTTACAAGTATTTTTAGCAAAGTTAAAAATTGGATTAAAAAAGAATATTAGTTATCAAGTTGCATGGATTGGGTGGTAACAAACGATGTCACAAGAAGTTAATAGAGTGGAAGAGAATCAAATGTTTGAAATAATCGATGATGAAGATCATTCAGCACAGGCCATAATCAAAGTTATTGGCATCGGTGGTGGTGGTGGTAATGCGATCAATTATATGATCGAAAAAGGCCTAACAGGTGCCGAATTTATTGCAATGAACACGGATGCACAGGCATTACGCTCATCAAAAGCAGATATTCGCTTACAATTAGGTTCAAATATAACCAATGGTTTAGGTGCTGGTGCTAACCCGGAAATCGGGTACAAATCAGCGCTAGAAGATAAAGAGCGTATCCGAGAGATCGTGACTGGCGCCGATGTTGTATTTATCGCTGCAGGTATGGGCGGTGGTACAGGTACGGGTGCTTGCCCTGTGGTTGCTGAAATAGCAAAAGAAGAGGGCGCATTAACCATTGGTGTTGTGTCAAAACCTTCTATGTTTGAAGGCCGTAAGCGTATGAACTACGCAACACAAGGTATTGCTCGTTTATCTGAAAACATTGACTCATTATTAATTATCCCGAACGATAAATTACAGAAGTCATTACCACGAGGTATCTCTTTCCTAGACGCATTAAGTGCGGCTAATGGAGTACTTTATGATGCAGTTTCTGGTTTCTCGTCTATTATTAATAATGAAGAAAGTACTATTAATATCGATTTCGCGGACGTACGTACCGTGATGACTGAAGCAGGAACAACTGCAGTAATGGGTATTGGTGTGTCTGCTGGCGAGAACCGTGCAGAAGAAGCCGTTGAAGAGGCTATCTCTTGTCCATTACTGGAAGATGTTGATCTATCTGATGCGCGTGGCGTATTAGTACACATTGTAGCTGGTATTGATTTCAGTTGGGATGAGTACCACACAGTGGGGGATGCATTGAAACAATTTGCTTCTGAGGACTCTCAGAACATTATTGGTGTAACAGTTGATCCAACGCTAGAAACTGGTGAATTACACGTTACTGTGATTGTGACGGGTATTGGTGAACGTAAGTCAGAGCTGAATGTAGTTAAAAATCCAACATTAAATAGTAAAAAAGATGTTAATGAGACTACAGAAAAAACAGTTGCTGCCGATAATACTAGTAATGCTAGTGTACAAGCAGAAGAACAAGCGTTAGCTAAAGCAACTGAAGAAGCGGCTCAGGCGGAACCTGAAATTGTTGAGCCAATTGCTGAAGTTAAAGATAAAAGCAGTGCTGAGAGTTATTTAGATATTCCAGCGTTTTTAAGACGTCAAGCGGATAACTAATTTTACCTTGGAAATATTACAGTTTGTGATATAAGTCGCAAACTGCTATAATTCGCAGCAGAAATTATCGTAGTGGAGATCATTCTTATGATTAAACAAAGAACATTGAAAAAAAGTGTTAAATCAACGGGCGTTGGTTTACATTCAGGGAATAAAGTAACTATTGAGCTGCACCCTGCACCTGCTAACTCAGGTATTGTTTATCGTCGAATAGATCTCGACCCTGTAGTTAGCTTTAAAGCCCATGCTCAAGCTGTGCAAGAGACATTATTATGTACTTGTCTAGTGAATGAGCAAGGTGAAAAAATTTCAACTGTAGAGCATTTATCTGCAGCGCTAGCTGGTTTAGGTATCGATAATGTGATTATTGATGTGGATGCACCTGAGATTCCAATCATGGATGGCAGTGCAAGCCCGTTTATCTTCCTACTGCAATCTGCAGGTATTGAAGAGTTAAATGTTGCTAAGAAATTTATCCGAGTTAAAAAGACGATTCGTGTTGAAGATGAAGAAGAAGGTAAGTGGGCTGAACTACACCCTTCTAATAACGGCTTTAGCTTAGACTTTAAAATTGACTTTGATCACCCTGTTTTCGAAGGTCAAAACCAACATGTTGAAATGCAATTCTCTGGTGATCTGTTTGTTAAAGAGATCAGCCGTGCACGTACATTTGGTTTTATGAAAAGTGTTGAGTACCTTCAATCTAATAACCTAGCATTAGGCGCAAGCTTAGATAACGCCATTGGTTTAGATGAGTTCCGCGTACTAAACCCTGAAGGTTTACGTTACGAAGATGAGTTTGTAAAACATAAAGTATTGGATGCTATTGGCGACCTTTACTTATCTGGTTTTACTATTCTTGGTCACTTAAAAGCTTACAAAACAGGTCATGCTTTAAATAACAAACTACTGTGTGCGTTATTAGCGGATCAAGAAGCATTTGAAATGGTTACGTTTGAAGAGCCTGTGAGCGAGTCTCCAGTGCAATACATCGAACCAGCATTTGTTCCTGCATAAATACGATTGAGTTGGCCGATAAGCCAACTCATGGAAAACCACCTTGTTAGTAATAACAAGGTGGTTTTTTTTGCCTGAAAGATATTTAATACCAATCACACTAAGTGATTTTTCCTACGCAAAATTTAGATCATACCAATCATAGTAAGTAACTGATCTCATTTTACTTGTTAAAACAACTTATTTTTCGTTGTAAGTTTCGTATAGGGAACAACCATTTACATCAACTTACGCCTCAAACTAAGCCACTTTTCCGGCGCAAAATTTAGAACAGTTATTTAATACAATTGGTATCACTTATTTAATGAATGGAGTGAATGGAGAGAAACAGCTTATTACTTTTTATCGTCGGAAAAGGTCGCTAAAGATTGCAATGCTTTTTTAAGTTGAGGGTCTGCATTTTCAGCTAATGCCGGGAATGCTTCTGAAATCCCTTTACTCATTTTTTCAGCACGCTTTTTAACCGGCTTGGCTTTTTTGATTTGAGTTGGAGATGCTTTTGCTAGTTGTGGGTTCACTTTCACTTTAATATTTCTAACCGAGGAGTGATGTTGGCGTAATTCACTCAACAGGTCACTTCGTACAAATTGTAAGCGCTGTACCCAAAGTGCACTGGGACTTTCTATTAACAAGCTCCCATTTTCAATATTTCCTATCCGACAACCACTGATATTGTGTTGTTTTAAAAACCTTTGTAGTACTATATCTAATTTAGTTATTAATGATGTGCTTTGTTGGAAGTTATTTTTATCCAATAACAACGAGATTGGTTTAGGTTGTTTTTTATTTCTTGTCATAACAGCCATCAAAAGTGAATTAGGTTTATGAGTATAACGGTTATTTATAATAGGAATGAGTCTAAACACAGCTTTTCTATAACAAAATCTACATTTATTTTTGTCTGCATTACATTTGTTGCAGTATTGATGACCAGTGCATGGTTACTACAATCACACTATCATCAGCAGTTTATACAATATAAAATCAACACCTTACATGAAAAAAATGAAATCAAACAACAATACTTAGAATCCATCACTTCGCAAACTAACCAACAATTACAAATGCTAGCTCAAAAGGTCAGTGAGTTACAAGCGCAAAGTAATCGCTTAAACAGTTTAGGTGAGCGGATCATCGATAAATCCAATCTGCCAAAAGCAGAATTTGAATTAGAGAATACAGAAGAGCAGGTGACTGAAGAAACGCCAGTCACTGAAACAGAAGACACCAGTGCATATCTTGCGATTGATCATCCTGAGCTCTCTCCATTGGTAAATCAAGTCTCAATGTTGGAACAACAATATAAAAATAATGAAAATTTGTTTCAACAACTTGAAATTACCTTCAACAATCTCCATCTTATTGATGAGCTATTCATTTCTGGTCGTCCAGTACCTTATAAAGGGTCTTGGATCTCCTCTTCATTTGGAACGCGAACAGACCCATTTACTGGACGTTTAAGACGTCATAAAGGGGTCGATATTGCTGGTTATACAGGTATGCCAATTATGGCAACCGCCGCCGGTGTGGTAACTATCTCTGAAGCAAGAAGTGGTTACGGTTATTTAGTTGAGATTAATCATGGAAGTGGTTTTATGACTCGATACGCACATGCTTCTGATATCGTCGTTTCTGTCGGTGATGTTGTTGAAAAAGGGCAGCAAGTTGCGGTAATGGGAACCACTGGGCGCTCAACGGGCCCACATGTACATTATGAAGTACTCAAAAATGGCCAACAAATAGATCCAAATTATTATATACAAAGAATATCAAGTTAAATGACAATTTTTTCCGATTTTATACAATGAGAAAAGCAAAATGATCACATCGATAATAACAAAAATAATAGGCAGTCGAAATGACCGTTATCTGAAGAACCTGCGCAAAGTTGTTAATGAAATTAATAAACTTGAGCCAGAGATAAAGGCACTGTCAGAAGAAGAGTTAAAAGCAAAAACAGTTTATTTCAAAGAGCGTCTTGCTAATGGTGAAACCATTGAAGACATTCTTGTTGAAGCATTTGCTGTTGTTCGAAGTGCATCTGAGCGTGTATTTGGTATGCGTCACTTCGATGTTCAGTTAATTGGTGGCATCGTATTAAACGAAAATAAAATCGCAGAAATGCGTACAGGTGAAGGTAAAACATTAACTGCAACCTTACCTGCGTATTTAAATGCTTTAACAGGTAAAGGTGTTCACGTTATTACTGTGAATGATTACCTCGCGCGTCGTGATGCTGAATGGAATGCACAGCTTTTTGAATACTTAGGTTTAACCGTTGGTATTAACTTGTCAGGTATGTCTGGCGAAGAGAAACGTGCCGCTTATGCAGCTGATGTGACTTATGGTACAAACAATGAGTTTGGTTTTGATTACCTACGTGACAACATGGCTTTTGAAGCGTCACAACGTGTAATGCGTGGCCTAAACTTTGCTATTGTTGATGAAGTAGATTCAATCTTAATCGATGAAGCAAGAACACCGTTAATTATCTCAGGTCCAACAGATGGCGACCCAACGCTGTACACTAAATTAAACAGTATTATTCCTTTATTAAGCAAACAAGATAAAGAAGATACTGAAGAATACGTAGGTGAAGGTGACTTCACGGTTGACGAGAAAAGCAAACAAGTATTGCTAACGGAACGTGGCCAAGAAAAAGTAGAGCGTATTTTACAGGAGCGTGGACTATTAGAAGAAGATACTTCTCTATACGCCGCTTCTAGCATCAGTTTATTACACCATGTGAACGCAGCTTTACGTGCTCATACCTTGTTTGAAAAAGATGTTGAATACATTGTGACTGCTGAAGGCGAAGTGGTTATCGTTGATGAGCACACTGGTCGTACAATGCCAGGTCGTCGTTGGTCTGAAGGTTTACACCAAGCGGTAGAAGCAAAAGAAGGCGTACAAATTCAGAATGAAAACCAAACATTAGCGTCAATCACTTTCCAAAACTACTTCCGTCTTTATGAAAAACTAGGCGGTATGACAGGTACAGCTGATACTGAAGCTTTTGAATTCCAATCTATCTATGGTCTAGAAACTATTGTTATCCCAACTAACCGTCCAATGGCACGTAAAGATGGCGGTGATTTGGTTTACCTGACGGAGATTGAAAAATACCAAGCGATTATTGAAGATATCAAAACGCGTTTAGAACGTCGTCAGCCTGTATTGGTAGGTACGGTTTCTATCGAGAGTTCTGAATTGCTATCAAGCTTAATGGAAAAAGCTAAGATTAAACACAGTGTGTTAAATGCTAAATTCCATGAAAAAGAAGCAGACATCATCGCGCAAGCAGGTGCACTTGGTTCAGTAACAATTGCGACGAACATGGCGGGTCGTGGTACGGATATCGTACTAGGCGGAAACTTACAAAATCGTCTTGAGAAATTAGGTAACCTATCTGAACAGCAAATCGAAGCTGAAACAGCGAAATGGAAAGCTGAACAAGCTGAAGTATTAGCGGCAGGTGGTTTATACATTATTGGTACTGAGCGTCATGAATCTCGTCGTATCGATAACCAGTTACGTGGTCGTGCGGGTCGTCAAGGTGACGCCGGTGAGAGTCGTTTCTACCTATCAATGGAAGATTCATTGATGCGTATCTTTGCCTCTGAAAAAGTATCTAATATGATGAAAAAATTAGGTATGGAAAATGGAGAAGCGATTGAACACCCATGGGTTACTCGTGCTATTGAAAATGCACAACGTAAAGTAGAAGGTCGTAACTTCGATATGCGAAAATCATTACTGGACTTCGATGATGTTGCCAATGACCAACGTAAAGTGGTTTACCAGCAGCGTAACGGTGTGATGGACAGTGAAACAATCACTGAAAACATCGAGCAGTTCTGGGATGATGTATTCAATGCTTGTATCGATGAATATGTACCCCAGCAATCGTTAACTGAGCAATGGGACCTTGAAGGGTTAGAAAAACGCTTAAAACAAGATTACTTAATTGAGCTACCGGTTCAACAATGGTTAGTTGATGATGCAAACTTACAAGAAGAAACAATTCGTGAACAAGTGGTGACACACGCACGTAATGTTTACCAAGACAAAAAAGAGCAAGTCGGTGAGTCAATCATTGCTGGTTTTGAAAAATCTGTGATGTTACAAACAATCGATATGCTATGGAAAGAACACCTAGCTGCAATGGATCATCTACGTCAAGGTATCCATCTACGTGGTTACGCTCAAAAAGATCCTAAACAAGAATACAAACGTGAGTCTTACGAGTTATTCATTGCCATGCTTGAAAACTTAAAAACAGATGTTGTTGGTATCTTATCTAAAGTACAAATTCAAAGCCGTGAAGAAGCACAAGCAATTGAAGAGCAACGTCGTGAAGCGGAAGCAAAAGCGAATATTCAATATCAACACGCGCAAGTAAACAGTGATGGCGAAGAAGAAAAGCCAGAAGCTGCTGAGACGGATGATACGTTTGTACGTCAAGACAAGAAAGTAGGCCGTAATGACCCTTGTCCTTGTGGTTCAGGTAAAAAATATAAGCAATGTCACGGTAAACTAAGCTAGGGTTTATTTTTTACTCGCTAAGTTTCTTAAGTGATAAATAAAAAAGGTGGTACTTCATTGAAGACCACCTTTTTTAATGTGATTGATATAGGAGAATAATCAATGCCTCAACAAACCATTAGTATTGCCATTGTGCAAAATAAACAAAAAGAGTTGTTAATCAGCCGACGTCAAAAAGGCCAACATTTAGCAGGTAAATGGGAGTTCCCTGGCGGCAAGGTAGAGCAGGGTGAAGCCCTTGATACCGCTATGTGTCGAGAGCTAAAAGAAGAGGTGGGTTTAACAGCTACTGAATACTCATTATTTGAGTCTCTTAACTTTGATTATGATGATCTTACATTAACCCTACACTTTTATTTGGTTACCGACTTTACTGGTGAAGCAAGTGAACTAGAAGGACAACAAATAAAGTGGATTCAGCCTGCTGATTTAGTCGATTATGATTTCCCTAAGGCTAATATTACGGTCATTAATAAATTGCTCTAACTCGCATGAAAGAAGCAAACCGAGGAATGTTATTACGTGTTTTACCTGTGTAACGATAAGTAATAACTTTGCCTATCGGAGGCGGGTTTTGGCGTTCTTTATCGCTAAATCCTGTACCAATTTTAAAACGAATACCATCTTCTGTTTCGACCAATAAAGCACCCAACATACCTTGATATTTGCCTTTACCGGGAAAGTGACCAACCACTGTCGCTTCAGCATCTTCAAAGCGTTTTAACTTCATTAAGTCTCGACTACGAAGGTGCTGATACAGGGCATCTTGATGATGTAACATTAATCCCTCTCCACCGGCATTAACCACTTTGTCTAATAAGTTGAATAAAGCCTCACTGTCAGTGAGTTTGTTTTGAGGGATCATTTTAAAATATGGGTTATTTGTTGAAGTGACTAGCTGTTCCATTGCTGTCACTCGCTCACTAAAAGGCTGAGGGCTAGTCGGTAGGTCAAAAATCATAAACTTAACCTGTTGCCAGCGTTGATTGTGCTTATCTTGAGTACGCACAATGCTAGAGGCTTGCTCAAAGGTTTGTCTGGCTATCCATAGTTCACCATCAACAGCTTGCCTTGGAAAATTCGCGATAAACCAATCCGGGGCTGTAAAGGTATTTCCCTGTTTAGAGAGGAGTTGTTGTCCATCCCAATAGGCACGAATACCATCGAGTTTTTCACTAACAAAATAGTCGCTCACTATAATATCTTGGCGATATGAGGTGGCCAGTTGAATTGCAGGTGCGTTGAGGTTTTTGGCAGACAGTGAATAAGGTGTAGAAATACTCAATACAATCAAGGTTTGGCAGACAGATAGCAAAACAGATTTCACAAAACATCTGTTTAATAACTTACTCTCAAACTTGTGGTATAACGTTGTCATGAAACCTCCAACACTTAGCCCTTAACGGCGTGAACTAAGTGTAGAAAGGTTTTTAGATATTGGTATTATTCTTGTACAAAACGCATTGATAAATCGACAGCTTGTACATGTTTCGTGAGCGCGCCTACAGAAATGTAATCAACACCTGTTTCAGCGTAGCTAAGAATAGTTGAGTTATCGACGTTGCCTGATACTTCTAGATCTGCTTGCACAGGGTTACTTTTGTTAATGGCAACCGCTTCTAACATCATTGGAATGGTAAAGTTATCTAACATCACACGTTGTGCACCTGCATCTAAGGCCTGTTTTAACTCATCGATGCTTTCTACTTCAACTTCTACCCAACGTTCAGGGTGTTGTTGGTTAGCCGTTGCAATGGCTTGTTTAATACCACCGCACGCCATAATATGATTTTCTTTAATCAAAAAGGCATCGTACAAACCGATTCGATGATTAAAACCACCGCCACATGTAACCGCGTATTTAGAGGCATTACGTAAACCAGGTAAGGTTTTACGTGTGTCTAATAGTTTACAATCAGTGCTCGCAATTAAATCTGAGTAGTACTTAGTGGTGGTGGCGATACCTGAAAGTGTTTGAATAAAGTTTAAGGCAGTACGTTCACCGGTTAATAGGATGCGAGCAGGGCCCTCAAGCGTAAATAACGGGCTATTAGGGGCAACCAAATCTCCATCTTTTACATGCCAAGTGATAGTGGTGCAATCACCTAGTTGTTTAAACACTTCGTCTGTCCATGCTTTACCACAAAATACAGCTTGCTCACGGGTGATCACCGTTGCTCTAGCATGTTTATCTTCGGGAATTAAATTAGCGGTAATATCGCCTTCAGCGGCCGATAAGCCATTTAAATCTTCATGTAGGGCTAGGCTTACACTTTGTGCAACTTCTTGTTCAATCATGGTAAATTTCCAGACAAGGGTAAAAAAGTGAAATATTACCCTAATGAACATTGAATACCAATGATCTAAGTGGTTATGATCTATAAAATAAAGCAATTCAAGCAAGAGTGTAAAATATGCGAGTGATTATTGGGTTAACAGGTGGAATTGGCAGTGGTAAATCAACGGTTGCTAAGGAATTTAAAGCATTAGATATAGATATTGTGGATGCTGACCTTGTGGCAAGAGAAGTAGTTGCAGCTGGTCAACCCGCATTAGCAGAGATTGAACTTTATTTTGGTCAACAAGTCATAGATGAGAATGGCGGACTGAATCGAGCGATGCTGAGACAAATTATCTTCTCATCAGAGCAGAAAAAACAATGGTTAAATGACCTATTACATCCTCTTATTAGAGAAGCTATATTAGCTCAGCTCGCACAAGCAGAGAGCCAATATGTGATATTAGAAGCACCGTTGTTGCTAGAAAATAAATTAACACAATACACTGACTTTACGTTGGTAGTTGATGTACCTGAAACCTTGCAAATTGAACGTGCTATGCAGCGCGACAACAACTCAAGGTCACAAATACAAGCGATTATAGATGCACAAATTAGTCGACCAGAAAGGCAAAAGCAGGCTGATTATATTATCGATAATAGCAAACCCGATCTTGTTGCACTTAAGGAACAAGTTAAAATGCTACATTTACAGTTTTTATCCATACAAAAGTAAGGTTTTTGATTGTTTAGTGCTAGCTCCTTATGTAACCTTACTTTTTATAAAAATGAATAGACAGTCTTATGATCTCTTTTGAATATCCCCTGACAGAAAAAAGCCGTAGTTATTTACGTTTTGAATCGCTTTTCCTACAAATTAATCAAAGCATCTCTCTGAATAACGATAATGATGCCATTACCTATTTCAAATCATTATTTGAGTTAATTGAATTAAGTGATCGCAGTGATATTCGCCATGATTTAATTAAAGACCTACGAGCATTATCTGAAGAGATGCAATCTTGGTTAAGCAGTGATCAAGCCGATACAGAGGCAATTAAAGCGTTAATGGTAGAGATTAGCGAATTAATTAGTGCATTATTGGTGATGTCTAAACAACTTAAGTTCTTTAAAGAGAGCCGCTTTTTAACCTCGCTTAAACAGCGTTTCTTTATTCCTGGTGGTTGCTGTAGTTTTGATTTACCGCAGTTTCACTTTTGGTGTGCACAGCCGATGGAAATGAAAAGAGCGGATACTAAAAATTGGTATGAATACTTTCAAGTACTAGAGCGTGCTTTGTTTCTATTTTTGAAAATTAAACGTCATCAAGGTATTAAATCAGTACAAAAAGCAAATAATGGCTTCTTCCAAGGGGAAGTTGAGCATGCTTTATTTATTATCTTAAATGTTGATCCTAGCTTGCAGGTTTACCCTATGGTATCTGGCCACAAACATCGTTATTCTGTGCGCTTTATGAATGCAGATGCGGAAAATAGCCAAGCTGAACATATAGAATTTGAACAAATATTTTGTTAATGGTGAGGAATAAAGATGAAGGTTAATTGTCCAACATGTAAAAAAGAAGTGGTTTGGGATAAAACCAGCATGTATCGCCCATTTTGTTGTAAACGCTGCCAGCTTATCGATTTAGGTGAATGGGCTGATGAAGAAAAGCGTATTAAAGGCGAGTCAGTTAGCCCTGAAAATATGCCACAAAATAAAACGATTTATTTCGAAGAAGATTAAACTAATTTTAGAAAAGACAAAAGAAAATAAAAGGGTACAGGATGTTATTACAAGATTTTTTAAACAAACTAAGCAATACACCAGAGCAAGTTGAATTTGCAGATACGATGGCGGTGATTGAAGAAAATTATGAATTCAAAGCAACGGCTTTTAATAATGGTCAGCAAAAAAATGCTGAAGGTGAAAATGCTGGCTCATGTAAGATATTCTCATTTGCACAGTTAAATAAATTATCAGAGGCACAAACATTAGCGTGTTTTGGTACTTATTACCGTGATGATGTATTAGCACATCCAGATGCTCAAGATCACCAAAACATTCGTCAGTTTATGATTAATGGTTGGGCTGGTATCGACTTTGCTGGTACTGCATTAACTGCTAAATAGTAAATAATTAGATTAAATTAAGAGAAAAGGGGCTGTTAGCCCCTTTTCTATTCTTGTTAATAAGTTTACTAAACCTAGCCGCCCGATAATTTTACCTGATAACCTTTTTTCTCTAACACGCTTTTAATAATGTCACGTTGATCCGTTTGAATCTCGATAACAAAATCCTTCACTGTGCCGCCACAACCGGTTTTCTTTTTAATCTCTTTTGCTAATGCTTTGATTTCTGGCTCATCAAGTTGTAACCCTTTAATTAAGGTTACGCCTTTGCCTTTACGACCCTTTGTTTCTCGGTGTAAACGGATAATGCCATCACCTTCTGGCGCAGTTGCTTTCTCTTTGGCTTTTTCTACTTTTCCACCATCGGTAGAGTAGACTAAATTTAATTCACTAAAATCCATGATATTTCCTACTTAGTAAGTTCTTATTTAAGTTTATACCTGTTCCTATTAAAGATGTAAAACCCAACTCGTTATTCATAAAACCCTTGTAAATAGGGCGACTAAATTGATCTAAAACAACAGACTCTTTATTACCTAGTCAAGCGCGTCGAATTGCATTGTTAATGATAATAGTTTGTATTAATTTCCTATTTCAAGCATCTCAATGAATAAAATTGATAGGGGTTACCATGAGATTATCTGAGTTAAAAACAGGACAAACGGCCAGTATTGTTAATATTAATACGCTGGATCCGGTAATGCGTAAAAAATTACTCAACTTAGGTTTTTTACCACGTGCAAAAGTACAATTATTGCGTACTGCACCTTTAGGTGACCCTTTAGCCATTCGATGTGCAAATAGCTCGATTGCGGTACGTAAAAGCATTGCACAACAAATTATAGTGGAGTACTAACATGTCTCTAAATATAGCTACTATCGGTAACCCTAACTCAGGTAAAACCACTTTATTCAACGCATTGACTGGTAGTCATCAACGAGTGGGAAATTGGAGTGGGGTGACAGTTGAAAAGAAAACCGGACACTTTAAGATTAATGATAAAAGCATAAAAATTATTGACTTACCGGGTATCTATAATCTAGATATCGACCAACAAGGTAGTTCAATAGATGAACGTGTTGCCTTTGATTACATCATGGATAGCCAGCCAGATATGGTATTGAATATTATTGATGCCAGTTGTTTAGAAAGAAGTTTATATTTAACCATGCAGTTATTAGAGCTAGGTCTACCAGTGGTTGTCGTGTTAAATAAAATAGATGTGGCAGATAAACAACATAAGGTGATTAATCATAAGCAGCTAAGTGAACAACTAGGTTGTCCAGTCATCGCTATTTCGGCTCATAATCAACAGGCTGTTACTAAGTTAACACAAACTATAGGCAAGCTAGAACTTACTGCGTTAATACCTAATTTATCATTAGATTATGGCGATCAGTTAGAAGCCGTATTGTCGAAAATTGAATATTATTTCGATATGGAAAGTCATCTTAATAAAAAAGCCTTGGCCATTAAATGTATAGAAGGTGATGCTTCGATTATTGATCAGTTACCGATATCAACCCGTTTGAAAATACAAAACCTCAGCAACCAGATTTCATTTGATATCGATTTACAAGTAGCCGATACACGTTACACCTATATCTATCAATTGACTCAATTAGCGGTGCGCAGCAAAGGCTGCTTAAGTAAAAGTTTAACCGATAAAATAGACGCAGTTGCATTGAATCGTTATTTGGGATTGCCACTATTTTTATTAGTGATGTACTTGATGTTTATGTTTGCTATCAATATTGGTAGTGCGTTTATTGATTTTTTTGATATTGCTTCTGGGGCTTTGTTTGTTGATCAAACAGCGCAATGGTTGACTGCAGTAAGTGCACCAGATTGGTTAATTAATGTGTTAGCTTATGGTGTGGGCGGTGGTATTCAAACGGTGATGACCTTTATTCCTGTTATTGCCTGTTTGTATCTGTTCTTAGCCGTACTTGAGAGCTCAGGTTATTTGGCCAGAGCAGCCTTTGTGATTGACCGTTTAATGCAAGTGATTGGCTTACCCGGTAAATCCTTTGTACCTATGATTGTTGGTTTCGGTTGTACTGTACCTGCTGTTATGGCCGCAAGAACCTTAGAAAAAGAGCGTGAACGTTTGTTGACGGTGGTGATGTCACCCTTTATGTCCTGTGGTGCACGTTTACCTGTATATGCCTTATTTGCTAGCGCATTCTTTCCAGAGCAAGGTCAAAATATCGTATTTCTACTGTATCTGATTGGTATTTTAGTCGCAGTATTAACCGGCTTTATTTTAAGTAGAACGATTTTACCAGGCAAAAGTGAAAACATGATATTGGAAATTCCTGATTACGAATTACCAACAATAAAAAATACGGGAATTAAAACTTGGCAGAAATTGAAAGGGTTTGTGTTTGGTGCAGGACAAACTATCGTCTTAGTGGTGACACTGTTAAATGTGGTTAACTCAGTGGGTATAGATGGTAGTTTCGGTCATCAGGACAGTGAAGGGTCAGTATTAAGTAAAGCTGCTCAAATTATTACTCCCGTACTTTCTCCTTTAGGCATTACCGATCAAAATTGGCCTGCAACCGTAGGTATTGTCACTGGGATATTTGCGAAAGAAGCAGTAGTAGGCACGTTAAATAGCCTATACGCCAATGAAGTCAGCGAAGATGAAGAGGCATTAAGTTTATCAGAAAAGCTTATTGCTGCAGTGGACACTATTCCTGAAAATTTAATGGGCATTGATGTTAGTGATCCATTAGGTATTAATGTTGGAGAGTTAGAAGATTTAACCCTTGCTGCCGAAGAACAAGGGGTTGATTTAACCATTTACACTAATATACAGCAGGCTTTTGTTAGCCAGCAGGCTGCTTTTGCTTATCTACTGTTTATCTTACTTTATGCACCTTGTGCTGCGGCGATGGGGGCAATAGTCAGAGAGGTAGGGATGAATTGGGCACGCTTTGTAGCAGTCTGGTCAACGGGTATTGCTTATCTTATTGCTGTGGTTTATTACCAAATGGCCACCTTTGCTGAGCATCCTGTAATGAGTTTGACCTATTTGTCATTGGTTACCTTATTGGTTGCTGGTGCTATCTATGTACTGAAAAACAAAGGTAATCTGTTAATACAGTCTAGTCATGACGACCAACATAAATGGGCGAGAGTATGATCTTAAAACGTTTATCAAATTATATTGAAACGCATCAATATGTGGCAGAAAGCCGTTTACTTAGTACTTTTCATATTAGTCGAGAAGGGGTAGCGCCAATGTTAGCGGTATTAATGCAACGCGGACATATTAAAAAGATAGTCAATACTCGGGGCGATAGGCTATCTGCTCAGATTTTTTATAGCTGGCAAAAAGACAAAATGATCCCATTAGTTAGCGTTGTGTGAAAAGTGTTGTTTATTTTTCAAACAAATAAAACCGTAAAATTTCAAATAATGCTTATGCAACAAGTACCTGATGACAGAAATGCATCAGGTATTTTTTTAGTTAAAATTTGTGACTAGCATCGGGTATTCAAAATATGTACAATCCCCTCCGAATTTATACCAGAATTAGTCTAGTTGAGGCATCGCATGAGTCAGAAAAAAGTAAACCTATTAGATCTAAACCGTCAAGGTTTACGCGATTTTTTCACTGAAATGGGTGAAAAACCGTTTCGTACAGAACAAGTAATGAAATGGATATACCATTTTGGTTGTGATGATTTCGATCAAATGACCAACATTAATAAAGCATTGCGTGAAAAATTAAAGCAACGTGCTGAAATTGTTGCACCGGAAGTAAAAGTTGAACAACGCAGTGAAGATGGCACCATAAAATGGGCAATGACACTGGGTGATCAAGAAGTAGAAACAGTTTATATTCCTGAAAAAGACCGCGCGACCCTATGTGTATCTTCTCAGGTAGGTTGTGCATTAGCTTGTGATTTCTGTTCAACGGCGCAACAAGGTTTCAACCGTAACTTAAGCGTGTCTGAGATTATTGGTCAGGTATGGCGTGCAGCTAAAATCATCGGTGTAATGGGTGAAAGTGGTCAACGTCCAATTACTAACGTCGTAATGATGGGGATGGGTGAGCCATTATTAAACCTAAACAATGTAATTCCAGCCATGGAATTAATGTTGGATGACTTAGGTTATGCTCTGTCTAAACGCCGTGTGACTCTATCGACATCGGGTGTTGTTCCTGCATTGGATATCTTAGGTGATCGTATTGATGTGGCACTCGCTATCTCATTACATGCGCCAAATGATAAATTGCGCTCTAAAATGATGCCAATTAACGATAAATACGATATCGCTGACTTCTTAGCGGGCGTTAAACGTTACGTTGCAAAATCAAATGCAAACCGCGGTAAAGTTACTGTTGAGTACTTATTACTTGACCACGTTAATGATTCAACAGATCAAGCTCATGAACTTGCACACCTGTTAAAAGATACCCCGTGTAAGATTAACTTGATTCCGTTTAATCCGTTCCCAGGTAACGATTACACTAAACCAAGTAACAGCCGTGTAGACCGTTTTAATAAAGTATTGATGGAATACGGCTATACAGTGATTGTGCGTAAAACCCGTGGTGATGATATTGATGCGGCTTGTGGGCAGTTAGTAGGAGATGTAATCGACCGTACTAAACGTACTATGAACAAACGTAAACACGGTGCAAGCATCGATGTGCAAGAAAGTTAATCCACTTTAAAATCAGATGGTTCTTGGGTAAATAGATCAAAATCCAAGAACCATTAAAAAAACATGCATCCAGCTTCAAGTTACTTCACAATAGGGTAACTTGAAATAATTTTCCGGCACGACTATTAGCGCTAGAGGAATGTATGCGACTTATCTTTATAATTTTATCATCTATCTTTTTCATCTCAGCTTGTGTATCAAGTGAAACTGTCACTACCTTAAACAACCCCAAAGGCCAAAAAATGGCATTTGATCCTAAAGGGGCTGCTGATACACGTATTAAACTTGCCTTAGTCTACATTGAAAATGAACAGATGCAGCAAGCTAAAGAAAACCTCGACAAAGCATTATCTTATCAACCTGACAGTGCAAAAGTGCATCGTATTTTTGCTTACTATTATGAAAAGGTGCAAGAGAATGAAAAAGCTGAAAAATTCTACAAAGAAGCTATCTCTTTAGATGATAGCGATGGTGATACCTACCATAACTACGGTACCTTTTTATGTGGTCAAGCACGTTATGATGAAGCTGATGCCGCTTTCTTAAAAGCCATTTCTGTCCCTAAATACACTCGTGTTGCACGCTCTTATGCGAATGCGGCTATTTGCTCTGAGAAAGCCGGTGCCAATGAAAAAGCCATTTTTTATTATAAGTATGCCCTAGCGCATAGTCCTAAAAGCAATGAGATTAATTTATCTTTAGCAAAAATCAACATTACAGAAAAAATTATAAAGAAGCGATATTAAACCTATTTTCTTTCCAAAAAGCATCGGATGCTACTGCTGAAAGTCTATGGCAATGGATTCGTTTGAGTTATGCTACTGGGAAAGAAAATAGTTTAGAGCGATATTCTAATCAGCTATTAACGCAATTTCCCGACTCTCAACAAGCGTTAGACTATTTAACTAATAAGCATCACAACCTTTCAAACTAAGTTGATAATGGAACCTGTATGACTCTTGATAACGCTTTAAAAGAACAACGTGTAGCCGCTAATTTATCCGTTGAAGATATCGCATTAAAACTCAACTTAAAAGTCACAGTGATTAACGATATTGAAAATGACTTAGAGCAAGTGATTGAAGAGAAGCGTTATCCAATTATCTATCTACGTGGCTATTTAGCTAATTACGCCAAAGCGGTGCAATTACCAGAGATAGAGTCCTATGCTGAATATCAACAACTGAGCACACCTTCAAAGCACAATAACACTTTAAGTAACCCTTATTTATTAAGTAAAAAGAAAAAATCATCGAACAAGTTTGGCTGGTTTATTTTTCTGTTGTTTGTTGCCGGTATTGCTACAGTGGTAACACAGTGGGAGTCGATTAGCGCAGCGCTTTACAAAGAATCTTCAGTGGATACTGAAAATATTCACATGCGTTTACCTGAGTCAGAAAGCACTCACTTAATTGTACCACTCAATGAACAAAGCCTTCCTGTAGTCGAAACCCCAGAGCAAGTCACTGAGACACAAGCTACTGATACAGAACAAGTTACTGAAAATCAGGACGTTGTGACTGAATAAGCCTAAGTTAGCACTTGCAGGTGTTTGCTGATTTCATTTAAAATCACCTTATTAGCGTTGAATCTCAGTAAAAAGTTATTTCATTCGTATTTAGAAGTGAACTTTACTGGTTTCAACGAATCAATTTAATGTAAAATAACTGAGTGATTCAGAAGCAGTACTTAAGCGGTGTTTTGATTTGCTTAATGTAATGATATTCAAGAGGTGAGTGTACCTTGGTTTATATGATTATTATCCAGCAACCCCTTAGAACTGCTCCTTCGTTAACGTTACATTTGTCATAAAATAGATCATATTAGCTTCTATGATTACTATTCGACCTTTAACTTTTTAAGAGTAAATATAATGAGCCATACCTCTTCGATTAAACGCCGCGACTGTAAACAGATCATGGTGGGCAATGTCCCTGTGGGTGGCGGTGCACCTGTTACCGTGCAGTCTATGACTAATACACTAACCACAGATGTTGAAGCAACTGTGGCGCAAATTAAACGCCTAGAAGCGGTAGGTGCGGACATGGTGCGAGTGTCTATTCCAACAATGAACGCAGCTGAAGCATTTAGAGAAATTAAAAAGCAATCTAATATTCCACTGATTGCAGATATCCATTTCGATTACCGTATCGCGTTAAAAGTCGCTGAGTACGGCGTTGATTGTTTGCGTATTAACCCTGGTAACATTGGTAACGAACAACGTATTCGTAGTGTGGTGGATTGTGCAAGAGACAATAATATCCCAATACGAATTGGTGTTAATGGCGGTTCATTAGAGGCTGATATTCAAGAAAAATATGGTGAACCAACAGCGCAAGCCTTGGTGGATTCAGCGCTACGCCATGTAGATATATTAGACCGTTTGAACTTTGACCAATTTAAAGTGAGTGTAAAAGCTTCTGATGCTTTATTAGCCGTAGAGTCATACCAACTATTAGCACAGCAGATTGTGCAACCTTTGCATCTTGGTATTACTGAAGCGGGTGGTTTACGAAGTGGTAGTGTTAAGTCTGCAGTGGGTCTAGGCATGTTATTATCGCAAGGTATCGGTGATACATTACGTGTTTCCTTAGCGGCTGACCCAGTGGAAGAGATCAAAGTCGGTTTTGATATTCTTAAATCATTACGTATTCGTAGCCGTGGTATTAATTTTATCGCTTGCCCAACTTGTTCACGTCAAGAGTTTGATGTGATTGCAACGGTTAATGCGTTAGAAGAACGTTTAGAAGACGTAGTGATGCCAATGGATGTATCTATTATCGGTTGTGTTGTAAATGGACCTGGTGAAGCATTAGTGTCTGACTTGGGTATTACTGGCGGTAAAAACAAAAGTGGTTTTTACGAAGATGGTACACGGCAACGTGAGCGTTTTGATAACGAAAAAGTAATCGATCAAATGGAAGCAAGAATTCGTGCACGTATTAGTCGTAGTGATGAAAGCAACATTATTATTAAAAGCTAATCTAAGCGCACTAAATAAATTAAACACTTAACTACTTAATATAAAATAAATATTAGGATTGAGTTTAATATAGATGATGAAGCCCAAATGTTTTGAACATTTGGGCTTTTTATTAGACTTTAAACGAGCAAAGCCGAGTTGTATTGTTCCATCTCACCGTAAACTTCCCTATAATGACTCTCAATTTTATTGAGAATACATCTTAAATGTATTTTTATTCATCGACAGAATTCGGAAATCATTGTGGCAAAGAAGATACAAGCTATTCGTGGTATGAATGATACCCTTCCTGAACAAACCCCAGTTTGGCAGAAACTAGAATCCTTAATTAGACAAACCGTGAGCAGTTACGGTTACTCAGAAATTCGCATGCCAATCGTTGAAAGTACTCATCTTTTCAAACGTTCTATCGGTGAAGTAACTGATATCGTTGAAAAAGAGATGTACACCTTTGATGATCGTAATGGTGATAGCTTAACCCTTCGCCCAGAAGGTACAGCATCATGTGTTCGTGCCGGTAATGAGCATGGTTTATTATACAACCAAGAACGCAGAATGTGGTACATCGGTCCTATGTTCCGCCATGAACGTCCACAAAAAGGTCGTTACCGTCAGTTCCACCAAGTGGGTATTGAAACCTTTGGTATGGCAACACCAGATATCGATGCAGAAGTGATTTTATTATCTGCTCGTTTATGGAAAGCATTAGGCATTGAACAGCATGTAGAGTTACAACTTAACTCATTAGGCAGCAATGAAGAGCGTAATGCCTACAAAGAAAAATTAGTGGAATTCCTGCAAGCGCATGAAGACCAATTAGATGAAGATAGCAAGCGTCGTATGCTAACTAACCCGTTACGTGTGTTAGACAGCAAAAACGAAGGCGTACAAGCATTATTAGAGAATGCACCGAAACTATCGGACTATTTTGGTGACGAAACAGCTGAGCATTTTGCAAAAGTACAAGCCTATCTAGATGCTGCGGGCATCAAGTATGTGATCAACGAGCGCATTGTACGTGGCCTAGATTACTACAACCGCACGGTATTTGAGTGGGTGACATCAAGTTTAGGGTCACAAGGTACTATTTGTGCTGGTGGTCGTTACGATGGTTTAGTAGAGCAACTGGGTGGTAAAGCAACACCGGCTGTTGGTTTTGCAATGGGCCTTGAGCGTATCATCTTAATGTTAGAAACATTAGAGCTTAACGGTGACGTAAAAGGTGATGTTGATATCTACAGTATTTTAGTGGGTGAAAACACTGACGTTGCTGGTTTTAAAGTAGCAGAGCTAGTACGTGACCACTTACCAGAATTAAAAATGATGCATCATTGTGGCGCGGGTAACTTTAAAAAACAGATGAAACGTGCAGATAAAAGCGGTGCGTCAGTAGCATTGATTATCGGTGAAAGTGAATTAGAAGATGGCACTGTAACCATCAAAGACTTGCAAGGTAATTCAGAACAACAAACCGTTGCAATTGATAGCTTAGTGCAGGTGTTACCTAGTTACTTTGCGTAAATTATTCATCAATAAATAGAATCAGTAAGGAATACACGTGGTTGAAATTATCGAAGGTTACGAAACAGAAGAACAGCAAGTTGATGCCATTAAAAAATGGTGGAATGACAACGGGACTATGCTTATCGTGGGCGCAGTGATCGGCTTAGCGGGATTATGGGGATGGCGTTACTATGGTGAAAGCGTTACTGCTAGCCAAGAAAAAGCATCAACTGAATTTGCACAAGTGTCTGCTAAATTTAACGCGCAAGGTGATGCTCAGGATAGCACTGAACTGAAACAGTTTGTGGCGGCTAACGAAGGTAATAACTACGCAACATTAGGCGCATTATTATTAGCAAAAGAAGCGGTAGATGCAGGTGATTTTGAGCTAGCTAAAACCCAGTTATCTGACCTATTAGCAAGTAATGAAGTAGAATCATTAACCCCCATCATCGCATTACGTTTAGCGCGTGTTAGCGCTGAATTAGGTGAATATGATGATGCGTTAAGCACTTTAAATAGTGTCGAAGATGATGCTTTCTTAGTAAAAGTAAATCAAGTTAAAGGTGATATCTACCTTAAACAAGGTGATACAGACGCAGCGCGTGATGCTTATCAAACGGCTGTTGATGCAAGTGAAGGTCGTATTGACCCTGTATTGCAACTACAACTTAATGATTTAGCTGTGCAACAAAATGCAACTGCACCGAAATTAGATGACGCACAATAAACTGAGATAATATCATGATTAAATGGGTCAAAAATGCCACCGTCATTGCTACTAGTGCAGTTGTATTAAGTGGTTGTTCTATTTTTAGTGGTGACGAAGATGTCGTGGAAATGGCTGAGTTACCAGTCTTTGAAGCAACCTATGAACCACAGATAGCTTGGTCTAGAAGCATTGGTGATGGCGTGGATAAATACTATTCACAACTACAACCTGCTGTTGATAATAATGCGGTTTATGTGGCGGCACGAGATGGTGACGTTGCTGCTTTTTCTGCGGAAAAAGGCGAAAAATTGTGGTCTATCGATTTAGAAGATCACCAAACTAATGACTTTAATCGTTCAGCGCGTATTTCAGGCGGTATCGGCTTAGGCTATGATACGCTTTACTTAGGCACTGAAAATGCACAAGTGTTTGCTCTTGATAAACAGAATGGTGACATTAAGTGGGTGAGTGAACTCAATGGTGAAGTGATTGCACAACCTGTTTATGACAGTGGTTTAGTTGTGATCCATACTTCACGTGGTGAGCTGGTTGCTTTAGACAGTGAAACAGGCGAGCAACGTTGGTCATTGCCAAATGCACAACCGCGATTAACCTTACGTAGTAGTGCTACACCAAGTATTGCACAAGGTGGTATCATCTACGGTCGTGCCGATGGTTATGTATCAGCTGCGCTATTAGAAAATGGCCAACCACTGTGGCAACTGCCTGCGGCGAGAGCTTACGGTGCAACAGAGTTAGACCGTTTAGCCGATGCAGATATGAAACCTGTGATTGTTAATGGTACAGTTTACGCGCTTGCGTTTAATGGTAACCTAGTGGCTATCGACCTATTAAAAGGTGAGCAGTTATGGGCTAAGCCTTACTCTGGTTACAATGATATTAGTGTGGCAGGGCGCGATATCTACTTAACCGATTACCGTGGTTATGTTTTTTCAATCAACCGCAGTGATGGCACACAAAATTGGTCGAATAAACAGCTTGCTTACCGTAACTTAACAGGTGTAACTGTTGCTAATGACTTTATTGTTGTTGGTGATGCAGAAGGTTATTTACATTGGATTGACCGTGAAACAGGTCAATTTGTAGCACAACAAGAGTTGGATTCCGATGGGCTATATATTGAGCCAGTGGCAACCTCAACTCATCTTTATTTACAAACACGCAGTGGTGATTTAATTGCCATTGAAAAACCGATCTTAAATGTAGAATAATTTCATCGGTTTTTACGCTATACTGTAGCCCCATGCTGTGCATGGGGCTTTTTTAGTTTTATAGGATTTCAAAATATATGTTACCAGTCATCGCTTTAGTAGGTCGCCCTAATGTAGGTAAATCTACGCTTTTCAATCGTTTAACTCGCACCCGAGATGCGCTAGTTGCCGATTTCCCTGGCTTAACGCGTGACCGTAAATATGGTCAGGCGAAAGTCGAAGAACTTGAATTTATCGTGATTGATACCGGTGGTATTCAAGGTGATGAAGAGGGAATCGATGCATTAATGGCGGAGCAATCATTAATTGCAGTCGAAGAAGCAGATGCGGTTTTATTCTTAGTAGATGCACGTGCTGGTTTAACCGTTGCTGATGAAGCAATCGCGGCACACCTACGTAAGCAAAACAAAAAAGTCATGGTTGTGGCAAATAAAACCGATGGTATTGATGCTGACTCTATGTGTGGTGAATTCTATGCATTAGCCTTAGGTGATATTTTCCAAATTGCTGCAGCACACGGTAAAGGTGTGCGTCAGATGATTGATGCGGCACTAGAAGAGTTCCAAGAAGAAAACCCAGTAACTGATGAAGTTGATGAGTACGAATTCGCATTAGAACATGATGATGAAGACGAAGATAAAATTGCACAAGAGCAAGAGCGTCTTGCAAATTTACCAATTAAACTCGCATTAATCGGTCGCCCAAATGTAGGTAAATCAACACTAACTAACCGTATTTTGGGTGAAGAGCGTGTATTAGTTTATGATATGCCAGGCACAACACGTGACAGTGTTTATATCCCAATGGAACGTGATGGTCGTGAATATGTACTGATCGATACAGCCGGTGTTCGTAAGCGTAAAAAAGTAAATGAGACAGTAGAAAAATTCTCTGTGATCAAAACCCTAAAAGCCATTGAAGACTCAAACGTTGTATTGTTAATTATCGATGCACGTGATGGTATTTCAGACCAAGATTTGAGTTTACTAGGTTACACATTAAACTCAGGTCGTTCATTAGTCATTGCAGTGAACAAATGGGATGGCATGACAGAGTACGATAAAGAGCGTGTTAAAACGGAATTAGATCGTCGTTTAGGCTTCATTGACTTCGCTAAAATTCACTTTATTTCTGCGTTACATGGAACAGGTGTTGGTCACTTATTCGAGTCAGTAGAAGAAGCTTACATGTCTTCAACTAAACGTATCTCTACTGCAATGTTAACGCGTATTATGGGTATGGCAACCGACGACCATGAGCCACCAATGGTGGGGGCGCGTCGTGTTAAATTACGTTACGCACATGCGGGTGGTTATAATCCACCATTGATCGTTATTCACGGTAACCAAGTGAAGAAACTGGCTGATTCATACAAACGTTACTTAATGAACTACTTCCGTCGCACATTAGGCATCATGGGCACACCAATTCGTATCGAATTTAGAGAAGGTAGTAACCCGTTTGAAGGCCGTCGTAATAAACTAACGCCGCATCAAATGTACAAACGTCAACGTATGATGCGTCATCATAATAAGAAGTAATGAGATGCAACTGCTTTGTCCTAACTGTCAGTCCGAATTAACCCGCAGTGGTGAGTCAAAACGCCACTGTCAAGCATGCCATAGCGACTTTATACTTAATATTGAGTGCAATGAGTGTGGAGAAGCATTACAGCGTTTAAAAGCCTGTGGTGCGGTTAATTTTTGGTGTGATCATTGTAATGAGTTGAAGAGTAAATCTTCTGCAAATTATAGGCTGGTCGAAGCTTAATAGTCTACGTTGAATAAATGACTGTCAGCTATAAAAAAGGAGTGTTAATACACTCCTTTTTTCGTTTGTTAGGTCTGGTTTTAGTTAGTTAGCGCTATTTAGCTGGGATTATCTCAAATACTCTTACTACCTGTTTTACACCGTCAATATTACTGGTTATTTCAGTCGCAAAGTCAGACATCTCTTTAGTTACTTGCCCAATCAAAAATACTTCTGCATTTTCTGTCACCACTTTAATTTTTAATGGATTAATTTTATCGTGGCCGGTTAGTTGGCTTTTCACCTTAGTGGTTAACCAAGTGTCCTGTGTTTGTTGCACAATGCTGATCGGTTGATTAACACGTAATTGGTTATATACACCCGCCACGCCATCAATATTATTTAATAGACTTTCAATCTGATTACTGTGTTCTTGAGAGTCAATCTGACCAATTAATAACAGGTAACTATTATTCGCCACGATATTAATACGAATCTCTCTACTATAAGCATCTGAAGCAACAATGGCATCAATAGCAGCTTCCGATAAATCATCATCTTTCACTAACTGTGCAATACTACGTTCATCACTGCTTACTGCCACTGCAGTCCCTGCAGCCACAATCAAACCACCTGCACAACCTTGTAAAGCCAGTGTAGAAAGTAAAAGTGTAACGATAAAAAATGGTGTTCTCATTGTCTGTCCTAGTATTGAGGGAATAATTGCTGGTCTATTAAATCACTTAAACAATTCACCACCAACATGTGAATCTCTTCGATACGCGCACCTTTATCACTAGGAGCGCGAATTTCAATATCATCAGGGCCTAATAGGCCGGCGATTTCACCACCATCAACACCTGTCATAGCAATGATCTGGATATTTTTACTTAATGCTGTTTCAACCGCTTTGACCATATTGCGGCTATTACCACCGTGACTGATGGTGATCAACACATCACCCGGTTGTGCTAAGGCTGAAATTTGACGCGCATAGATTTGATCAAAGTGACTGTCGCTGGCAATTGCCGACACTAAAGATGAGTCTGAAGTGATCGCAATTGCTGGCAAAGCAGGGCGGTCTGTTTCATATTTATTTAGCAAATGTGAGGCGAAGATTTGCGCTAAACCAGCTGCGCCACCATTACCACAGATAAGTAGTTTGTGGCCGTTGATTAAACAATCTTTTAATAAAACAGCAGCAGCTTCAATCTGCTCTGGTAAGGCTTCTGCGGCAACGATTTTAGTTTGAATGCTCTCTGCAAAGTGAGCGTGGATTTTTTCATTAACCATGTGATTTATTACTCTTGAAATGCATCTTGTATCCATTGCGGTTGTGTTGCTGACTCGCTAATTGCAATCACATCAAAGCGACAATAGGGCTCTTGATCAAGCTGAGATAAATAGTGCTTAGCGGTCTTTATTAATTTTCGCTGTTTTTGTGCTGTAATGGAAGCGGTTGCTCCACCAAAATCCTGATTTTTTCGATAACGTACTTCAATAAATACCAATGTTTCTTGATCTGACATAATCAAATCGATTTCACCAAAGCGACAATAAAAGTTTTGGCAAATTAACTGCAAGCCCTGTTTTTGTAAAAAATCCAGAGCTTGCCGTTCCGCTTGAACGCCGCGGGTATTACTGGCTTGAAAGAGGCGAGGTAACTTCAACTAAATTACCATCCTCATAAGTAGCCCAGGTTAACTTGCTCTCAACGGTATTGTTTGCATCTAAGGTTAATTCACCCACTAGACCAGGGAATTTATAACCTTCAATGACCTGTAACGGTTTTAATTGCTCAATTAAGTTATAGCTATCATACCCTAGGGCAAATAAACGTAACGTACTTAAACGCTGTTTTGGCCAGATTGCTTGAATCTTCTCATTCATCTGAGTTTCATCATTAATTAAAAAGTTCACATCAGAGAAAGTGAGCCCGTTTAACTCTTTATCCTGCGTATTAGTGATATCCGCTGAATGACTGCGCGAACTTGCATAAAGTGGAATGGTCTCAGCAAAAGGGCTAATAGTGACTGCTAAGAAAGGTTTAATAAAGATTAACTCGCGACGTTTACTAATGATGTAAATGGCATCAATATCACGGCGACTTCTTACTTCTGCTTCTAGTTTTCTGCCCAACATACCTTGCATCTGGCTAATGCGCTCTTTACTTTGGTCAGTGTGCAATGCACTTGCTAAGAACTTCCCATAATCAGAATCTTTAGAAAAGTAGTGGCTTTCAGCAGGGTAGCTTTCAACACTTTCATCAGTCGCTTGTTGTGCTTCCGATAATGACTTCCAACGTGCCTCAAACGCCGCTGCAGTTCGGCGACCAAAATTAGAATTTGGCGCTATCAGTAAGGGTTTTTTATGCTTGTTTTGGAAGATAACCTCAGCTGCTTGCTCCGCTTCACCCTCTGGTGATAGTGGGAATGCATAGTGAATTGATGAAGTACGTTGATCAGCAGGAAAGCCGTTCAACGCCAACACAGGAATATCTTTCACTAAAGGTAATAGTGCTTCTACATTAGGTTTTAATAACGGCCCAATAACAAAACCAATGTGTTGGCTATGTAATTGATCTGCAATCTCTTGCATGGTCATTGTATTAGTATCAAGGAACAACATATGTGGTGGTGTTGCAATATAGTCGCTGTCAGCTCTTGTACTGATACCTTGTGCATCGCCTGCACTGTTCACTAAACTTGTATCATAACCTGTAACTTGCTGTTCGCGCTCACGTTTTTTGTTATCAGCCTGATTGTAAAAAGCATAACTAATACCGTATTGGATAGCTTGAGCAGGTTTTTTGAAACGACCTGTTAAAGGTAACAATACCGCAATTTTAGTTGGCTGATATGGAGTCGCTTCTGGAATATTTTGTAATTGTGATGGCATGTAATCAATCACAGGGTGATCTGGGTACAGTAGTTTCCATGCTTCTACACCACGTAATAATTGGTTAGTACGTAGTTGATAACGATGGTAGATACTTGCTAAAGCATACCAACCTTGTTCAAACATCTGTTGCTCTGTTAATGGCGCCGCTTCAGTGTTTGTTGATTGTTGTGCATTTATTTGTGCTTCAATGGCTGCTAATTCACTATCAAAGCTGTTGTTTGTAGTGGCATCTGAAACAGGTGCTGAACTGCTTTGGCGGCTATTAGCAGGTGTATTGTTAAACTGATTTAAGACACTTGGGTCAAGCATATTTAATTCAGAAAGCAGTAAATCATTGTATTGTTGTTTTTGCTTAGCACCAGTTAATAAAGGCGTTAATTGGAACAGGGTATCAACCGCTGCTTGATGCTGCTTATTACGCACATGCAATTCTGTTTTTAACTGCAGGTAATGTAGGTTAGCAGGGTCAGAAATCACACTCGCATCAATACGTTTAAGAGAGTTCATCGCATCATCTAGCTGGTTTTGCGCATATTGATTATCGGCTATCAATAATAGAAGATGATTTTTTTGCTGTGCATTGAGTGTTTTATTTTGTAAATATTCAATCACTGAGTCAGCTAACACATATTTACTTTCTTTGGTTAGGGCTTGTACCGCCGCTAACTGCCATTCAGTATTTTGTGGTTCCTTCACTTCTTCTGCTTTTTGTAGCAGGTATTCCGCTGTTTCATAGAACTCCGTGAACAGGGCAGGCGCACCTTGTTTATCTTGCCCGACACTTGTACAAGCTGAAACAAGCAAAATGCTTAAAGCAACAAGATAGAAATGTATAATACGTTTAGATAAATTTGCAGTGGTCAAATTATTGTCCTTTTTAATCAAACTAATTCAAGATCAGTTTTCAGATAGGTATCAAGATGCCTATAGTGTAATATTGCCGACTTAGTTAAACAATCCTTAACACTTATTAGAGTCGAATATGTCTGAAAATAATCAATTAAATAACGAAGTAAGCGCAAAGTTGTACATTGTCGCCACTCCTTTGGGTAATATCGGTGATATTACCTATCGTGCCGTTGAAATCTTAAAAAACGTTGATTTAATTGCTGCCGAAGATACTCGCCACAGTGGTAAACTGCTGAGTTACTACCAAATCAGCAAACCTACTTTCCCATTACACGACCACAATGAACGCCAACGCGGTAGTGTCTTGATTGAAAAAATAAAAGCAGGTCAATCTGTTGCATTAATTTCTGACGCTGGTACTCCATTAATCAGCGACCCTGGTTATCATTTAGTCAATGAATGCCGAGAAGCGGGGGTTGATGTTGTACCTGTGCCTGGCGCATGTGCTGCAATTACTGCACTTTCAGCCGCTGGCTTACCTTCTGACCGCTTTTCTTTCGAAGGGTTCTTACCCGTCAAAGAAAAAGCAAAAACAGAGAAATTAACCGCACTCTCTGAAGAAACGCAAACCATGATTTTTTACGAATCTCCTCGCCGTATGCAGGATACCGTAAAACATATAATAAATATCATGGGCGAAGAGCGAAAATTAGTGGTTGCGCGTGAATTAACCAAAATGTTTGAATCTTATTATGTGCTACCCGCCGGTGAAATGTTGGAGTGGTTAGCATCGGATAGTAACCATTGTCGTGGCGAATTTGTGTTAATGGTTGCAGGTGCGACTAACGATCAAGGGGCGCTGTCAGTCGAGGCAATTAACACTCTGACATTATTGAAAAAAGAGTTACCGTTAAAAAAAGCAGCCGCTATCACTGCTGAAATTCATCACCTTAAGAAAAATGACTTATATAAATGGGGTTTAGAGAACCTCTAACGCTTGTTATCTGTATAAGTTTCCGTATAATCCGCCGCGGAGTTGGCTAGATCGTCGCCGCTTTAATGGGTTGGTAACTTGTTATCAATGTTATTAGAGGGGAGGAAAGTCCGGGCTTCAAAGGGCAGGGTGCCAGGTAACGCCTGGGTAGCGCGAGCTAACGACAAGTGCAGCAGAGAGGAGACCGCCTGCTAATTTATTAGTAGGTAAGGGTGAAAGGGTGCGGTAAGAGCGCACCGGCTAATGGGTAATCATTAGTGCAAGGTAAACTCCACCCGAAGCAAGACCAAATAGGCTTCCTGAGGTATGGCCCATACTGGAAGCGGGTAGGTTGCTTGAGCCTGTGAGCGATTGCAGGCCTAGACGAATGACGATTCACGACAGAACCCGGCTTATCGGCTAACTCCAACCATTTAGCCCCTAGTTTATGCAAATAAACTAGGGGCTTTCTCGTTTCTGGAGCAAGGTGACAAGGTACAAGGTACAAGATACAAGATACAAGGGGGCAAGGTACAAGGGTGCAAGGTACAAGGGAAAAAGTACAAAGTAGCAGGGTAGGTAATGTTACTGGACTAGATGAAAAGTTAAGCGATGAACTCACTTCTTTAAATGTTAATACTAACGCTCATTTTGGTTCGCTGTTGGAGACGGTTTTTATACAGAGGAGTCAATATTCCATATTACCGTTATTAATTTGGACTTTTTCCATCCATTCTCATGATGAAGATTTGACAAAATAACTTAATTGATTGATTTTATGATTGGTAAAGGTATTGTTATGTTAATTTTAGCAAATTAACATATTCTGTATTTCCACCGGAAATATGGAATTTTTCGGTTTAATAAACTGTTAGCCTTCATATTGAAATTACGTGTTACTTAATAAGGGTAAAATGAAAGATATATTTAAAAGTGTTTGGAAAGATCCTGTCTGGAGCAAAGTAATTGCAACAGCTATTATAGCATCAGTTACAGGGGTTATAACCAACTGGAATACTGTAACTAGCTTACTGTTTGGATACATTCCTGTGTGGAGTGCTTATTTTCTACTGTTAATACTTACCTTCTTTGCAATATCATATTTGTACGGCTGGATTAAAAATTCGACTTTTGAACGCAAGCCTAAACCCATATATATTAGAGAGGATATGCTTGCAAAAACAATGGGTTATAATTACATTTTGAATTCTATGCTTTTTGATTATGATAAAAATATGCCCTTATGTGAGCTTATTGAAGCAATCAAAAATAATTTTGTAGAGTATTCACTGCACGAGTTAGTTTATGGTACTGACTGGGAACTGATTTCTCTAAATAATAAAGTCGTAATTGATAAAAATAAAATTTATAAATCTCTTTCTCAACTTGGGATTAAGGCTGGTGACTTTATCGAAGTGTACCCAAAATGTAGTAAAGAAAAGATTCAGTCATTTCCTCCCCACCCTTCATTATGTGTACACCCTAATCATTACCGTGCAGATTAAGGCTAACAAGGCATTTAAACGGAACAAAAACAGTGGGTTACGTTTCGCTTCGCTACACATTTTAACCCACTATTTTTGTCCGCTTAATGCGGCGTTGAGGCTGTAGAATTTCTCCAAAAAGAGCGTTTATCGCTCTTTTTTTAATTGTGTCTCATTGTACAGAAAACGACCTTGAATGCGGTGATCGACTGTGATCTAATAGCTATTATTCGCTCAGAGTTAAATGTAATGGCTAACTATAAACCTGACTTATCCTGCCAAAGTAAATTCATTCCGATTGATTTTTCACAGCAAATTATCCCTGGTAGAGCTATGGGACACCCAAAAGCTTTGACTAGTCCAAGAAGATTTTCGTGTCCTTAATTACTCCACTTAACGATTGCTTTAAAAGTGACAAAACATGTTTTGACCTTGGGGCGCTGGGCGAGTTAGCCGGCAGGCTAGTATTACGAGCGGAAGAGCTCTGCGATTCCTTTTTTAGCCTGTATGTTTTAATGTTTTAGGTTAATACCTTTCACCTTTCACCTTTAACCTTTAACCATTCCCTAACCTTAATTTATCCAACCTAATAAGTGCCACCACAAGTAATCCAGTGGCATTAATATAATAAGGGTGATCAGTGCTAGTGGTAGGGTGATTTTTAACAAACTAGCGAGTGATTCTTTGGCCAGTTGCATCGCAATAATCAACGGGGCAACTTGGTAAGGGAAAATAACCGTAGAGAAACCGATCACCTGTGTCATTAATACAGCGGGAACTGAAAAACCGGTTGCTTGTGCAAAATCAGCCGCCATGGGGGTTAATACTGTTGGCACTCCTGGGGTGGTGGTCACCAAGCCTGTCACTGTTGAAATTAATGATAATGACATAAAGCTTAAGAAAGTACTTTCAACGGATTCAGGTAGCAGATGGATAAATGCTTCACCCATGGTCTCTCCCACGCCGGATACATTTACCAATGTACCTAAACCTAGCGCAGCAGAGACAAATATCACCGTGCCAAAGTCGATTGAGCTATTGAATTTCTTCGCTTCTAAAACGCCAAATTTAGGCATTAATAAAAGAATCGCCGCCACTAAACCCACCCAAGCGGCATTGATGCCATGCAATGAGTCAGTGACCCAAAATAGTAGGGTAATGCTTAAAATGATTAATACTTTTAATTGTAATTTATGATCAAACTCTGTGTTTTGTTGTTCTGATTGTGCTGAATTTTCAGATGCGTTAATGGTGGCTGGAAAGAGTTTTAAGACTAACCATATTAATGCCAAAGACTTCACTAGGCCTAACACTGGAAAGTGCAGTAATAAGTATTCCATATAACCAAAGTGCACATTAAACAAATTCTCACTGGAGCCCGCTAGAATCATATTGGGAATATTAGCTGGTAATACCGCAAAGCTTGGCATGTTACAGGCAATGGCTAGCGCTGTTGCAATACCACGACGACCATTACTTCCTCCAGTAAATCCTACTTTTTCTGCCAGTGCCATGCCTATTGGAATCAAGACCACGGCTCTGCCAATGGAAGAGGGCATAATAAACCCTAACAAGATGGCGCTGACCACTAACCCTGCTATCAGGCGTGGATAGCTGATGGTGAGGTGCGGTGCGATAATCGCAGCTAGTCTTTTATCTAATCCTGATGACGAAATAGCTGAGCCAATAATAAAGCCTGCAATAATTAACCAGACGGCTGTAGAGCCAAAACCTGCGAATAATAAGTTAGGTTCTATTAATTGCAGTGTAATGGTTAACGCAAAGAAAATTAAACCAGTTAAGAAGGGAGGAAATAATGAAGCACTCCAACAGGTAAGGGTAATTAAAATAACCGCAGCACTGTAGGAAAATGCAACAGGCTGGTTAGCCATGGGGAATAACATGATATAAACAGCGAACAGGATAAAGGCGAATGCGATTAACTTTTTAATACTGATTTTATTTTCCACTTGTGCATCCTTAATTATCGAAAATGTTGGTAGTTAGGTCATTGATGGTTATGATAATCCAACCTTGATGACGTTTTAAGTGTGGTTTATGACAAAAGATATTCATAAGACGACAAAATTGCCTCCTAGTGATATGGCATACATAGTCGACCCAGAACAACCTGTGCTTACACATGGGAGAAATATGCAGGCAGAGGCTGGTATGGTGGCGCATGATCATCCGCGTGGACAGTTGTTATGGTCAGAGCAAGGTATCCTTAGAGTAAGTGGTGAAGAGTCTGTATGGGTCGTTTCATCTACACATGCTATGTGGATACCTGGTGGAATTACCCATCAAGTGAGTAGTGAAACGGACACCAAAATCCGCAACCTCTATATTGACCCTTTTTATCCAGTTAGAAAGTTTGAAAAGAATATTGCCATGTTAACCATGACACCATTAATGCAAGAGATTATTTTGCGTTTAGCTGAACAGAAAAATTTGTTAACGGAACAGCGACTTAAGCATTTGGGCCTAGTGGCGATAGATGAGTTAGAAATATTAGAAAGGAGTGATGTGTATATTCATTCCGGTAAAGACCCACGTTTGCAACGCTTGGTGAGTTATATGGTGCAGCATCCACAACAAACCTTATCTTTAGTTGATTTATCAAGTTTAGCGGGAGCCAGTGTTCGAACGATGGAACGTTTATTTAAAGCTGAAACTGGGATGACCTACCGACAATGGCGGAGTCGTTTTAAATTGATGAATGCCCTAGGACAGTTAAACGAAGGGCAGAGCACTACGGCAGTAGCGCACCAGTTAGGGTATAAAAGTGTCAGTAGTTTTATTCATGCTTTTAAAATGCAGTTTGGTTTTACACCACAAGCCTATGCAAGCAGAAATTAATGCTTGTGATTGGTATTATACAGGCGTTTTACCTTGCCTGTTTTGCAGTGATTGATAACCGATAAATTATAAAAAGAAATACAACACGTGTACTCAGTGTTGTATTTCCACTTTCTTTAATCGCAGCAGTATTACATCGAAATACCGCGGCCGATTGAGGTGATTGGGCCTGTTGGTTTACCTGTTGGTGAGCCGGTTTCCTGTTCTAGGGTTAACTCGAACAATTGGTTTTCAGTGAGTGGTGGTAGCTTGTTGATATCAACTTTAAGCGTTTCGCCTTTTTTCACTAAACCCAATGAGACTGGCGCATCCCAACCTTCTGCTTTAGTCCAAAACTGTAATGCTTTCCCTGCTGGTATTTCTACCGCACCTAACGGCACTAGTTGCATTTGGTTACTGTGACTCGTTTGTATAACCCAACCTGGTGTTTTATTTTCTGGTTGTACTAACACAGCAATATAAGTGGGTTCACTGAGTACCGGTGCTGCAGTGTGTAATTTAATACCAAGTACCATAGCTAGCACGAGGCATGCCATTGAGATACCACGCCATAACACTAAATTTTGCCAGAAAGAGACAAGCGGATTACTGCTTGCTTGTGTGACAGGTTTAAGTGATTGTTCAAGTTCATCTAAACTACGTTCGATGCGAGCTGATAAAGGTTGAGGTGCTGCGATTGGCTCAAGTCGATCAGTAATCGATAAAAAGTGTGCTTGCCATTGATTCACTTCTTTTTGTAGCTCTGGACTGTTGGCTAAACGTTGTTCAAATGCACTTCTTTCTTCTACTGTTAGTGTACCAAGCACATATTGGCCTGCTAACTGGTCATCTATATTAGGAGTTTTTGGTGTTTCTTTATTCATTTTAAACACTCCTTTAAAGCATTCAGACTGCGCTTGATCCATGATTTTACGGTGCCAAGAGGTTTATCAATCAATTTAGCAATTTCATCTTGTGTATAGCCGTCAACATA
The DNA here is from genome assembly GCF_047323255.1 of Psychromonas sp. KJ10-2. Lineage (NCBI taxonomy): Bacteria > Pseudomonadati > Pseudomonadota > Gammaproteobacteria > Alteromonadales > Psychromonadaceae > Psychromonas > Psychromonas sp. KJ10-2. The sequence continues at coordinate 1,140,432 of NZ_CP178827.1, read as the reverse complement.
AGCGTGTAATACGCATAACTTACGCTCTGGCTCTAAGTATTCTAAACAAGTTTGCAGTGACGCTTGGGCAAGGTGGTCTTCTGCTAATTCCGACATGTCATCGGCTTGTCCCGCTGAGGCCAACACTTGGTTATCGCATAGGTCGAGTAGAAAATCTGGCTCAGCCAATACTTGGCGATTCGTATGTTTTAGTGCATTTAATGCTAAGTTACGGGTTAAGGTGTAGATCCAACCACGGGCAGAACCTAGCGTTTCTTGATAAGCATCTGCATTTTTCCAAATCTTAATAAAAGCATCATGCACCACATCTTCCGATAACGGACGGTTTTTGAGAATGCGCGTAACGACTGTGAGCAACCTTGATGCTTCTTGTTCGTATAATTGCCTTAAGGCATGTCGGTCGCCTTGAGCGCATTGCTGTAGAACACCTTCATAATCAAACCCTATTGATGATACCAAATGATTTCCTTAATCAAAAAAGCCCAGTATGTAACTGGGCATCTTAGGGCATTATACTCACTTACTCTAGAGAATAGTTTGCAAGAGGTGAGAGGAAGCGCTTATTTTGCTTTCCAGAATAGGTATTCACCTGAGTAGTTAACGACTACTTTATGGCCGAGTTTATCCATGTTGCATCCTGTTTCTGGTGATGCGCCACCACTGAGATTAATACGTTGGATGTAAGTAACATCTTTTAATGCGCCAGGACGTTTAGATTCATTTGCTTTCACTAACTGCATTGGAATGCTGCCTTTAGCTGAAGGAGAGACTGCAAGTTGTTTGCCAGTAATTGATGAACCGTCAAGCGATTCCCATGTTGCTGGTGGACCAAAGTAAGACACTAAATGATTACCTTTGTTATCACTTAAGATGGCACGTGGGCCTGCAAATGCCCATTTTGCTTTTTCTTCATCGGATGTATCTACTTTACATTCCCAAGTGATGTTCCCTTTTGCAGCAGTAAACATAGCGACCATGTTACCTGCCGGTACACGTACTTCACTTGGTAAGTTTTCTTGAGAAAAAGTACCCGCATAAGATTGCGTTGCTACCATCATTAAAGCTGATGCTGTTGTGATTTTTAGTGCTTTTAACATGTGTTGATTTTTCATTGTCGTTTCCCTTTTAATTGGTAGATTTCGAATTTGAAAAACAGTCGTTTTCCTACTGTTATTAGGTACTACCATCGACAAGCTGATTTGGATGCAGTGAAAGTGAAATAAAGTTAAATTTTTTAAAATAGTGGTAGCTTTAGGCGTTAAAATACAGGGGGTAATCTTAAGTTGTTGAATTTTATATAATATATTTAATCTGCAATTCAGTTAATTTATTTTGAATAAATTAACTGAAACTTAGTATTTTGCCACTGATAAGTGCTTATTCACTGATAAGATGGCTAATCTCATTGTTTGCTTAAGTCATTAAGAATGGTTTAATGATTTATTGTGTAATTGGTAACGTAATATGCGTTGCTCATTATTTTCATAACAAAAATCGCCTAAATATTGTCCTCCACATTTTTCTATTAATCGCCTACTGGCGATATTTTTATCAGAACAAGTAATCAGTACCTTATCATTGACTACATGGGTGAGTACCCAATTGAGCATGCTGTAAGCAATGCCATTTTTTCTGGCAGTTGGGAGTGTCTCGAAACCAATATGACCTGTTATATTCTCTATCTTTTCATTGGTGCCATGACGAACTCTTATTGACCCCAAAATATGCGTCGATTTAATACAGAAGTATGTGGTGATAGCAGGCCAATGTGCGGGTAATTGTTTACCTTCAGCATAAGCTAAGCGCTTTTTAAAATAAGCTTGATGATCTTCAGTGGTAGACGAATATAAATGTAACCCATCATCAGCACATTGTTTTGCATAGGCTAGAAAGGCATCTAAATGACTGATATTTGCTTGTATGATTTGCATATAATAATGACGCTTATTGTGATGGACGTTGTAGAAATATCTCATGTTATTAACAACTACATAGTATAGCTGTCAATCGAATGTCGCCAATACAATATAGCCACTCATTAAGGGGGAAGGTGTAAACACCGCTGTTCGGAGGAAGCCGAGTCTAGCAATGTATTGTCTGAAGCAATCACCGGTCTGCCTAAGTATCTCTTCATATATTTTCTCAAATCCACGCCCATATAACTTTTACAATCATCGCTTTCATTACACTATTCTTTTAATAATATTGTATGAATAGTGTTTTTGATGAATAAATAATTCAATGCTCTCATTCAATAGTGATTGCTTCGCTGCTTATGATGTTAATTTTTCTCTAGTAGATTGCATTATTTTGTCGTTGATTTGAACGGGAAATATTGTATTTATTCTTTACAACATATTGAAATATTGTTTTTTTCTGCGTTATTTGCGTTTTATTTTTTTGTCATGACAGAAGTAGAGGTGAAATAGCGCTTTAATAATATTAACAGTGATATTGACGACATATTATAAATTTATCTATATTTTTCAGTTGTTTATTGTTTTTTAGTTTAGTTCATTTTTTAAACGCTCAATTATCTGTAAATGTGATCATTGAAGTTTCAATTAGTTAAAATTTTGTTTTTGGTCGCTTTTTGCTCTCGAATTAGTTGTTAAGTATTACAAATTGTCTAATCCTAGGTCGCGCATTTTATGCGATAGACAAGGCTAAATTAATCAATGATAGGAGGTTATTGCTTTACCACTTCTATGGAATCTAATACTTAAGGAAATCTTTTATGCAACTCAAAACAAAACTGAGATATACAACAGCACTTGTTGCTGCTGCATTATCCGTCACTGTTATCCCAGCAGCTAGTGCTTCATCTGTTAGCATTGTAAATGCTGGATTTGAAGATGGTTTCACCAGCGATAGCTGGATAGATACAGATCCATCTTCGATCTCTAGTGATCAACGTAGTGGCACTAAAGCGGCTAAGATCACGGGTGATGGCGGTAAGTTTGAACAAGATGTATCAGTTGAAGCGAATACGGATTATGCACTAACAGCGTATATTAAAGGCACGGGTAAAATAGGCGCAACCGTTAACGGTACACGCTATACACGCACAGGTGGTGGCGATGATTATGAGCTTGTTACCGCAACTTTTAACTCAGGATCTGCTACTACTATTACTATTTTTGGTAATTATTATGGAGCTGAAGCGCGTTTTGATGATTTTGCATTAACCAGTACAGGTACAACCGAAGTGGTTGAAGAGAGTATAGAGTCAGGTACCTGTAGTGGTACTGTTTCTTTAGCGATAGATTCAGCCAGCGATGATGGTACCAATGACGGTCATGGCCCTGAAAATGCGATTGATAAAAATACCTCAAGCGATTCACGTTGGTCATCAAAAGGGATTGGTAAAGTAATCACTTTTGATTTAGCAGGTGAAGCCACTGTAAAAGAGTTGGCAATTCAATGGTATAAAGGGGATCAACGTAGTAATTATTTTGATATAGAGACTTCAACGGATAACAGTAATTGGTCCTCTGTGTATGCTGGTGGTATTTCATCAGGTAATGATGCGAGTTATGAAACTATCGATGTCACAGATTCAGAAGCACGTTATGTACGTGTTACTGGTTCGGGCAATTCAGCCGGCTCTACCTGGAATAGTATTATTGAAGCGCAGGTATTGGGTTGTTCTGATGATGGTGTTGAAGAGGCTAGCACGGAAGAAACAACCGAGGAAACTGAAGAATCAACAGTTGAAGAAACATTTGTCGGTAGTTGTAATATTGATATGTCAATTTGGGGTTATACCACGGGTGATGGTGTCTCCATGAATGATGTAGAAGACATTCAAGACTTAGTAGATAACAAAACATTAGGCTCCAATGGTGCAGAAGAGATCACTTGGGATGATGGGTGCCCAACCTTTACCGTCGCTAATGATGCTGCAAGTTCTTGGTGGGTCAACTTATCCTCGCTCTGAATTAAGAGAGTTAATGGCAAGGTATACAGATGGCGGTGACGCAAATGTTAAAGGCTTTACTAAAAATAATTGGGTAACCAGTGAAGCTTCTGATAGTAATCAAGACTTGGTGGGCGGTGTTAATGGCAATATGAAAGCGACATTAATTGTCAACACTGTCTCCGTTGATGCGGACAGTGAAGACCAAATTGGTCGTATTATTGTGGGCCAAATCCACGGCGAAGACCATGAACCGGTGAAAATTTATTACCGAAAATTGCCTGAACACGATAAAGGTTCAGTGTTCTTCACCGTTGACGACTCTAGTGGTGACCCTGGTGATCGTATTAACATCATTGGTTTCACTGATAAAAATGATACTGATGAAGATGCAAGCGGAGACCCAGTTGAGCCAGAAAATGGGATTGCTTTGGGTGATGAGTGGAGCTATGAGATTGACCTCACTGGTGATCAGTTGAAGGTAACGGTATGGCATGATGGCTATACTTATACCACTGCTGATTCTATCGAGTACACTAAAACACGATCTAAGCAGTTAATCCGTGTATCAAGTGATATCGATGCGATTACAATTGATGACTTTTATGCAGATGATTACATGTACTTTAAAGCCGGTTTATATAACCAAAATAAAACAGGAACAAGCTCTCCTGACTATGCATCGGTTACTTTTAAAGTGATTGATGTTAGCCACTAATCGTTATTGATATAACATTTTAATATTGAAGTGGATACAAAAAGGCCCCGTCATATTGCTATGACGGGGCCTTTTATTAAGGTTTGTTAGCTAATTAAAATTGGTAAGAAGCAGACACCTTGATTTTACGGCCATCTTCGTAATCGGTTGTGTTGCTATCCGAATCTAAGCTTGAGTAGTGAGAGGCATGAGATGCATATTGCTCATTAAAGATATTATCAATACCCGCTGTTAACGTTAAGTCTCTAACTTGTGCTAGGCGCCATTGCACAGAAAAGTCATGCACGTCGTAGCCTGCTTTTGAAGTATCTTCTGATACATCTTTATGTAAGTCTAATGTCACCATGCTTGTCCAGCTAACATTCACGTTAATACTTGGGAATGTGTAACCAAGGTTAAGTGAGAAGCTATCGCCTACTTCGTTATCTAATGCTTGCCCTACAGTTTTAACGTAACTAGCATTAGCACTCTCATTGACATCTGTGTATTCAGAATCAGAATGTGCGTAAGTTAAACGGCTAGTGAATAGACCTTTACGTAGGTTAACGCTTGATTCAACACCTCTAATTTGCACATCACCTAAGTTCTCGATACCCACTTTACCCGTGATAGAGTTATCAATGTAATCATCGATTTGTGTTTCAAATAAAGTCACAGAGAAACCAAACTCATCCATACCCACAAAGTCTATTGTTTCGTAAGATAAACCAACTTCGTAGTTAATACCTGTTTCAGCTTTTAGGTCAGGGTTGTCATCATGTACTGTAGATAAGAATGAACCTGGTAATACAGGACCTTGGAACAATTCAGTTGCACTGGCACGTGTTGTCCACTCGTCATTAATCATGTATTCGGCAGCTAATGCAAAGCTTACTTCTTTGAATGTATCGTCTGATGAGTTTGCATCCATTGTATAGACATCGTAACGAACACCTGGCGTTACCAATAGTTTATCGGTTAATGCAATTTCATTTTCAATGTATACAGCAACACTATCTACATATTCTTTGTTACCAGCACGCACACCATCAGTGGTTCTTTCTGCATTTTGTTTTTGACCTTCGATACCGTAACGTAATGTATAAGGTGCACTATTCGCTGCAACATCTGTTTCAGCTAATACTTTAAAACCAATATTATGGGTGATACCTTCTTGATTTGTGCTACCTTCACCGTAATCAGGGTTATAGGTCATTGTATTGCTGTATAATGTTGAGTTTACTTGTGTATTGCTTAGCTCAATTTCATGGTTTAAAGTAAATGTTTCACGTGTATAAGCGATATCGTAAATTACACCAGTTGGATCGTAATCAGCACCTAAGTTACTTCTTAAGGTGTAATCACCAGAGTCATCGTAGTAGTCATAGCTTAGCTCTAAACGATGTGTATCAGTGAAGTTAAAGCCCGCTTTTAGTAAGATGTTTTGCATCGTACCTTCTTGACCTAGTTTTACATTACCATCACCATCTTCTGAGTTATTACGCTCAATCGCATTATAGTATGCAAGGAAATCAACATGCTCATTGATACGTGAGTAAACAGTCCCTGAGTATGAGTAATAATCGTTATCTGCATAACCACCGTAAACACGTGCCCCTACGGTTTCGCCGTCTCTTAATAGATCGTCAGCATCTTTAGTTTCAAATGCAACACCTCCACTTAAACCACCATTGATGATTGAGTTCGTACCTACTTGTAGATCAACTGATTGAAGAATATCAGGGTTGATCAGTAAGTTACCCACGTGGTGGAATACGTTATTACTTTGGTCTGCGCCATCAATAGTGATATTTAAGTCAGTCTCAGTCACACCACGAATGTTAATTGATTGGTTTAGTGAGTGTGAACCACCTACGTCAACACCAGCTTGGTCACGTAACAAACCACTTATATGATCTGCTTGCTTTGACTCAATATCTTGCGTTAATAAAGAGGTTTCGTTGTTGATTTGGGTGCCCCAAACCTCAACTGCATCATAAGTTGTTGCTGCTGGTGTTTCTGCGTCTGCTGCAAATGCAGAAGCAGAGAGTACTGAGCTAATCATAATGGTTATAGGTAGGCGTTTGAATGGTAATGAATTATGCATTGTTTATCTCATCCTGAAATAATACTGAACCTATTTAAATATTATTTATCATGTAAATAACTAATACAGAGCTAGAGTGCTGTTAATAGAGACGGTATATATAAAAAGTTTGTTGCTATTGATAGTTATTATCATTAGAAATTTTCGAGGTGGATTAGACTTTATATTGATATTAAAGGCAATCATTCTCATATGCATTTAAACGATATTGATTATGCGCAAAATAAATGTAAATTATGTAAATTTTTATATGTCATTGATTTTGTGTTTTTTTATTTTTTGGGGGCAATAAATAGGCAGGATGCTTCAAAAATTAATGAATAATAGATGTTAAAAGTGCGTGTTGAATTTTTATTTTTTAATACTAGGCGAAAATAGCCATTAAACAGCTTAGCTTGATTTTATTGCATTTTTAGTGCGCTTATTATGCCTTGGTAAACCTCTTGATACTCCTGGTTGTACTGGCTTATTGATTAGAAAATATAGGTCAGCAAAATATAAGTCATTTATTATATTTTGCCATTATCATCAATAATTGAATTAAAAATTTGTTGAACAAGGTCTCTCATTAGTAATAACTGCTAATGAGGAAGTAAATTGATGACCTTGAACACTCATCTCCCCGACAACAGTAGCTCGTGCTTTACTGTGTTAGATAATAGATATATTACAAAATCCGCGAGCAGTGACCACTGTCACTGGTATGGTGAAGACTATGTCTGCTAACCTCACTCGCTGTTTTTCCTTACCTAAATCATCTTATGCTTTAGTCGATGGTCGACATAACGCCAATGGGCAACGTATCAGAAATTGGACTTACCATCCCGACAATCATCCCGCAGGTTGGCAGAGTGAAGATCAATATGCATTAGCTCATCTGATCCCTTTGCTTTTGTGCGGTGAGCAGTCGGCTCAATTAGTATTTAATCAAGAGATCACCCGTTTATTTGTTCAAGATAGTCCTGAAAATGACAAGATGATCAAGAGTTTAATAAGTGTCGAACAAGATGAAGCGAGGCACGATCAAGCTTTACAATGGGTGCTGCAACATCTACCTGTAGTGGCACAGCAGAATAAGATTCAAGGGCAGGCGAGGTTGTTCTATGCCAAATTAGGTCGTGGTGAAAGTCGTTGTCAGCACTTTATTAAAATCGCCACTTTAGATGCTTGTGTGACACAAATTATGCATGCGTTAGCACATTGCTTATTAGGTGAGTCTCACCCTTTTGCAGTGCTCTGTGGCTTGATTAAAAAAGATGAAGCTAAACATGTTTATATAGCAAAACGTCATGCTCAAGCTCTCGGGGCCACTTCGGCAATGTTTAAACATGAACAACAAATTATCAGTGGTCTATTACATCAATTATTAATAACACAAACTCAGCACTTTACCGCATTAGGCGTAGATCTAGAGCGGGTATTCGATGTTTTGGAGTCGAAATGGCAGTAACTTTTGCACCTAACGAACTGAACTTATTAGCGATTAATGCATTTTTACCTCCACAACAGGTTACAAACCAAACTTTGTTTTCTGCATTGAATAGGTTATGTGGAAAAACCGCGCAACGAAAAGCAAAAATAATAGCCAAACGGTTAGGTATTGAAGGGCGTTATTTAGTAAGAAATTTGGCAAAACCATTAAGTGCTTGTTCTCCTACCAGTATCGATATGAGCCATCAAGCATTAACAGCGGCATTAACTGCGGCAGGCTTAACGGCGAATGACTTAGGGTATTTATTAAGTCATACCTGTACGCCACATACTCAAGTGCCCCCCAACGCATCCTGGATTGCTGATAAATTAGGGCTACAATCACCTTATTTGGAGTTAAGACAAGCCTGTACAGGCTTCGCTAATGCGTTACAAATAGCCAGTGCCTTTAGTATAAGTGATCCAAGGCCGTTAGCTATTGTTGGTTGTGAAACAGGCTCGGTTTATTTTGATATTAACAACGCTTTTATTAGTACCTCTCAAATGGTTAATTATATGCAAATGGGGGATGGTTGCGCTGCGGCGATAGTACAGCAAGCGACAAAGCCCGAACAACGCCTCAGTGATATTTATATGGGGCAAATTGGTCATGGTAAAGCCCCTGGCTTTTATCTTGATGGCGGCTCAAAAACAGTCGGGACAGGTGAAATGGCTCGCTTTCATCATAATAGCCAAGCGGTGAAAGATAATGGAGAGTCACTTTTTGAATTGGGGTTGCAAGCAGTGCTTTCTCGAGGATATCAATTGGATGATTTTAATTATATTTTGCCGCATCAAGCCAATGGTTATATCGATACTATGATCGCCAAAAAGTTGAACATAGCTCCACATAAAGTGATTAATGATGCTAAAGACTTAGGCAATTTAGGATCGGCTGCGATATGGGTGAGCTTAGCGCGATTAGTAAATTCAGGTAAGTTAAACAGTGGCGATAAAGTAATGGTGTTAGGCGCTGAGGCAACTAAATATCTATACGGTGGGTTTGTTTATACGCATTAAACAGAAAAATAGGCAGAGTTTGTGTTTTTCTTATACAAACTCTGTTTTTATTGTTCACAGGATCAGGCTTAATTGGCCTTATTAATATTGATACTGATATTTTTGAGTTAATCTTTGTAGTTTAAAGAAGTACTCATTGTTATCCATTTCACCATTTTTGTATTGAAACTCTAATATTAATAGCTCTTCCTCATGTTGTTTTTTAAGGCGGTAGGCTGTCATATCATAGTTAATTTTTCTGGCGCCATTCCAACCATTTACTGGCTCCCATAATATAGAAAAGGGCCATAAAAGTAGATTCGTAATACCACGTCCTGGGTTGCCAGTATAAAAAGACCTGGCACCAGGTAATATACCTAGTACTGCACCCAAAGTAGGTGTTTTCTCTTCTACTAATACGCCATCATTTTCAAACGCGGCATACTCTCTTTCCTGTCTTTCAGTTAATCCACCCACACATCCAGATAATGTTAATAAAGCAAAATTTAACATTATAATTTTTGCAAACTTCATTATTTTTCCTTTTAAAATTTAGGACTGATAATTTTTAAAGGTTTTATTGGTTGAAAAGCACAGAATTACCATTAACTAACCAGCACAAACTGCCTTTAAAATTATCATTTTTTATTATTGTTATTAAAAAATAATGAGTCTGTTTTGACACTAATGACATAAATAAAATACTGATACTTATTTATTTTTTAAGGTCATCGGTATCACAAGCTATTTTCCTTCCTTTGATTAAATGTAGTGTCTAATAGGGGCTCTCTTATTGTCATAATCGATGTTATCAGCACAGTCTATTTACCTAAGTTCACTTTAGTTATCGCTTGATGCGACTCACCTAGATTTTTAACGGTCTTGTTTTTCTTATCAAGTTTAAAAATCAACGCACATAATAAACTAATTGCCGTTAATAATGCACTACTGTTTGATTTTGCTTATTGATCAAGGTGTGGGAGATGCAAAGAGTCAGTAGCAGACTAATCGACTAGATAGCCCGATCAGGTCATTCAAGTAATCGCGATGATTCATTTATTTGGAACTCTGAGAAGATCCAGTTAATTAACGCATCGCGGTTTGGGCTGTTTTTATGATGGTCGGGATAGACTAAATAATAGCCACCTTGATTGTCGCGGGTATCAGGGCATAACTCAATCAAACGGCCTTGGGCTAATTCATTATTTAACAAAATCTGCGGGGCCAGGGCAATACCTTGACCATTTGCTGCGGCATCTATAGCTAAGGTGGTTTGGTTGAATTGCGCTATTCTGCTTTGTGTTGTTAATTCATTTTCTGATAAAAATGCATCCCATAATTTATGACTGTCTTGAATTAAAGGGTAACTGAGACAATCTTCTAATCTGTTAATCGCTTGCAAATCTTTGGCAAAGTGCGGGCTACACACTGCTCGTAGATTAAGTGGTGATAAGGCCTGTGTATGTAGACCTTTTACTGCCTTTAGGCGCCCTTGTCGAATGGCCAAGTCGACATTATCCGATTGAAAGTTGGTTAACTTTTCAGTGGCTATGGTTTGTACATTAATATTAGGGTATTGCTGCAAGAAGTTAGATAACCTAGGTACTAGCCATTTCGAAGCAAAAGAGGGGTAATACTGATGGTAATAGTTGTTTCTTCTGGTTGAATAAGTTGTGTTGCTTGATCAATGATATTTAAGGCTCGATGAATAGCTAAGTGATAAGTATTGCCATGGTCGGTTAGTTTAAGGCCTCGCGCTTGGCGTTGAAATAGCTGCACGCCTAAGTCAGCTTCTAATTTTCGGACTTGTTGTGCCACCGCTCCCTGTGTCAGGTTTAACTCTAACGCGGCGAGTCGAAAGTTTTGATGGCGTGCCGCCGCATCAAACATTTTTAATGCATTTAAATTAGGCTTAGCCAGACTATTTCCTTTATTTATTAGCCAGTAGATTTTCTACACTCTAGCGCGTTCAAAGATGATTAGTCAAGAGAGCTGTAGTCACGCATATTTCACTCTATTAAATAGGTTTTTCATTAGGCATTTATGGCCTATCAGATAATTAGAGGTAAAAAATGCAAAGAGTCGATATTGTTAAATGGGTGGCAACGGTTATTCAACTTATTGGTTATGGTTTTACTGGCTTGAATTTTATGCCATGGAATATTTATGCTTTTTTAGTGGGCATAGTGTTGTGGTTTATGGTGGGGGTGATGTGGAAAGATAGGGCCATTATGATTGTGCATGTGGGGGCTTTTTTATCTTTGTTAATTGGTTATATCAACGCTTGATATTTTTGAGGCATTTTTAAGGGTAGCTAGCATGATATGATTTTCTTGTTAGTGACTGCTTTATCAACTCATTAATCCTCCTTTCTATTAACTTACTCTTGCTGAATTTAAGTAATAAATTCAGCTTCTTAAATATGGTTGATAAATAAACACGCATTTTTCATAAAATAAGCGTTGTCGAACGCTAAACTCACACTATAATGCGCCAAATTTTACAGCTAAATGGGTTAGTCTGTTAGGCAGTAACAATTATTTTCGATGATTTGTTGCTATAAAAGGATATAAAAATTGAGCGATGTATTAAGCATTGTTTTACTAATATTAGCTGGCGCTGTGTTTGCTATGTCTGAAATATCGATTGCGGCAGCACGTAAGATAAAGTTGCGTGTCATGGCTGATGAGGGGAGTGCTAAAGCTTTGGAAGTGTTGGAGTTGCAACAGCAAATCAGGCAATTTTTTGCCATGATGCAGATAGCGTTAAACGGCATTTCAATTTTAGGTGGGATTATTGGTGAGCAAGCTTTAACACCTTACATTAAACAGGTGATTAGTTTGTTTTACCAAGGCGCGTTGCTCAATCAGGTTAGCTTTATCCTCTCTTTTATCTGTTTAACGTCTTTGTTTATTCTGTTTGCTGACCTGCTACCAAAACGTTTAGCGATTATTATGCCTGAATCAGTGGCTATTCGTATTGTCTCTTTGATGCGTGGCATCACTTTTGTATTAATGCCTGCGGTTTTTTTATTTAATGGGTTAACCAATATGATGTTACGTTTGTTTCATATCCCAACCGAACGAACTGAGTTAGTCACCACTGAAGATATTATTGCGATGATGGATGCGGGCGCTGAAGATGGTAGCTTGCAAAAACAAGAGTATCAGTTAATTGGTAATGTATTTGACCTCGATGTGCGCACCATCGGTAGTGTGATGACACCGCGTGATCAGATCATCTATTTTGATTTAGACGATAGCAGCGAAGAGATTAGTCAGAAAATTATTGAACAACCACACAATGACTTTTTAGTGTGCAATGGTGGTTTAGATAATATTGAAGGCAGTATCGAATCGAAGGAGATTTTACGTTTGGTGCTAAAAGGGGAGTTAGCAGAAATTCACCGAACACAGGTCGATAAAGATCTATTCTATTTACCAGAAACACTGACGCTCTCTGAAGCATTGAATGCCTTTAAAGTCGCCACACAACCCTTTGCTATCATTGTGAATGAATACGCCACTGTTGTTGGCATTGTCACAGTAAAAGATTTACTCAGTAGCTTTATGGGTGAATTAATTACCCATCAAGATGAAGAGCAAATTGTGCAACGTGATGAATCTTCGTGGTTAATTGAAGGCTTAACCCCGATTAATGATGTGATGCGTTGTTTGTCGATTGAGGATTTCCCTGATCGTACTCAATACGAAACCATTGCTGGGTTTATGATTTATATTTTAAAACGTTTACCCAAGCGGACCGATCATTTTATTCACCAAGGGTATAAATTTGAGGTGCTCGATCTCGAAGGCGTGCGTGTCGAGCAAATTTTAGTGACAAAAATTAAATAATATTAACCGTTTTCTTTACCGCTTTGACCACTTTTCCCTATTAATCTACCTGTATTCACTCAAACGTTGATAGCACTGAGCGTTTGAGTGCTTAACCTATTGCAATCTGCTTAGAGTAAAATTATTTGGTTATTAGTAATCAATAAAAATGCATAGAGTTAACTTATTGAACAATTTTTTCGATTAATAAGTGCAAAATTATTAGTTAGACGTTCTTGCATTCTTCACCAATAATCCGCGCCAATAAAACGCTGACTTCAATTTTCTGAGTCATCATTCTTTCTACCTTATTTGTGAGATACGAATTTGCAACATTCAATTGATATGGAACGCATCAGAGCTGAATACAATGTACGCTACTGGAGCCAAGGTTTTTACGGTATTAACGATCAAGGTGAAGTGTATGTGTCACCTCGTAGTGATAGTGATCACCAAGTCGCATTAAGTGACATTGCTGCGCAATTAGAAGCGCGTAATTTAAGCATGCCTGCATTAGTGCGTTTCCCACAAATCTTGCACCAACGTGTGCATAATATTTGTGATGCTTTTAATCAAGCGATCAAAGAAATTGAATACGACAATCGTTATTTACTGGTTTACCCAATTAAGGTAAATCAACAAAAAGAAGTGGTTGATGAAATTCTAGCAAGCCAAGCACAATTAGAGCACAAACAATTAGGCTTAGAAGCAGGCAGTAAGCCTGAATTACTGGCGGTATTAGCTTTAGCACATCAAGGGAGTTCAGTGATTGTGTGTAATGGTTACAAAGACAGAGAATATATTCGCTTAGCGTTAATTGGCGAGAAACTAGGTCATAAAGTGCTGATTGTTTTAGAGAAATTATCAGAGCTAGACTTAGTGTTAGAAGAAGCGCGAGCATTAGGTGTTAAACCTCGCATGGGATTACGTATTCGTTTAGCGTCACAGGGTGCTGGTAAATGGCAATCAAGTGGTGGTGAAAAGTCTAAGTTTGGTTTAGCTGCTTCACAAGTATTAACCGTGGTTGAGCGCTTAAAAGCGGAAAACCAGTTAGATACATTACAGTTAGTGCATTTTCACCTAGGTTCGCAAATGGCGAATATCCGTGATGTGCGTAATGGCGTCAGTGAAGCCGCGCGTTTTTACTGTGAATTACGTGCGATGGGCGTGCCATTAGATTATTTAGACGTAGGTGGTGGTTTGGCGGTAGATTACGACGGAACACGTAGTCAATCACATAACTCGATGAACTATAGTTTAGCGGAATACGCACGTAATATCGTGATCACCATTAGCGATGTATGTAGCCTTTATGAGCAACCAAAGCCGATGATTATTTCTGAGTCTGGTCGTTCATTAACAGCACATCACGCGGTGTTAATTACTAATGTTATTGGTGCGGAAACCTATAAACCAGAGGTGATTGAAGCACCTGTTGAGCAAGCGTCATTGTTGTTACAAAACATGTGGAACAACTGGAGTTTATTATCTGGTGGCAGTGATGATCGCGCATTGATTGAAATCTACAATGATACACAAAGTGACATTGTAGAAGTACATAATCAATTTGCAACGGGTGTGATTAACCTGCAACAACGTGCTTGGGGTGAACAAGTTGCATTACGCATTTACCATGAATTAAGCTCGCAAATGAGTACTAAAAACCGTTTTCATCGTCCAATTTTAGACGATCTAAATGAGCGTTTAGCAGATAAGTTTTTTGTTAACTTTTCGCTATTTCAATCGGTGCCAGATGCATGGGGAATTGATCAAGTATTCCCAATTTTACCACTGTCTAACTTGCAAAATGCAGGTGAGCGCCGTGCTGTATTATTAGATATTACCTGTGACTCTGATGGTGTGATTGACCAATACGTTGATGGTCAAGGCATTGAGACAACCTTACCGGTGCCAGCATGGTCTGCGGATAAGCCTTATTTAATGGGGTTTTTCTTAGTCGGTGCGTACCAAGAGATTTTAGGTGATATGCATAATCTATTTGGTGACACGCACAGTGTGGTAGTGAATGTTGATCAACAAGGTGGATTAGATATTGAATCCGTTAACGAAGGTGACACCGTTGAAGATGTAATGAAATATGTGCATATCGATGTTGAAGCGATTCGTGATAACTACCGTGCTTTAGCGTCTTCTCGTGTATCACTTGAAGAGCAGCAAAGTATTTTAGATGAGCTAGAGCAAGGTCTAGCGGGTTACACTTACTTAGAGGGTTTTTAGATGTCAGCTTCATTACACAATGTACCTAAGCCTACATTTGATGATCTGTTTACTAAAGAGGATTTCTCTTTATATTCTAATGCGATGACGTTTATGCGTCGTCCATTAGTGAAAAACCCATTGCCAACAGAAGCTGATGTAGTGGTCTTAGGTGTGCCATTTGATATGGCGACTTCAGGGCGATCCGGTGCCCGTATGGGACCAGATGCGATGCGACGCGCATCAGTCAACTTATCATGGGAGAGTAAGAAATTTCCATGGGAGTTTAAGTTATTCGACCATACCAAGGTGGTAGATGCGGGTGATTTAGTGTTTGATTGTGGCGATGCACAGGATATGACACAACGCCTTGAAGCGGCGGCCGGTCAGATTCTTAATAGTGGCAAAATGCTGTTAAGTTTAGGTGGCGATCATTTTGTGACACTGCCTTTATTACGTGCTTATGCAAAGCATCATGGTGAGATGGCCCTTATCCATTTTGATGCACATACTGATACTTACAATAATGGTAGCTGTTACGATCATGGCACTATGTTTTTTCATGCACCCAATGAGGGGTTGATTGATCCTGCATCATCAGTACAAATTGGTATCCGTACTGAATATAAACAGCAAGGTCATGGTTTTAATGTGATTAATGCGATGGAAGCCAATGATCGAAGTGTGGATGACATCGTGGCACAAATTAAAGCAACAGTAGGCAATAAACCCGTCTACTTGACCTTTGATATTGATTGTTTAGACCCCGCTTTTGCGCCAGGAACAGGCACACCTGTTTGTGGTGGGATTAGCTCAGATAAAGCATTAAAGATCATTCGTGCTCTACAAGGTATTAATCTAGTAGGAATGGATGTAGTGGAGGTTTCTCCTGCTTATGACCAAAGCGATATTACTGCCTTAGCGGCCGCAACCATTGCGCTAGAGTTATTGTACGTTTGGACGGCGAATAAATTAGCTGTTAAATAACCACTTTTATATTGATGCCAGTACATCACATTGAGTTTAATAAACTAGCTGAATGTGATGTCACTGATTGACTTACGGTCCCTTTTCTCGCCTTGTTGCGTAATAAATCTTCACATTAATGGTTTCTGCACTTTTCTTGGTCTTTCTACATTAATTGATTAGTCATTATCTGCCGCAAATTGATATGATAGTGGTAATCAATAAGATTAATGTAAAGGAAGATAATGAACCTCGCTCAAATTGATTTGAATCTGTTATATGTTTTAAAGCATTTATTAGAAGAAAAACATGTTTCTAACACCGCACTCGCCCTTAATATGAGCCAGTCATCGGTGAGTCGATCATTGCAAAAAATGCGTGTGTTCTTTGATGATGAATTGTTAGTACGTAAACAGTACGGGTATGAATTAACTTCCAAGGCTGAGAGCATTAAACCGGATATTATGACGGTGATTGCAAGCTTAGAAAAGTTAGCGCACAAGCAATCATTTGACCTAGCCACAATGAGCAGTGAAGTGCGTTTTTATGGTCTGCAGCCTCAATTCAATTGTTTTATGCCTAAGGTAATAGCTAAAGTGAGAAAGTTAGCACCAAACATGGTGGTTAGCTTAGACTCTACGCCTAAACGTCACTTTGAAGCCTTGATAGCAGGGGATGTACATTTTGCTTTGTCTGCACATGAGCCGCCAACGTCAGAGCAAAATATCTATCGTATGAAGGTCGCCAATAGAACATTTAAACTATTGATGAATAAGCAACACCCATTGGCGGATCAGCCGTTAACTGCGGAAAAATTAGCAAGCTGCGACTTTGGACAAATCTCTTTGCAAGGTGAGAAGAAATTGCCCTTTGACCATAAATTTCAAGAGCTAGGGTTAACTTGTAATAAAAACCCACTTTCAGTGCCTGTCTTATTAAGTAATTTTAGTTCAGTTCCGAGCATTGCAGCAGAAACGGATATTATCTTTTATTTACCGACGCCTTTTGCCGAAACTGCTTGCCAAGATGCTCGTTTAATAACCCGTGATGTACCCGATGAATTACAAATTGGTTTTGGTTGTGTGTATTTATATTGGCATAAGCGTTTTCACGATGACCCTATGTGTATTTGGATGCGCTCACTTTTTAAAGAGTTATATAACAGTGAGAAAACCTTAGCTTAAATAGAGATCTAAGTTTTACTGTCAATATTTGCAGGCCTTAACATTAATTGCTAATTTAGAAGTGAAATTTCTAATGGCAAGCAAATCTTGCCCTTTAAAAAGGCGCCTAAATGTACAATATGGACTTGTTTTCTGAGTTAGCACCTGCACCCATTAGTATTATCGATTACGATGGTATTGTTGAGTATTACGGGATGATGTTGTCTTATCAACAAGCAGATGATTTTTGACAAGCTGTTAACCCAAATCCAGTGGAAGCATGATCAAGCTAATATTCAAGGGCAGTATATTATTACATCTCGAAAAGTTGCTTGGTATGGTGATCAGCCTTTCCATTACACCTACTCGAACACCACAAAAGTCGCCTTACCTTGGACACCTGAGTTATTAGAATTAAAGCAGTTGGTTGAGCAACAGACTGGTTATCAATTTAATGCCTGTTTATTAAATTTATACCACAGTGGAGAAGAGGGTATGACCTGGCACAGTGATGCCGAAAAAGATTTGATTAAAAATGGTGCAATAGCTTCCGTTAGTCTAGGTGCGGAGCGAAAATTCTCATTTAAACATAGACATAATCAACAAACCCTTTCGGTTTTATTACAACATGGTAGTTTATTAGTGATGCGAGGCGAAACACAAAGCCACTGGTTACATTGTTTACCACCCACTAAAAAAATCAGTACTCCACGTATCAATTTAACTTTTAGAATGATTAATCAGCGCAATATTAATCAACCATCAATTTATTAGGAGAAACCATTTTGGTCACTTGCTATTTGAATTACGTTATCGACCCCTACAAACTTAAAGAGTTTGAACGTTATGCAAAGCTCTGGATACCTTTAGTCAATAAATTTGGTGGGCAACATCATGGATACTTTTTACCTTCAGAGGGGGCAAATAATAAAGCGCTCGCTTTGTTTTCTTTTGATAGTTTAGCCAGTTATGAACAGTATCGTATTGATTCGATGTTTGATGCAGAGTGTATTGAAGCCTTTAGATATGCTGAAGAAACACAATGTATTATCAGCTATGAGCGCAGTTTCTTTCGTCCTGTTTTTGAATAAAGTGACAGGTTAAAGTGAACATTGTGCACAGAATAAAAAACACCGAATGTTGCCATTCGGTGTTTTTGTTTAAGCTTAGCTAATTAGTTAAAGTTCTTTGTATTTGTCATAAACAATGTGCGAGTAGGCACCCACTGGTTTTTTAGTGATAACAGGTGCTGAGTCACTGCTTAATAAAATATCCACAGTGCGATCAAATGCTGCAGGGTCTAAATAACCCATATCATCGCCTGAGCCTAATAACTTAGCGACTTCCGTCATCATACGGATTTGATGAGCTTCAGTTTGCGCACCTGTGTCATCATACTCTAGGACGATCATAGCGGCTTCTTCAGGGTTGTCTGCTGCCCATTTCCAACCTTTTAATGATGCTTTTAAGAATTTAGCGTAGGTTTCTACTTTCTTGTCGTCTTTTAAGTCTTCTTCAAGTACGTATAAACCATCTTCTAAAGTCGCCACACCTTCATCTTCATACTTAAATAGTACTAACTCTTCAGGTGTTAAACCGCCATCCATGATTTGACCGTATTCATTGTAGGTCATGGTCGAGACACAATCTGCTTGTCCTTGGAAGATTGGGTCAACATTAAAGCCTTGTTTTAAGACAGTTACACCCTCGTCACCGCCTGTGGTTGGGTAACCTAGCTGTGACATCCAGCTAAGGAATGGGTACTCATTACCAAAGAACCAGACGCCAAGGGTTTTCCCTTTAAAGTCAGCCGATGTTTTGATACCACTGGACTTTAAACAGGTCAGCATCATCCCAGATTTACTGTAAACCTGAGAGATATTGACCATAGGTAAGCCTTTTTCACGTGTTGCTAATGCGGAAGGTAACCAATCCACAATAACGTCTGCACCACCGCCTGCTAATACTTGAGCAGGTGCAATATCAGGGCCACCGGGTTTAATAGAAAGGTCAATGCCTTCGTCTTTATAGTAACCATTCTCTAAAGCGGCGTAATAGCCTGCAAATTGAGCTTGTGTTACCCATTTTAATTGCAGTGTCAGTTTATCTGCTGCACTAGCGCTAAAGCTTGATGCAAATAAAGCGGCGCCCGTTGCGAGTGTGATTAGCGTTCTTTTCATAGTTTATTCCCTTTTCTATTGTAAAGTGACGTAAAACTAATTGAATTCAATGTCCTACTGTTATTGAATTAATTAGATTGCATTAACTGTTTTTACCTTCTCGGTACGAGGGGTGCCAAAACAATAAGGACTTCTCTAATAAAGCAAGTGCCCCATAACTTAATGAACCCGCTATAGCGGCCACCACAATAGTGGCCCATACCAAGTCCATATTCATTCGACCTACCTCGGTCGAAATTCGAAATCCCATGCCAACGATAGGTGTGCCAAAGAATTCAGCAACGATCGCGCCGATTAAGGCTAATGCAGAGTTTAATTTCAATGCATTAAAGATAAACGGAAGGGCATGAGGTAATTGGTTCTTAAAGAATATTTGTGATTTTTTAGCGGCATAGGTGTGCATCAAATCTTTATGTAGTGCATCGGTGGATTGCAAACCCGTCAGGGTATTAATGAACATCGGGAAAAAGGTCATTATCACAATCACTGCGGCTTTAGACTGCCAGTCAAAACCAAACCACATCACCATGATTGGTGCGATACCCACAATCGGAATCGCAGACATAAAGTTGCCCAATGGCATCAGTGCATCCTGCAGTACTTTATTTCTGACTGCCCATTGCGCCACTAGAAAGCCCGATAAACACCCTATGATATATCCCGCTAATACCGCTTTTAAGTAGGTTTGTTTAAAGTCAGCCCAGAGCATCGGAATATTACTGATCAACGCATGGAATATGTTGCTGGGTGCAGGCATTAAAATAGGCGAAATAGCATAACCTTGAACAATGCTTTCCCAGGTTAATATCAGCATAAAAGCGAATAAAGTTGGAATGATTGGTTTAATGTATTTGTGTTTAGTTTCTAGGTTAGTTAACTGTCCTAATAATTTGGCCATACTGTAGGCCGCTGCGATTAATAATAAAACAGAAGGTGAGAAGGCATGATAGAAACCCGTTTCACTAAACACCACTAACCCTAATTGCAGTACAATTAAAGCGATATAGATACAATTTTTTAATGCTTTAGGCATGATCAAGTTCTCCTCGGCGGCGCAACAGCACTCTTTCTGCAATCCCTACTAACCACACTAAAATAGATCCCAACGTTGCGGCAACGATCAGTGCTGACCAGATTTGTTCGGTTTGACCATAATAGGAGCCACTCAGTAAACGAGCACCCAATCCACCCTGTGCACCAGTAGGTAATTCAGCGACAATCGCACCGACTAATGCAGCGGCAATTGCCACTTTTAAACTTGCAAACAGGTAAGGCTGTGCTGAATACCAACGTAACTTCCAGAAGATATCCTTAGCGGTAGCACTGTAGGTGTGCATTAACTCTTCATGTAATTTATCCGATGAACGCAAGCCTTTTACCATGGCAATGGTGACCGGAAAGAAGGATAAATACATAGAGATAATCGCTTTAGGGATCACACCAGTAATGTTAATTGCGCCTAATACCACCACTATCATGGGGGCAATAGCTAAGATAGGAATTGTTTGTGAGGCAATCACCCAGGGCATTAAGCTCGACTCTAAGGTTTTGTTATGTACTATGCCCACGGCAATTAAAATACCTAACAAAGAGCCAAATACAAAACCTAACAAGGTAGAGTTTAGGGTAATTTGTGCATGGTAGATTAAAGAACGTTTAGAGGTTACTGGGCGATCAATAATCGACTTGATCAACTCTTGTCCCACTTGATGAGGTGCAGGCAACATTGGGCGCTTTACGTCGTAAGCACCTGCAATAATTTGCTGATAGGTCCAGGATTGATTTTTGCGCTCTAGGTTATTAATCAGTTGATTACCATTCATCAGTAAGGCTGCGAGATACCAAACTGCAATCACGATCGCAAATACACTGACGAAAGAAAAATCTTTTGTTTCATAAATGTCTAATCCTTTAGTCGGTTATGATTAATCGATAGCATGCTCGTGAGCAAGTGCAGTACGAATCTCGCTAGCTAAGGCATGAAAAGCTGGATCGTCGCGTAACGCTAACGTTTTTAATCGAGGTAATGGGCTCTCTATTACTTTAACGATACGGCCAGGACGCGGTGACATCACTACAATATGAGTGGAGAGTAAAACCGCTTCATCAATCGAGTGGGTTACAAAAACGACCGTTTTTTGTGTTTCACTCCAAATTCGCAGTAGTTCAATGTTCATGTGATCACGGGTTATTTCATCCAATGCACCAAAGGGTTCATCCATTAGTAATAAATCTGGATTTAAACACAATGCGCGGGCAATAGACGCGCGTTGTTGCATTCCACCTGATAGCTGCCATGGAAATTTCTTATGGAAGTCTTGTAACCCAACCATTTTTAAATATTTATCTATTTGTTTATTTTGTTGCGCAGGTGATAAGCCTGAAATTTCCATAGGTAAAGCGCAGTTTTGTTGGATATTACGCCAAGGTAATAAAGCGGCGGCTTGGAATACGTAACCATACAAGCGGTTTAAACGCGCATCCTGTGCATCGGTACCATTGACTTTTAAATCACCTGACGTGGCTTTTTCTAAATCGGCTATAACCCGCAGTAAAGTGGTTTTACCGCACCCAGAAGGGCCGATAAAAGAGACAAAATCACCACTTTTAATACTTAAATTAATATTTGATAGTGCATGTACATCGCCATCTTTACTGGGAAAAATAAGCGATAAATCATCAATGGCGATCATTTCTCGCTTAGTTTGTTCAGCTTTTTCAGGCTTTTCAGTTACTTCGGGGGCAGATTCCATTGCTGCTTCTTCAGTTGCTAGCATATAACCTCACTTATCTGTTTGTTATTTTTATTAACGTTCAACCGTATAAGGTGCATGCTCTTGGTTATATTTTTTAACCGCATCAAATATGGTCGGGTAAGCAGGGCGTTTGATATAGCGTCCAGCGCCTTCAACAACATTCAGTTGACCATCTTTAAAGACCACTTTCCCTTGGCTGATGGTAATATGTGGCGAGCCTGTAACAGTGCGTCCTTCAAAAATATTAAAATCAATTTTTTGGTGATGTGTTTTAGCTGATAGCGTATGTTCTTTAGCCGGATCCCAAATCACAATATCTGCATCAGAGCCCACTGCAATACAGCCTTTCTGTGGGTAAATGTTGAATATTTTGGCTGTATTAGTAGAGGTCACTGAGACAAACTCATTTTCAGTTAAGCGGCCTTTATTAACACCTGAATCCCATAACACCATTAGGCGGTCTTCAACACCGGCTGTCCCGTTAGGAATTTGTGTGAAGTTATCTTTCCCCATGGCTTTTTGATCTTCACAAAAGCAGCAGTGATCGGTGGCGGTCGTTTGTACTGTGCCACCTTGTAACGCCTTCCATAAGGCTTCTTGATGGCCTTTAGGGCGAAAA
Source organism: Psychromonas sp. KJ10-2 (assembly GCF_047323255.1). Classification (NCBI taxonomy): domain Bacteria; kingdom Pseudomonadati; phylum Pseudomonadota; class Gammaproteobacteria; order Alteromonadales; family Psychromonadaceae; genus Psychromonas; species Psychromonas sp. KJ10-2. Next base: position 1,117,506 of record NZ_CP178827.1, on the reverse strand, counting down.
GGAGGGCTCATGACATGCGCAGCAGCTGTTGCCCAATCTGGATTTTTGTAGACACTATCATCTAGTTCTAAATGCCCAGCTAAACATTCACCATAAACACGTTGCCCTTCGGATTTTGCTCGTGCTATTTCATCAATAGCTTCAGTGCATGAAACATGAACTAAATACAAAGGAACGCCAATGGATTGAGCAATACGAATAGCGCGGTTAGAAGCTTCACCCTCTACTTCTGGCGGACGTGATTGCGGATGTGCTTCTGGGCCTGTTATGCCCGCTTTAAGCATCTTTTGTTGTAAATGATGTACTAACTCTCCATTTTCAGCATGCACTGTGGGCATGGCACCTAGCTCTAAACAGCGGTTAAAGCTGTTTACCAAGGTTTCATCTTCGGCCATGATGGCATTTTTATAAGCCATGAAGTGTTTGAAGCTATTGACGCCTTCTTCTGTTACTAGAGTTTGCATATCTTGTGATACTGATTCATCCCACCAAGTGACGGCCACATGAAAAGAGTAATCGGAAACCGAGCGCGACGCCCAACCTTTCCAAGTGTCAAATGCTTCCATTAAAGGTTGTTGTGGGCTAGGGATAACAAAATCGATGATCATAGTCGTACCGCCTGCCAGGCCAGCGGCTGTACCTGAATAGAAGTCTTCGCTGGCTACTGTACCCATAAACGGTAATTGCATATGTGTGTGCGGGTCAATACCGCCAGGCATCACTAATTTTCCTGTTGCATCGATCACTTCGGTACCTTCCGGTACTTCAAGCTCATTGCCTATTGCTTTAATAACGCCATCTTCACAATACACATCTGTAAACAGACTTTGATCTGCGTTAACTAGCTTTCCGCCTTTGATTAATAAACTCATTGTGATCAACTCCTCCATGAAGGTGGCCTTGCGCGCACCAATAATAAAATCGAGATGCTCATCTTGAATATGATATTTACAAGATAAGATTTGTGTTTATTAAAGGGTTTGCAATTTACAAGCCAATAACTAACTAACTGACCAACTGGACGGGAATTGTTGTTCTGATAGGCGCTGTTACTTACTTCTAGGCAATTAAAGTCTATTTTTAAAGGGCTTGGTAAATAGTAGGGGGCAATAGCCTTGCTCAATATCAGGGCATTTGCTCACCATAGTGGTGCATGAATATTGTACTGATAATGATTAATATCCACTCTATTTGTTTTAAATGTACGCAGGTAGCTATATATAAGGGGTGTCATTAAACTTTAAACTTGTTGTCCTGTTGGTCAGTATCTTGCATTGTACTAAATTAATTATGTTATGTGCGTAATGTCGTTTAAATCAACTTGTATTGGAGTCAAACATGGAAGCATTAAAAATTAATAGTGATCGCCTCTGGGATAGTTTAATGGTAATGGCGAAAATAGGGGGCACAGCGAAAGGCGGATGTTGTCGTCTTGCATTGACTGATTTAGATAAGCAAGGACGTGAATTATATATTAAATGGGCTGAAGAAGCGGGCTGTACTGTAAAGGTTGATGCAGTCGGTAATATTATGTGTACTCGCCCTGGTGAAGATATGAGTTTACCGCCAGTGGGAACAGGCAGTCACCTTGATACCCAGCCGACAGGTGGTAAGTTTGATGGTGTATATGGTGTATTGGCTGGGTTAGAAGTGGTGCGTACAATGAACGATCAAGGCATTAAAACTAAGCACCCCATTGAAATTTCAGTCTGGACAAATGAAGAAGGTTCGCGTTTTGCACCTGCTATGATGGGCTCTGGTGTGGTTTCTGGTCGCTTTACTCTGCAAGAGATTTTAGACACTAAAGACGTTGATGGTTTGCGCTTAGGTGATGAACTTGAACGCATTGGTTTTGCGGGTGAAACGCCGGTTACTGGTCGTCAATTCCATGCTTTCTTTGAAACACATATTGAGCAAGGGCCTTATTTAGAAGCAGAAGAAAAACAAGTGGGCGTAGTGACTGGTGGTCAAGGGCAACGTTGGTATAACGCAGTGTTAACTGGGCGAGAATCTCATGCTGGTACCACACCTATGCATTTACGTAGTGATGCATTAATTGCAAGTTCGCAACTGGTGTTAAAGGTTGAAGAGATCGCCAAAGCGCATCCACCAGGCTGTGGCACAGTGGGCTTTATGCAAGTGATGCCAAACTCGCGAAATACTATTCCAGGCGAGATCTCCATGAGTATTGACCTACGTCATCCGATTGATGAAGAGCTAACTAAAATGGATGAAGCCTTAAAATCTGCGATTAAAGAGATAGAGGCAACGGGTCCAACCATTGCACTTGACCCATTCTGGTATTACGAACCTATTCACTTTAACGAAGACTGTGTGAATGCGGTACGCCAAGCAACGGTGGACTTAGGTTATAGCCATATGGATATTATTGCGGGGGCTGGACATGATGCTTGTTATGTTTCGGATTTTGCTCCGACGAGTATGATTTTTACACCCTGTTTAGATGGAATTAGTCACAATGAAATTGAAAGTACCACTCAGGAAGAGTGTGAAGGGGGCTGTTCTGTACTGTTGAATGCTATGCTGACCATGGCTGAAGTGGTTTAGGTTACATTCAGTAAAGGCAATTAATTAGTCGTTTAAACACATTGTAAATAAGTTGATAAATACTTTATTTACAATGTGTTATAAATTTTAAATCGGCAGGTTACAGTTGTTTAATACCACATCCTCTTAATACTATTTGCGTGATCAGTTCTGCACCCGTTTCAAAATCATCATCATCTAACTCCGCTTTACCCATCAAAATACTACTTTGTAATCCATAGTCGGCATAGGCTTGTGTTGATGACCAGATCATAAACAGTAAATGTTCTGGGCTAATTGGATTCATCCATTGCTTGGCGATCCACTCGCGAATCACTTGGCAGGTGCTAATAAACTGTACTTTTAAGTCGGTTTGTAGCTTTTCTTTTAAAAATGGCGCGCCATGTAGTAGCTCAGAAGCGAAGATACGAGAGGCATTGGAGTGATCTTTAGATTGTCTTACCTTAAGCAGAATATACTGTCTGAGCGCCTCTTTAGGATGCTGATCTGCGGTCATCTGTTCCATATCCACCAACCAAATCTTTAAAATTTGGCTAAGTACTTCTTTATAAAGCACCTCTTTAGTTTTGAAATAATAGAGAATATTCGATTTTGGCAGGTTCGCTTGTTCGGCAATAGAAGAGATAGTGGTGCCATTATAGCCAAATTCAGCAAAGCGCTGTTCTGCTACGGTTAAAATTAACTGTAGGTTACCTTTACGAATATCAGCTGATTTTCGGCGTTTTATTACACTTTTCTTAGTGTCAGTCATTAATCATTCTCCGCACTGTTTTATCGCAACAGCCTTGTCATGGTGCAGCATTACTCCACATTCATATCTTAGATCGAAGTGATTACTATTTAAAGACTTATAAGCGATCTCAGCGTTTAATATAAGCTTAATTTTTATACTAAGCAAAACAATCGCTTAGCCTCATGTTCGTTTTTTAATCTAACTTGTTGACTCTGTGGTCAGGTAGTTGGCTTGTTGTTTGCATTGTCCAAAGGGTCAATCATAAAAAGATAGTGCAACATTAATTATAAATAGGAGAGGTTATAGTGATGAATATGGACAATTCAGTAAACTATTCACAGCAACAATTAGCATTAGACCAAATGTTTAAGGACATCAATCCAGCCTTAAGTGCGCGTCAGGCAGGTATCGAAAGTTCACGTTGTTATTATTGTTATGACGCACCTTGTATTAAGGCATGCCCATCTAAAATTAATATTCCTAGCTTTATCGCTAGTATTCATGCCGATGATTTAACCGGTGCTGCTAAAACTATCTATAAAGAAAATATTATGGGGGCAGTTGTGCACGTGTTTGTCCTACTGAAATTCTCTGTGAGCAAGCTTGTGTGCGTAATCATGAAGCTGAAAAATCGCCTGTAAAAATTGGCTTATTACAACGCCACGCAACGGATAATGCGGAATTTGAAGGGCATCCCTTTGAACGTGCAGAAAACACAGGTAAAAAAATTGCTGTGGTAGGTGCTGGCCCTGCTGGGTTAAGTTGTGCACATCGTCTAGCACTGTTAGGTCATGAAGTGGAAGTATTTGAAGCACAGCCAAAAGCGGGTGGTTTAAATGAATATGGTATCGCTAAATACAAGTTAACCGAAAATTTTGCTCAGAAAGAGGTCGACTTTATCTTAAGTATCGGTGGTATTACGGTGCACTATGATCGCGCTCTCGGTAAAGATATTAGCCTATCAACACTTAAGGAAGAGTTTGATTCGGTGTTCCTCAGCATTGGTTTACAAGACACTTCATCACTGTATTTAGAACATGAAGATAACGATTCAGTATTAAATTCAGTTGATTTCATTAAAGAGTTACGTCAAGCCACTGATATTGACCAACTGGATATCCCAAAAGACAGCGCAATAGTGATTGGTGCAGGTAACACCGCCATTGATATTGCGTGTCAATTAAAGCGTTTAGGCACTGAAGAGGTCACCTTAGTTTATCGCCGTGGTGAAGCACAAATGAGCGCTACTGGCCATGAACAGCAAATAGCTAAAAACCATCAAGTTCGTATTAAAACATGGAGTCAACCAGAAAAAATTAACCTTGATGAACAGGGTAAATTAAGGTCAATGACCTTTAGTAAAACGTACCTCGATCAAGACAAGCTAAAAAGCACTGGAGAGCAGTTTGAAGTGCCTTGTAGTGCTGTGTTTAAAGCCGTTGGTCAAAAAATGGCATACCCACAAACCGAACAACTTATTCCTACTATTAGTAACGGTAAAGTCGCTACATTTCATAACCAATTAACCAGTATTGAAGGTGTGTTTGCTGGTGGAGATTGCACGGGTGTAGGGCAAGACTTAACTGTTGAAGCAGTGCAACAGGGCAAACTAGCGGCATTAGCCATTCATCAAGAACTAACTTCATCTGAGGAGAAATAACATGGCTGATTTATCAATTGATTTTGTAGGTATTAAAGCACCCAATCCATTTTGGCTAGCCTCAGCGCCACCAACAGACAAAGCCTATAACGTTGAACGTGCTTTTGAAGCGGGTTGGGGGTAGTTTGGAAAACCTTAGGTGAAGACCCTGCTGCGGTCAATGTTTCATCTCGTTATTCTGCACTGTATGACCACAATGGTGAGGTGTCTGGTTTTAACAATATTGAATTAATCACTGACCGTAGTTTAGAGATTAACTTGCGAGAAATTGAAGCGGTGAAAAAAAGCTGGCCTGACCGTGCCTTAGTGGTGTCGTTAATGATGCCTTGTGAGGAACAGATTTGGAAAACTATTTTAAAACAAGTAGAAGCAACTGGCGCTGATGGTATTGAACTTAACTTCGGTTGTCCTCATGGCATGCCTGAACGTGGTATGGGGGCTGCTGTTGGCCAAGTGCCTGAGTATGTTGAGATGGTCACTCGTTGGTGTAAAGAGCACAGTAAAATGCCGGTCATTGTTAAGTTAACGCCCAATATTACCGATGTAAGGTTCCCAGCGCGTGCGGCTAAAAGTGGGGGCCGATGCGGTGTCGTTAATTAATACCATCAACTCTATTACCAGTATTGACCTTGATGCGATGGCTGCTCGACCAATTGTAGACGGAAAAAGTACACACGGTGGTTACTGTGGTCCTGCCGTTAAACCGATTGCGCTGAATATGGTGGGTGAAATTGCCCGTGACCCTGAAACCGCTGGTTTACCGATTTCAGGCATAGGTGGTATTGGTAATTGGCGTGATGCTGCTGAGTTTATTTCCTTAGGCGCTGGCTCCGTACAAGTTTGTACTGCGGCGATGATTTACGGGTTTAACATTGTCACTGAGATGAAAGAAGGTTTATCAAACTGGATGGACAGTAAAGGCTACGAAAATATTGAAGCCTTTAAAGGATTAGCAGTTCCGAATACAACGGATTGGAAAAAGCTCAATATGAACTACAAGGTGGTGGCTACCATCGATGAAGATAAATGTATTGGTTGTGGTCGTTGTTACCAAGCCTGTGAAGATACCTCTCATCAAGCTATCGAAGTGACTGCAAATGAAGATGGTACTAATAGTTTTGGCATTATCGATGATAACTGTGTGGGTTGTAACCTCTAGTGAAATTACTTGCCCAGTTGATGACTGTATCACCATGGATGAGCGTTCTAAAGGGCAGCCATATATGAACTGGATGCAAGATGAACGTAATCCGCATCGTGAAGAAGTATAACGGCTCATGTCATCTATTTTTTGAGGTAAATTATGAATAAAAAACAGGTTAACCATAGTCTGACACAGTCGCAATTAGATGCGCATTGGATGCCTTATTCCGCCAATCGTGAATTCAAAAAAGATCCAAGAATCATAGCATCCGCAGCAGGGCGCTATTTTACTGATGATGCAGGGCGTAAAATTTTTGATGGATTATCTGGTTTGTGGTGTACAGGTTTAGGACATTGTCGACCGGAAATTACTGAGGCAGTGAGTCAACAACTTAATACCCTTGATTACTCACCAGGTTTTCAGTTTGGCCATGAGAAGTCATTTCAACTAGCCGAAAAAATTACTGAGTTTATGCCGCAAGGTTTAAACCGCGTGTTTTATACCGTGTCTGGTTCTGAAGCCGCTGAAACCTCATTAAAGATGGCACGTGGTTACTGGCGTAAAAAAGGGCAAGCGACAAAAACCAAATTGATAGGTCGTGGTTTAGGTTATCACGGCAGTAATTTCGGTGGTATTTCGGTCGGAGGCATTGGTGGTAATCGCGCCATGTTTGGGCCTGCGGTGGAAGCGGATCACCTTCGTCATACCTTGTTGCCTGAAAACTTGTTTAGCCAGGGACAACCTGAACAGGGTAAAGCTTTAGCGGAAGAGTTACTCGATGTGATTGCATTACATGATGCGTCAAACATCGCTGCGGTTATTGTCGAGCCATTATCTGGGTCTGCGGGGGTGATTCCACCTCCTGTTGGATACTTAGATCGTCTTCGAGAAATTTGTACCGATAATAATATTCTACTGATATTTGATGAAGTCATTTGTAGTTTTGGTCGAATGGGCGCAAAAACCGGTGCAGAAGCTTTTGGCGTTGTACCAGATATGATCAATATTGCTAAACAGGTCACTAACGGTGCTATTCCGATGGGGGCAGTGGTGGCTAAACAAGAGATTTACGATACCTATATGGATAATAGCGGTGGCGACCATATGATTGAGTTTCCACACGGTTATACCTACTCAGCACATCCCGTTGCTTGTGCGGCGGGTTTGGCGACATTAGATCTTTTACAGCAAGAGAAATTACCGGAAAGAGTGAAAGCAATGAGCGATTACTTTCAGCAAGCGGTACACAGTTTAAAAGGCTGTAAGCATATTGTTGATATTCGCAATTATGGTTTTGCCGCAGGTTTTACTATTGCGCCAAACAATGGTGACCCTGCATTAAGACCTTATCAAATTGGCATGAAAATGTGGAAGAAAGGTTTTTTCATTAGATATGGTGGCGCGACTGTTCAACTAGGTTTGCCTTTCACCACTGAGAAGGCTGAAATCGATTCCTTAATTAATGCGTTAGGTGAAACTTTCAACGAGATAGCTTAAAAAACTAATAACGTGGTAATACCACATGGAGATTGTTATGACACAAGTAGTAGGCCATTTTATTGATGGTGAAGTAATAGAAGATAATAGCCGAACACAGGATGTATTTGACCCAGCATTAGGGGAAGTTGCCACACAAGTTGCATTAGCGTCTAAAGAAACCGTGGAGGCGGCGATCGCATCGGCACAACAAGCTTTTCCTGAATGGCGTAATACACCACCTTTAAAACGTGCTCGTATTATGTTTCGTTTTAAAGAGTTATTAGAAGAGAACCGCGATAAAATTTGTCATCTTTTAGGTAAAGAGCACGGTAAAATTTTGCATGACGCAGCGGGCGAGTTACAACGTGGTATTGAGAACGTTGAATATGCTTGTGGTGCTCCCGAATTGTTAAAAGGGGAGTACAGCAAAAATGCAGGACCGAATGTTGATTCCTGGAGTGAAATGCAATCAATTGGTGTCGTTGCTGGGATCACACCTTTCAACTTCCCTGCAATGGTACCGATGTGGATGTTCTCCATTGGCGATCGTGTGTGGTAACTGTTTTATTCTAAAACCTTCTGAAAGAAACCCAAGTGCACCTTTATTTTTAGCGCAGTTATTACAACAAGCCGGCTTACCTAAGGGGGTGTTAAATGTAGTAAATGGTGATAAACAAGCTGTTGATGCCATTCTCGAAGATAAACGTGTAAAGCGGTGAGTTTTGTTGGCTCTACCCCAATTGCTGAGCATATTTATACAAAAGCAACTGCAAGCGGTAAACGTTGCCAAGCATTAGGTGGTGCAAAAAATCACGCGATTATTATGCCCGATGCCGATATGGACAATGCAGTTAATCAACTATTAGGTGCAGCTTTTGGTTCCTCTGGTGAACGTTGTATGGCGTTATCTGTGGTTGTCGCCGTAGGTGATCAAGCCGCTGATGCATTGATTGAAAAAATGACCGTCGCCATGCAGAGCTTAAAAGTCGGTGTCTTCGATAATACTGATAACGATTTTGGCCCTGTTATTACCAAGCAGCATCAGCAGAAAGTAGTGGGTTACATTGATAGCGCTGAAGCCGATGGTGCAAGTATTGTTGTTGATGGCCGTGACATAAGCGTTGCAGGTTATGAAAATGGCTACTTTGTTGGCGCAACCTTGATCGATAACGTTAAAGCAGAGATGGACAGTTACAAAGCTGAAATATTTGGCCCTGTACTTCAAGTGATGCGCGTTGAATCTATGGATCAGGCGATGCAGTTAATCAATGACCATGAATATGGCAATGGCACTTGTATCTTCACTCGTGATGGTGAAGCCGCGCGTTATTTCTCAGATAATATTGAAGTGGGTATGGTTGGCATTAACGTGCCATTACCGGTGCCAGTTGCTTACCATAGTTTTGGTGGTTGGAAACGTTCACTGTTTGGTGATTTAAGTGCCTACGGCCCAGATGGTGTTAAGTTCTACACTAAACGTAAAACCATTACACAGCGTTGGCCATCAAGTGGCGTAAGAGAAGGAGCGAGTTTCGCTTTTCCTAGCTAAAGCATAATAGCTATGGCATTAGAGTCATATCATTAAATAGAAAGCCCTTGTTTGTTAAACGCAGGAAAGGGCTTTTTTGTATCCAAGAAATGCTGAAAGAAAAATGTTAGTTGTTTTTTTAGATTTTCTCCTTTGGTTTTTATTCAATAAAAACAACTTATAATACTTGGCCCTATTAACGTTAACCTTATGATCAATAAGGTTTAAATTTAAGTAGTAAAAAATGTAAATTGACTCGTGTTTTAGCCTCTTAATAAATATATTGATAACTATTATCATTTATGTAGGTGTAAAATAAAATATGAAGTTAACTAAAGTCTTGGCATTAAGTGCATCGGTTGCATTGACGACTGCTTGTAACGAAGACTCAACAGATTCAGTTGAATTATTGGATGTGATGAATGGCCAATTAGAAGTGGCTGTTTCTGGTTTAGCTTATTCGACGGATACACTGTCTGGCACAACCGATGAATCTGGTTCATTTGAGTATCGTGATGGTGAAACCATCACTTTTAGTCTAGCAGGTTATAGTCTCTCAGAAGTTGTGGCTGACTCTAGCATTACTATTTCTGACTTAGTAGACGAGAGTAGCGCGCGTCAAACACAGACAATTAAACTATTAAAAATGATGCTAGCATTAGATGACGATGGCGATATATATAATGGTCTAAGTTTGGATACCAGTGTGTTAAGCGATGACAATGCTGACTTTATCGACATCGATGATACGAATTTTGAACAAGTAACAAGCGCAGTGAGCAATGCTACTGCTTTTGCTTACGCTAAAACTATGAATTTAGGAAGCAATACGACCTTATCTGCTGGTAACCATCATACGCTTGGATTAACAGTTGCGGGTAAACCTTTTAGTTTTGGTGAGAACTACGGTGGAGTTGTGTATGCTGAATCACCAAGCCGTTACTGTGGCAGTGAGTTAAGGTTAAAGTTAGGCAGAGAGTCTGATACAGACCTTGAACCAGGAACAGAATTAAATGAAGAAGGTAATGATAGTCTTTCTGATGAAGAAAATGCTTGTTATATCGAAGCTAATATAGCGCGACAGTATGGGCTCTATAATGCCAGCTCCGGTTGGGTTACCTTGAGTGATGACTCATTAAGCTTCAAACGTATTTCAACGGATCAAACTGATGGTGCAATGGTCACGGAAGATGGTCGATTATTTGTTTTTGGGGCGAATACACTAGGTGGCTTAGGTTTAAGTCATACTGATCCGGTTACATTCCCAACGGAAGTGTTGTTACCAAATGATGATTTAGCTACTTATGCAACATCGGGCTCGGCTAATACTTATGTTGTGACTCGTTCTGGTAATGTTTACTCGTCGGGCGATAATGGGAATTTGCAACTGGGTCGATTAGATGACTCCTCTGATGACCAAAGCACCTTCGGTTTAGTGTTAATATCAGAGGTTATTGTTGACCTTGCTGTACGTGACCACACTGTTTATGCATTAACAGAAGATGGTGATGTCTATTCTTGGGGCAATAATTCAAGTAAGGGTGAGCTAGGTGATGGTAGTGTCAGTGTTGACCGCTCTACACCATTAAAAATATTGGAAGGTAAGAATATAGTTGCTATTGAAGCCGGTGCCGATTTTGGTTTAGCTGTTGATAATGAAGGTGTTGTTTATGGGTGGGGTAACAACAGTTATGGTGCGCTAGCACAAGGAACACCTGAATTGAGTGGAGCTATTTATAAAGTTTCTGACGTTGAAAGTGTATTAATCCCGGAAGTAATTGATAATTTATCTACTGGCTCAGAAGCGTTAGGGTCGGATCGTATCATTGCATTCCAAGGCGGTAGTCGTAATGCTCGTGCATTAACAGAAGCTGGTGACATCTACTCTTGGGGTGACATGGGTACTGGGTATATGGGAAATGGTTATGAAACCGATAGCTCAGGTATTGAGCGTCAAATCTCAGTAGAAGCGGTTAAAAACACAACCTTAGATGACCAGTTTATAGTTACTATGAGTGCTAATACATCAAGTCATTTTGCTGTCACAGAAGACAACACTGTTTATGCATGGGGATCTGGTAGTGATGGTCGTTTGGCAGTAGAGCAAGACGAGTGTGCTGAAACTAATATCAGCCTGTATGATGAGACTGCTTCATCGACAGTTTGTTACTCTCCGATTGAAGTGGATGTTATCCCTAGTATTTAATCATATTAGTGAAAATGCCGCTCTCGAGCGGCATTAATCATAAATTTAGTATTCTGTTAAATCACCTGTATACATCTTGTCGTCATCACTAGGATCACGGTCATTATCAGAAACGCTGTTAGTGTAGTCAGAGTCATCAACGTTATTTTCTACTACCCAATGGTCTGGTGAAATCGATTTGGTAGTTGATGCACTGTAGGCGGCACCACCAGAGCCAAGCGGTAATGTTAATGTGACCGACACACTATCCTCATCGTAATACTCATCATCAAAGGTGAGTGAGTTGTCATGAATGTCATTGTTATAACCCCAACCGCTAGATTTTTCATTTATTTCAAATGCATTCTCAAAGTATTCATTATCATTTTGATCACCAGTGTTGAAAGCCGCTTCTGCATGATTGCCTTTGAAATCAATAAAACTTAAACCACCATTCAGGATGTCGTTCATACCTTCTGCATCAAATGTATTATCAATGATGTAAGCGTAAGAAGAACCTTCTTTAATATCTACATGTTCGGCTGTTACATTTGGACCTAAGGTGTTACTTAGAATTTGATTGTAATCTGTTGCTGGGTCGTAAGTGTTTGAGCTGGTGCCTGTATCATCCCACTTAGTGTAATCAGAACCAATATAGATTGCTTCACCATACTTAACATTATACAGGCCGGTATCGTGTACGTTCGAGTTCTGAACGATATTATAGGAGCTTCCATCGCGAAGGTGAATACCTGATTGACCTACGTCGTAAACTTCAACATTATTAATGGTGACATAATCAGCTTGATCGAGAGAGATACCTGTTCTAGCATTAGTAACTTCAATCTTCTCAATATAAACATAGCTAATACCTTGATCGTTAGAATCATCATCATCTGCACCATCGATGGCTAATACCGTACCATTGTTATAATCATCACCATCCAGTATTGGCATATCAAGATAAGTTTTACCGGTAATCCAAATAGGTTTATTTTGTGTACCACCTACATTCAATTCAAAATTTCCAGTATAGGTACCAGGTGCAATGATAATTTTATCACCTGCACTTGCATCTTCTAAGGCATCTTCTAATTCGCTTGTCGTTTCTACATTAATCACATTCCATGAAATATCATCAAAATCTAAGATCATTTCATCTCCGGTCTCTGTATAGCTGTCTGCATAACCAGTTGAGCTATTGATGCCATCATCAGCATAAACACTTGATGTAAATACGATAGTTGCTATCGCAGTCATTATTTTATTTGGGGTAAAAATTCTCATTTTGCAATTCCTTTTTAAATAGGTTTTAAAACGACTTTTATAAAACACTGGTTGATAACAAAAATCATTATCACTTGTGTGTTTTTAACTTAACTCATAACTGGATAGATAGTAAACATTATTATGAATAAAATACTTATTTAGAGAGTGTTTAATGAAAGTTTAAAATATCGAGCGTAAAGTAGAGCTGAATACTTGTTGGGTAAACTAATGGGAAAAAAGGAAATAAACTTCACTTTATTAATATAAATGATGCCTTATCTTTTATATGACGATGTTGATTATATCCAGTAAACTACACAACCTTATTTAATTGAAAATGGATTTACTATGGCTTATTTATTATCGGTGACTCTACTGTGGGCATTCTCTTTTAGCTTGATCGGTGTGTATTTGGCTGGTCAAGTTGATGCTTGGTTTAGTGTATTTATCCGTATTGCATTTGCGACCTTAATATTTTTGCCATTTCTAAAAATTAAAAAAATCGATAAACGTGTTGCTTTGAAAATAATGCTGATTGGTGCTGTTCAATTGGGCATGATGTATATTTTTTACTATCACTCATTTTTATATTTGTCTGTCCCAGAGGTCTTACTATTCACCGTAATGACGCCTATCTATGTAACTTTATTAAATGATGCGCTTGATAAGTGCTTTAACCCTCGTTTTTTTGCTGTGGCTTTAATTGCTGTGTGTGGGGCTGTGGCAATACGTTATGAAAGTATCACCAGTGATTTTCTATTCGGTTTGTTACTCGTGCAAGGTGCTAATCTTTGCTTTGCTTTAGGGCAGGTGGCTTACAGTCGTTTAATGTCTGATAGTAAGATTGAGCATAAGACGGTGTTTGGTTGGTTCTTTGTTGGTGCATTGTGTGTTGCCACTGTTTGTTATGCTTTGTTTGGTGACGCGAATAAATTACCAACCACAAGTACACAATGGGGAATCTTACTTTACCTTGGAACGATTGCATCAGGCCTTGGTTACTTTGCATGGAATAAAGGCGCAACTAAGGTTAACGTAGGAACACTGGCAATTATGAATAATTTATTAATCCCTGCTGGCATTTTAGTTAATTTAGTTATTTGGAATAAAGAAGCTGATTTATTTAGGCTGACTATCGGTGCGGTTATTATTTTGGGTGCTTTATTGATTAATCATTATTTAAATAAAAAAACAGCTGTAACGGTAAGTCATTAACCATTATTAACGTTAACCTGTTAGTAAAACAGGTTAACTTTTAATATTTATTACCATTCTACCTTTTTTAGTTTAATCAAAAACTGCTCTTGCTTTCGGTGAAATTAATAATACGATTCTATCCAGTATTAACACACCAATGATTGCTGTTGCGCCAAGTGGGAACAGTAATGAAATGGGTAATAACAACCAGGTTGCTTGTTTCCAACGCTTTAGGTTCTTAGGCTTTTTAGGTGCTGCTAATGCTATTTTCCCCTGTGGTCGGCGCAACCACCAGATCACTACACCTGTTATACATATCAATAGGATGCCTAAACAAAATAAGGTATTAACCACATAATTCCATAGTCCCCATTGTCCCATATGTAACGAGATGCCTATCGCCATTGATTTTGCAGCTAAGCTATAATCTGCATAACCAACATCCGCTAACACTTCACCTGAGTACTGATCAAAATGTACAGTGCGGTCATCAGTCGCATTCTCAATATCTTTACTCATAGAGCTAGCTGAAGTGGTGTAAACACCTGTGTCACCTTTTGGAAAAAACACTTGGAATTGTGTAAAACCTAATGTTTGAGATTGCTCAATGATGTGATCTAAGCTGACAGTTTCAGTATTTCGGCTAGCTATAGATTCAGGTAAAGCAGACTGCTCTAATCCCCAAGGCACTTGCTTTAAACCTGGTACATTTAAACTATCATGGGTGAGGGTAGATGAAACACTACTCGCACTTTTTTGCATTGGGAAAGTGCTCCAAAGTTGTAACATTGAACCACCCCAAACACTGGCCCAAGCTAACCCTGATAAACAGAAAAAGACTAAAATAACAGATATCCAAGCACCGATAACAGAGTGTAAATCGCGCCAATATTCACGTCCTTTATTAGCCGTTACACAGAGTGCTGCTTTTAAAGTTTTACCTGAGCGTGGCCACCATAAATAGAGTCCTGTGATCACCAGTAAAATAGTAAAGCTGACTGCTATTTCAATCATTTTATCGCCGCTATCACCGAGCATAAAGGTGCCATGAGTATTATCAGCCCAGGCATAAAGAGAGTCAGATATGGACAAGTCACCTAATACCTTTGCTTGGTACGGGTCTACAAAAACAGTTAATGCATCACCATTATGCATGACTTGAAACCGTGTTGAATCAGCGGGGTCTCTTGATGAGTGAATTGATTTAATAAGGTCTTCAGGGTAAGCCTGTGCGACTAATGTTTTTTGTGCTGTATAGCTGATAGGGGATTGAGTAACTTGTTCAACTTGATATAAATCTTGGTTTGCCAATTTTTCGACAACAGGCGAGTAAAGCATTAATAAACCAGTTACCGCGAGCATTATTAAAAATGGGATAGTGTAAAGTCCTGCATAAAAATGCCATCGCCACACAGACATATAAAAAGATTTTGAGTTACTCATAGAAGTCCTTAAAAGAGTGATGTTATTGCTTTAATAACTGGTTATTGAACAATGTTATTAATGGTTTGATAGGGGAATTCGAGGGCGAAGATTATACCTTAATAGAAATAATTATTCCTGATAAATGAGCAATAACTTAAATGTTAGATATAAAAAAACCGAATGTATGACATTCGGTTTTGGAGGTAAGTCTTAAATAAGATTAACCTTGTTTGTGTACATGTACATCCATTTGTGGGAATGGAATGCTAAGGCCTTCATTGGCGAATGTTTTGTAAACATTTTCATTCATAGCGAAGAATACACCCCAGTAATCTGGTGCTTGAACCCATGCACGAACCGTGAAGTTAACTGAGCTATCTGCTAGTGCAGATACAACGATAACAACTTCAGGATCTTTAAGAATACGTGCATCAGCATCACACATTTGTTTAATGACTGCGCGTGCTTTATCAACATCATCACCGTAAGCAATACCAATTGTCCAATCTACACGACGCTTCTCTTCTGTTGAGAAGTTAGTCATTGAACCTGTTGATAGCCCACCATTTGGTAAGATGATTGTTTTGTTATCACCTGTTTTTAAGATAGTGTTGAAAATTTGAATTTCACGCACTGTACCAGCGTGACCTTGTGCATCAATGAAATCACCTACTTTGAATGGTTTGAATAGTAAAATCATTACACCACCTGCAAAGTTTTGCAGTGTGCCTGATAATGCCATACCAACGGCTAGACCTGCTGCTGCTAAAATAGCAACAAATGATGTCATTTCAATACCAAGCATGCCAAGTACAGAAATACCTAACATCACTTTTAAGATCATACCGATTAAGCTGTTTAAAAACGGCTTTAATGAGGCATCAACGTTACTCTTAGTCATCAACTTGTTTAAACCGCTTAACACTAGCTTGATGATCCAAGAACCAATTATCCAAACTACAATTGCAGCAATTAGTTTAGGTCCATATACCAGCGCGATTTCTGTTGCTGAATCCATTATTTCATTTGCGTCCATACATCCTTCCTTAGATTTTAAAGTACATAAAATTGACAATCTATATAAAACTGTGAAATACATCCAGCACTGATTTTAAATAATTTTCTTCATAGTGAGCTGTATCATGTTTATACAAAAAAGTGACTGTTTTTTGCTGGATTTTTAACTAATGAGTAGTAGTGGATTTTAACCACATGGAAGATCTGTAAAATGAGTTTTAGTCTCATTTAATATAGTTAGGCACTATAAAGATGAAGTTTATAATGCCTAAATTATTTACATCATGTTAATCATGTTTTATGTGTGGTGTCTGAAGCGTCTTTATCCGATTCTATGGTTTGAATCGGTTGATTTCGAACACACATTAACGCCGTTGACATATATTGGCATGTACCAATGTATAGATCATTATGCACACCTTCATATTGACAAGCTTGTGACCGCGCTTTTTCAGTGCAGGCTTGTAATGCCAATTTATTTAATGGGCCAGAATGTGCTAAAGCAGCATTAGATACAAATAGTGATATTACGCCGAGGGCTAATAAACAAAGTTGTTGTTTTAATTTTTTATCATTCATGATCTTTACTCTTCCGGTCTTGGTGGGCGTTCACCATTTTCTGGGCCACCGTTTGGTGGACCGCCAGCAGGACCACCCTCAGGTCGAACCGTTTCACCATGCATACAACCGATAAACATATTTTCACTTGGGCTAGCTGCATGGTAGTGATATCCACGGATATCATCGGTAGTACCACGACACTCATCAAGCATCTCTTCTTCGCCTTTAGCATTCTTCATTGCGTAAATAGGGTAACCATCCATCGCATAACCAATTAATGGTGCATGTCCATCATCAGTGGTTTCTGATTTATCAGTACAACCGTTTGTCGAATGGTAGTGATAACCTTGATGTTCATTGATATGTCCACCACAATCATCAAATGCAGCAATGGTATAACTACCTAAGATGGCATCAACAGGTGCTGGGCCGGCTAATTCTGCTCCATCAAGGGCAATACCTACAGTGTGTACTCGACCCGCCGTATTTTTAGCTGGGATAGGTGTCGTTGGAATTAAGTAGGTTTGTGTAAAGTCATCGTCAAGATAAGCCAGTTCGCACTCAATACAGTTTTGTTTGTATTGCTCTTCAACATCTGGGCGAGCTGCACCTAAACAAGCTGCTTTAGTAGCGGTATAGCGTACTTTATTGGTTTTAGCATCATAAACAGCCCATTTATCATCTTCATAATACTCATCAAGCTTTAAAATGAACTCTCCTGTTATGTCAACTAACTCTCCACTGCCATCTTTGCTAAACCATTTACCGCCATCTTCTGGGCCGTCGCTAGTGGTTCTTGGACAAAACGGGCCGGCTCTCTACCTGCTGGTGCACCTGAAGTGACTAATTTATAACAGGTTGTTTCTGTGCCTTCCGCTGTGGTGCAGTCGACAATAGTTGGCTCTTCAGTAAATGCCCCTTTTTTAAACATTGTCAGGTTGATTCCTTGATACACTTGATTTGCCTGGCTGGTAGGGGAGGCAGTCTTTGTTACCGTTGATGTCACAGTGTCTTTTTCAGTTTCACTGTTACATCCTACTAAAGTGGCTAATGCACTAAAGGCAACGAGTCCTGTTAATATTCGCTTGTTTATTAAGCTCATTATGAGATCCTTTTTTGTTAAGAGCATAGGTGTTGATACCGCTTATTTATTTTCTTGGACTTATTATGGATAAATAGCATCAGTATCAGTTTACAATACATGCACAATTGAAATTGTGGCTTAAAGGTATCATTTTTTAGCCATAAAATCATATGGATACAATTAAACACCACACATTTTAGTGATGCATAGTTTTATGAAAAGTTAATTTATATTATTGATAAATAACTTACACCTGATACTGACAAAGTGTGCGTGACAAAGTTCCTAACTTATAATTTTTGATTATTATGATCATAAAAAATGATAATTTTATTGTTTAAGCTTGCCACTGTATCGTTAGCACTATTATGACACCCCAATTAGTAAGATTTAAATGAAGTTTTTACATACTATGCTCAGAGTAAGCGATCTTGAACAGTCCATTGACTTTTATAGCAAAGTATTAGGGATGAAAGTGTTAGAGAAAAGTATCAATGAAGCTTACCGCTATACCTTAGTTTTTGTCGGTTATGAGAGCAAAGAAGCTAGCGCGAGTATTGAGCTGACCTTTAATTGGGATACGCATGAATATTAATTAGGTAATGCGTTTGGTCATGTTGTATTGGGTGTTGAAGATATTTATGCTGCCTGCAAAAAAATAGATGCATTAGGTGGCAAAGTGACACGTGAACCTGGCCCTGTAAAGGGAGGAACAACCCATATTGCCTTTATTACCGATCCCGATGGATATCAAATAGAGTTGATTCAATTAGACTAATTTAGAGGAAATAAAAATGAAAGAGGCACTATTTCAACCATTGCAATTAGGTAAATTATCCCTAAAAAACCGCATCGTTATGCCACCAATGACACGTTCTCGTTCAACACAACCAGGGAACGAAGCTAATGACATAATGGCAGAATACTATGCACAGCGTACAGGTGCTGGTTTAATCGTTGGTGAAGGTACACAGATTTCTACATTAGGCCAAGGTTATGCCTGGACGCCAGGTATCTATAGCAAAGCTCAAATTGCAGGCTGGAAGAAAGTGACCGATGCAGTACATAGCAAAGGTGGTGTGATGTTTGCTCAGCTGTGGCACGTTGGTCGTGTAACCCATACTGATAATACGCAAGGTGTACAACCTATTTCATCTTCTGCGTTAAAAGCAGAAAATGTAAAAGTGTTTGTAGATAACGGTATTGGTGAACCAGGTTTTGTTGATGTTGTTGAACCACGTGAAATGACTAAAGCGGATATTGAAGAGGTCATTGGGCAATACCGTCAAGCTGCATTAAATGCATTGGAAGCAGGGTTTGATGGTATTGAATTGCATGCTGCTAATGGCTATTTAATTAATCAATTCATTGATTCAAATGCTAATAATCGTACTGATGAATACGGGGGTAGCATTGAAAATAGATTACGTTTTCTAGGTGAAGTTGTTGAAGCCATGACAGATGCGATTGGTGCCGACCGAGTTGGGGTACGCTTAGCACCTTTTACTTCGTTAAATGGGACTGTTGATGAAACACCAGTTGAAACTTATGTTGCTGCGGCAGCGTTATTAAATAAACTAAAAGTGGTGTATATCCATATCGCAGAAGTTGATTGGGATGATGCTCCGGATACGCCTGCTGCTTTTAAACAAGGTATTCGTGATGCTTACCAGGGTGTGATTATTTATGCTGGGCGTTATGATGCGGATAAAGCTGAAAGGGCCATAAAGGAGGGTATCGCTGATATGATCGGGTTCGGGCGTCCCTTTGTAGCTAACCCTGATTTACCAAATCGAATCAAACAGGGGTACCCATTAGCGGTTCATAATCCTGATACACTATTTGGTGGTGCTGAAAAGGGATTAACAGATTACCCTGAATATAATGCTTAATATCAAATTAATGTAATGATAACTATCAAAATTTAACGCATAATACGGCCACACAAAGTGATTCAACTTAAAAGCAACCTTGCAGTTTTGTTAGGTTGCTTTTGTGTTTCTGATTACAGCCTTTGTGTTATATGCAAGCATACTATTATGCCTCAACAAAATAGTATGCTTAATCAAGTTTATCATTATAAAAGAGTATCATTATGCGTGGAGAAATCCATTTAGTACTTGCCACCTTACTAGCCGGTATCGGTTGGATCGCCTCAAAATTAGTTATTACCGGTATCCCGTGCGACTTATTTATCGCCAGTCGGTTTTTCATTGCCAGTTTTATTCTATTACCTTTCTGTTATAAAAGTATTTTACGCTTAAATGCACGCCAAGTATGGTCTGTATGTGGGGTTGGGTTGATGCTAACCTTGGGAATCCAAGTTTGGATCTATGCGGTCTCAATTACAAATAGTCTCTCAGAAGGTGCGTTTATCATGAGCTTAGCCATGATTATCGCGCCATTTACTGCTTGGATATTTTTTAGAGAAAGACCTAATAGGGCATTTTGGATAGCCTTACCCATTGCGATTATTGGTATGATGTTATTAACCTTAGCTAATGGTTGGCAAGTGGAAAGTAGCCAATGGTGCTTCTTATTATCATCGGCGCTATTTTCAGTGCATTTTATCTTTAATAAGCGTGTTACCAATACTGTTAAACCCTTAGTCTCTATCTATCTTCAATTACTGACAGTAGGCAGCGTCAGTTTTATCTATGTGTTGTTAACCCAAGAGATTGAATATGAGTTAAACAATACGGTGATTTTCTGGTTCATTGTTTCTACCTTGATTGCCACCTCGATTCGTTATCTTTTTCAAAGCGTTGGCCAATTCTCTGTAAAGATTGAAACCGCTGCTCTGATTATGATTTTAGAGCCGATTTGGACATTGTTATTGAGTATTAGCATGTTAGGTGAGGAGGTGAAACTGCAAAAGCTATTAGGTGCTGCGGTGATCTTCTTATCTTTATTTATTTATGTGAAGCTATCACGCAGATAGTGTTAGCGTTTAACATGCACCTCGAACTCGCTTATGAACGAGGTGCATAAAACGCTTAAGCTTTATCTTGCTTAGCGCTACGTGACCAGTAACCGGCTAATAGTGAGCCGCTGATGTTGTGCCAAACAGAGAAGATAGTGCCTGCGATGGCTGCAGTTGGTGCAAAGAACTTCATGGCTAATGCTGCTGCTAATCCTGAGTTTTGTAACCCTACTTCAAAGGCAATAGTACGGCATACCTTTTCTTCAAAACCTAGCTTTTTAGTAATAAAGTAACCAGCTAATAAACCAAATGAGTTATGCAAGATAACCGCGACCGCCACCATTGGTCCCACAGTAATTAAGTTATCAACATTCAGTGCCACCACGATTGCGATAATCACCACAATAGCCGCCATCGAGATAAGTGGCAAGATAGGTGAAATTAAGCTAATTTGCTTATGCAAGAAGGTATTAATCACTACGCCTAATAGAACAGGTACTAATACAATTTTCACTAAGCTAATGATCATACCTGTGACAGGAATATCAATTGCTTTACCGATTAATAACTCTATTAATAGCGGGGTTAAGATAACGCCTAGTAAGGTACTGATTGCTGTCATAGTAATTGATAACGCAACATCACCTTTGGCTAAAAAGCACATTACATTACTGCTTGTTCCGCCTGCAACAGCACCTACAAGTACTAAACCTACGGTTAAGTTAGTATCGAAGTTAAGTAAAGTCGCGATACCTAATGCCACTAAGGGCATGACAGTAAACTGCAATATCACGCCGACTGAAACGGCTTGGCCATTTTTACTTACTTTTGCAAAATCTTTAGCAGTTAATGTTAAGCCCATGGTTAACATAATTAGCGTCAATAAAGGCACTATATAGGCTTTTAATGCAATAAATAAGTCAGGTTGGAAAAAGGCTAACACTGACAGTGCAATCGCCCATATTGGAAATAAGTTAGTTATTGTTGCGAACATCATGATTCCGAGTTTATATTTTCAAAGGGCATGAGAATAAACATTTGATTTTGAATATGCAATAAACAGCTTGTTAATATGTGTCTTTGTTTCGCATAAATGCAGGAAATCGACTTAAGGGAGAATGAGAGTGGCGTAGATTGGGTAGGTTAGAAAGTTAAAAACTAAAGTATCTGCAGTTATTGAGCGCTAAAGCTAAGATCACCGTAATAAGATTGTGCGTTTCCAGCACTATTGTCGGTATCTGTCATGATCGCAATAACATCAATATAACGATAAGCTTTTAGGTTTTTTTGCTCACTACCTTTGTCGCCAAATTGCTCGATAAGATCTTGGTAAACATTCCGTTTCTCTTGATACCATTGATTAATATTGGCTTGTTTTCCACGCACAGCAAGCATCTTCACTCGATCGCCTATAAAAGCGTTATTCCATACTGTCCCTTGCGCTTGGTTACTCGACCAAACGTAACTTAAGCATTTACTACTCCAGACAGCAAAGCCGCCATCGATCACCACGTACACTCTAGCGACATAATCATCGCCCGATTTTGTTTGTTCATTTAAACCCGGAAGTTTTGCTGTTGTGAGCCAATCCCATTGTATGTAGGGTGTTTTTAATAGATCCACTGGTTTTTTTAATATCAAGCCTGAAGCACTGTTGTTACTTTCAGCTTTTAATACCGTACGCTCACCATATTTTACTAGGTTATAGCTTGATTGCCCTGCAAAGGATTCTTCTTCCCAGTCTGCTAAACCAAGGGTGGCAAAGTCAGTGATTTGGGTGACTGCTTGTACTTGTAAGCTTATCAAAAAACAAAAAAGTAATGATGTTATACGCATGGTATTTCTCTTTGAATAACTAGATGAACTTGCATCATAGCGTTACATAAGGTCATTGGGCAATCTAGATTAAATGGAATGAGGATCAATTGATTAATGCGCGATATTATATTGCTGGTGTTTACTGTCAAAAGTAATTGGATGATAAATTGATACGAGTGAACATGCCTCTTCATTTTCATTATCAAAACGAAGAGGCAACTTAATTTAAGACGTTAACATTGATTGATTTTTACGACTTAATTGGAAATAACTTAATCCCCACATGATAAATCCACCTAAGAATAGCAGGGCTGCTACATAGCCCGTTTGATTCGGTTGTGCACCTTGTGCAATGGCCATTCCACCAACCCAAGGACCAATTGCATTGGCGATATTAAAGGCACATTGTACTAAAGCTCCAATCATCGCGTGACCATCTGGTGAAACATCCATGAGTAAGGTTTGAATTAATGTGGCTAATCCGATACTGCAGCCAATTAAGAAGATCACCGCATATAATTGCCAAATATTATGGCTTGCACCCACATACATAAGCGAAAAAATAATCGTAAAGACTAAGCTTAATCCGGTCGCTTTTATGGCAGACCCATCGGCCGCTTTACCTAAGAAATAGTTACCGATAGTGCAGCCAATGCCAAACATTACCATGGCAATAGAAATGGTATAAGCAGGACTATGTGTTACATCTAGGATGGTGTCTGCGATATAAGTATAGATACAGAATACACCGCCAAAGCCAACAATAACTATGCCTAGAATCGACCACACTAGTTTGTCTTTTAATACACTTAATTCATTAAGCAAATTAGAAGGTTTACTGTTGTTTACATTAGGCACCACAAAATACACCAAGATAACCGCAATCAAAGATAAAAATGAGGCGCCTGCTAAACAGTATCGCCAACTTAGATTTTGACCCACTAAGGTAACTAACGGTACGCCCACGATAGTAGCAATGGTTAAGCCCATGAAAATCTTAGACATAAATGTAGCGCGTTTACCTTTGGGAGCGATTTCTGCTGCTAATAATATGGCTGCACCAAAATAGGCTCCGTGCGGTAAGCCACTTAAAAACCGAAATAAAATAAGTTGGTTTAAGGAGTTTGAAAGAGCACTTAACCCATTGGCGATAAACATTAACCCTAAGAAAATCAGCAAGGCTTTACGTTTTCTCATATTGGCAGTGCTTAACATCAGAATAGGAGCTCCTACAACAACGCCGATAGCATAAGCACTAATTGCATGACCTGACTGTGTAGGAGTGACATTAAACGTATCACTGATTAAAGGTAGCATCGGCATCATAGAGAATTCGGTTAAACCCAATATAAAGGTTCCGAGTGCAAGTACTATCATAATACCCACTCGGTTAATGGGCTGTGATGCGTGGCTTGTGGTCATAATCTTCCTTTCTGTTAGCAAGCATTGTGAGTGGATTAATCGACTCATTTAATACCTGCTAAACCT
This sequence comes from Psychromonas sp. KJ10-2, assembly GCF_047323255.1. NCBI lineage: Bacteria > Pseudomonadati > Pseudomonadota > Gammaproteobacteria > Alteromonadales > Psychromonadaceae > Psychromonas > Psychromonas sp. KJ10-2. Next base: position 1,093,427 of record NZ_CP178827.1, on the reverse strand, counting down.
CATTGTTTTATAAAAGTAAATAATAATTGGAAATGTGACCTTAGTCACCTTAATTTTTAAATGTATGCTAGAGCGCAGACCACTTAAGCTCGCTAGCTGTAAACCTGTTGGGAAAGTCGTCTAATTTTTATTAATCATCACATTTTTTATCTTAAATCAGTAGGGAAACTTTTGTTTTAATCTACACTTAAGGGGTAATTTACATATCTATAAATGATCTTGGGTTTTGCTTTTATCGTATTGTTCTGCCGCGATGGTTCATTTGAGTTTTATTCACATAGGAGGTGATTAATATGCAGGTGCTGTTTATTTCATTAATGGTTCTGTTTTTATCCAGCAATCTATTTGCACAGGAGAGGGTATTAAAGCTTGGTGTTGTTCCTCAACAATCAGCTTCTAGTTTAGCTAAAGTTTGGTTGCCATTAACTCAGTCTATATCTGAAAAAACCGGTTATAAAATCCGTTTCTCTACTGCTCCCAATATTCCGGAGTTTGAAAGACGAGTCGCGGCCGGTGAATATGATATTACCTACTTAAACCCTTATCATTATACAGTGTTTAGTCAGTCAAACGGTTTACGCGCCATTGCTCGTCAAAAGGACAAACGTATTCATGGCATTATGGTGGTGCGGAAAGACAGTGATATTTCTAGTTTATCGATGCTATCAGGCGTTGAAATCGCTTTTCCTGCTCCAGCCGCCTTTGCTGCAACTATTTTACCACAAGCTCATCTCCGTCTAGAAGGTATTTCATTTATGCCTCAGTACGTTTCATCCCACGATTCCGTTTACAGTGGTGTAGTAAAAGGGTTATTTCTTGCGGGTGGTGGGATTGACCGTACTTTATCAACTTTCCCTAAGGCGCAGTCAGAACAACTAAAAGTAGTATGGCGATCTAAAGGTTATACCCCACACGCTTTTGCTGTTTCTGCTGAATTAAGTGAGGAAGAGACCGATCGCATCCAAGATGCATTACTGTCGTTGAATGATCAGCAAGAAGGCATGGAAATATTGACCAGATTAGGTTTCAAAACAGGTCTGATGAAAAGTGAAGACAGTGATTGGGATGATGTTCGTTCCTTAAAAATTGACTTGCTTAAATAATTAGAGAAACGGTTTATATGCTGAACTTTAAACTCTCTTTTAAAATGAAAACGATTTTCGGTATTGCTATTATCGAAACGCTTTTTCTTTTGTATTAGTCCTTAATAGTCGTTCTATTCTATATCAAACAATTGAGTTAGATATTCAAGATCAAGCGAATAATATTTCAACTTTATTAGCAACAGCCTCTGTCGATGCAGTGGTGTCTCAAGATATCGCTACCCTAGATTCTATTTTGAATTCCTCTATCGCTACTTCACAAATATTATATATTCGGATCTTAGGGGTTGATGGTGTGTTAGCTGAGGTTGGCAGTCAGCATTTCTTAAATCAGCCCTTTAAAGAAGACAATTCGATTGTTGATAGTGAAAGTGACGGTACTTATGACGCTTATGCCAATATCATGATCGATGGCTATCAGTTTGGTCGCGTAGAAATTGGCTTGTCTATCGAAGAGCAACATTCGATCATAAACCAAGCAACAAATCACCTATCTAGCATCGCATTTGTTGAAATGTTATTCGTTGCCCTGTTTTCATTGTTACTAGGCCTGGCATTAACCAAACGATTAACTGTGTTGCAGGAAGCAACTTTAAAAGTATCACAGGGGGAAACAGGGTTACAGATTCCCATTGAAGGTAGTGATGAAGTGACGGATGCGGCGAAAGCATTTAATTTGATGTCTAAAAAAATAGGGCAGGTGACACAAAAGTTAAAATCAGATAACTCACGTATGGATACGGTGATGAATACGGTGACAGACGGTATCTTTATGGTGAGTCTTGAAGGTGATATTCATTCAATGAATCGTTCTGCTTATCAATTATTTGGGCTTGAAGAAAGCCTAAAAGTGACACAGAGTATTTATGACTTGATTCCTGAGTTTGATTTGAATGAGGTCATAACTACACAAAACAAGCATATACAAGATGTAGAAGGGCTGACCTTAAAAGGGAAACATGTTGCACTGGAAATACATTGTAATCAGATGGAGTTCGATAATCAGCAATACATTGTCGGTGTTATTCGCGATAAGACTGAGATCAATCGGCTTCAATATGAGCTTCAGGCTGTGTTTAATCTGAGTCCGAATGGCTTTATGATATTAGCTAACGATTTAAATATCTCCTATGTTAATCCTGCTTTTTATTCGATGTTTTCTATCGCACCTGAACGTTGTGAATTAGGTGGAAATAATTGGGCTTGTTTCACTGATTTCATAGAAGACTCTATTGATGATGAACACCACCAAAATTTGTCAATATTGGAAGAGTTATTAACTGAAAATGTTTTATATTTAAAGTCTCCAATTGAAAAAGTGTTAACCATTTCCCGTCGAAAAATTGATATAGCAGATCCCGACTCCTCGGACATTCTTTTCTTTGTCGATATTACCCATTTAACCATTGTAGATAAAATGAAAAGTGAATTTTTATCTACAGCCGCCCATGAGTTACGCACTCCTTTAGCCAGTATTTGTGGTTTTTCTGAACTATTGTTATTACGAGAATATGACAAAAGTGCGGCGGACGAAATGCATAAAATCATTCATCGTCAATCACTCAATTTGAAACATTTATTAGATGAGTTATTAGATTTATCTCGCATCGAGGCAAGGGCTGGTAAGGGCTTTGATATTTCTATACAGGATATTGAAACTGTTGTTAAACAGTCTTGTGAGGAAGTTGAGGGAGCCTTTAAAGGGCGTAAAGCGATGATTTATCCTGCTGTTGCATGGCCAACAACGCTTGCTTTTGATGTCGATAAAATACGTCGAGTATTAAAAAACTTGTTAAGTAATGCATTTAAGTATTCATCTAAAGATATCACCTTACTGACGGATGAAAAGGAAGAACAAGGTAAGGCATTTTTTGGCATCAGTATTATCGATAGAGGAATTGGTATGACACCGCAACAGTTGTCACGTTTGGGTGAGCGTTTTATCGAGCAGATGATTCCGGTTCAACGCCTGGTAGTGGTTTAGGAGTTTCATTAGTCAATGAAATTGTGTCTATACACGGTGGGAAGACTGAATATAGCAGTGAAAGTGGGCAGGGTATGACGGCAACGTTTTGGTTACCACTGACTGTTCAGAAATTTATTAAGGGGTAAATAATGGATAAAAAAGAGTACTTATCGTTGATGATCAAGGTGAATTACGAAAGTTAGTACGCATGACATTAGAGTTTGGCGGCTATGAACTTCATGAAGCGGGGTATGGTGAACGCGCATTGGAGCTAGCGACAGTTATTAAACCAGATTTGGTTATTTTAGATGTCATGATGCCTGGTGAGATTGATGGTTATCAAGTCTGTGAACAACTAAAAAAGGGGGCATTTGAGAAGGTACCTTATGTGATTTTATTAACGGCTAAAGGTCAAGCTTCAGATTTACAAGAAGGTGATCGAGTCGGTGCAGATGATTATTTAATTAAACCTTTTAGCCCTTTACAGCTGATTGATACTGTTAAAATAGCTTTACAGTAATCGTATGTTAACTTGATTATAGGAGGGCTTATGTCTATCAAAAATAGCATTGATACGAGTGTTAATTCATCAGTCACTAAACTGGATTTTACTTTTTCTTCGCTTGAGCCATATCATCAAGCTTTGAGTACTTTGAAAGCTGAAAATGCGGCATTACAATCACAGTTGTTTCGATATGCGGAAGATTTTCAAAAGTTATTATGTGAGCGTGATTCAGCGGCAAAAAGTGAAAATGAGAAAAACGCTGTCTATCAACAATTAGAAAGATTCAATCAAGACTTTATGATTCTATTAGCGCAGAAGGAGAAATCTTATCGTGCATTAGAATCTTCACATTTGGATACCATCAGACGATTAGCCACTGCTGCCGAATTCAAAGATGATGATACAGGTGTCCATATTGTAAGAATGAGTCGTTTCTCTGCGATGATTGCTGAGGCTTATGGGCAGGATAATGAGTATTGTAATTTACTTGAACAAGCCAGCCCAATGCATGATATCGGTAAGATCGGCGTACCTGATAGTATTCTTAAAAAATCAGGGCAGTTAACGCATGAAGAGTGGGTGGTTATGCGTAAGCACCCAGAATACGGTGCTAATATATTAGGTGGATCTGATGTGCCAGTATTAAAAATGGCTGAAGAGGTAGCACTTGCTCACCATGAAAAATATGATGGTTCAGGTTACCCTTCTCAATTGAAAGGAGAAGATATTCCCTTAAGTGGTCGTATTGTCGCTTTAGCTGATTTTTTTGATGCGTTGACCATGGACAGATGTTATCGACCTGCTTTTCCCGATCAAAAAGCATTAGCTATGGTCGAAGAGGGAAAGGGAACGCATTTTGATCCGAAAGTGGTTGATGCCTTTTTCTCTGTGAGCGATAAAATTATAGCTGAGCGTGAGAGGATTAATGCAACGAATAATGCAAGTTAAATAGGACATTGATGGCCATAATTTAAGGTGATATTGAACGAGTATTGATACCTGATAGATTCTAATCGTACTCATTTAATACATTATTGGATGATTTTTTGTTTAATAATACGGTGTGGTCATGAGTGATTTCTTTAATCGACTCATGATAATGGATGTGGTTATTGCTGTGGTCATTGCTATGGTTATCGACCGATAATTTGATTCTGAAAGTGTATTGTTCTTTTCTTGAATACTTTATCGACCAATAACATACCTATAGACATACTTAATGTAAATAATAGTATTGTTAAAGATCCTGTCCCTAAATTAGTGAGCGCTGGACCAGGGCATAATCCTGCTAACCCCCAACCTATACCAAATAACATTGCGCCTATTACAAGTTTACTATCAATATTTGTATTGGTTGAGAAGCTTATTTTATCGCCACTCAACGCAAGGTTTCTTTGTTTAATGAATACATGATAGCAAGGTGTAAAGACCAGTAAGGCACCTAATATAACAAAGGCTAAGCTTGGATCCCATTGTCCCGTGACATCTAAAAAACCAATCACTTTAGTTGGATCAATCATATTGGATATTATCATTCCAGTGCCAAATAGTAGACCTGAAATGGATGCCGACAGTAATTTTAACATGGCTAATTCTCCCTATTAACGGAAAAAGACTACAAGCATCGCGCTACCAATAAAGATACAGGTAGCTAAGATAGAGCGTTTTGATAAGCGGGCAATGCCTATAATGCCATGTCCACTTGTACAACCATTACCCAGTCGCGTCCCTATACCTACGAATAAACCCGCGATGATATATAAAGCGATAGATGGGGAAGTTAACGCAGAGGATGCATTAGGTGAAAAAAAGAAACCGAGCACCATGCCGCCAATAAAAAGTAGACGCCATAAAAAGTCTCTTTTGCGTGGCTGTAAAAGGCCGCTAAAAATACCACTAATACCGGCGACTTTACCTGAGAATAGCAGTAAAATGACAGCTGAAGTTCCTAGCAATGCACCGCCTGCTAGCGCAGACCAGGGGTAAAATTGTCCATAACTGACCTCTATCTTTTGTTTTAGTATTAGATAGCAGCGAGTCATCAGTTAGTAGCTGTTATTCAGAGACTAATGTTGGACAAAAAGCTTGTTGCATAGCCTTAAGTATAATATTGACTCTGTCGTCAGCTAACGAATAAAACACTGCTTGCGCTTCTTTTCGAATGCTTACCAATTGATTTTTCCTTAACACGCTTAAATGTTGTGAAAAGGCTGATTGGCTTAATTTTGTATGTTCACGCAGTTCAGCTACGCCCATTTCGCCCTCAGAGAGCAAACATAAAACAACCATGCGGTCTTTGTGAGCCATTACCTTTAGTAATTCACTAGCTTCGCCGGCATTTTCATGAATCATTGCTAATTTATCTTGCATATAATCTCCTTTTGATTACTAGGAGTATATTATATTAATCACACTCACTAAGTGAGCTATTTACTCGCTAAAATCACTTATCTGCTTTGTTTATCCTATTTGGCATCGCGGCATGTTTACCTCGCCTCAATAAATCAAAACCTATTTCGTTCATGTAGGTAGTTGCTCACTTATCAATATTAGTATCATAACAGTCTAATTTAGCTTGATCTACATTAATAAATGCTAAATTAGATTTTTATTTATTAGATTTATCTAATTTAAGGGGGTAGTATTTTATCTTAATTATGCATCGGTCGCCATTTTATGACCTAAATACTGTTTAGTTACAGCGTAAAATGGCATTTATCTTCGGAGGTTTTATGTCTAAAAAAATATTAATTGTAGGTGGCGTTGCTGGTGGAGCGTCGGCGGCAGCGAGAGCACGTCGTTTAGATGAGCAAGCAGAGATTATTATTCTAGAGCGTGGTGCTTATATTTCATTTGCTAATTGTGGGTTGCCGTACCACATTGGAGGAGAGATAAAATCAAGAGACACACTTATTTTACAAACGCCAGAAAGCTTTAAAAGTCGTTTTAATGTTGATATCCGCGTTCAACATGAAGTGCTCTCTATTGATAAACAAGCTAAAACCATAACAATTAAAAATAGAGAGACTAATACTGAGTATGATGAATCTTATGATGCATTGATCTTAAGTCCAGGAGCTAGTCCATTTGTACCTGATATTGCTGGCATAGATAACCATTTAACGCATCGCCTACGCACTTTGCCAGATATGGATGCAATCATGGCATCTATTGAAATCAATAAACCCAAACATGCCACAGTATGTGGTGGAGGTTTTATTGGTTTGGAAATGGTTGAAGCGCTTCGTCATTGTGATATTCAAGTGACTTTGGTGGAATTCGCACCACAAGTGATGGGGCCCGTGGATATGGAAATGGCTAATATGCTGCATAATGAGTTAATTGCTCATGATGTCAACTTAGTACTAGGTAAAGCCTTACAACAGGTCAAACCTTGTAATGCCAATGATTCCGATTTAACGTTAGTGTTAAATGATCAAACCGAGCTAAACACCAATTTATTAATTATGGCGGTTGGGGTAAAACCTGAAACATCACTAGCAATAACAGCCGATCTTGAAATCGGTTGTTTAGGCGGGATAAAAGTGGATGAATTTATGTGTACCAGTGATTCGTCTATTTATGCGGTTGGTGATGCCGTAGAAACACCTGAATATGTCACTGGTGATGCAATGCTTGCACCATTAGCAGGGCCTGCAAATCGCCAGGGGCGATTAGCGGCGAATGTTATATTTGGAGCAAAGGAAACTTACGCTAGAACACAAGCCACGGCTATTTGTAAAGTGTTTGATCTCGCTGTAGCAAGTACTGGCTTAAATGAAAAAACTTTACAGAAAAAACAGATTCCTTATCAGAAAATTTATGTGCATGCTGCAAATCATGCAGGGTATTACCCTGGCGCACATCCGGTATCCTTGAAGTTATTATTTTCACCTGAGCAGGGACAAATATTAGGTGCGCAAGCGGTCGGAAAAGAGGGCGTTGATAAACGTATTGATGTTATCTCTGTTGCACAACGTGCAGGTATGACGGTATTTGATTTACAAGATCTTGAGTTATGTTATGCGCCACCATTTGGTTCTGCACGAGACGTGGTGAATCAAGCTGGTTTGGTTGCTTCGAATGTAATTAAAGGTGAGGAAGTTGAGTTTCATAGTGATTTTTTAACGTCGTTATCCGATCAACATGTTTTAGTTGATGTACGCGGTGAAGGGGAAGTCGCTAACAGTGGTATGTTACCAAATGCGATTAATATTCCATTGGATCAATTACGTCAATCATTAACACAGTTACCTCAAGACAAGGAGATACTGGTGTATTGTCAAGTGGGGTTACGAGGTCATGTAGCCAGTCGTTTATTGACTAACTTAGGTTATAAGGTGAGAAACTTAAGTGGTGGTTATAAAACTTACTTATTAGCAAATCAGGTTAACTAATTATTACTTTGCAATAGAGATGTTGAAGCATTGAGTTAAGTGATTAACTCAATGCTTTTTTGCTTAATTATGGTTTTAACTTCTCTTTTGCGGCTTCAACTTTTGCAAAATCTAATCCCAACTCATCAGTTGCTTCTTTAATCAGCGCTGGGTTTTCCATAATAGTGGCCATTAATTGTTTTAATTGCTCTGGTGGAATACCTAATTGTTGAATTAGACCTAATGCCATCATTGGATTATCAGTGAGTGCTTCAAATAATGAGGCGATTTTCTGATCGCTAACATTATGTTCTTTTAGGATAGCTAAAATTGGATTCATAAAAGACCTTATCTTGTTGTTTGTTAAGTAATCGTAAATACACTTATTTACTGTGGTGGTTATCATATAACTTTCCATCGATTTCAGTACATAGGGATTTAACAAAAATCAATTAAAAATCTGACAAATAGAATGGTTTTGACTGGCTAAATTGAGATAAACATGGGTTAGGATATAAATTGTACGTTAAAACCACTAAACTATTTGATTTCATACTTTTTGTACTACCATCTTTATAGCTCACAATTCTTTATTTTATGCTTTTATTTTTATTTTTTATAATATAAATTCAAAGATAAATCTGTCATTGTTGTTTGATATCAATTGTTAGCAAAATTTATACATACATACTTATAAGCCAATAAGAATAGATATAGTGAACTTGTCTTTATGTGGTTTACTAAAATAAAAATAATATTATTAATCATTTTAATTTAGGTGGGATATGTCTTCTTATGTAGCACGGCAGCCAATTGTAGACAGGGATAAGCAAACTGTCGCGTTTGAATTATTATACCGAGATGGTGAAGAGAACTCTTTTCCTGATGTGAGCGCGGATTATGCCACTAAGAGTATATTAGTTAATCAGATACTCGTTCACCAGAAGCGAATTTTGGACGATAAGACTGGGTTTGTAAATTTTGGTTATGAAAGTTTATTAGAGCGTCTTCCATTTGACTTCCCACATCAAAACTATGTTATCGAAATCTTAGAGAATTGCCCGCCGAGTAAGGAACTATTTAATATTGTTGTTGAACTGAAGCAGAAAGGCTATTGTGTTGCTTTAGATGATTTTGTCCCTAGTAAAGAATGGCGTTGTTTTTATCCTTATATTGATATTATTAAATTTGATATTACAACTTACTCCTTGGATAAAGCGGCTGCCTATTTAAAAAAATTGGCTGTTTACGATATAAAGTTTTTAGCGGAGAAAGTCGAAAGCTATGAAGAGTTTCATCAAGCTAAAGCTGCGGGTTTTGAATTGTTTCAAGGGTACTTTTTAGTAAACCTGAAATTATTCAAAGTAAAATATTGGACTCTACGGTAAGTTCAAAAATTCAGTTATCAGTGGCGATAGCACAGGAAACGTTAGATTTAGTGTTAATAGAAAATATTATTGCAAGCAATCCAGGTTTGTCCTTTAAGTTATTAAACTTTGTGAATGAATATTCAAAATTACGATCTCCAATAAAGTCACTGCAGCAGGCTTTAATTTACCTTGGTGAAGATAGGGTTCGTAAATTTATTACTTTTGTCGTTATTAAGACATTAAACTCTGACAAACCCTCTATCTTAAGTAATATGTCGTTACAGCGCGCAAAATTCTTTGAAATGTTACTCTCTTCAATGGGCTTAGAGCATAAAAAGAGTTGGGCTATTTATGTGGCATGCTATCAATTATCGATGCGTTATTGGACGCTGATATGGAAGCAATTCTAATGCCTCTTAATATCAATCAGGAGATAAAAGATGCGTTACTAGGCGGTGAGGGGGTCTTGAATAAAATGATTAAGCTAGCTGAAGCTGTTGAAGTCTCTAATTGGGATAAAGTCGATCAATTAACTAAGGTACTGGGAATAACTGAGTCGCAGGTTATTAACTCTTCTGTTGAATCCACGCTTTGGGCTGATGAAATATCAGCCTGATTATGTATGTTAATCAATCGGAGTCATCAAATCTCTGTTAACTGATTGATTAAATGTTCATGTTTGATATTGTTGTTGGGCTTTACTTGAAGCACTGTAGTCAACTATCCACCGTAAATATGGAATGATTGTACTTAACATGATGTTAAGACGATGGTATTTGTAGGTTTTTTAATTTAACTAAAATTAATGGAGATTTTCATGAAAGTGCTATCAGGACTTGCATTCTTCCTCACTTTTTATCACCAAATGTATGGGCGCAATGGGATCTCATCCAATGACAGCTCCGGAGTTGAATTTTGTGACAGTAAAAAGCTTGAAAATAGGCGAAGTTCACCGCTTTGAACATTTAACCGGTTCAATTAGCGATACTGGTCAAGTGACTTTAAATATCGATTTAAATAGTGTTGAAACCAATATTGGTATTCGTAATGAGCGAATCAAAAAGCAGTTGTTTGAAACCGATAATTTTTTGCAAGCAACGGCCAGTGGGTTTATCAATGTAAATAAGGTCGCGAGACTTGAAGTTGGCGATACTTACACGGAATCCGTCCAGCTCACTTTATCTTTCCATGGTATTGCTCATAAAGTGACTAATGATGTGCAGGTAACTAAATTAAAAGATGATAAATTATCAGTCACTTCATTAATGCCATTGGTGATTAATGCCAGTAATTATGGGCTAACTGAAGGTGTTGAAAAATTAAGAGCACTGGCTGGATTACCTTCCATAAGTGATGTAGTGCCTGTCACGTTTAGCTTGATCTTCAACCCTTGAAAAGATCATTTGTCTATTACATCCATTACTTGGAACTATTAATCTAAGCAAATGGATGTAATGATAGTTGGAGTAATACCAATCATAGTAAGTAACTGATCTATTTTACTTGTTAAAACAACTTATTTTTTCGTTGTAAGTTTCGTATAGGGAACAACCATTTACATCAACTTACGCCTCAAACTAAGCCATTTTTCCGGCGCAAAATTTAGATCAGTTATTTAATACAATTGGTATAATATATTCATAAATTGAATATTACTGGAAAACTTCACACCCTATAAATTCATTTATTTTCACTATCGAAGGAGTCATAAAGATGCATACATCATTACCGGCGGGTTCAGCATTCCCTAATATTGTAGTAACAGACCTTGAAGATAACATTATTGAGTTGGGAAAAATATCTACCACGGCAGACTGGAAAATGGTCGTTGTTTATCGTGGTAAGCATTGCCCTCTATGTACAAAATATCTAAACCTATTAGAGACCTATAAGCAAAGAATTGAAGATAATGGTGTTGAAATTGTTGCGGTATCTGCAGACAGCAAAGCACAACTTGAAGGGCATTTATCTGACTTGCAAGTCTCTTTCCCACTGTATTATGGTTTAACCATAGAGCAGATGCAGGTCTTAGGTTTGTATATCTCCAACCCTCGCTCTGAGAAAGAGACAGATCATAAATTTGCTGAGCCAGGCATGTTTGTTATCAATGAAAAAGGACAAGTACAGGTATTAGATATCTCTAACGGTCCTTTGGCGCGCCCTGAAATCGGTACCCTAGCAGCAGGTTTAGAGTTTATTAAAGCACCTGAAAATGATTACCCGATCCGTGGCTCCTTCGAGTAATACTTTAAGCTAATAGGGTGTATCCCATTATTTAATGGGTCACCTGACTACTATTAAAAGCAACACTATTAAGAGTGAATAAATGGAATTAAGTACTTGGTTGGTTTATATCAGTGTGATTAGCCTATTATTGTTTAGCCCTGGACCGTCTGCACTATTGTGTATTTCTGATGGGGTTAAATTTGGCTATAAAAAGTCTATTCCGACTATCTTAGGCGGTGCATTATCAGCGCTGCTGTTGATGACAGTATCAGCTATTGGCTTAGGTGCGGTGCTTGCTGCATCAGAAATGCTATTTTTAGTGATTAAGATACTAGGTGCAGCATACCTTATCTATTTAGGATGGAATTCATGGCGTGAAGGTGCAGTGAAATTACCGAGCACCAAGACCCCACAACAAGACTCATCGACATTGATTTACTCGCCTGATAAATTATTTAAAAAGAGTTTTATGGTTGGTATTAGTAACCCTAAAGACCTGCTGTTTTTTATTGCGTTATTTCCGAGTTTTATGAATGCAGACGAGCCACAAATGCCTCAATATCTGATCTTAGCCAGTACTTGGTTTTGTTTAGAATATTTATTGATGTCAGTTTATACTGGGCTAGGTGCAAAAATGGCACCTGTATTTGCTAACCCTGCTCCTATGCGTTGGGTCAATCGTACCTTAGGGACTGTTTTTGTTGGTTTAGGAGGTATGTTAGCTGTTTCTGCTTTATTGACTAAAAAACTATAAAGCTCGTTTACTTTACTTAAGGAATAAATGTGTCAAAAGAGATTGATAAATTAGCTTGGTTATTGGTACAAGATGGGAAGTTATTAGTGGCTCGCTCGCATAATAAATCTTTGTTTTATTTACCCGGTGGCAAGCGCGAATTGGCAGAGTCTGATCAGCAAGCACTTAGCCGTGAAATTAATGAAGAGCTATCAGTTAACTTACACAGTGATAGCATTCGTTATGCGCAAACATTTTATGCCGAGGCTGATGGGCAACAAGAGCCTGCGATCGTTAAACTAAGCTGTTACTTTGCGGAGTTCGAAGGGAGTTGGTCGCGAGCGCTGAGATAGCTGAAATTAAATGGTTAAGCTTACCAAGAAAAAGCACAGTGCTCGCTAGGTGCAATAAAGGTCTTTGAATGGCTTAAACAGCAACAAGCCATATAGTTAACCCAGTATTGTAGCGAATGATACCACTCTTTATATCAATGACACTCACCGCTTTTCGCTAATCAGTGTCATTGCTGTTATACATCTTCATCTAGTTTTATATCGCGCCCACCAAGATAACCAAATACACCAGATAAAAAACAAGTAATGGCACATAACCACAGTGTGGTTGTCCAGCTTTCAAAGTAAGCATGCAACATACCCGTTGCAATAGGTCCGATTGCCGCTAAGGTATAGCCTAGTGATTGTGCCATGCCCGACAATGACGCTGCTTGTAGAGAATGGTTTGTGCGATAACTAATATAAGAGAGACCTAAGATAAAGATAGCGCCTGAAGAAAAGCCTAATAAAATAGACCAGACAAAGGCCGCATCAGGTAAATACAACAAACCTAAAAAGCAAATGCTACCAATAATCGCTAAAGATATTGCTAATATACTTTGGTCTTTTAACTTTGCTAATAATGGAATTAATATTAATCCTGGCGTTGCTGTCGCTAATTGAAAAGTACCGTGCAGCACACCCGCTTCTTGAGCTGTGTAGCCAGTCTCCATCAATATGTTAGGCAACCAAGCAATAATGATATAGGTGAAAAATGAATTAAAGCCTAAACATAAGGTGATCTGCCAAGCTAAGGCATGATGCCAAATTTTACCATTAGTGATTGGTGCTAATAGGCCTTTAGTTAGTTTGGTGTGAAGTCGTAACTGCGGTATCCAAATAATGATACTGATTAACGTGAGTATGCCATAGCATGATAATGCCACTGCCCAACCAATATCTTTGTAGGCGGCTAATGGAATGAGTAGGGCAGAATAACTACCTGAAAATATCCCCATGGACAATACGTACGCCGAGGTCATTAAGGCCACTTTATGTGGGAAGTCACGTTTAATTAAACTGGGTAATAATACGTTTCCAATAGCAATACCCACACCAATGATCGCGGTGCCTACATAAAGTACAATAACTGAGTCAATTAAGCGTGAACTTAAGCCAATGGCGATCAATATTAGTGCAAGAAATAATGATATTTCTAAACCTTGTTTTTTAGCTAATTTCGCGGCAACGGGGGATGCAAAAGCAAAGGCCAGTAGAGGTAAGGTTGTTAGCATACCTGCTTGAGAGGCACTAAGGTCAAAATAACTAATTATTTGGTCTAATACTGGACCAAGACCTGTGACTGGTCCTCGCAAGTTAGCCGCTATTAATAGGATACCTAAAACTAATATAAAAGAGGCAAAACGAGAACGTGTTGAGATTAACATGGATATAATAAGCTCTGAAATTAAAAGAATAATTATATCAGATCTCCTAAGGTGAACGTATGATATTCATACTTTTTGTTGATTTACTTTCAGGCACTGAAATGGGTATCTGTTGCGTTTAAATTTTACATGTCTTATTGCCTTCGCTTCAGGTAAAATCCAGCTTATTTTTTCCCAAATACTCAGCAAGTGATCGTGATGATTCTGTTGGATAGAAGTTACCTCAAGGAATCTGATTGAGATAACCTTATAATTTTTTAATAGGAATAACATGTTAATTGTTGATTACCAAAGTAAAAGCTACTTCCGTTTTTTAAGTAATATGTCGAAAATTGCACAGCATAAAACACGCTTTTTAATTACCTTTAATGGTGGTGATGAATCTCAACTTGCTGAGTTTAGCGAGGCACTTACCTCAGAAACAAATAGTGGTATACAAAGTAATAACGTTATTGAACAAAAAGCTTCTGAGGAAGAGGTTGCTGCATTATTTTCTCAAGCACGAGATACACGTGATATTTTAACTTTTGCAAAAGCGGATCGCTTATTCGATAAAAAAACGGCAGTAAAAGCATCTCATGAGCGTGATAACGGCTTTGATTTAAATAATCTGTTTAAGCAGATTGCTAAACATAACGGTATTGTTGTTCTAGCGCCTCTACAGAAACAAATTTTGAGTGCTTCTATGTCAACTAAAATGGATGTTTTGGTACGTTTTAAATAGGTTTAAATAAAGATAACAATGAAGTGATTCTATCACTTCATTGTTATTAAGACAGTCTTATTAAGTCAGTGGGCTAGTTACGCATCTTCAATAACTGCATAAGTACCAGTAGCATAAGCCACTAACACTTCTTTTTCATCGAATAATTCAATGGTCACAAATGTAGTTGTTCTGCCTTGGCGTTTGACACTGGCCGACGCTAGTAAGTACTTTCCTAATGCGGGCTTCAGGTAGTTAATCTTAATTTCCATTGTCACAGCCGTATAACCAGATTGTAAATTCGATACGGCCGCATACCATCCTGTATTATCCATCAAGGTTGAAATAACACCACCATGTACAAACCCTTTGTGTTGTAGATGATAAGGCTGAGTATGTAGCTCAACGTTAGCTTGGCCTTCTGTGAAGTCTTTTAATTTGGCACCTGTGTGCTCTAAAAATGGGAAATGGATCTCTTTCATTAATAATTCCTTAGGGTGGATAATACAAAAATGCAGTGGATATTGAGATTGCTTAATGCTATTTGATATATTGATATTAATAAGGTGCCGATCATCGCAACAAAATCGGAATAACTTAAATGAGTAAAGGAGAAGTTTCCAATCATTTTATGTTTAACTTATCATGCTTAGTACTTAAGTGTTAATTTTTAGCTTTTTAGTTGTTATAGTTTAGGTTCTTTGCTTTTTTGTTCAGGATTATTTATGAAAAACCCAGATATTCCCAGTAATGAAAAACAGCGTTTAGCGATGCTTAAGTCCTTGGAAGTCTTGGACACATTAGCAGAGGAGCGCTTTGATCGTATTACTAGGCTTGCTAAACGCTTGTTTGATGTTCCCATTGCTTTAGTGACTTTAATAGATGAAAACCGTCAATGGTTCAAATCATGTATTGGGCTTGATATTAATGAATGGCCTCGTGAAACCTCTTTTTGTGGCCATGCTATTTTAGGTGATGAGATATTGGTTATTCCTGCCGCAAGCAAGGATCTTCGCTTTTACGATAATCCCCTAGTCATAGATGAACCTAAAGTAGAATTTTATGCTGGATGTCCGCTAGTTATCAACGGATATAGATTAGGGACTATTTGTATTGCAGATCATTATGCTCGTGAATTTAGTAAAGATGATTGTGATGCCTTAAAAGATTTAGCTAAAACAGTGGAATTCGAGTTGTCTGCTGTGCAATTAGCCACTCAAGATGATCTAACAGGTCTATTAAATCGCCGTGGTTTCTCTCTTTAGCCCAAAACTCACTTAATCTATGTAATAGAAGTGAGCTTCCTGCATCTTTAGTCTATCTTGATTTAGATCGCTTTAAAGCGATTAATGATACCTTTGGTCATGAGGTTGGCGATCAAGTCTTAACTATTTTTGCAAAAGTATTAGGTGATAATTTTCGTTCTTCAGATGTTATTGGACGCTTGGGCGGTGATGAGTTTGTAGTGTTATTTAGTAATACAGATGCTGCTAATACTGAACAATTAATGTCAACGTTAACCATGGCATTGCAGACGGAACTTGATGATAATAAAATCACCTTAGATGTTTGTTTTCTCTATGGCATTACTGAGTACAACGTGGATAAGCATAATGATATTCAGCAGCTACTGTCTGAGGCCGATCACGCTATGTATCAATGTAAGTACAATGAATAAAATAAAGGATATTTAAAACAATTAAGCAGTTGTGTTAGTAACTACTTAATTTTTTAACGAAGTAACAGGATCTGTTTAGCCAATGGATTTTTTGGTGAAAAACTCAGGAACAATAGATTTATAAGCAAATGACTTATGTTCTTTAATCTCTTCCAATGATAAGCCTTGCAACTCATAGGGAAATACTACCCAATCGTCAGTTGAATGAACAAAGTAATCGGGACCTGCACAATCTGTTAATGTCTTTTTCTTCCAAACCGTGGCAATACGTACATCTTCAGGCATATTTCGCTTTAGCCTTGCTTTCAGCTCACTGATCACTGCTTCTGCATTTTTACCTGAGCGGTACATATCATCGACGATCAGCAGTTTATCATCTGCATTAAGCTGTTTAACTAAGTAAGTTAGACCATGGACATTAATCGGTTGATCACCTGTTGTTTGTTGGTGATAACTGTCAAAACCACCATAGGAAGTTCGGATTGATATATGGTCGGTTTTTATACCTAATGTTTGTAAACATTCCTGCACGTAAATACCCACTGAGCTACCGCCTCTCCATAACCCTACAATAAAAGTCGGTTTAAAGTCGCTGGCAATAATTTGCGTTGCTAATTGGAAAGATTCCTCAATTAAGGTGTCTTCATCTAAAAATATTTTTTCGTCGTATTTAGCCAAGAAATCACCCATTTATTGTGTTATGTTTATTGGAATTTATTGAAAAAATTAGAACATAAAGTCACTTTATATTCAATCACTAGTGACATTAACTTTAAGCAGATTTGGAAGTGATATGGCAGAAAAACAATATTTAACCGCTCAAAATTTATTAGAAGATTCATATGCTTTAGCACGTCAAATTTTGGATAGTGATTTCAAACCAACCTTTATCGTCGCTATATGGCGTGGCGGTGCACCTATTGGTATTGCTGTACAAGAGTTTTTAGCCGTGCATGGTATTGAGTCTGACCATATTGCTATTCGTACTTCTTCTTATGCTGCCGCTATCGATCAGCAGCAAAAAGAGGTGAAAGTTCATGGTTTAAATTACCTGGTGAAGAATCTAGAACATCATGATCGCCTGTTATTAGTTGATGATGTTTATGATACAGGGCGCTCCATTGAAGCAATTATCAAAGAGCTACAGCGTAAAACACGCTTAAATATGCCTGAAGATGTTCGTGTTGCTGTGCCGTATTTTAAGCCAACACGTAATCAAACGGATAGAGTGCCAGATTACTACTTACATGAAACCGATGCTTGGTTGAAGTATCCGCATTCATTAGAAGGGTTGTCGGCTGAAGATATAGCTGCAAAACGTCCGCGTTTATACGAAATCATTAAAGATTTTTTACCTGCTGAAAAGTAGCATCGCATTATTCAGTTTATAGTCAGAGGGTTTCCTCTCTGACTACTTTTCCTGTTAACTTTCCTTCTCTTTTTAACTCATGCTTACCTCTATTTTGCCCATTTATCAAAATAAAATACCTTAGATAGGTACTTAAACTAAACAAACTCAGTAATACCATGGCCTGTATTAAGATGGCAAAAAACTATGGCTTTATAGAATTTTTTTACTTTTCTAAGCCGTTATTTATTTTATCTAAACAGAAGTAATTTTTTTATATTTAAATGGAGTATTCGCTATTAACACACTAATCTTATGGTTTTTAGATACTCCTTGAGAAAATATATGACAATTAATTTACGCTTAGTGATTGGCTTTGGTGTGGTGATGTTAATGATGTTGATATTGAATTTTATCAGTATCCATCGTGTTAATTTTATTGATGATACGATCACCGAAATTACGGATGTTAATGCAGTTAAACAACGCTATGCCATCGATTTTAGAGGCAGTGTTCACGACCGTGCTATTGCATTGCGAGATATCGTATTAGCAAGAACAGCGTCTGAGATGCATGTCGCAATGGAAGCGTTAGCGCGATTAGGTGAGAGTTACCATCAATCATCATTGGCAATGAATAAGATTATTGAGTCGGATATGGCTACTCTTGATGAAAAAAGCATCTATCAACAGATTAAACAGATAGAGTCTCAAGCGATGCCATTAGTTACTCAGATCATCGATGCCAAACGTGCAGACAACATTAACTCTGCCAATGAGATATTACTTAATCAAGCCAAACCAGCTTTTATCGAATGGTTAGCTGTGATTAATGAGTTTATTGATTATCAAGGTATTGCTAATCAAGAAGCGACAAAAGAGGTGCGAATAGTTGCAAGCTCATTTCAAAGCTGGATGGTCAGTTTAACCAGTTTTGCCATTCTCCTTGGTTTATTTGTGGCCTTCCGTATCAGTTACCAAGTTAAACAGTCCGTAGGTGGTGATCCCCAAGAGGCTGCTAAAGTGGTGTCTAAAATATCACAGGGGAATCTCACAGGTAAAATAGTGTCTTGTTGTCCAAACAGTATGATGGCTTCAATTGGCATTATGCAGCAACAGTTAAAGTCCACTGTGAATAATATTATTGCTTCTTCTTCTGAGTTATCAGAACGAGCAACATCAGTGACTGCGGGGTCGTTACAAGCGTTAACCGCCGCAGACCAACAGGTAGCACAAACCAAAGATGCACAGGTGCGCTTAGTATCAATGACTGAAAGTATCGATAATGTGGTTGATACGGTGAAACAAACTGAAGATAACTCTATAAGCACAGCGACATTATCGCAGCAAGGTAAAGAGGCCGTGCAACATGTTGCTAATGAGATTGGCAATATATCTACTACTGTTAACGCTACGGTATCGCAAATTACTATTTTACAGGAGAGAACCCGAGAGATTGGTGAGATTATTAATGTCATCCGAAGTATTTCTGACCAAACTAATTTATTAGCATTAAATGCCGCGATAGAAGCTGCTCGTGCAGGCGAAACAGGCAGAGGGTTTGCGGTGGTTGCCGATGAAGTACGTCAATTAGCGATCAGAACAGGTGATGCAACGGGCGAGATTGAATCCATGATAAATCAAGTGCAAGGAGATACAGAAGCCTCTGTGAGAGCAATGGAGACAACCGTACCTCAAGTTGAGAAGGGGTTAACATTAACCCATCAAGCGAATCAGTTATTAAATGATATACAGCGTCAAGCTGATGACTCGTTGGCTAAGGTACAAGAAGTGGTCTCCGCAACTCATCAACAAGTTGTTACTATTTCTGATGTTTCTAATGGTGTTGAGGAGATTTCAGTGATGGCAAAAGAGACTAGCGAAACCTTAAAAAATAATCTGCATCAAGCCGAGTTATTGGAAGCACTCTCGAAAAAATTAAATAAAGATACCGAGTATTTCAGTGTATAAATAGCAAAAATTGAATCCAAAAGAGAGGCTTTGGTTAAGTATCAAAGCCTCTCTTTTTACTCCTATATTGTATGACTAATTAAGCAGGTGACAAGACACTTTTCCACAATAAATATCTGCTTAAAACCCACCTTAAATAATGCTTTCTTTTCATCAAGTTCATTGCATTTAGCTTGTTAGCGATGTAATCAAAGCCACATATTACATCTTGCTAGTCAACAATATGTCATTATTATATCAATTTGAATAAATGGTCAAGATACCTTAGCACCAATAAAGAGCGTTACTTGACCCTTTGGTCAGTATTGTGTTTGCCTTTAACTATTCAAATAACACTATTTTTAAGTTGATATGCTGATATTGGTTAATCTGTATCACCAATTTGGGGCGTTAAAGCACCAAATTTGAACTATTTCAGTACATCAATTAACCATAAGTTGTGTTGATTTTAATCATGCTTTGATAGATGGTTTAAATAGTGGTTGGGTTCATGGAATAGTAATAACCCGTTATTAAACTACGTTATAGACAACTAGTTTACCGAGTTTAAGGGATTAAATTGATGGATACAAAACAGATGAAATACGCAAGTTTAGCTTTGATTATGCTTGCAGGAAGTAGTGTTTTAAATGCTCAAACTAATGATCACCATGATTGGGTTGCTGATCAAGAATATAAGTTGACCATTTTACATACCAATGACAACCATGGGCACTTTTGGCAAAATAAATATGGCGAATATGGTATGCCGGCTAGAGCAACATTAATCAACTATATTCGAGCAGAAGTAGAGGCTGAAGGCGGGGCTGTTCTGTTACTGTCTGGCGGTGATGTTAATACTGGTGTACCCGAATCCGATTTACTTGATGCAAAACCTGACTTTATCGGCATGAATATGATTGGTTACGATGCGATGGCTGTGGGTAATCATGAGTTTGATAATCCTTTAGATGTGCTAGCTCAGCAAGCTGATTGGGCTAACTTTCCTTTTTTAGCGGCAAACATATACAAAGATGGCAAGCGTATGTTTGATGCTTACAAAATTTTTGATAAAGCGGGCGTTAAAATAGCGGTGATCGGCTTAACTACTGAAGATACCGTGAAAATTGGTAATCCCGAATTTATTAAGCAAGTGACCTTTACTGATCCTAAAGTAGAAGCTAAGCAAGTCATTGCAGAGTTAAAAGCCACTGAAAAACCAGATGTTATTATCGCGGCAACCCACATGGGACACTACCTGAATGGTAACAGTGGTGCGAATGCACCTGGTGATGTGCAATTAGCTCGTTACCTTGAACCTGGTGACCTTGATATGGTTGTTGGCGGACACTCTCAAGAACCTGTGTGTATGGAAGGAAAAATAAATACGCAAGTTTCAAAGCGGGTGATGCATGTACCCCTGATCAGCAAAATGGTACTTACATCGTTCAAGCTCATGAATGGGGTAAATACGTAGGGCGTGCCGATTACACCTTCAAAAATGGTGAGCTAACATTGCAGTCATACCAATTAATTCCGGTTAATCTAAAACACAAAGTTGCCTGGGAAGATGGTAAAAAAGTCCGCGTTTTTGTTGAGCAAGAGATTGTTCAAGATGAAGAAGTGCTAAACACCTTAAAACCATTCCAAGAACAAGGCCAAGAAGCATTAAATATTGTTGTGGGTAGTACCGATGGTTTGTTACAGGGGGAACGTAAAGTCGTTCGTAATAACCAAACTAACCTAGGTTACTTGATTGCAACATCTCATAAGCAACGCGTACAAGCTGACTTTTCAGTCATGAATTCTGGTGGTATTCGTGCTTCTATTGAAACGGGCGATATTACCTACAAAGATATTTTAACCGTACAACCTTTTGCCAATACCGTCACCTATGTGGACATGAGTGGTGCTGAAGTCATGGACTACTTAAAACAAGTTGCTACTAAACAGAAAGATTCTGGTGCTTATCCACAGTTTTCAGGTATCACTATGAAAATCAATGGTATGCAGCTTAGTCAGGTAATGATTTCAGGTAAGCCAATCCAAGTTGAACAACAGTATCGTTTCAGTGTGCCCTCGTTTAATGCAGCTGGTGGTGATGGATATCCTAATATTACGCAACATCCCACCTATGTAAATACAGGGTATGTGGATGCGGAAGTATTAAAGGATTATGTCCAATCTCATTCCCCTATTAAGGTCGCTCAATTTATTCCTGAGTACCAATAATCTCTTACTATTCCATCATTATTTAGGGAATAAAAAAGTAAATAATTTATCAGTTAAACAAAACTGTCATAAAGCCCTGTTAACTTCATGCGCTTTGTGATTTCTGACGCGTCTATTTTCAAAACGGGTTCGTCATATTTTAAAAACATTGTATAAGGATGATGAAATGTTAAATAAAACAATGCTAAGCATTGCTGTTGCAACGGTTTTAGCGAGCCCAATAACACAAGGTGCCACTATTTATGAAAAAGATAATGGCGATAACTTGCAAGTGTATGGTGAAGTGGGTGTTGGTGGGCATATAGGAGCAGATTACGAGTACGGTGAATTCTACACCGATGACGAATCTTACATTGATGACAGCTTTGCGACCTTAGGACTTAAAGGCGAATACGATGATGTGTATTACCGTTTAGAGCTAGATTATGAACGTGAGAACTGGGAATACGGCTCAGGTGATATGGTGCTTGCCATCGATAAACTGTTTATAGGTTACAAATTCTATCAACAGCATGCCATTGAAATTGGTTTAACCGATACAGCGTTAGACGATTACGATAAATTTGGTGACTTTACCTTTGATACCACAGTAGAAACGGGTGAAGGTGGTGACCAGGAGAATACCGTTAAATATGAAGGTGTGATGTCTAACTTTAAGATGGGCTTATCTTACACTTACGATGGTGAAAGCTCTTCTGGCTCTGAATTAGGTGACGTGATCAATGGTTATGTGGGCTTCTTCAGTGATTATGCTGATGTTGTTTTAGGAGCTGAAACCCGCACAGGCTCTGAAGGTATCTCTAAATACGGTGAGCAGATGCTGTATACCTTAGGATTAAGAGCTTACCTTGGCGATGACCTGGCGATTGGTTTAAATGGTTTTATCGAATATGAAGATATTGCTCAAGAATCGACACTTATTTCAATTAGCGACGACCTAGAAGAAACATACTCTTATAACGATTATCAAACGCTTGAAAATAAAGGGGCGTTGATTTCTGCTCGTTACATTGCAACGGAAAAACTGGAGCTTACTGGCTCATTTAACTACGAGGCTTATGAAGAGTGGGATATCTACAGCCCATATGGTGTTGCACCTGATGATGAGTATTCATGGGGCAAAGAACGTATCTGGGGCACATTAGGGTTTAATTTCAAACCCACTAAATCAGTGGTATTTGCATTGGAAGCTAACTTTGGGGAAGCAGCGCAAGACGCTTATGCATATGGTCGTGTTTATTTCTAACTTGCTGTAAGCAGTTAAAAATCAAAGATTAATTTAAGGATAAAATGATGAGTAATATTTTGAAAAAGACCACATTATCGCTAGTTATTAGTGGTATTTTGGCAGCCAATGCTAATGCTGCAATCACCGATATTATTATTAGTGAGTATGTAGAAGGGTCAGGCGATAATAAAGCCATTGAATTGACCAATACGGGTTCAAGCAGCTACACATTCCCTAGTAATATTGAGTTACAATATAGCTCTTACGATAACCAAATTAGAACACCCGACGGTGATAATATATTGGAAGGGCTCACCATTGCAGGTGGTGCGACAGTTGTTATTTATAACAGCGCTGCAGATGCTGCCTTGAGTGAGTCAATTGCCAGTTCTGCGACAGCGGTTATTGCGGCCAGTTATGATGAGCAGTCCTATTACAGCTTAAGCTTTAATGGTGATGATCACGTGGCGATTATCGATACGGACACTAATACCACTTATGACACAATTGGTACTGATGGCACCTATTGGGGAAGTGGTCAAACATTGCGCCGTAGGGCTGGTGAAGGAGATTCTACACCTGTTCAATCATCCACTTACTCTTCATCTGACTGGGAAGATTTTGGTGAAGATGTTTTCGATGACCTTGGCACAGCAACTTACTCAGAGTACGAGGAAGTGGTTGCTTCAACTTGTTCTTTAGACACACAAACAACTATTGCTGAAATTCAAGGCTCTGATTCAGCTTCTCCCTTATTAGCAGCGGTTTTGAGTCTGCTGAAAGTTATAATGTGACAGGTATCGTCACAGCGGTCACTAGTTATCCTGAAAAAGGTTTTTACTTACAAGATGTAACACCAGATGGTGATGAATTGACGTCAGATGGTATTTTTGTGAGTACTGCTAACGCTACCGATGACATGATCGGTAATACGGTATGTGTGACAAGTACTGTGACTGAATACTACACACTGACACAATTAGAAACTGATGAATGGGATATCATTGATACAAGCACTTCAGCGCCTGCAGCAACTGATATTGAAATGATCGCAGAATGATAACGGTTCGTTTAATGCAACGTTAGAGCGTTATGAAGGTATGTTAGTTAACTTACCTGAAGATATCGACATGAACACTAGCGGTAATCAAGATATGCGTGTCACTAAAACTTTTGGTTTTAACTATGACAGCTACCGTAATGATTTAATTTTGTCTTATCTTCGTCCTAATATGAATCCTACCCAGGATAATGTTGCAGGTAGTGATGAAGCTTATGCTGCTGAAGATGAAAATGATGATTATCGCTTAATTGTGGAAAGCAGTGAAAGTGCTGATGATGGCGAAATTCCTTATTATCCAAATTTCAACTCAAATCCGGAAGATAACTATATTCGTATCGACGATAGTGTTATTGGCATGGAAGGTGTGATTACCTATAGCTACGGCAATTTTAATATGGTCGTCACTAATGAATTGGTGAGCAGTAACTTTACCCATAATACAGATAGAACTTCCTCTCCAGATTTAAGCACAACGACCGATGATGATAGCTTTGTGATCAAAGTCGGTACTCAAAATGTGCTTAACTTATTTAACTCTCCATATGGTGGCGATAGCAATAGCTTTGGTGATAACCGTGGTGCCGATGATGAAGATGAATATACCAAACAACTTGCGAAATTAGTTTCTGCTATCAAAGGGTTAGATGCTGATATTGTTGGGTTAATGGAAATAGAAAATAACGGTTTTGGCAGTGATAGTGCTATCCAAGCGCTTGTTGATGCGATTAATGATGAATATTACGATGAAGATCCTAAGGATGTGGATAGTGATGTTTCCATCAGTAATCGTTATGTCTTTGTTGGTTATGACTCGAACAGTGACCTTGTATTAGATGAAAATGATGCGTTAGGCACAGATGCGATTAGTACAGGTTTAATTTACCGCCCTACAAAAGTAAGTATTGAAAGCATGCAAGTGATTTCAATGCCTGAGCAACACGCTCCTGTGGTTGTTAATGATAGTAACGTTGTTGTCAAAGACAGCAGTGGCGAAGTGCTTGAGAGCGGTGATAATTATCAACGTGAAACGCTTGCTGCTACCTTCAAAATTCCTAATACAGGTAAAACGTTAACGGTCGCTGTTAACCACTTTAAATCAAAAGGATCAACATGTTGGGAAGATTGGGATGGTGTTGAGTTTGGTGATGAAAGCACCTGGTCAGATGATGCCCCTGATGCAGATTTACAAGGATCTTGTGAAAACTTACGTGTAGCCGCAGCGGTTCAATTAGCTGAGGAGCTTGATGAAATTGGCGGTGACCGTGTCATTGTGGGTGACTTAAACTCTTATGGTCAAGAAGACCCAATGTTAGTACTTACAGAGAACACTACGGGTAAAGAGATTATTGCTGCACGTGATACTTACATCGGTGATAAGCCACAATTTAACGTTGATGGTTCTGCTGAAACAATTACAAAAACCTACGGTTACCTAAATACAGTCGCATTAAAAGATGCAGCAAAAGATCAACAAAGCTGGAGTTATTCTTACGATGATGAAATAGGTTCGTTAGACCATATTTTAATAAGTCCTTCATTAGAAACGCGTCTTATCGATGCAGTTGATTGGCATATCAATGCCCCTGAATCATCGCTATATGATTACAACAGTGAATATAAAGGTGATTTTGCAGATAACTTTTACGTGGATGATGAGTATCGCTCTTCAGACCATGACTCTGCGATTATTTCATTAAGCTATGAATATGGTGAAGTGGGTGAAGGAGAACCAGTATACCTAACCATTAGCAGTAGTGCTGTCACTGTTCCTTATGTTTTAGCGGAAGGCGCTTTAGTGGATGATGTTGTACAAATCGCTTTATCCTCTTCGGAAGATATGAGTGATGTTGTACTACCAAACATTACCATCACAGAAGACAACCAATCATTAGTAGAAATTGAGGTCTATGGTATCGAAGCGGGTGAATACACCGCCAAGATGACCCTAACACGTGATGGAGAAGTGTTATCTGACTACACTCAATCAATGACTTTCGAAGCAGCTTCTGAAGATTCTACTAGCGCAACTATCGCACCGGCTGAGGAGTATGACGGTTCAGGTGGTGGTGCATTTGGTTTATTCAGCCTACTGTCACTTTTTGGCTTAGCATTCTTACGTCGCCAAAAGGCCTAACTTAACCTAGTCATTAGGATGCCAATACAGAGATTGTATTGGCATCACTAGCACGTTTATTTTTAAATGGTATTTAAAGAGAGATAACATGGATAACAAACTAAAAACAGCGTTACTGTTATTAGCATTCGGTGGCTTAGCGGCTTGTGAAAGCAGTGATGATAACTCTACGATCACTAGTAATAATTATATTACAGCGATCCAAGAGAGTGAGTCGACTGAAGAAGAAACGGCGACAGAAACGGAAGATGACAGTAGTACTGAAGACACCAGCAGCGAAGATACTACAACAGCGAGCGTACTCTTAAATGGTGATTTTGAAAGCTGGACCGATGGCGTGCCAGATAGTTGGACAACCATTGAAGATGGGATCACTGTTATCCAGTCTACAGAGCAGTTTTATGAAGGTGAAAATTCTGCAGAAGTAACGGTAACAACTGCTACTCAAGGTGATACTGATTTCCGTCAATCTATTGATGTTGAATCTGGTGTGACTTATACCGTGACGACATGGGTTTATCATACGGAAGGTATGGTGAGTGCTCGCTTATATGTAGACGGTTACCAAAACTATTCAGATCCTGACTTAGTCTATCAATGGCAAGAAATGACCTATAGCTATACCGCCGACGAAGATAAAAATATCGAGGTGGGTTTACGATTCTATGATCAAACAGGTTTTGATGAAGAAGAGATTGTTTATGTCGATAACTTTTCGGTTAGTAATGAAAGTGTTGAGAGCGAAGAAGAGGCAACTGAAGAGGTGACTGATGAGACTTCAACTGAAGAAGAAGTAACAGAAGAAACAACTGATGAAGAGACTACTGAAGAGTACGCAACTGACGATACCGAGAGCACTTTATTACTAAATGGTGACTTTGAAAGCTGGACTGATTCATTGCCAGATAGCTGGACAACTATCGATAGTGATATTGGCGTTACACAGGATACAAGCAATTATTATGAAGGAACGTCTTCTGCACAAGTAGCAGTAAACTCAGGTACTCAAGGTGATACTGATTTACGTCAATCTATTGATGTTGTCGCAGGCACTTCTTACACTTTCAGCACATGGGTTTATCACACCGATGGTTTTGTTAAAGCGAGATTATATATAGATGGTTACGCCGATTACTCTGACAATACGATAGTAAACGAATGGCAAGAAGTCACTACTACTTATGAAGCGACAGAAACCACTAGTATTGAAGTTGGTGTGCGTTTCTACGACCAGACTGGTTTTACCGATTCTGAAATTGTTTATATTGATAGTTTGTCAGTGACTACCGATTCAAGCTCTGATACTAGTGCCTATTATGCCAGTGCAGAAGGGTTATCTGGCCTTGAGTTAAAAACAGCTTTGTATAATATTGTTAAAGATCACACCACTAAAACATACGCTAATTTATGGGACTTCATGGGTACTAATTCATTAGATGTTTATTATGAAAATGATGGTTCTATTTTAGATATGTACTCTGAAAATGTGTCTACGTCAGATAGTTATAATTACACGCCGGTGACAGATCAATGTGGTAACTATACTGGTGAGGGTAGTTGTTATAACCGTGAACATTCATTTCCTAAGAGTTGGTTTGATGAAGAATACCCAATGTATACTGATATTCATCATATTTTTGCTACCGATGGTTATGTAAATGGTCAACGCAGTAGTTATCCATATGGTGTTGTAGGGACAAGTAGTTATGTTTCTGATAACGGCAGTAAAGTAGGATCGGCAAGTAGCGACCTAGGTTATACTGGTACCGTTTTTGAACCCATTGATGAGTTTAAAGGTGACTTTGCTAGAGCGTATTTCTACATGGCAACCCGTTATGAAGATATTGTATCTACTTGGGAAACAAATTCAGATAATGCTGCTGCAGTATTAGATAGCAGTTCTGATTATGTTTATGAAGACTGGGTGATTACACTGCTTAAAGAGTGGAATGAAAGTGATCCTGTGAGCCAAAAAGAGCTTGATAGAAATGAAGCGGCTTATGAATTCCAAGGTAACAGAAACCCATTTATTGACCACCCTGAATACGTTAGCGAAATTTGGGCTGATTAATATAATAGGAAAGTAAATTATACCAATTGCATTAAATAAGTGATTGGTATTAGTCAGTATACTGATAATCTCAGCAAAAAGGTCTGTATTTACAGACCTTTTTGCTATTAAAAGGAGTAGTTTTACTTTATCTCTTGTCCTGCTATTGCATACTATTTAGTAAGCATCTCACCTTACGTCCCTGCTATTTTTTATATTTAATAATTAAATTTTGATCGTTTTTCAAGCTTAAAAGTTAAAGTTCCATAAATATTAATCATTTATAAGTCTTTAATTTGGAAACTTTTAAAATTAAACTTATCATCCAAATGTATGCAATTTATATTTATTTTGTATGCATTTATTATTGCTTGATAGGTTTGTTTTCGATTCTATTGAGTGATCTAAAGCTTATTGTATCAATCACACCAATAGCAGAGCTATTTTTGGTTAAAACGACTTATTTTATGTGATTGTGGTTAAGGGAATAACCATTATAAGGGCAACCTTTTTATTTTCTTCCACAAGTATGCCTAACCGTTAATCTTCATAGGCATCAATTACGCTTTAAATGATGTGTATTTTTTCCTGAAACCTAGTTCAGCGGCTTGGTTGTGTTTGTATCAATTATTATAAAAAGAAATACATATTAGTATTCAAAAACATTAAATTAAGGAACTTTTCAATGTTCAAAAAATCGATTCTTTGTTTGTCGATCGCAACTGTTTCTGTTGCGCAAGCTGCCACTATTTATGAAAAAGAAAATGGCGATTACTTGAAAGTATATGGTGAAGTTGGCGTAGGTGGTCATGTCGGGGCTGACTATGAATATGGGGAGTTTTATACGGACGAACAATCATATATTGATGATAGTTTTGCCACACTAGGGTTAAAAGGTGAAACGGAAGGGATTTATTACCGTTTAGAGCTGGATTACCAACGTGAAAATTGGGAATACGGTTCAGGTGATATGGAACTGGATGTTGATAAATTATTCTTGGGTTATAAGTTTTATAAACAACATGCTATTGAAGTTGGTTTAACCGATACCGCATTGGACGATTACGATAAGTATGGTGATTTTACCTTTGATACCACAGTAGAAACCGGCGAAGCGGGCGACCAAGACAATACTATTAAGTATGAAGGTGTTGCTGACGCGTTTCGAATGGGCATCTCTTATACCTACCAAGGTGAGAGCTCATCGGGTTCAGAGCAAGGTGATATCGTAAATGGTTATGTTGGTTATTTCAGTAATATTGTAGATGTAGTTGTGGGGGCTGAGACGCGTCGTGGGTCTGATGGTCTGTCGAAATATGGAGAGCAAAACCTATTTACGTTAGGTTTACGAGCCTATGTATTAGAAGACCTAGCGATTGGTGTCAATGGATTTATTGAGAATGAAGATATATCGGAAGAAGATTCTGATAACGCAGATGTTTACAATGATTACCACACACTTAAAAACAAAGGTGGTTTGGTCTCTGCTCGCTTTAATGCAACCGATAAAATTGAGCTGACTAGTTCGATTAATTACGAAGAGTATGAGGCCTGGGATAGCAGTAGTGCT
Organism: Psychromonas sp. KJ10-2; assembly: GCF_047323255.1. Classification (NCBI taxonomy): domain Bacteria; kingdom Pseudomonadati; phylum Pseudomonadota; class Gammaproteobacteria; order Alteromonadales; family Psychromonadaceae; genus Psychromonas; species Psychromonas sp. KJ10-2. The sequence continues at coordinate 1,063,472 of NZ_CP178827.1, read as the reverse complement.
TACGGTGATGGAGTGGATTACTCTTGGGGTAAAGAGCGTATTTGGGGAACGGTTGGTATCAATTTTAAACCGAGTAGACCCATTATTTTAGCAATAGAATTAAATGTAGGTGAAGCGGCACAAGATGCCTATGCATACGGGCGTATTTATTTTTAATCGCTAATAAATAATAAAAAGGCTATCAAACTGAGTTTGATAGCCTTTTGTGTTTTAGATGTGGATATCACCTATTTATAGAGAGCTCGCTCTGTATTCAAGCCTTTAATTAAACTGACACACATAATAAGCAATACAAAGGTGAAAGGGAGCGCAGTAGCGACTACACCTGATTGCAACGCCTGCAATGCTTCTTTACCACCAATCCATAACATGACCGCTGCAATTGCACCTTCGGTGGTGGCCCAAAAAATACGCTGAGGTATTGGTGCATCAATCTTACCGCCTGCGGTAATGCTATCTATGACCAATGAACCAGAATCTGACGAGGTTACAAAGAAAATCAGTATTAACACAATAGATATGATTGAAATAATATTGCCAAAAGGTAATTGGTCGTATACATGAAATAAAGTTAAAGAGATATCTGTTAGCCCATTAGCTCCTAATTCACCGACTTTGTTGACTACTTGATCCAATGCAATACCACCAAAGACTCCCATCCAGATAATGGTTAATAGTGTTGGCACAAAAATCACACAAAATAGGAATTGACGAACTGTACGGCCTTTTGAAACACGCGCAATGAACATACCAACAAATGGTGACCATGAAATCCACCATGCCCAATAGAATACTGTCCAACCATGCATCCATACTTCATCTTCACGACCATGTGGATTACTCAGAGGAATAATATTGTTGATATAATCGATTAATGTATTTGGCACAGAGCTGATAACAACATCAAAACTCACAGCAATCACAAATACTAGCAATGCAAAAGCAAAGACCATGTTGATATTACTGAGTAGTTTTACACCGCCTTCGATACCACGAATAATGGATAAAATAGCGATGAAAGTAACAAAGGCAATCACTGCGAACTGCATGCCAATACCGCCATTCGTTCCAAATACATGATTAATACCACTGGTCGCCTGTTGTGCACCCAAACCTAATGATGTCGCCAAACCAAATAAAGTCGCTAATACGGCTAAAATATCAATGATATGACCTAACCACCCCCAAGCTCTATCACCAAAGATTGGGTAAAAAACCGACCGAATTGAAAGGGGTAAACCTTTGTTGTAGGTAAAAAAGGCTAACGCCAGTGCCACTATCGCGTAGATTGCCCAGCCATGTATGCCCCAATGGAAAATAGTGGTGCCCATTGCTAATGCTTTAGCCTCCGGTGTATAAGGCGCTACATTAAATGGCGTTCCCCACCAATCAGTGAAATAAGCCGTTGGCTCAGCAACGCCCCAAAATAACAACCCAATCCCCATTCCCGCTGCGAATAACATCGCCAACCAGGAAGCCGTTGTATATTCCGCTTTAGCATCTTTGCCACCGATACGGATTTTGCCTAATGGGCTCAACATGACAATGATTGCAAATATTAAAAAGAAGTTAGTGGACCACATAAATAGCAGATCAAAATCTTTCATAATGCCATTTTTAAGGTCATTTAATACCGTTTTAGCGGTGGCGGGTTCAACCATTAACGTCATGGCGATAAATAGCAGGATCAGACCTGCACTTATTCCAAAGACAGGGTTATGTATATCAAAGCCCCACTTTTGAAGGTTATCTTGACCGACTTGATAGTCGGTTGTTTCAATACTGTATTTGTTCTGTTGATTATCCATAATATTTTACTGCCAGCCCTTAAAGCGAAGATTTATTTAAAGAGTAAAGATGACTAACCTATTAATGAGGGTTATGACAACGAGCTCTTAAAGGTTAAATTAATAGTAGCAAAGTGAGATCTTTTATCATCTTTATTATTTAAATACGCTGAAGATATTCTATTAGATCTAAAGTTGTCTGATTATTTTAAATTACATTTCAAATAGATAGGTCAAACTAGGGGGATTGGCGACACTGAGGTTTGATAAATGGAATAAAGGCTGGAAAAACCAGCCTAATATAAAGTGATTAAGGGATAACTAACGAATATTAGTGGGACACTTTTAAGTCATAGAAAGTTGCTTGTACGTAGTCTTTAGCATCGCCAGTTTTGTTTTGGTTGTAAACACCTGCTTTAAAGTACATGTATTGACCACCAACATCATAGCGGCTTTCTGACATATCAACATGTTTAGTGATATCTGCTTTACCTGGGCGCATCACTGTTACTGCTAAATCATGCCCTGTGACGTTGATGCGATAACTGAATTTCTCTCCTAATTTAATACCATCTTCTGGCTCTGCTGGAGTTGCATCTTGGTGCCAATAGTTGGGTAATGAGTTACCTATGATATCTATCCATTGTTCACCTGCTTCACTATTTGGTTCGTGTGCAAAGTAGATTGATCCTTTTTCATGCTGTGGTAATTTTCGGTAATATAACCTAATTGGCTCATCATTATTTGCGTGGATTTGACCGATAATCACACGACCTTGTTGCCAGCTAACACCCGTTGTTGTGACATGATTAACTGCTAGTGTCGCCTCTAATGTCCCATCAACACCGCCGGCATTTTCTAGGTCAGCATCAGGCGCGGTCGAAAATACCCAGTTATTACCACCAACCCCTTTAGTGCTGTATGAAGTATTACCTCGACGTATCATTTCACGTAGTTCTGAACGTGTATATTTAGTGTTTTTAGAGGTTTTAGCTCCTTTTATTGGTGACTTAAATACCATGCCACCATCATCGGCTAAATAAAAATATTCTGGATCAGAGTAACCTGCAGCTAATACCTTCTCTTTAATTTGGTCTGATTTTCCGTTGCCATCAGAGTCAACTGGCACACTAATCGTCCAACCTAATAGATCAAATTGACTGGCAGGAGAACCTGCTTTGGCAAGTACTGCAGTATTGTCGTCTGCAGTGCTTGCACAACCAAGTAATGCAAATGAACAAGCGATTACAGTTATTTTATAGTTGTTTTTAGCACCACTATCAGAAATTTTTTTAGTTAACATATCAATGCCTATTTTAATAATTAATTTGGGTTTAATAGTTAGAGTCATTAATGAGGATACGGCAGGGCCGTTAATTCTTAGATTAAGAGTCGTAGTACACTCACTCAGTATTTTTTAACATTATGTAATTAGTTTTATTGTTAAATCATGTTCTAACTTTGATTATATTGTCATACATATAAAGTGTGTTTTGTTATTTAGCTCTCTAAATAGAGATTTATTTAAATTTATCCACAAGTCCTGTATTTTTCTTTTCTTGATTGTTTTAAGTTATTGAAAATATAGTTTTAATTTAAATTCAGTGTGTTAGTTATCATTTTTGATTTTATTTATACTAATAACTAGATTGTGGTGACAAAGATCTGATTTTTAAATAAGTAAAAGTGACAAGTGTCATAGGAATATATTTTGTTATTGTAATACTTAATGTTCTTTGTAATATCTGCGTTGTTTGTCATGAAGCATTAATGATGCTCATAAAATATTGCTACTTTAAATAAGGAAATGAAGACAATGAAAAAGATACTGTTACCTTTACTTACTACCTTACTTCTTACGCCAAGTGTTTATGCAAAAACATTAAACCTAGGTCACGCGATGTCATTAGAAAGTGCAGCGCATAAAGGCATGGTGATCATGGCTGAAAAAGTAAAAGAGAAGTCCGATGGTGAGTTAACTATTCGTATATTTCCGAATGCACAGCTAGGTTCAGAGCGTGATCAAGCTGAACAGGTAGTCACTGGCGCGATTGATATGGCTAAAATTAATGGTGGTTTAGCAGAGTCTTTTGAGCCAACGTTTAAAGTAAATGCATTACCTTTCTTATTCCGTGATGTACCACACATGAGAAAATTCATGAAAAGTGACGTGGCCGAAGAGATGTTGATGTCAAGTAAAGGCAAAGGCTTTATTGGATTAACTTTTTATGATTCAGGTACGCGTAGTTTTTATGCAAAAAAAGCAATTAACTCACCAGCTGATCTTGCGGGTATGAAAGTACGTGTACCGGGTTCTCCAACTATGATCGAAATGGTTAACTTATTAGGTGGTAAAGCAACACCTGTTCCATTCACTGAGGTTTACACAGCACTGCAACAAGGTGTAATCGATGGCGCAGAAAACAACATATCTAGTTTAGTTGAAATGAAGCATAGTGAAGTGGCTAAATTTTACTCGATGGATCAACATTTAATGACACCTGATGTGATCATCATTTCTGAAAACTCATTTAACTCGTTAACACCTGAAGAGCAAAAAATACTAAAAGAAGCGGCTGCAGAATCTCTTGAAGAACAAATCAAGATTTGGGATGCAACTGATGAGATGAATAAAGCGAAAGGTATTGAAGCCGGTGTTACATTTGTTGAAGTAGATAAAGCCCCGTTCCGTGCAGCAGTTAAACCTATGATTGATGAAGCTAAAAAAGATCCTAAATTAGCCGGTTATATTGAAAAAATTGAAGCGCTTTAAATAAGTAATAGTAAAACTATCATTTTGCTCTGGCTTTGCTAGAGCAAAATTTTTGAGGTATAGACATGTTAATAACGTTAAGAAAGCTGCTTGATAGAGTCATTCTTGGTATTTCTTCCCTTGCATTGATGCTGCTGGTGGTTACGGTCACTTGGCAAGTATTTAGTCGTTATGTATTAAACGATCCCAGTAATTGGACTGATGAGCTTTCCCGTTACATTATGGTGTGGCTTGGTTTATTAGGTGGCAGTTATTTATTTGGAGCAAAAGGGCACTTAGCTATTACCTTGCTTGATAATTATCTCAAAGGCAAACCACATATAGCATTACAATTATTGATCAATGCGATTTGCTTTTCCTTTGTATCTTTAGCCATGTTAAAAGGTGGCTTAGCATTGATGGAAAGAACAACACAGCAATTATCACCTGCATTACAACTTCCGATGTCTACTGTTTATTCAATATTACCCATTTCAGCAGTCATTATTTTGATTTATTTAGCTTTAAATACCCTAGATTTATTTAAAAACAAAACAGTATAAAATTTAAAAGGATTTCTATTATGGACTTGTCCATTGGTGTTTGGTTGTTATGCCTATTTTTATTCATGATTGCGATAAGCGTTCCAATTGCGGTAGCAATTGCAATGTCATCATTAACTATCATGTATTTTATTTTACCCTTTGATGTGGCAAGTATTACCGCAGGTCAAAAAATTATTACCGGTATCGATAGCTTTAGTTTGTTAGCTATTCCCTTCTTTATTCTCGCCGGTAACATTATGAATGTTGGCGGGATTGCTTGGGCGATTAATTAATCTCGCTAAACTTATGGTAGGTTGGATCCCGGGTTCTTTATTACATGTAAATATTTTTGCCAACATGATGTTTGGAGCAGTTTCAGGGTCTGCCGTCGCGGCAGCTGCTGCGGTAGGTAAAACCTTAGGTCCTGAATTAGAAAAAGAGGGCTACGATAAAAATCTCGCCACCGCTGTTAATGTGGCTTCATGTCCTGCAGGTTTATTAATTCCACCAAGTAATTCATTAATTGTCTTTTCAGTTGTATCTGGTGGTACCTCCGTCGCAGCATTATTTATTGCTGGATACGTGCCTGGTATCTTGATGGGATTAAGCTGTATGATTGTTGCTTACTTTATTGCTAAGAAAAAGGGCTATAAAACCAGTGCCAATGATGGCTTCACAGTAAGAGACGTATTACGTATCATTTGGCAGGCGATTCCAAGTTTAGGGCTTATCTTTGTGGTAATAGGCGGTATTATCGGCGGTGTCTTTACAGCAACGGAAGGGGCTTGTATTGCGGTGTTGTATTCCTTTGGCTTGTCACTCTGTTATCGAACATTGAAGTGGTCGCATTTCTCGAAAATTTGTAATGAGACAACACAAATTACTGGCATCATGTTGTTCCTGATTGGTGCTTCAACTATCATGTCTTGGGCAATGGCTTTCACTGGTTTGCCAACCATGATCAGTGATTGGATGTTATCGATTTCTGATAACCCGATTATCATCTTTATTTTGATGAATATTATCTTACTGATTATTGGTATGTTCATGGATTTAACGCCGGCGGTATTAATCTTCACACCAATCTTTATGCCAATTGCTACCACACTGGGCATGGATCCGATTCACTTTGCCATGATGATTATCTTTAATTTATGTATTGGCATTGCAACACCACCGGTTGGGACTGCACTGTTTGTTGGCTGTAGCGTCAGTGGCACTAAAATTGAAAATGTAATAAGAAGTATTATGCCGTTCTGTGCGGTGTTGATTGTCACCTTATTATTAATTACCTTTATTCCTGAAATTAGTTTATTCCTGCCAAGGTTTTTTGGCTTAATTAGCTAACTTGGTTTAATTAACTAAGTAATATACCGATTCATCTTTATAGCCAACTTTAATAGTTGGCTTTTTTATTGCTTATGAATTCCTATTAACATTATAAAGTCAGTGATGTGACGTTTTTAAAGAGATAACTTATTTACTTACAGCGGTACATCACAGTTTTCTGACATTTTATAAAAAGTTCGTAATTAAGATGAGACGTATTTGAAATTTGCCAATATACTCTAAAAAATAACCCTCTTTAGGTACTTTGTTATCCCTTTGTAAGGGAATGGAATCTACATGAATAAATTAACCATGCTTCAAAAATTACTTTTACTCACACTAATCCCGCTAATCAGTATTTTAGCTTTGTTATCCTTTATCTCGTTTTCACTGGAGAAGAAAGGTTTAGAGGATAACATCGCAGAGTTTCGTAGCGCATTGATTAAAGAACGAGAGCAGCAACTTAGGGAGATTACGGAAGTGGCATCAAATGTTGTGTCGCATCAGTTATCTTTACCTAATCAAGGTGATGTTAACGCTGCTCTTCGTGATCTTCGTTTTGGTAATGCGGGTTACTTTTATATTTACGACACAAAAGGTGTCAATATCTTCCATGCCATTAAACCAGAGTTAGAAGGCAAAAACCTCATTGATTTAACTGATACTAAAGGTAATAAGTTGATCGTTGGTTTATTGAATGCCGCGCAAAAAGGTAATGGAGTTTATTCATTTTATTTTCAAAAACCAGGTTCGCCAAAACAATTTGAAAAATTAGGCTTTGCTGCAATGGTACCCAACACTAATTGGATGATAGGTACAGGCGCTTATATTGATGATATTGAAACAGTTATTGATGCATACAGTGAGACGACTACGGCTACATTAAAAGATAAATTATGGCTTACCTTATATATTTCAATTGCATTAATCATATTGACTATTGTCATCGTTGTCTTTGTTGCATCTAGAATGGTTAAACCAATAAAAGGTATGGCTGATAATCTAAATGATATTGCACAGGGTGAAGGGGACTTAACTTTACGTCTGCAGATTAACGGGCACGATGAGATTGCACAACTAGGACGTTCGTTTAACTTATTTGTAGATAAATTACAAAATACCATTAGCGATATTAACACAGCGACCTTAGGGATTAATCAAGCCGGTCGTGATATGAATTCACAAAGCTCTGAAATTGCATCACAGTTACAGCATCATAATAATGAAACAGAGCAAGTGGTATCGGCGATCACTGAAATGTCATCCACAGCCAATGAAGTGGCTAATAATACCAACCAAGTAGCCGAAGCGACGCAAGCAGTGACATTAGATGTAATGAATGCGCAAGAGTGTGTTGAAACTTCGTTATCGGAAGTGACTGCATTAGTTGAAGAGATTAATGGCGCTGCAAGTAGTGTGACAGCATTAAGTGACCAGTCACAAAAAATTAATCAGGTATTAAGTGTGATTGGCGCGATTGCTGAACAAACTAACTTATTAGCCTTGAATGCGGCCATTGAAGCTGCACGAGCAGGTGAGCAAGGGCGAGGTTTTGCGGTGGTTGCCGATGAAGTACGTAGCTTAGCAAGTCGTACTCAACAAAGTACCTTAGAGATAAATGAAATGCTTGATGAGTTACATCGATTAGTGAAAGTATCAGTTAATGCTATGTCTTTAAGCCAAGAGCGCAGTACTCGTACTGTTGATTCATCTCGCACCATTTCAGAAAGCTTAGTGTCAGTGACCACTTCTATTACGTCTATCAATGATATGAGTACACAGATTGCAACAGCAACCACAGAACAAAGCTCAGTCACTGAAGAGATTAATCGTAATATTTATGAAATCCAAAATATTGTGAATAGCTTAACGTCGAGCAGTGTTGAGGCTGAAAAAATTGCCAGTGATGTATTGTCAGAAGGTGGCAAGTTAGAAAAGTTGGTGGGGCAATTTAAAATTTAATCTGATTAAATTCTTACCTTTTATTAAGTGGCCTAACTGAGCTGTCTGTTAGGTCACTTGTTTATCTCAAACACTGTCATTAAAATAAGCTGATTGTGTCAATCACAATCAAACCATTTTTTATTTACTTTTCTTATGATGAAGCGTCTTCATGTCTCAACTTACACTTACTTTAATCAGAGGTTTACCAGGAAGTGGCAAAAGTACACTTGCTAAGAAACTGCTCCAAGAAGCTCAACAGAATACGCTGCATGTTGAAGCTGATATGTACTTTATTGATCGAGGTGGGGTTTATCAGTTTCAGCCTGAAAAGTTATCGGAAGCGCATCACTGGTGCCAACAACAATCTTTGATGGCCTTAAAAAACAAACAAAATGTGATCGTTGCAAATACCTTTGTTAAGCGTTGGGAAATGAAGTTCTATGAGCAGTTAGCGACGCGCTTTAATGCAAGATTGAAGGTGATTAACTGCGCAGGAAAGTTTACTAATATCCATGAGGTGCCTGAGCCTGTTATTGCAAAAATGCGTAAAAATTGGCAAGTCTAAAACAGCTAGACTTACCAATTTTATGTTTTATATACAGAGGTGTTTATAAAGTAATATGCTGCTCAAAAATCGATAAAAATTCATCTTTACGGTGGCTAACCAGTAACATGGTACTGTGTTGTTGAGTTGCTAAATGCTCTAAGAAGTTCAGTACGCGATGACGGTTTAATTCATCTAACCCCTGTGTTGGCTCATCTAATATAAGCAGGTAAGGGGACTTCACTAATGCTCTGGCAATCAAGGCTAATCTTTGCTCTCCATAGCTTAAACTTTGGAAAGGTGTTTTTTGTTTATCTTGCATGCCAATTTTAGTTAACCATTGTTCCGCAAGATCAATATGGGCTGCACTTGGTTGTTGATAAACACCAATGGAATCATAAAACCCCGATAAAATGACACTGAGTAGATCACTATTGATGCGGTATTGTCTGTGTAACTCTGAACTGACAATCCCCATATTCTCTTTGACTTGCCAAATGGTTTCGCCTGACCCACGTTGATAGCCTAATACCTGAATGTCATTGCTATAACATTGTGCGCAATCACCGGTAATTAATTGCATTAAAGTAGACTTACCGCTGCCGTTAGGTCCTGTAATTAACGTATGTTGTAGTGGTTTAATGGTCACATCAAGGTCTTCAAATACGTTAACGCCGTTGTAATGCACTTTGCCTTTATTCAATTTAACTAGGTAAGGGTGTTTAAAATCAGCTAACTCACATTGATTTTCTGGCCATTGTGTATGATCCGGTGTTGGCGCTAACAATGCATCGAGTTGTTGTTGAGTTTGCGGATCCGTCAATTCGCCAATTTCCGTTAAATAGCCACGCTCAATAAAGGCGATATGGTTACACCATACGGGGATATCTTGACGGTTATTAAGCATCAGCAAAACATTAACACCACTTTCATTGAGTTTGTGTAATGCTTGCGATAGCGCTTCACAGGAGCCTACATCTAAACTATCAAAAGGGTTGTCACAGACTAATAACTCAATGCCGCTGAAAATAGCCTGTAGCATTAATAACTTCCTACTTTCCCCGTACTTAACTTCAAATAGCCTGTGTCCATGCGGTGCGCTAAACCAAATTCAGTAATTAATGGATCTTGCCATTTATCTTTAGGTAAAAAATCGCGTGCTTTAGTAGGCGCTTGTTCAAGGTCAACAAAATCTGGCGCTTCAATATCCAGTGTAATTTCGTAGGTGGCTTGCTGCTGTTCAAATGAGATAAGACCTATTTTATCAGGTTTAGGTAGTTGTAATGTATCGGCTTGTTGTACGTCTAAAATACCTTGAAATAGTTGATTAATATATTGCTTACCTGAACCATTTTTACCTAATACACACCAGCTTTGATTAGGTGCTATTTGCCATTGTTTAATATTTAATTTTGGATGAACTAAATTTCTAATTTTTATCATAAATAATGCCGGTTAAGTGTACTGAAAAAGTGAAAAATATTGTGCCATAAACAGAGCTTATGAGTAAGAGAGAAAAGTCGCTTTTCTAGCCATATTTAGGTGCGATTAAATAAAAGTTATTGAAAAATAATGCTTTATTTATCATTCGTTTGAGCGCGTATTGTCGCTTCTCAGGAAGCTCATCTTCATATCAACACCATTTTAGTGTATGATACAAGCGATTTTTGTAAAAAATTCGTTTTAAATTCATTAGTTAATAAGGATATTAATATGCGTAAAATCATCTCCTCTTCTATCTTACTTGCTTGTGCTTCGTTTACGTTGCCAGCCGCTGCAAGTGAATGTGGCAAAGTCACAATTGCGGATATGAATTGGGCCTCTGCAACTGTTGTTGCTAACGTTGATCGTTTCATCCTCGAGCATGGTTTTGGTTGTGATGCTGAGCTAGTACCTGGCGATACCATGCCAACGGGTGCAGCTATGATTGAAAAAGGTCAACCTGATATTGCTCCGGAATTTTGGAGTAACTCAATGCGTGACGCATTAGATAAAGGTGTTGCTGAAGGTCGTATTCGTTATGCGGGTACAACTTTGACCGATGGCGGTGAAGAAGGTTTCTGGGTACCAGCTTATATGGTTGAGAAAGATCCGTCTTTAGCGACTATCGAAGGTATTAAAGCCAATGCGAAGCTATTTAAGCACCCTGAAGATCCTGAACTGTCAGGCTTTATGGGATGTCCTTCTGGCTGGAACTGTCAAATATCAACAAGCCAATTGTTTACTGCACTTGATTTAGAGTCAGTTGGCTTTGAATTATTAGATCCAGGTTCTGGTGCTGGTCTCTCTGGTTCAATTGCAAAAGCTTACGAACGTGAAGAAGCTTGGTTAGGCTACTACTGGGCACCAACAGCCGTTTTAGGTAAATATAAAATGGTTAAAGTTGACTTTGGAACGGGCATCGATAAAGAGGAGTTCCTTAACTGTACAACTCAAATCGACTGTTTAACTCCTAAAGTGACTATGTATCCACCATCTGCTGTTGATTCAGTAGTGACGGAAGAGTTTGCTCAGCGCGCACCTGAAATCGTTAAATACTTAGAAGGTCGTGAGTACACTAACGAGCAAATGAATGGTTTATTAGCTTGGATAGAAGAAGAGCAAGCAGACGGTGACTACATCGTTGAGCACTTCCTAACTGACTATGAATCAACATGGACAACTTGGGTTGATGCACCAACAGCTGCAAAAATTAAAAAAGCATTAGCAGAGTTATAAATCCCCACAATTAAGCCTAGTTTTTCTAGGCTTTTATCATTCTAGGTAAGTAAATAACCCTTTATTTTCTTATAATGTCAGATGACCATCACATGGTTGGCTAGATATTTACCTAGGTTGGTTAAACATTTTTCAGGAGAGAAAAAGAAAATGTCAGACAAGTCATGGATCTCAGAAATCCCGCAACTTGATCGTAAAGAATTAAGAGACTTCAAAAAACTACTCGACGGTTTATTTCGAGACTTTTCACGAGAATACGGAGATGCAATACAATCCTTCTTCGACCCTCTATTAGCTACCCTCATTTGGTTTGAAAAATTATTATTATCTACCCCTTGGTGGTTGGTGATTGCTGTTGTTGCTGGTTTTGCTTATGCCGCTAGTCGTTCCTTCAAGTTAACTATCTCAGTGATAGTTGCCTTTTTGGTCATAGGTTATTTCGGCATGTGGGAAGATACCATGCGTACCATGAGTATGATCATCGTCTCAACCTTGCTAGCAATATTTATTGGGGTTCCGATAGGTGTTGCGATGGCGCGCTCTAATCGCATACAGTCTATTGTCACCCCTATTTTAGATGTGATGCAAACTATGCCTGCTTTTGTATACTTAATTCCGGTTGTTATGTTGTTAGGTATCGGTAAAGTGCTAGGGGTTATTGCTGTTATTATCTATGCAATCCCACCGGTTATTCGTTTAACCAACTTGGGGATACGCTTAGTTGATAAAGAAGTGTTAGAAGCTGCGACCGCTTATGGAGCAAGTCCAATACAGCGTTTATTTGGTGTGCAAATCCCATTAGCCATGCCTACTATTATGGCTGGTATAAATCAAACGATCATGATGGCGTTAGCGATGGTGGTTATTGCATCGATGATTGGTGTGAAAGGATTAGGTCAGCCTGTGTTACAAGCAATTAGTAATCAATACTTCACTCAAGGTTTATTAAATGGTCTTGCCATTGTTGCGTTAGCGATTATCTTTGATCGAATCTCCCAAAGTTATGCTAAACGTACATTACAGAATTTTGGAGACCAATAAGATGAGCACAACAGATAAAAAAGCACCGTTAATTAGTATTAAGAGTCTATATAAAATTTTCGGTAAGAATGACAAAAAGGTGTTAGAAGAAGTAAAAGCAGGAAAATCTAAAGAGACTATTTTAGCTGAAACTGGCCATACGGTTGGATTAGCAGATATTAATTTAGATATTTACCCTGGCGAAATATTTGTGATTATGGGGCTTTCTGGCTCAGGTAAATCAACATTAATCCGTCATTTTAATCGTCTTATTGACCCAACAGCAGGTGAGATCATTGTGTCTGGTGATGATGTGATGAAGCTCGATAAAAAAGCCTTGCAAAAATTCCGTCGTAATAAAATGTCCATGGTATTCCAACGCTTTGGTTTAATGCCACATCGTACTGTACTCCAAAATATTGCTTACGGTTTACAGGTACAGGGTGTGCCTAAAAAAGAACGTGAAGCGCGTGGTGAAGAGTGGTTAAAAACTGTGGGGTTAGACGGTTATGCTAACCAATACCCGGGGCAACTTTCAGGTGGTCAACAACAGCGTGTTGGCTTAGCGCGTGCGTTATGTACCGATGCGGATATTCTGTTAATGGATGAAGCCTTCTCGGCATTAGACCCATTGATCAGAAGTGAGATGCAAGATCAGCTCATTGAATTACAAGATAAGCTACATAAAACCATTGTATTTATCACCCATGATTTAGATGAAGCATTACGTATTGGTGATAAAATTGCCATTCTACGCGATGGCTTATTGATTCAACAGGGCACACCGGTGGATATTCTGCTCAATCCTGCAGACGATTATGTTGAAGCGTTTGTTAAAGATGTTAACCGAGCGCGTGCATTAACTGTTGAAACAGTGATGCAACCGCAAATTTGCCGTATCTCCAGTGAGAATATCGGTGAAGCGGTGATGCAAATGCGTAAATCTAAACACGATTACGGTTACGTAGTGAGTGACGATGGTTATCAAGGTGTGATCACACAAGAAACCTTAGAAGGTGTTGAGAAGAGTGATTACCATAATGAAATTACGGATGAATTATTAGAAGATGTACCTTCGGTTCAAAGTGATGCATTACTAGAGTCTGTTATCCCAGATATGCTAGATAACGAACATCCACTTGCGGTTGTGAATGATGAAGGCGAAGTAGAAGGGCATATATCGAGAAGTACTTTATCAGATATATTAAGTGACCAAGCTACAGAGGAAGTGTCTGAAGAGGAAGCTAAGCCGCTAGAAAAAGCTTAATTTCTTAATCCTCTATGCTAAAAAGCCTCCCTCATGAAACTCATGATGGAGGCTTTTTTACAACCGTTTTATAGTAAGTCTTCTGAAATAGTGACTTCAGGTGCAATATCTGACCCGCCTAATGCTTGATATAAGGTCGCTTGTATATTGAATTGATTGTAGCGGTTTTCTAAAATATCTTGCTCAGTATCACGTAAAGTATCTTGTGCGTCTAACCAGTCTTGAATGTCAATGGCACCATAACGATATTGACTGGCATAAATACGCTCAGCCGCTGCCGCAGCATTATATTGTTCTTGTAACCTTACACCTTGATACTGATATTGTTGCCTTGCAGAAATGGCATTATCTACTTCGCTGAATGCACCATATAAGGTATCACGATAGCTAACAATCGCCGATGCCACATCAATTTGTGATAGCTTTTTGTTTAGTTCCATCTCATTCCATTGCAGGAAAGGTAACATTAAGTTCGCGCCTAATGTGCCAATTGGATTGGATAATAGATCTTTGAGTTGATCAGAAGATGAGCCTATCGCGCCAGATAAAGTTAAACTCGGCAGATAACCTGCAAAAGTGGCATCCTTAGTCGCATAAGCAGATTTCAAACTGTAAAGCGCTGACTTCACATCAGGGCGACGAATTAAAAGGTCTGCGGGCACACCGGCTGCAATCATGGGGATATTGCCTTCAGGTAACTGGTTAATGGTGATGGGCATTTTCATCGGTGGTTGATTATATAAGATAGCCAATGCATTTTGTGCTTCAACAAGATCTTGTTGTAATTCACTATAGGAGACTTGTTGTTCTGCTAGACTGCGTTGCGATTCAAAAATATCCAGTTGAGTGACTGCGCCTGAGCGGTATTGGCTTTCAATAATCGCTAAGCTTTGTTTAGCTGATTGTATATTATCCTGGCTTAGGTCAATGCTTTGTTTGAGGTAGCCAATTTGCCAATATAAGGAGGCCGTCGTTGCAACTAAGCTTTGTGCAGTGCTTTCCCTGTCCTCGGCATTAGCAAAACTTGTCCATTTTGCAGCATCAACCTCAGAGGCAACACGCCCCCATAAGTCTAGTTCATAACTGATCGATAGGTCTGTACTGTAACTGCTGCTATTGTCACTGCTATGCAATGACGTATCATGACTCGCATCGGTACTTGAACTAAGTTGAAATGAACCTTCCGCTTCTGTTAACCCTGCTTTTAAACGGGCACTACGTAAGGTCAGCGTTGCTAATGCCAAATCATTGTTACTGCTTAATACTCGATCAATCAGGGCATTTAGTTGCGGGTCATTGAAACGTTCCCACCAGGGATCAAGTTGAACTTGTTCAGTTATACTCAAGCTTTGCCAGCTTTCTGGAATAGCTACCTCAGGCTGGTAGTCCTGATTCGGCTGGGTGGAACTACAGCTACTAATGAACAATGTAGTAGCTAAAGCATAAGTACAACGCAATAGTGAAGATGGTTTTATCATAATTATTCTCTCGCTAATGCATCAACAGGGTCAAGCTGCGCTGCATTTCGTGCTGGTAAAAATCCAAAAAGTACACCAATTAAGGTCGAGCAGGCAAAGGCTGCAACAATTGAGCCCGTTGAATAAATCATTTGGAAATTACCGCCTGTAGAAGCAAAAATAAAGCCGATAAGGTAGGCGAGGGCAATACCAATAGCACCACCGCATAAACATACTAATACTGCTTCAATTAAAAACTGACGTAAAATATCACTTTGTCTCGCACCAACGGCCATTCTAACGCCTATTTCACGAGTCCGCTCAGTCACCGATACCAGCATGATATTCATGACACCAATACCCCCGACAATTAATGAAATAACAGCAATGGCTGAAATTAATAGGGTCATGGTTTGTGTCGTTTTCTCGATACTCTGACGAATTGAATCGGTATTCACCGTAAAGAAGTCTTGACTACCGTGACGCATTTTTAACAGAGAGGTTATCCCTTGTTCAGCGGCGCTACTTGATGCAGATTCATTAACCCTAACCGTAATGCTATCGAGGTAGTTTTGATTGATCATACGACTGGCTACTGTGCTATATGGGATCCATACATTTAATGCATCACTATTCCGGAATGTGCTGGTTTTAGGTTTCGTGACACCAATAATACGTACGGGTAATTCGCCAAGGAAAATTACCTCACCAATTGCTGACTTATCTAAAAATAGTGCTTTACGAGTGTTATCATCAATAACGGCATCTTGCGATAAACTTACTACATTAGTTTCATCCCAGAATTGCCCTTCAGCAATTTCATAACCTTTAACACGAAAATAATCTGCCCCGACACCATTAAAGCTGGCTGACACACCTTGGTTTGCATAGCGGATCGTGCCTGAACTACTGATTGATGGAGTGACACTATCTACGTAGGTTAAATTTTTGAGTGCATCGCTATCCAATGAAGTTAGCGTACGTACTAGGTTTGAGCGTCGATCACCAAAGCCTGATCCGGGACGCACATCAATAGTATTGGTGCCCATCTCACTGATATTTTTTAATACGGCTTGTTGTGATCCTTCCCCTAAAGCCACCACAGAGACTACAGAAGCGATACCAATAATGATGCCGAGCATGGTTAAAAAGGTACGTAAACGATGTGATGACATGGCTAATAAAGCCATTTTAAAGGCTTCAACATAACGACTAATGGTATTATTTTTGTTATTGTCAGCGTCAAGTTGAGGCAGGGTATTGGTTGTTTTTATCTGCTCTTTTTGTGCATCTCTGATGATCACACCATCTTTGATCTCGATGATGCGATCTGCAAAGTTAGCGACATCCATATCATGTGTAACTAAGATAATGGTATGTCCGTCATGATGCAGTTCCTGTAATAACTTCATCATTTCATCGCCACTTTGGCTATCTAAAGCACCCGTAGGCTCATCGGCAAGAATAACATCGCCACCATTCATTAACGCACGTGCAACACTGACGCGTTGTTGCTGACCACCACTTAATTCACCCGGTTTGTGGTCAAGTCGATCAGCTAAACCTAAACGAGTTAAAAGTGCACGTGCACGACTGTCTCGTTCACTTTTATCTTTTCCAGCATAAATAGCTGGAATTTCTGCATTTTCAATAGCATTTAGGTCGCCTAATAAATGGTAACGCTGAAAAATAAAACCAAAATGCTCACGACGCAATTGAGCTAACTGGTCAGCATCCATCTGAGAGGTATCTTGGCCATTGATAAAGTAACTACCTTGGCTAGGTTTATCTAAACAACCTAATATATTCATTAAGGTTGATTTACCTGAGCCTGATGCGCCAACAATCGCGACCATTTCGCCACGTTTAATGGATAAATTAACATTATTTAATACTGTTAGTTTTTGATCTCCCGCTGCGAAGGAGCGGAATACGCCAGAGATCGCTAATAGAGGATTATCCATTGTTTAAAACCCCATTGGTGAACGCGGTTTACGTGTGCGTGATGGGGAGTTCGCGGCCGCGGAGCCAACTACTATTTGTTCGCCTTCTGCTAAACCCTCGGTTACTTCTGTATAAATCTTATTGCTGATGCCTACTTGCACATCTTTATAGGTTACTTGGTCGTTTTCTAGTATAGGTACTTGGTAACGTACTGGGCGACCTGGTCGCTTTTGTACTACTTGTGAAGGCACTAAAAGTACGTTGTCCGCTTTATTTAATACAATGGATACCTGTGCTGTCATGCCAATACGTAAGACACCATCTGGATTTGCTACTTCAAAAAGGCCATTATAATAGATGGCGTCTGAATCACTGGATTCCATGTCACTATCGTCACCATCCATTGAGGTTGGGCCTGGCTCAATAGCGCGTAAAATACCTTCATAACGTTTGTTTGGTTGACCTAAAATGGTGAAATAGACAGCTTGACCTGGACGTGTATTGATGACATCTGCTTCGGAAATTTGTGCTTGTATGGTCATCTTACTGAGGTCTGCTAATTCGACTAAAGTGGGGGTCGTTTGGCTAGCATTAACGGTTTGGCCTACTTCCACAGAGTTGTAAACCACAACACCTTCCATTGGCGCTTTGATTACCGTGTAGCCTAGGTCTAACTCCGCACTTGCAATGCTGAGCTTATCTTGTACTTGTTCTGCTTTTAATTGATCCAGCTCTGCCTTATAAACCGCCAAGTCAGCTTCAGCAGTTTCATAGTCCTCTTTAGAGCTAGCATTATCTTTAAACATCGATTTTTGACGATTAAAGGCTTTTTGCGCTTGCGTAATTTGTGCTTGTTTCGCTTTATATTCGGCATTGGTAATGGCAAGAGAGGCCTTTGCCGTTTCTAACGCATTTTTTTGCGTTAAATTATCGATTTCTGCAATTAAGTCACCTTTATTAACATGCTCGCCAAGGGGCACAGGTAAACTGATAACTTGCCCCGATACCTGTGAACCCACGCTCACTAATTTAGAAGCTTGTAACATACCTATTGCCAGTACGCTATTTTCAATATTCCCTCGCTGTACGGGCTGCGTAGCATAACCTTGTTCAGGTGGTGTTGAATTAAAAAAATACAGGGCGCTAGCGATGATTAGAATAGTGGCAATGACCACGATAGCTAACATATTTTTAGTTGTTTTTTTCATGGGTAAAGGGTCCATAAGGCATTAAAGGTATCAGCAAATTAATTATGAAAGTCTTTGAGCTCGGTGAAATACATATCAGCGACATAAGTAGCATTTATTAATAGTAACGTATCATTGAACGACTATTTATCATGTGCTTATGATGCTTTCATTAATCATTGTATCAAGTAAACAGCATAATTATTACGATGCTAAAGAATAGCGAGTTAAGAGATGGTTAAGAAAAAGTGTTGTTGAAAAAGTAAACTATAAATTTAAAGTAACTAATTGATATATCGTCAATATTGGTCAGTTTAACCGCATTTTATATTGGTACACTTTAAGTGCATTTGTCAATTCAGATAAATGTGCGATTCAAATAATAGTTTGGGTCGATTAAATATACTTAAAGGAAATATAAAATGAATAATTTAGCACGTGTAACTGAACTACAAACATCTAATAAAAAGGTATCTTCGCAACACCAATATTCTCAATTATCGGTTTATTATGATGCGAAATATAAAGCAGGTTGGTATTACATGCACGCAAGTCCTCGTCCTTGTTTTACCGCTCAATTATTAGATGAAATTACAGATTATCAGAAGAGCGTTCAGTTTGAGAATAAATATGGTGACTCTGAAAAGTATGACTATATTATCGCCGCTTCATCTGTTGATAATGTATTTAATTTAGGGGAGACTTATCAACATTTCTGAGTTTAATTAAACAAGGAAAGCGTGATGAATTACTCACTTATGCAATTAAGTGTATAGATACACTGTATCGTAATATGGTGCATGTCGATAGTGAGCTTACAACTATTGCCTTGATCCAAGGAGATGCTCTAGGTGGTGGATTTGAGGGGGCTTTATCAAGTAATGTTACTATTGCTGAACGAGGGGTTAAGTTAGGACTTCCTGAAGTTGTCTTTAATTTATTTCCTGGTATGGGGGCTTATTCATTACTGAGTCGAAAAGTCGGTCCTGTTAAAGCAGAAGAGATCATCTTGAGTGGTAAGTTATATCTCGCAGAAGAATTGTATGAAATGGGAGTGATTGACATACTTGCTGAAAAAGGGAAGGGGGAAATAGCAGTATATGATTATATTAATTCAGCTAACCGAAAAGCAAATAGCTATCAAGCTATGCGAAAAGTGAAAGATATATGCAACCCTATCCCATATCAGGAACTATTTGATATCACAGAGGTTTGGGTAGATGCTGCGTTAAGGTTAACTGATAAGGATCTACGTATAATGGAGAAGCTAGTGGTGCGTCAAACAGCAAAGCAAGTATAAAATAACTTGCTTTAATTTAAAGTTTTCCTGTAGAGGCTTTAAGTAAAATTATACGTAGAGCTTCTACAGTTTTCTTGTATGCGAACTCTAACTCTTCAATTGAGGCGAGGAGTTTAGCGCTATTTAGGTCATAAGGTTTAAAGTTTTCCCCTTCAATACAAAGGTTAGCGAGTTTGTTTGCCCCTAATTCAGTAGCAGCTCCTTTAATAGCATGTAATGACTCTCGTAATTTTAGATAATCATCTATCTTAGCATTCTCTAATTGTTGGATATGTTTATTTCCATCCATTATAAAAGCGGCAATTAGTTTATCCATAAAGTTATCATCACCACTTAAAGAAAATAATTCAGCTATTGTTTCTGGGTCACACCATTGTTCTCCTACTTCTTCTATTTTTTTAGAAGTAGGGGATAAAGTTTTTATATTGCCAGCTGAAGTATCTATACCTGGTGTTAAATTTAGTTTTTTTGAATGGGATAAAATGGCTATTTTTTCTAACAATTCGTGAGAGTCTACAGGTTTTGTTAAAAACTCATTTACTCCCAAACTAATTGCTAATTGCTTTGCTTCCGTTGTGGCATCGGCAGTTAGCATTATTATTGGTATTACTTGAGTAGTGTCCATAAATTGTAAGGTTTTTATTACATCATCACCAGAACATTTAGGCATGTTTTTATCGACTATTAGTAAATCAATTTGTTCATGATTTTTAGATAAAACCTCTATGGCTTCCTCTCCGTTATCAACAAGCTGTACTTTGTGCCCTGCTCGTTTAAGTATTCCAGAAATAACTTGTTGGTTAATCTTATTGTCTTCCGCAACGAGTACATTTAATTTTTTTGCTCCTATTTGATTTGAGTAAAACTCACTAAAAGAGATAACATTAGAATCCTTATTCCCATTATTTCTTTGATTCTGATATAAGGCATTAAATAGTGCTCTTTTATCGTGTAAATCAATGATTACACTCGTAAGTTGAGTTTTTATTGTTTTAGGTATGTGGCCCGTTGAAGGTGGGGATATTAAAATAATAGGTAATTTAGTAAATTTTAAATCAGAGTTTAGAAAAGTTAAAAGTTGTTCTAATTCCCCTATTGCGGCTAGGCTTAAAATGTCGATAATAATTACTTTATATGGCTGGCTCGTATTTGATTTTTGCTTTAATAGAGAAATTGTATGACTAATTTTTCGAGTGAAGTTAGCAGATACCCCCAATCATTTAACATTGGCTTTATTATTTCTTTATTTGTACTTGAAGTTAAAACTAATAATTTATCATGACTAATTTCAGCTAAAGGGGTTAATACTAAATTAAAAGGCAATTCAAACCAAAATGTAGAACCATGACCTAATTCACTATCAACGCCAATTTCACCTCCCATTAACTCTACTAGCTGTTTTGAAATAGTTGTACCTAACCCAGACCCGCCGATATGTCGAGCAGTTGCTTCACCAACTTGCGTGAAATCATTAAATACACTATCTAAATAGGCTTTTTCGATACCAATTCCAGTATCAATAATTTCAAACCTTAGGAATATAGTATGTTCTGTTTGTTTTATTTTTTTATATTTAGTTGAATTGAGCCTTGATCCGTGAATTTGATTGCATTCCCTATTAAATTAACCAAAACCTGACGAAGGTATTGCGGATCACCTTTTAACAGGTAAGGAATATTTGAACAGGTGCTAGAATCGATATCTAATGACTTACTTTTAGCGATTAACTTTTGGGTCGTCATTACGGAATCAACTATAGACAGAAGGTCAATCGTTTCTTCTGATATTTCGATTCTGCCAGCTTCAATTTTAGATATATCTAGTACTTTTTCTATCAAACCCAGTAATATTTTCGCTGAGCTTTGCATTGAATGTACTAAGTTACGCTGTTCATCTTCAAGTTTAGTTTCTCTTAATAAATCACTAATTCCTAACACTCCATTTAAAGGGGTCCTTAATTCATGTGACATATTAGCTAAAAATCGACTTTTAGCCTGATTTGCTTTTTCAGCCATACTGATAGCGGCATAAAGTTTATTAATAAGAAAAATTGAATATAAGGGAATCAATGTGATGACCAGCATCAAACTAATTGCAATGGAAAGGTGTTGTTGCCAATACTCTCCCAATACAATAGCAATGAGAAAACCTAAACCTCCCACAATTAGTGATATGTATAAATAATATATTCCAAATCTAAATCCATTTCCGATGATCACCCAAAGGTAAAATACAAATAAAAAGATAGTTTCTTGAATAGCGATTACCATTAATATTGAAAGCGATACAAGATCTAATAATATGCCAATAATTCTTCTAGCAGCACTAGCTCTTAGTTGCATTGAAATATTAATAACGATTAAAATTGAGCAGATGAAATAACCTAGAGACATTAAAGGTACGATCATATTTTCGATAGTATGACCATGATCTGATGATAGAAATGGGATTACAAAATAGGTCATTAACAATAAGCTAACAATCACTCTAACTAATGCTTGTTCGGGTTCTGAATCACCCGTTTTTTTCATATGATTTTTTATGGCATATGCTTTTTTAAATATGAAATTCATCAATAAAAATAGCCAATATTATTCAAAGGGTTATGCTCATCTGGAAATTCACTCTGTATTTTTAAAATACGTGGCAAACGCGCTTTAAAAGCGTCAACACATTGCGGATCAAATTGTGTTCCGGAATTAGCTATAATAAAGTCTATAGCATCTTGAATTGCCCATGCTTTTTTATAGGGTCTCACGAAATTAACGCATCAAATACATCTGCAACTGACACGATACGCGCAATAAGAGGAATATTTTCACCAGCGAGTTTATTGGGGTAACCGCTTCCATCAAAGCGTTCATGGTGATTAAGTGCGATAATCGCCCCCATTTGCATATACTTTGATTCACTGCCTGATAATATTTCAGATCCAATAGCCGCATGAGTTTGCATTATTGTCCATTCATCGGGTTCAAATTTACCTGGTTTGAGTAAGATTTTATCTGGGATGCCTATTTTACCTATATCGTGCATTTGTGCCGCATGCTCTAAGTCACTGCATTCCGCTTCTGTTAATCCCATTTCACAGGCAATCTCTTTGGAATATTTAGCCATTCTAATGACATGATTGCCTGTTTCTTCATCTCTATATTCACCGGCTTTAGCTAATTTTAAGATGGTTTCTTTTTCTCGTTGTAAAATTTGTTCAGTGGCTAGTTCAACTTGTTGTGCAAGCCAATCCGCTCTATTTTGAATAATGACATGCTGTTGATGAAGCTTAAGTAGATTTCTACATGTGGTACGGCATTCTATTTGATCAATAGGGCGAGTTAAAAATGCCGTAACACCGGCATCTAATGCTTCATAGCGAATGGCTTTTTCACTGACCACGGTAATCATCATGATTGGAACATGTTCACCATGATTTAATTTTCGTACTTCTTGAATAAACTCAATACCATTTAAACCAGGCATTCTGTAATCAGTTACAATGAGATCGGCTGGATTTTTGCTCAACCATTGTAAGGCATCATAAGGGTCTGCAAAATCAATGACTTTAATGTCATTTGCGATTTGTAAAATAACCTTTTGTAAAATCATTCTGCCCGTTGACTGGTCATCAACAATAACTACATGTCTTTGTTTATTCAAAATGCGTTTCCATTTCAGTATCGATATGAATGAATTGATATCTTTAGAGGTATATATTAACTAATAGTTGCTATTATTTATACTCGCATCTGATAGATAAACCCATTAATCGCATATGTTTATAATATTTTATTTATAATTGATGAATATAATCATTATCATTAGTTTCTCTATTCTACTCTTTATTTTTTATAAAGACCTAATCACTCCAATTTTGTTTGTTGTTGGTGCGTTATATGATTACTATTGGTGCACTCTTATTTTAAATTTATTTTTGAAAAAACTTTAAGTTATTGAAAATAAATTAATTTAATTTTTGGCACAGTGATTGCTTTTATTAGATTGTTAAAATGCTCGTATGAGAGACATTGGTCGCAGTCGTAGTGTTGCCAATATACAATATAAAAATAGACATCTAGGGTTCCGGCTGTTTGCAGTGACTGGTCCGAGAGTTGTCGACCTTTTTCTAAGGTTACACGGAGGGATAAAAGCTCAGGAGAAGACGCAACAATGTCTCTCATGCTTTTAAATGTGTAACTAAGGAGAAAAGAAATGGAATTAACTAAATACCTTCGTAAATCAATCACTAAAGTACTTACTGTTAGCACATTATGTAGTGCCTTAATTGTTACCCCGTCCTCTGCGTTTGCAGAAACTAAATCAGAATTTCGCTTAGCTTGGACCATCTATGTCGGGTGGATGCCGTGGGATTATGGTGCTACTTCCGGCATCGTTAAAAAGTGGGCTGATAAATACGATATCAAAATCGATATTGTACAGATCAATGACTATGTTGAGTCGATTAACCAATATACAGCGGGTCAATTTGATGCAACTGTAATGACCAATATGGATGCGCTGACGATTCCTGCCGCCAGTGGTGTTGATTCAACGTCACTGATTATCGGCGACTTTTCTAATGGTAATGATGCCGTTGTATTAAAAGGCACTGATAACTTAGCTGATATCAAAGGTCAAAACGTCAACTTGGTTGAATTAAGTGTTTCTCACTATCTACTTACCCGTGCTTTACAAACTGTTTCTCTAGCAGAGCGTGACGTACGTGTGGTTAACACTTCTGACGCTGACCTAGTGGCTGCATTTACTACTGATGATGTGACAGCTGTGACCACTTGGAACCCTCTATTAAGTGAAATCACTGCAATGCCAGATACTAATAAAGTATTTGATTCTTCTCAAATCCCAGTGAAATCATCGACTTACTCGTGGTTAATTCTGATGTATTAGCTGATAACCCTAAACTAGGTAAAGCATTAACTGGCGCATGGTATGAAATCATGCAAACCATGAAAGGTGATGATGCAAAGGCAACGATGGCGCGTACGGCCATGGCTGATGCTTCTGGTACTGATTTAGCTGGTTACGATGCACAATTAGCATCAACGAAAATGTTTTATGAAGCAAAAGATGCTGTTGAGTTTAACAATAGTCCTGCGCTGTTAAGCACTATGGGTAAAGTTGCGGAGTTTTCTTTTGAGCATGGTTTATTAGGTGAAGGCGCAGCTGATGCTAAATTCATCGGTATAGAAACACCAACAGGTGTTTATGGTGATAAAGGTAATATCAAGTTACGTTTTGACCCAAGCTTCATGCAAATGGCTATTGATAACAAACTATAAGGCTGATCATTATGAGATTAATGAATAGCAAACCGAGTCGCACTACGCGACTATTATTAACCCTGTTACCTTTTGTTGTCTTGATAATTGCTTATACGATGGCATCTGATGCGCGTCTATTAGAAAACCCAAGTGACAAACTATTACCTGCATGGTCTAGTTTCTATGATGCGATACAACGTATGGCTTTTGAGCCGAGTAAACGTACTGGCGAATACCTGTTATGGGCGGATACCGGTGCAAGTTTACAGCGTTTATTACTAGGTGTTGGCATTAGTGCGTTAATCGGTTTAGTGATTGGTGTGGTGAATGGCATGTTACCGATTATGCGTGCCACATTCTCGCCACTGATCACTGCTATCTCATTAATTCCACCGATGGCTATCTTACCCGTGTTATTTATTGTATTCGGGTTAGGTGAACTATCAAAAGTGATGCTGATCATTATTGGTATTTGTCCGATTTTGATCCGAGATTTACAACTGCGTACTGAATCATTGCCATCTGAGCAACTATTGAAGGCACAGACGTTAGGCGCAAATAGTTGGCAAATTATGGTCAGAGTGGTGTTACCACAAGTATTGCCTGCACTAATAGATGCGGTACGTTTAACTTTAGGTAGTGCTTGGTTGTTCTTAATTGCTGGTGAAGCGATTGCTGCAACTGAAGGGTTAGGGTATCGCATTTTCTTAATTCGTCGTTACCTTGCGATGGATGTCATTTTACCTTATGTGTTGTGGATTGCGGTATTAGCTTTTGTAATGGATGCCTTATTACGATTGCTTTCTCAACGAGCTTTCCCTTGGTACCACGGTAAACGAGGAAATGATTAATGAAAGATAACATCATTGAAATGAAGCAGGTGTGGAAGGAATACGGCGATACAGTTGTCCTCGAAAAGCTTGACTTGACAGTAAAAGCGGGTGAATTCGTGAGCATAGTTGGCGCATCAGGCTGTGGTAAAACAACATTGTTAAATATGTTGTTAGGCACAGAAACACCGAGCCGCGGCAGTATTTTATTGGACGGTGAAACGATGGCTGCAGAGCCCAATGAAACCCGTGGCATTGTGTTTCAAAAGTACTCTGCTTTTCCACATCTTAATGCATTGGAAAATGTCATGTTAGGAGGAGAGTTTGCAGCTTCTCCATTACTTGGCAAAGTGTTTTCAAAAAGTAAACGTGACGAGTTAAAAGCGGCGGCATTAGAGATGTTAACGGCTGTTGGTTTAGGTCACGCCGCACATCGTTATCCTAACGAAATGTCTGGCGGTATGCAGCAACGTTTGGCCATTGCTCAAGCCTTAATTAAAGAGCCTCGTATCCTGTTATTAGATGAACCTTTTGGCGCTTTAGACCCAGGTATTCGTAAAGATATGCACGAATTAATTCGTGAACTTTGGAAAAAACGTGGTTTAACCGTATTTATGATCACGCATGATTTATCTGAAGGTTTTAGCCTAGGCTCTCGTGTCTGGGTATTAGATAAACCACGCATTGATCCACAAGCTCCTGAGCGATTTGGGGCACAGATTGTCTACGATATCGCACTGGAAACAGGGCAAGCAGTCCCTTCATCACTGCAACATTTAGTCAAAGATACAGTTACTGAAGAAACTGTTTAGGAGAATAAAATGTCCCAAAGTCAACAACCACAGAGTCGCGTTGCAGATGCGATTTATGAAGAACATATTCCAGGTGCAAGTCACTGGTCACTCGTCGTGCCAGCAGGTCATTTATTGACTGTTACTGACTTGGAAGGCGGTGCGAATGCATCCATGTTGTTTTATAACCCAAATAATTTATTAGAGCGTTATAACGCGCCAGATACCTTAAAAGGTCAACACACTTTCAAACTCACACAAGGGCACTGCTTATATTCGGATATGGGGCGTATCTTCTGCTCTATTGTTAGTGATGATACAGGTTGGGTTGATAGTGTTGGTGGTGTAGCTAACAAGCAAAAAGTATTAGATAAATGGGGCGCACGTGACTATCAAGGTGACCATAATAACTGGTTACAAAATGGTTACGATAGTTTGTTAGTAGAAGTTGCTAAATATGGTTTAGGTAAACGTGATTTAGCTGCCAACATCAATATTTTTAGTAAAGTCGCTAGTGATGATCAAGGTGATTTAAACTTTGTTGAACAACACAGTAAAGCAGGCGATAGCGTTGGTCTACGTTTTGAAATGGACACGCTAGTGATTATTTCAACTTGCCCACATCCAATGAACCCAAGCAGTGAATACCCAAATCTACCAGTTCTGTTATCTGTCAGTAAAGCTGCACCTGTTGCCGATGATGATCTTTGTGTAAACCTATGTGGTGAAAATAGCCGCGGGTTTGAAAATAACCGTCGTTATCAATGCCAACACGGCCATACACATACAGTAGGAGCATAATTATGATCATTGAAAGTCCACTACAAGCTGAACATGCCGTTCATCGCGATATCGTTCCTGCAGGTGATTACTACATGAAAGTCGTCAAAGCAGGTCAAACCTTACGCATTTTAGATTTAGAAGGTAACCAAGCTGCTGATACCTTATTTTACAACGCTAATGACCCAAGCGAACGTTACAGCGCAATGGATACCATTCGTGAACAAGGCAATGTATATCTAACAGCGGGCACAAAACTGCTATCAAACGATGGTAATACTCTGCTAGAAATTACTGCTGATACCTGTGGTCGTCACGATACATTGGGTGGTGCATGTGCAACTGAAAGTAATACAGTGCGTTATTCTCTAGAAAAAAAATGCATGCATGCTTGTCGTGATAGTTGGTTATTAGCAGTGGCTGAAAATCCACAATATGGTTTAAGCAAACGAGATATTACCCATAACATCAACTTCTTCATGAATGTACCTGTGACTAAAGAAGGTGGATTAACCTTTGAAGATGGGATCAGTGGTGCAGGTAAGTATGTTGAAATGAAAGCAGCAATGGATGTGATTGTTTTATTGTCAAACTGTCCTCAGCTAAACAACCCATGTAATGCTTACAACCCAACACCAGTTGAAATGTTAGTGTGGGACTAAAACTACACAGAGGTTGATTCAATACAATCAATGAGAATACAAGGACGACCTTGTTGCTAATTTCTCAGTATTAATTCGGGACGACCCGACCTGTACAAGGTCACTATTATGTTTACTAAAGTATTAATTGCCAATCGTGGTGCTATCGCTTGCCGTATTATTAGAACACTGTCTGCCATGGGTATCGAAAGTGTATCAATCTACAGCCAAGCTGATGCTGATAGCCTTCATGTTTCACAAGCTGACCATGCTTTCTCTCTAGGAGAGGGTAATGCTAAGCAAACTTATCTTGATATGAATAAAGTGATCAACATTGCTAAGCAATGTGGTGCACAAGCTATTCATCCTGGATATGGGTTTTTAAGTGAAAATGTAGATTTTGTTGCTACCTGTGAAGCGAACGGGTTAGTGTTCTTAGGCCCAACTGCTGAACAGATGTTGCAGTTTGGTTTAAAACACCGAGCACGTGAGTTAGCAGAGCAAGCACAGGTTCCATTATTGCCAGGTAGTGATTTATTAAACAGTGTAGAAGAAGCCTTACAACGCGCTGATGTGATTGGTTACCCAGTGATGTTAAAAAGTACTGCTGGTGGCGGTGGTATCGGTATGCAGCGCTGTAATAGTGCAGAAGAGCTAAGCCAAGCTTACGATTCAGTAAAAAGGTTAAGTGAAAATAACTTCAGTAATAGTGCATTATTTTTAGAAAAATTTATTGTGCAAGCTCGTCATATTGAAGTACAAATATTTGGTGATGGTAAAGGTGGTGCAATTGCACTAGGTGAACGTGACTGTTCAGCACAACGTCGTAACCAAAAAGTGATTGAAGAAAGCCCAGCTCCGAACCTAAGTGACGAATTACGTAGTGAGTTACATCAAACAGCGACACGTTTAGCATCGATGGTGAACTACCGCAGTGCAGGTACAGTGGAATTTGTATTTGACCAACAAGCACAACAATTTTACTTCCTAGAAGTAAATACGCGTTTACAAGTTGAGCATGGTGTCACAGAGATGGTATATGGCGTTGATATCGTGAATTGGATGGTCAGTTTAGCGGCTAATACTATGCAGCCTTTAGCTAATTTAAGCCCAAAATTAGTGGCTAATGGCCATGCGATTCAAGTGCGTTTATATGCAGAAGATGCTAACAAAGACTTCCAACCAAGCGCGGGGTTAATTAGTCATGTTGAATGGGCAACAGAAGTCGAACAAGGTCAGTTGCGTATCGACCATTGGTTAGAAAGTGGTGTAGAGGTGTCGCCTTTCTTTGACCCTATGTTAGCAAAAATAATCTGTCACAGTGATAGCCGTTCACAGGCGTTAATGGGATTAAAGCAAGCCTTATCCGAAAGCCATGTATATGGTATTGAAAGTAATAAAGGTTATCTATTACAACTACTTAATAACGATGTCGTTGAAGCGGGCGAGCTGTTAACGCAAACCTTAAACCAGTTTACCTATTTACCCACTTCTATTGATGTCTTAGCTGGCGGGACCCAAACCACCATTCAAGATTACCCTGGGCGTAAAGGTTACTGGGATGTGGGTGTGCCGCCGTCAGGCCCAATGGATAGCCTGAGCTTCTGCTTAGGTAATACCTTATTAGGTAATGCAAAAAGTGATGCGGGTTTAGAGATCACAGTCAGTGGCCCTACACTTCGCTTCAATAGTGCGACTCGCTTTATTTTAACAGGTGCAAATATTCAAGCTGAGTTAGACCAAGACAGTATAAAAATTGGTGAGATTATAACCGTTAAAGCTGGGCAAACACTGACTCTTGGTAATATTCAAGGTGCAGGTGCACGCAGTTATTTATCAGTGCAAGGTGGTATTCAATGTCCTGATTACCTAGGCAGTAAATCAACCTTTACCCTAGGTCAGTTTGGTGGTCATGCTGGTCGTGCATTGCGTACTGGTGATGTATTACACATTGAAGAATTATCACACAATATAATTAAAAATCATGAACTAAATACTCAATTACCCGACATTAGCGATGAGTGGACGATCCGTGTTATTTATGGTCCACATGGCGCGCCTGACTTCTTCAAACCAGAAGATATCGATGCATTTTTTGAGGCAACTTGGAAAGTACACTTTAACTCAAGCCGAACGGGTGTCCGTTTGATGGGACCAAAACCAAAATGGGCACGCAATGATGGTGGCGAAGCAGGTTTACACCCTTCGAACATCCACGATAACGCCTATGCAGTGGGTACCATTGATTTTACGGGCGATATGCCAGTGATTTTAGGCCCAGATGGTCCGAGCCTAGGTGGTTTTGTTTGTCCGGTCACCATTATTAAAGCAGATTTATGGAAAGTAGGTCAGCTTAAGGCGGGTGCAACTATTCGCTTCCAAGCTGTTTCTATAGAGGATGCTCAACAGTTTGAGCTGGCACAATTAGCAGCTATCGAACAAGGTCAGTATCTACCTCAAGCGCTGCCTAGTGTGTTACCAGAAAGTGCGATTATAAAACAGCTTGATAAAACGGCATTAAATGAACAAGTGGTATTTCGTGCGAGCGGTGAAGACTATCTGTTAGTGGAGTATGGTCAACAAGTATTAGATGTGGCGTTACGTTTCCGTGTTCATGCATTAATGTTGAAACTACAAAGCCTTAACCTGCAAGGTATGAAAGAGCTGACGCCAGGGATCCGTTCGTTACAAATTCATTACGATAACTTGCGATTACCACTTGACCAGTTACTTGATATCGTAGTCGATGCGGAACAGAGTTTAGGTGATGATAGCCAACTGTCAGTGCCATCTCGTATCGTTAATATTCCACTTTCTTGGGATGATTACGCAACGCGTTTGGCGATTAAAAAATATGACGAATTAGTACGTAAAGATGCACCTTGGTGCCCTGATAATATCGAGTTTATTAGACGTATTAATGGCCTTGATTCAGTAGAGCAAGTGAAAGAGATTGTTTTCAATGCGAGTTACCTTGTGATGGGGTTAGGTGATGTGTATTTAGGGGCTCCAGTGGCAACACCGTTAGATCCTCGTCATCGTTTAGTGACGACAAAATACAACCCAGCAAGAACCTGGACGCCAGAAAATGCAGTGGGTATCGGTGGTGCTTATCTCTGTGTTTACGGCATGGAAGGCCCTGGCGGTTATCAGTTTGTAGGGCGAACATTACAAATGTGGAATCGTTACCGTCAAACAGAAGAGTTTAAAAAACCGTGGTTATTACGCTTTTTTGACCAAATACGTTTTTACCCTGTGAGTAGCGAAGAGTTAACACAGATCCGTAAAGACTTCCCTCGTGGTGATTATCCATTAAAAATTCAAGAGACAACCTTTAGTCTTGCAGATTATCAAGCGCAATTAAGTGAAGACCAAGCATCGATTGTGACCTTCAAAGAAAAGCAACAACAAGCCTTTGAAGCAGAGCGTCAACGTTGGCAAGAAACAGGTCAGGCTAATTTTGTCGCTAAAGAGATGACGCAAATTGAAACAGATATCGCTAGTCTAACTGAGCAACAGCGTGGTGTGGATAGTCATGTTGCTGGCAATATTTGGCAAGTATTGGTTAAACCTGGTGAAACCGTTAAAGCAGGGCAAACCTTATTAATTTTAGAAGCAATGAAAATGGAAATAGAAGTGGTTGCGCCTGCCGATGGCAAGGTGGTGAGTATTGTGCAAAAAGAGGGCGCACAAGTACATGCAGGACAACGCTTAATGATTTTGGAGAAACTATAATGGATAAGTCAATGCAACAACAAAATATGAATATAGAGGTGTTAAAAGCGGCTTACCGTAGTGGTGAGTTAGACGTTAAAACTTTCCTGAAAACTAAGTTAGCGCAAGCCAAAAGTGATACTAGTAATGTTTGGATCAGTACCATTTCTGAGCAACAGCTCGAGCAGATGTTAACGGTACTTGAGTCTAAATCGATCGATGAACTCCCTTTGTACGGGGTACCCTTTGCCGCTAAAGATAATATTGATTTTGCTATGTTACCCACTACTGCAGCCTGTGAGGCCTACTCATTTCAACCAACTGAATCGTCCAGTGTTGTAAAGCTATTGATTGACGCTGGGGCAATTCCATTGGGTAAAACTAATCTTGACCAATTTGCAACGGGCTTAGTGGGAGTGCGAAGCCCTTGGGGTGCGGTAAATAATAGCTTTGATGCTGAGTATGTTTCTGGTGGTTCAAGCTCTGGTAGCGCAGTGGCAGTTGCAACGGGACAAGTTAGTTTCTCTTTAGGCACTGATACCGCGGGATCTGGTCGTGTACCTGCGGCGTTAAATAACATTGTCGGGATGAAAGCAACAAAAGGATTAATCAGTTGTACTGGCGTAGTACCAGCGTGTAAAAGCTTAGATTGTGTCACTATCTTTGCTAATAGTACTAGTGAAGTGAACCTCGTATTAGATGTCGCCGCAGAGTTAGATACCGATGATTGTTACTCACGTGATAACCTACTCACCAACAGTGCTGCGCATTATGAAGCAAACAAATCACTGGCTGGATTAAAAGTCGGTTTACCGGAAGCATCTCAGCTAAACTTTTTTGATGACCATGTCGCTCAGGCATTATTTGAAAGCAGTGTTGAGCGCTTAAAAGCAGCTGGCGCCGATATTATTACGATCAATTTTCAACCCTTCTTAGATGCTGCAAGACTCTTGTATGAAGGCCCTTGGGTAGCAGAGCGATATGCCGCTATTGAAGCATTTTTCAAAGCCGATCCAACACAGTGTTTACCTGTGATACAAACTATCGTCGGTGGCGCAACGGCACATTCAGCGGTAGATACTTTCAAGGCAATGTATCGTTTACAAGCTTTTAAAGTACAGTGTGATGCTATTTTAGCGGAATTAGATTGTGTCTTAACGCCGACAGCAGGCACGGCATACCGCATCAAAGAGGTTGAAGCTGATCCGATTCAACTTAATTCAAATCTCGGTTATTACACCAACTTTATGAACCTATTAGATTATGCCGCAATTGCGTTGCCTGCAGGTTTTTTACCTTCTGGTTTACCCTTTGGTATTACGTTATTTGGCCCCGCCTTTAGCGACCGATTGTTATTAAGTGTCGGTGCTCAGTGGCAAAAAACAACTGATTTCACCCTAGGGGCGACAGAGCATAAACTTGTTAATAGTGACCTAACCTTAAGTTCAGAAGCACAAGCTGGACTGGTGGATATAGCTGTTTGTGGTGCGCACTTATCTGGTTTTCCACTCAACCATCAATTGACTGAACGTGGTGGATATCTGGTAAAAAGCACTAAAACGTCAGCAGATTATCGTTTTTATGCGTTAGCGGGTGGTCCCCCATTTCGTCCTGGTTTAATGAGAGTCGCAGAACAAGGTACAGCCATTGACGTTGAAGTATGGCGTTTACCAGAAAGCACTCTGGTTAGCTTTTTAGTGGGTATTCCAGAACCATTAGGGCTCGGCAAAGTAGAGCTTGATGATGCGAGTTGGGTGACCAGTTTTATCTGTGAAGGTTATGCCTTTGAATCAGCGAAAGACATTACTGAGTTTGGTGGTTGGAGAGCGTATATGAGCACTCAATCAACCCATTAAATTAATTAGTTTTATTAATGAAAAGCCACGTTATACGTGGCTATACCTGCCTTTCTTCTTCATTGTTATCTCTACTTATATCATTTACTAATGCAACTACAATAAAGTTAATGATAACTATTATCAAAAATGTCTTGCATAAGCTTCCCATTTTTATTAAATTGTTATGTTATAACATTGGTTTTTGAAGTAGAGGTTTATTATGAAAGAGAGCATCCACCCTAAATATCAAAAAGTGGCTTTTCACGACACATCTGTTGATAAGTATTTTATTGTTGGTTCAACGTTACAGCCAACTAAAACGGTTGAGATAGATGGGGAAACTTACCCTTATTATGCGATTGAGGTGTCAAGTGAGTCTCATCCTTATTACACAGGTAAACAGACGGTTGTTACTCAGGATGGTCGTGTCGCTAAGTTTAATAATCGCTTTGGTAAAGTTAAAGTCTTAGGAGGTGATATGAAAGTATTAAGTTCATTAAAAAGTGCTAAAACACGTCACCCTGATTGTCAAATAGTGAGAAGAAAGGGGAAGTCTTATGTTATTTGTAAAACTAACCCGCGCTTTAAAGCAAGACAGGGCTAGTTGGTTAGCATTAAACGAAATCGATGCATTAAGATGCATCGATTTTAATGATTAGGTTCTTTTGGCTAATGCGTTAAAACATCCACTACCAACTAAAAAGAGTATACTCACCGCAATGACCCCAGGCCATTGATATAATGCAAAGGCTTTTAATCCAACCATAGAACCTATTGCACCGCCTAAGTAATAACCGAGCATATAGATACCATTAATACGGCTTTGCGCAGTTGGGTCAATACTAAATACACGCACTTGGTTTGCGACTTGCGCACTAAAAATACCGAAATCGATCAGGATAATACCGACAACTAAAGCGATCAGATTTCCTGCAAATAAACCTGTAATAACAAAGCCTAATGCAATCAATACTAAAGCAAGCATCACCACGTTTTTAGAGCCTAGTTTATTGACCCATCTTCCTGCTAATTTTGCTCCAATCACACCAGCTAGCGCAATAACACCAAATAAGCCAGCTTGTTGTGCATTGTAATTAAAAGGAGCATCGCTGACATAGATGGCCAATGTAGCCCATAATACGTTAAATGAAGCAAACCAACATGCACCTGAGAAAGTATATTTCTGCAGTGATTTGTGTTTTATAAATAGACTTAAAGTACTTTTAATTAATGCCCAATAACCTAATTGGCTGTGTGGTTTATTCGATGGTAAAAAAGTAAATAACAACACGCCAAATATTGCGGATATACCTGCTGACATAATAAACACGGCACGCCAACCATATTGCTCTCCTACATAACCACTCAAGGTTCTTGATAATAATATACCTAAGGTTAATCCCATCATTAATGTACTTAAGGTCGCTCCTTTATTTTCTGGAGACACCATTGATGCAGCAAACGGAATTAATTGTTGGGTGATATTCGCGCTGACACCAATTAAAAAAACCGCAATTAATAATAGAGGCAGATTAGGGGAAATAATCGCCAGTAAACAAGAAGCAACGAGTAAACACGATAAAAAACCAATTAAACGGCGTCTAGGCAGTGCATCTCCGAGGGGAAATAAATAATAATGCAAAGGCGTAACCAAATTGAGTTAACGCTGGAATACTGCCTAATTGGCCACTCGTCAGTTCAAACTCCTGTGCAAGTAAAGGCAAAATAGGTTGGTTGTAATACAGGTTAGCTGCTGTTGCTGCTATCGCAGTGGTCATTAAGAGTAGGATAAAACGACTTAAGGATTGAGGGGGTATGTATGGGCATGTTCGCTCTCTGATTATTGAATATAAACAGAGAATAAAGAGAAATTGTTCATAACAAAAATGTTAATATTTTATGGAATCTATACACCGTTTGTATAGGAAGGTACGCCAGGAGCGAAATATGGATATTAAATCTTTAAAAAGTTTTGTTGTGGTCGCTAAACATAAAAGTTTTTCTGAAGCAGCGAGGAATTGCATACGGTACAACCTGCAATTAGTCGCCATATTTCTGCTTTGGAGACGGAGTTAGCGGTAACATTATTTCATCGTACTTCAAGAGAAGTGAGTATTACTGAAGCGGGCAAACAGCTGCTGGTGGACGCCAATGCTATTTTGGCGATGACAGAGCAAGCTAAAACACAGGTCAAACGTGCAGAAAATGGCGAAATAGGGACATTACGAATTGCTCACTTAAGCTCAGCTTGTTTAACTTTTATGGCTAAATTAGTTCGTCAATATAAGCATCAATATCCGCAGGTACATGTGGTGTTATTGGAAATGACTGCAACGGAGCAAATTGATGCATTACAATCAGGGCAGATCGAAATTGCGTTTTCTCGGCCTTTACCGAGTACTATTGCCGCTGACTTTACAGATCATGTGATTTATAGTGATCAACTGGTGGCGATTGTGAATCAAGATCATGCCCTTGCAAATCAAGGGCAACTGGATTTATCGCAATTAAAGCACGACCCCTTTATTATTTTTAATCGTGATGAAGCATTAGGGTTGTTTGACGAAACGATCACGCAATGTAAACAAGCTGGTTTTTCTCCTAATATTGTCAGTCAGCCCCGGCATATGCAAACCTTAGTGACAGAAGTTGCTGCAGGCTTAGGTGTCGCCATTGCCCCTTATTGCATTCGAAAGTTGTATAGCGAAGGGTGTCATTTTATTAAATTGAATAAGGTAAACACTGAGATTAATGTGCAATTACAGCATGCGTGTAATAACAAGAGTGCTATTGTTAAAGCATTTACAGACATTACGCTAGCGTTTAAAGATGAAATAGCATTAAGTATGGCGAATTGATGTGGGGAGGAGTGCTTCTTCACAGGGATGAAGAAGCACTTGATGTGGTGAATTATGTGTTTGACCAAACCATACTGATGGTTTCTCTTCTAGAGAGCATGGTGACATGCTGCTCTAAAATGCGTTGTATTGTAGACAGTTTGTCTTGTGAATCAGCACTGCAATATAGGGCTAATGCATTAGCCTCTTTTAAATAGGTTAATTTACACTCTCCCATTGCGAAATTAACTTTTCCTGCTTGCTGATCCCACTCTGCGGGAACCTTACGTGAGAAATGTTTGCAAAGCGTCTGTAAATAACGTCCTGCATGTTCTGACTTTATTAATGTTTTACTATTGTGCATGTCACTTTGTCCATAATAATACCAATCTCAGTCATTAAGGGCCGGCGTACTTGCTATAACAAGTTACTTTTAACGATCTAAAAGTGAGGGGGTTTATTGAGTATAATTGGTATAAAAAAGAGAGCCTAAGGCTCTCTTTTAGTTGATATTTAAAGAATATTAAAATTGATAAGCCGCTGATAATTTAAAATTACGGCCTGGTTCATAATCATCTAGTGTGTAACCTCGTGCAGAGCCAGTTCTTGATGCGTGAGAGGTGTATAACTCGTCTGTCACGTTATCTATACC
The DNA here is from genome assembly GCF_047323255.1 of Psychromonas sp. KJ10-2. NCBI lineage: Bacteria > Pseudomonadati > Pseudomonadota > Gammaproteobacteria > Alteromonadales > Psychromonadaceae > Psychromonas > Psychromonas sp. KJ10-2. The sequence continues at coordinate 1,026,319 of NZ_CP178827.1, read as the reverse complement.
AAAGGTTAATTGTAGTCCTTCAATGCTTGATGGAGTCCATTGAGCATAAAGATCATGTGTGTTGTAAGCTTCTTTAACCGCACTATCATCTTCCACATTGTCCTCTTCTAATACAAAGTTGGATGTCCAGCCTACTAATGAGATCAAAAGAGGTTAGCTCGTAATCTAATGAAAGTGAGATGCTGTCGCCGATGTCCATACTACGACCGTTTGCATCAAGTAGAGGACCACCAGTGCTTGTATTGTCTGAATCTGAGCGAGAGTAAGATAATTTAGTGAAGAACGCGTCATAACCATAGCTTGTACTTAACTCAAAACCTTTGATTTCAGCATCACCAATGTTCTCGATTAAATACGAACCATCATCTTGATAAGTTTCTGTAATGTAATCATCAATATTAGTTTGGAACACAGTCGCACTCGCACTCACTGAATGCTCACCAAAGAACTCCGAGTAACGTATGCCCACTTCACTGTTTAAACCTGTTTCAGCTTTAATATCATCATCTAAATAAGCAACGTCTTGGTACTGAATAAAGGTTTCAAGTAACTCTGGGCCCTTAAACAAGCTACGCGCACTCGCAAATAAACTAACAGAATCGGTCACATCCCAATCAACACCTAAGCCCCAAGTCACATCATCAAATGTTTTGTCACTGGTTTCAGCATCACGACGGAAATTATCGTAACGAAGGCCGGCTGTCACAGAGAAGTCATCGGTGAAGTAAAAGCGATCTTCAATGAAAATAGCGCTAGAAATGGCATTTTCATCCATGTAATCAGTATCACCATAAGTACTGCTACTGTTTTGGTGAACAAAATCGATACCATAGCTGAATTGATTATCGAAATTAGCGATCACTAGGTTAGATTCAAACAGGGCGTTAGCACCGATATTTTGGTTTTCAGCGGTATTCACTGAAACACGGTTGGTTGGCCATATGCCTTCCATAACTGTTTCATCACGCGTAATTTCAGTGGTACTAATGTAAACACTGGTTTTACCGCTGTGTTTGTTGCCTTTTAGCTGGTAAGAAGCGGTGAATGTGTCGCGGTCGTAATCCGTAGGAATGAGTAAATCGCCACTTAACCCTACATTGGCATCACCAGACATATCTGGACGAGGATTGTAGTCACCGCTATCTCGATACATATCATAACTTAGTTCAAATCGATGTTTAGCAGAAGGTTCATAACCTACTTTAAATAAAATATTTGATACTTTACCCGCGGAACCATAAGTTTCAGTGCCATCGCCGTCTTCGAAGTTATCGCGGTCTACAATATTACCGTAGATCATCGCGTCCACTTTATCGCTCAACATCCCGTAAACGGTTAACGATCCTTGTTGATTATCATTGGTTGCGTAACCACCATAAATACGCGCACCCACACGTTCTCCATTTCGCAGTAAATCTTTACCATCTTTAGTTTCGAATAGCACTGTGCCGCCTAAGCCTGATTGCGTCACAGAGTTATTACCTACCTCGATATCCACTGATTTAAGGATATCTGGGTTTAACGTCAGGTTACCAATATGATGGAACATATTTGCATGCTGTGATGCACCATCTAATCGAATATCTAAGTCACTTTCGCCTAAACTACGTACATTAATACGTTGTGTTAATGAGTGTGTTCCACCCACATCAACACCTGGAATATCACGAAGTAGATCCGACATATGGTCTGCTTGCTTTAATGAAATATCTTGGTCACCTAGGTTCTCTGAACTACTTGATACGCTAGTTCCCCATACCACTATTTGATCCATAACTTGTGAATCATCTGCAATAACTTGGGTACTAAGCCCCAATAACACAGCGACACACACTTTATTTCTAACTGCCTTGAATTCCATTTACTTCCCTTAAATTATAATTAGTAATGATATTTATTCGCGTTTATAATAAGAGAGTTGATGGAGGCAGAACAGCTTAATCTATTATGCAAAATAACCATTATGTTATGAGGAAGGTGCACATGGAAGAGATGAATAAATATACCCTAAAAGGGTGTGGGACACGTTGTTTAGAGCAACATGACCTGCAAACTGTTATTTCTGAAAACTATTCTCGTCATATATCATCATCACAAAAAGCACCACCTATCGCTTTATCGGAAGGGAAATTTATCTCCTATCAAGTACAAAATAGTTTTACCATTCAGGGGGAAGGACACATGAATTAATCGATTTTCAAGTGTTATCAACAGCCCAAAAGTCGGTAATGATGGTCATTTTGTTGGAGGGTAAATTAGATTTTGGTTATGACTCGCTTAATTTCACATTAGACGCCGATGCTGCCTATAATGCGGTGTTGGTTAATTTGAATAAACCAGCCAGTTTCCATCGTCAATTGTATACGGATAATTATGTCACAAAACTTAATATCGCTTTACCCATTGATTGGTTGGAAAGCCGCTGTGATAACAATGACCCTTTCCGTGTCTTTCTTTCAGAGCACCTTGCCCATTTTAAACTCAGGTTAGACGCGTCAGTATTAGCATTAAGTCAGGAACTGATTAACTTAAGCTCTCCAGTTAATTTTATGCAAAGAATGCAAGTTGAATCGTTAACGTTGCAGCTGTTTATGGCCATCTTTAAGCAGTTAAAGAGTACTGATATTGTTGGATTACATGCGTCAGAAACGCCAAAGGTTGCTCAGTTAGAGGACCGTTTTGATCATCGCCTAGACCCTTTAATGGTCTATATTGAAGCACATCTCAATGATCCTATTTCAATACAAACCTTGTCACAAGTATCTGCGATGAGTGCTTCTAGTTTACAGCGAAAATTTAAAAGCACATTAGGGTGTAGTGTTAATACTTATATTCGTCGTCGCCGTTTGGAGATAGCAAAACAGCAGCTAGCGAGAGGTGCGGTATCAATAACAGAAGCGGCTTATAATGCGGGTTATCGTCACCCTTCAAACTTTACTAATGCCTTTAAAAAACAATTTGGTTTTTCACCGACTCAGTCATTGAAAAATAGCTAAACATTAATCGCTAGAGATCAATAATACACACAGACATGTTGATTATCTAAAGTAACCACTTTAAAAGGCGTATCATAAACACTTTCTAAAACAGAGGCTTGAATAACTTGGTCGACATTTCCTGCAATAGCAATTTCACCATTTTTCATGGCGATAATATTATCTGAATAGCAGGAAGCAAAGTTAATATCATGGATGACAATCACCACTGCTTTGTTCATTTCATGCGCTAAACGACGAATGTTTTTCATAATTTGCAGTGAATGTTTGATATCTAGATTATTGAGTGGTTCGTCCAGTAATACGTAATCTGTATCCTGCGCCATTACCATCGCAATAAAAGCTAATTGTTTTTGCCCGCCACTTAAATTATCAAGATACTTATCTTGAATCGTGACTAAGTCTAAATATTCAATGGCATGTTGTATCACCTGATGATCGGTGTCTGTTAATTTACCTTGTGAATGGGGGAAGCGTCCAAATGAGATGAGCTCCTTAACAGTAAAGCGCATGTTTAAATTATTCGATTGTTTTAATACAGCTAACCTTTTAGCTAAAGTGTTAGTTGCCCATTTTTCTAGTTCAGTACCATCCACATAGACATTACCCGAATCTTTATTAAGTAAACGGCTCATGATTGATAGTAAAGTACTTTTTCCTGCCCCATTCGGGCCAATAATGGAGGTGACTTTGCCTTTTTCAAAGGCAACATTGATATTGCTCGCAACCAATTTACCTGCATATTGTTTGTTAATATTTTCTACTTTTATCATCTGTCTACTTACCTATTACTATGTTTAGACAATTTGGTTCTTAAGCAGCATTCTTAAGAAATACAGCCCGCCAATAAAGTTAATGACCACACTTAACGTGGTTTGCAACGCAAAGACATGCTCAACAATGACTTGGCCACTGAGTAATGCCAACATAGAGATTAAACTACAGCCTATAAAAAGTGTTTTATGTTGGTAGGTATTAAACCATTCTCGAGTCAAATTAGTCACTAAAAGTCCTAAAAATAAGACCGGGCCAACTAATGCAGTAGAAACAGCAATTAATAAAGCACTGAGTAATAAAATACGTTTGGTGACGATTGGCACATCTACACCTAAGCTGGTGGCATTGTCATTTTCTAGCCATAACACATTGAGCACATTAGCATGTTTAAAGAGTGCGATTGCAGCTAACAGAATGATTGGTATGCAAAGGTAAATTAATGGCTTCGAGACCTTGCCAAAACTAGCAAACATATTGGCTTGTACTGCAGCATATTCATTAGGATCTAACATCATCACTAACATATTAGCCATATTAAAAAGCAACTGGCTAAGTACCACTCCGACCAACAACAACACAATGATATTGCGTCTTCCACAACCAAAGTAAAAGTGGAAGAGTAGGGTAGAGAAGCCGACCATAATAAACGCTGAAATAGAGAAGTTAATATAAGGGTTAAGCGCGACAACACTTAAGCTACCCGCGACAAACACAATGCTAACTTGTATTAATAAATATAAAGCATCAAAGCCCATGATACTGGGGGTTAAAATCCGATTATGGGTGATGGTTTGAAATGCAAAAGAAGATAAGGCAATAGCGACACTGGCTAAGATCATCGCAAGTACTTTTGGGGTACGTTTAGACAAAAAGTACTGATAATTATCCATTGTTAGCCCATGGCCCAGTAAAAATACTGCAAACCCTATAATCAATATTAATAGCAGAAATAATTTAGATTTATCTGTCATTGGCTTCTCTCTTTAACAATAAAATAATAAAGACTAAGCCACCAATAATGCTGATAAACATAGATACGGGTAATTCGTAAGGGAAAATAATAATTCGGCTGATTAAATCACAAACCAGCACTACACATGCGCCTAATAAAGCGGTGTTGGGTAAATTTTTCTTTAAATTATCACCTTGATAATAACTAATAATATTAGGCACGATTAAGCCTAAGAAAGGTAACTCACCGACAATCATTACCACAGTGGCGGCCATTATTGAGACCAAAATGACGCCTATTGTGACAATTTGTCCATATTTTAAGCCTAAGTTGGTGGCAAAGCTTTTACCAATCCCTACGGCAGAAATTTGGTTGGCGTACAAATAGGTGATAATGGCGCAAGGAACCGCGATATAAAGTAACTCGAAGTCACCTTGTAAAATATTAGAAAAGTTAGCTAGGCTCCAGTTCGACAGGTTTTGTAAGGCATCAAACTTATAAGCAATGAAGGTCACCACTGACTCGATAATATTACCGAATATTATTCCGATTAACGGGACAAAAATGGCATTTTTAAATTGAATGGATTGTATTAATTTAACAAAAGCTAAGGTACCAATAATAGCGGTTAAGAAGATTAGCCATAATGCTTCACCATGACCAAATATTAATAGACTTAACATATAGCCGAGCATGGCACACTCTATGGTGCCTGAGGTAGAAGGAGCAGCAAATTTATTTTGACTAATTTGCTGCATTACTAAGCCTGCGATACTTAAGCCTGCTCCTGCCAGTAAAATAGCTAATAAGCGAGGAAGGCGACTAGTAATAAGCAAATCCCAGGCGGCAGGATCGAGAGTGATCAAAGAGATAATAGACAGCTGGCTCACACCCACAAACAGCGAGCCTAGACTGAGTAGACATAGCGAAAGAAATAACCACTTCACAGTATTGTTCCGATAATAAATTGCCCATCCATTTGATGGGCTAAAAGAAGAGGATTAGTGAGACATATCAGTAATCATTTGCTGCGTCGCTGTTACACCGCCTATGGTGAGGTACCAGGCATTAATATCTAAAAATATCATGCGTTTGTTTTGATAGGCAGGCGTTGCTTTAATTAAGTCATTTTCGAATTGTTGACGAATTTCACTTTTACCCTTATTGACTAGTACATCTCTATCAAGCACAAATAAATTAGTCGGTTGTGCATCACGAATGAATTCATAGGACACTAAATCCCCATGACGACTATTTTTAATATTTTTAATGGTTTCTTGGTATCCAAATTCATTATAGATAGCTGAAAATCGAGATTTTTCACCAAAGGCTGAGATATTACCGCCAGAACTCATGATCGTTAATGCGTCTACTTTATGTTGTTCATTATGTGATTTAATGGCATTAATTTGCGCATCAAGTCGTGTAATGGTTTGTTCTACTTTTGTGGAAATATCAAAGAGCTTACCAATATTTCTCCATTGCGTTTGAGTGCTTTCCCAGTAGGTTTTTTTCCATCTAATACATAAAGTAATGTAGGGGCAATTTCAGATAGCTCTTGGTAAGACTGGGCACTACGTGGCCCAACAATAATTAAATCGGGTTTAAGGTTATAAATAGCTTCGAAGTCCGGTTCAAATAATGCACCTGAGGACGCGATGTCATCCTGATCATATTGTGCTAAGTAAGGCGGAAACGTCGTTCCTTTTGTTACTGCAATTGGTTTGATACCAAAATAATCTAGCGTATCTAAAGGCCCGATACCAATCACGACAACACGTTGAGGTATATGATCCACTGATGTTGTTCCTAAACTGTGTTTCACCGAAACGGTTCCCGCGATTGCACTTAAACTCGCTACACACAAAAGTAGTAATAATGTTTTTTTGATATTCATAACACCTTCAAATTGATAGTAATGATAATTATTATTAGTATAATTTTTTTAGAGTGTGGGTGCAAGTGGAGTTGTTGTTATATTACAAATATTAAAGCGGATAATGCGTAGTTGAGAACATTACAGATCATTATAAAAGTATTATCAAATAGATAGTGGTTAAGAGAGGGGGCTGAACCTAAAGCTTCAGCATTGTTTATAGAGAGCTGATCTACCAGCTGATGGATCTTAAATTGGATTTTAAATTTATTAAATCAAAATATATAGATAATTAATTATTTGGGAATTCTTAAGAAAAGGGGGATAAATAAAAAGTGGTTGCGATAGCAGGATTTGAACCTACGACCTTCGCCATTGTTTTTAGAGAGTTGAGTCCGATGGGCTACCAAGTTGCTATATCTATGAAATTTACGAATTTATAACGAAATATAATTTTTCATATGTTATAGATTTTCTGATTATTGTAAAAGGCATTCAAATAGTAAAGGGTGTTAATCTAGAAGTGTTGCGAGAGCAGTGTGTTAATCTACGACCTTCGCCATTGTTTATAGAGAGTTGAGTCCGATGAGCTACCAAGCTGCTATATCTATGAAATTTACGAGTTTATAACGAAATATAATTTTTCATAAGTTATAGGTTTTTGATTATTGTAAAGGGTATTCACATAGGAAAGGGTGTTAATCTAGAAGTGGTTGCGAGAGCAGGGTTTTAATCTACGACTTTCGCCATTGTTTTTAGAGAGTTGAGTCCGATGGGCTTTTCTTTAAACAAAGTGGTTGCGAGAGCAGGATTTGAACCTACGGCCTTCGCCATTGTTTTTAGAGAGTTGAGCCCGACGAGCTACCAAGCTGCTCCATCTCGCGTCCGATATTGATGTTTTATTTTACAACTGAAAAGTTGGTTGCGAGAGTAGGGTTTGAATCTACGACCTTCGCCATTGTTTATAGTGAGCTGAGCCAGATGAGCTACCAGCTAATGGGTCTTAAATTGGATTTTAAATTTATTAAATCAAAATATATAGATAATTAATTATTTGGTAGTTCTTAAGGAAAGGGGGATAAATAAGAAGTGGTTGCGAGAGCAGGGTTTTAATCTACGGCCTTCGCCATTGTTTTTAGAGAGTTGAGTCCGATGGGCTACCAAGTTGCTATATCTATGAAATTTACGAATTTATAACGAAATATAATTTTTCATAAGTTATAGATTTTCTGATTATTGTAAAAGGTATTCAAATAGTAAAGGGTGTTAATCTAGAAGTGTTGCGAGAGCAGTGTGTTAATCTACGACCTTCGCCATTGTTTATAGAGAGTTGAGTCCGACGGGCTACCAAGCTGCTATATCTATGAAATTTACGAGTTTATAACGAAATATAATTTTTCATAAGTTATAGGTTTTTGATTATTGTAAAGGGTATTCAAATAGGAAAGGGTGTTAATCTAGAAGTGGTTGCGAGATCAGGGTTTTAATCTACGACTTTCGCGGTTGTTTTTAGAGAGTTGAGTCCGATGGGCTTTTCTTTAAACAAAGTGGTTGCGAGATCAGGGTTTTAATCTACGACTTTCGCCATTGTTTTTAGAGAGTTGAGTACGATGGACTTTTCTTTAAACAAAGTGGTTGCGAGAGCAGGATTTGAACCTACGACCTTCGGGTTATGAGCCCGACGAGCTACCAAGCTGCTCCATCTCGCGTCCGATATTGATGTTTCATTTTACAACTGAAAAGTTGGTTGCGAGAGCAGGATTTGAACCTACGACCTTCGGGTTATGAGCCCGACGAGCTACCAAGCTGCTCCATCTCGCGTCCGTCATTGTTTTACTTCGTTAAATATTGGTTGCGATAGCAGGGGTTGAATCTGCGACCTTCGCCATTGTTTATAAAGAGTTGAGCCCGATGGGCTTTTCTTTCTTTAAACAAAAGTTGGTTGCGAGAGCAGGATTTGAACCTACGACCTTCGGGTTATGAGCCCGACGAGCTACCAAGCTGCTCCATCTCGCGTCCGATATTTATACTTAAACGCAATTAACTTTTATAAAAAGTTGGTTGCGAGAGCAGGATTTGAACCTACGACCTTCGGGTTATGAGCCCGACGAGCTACCAAGCTGCTCCATCTCGCGTCCGATATTTATACTTAAACGCAATTAACTTTTATAAAAAGTTGGTTGCGAGAGCAGGATTTGAACCTACGACCTTCGGGTTATGAGCCCGACGAGCTACCAAGCTGCTCCATCTCGCGTCCGTTTAAGTGCGGCGAATGATATAGAGATCACATTATATTGCAAGCGTTATTTAAATAAATTAAGCAATTCAGGTGCCAATTGCTTAAAGAGTGCTCACCTTGTTGTTTTTTGATCGTTTAATCATCACATGTAAACGCAGTTACATAACTCGGTTATTAACCATTAATCTGTGAAGTAAGAAGTGCGCTAACTAATTTAATGTTTAATTGAAGAACAAAAGTGCCATTTATTCGTTCTGAGTTTTATTTGTATGATTTTCAAACATCAAAGTATGGCTATCACACTATCTTATGAAGTTCGGAGTATTTATCTATTATTAGCGTATTATACTGTTATTTATAGTGATGGTTAATGATGGGGTATATCCCTGCGTTATCTACTTATTTATTCATTTTTTATATAGAGGTCAATATGGATAGTAATGGTTCTAAACCTGGTGATTCAGTATTACGTGAGTTAACGGGCTTTATGCCTAAAGCATTCGTGATTATTATTGCGGTTGCTTATATGTCAGTTTTAACATTACCTCCTGTTATACAAGCACTAGGGTTAACAGCTTTACCTGTGGTGTTGGGAATTATGCTTATTCAATATTGTCTGCTTTTTTATGTAGGTAAAATTCATGGTGATGGCGTTTTAAAAACCATGAGAAGTAATGGCTTTATTGGTTGGTTAATGTGGTTGGCACTAATATGTATGCTGATGTTACCAGTGGTTCACTTATTAACACTTGTTGGTGTTATCAATAGTGGCGCATAATGCTGTTTTTATAAAAGTTGAGCTAGGTAACATCTTAAATTTATTTGTTACCTGGTTTGTTTTCAAGTAATCTCCGCCCTTTAATTAATAGACACATTGTATTAATTCACTTCATTATTTCGTCTACCTCAAATATTACACTCGCCTACTCATTTAGATTGACGACTTGATCGTTTCTATATGCTGTTGCGTATTGAGTTAGCGTACTTATTTTGGAAACGTTAATTATGAAAAAATTACTGACGATCATATTTGTGACATTGTTTTTTATTTCTGCTTGCTCAGAGAAAACATCACCAGCAGATAAACTGATGTCTAATCCTGAAGAAGTGAAAATCACTTCGTTATCGGACTTAGATGAAGTGTTTACACAGTTTCATTATACGCAAGCAGATTGGGAAAACGGCAATAAAGAAGTACCCAGGTTAACCTTTGAGAAAGTAAACCCTAAGTGGCAAGAAATCTCTGACAATATGCCTGTTAAAAACAAGAAAATGATATTTTTACGCCTAATGTTACCTTTAGTGCTGGTCTCAAATGAGCGTATTTTACAAGAGCGTGAAGTCGTTAAGTCTGCCAAATTGAATTCAGCAGAATTGATTGCGATTGCTGTGAAATATAAAGCGGTAGATGAAGGCGCGAGTAGTTTAACGGAACAACAGAAACAAGATCTGTTATCACGCGTTAATACTATTCCTCCATCGTTAGCGTTAGCACAAGCTGCAGAGGAAAGTGCTTGGGGTACCTCGCGTTTTGCACTTGAAGGTAATGCCTTTTTTGGGCAGTGGGACTTTAGTGGTAATGGCATTAAGCCAAAACAGCAGCGTAAAGAGTTAGGTAATTATGGTATTGCACGTTTTGATAGCCCATTAGCTTCAGTAGAAGGGTACATGTTAAATATTAACTCTACCTCTGCTTATCAATCATTACGTGATTTAAGAGCAAAAGAGGTTGCTGCAGGTAATACCTATTCAGGGACTTTATTGGCAGGCACATTAATTAAATATTCTGAACGGGGTCAAGCTTATATTGATGGCTTACGTTCCTTAATCAGTTATAACAAATTGGGGTTAACTGATGATACCTATTTGTCGAATAATAAATTAGTACACCTAGTTTATTAATCGCTTGCTCGCCACTCATACCATATTAATAAGTGTAATGTATTGATTTGGTAGGGGTAGAGTAATGATAAAACCCCAACTTAACTCAATTATTTAACAATTATTATCACTAGCATTTGCATTTGATCACGATTTTTAGGGCTTTCTTAATTTAGCCGTGTTATTTCAATTAAGCTTAGCGGCAAGTTTAGGCGTGATGATCAGTTTATAACAGCAAGGAAGAAAATATGAGCAGCAGGACTAACTGCAACCAACTTTTAAAAAAACATTATTAATGGGATGTTTATCTGCCACTGCAATACAAGTAAATGCCGCTGGTTTTCAGTTAAATACACAATCAGCAACTGGATTAGGACGTGCTTTTTCTGGTGATGCCGTGATTGCTGATAATGCATCTGCGATGGCGCGAAATGCGGCTGCGATGGCATTGTTCGATAGAACCGCTTTATCACTGGGTGTTAACGTTTTAGAAACAGATATTAGTGTGGAAGATGGCACTTACTCTAGTGACCTTACAGGTTATAGTGGCAGTTCAAATTATAGCGATGCAGGTGGATTATCATTTATCCCTAATATTCATGCTATTTTTCCTTTAAATGAAAAATTTGCTGTAGGTGTTAATTTATATACCAACTTCGGCACGAGAACCGATTTTGATGACTCATTTACTGCAAGTGAATATGGCGGTTATACCGACGTCGAAAGTATTAATTTAGGCTTTGCCATCTCCTATCGTATTAATAATCAGTGGAGTGTCGGATCCGGTTTGGATGTGATTTACGGGATAGGCAAGTTAGAAAGAGATTTGAATGTTTATTCACCAGCTGATGGTAGTACGTTAGCAACAAGTGAAGTGTTAGATGCTGATGTAAACGGCTTTGGTTTAGGGTTTAATGTGGGTGTTGTCTATGAGCTTAACGAGAATAATCGTTTTGGTTTATCTTATCGCTACAGCCCAGACTTAAAAGTAAAAGGTGAAGTGACTTATAATGGTTCAACCACTGAAGATGATACTTTAACCTTAGGTTTACCTGATATGGCTGAGTTTTCTGGTTATCACCGTATCAAAGATACAAAATACGCAGTCCATTATAGTGTTCAATGGATTGGCTGGTCTTCATTCGATACCTTAGAGTCAGATGCTTACGGTACTATCAGTAATTATCAATGGAAAGATGCGATGCACTTTGCCATTGGTGGCACTTATTACTTAAATGAAACTTGGACTTTACGTACTGGTTATTTATATGACCAAAGCGCGCAAGATGAAGTGACTTCTATTTCTGTGCCTGATTCCGATAGACAATGGTTTTCAGCAGGGGTGACTTATCATTTCTCTGAAGATACAAATGTTGATCTTGGTGGAACTTACTTATTAGGTAAAACCGTTGATGTGGTTGAAGAAATCGATGGTGTATCGTCAGTGACAGGCACAACGCAAGCGAATGCTATCTTAATTGCTTTACAATATAGTCATCAGTTTTAGTTTTAGGTTTTGCCAATAAAAAGCACTTGCTTAAACGTCATGTAACTGTTGACGTTCAGTTAAGTGCTTTTTAATCTATGTATTTCGCTAGCTTTTATTCGATTTTAGCGCTCTTTCTGCACGTAATTTACGCATCTCTTTCGGATCAGCAATCAGCGGGCGGTATATTTCAATACGATCACCTTGCTTGACAGTGCTATCTAGCTTATCTGGTTTACTAAAAATGCCCACTACCGCTTCACTAGGCACAATTTCCGGGAAGTGTTTAACAATGCCTGATAACTTAATAGCCTGTTCAATAGTGGTACCAGTAGGCACCTTTAAAGATAATAATACTTGCTTATGTGGCAATCCATAAACGACTTCGATATCAATTAACTCATTCATTGAAATTCTCTACCTTAATACTTAACGGTATCCGTAAACGGTTTTTGCTCTGTTAGAAAATGATTTAACCATAGAGCCAACTAATTCATGAAATACACGCCCAAAGGCAAGCTCTATAATAGAACTACTGAATTCAAATTGTAAATCTAAACTAACTTTACAAGCTTGATCGTCTAAAGCAGTGAAAGTCCAACCACCTGTTAGATGCTTAAAGGGGCCTTCTACCAAGTTCATGCTGATAGATTTACCAGGAATAAGTTGATTTTCCGTGATAAAGGTTTGCCCAATCCCCGCCTTAGAGACTTTAATTGATGCCTTCATTAAGTTTGTTTCATCTACTAACACTTCGGTGGCACTACAACCAGGTAAAAACTCAGGATAAGCATTCACATCATTCACTAATTGATACATTTCTTGTGCGCTATACATCAACAGTGCGCTTCGTGATACTTGAGCCATGTTTTACCTCGTTTAAAAATTAGCATCTTACACGATGCACAGCTTGAACTGAAAAAAATAGCATAAAATGCTTGTAAATGAGTGACTTTTCAACAAATCAAATAGCCATTTAAAAAAACAAACTTTATAATGCAGTCTATGGCTAAAAAAATTCAAAATCAAAAAATAACGATAATACGATTGCACGCAATAAACGTGCTTCTCATGAGTATCACTTAGAGGAACGTTTTGAAGCGGGACTTGAGTTACAAGGTTGGGAAGTTAAAACGTTACGTGCAGGTAAAGCAAATATTGCTGATAGCTACATCTTCTTAAAAAATGGAGAAGCTTGGTTACTTAACGCAACATTTCCACCACTGATTGCAGCATCATCTCATGTTGTTTGCGATCCTTTACGTTACCGTAAATTGCTACTTAAGCGTCGAGAGCTTGATAACTTAGTGGGTAAAGTAGAGCGTCAGGGTTATTCAATTATCCCTATTTCGCTGTACTGGAAAAAAGCCTGGGTTAAAATCTCCTTTGCATTAGCAAAAGGTAAACAGGATCACGATAAGCGTAATGATGTTAAAGATCGTGAGTGGAAAGTACAAAAAGAGCGCATGATGAAGCATGACGCTCGATAAATGAGCAACTGGCACGCTATTTGTTAGATAATACTATCTTGATGCAAATAGCTTTGTTAGACTCAACAAGTTGGTAATTTATTACTAACCATCTGGGGATGATTTAGGACTCGACGAGATTCATGAAACCCAAGGTGCATGCCGAGGTGACGGCTGGCCTCGTAAAAAGCCGTCAAAGTTATAGTTGCAAACGACGATAACTACGCTCTAGCAGCTTAGGCTAGCTAGCCTTCCACCCACGTTTCTCCTATGGGCAGGGATTCGGAAGGTCATTTACATTTGGATAGCGAGGGAACCTTGTTCGAGGGTGAACCGCGAAATAGTATCGAACTCGCTCTTTGCAATCCTGTCTGTCGGAGTGTCGAGAGTTAACCTAAAGATAGACTAAGCATGTAGTACCGAGGACGTAGGCTTTTCGGACGGGGGTTCGACTCCCCCATCTCCACCACCTACTGAAAAAGGCTGATTTCCTAACGGATTTCAGCCTTTTTTGTATCTAATCCTTTTTAATAAGGTGCTGCCTAATAATCAAATCTATGAGAAGTAGAGAGCGTTGCTATGCAAGACTTTATATATAACCCGCCCACAGTGCCGTGGTTAGATACAATTTATAAAGACAAAGATATGATTGTGTTTAACAAACCAGCGGGAATTTTATCAGTACCAGGGCGTGATATTGAACGTCATGACAGTATGTATAGCCGTTTATTAGAGAAATACCCGAATAGTCATACTGTGCATAGATTAGATCTTGCGACTTCAGGCGTGATTATTTTTGCATTGAGAAAAGATGCAGAGCGTGCCTTGAAAATGCAGTTTCAAGAGCGAGAGACCAAGAAGATTTATTATGCGCGTGTGTTTGGACATATTAAAGATAAGCAGGGCTGCATTGATGTGCCGCTTGGTAAAGATATTGATAATCCGCCGCGCCATCGCGTTGATCATCAAGCAGGAAAACAGTGTAAAACTTTTTATGAGGTGATTAGCTACGCTGAGCAAAGTACCTTAGTTAAACTGATGCCGGTTACAGGGCGTACACATCAACTGCGTTTACATATGATGGCAATAGGTCACCCTATATTAGGTGATGATTTTTATGCCGATCCTGATGCGTTAAATTTATCTCCACGTTTGTTATTACATGCCAGTGAAATAACGATTCAACACCCTTACAGTAAAAAAATGGTTAAATTTAGTACTGAAGTGCCTTTTATTGATCCGGTTAATGGTCAGTAATTGGTATAATACCAATCATAGTAAGTAACTGATCTATTTTACTTGTTAAAACAACTTATTTTTTCGTTGTAAGTTTCGTATAGGGAACAACCATTTACATCAACTTACGCCTCAAACTAAGCCATTTTTCCGGCGCAAAATTTAGAGCAGTTATTTAATACAATTGGTATAACCATTAATTCGTTATAGATATAAAAAAACCTCTGGTCATCACTGAGCAGAGGTTTTTGTTTATAGGCTAATTAATACTTAAGCTTGGTAGCCGTCTTTAATGCCTTTAGTTGTTACTGAAACTGCATCGTGAGCATGTAAGCTTTCGTAATGGTTTACACGTAACCAGAAGTCATCAAATAATTCCTGTTGGTTTAATGCAAACTTTAATTGACGAGCAGAATCTTCACAGAACATTAGGTTTTGACCGTTTAAGCGAGCAAATTCTTGTTCATCTTCACGCTTAACTGCTGCTTGAACTGGTGTTTTTAGCGTGGCTTCGATTAGGTCGATTAAGGCAATGATTGGGAAATTATCTGCTTCATTACTTAATTTAACTTTTACTTCAGCAACACTACGTTGGCTGTGTGGCGTTGCCACAATACCTTGTGTTGAACCTAACCAGGTTAAGATATCTTCTTTAGCAATATTAGCTTGCTCTTCATACTGCTTGCTGAATGCATCTTGAATTAATTGACGCGCTAATGCAGCAGAACATGGACAAGTTGAAGAGTAAGGAACATCTACTTTTAGTTCGAAATCAAATTCACCGTCGATTAAACGGCCTACAATAACAACCGGTAAGCTTTCCAACCACGTTTTTCACTGATTAACGATTTACGACGTAAATTGTAATCAAAGGCCACTTTTACATAAGCTTCAGAGCTTAAATCATGATGGCTCTCAATAAAACCACTTAACAGTGTTGTTAAGGTGCCCAGTGTTAATTCAGACTCTGTAGAAAGCTGATCCAATTGCAGGTACAAACGAGACATATGAATGCCTTTTGCTTGCGGGTCACCAGGTTTACGAATACTTCAGCTTTTGCGCTGACTTGTTGAGCAGGGCAATCATCTGTTTGTACCATTAACGGTAACTCAATATTACTCATACCAACGCGGTCAAGCGTTCCTTCAGTTTGAGCTTGTGCGCTATTTGCGATATCTGGCATTGCCATTCAATAAGGCTCCCTTCAACATGCTTTACATGGATAGATTATGAAAATTGAGCGCGCATTATAAACGGGTTCTCAACAATTAAAAACCATGAAATACAAAGGTTTTTTCAAACTGATTGATAATTTATACCAATACTTGTAAATCGATAGGCAAGACTTAAAAAAAGTGATTGATTTTATTATATTTAACCTCGGTTTGGATTTCCGGAAGTGAAACGCCACTTAAAATAAGATAGCTAAATAATTTTATATAGGCAGCCGTTTAACTAGCTGTCTCGACTCGCTTTTCTTACTCTGTGTTGAGGTTAATTCACAACTGTTTTGATTTGAAGAGGGTTAACAGTAAATAAAATCGGTACAATAGCGGAATAACTAGTTTGTTGATCAACAGAGTGAGGATGTGTGAGTTTACTTAACCTTAAAACCTGGGTGCATTATTATGTCGCGCTATTAAAGCGCCTTGGTCCAATCAAATTCAGCTTATTATTAGCTTTTGCCATTATTTCCGCTGATGCGTGTTTGCAGGTGATTATTACTCATGTGTTTTCAGAAGAGTTGGATCTCGCAGATATATTCCGCTCCTTTGTATTGGGTTTAATTATCACCCCTTGGGCTGTGTATTTTTTAAGTGTGGTGGTAGGGGATTTAGATAATGCCAGACAACGCCTAGCATTAACGGTACAAAAATTAGAAAATATATCCAAAGATGATAAAGCCAAAACCTCATTATTAGAGAATGAGATCCTAGAGCATCAAAAGACCCAACTGCAGTTAATAGAAGGTACTAGTTTATTACGTTCGTTCTTTGATACCTCGCCGGACCTTATTTTTCATTGTGATGTTGATGAACGTTTTGTTAGTTGTAATAAAGCGATGGGTAAATTATTAGGTAAAACCGAGGATCAGTTGGTGGGATTATCACCCAGTGATATTTTCCCTCCAGAGTATGCGCAAGCGGTGACAGAGCGCCACCACCGAGTGATTGAAACCCATCAAGAAGAGATCCATGCAACTTGGTTACAATACCCAAATGGTCAGCTTGCTTATTTAGAAATCCGTGCGTTACCGCTATTTAATACTCAACATGAGTGCGTAGGATTAATTGGTTTTGGTCGAGATATAACCGATCGTAAAAAACATCAAGAGTTTCTTGAAAAAGCCAGCCGTGACAAAACCACTTTCATTTCAACTATTAGCCATGAATTGCGCACACCACTGAATGGTATTGTGGGATTAAGTCGTATGTTATTGGATGAAAACTTTAATAAAGAGCAGATCCAGTATCTCAAAACCATCCATATGAGTGCTATTACCTTAGGCAACATCTTCAATGATATCGTGGATCTAGATAAGCTTGATAGAAGACGTCTTAACTTAGCGAATGATTGTATTACTGTGGATGATTTTATGAATGATCTGCAAAGTCTAGCGTATATTCAAACTGAGCAAAAACAGCTTCAATTAGTATTTGAGCAAGCTACAGATTTACCCAACTGTTTATATTCTGATGGTACCCGTTTACGCCAGGTGTTATGGAATTTGATAACCAATGCCGTGAAGTTTACTGACCATGGTAAAGTGACTATTCGCTGTAGTCATCAGGTGGATGGTGATAAAAAATGGTTACGATTTGAAGTGGAAGATACAGGAGTCGGGATCCCTGAAGATAAACTAGATAAAATTTTTGCTATGTATTATCAAGTAAAAGGTGAACGTCATGCAACGGGAACCGGAATTGGTTTAGCTGTTTCAAGTCAAATAGTAGAAGCGATGCGTGGTCGTTTAACGGTATCCAGCGAGCTGGGTAAAGGCAGTACATTCACACTTGAACTACCAAGTGCATGTTCACCAAAACAGGTTAAGTCACATTTTACTGCACCAACCTTATCGATCTTGTTAGTTGAAGATATCGAGCTCAATATTCTAGTCGCACGCGCTTTATTAGAAAAACAAGGGCACCAAGTTGATGTGGCGATGAATGGTCAAGAGGCCATTGATAAAGCAACTCAATATGAATATCAATTGATTTTAATGGATATCCAGTTACCAGATATGGATGGTTATGAAGTCACGCGCCGTTTACGTGAGATGAAACAGAGTTTACCACCGGTTGTAGCTTTAACTGCGAATGTATTTTCTAACACACAGCAATTTGTTGAAAAAGGGTTAGATGATGCCATTGGTAAACCGTTAAGTTTATCTTTATTGAATGCTATGTTAGAGCGTCACTTTAGTGATGGACGCGCCATCTCCTTAACCCAAAGCCATCACCCTGAAACTGAAGTGGCTAAAGCGCAGGCGACCTTATTTAACGAAGTTATGTTAAAAGAATTAATGGAGTTTTTACCGACGTCTGTGATGTTAGATAATGTCAGTCTGTTCGAAGGACTTATGCCAGAATACCTTGCTGTACTAGAAAGTCACATGGTGGCAAAAAATGAAAAAGGTATCGTTGATAAATCCCATAAAATAAAAGGGGCTGCTGCGGCTATTGGTTTATTACGTATACAAAATTTAGCGCAAAAAATGCAATCTCCTGAGTTACCTGCCTGGTGGGATAATATTGATGATTGGCATGAGATGATTAAAAGCTTGTACTTAAAAGATGTTGCTGAATTGAAAAAATGGATTGTAGCCAATGGTTAAGAGTCGTAATGCTATTTAATCTAACTTTGCTTATCTGCAGATACTAAAAAGGCTAACAAATTTGTTAGCCTTTTTAGTATAAAGTGAAGTGTAATACCAATCATAGTAAGTAACTGATCTATTTTACTTGTTAAAACAACTTATTTTTTCGTTGTAAGTTTCGTATAGGGAACACCATTTACATCAACTTACGCCTCAAACTAAGCCATTTTTCCGGCGCAAAATTTAGATCAGTTATTTAATACAATTGGTATAAAACGATGACTAGTTTTCTAACTCACCACAAAAACGATAGCCTTCACCATGGATAGTTGAAATAATTTCAGCTGATTCTGGCACTGTTTCAAAGTGTTTACGGATACGACGAATCGTGACATCCACCGTACGATCATGGGTTTTTAATTCACGTCCTGTCATTTTCATTAATAGGTCGGCACGTGTTTGAATCTTACCTGGATTTTCGATGAAATGCAGAATCGCTCTGAATTCACTGCGAGGCAATTTAAAGACTTGGCCATTAGGGCTAATCAATGAGCGGCTATCAATTTCTAATGTCCAACCACTAAATTTATAAGATTCTACTTTTTGACGAACCTGTTCAAAGTACAACTTGTCTTGCATGGTACGCGTTAATAAATTACGTGCACGAATGGTTAATTCACGAGGATTAAATGGTTTTGTAATGTAGTCATCGGCACCAATTTCTAACCCTAAAATCTTATCGACTTCATTGTCTCGTCCTGTTAAGAAAATTAACGCGATATTCTTATGTTCACGTATTTCTCGTGCTAATAACAAGCCATTTTTACCAGGTAAGTTAATATCCATGATAATGAGGTGGATATCATTATTGTTTAAGACCTGGTGCATCTCTTCACCATCATTGGCTTCAAAGACTTGATAACCTTCTGCTTCAAAAACACTCTTTAAGGTACTGCGTGTTACTAACTCATCCTCTACAACTAATATTTTAGCGCTAGACATGAATTGACTCCTATAAAATTAACAATATTTTCTCTACTTTGCCTATGGCAAGGTGGAGTGAAACTTTATCACCGATGTGGTTTGTTGGTTTTTTGAACAAAGTAGGGCGTTAATTACGAATGCGATCTAAAAAAACCTAGTTTCTAATGGTCAAAGTGTAATTACTTAACATATAGATAACAACTTATTATGTCGTTAAACAAGTGTTTTAGGTTATCTAATTGATATTTATCAATAGATTTGAGTGTTTAGTTAACATTTTGTTATTTGTTATGCGAATTAATTACAACCTATCTCTGTTGTTTGTTTCAGTCGGCAATAAGCTTTGATATAATCGAGGGATAATAGATTTAATGAAAATAACAAAAACACATGGATTTAACTTCAATTTTTCAGCTAAAACAACACAGTGCTGCATGTCGATTGCAGTGCGTTTGCTTTGTTGTGAAAAAGTAAAATCAATCTTTATAAAACCCGCTAGTGATGGCGGGTTTTTTCGTATTTATGCAGGGGGTACGATGCGCGTACTTAAATTTGGCGGGACTTCATTAGCAAATGCACAACGATTTAATCAGGTTGCTGATATTGTCATTAATAATCATCAACAATCTCAAATCGCACTTGTTTTATCAGCACCATCTGGTGTGACCAACAATCTAGTTGCGGTAGTAGAAAAGACCAGCCAAGGATTATCTGCGGATGAGCATTTAATTGCGATTCAAAAAATATTTTCAGAACTTATTCAAGGTTTAAAATCAACTTATGCTGAATTGGCCGATGAGTTATTACGCAATACCTTTGAAACTGAAATTGCTGAGTTAACTAAATTATTAGAGGGTGTTCGCTTATTAGGACAATGTCCTCCAAGTATTGAAGCGCGTATTCTAAGTAAAGGTGAAGTATTAAGTATTGCTTGTATGAAGCAATTACTTATTGCAAAAGGGCAAGAAGTAGAAACCATAGTTCCTCAACAAAAACTTATCTCCTTTAAAGGTGGTTACTTAGAAGCTCAAATTGATATTAAAGCATCACGTGCGTTATTTGAAAAAGAAGCGATTGTAGCCAATGCTATCTACTTAATGCCAGGATTCACTGCGGGCAGCCCTGAAGGTGAAACGTTAGTCTTAGGTCGTAATGGTTCAGATTATTCTGCAGCAGTATTAGCCGCTTGTTTGCGTGCTGAGTGTTGTGAAATTTGGACTGACGTTGATGGTGTTTACAGCTGTGACCCACGTTTAGTAAAAGATGCTCGTTTATTAAGTTCTTTAAGCTACGCAGAAGCGATGGAATTATCTTACTTTGGTGCAAAAGTATTGCATCCAAAAACCATTGCACCGATTGCACAACACAGCATCCCATGTCTGATTAAAAATACCCATAATCCACAAGCGGAAGGTACTTTGATTAGCTCACAAAAGAGTGACCAAAAATTACGTGTGAAAGGTATTTCAGACCTTAAAGGTTTGAGCATGCTGAGCATTTCTGGTCCAGGTATGAAAGGCATCGTAGGCATGGCCGGCCGTATTTTTACTACGGTTTCACGTGCTGGTGTGTCGATTATTTTGATCACGCAATCATCATCTGAATACAGCTTAAGCTTTTGTATCTATTCTAACGATACACAACAAGCGATTGATGCATTAACTGAAGAGTTTAGCTTAGAGTTTGAAAATAACTTATTAGAAGAAATCGATGTAATTGATAAACAAGCTATTATTTCATTAGTTGGTGATGGCATGAAAAAAGAGAAAGGTGTTGCGGCACGTTTCTTAATGGCATTAACCGATGCTTCTATTAATGTTACTGCCATTGCACAAGGCTCTTCAGAACGTTCAATTTCTGCGGTTGTTTCTGAGAAGAAAACTAACGAAGCGGTAACGGCATGTCATCATAGTTTCTTTAGCAAAGCACAATTTATCGACCTATTTGTTATCGGTTGTGGTGGTGTCGGTGGTGCATTAGTGGATCAAATTCACCGTCAACAAAGTTACCTAGCTGAACGCAATATTGCAATTCGTGTGTGTGGTGTAGCAAACAGCCGTGCCATGTTATTAGATGTAAAAGGCGTTGACCTAACAAATTGGCGTGACCAGTTAAAAGATGCTACTTCAGAGCTGTCATTAGTTTCAATGAAAGCCTTGGTTGATGGTTCACATATCATCAACCCTGTGATTGTTGACTGTACAAGTAATGATGCAATCGCAGCGCGTTATGTTGACTTTTTAGGTGCTGGCTTCCACGTGGTAACAGCCAATAAGAAAGCCAATACAAGTAGCATGGATTACTACAACCAACTACGTTTAACTGCGTTAATGAAGCGTCGTAAATTCTTATACGATACAAACGTTGGTGCAGGTCTACCGGTTATTGAAAACATGCAAAACTTGTTTAATGCGGGTGACAGCTTAGTTAAATTTAATGGTATTCTATCTGGCTCTTTATCTTTCATCTTTGGTAAATTAGATGAAGGTCAGTCGTTCTCTGATGTAACTACTGAAGCGCGTAATATTGGTTTTACTGAACCCGATCCACGTGATGACTTAAGCGGTACTGACGTAGCTCGTAAGTTACTGATTTTAGCTCGTGAAGCAGGTATGGAATTAAGCTTAGATGACGTTGAAGTAGAGCAAGCTTTACCACCAGGTTTTGATGACACTGGTACAACTGATGAATTTATGGCGCGTTTACCAGAAGCCGATGCTTACTTTAAAGAGTTACAAGACAAAGCGAATGAAGAAGGTAAAGTACTGCGTTACATTGGTAGTATTGAAGATGGCAAATGTAAATGTAGTATCATGGCGGTTGATGAAAATGATCCGTTAAATAAAGTAAAAGATGGCGAGAATGCCTTAGCCTTTTATAGCCAATATTACCAACCAATTCCGTTGGTATTACGTGGTTACGGGGCAGGTACTGAAGTAACTGCAGCAGGTGTCTTTGCTGATGTATTAAGAACATTAAACTGGAAACAAGAGTTTTAATATCAACTCTTATCAGGAACAGGGGTTTTAAAATGTCTATTGTTGTTTACGCTCCCGCTTCAACAGCGAACGTGAGTGTAGGATTTGACGTATTAGGTGGGGCATTGACTCCTATTGACGGCGCACCATTAGGTGATCGCGTTAAAATTACTAAAGGTGATTACGGATTCTCACTGCAATGTGTAGGTCCGTATTCACATAAGTTACCAGAAGACTATAAAAGTAATATTGTTTATGATTGTTATTTAGCTTACCAAGCTGCACTAACAAAAATGAATAAAGAGATTTTACCAGTGTCGCTAACGCTAGAAAAAAACTTACCTGTAGGCAGTGGTTTAGGATCTAGTTCAAGCTCTATTGTAGCAGCATTAGAAGCATTAAACGCATGGCATGATTACCTGTTAGATGAGCATACTATGCTTAGCATAATGGGTGATATGGAAGGTAAAATCAGCGGCAGTGTGCATTATGATAATGTGGCGCCTTGTTACTTAGGCGGTATGCAGTTAATGATTAATGAAGGTGGTGAAATCAGCCAAAAAATTCCTTCATTTAAAGAGTGGTATTGGGTTGTAGCTTATCCAGGGATTGCTATTTCAACCTCGGCTGCACGTGATATTTTACCATCACAATACCGTTTATCAGATGCGTTAACTTACGGCCGTCGTTTAGGTGCCTTTGTTCATGCATGTCATAGTGATCAACCAGCATTAGCAGCAACTATGCTGAACGATGTTATTGCTGAACCGTATCGTTCACAATTGATCCCAGGTTTTGATGCTGCACGTGTTTTTGCAAAACAAAGTGGTGCACTGGCGATGGGTATTTCAGGTTCAGGCCCAACGGTATTTGCAGTGATGGCTGATTTAGCACAGGCTGAATTATTAAAGAATTGGTTAACAGAAAACTTTATTCAAAATGAAGACGGTTTTTGTCATATTTGCCACCTTGATGAACAAGGTGCGCGCGTGTTAGGAAAAGAGTTATGAATTTATACAACATCAAAGACAACAGTGAACAAGTCAGCTTCCAACAAGCTGTAAAACAAGGACTAGGACGTGGCCAAGGCTTATTCTTTCCTGACACTATTGCACCATTAGATAATATCGATGCACTATTAGAAATGAACTTAGTGGATCGTTCAACTGAAGTATTATCACACTTAATTGGTGATGAACTAAGCAAAGAAACAGTGCACAGTATTGTTGCTAACGCATTTACTTTTCCTGCACCAGTAAAAAAAGTAACTGATAATATCAGTGCATTAGAGTTGTTCCACGGCCCAACGCTTGCGTTTAAAGACTTTGGTGGTCGTTTTATGGCGCAATGTTTAGCGTCGTTTAAAGATGATGGTAAAATTACTATCTTGACCGCAACTTCTGGTGACACAGGTGCGGCCGTTGCACATGCTTTCTATGGCATGGAAAACATCAACGTAGTTATCCTGTATCCAAAAGGAAAAATCAGCCCATTACAAGAGAAACTATTTTGTACACTAGGTGGTAACATCTCTACTGTTGCTATTGAAGGTGATTTTGATGATTGTCAGGCAATGGTTAAACAAGCATTTGATGATCAAGAGTTAAAACAAGCAGTAGGCTTAAACTCTGCTAACTCGATTAACATCAGTCGTTTATTAGCGCAAATTTGTTACTACTTTGAAGCCTTTGCACAATTAGATGCACAACAACGTGAAAACTTAGTGGTCTCTGTGCCAAGTGGTAACTTCGGTGATTTAACGGCTGGTTTATTAGCTAAAGCATTAGGTTTACCGATTAAACGTTTTATTGCTGCGACAAATGAAAACGATACCGTGCCACGTTACTTGAAAGAGGGCACATGGGCACCGAAGAAAACCGTTGCAACTTTATCCAATGCAATGGACGTGAGCGCACCAAATAACTGGCCACGTATTGAAGAGTTATTCAAAGTGAAAGGGTGGTCTTTAGCTGAATTAGGTTACGGTAAGTTATCTGACGAAGAAACGAAGAAAACATTGATCGCAATGGATAAGCTAGGTTATGAATGTGAACCGCATGGTGCGATTGCATACCATGAACTAGCTGCACAACTGCAAGAAGGTGAAACAGGTTTATTCTTATGTACTGCTCACCCAGCTAAATTCAAAGAGAGCGTAGAAGAGATTCTAGGCCGTGATATCTTCATTCCAGAAGCCTTAGCATCTCGTGCAGATTTACCATTATTATCAAAAGAGTTCCCGGTTGATTTTGCTAAAGTACGTGAATTGTTAATGTCTTTGTAGAATGAACTAACCTTTTTAGTATTAAATTAGGGCGTATTACACGCCCTTTTTTGGGAGTAAAATATGGGTAAGGTATTAAACGATCTATTAGGTCAGTTAAGTTTAGAAAAACTAGAAGAAAACTTATATCGTGGACAAAGCCAAGACTTAGGTTATGGCGCTGTATTTGGTGGCCAGGTGATGGGCCAAGCAATTTCAGCTGCGAAAGAAACGGTACAAACTGATCAACAAGTCCATTCTTTTCATTCTTATTTTTTACGTCCTGGTAAAACAGACCAAGCGATTGTGTATGACGTAGAAAGAATTCGTGACGGTAAATCACTGTCTGCAAGGCGTATTAAAGCAGTCCAAAATGGTAAGCCTATTTTTTATATGACTGCTTCTTTTAAAGCCACTGAAAAAGGCTTTGAACATCAAGATGAAATGCCTGATGCACCTGCGCCGGAAGATCTTATTTCAGAGCAAGAGATGGCTCTACTGCATTCCGATATGTTACCCGCTTTTATCCGCGATAAATTAGTAGCAGAAAAACCCATTGAGATGCGTCCTGTTACCTTAGTAAATCCTGTTGAGCCTGATATTGAGCCACCTAAACGCTTAGTTTGGTTTAAAGCCAATGGCCGTATGCCAGATGATTTACGTGTACATCGTTACCTGCTTGCTTATGCATCAGACTTTAACTTTTTGCCCACTGCATTACAGCCGCACGGTGTGTCGTTTTTAGATGAAACAATGCAGGTGGTGACCATTGATCATTCAATGTGGTTCCATCATGATTTTCGTTTAGACGAGTGGTTATTATATGCAGTGGAAAGTTCTGTCGCTTCAGATGGTCGTGGTTTAGTAAAAGGACAGTTCTTTACCCGTGAAGGTAAATTAGTCGCGTCTAGTGTGCAAGAGGGGTTGATACGTCAGCACCGAAAGGCAAAACCAGTGATTAAGGTTCCTGTAGAAATGGCTGCTTCGAAGGGGTCTTAAAAAATGGTGGAGCTATGCGGGATCGAACCGCAGACCTCAACGCTGCCAGCGTCGCGCTCTCCCAGCTGAGCTATAGCCCCACTAAATAAAAGCAGGTAAAACCAAAACAGATAAAACTAAAGTAGTATTATCTGTTGTCCACATCATACGTTAAATGAATGACGTAGCACAATAGTTTTATTTAAATAAGGGCTATAAATCAATGTGCTACACCTATTTTTGGTTGAATATTGTACAGTTTTGGCTGCTTCTTAGTTTTATTGTTTGCTTTCTATACGGTAAAAGCGTGTTGTGCCGCTTACTTCATTACCAACAATTAAGATAGGTGTGCCAGTTGGGCTCGCTTTAGCATCAACGAATTTGAACCCTTCAGGTCCTAAATCCCCCGCATCTACTTGGTAGGTTGCAAATCCTTGCTCATTTTTATTTTTCTTATTGTCTTTTGGATCAACAGACATATCTCGACTATTAAGATACTGGATAAACTTAGCTTGGTTTGGTTGGCTAATGTCATACACCATAATGCCACCCATTCTTTCTAAACCAATAAAAGCATAGGTTTTGTTATTTATGGTGGCAACGGTTAATGCTTCTGGCTCTGGGCCTTTTTTAGCACTTCGATCTTCGGCTTTCAATTTACTGTGGCTCTGATTAAACTGATTGCCGTATTTCTCTGCGGTAATACGTTCAAAATCACTGCCTGAGTCAAATACCATTGTATTGCTATCCATATCCCAAATAGAGAAAGAACGGCCACCAAAGGTTAATAGACGATCTACTTTGCCATCCCCATCTAAGTCACCGTACTTAAGCGTCATTGAATGTGAGAATTTAATTCGGTTAACTGTATTGGCTAATGATCCACCCTTGGCAAAATGAGTTAGGTCTAACTGCGAGCTAGATAATTTAGGTTGATAAACATCACTAGAAAATGCATCTTTTAATTTAATATCATCGGCACAACTTTGATCTTCTAAGTGGTAATACAAATGGCCTTGTTCACATTCCGCTTGTGATAAACCACTTACCCAATCGCTGCGGTCATCACCTTCATTGGCTGTAAGAAGGTAATCAATACCATTAATACGGGCTGTTGCTATAGAGTCTGGTTGATACATACCCAGTAAGGCTTGGTTAGTTAATAATGCTTTTTTATCTTTATCGTTTCCGTCTAGTTCATTGCCCGCTAATAGATGATCTTTCAAACCTAGGGCGACTATTCTTTCAATACGTTTCTGTTTAAGGTCAATAATGGCGATTGCGTTGTTTTCTTGCAGGGCAATATAGGCCTTTGTACTGTCTTCATTAACAGCGATATATTCAGGCTCTAGGTCTTGTGAAACCGTTGCTTGATAACCATTAAATAATACACCTTGAGGTAAGGTATTATGGCGACTAGCTCCTCGATTAAAGGCGCTAAAGTTGAGCAATTGTGTTGTTGTGATTAACCCTTGGTTGTGCCAATCAATATCGATTATCGCAACTTCGCCTTCAGGGTCAATGGCATAGTTTTTCTCACTAGGTTCGCCTTCAAGCGCAACAAGCAGTTGTTTACCATTGGGGGTAAAAGTCACCATATCAGGTAAAGCACCTAAGACTTGTGCTGAAATAAAGCTAAGGTCTTGTGTGTTATAAAATGCAACCCAGCCTTTATCGGTTTTATTTTTTGCTTCAATAGCCACTGCTAATAACCCATCATAAACAGCGACACTATTGGCTGCGCCAGCTTGTGCTTTGAGATGTTGTTTAATATCTGCTTTTACGTTTAGGTGTTTAGCTAAGAGAGGGCGATCAATATCTTGGCTATTTATCACATCTATTTGCCCAGATTGAGCATTCACAACAAAGGTTTGTTGTGTTTTTTTATCAAAGCTAACAATCTCTGCTGCGCTTTGATCAAAGATATTAGCGTGATATCGGCCAGCCTCGACTAATTTAATCGATGATGTTTTTGTTCAGCAATACTTGTGTGGCTTAACAGGGTGGAGCAAAGAATAACGGAAGTAATTACATTATATTTCATGGTGCTTCTCTAAGTAGTCAGTGTCTAACTAATAATATGGGGCTAATGTATGACAGTTTTATTATTTTGTTTTAAATCGTTTTAGTCGGGGCGGGTAAAAAAGTCTAGAACACACCAGGTTTATCTCCATATGTCTAAATATGAAACAATAATTGTTCTTTTAATATCAATATGTTGAAAATGTAAGCGGTCAGTTAATTATTTCGTTTTTATTACCGTTTAGGGGTTGTGCTTAGCCGTAACTTCTCTATAATACGCCTCACTTGCTTGAGAACACTTTCAAAGCAACGCCTGGGTGGTGAAATCGGTAGACACAACGGATTTAAAATCCGTCGCTTAATAGGCGTGCCAGTTCAAGTCTGGCTCCAGGCACCAATTCTAAGAAAAAGCTTCGCAATCGCGAAGCTTTTTTTTGCCTCTTATTTGTCCTTATTTTGCTATTACTTTTACTTTCTCGCTTTTAAACAACGTAAGCATCAATTTTTCAATTTCACATTATTTATAATCAATGACTCACTTAGAATATTGTTTTATAGACCTTTTGGTTCTAATCAGTTAAATTTGATTTCAATGCTTTATCATTAATAAAATATGATTTCTATATGTCATATTTAGTAATTTTGTCTAAAATTACAGCACAGTGATCTTAATCGAAGTAGAAAAATTTTAAACAGCTCCGTTTTTAGTTACTTTCCGAATATATTGTTAATTGGATTTATTGATCTTATTAGGCAGTTTTTTGATCTTGTTGGAGTGGTAGTAGGGGGGCAGTTTGGTTAAGGTTATTTCTAAAACGTAGTGATTTACTGATATTAGGCATAATTGATGAGTATCATCGATCTGGGCAGTAACAAAGCGAAAGGATTTATATAAATAATGGAATATTTCCAGACATTAAAATCTCGATTATTATTTTTGGTCTTCTTGGTGACCTTGCCTGGCGTTGTCGCTATTTTTGTTCAAGCTGCCTCACAGCGTAACACTGCAATAGATACTGCTCGGTTAAGTGCGGTGGCCATTGCCGATAACATTACTGCTGAACAAGAAAAAATATTACAAAAGACCGAAAGCTTCCTTAAACGTTTATCAAATTATACTGTTTTACTCTCTCCGGACACTGCGCAATGTAGTGAGTTTCTCGCTAACTTACACCATTTAACCGATTACTATGTGAACCTCGGGGCTCCTAATAGCAAAGGGGAGTTAACCTGTACTGCATTGCCCTTAGAAACGTCTGTTAACGTTGCTGATCGACCTTATATTAAACAAGCCATTGCTACTGGTGCTTTTTCCGTTGGTAGATTTCAGGTCGATCGTGCTGCGAATACGACTACTATAAATTTTGCGTATCCCATTGTTGATCAAGAGAATATAGTGAAAGGGGTTGCTGTGGCAGCTGTCTCTTTAGACTGGTGGAGTCAACAATTAGCGCATGCAAATTTACCAGAAAATGCCGTCGCTTATATTACTGACCATGAAGATAATATTATTGCAACTTACCCAACACAAAAAAATCTATTAGGTGTCGCTATCGGTTCCATTCAACACTTTTTTGGAGCCAGTGCGAGTGAGCAGACATCTATGTTAGAAGATAATCAAGGACATTTAAGAATTTTTGTCAGTAGAAATTTAATGAATGTTGAAGGCGATACGCCAGTTAAAATGATCATCGGTATCCCATTTTCAGAAGCATTACAGACTATTGATAACCGCTTGTTCAAAATCTTCTCTACTATTTTATTCTTTATCATCCTATGTATTGTATTATCTATTGTGGCGATTAATAGGAGTGTATTAAGACCGCTTAACGCATTAAAAACGTCGACACAACAATTAGCATTAGGGCATAAGGATGATCTAAGTGCCCTAACCGGCGCCACTGAGCTGATTGACTTACAACAACAGTTTAGCAAAATGGCAAGTACTCGTTTAGATACCGAGCAACAGTTAAAAATTAGTCAGTTTTTCCTGAAGCAAAGTGAAGAAAAGTTGTCTCGACATTTACAAAACACGCCATTAGGTGCAATAGGTTGGAATACTGATTTTATCTGTACGGAATGGAATAGAGCAGCAGAAATTATATTTGGCTATTCAGCTTATGAAGCATTAGGCACTCATATTATGACGCTAATTGTGGCTCCAGAATTAAGAGATGAATTTGCTGAGCATTATGCATTGTTATTACAAAATAAAGGAGGCACATTTTTTAGCGCCGAGAATGTCACTAAAACAGGCGAAGTCATTTTTTGTAATTGGTATAACACCTTAATTCAAGACAATAATAATGAAATCGAGGAGATCGCAACCTTAATCAAAGACGTCACTGAAGATAAACGTAACCAAGATACCTTGGATAAGTTTTTTAAATTACCAATGACATTGCACCTTATTCTTGATTTTGATGGTTATGTGAAAAAGGTAAATAATGGCTGGGCTAATATTTTGGGCTACTCGTCAGAGGAGCTAATGGATTGTTTTATTCTCGATAAAATACACCCTGATGACCGTGAAAAGACTTTATATGAGATTGAACGTATCAGCCAAGGTGGAGAAATCGTTGCTTTTGAAAATCGCTATGTAACAAAGAGTGGTGAGTTTAGAACCATAGACTGGTCATCTATTGCCTCCATGGATGAGAAATTTATCTACTCAATTGGTACTGATATTACTGAAAGAAGAGGTAACGAAGACGAGCTAAGATTGGCTGCAGGTGTGTTTACCCATGCTAAGGAAGCCATTGTTATTTCTGATGTACATAATCATATTATTGATGTCAATGAAGCGTTCACCACCTTAAGTGGTTATAAGAAACAAGAGGTAGTCGGACTGCGTAATAACATTCTAAAATCAGGGCTACATGATAAGCACTTTTATCAAGGGATGTGGGATAGCATCTCTACAAAAGGGTTTTGGTCAGGTGAGATTTGGAATCAACATAAAAGTGGGGCAATTATCCCACAATTATTAACCGTTAGTACTGTCTATGACCGCTCAAATAAAGTGAAAAACTATATCTCCTTATACACAGATATTACAGATCTTAAAGAACAACAAAAACGCTTAGAGCATATTGCACATTATGATGTGTTAACTGGTTTACCAAATCGTAGTTTACTTGCTGATCGCTTAAAACAAGCCATGTTAAATTGTGATGTAAATGATAAATTCTTAGCCGTAGTATTTTTAGATTTAGATGGTTTTAAAGTAGTTAATGACACCTATGGCCATGACGTGGGTGATGAGTTATTGGTCAAAGCGGCGAAGTTAATCCAAGGTAGTTTACGTAATGGTGATACGTTAGCGCGTTTTGGTGGTGATGAGTTTGTAGCGGTATTTGCTAATTTAGAAAAAGAAGAGAATTGTGAGTCGCTGTTAGAAGGGATGTTAGCTGCTATAAGAAAACCAGTCATAGTTGAAGAGCACGCTTTAAAAGTATCGGCGAGTATGGGGGTGACATTTTACCCACATGATGGGGTAAGTGCAGATCAATTATTACGTCATGCGGATCAAGCTATGTATTGTGCGAAACAAGAGGGTAAAAATCGATATTACCTGTTTGATATGGAGCAAGATATTGCACTGAAAAGTCACCATGAGAAGTTAGTTCGTGTCGGGAAAGGTTTACAAAATAATGAGTTTGTTCTGTATTACCAACCAAAAGTAAATATGAAAACAGGCGAATTAGTTGGTGCTGAAGCGTTAATCCGTTGGCAGCATCCAGAACGTGGTTTATTAGCCCCAATCGCTTTCTTACCCATCATTAATAGACATCAGTTAAACATTGAGTTAGGTGAATGGGTGATCATCACCGCATTAGCACAAATAGCCAGTTGGCGTGAGCAAGGCGTTGATATCATTGTCAGTGTTAATATCGATGCGCAACAGCTACAGCAAAAAAACTTTGCCGAACGCTTAGGTGAATTATTACAAGCTCAGCCGAATGTCCCTCCTCATTTCTTGCAATTAGAGGTACTGGAAACCAGCGAATTACAGGATATTGAAGATGTTGCTAAGATCATGCAAGCCTGTACCGAGCTAGGTGTGGGGTTTGCTTTGGATGACTTTGGTACAGGTTATTGCTCATTAACCTATTTAAAACGTTTACCCGTTGAGTTAATTAAAATTGATCAAAGCTTTATCCTGGGAATGTTAGATGATCCTGATGATTTATCGATTGTCGAAGGGGTGATGGGATTATCAAAAGCGTTCCAAAGAGATGTGATTGCAGAAGGAGTAGAAACGTTAGCACATGGTGCTGCATTATTACGTTTAGGCTGCTGCCATGCTCAGGGGTATGGAATAGCACGCCCAATGCCTGCTAATGAGGTGTTACCTTGGGCGAAAAGTTGGAAACCGGATATTAGCTGGTCCGATATTACCCCTGGCGAACTTCATGATAGTAAAAAAGAAACCGTTGAAACTGTATAGAGGGAGCTTTGCATCGTTAGTTATACAAAGCAAAAATGCCATAATCTAATCTCTTGATTAAAAAATCGCTATCAGCCTACTAATATTAGGTTTGCTAGCGATTATATCCGCTCATTTCATTTCCGTTAACTTCCTGATTATGCTTTAATACGGCGCTTAAAGCGTGATTAATTAATAGCATTGGGGTTTACCGTGAGTCAAGATACCGAAAAACGTCTTAATAAATTTATCAGTGATTCGGGGTATTGTTCTCGACGTGAAGCAGACAAATTAATAGAGCAAAACAGAGTCAAAATTAATGGTGTAGTGCCAGAATTAGGTACTAAAGTACAACCTGGTGATACTGTTGTTGTAGATGGTAAACGTATTAGTAAGATTGCTGATAATAAATCAGACCGTGTTTACATCGCTTATAACAAACCAGTTGGCATTACCTGTACTACTGAGCGTAATGTTTATGGCAATATCATCGATGCAATTAAACATAAAGAACGTATCTTTCCTATTGGGCGATTAGACAAACCTTCAGAAGGGTTAATATTTTTAACCAGTGATGGTGACATAGTTAATAAAATCCTACGTGCTGAGAATGCTCATGATAAAGAGTATCGTGTGACGGTTGACCAACCACTGAGTGAACGTTTTGTTGATCGCATGCAGCGCGGTGTACCTATTTTAGACACAATTACCAAACCGTGTATTGTAAAAGTAGAAAGCCGCTTTGTATTTACCATTATTTTAACCCAAGGTTTAAACCGCCAAATTCGCCGTATGTGTGAATACTTGGGGTATGAAGTGACACGTTTACAACGTACTCGCATCATGAATGTGACTTTAAAAAACCTAAAAGCGGGTCAATGGCGTAATCTGTCTGAACAAGAGATGGCAGAAATTAATACCGCGGTTGCAGGCTCCTCTAAAACCGCTGTGAATACAGCGCAACCAAAACAACAATCTACTGACCAAGCTAATAGTGCTAAAATAGCACGAAATAAGCCGTCGGCAGATAATCGCGGTAAACGGTTTGATAAATCAGCGCCTAAAACTAAAAAAGTGTTTGTTAATAATGCTAAGAAAACAACCAAGACAAACACTACAAAAAATAAACCTACACTGTCGTTAAAAAGAAAATGAGCCAAGGCGAGTTTGATATCATTAAGCAGTACTTTGAGCGTCCAATAAAAGGGGATCAAGGTGTCAGCATTGGCATTGGTGATGATTGCGCTATTTTGGATATCCCAGCAGGCTCACAATTAGCGGTCACCACAGACAGTTTAGTGTCAGGTGTACACTTTTTTGAAGATGTTGATCCCTATCGTTTAGGGTATAAGTCCTTGGCGGTCAACTTAAGTGACATCGCAGCGATGGGTGCAGAGGCTAAATGGGTATCTTTGGCGATCACCTTACCTAGTGTTAATAAAACATGGTTAAGTGAATTTTGTCGTGGTTTTTTTGCATTAGCGGATAAGTACAAGGTGCAATTGATTGGTGGTGATACCACGAAGGGCCCATTATCGATTACGGTTTCTGCGAAAGGTTTGGTTAAAAAAGGTAAAGCCTTAACACGACAAGGTGCTCAGGCAGGTGATCTGATTTGCGTGAGTGGCGCATTAGGTGACGGTGGCTTAGGCCTAGCGGTTAAACTATTAGCAGATGAAGGAAATTCTTTGCAGAATAAACAAGCTTTTATTGATGCGCTGGAGTTAACTGAACCTCGTTTGACACTTGCTCAACAATTAGCGAGTTATGCAACGGCTTGTATTGATATCTCCGATGGCTTAAGTCAAGACTTGACCCATATTTTGAATAAATCACAATGCCATGCGCAAATTGAATTGGAAAAACTACCGCTTTCAGCCGCAATGCAACAGGAAGTAAAACTGGGTAATATAAGTCAGTCTCAAGCGTGGAAATATGCATTAAGTGGTGGGGATGACTATGAGTTATTGTTTACTATTCCTGAACATAAGTTATCAGCATTCAAAGCGCATTTAGCGGGCCATTCGCAACAACACGCATTAGCTTGTTTTGAGATTGGCAAAATAACCCCTTTATCTACAGCGTCATCTCAATCAACTGGTAATACTAGGCATTTAATGACTCAACAAGCAATCTCATTCACTCATCAACAACAACCCGTAGTATTAGACAATACTGGTTGGGATCATTTTAAATAAGGTAACATAATCATGTTAAATCGTGATGATTTAAACGGCTTAAAACTTTCTAATCCAATGCATCTTGCCGCTATCGGCTTTGGTAGTGGTCTTGTACCACAAGCACCTGGTACATTTGGTACCTTAGCGGCAGTGCCATTATTTTATCTATTGGCAATACTTAATATTGAATCCTACTTGGTGATCTTAATTGTTACTAGCTTAGCCGGTTTTTGGTTTTGTGAAGTAACCAGTCGCGCGATGGGAGTGCATGATCATAAAGCGATAGTTTGGGATGAATTTGTCGGTTATTGGATCACTATGTTTCCGGTGTTATTGATGTATCCTGACGTTAATAGTAGTTTAGATATACCATTCGTTTGGATTGTCATTGGATTTATTTTATTTAGATTTTTTGATGTACTCAAACCTTATCCGATCAGCTGGTTAGATAAAAAAGTAGCAGGCGGTTTTGGGATTATGATAGATGATATTGTGGCAGGTATATTTGCGGCAATAGGCTTATTTTTGATCATGCATTATTGGGGGTAAATATGTTATTACGTTGGATTTTGATGGCCTCAATGCTCTACTCGGTAGGCAGCTTGGCGCAAAGCCAAAACGTTTTTAACCCTCAAGCGATTACCGTCGCCATTGATAAAACGCCGGTTTCATTTAATCCGTTTGCCGATGATTCTTTAATGAGCCTGCAATTTAAGCACCTTTTGTTTGACCCTTTATTTCGATGGGATGATCACAAAAATCTACAAGGGCGCTTAGTCGATCATTGGGAACGTTTAGATAAAAATACGGTGCGTTTTTTCTACGAGAAAATGTGCATTTTCATACGGGAAATTTATTAACCTCTAAAGATGTGATTTGGTCTTTTGAGCAAGCAAAGCGACAATCAGATACTAGTTTTTTAAGCAAGTTAGAGTGGGTGAAAGCAACCCAGCAGTTTAGTTTCGATATTCGCTCTAGTTTAACGGATATTCAATTATTAGATCATTTAACTAACTTATTTGTATTGGATTCAACCTTCTACCAAAGTCATGCCAACCTGTTAGATACGTCTCCTTCGATTATATTACCACCGGTTAAAACCTTACCCATCTCGGGAACTGGACCCTATTTGATACAGCAATACAATCCGATGTTAGGTATTGTTGTAGTGGCAAATCCTCATTATTGGGATAGCGAACCGGAGATTAAATTCTTCCGCTTTATGCGCATTAATAAACCACAATCGAGACTATTTGCACTGTTAGCTGATGATGTGCAAGTGAGTTATGGTGTGCCTAATGAGACCGCTGCAGACCTTGAAGAGAATACGGTAAAAAACTTAGTCAAAGTGCCATCTTCGGATGTTATCTTCTTAACCATTAATGATAAGTTATCGCCCATTTTAGAAAATGAAAAAGCCCGTAAAGCCATTCATCTGGCGATTAATCAACAGGGCATGCTTAAGTATATTCTTAAAGATAATGGTCAAGTACACCCATCTGTGATGTCATTAGCAGACAACACCTTAATGGGTGGTAAAGATAATAGCAGTAAAGAGATCATGCCTGAGTATGACTTGGATAAAGCTAAAGCCTTAATCAGTACCATGGATATACCTAAAACCATGTCACTGTTAGTAAAGTTAGATGATTTGGGCAATACCAAAAAAGTGGCTGAAGCGTTAACTAAAATGCTCAAGCGAATTGGCATTACAGTCGTGGTTCAAGAGATAGATTCTGATGATATTTGGCGAAATACTAACTTGTATTACGACTTTACTGTTTCCACTTGGGAAACGCGCTTAATGAGTCGTGATAATATGTTTGAGAATCTATTTTTAGACAGTGACCTAGCTGATTATCTCCAGGATAAATTTAAACAGCAGGGCTTGAGTAATAACTTCAAATCACAGGCCGGTTACTTTAAATCGCTACAACAAAATAACTGGGTGATTCCACTATTTTATCAAGACAAAATTTGGGCGCAAAATGATAAGTTTAATCTGCAAGAGATTTTCTCTAGTAATGGCATACCTTATTGGTCATTGTTTAAGATTAAAAAGCAGCTAGAAATATCGAGTAAAAAAGAAAAGTAAATATTGCAGAGCATCTTTTGGTTATTGTTAAAAAATAGACACAAAAAAAGCAGGTAAACCTGCTTTTTTATCGTTTTAAAACCATTCATTGAATGGTAATAAAGTAATTATGAAAAGAATGCGTTGATTTGCTCTTCAATCCCTGCGCTATCTAATTTTAACATTTGATAAATTTCAGCCTGTGTTCCTTGTTCAATAAAGGTATCTGGTAAACCTAGATTTAACAGTTGCCCGTTGAATTTTTGACTGAGTAAAAACTCATTCACTGCCGATCCTGCACCGCCAGCAATACTGTTTTCTTCAATAGTGACTACCTGTGTATGACTGCTTGCTAGTTGTGTTAATAAGGCTTTGTCTAAAGGTTTTACAAAGCGCATATCTACTAAAGTAGCATTTAACTTTTCAGCCACTGGTATTGCTGCTTGTAAGAAAGTACCAAAACATAAAATAGCTAAACCTTCACCTTCTCTCACTAACTTGGCTTTACCAATTTCCAGTGCGCTCATTTGTGTTTCTATCGGCACACCAGTACCACTTCCTCTTGGATAACGAACAGCAGCAGGGGTGTTGAGTAAGTGACCGGTATAAAGCATATTACGGCATTCTTGCTCATCAGACGGTGTCATGACAGTCATATTTGGCACACAACGTAGGAAACTTAAATCGTAAGCACCTTGGTGTGTAGGCCCATCTGCACCGACAATACCTGCTCTATCAATTGCAAATAAAACCCCTAGGTTTTGAATCGCAACATCATGAATAAGTTGGTCGTAACCACGTTGCAAAAAGCTAGAGTAGATAGCTACAATCGGGTTTAACTCCGCAATTGCCATGCCTGCCGCTAGTGTCACAGCATGCTGCTCTGCAATGGCGACATCATAGTATTTATCTGGGTGACGTTTAGAAAACTCAACCATACCTGAGCCTTCACGCATTGCAGGCGTGATCGCAGTTAATTTAGGATCACTATCTGCCATATCGTTTAACCATTGCCCAAATATTTTTGAGAAGGTTGGAGCACAAGGTTTAGGCGTAGGTAAAGCTTGATCTGGAGTGAATTTAGGTACCGCATGATAAGTAATAGGGTCTAATTCAGCTTGTTTATAGCCTTTACCTTTTTTACTCATAATATGCAGGAATTGTGGACCAGGGTGATTACGCATATTACGTAAGGTATCCACCAAATCTATCACATTATGTCCGTCCATTGGGCCAATATAATTAAAACCAAACTCTTCAAAGATAGTCCCAGGTGAGACCATGCCTTTTAAGTGCTCTTCGGTCTTCTTGGCTAACTCTTTAATTGGCGGAATGTTAGACAGTACTTTTTTGCTGCCTTCACGGAATTGAGTATATAAATCACCAGAGAGTATTTTCGCTAAATGATTATTTAGTGCACCCACGTTTTCTGAAATGGACATTTCATTGTCATTAAGCACCACTAACATGTCATTGTTTAATGCACCTGCATGATTTAGCGCCTCAAAGGCCATACCTGCAGTTATTGCACCATCTCCGATCACGGCAACGACTTTACGACCTTTCTGCTCTTTTTCAGCTGCAATGGCTAAACCAAGCGCTGCGCCAATTGAAGTTGATGAATGGCCAACACTAAGTACGTCGTATTCACTCTCTTCTCGCCATGGGAAAGGGTGGAGACCTTTAAACTGTCTGATACTTTCCATTTGGTCACGACGACCAGTGAGTATTTTATGCGGGTAGGCTTGATGACCCACATCCCAAATAAGATGATCAAAAGGGGTGTGGTAAACATAATGCAAAGCAACTGTTAATTCTACTACACCTAAACCTGATGCAAGATGACCACTGCTTTGACTTACACTGGTTAATAAAAATTGACGTAACTCTTCACATAACGCAGGTAACTGCCTCTTTTTTAATAAACGCAGATCTTCTGGGTAATTAATATTTGCAAGTAACGGGTAATTTCTTAAATCCAATGGCATATTTATTTGTCACGCTTAATGATGTAATGAGAAAACAACTCGAGTAACTGAGTATTATAAGGTAATTGCGATAAAGCATGAAGCGCTTCTTGATATAAGTCTTGGGCTTTTTGTTGAGCTGCCTCTAAACCTAGCAAAGCAGGGTAAGTTGACTTATTCAATGCTTGGTCAGACCCTTGAGGTTTGCCTAAAGTTGCAGTATCACTGGTAATATCTAA
This sequence comes from Psychromonas sp. KJ10-2, assembly GCF_047323255.1. Lineage (NCBI taxonomy): Bacteria > Pseudomonadati > Pseudomonadota > Gammaproteobacteria > Alteromonadales > Psychromonadaceae > Psychromonas > Psychromonas sp. KJ10-2. The sequence goes on along the minus strand of NZ_CP178827.1, from coordinate 987,476 downwards.
AATATCATCCTGTACTTGGAAAGCGAGACCGATAGCGCGAGCAAAACGGGTTAATAGATCAAACTCAGCGGGCGTAATGTCCACCTTAGTGAGTGCGCCCATTTGCACAGCGGCTAAAATCAACGCACCGGTTTTAGCATTATGGATCGCTTCTAATTCAGCTAATGAAGTGGCGCGATTTTCTGCAGCAATATCTAAGACCTGGCCTGCACACATGCCTTTTTCACCGGAGGCGCGAGCCAAAGTGTTAATCATTTTTAATTGTGCTGGCGCTGTTACACCCTCAATTTCCGTGGATAAAATGTCAAAGGCTAGAGTTTGTAAGCCATCACCAGCAAGAATCGCCATGGCTTCATCATATTTGATATGGCAAGTCGGGTGCCCGCGTCTTAACGCATCGTTATCCATCGCCGGTAAATCATCATGAATTAATGAATAAGCGTGAATACATTCAATGGAGCAGGCGATAGGGTCAAGTGTTTCAAGTCTACTACCCAGCATGCTACCGACGGCATAAACTAAAAAAGGGCGAACGCGTTTTCCACCTAATAATGCACCGTAGGTCATTGCTTCATTTAAAGCAGGCGCGGGACTAGTGGCATGGTTAATATGTTGTTCAAGCTGTGTATTTACACGCGCCTGAAATTGCTTCATCGTTGAAGTTAATTGTGTCATGTAGGCTACTTAGTATGAGAAAAGTAAAGCAAAAATTATTCTTCAAATGATTGCAATGGTGCTTGCACATCATTTTGCATTAAGATGCTAACTTGTTGTTGAGCATGCTGAAGTTTCTGATTATTACTGCGAGATAATGCGATGCCACGTTCAAATTGCTTTAATGCATCTTCAAGGGGTAAATCACCAGCCTCTAAATGTAGAACAATTTGCTCAAGTTCTGTAATTGCTTCTTCGTACTGCATATTTTCAGGTTTTTTAAGGCCATGGGGGATCTCTTTTCTATATTTTCTGCAAGGTTACCGTGACTGATAAGGATGTCAAACTAAGGCATACAAATAATTGCTAAAAAGTGAACTTGTAAGCTGTTTAGAGGCTTCATTATAATCTTGATTTTAAATATCTATATTTGGACTACAAACTAACTATAAATAGCTATACTATCTAATAAATGTTGGATAACTAATAAATTTTAAAAGGATTAATCTGTGGATTTAGCAACGCTGGTTGGGATTATAGGTGCCTTTGGCTTTGTTGTCATGGCAATGTTGTTAGGTGGCACCATTGATATGTTTATCGATGTGACCTCTATTTTGATTGTTTTTGGCGGTACAACCTTTGTGGTCATGATGAAATACAACATTGGTCAATTTTTTGGTGCAGTCAAAATCGCCATGAAAGCTTTTATGTTTAAAACTGAGTCACCTGATGAGTTAATCATCAAAACCGTAGAGATGGCTGATGCTGCTCGAAAAGGCGGCTTCTTGGCGTTAGAGGAAGCTGAAATAACCAACCCATTTATGCAAAAAGGCGTAGATATGCTGGTGGATGGCCATGATGCAGATGTAGTACGTCAAACTTTACAGAATGATATTCGCCTTACGGCAGAGCGCCATGAAGTAGGAGCAGATATCTTTAAAAACTTTGGTGATGTTGCGCCTGCGATGGGCATGATCGGTACTTTGATCGGTTTGGTAGCCATGCTGTCTAATATGGATGATCCTAAATCGATTGGTCCTGCGATGGCGGTTGCGCTATTGACCACTTTATACGGTGCGGTCGTTGCCAACATGGTGGCTTTGCCTATTGCCGATAAACTGAAGTTAAGAGCGGCAGAAGAAAAACTTAATCGTAGTCTTATTTTGGATGGTGTGCTAGGTATTCAAGATGGACAAAACCCACGTGTTATTGAAGGTGTGTTACGTAACTATTTACCTGAATCTAAACGCAGCAACGGCGATGCAGACGCTGGGGGTGAGTAATGGAAGAAGAGTGTAAATGTCCACCGGAAGGGTTACCCGCTTGGATGGGAACCTTTGCTGACTTGATGTCATTATTGATGTGTTTTTTGTACTATTACTGTCATTCTCTGAAATGGATGTACTAAAGTTTAAACAGATCGCGGGTTCAATGGCCTTTGCCTTTGGTGTACAAAATCAACTAGAGGTGAAAGATATTCCCAAAGGGACATCAATCATAGCTCAAGAGTTTAGACCTGGTAAGCCAGAACCAACGCCCATTGAAGTGATAATGCAACGTACCACAGAGGTAACGCAGACCACACTCGATTTTCAAGAAGGTGATAGTGAAAAGTCAGGGGCACAACAAAATGTACCGGTTCGTGAAACTGCAATTGAAGTGAATGAAAAAACTAAAGAGGTGTTATCGGCGGAAGCGGCTGAGTCAACGGCTGATCCTTCTGAACAACAATTAGAGTTAACCGAAGATGCTTCAACGGCAAGTCCTGCCCAACAGCAGGCATTAGCCAAACAGGTTGCAGAAGATCTACGTGAAGAGATTGAAGATGGTGCCATTGAGATTGAAGCGCTAGGGCAGCAACTTATTATTCGCGTCAGAGAAAAAGGAGCATTCCCAGCAGGGTCTGCATTTTTACAACCACGTTTTAGACCAGTTATTGCAAAAATTGCCAATATATTAGTGGATATCCCCGGTGTGGTTACCGTCGCTGGGCATACTGACAATGAGCCAATTCAGTATGAATTGTATCGCTCAAACTTAGATCTCTCCGCGCAACGTGCTGTTTCTGTTGCCCAGGAGATGTTGAAGGTATCCAGGATCCGTAGTAAAAAAATGCTCGTTGTTGGTTATGCTAATAGTAAACCGCTGGTGGAAGGGAATAGTGCTGCGGCACAAAATAGAAACCGTCGTGTTGAAATCATGATCATGCAAGGGGAAGCCAGTGAATCTGGTGAGATTTCGGTAGATCAATAAGCAAAGGATGTTGCTCCAATCGGGAGCAACATCTTATCGGTTTAGGCTTCAATCACTTTTTTAACAACATGATTAAAGCCAACACTGGTAAGCCTATCAAAGCTGAGGCAATAAAGAAGTTCACATAACCAAAGCTATCCACGTATACCCCAGAAAATCCAGCAATAAACTTAGGAAACAAAAGCATCATAGAGCTAAATAAAGCATATTGTGTGGCTGAAAATTCAATATTAGTCAGTTTCGATATATAAGTAATAAAGGCCGTTGTGGCAATACCTGCACTGATATTATCCATGGAGATAATTAAAGTTAATAAGGTTAAGTCTTTACCCACAAAAGCGAGGACAGCAAAAATAAGGTTGGTCAGTACAACTAAGAATGCACCTAAAAATAAGATGCTGTAAGTGCTATAACGATTTAATAAAATACCGCCTAAGCCTGCACCCACTAAGGTCATTATTACACCAAAGACTTTGGATATAGCAGCAACTTCACCCTTGGTGTATCCCATATCCACATAAAATGGATTAGCCATGATCCCCATTACAATATCTGAAATACGATAACTACCAATTAAAATGAGTATCAGTAATGCGTGTTTACCATAGCGATTAAAGAAGTCCGTAAAGGGCGCAATCACCGCAATATTTAACCATGCGATAAAACGGGCGGCTATTCCTGGTAATTGAGATGCCTGTAATTTTGCTTCTATTGCTTGTTGACGCTGTTCTAAGGCGTGTTGTTTTTCTGGGTTTTGTTCAGGCTCATCGGCAACAAAAGTGGTCACAATGCCCACTATCATACAAACAGCCATAACAAAGTAGGATAATGACCAAGCAGATAGTTGATAAGCTTCTGATTCACTCGACAATGCAGCGATCGCTAAAGCCCCTGCGCCAGCCATGATCATCGCTAAACGATACCCTGTCATATAAGCAGCTGCCATGGCAGCTTGAAATCTTTCAGGGGCAGACTCAATACGAAACGCATCGATCACAATATCTTGTGTAGCAGAGCTATAAGCCACCACTAAAGCACAAACAGCAAACAATGCTAGGTTTTGTTGTGGATCGCTTAGCGCCATACCGACAATGGCTAACACAATGGCTAGTTGAGAAAGCAATAACCAAGAGCGTCGTCGACCTAACCATTGTGTTAACAAGGGGATTGATAAACGATCGACAAAAGGTGACCAAATCCACTTAAACGCGTAGGCGAGGGCAATCCAGCTAAAGAAACCGATACTGGCTCGGCTTACTCCTGCTTCTCTTAACCAAAATGATAAGGTAGAAAAGACCAATAAAATCGGCAAACCAGCGGAGAAGCCAAGAAAAAACAAAATAGCGACACGTTTTTGTAGATAGATTTTACAGCTTGCTAACCAGCCTTTTTGTTCAGTTTCTAAGGTCGTTTCTGTGTGCATCGCATTTCTCAATTTATTGGGTTACATCTTATATTGGTGTATTTCCTAACAACATAAACGGTTTATTGGCTGATAACATAATCTAATTGATGCCCGATCATCTGATGGCGCCAACCAGTTAATAGCTTAGGTTTGCTCGCTGTTAAACGTTGCTCATCAGTTAATTTCCAACACCAACTTAAATATTGATTAATAATGCGTTTTGAGGCAATCAATTCGACAGGGAGTTCATGACGTTCAGCGCAGGCTTTGATTTTGTCACGAATTGCTTTTAGTGATTTTTTATAATCTGGAAAATCAATTAAGCGAGTGACTAAATCTGGAAACGTTTCAGGATCCTGTTGCACAACATCTGCAATGATATTTAAAATTTGCTGACCATGAATACGGATCTCACTAGGCGCTAGTTTTAAGCGTTTTAAATCATTAAAGCTAGTTGGCTGATAATGTGCCAGCAACCATAGGTGTTCAGCCTTAACCACAAAATTAAGCGCAAGGTTACGTGCTTGTGCGGTTTTTAAGCGCCATTTCGCTAACGCTTTAATGACCGCCAGACTTTGTCTATCTAACTGGAACAGGTTATCTAATGTTTTATAAGCTTTTTCAGGATCAACTGCTTGCATTTTTTGGTCAAGGATCGTCTGACACTCTTCTTGAAAGTGGTCAGTCATGCCTTTCTCTTCCAGTTGTGCTTGTAATACCGTTAAACAAGGCTCTAGGTATAAAACATCCGCTGCCGCATACACTTGTTGTTTTGCTGTTAATGGACGAGCACACCAGTCAGTACGTGATTCGCCTTTGTCTAATACAACACCTTCGATGGATTCCACCATCTTAGCGTAACCTAATGAAGCACCTTGGTTTAAGAAAGCGCAAGCTACCTGTGTATCAAACAAAGTAATATTGAGATCGCCCTTTTGTTGCTTGATGATCTCAAGATCTTCACTGCTGGCATGTAAAATACAGTGCTTATTATCGATGGCTTGCCAAAATGCGTCGATATTACCAATAGCAATAGGATCAATTAAGGTGATCTTCTTATTTTGAGAAACTTGTAATAAGCCTAAATTGGCATAGAAAGTGCGCGTGCGCACAAATTCAGTATCGAGAGAGACAGGGGAGTTATCTAAAGTTTTTACGTATTCAGATAGTTGTGCCTGGGTAGTAATGATATCAAATTGCATCAACTGTAAGCCTAATTTAAGTTCTAATATGGCGTTTATCTTACGGAAAATGTTGAATTTTTCTATTAGAATATTGATTATCTTTTTTCTGTGATTAGCCACTATAAATGCATAAAAAGTATTAAATATTGCATAAACATATAAAGGGATAGCGCACAAATTTGAGTCGATATATTGTAGGTTTGCTATTGTTCCATTAGAATAAGACTTTACAAATTCACCGATATCTGCTTATTGATAATCATTCGTATTAGCAATATATGCAAACCGGTAACTAGATTTTTAAGTAATACCAACTCCATTCAATATTTGGTCAGTTTAGATTCAGTAAAAAATGGGCGACGTAAACTGTGGTTAATGTGATGATTAATTATGTTAACCACAGTTTACGAGTACCTGTTTGCTTCAATATAAATGACTCCAATATGTTTGGTTTGGTTAATAGTGTGGTAAGGGAAACAATGACTAGAACAATGTATGAAAAAATCTGGGATGCGAACCTAGTTCACGAACCAGAAGCTGGCTCTCCGCTTTTGTTTGTTGACAGACATCTAATGCACGAAGTAACAAGCCCACAAGCTTTCGAAGGCCTTCGTCTACAAAACCGTAAAGTACGTAACGTGCATAGTATTCTAGGTACAATTGACCACTGTGTTCCAACTAAAGATCGTTTTAATATTGTTGATGCAATCGCTAAAAAACAAGTTGAAACAATGACTGCAAATTGTGAAGAGAACGAAATCAATCTTTACGGTATGGACAGCAACCAAAATGGTGTTATTCACATCGTTGTACCTGAGCATGGTTTTGTTCATCCAGGTATGGTTGTATGTTGTGGTGATAGTCACACAGCAACACACGGTGCTTTCGGTGCACTTGCATTTGGTATTGGTACCAGTGAAGTTGAACACGTAATGGCAACACAAACATTACAACAGAAAAAGCAAAAACAATGTTAGTAAAAGTAGAAGGCAAACTACCTGCTTTCTCAACTGCTAAAGATATTGCGTTAGCAATTATCGCTGAAACAGGTACAGCTGGCGGTACGGGTTACGTAATGGAATTCGCTGGTAATACGATCACTGACCTAACAATGGAAGGCCGTATGACACTGTGTAATATGGCTATCGAAGCTGGTGCACGTGCCGGTCTTGTTGCACCTGACCAAGTGACTTTCGATTACCTAGAAGGTAAAGAATTCGCACCTAAAGGTGATCATTGGCCTGCTGCTGTTGAATACTGGAAATCACTAAGTTCTGATGAAGGCGCAGAGTTTGACGCTGTTATCGAATTAAAAGCAGAAGATATTGCTCCACAAGTTTCTTGGGGTACATCTCCAGAGCAAGTTATCTCAGTAACAGGTGTTGTTCCATCACCATCTGACTTCACTAATGAAGTTAAATCTCAAGCTTGTGCAAGTGCACTTAAATACATGGCATTAGATGCAGGTCAAAAAATGACTGATATCCATATTGATGTTGTGTTTATTGGTTCTTGTACTAATGGCCGTATTGAAGATTTCCGTGCTGCTGCAGAATTACTGAAAGGTAAAAAAGTTGCTGAAGGCGTACAAGCGTTTGCTGTACCGGGTTCTTTCCCAGTTAAAGACCAAGCAGAGAAAGAAGGGATCGATAAGATCTTTATCGATGCAGGTTGGGAATGGCGTGATCCAGGTTGTTCAATGTGTCTAGCAATGAATGGCGATGAGTTAAAAGATGGTCAACGTAGTGCATCTACTTCAAACCGTAATTTCGAAGGTCGTCAAGGTAAAGGTGGTCGTACTCACCTTGTATCACCAGCAATGGCTGCTGCAGCATCAGTTGCAGGTCACTTTGTAGACATCCGAGATTGGAAATAGGGGCGAAAATAATGCAACCATATATTAAACATACAAGTATCGCAGCGTTAATGGATCGTAGTAACGTTGATACAGACCAAATCATCCCAAAAAACTTCATGAAAAAAGTTGAACGTACTGGTTTCGGTATCAACTTATTCCATAACTGGCGTTTCCTTGCGGATAACATCACTCCAAACCCTGAGTTTGAATTAAATAAACCTGCTTTCCAAGGTGCTAAAATTTTAGTTGCTGGCGAAAACTTTGGTTGTGGTTCATCTCGTGAGCATGCTCCTTGGGCAATCGCTGACTACGGTTTTAATACTATTATTTCTACAAGCTTTGCTGATATTTTCTTTAGTAACTGTTTTAAAAATAGCATTCTGCCTATCGTGGTTACTGATGAGCAACTTGCTGCGCTTATGGCTGAAATATCAGGAAACGAAGGTGTTGAATTTACTGTTGATTCTAGAAGCTCAAAAAGTAACAACACCAGGTGGTTTATCTATCTCTTTTGAAGTTGATGCATTCCGTAAAGAATCATTACTTGAAGGCTTAGACGATATCGCTTGGACACTAAAACACGAAAAAGAAATCTCTGCTTATGAAGTAGAGCACAAAAAACGTCTTCCATGGTTATGGCCTAGCGCTTAATCTGTTTTAGTTCGTTACAATCAAAAAAGGCGCACCTGTTGCGCCTTTTTTATCGAAAACTTATTGCATTAAGTATTTGATTTATTAAGGCTATATGTCTTAATGAAGAATGTTAATTTGGTTATTTTAATGTTAGCCATAAATGCAATAGTGCAATAAGTTTTTACCGAGTAATTTAGAGTGGAGTAAACAATGACTCAAGATAACGTCACTGTACAGTTGATGGATACAACATTACGCGATGGAGAACAAACGCAAGCTGTTTCATTTTCTCCCGCTGAAAAAGTGAGCCTAGCAAAAGCGTTGTTGCAAAGACTTAAAATTGACCGTATTGAAGTGGCTTCCGCACGTGTTTCTGAGGGTGAAAAAGTTGCTGTTGCACAATTAAATAAATGGGCAACCAAAGAAGGTTTAGTTGACCGTATTGAAGTGTTGGGTTTTGTTGACCATACATTGAGTGTTGATTGGATCACGGACACAGGTGGTAAAGTACTTAATTTACTAGCAAAGGGCAGTTTAAAACATTGCTCTGAGCAGTTGAAAAAATCATTAGATGAGCATATAACAGATGTAAAACAAACCATCGATTATGCGTTGTCAAAAGGGCTAAAAGTCAATATCTATTTAGAAGACTGGTCAAACGGTTACAAAGACAGCCCTGAATATGTTTATGAGATGCTTGAAAAGTTATCTGATGCTGGTATTACGCACTTTATGTTACCAGACACATTAGGCGTGATGTCTCCCGATGAAGTCTTTGCTAGTTTGAGTGATATGGTGACACGTTTCCCAACACTTAAATTCGATTTCCACCCGCATAATGATTATGGCTTAGCCACTGCGAATGCGATGTTTGCTGTAAAAGCTGGCGTATCTTCAATTCATTGTACGATGAACTGTTTAGGTGAGCGTGCAGGTAACGCGTCTTTAACAGAAGTTGCGGTAGTCTTGCAGGATAAGCTGGGTAAAAAAGTAAATATTGATGAATCAGAGATCCATAACTTAAGTAAGCTAGTAGAAAATTTCTCTGGTAAACGTATTGCTGATAATACACCGATTGTTGGTGCTGATGTATTTACACAAACCAGTGGAATTCATGCTGATGGTGATAAAAAAGGTGGGTTATATATTTCTGCGTTAACGCCTGAACGTTTTGCTCGTTCACGTAGTTATGCTTTAGGCAAAATGAGTGGTAAAGCGTCGTTAGCTAAAAACCTAGAAGAGATGGATATAGATTTAGATGCAGAGCAACAGAAAAAACTGTTGAAACGTATCGTACAATTAGGCGATCAAAAAGCCACCATCACGGCAGATGATTTACCTTTTATTATTGCGGATTTATTAGAACGTAATGACTTTAATAACGTTGAATTATTGAATTGTTCTATCAATTCAGGTTTAGATTTAGAGTCCACGGTAAGTATCCGCGTGCGTGTCAATGATAAAATTCATAAAGCCAGCGGCAGTGGTAATGGTGGTTTTGATGCCTTTATTAAAGCCATGAAAAAAATACTTAATGAACATGACTTTATTTTCCCTGAATTAGTAGACTTTGAGTTACGTATCCCGCCTGGTGGTCAAACAAGCGCTTTAACTGAGTGTTCAGTGACCTGGGAAGATGATGGGGAACAGTTCACAACTCGTGGGGTGAATACCAACCAAGTTATTGCTGGTATTGGTGCTACGTTAAGAATGATTAACCTGCGTTTACAAGATAAGTAATACAGAACAATCTATAATTTATCTAAAGCCTTAATCTTTGATTAGGGCTTTTGTGTTTTGGCGAATATACTATCGCCTAAAGTAATTGCATTAAATAAGTGATCTAAATTTTACGCAGGAAAAATGACTTAGTTCGAGGCGTAATTTAAGCCTTTCGACGATTAACTTCGTTAATAGTCTAGTGGAGAATTAACCAAAAGAGATTAATTCTTTAATAGTTGTTCTAAAAATGACAACGAAGAAATAAGTTATTTTAACAAGCAAAATAGGTCAGTTACTTAGTGTGATTGCTATTATATATGTAATAAATAATACTGATTACTGTGTTTAAGTGATCGGTACAATAAATGAAAGAAGGAAAAACAATGAGAGTATGTGGTGTTGAATTAACAGGTAACGAAGCCGTTATTGCAATCATGCAATATAAAAATGGTTTATACGATGTGCCGCCTGTGCGTACAACTAAACTAACATTAACTGATCCTATCAATACTGAACCTCTTAAAAAGTTTCAGTTTGATTTCGCACAATTAATGAAAGATTACCAAGTCGATAAAGTGATTATTCGTCAACGTGCATTAAAAGGTAAATTTGCTGGTCACACTTTAAGCTTTAAAATCGAAGGGGCTTTACAACTGATTGCTGGTTTAGATGTACAAGTGATCACGCCTGACTACATCAAAGAGGGCCTTAAAAAAGCACAAAACTCGCCAACGGCTGTGGAATTAGGTCTTAAAAAATTCCAAGAGCAAGCGATGTTAACGGCTTTTGGTTACCTAGAGCACCGTGTTTAAAAAAGCACGGTTATCAATATTCAATAGGCAAGATGTTGTTTAGCGATTGAATAGATTTAATCTTTTGGAGAAGCCTGTGGAAAACAGTTTTGAAAATTTCGTTGCACAATTTAAAGCGCAACAACCTGTATCATTAGCCGTTTTTTTCTATCAAGCGGAATTACATTTAATTAAGCAATTAAAAGATTATTTGCAGATTGAACAAACAACAGAGCGCAGCTTTTTTCACTTGTCGAACAAGCAAAGAAAATCAAACAAAATGAAACGAGTAAACGTTTTTGGAATGCGCTTCTTGCTTTTAATCAAGTCAACTTCAAACCTGTTAAAAACAATGCACAGCCATGGCTGCGTTTTGTGAATATTATTGAGTCTTTACAAGGGTATTCGGGTAGCCAGTTATTTGATGCCAAAAACATTCAAGTTAAACGACAACACCGTTTATTTTTTGCTTATATGTTGGCTCTGGGAGCACCTTCGTTATATCGCAGGTAGTGAGGATGAATATAGTCCAAGTAGTGGGCTATTAGCGACTTACTCAAGTGCTCATTCCGAAGAAGACCATGTGCATAGTGATGCATGCGAAAATAATGGATGTAGCAGTCACTAGTTTTTCATTAACAACACGTTTCTACTATTGGAGCGTGTTGTCTTTTAATAAATAAGTTTTTTAAGTGAATAAACAAATTTGCCCACTATGTTTACATCAAAACCGCTGTGATGTGAGCGCTAAACAAGACTGTTGGTGTAACAAAGTGGTGGTGCCACAAGGCTTAATTGATTTGTTAGCTGAAGCAGTAAAAGATAAGCAATGTATTTGTAATGTTTGTATCAGTCGTTATGTTGCAGACCCTGAAAATTTTAAGGTAAAAACGCTCACTGATAAACCTGATCTATCCTACCCAGTTACTGATTAGCCTGTTCGATACTCACCGCTGAGTTACCACTATTATCTTCTAAGTTAATATCTGCACCACGTTTGACTAATAAGGTACGTAGCTCTTCACGACCAAATAATGTCGCAAACATCACTGCTGTTTGACCAGCTTTATTTTGTTGATTTTCATCGCAGTCTTCAGACATTAAAGTCTTAGCGATGCTTAACTCGCCTCTGAAAACAGCAGCCATTAATGCGGTATTACCTCTATTATCTTGTGCACAGACATTGGCACCATGTTCAATTAAGCTATTTACAATTGTCTTTTGACCATTATAAGTTGCAATCATTAATGCGGTGTAACCTTTATGATTTTTTATATCTACAGGTAACCCAGCCTTTAGAAATTCGTTGATCACTTCATTATCACCTGTACGAGCGGCTGCATAATAATAGGGCATTAAATCTGTATAGGTACTATTTTGTGTTGTGTCCTTATCCTGTGCAAATGCACTGGGAGTGAGTACAGAGAATAAGAGAAGAGGAAAGGTACTAGCAAACACCCAATTTGATTTTTTTACTCTATTAATCGAAATTAATAACTTAATAGTAAACATACCTTTCCTCTTTTACCTGTTTAAAGGGGTAGGGGTGATGTTATTAATGTTCACCTTATTACCTACCCATTCATTTATTTATAATGTTGCTGCGATCTCTTTTACTTTCTCAAGGTCACCGTTAACTGCTTCTGTTAAACGTGTTCCATATTCAGTATCGGCTTTGTAAAAGTGACTTAACATTTTATGTTGGATCTGTTTGTTTTTTACCTGACCTAAATCACCCGATAAGTTACGGATCAAGTTAGTACGTTGTTGAGCAGTATAAGAACGGTAAAGGTCACCAGCTTGCGCAAAATCCAATGTTTTATAAATCGTTTTTTGCTGTACCTTACCTACCAGTTCAGGTGTGCTATGAAGTGCTTTTGCATCTTCAGCAACACCTTCATAATTTGGTTGGTAGTTTATATCTGACTGTGTATTACCAACATTACCTATGCCACCTTGGTTGTAATTGACCACAGGTACAACAGGGCGGTTAATGGGTAATTGTTGATGATTAGCCCCTAAACGATACAACTGAGTATCTGCATAGGAAAATATACGACCCTGTAATAAACGATCTTCAGAAGGCTCAATACCAGGAATTAAATTTGCAGGCGCCATCGCCACTTGCTCTGTTTCTTGGAAAAAGTTATCTGGAATACGGTTTAACGTCATCGTTCCCACTTTTGTTTCTTTTATATTTTCCCAAGTTTTAGTCGCATCTAATGGGTTATAGGCAAACTTATTTAAATCAGCTGGATTTAATGTTTTGATATATAAATCCCATTTTGGAAAGTTACCTTCGGCAATGTTGGTGTAAAGATCACGTGTCATATGTTGTGTATCTATCGACTGCACCTCTTTCACTTGGTCTGCATCTAAATTATGGATACCTTGATGACTCTTCCAGTGAAACTTTACATATCTTACGTCACCATCATCATTGATCATCTTATATGCATGAACACCAAAGCCATCCATTTCACGGTAACTTGCTGGTGTGCCGTTATCACTAAATACACGGGTTAGCATATTAGTTGACCCAGACTCATGAGAGAAGAAATCAAAGAAACGGTTAGGATCTTGAATATTAGTAACTGGAGACGGTTTAAGTGAATGCACCATATCAGGGAATTTAATGGCATCACGGATAAAGAATACTGGGATATTAATACCGACTAGATCCCAGTTACCTTCATCACTATAGAACTTAGTTGCAAAACCTCTTGGGTCACGCAATGTTTCTGGGCTTCCCTTAGGGTGGATCACCGATGAAAAGCGCACAAACACTGGTGTTTCTTTACCTTTATTAGAAAACGGTGCTGCTGTGGTGACATTAGTAAAGTCAGTAGAAGCAACAAAAACACCGTGAGCGCCTGTACCACGTGCATGCACTACACGCTCCGGAATACGTTCGCGGGCAAAGCGTTGTAATTTTTGTATCAGGTGAACATCTTCTAATAACACACTACCATTAGGGCCCGCAGTTAATGAATTTTGATTATCTCCAATCGCTGCACCATTATCTTTTGTCATTACTTCCGCGTTGACATTAAAAATGGAGGCTATTCCTAGAATAGGCACTAATAAGTTAAATTTATGTTTCACATTTATTTCCTTTAAACATTTTCGTAACAAGTGCATGGATAATAGTGAGGTTTAGTTGAAAAATATAAACGTTTGTACGAATACAATTGATAGGTTTTAATTGCAATTTAAATTTTATCTATAAGTTTTACTTATTGTTTATTTTTGCTGATTATTTAAGCGAATAAAAAAGGAAACGGATTAGTTTTTATACTAGTGTCTTTTAAATACCTATTTTTATATTTAAAAACATAGGTTTATACATAAAAAATAAAGTGATTTAAAAGCGATTAGGTTAATTGATTAATATATAACGTAAAAAGTGAGATCACTTTGTCTGCTTCAAGTCGCAATTTTTATGTGATTTTAAATTAGTTACGTTATAATTCGCCCGCTTTGATGTGCATTATGTTATTACCCTGGAATTATCGAGAAAAGAATGTCAAAACGTGATTGTTATGAAGTATTAGGTGTTAGTAAAACAACATCTGATAAAGAGATTAAAAAAGCTTATAAAAAACTGGCGATGAAGTATCACCCAGATAGAAATCCAGATAACCCTGTCGCACAAGAAAAGTTCCGTGAAGTAAAAGATGCTTATGAAATTTTAAGTGATCCTGAAAAACGTGAACAATATAACGACTTTGGACACAGTGCTTTTGAAAATGGTCAAGCACGTGGACGTGGTGGATTTGGTCAGGGTGGTTTTGGCCAAGGCGGTGATTTTAATGATATGTTCGGCGATATGTTTGGACAACGTCATCAACAACGACAACAACCGCGTCGTCCTCAACCTAAAAACGGCTCAGATATTATTCTAAAAGTGGAATTAACGTTGGAAGAGTGTGTAGAGGGTTGTACTAAAGAAGTGCGTTTGCCTAATACAACGAACCCATTGGGTGTGGTTATTCCTGCCGGAATTAATCAAGGTCAACGAGTGCGCGTTGCTGGACAAGGTAATCCAGGGACTTTAGGCGCTCCTCGTGGAGATCTGTTTGTTGAAGTTGAATTATTGGAACATGAATTTTTTGTTCGCAAAGGCAATGACTTATATTGTGATTTAGCAACTAATTTCCCAACGGCTACTATTGGTGGAACCGCTAAAGCACGTACATTTACCGGACACATTAATCTGAAAATTCCAGCGGGTACACAGGCAGGACGTAAGTTCAGAATTAAAGGCCGTGGTGTTAAAGCCATGAACAGTGATTCAGTCGGTGACTTAATTTATAACGTGGTGATCCCTACACCAACAGAACTGACAGATCAGCAACATAAGCTATTAGCAGAATTAGCTGAATTGATGGCGTAAAGGCTGGATACGAACGATGAGGTTACTATTGCAGTTAATTAGAAACAGTTGGGTTATATTATCAATTATATTAGCCTCATTAATCATCTTTTTGTCACTGACTCCAATGGAACAGTTACCCTCTGTTCCTGGTACTGATAAGACACATCATTTTATAGCTTATAGTGCTTTAGTGTTTCCACTAATGCTGAAAAAACCAAATTACTGGATGGTTATTGTCTCTATTATTTGCGTTACTCAGCGGCACTATTGAATTGATCCAACCTTATCAAAACCGTTACGGTGAGTGGATGGATCTTTTTGCTAATATTGGCGGCTTAATTTGTGGCAGTATTTTAGCTTATTTTGTTAATCGTGCTTACCCAGCACAATAAATTTATCACTCTATACTGAGGGATGGTTCTAGTTACTTAATCAGATTGGTGTCACCGGTATGATTAATGTCTGCATGGTGTGATGAACCATGTTAATGCCATTTCGACTAAACTTAATACATTTATAAAGGTCAATTTTGAATAAAAATCACTGTGTCGTTATTGCAATTGCAGGGGCTTCTGCCTCAGGGAAAAGTTTGATTGCACATACCATCTGTAATGAACTTCGTCAGGAGTTAGGAACAGATCAAATAGGTATCATTTCTGAAGATGCTTATTATAAAGATCAATCACACATGCCAATGGAAGAGCGTGTGCAAACCAATTACGATCACCCAAAAGCCTTTGACCATGAATTGTTAGGGCAACACATTGAATCTTTACAAAATAACCAATCAGTTGAAATTCCTGTATACAGTTACACGGAACATACACGCACCGATGAAGTGATTAACTTATCACCTAAAAAAATCATTATCATTGAAGGTATTTTATTACTAACAGATTCAAAACTGCGTTCACAAATTGATGCAAGTATCTTCATTGATACTCCATTAGACATCTGTTTAATGCGCCGTTTAACCCGTGATATTATGGAACGTGGCAGAACATTAGACTCTGTTATGGAGCAGTATAAAAAAACCGTAAGACCGATGTTTTTACAGTTTATCGAACCTTCTAAACAACACGCTGATATCATCATCCCTCGTGGTGGTAAAAATCGTATCGCCACAGATATCCTGAAAACACGTATCAAATACTTATTAAATAAATAAGCATTTATGGCTCATAGCATCCCTAAAAACGCTTCTATCTGAAGCGTTTTTTATGCATCGAGTTGATGTGAAGCTTTCGGTTGATAAAGCTTAGTTGTTTAAATTTAACGACTTAATCAATAATTGTATGTTAATTCATCAATAAATAGATACAATGTAATCTCTCAGCAGATTAACACGCAAGTCACTGCTATTTATTATATCGCGACGATATAACTACCTTATTAATCAATAAAGCTAAATATAAAAGGCTTAGTGATTGAATGAGTTAGCAGTAGGTGACTGATCAGCTTAGCTTTATTGTTTTAATATCCCTCATTATCGTTCGCTCTATTTATATAAAGGTGAACAGATGTCTACAACACTATGGATCAAAAAACCACTTTCCACTTTCACAGCTAATCAGCAAGATGCAAGTAACGGGATCGTTATTAAAGATGGAATTATCATCGAGTTAGTGCCAAAAAATAGTGAGCCGACTCATGATATCGACCAATATTTTGATGCGAGTCAGCACATTTTACTGCCCGGTTTAATCAATACTCATCATCATCTCTATCAAACATTAACCAGAGCATTCCCACCTGCGTTAAACAAGCGCCTATTTCCTTGGTTGCAAGCCTTATATCCAGTTTGGGCAAAACTGCAACCAGATATGTTACATGCGGCGACAGAGTTAGGGTTATCTGAATTGTTATTGTCAGGCTGTACAACCGTTGCTGATCATCATTACCTTTTTCCTGAGGCATTAACTGAAGCGATAGATATTCAAGTATCAGCAGCAACACTGATTGGAAACCGTGTGATGCTAACACGTGGCTCTATGAGCTTAGGTGAAAAGGATGGGGGATTACCACCTCAATCAACAGTACAAAGTGATGCTGCTATTTTGGATGATTGCCAACGCGTGATCACCCAGTTTCATCAACGCGGAGACGGCGCTAAAGTACAATTAGCATTAGCTCCGTGTTCACCTTTTTCAGTAACTACTGACCTCATGATAGAAACGGCCAAACTAGCACGTCACAACCAAGTACGGTTACACACACATTTAGCTGAAACAGAGGATGAAAACAGTTTTTGTATAAAAACATTTGGCTTACGTCCACTGGATTATTTAGAGTCTGTTGGATGGTTATCATCGGATGTTTGGCTTGCCCATGGCATCCATTTTAATGACCAAGAGATTAAACGATTGGGTGCTGCAAAAACTGGCATCGCGCATTGTCCATCTTCTAATATGATCCTCGCTTCTGGGGTTTGTAGAACTAAGGAGTTGCAGGCAGCAGGTTCACCAGTAGGCTTGGCCGTTGATGGCTCTGCCTCTAATGATGGCTCGAATATGATACAAGAGGTGCGTCAAGCGCTGATGATTAACCGATTACGTTATCAAGCAGACGAAGTCTCACACCTTGATGCCTTGTATTGGGCAACAAAAGGCTCTGCACAAGTGTTAGGACGTGGTGATATTGGCGAATTAGCGGTGGGTAAACAGGCGGATTTAGCCCTGTTTAAATTGGATGAACTACGCTTCTCTGGTGCACACGACCCTTTAGCTGCATTAATTTTATGTGGCGCACATAAAGCAGATGTTGTGATGGTGGCGGGTGAGTGGAAAGTAAAATCTGGGTACTTGATGGACCATGATCTTGCAGATATGCAAGCACGGCACAGTCAAGCTGCTAAAAAGCTAGTCTTGTAACCTTATAAAAGTGATTGAATAAGCCTTAATCTAATGGTTAAGGCTTGTTTTAGACTCAGCCAAGCTATCAAAATTCACTTTAATACCTTTGCTGAACAAAACTTAACCCATTAATTCTTCAGCTTTTATCAAACAAATCATAAGTCAAAGCAATGCTGTGTAATATTTTTGAAGTTAATATCTGCTAAGCTAAAGGTCATCGATTAATCATCACTAACAAAGACCTGAAAATTCCATAGGGATAATCCTTTTTGCAAGGTATAATACGCGCTATTTTTTATTCAACAATTGCATGAGAGCGTCTATGTTCAGTTATTTTATCCCAACAGCGAAAGGGCTTGCGCCTTTATTAGAAGTAGAACTTAAAGATCTTGGTATTGAAAATACTAAGCAAATTGCTGGTGGTGTTAGCTTTGACGGTTCATTAGAGCAAGGTTACCAAGTGTGTTTATGGTCGCGTTTTGCGTCTCGTGTTTTGCTTAAGTTAAGTGAATTCAAAGTGATCGACCCAATGGATTTATACTTAGGTTGTAGCAACATTCCATGGGAAAGCCACTTTGACGTGGATAAAACCTTCTCTATCGATTTTTCAGGAAGCAATGATGAGATCCGTAATACTCAGTTTGGCGCATTAAAAATTAAAGATGCCATTGTGGATCGCTTCCGTAAGAAATTTTATGAACGTCCAAACGTTGAAAAGCGCGATGCCGATATCCGTTTTAATGGTCGTTTATTCAAAGATAAAGCCTCAATCTACCTTGATTTATCTGGCTCACCATTACACCTACGTGGTTACCGTACTATTGCGGGTGAAGCTCCATTACGTGAAACATTAGCTGCCGGTATTATTAAGCGCAGTGGTTGGAAAGGTGAAGCGCTACTCGACCCGATGTGTGGTTCAGGTACTTTGATTATTGAAGCTGCGATGATGTCATTGAACATTGCACCGGGTACATTACGTGATAAATTTGGTTTTGAGCAATGGAAGCAGCATGATGCTGAAACACTGGAGAACGCTCAAAACAAGCGCACAAGTTTACAGTAAACGTGCTGTTAATGATTGTGATGCACGTTTTTATGCGTCAGATTTAAGTAAAGATATGGTCAGTATTGCACGTCAAAATGCACAACGTGCTGGTGTCGCTGAGCTAATTGAATTTAGTGTCCAAGATGCTAAAAAAGTGATGCCGCCGGAAGAGTTAACAACGGGTATGCTGATTTCAAACCCGCCATACGGTGAGCGTTTAGGTGGTTTCAGTGACACTATTACCTTGTATACTGAGCTTGGTCATCACTTTAAAGATGCCTTTGCAGGTTGGAACTTAAGCATGTTCGCGATGGATACTGAGCTACTAAGCTGTCTTGGTATGCGTGCTGGACGTAGTTATAAATTCTTCAATGGTCCGATTGAGTGTGTGCTTAAAAATTACCGAATTTCTCCAAAGCGTAACGTGGAAGTAACGGAACAAGTTGCAGCAACAGCTAAACCAACTAAAACACCTAAAAAAGCTGACGTAGTTTATAAAGAGTCAACGGAAGATAACCCGTGGGGAACCATTACACCGGCGCAACAATTCCCAATGGCTGAAGAGTCTGAATCTGAATTAGTGTTTAAAGAAGTTAAACAGATTAAACCTGCGATTTATGCGGAAGATTTTGCTAACCGTTTACTGAAAAATATGAAACGTTTAGATAAATGGGCTAAGCGTGAAGATATTCAATGTTACCGTTTATATGATGCCGATTTACCTGAATATAATGTGGCGATCGATCGCTACAACGAATACTTAATTATTCAAGAATACCGCGCACCAAAAGAGATTGATGCACAAAAAGTACGTCGTCGTTTCTTAGACATCGTTTCAACAACGCGTTACCTATTGGACTTAACCGATGATCAATTGATTATCAAAGTACGTGAACGCCAAAAAGGGCGTCAACAGTACGAAAAATTAGACAGCAAAAAGCAACGTCTAGTGGTGCAAGAAGGGCCGGCTAAAATCATTGTTAACTTGCAAGATTATTTAGACACAGGCTTATTCCTTGACCATCGTCCTACGCGCTTACGTTTAGGTAAAATGGCCGCAGGAAAAGATTTCTTAAACCTATTTTGTTACACAGCAACAGCTTCTGTACATGCTGCATTAGGTGGTGCGAAATCAACTACCAGTGTAGATATGTCAAATACTTACTTGAACTGGGGACAAGAAAACTTCCTAGAGAATGGCATCAAAGGTAAACATGACTTTATCCAACAAGATTGTATTAAATGGTTACAACATGCCCATGAAATGTACGACTTGATCTTTATTGATCCACCCACTTTCTCAAACTCAAAACGTATGAGTGATGTGTTTGATGTTCAGGATGATCATGTTGCTTTACTAACAGCGGCAAGCGAACGTGTAAATTCAAAAGGTGAGATCATCTTCTCAAACAATAAACGTGGATTTAAACTAGATATCGAAGCAATTAAAGCGCTAGGTTTTTATGTGAAAGATATCAGCAAAGCGTCTATTCCAGAAGATTTTAAAGGCAATGATAAAATTCATCAGTGTTGGTTATTAACTAAACGCGATTAAGGTCATGGAATTAAATAACTTGCACAATTTGCAGTGATAACATGACAACACATAAAGGCCAATATTGATTGGCCTTTTGACGTTCAATAAATACAACAATTTGTATCTTGCGATAGCTGGCACGATGCTAATTAGAAGATTTAGTTAGCGAAACGAAATAGGTGTTTACCTAGCAGGCATAAGATAAAGACACATTAACGAGAGTGAATTAACGTGGCATTATTAACATTACATAACGCAGAACTGGCCTTTGGTGGCGGTGCATTATTAGATAAATCAAACTTAGTTATTGAAGCAAATGAACGTGTTTGTTTAGTGGGCCGTAATGGCGCAGGTAAATCGACATTATTAAAAGTATTAGATGGCCGTATTCAACTTGATGACGGCACATTATTGATCAATAACGATGTGAAAGTCGCTCGTTTAGAGCAAGATCCACCAACTGCCAGTATCATGAGTGCTTATGATTATGTGGCATCAGGTATGGAAAATGCGGGTAAAGTATTAAGCCAATACCACGAACAGTTAGGTGTTGTTGCTGAAGATTGCAGTGAAAAACAACTTAATAAATTACAACGTTTTCAAGAGCAAATTGACCAGCTTGATGCATGGCAACTAGATTCTAAAATCAATCAAATACTTGATCGATTAGCGATCAATCCTGAAATTACTTTAGATCAACTATCAGGTGGATGGTTACGTAAAGTTGCATTAGCTAAAGCGTTAGTGAATGACCCTGATTTGTTGCTATTAGATGAGCCTACCAACCACTTGGACGTAGGGACGATTGAGTGGCTTGAGCAATTCTTAATGTCTTTCCAAGGTTCAATTGTTTTTATCAGTCATGACCGTGAATTTATTCGTCGTTTAGCAACACGTATTGTTGATATCGACCGTGGCAAGTTAAGTTCATGGCGGGTGGTTACGAAGCTTATTTAATTGCGAAAGAAGAAGCATTGCGTATCGAAGAAGAGCAAAATGCGGAATTTGACCGTAAACTCGCCATTGAGGAAAAGTGGATACGTCAAGGCATTAAAGCCCGCCGTACCCGTAATGAAGGTCGTGTACGTGCATTAAAATCATTACGCCAAGAACGCTCCGAGCGCGTTAACGTGCAAGGTAAAGCTAAAATTGTCGTGGATGAAGCGGCACGTTCAGGCAAAATCATCTTTGAAACTGAAGGCTTGTCTTATAGTTATGAAGATCTACGTATTGTACGCGATTTTGATACCACTATTATGCGTGGCGATAAGATTGCCCTAGTAGGTCGTAATGGTTGTGGTAAAAGTACATTACTTAAATTATTACTGGGCGATATTGAACCTGATCAAGGGACAGTGAAGTGTGGTACTAAATTAGAGGTGGCTTACTTTGATCAATACCGCGATGCATTAGATCCAGAAAAAACCGTGGTTGATAACCTTGCTGAAGGCAAGCAAGAAGTTGAAATTAATGGCAACAAACGTCATGTCCTCGGTTACCTACAAGACTTTTTATTCCATCCTGATCGTGCCCGTACTCCGGTCAAAGCATTATCTGGTGGAGAAAAGAATCGTCTGTTATTAGCCAAAATTTTCTTAAAACCAAGTAATTTCTTAATTCTTGATGAACCGACCAACGATCTCGATGTCGAAACGCTTGAGTTATTGGAAGAGTTGTTAGCGAACTATCAAGGCACATTATTATTAGTGAGCCATGACCGTAGTTTTGTTGATAACACAGTAACCCATACTTGGTTCTTTGATGGTAATGGCAATATTCAACAATTTGTGGGTGGTTATAGTGATGCTGTTCGTCATAAAGCGCAAAGTGAAGCGCCAGTACAAGCAGTGAAAGAAACAAAACCAGCACCAGAAAAAGTTGAAAAAGCAGCGGTAAAATCGCCTAAAAAGAAAAAGCTATCGTATAAAGTTCAACTTGAACTAGATGGTTTACCTGCATTAGTCGAGCAGTTAGAAGAGAAAGTAGTAGAGTTACAGGAAACGATTAATACACCTGAGTTCTTTACTAAAGATAAAAAAGAAGCTGACCAATTCTTAGCGCTATTAGCAGAAACAGAAGAAAAACTAGAAAATGCTTTTAGCCGTTGGGAAGAATTAGACGAATTACAAAACGGAGAATGATTTTAACATGAATTACAGCAAAGCTATTTCAGTTATAGCACTACTATCAACCAGTAGTGCTTGGGCTGCAACTTCTTCTTATTATGAATATGAGATTTTGTCTCCAGACACGACCGGTAGTAATTATGGGCCTTTTCCATCTGCGATTACTGAAGAAGGCGATACCGTGGGGGTCTATGCTTTAAAAGCAGATCTTGATCAAAATATTGATATTGGTCTGCCTTTTACCTTCAACCAAGAATGTTTCTATGACGATGATGTCTGTGAGCTGATCTATTACGGTAGTGAAGATTCCACCGACGCAAGCTATGAAAATGGTTATCAAGACTGGCGTACTACGAGTGCTGAGATTGACAATAATGAGACAGATGCTGAGAGTTACTTCTTAGCCGCGACTAACAATGTAAAAATAGAAGGTTTTGGCGATGATACTGACGTTAAAATAACTGACGTTGTTGATTCTGATGTAGGCAGCTTTGCCGTAGGTTATGGTTCTGGACCATACACGGATGGAGAGCGTGATTACGTTCGTCGTGCTTTTATTGTTGACCCAAGTACAAGTTACGCCACTATCTCATTAATTCCAACAGCATTTGATGACGACGAAGGTGGTTTTAGTAGCGCTTATCGCATGCGTGATGTGACTTATAATAACGGTGATACTAAAACGCTGATTGTTGGTAATGCAAGTAAATCATTAGCGGGTGGCGATAGTGACTATTTTGACCTTTGTTACAATGAAGGTGATGAAGACGATTTAGACGATCTAAACTACTTAGTGAATTGTCCTGGGTTTGATACGCAAGCTTGGGCTTGGGAATATGATAGTAGCGCTACTGAAATCGAAGGTTTTGCTTTAGCGACTGAATGGTTAGATGATAACACCACGCGTGATGGAAGTGACGCGACTTACAGTGCCGCTGCCTTTGATATTAATAGCTCGGGCGTGGCAGTAGGTGTATCAACTTACGAATATTCAGACAGTGATGAAGGTGGTCGTCAACGAGCGATCATCATGACGCCAGATGATGATGGTGCTTATGATACACCGACCGTGATTGTTGATGCGACTGATGAATCTGATTCTGATGGTGATTACGACAAAAACGATGATTCTACTTATTACAACTCATGGGCAGAAAGCATTACCGATGAAAACATAGTGATGGGTAACCGTCAATATGGCTCAACTAAAAACGTAAACTACCCAATCGAAATGTTCATTTACGATATTGATGATGACAGCATTAGCATTCCTTTAGAGGACACTAAAGTGTTATCAACTAAACAACGTTTAGCGGGCGATAGTGCTTCATACCGTGGTGCAAATAGCTATGGTTATGACATGAATGAAAACGGCTTAATCGTGGGTAGTGCAGATGCTTACGACCAAACTGATCCGGTAGTAGGGGGTGATCCTCGAACACAAAGTGCATTCCTTTATGATAATACAACTGGTGATAGCTGGTTTATTGATGACTTACTATGTACAGAAGATGATGATGGTGTAGTAACACATCCATTAATTCGTTTAGAAAGTGCAACTGCAATCAATGATGACGGTGTGGTATTAGCTGAAGGTTTCCAATATGACAGTGACAGCGACTACAACAGCAGTGTTAATGCAACAGCCGTATTATTAAAACTAACGCCAAGTACGACAATGGATCCAGATGATAGCCCGAACTGTTGGGATTCAGAAACATTGGCTGACGATGATGAAGATTACGAGAGAAGTGGTGCTGCAACACTATGGTTATGGTTACTTGTTTTACCATTAGCACTCGTTCGTCGTGTTTATAAAAACAAAGTTTAAATTTAAATAACTGTTTAAACAATTGATAAAAAAGGTTTATTGCTTAAAGGCGATAAACCTTTTTGTTTTTTAGTGAATAAAATAATTCATGTGTAATGAAATTGTCACATTACACGTTCATATTAAGCACCATCGCTACGAAGCGTAATGAATATTTTGTTAAATAACTAATAAAATACAAATCGTAAAAATTAACTTAGTAGAAAATGGAGTTTTGAATGAAACTTAAAATGTTAGCCGCAGCGGTTACTTTAGGTACTGCGTCATTAATGTCGACAACTGCTATTGCAGCAGATCACGAACTACACTCTTACACAAAAGTAAGCGGTATTTCAGGTAACCTTTCATCTGTTGGTTCTGATACATTAGCAAACATGATGACTTTCTGGGCAGAAGAGTTTAAGCGTCAATACCCAAACATCAACATTCAAGTTCAAGCAGCGGGTTCTTCAACAGCTCCACCTGCACTAACTGAAGGTACTTCACAATTCGGCCCAATGAGTCGTCAAATGAAGTCTAAAGAAATTGAAGCATTTGAAAAACATTACGGTTACAAGCCAACAGCCGTTCGTGTTGCAATCGATGCACTAGCTGTATTCGTAAACAAAGATAACCCAATTGAAGGTCTATCAATTTCTGACGTTGATGCTATCTTCTCTTCAACTCACAAATGTGGCGCAGATAAAGATGCTACACGTTGGTCTGATGTAGGTTTAGGCGATAGCTGGGCTGAGAAAGATATCCAATTATTTGGTCGTAACTCAGTATCTGGTACTTACGGTTACTTCAAATCTAAAGCACTTTGTAAAGGTGACTTCAAAAGTTCTGTAAATGAGCAACCTGGTTCTGCATCTGTAGTTCAATCTGTTGCATCTTCACTAAACTCAATCGGTTACTCTGGTATCGGTTACAAAGTTGCTGGTGTTAAAGCTGTTCCACTTTCTAAGAAAGGAACTGATTACGTAGCAGCAACAACTGAAAATGCGATTAGCGGTAAATACCCACTATCTCGTTTCCTATACGTTTACGTGAACAAGCACCCAAACAAACCATTATCTCCACTACAAGCTGAGTTCATTAAATTAATGCTATCTCAGGAAGGTCAAACTATCGTAGATAAAGATGGTTACATTCCACTACCAGTATCTGTAGTAGAAAAAGAGCTTGCTAAACTAGGTCTATAATCCACCTAATTTAACAAACCAAATAAACAGCGCTTTTTAGCGCTGTTTTTGTTTGTGTAGAGGAAAATACTTCTAGAATAACAAGTCTAAAGTAAGCGTTTCTTATACCAATTGTATTAAATAACTGATCTAAATTTTGCACCGGAAAAATGGCTTAGTTTGAGGCGTAAGTTGATGTAAATGGTTGTTCCCTATACGAAACTTACAACGAAAAAATAAGTTGTTTTAACAAGTAAAATAGAATCAGTTACTTACTATGATTGGTATTAAAAGGGGTATCGAAGCTAATTAAGATAAACAACATTCAAAAAATCGCTTTGTGATTGTTAAAGATAAAATCAGGTTAGTTATAACAGCTTAATCTTATGAGCGGGCACCTCTTTAAGATGTGTTGTTTAATTTATTTCTAGTTAACTAAACAAGCTAACAAAGGGGCCCTCGTACTAGACAAAGATTAATATAGACTAATAGCGATTAAGCAAAGTTTACTATTTGGTGCGCAGACTTTAGTCTGCCAGTTTGCGGTTTACTGCATACTTTTATTCGCTAAGATGATGTCTAATGTGTCAGTTATCACCTATCTAAATGATTAATGCCAAGCATAGTTTTCAGTGTAAGTAGAAGAGGATATTAATCCATCGCTGGTTAGTCCGGTCTTCTTAACAAAATTCCAGCGAACATTGAGATTAATATTGGTTTCATTGTAATCGGCGGCATAACTTGAACTAATCAAGCCGGCAATTTCCCAATGTGGTGAGAGTAACCATTGTCCTTCAATAAGAAATTGACTACCGATCCCACTATCGTTTTCTTGGCTCAGTGTACTGCTAGTAGAAGTAAAAGGGAATTGTTCGATACTGCCTGGCGTTACCCAATAATAACCGAGACTTAATTGACTACGAATTTGCCAATAGGTGTCTTCTAATGTTAATAACTCTGCTCGTCCACCCAAGTTAATATAACTTTCAGGGCTAAAGTAACCGCCATTACCGTCGGTGTAATAATTCAAATTCTTATAGTAGCTCATCCAGCTAATCGTTGGCCCAACTCGTAAATAATCTAATTTATCAGCATAGCGTTCCGTTAAGTCACGGGTAAAACCTAAATTCAATGCAAGCTTGGTATTATCTTGAACACTTTCACCAGTTAGCCTCGCTATATTCAGCTCAGGTGTTACTGACCATTTAGGTATAAAAATATAAGAAGTAAGTGCTCGAATACCTGTTTCTTTCACTGCCCCCCATCTTTCTATTTCACTCCCATAAAGTCCCATGAGACTTAAAAAACTGTCATCAACTCTTTCACGGTATAACGTTGCTGCTGTTATTAGGGAAGCAGAGTTATACCAAACTGCAGATAATTTAGCAGATAAACTAGAGGCTAAATCACTGTCTACTTGTGTATATTCAATTTCAGCAAAGGTGTTCAAACGTCGGGTTTGTCGTTTTATAAAACCACTAATGCCTGTTTCTGTTGCATTGTTGCTGGCTATTGAAGTGGCAAGCGTATTTTGCCAAAAGTCATCGCCAATATTAGCACTATCGCTATGAAGCGTGTGATAGTTTACTCGTGCCCCGTAGCGGTAGTCATTCCAAAATTTCTGAAAACCTAAATAATAATTTGCACTTTGTAAATTCGCTATCTCATCTTCACTGCTCTGCTTACGCCAGTCGAGGCCTCCTTCTAACGTCAGTTGCTGATTGGCTTTTTGTTGATCTTCAAGATTATTGAAGCGATCAAATTGCTTGCGTGACCACGCGACTTGCATCTCACGTTTTTTTAATGCAGCAGTCATTGCAGGAGAGTTGATAGCCAATTGTTCAAGTTGCTCTTGGTCATCGCCTAATAGGCTTAGTAATACTTGAGCATAATCACTGTTATTTGGCTGATGGGTCATCAAAGTTGAAAATGCGCTAATACTTTCAGGTTGATTATTTAATTTATATTGAGACCAAGCATATAAGGCAAGTTGATCAGCATTAAGCGGTTGGTATGTTTGTATTTTAGCCGCAGCCACTAAACTAGATTGATAATGTTGTTGATTGTATTGATCGAGTTGTATGACCGAAAGTGCGTCAACGCAATAATTAACTAATGTTGCTTGGGTTGGATTATTACAAGCTAGCCGAGTGGCTTCTGTTTGTCGGCCTTGTTTCTCTAATACAATTAATTGTGCGTCATAATTTTCAGTAAACTCAAACCAATCAAGCGCTACGGTGTATTCTAATTGATCGATGGCTTGCCACGCATGAGCGTCAATCTTTTCGTTTATCGCTTGATCTGGATATTGTTTGAGCAGGGCGAATAGTTGACTTTTATTCTGTTTTTTCACGGCGTCTGTAACAAGCGCATTAATCGCTATCGACTTTGCTTCATTGGCACTGGTGTTATTGGGAGACGTTTCTTCTACCACTTTTATATGTGCAAGCGCAGTTTGGTAGTTGCCTCTGTAAATGGATACCCAAGCCATTAATGTGTTATTGCTCAATGTGTTATCTTTAAAAGCGAGTGTGGATGCCAACTGATAGTGTGTCTGAGGCATGCTTGGCCAGTAATTGGGGCCTTTTTTAGCAAGGTTCACAAAGTTGAGTATGATTGCTTCAGGCGCTTTAACTTGTTGAATTGCAACTGGGCTAGCTGAAGCTTGACTGGCTACTTGGTTGTTAAGCTGAGTTGGTTTAGAAAGATTATCCATTGCATTAACGAGTACTGGCTCAGCCACCCAGTTAGGGTAAGTCTTTTTTAGCTTTAAATACTCTTGTTGTGCTTGATCAGTAAAACCATTATTAATGTAATACCAGATAGGGGTAGTATCAACGTTTTCCTGTGTGTTTTTAAACAGTTTTTTAGCGTTGTTAGTACTTTGAACATGAATACTTTGTTCACTGTATTGTACCGCAAGTTTTTCTGCATAAGTCAGTTGGCTGGTGACGCAAAGGGTTGCCATTGCCATAACATTGATTAACTTCATTATTTTAAATCACTTTTCAAAAGAGCAAGTTGCGATAATAGAATAAGGCTTGAAGAATAATAATCGGTGGTCTGTTGTATTGTTGGTAAGGGGGTATTTTGACTATTCATAATAGATTGTGTCGCGCTTGCAATCGCTTGCATACCACTATTATAAGCATAATCTGCAACCTGACCATTTTCTAAGTTAACGGTTGCGGGCACAAAATCTTGTTCCCAAAATGCCATAAATGGGGCGATTAATGATGTATTTTTATCTTCTGCTAACATTAAATAAATAGGTAGCCGACAAGCGTTATAGCCATAATCATAAGATAGTGCACCGCTCAAAGTGATGCCATCTTCGGAAAGAATTATCCAATCAGAAGGTAGTTTCCAATCACCAAAGCGAGTAACCTCCATCAAATCAAGCCCTGATTGATAAACGTCAGTCCAAATGGGATCGTTAGTCATTTCTGTAAATAAGTTAAGTGCAGGAAACACCCAATAGGATAAGTTAATTTGAATGCTGCCATCAGAGTGTTGAAAGCCAACTTCACCAGGTAAAATGAGTTGATAGCCAAATTTATGTTGAATTAGCTTGGTTTTAATCGACGCTAAAATAGCAGTAGCTTGGTTAAGGTAAGCTGGCTTTCCCCATTGTTTATGCGCCTCTAATAGGGCCCAAGCAATTAAGATATCGCCATCGGTTGCATTGTTAGGATCTGTAATACATGAGTCATCACATTTCCCCTGTTTGCTAGGCGTATACTGCCAACTGAACAGTTGATCATCCCGTTGTAAGGTTTGTTGTGTCCATTTCCATATACTTTTAAACTGATTTTTATCATTAGCAAACACGGCAAAAAGCAATCCATAGCCCTGACCTTCACTATGCGATATGTTTTGATTACCAGTATCGATAACTCGACCCGCATCGACAAACTGAGTTTTATAAGTTGCCCAGCTCTTTTGGAATGGAGTCAGCTTAGCTTCAGGCCATTGAGTCCAAGCAAATATAGTAATAACTAATAAGATAACTATATATTTGATGCTTTTCATTCTTTCCAATCTTCCTTAATTTTTTGATGGCGTCGTTTTAGTAACAACCAAGTGAAGACCATAAACATAAATACAATGGCCACTATAATCAATAATAAATACCAAGGGTGATTAGTCCCCCATGCACCTAATGCCGTCCATGAATCCGTTGCTCCTAACATATAAGCACTAGATACTTGCATTACAATTAAAGGCGATTTAGCGTTATCCCAAGCGAAGAAGTCCCCAGCTAATTGGCTCCATAATGGACCTTGAACAAGCTCACTGATGCGTTCAGTTAGTCGTTCAGTCGTTTCTGCAGCAATAATAAATAAGGTACCTGTCTTATCAGCAACTGGGTTTTTAGTGGCTACTACTAATGAAAAATCACCTAAAGTACTTTGCTGAGTAGTAAACCCCGCAGCAGTATTAGGTTGTAGGTTTTGATTATCGTTAGCCGTCACTCGATTATATAATTTATTCTGTAAGCGATAAGGCCATCTTTTACTATCAGTAATTGCAGTGCTTAAATCACTATATAACTCTGCGCTTAAATCCTTAGGTGTTGCTAAAACCATAGCGGTATCAGTCAGTGTTGTTGGAATGCCCATTTCAACATATAAATTTGGAATTAAATTACCCGATGATTGGGCTAACTTACCTGCCATGGTGAGCGCAGCTGATCGCATTGTGGCTTGTGTTATGTAGATACCGGTATCATCTTGTGTTTGATATTGTGCAAAGGGGTAACCGGTTTGTCCCAATAACCTTAGATCTGGTTGTCTGGCTAGATGAGCTGCGGTGGGTAATTCAATTTTTGAATCAGTATCCAATTGGAAATGTAAATAATCCCCATTGACGCTTCGACACTCTCCAATGAGCTGTATTGAGTTTTGATTAACATGAAAGGCAAGTTCATTTTTGCCTCCGTCAAATAACCTTGCAGGAATAGAAAGGGTGTAATTATGGTAGAAATCACCATCTTTTTTATCCAGTTTCAAACCGTGGATAACCTTACCATTAACGGTAATATTAAAGGTTGAACCGTCTTCATATCCTGCACCGTAACTGAAATCTAATGTTAACTCTACGGTGTCTGTTTCACTTGCATAGAAGTCTGCGGGTAATCTAATTTCAATTTTTTTAGTCAATAGACCAGGTCCATTAAAGTTAATGGCTGTGACACCTAATTCGGAAAGAGTATAAGATTTTCCTGGCTGCAATGTAACTTGTTGTTGTGGAATAAACGCATTGTTGACGGTGGAGTGAACATTAATTGATTGATCTGGATTGAGTCGATCATCCATATAAGCTAGCGTAGTGGCTGCTCGAACAACATCTTGTTCAGAAAGTCCTGATACAATTAAACGAATGTGCGAAGCCACTAACTCTTCACCTTCAATGATGACAGCAGGTGTTTTTTCTATTCTTAAATATGGTCCATTAATCTCTTCAAGTGTCTTTTCTGATAGTGCCTGTTGTAATGAGTTTTTAGTGCCTATCAGTACATGGATATCATCAGCTTTTTTATCTGTTATATACCAGCTGCTTTGTCTGTATTTACTTTCAGAGATTGGTTGAACAATAGACTTGGTGTCTGCAGTTTTACTCTCGATATTTTGGTAATCAATATGTAAAGATTGGTATTGAGTTCTTAATGCAAGTGCTTGTGCAACCGCTGGAATAGCATATTTGTTAACAATAGCGTTTTCTTGTTTATTATCTAACGTGAAAATCTGAGCTTGATGTTGCCCACCAATACCAGGGTTAAAGAAATCAGATAGTTTTTGTAGGTTTAGTTGGTTAATAACTTTGGTCGTTTCGAAAGCAATGTATGAGTTATATAAATTTATTTCACTCCATAAGTCAGGTGCATTAGTATCTTGGCAGCGGTCTACATATTGGCTTGCCACAAAGGTCAATGTATTGTATTGCGGACGCCACAGTTCACTCGGGATGCGAACATCAGCCTGTAAATTTGGCTTGTTAGGGTTTAACGTTATTTGACCTATCGTTACATTATTAAATCGCACGTTTAAAATGGAGCGTTCTTGAAGCATCGTAATTGAAGAGGTTGCCTTAAGATGGAGTGTCGCAGAACTCACTGCTAATAAAGGAGATAAGGTTATACCTAAATCTTGAACGGGTCTTTCACCATTGAGTCTAAGCAATGAATTCCCACCATAAAACTCACTCAATCGAAACTCGTTTGATGTTTTAGCTTGTGCCGGCAGGCTCAAAAACGCAATCAATAAAAGCGTTAATAATCTAACATAAGGTTGAATCAATTTTAAAGGTAACATTAGCTTCTCTGTTTTAATTTCATATAAATATGTAGAAATAATGGTTTCATACTGACACTCACAACATGTTTTAGTCCATAAAAGTAAGATATCGGTCGTGTTCTGCGTTTTTGAAAACTATCCCAACGTTCACTATCACAAAGTGTGTAAGCAATAACATTGTTTTTTTCTTGGTCAGTGCGCGTTAAAAACTGCAACCTAACCTCCTTTGTGTCGCTATTTTGGTGCATGACTTGGCAAGCAATTTCAACATGTTTATTAAGAGCACTGGCATAAGCAATTAGGCGTACTTCTTTCGGTAATGTGTGCTCAAATGTTAAGGATAAATTTGCACCCGTACGTGATAGGTTGCGTAAGTTACCTTGCCAAATTTGGTGCTCTGAGGCTGCTATTTTTACATAGTCATAAGCCGGTAACCTAGACGCTTTACGTACTTGCTTCTTTTCAATCAATACATCTAATAAGCTGACACATAGAATAAAGTTAAAAGTATTCCAAGCAAAAACCACAAAGGTTAACTCCCAAGATTCAGGCGTACTATAAAAATGGTATAAGGCCCCTAAATTGCCAATAAACAGCATGACTAATAACCAATAAAAGGAGTTTGCAAGAGAGGATATATAGTTTTTACTTTGATCTTCACCTTTTGGTGTCACTAAAAAGCTCGGATTATTGGGGCTTTTAATTACCGTAAGTAATGCTCTAAATAAAAAGGTACATTGCAAAATTTCGTAAAGCTCTGAGACTAAAGGCCATCTATTTTTACCAAATAGAACATGTGAAAGCCGAAAACTGACGATAATATGCGGCACGGTATAGATTAAAATTTCTGTAAAAGTGGCATGAATAAGTTCTAAGCCAAATAATAGGTAGCCTAATGGTGATAATAGAAAAACTAAACGGGCAAAGGGAAAAACCAAAATAGAATGGAACTCATGTAGCCGCATTTCTGATACCAATGTAACCCTGAGTTAAGGAATGGTTTTTTAAGGATCAGGATCTGTGCCATGCCTTGAGCCCATCGTTCACGTTGCTGAATGAATGATGAAAAACTTTCTGTCGCTAAACCACTGATCATCGGTTTATCGACATACACTGATTTATAGCCTAATGCATGAAGTGCTAAGGCCGTTTCAGCATCTTCGGTGATGGAATCCCCAGCAATGCCGCCTACCATATCAAGGTGACGCCTTCTTAATACTGCTGCGGAACCACAGAAAAACGAGGAAGACCAAAAGTCTAAGCCTTTTTGTATGGTGTTATAAAACATATCATTTTCCGATGGCATACGAGTAAAAGCGGAAAAATAATTTCGTTCAATGGGATCGGGGTTATCCATAAAATGCGGAGATTGTACTAAAAAGACATCTTTATCTTTAATCATCCAGGGGACAGTACGATCTAAAAAGTCAGTGGTTGGAACGTGATCAGCATCTAGAATAACCACTAATTCACCATCCATATTTAATAAAGCAGTATTGATATTACCTGCTTTTGCGTGTTCGTTTTTTGCTCGCGTATGGTATTCAACGTCCAAGGATTGACATAATGCTTGTAACTTTTTACGTCGTGTTAACGCATGTTGGGCTGCGATTACATTCTCTTGAAATACTTTCTGATCGGTTCCACCATCATCCAATAAATGAATGTTAAGTTTATTAGCTGGGTAATCGAGCATCTTGGCAGCTCGAAGGGTTACCTCTAATAAGGTTTCTGACTCATTGTAGCTAGGTACGACTAGATCCACAGTGGGAATTTTTTCATCGGTAAACTGTTTAATACTTTGTCTTGGACGATTGAGTGGGAAAATATTAACAAAGCAACCTAAAAGGTGAATAACACCAGAATAGATCTCAGCGATAAATAACGTGATCATGGCAATAAAAGAGAAGATATCATCTGATTCTAATGTATTTACACCACGCCATATCAAATAACGGATAGATAAGAAACAGCCAATAATAATGGCAAATAAACGAAACAGTTCTCGTTTTTTACTGTGTTGAATTGCTTCAGATGACGCGCTATATACAAAAACAATAACACCCATAGAAAGAGCAAGTTGACTTGCCGCTTGTAGCGGAATACTGGCAAGCGCAATTAAGAAAAACAAGCTCAGTAAAGTAAAGAGCTTTAATACTGACATCCTTAATGTTAAGCGTCGCGTCAAAAGGGGGCTGTTCGTGATCATGGTGTTTTATCGCTCCATTTGACAATAGATTTGCGAATTGCAGCGATTAATTAATAATATCTTTGATTCTGAAAGTTCGATATTGAAGTCCTCTTCATAAAACTTTTGGGAAAGTGCATTACGTTGCATCAAACTCAAATTTGTTAAAGGTGTCACCCAGATTAAACAGGCAATAGAAATACCCAATAAGATGCATAGGCTAGTAAATATAAAAACTGAGATAGTTTGAGGCGCTAATGCATTAAAACTAATAACAGTTAAAGACAGCGTGATAATACTAAAGCTGAGTAGTTTAAATAGTTGGTAACGGCGTAATGCGTACTCGGCCTTTTTCCAAAGTAGTAGGCGCTTAGCTAATAAAGTGTACTCAGTTGAATTAGGGAGATGAACTAAACCTACTTCCTGTAATGTTTTTGTCATGCATCTCTCTTAGCTAATATTGATGGGAAATAGTTTCATTAAATTAATACGGATTAGGTATTTATTAGGATCAGTATTGTAAATAAAAGCACCAGAAAGGCAATTAAAGTTCACGATCCATCTGTTTTTATATTGACAATCGGTAGTTGTTGGTATATGTATTTTTTAGATGTGTGTGAGGAGCTGTATTTTTTATCAATGTAATATTTGAAAATATATTGGGCTTGTCAACAAAAACACCACTTTATGTAAAGTGGTGTTTTTGATTAACCTTACTATGATGTAGCGTATTCATAAAATGATTTATGCCACTTATATTAAAAATCAGTTAAGCAGTGTCATTAGTATTAATGCTCGCTAATACCAACTTGATTTCGGCCATTATTTTTTGCGATATATAATCCTAAATCAGCAACCTCAATCCATGATTCAAAGTTAGTAATCGACTCTGTAATTTGTGCAACCCCAAAGCTAGCAGTGACCTTCACTTGTTTGCCTTGGTATTCAAAATGGATTGCTTCAATGGCTTCTCGTAAACGCTCTGCTACCAGTGTGGCTTGCTTTAAATTAGTATCAAGCAGCAATAAAGCAAACTCTTCACCGCCTACTCGGCCGATAATATCCTGTTTTTTACTTTTTTGACGAACTGCTTCAGCAATGCCTTTTAATACTTCATCACCGAAAGGGTGACCATAGGTATCATTAATTTTTTTGAAATGGTCTATATCAAAAATAATTGTCGAGGTGGGACTTGCAGCGTTTTTACTATTGATAAACTCATTTGCACATAAACTACGCCAGTGCCCTTGGTTATTGAGTTGAGTTAAACTATCGGTGTGACTCAAATGCTTTAATTGAGAGTTCGCCTCTTGGAAGGCTTGCTTTGTTAAAGCGATATCCGTTACATCATAAACTATCATGCATATTTGTGTTACTTGCCCTTGGAAATCCGCTAACGGTAAAAAGGTAACGTTTTGATACATGAACTCTGCATTACTCGTGATAGGTCGATAGCTTTTAAATTTAAACAGGTATGGGCGTTGTTCCCATGTAGTAAAGGCTTTGTTTTTTAGTAGACAAACACTGTTGATTTTTTGTTGCAACCAAGTTTGTGGGATACTGGTAAACACATCGGTAATCTTTTTATCGATCATGTGAGCAGATAGTAAACCAGAATGATTTTCCATAAATCCATTCCAGACTTTTACAGTGTAATCTTTTTCAATAATCACTAGACCCACGTCGATATTATGAACCATATCAATCAGCCAATGAATGTCCTTCAAATCTATGTTAGTAGCCATTAGTCGAGTAAATATCCTATTTGAGTTTGAATAACTGGAATAGAGTCTTCAGTGAATAAAAGTAACAGGTCACACTTAATATTATGATCTTGAATTCGGTAGTTAACTTCAATCGTTAACATTTTTTGCCAGCATTCTTGTTGATTTTTGATGATATCTTCTATTTTTGCATGTTGACCTAATACGTTAGGTTGACCTTGACTGAAGGGGATATTGAATTGCTCTGCCAAGCCATTTAAAAATGCACCAATTAAGATGTTAGAAATATCATTCATCACTTCAATTTCTAAATGGTTACTTTCTAAATCTTCGTATTGCAGTAATTTAGTCATATCACTAAAGCTCGCATCGTGGAAAATAATAATCGCTTCTCCATTAATACCTGAGCCAATAAATCCTTGGCTAACCGCAGATACCTTTTCATATTGAGCAATATGATTCAGGGTCATATGCAGTTCACTGCCTTCTAACGTATTCACATTAGGAACAGGCAGTAAAATAAATACATCTAGTAAACGACCTAACAAGTCACCCGCATGTCCCATGGCAATATTCGACACTTCTTGTAATGCATCACGCAATTCTATGCGTTCTATCTCTTCTGGCGCTGAACGTGAACTATAGCCACCTGGCTTGTAAATGCCATATTGCTCTAACAAAGTTGTTAATTTTTCGCTATTAATGGGTTTTTCGATGAAGTCGATCGCACCGAGTTCACGCACGCGCTTATAGGCTTCAGATTGAACATCACCAGAAATAACAATCACAATGGCAGGTAAATCTTCGCGTTTAATCGTTTCTAATACTTCATAACCGCTCATTACAGGCATATTAAGATCAAGAAAGACTACATCACCTTTGTGCTGTCTAATACTTTCTATACCTTCTTGTCCATCTTTGGCGAAATGTATAGAGATATCCCAATCTTTGGGTAATGACCGCGCTATTTGTTTTCGGGCTAAGGTCGAATCATCACATATTAAAACAGGTGTGGACATAGTATTCCTATTGTATTTCCATATATATCAACAGTCTAAGCAACGTAAAATCAGTTTAGGTAAGAAAGTTAGGGGATTTTCAAAGAAAAAACCAACTGATTTCTAACACTTTTTAGGTGTTTATATCATAAGCCAGAAGGGGGGATTACAAAGCAGAGCGTTGTTTTTTGTACAAAAATGTTGTTTAGTTATGATCTTAATATGCAAATCATTACAAAAAATATGTTTATTTTGTATTACTGATGGATTTTTGCTTTTAAGTTCTCATTTTGTTGTGCTTGTTGCAGTGCTGATAACATTTCATTGGGCTCGCGAATTGCTCTCACCGATTGCAAAAATGGATCCGCTTCAATATGTTGTAACTTCATAAACATTAACCATTGTTTAATTCGGCTTGGCATGAATTTCTCTTTATCTTCAATGTGACGTAACCATTGAAAATATTGTTCCATGACTTCAAGGTTTTGTAACCAAGAATAGGGCGCTTCAATGCCTTTTAAAGCATTTGCTAAATTGGGAACAGCGAGTGAACCACGACCGATCATTAAATGGTCGCATCCGCTAATTTCCATACATTGTTGTGCATCTTCAAAACTGAAAATATCACCATTAGCAATGACCGGAATATCGATAGCTTGTTTAATTTTTTTAATCCAATGCCAATGTGCTGGTGGTTTATAACCTTCTTCCTTGGTGCGGGCATGTACCGCTAACTCGCTTGCACCTGCTTCTGCAATTGCCTGTGCATTTTCAATCGCTAAGCTTTTATCTGCATAACCTAGTCGAATTTTAGCGCTGACCACATGCTCACTCGGCACGTTATCTCGGACAGCTTTAACAATTTGATGCAGAGCTTCAGGATCTTTTAATAGCACTGCGCCGCCGCGGCTTTTATTAACCGTTTTAGCTGGGCAGCCAAAATTCAGATCAATGCCATCAGAGCCAAGCTTGATCGCACGTAATGCATTTTCAGCTAAACATTCTGGGTGTTGACCTAATAGTTGTACGCGAACAGGTGTGCCAAATTCAGTGCGGCTGGCATTTCTTAATTCTGGACATAAACGATGAAAAACACGAGAGGGTAAAGGTAACTCAACCACACGAACAAATTCTGTTACACAACGATCTATACCACCAATATCGGTTAAAAATTGGCGCATGTGAAAGTCCATTACACCTTCCATTGGAGCAAGCGTTATATGCATCAGTGTTCTCGGTTCATTCTCGGCTAAATAAGGAGCGCGGATTATACCTAGTCTCTTACTTTTAGCAAAATAAACTAATGAGAGCGAATAAACCGATTGGTTAGATGAAATAACTATAAAAATGGAGGATTTGATAGCAGTAAATAATGGGATTGTTGTAATTAGCAGACTTTTTAGTCAATTATCAAAATACTTTGTCAGTTTATGACAAGACAACTTGCACTCAGGCAAGCAACTATTTAACCTTATACAATTAATATAGACAGGAATATAAAGAAGATCATGCAACCAATAGTATTAATTAAAAACAGCATCAAAAGCATCGTAGATTACCCAATCCCAGGGATTATTTTTCGAGATGTCACCAGCTTAATTGAAAATGGTGAAGCTTTTGCGGCAACCATTGACCTATTTAAAGCACGTTACAAAGATCAGAAGATCGACAAAATTGTCGGTACTGAAGCACGCGGTTTTATCTTTGGCGCACCATTAGCTGCCGCATTAGGCGCTGGTTTTGTTCCTGTACGTAAACCTAATAAATTACCGCGTGAAACGATACAAGAAAGTTACGAACTAGAATACGGCGATGATACGTTGCAACTTCATAAAGATGCCATCAAACCGGGTGAAAAAGTGCTATTAATGGATGATCTATTAGCAACAGGCGGTACGGCTGAAGCATCAGTTAAGTTAATTAAACGTCTTGGCGGTGAAGTAATAGAAGCTGCTTTCGTTATTGAACTACCTGACTTAAAAGGTGGCGACAAACTAGCTGCTTTATCTGTACCTGTTTTTTCTTTGATTGAATACGCAGGCGAATAATCAGTGAGCTATCAAGTTCTAGCAAGAAAATGGCGACCACAAACTTTTAAAGAAGTGATTGGTCAGCCACATGTGTTAACGGCGTTAGAAAACGGGTTAACACAAGATCGCGTTCATCATGCTTACTTATTTAGTGGGACACGTGGTGTCGGTAAAACGACTATCGCTCGTATACTCGCAAAAAGTTTGAATTGTGAAACAGGCGTCACTGCGACTCCTTGTGGTGTCTGTGCTAATTGCCAAGATATCGATCAAGGACGATTCGTTGACTTGCTAGAAATTGATGCTGCTTCTCGTACCAAAGTAGATGATACTCGCGAACTATTGGACAACGTGCAATATAAACCAGCGCAAGGGCGCTATAAGGTTTATTTAATCGATGAAGTACACATGCTGTCTAAGCACAGTTTTAACGCACTGTTAAAAACCTTAGAAGAGCCACCAGAGTATGTGAAATTTCTACTAGCGACTACAGATCCTCAGAAACTACCTATCACGGTTTTATCACGTTGTTTACAATTTCACTTAAAAGCAATTTTACCTGAACAGATAGAACAGCAATTGTCGGCCATTTTAACTCATGAGCAAGCTACCTTTGAACAGCCTGCTTTGCGTGTTATCGCTAAAGCTGCTGATGGTAGTATGCGAGATGCGTTAAGTTTAACGGATCAAGCATTAGCATTTGGAGCAGGGCATCTAGAATATGCTGCTGTACTGAAAATGCTCGGGACAATAGATCAGTCACATTTACATTACTTATTGCATTATATTGCCTCGGGTAATAGCCCAAAAGTATTTGAAAAAATCCAAGAGTTTGTCCGTTTAGGGGCTGACTTCTCAGCTTTACACCAAGAACTGGCTAGTTTGTGCCATCAAATAGCGTTAATGCAGTTACAGCTCAATGCCAACGTGACTGAAAAAAGCACCGTACAATTGTTAGCTGAACGTTTAACGCCTGAAGAAGTGCAACTATTTTATCAGATTGCAGTACAAGGCTTTAAAGATTATGCCTATGCGCCGAATGGTAAAATAGCCTTAGAAATGACTGTTATGCGTTTATTGGCGTTTAAACCAGCTAATTATGTTGATGTTGATGAGTCAATGATGACGAAAGCTGAACAGGTGGAGCCAATAACAGCAGATCCGATTGTTGCGCAACAACCAGTGCTTCCGACACCCACTTCGCAAGCAGATGCATCGACTGCAAACACCGCTGAAAGGGTGAGTACCGCCCCTGTTAGTCAAGCATCTGTGCAGCAGGAGGTGTCTGTTGAACCGCAGCAACAGGCAGTTGTTCAGTCAGCGTCACAAGCAACACATGATGTGAGTCAGGCCGAACCACAAACTGAACTATCGCCAGCACAACCAGCTGTGACTGAGCAATCTGCTCACGATCAGCCAATCAATGAACAAGTTGCAGCAACAGTTAACAAGGAAGCGCCAACGCTTGAGCCACAATCGACAGCTCAGCTTGAAACGGCTAACTTTGATTTAGCGGCAACCAACAACTCTCGTAACATGTTACGTAGCCACCGATTAAAGCGAGAAGCACTAAAAAAGACTGAAGCGGCAGCTGAACAACCTGCTACACGATCACAGGATCAGTTTGTCGCGTCAGAAAGTGTGTCTGTTACACCAAAAGCTAACCCAACACCTGCTCCAGTAGAAAGAGCGGTTGAACCTCAAGCGGTTGCAGCAGAACAGAATAGAGATGTGCGAGGCCATTCAAATCAACAGGAGTTACCTCCTTTAGATTCGTATCACGAGCAACCAAGTCAACAGGCTTATGAACAATATCAGCCAAGCGACCAAGATTATTTTTCTGACTATCAAGTTGATAATTATCAACCACAAATTGAGCCACCGGTTGCACATTCAGAGTCGGCAATAACACGACAAGCTCAGACGTCAGGCGTTCTTGAGCAGCAAGTTACGACACCACCAGAGTTAACCGAAAAACAAGTTGAAACAACTGTGAAACCGGTTAGCGCAGACGATATTTCAGGATTGAGCTCAACTCATCATACAGGAACGGGTGTTACATTCGTTAACGACCCCAATATGGCCGTTGCTGAGATTGATGTCGCTAGTTATGTTGAAAATAAAATGACTGATCCCTGGTTTTTAGATATCAAAGCGATGAAACTGGTGGGTTTTGAAAAATTACTAGCAAAAAGCTGTGTCATGCAAACGCAAGAGCAACAGATTCGTTTATCACTAGAAAGTGCACAAAAGCATTTACTTAATAACCAGAGTTTATGCGAAGACTTAAAAGCTAAGTTACGACAGTACTATGGATCACAATATACTGTGAGTATTGAACAAGGTGAAGTCGATGGTCTGCATACACCAGTGCAATTAGAAAAAATGGTATTCGCTCAATACCTAGACAAGGCAAAAACGTCGATTAAAAATGACCCAATAATACAGACTTTGGTAGGAGATTATTCTGCAAAGGTCTATGAAAATAGTGTCGTGCCGTTATAATCGGCATGGTAAACCTTCACTAATTATAAAGAGAGAAAATATGTTTAATAAAGGCGGTATGGGCGACTTAATGAAGAAAGCCCAAGAGATGCAAGAAAACATGCAAAAAGCACAAGCTGAAATCGCAAACACAGAAGTAGTAGGCGAATCAGGTGCAGGCCTAGTTAAAATTACCTTATTAGGTAACCACAACGTACGTAAAGTTGAGATTGACCCAAGCCTACTTGAAGACGACAAAGAAATGCTTGAAGATCTGGTTGCAGCTGCAATGAATGACGCTGTTCGCCGTGTAGAAGAAGTTAACAAAAGCAAAATGAGCGGGTTAACTGGCGGTATGGATTTACCACCAGGCTTCAAAATGCCTTTCTAGGTTTAACCACCTAACACCTCTAAAAAGCTTGGTTCTATTTGTAAAATATACAAATCACCAAGCTTTTTTGCTTTTAAAAGCAAAGAACCCACGGTTCTTTTTCAGCCAGCTTAGTTATCTCACTTCAATTAAACGAAACATCTTTTAAGGGGCGCTGGGTGAGTTAGCCGACAGGCTAGTGTCACGAGCGGCAGAGCTCTGCGATTCCTTTTTTCAGCCTGCATGTTTTTGTTTTTGTGTTTAATCTTTTGAGTCGTTTTTAGTTGCCTTACTGATTGTGGATGACAATGGTATTCAGTGAACCTCATACTTGCTTGAACCTTGAACCTTGAACCTTGAACCTTGAACCTTGAACCTTGAACCTTCAAAGCCACTCCTCCAACTGTCGTGACCTTACCCATTCTCAACACATCTGTCTCAAACCTCAGCTTTATCTAACAATAGCCTTTTAAATATCATGTAATTTAGGTAACTTATTATATGTCATCATTCATTTAACAAACGAAAAGGGTCCGCGCTATGTTAAAAGTCTGCTTAATGTTACTCATCGCATCATTGTCATTTTCTGTGCAAGCACGACAAGGTGAGTTTGTAAGGTGTTTAGATGGCTTAGCGAGCCTAGGGGATATTCGTAGTCATGTTGATGTTGTGTGCGGAAAACCTCTGCAAATTTATAAAAGTAAAACTAATGACGGAACAAAAATTCAACAAGCCGTCTATAAAATAAAGGGAAAGCTTTACACCTTGACCTATTTAGCGGGTAAGCTCACTAAAATAGAGTTTGCATAAACAATGCGTTAGCAGAATTTAAAAACGCATTTTCAGTATTAAAGCCATTCAGTAATATGTCTACCAATGGCTAACTGATGTTATACACTGACCTTTTCGAACCTCTTTATTACAGATAGACACTTATATGCTCATTTCATCATCATTAGAAGCCACTTTATTAACGTTAACAGAAGCAAAAACAATCAATGAGCTTGAACCAATTCAAGCTGTGTGGGGCGGTTATGGCGAACTATTTAGAGTGAGTCTACAAGGCGGTAAAACAAACTCCGCCGTAGTAAAGCAGGTTAATACCCCGCAACCTAGCTCACACCCCAAAGGCTGGAATACAACCCTGTCCCATCAGCGAAAGCTGTACTCTTATCAAGTAGAGGTAAATTGGTATCAATCCTACGCTCATCTTCATAACCAGCATTGTTATGTGCCGCGTTGTATTGCTTCACAACACGATCAACAACTCAATGTATTAGTACTAGAAGATCTCGCAGAAGTAGGCTATCCCGTTGTTAAAGCAACTGCAACCTTAGAAGAAGCCAAAACCTGTATCAAATGGCTAGCGAATTTTCACGCCTTACACTTACAAAGCAATACAGAGAAAACATACAGCGGCCTATGGGAAACAGGTACTTATTGGCACCTTGCTACACGCCCTGATGAGTTAAAAGCGTTGCAAGACCTCCCACTTAAAGCGGCAGCAGCCCAAATCGATAAAATCCTTAGCGATTCACCATTTCAAACATTAGTACACGGTGATGCTAAACTGGCTAACTTTTGCTTTTCTGAGGATGCCCAACACGTTGCAGCGGTTGATTTTCAATATGTGGGTAAAGGGTGTGGTATGAAAGATTTAATCTTATTTATCAGTAGTGCGATTCCACCAGAGAACTGTTCTGCATTACAAAACACCTTAATCGATTATTATTTTGATTGTTTAAAAACTGCGATGATTTCAACACAACCACAAATCGACCCAATGCAACTAGAGCAAGCATGGCGACCTTTATATGCAATTGCGTGGGCGGACTTTCAACGTTTTGTAAAAGGCTGGTCACCAGTGCATTGGAAAATCAATGACTATACGGAAAAAATCACTGCACAAGCACTTCAATCCTTATCTCAATTCCCAGTAGATGGAGGTGAGCATGCAATTAACAACTGATGAACTCAATAAATTAAGTCAACTGGCATTACAAGCGGCTAAAATATCAGGCGAATACATTCGAGGTTTTGATAGGTCCCAGCTTGAAACTCACTTTAAAGCCGCAGGTAATAGCCAAAGTGCTCAAGTAGTCACAGAAGTTGATTTTGCCCGTCAGAAAATCATTCTAGATATTTTACAAAAGAGTGTTGAACAATATGATTTAGCAGTACTTAGTGAAGAAAACTGCAGTGAAGCGCACGCCCATCTTCACCCTCGTTTATACAAAGACTACTTCTGGTGTATCGACCCATTAGATGGCACCTTACCTTTTATTGAAAGTGGCAAGGGATACGCAGTATCCATTGCGTTGGTGAGTCAAAAGGGTCAACCTATTGTAGGAGTCATCCACCATCCACCGAGTAACACAAGCTTCCATACACATATCGGTAAAGATGGCATAACACGTGGTTATAAAAACGGACTTGCACTACCACCAAAGTCCTACGACATAGAACTTTCAACAACGTCTAAACAAACCTTCACTTTTTACAGTGATAGAAGTTTCAAGTCACACCCTCAATACAAGCCGTTAGTAAACCAATTAACAAAGCTAGCCGATCAGTTAGGCTATCAACACGTTGAAATACACGAGTTACATGGCGCGGTTATCAATGCGTTATCTGTAATTGAAGCAGACAGCAATAATGCTGCTTGTTATATCAAACTCCCGAAAGCAGAAATAGGCGGAGGCAGTTTATGGGATTTCAGCGCCACCGCCTGTTCTCGCAAAAGCGACCAACACATGGGTGAGTGACATAAACGGAGCGCCATTAGATCTCAACCGACAAGATTCAAATTATATGAATCACAAAGGCGTACTTTATGTGTCAGAGCAACACCTCGCACGAAGGCTCATTATTATGTTTAGTTTGTTAAAATAATGGTTCAATAATACCTTAATAGTTAAAGTTTCTTTTTTCATTTACATTGAATATTTTTTTAGTAAGAGTTTTTAATTCTCTGCCTTCGACATAAATTTTAAGTAACTCTATGGGATCTTGATAATGACAATGGATCGGTGAATACTCTGACAAACAATCCATTTCTGATTGTATTGGTTTTCTCTCTCTGCTACATGTGCCGACTTGAGAAAAGCCTCTTTACCCGGAAAAATA
Organism: Psychromonas sp. KJ10-2; assembly: GCF_047323255.1. Taxonomy (NCBI): domain Bacteria; kingdom Pseudomonadati; phylum Pseudomonadota; class Gammaproteobacteria; order Alteromonadales; family Psychromonadaceae; genus Psychromonas; species Psychromonas sp. KJ10-2. The sequence goes on along the minus strand of NZ_CP178827.1, from coordinate 942,828 downwards.
AAATGATTGGAAATAACTGCATCTTCACCTTCTAGTTGCGAAACAGCTTTTTGATAGTAAAACTGCTTAACTAAATCTGCCCAACCAGGCGCTGTTTGAGGTGATCTTGCTTCATAATATTTAGCATCAACTACAGCGAATAATTTGTATTTTTTATGTTTAAGGACAGTATCTGTCCTTTGTCCTTTTTGTGCCATTGTTACAAAGTTATCTTTTATCGTACGATAAACAGGAATAGGTAATTTTTTATTGACAGAATATTTACCAACCAAACATTCATCAAGCATTGTCTCCCATAGCGTGTGAAATTTACGAACACCAATCAACACATCACTTACCTCTGTACCTTTTTTAAGTCGAAGATATTTAATCAAACCTTTAATGAGAAAAATATCGCGTTCATAATAACTTAAGCAAAGTTCTCGCTCTAGGTAAGCAATTTGGCTTCGTTTATCTCCAATTGGAGCTTCTAATCTTAATAAATGTTCGTCAATAATATTTGGAGTATTAAATAGCAACTTCCCATAATTGATTAGTAATTCTCGAATTACTTGTGCATGAATTTTTGCTGTTTCACAATTAGCCATGTAACGAGATCGAGAAGTGCTCAAGTCTAAATAAACAGGACTTCCATTAGAGGGAAAGGCGGTGCTTCTTGCGATCGTACGGGACCAATTAACCTTTCCTATATTAATTGTCTGTTCTTTGATTCTGCGTACATATAAACCGTTAATACGATAATCATCAAGTAATTGAGTTATTTGTAAAAGAGTCCTACCACCAATGACGGTATCACCTTGCTCTTGAGAATAAATACCACTTTCTTTATTGCGAAAGTATTTAAGCAACCCTTGTAATAAATAGTAGCCAGGCATGTTTAAATCACTTTCATGGTAACTATGATTTCTAGGAGGAATATAGCTAAATTAGTCCCATAGGAAAGTAGACCACAAAAATGGATTTTTACATCATCAATAGCGACAAGACCGTACGAACGCATAACTGACAAAATTTCTTCCGGTATGTTTTTTAAAAAACTACGGTCACTAAAATAGGTAATATTATTCACTAATATTCTCTTTTTTTGATCCTTCTAATATAACTTCTTCACCATTTTCTTTGATGGCCTCCTCAATTTGTGAATTGAATATAGGTAGGTCAATTTGGAAAGCGTTAGATAAATCACCGAAAGTTTTATAATTTGGAGAAAATAACTTTGTATGTCCTAAATGGCGCAGAACATCATCCCAGAGATAAACGAATAACTTACCATTTAAAGTATCTTTAATAGCTTCTTTATTTTCCAGTTCATTTTGATTTAAGAAAAATGGACCTAGTAATCGATCTTCTGCAACGTTACATTCAATCAAGGTTTTATTAATGATTTGTGCGAAACTAGACCAAGAAATATTGTAAACGCCATTAGTAGTTGAAATAGGGAATGTATTGTTAGGTGCGTCTACATTATCAAAATCAATTTTTATGTACTTAAAGCTCCAACGCCGTTTGAATGCAGTATCCATAGGCATAACTGCTTGGTCACTGCTGTTCATTGTCGCTAGTAAGGATAAATTAGCTGGGATAAAAAGTTTTGTAATAATCTTATCTGCAGGTAATTGACTGATTATATAAGCAAGCATATCAGGGTCTGTTGCATCAATTTCGTATTTACTCGCTCCATTTTCTCTATCAAGTAACTGAAATAATTCACCAAAAACGGCGGCAGCAGGGGCTCTATTAATTTCTTCAATAATTAGATAGACATGCTCATTAGGTGAGTTTAATGCTTGGATTAAAGCTTTAATAAAAGGGCCCGAGTCGAAACTGATAAGTAATTTGGCGTTTAGAAGAGTCATTAGGATCTTCTTCCATTTTGGGTTTCAATGAGCCGACAAAATCGCTGTATTGCGTATCTGGGTGAAAAACAGTTATCACTTTTTTACCACTAGCAGTTTTTTCATTAACAATATGACTTTTACCAGTGCCTGGTGCACCATAGAAAATAATATTATAACCTTTAATACTGGAGTATGAATTTTCTAATGTATTGTTCTCATTAACAGTATCCATAGACTTATCAACATTGTCTGAAAAATATGCAACATCATGGTTCATTGATGAAAAGTATTTTACTAGCTCTGGTGAATTACTAAAATGTTTTTACTATTGTTTGTAAGCGTGCTGAGTTTGCAACAATTACTCTCGCTGCTAAACAAAATGAAGACTGAAATACATCTGTACGATCTAATGTTTTCCCTTTAGTTTGTTCACTTATTTTGAGTGGTTGAAACCACCAGTCTCGATCAGTCAGGAGCTTTAAAAATAACTCAAGATCATTGTTATCTAAATTTTCTTTTAAGTATTTTAAAGCCTGAACTCCGACAGGACTGGTGAAATTTTCATTTTCAGATGGCAGCTTTTTTAAATATGAATCTATATCTTTGGAACTATAGGATTGCATGCCCTTCAGGTAGGCTTTTAATTCATTTGTAATGGATTGGTACTTTGTCAGTTCACTTTCTAAGGGTAAAAAGCATAAGCATACCAAAGCAGCGAGGATGGTAAATCAGTCTTAAGCTTACTTTCAGTAGTGATAGTTATTGAATAGGGCGATACTTCAAACAGAGATTTTCGTTCTATTTTTGACAATTCTTTTTTAAAAGTTTGGCTAAGGACGGATCTATACGTACATCATTTTTATGGAGTAAAGCATCATATGTCGAACGACATTCTTGAATGACTTGATTTAGGTCTTTTAACATAGTGTCCCTTGCCTGTCTTAATATACAGTGATATAGTCTCCGGGTTAAAAACCGGATAAGTAAAGTAAAGTATGAAAGTAGATAATAAAATCAATAATATATCAGAATTTATAAAAAGAACGAGAAAAACTCGGGTTGGGGCGCACTCAATTTGCTAATTTATTAGGAATGCCCTCAACTGGCGAGAGAACTATAAGAGGCTGGGAAAATGGAGAGCACGTTCCCAGCAAAAAAAGTTGGCAGATATTAATGCACTAAAATCAAAAATCGATAATTTTTTAGAGAATGCTCCATTTAAATATAATGGCACATTAGAAGGCGATTTTAAATTTATTGATTTATTTGCAGGTATTGGAGGCATACGCTTACCATTTCAAAAATTGGGGGGAAATGTGTATTTACTTCTGAATGGGATAAGTTTGCCCAAAAAACTTATTTAGCGAATTATGGTGAAATGCCAAATGGGGATATTACTCAAATTGAAGCGAAAGATATTTATCCAAATGAAAAATTTGATTTGCTGTTAGCTGGGTTTCCCTGCCAGTCATTTCTCAGGCTGGTTTAGGTAAAGGTTTTGATGATACTCGTGGAACTATGTTTTTTGAAATTCAACGAATACTTGCCGAAAAACGTCCTAAAGCTTTTTTACTTGAAAATGTAAAGCAGTTAAGGGGCATGATAAAGGGCGTACTTTAGAAACAATACTATCAATTCTTCGCGGAGAGCATGAACAACAAGTTTCTGATGATATTCCTATGAGTGAAGAAGCAAGAAATGCCCTTTCTCAAAAGCTTAATTATAGTGTTGATGTGAAAGTGTTAAGGGCAGGAGACTTTGGTGTTCCACAAAATAGAGAGCGTATTTTTATTGTTGGATTTGATAGGGATCACTTTGGTGACGATATAAGTTTTAATGATTTATTTAAATGGCCCGCGGGTTCAAAAGAATTAACCAGAGTCGGCGACATCCTTCAGTCAGATGAGGAGCTTACAGCAGATTATGAGAAATTCAATAAAGATAGGTTTACTATTTCAGACAGGTTATGGGCAGGGCACCAAAAAAGAAAAGAACAACATAAAACGAAAGGTAATGGTTTTGGATGTACCGTAAATAATAGAGATGACGTTTATACAAACACGATTAGTGCCCGTTATTACAAAGATGGCTCTGAAATCTTGATTAACCAAGATGAAATATGTAAAAACCCAAGAAAATTAACCCCAAGAGAGTGCGCTCGTTTACAAGGTTTTCCTGAAGAATTTATCGTGGATTCAGTATCTCAGGGTCAAATATATAAACAATTTGGAAACTCTGTTTGCATGAAAGTTATTGATGCTGTTGCAGAGGAAATAGTTAATACATTAAAAAAATTTGAGAAACACACATAAGAAGCTTTATGCAGATACAAAAAAGCCGAACATAAGTTCGGCTTTTTCTTGCAACTATAAAGAGGCTTACGCTTCTTCGTCCGCTACAACTGGACGGTCTACAAACTGGATGTAAGCCATTGGAGCTTTATCGCCAGTACGGAAACCACATTTAATGATACTAGTGTATCCACCAGGACGAGTCGCGTAGCGAGGACCTAGTTCATTAAATAATTTTGCCACTACTGCATCATCACGAAGACGAGCAAAAGCTAGACGACGGTTAGCAACACTATCCGTTTTAGCTAGTGTAATTAATGGCTCAATTACACGACGCAATTCCTTTGCTTTAGGCACGGTAGTTTTAATAACTTCATGCGTAGCAATTGAGATTGCCATATTACGAAACATAGCCTGACGGTGGCTGCTGTTTCTGTTAAGTTGACGTCCACTTTGACGATGGCGCATAACCTAATCCTTATTATTCGTGAATCGGTTTGATACTAATCTTCAATTAAACTTGCTGGCGGCCAATCTTCTAAGCGCATGCCTAGAGATAATCCACGAGAAGCAAGTACATCTTTGATTTCAGTTAGAGACTTCTTACCTAAGTTAGGTGTTTTTAGAAGCGCAACTTCAGTACATTGTACTAGTGAACCGATATAGTGAATCGACTCTGCTTTTAAACAATTAGCAGAACGAACAGTTAATTCTAAATCATCTACTGGGCGTAAAAGAATTGGATCAAATACAGGTTTTTCTTCTTCAACTGGAACTTGTACTTTTGTTCGTAAATCAACAAATGCGTCTAATTGCTCAGCTAAAATTGTAGCTGCGCGACGAATTGCTTCTTCTGGCTCTAAAGTACCATCTGTTTCCATATCGATAACAAGCTTGTCTAAATCGGTACGTTGTTCAACACGCGCTGATTCAACACTGTAAGCAATACGCTCAACAGGGCTGAAAGTCGCATCTACTAATAAACGACCAATTGGACGCTCATCTTCTTCGCTATGAATACGAGATGAAGCTGGAACATAACCGCGACCTGATTCAATTTTAATACGCATGCTGATTTCAGCATTGCCTGTTAAATTACAGATCACGTGTTCTGGATTGACTATCTCTACGTCACCATCATGAATGATGTCGCCTGCAGTAACAGGACCAGCGCCAGATTTAGTTAAACTAACTAAAACTTCATTTTTACCTTCAAGCTTTACAGCTAGACCTTTCAGGTTAAGAAGAATCTCTAGGATATCTTCTTGAACGCCTTCTTTTGTGCTGTACTCATGTTGTACACCATCAATTTCGACTTCCGTTACCGCCGTTCCCGGCATAGATGATAACAAAATACGACGAAGAGCATTACCCAAAGTATGGCCAAAGCCACGCTCTAGTGGCTCAAGAACCACTTTTGCTCTAGTTGTTGAAACTTGTTCGATATCAACTAATCTTGGTTTTAGAAAATCAATTACAGAACCCTGCATTTATGCCCTCTCTTAAAAATTAACTTTACTTAGAGTAAAGTTCGATGATTAACTGTTCGTTAATCTCAGCGGATAAATCTGAACGTTCAGGTTGACGTTTAAACTCGCCTTCCATTTTCGTTGTATCAACTTCTACCCAAGCTAGGGCTTCACGTTGACCAGCGATTTCTAATGCAGCGCCAATACGTGATTGCTTTTTAGCTTTTTCACGGATTGAAATTACATCGCTAGGTTTAACGTTGAATGAAGGGATATTTACAACTTTACCGTTCACTAGAATAGCTTTGTGGCTAACTAGTTGACGTGATTCAGCACGTGTTGCGCCAAAGCCCATGCGGTATACAACATTGTCTAAACGGCCTTCAAGTAATTGAAGTAAGTTTTCGCCAGTGTTGCCCTGTAAACGAGCAGCTTCTTTATAGTAGTTACGGAATTGCTTTTCTAATACACCGTACATACGACGTACTTTTTGTTTTTCACGTAATTGTAAACCGTAGTCTGATAGACGTGGTTTACGTGCACCGTGTACACCTGGTGCATTTTCGATCTTACACTTAGAATCGATCGCGCGGACACCTGATTTTAAGAATAAATCAGTTCCTTCACGACGGCTAAGCTTAAGCTTAGGACCTAAATATCTTGCCATTGTTCTTTCTCCAATTACCCTAGAAAGTTGCGATTAAACGCGACGTTTCTTTGGTGGACGACAACCATTATGTGGGATTGGTGTAACGTCAGTAATATTAGTTACACGGAAACCCGCCGCGTTTAGTGCGCGAATCGAAGATTCACGACCAGGTCCTGGTCCATTTACAAAAACTTCAACGTTTTTAAGACCGTACTCTTTAGCTGCTTCAGCAGCACGTTCAGCAGCAACCTGTGCAGCGAACGGAGTAGATTTACGAGAACCACGGAAACCAGAACCACCTGCAGTAGCCCAAGAAAGAGCATTACCTTGACGGTCTGTAATAGTTACGATTGTGTTGTTGAAAGAAGCATGGATGTGAGCCATACCATCAGCAACTTGCTTTTTAACGCGCTTGCGAGCACGAGTTGGTGTTTTAGCCATTATCTCTTACCCTATTTCTTAATTGCTTTACGCGGACCTTTACGAGTACGAGCATTCGTTTTAGAACGCTGTCCACGTAGAGGCAAGCTGCGACGGTGACGAAGTCCACGGTAACAACCAAGGTCCATAAGACGCTTGATGCTCATAGATACTTCACGACGTAAATCACCTTCAACGGCGAATTTAGCTACTTCTGTACGAAGAGCTTCGATTTGTGTTTCATCCAGATCTTTAAGCTTAGTAGTTTCAGCAATGCCTGACTCAGCACAAATAATTTGTGAACGAGTCTTGCCGATGCCAAAAATAGCAGTTAATGCGATAACTGCATGCTTATGATCAGGAACGTTAATGCCAGCGATACGGGCCACTATGCACTCCTTAAAGTTAACGATTCATTTGTGAAAAGCCCGGTAGGATACTCGACAAATGATGATTATATGATGTGATTAAAATAAAATCACAGGATATTTGATATCCACTTTTTATTAGCCTTGGCGTTGTTTATGCTTTGGCTCTACACAGATAACACGCACAACACCGTTGCGCTTGATAACTTTGCAGTTACGACAGATTTTTTTAACGGATGCACGTACTTTCATTGCAAAACTCCAGTGAGTAAATGTTAATTTTTACTTTTATGAGTCAGCTCAAAAAGTAATCACATTTAAAAGGCGCGAGATTATAGCAAGCTTTTAACATATATTCGAGTAATAGTTACTTTTTAGAAAGATTTTTAAATTAGTATTTTTATAGTCTTAACCTAATACCGTCATTATACTTATAATTTACTTAACTGTTATTTAAGCGCTATTTATCCTCACTGCACACTTAAAATTTCCTAAAAATACTGTATAACAGTGCTTTTCTGCCAATGTTGTTTTGTCTATTTAGGAGTTGTTGTGGAAATTACGTTATTGTTGTTGCAGCAACTGAGTGTTTATTTGGTGATTATTTATCTACTAAGTAAAACGCCGCTTTTTATGCCCCTTATATTTGTTTCTGGTCGTAACTCTCATCGCATTGCGTGTTATGTGTTGTTCAGCTCTTTTTGTATTTTAGGCACTTACTTTAGTTTATCTATTGAAAATGCCTTGGCTAATACGCGCGCGATCGGTGCGGTGATGGGCGGTTTATTGGGTGGGCCGCTAGTGGGCTTGGCGGTTGGTTTGACCGGTGGTTTACATCGTTATTCAATGGGGGGATTTACTGATTTAGCTTGTACTATTTCCACAACGTCGGAAGGGTTGATTGGCGGGCTGTTACATCTTTACTATTTACGTAAAGGGCAAATAGAGAAGATTTTTAAACCCATGAAGGCCCTTATCATCACCTTGGTTGCTGAAGTGATACAAATGGCAATTATCTTAATTGTCGCTAAGCCTTTCGATCAGGCATGGTTACTGGTGCAATCCATTGCGTTACCGATGATCATTGCTAACTCATTGGGAGCGGCACTGTTCATGAGTATTATCCAAGATAAGAAAGCGATTTTTGAGAAGAATTATAATGCTTTTTCTAATAAAGCCTTACGTATTGCGCAGCGTGCTGTTGGGGTGTTTCGTCATGGTTTTGATGCGCAAAGTTGTCAAAAAATTGCGGGAATTATTCATGAAGAAACCGGCGTTGGGGCCGTTTCAATTACCGATAGAGAGAAGATTTTAGCGTTTATTGGTATTGGTGATGATCACCATGTTTGCGGGCGTATGATCTCCTCTGATTACACATTAAAAGCGATTGAAACCGGTGAAATGACCTATGCTGACGGTTATGCAACGGCTTATCAATGTTCAATTCATGAAGGTTGTAAATTAGGCTCTGTACTGGTTGTGCCTTTGTTACAAGCTGATGGTCAAGTGTTTGGAACGGTTAAGTTATATGAGCCGAAACAAAAGTTGTTTTCTACTCTGAACCGAAGTTTAGGCGAAGGTTTGGCTAAGCTGATATCAAATCAAATTTTATTAGGCCGTTACATTCAGCAAAAAAACTTATTGAATCAATCTGAAATTCGTTTGTTACAAGCACAGGTCAATCCACACTTTTTATTTAACACCTTAAATACGATCAGTGCGGTGACTAGAAAAGATCCGAAGAAAGCACGCGAACTTATTCAGCATTTATCGCAATTTTTTAGAAGTAACTTAAAGCAAGACATTGAGCAAGTGACCGTGAAAGAAGAGTTAGCACATGTTCATGCTTATTTAGAAATTGAGTTAGCGCGCTTTGCTGACAGATTAAGTGTCACTGAGAATATTGCTGACGAATTATTATCACTTAAAGTGCCCACTTTTACACTCCAGCCGTTAATTGAAAATGCTATTAAGCACGGTACATCGACCTTGATTGGTAAAGGAAAGTTGGAAATTAATGGCTATCTGCTAGAAAAAGGAAAGGATACCATGGTGGTATTAGAGGTTATTGATAATGCAGGACAATATCAAGAACCTAGTAATGCAACAGGTTTGGGCTTACAAATTGTTGATAAGCGTATAAAAAATCAATACGGGCAACATTATGGTTTGACCATGACCTGTGAAACCGACGTTTATACTAAAGCAACGATTCTTATTCCACTGCAAAAACAATAGGAAGTACCATGTTAAAAGCGATTGTAATTGATGATGAACTGTATGCTCGTGAAGAGTTAAATGAATTATTAGTCGAAACGAATCAAGTACAAGTGATAGAGCAGTGTAGTAATGCTATTGAAGGTTTAAAAGCGATTAACAGTTTAAAACCTGATGTGGTGTTTCTGGATATTCATATGCCGCAAATTACTGGGTTAGATCTGTTAAGTATGCTTGATCCCGATACCATGCCTAAGGTGGTGTTTGTGACAGCCTATGATGAATATGCGGTTAAAGCTTTTGAAGATAATGCCTTTGATTATTTATTAAAGCCCGTTGAAAGTGAGCGATTATTAAAGACCTTAAAACGTATTAATGCAGAAAGAACAGAACTACCCAATTATGGACCAATCACCACTAATAAATTAGAGTTAATTCCTTGCTCTGGTTTTAATCGTATTTTGTTGTTAGCGCCTAATGAGATAGAAATTGCAATGTCTGAGCAGACGGGGGTGCATCTATTAACGGATAAAGATAAGTTCACGGCGAGTTTATCTTTGAAGGTATTAGAAGAGAAAACTGATTTAATTCGTTGCCATCGTCAGCATTTGATTAATCCTAGCTGTATTCGTGAAATCAAGCTATTAGATAATGGCTCTGCGGATATTATGACAGAAGTCCAATCATCATGCTCCAGTGAGTCGTCGTTATTTAAAGGTGATTAAGGACCGCTTTGGTTTACTGTGAGCTAGAATCAAATAGATAAATGAAATGCTAAAATTAAAAACTCAATGAGAAGGGAAGTTAGCCCACTATTAATAACTTGTTAAAACCGTTTAACATTCATAACAACCGTTTAAATGTGTATTTTGCCACTCAGTTAATCAACTAATGCTATTTATAGGCAATGGATTAAAGTGCGAGCATCAAATTAATTCATTTAAAAGGACGACACCATGATTTGGTTTTTATTTTGTTTAGCATTATTAATTGGCGGTTATTTTATTTACGGTACTTTTGTTGAAAAAGTCTTCGGTATTAAAAAACAACGTCAAACGCCTGCTTACGAAAAACAAGATGGCGTGGACTATGTAGCCATGTCAACACCTAAGGTTTACCTTGTACAACTGCTGAACATTGCAGGTGTGGGGCCAATCTTCGGTCCAATCATGGGGGCGTTATATGGTCCTGCTGCAATGTTATGGATTGTTTTAGGTTGTATTTTTGCTGGTGGTGTACACGATTACTTCTCTGGCATGTTATCAGTACGTAACGGCGGGGCTTCTGTTCCTTCTATTACGGGTAAGTACTTAGGCAATAACGCAAAACACTTTATGAATGTGTTTGCGCTAGTATTATTACTATTAGTGGGCGTAGTATTTGTATCTGCACCAGCGGGTATGATCACTAACTTAGTTAATGAACAAACGGATATGACTGTCTCGCTTATGTCGATGGTTGCGATTATCTTTGCTTATTATGTGGTTGCGACGATTGTGCCTGTTGATAAAATTATTGGTCGCTTCTATCCATTCTTTGGTGCGTTACTTATCTTTATGTCTGTTGGTTTAATCGCGGCTGTGGTGGTGTCAAGTGATCATACTTTATTAGGTGATTATGAAGTTACACAGATGTTTACTAACATGAACCCTAACGATCTTCCACTTTGGCCTGCTCTATTCATTACTATTGCTTGTGGTGCTATCTCTGGTTTCCATGCAACACAATCGCCTTTAATGGCTCGTTGTATTGAAAATGAAGAGAATGGTCGCTTTGTATTTTATGGAGCGATGATTGGTGAAGGTGTAATTGCTTTAATTTGGTGTGCGTTAGCGTTATCTTTCTTTGGGTCAGTTGAAGCATTATCTGACGTAGTTGCAACAGGTGGTCCGGGTGCTGTGGTATACGGTGCATCATTTGGTTTATTAGGTGTGTTTGGTGGTATCTTAGCGTTCTTAGGTGTGGTCATTTTACCTATTACCTCTGGTGATACGGCATTCCGTTCAAGTCGTTTGATTCTTTCTGAGTACTTCAATATGGATCAAAAATCGATGCGTAACCGTTTATTAATGGCGCTACCGTTATTTATTCTGGGTGGCATATTAACGCAGGTTGATTTCGGTATTATTTGGCGCTACTTTGGCTTTGCTAATCAAACAACGGCAGTAATGATGTTATGGACTGCAACGGCTTACTTAGTGCGTCATAATAAATTCCACTGGATTTCAACAGTACCAGCTATGTTTATGACAGCGGTGGTGATTACATTTATTCTAAATAATTCAAACCTTGGTTTTGGGTTATCAATGCAAATCTCAACTATCGTTGGTATCTTATCAACCGTAGCAATCACTGTGTACGTGTTAACTAAATCAAAACGTGCGCTGTTTGTGAATGAAGAAGGGAATGCCATTGATGATGACGGTGTAGAAATCGCTCCTCAGAAAAGCTAAACGCAACTATATAAGTTGTTATAGTTAATAGATTAAAAAGCCCATCTACCGATGGGCTTTTTGGTTTTGGTGAAGGGTTTTAGGTTTGAAGTTAAAGCTAGATGAAACAAGTTGTCATTGAAGAAGGGAGGCATGTTAGTAGCGACAGCGATTAAGCGGAGCTTGAGATTAGAGGCGGTAGGCGAATCAACCGTTAGGTTGGTCCCATGAGCAGGTAAGCTCTGCGCACTCTTTTTTAGCCTGCCATTATGCGGGTCACCGCATAATGAGTATTCGTTTTAATAAATGAAAATCTAATTCAAGATATTCAACATTCAATACAAAGTTCAAAAGATGCAGGCTGAAAAAGGAATCGCAGAGCTCTTTCCGGTCGTAATACTAGCCTGTCGGCTAACTCACCCAGCGCCCCTTAAAGACGTGTCGTTAAATTGGGTTATAATTAATTAGGAGCCTAAATAGGCATCGTAGGGTTGTTAGTTTATTGTTGCGGATAAATACTGATTAGTAGCGGTAGCTATTAGACGGAGTCTGATTTCTGGGGCGCATGCTTTAGCCTGCAAGAATGTGAGGCATCGCATATGACGTTTCGCTTGAATGAGTAAAAATTTAATTCAAGATATCCGACACTAAAACACTAAAACACTAAAACACTAAAACACTAAAACACTAAAACACTAAAACACTAAAACACTAAAACACTAAAAACTGCAGGCTGAAGCCAGCGCCCCTTAGAAGATGTTTCGTTTAATTGAGTGAGTTAACTAAGTTGCTTAAAAAGGGAGCGTAGGTTTCTTTTGTTATTGATTGGCGTAAACACAAGTTAGTAACGGTAACGATTAGACGGAGTCTGATTTCTGGGGCGCATGCTTTAGCCTGCCAGTATGCGGGTCACCGTATATGTTATTTGGTTAATTAAACCCTTTTCCATCCATAAACAAAAAGGCCAATCTATTGCTAGATTGGCCTTTGAATGTGTTGCGTGAGCAGGGTACTTAGACGTTGAATTACTCTTCGTCGTAATCGTAGTCGAATTCTGCGTCGTCAGCTTCTAGTGCGCGGGCACGTGCTTCTTCTCTTTTGCTAAGAATGCAGCATTTGCGGCTTCTTTGGCTGCAGCTGCTTTTTCAGCTTGTGCGTTACGCTCTGCACGGCGTTCTGATTTACGTGCATTGGCTTCTTTTGTTTTGTTAAAAAGCCTTCTAATTCTTTTTCAGCCCATTCAATGGCTAACGCTTCAGTGGCAAAACCATCTTGTTGCTTTGATACATTGCTTCTACGAGCACTAACACGACGGGTGATTTCTGCACTCCAGGTATTAGCGTCCTGTTTGATTTGGTAATCGAACTTTTTGTTGGGTCATGAGCTATTCCTAGTTTAGACGTTGTTTATTTTAGGCGCGCGATAGTAACACAGTTTGGTTACAATCTTCACCGCTTATTTGTTGTTAATTTTAGCCCATTGAAATCCATCGTTGCTTTTAATCACTGATGGTTTTTTCTCTGCTTTTGGAGCGGGCGTTTGTTGTTTTTTATCCTGGGTTGCTAAGATACTGCGGATCAGTTTAGTGGTTTCAGGATGTTTGCTGCAGAAAGTTTTTAAATACATGATTTCAACACGGCTTCTCGCCCACGGTGTTTGACGTAAAAATTTTAAGCATGACTTTTGCGTGGGGTTGTTTAAAAAGCACTTGATGCCTAATTTATCCCCCATCTCTTTCCATGTATATTTGGTTTGTAGGTCGATTAGGATTTGAGCCAGCTTAACGCCGTGCAATGGGTCATTTGTTTGCATGTTTAATTGTCTTTTCTGAATCTGAATAATTTACTGTGTCAGCTTACAGCAAGTGAGAATTAATGCTTAATTAAATGTCAATAATCACACTTTTTATATTGAATTAGTTCACTTATCTCCATTGAAAACATATCATGAGGCTGATTTTGATATTAAGAGGTTGAGATGGCTTACATTCCAAGTAATTATAAAAGTTTAGAAAGCGATTATCGTGATAAAGCGTTAAAGCTGTTTCCTTGGGTATGCGGGAAGTGCGCCCGTGAATTCCCATATTCAAACTTGAAAGAGTTGACGGTTCATCACATGGACCACGACCACAGTAATAACCCTGCTGATGGTAGTAACTGGGAATTATTGTGTATTTATTGTCATGACCATGAGCATGATAAATATACTCAAGCAGACTTATATGGCAGTCATGTTGAAGCGGGTGATGATAATGTTGCCACTGCAACATACAATCCTTTTGCTGATTTACTTTCTAAAATGAAGAAATAGCTTAAAATGTGATCTAGTGCATGCTTTGCGATAAGTGAAAAAAGCTATGTACTAGCTCATTTAGTTTTCTTTATATTGACCTATCACATTGATTTATTTGTTTTTATTTCATTACATTTTGTAATGATATCTAACCTGTCTTGCACTTAACAACAAATTTACCCCTTAATGCTGTTTGTTAAATGCTCATTATTTGTTTGTTTATTGTTAATAAATTGTATGTTTATAAGTCTTTCAAATAACTAACCCCATATATATCAGTGCTTTCAGTTAATTGATCCTATTTAACATTTTACTTTTTAGCCTGTAATGTTTAGTTTATCGGCCTGTAAGAATTGGTCAGTTTTTGACTGGTTCAAGGATATTTATTTTCAGTAAGGAAAGTTGTATGCAGGAATTAGTGGATTTTTTAAATGGTCTGATATGGAGTCCAGCACTTATTTATTTGTGTTTGGCAGCGGGACTTTTTTATTCGCTTCAAACTAAGTTTGTCCAAGTTCGTTTATTCAAAGAGATGTACACCTTGTTACTGTCGGGTAAAAACTCGAAACAAGGTATCTCATCATTCCAAGCGTTATCTGTTTCATTATCTGGTCGTGTAGGTACGGGTAACATTGCTGGTGTTGCTGCCGCAATCGGTTTTGGTGGCCCCGGTGCTGTTTTTTGGATGTGGGTAGTTGCTTTTTTAGGTGCGGCAACCGCTTACGTTGAATCAACATTAGCGCAAGTTTACAAAGAAGTAGACGGTGGCCAATATCGTGGTGGTCCTGCTTATTACTTAGAAAAAGTAACAGGCCAACGTTGGTACGCTATTCTTTTTGCTGTGGCCACTATCGCTGCTTGTGGTCTTTTATTACCTGGTATTCAATCAAACAGTATTGGTAACGGTATTGAGTTAGCGTTCGGTTCAGGTGCATTTATTGAAACTGGCATGGGTGTATTCAGCCAAGCTAAAATAATGACCGGTATGCTAATTGTGCTAATGCTTGGTTTCATCATCTTTGGTGGTGTTAAGCGTATTGCTAACTTTACACAAGTTGTTGTGCCATTTATGGCGTTTGCTTATGTCTTAATTGTAGTGGTGATTATTGGTTTACATATTACTGAATTACCTTCTATCTTCATGATGATTGTAGGCGATGCATTTAGCCCAATGGCAGGTGTTGGTGCGGCAATTGGTTGGGGTGTTAAACGTGGTGTTTATTCAAACGAAGCGGGTCAAGGTACAGGGCCTCATGCCGCAGCTGCTGCAGAAGTTGAACATCCTGCGCAACAAGGTTTAGTACAAGCATTCTCTGTTTACATTGATACATTGTTAGTGTGTTCTGCGACTGCATTTGTTATCTTAATTACTGGTGCTTACAACGTTCACGGTGTTGGTGAAGCGTACTTAGTACAAAATGTAGGTGCTGAAATTGCAGCTAATGGTCCTGGTTTCACGCAATTAGCCGTTGATAAAGTATTGCCTGGTATTGGTAAACCATTCATCGCATTAGCCTTGTTCTTCTTTTCATTCACGACTATTTTAGCTTATTACTACATTGCTGAAACTAACGTAGCTTACTTACGTCGTACGCTTAAATTACCTGATTTCACTTTCCTATTAAAAATAGTGCTTATCGCTGCTGCTTTCTACGGTACAGTGAAAACTGCTAACCTAGCATGGGGTTTAGGCGATGTGGGTGTTGGCTTAATGGCTTGGTTAAACATTGTGGGTATTTTACTTATCTTCTTTATGGGTAAACCTGCTATCAAGGCATTAAAAGATTATGAGCAGCAACGTAAAACAAAACCAGAGTCTTACTCTTTTGATCCGGTTAAATTAGGTATCAAGAAAGCGACATTCTGGGAAGATAGATTAGAAAAAGAGAAAGCTAAAAAATAAACATTAGTTCAATGAACTGATTGAGTTAAGTTGTTATTTTTCTATAAACGCCATTTAGTTTTATCACTAAATGGCGTTTTTTGTTTTATCGTAACTGCATTTACAGTTATATTGTGAAGTATAGATTCAACGTTAATTAAGGTAGCTAAAAATGGATAACGCACAACAAGTAGAATTAGAAGCAGCGGCATTTCGTCGTTTATTAAAGCATTTAGATAGCCGTAAAGATGTGCAAAATATTGAGTTAATGAACACTGCTGACTTTTGCCGTAACTGTTTATCGAAATGGATGTTAGCGGAAGCTCAAGAGCGTAATATTGAGATGACAGACGAGCAAGCCCGTGAACATATCTACGGTATGCCATACAGCGAATGGAAGGCGAATCATCAGTTACCAGCGACACCGGAACAGATGGCGAAGTTTGAAGCGTTAAAAGCGAAGAAGTAGTTTAAACATACAGGTGATAAACTGAATTACTTAATGCTAGTGTCACGCCTGTAAGAGTTTAGTGATTTGTTTTGCTGCTTGCTGGTAATCTAATTCAATTAAGTGAAACATCTTTTACGGGGCGCTGGGCGAGTTAGCCGACAGGCTAGTATTACGACCGGAAAGAGCTCTGGGATTCCTTTTTTTAGCCTGCATCTTTTGAACTTTTGTGTTTAGTGTTTAATAAATGAATATCTTGAATTAGATTTTCATTTATTAAAACGAATACCCATTATGCGGTGACCCGCATAATGGCAGGCTAAAAAAGGGTGCGCAGAGCTTACCCGCTCATGAGACCAACCTGACGGTTGATTCGCCAAGCGCCCCTAATATTAAGCTTTGCTTAATCGCTGTCGCTACTAATTTTTTACTCTCTATCTAATATCAATTGCCACATGGCTTCATAGTTGAGCATGTTAAGGTGCTTTTTGGTACTTTGGTGCTTTATTTTGTCTTGTTCGTTGTTATAAGGGCCGGTAGCGCATAACTCACAGTAGGCTTCACCTTTATATAACGATTCATTCAATTGTGATTTGATGGCATGCGCGGAGTTGTCACTCCATACGTAGGTGATGCCTTTGGTGTCTTTAACATGTTTATCGCGGTCGACATTTCGTACTTTGTAACCAGGGAAAGCATCAATATTAAAATCGTGCCAGCCTAGGTAATCAATATTAGTGTTTCTGTGTAACGCATTCTCAATGTTCCACTCTTTATAAGGCTTCACATCTTTTGAGGTGATGTAACACAAGCGCGCGCCATTTGGATCTAAAAAGTGCTCAAATGAGTTAACTAAAAAGTGACGTAATAGCTGACGGTTTAGCGTATTGATATGTACTTCTTTGCACTTTTCTTGAAACTCTTGATGTGATTTAAAGGCTGGGATCAGCGGGAACTGAAAGATCACTAAATCAAAACTATGCTTTTCTAATGTTGACCAAGCACCAGGATCCGTGACGTCGAACTCACATAAGACAGGACATTGCTGATCTAATAATGTTTGGTAATCATTGTGTGCATATTTGCCTAATAACACGTCACTCGTATCTAATACGGTTGCGGTTAAACTTGCTGGCTGGTGGTGAGTTAATAAAGAAGCAGAAAAAGACAGATCGCCGTCTCCAACTGTTAATACTCGCCATGTTTTATCAATGATCATTATCTGTTCCTGTATTAAAAATCGCGCGCAGTATAGCAAAGAGGAGGGGAATGTTGTGTTATTTTTACGAAGAAAAAGAGCCTAAAACTTATTAGGCTCAATAGGAAAGGCGAAGTTAACTATCTGATGAGGTTAATAATGCATCGAAAGCTTCATTGCCCTGTAGGTTTTCAAAATCACTTTCGTCAGCGGCTAATTCTCTTAATGCAGAACGACCCTCAATGGCTTTCTCTAAATCGCTAATTGCTTGATCTTCCACACCTAAACAGGCATAAGCACAGGCGCGTTGGTAGAAAGCATCTTGATTGGTATCATCCATGTCTAATACGCGGTTACAAATACTCAATGCCCAGTGGAACTCTTTTAATTCCATTGCAGCATCGGCTTTAGAGGTTAATGCTTCTAAGTCACCAGGTCGGATTTTTAAGATAGCATCATAGGCCGCCATTTTTTGCTCTGGCGTTTGACCTTTTTGCGCACGTAACCAAAGGTTATGAATTTCGTTAATCTTTTCGATTTCAATATGGTTATCGGCAATACGTAATGTTTTTCTTCGTAAATCTTTTTCTAAGGTTTTAAATTTCTCTTCATAGGATTGTGCAATCATTTTAATTTCAGCATTGGCTTTTTTGGTGGTGTTCACACGAATCTCATGCAATGACTTCCAACCAAATAGGGCAACTAATGACGCTACACCGGCAATCACGTAGAAGAAGAAGTTCACGGTTTGCTCTGCGTAACTTAATGATTTGTCTGCAACGTCTAATTCACGATCAGTGATTTGCACAGTAAGGCTGCGCTCTAGATCTTGTAGATCGTGGCGTAAAACTTTTAGCTCATCTAAGACATAACGCTCAACTAAGGCTTTTTCAGCGAAGATTGGTGTGTTTGATTGCGCTTCTCTCGCCGCTAATGCCGATTCAACCGCAGCTTCTAATTTTTGCACATGTTCAACTGCCGTAGCAGATTGCTCTGTTACAGGCTGTGTAGTTTCTTCTTCTGCCCATAACAGAGATGAAATGATGCTGAAAAATGCAAATAGTATAACTTTAATTGGCATAAACCGGTGTCCTTTGACGCACTAAAAATTGAACGTGAAAGTATGAACTAAGCGCACAGTATTACAATACCAAAGCTAACATTTCTGCTTGATATTGCAATTAATTACAGGTTGAATAGTGGGCTTATTCCATCCATGAGAAATAATTATGCAAGAGCCTGAAAGTCATCAAGAAAAGTGGTTGTCTGGTTTCATGAAAGAAACCTTTAAAGAGCAGAAAAGAACCCGTCGTTGGGGAATCTTTTTTAAATTACTAACCTTTACTTACCTGTTTGTTGGTTTGTTTTTATTTATGAATACAGGGTTATTAGATAAAAAGACCGCTACACAAGTAGAGCATACTGCCATGGTAGTGGTAAATGGGGTGATAGCCGCTGACGAAGATGCGAATGCTAATAGTATTGTGAGTTCATTAAGAGCTGCATTTAAGGATGAACATTCAAAAGCGGTGATGATGGTGATTAATAGCCCGAGCGGTAGTCCAGTTCAAGCGGGTTATGTGAATGATGAAATTAAACGTTTACGTGGTTTATACCCTGAGAAAAAACTGTATGCAGTGATTGCAGAGTTAGGTGCATCGGGTGGATATTACATGGCGGTGGCTGCTGATGAAATCTATGCTGATAAAGCAAGTTTAGTCGGTTCTATTGGTGTGACTGCATCAGGGTTTGGCTTTGTTGATTTAATGAAGAAAGTAGGGGTGGAGCGTCGTCATTATACTTCAGGTGAGCACAAAGCTTTCTTGGATCCGTTTTCTCCAGCTAAAGAGGAAGAGGGCGAGTTTTGGCAAGGTGTTTTGGACAGTACTCATCAGCAGTTCATTAAAGTAGTGGAAGAAGGTCGTGGAGATCGATTAGTTAAAGATAATAAAGACTTGTATTCTGGGTTAATTTGGAATGGTGAACAGGCTTTAAAAATGGGCTTAATAGATGGTTTAGGTAGCCCAGGCTATGTCGCAAGAGAAGTGATTCAAGCGGAAGAGATTGTAGATTATTCAATTAAACCGTCACCATTGGAAAGCTTTACAGAAAGTTTAGGCTTATCAATCGGTGAAGGTGTTGCTACGTTATTAAATAGCTCAAATGCGTCAATGGAATTGAGATAACACTGGCTATTTTGAGCTAGTATCTTCTTACATTGATAACGCCTCTGATATCAGAGGCGTTTTTGTTGGTGGGGCGAGTTAGCCGGCAGGCTAGTGTTACGAGCGGAAGAGCTCTGCGATTCCTTTTTTAGCAACTTAGTTAACTGAAACTCAATTAAACGAAACATCTTTTGAACTTGGGGCGCATGCTTCAGCTTGCAGATTTTTTTGTGTTGAGTGTTTAATAAATGAATATCTTTAAGTAGATTTTCGAGTATTCAGGGAAATAGTTGTATGCGATGGCTCGCATACTGGCAGGCTGAAGCCAGCGCCCCGGATATTAAGCTTCGCTTAATAGCTGTCGCTAGTCGCTGGTATTTATCCTCAATAATAAACCAAGCGCTTTGGATATTAAGCTTCACTTAATAGCTGTCGCTACTATAAGCTGTATTTATCTCCAATAATTACGACTCATTTATCAAGTTGTTTAATTTTGTGGGGAGTTATGTCTCGCTTTACTCAATGGAGCTATGCAATAACTTTTATACTGACTTCAACCTGCTTTTTCAGGCTGAAGCGCTATCCTACTTTTACTACTTAACTATTACTCAATTGCTTTTAATGTGGCTTTTAGTAGTTTCCAGTAGTTATCTACTGAGGCTATTTCTATTTTCTCATCTGGGCTGTGTGGGAACTTGATGGTTGGGCCGAAGGAGATCATGTCCCAGTGCGGGTAGTTTTCGCAGAATAAACCGCATTCTAGTCCTGCATGAATAATCATCGTCTTGGGTTTGTGATCGAATAGTTTTGTATATTCTGTTTCCATCACTTGGTAAATCGCTGAATCAGGATTTGGTGTCCAACCCGGATAATTACCTTCTTTAGCAACTCGTCCGTCATATTTTTTAAAGTGTGCTGCAATCTGATCTGCACGCTGATGTTTGTCTGCTTCTATTTGCGAACGTACTAATACTTGAATAGCAAATTGATTCATCAAACCACTTTGTTGTGTGATCACACCAAGGTTGCTAGAGGTTTCTACTACATTAGGAAAGTTATCATCCATTGCGTAAATACCATTTGAACAAGATGCTAGGGCATTGATCAAGTTATCGTGACAGTGGTGGGTTAACACTGAACCTGGTAAGTCACAGGGTTGGAGTGTCACGGTAAAGTTATCTTCACTTTCTCGGTATTTGTCTCTTAAGCTTACCTGTAATGTATTGACCACGGTTTCTAAACTATTTTGATATTGTGCATCGCACACGATCACTGCGCTGGCTTCTCGTGGAATAGCATTACGTAAACTACCGCCAGAAAGTGATGAGATTAAGAAAGGTGCTGCATCAAGATTAGTTAATACATTAGCAAGCTCTTTAATAGCATTCGCTCGACCTAAGTTAATGTCTACGCCTGAGTGTCCGCCTTTTAAACCAGATATCGTTATTTGGTAAGCGCTGTCAGTAATATCCGTTTCCATTTTTTCAAAGGGAAGCAAGATATTAACGTTCACTCCGCCCGCGCAACCCACGTATAGTTCACCTTCTTGCTCTGAGTCGGTATTGATGAACACTTTCCCTTCTAGTTGCCCAGCTTCTAAACCAAAGGCTCCGGTCATGCCTGTTTCTTCATCGGTAGTGATCAATACTTCTAATGGACCATGTTCAATGTTTTTATCAGCTAATACCGCTAAGCATGATGACATGCCAACACCGTTATCTGCACCTAGGGTCGTATGATCGGCGCGTAACCATTTACCATCTACAATAGGAGTGATTGGGTCGGTTAAAAAGTTATGTACTTTATCATTGTTCTTTTGCGGCACCATATCGAGGTGACATTGCAAAATAACCGGTGTTTTATCTTCATATCCTTTAAAAGCGGGCTTTTTAAGTATTAAATTACCGATTTTGTCTTTTACACAGGCAATGTTATTTTCTTTTGCCCAATTTATAATCCAGTTTCTTAATTGCTCTTCATGCTTAGAAGGGTGAGGAATTGCGCAGATATTTTCGAAGAATGACCAAACTGGAGCTGCTGAATGTGATTGTAATTGTTGCATAAACAGGCCTTTTGCCGAATAAAATGAAAATAACCTCAGTTTTTCTTGGTTTAAAATTCAAACACCATCAATTTTTAAATTTTTTATATAAATCGATTTGTATGAAAAATAAACAGAGGTTATTGTGTAAAAACAAGCCCTAAATACACTTAAACAAGTTGAGCCTTTATTTACGAACTTTAAGTAACTCAATAGAAATAATAATGCCAAGTGAAATTTATTTACATTATTATAAATCAATAGGTTACTTTGTTTTTGTTGTTGTTTAAATTGGTTGCTTTCTTATTCGTTACGCTACGCGCTTTAGTGAATAAATCCAATCCCTTTACTGACTAAATTTGAGAAATTTGATCGAGATAACTTTTGTGACGGGGGTCATATCTTCTAAAGTAAAAATTAATAAGATAAATTTTTAACAAAATGTAAAATTTGATTGGTCAATTGGACTGAAGATCTCATAAAATGCACGGAATTTGCCAAATTTTACTATTTTCTGGTGAAAAAATGCTCTGCATGGCCTCACTCAGATTATATAAATTTTTATTTATTTGTTTTATTTATGGAGGTTAACTTGAGTCATTCTGCCATACTGGTGTTGGAAGATGGGACTGTCTTTAAAGGCGTATCAATAGGCGCTGACGGGAGTTCTGTTGGTGAGGTTGTTTTTAATACGTCAATGACCGGCTACCAAGAAATCCTAACTGATCCATCCTACGCAAGACAAATCGTCACTCTCACTTATCCCCACATCGGCAACACCGGCACCAACCAAGAAGATGAAGAATCCCCAGCAATTCATGCTTGTGGTTTAGTTATCCGTGATTTACCTCTCCTAGCAAGCAATTTTCGAAATCAAGCCTCTTTAAGCGAATACTTAGTATCACGTAATGTTGTTGGTATTGCTGATATTGATACGCGTAAGCTAACACGTATTTTACGTGAGAAAGGTGCACAAGCGGGTTGTATTATCGCTGGTGAAAACATTGATGAAGCTGCTGCATTGGCTCAAGCTAAAGCATTTCCTGGTTTGAAAGGTATGGATTTAGCGAAAGAGGTGACAACAGCAGAGTCATTTGAATGGTCTGAAGGTAGTTGGACGCTAACTGGCGGTTTACCTGCACCAAAGACAGATTGCAAATACCACGTAGTTGCTTACGATTACGGTGTAAAACGCAATATCTTACGTATGTTAGCAGACCGTGACTGTAAGTTAACAGTAGTACCAGCGCAAACACCAGCCGCTGAAGTACTAGCAATGAACCCTGATGGTATTTTCCTTTCAAATGGCCCTGGTGACCCAGAACCATGTACTTACGCCATTGAAGCGATTCAAGCCATTTTAAAAACTGATATCCCAGTATTTGGTATCTGTTTAGGTCACCAGTTACTTGCATTAGCAAGTGGTGCAAAAACAGTGAAAATGAAGTTCGGCCACCACGGTGCTAACCACTCCGGTGAAAGACATTGAGCGTGATGTAGTGATGATCACTAGCCAAAACCACGGTTTTGCAGCAGACGAAGCAACACTACCTGCTAACTTACGTGCAACGCATGTTTCATTGTTTGATGGTTCTTTACAAGGTATTCATCGTACTGATAAAGCGGCATTTAGTTTC
Organism: Psychromonas sp. KJ10-2; assembly: GCF_047323255.1. Lineage (NCBI taxonomy): Bacteria > Pseudomonadati > Pseudomonadota > Gammaproteobacteria > Alteromonadales > Psychromonadaceae > Psychromonas > Psychromonas sp. KJ10-2. The sequence continues at coordinate 919,481 of NZ_CP178827.1, read as the reverse complement.
CAAGGTCACCCTGAAGCTAGCCCAGGTCCACATGATGCAGCACCACTATTTGATCACTTCATTGAATTGATTGAACAGTACAAAAACGCTTAGTTGAACCGGATAACCTTGTGTTCGAAGGCTTTCGAACACATTGAACAGATATAAAAAGGTAATTTCAGATGCCAAAACGTAATGACTTAAAAACCATCCTTATCATTGGTGCAGGCCCGATTGTTATCGGCCAAGCTTGTGAATTTGACTACTCTGGTGCACAAGCATGTAAAGCACTAAGAGAAGAAGGCTACCGTGTAGTACTTGTAAACTCTAACCCTGCAACCATTATGACTGACCCAGAAATGGCCGATGCTACTTACATCGAACCAATTCACTGGGAAGTGGTTGAGAAAATTATCGCTAAAGAACGCCCATGTGCAGTTTTACCAACAATGGGTGGCCAAACGGCGCTTAACTGTGCACTAGAGCTTGAAGAAAAAGGCGTGCTAGCAAAATACAACGTTGAGATGATTGGTGCAACGGCTGATGCCATTGATAAAGCAGAAGACCGTAGCCGTTTTGACGCTGCAATGAAGAAAATTGGACTTGAATGTCCACGTGCCGGTATCGCACACACAATGGAAGAAGCTTACGGCGTATTAGAGATGGTTGGCTTCCCTTGTATTATTCGTCCCTCTTTCACCATGGGTGGAACAGGCGGTGGTATTGCATACAACCAAGAAGAGTTTGACGAAATTTGTTCAAACGGTTTAGATCTTTCACCAACAAACGAATTATTGATTGATGAATCATTAATCGGTTGGAAAGAATATGAAATGGAAGTGGTTCGCGACAAAAATGATAACTGTATCATTGTATGTGCCATTGAAAACTTCGACCCAATGGGTATTCATACGGGCGATTCAATCACAGTTGCACCAGCACAAACCTTAACAGATAAAGAATACCAATTAATGCGTAACGCTTCTTTAGCAGTATTACGTGAAATCGGTGTTGAAACAGGTGGTTCAAACGTACAGTTTGGTATTAATCCAGCAGACGGCCGTATGGTATTAATCGAGATGAACCCACGTGTATCACGTTCATCTGCATTGGCGTCTAAAGCAACGGGTTTCCCAATTGCTAAAATCGCTGCAAAACTGGCGATTGGTTACACGCTTGACGAATTACAAAATGATATCACTGGCGGCAAAACACCAGCATCATTTGAACCAACGATCGATTATGTTGTTACTAAGATCCCACGCTTTAACTTTGAAAAATTTGCTAACTCAAATGACCGTTTAACGACGCAAATGAAATCAGTTGGTGAAGTGATGGCGATTGGTCGTAACCAACAAGAATCAATGCAAAAAGCACTACGTGGTTTAGAAGTTGGTGCAGATGGCTTTAGCCCAATGGTTGACTTAAATGCTGCTGACGCAAAAGAAAAAGTATTATACGAATTACGTGAAGCTGGCGCTGAGCGTATTTGGTACATCGGTGATGCATTCCGCCTGGGTATGACCATGGAAGAAGTGCATAACATCACTAAAATTGACAACTGGTTCCTAGTTCAAATCGAAGATCTTATCTTAGAAGAGAAAAAACTAGCAGAAGGCGGTTTACGCTCACTAGATGCTGATTCGCTACGTAAACTAAAACGTAAAGGTTTTGCTGATAGCCGTATCGCTTCTGTGATTGGCTCTTCAGAAACTGAAGTACGTAAACTACGTGAAAAATTTGCATTACACCCAGTTTACAAACGTGTAGATACTTGTGCTGCAGAGTTCTCATCTGACACGGCTTACATGTACTCAACGTACGATGAAGAGTGTGAAGCAAACCCAAGTGATAATGAAAAAATCATGATCATCGGTGGTGGTCCTAACCGTATTGGTCAAGGTATTGAGTTCGATTACTGTTGTGTACATGCGGCTATGGCCATGCGTGCAGACGGCTACGAAACTATCATGGTTAACTGTAACCCTGAAACGGTTTCAACTGACTACGATACTTCAGACCGTTTATACTTTGAGTCAATTACATTGGAAGATGTGCTTGAAATCGTACGTGTTGAAAACCCTAAAGGTGTTATCGTGCAATACGGTGGTCAAACACCACTTAAATTAGCACGTGCACTTGAAGCGGCTGGCGTACCAATCATCGGTACTTCACCAGAAGCAATTGACCGCGCAGAAGACCGTGAACGTTTCCAACAAGTGGTTGAGCGTTTAGGTCTTAAACAGCCTGAAAATGATACAGTTACCACACTTGAGCAAGCGGTTGAATCTGCTAAGCGCATTGGTTACCCATTAGTTGTACGTCCTTCTTATGTACTAGGTGGTCGTGCGATGGAAATCGTATACGACGAGCAAGACTTACGTCGCTACTTTAAAGAAGCGGTCAGTGTTTCTAATGAATCACCAGTATTACTTGACCGCTTCCTAGACGACGCTGTTGAAGTAGATATCGATGCAATCTGTGACGGTACTGATGTAGTTATCGGTGGCATCATGGAGCACATTGAGCAAGCGGGTGTTCACTCTGGTGATTCTGCATGTTCATTACCTGCTTATACACTGAGCGCAGAAATCCAAGATGAAATGCGTGGTTACATCAAAGCATTAGCATTGGAACTCGGTGTAGTTGGTTTGATGAATACACAGCTAGCGGTAAAAGATAACGAGATTTACATGATTGAAGTAAATCCACGTGCTGCACGTACAGTTCCGTTTGTTTCTAAAGCGACAAGTGTGCCAATTGCTAAAATTGGCGCAAGCGTTATGGCAGGTAAAACACTGAAAGAACTAGGTGTGACTGAAGAAGTTATTCCACCATACTACTCTGTTAAAGAGGTCGTATTACCGTTTAACAAATTCCCAGTGCTCTGACCCAATCTTAGGTCCTGAAATGCGTTCAACGGGTGAAGTAATGGGCGCTGGCGTTACCTTTGCTGAAGCTTATGCAAAAGCAGAATTAGGTTCGACTAAAGAAGTGCCTGAAATTGGTCGCGCATTAATCTCTGTGCGTAACAGTGATAAAAAGCGTGTTGCTAAATTAGCACAACAAATGTTGGACTTAGGTTTTGAACTAGACGCAACACACGGCACTATGATCATCTTGCAAGAGTCTGGTATTGAAGCTCGCCTTGTAAATAAGGTTCACGAAGGCCGTCCGCACATTCTAGACCGTGTTAAAAACAGTGAATACAAATACATTGTAAACACCACAGAAGGGCGTTTATCAATTGAAGATTCACGTCAGCTACGTCGTGCAGCGTTACGTTACAAAGTAAACTACACAACCACGCTAAACGGTGCATTTGCAACCTGTCGCGCTCACACTGCTGACCCAACAGCAGAAGAAGCAACAGTAAGCTCAGTACAAGAACTACACAAGCGCGTTAATGGTTAATCATTAAATTGAACATTAATAGTTAGTTAAGTAGTAATAGAAAGCCACTCTTTGAGTGGCTTTTTTATGTTTTAAATAAAAAATATAATTGTTATAACATGGTTTTAATATACTAATGATAGCTATTTATTTGCTGTATCAATCAAGTGGCAAGCAGGGCTACGTAATATTTTAACGATTAACTCAGTTTGTCTGTGTGTAGAGGTTTTTGCCATTATCCGTTTAATATAGGTGCGTACTGTTTGATAACTTAAATATGTATTATTTGCTATTTCTGTCAGTGACTTGCCAGAGATTAACCCATCACAAACTAAACTTTCTTTAATAGTTAAATTATACAATTTACATAAAATATCTCGATCAACAACGATTTTGTTTTCACTATAAATAAAGACTGCAATGCCCGTGTTTGTATTTAAATTTTTTTGAATGAAAGGGATAAAGGCTAATGTTAATTCAGTATTGTCTTCCATTTTAAGCGGTAAAATATGTATTTCGCCTTCTGTTGAACACTCTTTTATCACTTTCGCTAATTGATGGCTCGTTTTTTTGTTTGATATCCCTGTTTTCTTGTCTAATTCTTTTAATGTCTTGTACTTATCTAAAATGAGCTGTGCATGATGATTGCAACAATGGATTCCACCTCTACTATCAAGTAACACAATTGGAATAAACATTTGTTGTAGAAATGAATCTTGTAGTAATGAGGTTTTATTATGTTTTTTTTGGATTAAAAATAGCTCTAATGAGTGTTTTAAATGGGGTAACAGTTGGCGTAATAATAGCTTATTAAATAGAAAATCCTCTTCCACTTCATTGTGAAGAAAAAAAGCCGGCAAACCCATTCATTATCATTGATTAAAACAATTGTCGTTACCAAACCATTATCTTTTGTAGTGACTTTTTCGTTTGCTAAGCACTGATCCTTAACGCTCTCACCTATAGGTATCTTTGATAGAGAAGAAATGAGCTCTCTTCTTTTAGTTGGAGAATTGATGATTAAGTTCGTTGAAGGTACGCTTTCCTTTACTCTCCAACAAATATCATCTGATGAATTTTTCTTGCTAAACACCTCAATGCTACTTAAACACATAGATAAAGTACGATTAAAATCCAGTAAAAAATCTATAAAACCAGCTGGTTGTATTAACGCACTGTAAAGCTGCTTTACTAAATGATCTAAGTTGCTGTCTTCCATGTACAACTCCTTTATTAACATCAATTAATATAAAACTTAATGTAATTAAAAGATTAATTCAGTCCACAAATGAGGATAGATCTGGCAATTGATATGTAATATGTTTTGGTTGTGTAAATATTATACACAAAGCGTCTATTATTTGTACTTTTGGCTACGTTAAACAGAATAAAAGGACTTATTTATGAAACTTAATCCACTGATATTAGCATTCGGAATTATTCCACTTACTGGTTGTGGCGGAGGTGGTGGAGATGACAGCAGCAATACCTCAACCTATAGCGTTACAGCAATTGATGGGTATTTACGAAATGCACAAGTTTGGTTAGATATTAATAGTAACTATCAATTAGATGATGAAGAGCCTAGTACTACTACAGGTGAAGGTGGTAATGCCGAACTTGATGTAACCGGTATTGAAAACCCTGAGCAGTATTCGGTAGTCGTTAAAGCTATTGCTAGACAAACTATTGATGAAGACACAATAACCACTAGCAATCCATCAGGTAGTTTAACTACATCATCATTTATTTTATCTGCTCCGGCAGGACAACAGATCATTACTCCATTATCTACGCTGATTGATCTCAAAATGAAAAATGGGCAGACACAACAAGAAGCCCTTACTGAATTATCTAGTGAGTTAAATATTGAAGAAACGGCAATATTGAATGATTACCTAGATACAGAGCAAGGTGCCGTTGCAGCAAAAGCAAAATCACTTATATTGTTAGGAGTTATTCCAGACTCAGAAGAAAATATGGCGGCACTCTCAGATGGTACAAGTAATATTGATGAGGTTTTAACAGAAAGCACATTGATAAGTTTACAGTCTATAGAAGCAGATCAACTATTGGTTAACGATGAGAACCAGCTAACGACTATTGATATTGTCGGTACCGATGATGTTGATTACGACCCCGATGCTAATGGTGCAGATAAAGATGGCGATGGAATTATCAATATATTAGATGCATTTCCTAATGATGTGTCTGAAACCGCAGATAGTGATAATGATAGTGTAGGCGATAATGAAGACGACTTCCCATATAACGCAACTGAAACAGTTGATACAGATAATGATGGTGTAGGCGACAATGAAGATCCTGATGCTAATGGTGATGGGGTTATTGATGTTGATGAAGCTGGATTCGAGTATGCGTCGTTCGAAAATAAACGACTTTACAATGTTTATTTAAAAGAAGCTGATAGTGGCGTTTACTACAATATCAATACCTATTTGTTTCATTCATCTAATGAAAACCTCGAGTTTGGTTATGGCTACCTTGATGAAAATGATGATTACTTTGTTGATGCTACAAGTTGGACGATAACTGATGGCTCATTAGTAATTCCTGACTACGGTTCTCGTTATAAGTTGATTGAATCAACAAACGATTATTTTAAAGTGTGTTACTCAGGTGATATCACTAATGATGTTCTCTGTGATGATTCTTATGCAAGTTATTTTTTCTTCGATAAAACAACAGCTAAAACGTTTATTAGCAGTAATTCGACGACTGGTACTAATATTGACCTGAGCAATATGACAGATTCAAGCCTAAGTAGTTACTTTAGTGCATTAGAATACGATGTCGCCGAGCAGGTTAGTACGATTGACTTATATGACATAGGCATTGACTCTTTATCTGGAATAGAGCAGTTTGAATTACTTGAAAAACTGTTTGCTGGTAATAATCACATCACAGATATATCGCCACTCAATAATTTCACACATCTTAGATACTTACAAATACAAGAGCAATTTGATAATGATACAAATGATGATCTTAATTTAATAAGCTACGAGCCTATTTTAACTATGCCTTCATTAACACGTTTAAATTTAACTGAGTATGGTGATTTACCACCAAACAATGCATTTGATTTAGCTGCCATGATTAACGGGCTAGATGATAAATCAAGTATGACTCGATTAGAGCTTTATGGTGTAGATCTCAACGAATGAGGGGGTTAGCGCGATTATTGATATGCCTAATTTAGAAAGGTTAGTCATTTCAGATTCTGCAACCGTTGATGATTTAAGTTCATTAAGCATGAATACTTGGCAACACCTCGAAAAGTTAGATCTTAGTTGGAATAATACTACGAGTAATGCTTCTTCCTATGAAGAGCAAGTAGCGGCTTTAGTAGAATTTAACCTTGACGACATGATAACCGCAGGGTTGAATCTATCACAACTAACTCAGTTAGGTCTTTCTCAAACAACCTTAAGTGACGACGATCTTTTAAATATTGCTACAAATGTAGGGAGTAATTTAGAGGTTTTACGTTTAAGGGATATCAATTTTAGCAATTATTCAAACCTTTTTGATAATCTTAATACTCCTAATTTAATCAGGTTATCTATAGGCACCTATATTACTGATCAAGAGAAAAAGATTGATTTTGATCTTAGTAACATCGATGACAACCTTACGCCAGGAAAGCTTGAAAGACTCTATTTAGAGAATGGTAATATTAGTCATTTTTCCATAAGTGAATTCAGTAGCTTGAAACGTTTAAGATTAAATGATTCATCTATTAGTGATATGACATTAACTGAATTTAATTCCGATATTCAACAGCTTACTGAGCTTGAAGATTTAGAAATTGATAACCTGATTATTGATGGTGAAGTGGTATATTGCAGTGATTTAGTACTATATTCTGGTACTGATTGTGAGGATGAAGAAGCCGATACAGTATTGTTTACCACTGAACTCATTAGTGGACAAACTTGGTATACCAGTGACTTTTTTGAATTGGTTTTTAACGAAGATGGAACCAGTTTAATGGCAACTAGCCTTATCAATTCAGAAGAATCAAATGAGGAGCCTCTTACACTTACTATAGATAGCGGCAATTTAATGATCGGTGATGACCAGGAGTTATCAATCGATACAGAAAATGATAATGCCTACAATACAACATTAACAAATTTAGACGACCAAACAGATGAAAAAATAATTTTGTACACTAACTTATCTGCATTTAAAGCTACGTTATATTCAGGATTATCAGACGGAATTACAATAGTGGATAGTAGTAATGATTCTACTAATTCAGGGTATTCAGGTTTTGAATTAGAAAGTGTTACTGCAATAGAAGATGGTGATAACCTTATTATTACAGTCAATGCAGCTGGTAATATTTTAACTGCGCTTAATTCATCTGCTCCGAACAATTATAATAATGTATTTTGGATCGGAATAAACCAATATTTTGACTTTGGGTTTAGCAAATCTGGCGAAGCATGGTTAGACCAAGATATTTGGGAAAATGGAGAATATACTGAGGGGAGTGAGGTAGATAGTAATGTTTATGAATATACGATCCTAGATGATACTGTTACTTTAACGATACCATTATCGATAATTCCTAGTAACGATTATCTATCAATTAAAGTAGAAATAGGTATTGATCAATTTGGTTCAGCAGATGAAGCAGAAGATGATGCTGCTTATGATGCTATTTATTTAGGTATTGATTGGTAAATAAAACCATTAATAGATATTGTTGCTGTCTCACTTGATGACAACAGTATCTATTTTTTTACAGAGCCTGTATTTTTTGGGGCTGCTCAAACGATGTTATAGCAATTGCATTAAATAAGTGCTCTCAATTTTGCGCAGGAAAAATGGCTTAGTTCAAGGTGTAATTTAAGCCTTTCGACGATTAACTTCGTTAATAGCCTATCGGAGAATTTACCAAAAGATGTTAGTGCTTTAATAGTTGTTCTATTGACGAAAATGACAACGAAGGAGTCAGTTATTTTAACAAATAAAATAGATCATTTACTTAGTGTGACTGGTATTATATAGGTTAGGTTAATCTTGTGAGCAAAATCCCCAATACTTTACGTAAGATGGGGTTTAGCTACTTTATTAATCACAGTAGAAACCATCATTGAAAGTTTTATATAAAATTAATTTTCTTGCTTGATAATTGCCTAGAGACCCATCACGTTATCTTCTCCTCCTTATCGCTATTTACTGACTTGCTTATTATTCGTCGTGCCCATTTAGAGGTGCATCCATGATATTCATTGTGCAATTTGAATAGGAACGATGAAAGCCATGGTTTATAAACACAATCTATTTGAATCTCAAGTAGATGTGAATTAGTGTGGTTTTATTATTATGTAATCAGCCTATAAATCAGAATGTCAGCTTACCTAGGCATATATAAGGGACTATCATGACTTCATTCATTTCGTTAGATCGCCTTCGATTTTTATTCAGTCGTTTTGCTGAACGACTTTGGGTGAGACCATTAGTGATCTGTTTATTGTCGGTTGTTGTGGTCTTTGCAGCGAAGTTTATAGATGGTACTGAGTTAGCTAATCTTGCACCTTTAGTTGAAAAGGACTCAGTTGAAACCTTGCTTTCTATTATGGCTTCTAGCATGTTGGTGATCGCAACACTGTCTGTATCATCTATGGTTGCTGCCTATGCGGCGGCGAGTAACTCTGCGACGCCTCGATCTTTCTCGTTAGTCGTTGCCGATGACGTATCGCAGAATGCACTATCTACCTTTGTTGGCGCCTTCATTTTTAGTGTCGTGGCAATTACCGCTGTAAAAAACACTTTTTATGATAAAGCGGGATTGTTTGTGCTTTTTGTTTTGACGGTGTTTGTCTTCGCCGTGGTGATTTTGACCTTTGTAAGGTGGGTAGACAGTATTGCACGTTTGGGAAGAGTCGGTTCAACCATTGATAAAGTTGAAAGTGCAACAGAAAAAGCGCTGATTAGAAGAAGAGACAAGCCTACACTTGGTGGGGTGTCTATTTTAGGTTCACCTATTAAAGGCCAAGCTGTGCATACAGCTAAAATTGGCTATGTTCAGCATATTGATATGGCGGTAATCCAAGACTGGGCAAATGATGCAGACGTGTCAGTCGTTTTATCGGCTTTGCCTGGTACATTTGTATCCCCCGATCAGGCGTTGGCTTACGTTACTATTTCATCAGATGAGTGGTCGGAATTAGACTGCGCATGTTTAATCGACGCCTTTCATATTGGAAAAGATCGGACCTTTGAAGATGATCCTCGATTTGGCTTGGTTGCATTGTCTGAAATTGCAGCTCGCGCTTTATCTCCTGCAGTAAACGATCCTGGAACGGCGATAAAAGTAATTGGCACATTAGTGCGTTTGCTCTCTATTCTTAATTCTCCTTCCAAAATTCAAAGTAAAAACCAAGTTGAATTTGATCGTGTAGCCGTACCAGAGGTGTTAGTGTCAGATATGTTTGAAGACGCTTTTACAGCTATCGCTCGTGATGGAGCGGGTAGTATAGAGGTGTGTGTACGCTTACAAAAGGCACTTAACTCTCTTGAGTCACTTAATAATGATGATATTCGTAAAACTGCTCGATATCACAAAGACTTAGCGTTGAAGAGAGCATGTAGTGCACTTGAAATAGAAGAGGATTTAGTTGCAGTTAAGCAGGCAGCAAGCAAAGGGGGAGCTTTAAATAGGGGAAGTCTAGACTGCAAGCGTTTTATATAGCTTGGTCTCGACATGCTCATCTACCTTTATAACAGATCCAATGCCTATTGGAGTGTATGAATAATTTAATCAAACATTAAATTTTAAACAATGAACAGGTTTGTGCAGCTAGATTGAAGCTAACCTTGCCGCCTGTTCTCCGTTTAACATTATGGGTTCTCTAAGTTAATTTTATTCATACACTGATTAATGAGTCGACTATTTTGCCTTTGTTCTAAAATCTGTTAACCAATATAAAAATGCAATCGCCCCAAAAGCGCCGCCCAACCAAGAAACCCCAGTCCAACCGCCCATCTCATAGACATATCCGGATGACGCAGATCCCACTACGCCTCCGAAGAAAAAGCTGGTCATGTAAGCTGTTGTAATTCGGCTTCTTGCGGCTGGGTTTAATGTATAAATAACACTTTGATTTAAGATGTGAGAGCCTTGCTGACCAACATCTAGCAAGATCACGCCTATGATGATCGCAATAAGGTGTGTGCTGAATAAGCCCATGATGGTAAAAGCAATCATGATCAATGACAGCAATAACCCTGTTCCCATACGGGTATACCCCTTATCATGCAGTTTACCCGCAAAACTAGCACTTAAAGCACCTGCTGCACCCAATAAGCCGAATAATCCAATCAAGGAATCACTGTAATTGTAAGGAGGGCGTGCAAGCAAAAACGCTAAGGAGGTCCAAAATACACTAAAGGCAGCAAAGCCGAGTGTGCCATACACAATTCGACGTATTAACAAAGGTTCATCACGTAATAAGTGAAGTATTGAGCCTATTAATGCAGGATAAGTTAAGCGCATTTCACCGCGACTTTCAGGAAGCATTTTCCATAACACGGCTGTTTGAACTAGCATGCTAAAAGTAGCAAACCAAAAAACCGCTTGCCATCCATAAGCATCAGCTATCACACCCGACACAGTTCTTGCTAATAAAATGCCCAATAATAAGCCTGACATCACACGCCCAATCACAGCACCACGTTGTCCTTCTTCCGCTAAAACAGCGGCAAAGGGCACTAACACTTGCGCTGCAACTGCGGTTAGTCCAATGGCCAAACAGGATAATAGAAATATACCAATACTAGTGGACATTGCTGCACCAGCTAAGCCAATGGCAGTACCTGCAGTCACAATAGTAATTAAGCGACGTCGTTCAAGTAGATCTCCGAGAGGCACGATTAACACCAAACCCATTACATAACCTAACTGCGTCATGGTAATAATCAGACCAGTAGTACCGATAGAAGTACCAAATACCTGGGCTAATGTATGCAGTAAAGGTTGTGCGTAATAAAGGTTTGCCACCGCCATACCGCAAGCAACGGCCATCACATACACTAATAAATTATTGGGCTTTAAGGAGAGGGTTTTCGGAGAAGCTTGATCCTTGTGATCACTTTTGGGATTAGACAAAGTAAGTTAACCTCGAAATTTTGATAAAAAGATAACAGAGTGATGGCAGTGAGTTTGAAAGCACTATTTATCCATCATAACGTGCTAATAGATAGAATGTAATGCTATCAAATAATAAAAGATAAGAGGATTAATGAGGAGAGCATTATTTTAGTGACTGGTATATGTTGTGAAGAGGACTCAAGCATTATTAAAACAGAGGAGTTAACTGTTTGATTAAATTCATCAAAAACTATAAAGTTGATTTTATAAATAATTGGTTATAATTTTATGCTGGTGCAAAATAGGGTCATTTGATAGATTTTTAAGAGCTTTCTTCAAGTTTTATCTATCACTTTAGCCGCATCGAGTTTACTGCATAATGATTAGACTATTCACTTAAGAGGGAATATGAGGCTACAAGGTAAAGTATTAAATTGGAATGATGATAAAGGGTTTGGTTTTGTTGAGCCAAATGGAGGGGGGAACGTATTTTTGTTCATATTAAAGCCTTCAAACCTCGCTCTAGACGTCCGGTTAATGGCGATCTTATTATCTATGATGTAGTGCGAGATAATAATAATCGAGGTAAAGCTGAAAATATTAAATTTAGTCGCGATGTAAAAGCTTCTCATAAACAAAGTTCGACCACTAGTCGACGTAAGTTTGGTCATCTAGTTACTGGTCTTTTTATTGTCGGGTTATTATTCTCAACCTTTACTGGAAAGCTGGTGTGGCTTATCTCAGCTATATATTTATTAATGAGTGTGGTCACCTATATGGCTTATGCTATTGATAAATCAGCGGCTCAAAATGGTCGTTGGAGAACCAAAGAAAGCACTTTACACCTGCTTTCTTTGATAGGTGGCTGGCCTGGCGCTTTTCTTGCCCAGAATAAATTACGTCATAAATCCAGCAAGAAAGAATTTAAAAATATGTTCTGGTTTACTGTGTTATTAAATTTAGGTGGTTTCTTCTGGTTACACACAGGAAGCGGCGTTCATTTTACAAATAACGTTATTTTACCGTTACTTTACCGTTACTAAGTCGCTGATAAGTTTATAGGTGGTTACGCATTTTCGATCTAAACGTGTGTTTAATACGTAGATAAAAATTACTAAATATCAGTAGTTATTATTGTGAGTAAATAACACCTACTATTCTGCTCTTATCATAAAATTTTTAATAGGATCTTAACTTGATTTCATTATTCTTACGTCATGCTATTCTGAGCTCGGTTGTGTTACTGACTGCCTGCAGCCAAGCTAATCTTAACCCAAATTATCAAGTCGCCGATGCTTTACCTAGTTACTCACAAGATACCTTTGAGCAATATATTAGTGAGACAAGAGCGTGGTTGTTAACGCATCGCGTTTTTAAAACTAATGATGTTGAAAAAGAGTTACGCGCTAATTTACCTTTCGAATTGATTCCTGAAAACCCAAATGGCGATGCGGTGCTTTTAGTACATGGCTTAGGTGATTCTCCGTATTCATTTATCGATATTGCTGATCATTTAGTGTCGAAAGGGTATTTGGTAAGAACCGTTTTATTACCTGGTCATGGAAGTAAATCAGGCGACTTAATGTTACCGAATTTAGCAGATTGGCAAGGTGTGGTGCACCATCATATCGAGTTATTAAAAGCTAAGGCGAATAAACTGTGGCTGGGAGGCTATTCTACTGGAGCAAACTTGGTAACATCTGAAGCATTAAATGATGATGGCATCGCTGGGTTATTGTTGTTTTCGCCTGCTTTTAAGCCAGAAAAGTCGGTGGTGAAATGGGCTAGTTTAGCCAGTTACTTTGTAACATGGGCTGATCAAGATCCTGAAACCAATTACATTCGTTATAACTCTTTACCTATGCATGGCGCAGCTGTTTATTACGATACTGCTGCAACAGTACAAGAAGATCTGCAAGGCATCACTTATCAGCAACCAGTGTTTATGATGATGAGTGAAGGTGATCGTGTCATTGATAGGGCATTTCCTATTGCTGTATTCGAACAACAATTTATCAATCCACGCAATCACTTAGTGTGGTTGGGAGAGCAAGACCTCTCTACTTCACAAAGCACGCGTTTTAGCATGGACCGTTCTGATTTAAATATCGTGAACGGCTCTCATATGGGATTATTATATTCACCTGATAATACAGAGTATGGTCAAAAGGCGAACATTATTATTTGTAATAACGGCCAGTCTGAGGAACAACAAAAAGCCTGTGAAGCAGGCAAAGATATTTGGTTTTCTTCTTACGGTTGGCATGTGGAAGGTAAAGCATTGGCACGCTTAACTTACAATCCTTACTTTGAGCAAAGTATGGCCGAGCTGGATCGCGTAATGGAAAATAAATAATCAAATGTAACTATTCAAATGTAATTATTTTTGGAAAGCTAGTTGTTATATTTTAGATCGCTAATCCAGTGAACACTGGAACACTTGAAAGTGAACTGAGCCAAAAAATTGGCTCATTTCATCTTAAATCGCTTGTATTATTAAGGATGAATAATGAAAAGACTTATTTTAGTCACGTCACCGCCAGCCAGTGGCAAAACCTACATTTCTAAAAAGTTAGCTAAAGCATTGAAGCATGTTGTGTATTTAGATAAAGATACATTGATCGTGCTATCACATCAGATTTTCAAGGTGATGAATGAAGAAGTCAACCGAAGCTCTGATTTTTTTGAGGAGCATATTCGTAATTACGAGTATGACGCGGTGTTAGCTTTAGCGATGGAAGCGCTAGAGTACGACGATATTGTATTAATTAACGCGCCATTCACCCGTGAAATTAGAGACACTGCATTTATTGATAATTTAAAAAATCAACTCATCGAAAAAGACGCGCGTTTGACGGTTGTCTGGGTGATGACTGATGTGGATGTGGTTAAAAGTCGTATGATAGAAAGAAACTCATTAAGAGATACTTGGAAGCTCGAAAACTGGGACGAGTATATTAAAGACGTTGATTTTTCAATCCCTACGAGTATCGATAACCCAGATATTGTTGATGATCTATTACTCTTTAAGAATTCCAATCAAGAAGAATATGAAAACTCATTGAAAGATCTTGTTTCAATATTAGAACAAAAACGGTAGCTGATTTTCAGACCTTTCATTCTCATATAACTAAAGAAACAGAGACAGTATTAATAAGTCTGCACAGGTTAGGTAATTGATGTTATCTAACCTGTTTATTTTAAAAGGCAGCGCTAATTTATTATCAATTTGTTGGTATTCCAGCAATAAACATCATTTCTACTTTCCAGTCTGGATTCGCTAGTTTGCACTCTACGCAGGCTCGTGCCGGTTGGTGGCCTGGTGTTACCCATTCATCCCATACTTTGTTTAATTGACTAAACTCACTCATATCTGATACCCAAATTTGTACTGATAAAATATGCTCTTTTGTGGCACCAACAGTAGCTAATAAGTTTTCTATATTGCTTAATATTTGCTGAGTTTGCGAAGTCATATTCGCTTGATAGTCGTTTGCGACTTGACCTGCACTATAGATGGTATTGCCATGTACGACTAATTCACTCATGCGTGGGTTACTTTGATGATAAGTTATGCTCATTTTATGCTCCTATTTTTTGAAAGGCTGGTTTATATTGATTAAAAGTTTCAAGTATTTCGTCTAAGTTACGACGAGCGCCAGTTTGAAGGTATTCCATTGCATTCAATGCTGCGTTATGTGCTTGAGTACTTGAGCCGGCAACACAATCTTCAATAACACGACAAAAATAATCAGATTGATGACCGTCAGAAAAAGTGTAATGAACACATACATCAGTCAGCCCACCACACAGTATTAAGGTATCGATCTTTAACCCTTTTAATAAGATTTCAAAGTCTGTTCCGAAAAAGCCGAGTAACGACGTTTTTTAATTAAATAGTCATCCTTTCTAAAGCCGGTAATATCCGCAGCAATTTCTGTATTAGGGTTGCCTTCAATACAATGAACATCTTCACTTCCATCTAGCTCGCGTCCAAAATCTATGTGATCAGGTCTATGCACCTCTTGTATGAATATAACGGGAATGCCAGACTCTCGTGCTCTATCAATCGCCAATCTAGATTTAGTTAAGCGTTCAGCGTAATTAGGCATGTGTGCGATCGCTCTTACATCTTGATGAATAAATGCGCCAGTTTGAATGTCGATAACAATCAGTGCTGGGCGTCCTTCTATTATTTTTCGTTTTGTTTGTTGCTTAGTGCTCATAAAAACCTCATTGATTAATCTTATATATTGGCTGATTGGATTTACGAGGGGTTGAGCCCCATAAATTCACGCATTCTTATTTGTGCTGCAGTTGAATTGGTTGTATTTAGGATGTTTTCTGGTTTTTCATTCACTTGTATCACACCGTGCTCCATCATCACCACACGATCTGAAACAGATAAAGCAAAATCCATTTCATGGGTCACAATCACCATAGTCATTCCTTCTTTTGCCAGGTCTTGAATCACTTTTAATACTTCACCTACCATTTCAGGATCTAATGCTGATGTTGGTTCATCAAACAAGATAATGTCAGGGGAGAGGGCAAGAGTGCGTGCTATTGCGACTCGCTGCTGCTGACCTCCAGATAATTGATGCGGGTATTTATTCGCATGCAATAATAAACCGACTCGATCTAATAAGTATAAAGCTTGTTGTTTATTGGTGTTTTGACCCGTTTGTTTTGCATGGTAACGCGGAGCCATCATGATGTTTTCGAATACGGTCATATGTGGAAATAAATTAAAGCCCTGAAAAACCATACCAATACGCAGCATACCTTCTTTAATACAGCGCTTATCGGTTGAAGCATCGATACCGCCCGTTAAGTAATTTTCTCCGAATAAAATGATTTCACCAGTATCTAACTCTTCCAGTAAATTAAATGTACGAATTAGTGTTGTTTTCCCAGAGCCGGAAGGTCCAATTACACTGACCACTTCCCCCATTTTAATGGTTAAATCAATATTTCTTAATACTAGGTGTTGGCCATATGATTTATGTAAACCAATCAGTTGCATGGCTGGTGGAGAGCCTGCTATTGCGATGTTCTGTCTCAGAGGGAGCGGCTGAGCTGTCTCTCTTAATTGTTTACTCTCAACGTCAGATAAAGTCTCTGGATCACGTGCTACAACATCCAAATGCCTTTCTAGCCATTGCAAAATAGAGCCAAAAACCGTGACGATAAGTACATAATAAACAGCAACGGCTAATAGCGTCTCTAATACCAGAAAGTTTTGTGCATATAAGTTCTGCCCTGTCATTAATAACTCTGAGAGTGAGATGACTGAGACTAAAGAACTCAACTTGATCACTGAAACATATTCGTTAATCAAAGCTGGTAATGAGATACGAAATGATTGTGGAATAACAATCAAACGTTGGATGCCAATAAATCCGATATTCAGCGCATGGCCTGCCTCACGTTGACCTTTAGCTACAGACAATAATCCACTACGGTGGATTTCGGCCATGTAAGCCGCTTCCGTAATCACCAAACTAATTAAACCAGCTATAAAAGGGCTACTCAGGTAACTACTTGTGGATGGGAATAATTGTGGTAGGTTGTAAACAAACACCAATACAACAAGCAGTGGGACACTTCTAAAGAACCAAATATAGACTTTAGCAGGTGAGGCTATCCAGCGAGAAGAGGAAGCTTTTGCACAAGCAATTAAAAATCCTAACACCAAGCTTATACACCAAGACAAGGTGCTAATTAGTACTACAATAAGGCTCGCTTCCCAAAATTTTGGCATTGAAAATAAAGAGAAAAAGTATTCCCACTCTATACTCATTTTACTTACTCCTTGTTGGTGTGGTAGTTATGATTTATTGAGTAACAGAGTTGAGTTCATATTTCTCTAATAGATCAGGAAAAGATCCATTGGAATTAATCGTGTCAAATGCTTGTTGTAAACTATCTTTTAATGCTGGGTTGTTTTTATTGACGTAGATACCAAGCGTTTGAGGATAAATAAGATCTTCTGAACTAATTTCAATACGTCCTTTAGACTTTTTAACGATTATTTTGGCAGCACCAGATATTTCAACTTGTGCTTCAATATTTTTAGACATTAATGCTTGTGATACTTCAGGTGCTGATGGGAAAGCACGTACCCTAATTTCTCCTTTGCCTTGCTCTTTACAATAACTGTCGGATAACTTATTCAATGCAGTGACCCAAGTTGTCCCTTGCTGTAGTCCCACCGTCATACCACATAAATCTTTTTCAGTTCTAGGTTGGTATTTTGAACCTTTTCCGACCATTATCGCAGCGCCAGTTCGGGCATAAGGAATCACATAGGCCTTTTTTTGTCTCTCTGGTGTAACATAGATACCTGAAATAACAATGTCATATTTATTGGCGTTAAGCCCTAACATTAGCCCTGAAAACTTGGTTTCAACATAATTCACTTCAGCCCCAATTTGTTTCCCTAATAACACTGCCATATCGGGATCGAAGCCAACCACCTTATCTCCCTCATAGGATTCAAAAGGCGGGTAGGTCATCTCCATACCTATAGATAATTTCCCTGCAGTTAATGTTTCAGCAGCGCAGATAGTATTGCTGAATGTAGTTAGACCAAGAATGGTAAGTGTGAGTCCAGTGATAAAAGTCCTTTTTGAATGTTTCATAGCTTCTCTCCTTAGTGATGAATTAGGTTTGTGTCATTAACAGACCCAATAACAGTAGCATTTGAGATAAATGAGTGAGAGTGATTAATTCTTGACCTAAGCTTAAGTAAAACTTATGCTTCAAACATGAATCAGAGATTACCCCCATTATCATCATTAAAAGCTTTTCATAGCGCATCTATAAGGGAAAGTTTTGCGGAAGCTGCTCGTGAGTTATGTGTCAGCCAGAGTGCTATTAGTCAGCAAATTAGAGTACTTGAAGAGTCGCTCGGTGTTAAATTATTTAAGCGCTTGGGTAATAAAGTTCAGCTAACAGACGCAGGTGAAAGCTTAAGTATTCAAGTTAATCAAGCATTTACACTGCTTTCAGAAGCTTGTTTAAAAACATCTCTTATTGCGACTCAAAAGTCATTAGTGATTAATGCTGAACATGCGATGGCAAGTCGATGGTTGCGACCTCGTTTAGCTAAATTTCGACAATTAAATCCAGATGCAAAAATCACTCTGAATTTAGGTTGGGAGCCTAATCATGCAAGTGAAGTTGATATTGTTATTCACTTTGAAGAAAGGTTTAATACAGAAAAGTATGAGTTAACTCGGCTTCTCCCTATTGATTGTTATCCTGCTTGCTCCTCCTCTTTCTACCAAAACAACGCTGATCGACTGCTTAATAACATAGAACAGGTACCGTTAGTTCATGACAACAGTAGGACGATTTGGATGCAATGGTTTAATAAATATTTACCTAATAGTAACAGCTGGAAGCATGGTTATGTTTATTCAGATTTGTCACTTGCTTTAGAAGCTGCACTTGATGGGGAGGGCTTATTCTTAGCTGATGATATAATTTGTAAACAAGAAATTGAATCCGGTGCGTTAGTTAAAGTATCTTCACAATCACTCGTTACTGCCTGGTATTGTATTGCAGTGAGTAAAGCCAATAAATCGAATCTATTCATTGATGAATTTATTGAATGGATGG
Organism: Psychromonas sp. KJ10-2; assembly: GCF_047323255.1. Lineage (NCBI taxonomy): Bacteria > Pseudomonadati > Pseudomonadota > Gammaproteobacteria > Alteromonadales > Psychromonadaceae > Psychromonas > Psychromonas sp. KJ10-2. The sequence goes on along the minus strand of NZ_CP178827.1, from coordinate 900,355 downwards.
TAGAAAATAGCTGATTTAGCCTTGCCTGAAAAAGTTAATCGTTAATTTAAATTGACTTTTTTGTTTATTTCAAATCAAAATACCTTTCAATTTTTGACCAATTACTATCAGTAAAGATCATTAAAAAGGGGTGTTATGAAAATAGTTAGTGCTCAAGAAGTACAACAGATATTGTCTTTTGAAAAACTTATTCCAGCATTAAAATCAGCTTTTAGTGATGATTTTGGTATGCCACAAAGACAGATGTACTCGTTTCCTGGCGGCAGTGAAGAAAAGCAAAATACTTTCGCTGTTTTACCGGCTTGGACTCAAGATGTAGTAGGGGTTAAATCATTTACACATTACCCTCAAAATCCTGAAAAAGGACGTTTAACTGTTTCTGCACAGGTTTTATTGTTTTCAAGGGACACCGGTGCGCCGTTAGCCTTAGTTGATGGGACAAGTTTAACTTATTGGCGAACGGCTGCTATTTCCGCACTCGCCTCTAGTTTGATGTCTCGTGAAAATGCCAGTACCTTATTATTATTTGGAACCGGTGAATTAGCGCCTTATATGGCTTTAGCACATGCTAGTGTGAGGCCCATTACTACTATTTATATTAGTGGGCGTGACTTGCAAAAAATACATAACACAATCGAAAGCATCAAAAAGGTGCGTCCAGAACTGTGTGTATTGCCTTATCAAAAAAATGAAGGTGAGATGATTGATGTGGACATTATAAGTTGTGCAACAGGTAGCTCAACTCCTGTATTTGATGGTGCCTCAGTTAAACAGGGGACACATATTGATTTGGTTGGGAATCATCATCCTACTTGTCGAGAGTGTGATTCCTATAGCATAGAAACGTCTTATGTTATCGCCGATAGTTATCTTAATGTGTTTAATGAAGCTGGAGAAATATTGATCCCAATGTCTGAAGGGAAAATAGAAAAAACACATGTAAAAGGTGAGTTGGCAGAACTTTGTGCTGGGGATGTACTAGGTCGATTAAGCCTTGAACAGACCACTTTATTTAAATCAGTAGGTACTGCTTTAGCAGATGTAGCCAGCGCTTATCATATTTATACTCAATTGATGAACGAACAAGATATTAATTAACTGATATATTGTTATTTAAGTGGTGTCTGCCACACGCATACATCACTTGTTTAATAACCAAATGACCTTTCTATTTTTTACTTTTAATTCGCTATTATATTCAAAATACTAATGGCTCTATGATTAATGATTTGCTTTGTATTTTATGTTTTTGATCGATTATAAAATAATAGTGATGTAAATTTTCTCTTTTTCTATTGGGAGTATCGATTGTTTAAGTCAATTAATCATGTTGCCATCATTTGTTCAGACTATTCAAGGTCTAAGCATTTTTATACTGACATTCTTGGGTTGCAAGTGATTGCTGAGCATTATCGTGCAGAAAGGCAATCTTATAAATTGGATTTATCATTACCTGATGGCGGACAAATCGAATTGTTTTCATTTCCTGATCCGCCAGAAAGGTTAACAAAACCTGAAGCGCTAGGATTAAGGCATTTAGCATTTACCGTTGATTCAGTTGTGCAAACAGTTGAGTATTTAATTTCTAAGGGTATTGATGTTGAAGCTATCAGAGTCGATGAATTGACTCATCGACCATTCACATTTTGTAAAGACCCAGATGGATTACCCTTGGAGATTTATGAAGGGGAAGGCGGTTAACTTTACACTATAAAGGTTAGGGAGGGAGCAATAATGATAAAAAGTATAAATCATGTGCAAGTGACAATACCGTTTGGTGGTGAAGAAGAAGCCAAAAGATTTTATGGTGGTGTATTAGGTTTGAAGCAGTTAATACAACCTGAGAGTTTGAGAGCAACAAATAGTCTCTGGTTTGAGTTAGGATCATTGCAACTTCATTTAGGTTGTGAGGATAATGCACATAGAACAAATTCTAGAGCGCACGTGGCTTATAATGTAGATAATATCGAGCAATGTCGCAGAACATTTGAAGCACTAGGCGTTGAAATATATGAAAATACACAAATTGAAGGTATCAAAAGATTTGATATTCGAGACCCCTTTGGTAATCGACTCGAAATAATGGAAATGACTTCTGTTTAGTAGGGTATGTGTTAGTTAAGTTAAAGCTAACGTCGAGCCCTTGTTCAAAACGCTTCTATGACGACAACTTATCCCTAAATTAACCCTGAGAATCACTCGCCTTTTTTTATTTTTACTGTTTTTGCTACAAATATATATCATTAATTTATATGGTAAATTTAATTAAATCATTAATATGTGATATTATTAAAAATTAAATATACGGTTAATACCAACTCGTCATTAATACTACCTATACATAAATGGAAGATAGGCATCATGGAACCTGATACACCAAAAACAACCGAGTCTACTGAGAAAAACAATAAAAAACAACGACCTGCAATTCGCTTTGATAACTCTGACTTAATAAAAAGTGGCTTTTGGGTCGGTCAAATCTTTATGGTAATAGCAACAGTAATAGGTGTTTATTTAGCTGCCCAAGAAGGTTTATCGCAAGCTTTATTATTCGAAAACTTAAACAGTAAAGAGAAGAACTTTTATCTACAACATGCCTTAGCTGATGAGCTTAGTGACAATATTAAGACACTGGATAGTTATGCTAAATTACTGCAAGAGAAGTCTCCTTATAATGTAAAAGCTTACCATCCTGTGGTTGATGATTTTGTATGGGGCAACATGAAGTACTCATCAAATGCATTAGAAACACCAAGTAATATACTCTCCGGCGTTCGCCGTTATAACTCTGAAACGGCGCTGATCATTACAAAAATAGAAAATAATCAATTTGGTCCAAAATATGGTTCAGGTTTGCTTCTGGAGCTTAATGAAAAAGTAAGTGAAGGTGCTCTTAAAAACTTAATCAATAATTATACTCAACTTCATAAAGAACTGATTGCAGCTGGTATTGAAGTCGGCCCATTGGCCAATAATTAAGGAAGATAATAATGAAAAACTGCCCAAGTTGTAACAGCTCTAAAATGAGAAAATATGAGTTCCATCAACAAGAAGTAGATCAATGCCAAGACTGCCATGGAATCTGGCTAGAGTTAGGTGAATTAGACGGTGCCTTGTCTATTGCAGATAATAATAACGACCAAGTTTTGCTTGAGCAAAATCTCGGAGAGGTACTGGGCCAATCAGATCGCCACTGCTATGTCTGTGATCAAAGGTTAACTCGATATCATTTAATGTCTGGATTTAAAGTAGAGGTGGATGCTTGTTCTGGTTGCCATGGCGTTTGGTTAGATAATGATGAGCTTGAAAAAGTGAGTCAGTCTCCTGCAATTGCTGAAGCGTTGTTAGAATTAGATAAACCAGTGCATAAGCGAACTTGGCTATTTCAATTTTTGTCTCAAATGCCAGTGGAATACAATTTAAAGCCCAAAAGAACACCATGGGTGACTTATGCATTACTTGTTTTCAATGTGTTAATTTTTATGAGCTATGGTTTGGGGGCAGCAGTGAAGATTTTGCATTCAATAACTTTGCTTTGCACTCTGACCAAGTGAGCCATGGTCAACAGCTGTGGACACTACTAACACATATGTATATGCATGGTGGATTAATGCATTTAGTGGGGAATATGTATTTCCTATATATTATTGGCGATAATTTAGAAGATACTTTGGGCCGTGGAAAATTTATTCTTTATTACACTTTGTGTGGTCTTGGTGCAGCTGTTGCACAGATTTTAGCTGATCCTAATTCAATGATTCCAATGGTAGGCGCAAGTGGTGCGATTGCAGGTTTGTTTGGTATGTATTTATTATGGTTCAGACATGCAAGTTTGACTTTCATGATTATTGTTTACCAGAAAAAAGTAAGCCCTGTTATTTTCTTTGGCTTTTGGATTTTAACTAATATTTTGGGTCTTTATTTAGCAAATGAAAGTGGTGGTGGCGTAGCTTATTGGGCTCATATTGGCGGTTTTATTGCAGGTATTGCGATTGGTTTATTGGTTAAAAAGAAAGTGTTTGCTGCCAATCCTTTGTTGGCTATTCTTAACAGTCATGAAGTTAAAGTAAAACGTTAAATATCAACTACAACGACAGCCTGTAGATAGGTTGTCGCTGTTCATTAATATAATTGTTATATGAACAAGCCACCTTAAGTGCACTGTTTTGATCCATCCTCTGTCATTAATCCGTGTATTGTATGAGCTAAAATGAACCTCACCGCAGTTGAGAAAAGGGGGATGACTCTATTACTTTTAAAACGTGAATTTGGCTTATTTATTGCTAACTTATTTGAGATTGTCGCTGTAGAGTTTATGATGAATAAACTCTACATTCAGTGTTGAATAATGTATGTATTGCGTAATGTTAGGAAGGGAACTAAATGCCAAGTAACAAACATAGTTTTATTGAAGATGTGCAAGCAATCATTATTGCAACGTTATTAGCTTCACTAGGGGTAATGTTGTTTAAAAAAACCGGTTTATTAATTGGTGGTACCGCTGGGTTATCTTTTTTAGGACAATACGCAACTCAATTTAGCTTTAGTGAAATATTTTTTATTATTAATCTTCCGTTTTATATACTTTCTTATAAACAGCTAGGGTGGAAGTTTACGCTAAAGACCTTTGTAGCTGTTTTATTATTATCTGTTTTTGTTGAGTTTACACCTACATTTATTACGGTGAGCTTTTTAGATCCTATCTATTCAGCGGTGGTAGGTGGATTATTAATTGGCTTTGGTTTATTGATGTTATTTCGACATGGTGCAAGCTTGGGAGGATTAATGATTTTGGCGCAATTTTTAAATCAAAAATACAAGATTCCCATCGGTAAATTTCAAATGTCAGTGGACTTTGTCGTGTTGTTACTCGCTATTTTTATTGTTGATTGGTGCGCTATTTTACTCTCTATATTAGGAGCAACAGCATGTAATTTAATCCTAGTGATTAACCATAAACCAGGGCGCTATAGTGGTAAATAGGCACACTTGTTAAGTGCTATTTTTTAAAATCAATAGTTTATGATTAGCTTGATTAACGGGTTTTATTTTTGTTCTGTTTATATACCTTTATCATCTGCACGTGTGTTGTATCCAACAACGCTAATTATCATCTAATTTCTGTTTCAAAACGTTAAGGACTCTTCTATGAAAAAAAGTTTGTTAACCCTCTCCCTTATTGCTTCTTCGTTTCTCTCGTCCAGTGTAATTGCAGATCCTAAAACACCAGGTACTCAAGCGGGTTATTCAACTGCTGAACTATTATCTCAGGGGATTCCTGATGATTTAAATACGGTATCCGTTGAAGCGTTAACTGAGGAGTTAAAAGGTAAACCAGCTATGTCGGTTGGTTTTGATATCGATGATACTGTTTTATTTAGTAGTCCTGTTTTTTATCGCGGCCAGCAAGAGTTTTCACCGAGTGGTTACTCATATCTTTCTAATCAACAGTTTTGGGATAAAGCGAACTGTGGCTGGGATGCCTTTAGCCAACCGAAAACCATCGCCAGTAAGTTGATTGCGATGCATCAAGCACGAGGAGACGATATCTACTTTATTACGGCTCGTACACCCTCTGATTGTGACTTTATGACAACTTATATTAAAAAGACTTTTGATATTAAACAGATGCACGACGTTATTTTCTCAGGAACAAGTAAAGAGGCTTATTTAAAAGCTCCGTATATAAAACAACATAATATTAAAATTTACTATGGGGATGCAGATGGTGACATTATCTCTGCTCGCCAAGCTGGTGCTGAAGGGATCCGTATTATGCGGGCAGCTAACTCAAGTTATAAGCCGTTACCAAAAAATGGATTATACGGAGAACGTGTTGTATTAGATTCGCAATACTAAATTAACCTTTTAAGTATGTTGATTGTAAACCACTCATTGAGTGGTTTTTTTATGCCTGAAACATGTTCAAACTACTTCTTATGCCAATTGTATTAAATAACTGATCTAAATTTTGCGCCGGAAAAATGGCTTAGTTTGAGGCGTAAGTTGATGTAAATGGTTGTTCCCTATACGAAACTTAAACGAAAAAATAAGTTGTTTTAACAAGTAAAATAGATCAGTTACTTACTATGATTGGTATTATTACTGATGTTGATTAGTTTTACATTTATTTGGTTTATGAAGATTATAAGAATAATTATTAGCGATAAAACAATAGTTTGAAAGTTTGGTCTAGACATTGCTACTTTAATATATGTTGTTGTAACACCTCGATAAAAACTTTGAATAAAGTGTTTATCTTCATGTGAAAATGAGCAAAAGGAAGGTGATATATGAAAAAACGAATAGTTATTTGTGCTGATGGGACTTGGAATCATCCTGAAAATGATCTTAAGAAAGATTTTCCTACCAATATTTTAAAACTAGCTCGTGCAATCAAACCTTTTTCTTCAGACCAATCTCCACAACAAGTTTTTTACGATTGGGGCATTGGTTCCTATTACGATAATACTATTGGAGGTGCAACTGGCAGGGGGCTACATAAAAATATCATGGATAATTATCGTTATATTATCCAAAACTATTCTGATGGTGATGAGCTTTTCTTATTCGGCTTTAGCCGTGGTGCTTATACTATTCGATGTCTCTGCGGATTAATTAATAACTGTGGAATTTTAAAAAGAGATAATGCGAAGCTGGTACAACACGCTTTTAATCATTATAAAAAATCAGGTGAAGCTTACACTCCCAGTGGAAAAGAATCGATAAAATTTAGGAATGACTATTGTCACCAATCAAGAGAAGTAAAGTTTGTAGGGGTATGGGATACAGTTGGGGCGATGGGGATACCCTTGACATTTTTAGGATTATTTAACGATAAGGATGAATTTTATGATAATAAAATTGGCAGTAATGTTTTGATTGCAAGGCATGCGCTTGCTATTGATGAACATAGATGTGACTTCATCCCAACGATTTGGTCTGCAGGTGATAATATGGACATTAAACAGGTTTGGTTCGCTGGTGCACATAGCGACATCGGAGGTAGTTACCCACCTGATAAGTCGGGAACCATTTTATCAGATAATGCATTAAGTTGGATGCTTGAAGAAGTCACAACAGCTGGCTTAGATGTTGAAACACATTTACAAGAGAGCATTAAAGAGAGTACGCTTGCTACTATGCATAATTCAAGAAGGTCCTTTTATCGTATTAAAAGTAAATATTTTCGCACTCTTGATCATGGTCAAGGGCAGGTATTGATTCATAAGTCGGTTAAATACCGCTGGGATAACGATCCTAAATATAGACCAAAAAATGTAGTCGATTACTTAGTGGATCATAAATGGAGCGAATCTATCCTTTAAAGCAATTAAGCCTGAAAATCATCCCAATAAGGTTGTTCACCATAATAGTGACTAATAAAATCAATAAATGCAGTGAGTTTGTTTGAGGTTAATTTTCGATGCGGATAAACCACATACAAGCTCATTACATCAGGTGCAAAATCTTCTAGTATCACTTTTAACTTTCCCTGTTTAACTGCTTTACTGACGATAAAAGTCGGTTGTACCACATAACCTTCACCCGCAACCGCAGCCTCTATTAATACATCCCCATTATTTGAAGAGATACTTTGTCTTTGTGCTTTTATTGAATGCCTTAATGCGTTGATTAGGGGTAAATGAGTTCGGTTATAGTCCATGTAGTTATAATGTAAAAAATGGTCTGGATTAAGTTGATCTGGGTGTTCAGGTATACCATTTTTCTCAAGGTATTCAGGAGATGCACAGGTCACAATATGAATAGGGGCAATACGTTTTGCAATCAATGAAGAGCTCTTTAGCTCACTAATACGCAAGGCTAAATCAAAACCTTCCTCAACAACATCCGTCTTGCGATCATTTAATTGTAAATCAATTTTAACGGCAGGGTTTTTACGTCTAAAATCTCTTAATAACGGGGCAATATGTTTGGTGGCAAATGATACTGGCGCACTGATCCGTAATGTACCTTGGACTTCATTTTTAAATTGACCTAAATTGCCTTCCATATCTTGAATGTTTTCTAATATTTGTTGTACATGCTGCACACACTGTTCACCTTCTGCCGTAAGGCGAATTTTACGTGTTGTACGATTAAACAATCTAACACCTAAATGATCTTCTAAATGAGCAATATATTTACTGACTAGTTGGTTTGATATGTCCAACTTATCTGCTGCTTTAGTAAAGCTGCCTTCTTTTGACACTGTGATGAAGGCTTTCATCATGTCGAGTTTATCCATCTTATAGACCTTATCTAATACAATGTCTGCTTCATTAACAACACTATGTTGATAATAATTCAATGAATGGCATATTTATCATTTAATTTGTTGTTAGTAAACTGCTTTCCGAACTAAACAAACAATCAATTTTTTAAAGGGTAAACAATGAATAAGCAAATTATAAACAAAGTTCTTCAGACTAAAGCAGGGTTAGGGTCATTAGCAATTCGTGTTCCAGTGGGCATTGTATTAGCAGCACACGGTGGACAAAAATTGTTTGGCTGGTTTGGTGGATATGGCTTAGAAGGCACTGGTCAATGGATGGAAAGTATTGGTCTTGCACCTGGATTTCTGATGGCTTTGTTAGCGGGTAGTGTTGAATTCTTTGGTGGCCTCGCTTTGATTTTAGGTCTATTAACACGACCTGCGGCATTGCTCACTGCATTCACCATGTTAGTGGCTATTTTCACTGCGCATATTAGTCACGGTCTATTTATTAGTAATGGTGGGTTCGAGTATGCCTTGATCTTATTTGCGGCTAGTTTAGCGTTAACGTTTCAAGGAGCAGGGTGCTTCTCTGTCGATAACCGTTTAACAAGATTCATGGATAAATAATTAATAACTACCCCCTGATTTTTGAATAATAACTTAATAGGTTTCTGATCAGATATCAGAGACTTTATAGGAGTCACTATGTTAGTTAATGGTGTTTGGGAACGTAAATGGGATCCAGTACAGAAACAAGATAAGAAAGGCCGCTTTATTCGTCAAAGTAGTGCATTTACCAAACGTATCGATGACCCTCATGCTGCACTTGAAGATGGTCTGCGCTTATATGTGGCCTATATTTGTCCTTGGGCAACACGGGCGTTAATCGCTCGCTCATTATTAGGATTGGAGGAAGCAGTGAGTGTCGAGGTTGTAGAGCCTGCATTAACTGATTTTGGTTGGCGGTTTGGTGATTTTCCTGGTGCAACCAATAGTCAGGTTCAAGGTGTGGAGTTTGTACATCAGTTATACACTATGACTGACCCTGAATATACAGGACGAGCCACTGTGCCTATTCTTTGGAATTGTAATAATAACAACATTATTAATAATGAATCTGCTGATATCTTGCGTATTTTTAATGATGACTTAAGACCTATTCATCAATCATTGGTTAATTTATATCCCCCTGCATTGCAAAATGAGATAGATATGTTTAATGATAGTATCTATAACAGTTTAAATAATGGTGTCTATCAAGCGGGTTTTGCTAGCACTCAGCAGGCTTATAATGAAGCGGTTACGGCGATATTTTCACGTTTAGGTAAGTTAGAAGAGCACTTTTCAGTTAATCAATATGCGGTGGGACAAAAGCTCACTGAAAGTGATATTCGTTTATTTGTTACACTGATTCGTTTTGATGTGGCGTATCACGGGTTATTTAAAACTAATCTTAAAAGAATCGCTGATTACCCTTATTTATCAGGGTACTTGCTGCGGTTACTCAAGCTCGATGCTTTTGCCAAGAATACACGTATAGGCCACATTAAAACCGGCTATTACTCTATTAAAGCATTGAATCCTTCGATGATTGTGCCAGCAGGGCCAATAATGGGTTGGTTTGATTTATTACAGGAGGGGGTATGAGTTTAGCTCCGTTATTATTTGTTAGTCATGGCTCACCAATGTTTGCCTTTGATACAGGTTTGGCTGCACAGCAATTTGCTCGTCAATCAATACATTTTGATCATGTACAGGCAATTGTTGTTGTCTCGGCACATTGGTTAACCCATGGGAATTACATTACAAGCAGTGAAAGTCCACAGGTTATATATGATTTCAGCGGATTTCCACATGCCTTGTATGATTTACTATACCCCGCATGTGGTTCGTCGATTATAGCCAAACAAGTAATCACGTTATTTAATGATAATGGTATCGAAATGAAAGCTGATACTCAGCGCGGTTGGGATCATGGTGTTTGGGTCCCTTTACGTCATCTTCGCCCAAATGCTGATAAACCCATACTACAAATTTCTATCAATGTTGAGCATGATACAAACCAGCTGCAACACCTTGGCCAGGTATTAAAACAATTAAGGTCGCAAAATATTGGGATTATATGCTCAGGCAGTGTGACTCATAATTTAAGTGATACTAGAGCAGAACATGAGCTGGTGGCCGATTATGCACAACAATTTCAAGAGTGGGTAAGAGAAGCTGTCATCAGCAAGGATATCGAGGCTATCAAACAACCCAGTAAATCGCCTTTTTATCGGCAATCACACCCAAGTTCAGAACATTATTTACCATTGATAGTGGCGTTGGCCGCCATTGATGTGTATGAGTCGGTTAATGTATTAACAAGTCCAATTTTGCACCATACTATCTCAATGGAAAGTTATATTTGGACTTGATAAAAACGACCATCGGATTTGTATTTTGTCTTGAATTCAACGAATGAGTGATATTAATAAATATTATGCACTTATCCATTGCTTGGGTGATTTTCCATATAAGCGTTTGAATTCACGACTAAACTGTGAGGAACTAACATAACCAACTTGCATCGCTGCCTGACTTACTTTCATACCGCTAGCAATTTTCATTGCTGCATTATTAAGACGCATTGATTTCATAAATTGAATAGGTGATAAAGTGGTTGCTTGCTTGAATTTACGATGTAAAACGGCTCGACTTACACCAATGTTGCTTGCCATTTCATCAATAGTCACCGGTTGATCTAAGTGATCATTCAAATAGTTAATCGCCTTAGTCACTTCATTACCTACAGCAAAAGCTTGTTGAGCAGATTTACCGGCATCACCTTTAAAAATTGCATAATAGAGTTCTCTCAGACGACCTTCGCCCAATAACTCTGCTTGTTTTGCATCTGAATTTAACTGTAATAAGCGTAATAGGGAGCTGCTAAATTCACTATCCCATCGGGCTAAGGTTAATCCTGAAGAGATCGATTTACCTTGTGATAGACGTGTTTTATATTGAGTAGAATCCACTGCAATCGCAAGTTCAGTCATCACTTTTGTATCGAGGGAAATCATAACACCTAATAATGGTGTATCAGATGATGCGTTTGGAACACCTGCTTCAATGGGCATTGACTGAGTGCAACATAAGTAATGGTTAGCATCATAGCTGTGTTTACTGCCATCAAGTATCGCCTCTTTTGCTCCGCTGACAATAGCAATAATAGTCGGCTCATAAACCACGGGAGTACATGGTACCGGTTCAGTTACCCGAAAAATGTGTACACCTTTAATGGCGGTTTCAACCATGCCATTATGCTTAATAGTATTTTCAATCAGTAGTTTTATTTGCGCTTTACTCATTAGTTAAAAATATCACCAAGAGTGGTAAGATTCAATTTATTGATATTATTTCAGTCTTGATAAGGGGGATTAATGAGTAAAAAAATGAGTTTGATCTAGACATTGGTCAAGAACATATAGTGATACAACGACGTTATGAAGCGTTAGGTGCAGTTAATGACTTATTTATTGCTATTTGGTTTTTAATTGGCAGTGCATTTTTCTTAAATGATGCTCTGATTGAAAGTGGCACCTGGTTGTTTATTGTTGGGAGTGCACAACTCATCATTAAACCTGTTATTAAGTTAATGAGTCTTATACACGTAAATAAAGCCTTTCAAAAAAACACTTAATCATACAAAAAGGTGTATTGTCATTATGGGGTGGGCTCACAGTATAATTTCCCTTCTGCAATCAAGTACCTCTACACCTAAAAAAGTACCTAATAAGTTGCCGTCATGCATTAGTTGAATTAAGTCGTTATGATTGAGGATATTAATTCTTCGGCCATGCTCAGTTAATAAATTAAGCTCATAACAAGGGTAGCTGATAGCATGTTTACGTTGAATCATTTTATTATTAATTTGTAATGAGACGATATTGTGCAGTTTAACGTTACGGTCAGTGTGGTTATTAAATACGCCCGTTACTCTATTGAATGTTGCTCTGCTTACAAAAGGCTGGATTAATGCAATACCAAAGGTGCCAATGGCAACACCGAAACCACCCACAAAAATAGCAAGATCGTATTTGTCAGAAATAATCAGCTGATAGCTAGCTAATGCAATTAAAAAGAGACCTACCACGATATAGACAACACAAAATAGCATCGATGTTATAGTGGGGCGTAAAAAAGCTAAGTCTCCTTCCACAATCACTTTATGAGATAAAAATTTAGGTCCATCTTTGAGTAGAGTACGAGTGAGATCTATAGTGACTGTGTCGTTATGGTTCATATACTATCCTTGTATATTGCACTAATTAACTAATTAACTAATTTATTGCTACTTTGTAAATTTCCTAAAAGGGAAATTATATTCTGCACCTATTCTTTAAACTAAATTATACCAATTGTATTAAATAACTGATCTAAATTTTGCGCCGGAAAAATGGCTTAGTTTGAGGCGTAAGTTGATGTAAATGGTTGTTCCCTATATGAAACTTACAACGAAAAAATAAGTTGTTTTAACAAGTAAAATAGATCAGTTACTTACTATGATTGGTATTATGCCTTTATGTAAAGATGGTAGCCGTTATGTCATCAATATGACTATCATATAGCGAATATCATATACAAAAAAACTCACCGAAGTGAGCTTTTTATTTAATGCGACGAATATGTCGCATATTAAATGTTAATTAGGATTATTTTGTATCGTACCTTTTTATTTCACCTGATTTAACACGTGCAATAAATGAGTGTAGCTCTTTCTTAACCACTGGCATTAAGAAGTATAGGCCGATAATATTAAAGATAGACATTGCAAAGATAGCTGCATCAGAGAAGTCGATTACCGCCCCAAACTGAATAGTTGCGCCGACTACAACAAAGACACAGAACATAAGTTTAAACACTAATTCAGTACCTTTACCTTCACCAAACAGGTAAGTCCAAGCTTTTAGACCGTAGTATGACCATGAGATCATAGTAGAGAAAGCAAACATAACTACAGCCAATGCTAGTAGGTATTTAAATACACCTGCTGTTTCAGTAAATGAAGCCGCTGTTAGTGTTACACCTGTTAAGCCACTACCGTCAAATGGTGCAACGTTTAGACCAGCAATAGTGATAACTAATGCTGTCATAGTACAAATTACAACAGTATCTACAAATGGTTCTAGTAATGACACTAAACCTTCTGTGACTGGTTCTTTTGTTTTTACTGCAGAGTGAGCAATAGCCGCCGAACCTACACCCGCTTCATTAGAGAAGGTTGCACGTTTTAAACCTTGGATTAATGCGCCAACAAAACCACCAACAACACCTGCACCAGTAAAGGCACCTTCAAAGATTGCTGCGAATGCTGGACCAACTTGACCGATGTTTGCACCAATAACGATTAAAGCCATACCAACGTATAACGCTGCCATCCAAGGAACTACTTTCTCAGTTACAGAAGCGATTGAAGGCATACCACCTACAATTACAGAGAATACTAATGCTGCTAATACTACACCTGTAATAATGCCGTATTCACTTGGTACATCAAATGCGTAAGTTAACATTGCGTGTGCTTGGTTAGCTTGGAACATGTTACCGCCACCCAATGAACCTAAAATACACATTAATGCGAAACCAATTGCTAACGCTTTACCTAAACCACCTAAGCCTTTCTCACCTAAACCTTGGCTCAAGTAGTACATTGGACCACCTGAAACTGCACCTGATGGTAAGATAGTTCTGTATTTTACACCTAATGTACATTCACAGAACTTAGAAGCCATACCTAGTAAGCCACATAAAATCATCCAGAATGTTGCACCAGGTCCACCGATAGCAAGTGCAGCACCTACACCAGCAATGTTACCCGTGCCAACAGTACCTGATAATGCCGTTGTTAATGCTTGGAAGTGAGATACTTCACCTTCTTCTTTTGAATTAGGATCCGTATATTTACCTTTAACAATATCGATAGCCAAACCAGCTTTTCTAAACTGTATAAAACCAAAATAAAGAGTAAAAATGATAGCTGCGATTAGTAACCAGCCTACGATAAGAGGAAAGCTTGCGTCGCCAACTGGAACGCTTTTAAAAATTAAGCCAACAAACCAGCCGGTATAATCATTGAAGAATCCATCAACAGATTCACTGAGGCTTGCGATTGCTTGGCTAAATGAGCTGGTCTCTTCAGCAAAAGCGGTGGTGCTAAATGCTAATAAAAAGACAGATAAGACATCTCTAATTTTTTTCATATTTACTTCCTTGTAGTTTTATTGTTTTAGAACAAATCCTTATGCTACTTAATAGTGTATGTGCTTTTGTTTAGTTTCATTAACTAAAATTCAACCTTTTTGATTGATTAAAAAGAGTTTTATGCTGTTTTATTTTATTAAGCAGTATAAAACACTGAATTATTAAATATGTTAAGTGAAACCAACCTAAATGAACTTACTATAAAGTAGATCATATCATTTGCCTATCAAGCGATTCCTTTTTTATCATACGAGTTTTTATTGAACATTATGTGATCAATATCACACCGATGTATTCGAGGTTGTTGATTTTTGGAATGACTGACGGTTATTTATTCAGAATGTTTTTCATTACTGAATTTTTGTTCGCTAATTAACCATTAGTAAACCTATTATATAATTGATATGCAATAAGCATTAATAAGTGAATTTTTTGCTTTATTGTTTGTTAACAGGTTTAAGGGAGACTTTGTAAATTATGACTTGGGCTCTTACGGTTAGCAAAATGAACTTCAATTTCACTTTTATGTCTTAATGGGTATACGAGGTTAATCTGGCATTGATTAACTTATTTCATATTCAAAAAGTCATCAAACAAAGCACAATTTCAAAGGAATATTATGAATATAAAAATACAAAAGCGCATTGCATTACCATTAATATTGGGGTTAAGTATTCAATTGTCAGGTTGTGGCACAATTCTTAAACCAGAGAGAAAAGGGCAAAGCGCTGGGCAACTGGATGCCAGTATCGTTGTTCTAAATGCCATTGGCTTATTGTTTTTTTTAGTGCCTGGTGTGATTGCCTTCGCAGTGGATTTTAGTAATGGCACTATTTACTTGCCGGAGGCTCTGCTTCAAATGGGAAAGAAAACAATAACATTGTGAAAATTGAAGGTGAAATGACTAATGAAAAAATTCAACAAGCTATTTTCGAGCACACAGGTAATAGGATTGATCTTGACGACGACAATGTACAAACCATAGCGAATACTGCTACAGATGTGGATAAGGATAAAGTGGCGCGCCTGTTATAATAAATCTATTTTGTCATCAATTGTCGAACATTAAATATAGTCCCCAACTATCGTCAATAGTGACTTAGTTAGGGACTAAGTTTTACTGAATAAAACTACTTTTTCTTTCTTAATTTTGCAAAACCTAATAAACCCAGTCCTAATAACATAAGTGGAGCCGGCTCTGGGATTGATGTTGATTCAGTGAAAGATATTGTTCCAGATAGTTCATTGATCGTACCGCAACAATTCACACTTGAACTGGCATCAAAAGAGAAATCAAGAAAACCATCACTTATTAATGACGAGAAAACGCTCTCTGAGAGTGTCGCTGTTCCTGTGATGGTCGAGATAGACTGATTACCGACATCATTGGTAAAATTAAATAAATCATTGCTTGTATTACTATCTAAAATACGACCTAAACTAAATCCATCCAATACTAGATCCGCATATTCATAGTTAGAGTTGAAATCGCCATTAACATTTAATGTAAAAATCGCATCGCCTGCAATTGAAGTGGAGTGACAACATTATCGTAGTTAATAAGCGCGCCGCTATTACTTGCACTTGTGCTCTCAAAGTTAATTAATGCTGCATTAGCATTCATTGCAAATAAGAGGGTGGTTAGACCCAGTCGTTTTTTCATTTTAAAAATCCTTTTAAATCAATTATTAATTCCTATGCCATTGTTTATCTTTCACCACAGCGACTAGGAATTAGCAAGTAACATACCAATTTCTAAGTTGTTGTTATATTAGAGTTATTTTTCTTTATGATACTTTTTGTAAACTTTTTCGACAGGTTGTTTTATGTGAGTTAGAGATTGTTAGCTAACATAAAAACTACCTAGCAATAGGCATACAGGCTGAAAACGTGCTTTTTATAGGCAGGTAACCTAATAGGTTGATTTAATGAATAAACTGAATAAAAGTGTAAATTTTACCGACATTGTTAGTATTAAGTCACTAGTAAGTTATTTGTGTTATTAGGAATTAACGTTTGAATTTTAGCGCTCTATTTTGGTGCACTTATGAATTATTATACTTTTAAATGTATAAAATTAGTGAATTAAAAATATAGCGTTAAAAAAATAAGTTATAAATCAATGGTTTAGTTTGTGGCATTGTTTGTGCTTTGTATTAACGTAAGTAGTTGTTTTTTAATTAATCTAAGGAAAGGTAGTTATGTCATATTTAGAACCCAGTGAATTTGTTACTAAAATGGTCGATGCAGGTGAATCTAAAGTTTATATGTCCACGAAAGATACCTTGATCAGGGCTTTTATGGCGGGGGCTATTCTCGCTTTAGCGGCTGTTTTTGCGATAACCGTGGCCACTAAAACCGGCAGTGCAATTCTTGGCGCCTGTTTATTCCCTGTCGGCTTTATCATGCTCTATTTAATGAAATTTGATCTGCTTACCGGTGTGTTTACTTTAGTTCCTTTATCGTTATTAGACAAACGACCAGGAGTGACCTTCTCAGGTGTTATGCGTAACTGGGGACTGGTATTTATTGGTAACTTTTTTGGTGCGATCACCGTGGCATTTATGATGTCATTTATCCTAACCTTAGGTTATGGGACAGATGGTGGTGCGATTGCTGCAAAAGTCGCTACCATTGGTGAGTCGAGAACCTTAGGTTATCAAGCCCATGGCGTTGGTGGTTGGTTTACTATCTTTATCCGTGGCATGTTATGTAACTGGATGGTGTCAATGGGTGTCGTGGGCGCTATGATCTCAACCTCTGCAGGGAGTAAAATGGCGGCAATGTGGATGCCAATTATGCTGTTCTTTTATATGGGATTTGAGCACTCAATTGTAAATATGTTCCTATTTCCTTTTTCAATGATCATGGGGGAGACTTCACTGTTACTGATTATCTGTTATGGAATGAGTTACCAACCGTATTGGGTAATTTAGTGGGTGGCTTATGTTTAGTTGGCTTACCACTTTATTACACGCACGTGAAAACATCAGCACAACGTGTAATGCGTTAATTGCATCAAGTGTTTAACTTAGGCTGTTGGGTACAGGAGGTATTGTGGGATTACCATTGAGGGTGAGTATTGGTAGTGCAAGTGATAAAGGCATTAAAGCAATTAACCAAGATCACATTGGACACTTAATACCTAACGAGCCTTTGTTAAGCACAAAAGGAGTGGTGCTGGCTATCGCCGATGGCATCAGCTCCAGTCAAGTGAGTCAAATCGCTAGTAAAACAGCAGTTTCAAGTTTTTTAGCTGATTATTATTGTACAGCTGATACTTGGTCAGTTAAAAGTTCGGGGCAAACTGTCCTTAAATCAATTAACTCGTGGTTACATGCACAAACCTTAGATAGCCCTAACCGTTTTGATAAGAATAAAGGCTATGTCTGTACCTTTAGTGCATTAATCTTAAAATCTAATACGGCACATATATTCCATTCTGGCGATAGTCGCATCTATCGGTTATCGGGTGAACAATTAGAACAATTGACTGAAGATCATCGTCTACGTGTATCCGATGAGGTTAGTTATTTAACACGTGCATTAGGAATTGATAAAACCTTACCCATCGATTATACAAGTTTGCAAATACAAAAAGACGATCTGTTTATACTCGCTACCGATGGTGTATTCGAGTTTATTGATGGTTATAAAATATCAAAGATTATTCAACAAAAGTCGAACTTAGCTGAGGCAGCGAACGAGGTTATTGTGCAAGCAATGGCTGCCGGCAGTAATGATAATTTAAGCGTTCAAATTGTACGAGTAGATAGTATACCCGATTATCAATTAGATGAAGTACATCAGTTAACACAATTGCCGATGCCACCCAATCTAGCACCAAGAATGGAATTTGATGGTTATCAAATATTACGGGAGTTATATATAAGCAGCCGTAGTCATGTATTTTTAGCTAAAGATCTGACGACACAGACACAGGCTGTGATTAAAACACCCTCAGTGGAAATGCGCACTGATGAACAATATCTTGAACATTTTATGTTAGAGCAATGGGTTGCAAAGCGCATTAATAACCCATATGTGGCTAAAGCCATTAACGCTAATCGCAAGCAAAATTTTGTATACCTTGTTAGTGAATATATTGAAGGGAAATCACTGCAACAGTGGATCATCGATAACCCAAATCCTAGCTTGGAAGTTGTGCGTAATATTATTGAGCAGGTAGTGAAAGGAGTGCAAGCCTTTCATCGTCAGGAGATGATTCATCAAGATTTACGCCCACAAAATATTATGATCGATAGTGATAATACGGTAAAAATTATTGATTTTGGCTCTACCTATATTGCTGGTGTTAGTTATGTTGAACAGGAGCAAATGTTACGCGGTACTTTGCGTTATTCTGCGCCAGAATATTTTTTAGGTGAGTGGGGGACTGCGGCGTCGGATATCTATTCCATTGCAGTTATCACCTACCAGATGTTATCGGGAAAATTTCCTTACAAGGCAGAAATAACACAGGCTAGGAGCCTATCCGCGCAACGCAAGTTAAGGTATCGACCTATTATTACTGCTGATACAGAATTACCTTTGTGGATTGATGATACTTTGCAACGGGCTTTACAAGTTGAGCCTAAGCATCGTTATTCAGTGTTATCTGAATTTATCTATGATTTAAGGTATCCAAGCAAGCAGTTTTTAGCAAAAGGGCGAGCACCTTTAATAGAGCGTAAACCCGTGGTGTTTTGGCAAGGTATGAGTACGCTGTTGCTGTTCATTATTATTGGATTATTGTTAACGAGGTAAAGAGACGTTATGAGGTCAGTCGTACATATAAACCTAATTAAAAGTGAGTATCATTATGCAATATATATTACTGCTGCTAGTTATGTTGACAACCACTAGTTGCGAAGCACAAGCGGAAAATTTAAATAATATTAGTGAATTAATGTGGAAAAATCGCGTTATTTTATTGTTATCAAGCGACGATGATAAACGTAATCAACAGTTATTCGCCAAGTATGAAGAGGCTGTTATCGATCGGAATCTTGTATGGTTTATTGTTCAAGATACACAGGTGATCAGCAATTATCAGGGCGGGATATCTAAGCAATTTGTTGAGCGCATAAAAGACACGTTTCCTCTGAATAAATATCGGGTTTTATTGATTGGTAAAGATGGCGGCATTAAATCGCGCGCACAACAATTAGATATAACGGAGCTAATCTCGACCATAGATTCAATGCCAATGCGGCAACAAGAGATGCTGCAACAAAATGACTAATATAAATAAACTCTCCACATGTAATAGGATACTTTATGCAACCTAAAGGATGCCCTAATATTATTGATATTGAAGCCTCTGGTTTTGGAGGTGAAAGTTACCCCATTGAAGTGGGGTTGGTATTAAGTGATGGAACAAAATTTTGTACGTTAATCTCACCTTCAAAAGATTGGGATTATTGGAATGAAGAAGCTGAGCAGGTGCATAATATTTCTCGTGAAACATTAAAACGTTATGGTAAACCTGTTGTTGAAGTGGCACATCAACTCAATGAAATATTGGCCGGAATGACCTTATATTCTGATGGTTGGGTAGTGGATAAACCTTGGTTGATTCGTTTGTTTCATGCGTCTGGTGTAGAAATGAAATTTGATGTTAGCCCATTAGAGATGATTTTGTCGGAACATCAGATGAAAATATGGCATGAAACCAAGGACAAAATTATCGTTCAAACTAAAATACAGCGACATCGTGCCACCAATGATGCTTGGGTGATACAGGAAACCTACCGTCAAACGAATGCGCTAGTAAAACAGACTTAACGGCTATAGGTACTACTCTAATAATAAGGACTACATCACTATAATCAGTGATGTAGTCCTTAAGTAGGATTAACCGATATTGCTATCGATTACAAATTCTTTTACTACATCATCAATGTTTTTGATGCAATAACTCAAACCAGTCAATCTATTTAGCGTCTGCTTCTAACTGTGCTGCAATTTCAATTAAATCTTTTCCAGTTAAGCTAGGCGTGTTTGCTAATGGGTAAAGCGCTTTACCAGTGGCGAAGAATATAAGCCGTTTTCCAACCTACTTTATCGGCACCGGCAATATCCCAAGCATGTGCTGCAATTAACATCGCATCTTCAGGTGCAACATCCATCTCTTTTTCTGCCCACTGGTACACTTTTAAATCAGGCTTAAAGGTTTGTAAGTTTTGTACTGTTAATGAACCATCGAAGTATTGCGCTAATCCTGAGTTTTTCAATTGTGCTGCAATACCCGCATCTGAAGAGTTAGTTAATGTGATCATCTTATAACCCAGTGCTCGAATTCTTGTTAAGCCTTCTACTACATCTGCGTGAGGTGCAAGATCTCTAAAGGGCGTTAATACAGCTGTTTTTGCTTGCTCTGGAGTTAACTCAATGTTTTGTTGATTGGCTATCATCTCTAATGAGGCTATACCTATCTCTGCGAAGCTGTGGTACTCGCCTGTTTCATTACTCACCAATGAATAATGAAGCATGGTCGTGAACCAAAATGGGACCAATTCATCACGCCCACCTAGCGCTGCGGATACTGACTTGCCAACGTTACCCAAGTCTAGCAGTGTTTCATTAACGTCAAAGAAGATTACTTTAGGTGTTATTTTATCTTGTTGTTTTGTGGTTGTTGCATTAACTACATTGGAAAGGAAGCCCGTTGAAATTACCAAACCGATCATGAAAGATTTCAGGTTTATCATTATAAAATTGCCTTTAAAGTTAGTTTTAAAAATAGCGAATAGTGATACTAAATAATCGAATTATTCAGTTAACGTTCAACGCTTTAAGATTAATCTCATGTACATTTTAAAAATGCAGTGTGATTGTTTAACAAGACCTGATTGCTATTTTTAAATTTCAGCATCCGCTATTCATGGTAAAAATTTAAGATTAATTACTAACATTTAATCGATATTGATAATCAGTTTATATTTTTTGGGAATAGTACTAATTTACTGGGGAAAAAATAAAAATGTAAGAAGGAATATTTGGCGCGTACTATACGCCAAATGCTCTAGTGGAAGGGGTGTATACTCTACAAATTAGATTATGATTTTTGGAGGCTTAATTCACGTTGCGCACGTGATTCTTTAATCGCTTCTGAACGTTTCTTTTTACGTACCAAGGCTGCCGCAAAACGTGCTTTTTCTCTGTCTGTTTCACAAATTATTTTAGGTATTTGACGTGGTTTGCTATCTGGACCAAGTGAAACAAAGGTTAAATACGCAGAGGCGGTATGACGAATTTCTCCGGTCAATACCGCTTCAGCTTCAACTCGAGCGCCGATTTCCATTGAGGTTGAGCCAACATAGTTAACACTGGCTTTGATGCGAAGAATATCACCGACATAAACAGGCGAGTGGAAATCCAGACGGTCTAAAGAGGCAGTGACCGCATTACCGCCTGTGTGTCGCATGCCTACCATACAAGCTGTGTTATCCACTAGTTTCATGATTGAACCACCGTGTACATTACCGGCGATATTTGCATCGGCATCCATCATTTGTTGCACCACAGTGATGCTACTGAATGCGATTGATTTTGGCTCCATGTTATCTTCGATGTAAGCGTCAGTGGGTCTTACTTGCTTTCTATCAATGGGTTTGACTGATTTCATCATATTCTCCAAGTGAGAGTGCACTATTCATTGAATCGTTCCTATAACGAATAGTGTTGATTGAGCGATAAAACATCCCTATCAGTATCAAATTACTTATAAATAAGATTTAGATTTCTATAATAGCTTACAGATCTACAATATATTCTGCCATTGGAATCAGGTAAATAGCCCAAATAATTAAAACAACATGTAATACATCGTTTTCAGAGAACCAAATGCGTTTTGCTTCCCAGAGCTTGTTTGTCCATCCTAGATAATCGTATATCCAGAATAAGATCATGGTTAACCAGATTAAAGCCCAAGATCCAAGTAAGGCTAGATCAACCGCTGTGCCTAAGGTGAAATAGCGCCAGCCATTAAGGCCCATGAAAAAGAACATAATAGGGGTACAAAACCATACCATACGCTCAAAGGTGATCCAGGATTTAATTGGTTTAAATCCACCAATAAAAGTGAGTATGATGTAGATAATGCTACAGGCGACAGCATAAATAATAGAAGCGGTGAGTAGGTCTCCCTGAGTGCAAGAGTAACAAACTGCCACTAACATCACGTTCATACTGACTTGCTGAAACATCATGTAAATCACTTCCCACCAACTTGTCCAACGACAAACCGAGCGATTTTGGCATTTCAATTGGTAACCAAAGGCTTGATAACTGGTGCCCGCAATCAATGCACCAACACCCCAAAGAATCAAAGACCAGCCCCATAAGATACGTGACATATGACCATCTTCAATAGCGAGGTAATAGATGCCTACTGCAGTTGTTAACACACCTAGAAGATAAACGAGAAAAGAGGAGCTAGGTTGGGTGATAACAACCTGTTTGCCAAACATATTGATTGTGGAACAGGGTTGTATCTCAAACCAAGTTTGTTGATTGAGGTTGGGGTTCTCATTTTTGATGGTGTCTAGACGTTTAAAAGCTTTGCAGATAGTCGCTTTAAAAGTTGAAAGCATGTGTACCTCAGGTTGCTACTTAGCGTAGTGATGTGTGTTCTCCGATAACCTGCTTTATTATGATTGATAAAGCAGGGCTGATGGGTAGTAAAAATATTGTTTAATTAAAAATGACTTTTTTGCTGCTCTGTCATTGCTGGTGGTAACAATACAAATTTACCCACATGATGCTTTTCGGTGAACTCACGTTGTGCTTGTTCAATCTCAGATAACGGGAAGCTTTTAGCTAATAATGGCTTAATTTCACCACGTTCAATGTAACCAATAAGATTTGGGAATACAGGTTCATCCCATGCTGTACAGCCTATTAAGGTCAGATCTTTAAGGTACATAGTACGCATATCTAAGTTGACCATTGGACCCGCAATAGCACCTGAAGAAGCATAACGTCCACCACGTTTTAAGACCTCAGTCATTTCTGGGAATGCATCACCAGCTACGTTATCGATAACCACGTCTACTGATTTTTCACCTAAAATGCTTAAAACGCTGTCATTACGCTCAATAACAGTGTCGGCGCCTAATGCTTTAACTTGCTCAATTTTACTTTTACCAGCAATCGCCGTCACTTTTGCTCCACGGCGCTTACATAGTTGTACTACGGCAGAACCCACACCACCAGATGCTCCCGCCACTAACACATGCGAGTTTTGATCAACACCTGCGCGATATATCATGTTTTCTGCAGTGCCGTAAGCACAAGGGATAGTCCCCAATTCAGCATCACTCCAATCACAGTCAACAGGGAATACTTCAGAAGCGGCGATGTTAACAAATTGAGCAAATGCACCATCAAAGTCAGAAGCCATCCAGATGTTTTCTAATGAATCCCAACCGTTTGAACGAATACAAGAGCGGATTAAAATACGCTGACCAATTAATGCTGAGTCAATACCTTCACCAACGGCAATCACACGACCACAACAGTCTGTACCTTGAATAAATGGGAAAGGGGTTGCGTCATTCCAGCCGCCATCAGCTGTTTCTGCTGCATCGCTCATCTCATCTTCATTGCTGGTTAAGTTTTCAGTGCCTTGTGTTACTTTTGAAGAGTACCAACCTAAACGAGTATTGATCTCTGTGTTATTAACACCTGCGGCGAGGACTTGTACCAGTACTTCTCCAGCGCTAGGTGTTGGTACAGGGACATCTCTATAATCTAATTTGTCATAGCCACCATTACCCGTTGTTACTACTGCTTTCATGGTTAATGTCGTATCGGTTAAATCAAATCTATTGCTGTTAGCCACTGTTATATATTCCTTATATTAATACCGAGTTGTGAAAAGCTAATTATAATAAATAGCAGGTTAAATCATCACATTGGTAGGCATCGGTAGTATCAATTTCACCTAATAAAAAACCGAACGGGTTGGAGTCGTTCGGTTTGTCAGAAGATATTAGTCTGCTCGACTTGGTTATCTACTATAAATAGGTGTTCTCTAATATAAGCTTACACATATTATCAGTAAGATAACAGGGAATGACTTATTTAACCTTAGTTCAGGGTAATTGCCCTCAGCTGATATCTGATACTAGAAAGTTAACTCGATGACTAGGCAATACTGCTAGTGATAGGAAGTTCAGGAAAATATTTGACACATTAATGAGTTATTGAAAGTAATGTAACTCAGGCCTTTGTAAATACCGGTTTGATTTACTTTTTTGTGTAGTATTAAGGTTATATTCGTTACGACGGGCAATTGTACAACTTATTCTGTTTAATAAGCAGGCGGCTAGCGTTTATATGATTCTCAGAGGTTGCTTTCACATTTTATTAACACTATTCTTATACTATGTTTGTAATTTATTGTTTTTATGTGCCCATGTTTGTTTAAGTGTTCTATTTGATCACTTCCTTTTAACAACAAATATTTAAAACACTAATGGCTAATGGCCGGTATTTCTGGACAAAATACTGATGACATTACTGCTGTCTTACAAAGCCAAACAGGGAGAGTGCGCTTGAAAATTAACTCCTTATCACTATTAAATTCAAAAAAAGGCTGTGCATTATGTTGAAACGCATCGTAATAGGCATTTGCGGAGCATCGTTGTTGGGTTTAGGTTTATTTAGTTTATATGCTTGGAACTCATCGATTGATCCCGTTACCCCGCCGTTGACCAAGGATTACTCCCCAGAAGTTATTGCTCAAGGTAAGATCTTAGCATCTGCTGGATATTGTAGTACCTGTCATACACCACCAGGTGGTGAAGAATATGCAGGTAACTATGAGATGCATACTGAGTTTGGGACCATCTATTCTAGTAATATCACGCCGGATGTTAAAACTGGTATTGGTAGTTGGTCTGAAGAGGCATTTATGCGCGCTATGCGCACCGGTGTGAGTCGTGATGGTCATCATCTATTACCTGCTTTCCCCTATGAACACTTCAACAAAATGAGCGATCAAGATATTAATGCAATTTACGCTTATATCATGACCTCAATCTCGGCTGTTGAGCAAGAAAAGAAAGACAACGGCATTCCATTCCCTCTCAATATCCGAGCACTACAAGCAGGTTGGAAACTATTATTTGCTGATACTGAACCATTTGTTGAGAATACTGAGAAGTCAGAGCAATGGAACCGTGGTGCTTACCTTGCAGAAGGTGTTGCGCATTGTGGTGCCTGCCATACTCCGCGTAACGCATTAGGTGGTGAACAGTACGAAAAAATGTATGAAGGTGCAGCGATTGATGGTTGGATTGCTCCGTCATTAACTGATACCAGTACGTCGCCGATCCCTTGGCGAGCTCAAGACTTTTATGAATACTTAACAACGGGTAATTCGCCTTATCATGGCAGTGCAGCAGGGCCAATGGCACCAGTGATGCACAAAGGTTTATCTGCTTTACCTAATAGTGATATTGAAGCGATTAGTGTTTACTTTGCTGCAGAAAATGGAACAGATCAAAGTATCGACCCAAGCACCAGTGAGTCTTTAAAGTCTGCGATTGCAGCACAGCATGAACAAGCCGATTTACGTATTGATCAAGGCGCTCGACTGTATGCTACTACTTGTCAAGCTTGCCATTACAGCAGTGAAACTATCGTAAAAGGGCGTCCTTTAATTACTTTAGGCTCGTCTACTCATCTCGATAAACCCACTAACCTAGTAAATATTATGTTGGACGGTGTACGCAGTGACCAAGGTATCCATGGTGTAGTTATGCCTGGCTTCAGAGATGCATTAAGTGATCAAGATATTGCATCGATAGCTGCTTATTTACGTCAAGCAGCAGGGGAAGAGAGTTGGCCTAAATTGCTTGAGCAAGTAGGTGAGATTCGTAACCAACCTCGATTTGAGCATTAATTCACTGGAGAAGTCATCATGGCAAAATTTATATTAAACGGCGAAGCAAAAAGCGCTGATGTTGAAAGCGATACTCCTCTATTGTGGGTTATACGTGACGAATTAGAGATGACCGGCACCAAGTTCGGTTGTGGTATTGGTACTTGTGGTGCCTGTACGGTACATGTAGGCGGACGTGCAACACGCTCTTGTATCACGCCGGTTTCCTCGGTTGAAGGTGCTGAAATCACTACCATAGAAGGACTCGCTGAAAAAGACGATCATCCGTTACAGATCTCTTGGAAGAAAATTCAAGTGCCGCAGTGTGGTTATTGTCAATCTGGGCAGATTATGCAGGCAGCCGCTTTATTAAAGGATATTCCAAATCCATCGGATAAAGATATAGATGCGGTGATGGGCGGTAATTTATGTCGCTGTATGACCTATATTCGTATCCGTGATGCGATTCATGAAGCAGCTAATACTATTAAGGAGGGTAATGATGAGCAGAATATCTAGAGGTAAATCTGGTGGCATCACTCGTCGTGGTTTTTTAATTGCGATGACCTCCGTAGGCATGAGTTTTGGTTTCCCACGACACCTATTAGCGGCAATGAACCCTGCGTCTCCTGACGGCAAAATTTTACCAAGTGAAGGGGATGTTTATGAACCTTCGTTATGGTACTCCATCGACACGGCTGGCAAAATTAAAGTCAATATTATTCGCTCTGAAATGGGCCAACATGTTGGTACTGCCATTGCGCGTATTTTAGCCGATGAGCTGGAAGCGTCATGGGATGATATTGAAATTATTCATGTAGATAGTGACCCGCGCTGGGGCTTTATGGCTACGGGCGGTAGCTGGTCTGTATCGCAAAGTTGGCCTGTGTATCGTAAAGCGGGTGCGGCAGGGCGTATTGCCTTAATTGAGTCTGCTGCTAAAAAGTGGGGAATTCCTGCTGCACAATGTCAAGCAATAGACGGTAAAGTTGTGTCTAGTAAAGGTGAAATAAGTTACGGTAAATTAGTAGAACTAGGTTTAACGCGTCAATTTACAGAGGATGAATTAAAAACCTTACCGCTTAAACCTAATCAAGATCTTAAGCTGGTGGGCAAGCAAGTTACCTCATTAGATATTGCTAACAAAACCAATGGTAAATCTATTTATGGTATCGATGCAAAAGTAGATGGGATGGTTTATGCCAATCCTATTTTGCCACCTACGCGATACGGCTCTAAAGTCGTAAGTGTAGATGATACAGATGCACAACAAGTTAAAGGTTATCAAAAGACTATTACTTTAGATGATCCTAGCGAAAGTGTGACAGGTTGGTTGATGGTCATTGCAAGTAGCTTTGTCGCTGCTCAAAAAGCATCAAAGCTCGTTAAAGTTACCTGGGACGCTGGTGCAACAACGAAGGTGTCAGAAACAGATATTATTAACCATGGTAAAGCTTTGATTGAAGATCAAAGCAAAGGCAGTATTTTAGATACTGGCAATGTAGATACCGACAGCGCGTTTGCTAATGCTAGTAGTGATATCTCAGAGCAATATATCACTGATACAGTGTTGCATGCGCAAATGGAACCTCTCAACGCTTTAGTCTTTAAAAATCCAGATGGTATTTGGGAAGTACATTCAGGTTGTCAATGGCAGTCATTAACTTTACCCGTTTTGGCTAAAGCTTTAGCTGAAGATGAAGCAAATATTGTGCTTCGTTCTTATATGTTAGGCGGTGGCTTTGGACGTCGCTTAAATGGTGACTATACCGTACCTGCTGCATTAGCTTCAAGGGCAATGGGCGGAGCGCCAGTTAAAATGGTATTAACTCGTGCACAAGATACGCAATTTGATAGTGCACGTTCAGCATCAGTACAGCAATTGAAAATGGCCTTCGATAACAATAAATCTGTTATTGGTATGGAACATCATGCCGCAGCAGGTTGGCCAACTCAGGCTTTAGCGCCAGGATTTATGCCTAAAGGTATTAATGATGAACCTTATGATCCTTTCTCCATTGCGGGTGCAGATCATTGGTATAAAGTGGGGGCTCAAAAAGTACGTGCTATTTCTAATGACTTAGCAATGTCAACATTTCGACCTGGTTGGCTACGTTCGGTAGGTCCTGGGTGGACTGGCTGGGCAGTTGAAAGCTTTATGGATGAAGCTGCACATCATGCAGGTAAAGATCCATTACAATTTAGATTAGATATGTTGATTGCAGAAGGTCGTAATGCCGGCTCAACTCCAGTTGCTGAAGGTGGTGCTGCAAGACAAGCTGCTGTGCTCAAAAAAGCCGGAAAGATGATCGGATGGGGCAGTGAACAACCGAAAAATAGCGGTTTAGGTATTGCTTCTACCTTTGGTCAAGAGCGTGATATGCCAACTTGGGTAGCCTGTGGTGTTCAGGTTAAAGTGGACAAAGCTAATGGCTTAGTAGACGTAGAAAAGTTAGTGATTGCCATTGATGCAGGTATTATTGTTGATCCTAATGGCGCTGAAGCACAATGCCAAGGTGCGGCTTTATGGGGGCTTTCAATGGCTTTGTACGAAGGGACTGAATTACTTAATGGTCAGTATAAAGATGCTAACTTTGATACCTATACGCCATTACGTTTAGCACAAGCGCCAGAGGTTAAAATTGAGTTTATAGTTAATCAATATCCACCTTCTGGTTTAGGCGAACCTGCTGTAACACCGGTTGCACCTGCGATTGCTAATGCCATTTATAATGCGGTGGGTGTGAGATTACGTAAACTACCAATGAAACCAAAGCATTTAAGAGCGGCGCTTAATCAAGCTTAAAAACTAAAGATAACGAGTTGTTAAAGTATTGCTATTAAATACTTAACAACACGTACTTTAATTGTCTTTTGTATTTTTGGCATTGCACCTATTTTCAGTCTCTATTTTTAGTAAAACTGTTTCTGCCAAGTTAATGAGATCTTCCTCAGTATCAATATCATAAATACCATTAGCTAAGAATAAGGTGGTTAATTCGTTGCTTGCAGCTAGTTTTTTTAATAGTGGTTTTGCTCCTTTATCTCCTTGTAACTCACCTAAAGCTAGAAAGTGCGTGTGTTTAAAGATAGCCGGAGCTGCTAACTTCTCTTGATAATAAGCACAAACGTTGTTCTGGGTTTTTAGCCATAATTGCACTAGTTGCTGATAATCTAAATAGCTGATCCCAATATGGTCGGCCAAAGTAATTAAAAGGTTGTTAGCTTGGGCTTGCTCAGTAGCTTGCAGTGCGGTTTTGATAGAACTTGATAAACCACGGTCACTATCTTCATTAATGATGATCTTAGTGCCTTTAGGGAGTAGCTGTTGCAGTGTTTGTTGATGATGGCCAAGCACAATGACGACTTGGTTTTGTATCTTTAAGGTATCGAGATAAGTAGATAGCGCATTGAGTTTATCTAGACTGTGTAGCAATAATGGCTGAGTTTTTGCTGTGCTGCCATCAATGCTTAAATCCGTGATTGGCTGCGCTAGTTTAGCACCAT
This sequence comes from Psychromonas sp. KJ10-2, assembly GCF_047323255.1. NCBI lineage: Bacteria > Pseudomonadati > Pseudomonadota > Gammaproteobacteria > Alteromonadales > Psychromonadaceae > Psychromonas > Psychromonas sp. KJ10-2. The sequence continues at coordinate 870,494 of NZ_CP178827.1, read as the reverse complement.
TAAAACGACGACTCTGGCCCGCCGCTAATAAAAGTAAGGTAATGCTATTATGGTTTAAAACATTATTCATACAGGGGTAACTTACCATGCAATAGGGCATGGGACTCGGCTAAAATACTTAATGCAATAGACTCAGGTAGTTCTCCTCCGATATCAAAACCAGCTGGTGCTGAAAAGTAACCTGAAAAGTCCGATAAGCTCACATTTGCTTTAGCAAATACTTGGTCTCTGCGATGACGAGGACCAAGTAGCGCAATGTAAGCGGGGCTGTTACTGGCAATCAATTTTATGGCTAATGCATCTAACCCTAAATTATGTTGCATCACTACAACTGCATCAACCTTGTTAAGTACCGATGAAGGTAATGATGAAATAGGGTCTTTAATTATCTTTGTATCAACAAAATTAATGGGGTGAGCATAACTACTACGTTGATCAAAGACAGAGACAGCCCAACCTAATTGTAACGCTAACTTAGCTAATGGCTGTGCATCTAAGCCACCGCCAAAAATTGCTAAATGAAAGCGTGGTCTAAATGGGATAGCAAGTGTTTTAACCTGTGAGTCTGATGGGTTAATGAACGATGCTTTAGGGTCATGAACTTGCGCATTAGTAGGCACAACTTGTGTGTTTACTGATGTTGATGGCGTTCCGGTTTTCACCAAAGGAATATGAAATTCACATTGACCATGCTGTAATTGCTGTCTAAGCGTTTCTAAATGCAAGTAGTTATTGTTAGGTGTTACAGGGATTAATAATAAATCAACAATACCGCCACAACCTAGTTGATGACTGGCATCACTCTCATCGCTGGCATCGTAAGTCACATTAATGGCTTGGTCTTGTTGTAGTGAACGTTGTGCATGACGAAGTAAGTCACCCTCTAAACAACCACCACTGACTAAACCAATACTTTTTCCTAGGGCATGAAATAACATCATGGCACCGGTTTTACGGTAGGAAGAACCTTGAATATTAGTGATCACCGCTAGCACCCAGTCATCCTTTGGAAATTGCTTCCACTGTGCTAGTAAGTCTTCGATATGGTGTGACATTGAACTCCAATACAACTTTAGATTTATAACATTTTAATGGTTAAAAATGATGTTAACTAATTAATAGATCTGTTAATTACGGCAATGCGTAAAACCTATTTGTAGCAGAAAATTACATTTAAAATACGTTCTATTGAACTGTGCTAATTTTAAGGGAATTTCAGCTATTAATCATTTTTTAATAACAAATAGCTTAAATGATAACTAAAATCCTTAAATAGATTGAATAGTCAATAACAGGTACTATCTTTATTTGTGTTGTTTATTTATTGATGATTAGTGATCGATATGGCTGTTAAATGAGAAGGTTAGAGACAGTACGATTTTTTATATGACTGTTAAAATGATATGATCAATTGATAGTGGTGAGTATCACGGTTGAATTGAATAAGCGCAACGATATACATAATAGGCTTAAATTTTGTGTAGAAAAAGTGATAGCTTTAAGGGTTATATAAGCATTTGTTATTCATAAAAATCTTTGTGAAATGGCAAGCTATTTCTACAAAGGTAAAACCGCGTAATGAGCGTGATTAAAACAACATAGGAAGCAATTATTTTTACTTTATATTGGGATAAAGGGGGCGCTAATATGGCGACCCATGCGATTTTTGAAGAGTTAGCTGTTAATTATGACTTAATTGAAGTTGACCTAGCGAAAAATATGCAAAAATCGCCTGAATACCTAGCAATTAATCCTAATGGTAAGGTGCCGACACTAGTGCATAAAGGGGAGGTTATTTATGAATCCTCTGCTATTTTAATGTATGTATTGGACCAATATCCACAGTCAGGATTATCGCCTGATTTAATGAGCTCAAAGCGTGGAGTTTATTATCAATATATGTCGTGGATGTCTAATACATTGCAAGAAGCGGCGAATCGATGGGCACACCCAGAACAATTTGTAAATGGTGACACTAATTTACAACAGGTCGTCGATAAAGCAAGTGAAGAACTCGCACGGTGTTGGAAAGTAATTGATCAAGCTTTAGAAAGTGATGGGCCTTGGTTATTAGGAGAACAGTTAAGCGGCGCTGATTTTCATCTGCTTATGGTCGCTTATTGGAGTCGTCGTTATACAAGCCGAGCTCAAGATTGGCCGAATGTGAAGAAACATTATCAAAGCATGTTAAAGCGTGATGCAGTGCAAAAAATGATGCTTCAAGAAGGCTTAGTTTAGTTAATGATTGTCGATATTATTTGTTAAAACATAAACTTGAATATTAGTTAAGGTCTATTTATGGAAGAGCATAAAAGTGGTCAACAACAAAATAGGCCATTAAATGGAGTTAATTTAAAAGTAGATAGCTTACAACTCAACTTATTGACAGCAATGTTTGATGGTTTCTCAGAGGCGCTTGTTGTGGCTAATACCAATAGAGAAATGGTTTATGTAAATAACGCGTTTGTGAAGCTTTTTGGTTATTCGCAACAGGAGTTGTACGGTCACCAAACAAAAATGTTTTATGCTGATCAAGCAGATTTTTTTGAGCAAGGTAAGAAACGTTTTAACTTAAAGAATGATACAGCGCCAGATACCTACCGTGTAACTTATCAACGAAAGGGTGGAGACCAATTTTTAGCATTAACTACTGGTGCTGCCATGCGAGACTTATCCGGTGAAGTGATTGGGTATATTGCATTTATTCGATCAGCGCGCTCTGCAGAACAGTCTTTAGATACTTTACAACAGATTCATAATATTACTTCTGATACAAATGCCTCCTATGATCAACAAATGACTTCATTACTTGAGATTGGTTTACGCCATTTTGGTTTTGAAATCGCAATCATATCGCACATCATGGACGAGGATTATGTGGTTGAGAGTTGTGTTGATGTGAATAATGAGCTACAACCGGAGACTCATTTTGATATTGAGGGGACCTATTGCACCCATACTCTGAAAGCAGGCCAAACTGTAGGTTTTCACTTTACCGGTGAAAGTGATATTAAATACCATCCTTGTTATCAAAACTTTAAGCTAGAATCTTATATTGGCTGCCCGATTAAAGTCGATGGTAAACTTTATGGAACAGTAAACTTTTCAAGTCACACTCCCACAGCCCCATTCTGTAAAGATGATTATATTTTAATGGAGATATTGGCTGATACATTAAGTTATATCATCTATAAGAAAAAATCAGAGCAAAGGCTGATGTTATTGGCTAGCACGGATGAATTAACTGGTCTGTTAAATAGGCGAGCAACATTAGCGCGTTTAGGTGAACAAGCTTTGATGTCACTGCGTGCCAATTATAATTTGAGCATTATTTCAATTGATATAGACCACTTTAAAAATATCAATGATAAATGGGGACATGCAGTTGGCGATATTGCGTTAGCTGAGTTTGCTAAAACTATGAAAACCTTAGGGAGAGAAACTGATTTCTGCGGTCGTATTGGTGGAGAAGAGTTTATTTTTGTGATGCCAGGATCCGGAGAAATTGGCGCTGCACAAGTTGCAAATAGCTTACGCGATAAATTACAAAACCTCAGTATTCAGCTAAACGAAAGTGCTACAACTAAGCTGACCTTTAGCGCTGGGTTAGCTGTGTATCAGGCTAAGGAGTCAATAGAAGATTTTTTAGTACGAGCAGACCAAGCCATGTATCAAGCAAAACAGCAAGGAAGAGATCAAACTTTCCTAGCTAGTCTAATTGAAAGAATTGAAAAAGAAGCTTAAGGTTAAATAATAGTAATCAGCTTAACTGACTTAAATTGTGTTAATGTACCTTTTTTATCAAAATTTTAGGTGCATTAATGCAGATTAAATTAACCTTAATATCGAGTATTATTCTTACCAGTTTAGTTGCTGGTTGTTCTGAACCAGACTCCCTTATAAAAGATAACGCCACAACAGACTCCTCTCAAGAACAACAAAAAGCCAGTGAGCAGCTGATTAATGCACCTGTTGATTTAAGTATGTTCGCCGATGGTGCTATTGTCGGAGATGTTGAAACCGTTGAATGTACTTTAAGTGGCGGAACTGAAACCAGTTGTTATCGGATCACCATTGCAGGTGCTCCAGCCGATCCTGATTCATCTCCAGAAGGACCTTACTGCCCACCTACAATAGAATCGAGTGTTGAAGAAGGGGGCACATGGATTGATGGTGAAGGCACTGTTTATCAAGTTGATGGCGCATTTATTAAAAATTTGTCGACTTTATACAAAGACAAAAAATGGCAAATGTATGATATCAATACAGGTGAAGTCATCGTGATTGATGGTGCTAAAGGTTGTGAAGTAGCTGGTGACCCTAGACCTATTCCTGGGTTTAATAATTTCTGCTTATCGTGCTCTTTGGAAGATTTAGAGGGTGGCATTCAAAAAACCGTATTAATTCCTAAAGTACCAGTGCCACTGACTGAACCTAACGCTATCAATGGTCGCTCTAACACTGGCATTGCTTTAAATGGTGTGTTATTTGGTCCTCCAGCGCCACTGGATATGATCTTAAGCTCTTATACATTAGGTGTATTAGATGATTGTGGTGCACATGCTAACCCACATGAAGGTTACCATTACCATTCCGCTAATGGATGCTCTGAAATTGGTATTCAAGAAGATGGCCACTCAGCGATGATCGGATATGCACTAGATGGATATGCTATTTATGCAAAAACAGATAAAGACAGTATTGAGTCTGAGGGGTTAGATGCCTGTGGCGGCGAAACAGATCCGATACGTGGTTATCATTATCATGCTTCAGCACTAGGTACAAACCAGATATTTGGTTGTTTTATGGGAGAAACTGGGTATTTTGAGGAGAAGAAGGGCGACCAGAGAGGGGGCCGGAAGGTGCCCCTGGTGATAATCAAGGGTCACCACAAGAGTAATACACTGACCGCTTAGTCGGTAACCTAATTAATGGGGTTGATAATAAATTAATCCCATTAAGTTAAATAGTTAACTAACCTAAGATTATCTTAGGCAAAAAATCAATGATTACCTGTGGTTGTTTATATGCTAAATTTACTGACTATTAATTGGTTAAATAGTTATCGTAATAAATAATGAAAAGGATAGGGCAGAATGGAGTTCGCATTAGCTGATGTTATTGATTTAACAACTAGCCCAATAGATGATTCGACATTTAGAAAGGCTTGTAAGCGCACCTTGGATGAGAATGGTGCATTAGTAATAAAAGATTTTTTAAAACCTGCTGTTATCTCATTATTGCAACAAGAAGGTAAAGATAATCAACATCTTGCTTATTATACAGGCAATAAACATAACGTTTATTTAACTGAAACTGATCCTAGTTATAGCGATTCACACCCAAGAAATCGTCTAGTTACTTCCTCTAAAGGTTGTATTACCACAGATCAAATACCGACAAACTCGGCGTTACATAGCCTTTACCAAGCACCTAAATTTCGTGACTTTTTATGTGAAGTATTAGGTGAGCAAGCCTTGTATGAATATGCTGATCCACTCTCTTCCATTAATTTACACTATGCAGGTGAAGGGCAGGAGCTAGGTTGGCATTATGATAACTCTTCTTTTGCTATTACCTTAATGGTGCAAAGCCCTCAACAAGGGGGCGTTTTTGAATATGTAAAAGATGTACGTGATGCGGATAATGGTGATATGAACTATGTCATGTCTGGGGACATTTTAGATGGCAATGTGAACACTGAAAACCTGTCAATGGATCCTGGGGCGTTGGTATTGTTTAGAGGTAGGAATTCAATGCATAGAGTAACACCAACTATCGGTGAGCAAACCCGTATGCTGGTGGTACTTGCTTATAATACCCAACCCAACATTAGTTTATCTGAGTCTGCTCGTATGACGTTCTTTGGCCGTTTAGGCTAATATCAAACTGCTTATATTGGCTACATTAATTGTAACCAATATAATAACGAGACACCCAGACTACAGGTTATCAGTGAGCCTATGGTAGTCATGGCAATAATATTAGCTGCCAATTCTGCACTGTGTCCCATTGCTCTTGCCATAACATAACTTGCGGCGGCTGTTGGTGCGGCAGACATAAAGAACACTAAGCCTAATAACTCTCCTTGATAACCTAAGCAATAAGCTCCAGCCGTGATTAAAACAGGGCCAACGACAATTTTTAGCATAGTTGAAAATCGACAATTAAAGCTATTATTTTTTAACGCTTCTACACTTAAACTGGCTCCGGTGCAAAGCAGTGCAACGGGTAATGTCATATCCGCAAAATATTCCCCGGTATCGACAATCAGATTAGGTACTGGGATGTTAGTTAAGAAGAAAACCAAGCCTAACAAGATACTGATGATTAAAGGATTCTTTAGGATCGACTTAATCATGCTAAACACCATTGTGAAGTTAAATCCTTCTTTTTTCGGTGATAATATAATAACCGATAGGATATTATAAAGTATGGTATGAGAGGCTACATATACAGCAGCTAAACCTAATGTTGCTTCGCCATAAACATTGCTAACGTAAGCTAAACCGATGATCGCCGTATTGCTTCGAAAAGCACCTTGAATAATGGCGCCATGGTGTTCTTTTTCAGTTACCCAGTATTTAGTCGCGATAATACACAATAAAAAGAAGATAAAATTAGCCGATATTCCATACGCTACTAGGTTAAAATTAATTTGGGCTTGATGGTCCATTTTAACAATACTAAGAAACAGTAAGGTCGGTAAAGTGACTTTAAACACTAACTTAGAGCCTACTTCAATAAAGCTGTCATTAATGGTGCCTGTATTATTTAAAAACCAGCCTAAAAACAGTAATAAACAAATGGGGCCAACAATAGAAAATGAAAATTGTAAGGATTCGAAGAACATAGTCTAGCACTCACAGAAACAGAAAATGAACGGTTAATGGAGAGCAAGTGTTGTTATGCCTAACATGCAATCCATTGCCTTTAAGGTGTATTAGGTTATTAACTAAAGATACTATCGCCCATTTGATCAATGGCAATTTTGGCTTTTCTAATGGTCATCTCAATACAGTCATCTCTGCTAGCAACAACATCTGAACGAATAAAAGTATGTGTTTGTAACTGGTTATCAAGCTGTTTCGTAATTGCGGCTGACAAACGATATTGTCCACCTTCACTGATTGGCGCTGGGGTAATAGTAAAACCTTTATATTCAGTGCTTTCTTCAACGGGTGCTGCTTCTGGAGTATTATTATTATTATTATTATTATTGCCAGAAAAGAGCGACGTTAAACTTGATAGCAATCCCATTACTTTTATTCCTTAAAAATTAAATTGTTAAAGCATTGTAAATCAAACTGCTTTTAATGTGTGATTTATATTTCAGCAAATATTGTGAAGATAAAAAAAGCAACTCAGTGAGTTGCTTTTTTGTGATCAACCTAATTAGGCTAATTAATATAAAGGTTTAGAATAAGCCGATAGCATTGGCAAATACTAATAGAATACCGATTGGTGCTACAAAACGTAATAACACTAAAATAATGGCAAATGGTGTACCCGTTAGGTTTAACTCTTCTTGTAAGATGTGTGGTTTAATTACCCAACCAGCAAAGATAGAGATAAAGATACCGCCTAATGGTAGTAAGATATTTGCAGTTAAGTAATCTAAGAACTCAAAGATATCTCCACCCATACCAAATGACAATTTAGTCCAATCAGCGCCTGCAAATGAGAATATAGTACATAGGCTTAATAACCAAATACCAATGCCCGCAACAGTCGCTGCTTTAGTACGACTCATGTTTTGACGTTCAACTAGGTAGGCTGTTGGAGACTCTAATAGTGCAATTACCGAGGTAAATGCTGCAAATACAATCATGATAAAGAATAATGTACCAACAAAATCACCAAATGGCATTGAACCAAACGCTAGTGGAATTGATTGGAATAATAAACCAGGACCTGCACTTGGCTCTAAACCATTAGCAAATACGATAGGGTAAATCGCTAAACCAGCAATTAACGCAACAACCGTATCAGCAATAGCGATAGTAATAGATGTTTTAACGATAGACACACCTTTAGGTAGGTATGCACCGTAAGTCATCATAATACCCATTGCTAAGCTCAGAGTGAAAAAGGCGTGACCTAATGCTACTAATGCACCTTCAATGGTAAGTTGTGAGAAATCAACATGGAACATGAAATCAAAGGCCGCTGCAAAATCACCTACAACAGCAGAATAGAACATGATGCCCACCAATAAAATAAGTAACGCTGGCATTAGGTAAGTAATAGCCGTTTCAAGCCCTTTTTTAACTCCTTTAGAGATAACATAGATAGCTGCAATCAGGGTTAATGTAGACCACACCATCAATTGAGACACACTAGTAATTAACTCAGTGAATAAAGCGCCAATCACATCAGCGTTAGTCGCGGGGTTTGCCGCCGCTGCACTGAATTCACCTGAACCAGAGAAGAATACGTAAGCTGCAGCCCAACCAGCAATAACTGCGTAAAAGCTTAGAATAAGGAAACCAGCAATAACGCCGATTGTACCAATTAATGACCAATGCGTTGAGCGACCAGATTCGGCTGCAACATGTGCAATTGCATTAGCTGGCGTAGAGCGACCACGTTTACCAATGATAACTTCTGCCATCATCACTGGAATACCAATTAATAGGATGCATGCTAAGTAAACAAGTACAAAAGCACCGCCACCATTTTCACCCATTATGTATGGGAACTTCCAAATATTACCTAAACCTACGGCTGCACCTGTTGCAGCTAAAACATATGCGTATCGACTAGACCATCGATTAGACACTTGTGTATCAGTACTCATTTAAATCCTTGAATGTAATTAAATAGCTATATTTATGCCTTAAGCGCCATAAAAATATCCATTATGTAAATAATTGCCTAAGAATAATAAAAGTTCGGCAAAGAGGCTACTGAAACCCGCATAAAAATTAATTTAAGTCATAAAAGAGTGGTGTTTTGACAAGTGGTGCTTGTTTTATGACCGTATAGACATAAAAACAGACCTTCTTGCGTTCCTGTAGTTGACAGTACAGGTGTGTATAGGGTTATCTAGAGGTATCTCGTTCCATACCCATATTCGCTGTTAACATCATTTTAAATTGGAGAAGAAAATGGTCAAAGTTGAGAAATCTATTACAGCAAGTTTTGATGTTGATCCACAATGTGGTTTCACACCACTTTGTCCTGATGAGTTGCCTGTAGCAGAAGGGCACTTTATTACTGATCAATTAAATGCACAGGCGAAGTTCGCACAATATCGAGTAGTGAGCAAAGATTGTCATCCCGCAGAGGCTCCTTGGATTGCCACATCCCCAGACCAAATAATGACACCAGTAGAGGGGGATTATCCCAATTTAGATATTAAATGGCCTGCTCACTGTGTTGTAGGAACCAAAGGTAATTCACTGATCCAGGGTTACCCAATGAAGCGGAATATGATTTTGTGGTAGAAAAAGGTATTGAACCAGAGATGCACCCCTATGGCGCTTGTTATCACGACCTAAGTGAGCAACAGGGAACAGGTGTCATTGAATGGTTAAAGGAAAATAAAGTGACTGACGTGATTGTTGGTGGACTAGCAACGGATTACTGCGTGAAAACAACGGTTTTACAATTAGTTAAAGCCGGCTTTAAAGTGATTTTAAATAAAGCGGCTTGCCGTGGAATTGCAGATGATTCTATTCAGTCTGCCTATCAAGAGATGCAAGATATCGGCGTAATATTTATCGCCAGTAGTCAGGAGTTAGCGCGTTAATGCAAAATACAAATATAGATCGTTGGTTGATTGAAAGTTTAACAGATATCGATTTTTATAAGATAAGTATGTTACAAGCTTTTTATCATGCCGCAGAATTCCGTCTGGTCAATGTGCAATGGAAATTTGCATGCCGCAATCAAGAGGGACTCGATTTAACGATTTTAATCCCTGAAATACAAAGACAACTTGAACACCTTTGCACCTTATCTTTTACTGATGAAGAGCTTGATTACTTAAGCAAAATGCATTTCATTAAGCCGGACTTTATTGAATTTCTGCGCATCTTTAAATTGAACATGAAATTTATCCATCTTCATTCCGACGGTAAAAATATTAACCTGCGTTTTGATGGCCCTTTGTTGCATGTTAGCTTACTTGAAATCTATGCACTTTCTATTATTAGTGAATTACATACTTTTATAAATTGTGGCGGGTTTGATCTCTTTGTGGCGAGAGAAAAGCTCGCAGACAAAATCGCTTTATTAAAAGCAGAAAAAGATTTAACGGGCTTAACCTTTATTGATTTTGGGACACGTCGTCGAGCGAGTAAAGCGTGGCAAGAGGAAGTATTAAGCACATTAAAAACAGAGTTCCCTAGTGAGTTCCTTGGAACAAGTTGTGTGCATTTTGCTAGAAAATTAGATTTACCTGCCATGGGCACCATGGCGCATGAATGGTTCCAAAGCTGGCAAGCTGTTACGCGGCTAGCTGACGCACAAAAAGCCGCCTTAGAAGGCTGGGTAAGAGAGTATCGTGGTCGTTTAGGTATTGCCTTAACAGACTGTTACTCTATGGATTCTTTTATGCGTGATTTCGATGACCCTTATTTTGGTAAACTTTACGATGGTTTACGACATGACAGTGGTTGCCCATTTGAGTGGGGCGAAAAGGCAATTAACTTATATCATAAGATGGAAATTGACCCTTTAAGCAAAACCTTGGTATTCAGCGATTCATTGGATTTCCCGAGAATGATAGAGATCTGGAAGCGTTTTAGAGGACGAATTAAAGTGTCTTTTGGAATTGGTACTAACTTGATGAATGATGTTGGTAATAAACCGCTTAGCATTGTCATTAAAATGGTGACGGTTAATGGTAAACCTGTTGCTAAAATTTCCGATGAGCCTGGTAAAAGTATGTGCGAGGATTTAGGTTACTTACAATATCTAGCCAGCCAATACGGAATAGACCCAAGTACAGTAAAAGTGGCTAAATAACCACTCTTTAAAGCACTCATAAAACAGAAAAAGCCGATAAAGTTGAGCGTTAATTCTCCGGCTTTATCGGCTTTTTATTAAGTTATTTTAACAAGTAAAATAGCTCAGTTGTCTAAACACTTATTTTTGATTAAAGCGTCTTGAGCGTGAAAGTACATCAATTAACAGGGTAATGTTCAAAGCATCACTTTCCGCATTTTGTTCAAGGTAATTACCTTGCCAGTCAATACTATCAATGTCGCCATTTCCCGAAAATTTAGTAATTCTACGGTTTTCATAAATAATGTAGTTCTTACTATCGCCTGACAATATAAAGTCACGATCTTGTTTAGTAAACAGGTCATGGCCACTACTAAATTGATTGCTAGGGTTGTCTACAGCAAAGACCTCTTGCATTAAGGTTGGCACTAAATCGACATGACTGGTCATATGGTAAACAGCACGAGGCGGTTTATTTGGCCATACAACCACCATTGGCACACTTGCACCACTGATTAATGTGTCGTTACTATTTTGCTCTTTAAAAGATTGACCATTGGTTCCAGTCAATATAATAATAGTATTCTGATAAGCCTGTTGTGCTTTCAAACTATCTACTATGGTTTGTATCTTTTCATCTATGGCTAATACTTGAGATTGATACAATGTTAATTGCTCTGTTTGCTCAGGTATTGTTTTGATAGAAGGCTGCGTAAACAGATGATCATTCTGCTGCTCTAAATAAACATAAGCGAACCAAGGTGTACTTTGCTGCTGTGTTTTAATCCATTCATCCCACTGTTGCATCACTTGGTTATTATTAGTGGCATCAGAGTAGTAAACGTCAGCTTGCTGTTTAAGGTGGCTAAAGCTACTTTGTAAAAACTCAGGGTGAACAAAACCAATACTAGAGAACAAGCCGATAGAACGGTTACTTTCAACCACTTTGTCCATCAATACAGGGGCAATATGATTATCAGTGATTGGGTCCCAGTAACTGTTAGGTAAACCATAGAACAAACTAAAGACACCTTGAGCACTATTATTAGCGCCACTGAAGTGATTTTTGAAATTAATTGCTTGTTCACTGATCGCCTGTAAATTTGGCATATTATGATCATTAAGCATATCAGCACGTAACGATTCAACATTAACAATCAAAATATTGTAATCGGCGTTAACGCTAGGAGTAGAGGCATAAGTTAGTGGTTTTAAAGGATAGTTAAGTACTTTAGGGTTAGTACCTAAAGCGTTTAGTTCACTTTTTGAATCGCATCTTCATTTAACCAACCTTGTTTAGTTAGGAAGGTGCGAGCGGTCATCGGATAAGAGAGTGGGTATAAAGAACGCTGATGGGTAATCGGACGATACTGTGTCGCATCGGCCCAAATATACACCAAGTGGCTTAATACAAAACTCGCAAACAGGAAGAGAGCGATCGGCTTACCTATCTGTTTCGCGTGTATGATGCGAACTTTTTTCCACAAAATCATCGAGAAAAAAGCTTCTAAAGCAAAAGTAATTGGGATTGAAATATAGTGCAAGTTGATGGAGTAAATCTCTTCAACCTGTTCGGGTTTCTGTAAGAATTGCCAAATTAATGGGTTAAGGTGGAATTCATACAATCTAAATATCTGTGTATCAACAATCAAAAAAGTGATCGCAGTAGTGGCGATCATGATTGAAACGAGGCGATAAATTAAATTATTCGATATTAAAAACGCCAGTGGGAATAATAATATTCCAAACACCACAGCTGCAAGAAAGCTAAAATGCCCCAGTAGACTAATAAACTGATAAGTAATGCCCAAACCAGTATCAGCTAACCCTGAATACGCAATGTAACGTAAGCTGATTAAAGAAATAGCAATAATATTAAAGAACGTAAACCAATGTGCCCAAGTGACATTTTTGGCGACGTTATCGTGAAATTTATGACCTGTTTCAACCATATTTTTTATTTTTCTTTTGAATTAATAGAAGCACTTAATGCTTTAACAAATTTGTCGCTGATTGCTTGGCGTTGTGCTGTAGGCACTTGGCTATTAATGATATGAGTAATACTGTTGCCTAAAATCATTAAGCTAAGATCTACAGAGACGTCGTTGTCATGTAAAACATCCATTACTTGATCCAGAATTGATTCGATTTTTGGCTAGAGTACTTTGATTGAATTGGCATAATAAACTTCTAATATAAGGAATGATAATTGCGTTATGATACCGCACTCGTATTATTATACCAATGACTTAACTCCTCGATTTTGAAAAGTTACACAGATAATTAAGCAAATAATTACTGTTTCAAGATGGATTGCGGTGTGTATAATTTGCCAATTAAGTTTATTCGTTTCTCACAAGGTCATATTTCTATGAACGTTTCCGCTACTAATATTATTTTACACTCTTTAAATTACAACAGTGAGGGTGTCTTATCATGCAAAATGCGTGAAGGCGAGCTACCTATTTCGCCGTCAATTGAGCAGTTGGTCATGGATTTACACCGCAGCTACCAGAGTAAATCAAACAAAGCGTTTGCATTTTTTGCCGATGAAGGGGAAAAATCACAAGTATTCCAACGTGCGTTAACTGAAGAGATGAACGGCGAATTGGATTTTGTTGGCTTTTCTCAACAGGCTGCTGGTCGATTAGTTGCTGAGTTAAAAGATCATGATTTTGCTGAAGAGGGTGTGTTATTGATCAGTAAATACACATGGACAACCAGTGATTACTTATTGGTTGCTTTACTTCAAAATAATCAATCGATTAGTGTTAATGAAAATTTAGAGTTACAAGTTAGTCAGCATATCGAAACCAGTAAAATTCAATTAGTGGCTCGTATTGACCTTACTTTATTAAAACGAGATCCAGAAGCTAATCGTTATATTTCCTTTATTAAAGGGCGTGTTGGTCGTAAAGTCTCTGATTTCTTCTTAGACTTTATGGGCGCAAAAGAAGGGTTTGATGCAAAAGTGCAGAATGAAGGTTTATTAAAAGCAGTGGAAGAGTTTTGTGAAAAGCAAGAGCTGCCAACAGAACAAAAGCAAGAGGTCCGTGAAGTTACTTTTAATTACTGTAAAGAGCAAATCAAAGAGGGGCAAGACATTGACCTATCGAGCCTATCCGAAGAGTTTCAATCAACCTCAAACTTAGAAGGTAGCTTTTATGACTTTGTCAGCGAAGATTATCAGTTAGAGGAAAACTTCCCTGCGGATAAAACCTTAGTTAGAAAGTTAACTAAATATGTAGGAACGGGTGGCGGCATGAATATTAGTTTCGACCAAAAACATTTAGGCTCTTCTATTCTTTATGATGAAGCTTCTGATACGCTAACTATTCAAGGCATTCCGCCTAATTTACGCGAACAATTAAAACGTGATGCATTGATTGATGCAGGCGAAATGGTGATCACTGAAACCGTTACGGATGATGGAAAAGCACCTTTTAAGCATTAATAGATTACACTGCTTGTATTCCCCTTGAGAAGGGGATTAAGCAAAAAAGAGATAAAAGAATGAAATTATTTGTACGAGATTTAACTGTTATTGATTCAACTTACTTAGAGGCTACCCGTGGTTTTGTAGGGGAAAGCTATCAAGTTGATGTGGTGTTAGATGGGCAGTTAAATGAACAATCTATGATTTTAGACTTTGCCTTGGTGAAGAAACAGATCAAAGCGATTATTGATGCTGAAGTTGATCATAAACTATTAGTACCAAGTTTATCTGCTGCTTGTAAAGTACTAGCAGAAGATGAGCGAACTCAAGTTGATTACCATTTAAATGATGCTGAACTTATTCAAGTAAAGGCGCCACATGAAGCATACTGTTTGCTTGATTGTGAGGTTATTAATGAGGCATTTATTGCGCGTTATTTAGAGCAGATTATTCTAGAAAAATTACCAGAGAATATATCTGGACTGCAAATCACTTTACATCCAGAAGTGATCAATACGCCATTTTACCATTACACTCACGGTTTAAAGAAACATAATGGTAATTGCCAACGCATTGCACATGGTCATCGTTCTAAAATTGATATTTTTATTAATGATCAATATAGCGAACAATGGGTTGAGCAATGGGCTGCGCGTTGGACAGATATCTATTTAGCCAGTGAAAGTGATCTGATTAAACGTAGTGACCTGTCGTTTATTACACAGAAACCAACTGCTGAAGTTCATTGTTCTGCTTATCATGCGCCGCAGGGGTATTTTGAGTTATTAATGCCTGCTAGTCGCTGTGAAGTATTAAACAATGATACCACGGTAGAAGAGTTAGCACGCTTCATCTGTGAAACCATTAAAGCTGAAGAAGGTGATAATAAGGTCACTGTGTTTGCCTATGAAGGCATTGGTAAAGGTGCGATTGTCGAGCTATAACGATCAGTGGTTATTGGCCATGAACAAGCACCATTGATAAAAACATTGATTAAGGATTAAAGATGGCTGAAGAAACAATATTTAGAAAAATAATTGATAAAGAGATCCCGTCGGATACGTTATACCAAGATCAGTATGTTACTGCTTTTCGTGATATTTCACCGCAGGCACCGGTGCATATTTTGATTATTCCCAATAAACTGATCGCAACGGCTAATGATATCGAGGTTGAAGATGAAGTGTTAATCGGGAAATTATATACGGTCGCTAAAAAGTTAGCCAAAGAAGAGGGCATTGCGGAGTCAGGTTATCGCTTAATCATGAACTGTAATAATGATGGCGGGCAAGAGGTCTATCACATACATTTACATTTATTAGGTGGAAAAAGATTAGGCAAGTTAGTAAATTAACTTTATCTATTAAGTTATGATAAGTTATTGATACTATTTTATTCTTTACAAAGTGGAGTTTACAATGAAAATACATACTAGTCTTTTATTGGCGGTAATGAGTAGTGTAATGCTTGCTGCTTGTTCAACGTCAGTAGAGCGTTTAGATGCAAGCGAACAGGTTGATTTAAGTGGAGCATGGAACGATACAGACTCTCAGTTAGTGGCTGAAGAGATGATCCAAGATTCATTATCAAGACCGTGGATAACTAAGTTTGTGACCAGTGAAGGTAAAGACCCCGCTGTTATTGTTGGCCGCATTAAAAATTTAAGCCATGAGCATATTAATACCAATACTTTTGTTGCCAATATGGAGAGAGAATTAATTAATTCCGGTGAAGTACAATTTGTTGCAAGTGCCTCAAGTCGTCAAGAAATTCGTGATGAGCGTGCAGA
Source organism: Psychromonas sp. KJ10-2 (assembly GCF_047323255.1). Classification (NCBI taxonomy): domain Bacteria; kingdom Pseudomonadati; phylum Pseudomonadota; class Gammaproteobacteria; order Alteromonadales; family Psychromonadaceae; genus Psychromonas; species Psychromonas sp. KJ10-2. The sequence continues at coordinate 854,316 of NZ_CP178827.1, read as the reverse complement.
TCAAGACTTAAATGCATCAGAAGTAACACGTAAAGAAGCTGGACAAGAGTATGGTGCAGATTTCATGATGCAAGGTCAAATCAATACCATTGTTGATGTAGATGGCACTACGCAGGTGCGTTTTTATCAAGTCAACCTTGAATTAATTAGCTTAAAGGATAACCGTAAAGTGTGGATTGGTGAGAAGAAAATCAAAAAACTTATCTCTAACAGTAAAATCCGTCCGTAACGTTTATATACAATAATAGGCTCAGTAATGAGCCTATTATTGTATCAAATGGAATAACTATGTATAAATTGTTACTTGTCTTTGCCTTTTTACTTTCCGGCTGTGCTCAGCACTCTAACAATCGACTTGCAGATGATTTACAATTTCAAACACCAGAGTCCATCCTCTCAGCATTACAAGAAACTAAACCTGACGATAAAGATATAGCGCAATATTATCTTAATATAGGTTACCTACAGTTATTATCTGGGCACTTTCCTGATTCCATTGATGCACTCTTAATTGCTAAAAAGGAGATGGAATCTCTGGCAGCGACTTCGGTGTCAGAAAATATCGGGGCAGGGACGGTTAATGAGACCTTAAGAAGTTATAGTGGTTATCCCCTTGATCGTGTCATGGTGCATAATATGTTGGCTTTGAGTTATCTATTTAATCAAGATATAGATGGCGCGCGCGTGGAAATGTTACAAGCCGACGTCGCCATGAAAAAACTCTTTGATAAAGACTCTTTGAGTGGTCAACTGGCTAGTACCCACCTTATTTCTGGTATTATTTATGAGTTATTAGATGAACGCTCTAATGCCTTTATTAGCTATCAATTGGCTGAAGAGGTACTTAATAAACGCCATATAGCTTTGCCAGAAGGGTTGAAGTTAGGTTTATTAAGAATGAGCTTAAAAATGGGTAATGACCAAGCTTATGATAAATATAGTAAAGCCTACCCGAGCTTAGCAGAGCATCAAACGGCTAAGGAGCAAGTATTTGTACTGTACTTTAACGGTGTTGTGTCTAATAAAGTTCAAGCGAGTTTAACTGTGCCAAGTTTTAATGGCCAACAACTGATCCGTATTGCCATGCCAACTTACCCAGAACGTGTGCCACGCCCTGTAAGTGCACAAGTCGGTGACGGACAACAAATTAAAAATACGCAAGTTACAGAAAATATTAATGACATTGCTCGAGAGGATTTAGATAAAGAGTATCCTTCTATTCTATTACTCACCACCACCAGAGCGATTGCTAAATATAAAGTGGTGGAGGAAGCCAAAAAGAAAGATCAATTAATTGGTACCTTGCTTAACTTTGCCACTTTGATCAGTGAAGTCGCTGATTTGCGAAGTTGGAATATGTTACCTGCGACAATTCAATTTGCTTATTTAGACACTAACTCAGATAATATTGTTGTTTCTCCCCTAAGACTGCCGACAATTCAGTGAGTCTTCAGCAAGGGCATCAACATGTTATTTTAGCGACTAATTTATCCAATAAAATATTGCACTATCAGCAATGATTAGCCTTTTGTTAAGGAGTTTACATGAAAAAGATCACCTTACTTGCTTCACTATTATCTAGCGTATTTTTACTTAGCGCTTGCTCCACACCATCTTCAACGCAAGGTGACAATCAGCGCCCAACATGGATAGATCATGCACAAACTGAATATCCTGAATCACAATATTTAACGGCGGTAGGACAAGCTTCTAATAGAACTCGCGCAGGCAAAAATGCCGTGGCTAATTTATTAGAGATATTCTCTGTGAACGTCAGAGCTGAAACCCGCACCTTAACCGAAGCAGTTAAACAAGAGAGTGCTTTGGGTGTCACCATGGAAAGTTCAAGTACGTTACAACGTGATATTCAAACCGAAACAGAGCAAGCAATTCAAGGTGTTGAGATTAAACAAACCTGGTTGAGCCCAAGCGGAGAGTATTATGCACTAGCGGTATTACATCGTTTAAGTGCTTCACAAAACTTAACGGAATCGATCGTTGCCCTAGATGAAAAAACAACTGAGTTAATTGATTACAGTATTAATCAAGCACCCAATGCAATTGCATCAATTAATGCGTTACGCTCAGCGCGAGATGTTCAAATAACACGCAAAATGGCAAACTTTCAATTGCAATATATAAGTGGTAGTGGTGTGCCAGTAGATATTTCAAGTGATAAAATTGAGCAATTAATTAAACAAAAACTAGCTGCTTTAGCTATCGCAGCAAAGGCTGATACAGAGTCTCAAGCAAAAGCAATTCAGTCGGGCCTTTCTTCATTAGGCGTTCAAGTCACTGATAATGCAAATATTGAAGTAACAGGTTATGCAGATGTAACTAATCCTGCGTTAATTGAATCTTGGTATTGGCTACGTGGTAGTTATGAGTTAAGTCTTAGCGAAAATGGTCAAGTGATCAGTCGTAAACGTTGGCCTATTAAGGTTTCAGCAAAGCAAAAAGATCTATTAAAATTGCGTTTACAAGACAAATTAAGCACTCGTATGGATGAATACTTACAGCAATTAATTAGTGACTCTCCATCGCTCTAACTTGCGCATATAAATCATTTAAAATTGGCGTTTCAATATTATGTTGTAACGCCTTTTTAATCAGGTAACCATTGATAAACTCTATCTCTGTTTGTCGGCCAAAGTGAATATCTCTATTCATTGAGGAATAATTTTCTGCGGTAGCTTTAATCACATTTGCTACAGTTTCCTGCAATTCATTTAAATCAAAGGTTAATTGTTCAGCTTCTGCAATAGCAAAGACTTCTAATACTAATGGCTGGATTAACGGTGCATATTCAGTGCAACGCAATTGCCCATTTTTGATCTGGTGAATGGCCGTCAGTGGATTGATCACGGCATTAATAATCAGTTTTAACCAGCATTTCTCGATAATTTCATTACTAATATGAGTATCAGGCATAATCTCTAACAGAGGGTGTAAATAGGTGTTTAATCGGTCTTCCATTGGTTGATGATTATTATTTGATTCGTAACCTGGATAAAAACCAAAGTAACTTGGCCCCGCGCCAGTATGTGTAATGGTTAAAGCATCAGTTAATAAACTAGCATTGGCAGTGGTGGCACAAATAATCGGGTTATTAGGGAAGTGTTTAGCTACTTGCTCCGCACAACCATAACCATTATGCATTAAGATAATAGCTTGTTGTGGTTTGATATAAGCTTGCTGTTGTAGCAGTGCTGCAAGCACCTGATGTGCTTTAACACACACTAATAAACTACTTTGTTGTGCTTGCTCCGTTTTGTGCAGTAACTGCATGCCATAAGAGACATTAAATGAGTGACACTTACCTATTAAGTCTGTGAGCGTTAAAGTGTTTGTAGACAATACCGAGCGCGATACAATATGACATGGGTAACCTGCTTGTAATAACTTGCCTAACCATAAGCAACCAATTGCACCCGCACCAATTATTTGTATCATACTGTGTCCTATACCGTTAAATGACTATGATCATTAACATAAACATCTATTATGCTAATTTGCTGATTTAGTTACAAGAGACAAAACACACTATGGCAATGCTTAGTCATAGATGATCACTGCGTTTTCTGGTAAATTCATACCCTAGAATATTTTATAGTTTTAAAAGGGAACAAAGATGCCTTCATTTGATATCGTATCAGAAATTGATTTAGTAGAAGTTAAAAATGCCGTTGATAACACTAGCCGTGAACTCGGTACTCGTTATGATTTTCGTGGTGTAAAAGCATCTATTACACTAAACAAAGAAGTGGTTAAATTAGAAGCAGAAGCGGAAATGCAAATCAATGCATTGCGCGATATGTTACGTGCTAACTTAGTAAAACGTGGTGTTGATACTCGCTCTATGGACCCTGATAAATACGAGCAGTCTGGTAAATTCTGGTCACAAAATGTGAAATTTAAAGTAGGTGTTGATCAGCCAACGGCTAAGAAGTTAGTAAAACACATTAAAGATAGCAAAATGAAAGTACAGGTATCTATTCAAGGTGATCAATTACGTGTAACCGGTAAAAAACGTGATGACCTTCAGCAAACGATGCGCTTAGTAAAAGAGTGTGATTTAGGAATGGGTTTCCAGTTTAATAACTTTAAAGACTAGTTTTTGTTGGATAGTTTCTAAAAAATAAAGCCAAGTACATACATGCACTTGGCTTAAGTTAGATTTTTATCTTGGTGTTAGATTACACACATACTGCTGATAGATATGTGCTAACTCTTGTTGGATCAAGTCTTTACCAAAAACCTCATGAGATTGAATTGTGTCACGGATTAAATCGAGATCTAGTTGTACTAAACAGTTTTCTGCAATGGGAAAATAACTTAAGTGCCATGGCTCTTCAGCAACTCCACCTTGATCTTTTTGATAAGGACGATAAAAACCGAATGCTTGAATATTCTCACCTAACCAAGCCGTTAGCTCACTAAAATAACCACCATTCAAATACTCACTTTTCTGCAACTGCAATGATTGGCCCTGTGGTAATAAGCTCGGGTCGTATACATCGATATCTGTTCCCCAGTGATGGCGACTAGCACTTGGTAGGGCAGACCAATGCAACAGGTGATACAGTTTTTCCCGTTCGCTCACTTTGTTGATATCAATAGGTTTTTCTAGCTTATCTAATATCGCAGTAACACCGGAATATTTGTTATTCCATATCTTTAATTGACGTTCAAAGCTACGAAAAGCACTAGCAACATGTAGGGTAAAGCCTGCACTTTTAGCGCTACTTTGTAACGCTGTAAAGTCTGCGATGACTTGCTTATGCAGTAACCTATTCGGTGCAAACTCAACCAAATGAGTTTGCGCTTGTCCGGTCAATTCTAATGGGTTCATGCCAGTAAGTTTTTAAGTGTTAGCTTAAAGATATCAACTAATTCATCTAATTGGGCAATGTTAGTTGATTCATTTACTTTATGGATGGTGGCATTAATTGGGCCTAGTTCCACCACTTGTGCGCCAGTAGGCGCAATAAAGCGCGCATCGGAGGTACCGCCACTTGTTGATAGCTCAGTAGTAATGCCGTTTGTTGCTAAAATAGCATCAGCAACAGCATCAGTTAGCGAACCTGGTTCCGTAATAAATGGTTGGCCGTTATAAGTCCATTTAATATCGTATTCAAAACCGGATTTATTTAATATCCCTTCCACTTTTTCAGTTAACATGTCCGCTGTCAGTTCAGTTGAATAACGGAAGTTACATTGTACAACCGCATCACCAGGAACAACATTACTCGCACCAGTACCTGAATTAAAGTTAGTAATTTGAAAACTGGTTGCAGGGAAGTACTGGTTACCTTTATCCCATTCTGTTTGTACTAGCTCTGTTAAAGCAGGGGCAGCTAAATGAATAGGGTTATTAACTAGATGCGGAGTAAGCAACGTGTCCTTGTGTACCTTTAAAAGTGATATCAGCGGTTAATGAACCACGACGACCATTTTTAATAATGTCACCTACATGGTTAGTACTTGAAGGTTCACCAACGATACAGTAATCAATTTTCTCATTACGCGCTTCTAATACATCTATCACACGTGTTGTACCGTTGATAAAAGGACCTTCTTCATCACTAGTAATTAATAGCGCAATTGAGCCTTTATGCTCTTGGTGCTCTTCAATGAATGCTTCTAAGCCAAGCATGAAACAAGCAATACCACTTTTCATGTCTGCTGCACCACGTCCATACAACATGCCATCAACAATAGTTGGTTCGAAGGGCGGAGTGCTCCATTTACTTTCTGGACCCGGTGGAACCACATCAGTATGACCTGCAAAACAAAATAGGGGGCTTCCGTACCACGTCTTGCCCAAAGGTTTAAGGTATCTTCAAATTCCATTGTTTCACATACAAAACCCATTTTTTCTAAACGTGAAATAAGAAGGTCTTGGCAACCTGCATCTTCAGGAGTGACTGAACGACGACTGATTAAATCTTGTAATAGTGATACGACTGGTGAATGGCTCATTGTATTTCCTTATACTGCAAAAAAAGATTGGTATTTTTTAACATTAAATCCGACGATTGCAGCGCCGTTATGAATGATTAGCGGGCGTTTTATCAAAGTAGGGGACTCGATGAACAGTGCTTTAACTGTTGTTTCATCTAAGGTCTCTTTTTGTTGCTCCGTTAGTGCACGATAGCTAGTGCTACGTTTATTTAACAGCTCATCCCAAGAAGAAACAGCATAAAACTGAGCTAATAAATTTTCATCTAACCCATCTTTACGGTAGTCATGAAAGGTGAAGGCGATGTCGTTTTCTTTAAGCCATTTTTGCGCTTTTTTAATAGTATCGCAATTTGGGATACCGTACATAGTTGTTGTCATTGAAATGCTTCTATTATTAAATAAAAAGAGGCATGATTGTAACAAGAAAGAGAAGTTAAGAACAAGGAGGGCTAAAATGAAAAAAGCCGCCTAAGCGACTTTTTATATTGGAACTTAGTTATCATTATTTAACGATTTTAAGTACAGGATCTGACGCTACTTCAACAGTACCAGACATTTTCTGTAACTCTTTAATCTCATCCATGTTAGAGATAACAACAGGCGTTAAAATAGATTTAGCTTTTTCAGTTAATAAAGCAAGATCGAACTCGATGATAGTATCACCCGCTTTTACTTTTTGACCTTCTTGAGCAACGCGAGTAAAACCTTCGCCTTTTAGCTCAACTGTATCAATACCAAAGTGAACAAATAATTCAATACCATCTGCTGACTCTAGTGAAAAGGCATGGTTAGTTTCGAAAATCTTACCAATTTCACCATCACATGGTGCAACCATTTTATTTCCGGTAGGGCGAATCGCAATGCCATCACCAACAATTTTTTCAGCAAAAACGACATCTGGCACATCTTCAATAGCAATGATTTCACCTGATAGCGGTGCAATGATATCAATGGTGTTTGCTGTTTGTGTATTGCCGCTTACTGCTTTTTTTAAAGAATCAAAAAAACCCATATAACTAAACTCCAATTTTATAAAATAAAAAGAAAGGTAAGCGATAACCCACCTTTCTTATCAATCAGTTAACTAATACCTTTAGCTTTATTGAAGTCGTTAACTAAGGCTTCTATCTCTCCCGCAGTCGCCATTGATAATGCTTTATCAGCTAGCGCTTTGGCATCTGCAAAGCTAGTGCTACGGATAACTTTCTTAACCGTAGGAATTGAAATTGAACTCATTGAGAATTCATCTAAGCCCATACCTAGTAGTAATAGAGTTGCACGTTCATCACCTGCTAACTCACCACACATACCAGTCCATTTACCCGCTGCATGAGATGCATCGATTACTGTCTTAATGATAGTTAAAACAGAAGGTGTTAATGGGTTGTAAAGATCAGAAATTAATTCATTACCACGGTCCACAGCTAGTGTGTACTGTGTTAAATCGTTAGTACCGATACTGAAGAAATCTACTTCTTTAATTAAGTGGTGCGCAATTGCAGAAGCCGCTGGTGTTTCGATCATTACACCAATTTCAATTTCTTCATCAAAAGCAAGATTCTCATCTCTTAATTCAGCTTTTAATGTTTCTAGGATAGCTTTTAATTTACGAACTTCTTCAACTGAGATGATCATTGGGAACATGATACGGATTTTACCAAAGGCAGAAGCACGTAATAAACCACGTAATTGTGGATTCATGATCTCTGGACGATCAAAACAGATACGGATTGCACGCCATCCTAAAAATGGGTTTAATTCTGTTGGTAAGTCTAAGTAAGGTAGGTCTTTATCACCACCGATATCCATAGTACGGATAATACATGCTTTACCTTCCATTGCTTCTACAACATCTTTGTAAGCAAGGAACTGTTCTTCTTCAGTAGGAAGTTGATCTCTATCCATGAATAGGAATTCTGTGCGGTATAAACCAACACATTCTGCGCCGTTGCGCTTAGCACCGTCAGTGTCTTTTACAGAACCAACGTTTGCCCCAACTTCAACCTGATGACCATCAGTCGTTGTAGCTGGTAAATCTTTTAGTTTAGCTAGCTCAGCTTTTTCGTGTAAGAACTCTTCACGTACAGCTTTAGCTTCTTCCATTTCTGCATCAGTTGGGTTGATGATTACTTTATTGTTTAAAGCATCAAGAATAACTAGGTCGCCATTCTCTACTTTTTGAGTAATATCGTTAGTACCAACAATGGCTGGAATCTCTAGTGAGCGAGCCATGATAGACGTATGTGAAGTACGACCACCAATGTCTGTAATAAAGCCTAATACTTTATCTAGGTTAATTTGTGCCGTTTCAGAAGGTGTTAAATCATTTGCAATTAACACAACCTCTTCTGAAATATCACTTAGATTAACAATGTCAATGCCTAATACGTTCTTTAATAAACGGTTACCGATGTCACGGAAGTCAGCTGCACGTTCACGTAAGTAAGGGTCGTCTAACTCTTGTAACATTTGTGCATTTTCTTCAACGACTGCGTTAACAGCGAAGTCGGCAGTTGCTTTGTTTTTCTTGATATAGGTGATGATATCTTCTTCAAGCTCTTCATCTTCAAGTAGCATTATATGCCCTTCAAAGATAGCTTCTTTCTCTTCACCAAATGTCTCAAGAGCTTTTTGCTTAACTACTTCTAGTTGAGCTGAAGTTTTTGCTCGGCCGTCAAGAAATCGAGTAATTTCATGTTCAATATTGCTTACTTTCTCAGTATTGAGAGAAATTTCGTCTTCTTGTAATAACAATGCTTTTGCAAACGTAATACCAGGGGATGCCAGTATGCCAGATATCATAACCTATCCTTAAAACTACTAAATATTTATCTTATTGAAAGATATATGTATTAAACTAATGTTGCCATTAACTCAACAAGCGTATCAACAGCTTTTTGCTCGTCTGCGCCTTCAGCTTTAATGTTCACTGATGTGCCTTGAGTTAAACCAAGAGTTTGTAGTTTGAAAAGACTTTTTGCACTTGCAGATTTGCTACCTACTTCAACAGAAATGTCAGATGCAAATGATTTTGCTTCTTTAACAAATTGTGCTGCAGGGCGAGTATGAAGACCGTTTGGAGCCGTGATAGTTACTGTTTTTTGATACATGGTAACACCTTAATAAATTTAAATTTGTAATGATAGCAAATTTTAATTGATGTAAAAAAATTGCTATTGAACGACATTGAAATTGTTAAAATGCAGCGTATAAACTTTAAAAATGAGAGGTAGGAATAAAAGAAAAAATTGATAATAGCGATTAACTAAATATTAAGTTTTTCTCTCACCTTACTTATCTTTAAATACCCGTTATTAAAACGTTCAATATCATATTTAATGATCCTAAATATGGCGTACTAGGTCAACGATTTTCTCCTCTTTAAAGGGTAAAACTATGTATTATTGTTGTTTTTGAGTGTTTTTTAAGCAAAGCTCAGTTTTTCCAATATTTAGATATAAAAAAAGGTGCTAAAAAGCACCTTTTTTAAGCTATTTATGAGGTAGATTAAGCGAAGTTTTCACCTTCAAAAACACCTGCAAAAAGAGCTGTTGATAAGTAACGTTCACCAGAGCTTGGTAAAATAACAACGATGTTCTTATCTTTGTATTCCGGCTCAGCTGCTAAACGTGCTGCTGCAACGACTGCCGCACCAGAAGAAATACCGGCTAGAATACCTTCTTCTTCCATTAAACGACGAGCCATTGCAATAGCATCTTCGTTGCTTACTTGCTCTGCACGGTCTATTAATGACATATCTAAGTTTTTAGGAATGAAGCCAGCACCAATACCTTGAATTTTGTGTGGTCCAGGTTTAACTTCTTCACCCGCTAACGTTTGTGAGATAACTGGTGAATCTGTAGGTTCAACGGCAACACTTGTAATTGCTTTACCTTGGATTTCTTTAATGTAACGACTTACACCTGAAATAGTACCGCCTGTACCAACACCTGCAACAAATACATCGATTTCACCGTCTGTATCATTCCAGATTTCTGGGCCAGTTGTTTCAACGTGAACCTCAGGGTTTGCTGGATTTTCGAATTGACGCATTACAAGGTATTTTTTAGTTTCAGACTGAGCTAATTCTTCAGCTTTGTTGATTGCACCTTTCATACCTAGTGCACCATCAGTTAATACAAGATTTGCACCTAATGCTTTTAATAATTTACGACGCTCAACACTCATTGTGTTAGGCATTGTTAGAGTGATCTTGTAACCTCGAGCTGCAGCAACAAAAGCAAGCGCGATACCAGTATTACCACTAGTTGCTTCAACTAGCTCAACATCTTTAGTTAACGTGCCGTCTTTTTCAGCAGCTAAGATCATGTTTGCACCAATACGACATTTTACGCTGAAGCTTGGGTTACGACTTTCAACTTTTGCAAATACATTGCCTGTAGTTACATTGTTTAAACGTACTAGTGGAGTGTTACCAATTGCTTGTGAATTATCGCTAAAAATCTTACTCATCATATTGTTCCTATTGGTTGGGTGTTTTTTATAGATAGGCTAATAGCATATCCAATGTTTTAAAATGCGGAAGTGAAATTTTGTTATACCATATAGGTTTTTACCATATGTTGGAATATCACACTTTTTTAAAGTAATTGTTTACTAAATTAATTTACATTTTTGTTTTATTGATTGTTGATTTTAAATGACTTGTTTATAAGTGAAAGGTGGTATTGCTAGAGAAAATAGATCACCTCTCTAGCAATTTGTATGCTGTTTTTTAATCAGTTATTGGTTACAAACTCTAAGTAGTGTCCAAGTTTTTGTAAAATCGCAATCTTCTCTTCATTATGTTGATGTTCAATAGCAAGCATCTCTAAACGAGCGATGTAGTTATCAACATTTTCAATGAAATACGCTTCACGATGACGATTCCATTTTTGTGACTCTTCGCTAGTTAAGGTTTGTGGGTAATTTCTCGCTTTATAGCGGTGCCATAACATTTCAAGGTTAGGATCATCAAAGTGTACTTGGTAAGATTCTATCTGTTGTGGTGATAATTGGGTGATCTCTTTGGCTTGTTTTTTATCGTTTGCCGAAGGAAAACCACCAGAATACAGTTTTTGTTCTGGTTGTTGCTGCCCAGTGCTTTTTGCTTCAGTGTCAAAAACTGCGGTTAGTTTTTCTACTAGTTGTTTATTAGCGAGGAATAAATTCATTGATTCGCGACATTGTTTCGCATCAACCCCTAACTCTTTTGCGCGTTCAGCGGTTAAGGTTTTTGCACTGGCAACAATCGGGCATTTATTTATATGAATAAGTTTAATCGGTGGACGATTGATTCCTTCTGGTAAATTGTCCGTTGCGGTATACAAATAGGATTGAATTTGATCGATATCTAATGATAATAATTGCGATAAATCTTTATTTAAATCAACTACGATCACTGCATTGCTGTTAGTAGGGTGTTGTGCAATAGGTAAAATATAAGAGCAACAACCTTGTAAGGCTGGGAACATGCCTGATATATGTACCAAAGGGGAAAAACTTCCTATTTTTAATACGTCTTTTACTTTATTCTTTTGTCTTAAGTTAAAGCAGTATTCATAAAGTTTAGGGTGAGTTTCTTTGATCAATTTAGCCATGGCGATAGTCGCGTAAACATCGGACATTGCATCATGTGCCTGTTGATGCACTATGTCATTGGCTTTAGTTAATAACTCTAACTTAAAAGAGGGAACATCATTTTCATCAAATACCCATTCAATACCTTCAGGTCTTAAGGCATAGCACGCTCTTACCATATCGATAATATCCCAACGCGAACAACCATTTTGCCATTCTCTTTGGTAAGCATCATGAAAGTTTCGATACAAGGTAAAGCGAGTGACTTCATCGTCAAAACGAATATTGTTGTACCCCACAACACAGGTATTAGCCTGTTGAAATTGTTGTAATATATTAAAAATAAATTGGTTTTCAAATTCACCGTGCTGAAGTGCGTATTGCGGTGTAATGCCGGTGACTAAACAAGCTTCAGGTGCAGGTAAATAATCATTGGGTGGTCGGCAGTACCATTGATAAGGTTCTGAAATAATATTTAAATCAAGATCGGTGCGAATACCGGCAAACTGTGAAGGGCGATCTGTGCCTGGATTTAAGCCAAAGGTTTCATAGTCATGCCATAAAAGGCTTGGTGATACTTGATTCATATTATTTACCCGTAATTAATGTCGTTATATTGTGTCGAATTTACCTTTAAAAAGCGAATCAATTGCATTGAATGTGATTGAAAAATAAGTTTAATTGATTAATTTACTGACACTTTAGTTTGTATCTAAAAAGGATGGTGAGAATTTAAACAGTCATAGGAAACTTGATCAGGGTAGAACAGATCAAAGAATAAATCGATTTTGTTGTTTTATAAATGCGTTATTACAATTTTAGTTGTTTAAACAACAAACATATTTATGAAAAATAAGGTTATTGTCTTTTCAGAAGGGATTGTACGCGTAAGCGAAAATATGCTTATTTAATAGGCTTCTGGAGAAGTTATGTGAAGTTATATTTACTGGGAAATTAAACAGTGAAAGATTGTTATTCAGGAAAATGTTGCTGTAATTACAATAAGGCAACAAAATTAACAAAAATAATTACAGTTTATTTACATAAAAATATAGGCTGAGTTATTGTCTATAGAAAAGGGAGTAACTGAATACAAGAATTCATTTTTCTAGTGAGTTTTATAACTGTGTTTAGTTATATTTCTAATTAAGGGACAAAGCCCATTTCACAATCTAGCATCTAGCATCTAGCATCTAGCATCTAGCATCTAGCATCTAGCATCTAGTATCTAGCATCTAGTATCTAGCATCTAGTATCTAGTATCTAGCATCTCGTAATCTAGCCTTTATTATCTCAAACACCAGATACAAAAAAGCCCATACCGAAGTATAGGCTTGATAACAAAGTTTAGAAGTTTGTCTTATTTAGAGATAAGAGCAACTAGGTCTAGAACTTTGTTTGAGTAACCGATTTCGTTGTCGTACCAAGATACAACTTTAGCGAATTTGTCAGTTAGAGAAAGACCAGCAGCAGCATCAAATACTGAAGTTTGGATTTCACCGATGAAGTCTTGAGAAACAACAGCTTCGTCTGTGTAACCTAGAACGCCAGCCATTTCGTTTTCAGAAGCACGTTTCATTTCTGCACAGATTTCTTCGTATGTAGCAGCAGTTTTTAGGTTAACAGTTAAGTCAACAACTGAAACGTCAGCAGTTGGTACACGGAAAGCCATACCAGTAAGAAGACCGTTTAGCTCAGGAATTACTTTACCTACCGCTTTAGCCGCACCAGTTGAAGATGGGATGATGTTTTGAGAAGCACCACGACCACCGCGCCAATCTTTAGCAGATGGACCGTCAACAGTTTTTTGAGTTGCAGTAGTTGCATGAACAGTAGTCATTAGACCTGATTCAATACCCCATTTATCGTTAAGTACTTTAGCGATAGGTGCAAGACAGTTAGTAGTACAAGAAGCGTTAGATACGATATCTTGACCAGCGTAGTCAGCGAAGTTTACGCCGTTAACGAACATTGGAACGTCGCCAGAAGGACCAGTTAGAACAACTTTTTTAGCGCCAGCAGCGATGTGCTTACGAGCTGTTTCGTCAGTAAGGAAAAGACCAGTTGCTTCAGCAACTACGTCTACGTCAACTGCGTCCCATTTTAGATCTTCAGGGTTACGCTCAGCAGTTACACGTACTGTGTTACCGTTTACGATTAGGTTACCGTCTTTAACTTCAACAGTACCGTTGAAACGACCGTGAGTTGAGTCATATTTAAGCATGTAAGCCATGTATTCAACGTCGATTAAGTCATTGATTGCAACAACTTCAACATCAGCACGTTCACATGCTGCACGGAATACGAAACGGCCGATACGACCGAAGCCGTTAATACCTACTTTAATTGTCATTTTATTTTTCCTTATGGATGTTTGATTTTTTTAACTTGTCATCATTATAAGTGCGTTTGACACCTAGTTTTTGATGTTAGTCAAGTTATAAGCTCTAAAAAATACTTTTGTTGCTCACTATTTTGTAAATCAACGCTTAGTATTTTTTTGAACTAATATCACAGTAATTAAATTACCAGAGCATATTAAGGGCAATTCTCGATAAAATAAAGAAAAACCATCATTAAACTATTATTTCTCGCTCTATTTTAGGTTTTTATTTAAGTCAAGGGCTAACTGTAACCCGTTCCATAACCATATTTCATAAAATAGAATTTTTTGTTGTTACTTTGTAAATTAAGTGGTTATTTTTGAAAGTAATGGGTTATTTGATAACAGTTTTTAGGCGGTGAGACTCACCTGGTGCAACTAAATGGCCAGGATCGGCTGTGATTGCAGACTCAATACATAGCATGGTTTGGTAACCATCATCGGGCATATCTGCAAATGCTTTTGCTCCTTCGACCCATGGATTCCATACCACTACCGAATCGTTACCTTCATTACTAACTGAAATGGTACGTTGGTATGCATCATCTTTTACTACAATAGCACCATCGTTGACTGCGTAAATCGAATCGATTGGGTGATCAATATGTAAAGGCTGAGCACTTTGTTTTGCTTGGTTACTTTGTAATGAGTCCGTGTAGTCGTTTGCTAAACCTTGTACTGAACATTGACGTTGATCTGCAATATGTAAATAAGTATGTAGTGCACCACTATAATGGAATGGAGTTTCACCGGTGTTCTCGGTAATCAGTGTTAATTCAACATGGTCAGTTAAAGAAGCTTTTAAGGTAAGGTTAAAATCATGTGGCCAAATCGCTTTTGTGGATTGACTGGTTTCTAATGAAAACTCAATATCAATACCTAAGTCAGTGCTATTAAATGATGATAATGTCCATTCACTGTTTCTAGCAAAACCATGAGAAGCTAAGCCTTTTTGTTTACTTTCAGTATTACTACCAAACCAAGGCCAACAAATAGGCACTCCACCACGAATCGCTTTTTTAGGAGCATATACAGCTGTTTTACTGAGGTAAATAAGTGGTGCGGCTTGTTTAGCTTGAAAGTGTATTAGGTGAGCGCCGTGTAAGCTAAAGGCAGCATCAAATTTTTTATGCTTGAGAATAATAAACTCAAAACCATTTTGATCAACTTCGATACTTATATGTTCATTTAATGTTCTGATTGTCTTAAGTTTTAAATGTGAAATCATATCTGTTCCTATGTAATGAATTATATCCAACCTCAGAATTATATTTTATTTTCAACTGTTTAAAATTGATTAAAAATAATAAATTGTCGCTTTATAAATGAAATGAAAAGAGATGTTTTTGTATATTTTTAAATTTTAAAAGCGCATCTTATGAGTAATATTTTATGCAATGAGGATGTTTGCGTGATTAAATCATTGCAAATTACTGTTATTAGTTAAATACTCATTTTAATAAATTAACATGACAGTAAGTTAACTATATAGATAGGTGTTTTATGAATAATCCTGCATTGGCGTCGTTTATGCAACTAAAAGGAATAGACCAGCATTTTGTAGATGCATGGGGGAACCCCGCGACAGTTAGCGAAGAGAAAATCAAGAATTTAATTTCACATATGGGCGTTGATGCTTCCGATGAACATGCATTGATGGATTATTATAATCAACAAGAGCTACAACATTGGTTGTCTGTATTAGCACCCGTCACCGTATTACAACAGGCTCAAAGCTACCTCATTGAAGTACACCTCCCAATCGACTTTGTGACAGATCCTTTGCTTTATCGAATCACCACAGAAGATGGTTTAGAGATAGATAAACAGATTACTGCGACCGACTTTCCGTTGTTAGGTTGTAAAGATATTAATGATATCGAGTTTCAACTGTATGAAGTTGAGATAGACGTTCCACTTGATATTGGTTATCACAAGTTAACATTATTAGAAGAAGGTAATGATCAACCCTTAGCTGAGATGTCCTTAATTATTACCCCTGAAAGTTGCTTTACACCGGCTCCTATAAAAGAAGGTAAAAAATTATGGGGGGCTAGCGTTCAGTTATATTGTTTAAAAAGTGAGAATAACTGGGGAGTTGGCGATTTTTCTGACCTAAAATTTTTACTGCAAAAACCGCTGAAAATGGTGGTGATTTTATTGGTTTAAATCCGATCCACGCTTTAAATCCATCACAACCAAAGCAAGCCAGTCCGTATAGCCCTTCATCACGTGAATGGTTAAATATCATTTACACAGATATTACGGCAGTGCCTGAATTTGAAGAATGTGGATCATTACAAAAACAATATAAAAGTGAAGCATTTCAAGCTGAATTGTCTGCATTACGAGGCACTGACTGGGTTGATTATGAAGCAGTGACCAAGTTAAAACTCTGTGCATTACGCGACATGTTTGACACATTAGTGAATGCTAAAAGTAATCGCCTTAAAGAGCTTGATGCATATGTAACAGAAAAAGGGGCAGCTTTGCAGCAACAAGCTGCTTATGATGCTTTACGTTTTAAGTTCTTAGAAGAAGATCAAAATGCTTGGGGATGGCCTGCTTGGCCACAGGAGTTTCAGTCTTTTAACAGTGAAGGCACACAACAATGGTGTGAGAAAAATAAACAGGAAATTCTATTTTGGTGTTATTGCCAATGGGTGACTGAGGCGCAACTAGCCGAAGCAGATAAACTTGCGCAATCCTTAGGTATGTCATTGGGTTTATATCGAGACCTTGCCGTTGGTGTTGGCAAGGGGGCGAGTGATGTCTGGGCAAATCATGACCTGTACTGCGAACAGATCAGTATTGGTGCCCCACCTGATGTTTTGGGACCATTAGGACAAAGCTGGGGGTTACCACCTTGGTCGCCGGATCAGTTGTTTAAAGCAGGTTACCAGCCATTCATTGATCTATTGCAGGCGAATATGAGCTATTGCGGCGCGTTACGTATTGACCACGTGATGGCGTTGCTTCGTTTGTGGTGGGTACCTGAAGGTGAAACCGCGGATAGCGGCGCTTATATCTATTATAACGTTTACGATATGCTGAATATATTAGCACTGGAAAGTACGCGGAATCAGTGTTTAGTTATTGGTGAAGATTTAGGCACTGTACCTGAAGGAATGGACACCTTATTGCAAGAAGCAGGTGTTTACTCATATAAAGTGTTCTTTTTTGAGCAGGCACCTGACGGTGGATTTATTTCGCCTGATCATTATATACAACAAGCCATGGCGACTTTATCAACCCATGATATCGCCACTATCAAAGGCTATTGGCATTGTGATGACCTGTATTTAGGTAAAGAGTTAGGTTTATATCCAGATCAAGCTGTATTTGAACGATTACTGAGTGATCGAGTAAGGGCAAAGCAGCAAATTTTAAATAGTTTACATGGTCATCAATCGATTCCCGATGATCAATATCATGATGCCAATACTACTGGCATGGATAAGCAATTAAACTTCCAATTACAACAACATCTTGCTTCAGGAAGTGCGTCACTCCTCAGTTTACAACTCGAAGACTTTTTAGAGATGGACCAACCCGTTAATGTACCAGGTACGAGTGATGAATATCGTAATTGGCAACGTAAACTCTCTCACAACTTAGAAGCACTTTTTGCCGATGAGGATATTTTATCTCTACTCAATAAAGTTACAGAAGCACGCTCTCGTTAACAGCAATATTATGAATAATTTCTGATTAGGTAATGAAGATGACAAGAAAAAATGCGAAAAAAACAGTAACCAGTAAAAAAAGCAAACTATTGAATACTCGGTTAAAAATGCTGAAGAAAGCACTAAAATAGTCGCTGCACCATTAAAGTCAACATTATTAGCACAATTAGAAAAAGCCAGGTTAGCAAACCCATTCGACACATTAGGGTTAATAAAAAATGTTGAGTCGACAGGTTATTTGTTAAGAGTGTGGTTGCCCGATGCAAAAGCCGTAGAGTTTGTTGCATTAGATGGCTCAAAGCTCGCTGGTAAATTAATTCAAGTTTATGAAGCAGGATTATTTGAAATCAATTTACCAGACCTGACTGAAGTCTTTGTTTATAAGTTAACGGTGACTTATGCGAATGCAACACATCAAGTCATTGACCCTTATCAGTTTCATGATATTGCCTTTGAGGGATTATCCACTCTACATGAAGCGCCACAGAATGTTTATCATACTTTAGGTGCTCAGCTTAAAGAAACTGTGGTTAATGATGTCGCTGTGAGTGGCGTTCGTTTTATCGTTTATGCACCTAATGCCAGCAGCGTAAGTTTAATTTCAGAGCATAATTTTTGGAATGGTCAACATCATCCTATGCAAAAAAGCTGGTGTGGTCATTGGGTCTTATTTGTACCTGGTTTAAGTGCTGGTTGTGCTTATAAATATGAGTTAAAAGATGCTGGAGGGCATCGTTTGCCGCATAAAGCTGATCCAGTTGGATTTCAAGCTGAGCAATATCCTTCTCATGCGTCGATTGTGGTTGACCATGACAAATATCAGTGGAATGACCAAGCTTGGCAAGCCTCACAGGTGGGAGATAAACGCTTTGCTCCCATGAGTATCTATGAAGTGCACCTTGGCTCATGGAAGCGTAAACATGAGGATGGTGTTGAGCGTATGCTCACTTATCGCGAGTTAGCGGAAGAGTTACTGCCATATTTATTAGGTATGGGTTATACCCACCTTGAAGTGATGCCTATCTCTGAATTTCCTTTTGATGGTTCATGGGGTTATCAGCCAGTAGGGTTATTTGCTGCGACCAGTCGATTTGGTGATGCAGACGATCTTAAATACTTTATCGACCAGTGTCATCAGGTAGGGTTAGGGATTATTATCGATTGGGTGCCTGCTCATTTCCCTGCCGATCCACATGGTTTAGCGCGCTTCGATGGCACTCCTTTGTATGAATATGAAGATCCGCGTCGAGGCTGGCACCCTGATTGGAACTCTTATATTTATGATTTTGGGCGTGACAATGTACGTCAATTCCTAGTGGCAAGTGCATTGATTTGGTTAGATAAATTTCACGTAGATGGATTACGTGTGGATGCCGTCGCCTCTATGTTGTATTGGGATTACTCTCGTGAAGAGGGGGAATGGGTACCAAATGTTGATGGTGGTAACCATAACTATGAAGCAATCAGTCTACTAAAATGGTTTAACGAAGAAGTATATAGTCAATACCCACATGCTATGACCATTGCTGAAGAGTCTACCGCTTTTGCTGGCGTATCTAAACCAACCTTTGAAGGTGGATTAGGGTTTGGCTTTAAATGGAATATGGGCTGGATGCATGACTCATTAAATTACATGTCTCAGGATCCTATGTACCGAAAATATCACCATCACGAAATGACCTTTGCGATGGTTTATCATTATAACGAGCATTTCATCTTACCTTTGTCTCATGATGAAGTGGTACACGGTAAAAAAAGTTTACTGGATAAAATGCCCGGTGATGAGTGGCAAAATGCCGCCAATTTACGTGCTTACATGGGCTATATGTTTGGTCACCCAGGTAAAAAGCTTAATTTTATGGGCGGTGAGTTTGCTCAAAGCCACGAGTGGAATCACGACCATAGTTTAGATTGGGATCTATTAGATTATGAAAAACACAAAGGCCAACAAAAACTTATCTCTGATCTTAATCACTTCTATAAAACCAACCCAGCAATGTATGAATCTGATTATCAGCCTGAAGGTTTTGAATGGTTAGATCATAGTGATGATCACAACAGCATTATCTCATTTGTTCGCTATAATCTAGATAAAAGCCAATATGTGATTTGTGTCTCGAATTTCACCCCTGTACCTCGTCAAATGTACCGTATTGCAGTAGATGAGGTTGGTCATTATGAAGTAGTGATCAATACCGATAGTGAATATTATTGGGGCAGTAATTACCAGATGGGTGAACAGATGGGCGTATTTATAAGTGAAGCACATCCATGGCAAGGAAAGGAACATTCAATAGTCGTAAATTTACCCCCACTATCAACGGTTTATTTAAAACGAAAGGGTGCTTAAGTGGCAAAACATAATATTGAAATAGAGATAGCTAATCCACATAGTCAACAATCTTTGTTTTCTGCGAGTAAAGGCCAATGCTTTCCTTTAGGCGCAACATTTGATGAGCAGGGTTGTAACTTTGCGGTACATAGCCAAGGAGGCACTTCCGTTGAACTGTGCCTATTTGATAAACATGAAAAACAAATTGCTAGTTACCCATTAACTTCATCACATTCGCATTTATGGCATGTGTATTTAACGGGAATTAAAGCAGGTCAAGCTTACGGTTACCGTGTTGATGGTGAGTTTAAACCGGCTAATGGGCTATTCTTTAACAAAAATAACTTGCTCATTGATCCTTATGCTAAAGCCTTAAGCAAGGTACAACATAGTTTTGTACAGGCACAAAGTGACCTTGATGATAACTTTGTTGCTAAGTCGCTGGTGGTAGATGATAGTTTCGATTGGCAGGGCACTGAAAAGCCTAATATCAATGCTCAAGAGCGTATCTTATACGAGCTGCATGCTAAAGGTTTTACCCAAAGTAACACTAAGATCCCATTAGCAATGCGTGGCAAGTATCTTGGTTTGTCACACCCTGAAAGTATCAAACATTACCAATCTTTAGGGGTCACTAGCTTACAAATTATGCCTGTATTTAGCTTTATGAGTGAGCCTCGTTTAAGTGGTCTCAGTCTGACCAATTATTGGGGATATAACCCAATTAACTTCTTCTCGCCTGAACGCCGTTATAGCCAATATGATGCGGTGAATGAATTCAAAACCATGGTTAAAGAGTTACACGCAGCTAATATTGAAGTGATATTGGATGTGGTCTTTAATCACACCGCTGAATCAGGTAAAGATGGGCTAATACTGAGCTTTAAAGGGTTAGATAACAGACATTATTATTGTTTTGAAAGCACTAAACAGGGTGTAGATTTTCAACGTTATAGTAATCATTCTGGTTGTGGTAACACAGTTAATTTAGATTTTGCTTGGTCATTAAAAATTACCTTAGACTCATTACGTTACTGGGTGACTGAGATGCAAGTTGATGGCTTTAGGTTTGATTTAGCCGTCACACTAGCTCGTGAAGCAAAAGGCTTTACAGAGCACAGCGCTTTTTTCAAAGCATTGATGCAAGACCCTGTTCTGAGTCAGGTTGTATTAATCGCTGAGCCTTGGGATATTGGCCCTGGCGGTTATCGTTTAGGTGCTTTCCCTGAACAATGGAAAGAGTGTAATGACAGGTATCGCGATACCATGCGCTCTTTCTGGCGTGGTGATACAGGTAAAGTCTCTGAAGTGGCGACACGGCTATTAGGTTCACATGATTTTTTCCCGGCTAAATACCGTAGCAACAGTACCAGCGTTAACTATATTTGTTATCACGATGGTTTTACGTTAGATGATTTGGTGTCATTTCAAGAGCGTCATAATCAAGCTAATGGTGAAAATAATCGAGATGGTCACGGTCATAATTTATCTGCTAATTATGGTTTTGAAGGGCCAACGGAAGATGAGCGTATCAATCGTTTACGCCAACAACAAAAGCGTAATATGATTGCCACGCTTTTTTTATCTCAGGGCACGCCGCACTTTTTATCCGGTGATGAAATGGGTAATCATCAATCGGGCAATAACAATGCCTATTGTCAAGATAATCAAATTAGTTGGATTAATTGGGATACGTCTGAGGATGACCAGGCATTACTCGCTTTTACTAGCAAGATGATTGCATTACGCGCAGAGTCACGTTTATTTGGTGACCTCATCTTAGATGATCATAATCCTGAGAGTGATATTGTGGCTTGGTATCACCCTGATGGTTACTTGATGGAAGAGGTAGATTGGCATGCCACTAATTCGCAGGCCATTGCGCTATCATTAAAAGAAGCCAGTGAAGAGGGGAACATTGGTACTTGATTCTTAACGCATCTACATACCAAATCGCCTGTGAGCTACCTAAGTTAGCAACAACTAAAACATGGTGTAAGGTCTTAGACACAAGTTGTGCAACGGGTGAGTTGGTTGATCAAAACGCCGAAGAAGCATCAGTACACGCAAAAGCACACTCAACGCTCTTATTTAAGGTGGTAAACAGTAATAAAAAGTAAATAAAGTCTATTTAAATAGGGTTTAGCCTCAAAATTAAGCCCTGTTTTAAAACAACACTAGATAATTTTAAACAAATAAATATACTCATCGCATTGAACCCCAAAGTAGTACAAGGTAAATATCAGAGTAATATTAATGAATACGCAAAAAACATCTCACCTGAACTCTATCAAAAACTCAGTACAGCAGTTGAAACCGGAAAATGGTTAGACGGTGCGCCACTGAGTGAAGAGCAAAAAGCTCATTCGTTACAGTTAGTCATGGCTTATCAAAAGCAGTTTAATATTGATCCAGACCATTTTACCATTGCACAAAATGGTGAAATCTATATGCAACCTAAATCAGAACTTAAAAAACAGTTTGCGAGTGCCGATGATAAAGATGATCTGCATCTACTTAAGCTGTAAAGCTTAAGGTTATTGTTCTATTTCAATGAACACTGGTGTTAGGATAAATAATTAGTGTGATTGATAAAATATGAATTAATCGCTTATTAAACTGTATTTCAATAAGATCGTTTAATAAGTTTTCACCCTGATACAGAGCATACCTTAACTCTGTACAACAAATAAGCTAACAGCGATGACTGTTAGCTATTCATTGAATTAAGTGAGTATTATGAATTTATCATTGATTAAAGATGAACTCGAAGAAGCACAAACCGTGCTATCTGCTTTCCTATCGGACCAAAACAACTTACAAGATATTGAAAATGCAGCGACGCTGTTAGCGGATTCCTTTAAAAATGAAGGAAAAGTATTAGCCTGTGGTAACGGTGGTTCACATTGTGATGCCATGCATTTTGCGGAAGAGCTTACAGGTCGTTATCGCGAACACAGACCATCTTACCCTGCGATTGCGATCTCAGACCCAAGTCATCTATCTTGTGTTGGTAACGATTACGGTTATGACTATGTTTTTGCTCGTTACTTAGAAGGCGTTGGTCGCCGTGGTGATGTCTTATTTTGCTTATCAACAAGTGGAAATTCAGAAAATATTCTGAAAGCTATTGAAGTCGCTCAGCAAAAGGGCATTAAAGTGATTGCCTTAACGGGTAAAGATGGTGGGAAAATGGCTGGATTAGCGGATGTCGAAATCCGTGTTCCTCACTTTGGTTTTGCTGATCGTATTCAAGAAGTACATATCAAGGTCATTCATATTTTGATCTCATTTAATCGAAAAAAGATGGCTTAGGTTTTTAAATAATGTGTGAATTATTAGGCATGAGTGCCAATGTCCCAACGGATATCTGTTTTAGTTTTAGTGGTTTAGTTAGACGTGGTGGGGCAACGGGGCCACATAAAGATGGATGGGGTATCACTTTTTACGAAGGTAAAGGGTGCCGTAGCTTTAAAGATCCACAACCTAGTTGTGACTCCAAGATTGCAGAGCTGGTTAAACAGTATCCGATTAAAAGCAAATCGGTAATCAGCCATATCAGACAAGCTAATCGAGGTGGAGTGAGCCTTGAGAATACGCACCCATTCATTCGTGAAATGTGGGGCCGTAATTGGACTTATGCGCATAATGGTCAATTAACCGGATACGAATCCTTACAGATGGGGTACGCTAACCCAATTGGTCAAACAGATAGTGAACGAGCTTTTTGTTGGATCATTGATAAGTTACATAAAGAGTACCAACAACAACCTGAAGATATGCTTGGCATGTTTAAAAAAGTCGCTGAATACGCTGATCAATTAAAAGCCTTAGGTGTATTTAATATGCTATTAAGCGATGGCGAATACGTAATGTGTTATTGCACCAATAATTTACATTGGATCACACGTCGTGCTCCCTTTGGTAAAGCGCAGTTAATTGATGAAGATATGACGGTGGATTTCCAAGAGGAAACCTCTGATAGTGATGTTGTTACTGTGATTGCAACTCGCCCATTAACCAAAGATGAAGCCTGGACGCAAATGCAAGAAGGTGAGTTTTGTGTGTTTCATTTTGGTGAGCGGGTATTGTAAATATTAACACTTAGAATATTAAGCATTAGTGTTCTCAAGTTCATTAATGCTTACGCTTTCCTCCAGCCTGTTAGTCCGTTAAATTGAATAACAAGAGATTTACCTAAATGGCTGACTTATTAAAAGATGCTTATAACCAAACCTACCTTGAGCGATTAGCACAGCAAGTAAAATTGGCTTACCCTGATTTTGCCAATGATGCTTTTATAGATGCAGTATTTGATAGTGAATGGGAGAGCAAAGAGCTAAAAGCACGTAATCATCATATAGCACAACAATTAAGAATCTTTATTAATTTAGATTATTCTGCATCATTGACGGTTATAGAGAGCATTGCACCACATTTTACCAGCTATCAAGGCATGTTTGTTCCGGCTTTTGTAGAGTTATTTGGTTTAGATAGCCTGATTAACTCTACTAAATCACTCGCTTATATCACCGAATTCACTAGTGCAGAGTTTGCTATTAGGCCTTTTATCGTGCGTTATCCTGAACAGATGCACACTATTTTATTAGATTGGACAAATAGTCCCAATGAGCACCTAAGACGTTTAGCATCGGAAGGTGCTAGACCACGACTTCCATGGGCAATGGCTTTACCTGACTTCAAAAAAATCCAAGTTATTTATGGCCAATATTAGACAACCTAAAACACGATAGCAGTGAATACGTGAGACGTAGCGTCGCGAATAACCTGAATGATATTGCTAAAGATCATCCTCATGCAGTGATAACTAAATGTAAAAGTTGGTTAGCCGAAGATTCTTCAATCAATACTGCTCGATTAGTCAAACATGCTTGTCGTAGTTTATTAAAGCAAGCCATGCCTGACGCACTAGCTTTATTTGGTTTTTTGCCACCGAAACAGATCACCGTTGTAGACCTGCAAGCTGACCAAAAAGTGAAGTTGGGTGAGACATTTCATTTCTCTTGTTGTGTTAAGCATAAAAATTCACTTCCACTGCATAAATTACGTATCGAGTTCGCTATTGACTTCATGAAAAGGAATGGTCAAAAAACGCGCAAGATATTTCAGTTGTCGGAGTCTTTGATAAAAAAGACAATAAAATGATTATTAAATCATTTAGCTTCAAAAACATCTCTACAAGGCAGTATTACTGCGGTTCGCACACTTTAGCGATATTAATTAATGGTGTGGAAATGAATAAAATCGACTTCATACTGCATAATTAACATTTCCTTATCGCTATCTATTTATGGTATAGATAGCGCCGTTTTTAGCTTCACCTCTTTTTTCGCGATGAAAATTTTGCATATTTCTAGGTGTTTATGAAGGATTAATCGGTTCTGCCGAATGGCCAAGATGGCTGAATTACCTGCGTAAAATATTACGATTAAGAGATCATATTTATGGAATACAAGGAATTATTATGACAGCAATTAAGCAAAAAATGTCATTAACCAAGAAAGTTTTAATCGGCATGGGAATTGGTATCCTAACAGGGTTCTTAATTCGCTCTTTGCTCGCAGATGTTGCATTTGTGCAAGATTATATCGTTAACGGATTATTTTATGTTGGTGGTAAAATCTTTATCGCCACCTTAAAAATGTTAGTGGTACCGCTTATCTTCATCTCGTTAGTGTGTGGAACAAGTAGTTTAAGAGACCTCTCTACATTAGGTCGCTTAGGTGGCAAGACTTTAGCCTTTTATATGGCAACCACTGCGATTGCAATTACTCTTGCTATCTTTATGGCAAATATTTTTGAACCAGGTGTGGGCGTTGATCTTGCTCAAGCAACAACCTATGCGGCTAAAGATGCGCCTTCTTTAGGGGATGTTATCATTAACATGTTCCCAACTAACCCAATTAATGCAATGGCTGCCGGTAATACGCTACAAATTATCGTATTCGCTATTTTATTTGGTATTGCGATTAGTGCATCAGGTAGTGCTGGGCAACGTATTTCTGCGATCTTCTTTGACCTGAATACGGTAATAATGAAGCTTGTTGTTATGTTAATGAAAATTGCGCCGTACGGTGTATTCTTCTTGATGGCTAAGCTATTTAGTGAAATTGGTTTAGATGCGATCTTTAATTTAATTAACTATTTCTTAGTGATCAGTGCTGCGCTTGTTTTACATGCTCTAGTTACCTACAGTGCTTTCTTTAAAGCATTCACAGGTTTGAGCCCAGGTTATTTTCTTCAAGAAAATGGAAACAGCAATCAGCTTTGCATTCTCTACTTCATCATCTAATGCCACTATCCCTGCTACGTTAGAAACCACGACTAAACGTCTTGGTGTGAATAACAAGGTTGCTTCATTCACTGTACCATTAGGTGCGACAATCAACATGGATGGTACTGCTATTATGCAAGGTGTTGCGACAGTATTTATCGCACAAGCATTCAATATTGACCTTACTTTATCTGATTACATTGCCGTTATCTTAACGGCTACGTTAGCGTCTATTGGTACTGCTGGTGTGCCTGGTGTAGGTATCATCATGTTAGCTATGGTATTAAATCAAGTTGGCCTTCCAGTTGAAGGTATTGCGATGCTACTGGGTGTTGATAGATTGGTTGATATGATTCGTACTGCCGTTAATATTACTGGTGACAGTGTTGTTACTTGTATTGTGGCTAAGTCTGAAGGTGAGATGGATGTTAATGTCTTCAATGACCCAAATGCGGGTAATATTGAAGAGACTGAAGCAAGTGTTTCAGATAAAAATATTAACGCTTAATCTTGTTTAAGCTAGCTTAAAAGCCCAGTTTATAACTGGGCTTTTTGTTATCTGTTAACTGAAAGCATCAATAATACTGCACTTGGCTTGTAAATCACCGGGACATTGTTGAGTGATTTTCTTTAATTGATCAACAATCGCTTGTTGCTGTTGGATACGGTTTTCAATCTCTTGTATTTTTTGCAATGCAATGGATTTTACATCGGCACTGTTTCTATGTTCATCCTCTGAGAGTAATAACAAGGCTTTACATTCTTTGAGGTTAAATCCTGCTTGTTTACTTTTAAAGATAAAATGTAGTTGTTGGATGATGTCATCTGGATAAAATCGGTAATCATTTTCCTCTCTTGGAGGAGCGGAAATTAAGCCGATAGATTCATAATGACGAATAGACTTAATAGATAGCCCTGTTTCTTTGGCGGCCTGACTAATCGATAGCATGTTGTTCTCCTGTCCCAAATGGTTAACCCACTATTCAGTGGGTCATTTGCTTATTTAGGTCTACTGTAGACGAGTACGTTTTAATAATAATGAATTACTTAACACAATCAAGCTAGAAGCACTCATGGCGATTGCTGCGACGGAGGAGCTCAAGTAGCCTAACGCGGCAGCTGGGATAGCTAATGTATTAAAGATGAATGCCCAAAACAGGTTTTGACGAATAGTTGTCCACGTTGCACGAGATAACTTGATCGCCATCGCTATTAAACGTGGGTCATCATGCATCAAGGTCATGGATGCTGTTTGTTTAGCGACGTCACTGCCTCCGCCCATGGCAATACTCACATCAGCTTGTGCTAGTGCAGGGGCATCATTTACGCCATCTCCAACCATCGCCACTAAGCCATCTTGTTGCAGCGTTGATAGTTGTTGAAGTTTTTGTTCTGGTGTTTGCTCTGCATAAAAGTGAGCGATACCTAAGTCGTTGCTCATAGATTTTACGACACTGTGTTTGTCTCCACTGATCAAGGTGGTCGATAGCCCCAATTTATTTAGCTCGGTAATAGTTTCTTTACTCTCAGGACGAACCTGATCCGCAATCACAAAGTAACCCAGTAACGATTGACCATGGCTAAGGTAAATGACATTGAGATTTGGATCTATATTCACTTCATTACTGGCCAGCTGTTGTTCAATATTAATATCAAAGTGTTGTAATAATTTACTATTTCCTACTAATACATCTTGCTCTTGAAAGCGACTATGTAGACCTTCACCGTGAATATTTTGTGGTTGGCTAATAGTTTCGGCATCAATATTTAATGTCTCACAATAGGCGACAACAGCTTTTGCGATAGGGTGTTTACTCGATTGTTGTATCCCCATTAATAAAGGTAAAAAAGCGGGGTCAAAAGAGGTCACATCGTTGATCGATACTTGTCCCTTCGTTAACGTACCGGTTTTATCAAAGGCAATATGATTTAATTTATGTGCTAACTGTAATGTATTGATATCTTTGATTAATATTCCTTTTTGAGCTGCGAGTCCAGTGCCCACTACCATGGCTGTTGGTGTGGCTAACCCTAATGCACAAGGGCAGGCGATGACTAACACTGCAACACTATGCATTAAAGCTTGTTCTAAGTTACCTGTGGTAAACATCCAACTTGCAAAGGTAATAGCCGCAATCGCTAGAACAATGGGCACAAAAATAGCACTTACTTTATCTACTAGTTGTAGAATAGGTGCTTTGCTCATTTGTGCTGATTCAACGAGTTGAATGATATTATGTAATTTAGTTTGCTCATTAACTGCGGTCGTTTTGATCAGTAATACGCCATCGCCATTCAACGTCCCTGCATAAACTTGATCGTCTTGTTGCTTATTAATGGCAGCACTTTCACCAGTTAATAGTGATTCATCTATATCGCTAGACCCCTCAACGACAATACCATCTACAGGGACTTTATCACCCACCGCCACTTGGACAAGGTCATTAACTTGGACTTGTTCAATTAATACCCGTTTGAAGCCTTGACCTTTTTTGACTAATGCCTCTAATACTTGTAATTGACTTAATGCATTAATCGCTTTACTGCTGGCTTGTTTCGCTCGAAATTCTAAGTATTTACCTAAACGGATCAGTACGATCACTAGACTACTGGTTTCAAAATAAAGGTGGGCTTGGCTACCTGTTAGCAATATATATAGGCTGAAAAAATATGCGGCAGACGTACCCAATACAACTAGTACATCCATATTAGCCGAGCCGCCCTTGATACTATTCCATGCCCCTTTATAAAACCGAGCACCTACAATGAATTGTAAAGGGGTTGCTAAAGCAAACTCTAGCCAAGAAGGTAGCAAAGCGGTATCACTAAATAGCATATTAATCATTGCAACTACAAATGGGATGCTCAGCCCCAATGCAATGACTAGACTTAGCTTTTCTCGTTGTTGTTTTTTATCTTCTAACTTTTGTTTATTCAACCGTTGTTGTTGAGAAGTAATGGCTACTTTATGCGTTAAAGGATATGGACTTAGCGCAATTAACGCATTAATGAACTCACTATTAGCAATCCCTTCAATGGTTTCAACATGCAATGTTTTAGTCGCGAAATTAGCTTTAGCATCGATCACCAACGGGTGTGACTTAATCGCTTTTAAGGTACTTTCAACACAACTTGAGCATGACCATTCTGCTTCAAAAGGGATCGTTTGGTAATCAGTGTGGTAACCTTTGCTTTTTAAAACATGCGCAATTTCAGGGACTAAAGGTTTGTTGAGTTGCGCTTGGTCAAAAGATAAAGTCGCTTTTTCAAGACTAATATTGACGTTCGCTTCAATGCCGTCAATATCGTTAAATGCGCTTGTTAGTTTACTCGCACACGATGCACAGGTCATTCCATAGACAGGGAAAGTTATTTGATTAGGTGTTGCCATCTCTTTTACCCTCTAATTTATTAATAGATGAATAAAGCTTAACCTTTCCCTAAGGGTAATGTCAAACGTAAACAATATAAAAATATTGCGACAGCCACTTATTATGCTTTATAATTAAAACTGTATATAAAGACAGTTGTTTAAAGGGTGGCTGAAAATAGTTATTCTGAATAGTGCTCGTCGTTTCTAATTCTGTGGAGTTATCACAACATGTTGATTGAAGAGACTCAATCTGAACGCAAAATAATTCATATTGATATGGATTGTTTTTATGCGGCTGTGGAGATGCGAGATAACCCTACTTATCAGAACATTCCACTTGCGATTGGCGGGAGAAGTCAGCGTAGAGGAGTTTTATCAACCTGTAATTATCTTGCCAGAGAATTTGGTATTCACTCTGCGATGCCTGTTTTTAAAGCGAAACAACTTTGTCCTGAATTACTTATTGTACCTGGAGAATGGCTGTCTATGTGGATATATCACAAAAAATAAGAGCTATTTTTCATCGTTATACACACCTTGTTGAGCCTTTGTCTTTAGATGAAGCTTATTTAGACGTCACCGATTGTACTTTGTTTAAAGGGTCGGCGACCTATATTGCACAGGACATCAGACGTGCGATTCAGCAAGAGCTCAACTTAACGGCATCTGCAGGTATCTCCTATTGTAAATTTTTGGCTAAAATAGCCTCAGACGAAAATAAACCTAACGGGCAATTTGTGATCAGTCCAAAGCATGCCACGGATTTCATCGCGCAATTACCTCTGAAGAAAATCCCTGGTGTTGGCAAGGTCGCGCAAGGGCATTTAGCAGAGAAAGGCTTGATCACCTGTGCTGATGTGGCGCAATACCCAGAGTCCGCTTTGTTGGCTAGTTTTGGCAAATTAGGTCAATCATTATTAGCCTATAGTAAAGGTATTGATAATAGACAGGTTCAACCTAATAGAGAGCGTAAGTCAGTAGCAGTAGAGCATACCTTTGAACACAATTTGTTAACGGAAGCGCAATGTGTGTTAAAGCTGGCTGACTTTTATCAACAATTAACATCACGTGTCGAAAAACATTTATCGAAAAAGGTAATCACCAAATTAGGTGTGAAGTTGAAGTTTAGTGACTTTACTACCAAGAGTAGTGAACGAAAATATTCACATTTAAATCAAGCTATTTTTGAGCAGCTGTTACATCAATTGATGTTAGCTAATCCAGACAAACCGATTCGTTTATTAGGGATCAGTGTTGGCTTAAGTGAAAAGTCTAGCGAACAATCAATACAATTAAGTCTAATTGATGATTGAACGCTAATGATTGATTTAAATAGAGATGTTTCGAACACCTTCATAAACAAACTGAATAGCCAGTGCTGCTAAGATAACACCTAAAAAACGACGTAGGATCTCATCGCCGGTTTTACCAATTATTTTCTTCAAGTATTTAGAAGCGATCATACCAACAAAGGTAATAATTAATACACTGATAATAGCTGCAGTCACTGAAATCCAAGTACTGCCTGTTATTGGAGGTTGAGAGTACAATAAAATGGCTAAGGTCAGTGTACCAGGACCTGCTAATAAAGGAATGGACATCGGAAATACTGAAATATCTGCATTTTTCTCAGTGCTTGTAAATTTCAATTCCTGAGTGATCATAATAAAAGCAGTATAAAACAGCAGTAAACCACCTGATATACGCAGTGAGTTAATATTAATGCCTAATTGCGAAAATAAAGCTTCCCCGTAATTACCAAATAACACTAAGGTTAAGCCACTGATGATAATTGACTTGATTGCCATTAGATTACGGTGCCTTTGATCACTCCCAGAGGTCAGTGAGTTGAAGATTAATGCTGATCCAATGGGATCGATGATCACTAATAAACCAGTGATGGCATGAAGGTATAACGCAAAATCCATTTTAAACTCTCTTCTTTTTATATAATAGATGGATCTAACGACCTAATGGTCAGATAGAAAAATGGCAGGGTATTAGCCTGCCATGATTAACATTTACTTATGATCACACGGTTAGAAAATAAAGTGTGCCACACCTGCAATCACTGGTAACGTTACTAGTGTTCGTAGAATAAAGATAATGAATAATTCTGCAATATTAACAGGAATTTTACTACCTAATAATAATGCGCCCACTTCACTCATGTATATCAACTGCGTTACCGACATCGCCGCAATAATAAAGCGTGTCATATCTGACTCAATGGAAGCGGCTAATATAGACGGAATAAACATATCCGCAAAGCCAACTACAATAGTGGTTGAAGCTTGTTCTGCTTGAGGAATTTGTAATAACTCAAGTAGTGGAATAAACGGCATACCTAAGTAATTAAAGATAGGTGTATATTCAGCAATCATTAACGCAATGGTACCAATCGCCATAACAACAGGTAGTACACCAAATACCATATCAATCACATTTTTAATACCATCTTGAATAGTACTTTTAATACCTTTAGCTTGCTCAGCGCGTGTTAAAGCTTGATGAAAACCCCAAGATAATAGGTGATGACCTTCAGGTGTTTTTTCATCACCTTCTTGACGTGAAGAACCATCTATATAGAGATCTTTCTTATTACGCAGTGGTGGCAGTTTAGGCACGATGATCGCTGCCACAATACCCGCTAAACAAACAGATAAGTAAAAAGGTAAGAATAAGTACTCAAGTTTTACCTGTGAGATAACCACTAATGAAAAGGTAATTGATACCGCGAGAAAGTTGTACCTATAACCGCAGCTTCACGTTGAGTATAAAAACGTGACTCATATTGTTTACTGGTCATTAAGATACCCACACTGCCATCACCTAACCATGACGCCATACAATCAATTGCACTTCGACCTGGTAAGTTAAAAACAGGGCGCATAATTTTAGTTAATAGGGTGCCAAATAACTCTAATAAGCCAAAGTTAAGTAATAATGGTAATAACAGACCTGCAAAGATGAATACACACAGTAACACTGGCATTAATTCATTCAATACTAATGCACCTGTGTTGCCTGAATTAATCATCTCCGGGCCAATACCCCAGTAAGTCGCGACAATAAATACCATACCTAATACACGAATAATTAACCAAATTGGGCTAACATTAAGTAGACCGTGGAAAAACGGCGAGCGCTGAACAAAAGCAGGGTTAACCACTTTAGTTAATAAACTTAGTACAGCGGTGATCAGCACAACTAGGGTGACAATCAGTGTAATTGAGTCACCTAAAAATGCCTGTAATGCTTTAGAGATGATAGCAATGGGAATCGTCAATGCATCATTGTATTGAATCGGTGCCATAAACAATATTAACCCAATTAACGATGGGATAATGAACGTTAATATTGTACTTAGCGTAAATGATTTTCTTTGTGTCACTCTGTTACCTTCAAAATAATTGAGTCGTTGTTACGACTAAAAATAGGGTGCAATGTTGCACAGCGGCGCAAGAGTACTTGCTTTGTATAGTCTTGTAAATCGGCAATTACCTACAAATATTATGCAAAATCAATAAACAGTTGGTTTGGTTTTTTAATCACCAACCAGATGGTTTAATAAGTCAACAATTGTAATGATAAGGTATTGAATAATGGTTGTTTGGTTACAAATTAGTAGATTGTTAACAGAATCTGAGAGACAGATAGAATAATAATATATTTTACTGCATAGATACCTCATTAGGGTTTATAATTTGAGCAATTATAGTCAACAATACAATAAGAATAAATATTATGAGTAAAGCGTTAATCGTAGAGTCTGCGAACAATTTAAAAAAAGCCCTACCATTAATGATGAAATATTCGGTACCCACCACGCCGAATAATTATGCGCTTTGGTATCATTATGTGGCTGAGAAAAATCTCGCCTTAAAAGAGTCCATGGACAAATTACTTTCATCAAGTGATACTTGCTCTCCCATTCAATCGGAATCTTTATACCGTGAACATGTTAGCTTTCCTGTCGAAAATGAAACACTGGGAATTTCGCTCAACCCTTGAAACCATGATGACTCAGCTAGACCAGTTAATTGTTGATACCCATTCAGATACTACTGAATTTCAAGATTCCTTCGATAAAAATGTCTCAAACATAAGTAAGGTTGAGAAAGAGGGCTGGTCAATAGAGGAAGTGGTTGGTTTATTAAAGAGTTTAGAGAAAGACGCAAAACAGATGCGTAATGCCACCCAATTTTTTGGTAATAGTCTTGCCTTGGCTAAAAATGAGATTGGCACACTCAAATTACAACTTGAAGAAACAC
This sequence comes from Psychromonas sp. KJ10-2, assembly GCF_047323255.1. Classification (NCBI taxonomy): domain Bacteria; kingdom Pseudomonadati; phylum Pseudomonadota; class Gammaproteobacteria; order Alteromonadales; family Psychromonadaceae; genus Psychromonas; species Psychromonas sp. KJ10-2. The sequence goes on along the minus strand of NZ_CP178827.1, from coordinate 820,429 downwards.
GAAAGGCGGCCTTGTATGATTCTTTAACTGGGCTGCTTAATCGCCATGCTTTTGATACGGAACTCACCAGTTATCTACAATCCAGTTCAGCTACCTTTGCCATTATTCTCTGCGATATTGACCACTTTAAAAAGTTTAATGATACCTGGGGCCATCTATTAGGCGACCAAGTATTAAAAGCTGTGGGGCGAAAAATCAATGAAAGTATGCGAGACCAAAGCACTGCTTATCGTTTTGGGGGAGAGGAGTTTGTTATGTTGCTACCTAATACCAATATACGTATTGCACGCCACTTTGCAGAATCAATGCGTAAAAAACTGGAAAAACTCTCCTTAAAAGATAAACGTTCAGGACAACTTATCAATAACATCACTGCTTCATTTGGGGTGGTGGAGAGTCAAGCCAATGAAAGTATTACAGAGGTGATTGCGCGTGCTGATGAATATCTTTATAAAGCCAAAAACCTAGGCCGCAATCGAGTATTACCGATTTAATTAATTGATTTATAAAGAAACCATTAACAGTCGCTTTCGGGGATTGTTATATTGACTAATAATAGAGAGTTTCATAAAGTGGCTAATAAGCTTTAAGCTTATACCTAATCATACACTTTACGATACCATTAATAAGTTTCATTCGAGTGGTATTATTTACGCTTACTTTTAAGGTTTACTCATGGAATTATACGGTAGCTATACCTCACCTTTTGTACGTCATTGTCGCATTGCACTATTACAAACTGAACTTGAATGTGAGTTTATTGAAACAGATGCAACACAAAGTGCAGCATTGTCCCCTACTAAAAAAGTCCCACTGCTTGTTGATTGTGAATTGACACTAACAGACTCTACTTCAATTCTAACCCACCTTTATGAATTAGTGGGAGAAGGGTTCCTAACCGACTTAGAAGAAGTTGAGTTATACCATATGACCAATACGGTACTAGATGCCTGTGTTAACCTAGTGTTATTAGAAAAATTCGACGGTATCACTGCTGAAAAAAGTGTTTATCTAACGCGCCAAGTTGGACGAATTGAAACCGGATTAGCGGCAATTAATGATAAAACACTAAGCCAGGCATTACCTTTAAGCCAAGCTGAAATGCGTTTAGCAATATTTTTAGAGTGGGGGTTATTTAGAAGTAAAATTGCCTTAGATAACTTCCCGGCTTTGCAACAACTTTTAGATCTAGCGCAAACAGATCCTCATTTTGCACAAACGGCACCTAAAGAATGACGTTAACTTATCCTCATCAATGAGGATGTTGTTATTACAAGCAATAAAAAAGGCCTGTTATTCAATAAATAACAGGCCTTTGTAGATGTAACTCTTTTTACACTTTAATAATTTTACAAGTATTAGTGAAACCTTGTTTAACGTTGTCACCGTGTGTAAGTAGAATCAAATCACCTTCAGCAATTAACTTAGATGCTTTTAGGGTGGTTAACGCATTTTCAATAAACTCAATGCTGTTAGTTGTTGTTGATTCAAACTTAACCGGTGTTACACCACGGTATAATGCACAGTAATTTAACGTTTGTTGATTACTTGATAGGGCATAAATAGGTAAACCAGAGCTTAAACGAGACATTAATAATGGCGTTGAGCCTGACGCAGTTAATGCGACAATTGCTTTAACACCATTAGTATGGTTAGCCGCGAACATCGTGGTCATTGCTAATGCTTCACCTGGATCGTCAAAGGTATGGTTAATACGGTGATTAGACACATTAATGCTTGGGTGTTTTTCAGCACCAATACAAACATCACTCATCGCTTTCACGGTTTCAACTGGGTAATCACCGGCAGCTGTTTCACCTGATAACATAACCGCATCTGTACCATCTAATACCGCATTCGCCACGTCCATTACTTCTGCACGTGTTGGCATTGGCGCACTGATCATCGATTCCATCATTTGTGTTGCTGTAATTACGACACGGTTTAAACGACGTGCCGTACGGATCATCTCTTTTTGTACACCAACTAAACGAGCGTCGCCAATCTCAACTCCTAGATCACCACGAGCAACCATCACTACATCAGAGGCTAGTATGATATCTTCTAAAGCTTCTTTCGTTTCAACGGCTTCAGCGCGTTCAACTTTAGCAACGATTTTAGCAAAGCTGCCTGCCTCTTGCGCTAATTTACGTGCATAGTGTAAATCTGCACCATTACGAGGAAAAGAAACCGCTAGGTAATCACAACCGATCTCAGCCGCAGTGAAGATATCTCTTTTATCTTTTTCTGTTAATGCCGCAGCAGATAAACCACCGCCTTGTTTATTGATGCCTTTATTGTTTGAGAGGGGACCACCAATAGTAACAACAGTATGTACTTTATTGCCTTCAACAGATTCTACTTTAAGCTGAACACGGCCATCATCTAATAGTAAGACATCGCCAGCATCAACTTCTTGCGGTAATGTTTTGTAATCTAGACCTACGTGTTGTTGAGTACCTTGACCCTTTGCCACATCACTGTCTAAGGTAAACTTATCACCTACAGCTAGTTGAATTTTATTGTTTTCAAAGGTTGATACACGAATTTTAGGACCTTGAAGGTCGCCCATAATCGCGACTTCTTTACCTAGTTTAACGGCAATGTCTCTCACTTGTTGGGCTCGTTTGATGTGGTCGGCAGCTTCACCGTGAGAGAAATTCATACGTACCATATTGGCACCAGCTGCAATGATATTTTCTAAGTTATTACCGCGGTCCGTCGCTGGGCCTAAAGTAGTAACTATTTTCGTACGTCTTGCCATGTTAACTCCTGTTACATAAAAGAATATAAGACTAAATGGGGTTAATAAATGCACTGCTATACTGTAATACTTTTATAGCGCTTCATCATTAGTTTTTTCAAAACGAGAGTCTTTAATACCCGCTTTTACCCTTTTTAAATTATCTCTAAATTTTGCACCACGGCGTAAGGTAAAGCCGGTGGTTAGAACATCGATTAAAACAAGTTGAGCGATACGTGAAGACATTGGCATGTAGATATCAGTATCTTCAGGTACGCCTAAGGAAAGGACTAAATTACTCTGCTCAGCAAGGGGAGAGTCTTCTGCGGTTAAGGCTATCACAAAGGCATCATTCTCACGAGCTAACTGAGCAATTTCTACTAATGGTTTAGTGCGTCCAGTATGTGAAATTAAGACAATCACATCACCTTCGCTACCATTAATACAACTCATTCGTTGCATTACAATGTCATCGAAGCAGGATACTGGAATATTAAAGCGGAAAAATTTATTTAACGCATCATGCGCTACAGAAGAGGATGCACCTAACCCAAAGAAAGAAATTTTATTTGCTTGGGTTAATACATCAACGGCGCGATTAATCAGGTTAGTATCTAAACCATTCTTAGCTGCATTTAAGCAAGCCATGGTCGATTCGAAAATTTTCGACGTATAAGCTTCTGGGCCATCATCTTCATTTACATTTCTGTTCACATAAGGCGTACCATTGGCTAAACTTTGTGCTAAATGTAGTTTAAAGTCAGGGAAACCTTTGGTATCCAAACGGCGACAAAAACGGTTAACCGTTGGCTCACTAACCTCAGCTATTTTTGCTAGGTTAGCTATACTAGAATGGATGGCGGTTTGCGGTGACGCTAAAATGGCTTCTGCAACTTTTCGTTCTGATTTGCTAAAAGTATCTAAATTTTTTTAATTAACTCTAACGTATTCATTATTTTGTTCACTCAGCAATGTGTTGGCGTCTAGTAAAGGAAAATTTGTAACTAAAAATGAAATAAAACTACAAAAACAAGCGATTAAATTTGTAAATCATTATAGATCAGTGGCGTTTTTATGTCATTTTATTACATTCGAATAATGTTTCAGATCAAATAAATTACAATTAATTTAAAAAACTGAGAGGCTGATCAGCCTCTTGACCCTATAAAACTCTGAAAAAAGGCAGGAGTTAAATCATGTTATCAGTTGTTGCAGATGTTGGTGGTACTAATATACGTTTGGGAGTATTGGATATTGTTTCCGGCGAAATATCCAAAGTACGTGAATATCCTTGTGTTCAATTTATCACCTTAGACGCCGCGTTAGCACAATATTTTGTCACCTTGTCAGACCCCGTTAGCCATTTATGCATTGGTATTGCCTGCCAAGTTGAACATGACTTGGTACAAATGACCAACTTAAACTGGAAGTTTTCTAAACAAGCCTTACAGCAAAAATTGTCGCTTAAAACCCTGCATGTGATTAATGATTACACAGCTATTTCATTGGCAGTCCCTTTTGTGGATGACAAGCAGAAAATTAAAATCGGTAGTGGTACTGAAGTGGAAGAGGGAGTGAAAGCGGTATTTGGTCCGGGCACTGGTTTAGGGGTGTCACATCTATTAAAGCATTCTGGCAAGTGGATCAGTTTAGATGGGGAGGGCGGCCATACTAGTTTTGCACCAAATACGTCGCAACAAGCTGATGTTTTATTATTATTGCAAGGTCAGTTTGGACATGTATCCAATGAGCGATTAATGTCAGGGCAGGGGTTGGTGAATATTTACCATGCATTGTGTCGTTTAGCGGGTAAACAACCTGAGTATTTTGAAGCTTCACAAATATCCGAAGCAGCCTTAAATAAAGAGTGTGCACTGGCAACACAAACCTTAAATATGTTCTGTGAAGTATTGGGGAGTTTTGCTGGTAACCTAGCCATGAGTTTGGATTGTAAAGGGGGAGTCTATATTGCTGGTGGTATTATTCCGCGTTTCATTGATTTTTTCCAAAATAGTGATTTTAGAACATTTTTTGAAGCCAAAGGGCGAATGAGCAGTTATTTAACAGGGATCCCAACGTTTCTTATTGTGCACCCTAATCCGGGTTTATTAGGTGCATCCGTCTATTTACAACAAGAATTAGCATAAATCCCTGAATTATTAGCGTTAATGGTTGATTTAACGAGCCGAGTTAACTATCATGCGCATCGCTTTGTTAATACAACTATCACTTTAGTTTAATAAATAAGCAATTTACGGAGAATTGGCCGAGTGGCTGAAGGCGCACGCCTGGAAAGTGTGTAAGGGGCAACCCTTCGAGAGTTCGAATCTCTTGTTCTCCGCCACATTAAGTACCGTTAGGTACGGGAAAACCCGCAAACCTTATTTAAGGTTTACGGGTTTTTTTATGTCTAATTTTTAATACGCATATTTTCAGTAACAGCCATTAAAAATAGTGATTTCATAAAATACCTTTACAAATAAAATCAATGTTTATTTATACAGTGTAGTGTATTTGCCATCTTTCCGCCGTAAATATTGTATTTTGTCGTCTTTCTACATGACTTATATTTCATCTTTTATTTTAAATTGTTGATTAAAATGATAATTGCATTAGTCTAAGTCTATTATTAATCATTAGATATTTGCCATCTTTCCGCGGGAAAGGTGACCTTTTGTTATCTAATAAGATGTTAAATGTTGTTGTAAATTGGTAGAGGTTACCCCTACCAAATTGTTTAAGGTTTTGCTTTTTCTGAAGAAGTTGGCTCTTCGAATATAGCACTTGGTATTATGGTATCACCAGCGACTAGATCTGATGATACTTCAATGAAACCTTCTATTTTGTCGTCAGTGTATTTACGTAAATCTGGAAACATTGCGCGCATTTGGCTTGGTGTTACGCCTGCATCGGCACCATTTTTTAAAGTGCTAAAGCCTGAAACTAGACGTGCTGTACCATTAGGTGATTTTAGGACTTCTCCTGCTGCATTAAGATAAGTTTTAACGTATTCTTTCTTTGACATTGTGGCTCTCCCATTTAGTTAGCGCGGTTGATCCGCATACAATATATGGGGGTAAAACGAACAATTTAAAGGTGTGGTATTAATTATTTTTCTGCATATTTGATATCGCATTTAACAAGGCGTTTAAACGGAACAAAAACAGTGGGTTACGTTTCGCTTCGCTGCACATTATAACCCACAATTTTTGTCCGCTTAACGCGGCGTTATGATTTAATCTAAACTAGGGGCTATGCGTAGCCAAAAAGGGAATTAATGTTAGAAACTATTACTTTAGATAGTGCTGTTAAACTTAGTACTCCATTAGCTAAAAAGCTATTCAACGCAAAGCTTAAGCCTATAATCACAGATAAAATTTCAGAGTATTTCAAAAGCAAAGCAGACAATAAAACTTTTGAAAAAGAATCTGTTAAGTATATTGCACGAGTATCTGGACTGTGTTCAACAATGAACACCATTGCTTTTCCGAATACCCCGAAAAAATTAGAAGATTTATATATACCATTAAAAATTATCGGTGAAAACGATAATGAGATAGTAATTAATAATCAAGCAGATATTTTCAAAAGTAACAATAAAGTATTAGTAAACGATACTGCAGGTATGGGAAAGTCTACATTATCAAAAAGAGTGTTTCTAAATATAATAGAGAAAGAAGAGTATATTCCAGTATTTATTGAGTTAAGACAGTTGGCTAGAAAACCTTTAGCTAGGCAAATAACTTCAAAATTTGGTGTAGACACTAAAAACCCTATTAATTTTTTAAAAGAATTACCCTTAGTATATTTATTCGATGGTTTAGATGAGGTTGACGTTGAAAATAAAGACTACATAATTAAAGAAATAAGAAAATTCATTGACGACTTGGTAGAGCCTAAAATACTAATTACATCTAGATTAGAGTCATATCTTTCAGAATTTTATGATTTTACTAGGTTTACAATAAATCCTTTAAAAGTAAAAGAAGCTTTTAGCCTTATTTCGAAATACGATCCGAAAGGAGATGTGTCTAAAAAGTTAATATCTGGTATTAACCGAAGTAGAGATCGGGGGCTAAAAGATTTCTTATCTACACCTTTGTATGTATCACTGTTATTTTGTGCTTATAGGCACAAAACTGTTATCCCGCAAAAGAAACATCTTTTTATTCTCAAGTATACGAAGCACTTTTTGAATCGCATGATTTAAGTAAAGAAATTAGCTTTGTTAGACCTAAAAACTCTAATTTAGATTCTTCAGAATTTCACCTTTTGTTGAGAAGGCTGGGGTTTTGGTGCCTTAAAAATGGAGGTAAAATTGAATTTCAGAAGGATGAATTAGAAATTATTGTTCAGGGAATTATTTCAACTACAAGCGGTATAAATGCTAGTGCAGTAAATTTTGTTAAAGATCTCACTACAACCGTACCACTATTTGTAAAAGAAGGCTGTAGCCTCCGTTGGTCGCATAAATCTTTAATGGAATATTTTTCTTCTATGTTTATTTGTAACGATGTAAAGGAGAAGCAACAAAGCCTACTACTTCATTTGTATAAATCAAATGAGTGGACTGCATACAAGAATATATTTGAATTATGTGCTGATATTGATTTCAGTTCATTACGAGCATCTGTTGTGAAAGAAGTACTTGAGGAATATATAAAGTATCATGATTCTACTTACCAAAACATTACTAACAAAAGAATAAAGCGTGACGATATTGAAAAAAGAGTTAGCTTATCATTTGGGAAAAATTTTGGGTTTAAACTTATTGGTAAAGAGTCATTTAATTTTACTCCTGAGTTTTTTACGAATGAGAATAGTCCTGATATCCTAGCTGTAAAGAATGCTTGTCAAACTAAGAGCAACGAAGTATCCCAAGAGATTTCGGGGTTGGGTAGGGAATTTATAATATATGGGATCAACATTCTAAGTCGTGAGAATATGATCCTTCGTATCTTGAAATATAAACTTCCAAGTTTAATTTTAGGTGCAGTAAAAGATAAAGATAAAGATAAAGATATAGAAGACTTAATCAATGAGCTGGATAATTCGAGTATTAAAAAGAATAAGTTATATATTGTTTCAGATTCACCTACAGAGCTTATTAATAACTCCAAAAACTTTCATTTAATTAACTTCTTGTTATCTACCAATATAGGAATGTCGTTAGATTATGTAAAAGTAAAATATGAGTTAGATTCAATAATAGAAGACTCTAGTAATGGTATAGATCAGCTAATTGGAGAGTTCGGCTGATAAAAATCATAACAAGGCAATTAAATTGAACTAAAACAGTGGGTTACGTTTCGCTTCGCTCCACATTATAACCCACTGCTTTAGTCCACTTATTGCGGCGTTGAGGCTGTAGAATTTCTCCGAAAAGAACGTTTTTACGTTCTTTTTTTATAATCTCTCATTGTACAAAAAACAACCTTGATTGAGCTGGTCGACTGTGATCTAATAGCTATTATTCGCTCAGAGTTAAATGTAATGGCTAACTATAAACCTGACTTATCCTGCCAAAGTAAATTCATTCCGATTGATTTTTCACAGCAAATTATCCCCAGTACTTTTGAATACGCACTTTCCCATATTGTGGACAAACACCTTAATTTAAGTTCTTTTGATAAATGGTATGACAACGACAAAGGTGGCGCTGCAGCTTACCCGCCATCAGTGATGTTGAAGATAGTTCTGTTTGGTTATTCGCGAGGGTTAGTCAGTAGCCGACGTATTGCGAATGCGTGTGAAACGAATATTACTTTCATGAGGTGTTGTTGAAAAAAGAGGGGGTGATGAGCAACCTCATTACACTTCTATTGCAAGTTTTGTCGCTAAAATGAAAGACCAAATTGAACCGTTATTTACACAAGTATTAATGATATGCGACCGTGAAGGGTTGATTGGTCGAAACATGTTTGCGATTGATGGCTGTAAAATAAGATCGAATGCCAGTAAAGAATGGAGCGGTACATTCGATGAACTTGAGCAAGTCAGCGAATACTTGAGCGTCATTAAGCACAAGATAGTTTAGGCGAAGATGGAATGGCACATGATTTAAAACAGAAAGCGAAACTTGATAAAAGTGCAGAGAAAATCACGGAGTATCTAGCCACACATCAAGAAAAAACAGGCAGTAAAGGTAAGAAAGTTAAAAGCAATATAACAACCCAGACAGTGCAAAAATGACAACAAGTAAAGGCACAATACAAGGCTACAATGGGATTGCTATTAATGACGACAAACACCAAATAATATTGCAAGCACAAACATGGGGCTCAGTGGGCGAACAACAAACTTTAGAGCCGGCCGTTACTCAATTAAAACAACAACTCTATAAGCTCACTACAGAAAAACAATTAAACGAACGCACAATAAAATTCACAGCTGACAGTGGCTTTAACAGTGAAGCTAATTTGGAATTTATGGCACAAAGTGGATTGGATAGTTATATCGCGGACAATCACACTAAGTAACTGATCTATTTTACTTGTTATAATAACTTACTGCTTCGTTGTAATTTTCGAAAAGAGAACAACTATTAAATAATTAACATTTTTTAGTTAATTCTTAGTCAGACTATTTACGAAGTTAATCGTCGAGAGGCTTAAATGACGCCTTGAATTAAGCCATTTTTCCTGCCCCAAATTGAGATCATTTATTTAATGCAATTGGTATCACTTATTGCTTCGCTGTAAATTTCGTAAACGGCGCGACTATTAAAGCATTAATATGCTTTGGCTAATTCTGCGACAGACGATTAATGAAGTGAATCTTCACAAAGCTCAATTTACGCCTCAAACTAAGTCATTTTTTCTGCGTGAAACTCAGAGTCCTTATTCAATATAGATGAACTGGAATGGTTTGTCAGAAGGAAATTTTTGAGGACCTTGCCTCTGATTTAATTGCTATATTGTAAAATATTGTAAATAAGTTGCTTAAAAAGCATTTTAATGTTTATTTAACAACTTGATTTAAAGCATAGACCAACCCTTATTAACTATTACTGCAGTATTAGCTATGCTAATTATTAACATTATCGTGTGCAGTGAAACAGTTTAACTCAATGTAAAATGTTGTTATCCAATTCCTATTTACACCAAAACATATCTTCAATAAGTAGCAAACGTGATTAACGTTAACGCTGATGTGACATTTATAATTATCTTAATTTTTTATTTGACCCTTACCTAGGGGGATAGTTTATTTTTCGGTTATTATCTTGCTGTGTAAATTATTAAGAACCAAAATAATTAATGAAACTGCTTATCACTTTTTTCTAATAGTTACTATTCAAATTACTTTCATGCAGAAAGTGATTGCCTCTGTGTCACCGTTAGAAAATGACAGTGTGTCTACGCAGCATTGCGGGATGGCTATGCATGACATGGATTTAGCTCATTGTGTGACTGAATCCATGGACATGAAAAACTGTGAATCAGACTGTGATATGATGACGGTTGTTTCTGTTGTGCATTTCATTGAAGACGAGCGACTTGTTCCATTAGTATATTCTCAACTTCGTTATCCTTCTTTTATTATTCCTCACACTGATTATTCACCTTCAAGTCTCTATCGACCTCCTTTATTCAGTTAATCAATTAGTACCGATTCTATCTACTGTATCTGATACCAATCATAGTAAGTAACTGATCTATTTTACTTGTTAAAACAACTTATTTTTTCGTTGTAAGTTTCGTATAGGGAACAACCATTTACATCAACTTACGCCTCAAACTAAGTCATTTTTCCGGCGCAAAATTTAGATCAGTTATTTAATACAATTGGTATGAGATAGAAATTACAGATTAACTATTTATCCATTTGATGGGTAAAAGGAAAAAAGAGATGAAACTTCATTACTTACCCCTGTTGTTATTAACAACAGTTGGGCTTCATGTGTCTGCATTATCTTTACAAAATGCAGAGCAAATAGCATTACAGGACGATCCTGGACAAAAAATATATCAAGCAAAGCAAGCCTCATTAATTGCACAAGGCAAAAGTAGTGCAACGCTTGCAGACCCTATGATTAAGTTTGGTTTGGCGAATATGCCGACAAATAATTTCTCACTAGACAGTGACCCGATGACCCAGATGACGTTTGGGGTATCACAACAATTTAGTCGTGGTAATACGCTAGACATCACTAAAGAAGGCTTTACTCTACAGTCAGAAGTCGCTGTTTATCAAGGTTTGAATCGCCGTCTATTAGTTAAAAAAACAGTGCGAGATCTTTGGTTTGATATCTTGTTTATTGAAAAGTCGGTACAACTCGTCACTGAAAATAGGCGGCTTTTTAATAGTTTTTATCAGGATTTAGCCTCACAATTTACTTTAGGGCTTGTTGAAAATGAAGATTTGATAAGTGCTGAAATTGAGCTGGGGTTACTCGATGAAAAATTAGACAAATTAAATCAGCAGTCCCTGACTTATCGTCATTTATTAAGTGAATGGATTGGTGAGCTAGCTTATCAATCATTTCAGACATCTCCACCCACCTGGCCCGATACCCTAGCGTATATTAATCGAAATAAATTACTTGATACTCAACATTATGAGGAGCTTAGAGAGCACCCGAAAGTAAAAGCATTAGCACAAAGTATCTTGGTTGCGAGTAGCCAAATAAAGCTTGTGCAACAAGATTATAAACCAAGTTTTAAAGTTGAATTAGGTTATGGGAAACGATTATCTGAAGATGATAACGGTGATCTTCGATCTGATCTTGTCAGTGGGTTTGTCACAATGGATATCCCTTTATTTACTGAACAGCGCCAAGATCAAAAAGTCATATCTGCACAACAAAATAAGGGACAAAAACAAGCTGAGCATCGCTTATTAGTGAGGCAGCTTAATGCTCAACTTAATGCTGAAATTGTTCGTTATCAGCAACTTATTGCTCGTCAGCATCGTTATCGAGATAGTTTATTGAAGCAAGCAAACGAACATGCTGAAGTATTAGAGCAAAGTTATCAATCAAATACTCGTCCATTTCAGGACGTTATCCAAGCTTATATTCATAAATTGAATCTCTCAATCGAGTACCAAAAGCTCTATTTTGATGGCTGGAAAAGTCTTTCTAAAATCCGTTACTTTCAGGCCCTTTAAGGAAAAAATTATGCGTTATTTATTAACTTTATTGGTCGGTTTATTGACCGGATTCTTGCTGAATCAAAGTGGCATTTTTCAGTTTTCAACCACGCATCAAACAGCAATGACAGAGACCGAAACGTCGACTCTCAAGGTGAAATATTGGGTTGCTCCAATGGATGCTAATTATCGCCGAGATAAGCCTGGTAAATCCCCAATGGGAATGGATTTGATTCCTGTTTATGAAGAAGATAAAGCAGATACAGAAAAAGGCACGGTGAAAATATCACCTGCTGTTGAAAACAATCTAGGAGTACGCACTGCTGTAGTAGATGAGGCTGAATTTAAGCTCAAAATTGATAGCTTCGGTCAGATACAGGAAAATGAAGATGCTGTTTGGCAAATCAATAGCAGGGTATCAGGTTGGATTGAAAAGCTGTATGTGAAATCGGTGGGGGGAGAGGTTAAAGCGGGTGAAAAATTGTATGAGCTTTATTCACCAGAATTAGTGAAAGCCCAAACCTCTCTGTTTAATGCCATTAAGTTAAATCGACGCGCTTTGGTGGAATCATCTAAAGCAAGACTCAATGCGCTTGGCGTAAGTCAACATCAAATAAGGCAGATTATAAAAAGTAAAAAGGTTTCTCAGAGGGTGACGGTTTATGCGCCAGAGGATGGCACAATTTCTGAACTTAACGTCAATGAAGGGGCGTATATTTCACCTTCAGTATTAGTAGTTAAAGCGGTTAACTTAGATTCTGTTTGGGTAGAGATAGAAGTGTTTTCTGAACAAGCTTCACTGGTTAAATTAGGTGACCTTGCTGCAATGACTTTAGATTATTTTCCAGGACAAAAATGGGTGGGGAAAGTTGATTTCATTTATCCTGAAATGAGTGAACAAAACCGAGCTCTTCGTGTTCGTTTACAGTTTGAAAATCCAACTAATCAGTTAAAGCCTAATATGTTTTCTTCAGTGGTATTAACGCCAACTATTTCAGGTAAGCGACTGCTAGTACCTCGTGAAGCTGTGATTTATAGCGGTAATATGAACCGTGTGGTGCTAGCCATGGGCGAAGGTAAATTTCGCTCTGTTCTGGTGAAAACTGGGCTAGAAAATAAAGACCTTGTTGAAGTGTTATCTGGCCTTGAAGTAGGGCAAAAAGTCGTCACTTCCGCTCAGTTTTTATTAGATAGTGAATCAAGTATCAGTGCTGATTTTGAACGTATGTTGGAGGATCAAAATAAAAAAGAAGAACAAGAATACGATCCAAACAAAGAGGATGAAGATTTAGATTGGCTTGATTTCAGTGCGTTAGGTATTCATAACGTAAAGCCTTTTATGATTAATATTCAAGGGGAGGTTTTATGATCCCTAATATTATTAGCTGGTCAGTAAAAAACCGAATGCTTGTTTTATTGATCACCGTTGTGACTGTGCTCTATGGGGTGTATTCCTTACAAAAAACACCGATCGATGCAATACCCGATCTCTCTGATGTACAGGTTATTATTAAAACCACTTATCCTGGTCAAGTACCTCAAGTAGTAGAAGATCAAGTCACTTATCCATTAACCACTGCTATGTTGAGTGTGCCGGGCGCAGTGACCGTTCGTGGTTATTCGTTCTTTGGGGCTTCTTATACTTATATCATCTTTGATGATGAGACTGATATATATTGGGCTCGTTCTCGTGTTTTAGAGTATCTTTCACAAGTGGCTCCGGACCTGCCGGAACAAGCTAGATCCGCCTTAGGTCCCGATGCTACTGGCGTGGGTTGGATTTTTAGTTATGCCTTGGTGGATAAAAGTGGAAAGCATGATTTAAGCGAGTTGCGTAGCTTGCAAGATTGGTTTTTAAAATATGAATTACAAACAGTCGAAGGTATTTCTGAGGTGGCGACTGTAGGCGGTATGGTTAAACAGTATCAGGTGCGTGTTGATCCCAATAAATTACGGGCTTATAACATCTCTTTAAATACTGTTAGTGGCGCGATTAAAGCAGCAAATCAAGAGTCTGGCGCAAGTGTACTTGAAATGGCGGAAGCTGAGTATATGGTACGCACCACTGGTTATATCACTTCAATCGACGATTTACGGTTAATTCCATTACAAGTGAATGATAAAGGAACGCCACTTTTATTGGGGGATGTAGCAGAGATCCGTTTAGGGCCACAAATGCGTAGAGGCATCACAGAGCTTAACGGTGAGGGCGAAGTGGTAAGTGGTATTATTGTGATGCGTTATGGTGAGAATGCACAAGGGGTCATTTCAGCAGTCAAAGAAAAGCTCAATACATTGCAAAAAAGCTTGCCTGAAGGTGTTGAAATCATCCCTACTTATGATCGCTCAGAGTTGATCAACGCAGCGGTAGATAATTTATACGATAAGTTACTGGAAGAATTTATCGTAGTGGTGTTAGTGTGTGCCGCATTTTTATTTCATTTTCGATCATCTTTAGTAGTTTTACTCAGCTTACCTGTGGGTATCTTTGTTGCCTTCATTATTATGTCGTGGCAAGGGATTAACGCAAATATCATGTCACTCGGAGGAATTGCCATTGCTATCGGCGCCATGGTTGATGGGGCGATAGTAATGATTGAAAACGTACATAAACACATGGAGAAAACAGAGCTGACCGATGATAACCGTTGGCAGGTGATTGTGAAGGCATCAAGTGAAGTTGGGCCTGCCTTGTTTTTTTCATTACTTATTATTACCTTTAGTTTTTTGCCCGTATTTGCTCTGGAAGGTCAGTCAGGCAAGATGTTTTCACCATTAGCCTTCACTAAAACATATGCAATGGCAGCATCAGCTGGTTTAGCAATTACCTTAATACCTGTTTTAATGGGCTATTTCATTCGCGGCAAAGTATTACCGGAGCATAAAAACCCATTAAACCGATTAGTGGTTGCCCTCTATAAACCCTTTTTAACCTTTAGTTTACGTTTTCCTAAACAACTTATCATAATGGCATTAGTCCTGCTCGTGGTTGGATTTTATCCGATCAACAAAATTGGTAGTGAGTTTATTCCTCCACTTGATGAAGGGGATTTAATGTATATGCCGACTACCTATCCGGGTATTTCAATAGGTAAAGCAAGGCAGTTATTACAACAAACCAACAAGCTGATTAAAACAGTACCTGAAGTGAAAACTGTATGGGGAAAGGTTGGTCGTGCTGAAACGGCAACCGATCCCGCTCCTTTAACCATGATTGAAACGGTTATTCAATTCAAGCCTAAAGCGGAATGGCGAACAGGCATGACCAAGGTGTTATTAAAACAAGAGTTGGATAACTTAATTCAATTTCCAGGGTTAACCAATGCATGGGTGATGCCGATTAAAACACGTATTGATATGTTAGCAACCGGCATTAAAACGCCCATAGGGATAAAAATTGCGGGGGGCGATCTGGTTGAAATTGAAAGCATTGGCAAGCAAATTGAGCAGATATTAACCTCAGTGGAAGGAACTGCTTCTGTTTATGCTGAGCGAGTCAGTGGTGGACGATACATTAACGTGGACATTGACCGTCAAAAAGCAGCTCGTTATGAGCTGAGTGTGGCACAAATTCAACAATTATCTGCCGTCGCAATTGGTGGACAAGATATCACTGAAACCATTGAAGGTTTAGAACGTTACCCTGTCAATTTACGGTACCCTAACTATTACCGGATTCCGTATCGGCACTTAAAGCATTACCTATCATTACGCCATCTAAAATAGCGATCAGTTTAAATGACATCGCAGCGGTCACTATCGAAACAGGTGCTCCAATGATAAAAACAGAAAATGCACGTTTAAATGGTTGGATATTTGTTGATATTGAAGACCGTGATTTAGGTTCCTATGTAAAAGAAGCAAGGGAAATTGTTAATCAGAAAATTAACTTACCCGCGGGTTATTCACTGATTTGGTCTGGGCAGTATGAGTATATGGAAAAAGCCAACGCGCGTTTGGCGAAAGTGATCCCTATTACAATAGCCATCATTATTGTTTTACTTTACTTGGCCTTTAGACGTGTCGGTGAAGTCCTGCTGATTCTCTCGACCTTACCTTTTGCCCTGATGGGAGGAGTTTGGTTGATGTTCCTACTAGGGTTTAATTTCTCGATTGCCGTCGGCGTTGGCTTTATTGCATTAGCAGGCGTATCGATTGAAATTGGCGTTATTATGCTTATCTATTTAAATCAATCATTAGCCGACAAAAAATCAAAGCGTCTCAATCAATTTAATAGGCAAGACTTAAGAGATGCTGTCATAGAGGGTGCAGGTTTACGCGTTAGGCCTGTCATGATGACAGTGGCAACTGTAGTGATTGGTTTGGTACCTATTATGTATGGCGATGGAACTGGCTCAGAAGTGATGCAACGCATTGCTGCACCTATGATCGGGGGAATGGTCAGCGCCATCATTTTAACCCTATTGATATTGCCTGCAGTCTATTTCCAGTGGAAAAAGTTCTCAATGCGTCAACAGTTAATCAACCAAAAGTAAGCATTATTTAATCAGCTATATGATGTTTTATCAGCACATTAAATAGCTGAATATTTTTGTTACATATAATGAAAAAGGAAAAATCATGAATATTAAAAAAACAACGGTAGCCACTTTGATATCTGGCGTTTTATTGCTAGGTCTCCCAATTAGCTCAACAGTTGCACATGAAAATCACTGTGAAATTAAGGAGACTGAGCTAGGGCAGTTAATGAAGCATATGAAGAGTGAACTAAGGGGATATGTAAAGGGCTTCAAGAGTGAAGACCAAGCAAAGATGCAAGCACATCTCAATGAATTATTAACACTAGCTGAAAAGGCACATCAATTTATACCTGTGACTATCTCCAATTTGAAGGAGATGGATCATCCAAAAATGGCGGGGAAGAGGTGGAAGGCATGGTTCATAGCAATATGAACATGGCTGAAATGGAAGGCATGGATCATAGCAATATGAATATGACTGAGATGGAAGGCATGGATCATAGTAATATGAGCATGGCTGAAATGAAAGGCATGGATCATAGCAATATGAACATGGCTGAAATGAAAGGCATGGATCATAGCAATATGAATATGACTGAGATGGAAGGCATGGACCATGATATGTCGGCAATGAACAACATGAAAGGGATGGATACACAGCAGCACCAACAACATTTAAAATACATGCAAGGAATGGACGAACTACAACGTTTATTTAAGGCCCTAAATGAAACACAAGAGAGAGATGAAGTAAAAGTTATTTTAGGGAAAATAAAAGAGCATAGTAAAAGAGTCATCAGCAATTTCGTCAAGATTGCTCATGAATTGAGTAACATAATGAAAACATTTTTAATTTTTTAGTTGTATTAGTCCATATTTTAAGAGCCAAGACCCGTAATGCTATGTTAATTGAGGATTACGGGTTTTTATCATAGATCTATATAACTCTGATTTAATGCTTTTGTATTTTTTGTGATTGCATCTTATTAAAAAAATGTGTGTACTTAAGTCATACTATTTTTGATAAATTTGATATTTACTTATTAGCACATTAATGAGGCAGGAAGGGATATGTTAAAAGGTTTAGAAAGTACAAAGTATGATTCACTACCACCTGTTGATCAGTGGACGCCGCCTTTTTGTGGCGATATGGATTTGGTTATTAAATCAAACGGCGATTGGATCCATGAAGGCGGTAAAATAAATCGTCCTGCGATGGTGAAAATGTTCAGTCGTATTCTTTGGTTAGAGAAGGGTGAACACTTTCTCGTGACGCCGGTTGAGAAAGTACGTATACAAGTTGAAGATGCGCCGTTTATGATCACGCATTGGCAATGGATTGAAACGGATCGAGGAAGTGCAATTGAGTTTAGAACACATACCGATGATGTCATGACGCTTGGCACAGATTGCGATATTTGGATTGCGCCCTTTGAAGGTAATGAACGCCCATACGTTTCTATGCGCTATGGAATGAAAGCGATTATTGCTCGTCAAGTTTATTATGATTTAGCAAACCAATTAGAAATATTAGAGACGGTGGATGGAACTGGCTATGGCTTAACGAGTGCGGGTAAGCCTTATCTGTTAATGCTTGAAGACTCATCTTCCCGCTAATAATTGCTCTGGATTTTTTAATCGCTGATAGCTTTATCTGTGGGTGTTATTTATATCAGTTTGATAGTGCCTTTTTATGAATGTTATAAAGAAGATGAAATTGGTGACTTGATTGTTGGTTTTAAAGCCGCTATTGATATGGTTAATGACAGAAATGAAGCGCAAGAGAAATCCAATTCAGCTTTAGAATCCTTGTCGTAAATAGATAGATTAACTGAGGTTTATAATAGAAGATGGTTAGATAAAACACTCACCATTACAAAATGGGTAACTGTCAGAACAAGTCTGAGCTAGTACATCTTAAGTGTTGCTCTTCTGTATTTGCTTAAAAATATAACTAGACTGTTATTTTTATTAAGTACTCCAATTAACTTCTATTACACCTAGTTCATTCAGTCTTAATGTATTTTTTCAATGCTCTAACATAGTGCAGTAAAAATGAACAAAATAAGTATACGAAGGGGTTATTGCTTTAAAAATATGAACATTCTGTCTGTCTTCAATTGTATTGCTATCTTTCGTTATTAATAATTAAACGTGTCATTAAGTATAAATACTATACAAAACAAAGATGAATAATGCGGTTTTATTTTCATTATTTAACTAAACCTCTTCAAGCATAAATACAAAATACCAACGTATATTTACATTTTTATTGACGAACCATAATGGGGCTTAAGATTTGCTTTTGCACCAACTTTGGACACAAAAAAATTATTTAAATGTCTTCGTTGACACATTTGTATCGGTCGTGATATCTATTAATTACATTGATTTATCGATGACAAGGATGACACCATGGATTGATGCAGATAACTCTGCTCAACGTGATGTTTTTTATAAAACACTATACAAGTTAGGAGTTACCAGAATGTTGAAATTAAGTGTATTAGCAACAGCTGTGCTGTCTGTATCAATAGGATTAAGTGCTGCACTTCCTGCTCAAGCTGAAGAGCCTAAATTTATTACCATTGGTACTGGTGGAGTAACGGGGGTGTATTACCCAACTGGTGGTGCAATATGTCGTTTAGTAAATAAAGGTCGTAAAGACCATGGTGTACGTTGTTCTGTTGAGTCAACAGGCGGGTCTGTCTATAACACGCGTACTATTCGTGGTGGTGAATTAGATTTTGGCGTGGTTCAATCTGATGTTCAGTCTGCGGCAATTGATGCTACTCGTGCATTTAAAGACGATGAGCCTTATGCTGATTTACGTGCTGTATTTTCTGTTCATTCTGAGCCGCTACATGTAATGGTACGTGCAGATGCGGGTATCAACTCTGTTGCTGATATGAAAGGTAAGCGCGTTAATATTGGTAATCCAGGTTCTGGGCAACGTGTATTAGCAGATGTTTTATTAGATGCGGCTGGTATTACTTCTGATGATTTATCTCTTGCTGCTGAACTTAAATCGTCAGAGCAAGCAGCTGCTTTGTGTGATGGGAAGATTGAAGCTGCTATCTGGGCTGCCGGTTTACCGAATGGCTCTACCATGGAAGCTACATCGACTTGTGCGGTGAAAATTCTTGATTTAACAACATCTGGTACAGATAAAGTATTAAAAGCTAATCCTGCCTATGCAGCAGCAACTATTCCGGGCGGTTTATACTCTGGTAATGACGATGACATTGCGTCATGGGGCCCAAAAGCAACGTTTGTGACAGATGCAAATACTTCTGATGAAGTGGTCTATGTACTCGTTAAATCTATTTTCGATAACTTTGCTGCTTTCAAAAAGTTACATCCTGCTTTTAAATCCTTAAAAGAAGAAAATATGATTAAAGATGGGTTGAGTGCTCCACTTCACCCTGGTGCTATTAAATACTATAAAGAACGTGGTTGGTTATAGTTTTAGGAAGCAGTTTCATCACGCCTTATAAATGCCTGTCAGTCACCATATTGGCAGGTATTTTTTTAACTTTTTATAGGAAAATTTATGTCTGATAAAACCTTAGCTGATAACGATTTGGATGACATCATTGGTGATGCGGATACTGGCGGCCGAAAACCCCATGGTGCATTTAGTAAAGGTGTTTTATGGTATCTGCCACTTATCTGGGCGCTTTATCAATTATGGATAGCATCGCCGTTACCATATTTGTTGGGAGTAGGTGTTTTAAATGATACCCAAACCCGTGCTATTCACCTTGCCTTTGCTGTTGGTCTTGCATTTTTAGCTTTTCCTGCTTTTAAAAATAGCCCTCGACATCATATTAGAAAAATCACATGGCTCATTGCTATTGTTGCTGCTGTCAGTGCTTCATATTTATGGTGGGATTATAGAGGAATAGCGCAACGAACTGGTGCTCCTAATCTAACTGATTTGATTATAGCTGGTGTTGGTATTGTTTTATTACTAGAAGCTGCAAGGCGCTCTCTTGGTTTTCCTTTAATGGGAGTTGCGTTATTTTTCCTTGCTTATGTTTTTTTGGTTCATGGAGTGGCCTGCCCGAAATGATCCAATGGAAGGGCGCATCTTACGAAAAAGCGATGAGCCATATGTGGCTGACTAGTGAAGGGGTTTTTGGTGTAGCGCTTGGTGTGTCGTCTGGTTTTGTATTTTTATTTGTGTTGTTTGGTTCTTTATTAAACCAGGCTGGTGCGGGTAACTATTTTTTACAACTTGCCTTTGCTTCTTTAGGTCATTTACGAGGTGGGCCTGCGAAGGCTGCTGTTATTGCGTCTGCAGCAACGGGTCTTGTTTCTGGTTCTTCAATTGCCAACGTAGTCACCACCGGAACCTTTACAATTCCTTTGATGAAAAAGGTAGGGTTTTCTGCCACAAAAGCAGGTGCAATTGAAGTTTCATCGTCAATTAATGGCGTATTAACACCTCCTGTAATGGGAGCGGTTGCATTTTTGATGACTGAGTATGTTGGCATTTCATACGTTGAAGTGGTCAAAACAGCGATTCTTCCTGCTGCTATTTCTTATATTGCATTAGTCTATATCGTGCATTTAGAAGCCTTGAAAATGGGAATGAAAGCCACTTCAAAAACACATCCTGTTAAAGTAATTTTAGCGGCGATTTTAATTATTGCATTATCGATTATCTTTTTCGGCGGAGCTTTGTATTTAGCTGGATTAGCAGTGGGGGTATTAGGTAGTGTTACTGGCAGTGCTTCTATATGGATCATCGCAGCTATTATGTTATCTGGATATGTTGCTGCAGTGCGTTATGCAGCAAAGGGGCCTGATTTGAATATGAGTTTAGATGCCATTGAGCATTTACCACCGACCAAAGAGATCTTCAAAACGGGCATTCATTATTTAATGCCAATTATGTTACTCATGTACTTGTTGATGGTTGAGCGTAAATCACCTGGGTTATCTGCGTTTTGGTCAACCTTGAGTATGTTATTTATATTATTAACTCAAAATCCATTAAAAGCTTATTTCCGTGGTAAAGGAGAAATAAAGCGTCATGTTAAAGAAGGTATCGCTGATATTGCTGAAGGCATGATCTCTGGTGCGCGAAATATGATTGGACTTGCCGCTGCGATGGGTGTGGCAGGAATTATTGTTGGTGCTGTTACTTTGACGGGTATCGGGCAAGTTATGGCTGAGTTTGTAGAGTTTCTATCCGGTGGTAATTTACTCGCGATGTTATTTTTTGTTGCGCTTATCTCTATTATTCTGGGGATGGGCTTGCCAACTACAGCAAACTATATTGTTGTATCGTCGCTAATGGCTAGTGTCGTTGTTGAATTAGGTGCTCAGGGAGGATTAATTGTACCGTTAGTTGCTGTACATATGTTTGTGTTTTACTTTGGAATTATGGCAGACGTAACACCTCCCGTTGGCTTAGCTAGCTTTGCTGCCGCGGCTATCTCTAAAGGAGATCCATTAAAAACAGGCTTTCAAGCTTTCTTTTATTCCATTAGAACTGCTTTATTACCTTTCTTATTCATTTTTAATACTGATTTATTATTAATTGATGTTGGGCCGATACAAGCTATTTTTGTCTTTATTTTTGCGTTAATCGCTATGTTATTGTTTGCTGCTGGCACCATGAACTTCTTTGTCGTTAAGTCGAAAATTTGGGAAAGTGCGATGCTTTTATTAGCAGCGTTTGTTTTATTTCAACCTGGTTATTTCTTAAATAAATTTTCACCTGAGTTCGAAACACGTCCTGGTAGCTCAATAGTACAAATGGCTGAAGCTGCCGAAAGTAATACCTCACTTCGTGTACGATTAGTTGGTGAAAACCTTAATGGTGATCCTATTGATGCACGCTACTTATTACCCCTTGGTGCTAAAGGTGAGTCGGGAGAAAGTCGTTTATTAGATACAGCAGGTATTGTGCTTCGTGATGAAGACGGTCAGTATTTTATTGATGATGTAAGTTTTGGCGGAGCAGCGGAACAATTAGGTATCGATTTTGATTGGGAAGTCGTAGAATTAGACGTAGCAACAGAGCGTCCTCCAAAAGAGTTGTTTTATATTCCAGCGTTTTTACTTGTTGCAGTGGTTATTTGGTTACAGGTGGGCCGAAAACGTAAACAAGCATTAATGGTAGAGGAAACAATATAATGGCTAAACATATTCTCTGTTCAATCGATCTTACGCATATAGAAGATGCAAAAGGTTTGATACTTGAAGCTAAAAGACAAGCTAGTTTGGACGATGCGAAGATAACTATCATGACCGTAATCCCCGATTATGGCTCATCATGGGTCGGCTCTTTTTTAAGGAAGGCACATTACTAAAAGCAACAGAGGTAGCGAATCAAACATTAATTAAATTAATTGCTGAAGTGTTACCCGATAATCAAAATGTACATCGACGTGTGAAAGTAGGTGTTGTATATGAAAAAGTATTGCTTACCATTAAAAAGCTAGATGTTGATCTTGTTATTATTGGCGCACATAAACCCACTGTTATTGATCATTTAATGGGACCAAATGCAGCGAGAATAGTGCGAGTCTCTCCAGTATCAACAATGGTTGTGAGACTGAATTAACAACCATAAAGCCTATTTAATCATTACAAAAACCGACAATGATGTCGGTTTTTTTATCGCTATTATTTAACAATAATCAATTAATTTTTTGGTGCGTAATAACCGCCGAAATGACGAAGTGTCTCTTGGTATCGACTGATATTTTGTAATACTTCCTGACCTCCCATAGTCACACATTCAGATAATAATGCTTCAGCTAAAACAATAGTCGATGAGATAGAAGGGAAAAAGTGTGGGGTATCTGTTTCAACCACAAACACTTCATTTACGTTAGCTGCAAGTGGTGAGCGTAAATCATCAGTAATGGAGATAATTTGAGCTCCTTGTGTTTTGAGTAGTTCTATTGAGTTAATAGTATCAATTGCATAAGGATCAGAACCAAATACCACGACCACATCATTAGGCGTTATTTTAACTAACTCGCTCAACAAATTACCTTCATTACTACGGATTAAGCTAAAATTTGGGAAAGCGATATGCCCAACATAAGCAAAGTGGTGAGCGCAAGCAAACGCATCCAGAAACCCCAATGCGTATACTTTTTTTGCTTTTACAATTAATTGTGCAGCAGATTGTAGTTTCTTTAACGTTTCATTGTTAAATAAGTTTTCAAGGTCTTTAAACGAAGACTGCGCAAAGTTATGAAGTAATCCATTACTTGGGCTTGCACCTGATAGTGTTTGAAGTAATTGTGCTCGATTACCATAATTGACCGGTGCTTTAGTATGAACGGCTTTTTTAAACACATCTTTAAAGTGGTTATAACGCTCGAATCCTAGTTTTTTTGCTAGCCTAGTTAATGTTGAAGGAGTTACACCTGCTGCATCGCTACTTTTACGAATAGGTAAAAGAGCAATATCGACAGGGTTTTCTAACACGAAGTCAGCAGCCTTTCGCAGTTGAGGTGTTAGCGTCAAATAAAAATCCGAAATATTTTTATTTATTAACTCCACGTCAGTGTTTTCAAGTGTTAGCGGCAATAAAGACATATTAGAAAAAGCACTCCTAGTAAATTACACTCAATAGCATAAATTTATTTTACCGAATTGCCACATAAATAAAAACTAATGTTTTTTTTAGCCAATCCAATAAGCATTTGTTTCTTTACGAAGTGCTTCATAAGAAGCGATCCGTTTTTGTGCATCCTCTGCACCTTGAGCGACTAATACTGCTAATAAAGTTTCAATAACAGCCATCATTCCCGTGTAGCAACCAAAATGATGAGTAGAAAGTACAGACGCAATTAATGTTTCATCTGCACTAAAGTCCGGTGAAATAATCTCACTATCCGAGATCAGTACAAGCTTGATCCCTTTTCGTTGTGCAAATTGACAAGCCTCAATCGTTTCACGTGAATAAGGCGTTAAAGTAATGGCAATTAACACGTCGCCCTTACCGGCCATGTGCAAATCATCGATGGCACTGGCCATGTTTCTAGGGATGAGTTGCATAGAAGGTAGCGCCATTCTTCCTACGTAATGTAAGTAAAATGCCATGCCGTAACTTGCGCGAACAGCGGTTAAATAGACATTATTAGCATTTAATAATAAGTCTACGACACGTTGCATTTTTTCTTGGTTAAGGTGCTCTAATGAGCGTTGTACAATCGCCATGCTATTAATGGCTGAGTCAGCCTGTATTTGTCCTAATTCTCCACAGGATCTTAAGCCTGCTATCCATTCCGGTTGGTCGACACTGGCAGCTGCTGAAACTAAGGAAAGCCTGAAGGGTTCCCTTAATTCATCATAACTACTAACGCCCATTCTTTCAGCTAAACGAATCAGAGTATAAGTACTTACACTCGCTTTTTGAGCGGTTTCACGAATAGGATCTAATCCAAAATCAGAGGGATGATCAATAATGTATTTAGCTGCGGATCTTAACCCTTTCGGAAGTTCAGGGATTGCCTCTTTTAAGTGCATTAAAATTTTATTTTTTAACGTCGGGTCCATCAGCTTTTTTCCTTAATATTGAGATTACAAATAATTACATTTGTTATTTTTTGTTATTATTGACTATAAATGTAATTGGTGCAAAATAAAATCACAAATAAATAATTTTCACTTATTTAACTGCTTACATTTAGGGAATATAAACATGTCCGATACTCTTCCTTCTCACGCTTCAGTCGTCGTTATTGGCGGCGGTATTATGGGATGTTCTACGCTTTATCATCTTGCAAAAATGGGGGTAACCGATGCAGTGTTAGTTGAACGAAATGCATTAACATCTGGTACAACATGGCATTCAGCCGCTCAAGTACGTGCTCTCCGAAACTCGCGTAATTTAACGCAAATGATTCAATACTCAGTGGATTTATATTCTCAACTAGAAAAAGAAACGGGACAATCGGTAGGTTGGATACAAGAAGGGTCATTATCTATCGCGACTAACCCTGGCCGTCTCAGTCATATTAAACGTCAAGAAGCGTTAGCACATGCCTACGGCATTGATGCTACTTCTATTTCTGCTGATGAAGCCAAAGAGCGTTGGCCATTAATGAATCACAAAGATGTATTAGGTGCTGTTTGGTCCCCTGATGATGGTCGTGTCTCTCCTTCTGATGTTTGTTCTGCTTTGGTTAAGGGGCTAAATCCTTAGGCGCTAAAATCTTTGAACAAACAGGTGTAACAGGCATCTTAACTGAAAACGGTAAAGTGAAAGGGGTTGAAACTAGTCAAGGCACCATTATGTGTGATGCAATTGCTGTTTGTGCGGGTCTTTGGTCACGTGAAATTGGCGAAATGGCCGGTGCTGAAGTGCCTGTACTTGCTTGTGAACACTTTTACTTATTAACTAAACCTATTGAAGGCATTAATGGCAATATTCCTACCTTATCAGACCATGATAATCACCTTTATATGCGTGATGACTCAGGTGGTTTGTTAGTGGGTTGTTTTGAGCCAATGGGTAAACCTATTGCACCTGGAGTATTGACTGAGTCATTTGAATTTGGCTTGTTACCTGAAGATTGGGATCATTTTGAACCTATGATGATGAACGCGCTTCACCGTCTACCTGCTTTAGAAACTGCTGAAGTTAAAATGCTACTTAATGGTCCTGAGAGTTTTACGCCTGATGGTACTTTTATGTTAGGTGAAACGGCTGAAACTAAAGGTTTATTTCTCGGTTGTGGCATGAATTCTGTGGGCATTGCCTCTGGTGGCGGTGCTGGGATGAACTTGGCGAAACTAATTGTGGAAGGGCGAACAGAGTACGACCTTGGTGAAGCTGATGCAAAACGCTTTGCACCTATTTTTAACAGCGTAGAGCACTTAATGGCACGTGCTCCTGAGATTTTAGGCACACATTACGATATTGCTTATCCAGGTAAACAACTTAAAACTGCACGTAACTTACGTAAATTACCTTTAGACAGTGAATATCGTGAAGCAAAAGCACATATGGGACAATTTTATGGATGGGAACGCCCACTTTATTTCAATAAAGCCTGTGAACCAGAATTAAGATTTGAACGTCCAGATTGGCATGAAAATGTACGTGATGAAGTAATGGCTGCACATACACTTGCTGCTATTTTTGATGCATCTCCGTTTGGCAAAATTGAAATTGAAGGCCCTGATGCTGAAGCTTTTATGCGCCACGTTTGTGCCGGACAAATGGGACGAGCTCCGGGCTCTGTTATCTATAGTGCGTTATTAAATGACCGTGGCACGTTTGAGTCTGATGTGACTGCTCAACGTATTAGTGATGAGCATTACCGTTTGTTTGTAGGTACAAATGCCATTAAACGTGATCTAACTTGGTTACAACGTCACTCTGACGATTTTAAAGTGACATTAACTGACAGTACTGAAAAATATGCCGTACTCGGATTAATGGGACCTAGAGCGGCTGAGTTCGCATCAAAATGTGGTGCCGAAGGGCTTAATGAAATTGCTTACTTTAAACATGCTGAAGCTAAACTTGCTGGTAAAAAAGTTCGCGCTGCACGTATGTCATACGTTGGTGAAGCAGGTTGGGAAATCACTTGTGATATTGCTGATGTTAAAGAAATCTATGCAGCTTTAACTGCGCAAGGTGCACAACCTGCAGGTATGTTTGCACAGAGTTCAATGCGTATTGAGAAAGGTTTCTGTGCAATGGGTCATGAGTTAGATGGTGACGTAACTCCTATTACAACGGGTCTTGATTTCGCAACACGTAAAGCCGGAGGTTTTATTGGTGCAGAAGCATTAGCAAAATCGCGTGCAGCTGGTGATACGTGTCATATTGTTTCATTAGCATTTGATGACGAGTCTGCTGTGCCGCTAGGTCATGAACCAATTTATTTTAAAGGTAAAATTGTAGGGCAAACGTCTTCTTGTGCATTTGGATTCCGTATTGGTAAACCTGTTGCATTAGGGCACAGTGAAGTGACATTAAATAATGGTGACCGTATTCAAGTCGACATTGCACGTACTCTTCACGATGCAACAGTGACTATTGGACCGCTATTTGACCCAACTAGCTCGCGCATGAAGGTTTAATTCAATGACTCGTCCTTTTATTATGGTTGCTCCGAATGGGGCTAGACGTGGCAAAGCGGATCACGATGCTTTGCCAATTTCAGTCCCTGAGATCATTCATACAGCGACTAGCTGTTATAACGCAGGTGCGAATGGTTTACATCTTCACGTGCGAGATGAGCAAGGTCTGCATTCGTTAGATGTTGGTCTTTATAAAGAAGCTACTAGTGAACTAGCACTTGTACTACCGAAATTAAAGGTACAAGTGACAACGGAAGCGGCGGGTATATTTGATGTACCTGAACAATTAAAATGCTTACAAGAATTGAAGCCCAAGTGGGCTTCAATCTCTATCCGAGAAATGGCAAGGGATTTAAGCCTGGCTCCTCAAGTTTATGATCTTTGTGCTGAAAGTGGCACTGAGGTTCAACACATTCTTTACAACACTGACGATATTCAGTTGCTACATGAGTGGCAACAACAAGGCATTGTCAAAGCAACTCAAGGTAGCGTGCTGTTTGTGCTTGGCCGTTATACACAAGGGCAAATATCATCACCAGATGACCTAATGCCATTTCGCGAAGCAATGCCCAATGTAAAAGATTGGATGGTTTGTGCTTTTGGACCCCAAGAACATGCTTGTTTAGCTAATGCTGCACAGCAAGGTGGCTCTGTAAGAGTTGGCTTTGAAAATAGTTTAGTGACACCAGAAGGGATGCAACATGCCGATAATGCTGCATCTATATCAAGATTAATTAAAACGATTGATCAACTTAAATAAGATTAGTGATACAGGGGTATTTTGTATGAGCCATATTTTTCCAAGACATTGTCATGTTTCTCTTCCCACCGCGGTTGCAGGTGATGGTTGTTATTTGATCGACAAAAATGGCAAACGTTATTTTGATGGGTCTGGTGGTGCAGCTGTTTCTTGTCTTGGTCATTCTAACCAACGAGTGATCAACGCTATTCAAGAGCAAGCTGGTAAATTGGCTTTTGCGCACACTGGTTTTTTCACTTCAAACCCTGCTGAAGCACTTGCGGATTTATTAATTGAGAATGCACCTGGCGACCTTGATCGCGTTTATCTTGTCTCAGGTGGTTCAGAAGCAGTTGAGTCAGCTATTAAATTAGCTCGTCAATACTTTGTTGAGCGTGGTGAAACACAACGTCGTCATATTATCGCTCGTCGTCAAAGCTATCATGGTAATACATTAGGTGCTTTATCTGCTGGTGGTAATGCATTACGTCGTGAAAAATTTGCCCCGATCCTCGTTGAAATGAGCCACGTTGCACCTTGTTATGAATATGCCGAACGTCCAAGTGATGAAAGCCTTGAAGCTTATGGCTTAAGTGTTGCTAATGATTTAGAAAATGAAATTAAACGCCTTGGCGCAGAGTCGGTTATAGCCTTTATCGCAGAGCCTGTTGTAGGAGCTACATTGGGCGCTGTTCCTGCTGTGCCGGGATATTTTAAACGCGTTCGTGAAATCTGTAATGAGCAGGGCATTCTACTGATTCTTGATGAAGTGATGTGTGGCATGGGCCGTACAGGTTATTTATTTGCACATGAAGCAGAAGATATTACTGCTGACATTGTGTGTATCGCAAAAGGGTTAGGAGCAGGTTACCAACCGATTGGTGCAATGTTATGTACTAGCCATATCTACGATACGATCAAAGATAACTCAGGTTTTTTCCAGCATGGGCATACTTATTTAGCACACCCTATTGCAGCAGCGACAGGTTTAGCCGTCGTCAGTGAAATTATTGAAAACGGTTTAGTTGACCAAGTTAAAGCGCGTGGTGAATTTCTTGGAAAAGCATTACAAGCTAAGTTCGGAGACCACCCTCATATTGGTGACTTACGTGGTCGCGGTTTATTTCGTGGCATTGAAATTGTTGCCGACCGTGAGACAAAAACACCATTTGCACCAGAGTTAAGTATTTCTGCGAAGTTTAAAAAAGCCGTATTAGCTGAAGGATTAATTTGCTATCCGGGAAGTGGTACTCGTGATGGCAAGCACGGAGATCATATTTTATTAGCCCCTCCATTTATTGCATCAGAAGAGCAGTTGACTGAAATGGTTGAAACGTTAAGCCGTGCTTTAGAAGCTGTTTTACCTAAATAACTAGATATTTTAAAAGTATATAACTTAAAAAGGATTGACCATGAAAGTTTTAGTACCTGTAAAAGGGTGATTGATTACAACGTAAAAGTACGAGTTAAATCGGATGGTTCAGGTGTTGATTTAGCCAATATTAAAATGTCTATTAACCCATTTGATGAAATTGCTGTTGAAGAAGCTATCCGCTTAAAAGAGAAAGGTATTGCTTCTGAGGTTGTTGTTGTATCGATAGGTGTTAAGCAGGCTCAAGATACGCTCCGTACCGCACTAGCAATGGGGGCTGACCGCGCTATTTTAATTGTGGCAACAGACGATGTTAATCAAGATATCGAACCGTTAGCCGTTGCTAAATTACTGAAAAAAGTCATTGAAGATGAAGCGCCAGGGTTAATTATTGCTGGTAAACAAGCCATTGATAACGATATGAATGCAACAGGTCAAATGTTGTCTGCATTATTAGGTTGGAGCCAAGCAACTTTTGCTTCTGAGCTAGAAGTTAATAATGATATCGCTCGTGTTACACGTGAAATCGACGGTGGGTTACAAACAATTGAAGTGAAATTACCATCAATTATCACTGTTGATTTACGTATGAATGAACCTCGCTTTGCTTCTTTACCAAATATCATGAAAGCAAAACGTAAACCATTAGAAGAAAAAACAGCAGCAGATTTAGGCGTTGATATCACCCCTCGTTTAACTATTAAATCAACAACTGAACCAGCTCCTCGTGCAGAGGGCGTTATTTTAAATTCTGCTGCTGAGTTACTTGATAAATTAAAAAATGAAGCGGAGGTAATCTAATGTCTATTTTATTATTAGCTGAAATTACAGATTCAACACTTTCATTAGATATCACAGCTCGCGCAGTTGCTGCAGCAAGTAAACTAGGTGATGTTACTTTATTATGTGTTGGTTCATCGGTTGCTGATGCTGCTGCAGAAGCGGCTACAATTGATGGTGTCTCCAAAGTGATCACTGCTGAAAGTGATGCGCTTGCATATCGTATAGCAGAGCCAACTGCCTCATTTATCGTATCAATTGCTGATGGTTATAGTCACATTATTGCCCCTGCAACAAACGATGCAAAAAATATATTACCGCGTGTTGCAGCCTTACTTGATGTGATGGTAATTAGTGATGTTATTGAAATTGAAAGTGAAGATACTTTCCAACGTCCTATTTATGCTGGTAATGCAATTCAAACGGTTCAATCGTCTGATGCAACAAAAGTATTAACAGTGCGAACTGCTTCTTTTGAACCTGCACAATTAACAAATTCCGCTCCAATTGAAGCAATCAATACACCGACTTTACCAACACTTTCAACTTGGGTTGAAGATAAAGTTGAGGTAACTAAAGGACCTGAATTATCGTCAGCTAAAATTGTTGTTTCAGCAGGTCGACCCATTGGTTCTCTTGACAACTTTGATATCGTGAAAGCATTAGCTGGTAAGTTAGATGCCGCTGTTGGGGCTTCTCGTGCTGCTGTTGATGCGGGGTTTGCACCGAATGATTGGCAAGTTGGTCAAACAGGCAAAGTGGTTGCTCCAAATTTATATATTGCTTGTGGTATCTCAGGTGCAATTCAGCATTTAGCCGGCATGAAAGGTTCTAAAGTGATTGTTGCAATCAATAAAGACCCTGATGCACCGATTTTTAAAGTAGCTGATTACGGCTTAGTAGGGGACTTATTTGAGATTGTTCCTGAATTAACAGAACAGCTTTCATAAGCATATTTTGATGGCCGATAAGGCAATATTCATTGCGAATCGGTCATTCACTTTTATTTAGCTAACAGCAAATTAACTCTCTTTTGGAGCCATTTTAAAATGTCTAAGTATTGTTTAACAATTACCTGTTCTTCTCGTCGTGGCGTAGTTGCTGCGGTATCAGGTTTTTTGTCTGAAAAAGGTTGTACCATCATAGATAGTGCTCAATTTGATGATACAAATACGAATCGTTTTTTCACACGTATAAGTTTAATAAGTGAAATGGGGGCTGAACTAGCAGATCTTGAAAGTGATTTTACCCAGATAGCTGCAAATTTTGATATGCAATGGGACCTTCGCGGTGAAGAAGAAAGAATGAAAGTTATGATCATGGTCTCTCGTTATGGGCATTGTCTTAATGATTTGTTATACCGAAGTCGCATTGGTACTTTACCAATAGAAATTGTCGGTGTGGTGTCGAATCACTTAGATTATCAAAAGCTGGTGGTAAATAACGATATACCATTCCATTACGTTAAAGTAACCAAACAAAATAAAGTAGAAGCTGAAGCCAAACTATTAAGTTTGGTAGAAGAAAGCGAAGCTGAGTTAATTGTACTCGCCCGTTATATGCAGATCCTTTCCGATATTTTATGTCAAAAAATGTCCGGACGTATTATCAATATCCATCATTCATTTTTACCTTCTTTTAAAGGGGCTAATCCTTATAAGCAAGCCTTCGATAAAGGTGTGAAGCTAATTGGCGCTACCTCGCATTATGTTACCGCTGATTTAGATGAAGGACCGATCATTGAGCAAGAGACAATACGTGTCACACATGCTCAGTCGATAGAAGATTACGTCAGTATCGGTCGCGAAGTTGAAGCGTCAGTATTGGCTCGAGCAGTCCATGCACATGCACGTCGCCGTGTTTTTCTAAATGATACAAAGACAATTGTTTTCCCTGCTTCACCGGGTAGTTACTCTGCAAAATTTATGGGTTAAGTAATAAAAAATTGGGCAAAATAAAGTTTAAGGAAAAGAATCATGATTGAACGAGAAAGTATGGACTACGACGTAGTCATTGTTGGTGGTGGGCCATCCGGGTTATCAGCAGCTATTCGCATAAAGCAACTTGACTCTGACATGTCTGTTATTTTATTAGAAAAAGGCTCTGAAATTGGTGCTCATATTCTCTCGGGAGCGGTGATTGATCCATCAGGACTTGATGCGTTATTGCCTAATTGGCGAGATATGAATGCGCCTATCAGTACTGAAGTCACAGAAGACAACTTCCTAATGTTAACTGAGACAGGTAAAACTAAACTGCCTAATGCAAGCATGCCTAAGTTAATGAGTAATCATGGGAACTATATTGTTTCAATGGGAAATGTTTGTCGTTGGTTAGCTGAGCAAGCTGAAACGCTTGGCGTGGATATTTTTCCTGGCATGGCTTGTTCTGAACTCATCTATGATGGTGAACGAGTGAGCGGTGTTATTGCTGGTGAGTTTGGTTTAAATAGTGACGGTACACAAGGTCCAGCTTATGAACCGGGTATGGAATTACGTGGTAAATATGTTTTATTAGGTGAGGGCGTTCGTGGTTCGTTATCTAAACAAGTGATCAATAAATACAATTTATCTGAAGGGCACGAACCACAAAAATTTGGCCTTGGATTAAAAGAAGTATGGGAAGTTGATCCTGCCAATCATAAAGAGGGCACAGTTACTCATACGATGGGGTGGCCGCTTAATAATAATGCAGGTGGTGGTTCTTTTATTTATCATGCTGAAAACAAGCAAATATTCATTGGTTTTGTAGTACACCTCAACTATGCAAATCCTTATTTATCACCCTATGAAGAATTTCAACGCTTTAAACATCATCCTGAAGTTGCAAAGCTACTAACCGGCGGTAAACGTGTTGCGTATGGTGCACGTGCTATTTCAGAAGGTGGTTATCAATCTATTCCTAAAGTGACTTTCCGGGTGGTGTGTTATTGGGTTGTTCTGTAGGTTTAGTGAATGTGCCTCGTATCAAAGGTAATCATAATGCTATGTTGTCTGGCAAAGCTGCTGCAGAAGCTGTATTTGAAGCTATTAACGCAGGCCGCGAAGGTGATGAGCTTGTAAGCTATGAAAAAGAGTTAAGAGAAGGGCCAGTAGGTCAAGATTTAAAACCAGTACGTAATGTTAAACCACTTTGGTCTAAATACGGCCTTTGGATTGGTATGCCGTTAGGTGGCTTGGATATGTGGTGTGCTAGCTTAATGGGCAAGCCACTATTTGGTACATTAAAACATGGTAAAACAGATGCTGAATCATTGAAACATGCTGATAAGTTTGAGCCGATTACGTATCCCAAACCCGATGGTGTATTAAGTTTTGATAGGCTAACTAGCGTCTCATTTTCTGCAACAAATCATGACGATAATCAGCCTTGTCATTTGCAATTAAAAGAT
This sequence comes from Psychromonas sp. KJ10-2, assembly GCF_047323255.1. Lineage (NCBI taxonomy): Bacteria > Pseudomonadati > Pseudomonadota > Gammaproteobacteria > Alteromonadales > Psychromonadaceae > Psychromonas > Psychromonas sp. KJ10-2. Next base: position 786,760 of record NZ_CP178827.1, on the reverse strand, counting down.
ACAACAGTACCCATTACCATTAACTTAGCTAAATTTGCTGAGCCAGCACAACGCTATTGCCCAGCAGGGGTTTATGAAATTGTAGAACAGGAAGAGAAACCACATCTTCAGATTAATTTCCAAAACTGTGTACACTGTAAAACCTGTGATATCAAAGATCCAACACAAAATATTAATTGGCATACACCTCAAGGTGGCAACGGACCTAATTATCCCAATATGTAGATAAAATCAATTAAGCTGTAGTTTTCACGGTAATAAAGGCAGTGCAAAAATTTTAGTAAGTAATGTCTTGTGGATTTTCGGTAACCTATTGATAAAAAATAACTATGCAGGGTGCCGCCACTCTCCCAACTGTTAAGTAGTGAAAAGCAAGCTTATCAATATATCATTGTTTAATATGAGATTTAGAGAGCATAGCGATTTATACCAATTGTATTAAATAACTGATCTAAATTTTGCGCCTGAAAAATGGCTTAGTTTGAGGCGTAAGTTGATGTAAATGGTTGTTCCCTATACGAAACTTACAACGAAAAAATAAGTTGTTTTAACAAGTAAAATAGATCAGTTACTTACTATGATTGGTATTAGTTGGTTGCATGATGAATTAACGTTTCTTAATTTAGAAAGGCTAGCAATATATTTTTTAAAACAATAGGAACTGATTGTATCGTTTTATTGTGATTGCATCTCCTCAGAAAAGTTGCTGTACTGTTTTATAAATCAATTGTTAATTCGTTAGTATGTATACAAGGAAATAACGGTTATGTTAAAAGGTTTAGAAGGTACAAAATATGACTCTCTGCCACCCGTGCACAAGTGGACGCCGCCTTTTTGTGGCGATATGGATTTGGTTATTAAATCAAACGGCGATTGGATCCATGAAGGCGGTAAAATAAACCGACCTGCGATGGTGAAAATGTTCAGCCGTATTCTTTGGTTAGAGAAGGGTGAACACTTTCTCGTGACGCCGGTTGAGAAAGTACGTATACAAGTTGAAGATGCACCGTTTATGATCACGCATTGGCAATGGATTGAAACGGATCAAGGACGTGCAATTGAGTTTAGAACAGATACCGATGATGTCATGACGCTTGGCGCAGATTGCGATATTTGGATTGCGCCCTTTGAAGGTAATGAACGCCCATACGTTTCTATGCGCTATGGAATGAAAGCGATTATTGCTCGTCAAGTTTATTATGATTTAGCAAACCAATTAGAAATATTAGAGACGGTGGATGGAACTGGCTATGGCTTAACGAGTGCGGGTAAGCCTTATCTGTTAATGCTTGAAGACTCATCTTCCCGCTAATAATTACTCTGGATTTTTTAATCGCTGATAGCTTTATCTGTGGGTGTTATTTATATCAGTTTGATAGTGAATTTTTATAAATAAATTCTTTTAACACCTCTTTTGACATAAAAAATCTTATATGAGACTTATTTTCATTAAAAAATAATCAAAAGGCTAACTTTTAATTGATAAAAGCGCTATGTTTATCTTATCTGTTAACTAATAAATTATGAGTGCATGATAAGTCTTTTACATAAAATGAAACCATCGCGTATTTCTACCAAGTTATCCTTCTATATTTCGGTGTTTATCATCGTCGCTTTTATGCCGCTTCAAATTTATAATTTCTTAATACTTAAGTCTGAAATTACAAATCAAATTAATAAAGAACAATATACACAAGCTCAATTTATTGCAGAAGATATTCAAAAAAATAACAATACGTACAAAATTCTTGGCAGCTCTAGCGGATAAAATACCTGTACAAAAGATGCAATCAGAAGACTTTATTAAAGAATTGTTGAAAACTAATATTTCATTTACTGACTTTTTTCCGCAAGGATTTGCTGTTATAAGAGCAAGCGGAGATGGTGCTATCGCTGAATATCCAGTTATTCCTGGCAGGAAAAATGTAATCTTTGCTGAATCTGAATGGATGATAAAAGCTAAGAATAGCGAAGGCGTTATTATAAGTTTACCTTTTCGTTCTCGAGTTATTGATGAAATATTAGTTGTTATTGCAATTGCTTTAAGAGATGAAAGTGGTGAGGTATTAGGTGTTTTAGAAGCGCCAATTTTTTTAAATCGGCCTGGATTTATAGAATATATATTTGATAAAGACTTTAGTAAACAAAGCGATATCTTTGTCGTTTCAAGAAAAGAGCGAAGGTTTCTAGCTGCGAGCGATCCAAATTTTATATTTAAAACAACGCCAATAAAAGGGCAGGATGTATTTTTCGATCAGGTAATGGATGGCTTTAATGGATACAGCTCTACTGCAACTTCAGCGAATGACCAAATGTTAGCTGCAGCTGCTGATGTTAAATCCTCGGATTGGTTTGTTATGATAAGAACTCCTGTTGATAAGGTTTATCAAGTTATTAATGACAGTTTACGAGCTACAATTATTAATGGGCTCATTGTAGGTGTTACTGTGTTTTTGGTTATTATGTTTTTTAACCTTCTTTTTTACTCCATTAAGAAAGGCCGCTGCGTCGGTTAGGGAGATGGTATTACAAAATAAATCATTAAGTCATATTGAAGGCTACAAAGAAGATGAAATTGGTGACTTGATTGTTGGTTTTAATGCCGCTATTGATATGGTTAATGACAGAAATGAAGCGCTAGAGAAATCCAATTCAGCTTTAGAATCTTTATCGCAAATAGATAGCTTAACTGAGGTTTATAATAGAAGATGGTTAGATAAAACACTCAACCATTTGTGGATGGTGAAAGTACGCAGCCAACAACCGTTAACGTTATTACTGATAGATATAGACCATTTTAAAAACTTCAATGATACTTATGGACATATCGCTGGGGATGATTGTTTAAAAGTCGTTGCTCAAACCATTCAAAAAACAGTTAAGAGACCGACTGATTCTTTATTTCGATATGGAGGTGAAGAGTTTGTTATATTGTTAGAAAGTACCCTCAAAGAGGGGGCGTTAGTTGCAGAAAAGGTAAGGCTTGCTGTTAGTAACTTAAACGTTCCGCATATTGAATCATCATACAAGCATGTCACCATTAGTACTGGAATCGCATCAGCCATTCCGCAATTAACTATTGAACCCGTTGAGTTAATTAAACGAGCCGACCTTGCTTTATATCAAAGTAAGGAACATGGTAGGAATCGTAGCGAGTGCCACAATGACATAGAAATAGTGAGTGTCATGAAACAAATCTCATGAAGACTCAGCTAGGCAATTAAATTGGCATTGTGTCTTTTAGTTATTCCTCACCAGTTTCTTATCAATCAAGATCCGGCTTTATAATCATGTAAGTTATTGGTTAAGGTTGGCTAAGTTAATAAAGCGATGGCTCTTTTGTAGTTGCGAAATACATATTTTATAAAAGTCTTGATCCAGTTTAGCTGTCACATCAAAATTGAAATCTACTAACTCACTTTCATTGTTCACTTTGCCTAGATACAACCAATGGGAAATAATATGAATACAGCTTATATCGCTTTGTTCATTGTATTCTTTAATGCCAATGGCTCCTTTATAAGGCCAACCTTTAATTTTTATCGGAGCTAATGCTTGCTGCATTCTTATCTGGTAAGCGATGGTTGTTTCTTTACCACAACAAATCCCTTTACATTTTTTCAGCTGGTAAGAAAAACAAGGTCCTTTACCTTTTTCTAAGCCCAATTGAATGCCACAGAGTTGATTTTCATCTTTAAGTTTACGTAGAGTCTCAGTGGCTGTCCGTCGGTTTTTGAAAAGCCCATAGGTATTCTTTAATGATGACTTTTTGGACTGAGTGTTTAACGTATTGATATCGATAACGCTTGGTTGAGCAACTGTTTTATCAAGACTATTGTCCCAATAGATGGTAAACAATGATTTTTGTTTGCGAAGTTGCCGATTGAATAAAGGCGCTCGCGACTTAACCAATTCAGACTCTAACACCAATGCGCTAAATTCACCTGCTGTGATTATCCATTCAATATCATGGACTTGTTGTGCCATGCGCATTTCACGATCATGACTATGGTCACTGGAAAAGTGCGAAATAACTCGCGCTCTAATTTGCACACTTTTACCTACGTATAATAAGTTACCTGTTTCACCGTAAAATAAATACACACCTGGTTCATTAGGCATAGTCGAGAATATGTCAGGATTGATATGGGGTGGTACGCTAGAAAGCTTTTGTTGAGAAGCCATCGCTTGTAGTACTTTCTGCTGGTTAAAGTCACTTTTCATACGCGCGACTATTTCTGGAAGGATAGCGGCATCGTCCATGGCTCTGTGTCGGCTTTCACAAGTTAAACCAAAGCGTTTAATAATGCTGTCAAGGTTATGCCTTTTAAAAGTTGGGTACATCTCACGTGAGAGTTTTACGGTACATACCACTGGGTATTTAAATTCTATGTTGTTTTGTTTAAAGGCATTACGTAAAAAGCTCACATCAAAGCGTGCGTTATGTGCAACCAGCACATGATCAGCAAGTTTTTCTATGATGACTGGGATTATTTTATCAATGGTAGGGGCGTCTATAACCATATCAGGTGTTATTCCTGTTAACTGCTGAATCATTGTAGGAATAAATGTATTTGGACAAACAAGTGATTGCCATTTATCAATGATTTTCCCATTAAGAGTTTGAACGATAGCAATTTCAGTGATTTGATCTCGTGTGGGTTTTGTACCTGTTGTTTCAATATCAACATAAGCCAGTCGGCTAAAATCAACCATAGTTTTTTGTTATCCATTTATTCATATAGTAAGGATCCAGTGTTAAGGCTAATCCATGATACCGGCTAGCACTTACTAGGAAGTTATAATCTCCTTTTTTAAGGAGTACGAATAATTAAGTTTCTACGATCATTACAAGTTTGTAGATTGTTGTTTATTTAATCAAATAAGGCTAATGCTAACTCATTATTTAGTCGATATTAATGTTTGATTGTGTTGCATCTATCTAGAAAAGTGACTGTACTGTTTTTACAATATTATCTACTGAATACAAACACAGGGAATGACCATTATGTTAAAAGGTTTAGACAGTACCAAATTTGACTCATTACCTCCTGTTGAAAAGTGGACTCCTCCTTTCTGTGGCGATATGGATTTAGTTATTAAATCAAATGGTGATTGGGTACATGAAGGGGAAGATTAATCGTCCTGCGATGGTTAAAATGTTTAGCCGTATTTTATGGTTAAAGGACGGAGAGCACTTTTTAGTGACCCCCGTTGAGAAAGTAAGAATACAAGTTGAAGATGCGCCACACAAAGTTAATTGATAAGCATATAGTAAAATATGAAGGTAACATTGTTGGTTTTTTTAATTAGATTTGGGCTATTCAAAAAGCCACGAGTTTTGTTCTGATTCGAGTATCGGCTTAAAGTCGTTAGCTATAGATAGTCGCTATCAAGTCAAAGGTATTGGTGCTCAATTTATGAAAGTACTACCTAAATATTTAAGTGAGAATTATGCTGATAATGCGTTCATTTATCTAACCGTTAATTGTAAAAATCATGGAACAATTAATTGCTATAAAAAAGCTGGTTTTGAAGATACAGCTAAATTGTATTTAGGTGGTTTGGTTGGCCCTCAACATATCATGCGTAGAAAATAGCTTAGTTGACTAGTGCATGAAGGGCGATGATTCAGATGATGAACTTCAGCTTTTTCAATCCCTCTTCTAAGATCAAATATGCTATTTAAGTTAATAGTAGGGCAGTTTTCTGCCCTACTAATCTAGTCGTTTATAGTGATCCTAAACCAACGAGTGTCTGGTCATTGCAGCTGGTTGTTCTATGCCGATTAACTTAAGTATAGTCGGAGCCATATCACCTAACACACCATTTTCGATCTTCTTCAGATCTTTATCCACTAGAATCACAGGTACTGGATTCGTTGTATGCGCCGTATGTGGGCTACCATCTGGGTTCATCATGGTTTCACAGTTACCATGGTCGGCGATGATTAGTGTGGTGTAATCATTTGCTAGCGCAGCGGTGACAACATCTTTAACACATTCATCTACTGCTTCGCAGGCTTTAATTGCTGCATCCATCATACCTGTATGACCGACCATATCACCGTTGGCAAAGTTAAGGCAAACAAAGTCAGCTTCACCTTTGTTTAACTCTGGAACAAGTGCGTCACGCAGTTCGTAGGCACTCATCTCAGGTTTTAAGTCGTAGGTTGCCACTTTAGGTGAGTTTTTAAGGATACGTGATTCGCCTTCAAAAGGTTCCTCTCGACCACCAGAAAAGAAAAATGTCACATGTGGGTATTTTTCTGTTTCTGCAATTCGTATCTGTTTCTTACCGTGTTTTTCTAATACTTCACCCAAGGTTTCACTGATGTTATCTTTGTCGTAAATTACTTTTACATTTTCAAAGTCATCACTGTAGTTAGTGATAGTTACGTAGTACAAATCAAGTTTAGTGGTATTTTGCTCAGGGAAGTCTTGCTGACTTAACATTTGAGTTAATTCACGGCCTCGGTCGGTACGGAAGTTAAAGAAGATAACCACATCATCTTTTTTAATGGTGGCCTTAGGTTGTGCTTGATCGTCAGTTAAGATAATTGGTTTAACAAATTCATCGGTAACATCCTCTGCATAACTTTGTTCAATTGCAGTAATTGGATCCGTTGCTTTTATACCAACACCATTTACCAGTGCATCATAAGCTAGTTGAACTCGTTCCCAGCGATTGTCTCGATCCATTGCGTAGTAACGACCAGTGATCGAAGCTATTTGCGTATTGGTACCTTTAATGTAATTTTGTAAATCTTGAATCGATCCTTTACCTGATTTAGGGTCTACATCGCGGCCGTCAGAAAATGCATGAACGTAAGAATGTTCAACACCAGCTTGTTGAGCGGCATCGATAAAGCCTTTTAAGTGGCTTGAATGTGAATGTACGCCACCGTCACTTAATAAACCTAAAAAGTGCACGTCTTTATTATTGTCTTTCGCGTATTGTAGTGCATCAACCAGTACTGGCTCTTGAGCAAGCGTGTTATCCGCTACGGCCATGTTAATTTTTGCTAAGTCTTGATAAACGATGCGACCTGCACCAAGGTTCATGTGTCCAACTTCACTGTTCCCCATTTGTCCTACAGGTAAACCAACATGTTCACCGTCAGTACGTAGTGAAGCATTAGGGTAATCTTTGTATAAAGAGTCTAAAAATGGAATGTTCGCATTGTCTGGTGCTGATACTTTAGGGTCTGGAGAAGTGCCCCAGCCATCTAAAATCATTAGGATTGTTTTCTTATTCATAATTCGCCCAATTTAATGTTTAGTTCTTATGTTCTGTTTTCTATTTTTCTTATGCCACTAACAATAAGTCTAATAGGGTAATAACACTATTTAATGATAATAGTTATTATTAAGATATGTTTAATTTAAGCTTAATTGATAGGTTTGTCTATGACATTTCTTGTTTTTGCTATGGTTATTTCCAATCAAACTGATAGGTGCAAAAGGCTATGTCAATATTAAAGGACCTTATTGAGCTGTAATGGGGGAGCTCTGAGAGGAAATAAAAAAGCACGAAAGCAAGTTCGTGCTTGGCGTTATCATGATTCATTATTAATGAGATGATCAGTAAAAATTAGTTAGGTAGTTGTGAGTAGATACCTCTGATCATGGTTCTAGGTTTTGTCGGACAGTCTGTATAAGCCGCACGACCGTGGCAGATCCTGCTGTTATCCATCACCATCAAGGTATCGCTTTGTAATTGAAATTTAGCGGTATAAGGTGAACCTTCTTCGGCCATAGCAATGAGGCGATTAATGGTTCTCTCTAAGCTAGGGACTTTATTAAATCCTTCTTGCCACTGGCAGGTAATGTTTATTGCAAATCGGGCAATCAACCTCTTTGTTTCTGGATGGTAGCCTAGGATAGGACCAGTATGACTCTCATTGATGCCTTCATAGGTCGATGCTCTTTTTAGTGCGTTTGGATCAAATAAAGGTTGAATAAGGGATAAGTCATTTTTTGCTAAATCATTAATGGCTCCCATGAGGTTGAACACAATACTCTCACCTCCGATTTTTGCAGGTTGTTTACAGTATAAGAGCGATGTTTGGATCGACCCTAAGGGTTCAATCGTGCCATCTACATGTAATCCCTGTGCGTTATTGCTTTCAAAACCTTCATGATTGATTTTACCTTTTCTATTGGGCAAATCACCAATCACCGCCATATTGTCTGTTGTCAGTTTGTAGTCGAAGTATGTTTTGTTGTAATACGTTGTCGCAGCATTACCTAAGTTTAATGCAGTAGCAACGGGGGATATTTTATCTTTACCGTTAATGGAGCTGGTATCTATTAATACGAACCCTTGTCGATAAAATGTGGCCTTTATGTCGGTTAACTCATTTAAGGTATATTTGTTTAAATTTAGTGCGTTAAAAGTAATCATCTTTCTTCCTTTCATTTTGTTATTTAAGGTAAGAAGGGCTATGCGGAAAGTTATCAATCCGTTATATGCCGATCAGAAGTTGCAAACTAAGTTGCAGCGTTAACGTACTGTTTTTATGGAAGATAGACAAAAAGGTTAGAAGACATAAATAAGGGCTAACAGATGTTTGTATACTGAGAATTAGTTTTAATTTTTCGGGAAGTGAATATAGATTTAAAAAATTGAATGGATTGATGGCGTTGTTGAATTTGATAATAGGGAAGACTGTTGGAAGCTAATAACTTTAGGAGAACGTTTACAGTAAGGTGCGTTAAATAATCGGTTAAAGTAGATTAAACCAATTATTCAATAGCACCTTATGCCATTTTTGATCAGTATTAACTCATATGTTGCTTTTGACGCTGCAGCAATTTACTGGGTTTATTGGTGTCTTTGATTTGTGCTTGATAAAGGTTAAGTGTATTGAAAATGCTTTTTAATCCTGATGCTTGGTAATCTTTTTCAAGCTGCGGTAAGACCACTGCATGTTGCTCTGGGAAGAGCGCGACTACTGATTGAGATATCAATTCATACAAACGTTTTAAATTGATTTTGTGTGTCTGTCCGGTTTCATCAAATATCCAGTTAGAGATCGCCATAAAATTATCGAAGGGTTTATCGGCTAACAAAAGGTCTAGTGTATGTTTGAATCGACCAGAGTTACCTATCATGTCCCAGTAACGTGCAAAACGATTAACTAACTGCATAGTGGCAAAATCGACTCTGTCTGTACTTAAAATGTTAAACGGTGGTAATGGATTAAAACGTAGGTCAAACTCTTCAGTATGTCTGATGATTGGACTACCTTTCAGGCGTTTTAAGATGCCCATTTGAATTTCATGTGGTTTACACGCATACAGTTGATCAAAGCTATCTTTGAATGTTTCAAAAGTTTCGCCTGGCAATCCAAAAATTAAATCAGCATGAATATGTGCCGTGGTATGTTCTTTTAACCAGATTAAGTTTTCTTTTGATTTTGGGTTATTTTGCTTACGACTAATATTGGTTTGCACTTGTTGATCAAAGGTCTGTATTCCGATCTCAAATTGCAGGGTATTTTCAGGGAATAATGCGAGCATCTCTTTGAGTTTTCTTGGTAGATGGTCTGGTACTACTTCAAAGTGTAGGTAAAGATCATCGGTCATTCTATCTAAGAAAAACTGCATAATTTGCAATGAGGTTCTGATATCTAAGTTAAAGGTTCTGTCAATAAACTTAAAGTTACGCGCCCCACGTTGATACAAGGTTTCCATCTGCTGTAAAAAACGGTTAGCTCGTAAGGGTTGGATTTAGTATCTAACGAAGATAAACAAAATTCACATTTAAAGGGGCAACCACGTGAAGCTTCTACGTACAATAATCGATTCTTTAAATCTTCATCACTGTAATACTGGTAGGGCATTGCTAAGTCTTTTAAGTCGACAGGTTTAGACTTCATTATTTTAGTGGTGGGTGCATTATCACTTAAAATATCTCTACAAAGATCATAGAAACTGATATCAGCTTCACCCGTTAAGACATAATCAGCCGTTTGTACGATTGGTTGTGATTCAGATTCATAGCTAACTTCTGGACCGCCCAATACAATTTTTACCTGTGGTGCAATAACTTTTAATAGACTTACAACATTTGTCGTTTCAATAATATTCCATATATAAACGCCAAAACCTACTATGGTCGGATTTGCTGCCAGTATCTGCTCTACAATATCTAACGGGCGAGTATGTATAACAAACTCTTTCACTTCACAATTCGGTTGCAGGTCCTTTAAATTAGCATATAAGTAACGTAGCCCTAAACTAGAGTGAATATATTTAGAGTTCAGCGTTGAAAGTACGATGCTAGAGGAAGATAAACCCTCAATAACAGGCGCAATGACTTCTGTGTTTGCCGTACGCATAATCGTGAGTTCATTATCGAATTGTTGAGTAGCCATGAAAATTCTTTTATGTCGGGGGAAGATATGCGCGACATAATACAGTAATCGCTTCAAAGATTCAGCGCTTGATTGAAGGTAAGTCTCCGCAATAACCTTCTTATACTTGTTGTTTTAACTAGTTTGAATAATATGACTGTATCAAGGTGCTGATTTACGGTTAAATAGTCGCTAGTGTTATACCAATTGTATTAAATAACTGATCTAAATTTTGCGCCGGAAAAATGGCTTAGTTTGAGGCGTAAGTTGATGTAAATGGTTGTTCCCTATACGAAACTTACAACGAAAAAATAAGTTGTTTTAACAAGTAAAATAGATCAGTTACTTACTATGATTGGTATTATACCTTAATAATCAATGATGTTGTCTTACTTGGAGTGTTGAAATGCCCTATGAATTAGGTAGTCGTTTAGTGATTGGTGTTGCTTCTAGTGCTATGTTCGACCTAACAGAGTCGGATACTGTGTTTCGCACTAAAGGTGAAGAAGAGTATCGTAAATATCAAACAAAACATGTGGATGTGCCATTACCTAAAGGCCCTTCATTTTCATTTGTTAAGCGTTTATTATCGCTCAATAATCTAACGGACGATCCTAAGTCTGATCCATTGGTTGAAGTGGTGTTGTTGTCACGTAACGATCCCGATACGGGTTTGCGAGTGATGAAGTCTATTAAACACCATAATTTACCGATTTCACGCGCCATTTTTATGCAAGGTAAATCGCCCTATGATTACATCCCAGCATTAAGTATTTCATTGTTTTTATCGGGTAACTCTTTCGATGTTAAAGAAGCGATTCGCTTAGGTTACCCAGCAGGGCATGTGATGAAATCTGCAATTATCGATGAAGACGACGATGATTTACGCATCGCCTTCGATTTTGATGGCGTGTTAGCCGATGATGAGTCAGAAACCGTGATGCATAATACCAATGACTTGAATCAGTTCCATGAACACGAAACTAAGAATGTATTACAACCACATAATCCCGGACCTTTGAAAGAATTCTTAGTGAAGGTGTCTGCCATTCAAAAAATTGAAGAGAACAAAAAGAAGCATGATCCCGCCTATCGTAATCGTTTACGTGTATCCATTGTCACTGCGCGTAATGCGCCTTCCCATGAAAGAGCCTTAAATACCTTAAAAGAGTGGGGCGTGATGACCAACGATGCCTTTTTTCTAGGAGGTGTTGATAAAGGCTTGATCCTTGGTGTGTTAAAACCGCATATTTTCTTTGATGACCAATCTGGTCATTTAAGTTCAACAAGCACGGTTGCGCCTTCTGTACATATTCCCTTTGGTGTCAAAAATGCCGTTGATAGCAATGAAGTGGAAGTGAGTGATTAATGCAAGATAACCTGAGTATTCGCGCTTACAGTAAACAACAAAAAGGGCATGTCCACTGTTATCATCAGTTAGTTCTACCTATTATTGGAACAATTATTATTGAGCTAGAAGGGTATACAGGTAAGGTATCGGTAGGTGAATGTGTGGTAATACCCGCACAAGTTTTTCATCTGTTTAAAGCCGATGAAAGTGCTCGTTTTATTGTTGCTGACCTTAATCAACTCCCGGATAATTTATTGAGTATGAGCTCTTCTGTTTTTGCTATGTCTGCACCGTTACGCAGTTATTTGTTATTTATTGAGCAACAATTACAACATAAAGTTGATCAATCATTAGAGAAAATGATGATTGAAATGTTTAGTAAATTGTTATCAGAACAAATAGCTGGAGAACAAATAGACCCTAGAGTTCGAGCTGTTTTGCAGACTATTTCTGATGATCTTTCTCAGCCATTACATGTCAATCAACTTGCACAGTTGGCTTGTCTTAGCCCAACTCAATTTAAAAAGGTATTTAAACAGTGCATCGGACAAAGTGTATTGCAATACATTACCGAACAAAGAATGGAAAAAGCTAAAGCTTTGTTAACGCATACCGATATCCCGGTACAATTGATATCAGAACAGGTGGGTTACAGTGATATCTCGGCTTTTAGTCGACGATTCTCTCAATTTTATCAACTCTCTCCGCGCCAAATAAGACGTTAACTAAGTCTTTAATGTCAAACAAAGCGTCTTAACTGCAAACTAATAGTTAAATGAATACTTTATGATTTGATACTAATCTATCAGAGGAGGAAGTTAACATTGAGCCAATTAAGCGTGAGTACCAAGGCAAGTAAACAGGGCGTATTTGCCATTTTATTTGCCTCATTACTGTGGGGCACAACAGGAACAGCTGCTTCCTACGCATCTACTATTAGCCCTTTAGCCATTGGATCTTTCACCATGGGAATTGGTGGATTATTGTTGGCTATTAACGGCGCTAAACATATTCGCTTAGACATGAAAAAACTGAGCGAGTCCCGTTATACTTTATTGATTGGCGCCATTGCATTAGCTATTTATCCATTAGCTTTTTATAGTTCGATGCGGTTATCTGGTGTAGCTATCGGGACTGTGGTCTCAATTGCTAGTGCGCCGTTTTTTGTTGCGATTATTGAGCGCCTTTTTAGCAAAGAAAATAATATTGATGGCTATTGGTTAATTAGCTTGTTAATTGGGACTATTGGTATTGCATTGTTAGCGACCTCAGAAACCGGTGTGTCGAGCAATGAGATTGAAGCAAGCAGTAAATATCTAGGTGTTGTATTAGGCTTGGTTGCTGGTTTCACCTATGCTTTATATTCATGGGCGGCTAAAGCCTTAATCAATCGTGGGGTTAGCTCTAAATCTGCCGTTGGCAGTATATTTGGGTTAGGTGGCTTATTGTTAGTGCCGGTGTTTTTGTTAAACACTGATACTCATAGTATTTCGTCAGTCAACACCATCGTACTTTTTTATATTGCCATTATTCCAATGTTTATCGGTTACCTATGTTTTGGTTTTGGCTTAAAAACCATTCATGCTAGTAAAGCCACGTTATTAACCCTTTTTGAGCCTGCCGTTGCCGCCTTATTTGCGGTGTTTATCGTTGGGGAATCAATTTCATTATTAGGTTGGTTTGGATTGTTTTTGATTATGGTCTGTTTGTTATTACAGTCATCGAGGCATTAACGTCCTTATTAAATTGCATTTGAAGGTATAAAACTGAGCCATGCTGAGCTTTATACCTTATAAATAAGTAATTGTAAGGATGAGTTTAATTAGATTTTTTTCTAACAACACACATTGAATAAACTCCCAAAGTATATCCACACCGTAAATTAACATATCTTCATCAAAGTCAAATTCAGGATGATGGTGCCCAGCAAATGTAGGTGAGCCAAGGCATAAATAACTCGCAGAGCCTTTATTGTTATTTACTTGGTTCATTAAAAACGGGGCATCTTCACATGCTGAAGAGAGGTGTCTATCAATGATCATCTCTTCTTTAAGACCTGAGTTCAAAGCCGCTTGTTTAAGAAAGGAAATCACCGAGTTTGCATTATCTGCATTTACATATTTACCATAATCTTCGATATTCGGTTCCACACCATACATAAGCGCGGCACCTTTAATAATATCATTGGTTTTGTCATACAGGTATTGACATATATGGTTGTTTTCACCTCTTAATTCTAATTCAAATTCAGCATAATCAGAAATAACATTGGTAGGGTTATCAGAAGTAAATTTACCAGTATTGATTCGTGTAATACCATCGCCATGTCGAGAAATGCCATGCAGATTAGTCACCGCCATACAAGCAGCCTGAAGGGCATTGTTACCTTTTTCAGGACTCACCGCCGCATGTGCATTTTTACCTTTAAAGGATACTTTTAAACTCTGTAAACTAAGAAACGCAAGTCCGCATACCACTTTACGTGTATCAATGATACCGATATGTAATGGAACGAGATAATCAAGTTGTTTGAAAATATCGAATTTTGAAAAACTTCTCCTCCTGAAGGCCCTTCTTCAGAAGGTTGAAATACAAGAATAAATTCACCTAATAGTTGCTCTCGGTTTTCTGCTATTTGCTTAGCTAAAGCAAGACCAATAGCAGTATGACCATCATGACCACAGGCATGCATATTTTGGTTTTTCGATGTAAAGTTTTCAATTGACGGCTTATGTGTATTATTGTTTGATTCTTTTATTGGTAACCCGTCAATATCAAAACGAAAACCTATCTTTGGACCTTTATCAGAGCATGATAAACGAGCAATCACACCGGTAAAGCCACCTTGCATATCTGGGAGCCATTTATCATCTGAAATGCTTTCCATTGCTGATTGGTAGGCATTGTCTATCTTGTTTTTATCTAGGTTTACCAACTCAGAAATATGGTTAATATCTGGGTAAGCGGCTTCATAAAGTGCTTTACCATAGCTGATTTCATAACCAAGCTCTGATAAATATGAACATATTTCATTGCTTGTCCAATATTCTGTGAACCCTGTTTCTGGATATTGATGAAGATGTCTTCGCAATCGAACAACTTCATGCTGTTGTGCATTTTGGTGATAAAGGGGAATTGGTCCGTTCATTTTTTATCCTAGTCAGTCGAGAAAAATAATACAGGCAAATAATGAACGACACCACTATCTGCCGATTTGATTATGGCGCGATATTTGTTCCAAAATATTTCATTGATAAAGCTTCATAATTTTCACTCTTCACAACTGAATCGATGGCTTTACTTAATGTTTCTTTTAGTTTTGTATCATCGAGTCGTACACCACCTGCGACACCTTCACCAAGCACTGGGTCGTATTCCACTGTGCCGTATGACTGAAGGCCTTCTTTGTTATTTTTAAAGAATTCAGCAGCCATGATATTATCGGAGATCATAAAGTCTATGCGACCAGCCAGTAAGTCTGCATTTACTGCATCCTGTGTATCATAATGACGGATAGAACGAGATCTCCCGATTTTTTTCTCAATGTAAAAAGCAGACACAGTTGAAGTTTGCACGCCAATTATTTTATTTTTCATTGCTTCTTTGGTTAATTCAAAATCTTGCCCTTCCTGGCCAAGTACCAGAGGAATTGAAGAGTAGTATGGGCTAGTAAAAAGCACCTTTTTAGATCGCTCGTCAGTGACTGACATTGAGGAAAAAATAACATCTATTTTTTTACTTTGTAGTGATGGAATAATACCGTCCCAAGCAATATCTTTAATTTCACAGGTTAGTTTTGCTTGTTTACAAACCTGATGAATCAGGTCTATCTCAAAACCACTCCACGTCCCATCGGCTGATTTAGTCGAGAAAGGCGGATAGGGTTCAGCGGCTACACCAATTTTAGTGACCGTTTGAGCTTGTGCTGAAAAGATCGTAGAAACTATTGATAAAACTAATAATGCTTTTTTCATTTTCTTCTTCCTTGTAGTTAAGTCTCAATCTGGCAGTTAAGTAGATAATTGTGATAACGATATTTCCCTCATCAGAGTGGATATAATTTCAATATGCTCATCAATAAATCAATGGGCTGGTTGTTTTTTTATTAAGTTAACCTAAAAATGTACGATCGTTCAATAGTGTTTTTTATTTAATTTTTTACTCTTTTTTATATTCCCTAAAACAGTGCGAAAAATTACTTGATAGGCTAATTTGGTGCAGTGATGAGTAATTGATTTAACATGTTTTTTAAATTTATATGGTGAAGAGGTTAAATTATATGAACTAAATCAGTGCATAAAAAAGGTTAATGTTTTTGTTTAGTCGGTTAAAAAATGAGTATGTAAAGTTTTATGGTGGCTACACTCACAGTGATTTGTGTTGTTAATTAACCATTATCGTCGAATGAATATTTATTTTTAATGCCTAGGCTGAGCATGCTGTTCCGATTGAGCGGAAAAATTGTTCCGAAAATTTATTGCAGGAATTGCTTTATCAAAAAAAATTAGAAAGACTGTGCTCTTGAAGATGTTCAATAAGAGTAAAAAATATGAGTTTATGTTCTGAAGTTGCAATTTTTAAAGTCACCAAACACAATATCCCTGAGGTTATGCGTGTAAGTCTATTAATATTTCAAGAGATTAACCGCCATGATCAGTTGATTTCATCCTATGATATTTTGCAAAGTACTGCTCGCGAAGATGAAGTTTGTTGGCAACTGACTTGGACAAGTGAAGAAGCTGTAAAGCAAGCCGCTGAACTTTGGCATGACTTGCCAAGTCGTGAAGCATTAGAAGCATTGGTGGGAGAAAAGCTTTATTACGGGCATTTCACTAGTATGCTGTAAGGGTTAACAGGTAGTTCTGATACCTTGATGAAATTATAGGTTATCAGCCTCTAAAGCTTCGGCTATTCTCACTTGTTTATTACTGTGGATCACCGCTGTTAATGCCACCGTTGAAGAAAGTAGCATGATCAATACAACGGGTTGTAAATAACCCATACTAATAAATGCTGCAAAAGCACTCACTATTGCGCCCATCGCACATTGGAAAGCCCCTAACACCGCAGAAGCTGTACCTGCATTCTTACCAAAATACTTTAAAAAACACGCATTACAGTTTGCCATTATTCCTCCATTTGCACTGATCATGAGCATAAACCCTATTACGGTAAGGGTTAAGTTATCAGGTGCAAACCAACTAGCCACTACTAATAATATACCACCTGAAAATTGCATGGTTAAAAAGCACCTTGCTAGTGTTGAAGGTTCAAAGCGATTTAATAGTAGGGTGTTGAGTCGGTTAATGAAGATTAAGCCACCAATATTTAAAGCGAATAGCTGAGTGAAGGTCGTGGCGCTAACCTCATAAATAGATAAATAGATCATGGCTGAGTTAGCGACAAAGGTCATCATGACAGCAAAAGCAAAAGCTTGTGCCAGCATGTAACCTATGCCTTGCTTGTGCTTAAACACTTCTATAAATTTAATACCTTTTTTACGCTCAATAGTGATTGCTAATAGCTTTTTTTGTTTTGCAGATTGGTGCGGAACAAACATTTTAGCCATTAACATGGCAACACATGAGAACCCAGCAGTAAAATAGAAAATCCAATGCCAAGACTGCAAAGAGAGAATGAAATTACCTATGGTCGGAGCTATTGATGGTGCGATCATCATAATTAAAGCCACTAAGGCAAACAATTTGGCCGCTTCTTTTCCATCGGCATTATCACGAATCGTGGCTGGTACGCCAACAATGGCGATACCACCGCCAATGGCTTGCATTAAACGCCACCCCCACAACCAACCAATATGATGGCTGGTGGTGAGTAGTAGGCTTGCCGATGCAAAGATACTTAAGCCTAGTAACATGATTGGCAAACGGCCATGTTTGTCTGAAAGGGGGCCGCCAATTAATTGGCCGATGGCTAATCCTAAAATATATAAACTGACTGTTACCGATAGTAATGAAATATCCACTTGCATCTCATTAGCGATTAATGGAATAGCCGGTAAATAACTGTCGATAGCAAAAGGGGAGATAGCATAGATAGATGACAATGTAATAATTAATCGTTTACTGACTTTATTAGGCTGTGCTGTTGTCATCTTGACCTCTAATTTATATTTTCAGAGGATGATAAGGGGCTTTTAGATGGCAGGCAAGGTTTGTTGTATAAAGATCAGAAAATTATCAAATAATTAAACCTAAAAGTAAGTAAATTCAATAATATAATATTTATATTCCATCGTAATTAGGGGCTTAAACTGAGCGATAAATCTGATTCAAACAGGTTGAATCAGATTAGGTTTAAGTATTTTTTGTTGATGTAAAATAATCAGGTAACTACAAAACTTAGATAACTATGATATAAATGACTATTCACCTAGTTTTCGGTCACTTAGTTTTCGGGTTTATATATGTATTCTACTTTGCAGCAATATTTTGGGTTCGATCAGTTTAGACCTGGACAAGAGCCTGTCATTCAAGCTTTGATAGAGGGGCATAGCGCTGCAGCTATTTTTCCAACGGGCTCAGGCAAAAGCCTGTGTTATCAATTGCCCGCATTACATTTACCGCATTTAACCTTAGTAGTTTCTCCTTTGTTAGCCTTGATTCAAGATCAATTAGATTTTTTACAAAGCAAAGGGATTCAAGCAGCGAGCATACAGTCGATGCAAACTGCCGCAGAAGCTGCTGACGTTTATAAACGCGTTAGTGAAGGTCAGATAAAGATTTTGTTTATCTCTGTGGAACGTTTGAACAGTGAACGTTTCAGAACGTTTTTACAGAAGGTGCCTATCTCATTAATGGTGGTTGATGAAGCGCATTGTATTAGTGAGTGGGGGCATAACTTTAGACCTGATTACTTAAAACTAGCTACGTACAGAGAGCAGTTCTCCATTAAACAAGTGTTATTACTGACAGCGACGGCCACCGATAAAGTGATCCAGGATATGGCCCATAAATTTCGTATTAATCCTGAACATATTACCTTAACGGGGTCCTACCGTTCGAATTTAAATCTGTCTGTGTTAGGTGTTGATGAGCAGAATAAATTGCCTTCATTAATACTTTGGTTACATAACAAATCAGGGCAGGCGGGTGTTATTTACGTTACTTTGCAAAAAACCGCTGAGCAAGTCGCTAATGCGTTAAGTGACGCGGGTATAAAGGCAACCGCTTATCATGCGGGGTTAGGCAATGAACAAAGGCAACACATTCAACAGCAATTTATGAGTGGTCAGCTACCATTAATTGTCGCTACTATTGCCTTTGGAATGGGCATTGATAAAAGCGATATTCGCTTCGTGGTGCATTATGATTTACCTAAGTCGATTGAAAACTATGCGCAGGAGATTGGGCGTGCAGGACGTGATGGTAAAACATCAGAGTGTCTAGTATTAGCTAATAAAAATAACCTTAATGTATTAGAAAACTTTGTTCATGCAGATACCCCAGAAGCCAGCGCGATAGCGTTTATTATTGAAGAGATAAACAAAACTGTATCGCAATGGGAAGTGGTGATGAACAGTTTATCCACTCAATCCAATATTCGTTTATTAGCATTAAAAACATTATTGGTTTATCTCGAATTAGAAGGTGTGATCGAGCCTGCTTATAGCTATTACGCGGAATACAAATATAAACTATTAGTACCCGAGGTGGAGTTAGTGGGGCGTTTTCACGGAGAGCGGGCTCAGTTTGTACAAACTATTTTAGCTACATCGGATAAAGCACGTACCTGGCATTCATTAAATTTAGAGCGGTTACAATCTAAGGTACAATGTGAGCGAAGTAGAATATTAACCGCTTTAGACTATCTTGATCAACAAGGGCTCATTGAACTGCAAACAAAACAGATGACCCAGGTTTATAAAGTTGATAAAACTAATATTACAAGAGAGTTAGGTGAGCAGTTAATCAATCGATTTTTACAAAAAGAGCAGAGTGAGATTCAACGTATCCATCACCTGTTAGACTTTTTTGCGAGTGATGCCTGTTTAAATTGGCAATTAGCCTATTATTTTTCTGATCATCGTTTACAAACTCATTGTGGTCATTGCTCTGTCTGTGCAGGGCAACCTGCTGTAATGCCACCGGTACCAGATTTACCACCATTACAGGAGTATGACCGAGTACAGCTAACTCAGCCGATTGCAGCTAAGTTAGGTGAACACGATAGCTATATATTAAGAGCACGGTTTTTCTGTGGATTAACCACGCCAATATTTACCCGCTTAAAAGTGCGTCAATTAACGGGTTTTGCTCAGTTCGAAAACTATCGATTTGCAGATGTGCTGGAATGGGTAAGGGCTGATAATACATAACAGCGAGATTTTTAATGAATGACTATTTTTACCTAATACGAGAGGAATTTATATGTACAAACTGATTGCCCTAGATATTGATGGCACATTAATGACACCGGACAAGAAAATTACCACTGAAAATAAAGCGGCTATCGATGCCGCTCGCGCTAAAGGTGTGCGTGTTGTATTAGTTTCTGGACGTCCAACGAGTGGTATGAGGGGGCATTAGAAGAGTTAGGCATGACGAGCAATGATGATTATGTATTAAGCTTTAATGCTTCTGTCGTGCAACAGGTAAAAAGTGGTGAGATTATTCGTAGTCAAATTTTAACCGGTAAAGATGCCAAGCAAGTTGCTAAATTAGCCGATTTGATGGAGCTAAATGTGCATGCCTTTTGTGCTAAACGAGGTTTGGTCACACCAGCACATAATGAATATACCGATTTAGAGTCTCGTACTAATGGTGAATTAATTACCTTATTTGATTTTAATGAATTCGCCGATGACGACGATATTCTAAAAGTGATGATCATTGATCAACCAGAAAAGTTATCAGCGGCGATTGAGAAGTTACCTGCTGAACTATACGAGCAGTTTACTATTTTAAAAAGCGCACCTTTCTTTTTAGAGTTTTTGAACAAAGAGAGTAATAAAGGGATTGGTGTTAAAGCCCTAGCCGATTATTTCTCAATTCCTGCTGAGCAAGTGATGTGTGTGGGTGATGCTGGCAATGATTACCATATGATCAAGTATGCTGGTATGGGAGTGGCGATGGGCAATGCCACTGACGATATTAAAGAGATCGCTGACTATATAACATTATCTAATACTGAAAGTGGTGTGGCAAAAGCAATTCAAAAATTTGTGTTAGACGTTTAAGGTTTATTGACTTTTGGTAAAGCATTAATCGCTGTTATTAGCCAATAGTGAGTGAGGATAAATGAAGTTTTTAGTATTTTTAGGCTCGGTGCGCGATAGCACACCACCTAGACCGGCTAGGTTAGGTGAACGCGTTGCTAAGTCTTGTATGGCCTGCCTACAAAGCCGTTATAGTGACCATGAATTTGAACTAGTGGATGCTATCGATTACCCAATGGATACCGTGTTCAAGCCGCATTTTTCCTATGCCAAAAGCCAGGTGCCTGCTGATTTAGATTGTTTAGCCAATAAGATTCAACAGAGTGATGGTTATATCATGGTCAGTCCTGAATATAACCATTCAATGAGCCCTGCGTTAAGTCATTTGTTAAACCACTTTGGAAGCTCTTTATTTTCGTATAAACCCAGTGCCATTGTGACCTATTCTGCAGGGCAATGGGGGGATGCGTGCGGCCGTTGGTATGCGTACTTTCTTATCGGAATTAGGTTGTTTATCTGTTTCATCAATGATTCATGTGCCCAAAGCTCAAGAGGTGTTGACGGACGATGGTTCGATGCAGGAAACACAAGATAAAAACACCTGGTTTAATTATTTTGCACAAACCTTTAATCAACTTATATGGTGGGCGGAAGCAACTCATCAACAACGTCAGCTAGTTGATCCGTTAAGTATGGGGCGAACCTTTAAGCGTTCACCTACAGAAAGAGATGCACCATAAAAAGAGTGTTAAAATAAAATAGTATTGTCAGTTAATGCAATATCGATTTTTTCTATAAGTACTTCTATTTATAATGCATATATCAATAAGAAGTTCGAGAAACCATAAGGGAAGTAAGTGATGGAACTCTTTAATGTTGACCAAAAAGTGGTTGATTTTACCCGTGTTTATCTCGCGGTTTTTTATTCTTTTGTGGCTTTATTCTATACTGCTCGCATTATCATAAAGCACAAAAAATCAGAAACTAACTCAGTGGTTTTTCCAGGGCAACGCTTTTGTAATACTTGGTGGAACCACATGACTTTTAGAGTGTTTAGAGCAGCTATTTGGCTGGTTTGTTTGACTCGTTTAGTCTTTGTAGAGTTTGATAATTATCTAGGTCTTTTTTCATGGTTGAATAATGGATTGGTGATTGTTCTAGGTGATCTGTTATTAACACTAGGTTTTGTCTCTACTATTTTTATCCATTTATCCTTAGGTAAAGATTGGCGAACAGGTATTGATCCGAGCGGCCCTATGCACCTTAAAACAACGGGTATTTATGGTTATTCCCGACATCCAATGTTCGTGAGTATTATGCTTTCGCAACTGGGTTTTTCTTTGCATTGCCTTCATTATTTTCATTTATTTGTTTAGTTATCGGTGTGGTCGCTTTATACCGTCAAAGTGTTGCTGAAGAAACACATTTAACATCCATATTTCCAACTGAATATCCTACTTATCAAGCACAAGTCCCTAAATGGTTATAGTGTGTGGTTTTGCAGATAAAAATCATTTGTTTATGCAAGCTAGCTCATAGTTTTGATTTGGTTACTGATGGGGATTGGTGATAACTTAGAGGCCATAACTGACAAATTAACCTCTTTATAATACCAATTATATTAAATAAGTGATCTAAGTTTTGCGTAGGAAAAATGACTTAGCTTAAGGCGTAAATTGAGCCTATTGATGATTAACTTCGTTCATTCTTTAATAGCTGTTGCCTTTACGATATTTACAACGAAGAAATAAGTTATTTTAACAAGTAAAATAGATCAATTAATTAGTTTGATTGGTATAACAACCACATTAGGAATTGATATGAAACTAGAATCATTAGCTTTACACCATGGTTATGAGTCTGAAGCAACGACTAAGTCCGCTGCAGTGCCTATTTACCATACCTCTTCATATACCTTTGATGATACCCAACATGGCGCAGATCTGTTTGACCTAAAAGTTCCAGGCAACATCTATACACGTATTATGAATCCAACTAATGCGGTCCTTGAACAACGTATTGCTGCGATGGAAGGTGGAATCGGAGCATTAGCAGTGGCTTCTGGTATGGCAGCAATCACTTATGCTATTCAATGCTTGTGTGAAGTAGGGACTAATATTGTTAGCACTAGTCAGGTGTATGGAGGCACTTATAATTTCTTTGCTCATACTCTGCCGCGTCAAGGCGTAGAAGCGCGTATGATTAAAGCCGATGATTTTTCTGCTTTTGAAGCGGCGATTGACGATCAAACCCGCGCGGTATTCTGTGAGTCTATTGGTAACCCTGCAGGTAATATCGTTGATATTAAAAAACTGGCTGAAATCGCACATAACAAAGGTGTCCCGTTAATTGTTGATAATACAGTGGCAACCCCTTATTTATGTCGTCCATTTGAGCTAGGTGCAGATATAGTTGTGCACTCATTAACTAAATATATTAATGGTCATGGCACAGCAATTGGTGGCATGATTGTTGACTCAGGTAAGTTTGATTGGAAAGCAAATGCAACACGTTTTGCAATGCTCAATGAACCTGATCCTTCTTACCATAATGTTGTTTACACTGAAGCTTTTGCTGAAGCTGCTTATATTGGCCGTTGTCGTGTTGTCCCATTACGAAATACAGGTGCTGCATTAGCGCCTAAAAATGCCTCTGACATTCTTATTGGCTTAGAAACATTAGGGTTAAGAATGGAGCGTCATTGTGAAAATGCATTAAAATTAGCAGAGTATTTAGAGCAGCACCCAAAAGTATCCTGGGTTAATTATGCAGGCTTAACATCAAGCCCTTACTTCGAAACTTGCCAAGAGATCACTTCAGGTAAAGCATCTGGTATTTTAAGCTTTGGGATTGCTGGTGGACTTGAAGCGGGCACGCGATTTATTGATGCATTAAACATGGTATTACGTTTAGTGAATATTGGTGATGCTAAATCATTAGCTTGTCACCCAGCATCTACTACACACCGCCAATTAAATGATCAAGAGTTAGCCAGTGCTGGTGTTAGCAGAGATTTAATTCGTCTTTCAGTGGGGATTGAGAGTATTGAAGATATTATCGCAGACGTTAGCCAAGCGTTAGATAAAGCATAAGCACAGTAAATAAGCAGCGCCAATTGCCGACTTGAAATGTGGTTAATTGGCGCTTTGGTTATTCTGTCAAGGCAGGTAATGTCACCGCGTATAAATCACCGCTACGATTAGTGATGTACAAGGTATTCATCTCTTTACCACCTAAAGCACAGTTGGTGGTGCGTATTGTATTGGGCAAGGTTATTTTCCCCAGCGCTGTCCTGTTGCTGAAAACACTTCAATCCCAGTACGAGTCGCAACATATAAATTACCTTTTTTATCAATGCTCATCCCATCGGCATTTTGTGCATAAACAAATTCACGCTCATTAAGTAGCATTCCCTTTGAATCAACGTCATAAGCTAAAATTGGCCCAGATTTATCATCTGAAATTGCCACATATAAGATGTTTTGTTGTGCATTAAAAATGATGCCATTGGGTTTCACGTCTAAGGGCATTTTTTTGATTAAGTTAATTTTTCCACTTGGGTAGCGAACATAAATTCCATTGAAACCTAAGTCAGAGGTTTTTCCTCTTAATCCAAATGGTGGATCAGTAAAGAACACGCTACCGTCTTTAAATACTGCAATATCATTGGGCGAGTTAAACTTTTTAGAGGCTGCATCAACTTCAAAGCGGCTAATAAAAGGCACGACCTCTGAACTACTAAGATCCATACGCGATATGATTCTAGTTTTTTGTTCTGCTGCGAGTAAAAAACCTTGGTTATCTAATGCTAGACCGTTTGAGGCATTACTGGGGTTGCGTAAAACCGACAAAGTGTTTGTTGAAGTTTCTAACGCATAAATGGTGTCACCAGGAATATCACTGAAGATCAACGAGTTAGATTTTTTATGCCAAACAGGGCCTTCTGTAGAGATAAACCCACTGGCCACTACTTTCACTTCTCCGATGTTCTGTAATGGATTTTCATTGGCTTGTGTTTGGGTGCTTTGTTGTGCCTGCGAAGCAGTTAATGTAATGCTCAAGGTTAATAAACTTAAGGTGATCCATTTTATAGGGCTAACAATCGACATGATTAATTCCTTTATCATTTATCTATGATTATTTTATAACAAGTTTATTGGGATTTTGTATCATATAAGTGAGTAGATAGCGACGTT
Organism: Psychromonas sp. KJ10-2; assembly: GCF_047323255.1. Classification (NCBI taxonomy): domain Bacteria; kingdom Pseudomonadati; phylum Pseudomonadota; class Gammaproteobacteria; order Alteromonadales; family Psychromonadaceae; genus Psychromonas; species Psychromonas sp. KJ10-2. The sequence goes on along the minus strand of NZ_CP178827.1, from coordinate 761,678 downwards.
TGTCTTAACCGTAAACGATTCAATCCCTTTAATTTACAGACCTAGTTTACTGTTAAGAGTTCACAAAGAGTTTGCATTGTTTGTTAACCCATTAGCAAGTATGCTCATGACAATTTAATGACTTCAAATAAAGTGAATTCTCAAAAATAGTGGGGTTGTTAATTTGCTTAAGCATCTGTTGGCTAGGTAAACAGTCATCATCAACATAATCAACAAAGTCGCCGGAAGAGTCAAAAACCAAGGTGTCGAAGGCTAATCTATCTTGACCATATAAGCCACGGTGGATCATATCTGCGGAAAACACTAATAAATCACCCACGTTCAATGGAATTTTTTTACCTGTTGAGAGTTCATCACTGCTGAACTTGCGTTTTCTTGCTAGGCGTACATCCAACTCTTCTTGGGTATCCCAACGAGTATGTGATCCTGGTACTAGCTCCATACCAGGTTCATCAAACAATGGAACACGAAAATGCACTACCTGGGTTTCTTTAATGGCTTGTTGTTGCCCCGCAAGATCATGATCGTATTGGCAATCGCGATGCCAAAATTCTCCTGCTCTTTAGTACATGGATTAAAAAACAGTTGAGTATTCATAAAGGCTGGTTTATGAGGAATAATCGCTTCGATTATCTGGCTCATTTTAGGCGAGCTGATAAAATTAAACAGCTGTAATCGCTCAGTGTTTGCTAGGTATTGTGTGCCGGTAATTAAAGATGAGTTAAATGCTTCCCTTTGATAGAAATAGTGATTATCTTTTTGCCAGTTCTCATGAAACAGTAATACAGTTTGCTTTAATTGCATTAGTTCATCTGCGTTGAAATAATCTTTTAATACAAAGTAACCCTGTTGGTCATAAGTTACTTTTAAATCATTTAACGTACCGTTCATATTACTGCGTTCACCTTAAGTCTATGTTGAGCGGGAATAGTTGAGCGCGAATAATAGCGGAATCATCAATAAAGCTTAATCATTATCTTGCTGTTTAATCAAACTCGCTAATTCTATAATTCCTTGCGCTCTTTCAGATGCTGTTTTTTCACTAAAGTTAAGGCGCATACAATGCCTAAATTTTCCTGTTGCAGAAAAGAGTGTGCCTGGTGCGATACTGACGTTGCTTGTTTTACTTTGAGCATATACTTTAACTGTGTCGTAGCGTTTATCGAGCTCAACCCAAAGTATATAACCACCTTGAGGAAAGCTAATTCGGGTGTCTGCTGGGAAATGCTGTTTAATGCATTGAATTAAATGATCTCGACCTTGTTTATATAACAATCGAACTTTACGTGTATGGCGTGCATAACCGCCAGATTGAATAAAGTCGGCTATCGCTAATTGCGGTAAGGTAGGGCACATGGAGCTACTTACATATTTAATGTGAGTCACTTTGTCGCGATAACGGCACTGGGGCAATCCAACCAACTCGTATGCCAGGAGCGACACTTTTAGAAAAAGAGCTACATAATAATACGCGGCCATCTTCATCAAAAGATTTAATGGTTTTAGGGCGTGGTGATTGGTAACTGATATCACCATAGATATCATCTTCAATAATACTAATATCATAACTCTGCGCCAGTTGATAAAGGCGCTTTTTGTCAGCGACGGACATGCTATAGCCCATTGGGTTATTAACCGTAGGAGTGACTAATATGGCTTTAATCGGCCATTGCTCTAGGGCTAATTCTAGTGCTTCTAAGCTCAAACCATTTTCAGAATTAGTTGGTATTTCAATGGCTTTTAAATTTGCTGCTTTAATGGCCTGCATTGATCCGTAAAAACTAGGTGATTCAACGGCAACAATATCTGATGGTTCTGTCACCGCACGTAAACAAACAGATAGGGCTTCTTGGCAGCCTGATGTGATCACTAAATCATCGGGGTGAAGTACACATCCAGAATAAGTTGCAAGTTCTACTATCTGTTCTCGTAATGCTAATGTTCCTTTTATATCGCAGTAGGGCAAACTTAATTCTGCTTGTTGGCGCATTAACCAGGACATTTTCTTGAAGTAATGGCGATAGGCTAGGGACTTTCATATTGGGCATTGCATGTTGAAGTTGTACTTTCTTTTTATCCTCTTTCGCTAACAGTACTTCTAAAACATCTTGCCATTGCGATACTTCAATAGGGCGCTGTGCGGGTCTTGAGGTAAAGGTAAGCTCGGTGATTCCATTTTATGTGCAACGAAGTAGCCTGATTTAGGGCGTGCCTCTATCAAGCCTTCCATCTCTAATTGATGGTAGGACTGTTGTACAGTGGAAATACTCACTTCAAACTCTGTCACTAACTGACGAATGGAAGGTAACTTGTCTCCTTCTACAAATAAGCCTGTCTGTATATTTTCACGTAATGTATTGGCAATTTTTTCGTATAGCTTGAGTGCCGTCTCCATTGTTTACCTCCTTGAAAGCAAGTCTATTTTGCCTTAGTCACTGTATACTAGATTAAAAGCGTATGACTTAACCATACAGAAGCGATAACTTTTAAGCATACAGAGTGCATTTTTATTGAACTGTATTGATAAAATAACATTTTTTGCATCTGTATTGAGTTTTCTAGTTATTTACAATCATTAGGTATTCAAAAGTTGAATTAATAAATGAGATGATAAGTATCAGGAGGCGCGATGCAGTATTTAAATAGGTTATTAATATTTTGTAGGCAGTATCAAACACGGCAGCAATTAAACCATCTACCACGGTCTGTGATCAAAGATATTGGTAAATCACATTATCAAATTGATAAAGAGTTGAGTAAAAACAGTATTAAACACATTGTTTGCAAAGGGGTTAACACATTATTTCTGTTTATCACTGGGAGGTTGTAATATGGATATCTCTACATTATTAGCTATTTCATTGTTTGCTTTTGTAATGTCTGTAACGCCAGGGCCAAATAATATTATGTTGTTAGCCTCGGGGGCGCAGTTTGGTTATCAAAAAACCTTACCCCATGTGTTTGGCATTATTGTTGGGATAGCATGTTTGTTAACGTCTATCTTGCTAGGGTTAGGTGTGGTACTAGAGAGTTTTCCTTCCTTCTATGACATTTTAAAAGTATTAGGCAGTGTGTATCTGTTTTGGTTAGCGTGGAAAATAACGACTGCTTCTACAGAAGGTGCTGCAATAGGCACGAAGCCAGAAAAAAATAAACCTATGTCATTTATAGGCGCGGCTGGTTTTCAATTTGTAAACCCTAAAGCTTGGGCAATGGGTATAGGCAGTATCAGCACCTTTACTTTAACAGGTGATCAGTACTTTGTTTCTGGTTTATGGATCATGTTGTGCTTTGCAGTAAATGGCTTTGTGGCTATTAGCCTTTGGGCTTACTTAGGGGTTGGTATCGCACAATGGTTAACTACTACTAAACGTAAACAGCGTTTTAATTACACCATGGGGGCAATGACGGTAGGGACATTGTTTTTTATATTAAATTAGCAAACGAGAGGTTGTTTACAACCTCTCCATTTTAATGACATTAAATAGGTGTAATGGCTATTGTTTATATTTATGTAAAGTTGCTGGTGGGATATGACAATAATCATCCGGATAGTGTTGTAATCTATCTTGATGTTCCTCAGCACTTTTAATGTAATTACTTAAAGGTAATATTTCTACGGCTATTTTAACACTATCTTCACGGCTGTTAATAAACTGTTTGGCAACAACTAGGTGCTCTGCTTGTTTAGAGTAAATACCTGTTCGATACTTTTCACCTTCATCAATACCTTGTTTGTTGATACTGTAAGGATCGATGATCTCAAAGTAACGTGTAATTAGCATGTCTAATGAAATAATGCTTGGGTCAAAATGGGTTTTCACACATTCAGTATAACCATCATAATCGCCATCCAATGTCTGCGTTGTGCCATTGGCTCGACCTACTTCAGTAAAGATCACCCCGGGTAGGTGTCTTAGGTATTCTTGCACTCCCCATAAGCATCCGCCAGCTAAATAAATCTCTTGCACTGTATATCCTATTGTTCATTGGTTACCTTGTAGTAAGAAGTCTAAATAAATCACGGTAAATTTGCTATTCGTTTTTAAAGACTCGACACTGACAATTTTTACTAATAGCGGTTATTTGTATCTTGTATTGACCAACGCGAATTATTTCTATTGAAAAGCGTAGTATAAAGAGAGATTATCCATGCATAACTAATGGTTATTAATAAAATAGAGCAAATTGAATGTTTTAGTGCTTAATCCAATAAATGTAAAATACTGCATGAATTGTGAACAATTTTGTTAAATTTCAGCTCGCTACTGATAATGATAATCATATGGGGCTATTTTAGTCTCATTTTATTGAATTATATCGTTTTATCTGCGAGTTGAGTTGCTATCTATTTTTTATGTTTATAGTATATAATGTTACGTATGTTAAATTATTGTTATTATTAGAGGTATAAATGAGCCTGTATTTAGATTACTTAAATGAAATAGAAGACCGTAAAGTTCAAGGATTACATCCATTACCAATTGATAAAGGTGAGCTATTAGCTGAAATCATCGAGCAAATCAAAGATACTGGTAACGAACATCACAAAGACTCTCTACACTTCTTCATCTATAACACATTGCCGGCACAACCAGTGCTGCGGGTGTTAAATCTCAATTTTTAAAAGACATTATTTTAGGTAAATCAGTGGTTGCTGAAATCACGCCTGAATTTGCTTTTGAACTGCTTTCTCACATGAAAGGTGGTCCATCAGTTGAAGTATTATTAGATTTAGCTTTGTCTGATGATGCATCTGTTGCTAAACCAGCTGCAGAAGTATTAAAAACACAAGTCTTCTTATATGAAGCGGATACTGAACGTCTTGAAGTTGCCTTTAAAGAAGGTAATGAAATCGCTAAAGATATTCTTGAAAGTTATGCTCGCGCAGACTTCTTTACTAAATTACCTGACATTCCAGAAACTATCGATGTTGTGACTTATATTGCTGCAGAGGGTGATATCTCTACGGATTTACTATCTCCAGGTAACCAAGCTCACTCTCGCTCTGACCGTGAACTACACGGTAAATGTATGATTTCTCCAGAAGCGCAAGATGAAATTCAAGCGTTGCAAAAACAGTACCCTGGCAAAAAAGTGATGTTAATCGCTGAGAAAGGTACCATGGGTGTAGGTTCATCTCGTATGTCAGGTGTAAATAACGTTGCACTTTGGGCTGGTGAACAAGCAAGTCCTTATATCCCATTTGTTAACTTTGCACCTGTTGTTGCTGGTACTAATGGTATTTCACCTATCTTCTTAACAACCGTTGGTGTAACTGGCGGTATTGGTTTAGACCTTAAAAACTGGGTTAAGAAAGTAGATACAGATGGTAAAACTGTTTTAAATGACAATGGTGATCCAGTACTAGAGCAAAAATACTCTGTTGAAACGGGTACAGTATTAACCATTAATACTAAAGAGAAAAAACTATACAACGGCGATAAAGAGTTAGCTGATGTTTCTTCTGCATTTTCTCCACAAGCAGTTGAGTTCATGAAAGCGGGCGGTTCTTACGCGATTGTATTTGGTAAAAAACTACAAACATTTGCTGCAGAAACATTAGGTGTTCCACTAGAGCTAGTGTATGCACCATCAAAAGAGATTTCACATGAAGGTCAAGGCTTAACAGCCGTTGAAAAAATCTTCAACAAAAACGCAGTAGGTGTAATGTCTGAAGCAGCACTTCATGCGGGTTCTGATGTACGTGTTCAAGTTAATATCGTTGGTTCGCAAGATACAACGGGTCTAATGACTTCTCAAGAACTAGAGTCAATGGCTGCAACAGTTATCTCTCCAATTGTTGATGGTGCTTACCAATCAGGTTGTCATACGGCATCGGTTTGGGATGCTAAAGCACAAGCTAATATTCCTAAACTAATGCAGTTTATGAATAAGTTTGGTTTGATTACAGCGCGTGATCCAAAAGGTGTTTATCGCCCAATGACTGACGTTATTCATAAGGTATTGAATGATATTACAGTAGATGACTGGGCTATCATCATCGGTGGTGACTCACATACGCGTATGTCTAAAGGTGTCGCATTTGGTGCCGATTCAGGTACTGTTGGTCTAGCATTAGCAACGGGTGAGGCAACAATGCCAATTCCTGAGTCAGTTAAAGTAACCTTTAAAGGTGATTTAAAAGACCACATGGATTTCCGTGATGTAGTACATGCAACACAAGCACAAATGTTAAAACAGTTTGGCGATAATGTTTTCCAAGGCCGTGTAATTGAAGTACATATCGGTACCTTATTATCTGACCAAGCATTTACCTTTACCGATTGGACTGCGGAAATGAAAGCAAAAGCGTCTATCTGTATCTCTCAAAATGAGACACTAATAGAGTCGCTAGAAATTTCGAAAAGCCGTATTCAAATCATGATTGATAAAGGTATGGATAACGAAGCACAAACACTGAAAGGTCTGATTGCGATTGCTGATAAACGTATCAGTGAGATCAAATCTGGTGATAAGCCTGCTTTATCTCCAGATAACAATGCAAAATACTTTGCTGAGTTAGTGGTTGACCTTGACCAAGTTGTTGAGCCAATGATTGCTGACCCTGATGTTAATAATGAAGATGTTTCTAAGCGTTACACCCACGATACTATTCGCCCAATCTCTTACTACAAAGGTGAGAAACAGGTTGATTTAGGATTCGTTGGTTCTTGTATGGTTCATAAAGGCGATATGAAAATCATCTCGCAAATGTTAAGAAACCTTGAAGACCAAAATGGTCAAATCCAATTTAAAGCACCGCTAGTTATTGCGCCACCAACATACAACATCGTTGATGAGTTAAAAGCGGAAGGTGATTGGGAACTGTTGAAAAAATACGCAGGTTTCGAGTTTAACGATGACACACCTAAAGAAGCTGCTCGTACTAAATATGAAAACATCATGTATTTAGAACGTCCTGGTTGTAACCTATGTATGGGTAACCAAGAGAAAGCTGAAAAAGGTGACACGGTAATGGCGACATCAACGCGTTTATTCCAAGGTCGTGTTGTAGAAGATACTGAAGGAAAAAAAGGTGAGTCACTATTATCATCAACACCTGTGGTCGTTCTTTCAACAATTCTAGGTCGTACACCAACAATGGAAGAGTACAAAAATGCAGTGAAAGGCATCAAGCTAACTGACTTTGCTCCACCATTAGACGAAATGACTAGTGAGCCAGTTGAGTTTATTCCGGTAAGTAACGTTTAAACAACACACTACTCAGTTATTAATTTTAAAAGAGCTGCTCCTGAAAAGGGCAGCTCTTTTTTGTTAGTAAAAAGTATAAATAGGAGGAAAGTAAAAATTAAAAGAAATATTTACTTGTGATCTGCTTCGATAATCTTTTCAACCACAGTCAGCATATCTTGCTCATGAATGGTGGGGTTAAATATTGTGGATTATATGGTGTACCAGCACGGTCAATGTAAGCCGCTAACATGCCAGCAGACATCGCGCCATGTGTATCCCAATCATGCGTTGCTACTAAACGAAGTTCGTTAATTGTTTTATTCAAATGGTTTGCTGCAAACTGATAAACCTTAGGGTCAGGTTTAAAACTACCGGTTGATTCTACTGACAATACTTGATCAAAGTAGTCATTCAGACCAGCATTGTTAATCTGTTTTTCAATCAATGCCTGTGATGAGTTAGAAAAAGCAATCGTTTGATAGCCATGGTCGCGCAACTTTGCTAATGCAGGTTTGATATCATCATGTGCCGACAAACTTGAGAATGTGGACAGGATATCATCTCGTGCTTCTTTGCTCAGAGTCACTTGAGTCCGCGCTGCAATATTATTTAAAACATCACCAGCCAGTGTCGCAAAGCCAGTTCTTAACCCAGTAACGGCACATACAGTGGATGTATGTAATAGGGTAGAAAACCACAAACCCATTACAGATTCATCACCAAAAGCGTGTGCAAATTTGGGCTTTAACAAATTTAAATTAAGCACGGTTTCATTGATATCAAATAAGATAGTATTACGTGTCATGTTGATTCCTTATGTTGCGCCAATCAAACTTACTTTTACTTGGGCGGTTTATGAATTTAACCTCGATTAAAACTAAACGATTGGTTAGATAATAGATGAATAAATACTGTTATATGTCCATTTATATTTTAAATAAGAAACTAATTAAGTAGCTTTGCATTGACTGCATCGAAGGTGATCTCTATAAAATTATGTACTTGTTCAATAGGGTGTACTTTTGAAGCAGCGGATACGGACTGTTTAGCAATAATTAAATAGTCGGCTATTCTTAATGCTTGTTGCTCACTGACATTCTGTTCCTGAAGCTTTTTGCTAAACAGTTGACGTTGATAATCCACAAAAGACTGAATTTCATTGATGATTAGGGTCTCTTCTTCGCTGTTAATTTGCAAACGTGTATTAGTCATCAAGCAACCTTTACTAGTATCTTGGGCACCATAAATGGTTAAGCAATCGTAAAAAAATTGTTTGATATCTGCTACACCTGCTTGGCTATATTTAAGTTTAATTAAGGCTGAAGAGTGTTGGTCTCTGTAGGCCTTTAAGCTCGCAAGAAAAACCCCTTGTTTACTACCAAAACTGGCGTAAATAGAAAACTTATTAATGCCCATGGTGGATTCAAGTAAGCTCATCGACGTATTGTGATAACCATTTCGCCAAAATAGTTCTGTGGCTTTGGCGATAACTTCACTGTCTTCATAGTTTTTTTACGTGCCATCTTCCTTACCTAAACGATCGGTTAGTTTTAGTTTATGATAAATATCTTAGATAAATTTACAAGTGGATTTTTAGAAAAGCAGGAATTTTACGCAAGTAAAATGGATTTGAAAAAAGCACTAACGAGTTGAAAGTTAGTGCTTAGCTGTGAAATTAATCTTTATATATGTAATAAATGATTACAATTTAACGACTAATTTTCCTTTATTGCCACCAGTCGCAAATAAGTTGAGTCCATCAATAGCTGACTCTATTCCTTCTAATACATGTGTTCTATGCTTGATTTTTCCTGCCATCACATAAGGAGTGAGTTTTTCTAATAACTCTGGCACTTTATGAAAGTGATCAGGCATAGTGAAACCTTGAATAGTAATACGACGTTTGATGACATTTAACCAGCTTGGACCTGGTGCAGGTGTATCACTGTGATAATCTGAAATTAAGCCACACACCACAACACGACCATGTGCATTCATTTTATCTATAATCATATTCTGAATAGGGCCGCCGGTATTTTCAAAGAAAACATCAATACCGTCTGGTGCTGCTTTTGCTAATTGCTCAGCTAAATCATCGCTTTTGTAATTAATCGCGGCATCAAATCCTAGTTCGTTGACGATCCAATCTGCTTTTTCTTGGCTGCCAACAACACCAATTACACGTAAACCATCAGCTTTTGCTAATTGCCCAACAATAGAGCCAACCGAGCCTGCAGCACCGGTTACGATTAAGGTTTCGCCTTTTTGTGGTTTACCTACGTTAAATAAACCTTGTGTAGCAGTTAAACCTGGTAATGCAAAGACAGACAAAATACTCTCATCTGGTAAGTCAGCGGTGACTTTATTTAAACCTTTGCCATCACCTAAATAATATTCTTGCCATCCCATCATTCCCATGACGCGATCACCGACGGTAAAATCAGGGTGATTACTGACAGTCACTTCACCAATGCCAGAGCTGCGCATTACGTCGCCCAAGGCAACTGGCGGAATATAGCTGTTCATATCTGGAGTCATCCATCCAAACATTGCAGGATCAAGTGACATATAATTTTGTTTTACTACGATTTGGCCTGGTGCCACTTCGGGTATCGTTTTCTCAACTACTTCAAAAATAGATGGATCCACATGACCACCTTGATGGTGTTTAATGAGGTTAATTGCTGTATATGTTGTCATGTTATTTTCCTCGTTATTAATATAAAAGAGTATGTTGTGAACCAACGGAGATCAGTATGACAACTGTTAATAATAGAATATATACCTTAAAATGAGCTTCTTTATTGTTATAAAGACAATAATAGAAGGTTTGATTCTTAATTACTTAAAAGGGCTAAATATGGATCAGTTACGCGCACTCAAGTATTTTGTGCAAGTGGTAGAAACGGGTAGTTTTACTAAAGCCGCTGAGATGTTCTCTGTTCCTCCCTCCTCGCTATCGAGGAGAGTCGCAGATCTTGAAAAAAGCCTAGGGGCCACCTTATTAAAACGCTCTACACGCATAATGTCTTTAACAGAAATAGGACAACAATATTATCAGCAAGTTAGTGAGGTATTGCGTAGCCTTGAACTCAGTGATGAATCGGTGCGAGCTTATCAAACCATACCGATGGGGGTACTTAACATAAGCTCAACCGTAGGCTTCGGTGAGAAAGTCTTATTACCTTTATTAGATGAGTTTTATGATTTATACCCTCAAGTTACTTTGAATGTTACCTTAAGTGATGAATTGTCTACGTTAGCAAGAGATGAAGTCGATTTGGCGATACGTGGCGGTTATGCTCCAGATGAGCGGGTTGTGGCAATTAAACTGATGGATAACGATTTTATTACAGTTGCATCGCCAAGTTATATGGCGCATATAGGCGAAATAACTGATGTGATGCAACTTAAACAACATCAAGGTTTATTCTTTAAAACACCCGCTGGTCCAACACCTTGGTTGTGTGAAATTAATGGACAATGGCATGATGTATCGGCAAAACCCTATTTGATAACCAATAATGGCGACTGGCTATTAAGACAAGCCATTGCGGGTAAAGGGATATTAATGATGCCAAAATGGGCCTTATATAACTGTTTAAAAACCGGTGAATTGATTGAATTAGATATTAAACCTGCATTAACGGTCACACAAAATCCTAATTTAGGTATTTTCTTGTTGTATCAAAAGCAGCGTTATCAGGTACCAAAATTAAAAGCCGCGATCGACTTTATAGTGGCAAGAATCAATGCCCTTAATCACTAAGTATATGATCTAATAAAAGGAACTACATTGGACTTATCAACACAATTAAGCCTTTTACCCAGTGTCGTAGATAATAGCTTTGATCTGCTGATTGAACAGACGTTGAGTGCGTTCAATCATCTTAGTCTGTTTATTTTGTTAGTGACGGTATTATTTTTATTACAGCGCTTAGTATTTAAAACCAGTATGCAACTGTTTGGTGGTAAAGCCATCTATATCAGTGCTTGGATAGGCACTCCCATTCATGAATTAAGTCATGCTTTTGCTTGTATTGTTTTTGGCCATAAACTTAAACAAATCTTATTATTTAGCCCAGATCAAAAGGGCACTTTAGGTTATGTTACACACTCCTATAATAATCGTAATCTATGGCAGGTAATGGGAAACTTCTTTATTGCCATTGCACCACTATTAGGAGGATTATTCGCTTTATACCTAGTTACTTGGCTTTGTTTAGACAATGCTATTGCGTTGTTTAACTTATTGCAGAATGGACTCGTTAATGGTTTAAGTGAATTACAAACTGGCAGTCTACTCAATCTAACCCATGATCTGGCATCGATTATTCAACAAGCTTATATTGATGATCCCCTTAAATTAGGGATATGGGTTTATTGTTGTGCAGCTATCAGCTTACACCTTTCCCCTTCAGCAGAAGATATTAAGGGCATTAGTGGCGGGCTATTCACTTTTGTTGTGGTGTGTATTCTGTTGATGTTGATCAATCAATATTTAGAATTAACTTGGTTTTCTGAAGTGGGGGCAATGATTAATACTGTGTCCATGGCTTATTTGATAGGCATAGTGTTAGCGAGTATGTTGTTATTACCTCTGTTATTTACCCGTTGTTTGTTGTTAGTGATGAGTATCAAATGACGCCATTAACTTTTCTACTGTTATTAGCGCCAATCATTATTAACTAACGGCAAACTTTTTACCTTGAATGCTGTGTAAACGGTGACCTAATAAAATTGCAGCAGTGGTTAAGCCTACTGTGATCCCTATCCAAAACCCGATAGCCCCCATTGGTTGAGTTAACCAGTTTGTCATACCTAAGATATAACCTAAGGGTAATCCAACTACCCAGTAGGAGATAAAAGTACGGATAAAAATAGCTGACATCTCTTTATAACCACGTAAAGCACCGGCTGCAACCACTTGGATAGCATCAACGCATTGATAAATAGCCGACAGTAAAATTAAAGTGATGGCTAGTTCAATCACTTCAATATTATGTGAGTAAAGCTCTGCAATCTGTTGTTTAAAAATAATACTGAATAGGGCGGTGACCATTGAAAGACCTAAGCCGATCGCTAAACCAGCATAACTTGCTTGCTTTGCACCATTATTACTTTGTTTGCCTAAGTTAAAACCAACGCGGATACTGACGGCGTTTGCGATACTCATAGGTAACATAAAGATCATACTGGAAAAGTTAATGGCGATTTGATGTGAAGCAACCACATTTGCCCCTAAAGGCGCGACTAATATTGCAATGGCAGCAAAGATGGTAACTTCAAAAAACAGTGCAACAGCGACTGGCAAACCGAGTTTAGTAATGTGATAAATATGCTTGAAATCTGGCTTAGTAAATTGCGTAAACAATGGGTAATGTTTTAATTTTCGCGTGTAATACACGTAGGCAGCAAGGGCGATACACATAAACCAGTAAACAATAGCTGTCGCCACACCACAACCAACACCGCCTAATGCTGGCGCACCCCATTCACCATATACAAACATCCAGTTTAATGGAATGTTAAGTAATAATCCTAAAAAGCCAATGACCATTGCAGGTTTAGTCAGCGATAATCCTTCAATATAGTTACGTAGCGCTTGGAAGATGAGAAAAGCGGGAATGGCAAAAATCATTGCATACAGATAGTGTGTGGTGATCTCTGCTAAACGGTCTTCAATCTCCATGATCACCATTAATGAACTGGCATTGAATAATACTATAGCAACGGGGATACATAGTAATAACGAAAGGTATAAACCTTGTTGTCCGGTTTTAGGGATGTTCGCTAAATCATTTGCACCATGAGCTTGTGCTGTTAATGGAATTAAAGCCATCAATACACCCACACCAAACAGGATACAGGGTAGCCAAATACTTGCTGCTATGGCTACCGCTGCCATGTCTGTTGCACTGACACCACCGGCCATGACAGTATCAACAAACCCCATCGCTGTTTGAGCAAACTGCGCAATAAATAAAGGCAGGCTAAGCTTGATAATTTTTTTAGATTCAACAACAAAAGGCACAACTGACTCCACTCAGACAAAACAGCGAGTTTAGGGTGATCAGCTGCGCGGTGCAATGGAATTCTTACTTTAAATACAAAAACAGCAGAGTTATTTTTACAACCATGGAATTATAATTAATAGACTTATTTTAATTAGTGGTTTTGCTTTTAAAAGAGCTGATTGAAGTGAATATAAAATTAAGGGTATCCTACAAAAATAGATGATAAGCCTCTTAGTTTATTTAAAAAACACAGCAACTTCTATTTGAATAGGTAAACTATTCGTTCTTGGTATTTATACTCACTGTATGAGATAGGTTTGTTATGAGTTTGCAGTCATTGAAGCACTTCTTTAACCCTAAGTCTGTTGCTGTTATTGGAGCATCCGTGAATATTAAGCGGGCAGGGTACTTAGTCATGAATAACCTGTTAGCGGCAGGTTTTAATGGCCCTATTATGCCGGTCACTCCCAAACACCGTTCAGTACATGGTGTATTAGCCTATCAAACTATTGCCGATTTACCGATCGTGCCGGACTTAGCGGTGATCTGTACCAATGAAGCACGTATTCCAGATATTCTTGTTGCCTTGGCTGATAAAGGCTGTGTTGCTGCTATTATTGTTGCCACTGAAGGACAAGCAAGTACTTCAAATGAAATCTACCGCTTAGCGACACAACATCATATTCGCTTATTAGGCATGAGTAGTTTAGGTGTGATTAATCCGCATAGTTCATTGAATGCCAGTTTAGCCCATTGTAATGCATTGCCAGGAAATATTGCTTTTGTTTCACAGTCAGCTGCTGTGTGCACCACTGTATTGGATTGGGCGAGCAGCAAAGGCATTGGGTTTTCAGCTTTTGTCTCATTAGGTGATGCGCAGGATATTGGTTTTCCTGAAGTGTTAGATTATCTTGCGCGTGACAGCAAGACGCAATCCATCTTGTTGTACATAGATAATATTGATAATGCTCGCGCCTTTGTCTCTGCTGCACGTGCCATTGCTCTACATAAAACCGTGTTAGTCATTAAGTCTGGCAGCTCTTTATTAGGAGCAAAAGCCGCTGCGTTACATAGCCGTGGCTTATTTGGACACGATAGTGTTTATGATGCTGCCATTAAACGGGCGGGTATGTTGCGTGTACATGATTTACACGAGTTGTTTGCTGCGGTTGAAACGCTTGCTTATTCCCGTGCATTACATGGTGAACGTTTAGCGATAGTCAGTAATGGTGGCGGGTTGGGCGTGCTTGCTGTTGATAACCTAGTAGAAGAAGGAGGGCGTTTAGCAGAGCTTGATGCCCCGTTAATGGATAAGCTTAATGCTTGTTTACCGGATAATTGGTCGCACAATAATCCTATTGATATGATCGGAGATGCAGACCCAACACGTTATGCAACAGCCTTAAAACACCTGATGGATAGTGAGCAGGTAGATGCTATTTTAATTATTCATTCTCCCTCTGCTTTATCGAATAGCGAAGAGACGGCGTTGGCGATTGTTGAGGCGATTAAAGGACACCCTAGACGTAAGCAAATTAATATTTTAACTAACTGGACCGGAGAAGCTGCAGCAAGACCAGCACGACAAATCTTTGCTAACGCTCGCATTCCTACTTTTCGAACGCCTACCGGTGCGAGCACTGCGTTTATGCATTTAGTACAATATCGTCGCAATAAAAAACTGTTAATGGAAACACCAACTAGTGTGCCCGAACATATTGTCTACGATGCAAATGCTGCAACAAATTTCATTAAAGAGATGCTTATTGAACGAAACCAAGGAGATAATGAGCAGCTAGTTAAACTCAGTACTTATTGTACTAAACCGTTATTCGATGCTTATCATCTTAATACCATCGAAACGCATATTGCTATGGATATTACAGATGCCATTGAGAAAGCAAAAATCATAGGTTATCCGTTAGCGGTTAAGATTAACTCGCCGGATATTCAGTTTAAATCGCAAGTTCATGGGGTCATGTTAAATATTAATAATGCGCGTGAACTAGACTCCGCGCTAAGGTCGATCACTGAGCGTGTAAAAAAATCATTACCGGATGCACAGTTGACCGGTTTACCCTACAAAAAATGGTGGCTTCTGGTTTGGCTCTTGAGTTACGCGTTATGATTAAGCAGGATGCTATCTTTGGGCCTGTGATTGCTATTTCTCAAGACAGTGATACCAGGGACTTACAAACTACATTAGAAAATGCAGTGGTTGCGTTACCGCCTTTAAACATGGCATTAGCGCGGTATTTAGTGATTCAAGGTATTAAAGATAAAAAAATAAAAGTGAAGCAACAAGTGCAGGATTTTGATATGCAGGCAGTATGCTTGATGCTAACTCAGTTGTCTCAGATGTTATTAGATAATCCTGAAATTGAAGATTTAGATTTAAACCCAGTATTAGTGGCAGGCAATAAAGTGACCATAGTCGATAGCCAGATCACTTTGCTTCAGAGTGAAGCCAATTTACCTTGTCGTTTTGCAATAAGCCCTTATCCGAAACACCTCGAAGAAACCATTGATCTAAAAAATGGACAAACTATTTTATTAAGACCAATTACTGCTGAAGATGAGGTCCGTCATCAACTTTTCGATAATAGCCAAACTAAAGAAGATCGTTATAAACGCTATTTTTCACAACGTGGTTCCATGACTCATGAAGAGATGGCCATGCTGACCCAAATAGATTATGAAAGAGAGATGGCATTTATTGCGGTTAATTATGTTGACGGAGAGGAGCAGGATATTGTTGCTGTGATTCGAGCGTCTACTGACCCCGATAATATTGAAGCAGAATTTGGCATGATAGTAAGTCGAGGTTTACAAGGGTTAGGCATGGGGTCTTTATTGTTAAATAAGATGATTGCTTATCAACAATCAAAAGGTACACGTTATTTAGTCGCCATGACCATGTTAAACAATATTGGTATGGCTAAATTAGCTAAAAAACTCGGTTTTAAAATAGAGCGTGATATTGAGGAAGGCATTATTAATATGCACATGGAACTTACAAAATAAGGGGAAGTCTGATACAAATACAGAGCCTTAATTGTTGTTAGCCGATTTACTCTTGTGCAAAGTGAATAAACGCTGATCAATTTCCCCTATTTGTGATTGAATATTAACAATAAATAAAAAATAAACGTAAATATATTGTCGTGGTTATAACACTGGCATTACATAAATTGTTCAACTTTTAGGCGGTAATACTTAACTCTAATAATAAGTTGCTACAAAGGTGAGTTTCTTTTGTGTTAGTGATGAAAATGAAATAAGTTTTTAACCAGTAAAATAAACAATGTAATGAATGTGATTGTTATTAGTATACAAATAAGGCTTAGTAAATAAGCAGCCTTCTTGTATATTAACCGTATTAATTTGCCCTGATTTAAGAGTGTATAAAAATGAGCCAATCTGACTCTCTCGTAGAAGAAGTTATTGAAAGAAATCCGCATGAAAAACACCTTAGTGATTACCGTCCATCAAATTACACTATCTCCACTATTGACCTTGAGTTTGATCTGTTTGATAACCAAACAAAAGTAAAAGCTATTAGCCAAGTGACGCGTGTTAGTACTGATAACACACCGTTATTTTTATTCGGTGAAGCATTAACCTTAGTTTCCCTTCTAGTAGACGGTGTTGAATATTCAGATTACCAACTAGCTGAAGATGGTATTGTTATTAATCAATTGCCTGCTTCATTTACGTTAGAAATTAACACTGAAATTGATCCTGTTGCTAATCAAGCTTTTGAAGGTTTGTATAAATCTGGCGATGCGTTCTGTACACAATGTGAAGCGGAAGGTTTTAGACGTATTACCTATTATTTAGATCGCCCTGATGTATTAGCTAAATTCAGTACTAAAGTGATTGCCGATAAAGCACTGTATCCGTATTTATTATCAAATGGTAACCAGGTAGATCAAGGTGATTTAGAAAATGGACGTCACTTTGTTTCATGGGTTGATCCGTTCCCTAAACCTGCTTACCTATTTGCGCTGGTGGCTGGTGATTTCGATTGCCTAGAAGATAACTTTATTACTAAAAGTGGCCGAGATGTAAAACTCGCCTTATTTGTTGATAAAGGTAACTTAGATAAAACACAACATGCAATGATCTCCCTGAAAAAATCAATGCAGTGGGATGAGCAACGCTTTAATTTAGAGTATGACTTAGATATCTACATGATTGTGGCCGTTGATTTCTTCAATATGGGCGCCATGGAGAATAAAGGCCTAAACGTCTTTAACTCTAAGTTTGTATTAGCGAACTCACAAAGTGCAACGGATCAAGACTACTTAGGTATCGAAGCGGTTATTGGCCATGAATACTTCCACAACTGGACTGGTAACCGAATTACCTGTCGTGATTGGTTTCAATTGAGTTTGAAAGAAGGGTTAACTGTATTCCGTGACCAAGAGTTTAGTTCTGATCTAGGTAGCCGAAGTGTTAACCGTATTGCCAATGTAATGACTATGCGTGACTATCAATTCGCAGAAGATGCTGGGCCTATGTCGCATCCAATTCGTCCTGAAAGTGTCATGGAGATGAATAACTTCTACACCTTAACGGTATACGAAAAAGGCTCTGAAGTGATCCGTATGATGCATACTCTATTAGGTGAAGATAAGTTCCAACAAGGTATGCAGTTGTATGTACAACGTTTTGATGGACAAGCCGTTACCTGTGATGACTTTGTTGCTGCAATGCAGGATGCAAGTGGTATCGACTTAACTTTATTTAAACGTTGGTATTCGCAATCGGGTACACCACAAGTGTATGTTACGGATCATTACAACAGTAAAGACCATACTTACCAAATCACCTTTAAACAGAAGACACTACCAACTGCGGATCAAAAGAAAAAACTGCCGCTACATATTCCAGTTGATATTGAGCTGTTGGACAGTAATGGTAATGCTATTGAGTTATTACCAGGAAAAACTAACCGAGTACTAAGCCTCACTCATACAGAGCAAACTTTTGTATTTAAGAATGTATTAACCAAGCCGGTTCCTTGTTTATTCCGTGGTTTCTCTGCACCTGTGAAATATCAATATGCTTACAGTGATGAACAGTTATTGGATATTATGAGTTTTGCTAGTGACGAATTTTCTCGTTGGGATGCAGGACAAACGCTATTTAACAAATACTTGGTTAAAAACGTCAAAGCGTTACAGAATGCAGAAATGCTATCGTTACCAGAAATCTTTATTGATGGTTTTAAATCTGTATTAGTGAGTGAAGATTTAGATCCATCATTAGTGGCTGATATGTTTGCATTTACCAGTGAAAACGGTGCACGTGAGCTATTTGATATTGTCGACATTGATGCAATACACACAGCGCGTGACTTTATGTTGCAAGAGATCGCAACGCAACTGCATGAACTATTTGTAGACACATACTTACGCCATAACGAGTTAAAAGCGTATCAACCAGATATAGAAGATATTGCAAAACGTAAACTAAAAAATAGTGCGCTGGCATTTATTGCGCGTGTAGATAAAAAGTTAGCAAACGAATACGTTTTAGCACAAATTGAAGCATGTAATAACATGACTGATTATCTTGGTGCTTTAAATGCTGCAAACAGTGGTTTATTAGAGTGTCGTGCATCTGTCATGCAAGCCTTTGATGATAAGTGGTTTGAAACAGGCTTAGTGATGGATAAATGGTTTGCGCTACAAGCAAGTATGCCATCTGATAATGTACTAAAAAACATTGAGGCATTGTTTGATCATCGTAGTTTTGATTTTAGTAATCCAAACCGTTTACGTTCATTAGTGGGTGCCTTTGCACAAAATAATACTTATCGCTTCCATAACCTTGACGGTAGTGGTTATGCATTTTTAACGGATCAGTTGATTAAGTTGAATAGTCAAAATCCGCAAGTAGCGTCTCGTTTAATTACGCCTTTAATTCAATTCAAACGTTTAGATGAAAAACGTGTAGCACTCATTAAAGTACAATTAAACAGATTGTTAGCATTGCCAGATTTAGCTGTTGATCTGTATGAGAAAGTGACTAAAGCATTAGCACAATAGAAAATAAAAAGGCCAAATAGTTGAACTATTTGGCCTTTTATTATGCTGCTTAAATTAATTATTAAATGTTGATTAATTCAACAAATATTAAAACTTGTATTCAATACCCGCTAATAATTCTGCTTCAATTAAGTAACCATCTGCACAATCTTCACCACTACAGAAAGACTCTGTATGGCCTTCACGTAATAGTGTGCCGTATACTCTGAAATCACTACGCAGTGCAAAATGTTGATTTAATTGGTAACGCATACCTACGGCTGCACTTGCTGAAAAAGCGTAAGCTGAACTGTAATCATCGTCATCTGGTAAAATATGTGTACCACCCACGCCTAAGGCGATACTGGTGGAGAAAGGTGAGATATCTTGGAATAAGATACGGCCACCAAAATGTAAGTATTGAAGGTAAATATCTGTATCACCAGAAGAGCGAACGCTATTAGAGAAGAGTAACTCGCCCTCTGAATTTTCTTTATAACTCCAGTTTAATGCAATTGCTTGTGCAAAACGTGCTCCATCATCTGGGTCGTTTATATCTGTACCATCATCATAATCTAGGTCAATACGGGAGCCTAAGAAACCAGTTATACTAATATAATCATTGTTATAGCCAGACTCTGGGTTCACTAAACGTTCTGCAAAAACCGGCGTTGATAAGGCCGTTAACAATAATGTTGAAATCGCTTTTTGATGTATTTTCATGCAATATCCATATTCTAATTTAATCATTATGATGAGAAGAGAAGTTATAAAAATAATAGAGTAAAGTAAATTCTATATAAATTCGAATTATTTATTTTTTATCTTAATGTTTCTTATAAGATTTACGTTTTTTCCACTTTTGAATCGAACTATAGCGCCAAAATAGAGTAAACCCCCAATAACCTAATCCTGCACTGATTAACCCTAGGATCACACAACCTAAAAATAGTGGCGGGGCGATGGTTTCTATGGCATTAACGATCCAATGATATGACAGCTTAAAATGAAAATCTAATAAAGGGGCATGAAGAATAAATGCGCCTAAACGATAAGCACAATAAAACAGTGGTGGCATAGTCAGCGGGTTTGATACCCAAACTAAAGCAACAGAGATAGGCATATTCACTGAGAAAAACATCGCTAAGAATGCCGCTAATAACATTTGAAATGGCATTGGCATCCAAGCACAAAATAAACCTACAGCAACCGCACCAGCAGCACTACGTCGATTTAAATGCCAGAGATTAGGATTTTGTAATTTTGAACCAAAACGTTGCAAATGAGGATGTGACTTTAATGTCTCCGGATTTGGGGAAAAACGTTTAATAAATTTTTTGGCATATAATTAAACTTTATCTACTTAAATGGAAAGAAATGCGCATAACAATAAGCTTGTCTATTGTTACTTTTATTACCACTCTATATTGGCCACAGTTACTAAATGAGAGTGGTTTACTTAGTTGTGCCTATATTATTGTTATTTTGATGTGTTGGCCAAGATGTCGCTATCTAACCATTGTTCCTATTACAGCCCTGTATTTTAGTTTTTATGTTTATACCACTTTGTTTGGTATTAACCATTCGATAACAACCCATAATAACACTCAAGTAGATAATTTATTAAATAATAATCATCAATCCTTAATGAGTTTTATCTCTGAGAATAGTAAGGCACAAGACAATACCATAACAGTGCAGGTTAAATCATTAATCAATACAAAAAATAGTGGTTATTTTGTTGCTCGTATGACCGCTATCAATGAACAAGCTTGTATTATTTGTCCTTTAATTGAAATGCGTTGGTTTAGACCAACATTAATAGTACAAGCAGGGCAAGTACATCAATTCAAGGTGCGTATTAAAGCATTACAAGGAAAAGCCAATCCAGATGGTTTTGATCGTCAAAAGTGGCGGTATGCACAACACATTGCCTATATTGCGTCGATTAAACAACATGTAATGACCATAGACTCGGCTATTTCATGGCGCGCTAAAATATATAATCACGTACTAAAATTGACCGAAGGATTATCACATCAAGGCGCTATTATTACACTAATATTTGCTGATAAAAGTTTAATCAGTGTGCAAGATAAAAATACAATTGCTAGTTTAGGTATTGCTCACTTATTTGCTATCTCCGGTTTACATATTGGTTTGCTCTTCGTTTTTTCATTTGTTTTGTTATATAACCTGTGTAAATGGGTAATGCCAATCCATCATTTAGGGTGGACATCCTGGCGATTAGCTAATGTGTTTGGTTTGATAGTTTGTATTGGCTATGGATATATATCTGGGTTCTCATTACCTACTCAACGTGCCTTATTGATGCTGCTTTTGAGCATCATCATGTTGTCGAGTAAACGAAAAATTGCTTTATTTGACCTGCTGTTTATCTGTTTTTGGGTGATGCTATTGTTTGATCCCTTAGCCATCTTGAGTAATAGTTTATGGCTTTCTTATACCGCTATGTGTGGGATTGTTATTTTCTTGTGGTTAATGAAAGGCAGGCAAGTACCCATTAATCAACAACTCTCTTGGTGGCAGGTGTTGATAGCTAAGAGCTGGTTAGTAGTTAAAAACTTATTGTTATTGCAATTAATGTTAACGCTGTTCATGTTACCGATTCAGTTAATTAATTTTTCTGCAGTGAGTAGTTTTGCTTTAATGATTAATTTGATAGCAATCCCTCTTTTCTCCTGGGTGATTATTCCTGTGGTGTTATCAGGTGCGTTGTTTGTTCTAATTTCTGATTCAATAAGTTATTCATTGCTTTCTTTAGCAGATCATCTATTAGTTATCTTTTTTGATTATGCAGAGCCCTTCACAAATGGCTACATGGCTTTATCGGATTTTTCAGTAAGCAGTTTATTAAGTCTTTTGTTATTTGCATTACTTTACCTGTTTAGTTGCTTGTACAGTCGTTTTTTTGTGGTTAGTAATAAAGCTCGCTACGGTTTTATGGGGATCTTTTTACTTTTTTGTTGTGTGACATGGCTGGAGAAAGCATATCAAAAACAAGCATCATGGCAGGTAGAGGTGTTTGATGTTGGACAAGGGCTAGCTATCTTAATCAGTAGTGATGGGCAACATCTACTTTATGATACTGGGCCAAGTTATGGTGAACACTATGCTGTTGCGAACAGTACATTAATACCTTATTTAAAAGCAAAAGGGGTCGAAACATTGGATGTGTTAATGGTCAGCCACAGCGATAATGACCATGCTGGTGGCGCTAAAGTGATTCAAAATGCTTTCTCCGTCACACAAGCTTTTTCAGGCGAGGCAAGTGTGCTTAATGCAAGCTCCGTAATGGCTGACATTACACAATATCAGCAATGTTTGGCTGGGCAAGTCATCTATCTTGGACAATTAACCATGACGTTACTTGCGCCTATCACATTAGGTAAAAATAATAATGATAACTCTTGTGTATTAAAAGTGAGTGACGGTCAGCATAGTGTCTTATTAACTGGCGATATTAGCAAAAAAATAGAGCAGAAATTGATTACTACGCAGAACGCATTTTATCAGGAACAA
Source organism: Psychromonas sp. KJ10-2 (assembly GCF_047323255.1). NCBI lineage: Bacteria > Pseudomonadati > Pseudomonadota > Gammaproteobacteria > Alteromonadales > Psychromonadaceae > Psychromonas > Psychromonas sp. KJ10-2. The sequence continues at coordinate 738,886 of NZ_CP178827.1, read as the reverse complement.
AAATCAAGCAAGTTAGCTTCTGATATTTTGATTGCACCTCATCATGGCAGTAAAACCTCCTCTAGTGAAGCGTTCATCAAACAAGTTAAACCAACCTGGGTAGTATTTTCTGCAGGGTATAAAAATCGCTGGCGTTTTCCTATACAATCCGTGGTCGAACGTTACCAGGAGATGGGGGTTGAACATTTAACAACCGCTAAAACTGGATTTATTCGCTTTAATGTGCAAAATCAGCGTATTGAAGTAAAAACTTATAGAGAAGATCTTGCTGCTTATTGGTATCATCAGCATCTTGCATTCTAAATCTCTTATTTGGTGTATTAATGAAAAACGATAAAGAAAACGCTTGGTCAATATTAAAGCGACTTGTTAGTTATATTAAAGATTTTAAACTAGCGTTAGTAGGCGCCATTATTGGCATGATTGGTTATGCTGCTGTTGATATGGCGTTAATTTGGTCTTTACAACCATTAATTGATGATGGTTTCACTGGTAAAGATCCTACTATACTTGAAATGATGCCTTATTTTGTTGTGATTGTAATGGGGTTACGGGGTGTAGCTGCTTTTATGAGTCTCTTACTGTATGGCTTGGGTGGGTAATAACGTTGTGATGAAATTACAACGCCAATTGTTTGCCCAGCTAATGTTGTTACCAGTATCATTTTTTGACAGAACGAATACGGGTGAATTGTTATCTAAAATAACTTATGACGCGACTCAAGTTTCTAATGCTGCGAGTAATGCGTTAGTTAAAGTATTCCGTGAAGGTGCAACAGCGATAGGGCTAATTGCATTAATGTTTTATCAAAGCTGGCAGTTATCATTGGTCTTTTTTGTGGTGGGGCCAATTGTTGGTTTAGCCATTAATATTGTCAGTAAACGTTTTAGAAAGATCAGTAAAAATATACAAAATGCAATGGGCACAGTAACAACTTCTTCTGAGCAGATGTTGAAAGGCCATAAAGAAGTATTAATGTTTGGTGGCCAAAAAGTAGAAAACAAAAAATTTGAAAAAGTCAGTAATACCGTTCGTTCTCAAAAGATGAAAATGGCCAGTGCAAATGCGATTAGTGTACCTGTTATACAAAGCCTGTCCTCTTTTGCTTTAGCATTTGTGTTATATCTTGCTACCTTCCCACAGATTATGGATACACTGTCATCGGGTACGTTTGTGGTGATTATTAGTTCAATGATGGCTTTGATGAAACCGATTAAGAGTGTGACTCAAATTAATAATGAAATTCAAAAAGGGATTTCAGCGAGTACCAGTTTATTCGATATGCTAGATATGAATGTAGCTAAAGACGAAGGCACATACGAAGTTGACCGTGCAGATGGTGATATTAGTATTAAAGATGTTGTATTTACTTATCCAAAAGGGGATAAACCTGCTTTAAATAATGTAAGTTTTAATGTCAAAGCAGGGCAATCCGTGGCGCTAGTGGGACGTTCTGGTAGTGGTAAATCTACCATCGCGAATCTACTTACACGCTTCTATGATATTGACTCTGGTGAAATCTTGTTAGATGGTAAAAACATTGAAGAGTATCGACTCACTTCATTACGTGACCAAGTAGCAATTGTCTCGCAAAACGTGCATCTTTTTAATGATACAATTGCTAACAATATCGCTTACGCTAGTGAAGATCGATATACTGAAGAAGACATCATAAAAGCCGCAACAACAGCGCATGCTATGGAGTTTATTAATAACTTCCCTGAAGGGTTAAACACAGTGATTGGTGAAAACGGCGCTATGTTATCAGGTGGTCAACGCCAGCGTTTAGCCATTGCGCGTGCATTGTTACGTGACGCACCTGTACTTATTCTAGATGAAGCCACGTCCGCGTTAGATACAGAGTCTGAGCGTCATATTCAAGCCGCGTTAGATGAACTGCAAAAAAATAGAACTTCCATTGTCATTGCACATCGCCTGTCGACCATCGAGCATGCGGATCAAATTTTAGTGATCGACCAAGGCGAAGTAGTTGAACGTGGAACACATCATGAGCTGTTAGCGCTAGGAAAAATATATCATGGTTTAAGTCAGATGCAGTCTGCTGGGGAGCTTTAATGCTTTTTTGGTATAAGCCGACGCAATGGTGGACATGGATGTTATGGCCTTTTGCCATGTTAATGCGGTGTATTAGTGTGTGCCGGCGTTATGCTTATCAGCAAGGTTGGCTTCAAAGTTATAAAAGTCCCTTACCTGTAGTGGTGGTTGGTAATATCTCCGTGGGCGGAAATGGTAAAACGCCTTTTGTTATTAGCCTTTGTGAGTTACTGATCGAACAAGGTTATAAACCAGGTGTGATTAGTCGTGGTTACGGTGGCAAAGCAGATAATTATCCATTACTCGTGACTAGCGATACCTCGGGTAAAATTGCCGGTGATGAGCCTGTATTGATTTTCCAACGTTTACAGATCCCTGTTGTGGTTGACCCCGTTCGTTCTAATGCCGCTGATTATTTGGCAACACAGTGTGATGTGAATGTGATTATTACCGATGACGGCTTGCAACATTATGCATTGCAACGTGATATAGAAATTGTTGTTGTTGATGGTAAACGTCGCTACGGCAATCAACATATTATGCCGATGGGGCCATTAAGAGAATCGGTTAGTCGTTTACGTGATGTTGATTTTATTATTAACAATGGTGCGGTTCATGAAGGTGAGTCAACCATGTTCTTAATGGCATCTGAGTGTAAAAGAGTGGATGGTGTTGAAGGTAAATTAGCAAAACAAAGTGTTAACGCTTGCGCTGCGATTGGTTATCCTCCACGCTTTTTTAATACATTAATTGAACAAGGTTTTAGCCTAGATAAGCAAATACCTTTTGCTGACCATCATGCTTATAGTGAAAGTGATTTTGCGCAATTTAGTACTGACAAACCACTGTTAATGACCGAAAAAGATGCAGTTAAATGTACTTCATTTGCTCAACCTCATTGGTGGTATTTACCAATTGATGGTCAATTACCCGCTGATTTTACAGACCCGTTTTTAGAAAAGTTAACACAGATTAAGGAAATAAAATGCTAGATATTAAGTTATTGGATATTATCGCTTGTCCAGTATGCAAAGGAAAATTAGCTTACGATAAACAGAAAAACGAATTAATTTGTAAGTTTGACCACCTGGCTTATCCTGTGCGAGATGGTATTCCTGCATTACTGTATACAGAAGCGCGTAAAATGAGTGCTGACGAGGAGTAATCATGTCATTTATTGTAGTTATTCCTGCTCGTTATCAATCTACTCGCTTACCGGCTAAACCCCTAGCTGATATCTTGGGTAAAACCATGATTGAGCGAGTCGCTAATCAAGCATTACAAAGTGGTGCGAAGCAAGTGATTGTGGCAACTGATGATCAACGCATTGTTGATGCATTAGTAGAGGTTAATAATATAGAAGTTTGTTTAACCTCTAAGGATCACGAATCAGGTACTGATAGGTTAGCGGAAGTATGTCAGCAATATCAATTTGCAGATGAAGAGATTATCGTGAATGTGCAAGGTGATGAACCATTAATTCCACCTACTGTCATTAAACAGGTAGCTAATAACTTATATGCGAATCAACAAGCAAGTGTTGCTACATTAAGTGCGCCTATTACAGATCAAGATGACGCTTTTAATGTTAATGCAGTGAAAGTAGTAACCGATAAAAACAACCTTGCATTATATTTTAGCCGTGCGACTACACCTTGGGATCGCGATAATTTTACCGAACAAAATAAACAGGGCAAGAATGTCGATTTAAGTCATTTACAACGCCATATTGGTATTTATGCTTACCGTGTTAGCTTTTTAAAGCAGTACGCGCAATTATCAGTATCACCATTGGAAATGATCGAAAAACTTGAGCAGTTAAGAGTACTTTGGCATGGTTATAAAATTCATGTTGATGTAGCTAGTGAAGTACCTCCAGCAGGAGTGGATACAGCACAAGACTTACAACGAGTGATTGACGTATTGTCACAAAGTGACATTAATATTAAGGAATGATAAAGCCTATGCGAGTTTTTCTTATTGCTTGTTTTAGTTTCTTGCTAGTAGCTTGTGGCGATGACCGCCCAGACCGCTTGCAAGCAAATATTAAAACAGCTGATTACCTTATTGAGAATCTAGGAACAAACTTAGATACTCAACGAATTCGAAATGCGATTATTTTGCAACAGTATGCGACGCTACTGAAACAGAAGAAGCCTGACTTAAGCCCATTGTTAACTGAGTTATCAAAAGATGCATCAAGAGAAGGGCCGATGTTTCGCTCTTTAGCAGATCGTCTTTCCACTTTAAAAACCAGACCTGAAATCTTAGGGGATATTGAAGCCCAATTATACGAAAGCGAAACCTTGATTGAAGCGTCTGATCCCACTTTATTTAATGATGCGTTATCTGATCCTGTAAATGTTATCGCGGATATGTCTGATGGTGAGCTTGCGCGTGTTAATGCAATTAGCCAAGCACGAAGCCTACAAGCTAATGGCGCTGACGATAATGGTGCTGGTAGTCAGTTGGTAGGTAATCCGGGTTACGGTCAATGGCAAACGAATAGTAGTGGCTTTTCATTCTGGCAATGGTATGCGGCTTATACTCTGTTTTCTGCCATCTCTCCACGTCAAATAGGTTACGATCGCTGGTCATCGCGCAGAGACTACAGCTATTACAATGATGTGGGTAGGAATCGTTATACTTCTCCGCAACAAAAGAAATCTCAAGATGATTTAGCACAGCGTACGAAGAAGAAATTTGGCAATAAAGGTGGTTTTACTAGCCCTTATGCTAAATCTAAAACCGGTGCAAGCCGCATGTCTACAGCCAGTAAACAAGCGCAGAAAGCGCCGAGTTTTTCAGGGAAATCAAGTTATTCGAAGCAAAAAGCTTCCTCTAGTAGCTTTAGAAACAGCAAATCAACCACATCTCGTGGTGTTAGTCGCGGCAAATAGGATATTAAAATGAACGAATTAATGACAACATTAGAAATAAGTGGATCGCTGATTGGTTATCTAGCAATTGATATGGCTGTTGCTATCCTATTGCTAGGCGGCATTCGTTATACCATGGGTATGTTAGGTAAAATTAATACTGCAGATGAGTTAGCCCATAAAGATAACTTTGCCTATGGTATTAGTATGGCTGGTGGGGTAGCAGCCATGGGGATTGCATTAAGTGGAGCTATCACCGGAGAACTTGCAGGATCTTACGAAATTGAATTAATTGGAATGTTAGCTTACGGTTTAGCAGGGTTAATTTTAATTAAAGCAGGTCGTTACATTCACGATCGTTACGCACTACCAGCCTTTGATAAACAAACCTTAATTATTGACCGTAATATTGCTGTTGCTTTAGTAGATGCAGCTTCAGTAATTGCTACTGCTATTGTGGTACGAGCTGCGATCATGTGGGTAGAAGGCTTAAATGTTGATACCTTTATTGCACTAGTAGCTGCACTGGGTTGTATCACAGGTGATGTTAGTGGTGATCACGCGTTTATTTGAGTGGAAATATTCAAAAAACAACGGTATTTCTTTCCAAACAGCCTTGGTTAATAACCATATAGCATTAGCAATTCGTTACAGTGGTTACCTTATTTCAACCGCTATGTCGGTAACTGCAGCAAGTTACTTCATTATTTTTAATATGGATTCACTATGGACAGGCTTGATGCAGTGGGTAGTGATCAGCGTTATCTTAATGGTGTTATTAACTATTTTAACAAGTCTTGCTAAGTTATTAGTATTATGGGGAATTAACCGTCGTGAGGAAGTTGAAGATCAACAAAACATCGGTATTGCAACCATTGAACTAGCAACTTCTTTCTCCATTGCTTTCCTATTAATGGCATTAATGTCTTAACACTAGTTTTTTATGTCACTAGGCCATCATCTGATGGCCTTTTTTATAAGCGAATTTAATTGTATGCGCCTTAAATCCCTCAATAGCAAACAGCTCAACCTACTTATTGATGATGCTTTTTTAATTCTAATTATGGCCACATTAGCCTGTTGTGGTCTGATATATGAGTACCTATTATCTCATTACTCTGCGCGTATTTTAGGCAGTGTTGAAACAGTCATTTATGCGATTATTGGAATAATGATTGTCTCCATGGGATTGGGGGCTTTTGCTGCTAAAAAGGTAAAAGATGCCTTTCAAGGCTTTGTGTTTTTAGAGCTCATTGTTGCGCTGATTGGTTGTAGTGCTACCTTATTTATTGCTTCTGTGATCGGTTTTAGTCAAACCTTACCGCAAGTTATTGCTGATACTTACCAAATACCTAACGATGTGCTACTAAAAGGGGATTTTTAGCAACATTATCTTGGTTAACCACCAAACTGCCTTATCTATTTGCGTTTATTTTAGGTTTTTTGATCGGGATGGAGATCCCATTGATTGCAAGGATCAGAGAAACTGTTTACGGACAGCGCTTAGCGCATAATGCAGGCACTATTTATGGTGCCGATTATATTGGTGCCGGTGTTGGTGCTGCGATTTGGGTGCTGTTTATGTTGAAAATTGAGATCAGCCAAGCAGCCGCTCTGACCGCTTCATTAAATTTGATTGCGGGCTTTGTATTTTTAGTACGTTTTAAAGATCATCTAAAACACAGAACAAAATTGATTGTAGGTCATCTTTGTTTAGGTGGTTTGATTGTATTAGTATTTTTGTTTGGTAATAACTGGCAAAAGCAGATGCAAAATATGCTGTATTTAGACAAAGTGGTGTATCAAAAGCAAACCACTTATCAGAATTTGGTATTTACTGAGCGTTTACTGGGTGGTGGTTATGATCCTATCTATAACTTTTATATTAATGGTCGATTACAATTCTCAAGTTTAGATGAACATATCTATCACGAGTTTTTAGTGCAGCCAGTGATGCAAGTATCTGCACGCCATCAACATATTTTAATTATTGGTGGGGGCGATGGTTTAGCTTTACGTGAAGTTCAAAAGTGGCAACCTGAACAAGTGACTCTGGTTGATCTTGATCCTAAGCTGATCGCATTATTTAAATATCCAGAGCAAGCATTACCACCTCACCTGAGTGATAAAATTAAACGTTTAACACAAGATAGTTTTAATCAGCCAGGTGTGAAGGTCATTAATGATGATGCCTTTATCGCTATAGACCGTTTATTAGCGAATAAACAGAGTTTTGATGCGATCATTGTTGATTTGCCTGACCCTAGCCATCCTGATTTAAATAAGATGTATAGCGTGAATTTCTATTATCGTTTGAAAAACTTGTTAAGTAGTGATGGGGCTATTGTTGTGCAATCTACTTCACCATTCCATGCGCAATCTGCATTTATCTCTATAGGTAAAACGTTGCAAGAAGCAGGCTTTAATACCGAACAGTACCATCAAAATGTTCCGTCATTTGGTGAATGGGGCTGGAGTATTGGCACTAAACGTGGACAATCTGCGTCACAGCGAATATCAAAGATTAACACGTTAAATGTACCAACGAAGTGGTTAACTTTACCTTTGTTAAAAGGAGCTTTTTCCTTTAATAAAGATTTTTATTTACACAAAGACAAGGTGAAAGTTAATTATTTAGGCAGTAATGTGCTTTACCAATACCACCAAAATGCCTGGGAAGCAGAAACAGAATTTGCTAATTAAATAAAAGTGATTGTTGTTCATTTTGTCTGATTCACTTGTCATGAATAAGTCTTAAATTTGTAACTCGCCTGTCATTTTACCTTTCTATCCTACTTTAAACAGGATAGAAGGGTGATGATAGGATGATTTCAAGTCAAGAGATGTTCAAAAAGTACTTTCCACAACTAGTGGAAAACTCCTTACAACATAAATTATTAAGTTCTTTATGTAAAAATTTATTACATGAAAGTGAATTTGTACAATTTTCAGCACGCTACCCCAATCTTAAAGGTTTTGATTTAATTGAGAAAACACTCGATTATTTTGACTTCAGTTTTGCAACGATAGATAAACAAATTGAGCGTATACCTGTTTCTGGTCGTGTGGTGATTATTGCTAACCATCCAATTGGTTCATTAGATGGTTTGGCTTTATTACATCTAGTGAAGAAGATTCGCGGTGATGTAAAAGTGGTCGCTAATGAACTATTAATGGAAATAAAACCACTTCAAGAGCTATTATTGCCCGTTAATAATATGTCGGGTAATACTGCCAAACAAGATTTACTGAATATCCATGACTTCTTATCTGCTGATGGGGCATTAATTATCTTTCCTGCGGGGGAAGTCTCTCGCTTTACACCAAAAGGGATTAAAGATTGTCAGTGGCATAAAGGCTTTTTGAAAATTGCTTCACGTGCCAAAGCTCCCATATTACCGATACATATTAAAGCGAGAAACTCTTGGACCTTTTATGCCTCTTCTTTCTTTTATAAACCATTAGCGAGTTTGTTACTCGTTAAAGAGATGTTTAAACATAACGAGCAAAGCATCAATGTCAGAATTGGTAAGTTAATCCCTTTTGAAAGTTATGGTAAAAATAAACTATCAACTAAAGTAAAAGTAAACCTATTACAGAAAGAGGTTTATCGAGTAGCAAAAGGGCAGCGAAGTTACTTTAAAACGGAATCGGTAATTGCTCATCCTGTTCCACGGGTGGAATTAAAGCATGCTATTGAGAAATGTCAGTTATTAGGCAGCACCTCTGATGGCAAGAATATTTACCTCTTAGAAAAACCCGATCATGGGGTGATTTTAAAAGAGCTAGGGCGTTGTCGAGAAGTTACGTTTCGTGCTGTTGGGGAAGGTACTGGAGAAAAACGCGATCTAGATGAGTTTGATTTTGAATATCTTCATATTATTTTGTGGGATAAAGAGCAGTTAGAATTAGTAGGTGCTTATCGTTTTACCACTACTTCACGCTTAATAAGCGATAAAGGAGTCAGTGGTTTATACAGCGACCAGTTGTTTGACTATAAAGCAGATATGCATCCCTATTTTGAACGAGGTATAGAGCTTGGGCGTAGTTTTGTACAGCCTAGGTATTGGGGAAAACGCAGCTTAGATTATCTATGGCAGGGAATTGGTGCTTATTTAGCCATGAATAAAGATATTCGTTATCTATTTGGGCCTGTTTCTTTAAGTGCTTCATTACCTAAAAAGGCACATGCGTATCTAGTCTATTTTTATCAGCTATATTTTCCTGCACAGGGGGACCTGGCTCAACCCAGAAATGCCTATAATATTTCAGATGAGTTAGACAACGAATTGTTAAGTTATTTCACTGGTGAAAACTATGCTAAAGACTTTATGAAATTAAAAACCATGATGAATAATATGGGTGTCAGTGTGCCAACCTTATATAAACAATACACTGAATTGTGCCATGAAGGTGGTGTGCAGTTTGTTGATTTTAATATTGATCCGGACTTTAATAATTGTATCGATGGCTTAGTAGTGGTGGATTTAACTTATCTAAAAGAGAAGAAAAAATCACGCTATATTGATATGCATTTAACAGACGATAATCTACAACAAGAGCTAGCTGAACTCAGTGCTTAAACGATATACAAATTAAAATTTGTTTGTTTTGCTGTTACCTTAAATGGGCGCTATAATACGCGCCCTATATTTTACCCCTAAAAAGGAACAACAGCGGTGTTTGAATTCCCCAAATAAATAAAAGCAGTGTTAAAAATGATGTGCTTTCAGGTTTAACAGTTGCTTTGGCACTGGTGCCAGAAGCAGTGGCCTTTGCCTTTGTTGCAGGTGTTGAACCAATGATTGGTTTATATGCGGCATTTATGGTTGGTTTAATCACCTCTATCTTTGGTGGTCGTCCAGGTATGATTTCTGGCGCAACCGGAGCAATGGCTGTTGTAATGGTTGCATTAGTAAGCTCACACGGTGTTGAGTATCTATTTGCTGCGGTTATGTTAGCAGGTTTATTCCAAATTTTATGTGGTGTTTTGCATTTTGGTAAATTCATTCGTATGGTGCCGCATTCAGTGATGATTGGCTTTGTGAATGGCTTAGCTATCGTTATCTTTTTAGCGCAACTAGGTCAATTTAAAGTGAAAGATGCTGCAGGTAACTTAACTTGGTTACAAGGCAATGCACTTTATATCATGTTAGCTTTAATCGCGTTAACCATGGCGATTATCCACTTTTTACCTAAGTTAACTAACGCAGTGCCTTCTACATTAGTGGCGATTGTGGTTGTGACTTTGTTAGTTTATTTTGTTCCTGCATTAGAAACTCGCACCGTATTAGACTTTCTACAAAGTATGAGTGGCGATGAAAATGCGACTATTGCGGGCACATTACCAACCTTTGCGCTTCCAATGGTTCCGTTCAATTTAGAAACATTGCACGTTATTTTGCCATACTCTCTGATCCTAGCTGCAGTTGGTCTAATTGAATCTCTATTAACCTTGACCGTTGTTGATGAGATGACAGGAACACGTGGCCGTCCTAATAAAGAGTGTGTTGCTCAAGGTGCATCAAATATGGTGAATGGCGTATTTGGTGGCATGGGTGGTTGTGCGATGATTGGCCAGTCTATGATTAACATTAACTCAGGTGGACGTGGCCGTTTATCTGGTATTACCGCTGCACTTGCGTTATTAGCGTTTATTTTATTTGCATCTGGTTTAATTGAAATTGTACCGCTAGCCGCATTAGTGGGTGTGATGTTTATTGTTGTATTAGGTACCTTTGAATGGGCTTCATTCAAAATGATGCGTAATGTGCCAGTTAAAGATGCAATTGTGATTGTATTAGTAAGTACGGTAACTGTGTTTACTGACCTTGCTATTGCTGTTTTTGTTGGTGTGATTGTTTCTGCATTGGTATTTGCATGGGAACATGCTCGTCATATCCATGCAAATGTTGCTGAAAATGAAGATAAAACTGAAAAATCTTACGCTATCAATGGCCCATTATTCTTTGGTTCTGTGAGTAATTTCTTAGAATTATTCGACGTTAAAAATGACCCTCGTCATGTGACGGTTGATTTTGCATCCTGTCGTGTAGCAGACCATTCTGCTATTGAAGCGATTAGTGTACTTAACGAGCGTTATGTAAAAGAAGGCAAAAAACTGCATATTCGTCACCTAAGTAAAGACTGTCGTAAGTTATTGCATAAAGCAGGTGTACTAGTGGAAATGAACCTAATTGAAGATCCGTCATATGCGGTAGCATCGGATAAACTAGGTTAATTTATACAGATCATAAAGGGTATTTAAAAGCAGGTTTTATAACCTGCTTTTTTGTATTTATTCGAAAAGGTATTATGGGAACGGGGAATTAGGTTTTAATAAACCTTATGTTATTTTTAATGGTTTTTTATCGAGTTGATTGTCTAATTGGGCGATAGCCAGCATCGCACTTAGGGCTCATTTGAGTTGATTTTGGGTTCCATACTGAAAACCAAATATGTTTGTTTCTTAACGTTTTCTTTTTACTTTTCATCTTCTTCTCCTTTTATTTGTTAAACACAATATAGCCTACTTATTGCAACTTTGTGACAATTTAAAAAAGATTACTGATCCAGATTAATAAAAAAGCAAAGAAAGGCCTTTTTAACAAGAAAATGCATAATATTGTTATTCTACAGCCTTCAGATATTGTATGCTTGAGGCACGAAGTATCAGAGGTTGTTTACATGAAAAACCAATGATTAAATATTAGCTATTTTAACAAAATTGATGTGGTTCTGGACGTTTACTTTCTGCAACTCATGTAGAAAACTACATTTAACTTGAGTTAAAATATAAAAGTTTTAATTTTATAGATGATTATCATAGTCTATATGGCAATAGTCTTATGGTTTTTATCAATTAGTGTAATTGGTTGAGGTAAATTGTGATTAAAAAAATTGGTGTGCTTACAAGTGGTGGCGATGCGCCGGGTATGAATTCTGCAGTGCGAGCAGTAGTACGTACTTGTCTTTCTCACGATATCGAAGTGTTCGGTATTTATGATGGTTATGCAGGATTACATGCAGATAAAATCGAACAAATGGATCGTCATTCAGTATCTGATGTTATTAATCGCGGCGGCACATTTCTAGGAACAGCTCGTTTCCCAGAATTTAAAGAAGAAAGTGTTCGTAAAGAAGCGATTCAGCAATTAGAAAAGCACGGTATTGAAGCATTAATCGTTATTGGCGGTGATGGTTCATACATGGGTGCATTAAAATTAAGTGAAATGGGTTACCCATGTATCGGTATTCCAGGCACAATCGATAATGACATTGCGGGTACTGATTTCACTATCGGTTTCATGACTTGTTTAAATACGATTGTTGATGCAGTGGACCGTTTACGTGACACCTCTTCATCACATAACCGTATCTCTATTGTAGAAATGATGGGACGTTACTGTGGTGATTTAACACTATGGGCTGCGATCGCTGGCGGTAGTGAGTACGTTATCGTTCCTGAAGTTGATTTTGATGAAGATAAATTAATTGAACAAATTCAATTAGGCGAAGAAAAAGGTAAGAAGCACGCGATTGTTGCTATTACTGAGCACATTACTGATGTGACTGCTTTAGCAAAACGTATCGAACAAAGAACTAAACGTGAAACACGTGCGACAACATTAGGTCATATCCAACGTGGTGGTGCACCAATGGCATTTGACCGTATTTTAGCAAGCCGTATGGGTGCTTACGCTGTTGATTCTATTGATGGCTGGTAAGAGTGCACGTTGTATTGGTATTAAGTGTGGTGAGATGGTTGACCATGACATCATCGAATGTCTAACTGAAATGAAACGTCCATTCCGTCAAGATTCATACGATTTATCAAACGTTCTATATTAGACTTAAAAGCTAATATACATCTTTATAGATATATCGATTAAGCCTACTTTTAAGTAGGCTTTTTTATATCTCAAATATATAGTATTAATATTTCATACTAAACACACTACTACTAGGAGTTAATATGCCCGATAATCAAAAAATGGCATTGTTTGATTTTATCGAACTGAATGGTCAATTTAATAGTATAAAAGGCTTACACACTAGTTACTATCAAATTGGTTTCATGTGTAGTGTGCAGGCTCTGCCAGAGTTATTAGATTTGGATCAATGGTTAAGTTATCTGTGGCAAGCTGATGCGGAGATGACTTTTGATAATGAACAACAAGCCACTAACTATGCGCAAAAAGTACTCGCGCTTAGCAATGAAATTCAAGCATCTTATCAAGAAGCGATTCCGCTGAATGGTTTACAATGTCATGACTGGTTAACCCCAGATAAACAGTTAACTGAACAAGCAGTTCAATTTGCTAGTGGCTTCTTAGCGGCTATTGAAGTGTTTAGCGAACAATGGGAATCAGTGGAAGGTGATAGTAATAGTGAAAATATATTACAAACAACTATTTTACTATTAACCAAACTTGCTCCCGTGGATGCTAATGACCCGCAATTCTTAGCGATAGTTGACCAATTACCTGAATACCATGAAATATTAGCGATTTTGCCACAATTATTGAGTAATTTAGCTTATAGTGCGGCGCAGAATTTAGTCTTTGATGAATAATAGGGTAGCGATGCAAGAGGCAATCACAGTAGAAAGTACATACTTTTCAGTTGTATCAGAAGAAGATGATTTTGTAGTCATCAATAAACATCCCGGTATTAACTTTCATAGTGAAGGTGGTGAGTTTGGGGTAGTAGTTGCCGCAGAACGTTATTTCAAACAGAAGTTATTCAGTGTGCATCGTTTAGATAAAATGACTTCGGGCATTTTATTATTAGCTAAGTCATCAGTAGCGGCAAACCGGTTGTCAGAATTATTTAAAAGTCAGGATATTCAAAAATTTTACTTAGCCATTGCAGATAAAAAACCTAAAAAGTCTCAAGGTTTAATTAAAGGTGGGATGGAAAAATCACGTCGTTCAATGTGGAAACTAACTAGAAATACTGAGAATTTAGCGATCACACAGTTTTTTAGTTTTTCATTAGGAGAAGGTAAACGTTTGTTTGTGGTTAAGCCTAAAACAGGTAAAACACATCAAATTCGTGTGGCGTTAAAAAGTATAGGCAGTGCGATTTGTGGTGATCCTATCTATGCAACGGAAGATGCACACCGTTATGACCGTGGATATTTACATGCTTTTCAAATTCAATTTGTCTATCAAGAACAGGTATTTAATTTTAATGCTGTGCCAAGTTTAGGTGAGTTATTTCAGTTACAAGCTTGTCAGGAAAAATTAGCAGAGTTAGAAGATTGTAATTTATTAAAATGGCCTAAGAAAACCTAGTTATTTTTTACGGTTAAAAATAAAGGCTCAAGTATCACTTAAATTGGAAATAATTAAGTGATACTTGAGCCTGTTGAGTATTAGGTTAAGGGGTTAAGCAAATTCAGTCCAGATTGGAGCGTGATCTGATGGTTTATCGATCCCTCTTAATTCATAATCGATATCTGCTTCAACGGTTTTCTCTGCCAATGCTGGGGTTGCTAATACCACGTCAATACGTAAACCACGGTTATCATCAAAACCACGAGAACGATAATCAAACCAACTAAACTTTTGATCTTCTTCTGGGTGTAATAAACGGAAGGTATCTGTGAAACCAAACTTCATTAAGGTTGCTAACCATTCACGCTCTTCAGGTAGGAAGCTACATTTTTTTGTTTGTAACCAACGTTTAGCATTTGCTTCGCCAATACCAATATCTAGATCTAATGGTGAGATATTAATATCACCCATCACGATAACATTTTCCTCGGCAGTATGATGCTCATTCAGATATGTATTTAAATCTTGATAAAATTGACGCTTATACGGGTATTTAATTTCATGGGTTTGATTCTCACCTTGCGGGAAATAACCGTTTAAAATTCGCACTGGCTGTCCATCTTCATCAGGCACAGTCACCATGATCATGCGTTTTTGATGCTCTTCATTATCAGTAGGGAAGCCATATTGCACATCAGTTGGTTTTTGTTTACATAACATAGCAACACCGTAATGGGCTTTTTGACCATGGAAATAAACGTGATACCCCATAGCTTCTAAAGCTTCAACAGGGAAGGCGTCATTATGTACTTTGATCTCTTGAAGTCCAATTACATCAGGTTGGTGTTTATCGATTACTGCTTGTAATTGATGTAGACGTGCGCGTAGCCCGTTAATATTAAATGAGATAACTTTCATAGCGAGAATAACCTTTACAGAATCAAAAGGGAGAATGTACCTTGTTGGCGCAATTTACTCAACTAAGAGATCTACATAGCAAAATAAATGGGCAGTATTTGTTAATGGATAAAACGACAACTGAAGTGCTGAGGGCGAGCAAGGTACTCAGCCCACAACCATAATATAGATTAATGAAGTGCGATTAATAGGTGGTGTAGATGATCTGCAGTTTCTAAGCCACTATCGGTTAAGTACCCACCATCTTGTTGTGAAATAAGACCTTTATCAAACAGAGATTGTGCTGCTTTAATGATGCTGAGGTCAGCTTCTTTATGAATTTTTAAGCCTTCTAATTGTGAGGTTTCAGGAAATTTCGCGAGTAACTTTATTTCATCTAACAGAGTATCAGAGTAATTTTTCATGGTTATTTAGCTCACTTGTATTGCTGATAAGAGGTTTCATCATAGTGAGGTAAATATAAAATGCAAAAGCTAATAGAGGGGAGTTTGGTGTAGATCAATTCTTGGAAAAATTCCTTAATTAATAGTGATGTAGCGCACTTAAATTAACAAGGAATGGAGCTAAGGAGTGTCGAAACACTCCTTTACGTTAAAGCGGGTTTATTCTGTGGTAGGTGCAACTTTAGTATCGCCCGTTTGTGCGGCCTCGTTTGGCTCTTTTTTCACTTTAGGGTTTTTTACCAGTGGATTTTCTTGTTCGATATTATCACTGCTAATATTGGCTAATTTATTACCATCAAAAGTTAACAGTATTTGTGACTGCTGAACTGGCTCGCCACCTGGTTTGATATAACGAATGTAATACCATTTATTACTATCAAATTGATCAATTAACATTGGAGAGCCTAACACGTAAACAATTTGTTGTTGTGTCATACCAATTTCAACTTGGGCTAATTTTTCACTGTCTATATAGTTTCCTTGAACTACATCGATTTGATATACAAAGGTATTGTATAAGTAAGAACACCCTGAAAGAGAGAAAGTAATCGCAAGGCTGGCAAATATTTTTTTAATAGTCATGGGCTCTTCAATAATTTAGTGATAGAAAATCAGTGCTTGATAATACCCAAGCGAAGCTAACATGTAAAAATATTAGCGCAGAAATTTTGCTATTCTGTTTTATAAAGTAAAAGTTATAGCAAAATTGTTTGTTTTTAAAACTAAATACACCATAGAAACAGAGTTCGCTTTAAATTTGTGGTAAATTTACGTAGAATTCAGCTCTTTATTTTGCTCCATTTCTTGTTTCTGTGAATTATATAAATGCCATTATTTGCGTTAGGAATTAACCATCAAACTGCACCAGTTGAACTGAGAGAAAAAGTTGCTTTTGCACCTGACTCTTTGATGGTGGCTTATGCAGATTTGTTATCTCAACCTCTTGTTAAAGAGGCAGTTATTATTTCTACTTGTAATCGTTGTGAAATTTACTGCCATTATGAAGGACACGATATAACACCCATTTTAAGATGGTTAACAGACTTCCATGGCATTGAAGCGGGTGCTTTTGACCAGAACTTTTATAGCTACCAAGATCAACAAGCCGTTAATCACCTATTTCGTGTGTCATGCGGGTTAGACTCTTTAGTATTAGGTGAACCACAGATTCTTGGGCAAATTAAGCAAGCCTTTGCTTCTGCTGGTCAAGCGAAAGCGGTTAGTAAAACCTTAAACAAATGGTTTCAATATGCCTTTAGTGTGGCAAAGCGTGTGCGTACCGACACTCAAATTGGTGCCAATGCAATCTCAGTTGCGTTTGCTGCCGTTTCTTTAGCTCGACAAATATTCAGTGATTTAAAGAAAAGTCGTGTGTTGTTAATTGGTGCTGGCGAAACCATTGAGTTGGTTGGCAAATATTTACTAGAACATGAAGTGCCAAATATCACTATTGCTAATCGTACTTTAGAGCGTGCAATGGGGTTAGTAGAGCAGTTCAATGCTAATGCAATTACCTTAGAAGAAATTCCTAATCATCTGGCTAAGTCAGATATTATTATCTCATCCACCGCGAGTCCTTTACCTATCATTGGTAAAGGTATGGTGGAATGTGCGTTAAAAGATCGTCGCCATCAGCCAATGTTATTTATCGATATTGCTGTGCCTCGAGATATAGAACAGCAGGTCGCAGAGTTAAATGATGCGTATCTATATAGCGTTGATGACCTACAGGGCATTATAGAAGAGAATAAACAAGCACGAGTAGAAGCCGCCATTGAAGCTGAAAAAATTATTGTCGCAGGTGTTAGCGACTTTATGGCGTGGCAAGAGTCATTAAAAGCGGTAGAGAGCATTCGATTATATCGCCAAAACAGTGAGCAATTAAGAGATGAATTATTACAACGTGCTATTACTTCATTAGCGAACGGTAACGACAGTGAAAAAGTATTAAAAGAGTTGGCGTTTAAATTAACCAATAAACTTATTCATCATCCTAGCCAAGCTCTGACTACGGTCAGCCAAACAGGTAATGAACAAGATTTAGCTTTATTAAGGTTAACACTCGGTTTAAGCCAACACGACGAATTATAAAGAGATAACTCAGTAGTTCCGCTACTGAACTATTCATAAGAAGAGATAAAAATGAAAGCATCTATTGTTGCAAAGTTAGAAATATTAGTTGAACGTTATGAAGAAGTACAAGCGCTATTAGGTGACCCTGATACGATCAGTAATCAAGATAAATATCGTGAATTAACTAAAGAGTATTCACAGCTAGAAGAAGTAGTATTGTGCTTTAAAGCCTTTCAAACGGCTCAAGAAGACTTAGCTGCAGCAGAATTAATGCTAGAAGATGACGATGAAGATATGCGTGAAATGGCGCAAGATGAGATCACTGAAGCTAAAGAGTCTGTAGAAAGATTAGCCGCTGAGTTGCAAATTTTATTACTGCCAAAAGATCCAAATGATGACCGTAACTGTTTTGTTGAGATCAGAGCCGGAGCTGGTGGTGATGAAGCGGCTATTTTTGCAGGTAACTTATTCCGTATGTACAGTAAATACTGTGACAGCAAAAAATGGCGCGTGACCATCATGAACAGTAATGAAAGTGAGCAGGGCGGTTACAAAGAAGTGATCATGCAAATCGAAGGTGATGGCGCTTACGGTCTAATGAAGTTTGAATCGGGCGGTCACCGTGTACAACGTGTACCAGAAACAGAATCACAGGGCCGTATTCATACATCCGCTTGTACTGTAGTAGTTATGCCTGAAATTCCTGAATCAGAAGCGATTTCAATTAACCCTGCTGATTTAAAAGTTGATACGTTCCGCGCTTCTGGTGCAGGTGGTCAGCACGTTAATAAAACCGATTCTGCTATTCGTATTACACACGTACCAACGGGTACTGTTGTAGAGTGTCAAGATCAACGCTCACAACATAAAAACCGTGCGCAAGCGATGTCTGTTTTACAAGCACGTTTACAACAAGTTGAAGATGAAAAGAACAATGCTGAAGAGCAAGACATTCGTCGTAGCCTGGTAGCAAGTGGTGACCGTAGTGAACGTATTCGTACTTATAACTACCCACAAGGCCGTGTTAGTGACCACCGTATTAACCTGACTATTTACCGTTTGAATGAGGTATTAGAAGGTGAATTAGATGCGTTATTAGATCCTATCCTACAAGAAGACCAAGCTGATAAACTAGCTGCACTTGCACAAGGTGCACTGTAGTTGCGTATCGATGATGCATTAGTCTGGGCTGAATATACACTGGTAAGAAGTGATTCAGCCTTGTTAGATGCGCAGGTGTTATTAGCTTATGTATTAGATAAACCAACCATTTATCTAATGACGTGGCCAGAACGAGATTTAACTGCGCAACAAAAAACAGATTTTGAGCAATTGATTGAACAACGCCTTAATGGTCAACCTGTGGCACATTTAACTGGTGAACGTGAGTTTTGGTCACTGCCTTTTAAGGTCAATGCGAGCACACTTATTCCTCGCCCAGATACTGAATTATTAGTGGAACTAGCCTTAGACAAGACTAGCCCAAATGCACATATTCTAGATCTTGGTACAGGAACTGGTGCGGTAATTCTTGCACTCGCCAGTGAACTGCCAAATGCAACGTGTATGGGTGTAGACTATAGTGCTGATGCCGTATCTTTAGCCTGTGAAAACCGCAAAAAACTGGGGTTTAACCAGGTTATTATCAAACAAAGTAATTGGTTTGATAATGTGCAAAACAGGTTTGATGTTATCGTTAGTAATCCGCCGTATATCGACCCTTTAGACAGTCACCTTAAAAGCGGTGACGTAAGATTTGAACCTCTGTCGGCGTTAACTGCCAAAGAGAGTGGATTGGCGGATATTCGTTTGATTTGCGAACAAGCTAAAGATTATTTAACTGCAGGTGGTAGCTTGTTACTTGAGCATGGTTATGATCAAGGGCAATCAGTGCAAAAAATTATGCAAGATAATGGCTTTGTTGATGTGCAAACAAAGCAAGATTACGGTCAAAATGACCGTGGTTACTTTAGGTCATTTACCTTTGTAGCGTGAATCTACTACACTGCTATGATCAAAGTTACTAAGGTTAATGATAAATAATATCAATGAGCCAATTGGTTTAGGGCAAGGATAACAATGTATAACATTTTAAAACATACTCATATGAGTTTTATCGTATTAGCGATCGTGCTTTATATCATCCGTTTTTATTGGTTAAAGACGGATCATGCTAATGCACAAAAGCCAATTTATAAAAAAATCCATACCCATACTCACCTAGCTATTATTGTATTAGGTATTGCCTTAATGGCACTGGTACATTGGAATCCATTCTCCTTAGGTGGATATTGGTTATTGGAAAAATTAATCGCATTTGTTGCCTACTTTACTATGGTACAAGTGTCATTAAACCCAAATACTAAAACACATATTCAATGGTTATCTTTTATTGGTGCGTTTGGTTGGCTTGCTTATATCGCTAAATTAGCATTCACTAAACAAGCTATTTTATTAGTGGGGTAAACAGTGGAATTAGATGAAAAAGAGACGCTTGAAGAAACTGTGTTTACTAACAGTTTTATTCATGAAGGAATAGATTATAGCGCTTATTCTCTTTTACAGTTGGCTGGAATGGCTGAATCTGAAATTACAGGGCATTCAGCAGTTGAGCTTCAAGACGCTATGCGTTTACAACTGATTGTTATCAAGTCTCAGCTATCAAGTTACGCTGATAACAATATGGAAAAATTAAGCGGACTACTTAATAACCTATACCATGTGCAAAAATTTAGCGGCGATTGGAAGGCTTTTTTCAAAGTTAAAAATGCGTTGTTATCATCGGTGTTATCACGCCGTAAAGGCGTACCGATTAGCCTTGGTATTTTATTGATTGAATCATTAAAGGAAACGGGGTTTAATGCCCATGGCATCTGCTTTCCAAGTGGTTTTATCGTGAAAGTCGACCTGCACGGAGAGGCGGTATATATCGATCCATTTAATGGTGAGATAGTTGATTTATTGCAATTAGAATTAAAAGTGCGTGGCCAATTAGGTAATCATGCACGTTTAACGCCTGATATGTTACAGGCGGATAGCAGTGAAACGATCATTAAACGTTATGTTAATGTCTTAAAAGCCGCTTATATCCAAGCTGAAAGCATTGAGTTAGCTCTATTATGCAGTGATATTTTATTAAGGCTGGATCCCGAGGATGCCTTTGAAGTAAGAGATCGTGGTTTCTTATTTCAACAATTAGAGTGTTATCAATTAGCATGTAATGATTTCACATACTTTATTGAACAGTGTCCTGAAGATCCCATTGTTAATTTATTAAAAAGACAGATTAAACAGATGGGTGATGAACTAACAGCACAAGTTATCCATTAATTATTTAACTAATAGCCGTCATAGCAAGGTTGTGATGACTAACCATTTTGATCGTGTAATTCGATAAAAATAAGAGAGTAAAAATGAGCCAGAAAATTATCAAAGTCGGCAATGTTGAAGTTGCAAATGATCTTCCATTTGTTTTATTTGGTGGTATGAATGTTTTAGAGTCGCGTGACCTTGCGATGAAAATGGTAGAAACCTATGTTGAAGCTACCTCTAAACTGAATATTCCATATGTGTTTAAAGCTTCATTCGACAAAGCAAACCGTTCATCGGTTAATAGCTTCCGTGGTCCTGGTTTGGAAGAAGGCTTACGTATTTTTGAAGAGATTAAATCTACCTTTAATGTTCCAATTATTACTGATGTTCACGAACCGTACCAAGCAAAACCTGTTGCTGAAGTGGTTGACGTTATTCAACTACCTGCATTCTTAAGCCGTCAAACTGACTTAGTTAAAGCAATGGCAGAAACAAATGCTGTGATTAATGTGAAAAAAGCGCAATTCTTAGCGCCACATGAAATGCAACATATCATCACTAAATTTAAAGAAGCGGGTAATGATAAAATCATCCTGTGTGAACGCGGTAGCTGTTTTGGTTACAATAACTTAGTTGTTGATATGCTAGGTTTCAGCACCATGAAAGAAACGTCTTACCCAGTGATTTTCGATGTTACCCACTCTTTACAAAAACCAGGTGCACGCAGTGATAGCGCTGATGGTCGCCGTAGCCAAGTGGTACAACTAGGTTTAGCGGGGATGTCACAGGGTATTGCAGGTTTATTCCTAGAGTCTCACCCAGATCCTGCAAACGCAAAATGTGATGGTCCATGTGCATTGCCACTTGATAAGCTAGTGCCTTTCCTAACACAAATGAAACAAATGGATGAACTAGCTAAAAGCTTAGATCCTATTGTGACTGAATAAGCTATTGTGTTAACTATCTCAACACAGTCACGCTGTTTTATCGCCGTTGCCGCCTTATTAGGTGCAACGGCGGTTATGTTTGGAGCTTATGCTAGTCATGGTTTATCTGCATGGGCTGATCCTGAACAAGTCTCACAGGTAAAATTAGCGTCGCAATATCAGTTACTGCATGCATTAGCTTTGTTAATGACAGCAATATTAAGCTCATTCTATGTAAGTCGTTTGCTTACCTTGAGCTTATATTGTTTTAGCATTGGTACGCTATGTTTCAGTGGTAGCTTATATTATTGGGTATTTTTTGCATCGAAACTGTTAGTTCTGATCACACCATTAGGTGGTTTGTTACTGATCATTGCGTGGTTATCTATTGCGTTAGCAATGCTCTTTTCACAAAGAAAATAAAGATTTACTGAACACAGTAAATTGAGGTTTGTATGTTAGGTATTCTGTTATATTGTCGTCCAGGTTTTGAAAATGATTGTGCTAATGAAATTCAAGCTAAAGCCAGTGAATTAGAAGTCTTTGGGTATATCAAAACGCTAAAAAATAGTGGGTTTGTATTATATCATTGTTATGATCCTGCACAGGTTGAAGCATTAGCAGAGCAAGTTAATTTCGCACAATTAATTTTTGCTCGTCAAATGATTGTTGCTGTTGCCTTGCTCGAAGATTTACCGGCAGAAGATAGAATCTCTCCTATTTTAGAAGTAACTCGTAATCTGCCAATGGCCGGTGACGTGTTTGTAGAGTGTCCGGAAGGGGATGAAACTAAACCATTACTGACTTTTTGTCGTAAATTCACCGTACCATTCAGACAAGCACTGAAAAAACACAATAACTTAACCAACAAAGAAAACCCTAAACGACGTCGTACACACGTCTGCTTTATGGATTATGAAACGGCCTATGTGGGTTATTCACTGCCTAATAACCGTAGTGAGCAACATATGGGGATCACACGTTTACGTTTTCCTAATGAAGCACCGAGTCGTTCTACGTTAAAACTCGATGAAGCATTTCAAACGTTTTTAACCAAGGAAGAGCAAGAGGCGAGAGCACATTCAGGTTTACGTGCAGTGGATCTCAGGTGCTTGTCCAGGTGGTTGGACTTACCAATTAGTAAGACGTGGTATGTTTGTTAGTTGTGTAGATAATGGTGCAATGGCTGAAAGTCTAATGGAAACAGGGCAAATCACTCATTACATGGAAGATGGTTTTAAATTTGAACCTGAGCGTAAAAACATTCATTGGTTAGTTTGTGACATGATTGAAAAACCAAAACGGGTTGCAAAGTTGATGGCTAAATGGTTAATTGAAGGGTGGTGTAAAGAGACTATTTTTAATCTTAAATTACCCATGAAACAACGTTATCAAGAAGCCACCGAGGATCTTAAAATCTTAACGGATATGATTGAAGAAGCCGGTTCAATTACGAACTTCAAGCAAAGCATCTCTATCATGACCGAGAAGAGATCACAGTACATGTTCGTTTAACGGATAAAATTTACGGCCCCATCTAAACTGTTTTATCTGGTAAGACTAATAAAGATATTTTCTTTATTAGTCTAATAACCCACTACTATTAGTAGTGCTGTAGTACATATACTACTGCAAATATAATGACGCTAAATATAAGTATGTGGGCGTCTTCAATTTATACATATAAAAATCTACTCCTGCCATATTTTCTAAATCCATTTCCCTTAATGCGACCCCTTGTTTTACCTCATCTAATGGCAGATCAATATGGTTGTAACCTGGTTTTATTTGCAAAATTTTATCAAATCGGTCTTGTGCATTAGGTTGACCTTTATTGTAGTGTTTATCAGTCATGATTAAAGTAACAGGCAAAGCTTGTTTATAAGGATTATATAAATCAAAGCTAAGTTGACTGAACTGCTGCCAATCTCTTTTAAAATAACGAAGTGCTACACCGCTGTATTGACGTTTTACAAAGGTAATTTTCATCATATTGGTTGTTGCTTCAGGCAGATCTTGTGGTGTTATTAAGGTTAACCTTTGATCTGCTTTCCAACGTGTTAAGGCAACCTCATTATCAAAAGAGGCAAGGTTAGGGTATTCGAGTTGCATTTTAACTTCATCATATGCAGTTGTAATTGAAGGCAATAAAAAATATCCCAACACAACAAAATAACCTGTTTTGACAATCCAATGCACTGAGTGACGAGTGAACAGAATTAAGCTCAATAAGACGCCAATATAATTCATGAAAAGATCATCAAGCTGTCGAGAGCGACCAAAGAAAGGCTGTATCAGTTCAATGGTCACTCCCAGCCCGAAACAGAATAATGTTAATAAATACCATTGTTTGATAAGTGAGGAGTTTCTAATATTAGGTTGGTAAAGGATTAATAGTGCCGTCCAGAAAGCAAAAACAGTGACATGTCCAATGGGCCATAAAACATATATAACTCTTTCGGAGATTAAGTCGCCTACATCAACAAACAGCAAGGATATAAAACACAATGAAATAACCAATAGAAGCGTTTTCTTGAGCATGAAAGTTCTCATTTAAAATGGTAATCAGGCCCTTTGAATGGCCATTATACAAATAACCGTTATTATTACTTTATAAAATAGAGATAAATTATTTAATCTAATTATTTTTGCATTTTATAGTAATTAGGTCGATAAGCGATCAATAATTTACATGAAGTATTTTAGATAAGGTTCGAGATAAGAAAGTCAGTTTGTGAGTAAAGTGACGACAAATGAAACAGCGCAGTGTTGAGCGACAAAACTGTTGCAAACACTGCGAAGTTAACCGATTAAACTTATTGACTATAACCGTCTAAGAAATTGGCTATTTTATTGATCGCCATCTTCATCTCATCAACACGAGGTAAACACACAATCCGGAAGTGATCAGGTTTATGCCAATTAAAGCCTGTACCTTGTACAATTAGAATCTTTTCTTCAGTCAATAAGTCCATTGCAAAACGTTGATCATCTTTAATGTTAAAACGTTTTTGGTCTAGTTTAGGGAATAGATATAACGCACCTTGCGGTTTGTTACAGCTAACACCAGGGATATCATTTAATAGTTTCCATGCCGTTTGTGTTTGGTCATATAAACGTCCGCCAGGTACGGTTAATTCGTTAATACTTTGGTAACCGCCTAATGAAGTTTGAATCGCATGTTGCATTGGTACATTTGCACATAAACGCATACTGGCGAGTATCTCAATGCCTGATATGTAATCTCTGGCTTGTTTTTTAGCGCCACTGATCATCATCCAACCGACTCGGAAACCACATACTCGATAGGCTTTTGAAAGACCGTCAAAGGTGACGATTAAAATATCATCAGCCAAGGTCGCTAGTGGAATATGCACCGCATCATCGTAAACAATTTTTGAATAGATCTCATCG
The DNA here is from genome assembly GCF_047323255.1 of Psychromonas sp. KJ10-2. NCBI lineage: Bacteria > Pseudomonadati > Pseudomonadota > Gammaproteobacteria > Alteromonadales > Psychromonadaceae > Psychromonas > Psychromonas sp. KJ10-2. The sequence goes on along the minus strand of NZ_CP178827.1, from coordinate 713,585 downwards.
GAGAAAACAATTAAGTTATGTTGGCGTGCTAACTCGACGATTTGCTCTAACAACTCTTTACTATATACGGCACCAGTAGGGTTGTTTGGGTTAATTAACACAATGCCCTTAGTACGAGAGGTGATTTTTGATTTGATATCGTCAATGTCAGGGAACCAGTTAGATTCCTCATCACAAACATAGTGTACGGCTTTACCACCAGAAAGGTTGGCTGCCGCTGTCCACAAAGGGTAATCTGGCGCTGGTACTAATATCTCATCGCCATTATTTAATAAGCTTTGCATCGCCATCACAATCAACTCGCTTACCCCATTACCAATGTAAATATCATCAGTATCTAGCGATAATAAGCCTTTGGCTTGATAATGTTGCATGACCGCTTTACGTGCTGAGAATAGGCCTTTACTGTCACAATAACCTTGGCTTTTTGGCAGGTTCTTGATCACGTCCATTAATACTTCTTCTGGGGCTTCAAATCCAAATGTGGCGGGATTACCTATGTTCAATTTAAGAATACGTTGGCCTTCATCTTCCAGCTTATTTGCTTGTTTTAGCACTGGACCACGAATGTCATAACAGACATTATCTAATTTGTTTGAACGAACAATTGAATACATTTAAACCCCTTAACCCCTAATATTTTATGCTTAACACAGCGTGTTAAAGTAACCTATCTGGTTAAGTTAGTGAAGGTGAATTACTGAAAATCATCATGTTATTGTTTATTAATGAGCTAAATTCAATTATTTCATATTAAGTATGAATAAAATTAACTTTTATGGAATAATCAATATTCACTTGTAAGGTTAATCATGATTGAATTTAAACACTTAAAAACATTATCCACCTTAAATAAAGCGGGTAGCCTAGTGGAAGCTGCTAAACAATTACATTTAACGCAATCTGCACTTTCTCATCAATTAAAAGAGTTAGAGCAACGTTTAGATTGCTCTTTGTTTATTCGTAAATCACGACCAATCCGTTTTACCATTGCTGGTTTACGGATATTAGAACTTGCCGATCAAGTTTTACCGCAGATCCAACAGGCTGAGCGTGACTTATCACGTTTTTCATCAGGTGACGCAGGGCGTTTACATATGGCTATTGAATGTCACTCTTGTTTTCAATGGTTGATGCCTGCCATTGATGCTTTTCGTGATAGTTGGCCAGAGGTGGAGTTAGATTTTTCTAGTGGTTTTAGCTTTTTACCATTACCTGCTCTGAAGCGTGGTAATTTGGATCTGGTGGTGACATCGGATCCGAAAGTGATTGAAGGTATTAGTTATATCCCACTGTTTAGTTATCAATCTATGTTGGCGTTGAGTCGTCATCACCCCTTAGCGAATAAAACCTTTATTGATGCAGAAGATCTAAAAGAACAAACATTGATTACTTATCCAGTTGAAAAAGAGCGCTTAGATATCTTTAATGGCTTTTTAATACCAGAGGAAGTTAATCCTGCAAAAATACGTCAAGTGGAAATGACCATGATGATGTTGCAATTAGTGGCCAGTGGGCGAGGTGTAGCTGCGTTACCTAATTGGGCGTTATTCGAATATCTGCAAAAGGATTATGTAGTGGCTCGTCGTCTTGGTAAAGAGGGGGTATGGAAAACCTTATATGCCGCGGTACGTGAAGAGCAGAAGAGTTTAGCCTTCATCGAAGATTTTATCAGTACTGCAGTTGAAAGCTGTTTCAGTAATTTAAAAGGGATTAAGTCTGCTTAATCTTACTAGTACCGTGATAACAAACGACATGCGTTAAATAAATATTTAAATACTAATTAATAGAGAAAATAATATGAGTAGTTGTGATGTACCAGGCTTAATGCCTTTAGCGGATGCGATTAAAAAAATGCAAGATACACTCTGTAATGTGTGTGAGGTGATCACCTTACCTCTATCTTCGGCGTTAGGTTATACCTTAAGTCAGGATATTATTTCGCAACAAAATGTACCGCCTTTTAATAACTCTGCAATGGATGGTTACGCATTGCATTGTGATGACTTAATCGATTGTTCTGTCATGCAGCCCATCTCTCTCATTGAAGTAGGTAAGTCATTTGCTGGCGCTCCCTTTGAAGGAAGCATTCAACGAGGACAATGTATTCGCATTATGACCGGAGCAATGATACCGGATGCGTTAAACTGTGTGGTGATGCAAGAGCAAGTAACCGTTGATGGCGAGACTATCACCTTTGTGAATGCACCTAAGTTACATAACAATCTACGTTTTACTGGTGAAGATATAAGCGTAGGGCAAACGGTGTTATCAAAAGGCCATAAATTGACACCTCGTGATATTCCTTTATTAGCCTCTTTAGGTTTTTCTGAATTACCTGTCTATCGTCAATTAAAAGTAGCGGTTATGTCATCGGGTGATGAGTTAAGACCGTTAGGTTCTAAGTTAGAACAAGGTGAGATTTACGATAGCAATAGATATAGTATTATAGGACTTCTATCCCGTATAAATGTTGAAGTGATTGATTTTGGCATTATTAAAGATGACTATAGTGAAATTAAAGCTGCATTAATCAAGGCTGATCAACAGGCCGATGTTGTGATCACAAGTGGCGGAGTTTCCGTTGGAGACGCGGATTTCATTAAACAAGTGCTTAATGAGATAGGTGAAATTGGATTCTGGAAACTAGCAATTAAACCAGGAAAACCTTTTGCTTTTGGCAAGCTTCAAAACAGTGTGTTTTTTGGGTTGCCAGGAAATCCGGTTTCCGCTATCGTGACACTATATCAATTAGCAGTGCCAGCAATGGCTAAAATGAGTGGAGAGGCGGTAAAAGCACCACTACGCTTAAATGCAGTATGTATTGATACATTACGTAAAGCACCCGGAAGAACAGATTTTCAACGTGGTAACTACTCAGTGAATGAACAGGGGCAGTTAATTGTAACAACCACAGGAAATCAAGGCTCTGGCGTGTTTAGCTCAATGAGTCAGTCAAATTGCTTTATTGTCCTGGAACAAGACAGAGGCAATATTGCAAAAGGTGAGACGGTAGAGATTGAACCGTATAGCCAATTAATGGATTAATGGGTAAGCAAGATCGCTTAAACAGAATATTTAAAATAAACAATAAAACTACAAGTTAACTAATAGGCACAACGGTGTGCTCAGGACATATTATGATTAAAACAGATGATTTGAAAATAACAGCGATTAAAGAACTATTACCCCCTATTGCTTTACTAGAAAAATTTCCAGCAACAGATGCAGTAAGCCAAACAGTTGCTGATTCGCGTAACGCTATTAGCAATATTTTAAGTGACAAAGATGACCGTGTATTAGTGATTATCGGTCCTTGTTCAATTCACGATACAGAAGCTGCACTTGTATACGCTGATAAGCTAGTTGCACTGCGTGAAAAATATAAAGATACATTAGAAGTTGTTATGCGTGTTTACTTTGAAAAGCCACGTACAACAGTGGGTTGGAAAGGTTTAATTAATGACCCTGAATTAAACGGTACGTTCAACATCAATAAAGGTCTACGTACAGCTCGTAAACTTTTATTAGACATTAACTCAAAAGGTTTACCTGCAGCGACTGAGTTCCTAGATATGATCACACCGCAATACATTGCTGACCTTATGTCTTGGGGGCAATCGGTGCACGTACGACTGAATCACAAGTTCACCGTGAACTAGCTTCTGGTCTATCTTGCCCAGTTGGTTTCAAAAATGGTACAGACGGTACGATTAAAGTAGCGGTAGATGCGATTGGTGCTGCTAATGCTTCTCACCACTTCTTATCTGTGAACAAATTTGGTCATAGTGCGATAGTAGAAACAGCGGGTAACCCTGATTGTCATATCATTCTACGTGGTGGTAAAGAGCCTAACTACAGTGCAAAACATGTTGCTGCTATCAAAACTGATCTTAAAAAATCAGGTTTAGCTGAAACATTAATGATCGACTTCAGCCATGCAAACTCTGAGAAGAAATTCGAAAACCAAATGAAAGTACTTGATGACGTATGTGGTCAAATTGCTGGTGGTGATAAAGCAATCTCAGGTGTCATGGTTGAAAGCCACTTAGTAGAAGGTCGCCAAGACCTATGCGAAGGTGTTGCACCAACTTACGGTCAAAGTATTACTGATGCTTGTATCGGTTGGGATGCAACAGAAACACTACTTGCACAACTATCTGACGCAGTGACATCACGTCGCGGTTAAGAGTAACGATTTGTTAATTGTATAAAAGCACTGTGAAAACGGTGCTTTTTTTTGCCTGTTTAATATGCTGCAGATGTGGATTAAGTAAAAAATAATGACAATAAAGAAAAAGCCGATAATGGTATTAGGTTGTACAAGTGATGCAGGAAAGTCACTGATTGTGACTGCAATTTGTCGCCTATTAGCAAATCGTGGTGTGAAGGTTGCTCCTTTTAAAGCACAAAACATGAGTAATAATGCGGCAATCACTGAAGATGGCTCTGAAATTGGTCGTGCGCAATATCTACAAGCGATCGCAGCAAAAACCACACCGTCAGTATTGATGAATCCGGTATTATTAAAACCCAGTGCTGAGACTTTTAGTCAGGTCATTATTAACGGTAAAGTTGATACCGCTATCTCCAATATGCCGTGGATGGCCAGAAAAAAGCTGATCTGGCCTAAAGTGGTGATTGCATTAACTGATATTCAAGCAGAATATGAGCAAATTGTGATTGAAGGAGCTGGCAGTCCTGCAGAGATCAATCTACGCGAAGGGGACATAGTTAATATGAGTGTTGCCTTAGCGTGTCAAGCCGATGTGTATTTAGTGTCAGATATCGATAGGGGTGGTTCATTTGCTCATCTCCTTGGAACTTGGGCTTGTCTTGCTGAAGAAGAACAAAAACTCATTAAAGGCTTTGTATTAAATAAGTTTCGCGGAGACCCAAGTTTATTAGGCAATGCAATGGACTGGTTAGAGGAAAAAACAGGTATTCCTACTGTCGCTAACTTACCCTATCATCGTCATCATTTACCGGAAGAAGATAGCTTTAGACTTGGTACAACATGGCAACATGGTGCTATCAACGTTGCACTTATCTATTATCCCTATGCTTCTAATATGGATGAGTTCGATGCGTTAACTTACCAAGATGATATCAATCTGGTGCCAGTGCAAACTGCTCAAGATTTATCAGTATTTGATGCAATTATTTTACCCGGAGTAAAAACAGCGGCAAAAGCTTAGCGCACTTACAAGCCGTGGGGTTAGACCAAGAGATTAAAAAATTTAGTCAAACAGGTAAGTTAGTATTAGGCATTTGTGGTGGTTTACAAATTTTAGGTTCTCAGATTAACGACCCATTAGCATTGGAAGATGGTGATAAACAGGGCTTAGGTATTATTAATCTCAGCACCACATTGGCGCACAATAAAGCAACAAAACAAAGAAAAATTAGCTGGTTAGGTCAAACAATAGACGCTTATGAAATTCATCATGGCGAAAGTGTGTTATTAAATGATAGTGTTGAGCCGTTTATCGATCCTGATATCGGTTGGCAACAAGATAATATCTATACCTCATACCTACATGGCTTATTTGATAATGCCGTTTTTTATAACTGGTTTATGGAGAAACTGGGCGGTGCACAAAATGGTATCAGTTGGAAATCACATATTGATAAAGAATTGGACAAACTAGCTGATATGTTTGAAAAGCATGGCTGGTTATAGGGATATTTTTGTTCATTTACACGTTTTAAAATAGGAGGGATACTTGTTTCAATATCGTAAGCGTTTTTCAATTTACTGCTTTTTGTTAAGTTCATTTTTCGGCGTTCCCGTATGCGCTGCAGAAAGCGCACTTGACTCTATTGAAGAGTCTTTTGCTATATCTACACTGATGTCAGACAGTGAAGCATTGACCTTTGGTTTTACCAATTTTGATATAGAGTCTGAGGATCCTGGTTTTGGTGATGAAGATTCATCAAATTATAAAAATAGTTTAAATGTATTTGTTATCCCTTACACCTGGGATCTAGAGCCTAAAAGTGATGCCTGGGATCATGCCATCACAGTGCGTGCTTTTTACATTAATACGGAAAGTGACAGTGAGATTTATTCTGGAGTTGATGATACAGCTAAACAGGAGACTATGGGTATTTATGGTAACTACTCACAATTTTATCATGTCACTGATAATTGGTATGTTACTTCTGCATTAGGTTTTCACCTTACTTATTACAGCAATGAATATGATTATGGCGATGGCTTTCCTGAAGATGCTATCGATGAGTTAGACGGTGATACCTTAAATATCAGTGCATGGGCGCTGATAACTGAACCAGAAGTGGGCATCGGCTACGAGCGAGAAGAGAAGTGGGGGACCTGGCGCGCACATAATAAAACCAATTATATTTACGGACAAAGTTTTGCTGGCACCATCAATGACAAATACAGTGTTAACCCAGAAGGTTGGCGTGTGACAAATGGTGTGGAATTTACCGTTGGCGTACCGGAACTGTGGGGCGTGAATGACTTTTTAACCATAGATTTCAAAAGAATTGATCTCTTTGGTGACTTAGAAGCGATGGCTGACGATGGTTATTACTATGAAACCAGTGTTGGCTGGGTGATTGATACTAATAATAAAATTCCATTTTTAGATAATATTGGGATTGGTGTATCAGTTAACTATGGTAGTTCAATCAGTGGTGCAACCGTCGTACTTTATTGGAATGAATAAAGTACGACACAAAATACGACTTAAGAATATTATGGGTTGAGTCTATTGATAACCCATTCTTGTCCTGATTTAGTGTAAGTAAAGCGGTCGTGTAAACGATCGGCTTTACCTTGCCAAAACTCAATTTTTTCTGGGATCACACGGTAGCCACCCCAAAAATCAGGCAAAGGGACAGTTTGACCTGAAAATTTATTTTCGTAATATTTCACACTATCAACCAGTGTTTGTCTTTCATCTAATACTTGGCTTTGTTTTGAAGCCCAAGCACCAATTTGGCTGCCTCGACCACGAGAATGGAAATAAGCTTCGGACTCAGCATGACTTACACGCTCAATTCGCCCTTCAATTCGTACCTGACGTTGCAGTATATTCCAATGAAACAACAAGGCAGCAAAGGGGGTGGCGTCTAACTCTCCGGCTTTACGACTGCCGTAGTTAGTAAAGAATACAAAACCTTGTTGATCCACTTCTTTTAATAACACCATTCGAGAAGAAGGGCGACCTTGTGGGCTACAAGTCGAAACAGACATAGACTCTGGTAACACAACCCCAGTTGATTCCGCTTCTTTTAACCAATCGTTAAAGAATTGAATTGGATCGTTTGTTGTGGTTAATGCTTTATTTTCGATCAATACACCTTGCCCTAAGGTGAATGCACAACGAAGTTTGCTCAGTAATGACATGGTTTATCTTTATTAGTTAGATTGAACATAAAGGGAAGTGTATAATTTGTATTTACCCTTGTCGATCATATTGTTTTATGAGATTTTTATTGTATGTTCCAACCGTCAAAAAACGAGTTTGTTAGCCAAGATTTAATTCAGATATTTAATCAGCAGTTTTTTCAACAATATAATACTGAGCTGGTGTTAGGTGATGACGAACCCATTTATTTACCTGCTAATGATGAATGTTCATATCATCAAATTGTTTTTGCCCATGGTTATTTCTCTAGTGCTTTGCATGAAATATCGCATTGGTTAGTGGCCGGTGAGCAACGACGTTTACAAGTTGATTATGGCTATTGGTATGAGCCTGATGATCGAGACCAAGCACGACAAGCTGAGTTTGAAAAAGTAGAAGTGTTGCCGCAAGCTATAGAATGGATATTAACGGTGAGTTGTGGTGCGGACTTCGATGTAAGTAGTGATAATTTAAGTGGCATTGTGATTAATCGCTTAGCCTTTAAACAAAAAGTCTATCAAAAAGTATTATGGTTATTAGAGAAAGGTGTATGTGAACGAACACAAACCTTGATAGACGCATTGCAAAAAGCCTATCAAACCCCTAATTTACAACCTGAAAACTTTGCTTATCAAGGTATGTATCAACTCGTTGAATAATCATTTAATAAAGTGAGAAAGCAGATGAAAAAAGTACTGATTGTTTGTTTAGGTAATATTTGCAGGTCGCCAACCGCAGAGGCTGTGCTAAGGGCTAAAGCTCAGCAAAAAGGAGTGGCGTTAGATATCGATTCTGCAGGCACTATTAACTATCATCAAGGCAATAATCCAGATGCCAGAGCAGTCGCAGCGGGGGAAAAGCGCGGATATTCATTTTCAGGTATTAACTCACGGGGAGTCACTACACAGGATTTTTCTGACTTTGATTATATCCTAGCAGCGGATCAAGAGAATAAGCAAGATTTACTAGAGCGATGCCCAGTACAACACCAACATAAAATCGCGTTATTTTTAGCATTCGCAGGCCTAGGTGAGCAAGTGATCCCTGATCCTTATTATGGGGGAGAGAAGGGCTTTGAATTAGTGTTGGATTTATTAGAAGAAGCCAGCGACAACATATTAGATAACATAGGTTCGAATGTAGATGGAAAATAAGATTTATCACCACCCAGTGCAAATATATTATGAAGACACGGATCATTCTGGCGTGGTATATCACCCTAACTTTTTAAAGTATTTTGAACGGGCTCGAGAACATGTTATTGGCAGCCAACGTTTAGATCTGTTGTGGAAAGAGCAAGGTTTAGGTTTTGCTGTGTATAAAGCAAATATGACCTTTCAAGATGGAGTAGAGTTTGCTGAAATATGTGATATCCGCACTAGCTTTGTTATTGATGGCAAGTATAAGACACTATGGCGTCAAGAAGTGTGGCGACCTAATCCAAAACGAGCGGCTGTGATTGGTGATATTGAAATGGTGTGTTTAGATAAAAATAAACAATTACAGCCCATGCCGGAATCGATTATTCAGTTGTTATCTAAGCCATGAACATTTATCTATTGCTTTGATGACAGACTCAGTTTTCACCTAAATAGCTGAGTGATACTTGCAAAATAAGACGTTATAAGTCATTTTAAGAAAAAATTAGAAGAGGGAATCTTATGTACTTTGCGCAAAATGATAAACGTTCATTTCATCGGATGGAGATAAATCTCCCGATTGAGATTGTAAAAGATGGAGTATCTTACCCTGGCACCTGTAATGATTTAAGTAGTACCGGGATGCGTATTACATTTAATGATTCAGGATTAAATACTGACCAGCAAGTTGAAATTTTATTAGAGACTACTGACAGTCGCTTTTTACCGTTACATGCCGTGGCGAAACTATTGCGTGTTAATCAAGAAGAGCAAGGTGGATATTCGGCAGCAGTAGAGTTTATCGAACTAAAGTAGCAGATATTTCTGCTACATCTGTCTGACCATGATGACTCAATCTTATTGAAATAGATGACTTGCCTCTAAGTAATTAATCTTCTGCTTACTATCACTAGCGCGACATAATGAAAGTGCTTGTGAATGTAGGCTGTCATGATAACAATGCCAAGCTTGCTCAGTATCTAACGGATAGTGAGCATTAAAAGCCACTTTAATATTTTGTGATGCCTGTTGTGGTTGATCGAGTATGAAATAAAATGAATCTAGCCCTAAGCTGATACCTATCCCTGTTGCTTTTACAAAAGCTTCTTTTAATGTCCAGATTTTAAAAAATGCCTGCTTTTGTGACTCTCCTTGTTTGGCCATTAACATAGAATGCTCTTGCTCGGAGAAGTAGCGTCTTGTGATTGGTTCAATGCTTACTCGTCGCTCAGGACTTTCTATATCACAGCCAATTTGATCATTAACACATACAGCAATGACCACTAGCTTATCGTTATGGCTAATGTTAAATGTTAATTTTTTTGGGTTATTAGCTAGGCTGGGTTTGCCGTGTTGATTGCGGATAAATTGATGTGCTTGAGGTGCGCAACCAATATATTGACTTAATACAAGGCGACAAAGCGCACGAGATATCAGTGCTATTTTTTTGCGTTGTTGTTTTTATAACTGGCTATCTTAATTTGCTCTTGCTCATTCAGCAGTATGGTGGCTTGCTTTTGCTTGCTATCAGTAAATTGCTCAACTGAAACTGACCATAGGTCGATATGGTTGTTTTGCAATTGTGATAGGGATGAGGGAGTTGAGTTCATCGTTTTGCCTAACAGATTGAAGATCGAGGAAAATACAGTGGTTAGAAATCAAAAAAGATAGCTAAGCTATCTTTTTTGGGGCAATTATAACGAGGTAAGTTGTCGTTATTTATTTGCTTCTGGACGTCTAAATGAATTGATTTGTTTATTCACTTCACGACGTTCTTTTGATAATTCAGCACCGGTAATAATGTGATCATCTACACGATCTTCATAATCCGATTGCATGTTTTTAATGATATTAACGATATCTTCATGAGTCATAGCCGGTGTAATGTACTCAAGTAAGTTGGTTAATAGGTCGACACGTTTACGGTTATCACGGATTTTTTTCTCGTTATCAATGATTTCACGTTTTAACTTGTTTTTACGACGCGTGTTTTTTACTAATTCAAGAACTGTACTCATTTATCACACCTTTTGATTGATAGTCTTACTTATTTTAAATCAACAATGAACTGCTTTGAACATTCATATAATGATTAAATTGCTGATTTGTATCATTGATTCAATTATACGCACGCTGATTATTTACGAAACACATTTTTTCAAAATTCACGCATAAATGATTGAAACTTTGACTTGACGGTTATTCTTGTAAATGTAATGGTTGTAATGAAAGTGACATAACTTATTGTTTATATAAAAATTGTAACAGCAATATTTTTTCAATAGAGGAGTTATTCATGACAGAAGCCGAACGCAAATTCTATATCCTTGATACCAACGTTTTATTACATGAGCCATTAGCCCTATACTCCTTCCAAGAACACAATGTTGTTATTCCAATGACAGTTTTAGAAGAGTTGGACCGCATTAAAGACAGACAAAAAGATGTAAGTCGAGACGCCCGAGTCGCTATACGTGGTTTAGAAAACCTTTTTGAAGACGCCACCACTGAGCAAATATCACAGGGGGTGAAAATAGACCACAAAGGGGTGTTATTAGGTGGTAGCATTTCTATATTTGCCGATCACCATGCCTCATTCCTACAAGAATCCTTTAGTGAGGATGAGCCTGATAACCGAATTATTAATACCGCACTGTACCTCCAAAAAGCAAAGCCCCTTCAAGAGTAGTTCTCGTCACCAAAGATATCAATATGCGCCTCAAAGCAAAAGGGGCAGGTTTAAAATATGTAGAAGATTACCGTACCGATAAACTCATTGATGATGTTGACCTGTTAAGCAAAGGTTATCAGCAAGTAGCAGGAGATTTCTGGGATACCATCAAGGAGTGTGAAACCTTCAATCGTGGTGAAGATACCTATCACCAATTAAAAACCGAATTAATTACCCAACCTTTTCCTAATCAATATATTCTCGATGAAAACCACGATTTTGTTGGTAAAATTACTGACCAATTCGAAGAAGGAGTTGAACTCCTAGATATTGGCTATGATCGCATCATGGGTCAACAAGCTTGGGGAGTCACACCTAAAAATATTTATCAAGGCATGGCCATTAATGCGTTGCTTGACCCTAGTATCGATTTAGTTGTGTTAACTGGCCCGGCTGGTTGTGGTAAAACATTACTGGCAGTGGCAGCCGCACTTGAACTAGTCATTGAACAAAAACAGTACGACAAAATTATTGTGACGCGTAATACTCCAGATATTGCTGAAAACATTGGTTTCTTACCGGGCACCGAAGAAGAAAAAATGATGCCTTGGTTAGCCTCAGTCACAGATACCTTGGAAGTGCTTCATAAAAATGACAACTGCAGTGCTAGCTCAGTGAATTACATTATGGATAAAGCTAATATTCAGTTTAAATCTGTTAACTTTATGCGCGGACGCAGTATTCAAAACAGTTTTGTGTTGTTGGATGAGTGTCAAAACTTAACGGCTTCTCAACTAAAAACCATTATTACACGTTGTGGTGAAGGAACTAAGATTGTCTGCTCCGGTAATCTGGCGCAAATTGATAGTAACTATCTAACACCTGTTACTTCAGGGTTAACTTATATTGTGGAAAGATTTAAGGACTTCGAAGGTAGCGCTAATATATTCTTGAATGGGGTGATAAGAAGCCGACTCGCGGAATATGCTGAAGAGCATTTATAATTATATAAGACTCTTTAATCCATGGCTTTTATCTTAGTGGATAAAAGCCACATATAATAACAATCATAGTAAGATGTTTATGATTGCTCTTTTAGAGCCGCCTCACGAAGTAATCTATTTTCTTCTTTAATTCTATTTTTTTCATACTTAAGCGCCTTCACTTTGATCTTATTGTTACGATCTCGACTCTTTTTAATTAACTCATTATCTAATTGATGTTGTTGAGACTTTGCTAATTTATCGTACATTAAAACATTCACTGAAGCCGCCAAGTTCATGCAACCTATGGTTGGTACATAGACCACAGCATCAGCTTGATTGATAACTTTTTGTTTGATGGTGCCATCTTCAGGCCCAAACAAGTACATGGCATTTTCTGGATGTTCGAAATTAGGTAAAGGCGTTGCACCTTCGATTAAATCAACACAGACTAACTTCATGCCCGGCTCTAATGCGTCTAATAGATCTTCATAATGAACCAATGGCACAATTTCGTGGACTTTTTGGGTATCAGCTGCCAAGCGAACAGCACGATTAAAACGGTCACCTGAATAAACCACTTTTTGTGCATCGTAACAACCAGCTGCCCGCATAGCACCACCGACATTAGATGAACTTTTAGGATTAGTTAAAGCAATAATCGTACGAGAAGGGTGCGCTGATTGGTTTTTGTTTTCTGACATAATGTTTTTGTGTGGTTTCTGAAGTAGTAATAAAGAGCGGGTTAAATGTGCAAGTAATATAGGTCAATTAAGCGATGTTAATTAACCTATATTACTGCGTATCACATCAAGTAATATTTATAGAGCTTCGATTTGACCAAGTGCTTCAGTAAATTCAGATAGACCTAGTTCGATATCATCTTCATCACCTACCCAGTTAAGACCAACAATCACATCGTCTTCTACTAGGTCTTCTAACCAAAATTCAAACCAATCAGCTAGTGAAATTGAAGCTGGCGCATAATCAGACCATTCTTCAATACAATGTGTTTTTGCTAATGCTTCAGAAGACCATAAAGGCATCACTTCTGTTTCTTCGTAATTCATTGAGTCCATTACCACCCAATCACCACTTGCTTTATCTTGTAAAGCCCATAAAAGCTGACTCTCTTTGACATCGTCTTGGAATTTTTCTAATGCAGCAATATTTTGCGTCATGGTGTTCTCTCTGTTTAATAAAGGGTGGTTCAAGTATCAATGTCGTTAAATTATATGCTGCTTTATTGAACAAACTTAGTAGCTGAAAATTAACAACATTGGAAAAAAGCTAAGTATACGGGTTAAGTGAATAATTGAAAGTCAGAAATAGTGACGATTTGATGAAATCCCTAGATAGTTAGTTGTTTTTAATTCTGTCATAATTAAGTGGAATCATAAGGATAAATCATGGAATTATTACAAATACCACATTTTGGTAAAATATTAAGATTAGAGGCCTCAATGGCCGGTTGGCAGCAATTGTATTGGGGTGACCAATTAGTATCGCAAATCACCGCGAGTGAATCAGCACAGGGAAATACCACGCATCATTTTCAACTGTTTCAACAACAAACAATAAAGGCTAGTGATATACCACAGGATGATGTGATTACTGAAAAAGTCGCTATTGATTGTAAATTAGATGTTTATATTATTTGGCAGCCATTTTTAGTGTCTTATTCATTATTTGTGGATGATCAACTTATCGAAGAAAAACCAGAAACGAAAAGGATATTGAACAGCAGACGCCAATTAAAATAAACCAAGAACCTAAAAAATTAAGTTTACTTGGTTTAGGTTCACTCGCGTTAAAGTTATTTAAGAGTGCTAAAATTATTAAGGTTGTCTTAGCGGGCGCAAGTATTGCTGCTTATAGTTGGTTTTTCTCTTTTCAATTTGCCATGGCTTTGATTGCTTGTTTAGTGTTCCATGAATACGGGCATATTCGAGCCATGAAATATTTTGGTATGAAAACCAAAGGTATCTACCTGATTCCCTTTATTGGTGGTTTAGCGGTCACCGACCAAAAAATTAATACCCGTTGGCAAGATGTGGTTATCTCAATTATGGGCCCGACATTTGGTTTGATTATGTCTATTGGGTGTTTAATTGTGTACTGGTTAACAGACAGTACCTTTTTTGCTGGTTTAGCTACATTTAATGCATTGTTAAATTTATTTAATCTACTGCCTATTTTGCCTTTAGATGGTGGACACATTTTAAAAAGTATTACTTTCTCCATGAACAGCCTAGTTGGTTTATTAGCTTGTGTGGTAACAGCCTTAGTAGGGGTCCTAGTAAGTTACCAACTTGGTTTAGCTTTATTAGGGTTTTTATTATTAATTGGCAGTGTGGAAATTGTGTTGGAATGGCGAACCCGCTTTAATAGTCATTTGTTACCCTTAGACAGATACGGTCAACTGTTTTCAACTGCATGGTATTTTCTGACGGTAGGGGCGTTAATTGCCATCATCTTCTATTTTGCTAAATCAGGAGACCAACTTTTATCTTTGCCTTTGATTATTCTAGGTAGTTAATATTGGTCGTTTTAAACAGCAATCTTTAGTTAATTGAACTTATTCCCCTATTTGGGAACTAATCTTTGACTATTTTTTGCTGTTTAATTATGTCACACTAGCGTTTATATCAGCACACTAATTAACTGATTTTAAGCATCATTTCATAGTTAACTTAACCCAGTTGGTATGATTGAGTAAATAAACTCTTTATACGTTGATAACTGTCTTTGATTGTCTTTAACACCTATCAATCTTAGAGTGGTTTACAATAAACTTTTCTTTTTCAATGAATTAAACAAAGGCGCACCCTTATAACAATTTTCTATATACTATCTAATTTCGTTACTGATTTTTATTAAATAACACTGCATAATAGAGAAAATTATATATATCTTGTGACTTTGTAAGGAAACACATGAACAATAAAAGACTAACTCACCTTAAGGCACTTGAGGCTGAATCGATTCAAATAATGCGTGAAGTAGCCGCTGAGTTTGATAACCCAGTAATGTTGTATTCAATCGGTAAAGATTCGTCTGTGTTATTGCACCTTGCACGTAAAGCTTTTTACCCAGGTAAGATTCCTTTCCCGCTGTTACACGTAGATACAGATTGGAAATTCAAAGAGATGATTGAATTCCGTGACAATCTAGCGAAGAAATATGACTTTGATTTATTAGTTCATAAAAATCCTGAAGGTATTGCAATGGGCATGGGGCCATTTACCCATGGTTCTGCTAAGCACACCGATGTAATGAAGACACAAGGTCTTAAACAAGCATTAGATCATTACGGTTTTGATGCTGCATTTGGTGGCGCACGTCGTGATGAAGAGAAGTCTCGTGCAAAAGAACGTGTTTACTCTTTCCGTGATAAAAAGCACCGTTGGGATCCAAAAAACCAACGTCCAGAATTATGGAACATCTACAACTCTAAAGTAGACCGTGGAGAAAGTATCCGTGTATTCCCACTTTCTAACTGGACTGAGCTTGATATCTGGCAGTACATCTACCAAGAACAAATCGATATGGTTCCTCTATATTTCTCTGCTCCTCGCCCAGTGGTTGAGCGTGATGGTTCTTTAATCATGGTTGATGATGAGCGTATGCCTTTAGAAGAGGGTGAAGTTCCACAGATGAAAAATGTACGTTTCCGTACACTAGGTTGTTACCCATTAACAGGTGCGATTGAGTCTGAAGCGAAGACATTACCTGAAATCATTCAAGAGATGTTATTAACAACTACCTCTGAGCGTCAAGGCCGTGTAATCGATAACGATTCTGCTGGTTCGATGGAAAAGAAAAAATGGAAGGTTATTTTTAGGCCAACGCTTAAATAACCCAATCCTATAAAGAGTTAAGGAAAAAACATGACTAACGATACAAATCTAATCGCATCGGACATCGAAGAATATTTACGTGTCCATGAAAACAAAGACATGATGCGTTTTATTACCTGTGGTAGCGTAGATGACGGTAAATCAACTCTGATTGGTCGTCTATTATTTGATAGCAAAATGATTTTTGAAGATCACATGGCTGCTATTGAAAAAGATTCTAAAAAATTCAATACAACAGATGAATCATTTGACTTAGCGTTATTAGTTGATGGTCTACAATCTGAGCGTGAGCAAGGTATTACTATCGATGTTGCTTACCGTTACTTTGCAACAGAGCAACGTAAATTCATCATCGCTGATACACCAGGACATGAGCAATACACACGTAACATGGCTACTGGTGCTTCTACATGTGACCTTGCAATCATCCTTATCGATGCGCGTCACGGTGTACAAGTTCAAACACGTCGTCACTCTTATATCTGTTCTCTTCTGGGTATTAAACATGTGGTTATTGCGATCAATAAAATGGACGCAGTAGGTTACGACCAAGAAGTTTACAAAAAAATTAAAGATGATTACCGTGAGTTCGCTCAACAGCTAAACATTGCAGATATTCGTTTTGTACCTATCTCTGCACTAAAAGGCGATAACGTTGTAAACCAAAGCGAAAACATGACTTGGTATCCAGGTTCTCCGTTATTACGCCTATTGAACACAGTTCAAATCAGCAGTGATGAAAATGAACAGTTCCGTTTAGGTGTGCAATACGTTAACCGTCCAAACTTAGATTTCCGTGGTTTTGCAGGTACGATTGCATCTGGTGAAATCCGTGTGGGTGATACGATTGAAGCATTACCTTCTGGTAAACAAAGTAAAGTTAAAGAGATCGTTACATTTGACGGTAACTTAGAAGTGGCATACCAAGGTATGGCAGTAACGCTAACACTTGAAGATGAAATCGATATCAGCCGTGGTGATATGATTGTTCGTCCACATGAAAAACCACAGTCAACTAAGAACTTTGAAGCTGACGTAGTTTGGATGGATGAAAATGCATTGCACGTTGACCGTGAATACATTGTAAAAGTAGGCAGTAACTCTACAGTAGGTACTGTGACTTCTGTTAACTACCAAACAGATGTAAATACTATCGAGCAAAAACCTGCTTCTAAACTAGGTCTAAATGAGATCGGTAGCTGTAATTTTGAAGTGGCTAAAGAAGTACAATTTGATGCTTACTCATCAAACCGTGCGACTGGTGCTTTCATCATTATTGATCGTTTGTCTAATGCCACAGTTGGTGCTGGTATGATTAAACAAGCCATTGAAGCTAAAGCTGCGCCAAAAACAGCTTACAGTGACTTTGAAGTTGAATTCAATGCACTAGTACGTAAGCATTTCCCACATTGGGAAGCAAAAGATATCCTGAAAGGGTAATTCTAAAAAGTGATCAGTTGTCAGTGTTATTGACTTCTGATCACGCTTCATTGATGGCGCATTCATGACATTCCAATCCTATTTTGTACTTGCCGTTTTCATCCTAACCATCATTGGTTTAATTAAATTCCAACAACGTCCAAGCCAAGTATTTGGCGTTGCATTATTAACGCTGTTTTCAACGCAAATGGTCACTACAGACCAAGTTATTCTTAGCCTGTCAAATCAAGGCTTATTAACCCTTATTATATTAATGCTGTGCTCCATAGCATTAGAAAAAACCCGATTGTTGCGCTTAGTGGCAATGAAAGTGATTCAACCTAATTACAGTGCGACTTGGTTAAGGTTGTTTGGATTAACTGTACTGTCATCGGCGTTTTTAAATAATACGGCGGTTGTTTCAACCATGCTTGGGCCAATACGAAATAACCCCAACCACTCTGCTAGTAAGTTATTAATTCCTTTATCATATGCGGCTATTTTAGGCGGCACATTAACACTAGTGGGGACATCAACCAACTTAATCGTCAACAGTTTAGTACTTGATGCAAACCTGCCATCCTTAGGCTTTTTGATTTTACCCTAGTAGGTATCTGCGTAGTGGCAGCCTGTGGTGTAGCATTATATTTTTGTCGTTCACTATTACCTGATCGTAAAATACAAGGTGATACCGCCCAAAAGTATTTTATAGAAGCTAAGGTTAAACCTGAATCTAGTTTGGTCGGTAAAAGTATCGATGAAAATGGTTTACGTCACCTGCAATCACTATTCTTAGTGGAGATTATGCGTGGTGATTTACAGTTAACCGCGATTAACCCTAATCAAGTGATTCAAGCCAATGACAAATTAATCTTCAGTGGCGATATCTCTAAAGTAAGCCAACTTCGCCTATTTGATGGGTTATCTATCTTTGCTGAAAGCAGCGGTTTACCTTTAGGTAATCTGCGTGAAGTTGTGGTTCGCTCTGAAAGTATTTTAAATGGTAAATCATTAAAGTCTGTTGGTTTCCGCTCTTTGTTTGATGCCGCTGTGGTAGCCATTAAACGCGATGGTGAAAAGGTCTCTGGTAAAATAGGTAAGCTTAAAATTAAACCTGGCGATTTTTTAGTGTTAGCAGTCGGTGAAGACTTTAAATCACGTCGTAATATTCGTAAAAACTTTATCCTATTATCCGATGTTGAATTAGATTCACGTTTATCAGGTAAAAAAGAGTTACTAGCTATTGCTGGTTTCTTTGTTGCCATTGGCTTAGCTGCGCTTGGCGTTATTCCGTTATTTAAAGCGGTATTACTGTTACTCGGTGTCTTATTATTGAGTGGCTGTGTGACGAGTAGTGAGTTGTTAAGACGTTTCCCAACTGATATTTGGGTGATCATCTCCTCTGCTATTGTATTGTCCTATGCTCTACAAAATAGTGGTGTGATTGATAACTTTAACCAGTTGATGAGTGCCAGTACACACCTATTCAGCCCATTGTTTGCCTTGGTTGCAATATTTGCTATCACTTTATTATTAACTGAATTGGTTACCAACAATGCGGCGGCGGCTTTGATTTTCCCATTGCCTATGGCTTAGCCTTGAGTATTGATGCTAACCCGACTGCGTTTATTATGGCGGTTGCTTTTGGGGCCAGTGCCAGCTTTATTAGCCCGTATGGTTATCAAACTAATTTAATGGTGTTTAATGCAGGTCAATACAAACTCAATGATTTTATTAAAATCGGCATCCCTGTTAGTTTGGTGTATAGCGTAACCTGCATCATAGCTATTGTTAGCGTATTTGGTTTAACAGCCGCTTAACCGTTTATTATTTATGTTTTCCAGCGTTTATTAATTAACTATAAGACTGGATATAAGCACTTTAAGAGAGAATTATTATGACAAACCCTTATATTGAAAAAGAAGTTGATGGCGAGAAATCATCTGATGTTGTTTGGCATCAAGCCAGTGTGTCTCACCAAGACCACTGTCAATTAAACGGACACAAAGCCGCTGTATTATGGTTCACTGGTTTAAGTGGTTCAGGTAAATCAACGGTAGCAAATGCCGTTGATCTCATGTTATTTCAACATCAAGCTAAAACCTACGTACTTGATGGGGATAATGTGCGCCATGGTTTAAACGGCGATTTAGGTTTCTCGGACAAAGATCGTATTGAAAATATTCGTCGTGTAGGGGAAGTTTCTAAGTTATTTGCTGATGCAGGCTTATTAGTATCAACTGCTTTTATCTCTCCTTTTGTTGCTGACCGTGAAATGGTTCGTTCACAATTACCAGACGGGCAGTTTATCGAAGTATTTATCGATACCCCTTTAGCGGTTTGTGAATCTCGCGATCCAAAAGGTTTATACAAGAAAGCACGTGCAGGTGAGATTAAAAACTTTACAGGTATCGACAGTGCATATGAGAAACCAGTTAATCCTGAAATTCATGTACAAACTGATAAAAAGTCTATTGAAGCATGTGCGCAACAGGTTATTGATTACTTGAAAGAAAATAAATACCTATAATCGACTTTTATTAAGTATCGGGTTATACCAATCATAGTCAGTAACTGATCTATTTTACTTGTTAAAACAACTTATTTTTTCGTTGTAAGTTTCGTAAAGGGAACAACCATTTACATCAACTTACGCCTCAAACTAAGCCATTTTTTCGGCGCAAAATTTAGATCAGTTATTTAATACAATTGGTATTAATTGGTATAACTGGTACACAGTAGCCAAATAATAAAAATGGGCGACAAGTTATTTGTCATCCATTTTAGTTTTTATAGTGCATTATTGTTATTATTCTGAAGGTTTACGGTTTTTTACACACTATCTGCGCAATCGCACGGTCTGGGTTGTGTTGTATCCCTTCGAAATAAAATAAGATCTCCCAGTCTTTAAAAATACTTTTTAACTCACCTTTTTGTAATAAAAAGTCATCGCGATTAGGGCGACCAAACTGTCGATTTTCTGTGGTAAAGGTTTCATATATTACAATCCCTCCAGATTTAACTGCCTGTTTAATATGCTCAAATAGTGGGCGGTGTAAATATCGAAATACAATCACCCCTTGCAACGCCAATTGCTCGAGTTTCAATCTATCCGCACCTTGTTTAGACTCAAAGTCAGCTTGCCATAATTGCTCTTTTTCTATGTTATGTTGCTCATGTAAGGCTAATAAAGGCGCTGTTTGTATATCTGCAAATACAACCTCGATTCCAGATTGGGCTAGTGCCAATCCATTTTGACCCTGACCACAAGCTAGGTCTAACACTTGACCGTTAGCCGTTTTAAAGAGGTGTGAATGGTTCTGCAGTAAGTTGGCTACTTGCATTATTGTAATGCCTCTATTAAATCTCGCACATTCTTCAATGGAATAATCTTTTGTTCACCTTTTACAAACTGTTGCATTGATGTGTGATAAGCAACGGCTGGAATAAAGATCTGTTTTTTACCGTGGGTGAGAGCTTCTCTTACTCGTGGGACTATTTGTGGAATTTGACGTAATTCACCGGTTAATGCTAATTCACCAATAAACACTGCATCACTGGGTAAAGGTTTAGAGTTAATTGAACTAAGTAAAGCCGCAGTCACCGCCATATCTGTAGAGGTTTCTGAATCAGCCATTTTAAGACCACCCACTAAACTAATGTTAATATCATAGTAAGTAGGGATGCCACCGTGTTTTTTTAGTACCGCGGTAATTAATGATAAACGGCTGTAGGAAATACCAATACAGTTACGAATCGATTTTTCACCTTCAACTTCTGTCGCTAAGGCTTGAATTTCAATTAATAAATTACGTGCCCCATCTTTAATGACAGAAATAGCTGAACCTTCAAAATGCTCTTCACTACCCGATAAAAATAATCGACTAGGGTTATCAACGGATCGCATGCCTTTTTCAGTCATCTGGAAGATGCCTACTTGTTCAGTATCACCAAAACGGTTTTTATCGGCACGTAAAATACGCACCGAGGCATCATTTACTTCAATGTGAATGGCGGTATCGATAATGTGTTTTAAGGTTTGTGGGCCAGCCATTTGCGAATTTTTATTCACTTGGCCAACCAGAATCAAGGTGATCCCGTGTTGTTTACATAATCTATTGAGTATTTTAGCGCAGGTTTTCACTTGTGTGACACCACCCGCAGAGCCATCAACGGTATTCGATTCAAAAGCTTGGATAGAATCTGCAATAAGAAATTTAACGTTATTCTCAATACATTGATCGACAATATCTTCAATGCTATCGGTATCAGAAAGCAGAAAGTTATCTTCATTAAAGTGTAGTTGTAAACGTTCAATACCACGTTTTGCCCATTGGCTAAGACTCTCTTCGGCGGTGACGTACAAGGTCGACATTGACTGTGACATCACAGATGCCACTTTAGTCAATAGGGTCGTTTTACCAGAGCCTGGGTCTCCGCTGATTAGCACCACTGAACCTAAGGTAATGCCTTCACCCAATACTCGGTCTAATTCACTTAAACCTGTAGAAACACGCTGTGCATGTTCAACCTGTACCGAGGAGATACGTTTTACACCATTGGTTGTTACACCTGCATATCCACCTGCTTGGCTACGACTGATTGCGGCATTAACTGATTTAGTGGCCGCAGAAGCTTCACGGAATTCAGTAATGGTATTCCAGGCTTTACACTCGCCACATTGTCCTTGCCATTTAGTATAATCAGCACCGCAGTCACTGCATACGTAAGAGATTTTAGTTTTTGCTTTTGCCATGCTTGGTTCCGTTGTCTTTAAATGAGTTTATTACTTTTATTTTGTAAAGTGTGTTTATCCGTGGTGATTATTGTTGATCTTTGTATTCATTAAATAACTTGATGGCTTCATTGGCTTTTGCATAGGCATAACCATGTGATGTTAATAATCGGATTGCTTTCATCTTTTGTTTTTGATCGTCTATGGAGACCCTAAATTTTTTAGACAATAATTCACAGGCATGGTCTAGGTCGTTAAAAGTAGGAGTGGGGTATTGCTGATTATGCTCTTCAATGGCTGAGTTAATAATATCGAAGCTAAACCCTTTAGTTTGTAGAAAGCCCATCGCTTTTTGTTTTAAATGTTGTGTCACAATAGCTTCATGATACTTATTGTTTAAAAGCCTCTGTGCTGATTCGATATAGTCGAATTCACTTTCCAGTATAGCTTGTTTAATCAATGCTTCATTGATCCCTTTGAGGGTGAGATCTTGTTTTATGCGAGTGATCCCATGGCCTTTATTTTGCGCACTACGTAAAAATGAGTGAGTAAAACGTTGATCATCTAAATACTTAAAATCTAAACACTCATTAATCACCGCATCAATCCATTGTTGATTATCAGTTTTACGCTGTAGTTTTTTTAATAGCTCAGCTTGACTATGATCTCGGCGTGATAGATGCCAAAAAGCACTATGGCGAACCGCTTCAATATCTTTTGCTATTTTAATGGGCTTATTAGCGAACATCGAGACTCTCTACTATGTGTGTTTATATACAGTATATATTTAAAGCGAGTTAATTTACAGTAGACGTCAAATCAGATTAGAAATAAGTTGTCCAAAAGGTTGAATTGTCTATTTATCACTCTATAATATGCGCCCCCATTACGGGATAAATAATTAAGCGGGTTCCCTCACCCCGTTACTACATATAAAAAGGTTACAATATGTTATCACTTACACACTCGCAAATTCGCCGTGCATTGACGCTATTGGTTGGATTTCACATTCTTATTATTTGTGCTAGTAATTACTTAGTACAACTTCCATTTACACTTTTTGGCTGGCATACCACCTGGGGGCTTTTAGCTTTCCTTTTGTTTACCTAGCAACTGATTTAACAGTACGTATTTTTGGTCAAGAGAGTGCACGCCGCATCATCTTTAAAGCGATGCTTCCAGCGTTGGTTATCTCTTATGTGGTTGGTGTGTTATTCCATCAAGGCGCATTACAGGGACTAGATACTTTGGCTGAATATAATAGTTTTGTATTTCGTATTGCACTTGCAAGTTTTGCTGCTTACCTGTTTGGTCAGTTATTGGATATTAAAGTGTTTGCTAAACTTCGTGCTACTAAACAATGGTGGGTTGCACCAACTGCATCAACGCTATTAGGTAATCTATTAGATACCTTAGTATTCTTCTCTTTTGCTTTCTATGCTTCTACGGATACCTTCATGGCAGAAAACTGGCTGGAAATTGCGATGGTGGATTACGGATTTAAACTATTAGTGAGTATCTGTTTATTTTTACCTGCGTATGGTGTGTTATTAAAAACATTAGAAAAACGCATTATTAGTGTGCCAAATAATCAATCATCTGTTGCTTAATTAGATGAGTGATTAGTTAATAAACAGCTCAAAGGGAGGGCTGTTTATTAACGTCAACGTTTACTTTTCTTGCTCTTCATCTTTGATGAATCTAATCTCAGAAAACCCCATACGATCAAACTCATTAGCACGATAATTTTTCATGATGCCTTGACCACGAGAGGTCATCTCTAATTGTTTTTCCATTGCCCAAAACGACGTTAAATCAACACCTTCAGCTGCCGCTACTGCTTCATAAATATCAAAGTGTTGGCTAAATGAAAATGCGATTGTTTTTTTGGTGCCTTGGTAATAATAGCTGACTTGACGTGCCATAACATTGTCTCAATAATTAAAAACATAATATTAACACAGCTTAATCAATGCCTATAACAGGGATTTTCACTAACACAGTAAAAATCCACGGATAATAGGGTATGAAAGTGTTATAAGACTCTGATTCTTAGTAAACCCTTTTGTTTTTAGTCGCATTACATGAGTTGAATAAGTTATAATTAACCCATTGATCGACCCATTAAAACCAACTATTGAGACTTAATGGATTCACTCGTTACTTAATTGATAGGTTATTTATGACGTTGACACTTCCTTACAATAATTTCATGTCTTTTGCGGATCACTCCTTTAAAGAATATGCCGATAATGACTTCGTTGGGTATGTTGATGGTGAGATGATCTCTTACCGAGAAGCACAACAAAAAGTAATTGAACTGCAGGCTTTGTTTAAAGATCTAGGTATAACGCAGGGAGATAAAATCGCAATCTGCAGTGAAAATATGCCGCATTGGGGTATAGTCTATTTAGCGATCACTGCTATGGGGGTGATTGCTGTGCCTATTCTGCCAGACTTTCACACTAACGAAATTCATCACATCATTAAACATTCTGAAGCAAAAGCGCTGTTTATATCTCAAAAGATTGCACAGAAGTTAAATGAAGACGATTTTAGTTCAAGCTTATCTTATGTTTTCTCATTAGAAACCTTTGATATTATTGAAGATAAAACCCCAAAACATTCAGAGTTATTGACTAAAAGTGCGCAAGCAATTGCGATTATGAAGAGCAAAGCGCTTAAGTTTGCTAAACAGAAAAAACTGTTAAAAATGAGTGAAATTGATAACACCTTGAATATCAATACCGACGATATTGCGGTGATTATCTATACATCAGGTACTACTGGGCAATCAAAAGGG
Organism: Psychromonas sp. KJ10-2; assembly: GCF_047323255.1. NCBI lineage: Bacteria > Pseudomonadati > Pseudomonadota > Gammaproteobacteria > Alteromonadales > Psychromonadaceae > Psychromonas > Psychromonas sp. KJ10-2. The sequence continues at coordinate 688,596 of NZ_CP178827.1, read as the reverse complement.
GTGATGTTAAGTCATCACAACTTGTTGTCGCAAATACATCAGGCCAATAGTTTGATTGACATTACCGCATCGGATCGTTTCCTGTCTATTTTACCACTGGCGCATACCTTTGAATGTTCGATTGGTTTTTTGGTTCCTTTTTCAAATGGTTCTACTGTCTCTTATATAAATCGTATCCCATCGCCTAAAATCATTTTAGCAGCGATGCAAAAGGTGAAACCAACTTGCTTTTTAAGCGTGCCTTTGGTGATTGAAAAAATATACAAAAACAAAGTTCTGGCAGAATTTAATAAAAACAAAATTATTCATTATCTGTACAATAATGTTGGTTTTATTCGCCGTAAATTGAACAAAATTGCGGGTAAAAAGTTAATTGAAAGCTTTGGTGGTGAGTTAAAATTCTTTGGCATTGGCGGCGCAAAATTATCACGCTTTGTAGAGCAGTTTTTGATTGAAGCAGAGTTCCCTTATGCGATTGGTTATGGTTTAACTGAAACCGCTCCTATCGTAGCAGCAGCAGTCCCTGGCGGAACAGCCTTGGGCACCACTGGAACTTTTGTTGAAGGGGTAGAGTATCGTCTAATCAAGCAAAATGAAGATGATAGTGAAGGTGAGCTACACGTACGCGGGCCTAATATTATGTTAGGTTATTACAAAGAAGAAGAGCGTACTAAAGAGGTTTTAGATGATGAAGGTTGGTTTAACACTGGAGACCTAGGATACATTGATGATGCGGGGGTGTTAACTATCAGTGGTCGTAGCAAAAACGTTATTATTAGTGCTAGCGGTGAAAACATTTACCCTGAAGCGATAGAAAGTGTTATCGAGCAGCACCCATTAGTGGTTGACTCTATGGTTTATGAACTAGATAAAAAACTAGTGGCTAAAATCTATATTGATTACGACCTGTTTGATGAGCAACATAACCTGAAAAAACAAAGCGATTTTGATTTACACAAAGATATCATTAATTTACTAGAAGAGATCAAAGTCAGCTCAAACCAACAGCTTTCTTCTTTTTCAAAATTAAATTCAGTGATTGAACAAACAGAACCATTTATCAAAACACCGACTAAAAAAATTAAACGTTATTTACACATGTAATAGCACTTAGTTTTAGTTCGCCAGTATTGAAATGAACACAAAGCCGATCAGAGTGGTTTACTATACATTCTTATCGGCTTTTATATGGTCACAGCTTAAGATAAAATTTTAGCAATGACAGTTCTAACCAAACTATAAAATAATCAGTATAAATAGAGAAAAGTACCATGCCTAAAACTGCATCTGCACTGCATATCCTAGTTAAACATCAAGATAAAGCTGAGGATATATTAGCGCAATTAAAAAAGGGCGCTAAGTTTCAAACATTAGCGAAAAAATATTCAACTTGTCCTTCTGGTAAAAAAGGTGGCGACTTAGGTGAATTTAAAAAGGGACAAATGGTGCCTGCTTTTGATAAGTTTTGTTTTACCGGGCCAATACTGACACCCACCATTGTTAAAACAAAGCATGGGTTTCATATTGTAAAAATCCTGTATCGGACTTAATTACTCTCATTTAAAGTTAACTGGCTTATCTTATATGAAGAAACCTGCTTATTAGCTGTCAGTACAAAGTGTTAAATGGATATTATTTACTTCACATTAGGTTTTAGAACAGACTCTTTTTCATTAATAAAAGATAATCTATTAAAGATAATCGGCTAGTATCTGTGTAGATGTTGATTGTCTTTAAATAGGTTTATTTGTTATTAATTTATCTATCTCTAAATATATATAAGTGTTAACAATGCCAGTAGAAATGTAATTTTAGTAGCATATTTACTTGTTTTTTATCTATTTTTTTGATTTTGACGAGACACAATGTCACAATTCAATCATTGAAGATGGATCCTTAAATGTAAACTTTAGCATTCGCTGATTAAAGTTTTATTCTATATACCTACACAGTGGATAAGTGCCTTATACGATGAATAACCATGATATTTTAGGGACAAATGACTCTTGGTCTAAAAAAGCAATTCGTAAACAATTTAAATTGCTATCAATTAAAATTCATCCTGATAAATCTGGCTCGAGTGAATTATTCAAAATAGTACATATCGCTTACAAAAAAGTGATGGCGGGTAAGGGCAACGACGGATTTGTTTACCTACCAACCGAAGAGATAGATCTAGATTCACCTCCTCAAGAAAAAGAAGCCCTTATTTTACAGGTGCATCAACTTTTAAAAGAAGTAAAAATCAAAACAGAATGTTTAGATGAAGCAAATGCTCAAATTCGTAAACTTTCTGTTAACTCCGATGTTGCAAAAGTCACCAGTCAACTTAAATTAGCGCTCAGTGCTTTATTTATTATGATGGTTGGTGGTGCATTGGTCTTGTTATCTAATTTTGGCGAAGAAGAGCAGACGCATACTGTAGATCCTCGTTTCTTTTTAAGCTCTGTTCCTAAGGTTGTTCAAGATAAACCCAAAATTGAATTAAAAGCGATTAAAAGGGATTGGAGTGAACTGCCTGGTTATTCACAAAAAGGTGACTTTGGAGACTTTATTCTTATTACGGAGCTGGGTATCCCCACTCTAATGTTGCAAGTGGATCAGTCTGTTTATACGAGCGAACAAAAAGCTAAACTACGCAATGAGAAACACGGCTCTTGTGAAGCAGCTTTAATTGTTGATGATTATCAACGTGTTGGGTTAATCAATCCATTTGCACGTGCGACTATAGATCAGAATTTCATCTTCTCTATTTGGTTATTTGATAGTGTTAAATTATCCATGTTCAATGACTTTGAGCGTATTACTTTAATTTGTGATGATCTTATTTTCACTGGCCATCTAGAAAGAGCCGTCAATTAATTCGCATTTATTCCTGTTAGATAAAATCTTGCCTATGAATGGTGTATTTCTTTAATTTAGAACTTAAGGTGGTTGGTTTTAAGCCAAGTAGCTCAGCTGCACCACCTTCACCATATATTTTACCTCGGCAATCTTTCAATGCTTGAATCAAATTATTTCTTTCTAATTGCTTATGTTGTTGTGCATTGAGAACATTGCTGTGTTTTGTATGAAGCTGTTCCTTTAGGTGGATGACACTCGCTTTATTCATAAATTCAAAATTGAGTTTATTACTTTTTGACAGTATCACTTGTCGTTCAATAATATTCTCTAATTCGCGGATATTGCCTGGCCATTTGTAATTGATAAGGTGCTGCATTTGAGCCATTGAGACTTGTGGAGCAGGTTGATTTAACCTAACACACACTTTATCAATAAAGTGTTTCACTAATAAAGGGAGATCATCGATTCGCTCACGCAGTGGTGGAGAGTTGATAGGAAAAACGTTCAATCTAAAATACAGATCTTCTCTGAATTTATTGGTTGCGACGAGTTTATTTAAGTCTTGATTGGTAGCGGCAATGACTCTGACATTAACATTACGTGTGAGCGATTCACCAACGCGTTCAAATTGTTGCTCTTGCAATACCCTTAATAACTTGCCTTGTAACTGTAATGGTATCTCTCCAACTTCATCTAAAAAAATGGTTGCACCATCAGCTAACTCAAATCGCCCTACACGGTCCGATGATGCACCTGAGAAAGCACCTTTTACATGACCAAAGAATTCACTCTCAAAAAGCTCTGCTGGAATAGCTGCACAATTGACACGTATTAATGGCCTGACGTTACGTTGGCTTGCCTCATGAATTGCCCGCGCGATTAACTCTTTACCTGTGCCTGATTCTCCGGTGATTAATACATTAGCGTCAGTAGGGGCGACTAATGCAATTTGACTCATCATATGTTTAATTTTATGACTGTTACCAATCAAATATTGATGATTAAAATCAGCATTAATCTCTTCTTGTAAGTAGGCGTTTTCCATCTCTAAACGGTGTTTAAGCGCATCAACTTCTTTTAACGCTTTTAGTAACTTATCTTGCGTGCGTTTACGCTTTGTAATATCACGGAAAATAACAACTGCACCAATTAATGTTCCGTTTTCAGTGAGTGGTGTACTGGTATATTCAACGGGGATAGCTTTACCCTGTTGAGACCAAAATACTTCATTATCAACACTATGAATGGCACCATCGTTAAAGGCGGCATAAATTGGGCATTTGTGTACGTGGTAGTGACTGCCATTAACATGCGTATGATGAATAATATCGTGTATCTTTTTTCCCATTAACTGCTCTTTTTTCCAGCCAATAATTGCTTCAGCTGCTGCATTAACAAAGGTTGTTTTACCTTCGCAGTCCACGCCGTAAATACCATCTCCTACTGCTGTTAACAGTAATTGATTTTGTCGCTCTATTTGTTCGAATACGGTTTCATCAGTGTTCCATTGTGACAAACCCAGTCGGTAATTAGACTCTATTCGGGATTTAAAATGTCGTTCAAAGGTAATACTGCCATCTTCACAACTTAATAAAATATTATTAGCAAATTGAGAGGCATTAATACCGATACTCACAACTTTATTAGCAGCTTGTATGGTTAATTCACTAGACCAAGCTGAGCCTTCACTGATGACTTGTTGTGTGAAATCATGCAGTTTATCAAGGCAGTCTGGAAAAAACTGAGTCACGGTATATTGAGTTAAGGCTGTTCTATCTAAGCTAAATAATATTTCTGCTTGTTTATTCGCTATCAAAATACGATTGGTAATAGGGTTAATCAATAACATTGCAGTAGGGGCATTTAAGAATAGTTGCTCCAGCATAGTTTACTCCGTCAATACAATTGATGTGTGTAATCAAGTTTGCCTGCAAATTTGAAGCCATTCCCACGAAATTAAGTTGTAACTACCACGACAATTCGTTTAAAACGAAATATCGTGGTTATTTTTTACAAGGGATATGTCTAAAAGTTATTTTAAAACAATAGCTTACTATTTTTTGTGTTGGCTGGCATAGTAAATGCAATGAGAGTAAAGGTTGAACAAAATGCACAAAGCAGCATTATCAATTTTTTTATAGTTGCACCGTTTAAGTGCAAGATGCGTTCTGTTTATGGCCATTATTATTCAGTTAAGGAAATCAGATGTTAAAAAAATACAAGTAACAGAAGCAATTTTCGCGATCAAAAAAGATAAGCAATTAACTTGGGAAACCATTGCTGAAGCCATTGGTATGTCAACGGTTTGGACTACATCTGCTTGCTTAGGGATGAACAGTTTTACTGATGCAACAGCAGATAAATTGATAGCCTATTTAGGTCTACCCACAGAAACAAAATTCAGTTTATTAGAAAACCCAACAAAAGAGTGGGATAAGTCAGTACCACAAGATCCACTCATCTACCGCTTTTATGAAGTCGTGGGTGTCTATGGCGATACCTTAAAAGAGGTTATTCAAGAGAAGTTTGGAGACGGCATTATGAGTGCCATTGATTTTACTATGTCAGTGGATAAGGAAGAAAACCCTAAAGGCGATCGTGTTGTAGTAACCATGAATGGTAAGTTTTTACCCTATAACGCCTGGTAGTACCCTTATAAAAGACAAAATTGTGTATTCCATATCGATACTAAAAAAACGGCTGATATTGAGAATTACTAGAACAACGTAATGACTCAACATAAAGGATGTTTGCCAACAGGAAGTTACATTAACCCGTAAGTTATTTAACACATAAAATAGTAAATGCTTACCAGAATAAAAGTGAGAAAATTATGTCTTATCTAGAACCCGCAGAGTTTGTTACCAAGATGGTAGATACTGGGGAATCAAAAGTTTATATGTCCACTAAAGATACGCTGATACGCGCCTTTATGGCAGGGGCCATTTTAGGGTTAGCCGCTGTGTTTGCGATCACTGTTTCGACTAAAACAGGCAGCCCAATTTTGGGGGCTTGTCTATTTCCCGTGGGTTTCATTATGCTTTATTTAATGAAATTCGACCTGTTAACAGGAGTATTTACCCTAGTACCATTAGCTTTATTGGATAAGCGTCCAGGTGTTACCTTTTCAAGTGTTATGCGTAACTGGGGATTAGTTTTTATTGGTAACTTTGCTGGTGCAATCACTACAGCCTTTATGGTTTCCTTCATATTAACTTATGGTTATGCAACTGATGGCGGTGCACTAGCAGCTAAAGTAAGTGCAATTGGTGAATCTCGTACTTTAGGTTACCAAGAGCATGGTGTAGGTGGATGGTTTACCATTTTCATTCGTGGGATGTTATGTAATTGGATGGTCTCAATGGGAGTTGTGGGCGCACTTATTTCGACATCAGCTGGCAGTAAAATGGCAGCAATGTGGATGCCAGTTATGCTGTTCTTCTTTATGGGCTTTGAACATTCAATTGTGAATATGTTCCTATTTCCATTTTCAATGATTATGGGGGCGATTTTACCGTCTATGATTACCTATTGTGGAATGAAATCCCAACCGTATTAGGTAACTTAGCAGGTGGCTTGTTGTTAGTTGGATTACCTTTGTACTTTACTCATGTTAAAACCTCTAAAGCACGCGTTTTAAGTTAATTTAATCATTTGATGTTACGTTTAAACACCATGAAATAAGAGTTGTGTTTAAGCGTAACCACTTTTTATTTATTTTAACTTTAAAATGAAATAGTTAAATTGATGTAAATTCTACCATTCAACTCGCAATTCAATAAATATTAAGTATCGGTTGATTGTATAGGGTGTGATACCTGTGTATATTAAGCTTACTTTTACATTTAAGTGAATTCATTATATTGAGCGCTAAGCAGCATAAAAACGCAACGACAACCCCCGAGATAAGAGCTTTTATTCATGACTCAGAGCTGCCGACCGCGGTACTTGCTCGTCTGTTAAAAATTTCTGAATCCACCGTACGTAAATGGCGTAAGCGGGAAACGATTGAAGATGCGTCACATGTGCCTAAACATTTCAAAACTACTCTCACGTTACAGCAACAATATGTTGTTGTGCAATTACGTACCCGGTTAATGCTTTCCTTAGATGATCTACTGCAAGTGTGTCGTCAATTTATTAATGAAAATACCTCTAGAGCTGGACTGCAGCGTTGTTTGAAACGTCATGGCGTTTCTAAATTAGCGGATATCGATCCAGCGGGTGAACTGGTCAAATTAGAACAGCAAGTCAGCGTTGCTATTAAAGATAATAGCTCAGATCAAATTCTTAATTCCGTGGTGAGTCCAGAAGCCATGAGTGAAGTATTAAACCAATTACGCAGTGAAGCAGCTGAAAAGACCAATAGTAGTCAATTAGCAGACCATGCCCGTAGTGCAAAAACCCGCTCACTCACTTGTTCAGATGTCGTACAAGTAAGTGTGACAACTCTGCCTCATTTAGATAAAAAACAAATTAATCAACATCGTTTATTGATTGCCCATGACCCTGATAGTCAATGGGTATACGTAGATCTATATCAAGACGATGAAGCCGATGCTGCACGACGTTACATGCGTTACGTGTTAAAGCATGCACCATTTCATATTCGTCGCTTATTAGCGGCAAATTATAACGAATTTTTGAGCCGATTCCGTTTGTTAAGTGAAGTATAAACACTAGCAAACGGACAGTAATGCCATTGGAGAACATAATGTCAAAAAAACAAAACACCAACACAGCGGCAGATAAGCGTATTAATTCACGCTTACAAGAAACGCCAATAGCGATTGTTGGTATGGCTTCGGTTTTTGCTGAAAGCAAAAACCTAGGACAGTTTTGGGATACCATAGTTAACTCGGTGAATGGCATTCAAGATGTACCTGAAGATCGCTGGGCAATAGATGATTATTATTCTGCCGATAAAAAAGAAGCAGATAAGAGTTATTGTAAGCGCGGTGGTTTTTTGCCTGAAATTGACTTTGATCCAATGGAGTTTGGTCTTCCGCCTAACTTATTAGAGCTCACCGATATTACTCAGTTAATGGCATTAGTCACTGCACGTGATGTTATTGCTGATGCTGGCTTAAGTACCGAAGGTAGTGTTGACCGCGATAAAATGGGGATCATTTTAGGCGTTGGTGGTGGCCAAAAGCAGGGCGGCCAATTAATGTCTCGCTTGCAAGGACCTGTGTTAGAGAAAGTACTAAAAGCATCGGGCGTCAGTGCAGACGACACCAATGTGATCGTCGATAAATTTAAAAAAGCCTATATTCCGTGGGAAGAGAATTCATTCCCAGGTATGTTAGGTAACGTGATTGCGGGACGTATTGCCAATCGCTTTAACCTCGGTGGTACCAACTGCGTAGTGGATGCTGCTTGTGCAGGGTCATTAGCGGCTATCAAAATGGCCATATCGGATCTATTAGAACACCGTTCAGATATGATGTTATCGGGTGGTATTTGCTGCGATAACTCTCCTTTTATGTATATGTCATTCTCAAAAACACCTGCCTTCACTGATGGTGACCGTATTCGTCCATTTGATGATAAATCTAACGGTATGATGATTGGTGAAGGTGTAGGTATGATTGCACTGAAACGTCTTGAAGATGCCGAGCGTGATGGAGACCGAATTTACTCAGTGATCAAAGGTATCGGTAGCTCATCTGACGGTAAATTTAAATCGATTTATGCACCACGTCCCGAGGGGCAATTAAAAGCCTTAAAACGTGCTTATCAGGACGCGGGTTTTGATCCAAAAACATGTGGTTTAATAGAAGCACATGGTACGGGTACTAAAGCGGGTGACGCAGCCGAGTTTAGGGGATTAGAGTTATTATTTAGTGAAAATAATGAACAAAAGCAACACGTAGCGTTAGGTTCAGTTAAATCACAAGTAGGTCATACTAAAGCGGCAGCGGGCACCGCTGGTTTGATCAAAGCGGCCTTAGCGTTACACCATAAAGTATTACCCCCGACGATTAATGTTGATCTGCCTAATAAAAACTTAGATATCGACAATACACCGCTATATATCAATACAGAAACGCGTCCTTGGATGCAGCGTGAAGATGGTGTTAAGCGTCAAGCCAGGATCAGCTCATTTGGATTTGGTGGCACTAACTTCCATTTAGTATTGGAAGAGTACACACAACAACACCAACAAGCTTACCGATTAAATGAGGTGGCTCAGTCATTTTTAATTACCGCAGATGATAAAGATCAACTGATTGAGCAATTAACTGCTGAGTATGATGCTTTGCAGGTTGATCAAGATAGTCAGCCTTATGCTTATAATCAATTCATAGTGAATTTCCCTGTACGTAACATTGAAGCTAATCAAGCTCGTTGCGGGTTTGTGGCGAAGGATATTAATCATGCGCAACAATTACTAACACAAGCAATCGATAAACTAAAAGCCGAACAGTCTAATCAATGGTCTCTGCCAACGGGAATCTATTACCAAGAGCAGGCTATCGATACCAAAGGGAAAGTCGTTGCTCTTTTCTCTGGCCAAGGTTCGCAGTATGTCAACATGGGACGTGAACTGGTTTGTCATTTTCCAACTATGATGGCCAGCCAAGTTGCCATGGACAAACAGTTTGCGTTAAACGCAAAAGGTAAAGTTAGTGATGTGCTTTATCCTATTCCTGTATTTAATGCCGCTAAAAAAGCGCAACAAGAGCAGACCTTACGTTTAACTGAATATGCACAGCCTGCAATAGGCGGCTTGTCCGTTGGATTATTTAATACCTTTAAGCAAGCCGGATTTAAAGCAGACTTTACCGCAGGTCACAGCTTTGGTGAGTTAACCGCATTATGGGCTGCAGGTGTTTACTCAGAACAAGATTACATGCAATTAGCTATCGCACGTGGACAAGCGATGTCTGCACCGGAACAAGCTGATTTTGATGCAGGTACAATGGCCGCTGTGATTGGTGAAGTCGCTTTAGTTGAAAGCGAAATTGCTAATATCGAGGGAGTTACTGTTGCTAATTACAATGCACATAACCAAGCTGTAATCGCCGGCAATAAAGCAGCGATTGCAGATGCCAGTGCAAAACTCAGCGAGCTTGGTTTAAAAGTCATTGAATTACCTGTATCTGCTGCTTTCCACACACCGTTAGTGGAACATGCTCAGCAACCGTTTGCTAAAGCCATAGATGAAATTGATTTTGTAAAACCAACTGTGAGTGTGTTTGCCAATGGCACGGGTGAAGCACATAGTCAGGAGCCTAACAAGATAAAATCTGCACTGAAAGGGCATATTCTTGAATCGGTACAATTTAATAAAGAGATAGAAAACCTCTACCAAGCAGGCGGACGTATTTTTGTTGAGTTCGGTCCTAAAAATGTATTAACAGGTTTAGTGGATAATATCCTGCAAGATAAACCAGATGTTGTGACTATTGCAACCAATGCAAATAGCAAACAAAATGCTGATCTGCAATTGCGTTTAGCAGCCGTTCAATTGGCTGTTTTAGGCTTAGAACTGGATAATATTGACCCTTATTCCGCAATCCAGCGCCCAACTATCGCACCTAAAAAGTCACCATTAGCAATGAAACTCTCGGGAGCGGCTTATGTTAGCCCTAAAACGCAGCAAGCTTTTAAAGATGCATTGAGTGATGATTGGAAGGTAACTAATAGCAAAAGTGCAACAACTGAAGTGAAAGAGGTGATTAAAGAAGTCATCGTAGAGAAGGTGGTAGAAAAAGTTGTAGAGAAAGTGGTCTATGTTGATAGTGAAGGCGTTCCTTTAGCAGATCAATCTGCAGTCAAAGTATCGTCATCTCCTATGGTCGAAACACAAGGTATGTCAGCTAATATTGAACAGAGTGTTGCGCAATTAGTAGAACATCAATCACAGCTATTATCCGTACATCAAGCCTATTTAGAAGGTCCGAAGCAGTATGCTGACACCTTTAAAAGCGTCTTGAAAGCACAAGCTGGGCAACAAAAATTACCTGAAGGTTTAGATAAAACCTTAAGTATGTATCATGATTTTCAAACCGAAACCCTAAGGGTACATGAAACGTACCTAAATAATCAGACTGAAAATATGCAGCAGATGTTAAGTGGTACTTCAGAGGGTAAAGGCACATCCTCTCAAACGCGTACATCCGTTGTTGAACCTCAAAACGCGGTACAATCACAAACTAACCATAAGCCTTTAACAACTAACCTAAACTTACAGGAGCAGTTACAGGCAACACATAATACCCTTCAAGCTGCCGAGATTAATCCGATCAATGTCAAGCCTATTAGTCATGTACAAGTGCAATCGGTTTCGGAAGATGAAGTGATACCACTTAGTGATAAAAGTGCAGTTCAGATCAGTGCTGATACACAATTCATTGAGCAAACCATGTTAGCTGTGGTGGCAGATAAAACCGGTTATCCGACAGAGATGTTGGAATTAAGCATGGATATGGAAGCGGACTTAGGTATCGATTCTATTAAGCGTGTTGAAATTCTAGGCGCAGTACAAGATCAAATCACTGACTTACCTGAGTTAGATGCTGAGCAATTAGCGCAAATGCGCACCCTTGAAGAGATCGTGACTTATATGAACTCTGTAATGGGAGACGTTGCATCTGCTCAACAAACAATAGCCACTGCAAAATCATCGAGTACAGTAACTAATCACGTTAGCTCACAAGCGATTGAGCAAACTATGTTAGCTGTGGTGGCAGATAAAACCGGTTATCCAACAGAGATGTTGGAATTAAGCATGGATATGGAAGCGGACTTAGGTATCGATTCTATTAAGCGTGTTGAAATTCTAGGCGCAGTCCAAGATCAAATCACTGACTTACCTGAATTAGACGCTGAGCAATTAGCGCAAATGCGTACTCTTGAAGAGATCGTGACTTACATGAACTCAGTAATGGGAGACGTTGAACCTGCTCAACAAACAATGGCCACTGCAAAATCAGCGGGTCCAGTAACTAATCACGTTAGCTCACAAGCGATTGAGCAAACCATGTTAGCAGTAGTTGCAGATAAAACCGGTTATCCAACCGAGATGTTGGAATTAAGCATGGATATGGAAGCGGACTTAGGTATCGATTCTATTAAGCGTGTTGAAATTCTAGGCGCAGTACAAGATCAAATCACTGACTTACCTGAGTTAGATGCAGAGCAATTAGCACAAATGCGCACCCTTGAAGAGATCGTGACTTATATGAACTCTGTAATGGGGGACGTTGCACCTGCTCAAGAAACAATAGTCACGCCAAACCCTGCAATCACAACAACTGATCGCGTTAGCTCAAAAGATATTGAACAAACAATGTTAGCCGTGGTGGCTGATAAAACCGGTTATCCAACAGAGATGCTTGAATTAAGCATGGATATGGAAGCTGACTTAGGTATAGATTCTATCAAACGTGTTGAGATTCTGGGCGCAGTACAAGATCAAATCACTGACTTACCTGAATTAGACGCTGAGCAATTAGCGCAAATGCGCACCCTGGAAGAGATCGTTACTTATATGAACTCGGTAATGGGAGACGCTGCACCTGCTCAACAAACAATAGTCACGTCAAATCCAGTAATCACAACAACTAATCACGTTAGTTCACAAGCGATTGAGCAAACCATGTTAGCTGTGGTGGCTGATAAAACCGGTTACCCAACTGAGATGTTGGAGTTGAGCATGGATATGGAAGCGGACTTAGGTATTGATTCTATTAAACGTGTTGAAATTCTTGGGGCAGTACAAGATCAAATCACTGACTTACCGGAGTTAGATGCTGAGCAATTAGCGCAAATGCGTACTCTTGAAGAGATTGTGACTTATATGAACTCAGTAATGGGAGACGTTGCACCTGCTCAACAAACAATAGTCACGTCAAATCCAGTAATCACAACAACAAATCGTGTTAGCTCAAAAGATATTGAGCAAACTATGTTAGCCGTGGTGGCTGATAAAACCGGTTATCCAACAGAGATGTTGGAGTTGACTATGGATATGGAAGCAGACTTAGGTATTGATTCTATCAAACGTGTTGAAATTCTGGGGGCCGTACAAGATCAAATCACTGACTTACCCGAGTTAGATGCAGAGCAATTGTCACAAATGCGCACCTTAGAAGAGATTGTGAGCTATATGCATTACGTGATGGGAACGAGTGCTGCTGCAGAAAATATTGAGCAACAAACAACGCTAGCTATTGATTTAGACAGTATCGAACGAACTATGTTAGCAGTGGTTGCTGATAAAACCGGTTACCCTACGGAAATGTTAGAGCTAAGCATGAATATGGAAGCTGATCTTGGTATAGATTCTATTAAACGTGTTGAGATCTTAGGTGGAGTGCAAGACCAAATCTCAGCCTTACCAGAGTTAGATGCTGAACAGTTAGCACAAATGTCTACCTTAGCTGAAATTGTTAATTATATGCATTCAGTGCAAGCTGAAACCTCACAAGAGGCTAATGTTAAACCTTTGACAAATGAGTCCTACGCGCCATTAACAGCAAGCTTTGAGCCTGCTCCTAGTGCAACGGTGGCGATAAAAAGCTTGCTGCACTTGAATGTATTGATTCAAGTGTTCACAACCTAACGACTGGCAGTAAACAATTATTATTAGTGAATGATGGTTTAGACAGTTGTGTGTTAACCGCTAATGAATTAACCCAACTTGGTTGGCAAGTAACGGTACTCACTCCGCATTGGATAAAAGTTAAATTAACCAAACAGTTTGCTCAACAAGTACAACTTGTAGATTTACCTGCGCTTGATGAAACCTTGCTGGTGGAAATTTTAACGGCACAAGAGTGGCAATCTGTTATCTATTTACATCCTAAAACTAATGCTCCTGGTATTAAGTTTGAGCAGTCAGCTAAACAAGGGTTACAACTGGCGTTCTTATTAGCGAAGTTATGTAAATTAAATCAATTAAATAATGAAGTCCGTTCATCATTTTTGGTGATAACACGCCAAGGTGGTGATTTTGCGACAAATAACCTTGAAGCTAAAGCTGACTTAGTACAAGGTGGACTGTCTGGCTTAGTAAAAACATTAGCGCAAGAGTGGCATCAGGTTTTTTGTCGAATTGTAGATTTACCAAGTAAATACACTACAGCTAAAGTGGCGAAGATTGTTGTGGCAGAGCTTAATGATAAAGCAACTTCACCGACAGAAATTGGTTACAACAATGATGGCCGTTTAACGTTAGTGGCAGAAAAAACCGATAGCTATCAATTAACGCTTGGTCAGTCCATTAATCAAGACTCTGTTTTCTTAGTCAGTGGCGGTGCAAAAGGGGTGACAGCACATTGTGTTATTGAACTAGCAAAGCAGTACCAATCAAAATTTATCCTGTTAGGTCGTTCACAATACCAAGCTGATGAAGCATCTTGGTCTTTAGCTATTGACTCCGATGTTGAACTTAAAAAAGCTGCCATGCAGCATTTGATAAACAGTGGCCAAAAGCCTAATCCCAAATCAGTGAAGCAGTTAATTAACGCGGTATTGGCAAATCGAGAGATTAAGCAAACCTTACAAGCTATTACACAGGCTGGTGGAATCGCTGAGTACGTTGCTGCCGATGTATGTGATCAACAAGCGTTACAAGCTGCCGTTTCTCCAATCACTGCGTTATGGGGAGGTATTACCGGCGTTATACATGGCGCAGGTGTACTAGCAGATAGATTTATTGAAGATAAAACATTAAGTGAGTTTGAACAGGTTTATAGAACTAAAATCGATGGATTAGCGGCATTACTTTCATGTTGTGAAATGGAAAAATTAGCGCACCTAGCTATGTTTTCATCGGCGGCGGGTTTCTATGGTAATCCTGCACAATCAGATTACGCGATTGCCAATGAGATCCTAAACAAAACAGCGTACCGTTTTAAGGCGCTTTATCCTAATACTCAGGTATTAAGCTTTAACTGGGGCCCTTGGGATGGAGGTATGGTTACCGCTGAGTTAAAACGTATGTTTGACCAACGTGGTGTGTACATTATTCCCATTGAGTCTGGTGCTAAGTTATTAGCGAGTGAATTAGCGGCTGCAGACAATCGTTGTGTACAGATTGTGATTGGTACTGATATGGCGGGTACAGAGGCAGAAAATGAATCTCTGCAGCTTGAAGGCCAAGTTATTAAAGTATTTAATCATCAAGAAAACCTTTTAATCTCTGACCATCAAATAGATGGACAAGGTGTTTTACCAACGGTTTGTGCCATGGCTTGGTTAAAATCAGCCTGTGAACAGCAATACCCTGATTATCAATACCAAGGGGTGAAAAATTTTAAATTATTTAAAGGTGTGGTGTTTAATGGCGCACATGCTGAACAATTTATATTAGATACTAAATTGGTTGAGCAGTCAGCTAACGAGTTAAACGTAGAAGTATTAGTAAGCAGTACTAATGCTCAAGGAAAACCTGTTTATCATTATCAAGGTGTAGTGACCTTGACTAAACCATTAGAGAATGGCTTACCATTAGCTGAATGCCAATTGGTATTACCAGCATTGATGAATAAACAATCAAAACAAGCGGCTGAGTTATATGCTGATGGTAGCTTGTTCCATGGTCAAAGTTTACAGGGTATTCAACATATTCATCAACTCGATGAAACTGGGTTGTTATTAGAGTGTGCCATCGAAAATTCAGCTAATCGTGACCATGCTGAATTTGACTTAACTGAAACCAATGTCGCTGCTAATGATCTGGTTTATCAGGCTTTATTAGTCTGGACGAATAAACAGTTAGGTACAGGCAGTTTGCCAACCAGTACAGAGAGTTGGGATGTGTACCGAGAAGTACAACTCGATGAGCACTTCTTTATTCAACTAACAGTCACCAAGCAACAAGGCCAAAGTGTATTTGGTGATTTACTCTTGATTGATAAAGATAACAAAGTGATCAGTAAAATAACTTCAGCAGAAGTGACCTGTAGCCCAAGCTTAACTGAACTGTTTAAGGCTAGCGCTTAAGCATGTTAGCAGTATTAGGGTTAGAGGTAAGTATTACAGACAATAACAATCAGCAGATTGATATTGATGCTTATGACTACCATCTATACCAAGGTCAAAAGCTAACAACTGCTGTTGTCCAGAATGCAAACACTGCGATTCATGAGTTAGAGAGGTTATGTGATAAGTTATTGACACATAACCATTTAACTCGGGCGCAAGTTCATTTAATACAGTGTTGCGATGTTCAAATACTGGATCTAGGGCACTTAACTGAAAAATTCGCTGAGAATACTCAATGTGAATCACTAAGTGATGCCTTAGATGTCTGTTCTCAGCAATCATCTAACGCAAGTTTAATTATCAGCATTGACGCTAGTGATTTAAATAGCTACGCCGCTATCTTAGTTGCGTCGGACAAACTTAGGCAAGATCCTGCATCGCAATTAAGTCTTTGTCATTGTTATGCGTATATTAATGCACAAAGTAGTGTGCAAAACGCATCTCCAGTGCCTGAACAAACTGACTTAATACAAAAACACCTTGCTCATTTTCGCGATGACAATGCGATCAGTAATGAGATGTTTGAGTCGATCATCTTGAATCAGTTAGATTCCAGCCTATCAGTTGATCAACATGCACTGCCTTATATAGATTTTAATGAGGCGACAGATAAACCAGAACTTAGCCAATTAGAAAAGCCTACCTTGTTAACCAGTCTTGATTGTTATCACACTGAAGATGCCCAGTTTATGTCGCTATTAAGTTTGATTTCGGCTGTGCTTTGTATGGACCAACAATATCGTTTAGGTTATTCCGGTCAGTCCTTAGTTAATAAGCTACAAGAGCAAGAGTGGAATAATTCACCTTATTATCTATTAGCTGACTCAACCAGTTATTTACCACAGCAATCAAAGCAAACTAGACATCTATTGCTTAGTCTCGTAGATAAAAAGGTACATCAACTATTCGTTGTTTCCAATGTTAATACACAGGCAAAAAAGCACCAGCCTGTCGCAGCAAGCTACGGTAATGGCTTTTTAGCACAACAACCGCTTAAACCTTTTATCATTAAAAGTGCTTCTGTGGACCAATTGATAAAGCACTTAGCACATTTAAAGCACGATTGTGAATCATCAAGGCTGAGCTTTAAATCGCTGCTTGAAAAACATCTAAGTGCAAGTTATTTAACAGAAAGCAACGCTCAAAATGGATGCTATTGTGTGGTGTTATTAGCCAGTTCACTTCAGCAATTAACTGAGCAAATTAACCTAGCTTGTCTTGGCTTAGAAAAAGCGATCAACAATCAACAAGCATGGAAAACTCCACTTGGCAGTTATTGCTGTGCGCAGTTAGTTAATACAAGAACCGATAAACAACCGCTGAGTTTTGTTTATCCAGGAGTTGGGGCTTTATATGTAAACATGGGCAAGGATCTACTCCGTCTTTTTCCTCACTCACATCAAGCGATGAGTGAGATGAGCCCTGATTTATCCCATAGTTTGCAGGATAAATTGATCACTCCAAGACATATTACTACTAGTCGTGAAGTCGAACTTCAAGCTCAACACAACTTAAGAGCAAGCCTAGCAAATATTGCTGAAGCTGGCGTCAGTTATGCTTATTTATTAACGCATCTATTTCAATGTAGTTTGGCATTAAATGCCACTAGTGCCGCTGGGTATAGCATGGGAGAAGTGAGTATGTTTGCGGCACTAGGGGCTGGAAAAATCCACATTTATTGAGTGAGCGATTACGTAATAGCCCGGTATTTACAGAGCAATTAGCTGGTCCGTTAAAACGTTTAGACAAAGTATGGGGCGAGGCAGAAGCGGGCAAGCAACACCGTTGGGAGTCCTACCATATTAAAGCGGGGTTGATGCAGGTTAGATCGGTTATTACACATTTTCCGCGTGTTTTTATCACTATTCAAAATACCGCTGATAGTTTAGTGATTGCTGGCGACCCTCGCCAATGCCTTGCCCTAGCTAAAGCGCTAGGTGTTAGAGCTATTGCTTTGAATGTCCCTAACATCATCCATTGTGAGTTATCTCGTAGTGAATATCAGCGAATGCAATTGATGTATTCCTTGCCGGTACAACAAAAGTTAGCGTGTCAGTTATTTTCTAGCTCTTGTTACTTACCTGTGCCAATCACTGAAAAAGCGATTGCTGTGAGTATCAGTAAATGCCTCACAGAGTTTGTTGATTTTCCTCGTTTAATTAAGAATATGTATGCCACAGGGGAACGTGTTTTTATTGAAATGGGTGCAGGAAAATCATTAAGCACTTGGATTGAACGTATTTTAAAGAATAATCAGCGTAGCGTAACCTGTTTGTCAGTTAATCAGAAAAATTCGGAAGATTATACTGCGATCCTCAAAAGCGTAGCGACATTAGTCAGCCTAGGTTATCCCGTGAATTTACAGCCATTTTTAAAGGAACCTTAGTGCGTCCTGTTAATAAAATCGCTGAAACCGTATTAGTATCATAGAGAGTATTTATGGAAAACATTGCCATTGTTGGTATCGCAAATCTATTTCCAGGCTCAAGTGCGCCAGAAGAGTTTTGGCAACAATTATTACAAAAACAAGATAATCGCACTGCCATTACTGAGCATGAGTTAGGCGTTAATCCTGACCAATACCTAGGTAAAAAAGGTGAGAATGACAAATATTACTGCTTATACGGTGGGTATATTCGTGACTTTGAGTTTAATGCACAGGAATACTTGAACGCAGAGCAAAGCGATTTTACCGCTAATGATTTATTGCAGTTAGATGATTTGCATCAATGGTCTTTATACGTCACTAAACGTGCCTTACAAGATGCAGGCTATTGGCAAGCTGAGCAATTAAAGCAATGTGGTTTGATTTTAGGGAACCTATCGTTTCCAACTAAACAATCAAACCATCTGTTTATGGAGTCTTATCGTCAGGTTGTTGAACTTGCTTTACAGCATACGATTCATCCTAATTTTGCGTTGAGTGCCTTTGCTGAGCAACAAAAAGTTAACCCTCACAATGCCTTAGTCGCAGGATATCCTGCTGCGTTATTAGCGCAAGTGAATGGCTTAGGTGGTCAATACTTCGCATTGGATGCAGCCTGTGCATCATCTTGTTATAGCGTTAAACTTGCTTGTGACCATTTGCATTCAGGTAAAGCAGATATGATGTTAGCAGGTGCTGTTTCTGCAGCGGATTCATTATTTGTGAATATGGGCTTTTCTATTTTCCAAGCCTTCCCAGAAAACAACCGACACGCTCCATTTGATAAAGACTCTCAGGGGTTATTTGCTGCACAAGGTGCTGGTATGATGGTGCTTAAGCGACATAGTGATGCTATACGTGACGGCGACAAGATCCATGCTGTAATTAAAGGTGGTGCACTGACTAACGATGGTAAAGGTGAGTTTGTATTAAGTCCCAATAGCAAAGGTCAAGTGCTTGCCTATCAAGAGGCTTATCATAATGCACAGGTTGATCCTAAACAGGTTGATTATATTGAATGTCATGCAACGGGCACACCTAAAGGTGACAAGGTTGAATTAAGCTCCATGGAGCAGTTTTTCAGCGAATATCAACATAAGCCATTATTAGGATCGGCTAAATCTAACTTAGGTCATCTGCTAACAGCTGCTGGCATGCCAGGTATGACAAAAGCGATTTATGCGTTAAATAATGGTCAAATACCTGCGACCATTAATGTTGATAACGCGATCAGCACCCAACAAGGTTATTTCTCAGCGGCACAAATTCCAACGGAAACGATTAATTGGCCAGAGTCGGAGCAACAAAGAACAGCGGGTGTGAGTGTGTTTGGCTTTGGTGGAAGTAATGCCCATCTAGTATTACAACCTGGAAACAGTGAATATGTTGAAAACACCCAGACAATTAATCAAGTAAGAAAACTGGCCATTGTTGGCATGGATTGTCATTTTGGGAAACTTGATAGCATGTTAGCTTATCAACAGGCCATTAATAATAAACAACACTGTTTCAGTGCCTTACCAACACAACGCTGGCAAGGTATTGAGCAACAAACTTCGGTGCTTAATAACCTTGGTTTGAACTGTGCGCCTAAAGGTAACTATATCAGCGAATTTGATATCGATTTTTTACGATTCAAAATCCCACCTAATGAACAAGATAGTTTAATTGCGCAACAGCTGTTAATGATGAAAGTGGCTGATAATGCAGCAAGGGACGCAGGCTTAAAAGCGGGCGGTAAAGTCGCGGTACTGGTTGCCATGGGCTTAGAGTTGGATCTTCATCAATATCGTGGCCGTGTGAATTTAGCTACGCAAATTGAAAACAGCCTAGTGGAAATGGGTATTGAGTTAAGTGAACAACAACAGGCTCAATTAATTGATATCAGTAAACAAAGTATTAATGACCCAGCACAGCTAAACCAATATACCAGTTTTATCGGTAATATTATGGCGTCACGTATCTCCGCTTTATGGGACTTTAGTGGGCCTGCTTTTACGGTTTCAAGTGAAGAAAACTCAGTTTATAAATGTGTTGATATAGCAGATAATTTATTAAAAACCTCAGACCTTGAAGCTGTGATCATCGCCAGTGTTGATTTAGCCGGTAGCTTTGAAAATATTAGCCTACGCCAACAGTTTTTACCTGTCTCAGAGCAGGCGCAAGTTGCAGCAACACCAGACCAACAAACACAGTGGTTAGTGGGTGAAGGCGCAGGTGCATTTGTGGTTAAGGCAGATAATAAAGTTAAATCTGAGCAGGTTTATGGCAAAATAGAAGCTTGCTTGTTTGCTAACCAAACTGAACTTGTTCACCAAATAAAACTGATCTCATCAACATTACAATCTGCCAACCTGAATGCGCAGGATATTAGTCAGGTTGAGAGCTTTGCGGTGGGCAGTAAACAACAATTAAGCGTTGAGCAAGCGAGTTTGCAACAGGTTTACCCAAACGCTAAATTGGTCTCTTCTAAACAGTATGTTGGTCATTGTTATAACGCGTCTGGTATGGCGAGCTTATTATCTAGTGTTATTGCTCTGCACAATAAACAGATTCAACCGGCAAGTAAGCAAGCGAATCAATATGTTGCTGTCCATGGTTTAGGTCAGGATATGAGTGTGGCACACCTCATTTTATCCAATGTGCATTCACAGAAAGCGATCGCTGGATTACCACAGGCAGCCACTAAACTTAGCTTAATCAAAACCGTGACTTTGGGTGGAAAATCCATCTTTAACGCAATCCTCGAATTAAAAGAGGATGCGAAGTTAGAGACTGTTCAACAAAGCTTCAATAAGCATTTTACAGATACAAAAACACCTGTGAGTGAACCATTAAATAGATCAGAGATTGCGCAACATAGCGCAGTAAATCACAGCCCTGTAACAGATAATAGACAAGAAGCGGCAATGAAAAAAACACACATGACGCAGCAAGCTGAGCAAGTAATTCACACTCAAGTAAGTGAGCAAATTACCCAGCAACATCAAACGCATCAAGCCTTTTTACGCCAACGTTTTATGGCTGAAAAACAGATAGCGAGCTTGATCAAGTTACAATCTGAGTTAGCCTTAGGCAATACTCAGGAAGTGAGCTTGGATAAATCCGTGGCAAATAAAGATCTGCAATTAAATACCTTAAATACAAATGGTAATAAACAGTCACAAATGCAGCCAACACCACAACAGCCGGGTTAATTGAGATTAAAGGGCAAAGTGGTTATCACTATCCACCTTTACAATTAACTGAACAATACAATCAACCGGAACAGTTGATCTTCGATACTGCACAATTGGTAGAGTTTGCAGAAGGGGAGATTGGTAATGTATTTGGTGAGCAATACCGCGTCATTGATAGCTACTCAAGACGTGTGCGTTTACCTACGACCGATTACTTACTAGTGAGCCGTGTGACTGATTTGCAGGCAAGCACTCATCAATATAAAAAGTCATCAATGACTACAGAGTATGACATTCCAATGGATGCGCCTTTTTTGATTGATGGGCAAATACCTTGGTCTGTGTCTGTAGAGTCAGGGCAATGTGATTTAATGCTTATATCTTATATTGGTATCGACTTTCAAAACAAAGGCGAACGAGTTTATCGTTTGTTGGATTGTGAGTTAACCTTCCTAGAAGAGATGGCCTTTGGCGGCGAAACATTACGTTATGAGATCCATATCGATTCCTATGCTAAAAATGGCGAGCAGTTGTTATTTTTCTTCCATTACGATTGTTATGTTGGCGATAAAAAAGTACTCATTATGCGTAATGGCTGTGCTGGTTTCTTTACCGATGAAGAGTTAGCAGATGGTAAAGGGGTGATTAGTACTGCCAATGATCAAGCGCAATTAGATAAAGCACAAAAGAGCCGTTTTACACCCTTTATTAATAACCAACAAACACAATATAATTACCAAGATATGTTAAAACTGGTTGATGGTGATATTGCGGGTTGTTTTGGTCAAAATTATGATCAACAAGGTAGAAACCCTTCATTGAAGTTTTCCTCTGAAAAATTCTTGATGATTGAACGGGTGACTAAAATAGATCCCCAAGGTGGACATTGGGGACTGGGTTTATTAGAAGGTCAAAAAACCTTAGCACCAGATCATTGGTACTTCCCATGTCATTTTAAAGATGATCAAGTGATGGCCGGATCTTTAATGTCTGAAGGTTGTGGGCAAATGGCGATGTTCTTTATGCTGTGGTTAGGCATGAATAGCGAAGTCAATAATGCGCGTTTCCAACCTATGCCTGGTGAAGCACAAACCGTGCGTTGTCGTGGTCAAGTTCGCCCACAACATAATACCTTAACTTATCGTATGGAAGTGACCGCAATAGGCATGTCACCACGTCCATTTATCAAAGCTAATATTGATATTATCTTAGATGGCAAAGTAGTGGTTGATTTCAAAAACCTATGTGTAGAGATTAAAGAGCAAGATCAAAATAGCCCATTCCCTGTGACCTTACCTGAGTCTGTACAACAACTTAAAGCAAACGCAGGTAATAGCGTGGTATCACACAGTGATGTTGAGTTGTTAGATGAACGAGGGATTAATCCTTTTGCTCATATTAACCGTCCATTAATGCGTGTTGAGTCTGATTTGAGTGCACCGACAAATAAGGGGGTTGTGCCAATCAAACACTTTCCTGCCCCATTTGTTGAACAACAGAATCGTATACCCGATACCGCACCTTTTACCCCTTGGCACCTATTTGAATTTGCGACGGGTGATATTAGTCAATGTTTTGGACCTGATTTTTCTGTCTACCAAGGCCGTACTCCACCGCGTACACCTTGTGGAGACCTGCAGGTAGTGACGCAGGTGACGGAAGTGCAAGGGCAACGTATGGATTTTAAAACACCATCAAGTTGTGTCGCAGAATACGTCGTACCGGAAGATGCTTGGTACTTCACTAAAAACAGTGCTAAAAACTGGATGCCATACTCATTATTAATGGAAATTGCATTACAACCTAATGGCTTTATCTCTGCTTACATGGGGACAACCTTAAAATATCCAGAAAAAGATCTGTATTTCCGTAATTTAGATGGCCATGGTGAGATAGTTAACAGCATCGATTTACGTGGTAAAACCATTGTTAATAAATCGGTATTATTGTCAACCAGTATGGCTGGTGGTGCGATTATTCAAAGTTTTAGTTTTGAATTAAGCGTAGAAGGGCAATGTATCTATCGTGGTGGAGCGGTATTTGGTTACTTCAGTGCCGATTCATTAACTAATCAATTGGGTATTGATAACGGGCAAATCACAGCGCCTTGGTTTGTTACACATAACACACCGGCGACGCAGTTAACTCAGTTAGATTTAACCAATAAAGCGTTGAATTTATTTGCTGTGGATCCCGCTAAACCAGCTTATCGTTTAGCAGGTGGTCAACTTAACTTTGTTGCTCAAGTGACCATAGTAGAAGGTGGAGGTGATCATCAACTGGCTTATGTTTATGGACAACGTACCATAGACGCCAGTGATTGGTTCTTCCGTTACCATTTCCACCAAGATCCGGTGATGCCTGGCTCATTAGGTGTAGAAGCGATTATTGAATTATTACAATGTTATGCATTAAAAAATGATTTAGGGCAGCAGTTTACTAACCCTCGTTTTATTGCGCCAGAAACAAAAGTCGCTTGGAAATACCGTGGGCAAATAACCCCGCTAAATAAACAAATGAGTTTAGATGTTCATATTAAAGAGATTATTAAGAATGAGTCGGAAGTGCGCATTATAGGTGATGCTAACTTATCCAAAGATGGATTACGTATTTATCAAGTTGAAGATATCGTGTTGAGTATTATAGAGGCGTAAAGAGACAGTTATGACACAAGCAACTAAAACCCCATTATTAGAAGCTAATGCCAACACCATTGATTGGAACTGGGCAGTGGCAGAAAATAGCTTACAAAAGAAAGAAGAAACTATTAAAGCCGCATTATTAGCAGTGGATAAACCACTGTACCTTGCACAAACAGAGCAAGGAGTGGGGGTTTGCCATCAACTAAGTAATGCTAATCAACAAACAAACGCTAAGACGGTGATCGGCTTTGCACAAGCTTTAACGCCTCAACAATTAGGCAGCGAACAATTTAAGCAAGCACACGGTGTTAAGTATGCTTACCATGGTGGAGCAATGGCCAATGGTATTGCTTCTGTCGAGTTAGTTATTGCATTGGGTAAAGAGGGTATGTTGTGCTCATTCGGTGCAGCAGGTTTAGTCCCTGATGTTATTGAAGAGTCTATTAAACGTATTCAAAAAGCATTACCTAATGGTCCTTTTGCCGTAAATTTGATCCATGCACCCAGTGAAGAAGCATTAGAATCTGGTGCGGTAGAGCGCTTTTTAAAGTTAGGAGTCAAAACAGTAGAGGCGTCGGCTTTCTTAGCGTTAACTCAGCATATTGTTCATTATCGTGTTGCAGGTTTATCACAAAACCCCGATGGAACGGTGAACATTAGCAATAAAGTGATTGCAAAGGTTTCGCGTACGGAAGTGGCTGAGCGTTTTATGTCACCACCGCCACAGAAGTTTTTAGATAAGTTACTAGCAGCCGGTAAGATCACGCCTATGCAAGCTGAATTGGCTTTAACAGTACCGATGGCCGATGATATAACCGCTGAAGCAGATTCTGGTGGGCATACAGATAACCGCCCATTTTTAACACTATTACCAACCATCATTAAACAACGCGACCAATTACAAGCTAAGTTTAATTATAAGGTTCCATTACGTGTAGGAGCTGGTGGTGGGATCGGTACGCCTGAATCAGCCATTGCTGCATTTAATATGGGCGCTGCTTATATTGTCTTAGGGTCTGTAAATCAAGCCTGTGTTGAGGCTGGTGCTTCTGAACATACACGTAAACTATTATCTAATATTGAAATGGCTGATGTGACTATGGCGCCCGCTGCAGATATGTTTGAAATGGGTGTTAAGCTACAAGTGGTAAAACGTGGATCTATGTTTGCGATGCGAGCCAACAAGTTATATGAGCTGTATAGTCAGTACCCAAGTATTGAAGCGATCCCAAGTGTTGAGCGTGAAAAAATAGAAAAGCAGATCTTCCGTCAGAACTTGGATCAAGTTTGGCAAACCACCATTGCGTTTTTTCATGAACGCGATCCAGCAATGTTAGCCAGAGCGAAAAATGATCCCAAACGTAAAATGGCATTAATTTTCCGTTGGTATCTTGGGCTTTCATCACGTTGGTCTAACATAGGCGAAGTGGGGCGAGAGATGGATTATCAGATTTGGGCTGGGCCAAGCTTAGGCGCATTTAATAGCTGGGTTAAGCAGACCTATTTAGCCGATTATCAAGAGCGTAAAGCAGTTGATGTTGCCTTACACTTACTCACTGGTGCAGTGTACCTTGCTCGTATTAATCAACTGAAATTGCAAGGCATTAACATCCATAGTAGTTTACTAAATTATCAACCTAATACTTCATTGCTAACATAAGGCATAAAATGAGCGCAAAAAAACAGAACAATCCACTCTTTGGTTTAAAGCTAGAAGTGTTACTTACTGAGTTGTCCGAGCACTATACATGGCTGGATTAAGCGAAGCCTTATGTATTGATCGATTTAATTTCCATACGGGGATGAAATCGACTTGCAAGTTTTTACGTAACAATCAATGGGCGAGAGAGAAAGTAGAGATGTTTTATCTTTATGAATTTAAAGCTTACCCATATCCTGAGCCTAAAATCTTAGCTAAACAACCTCGTGATCATAATTTACCGGAGGATGCCGTCAGTGGTGAGCCTGCCGTGGTTACCGATGCCTTGATTGACCGCGTTGATATTGCCTGTAAGCACCGTGTTTATGAGAAAAAAGCGCTGGTGAGCAGCGAGCCTGCTTACGACCCAAGTGACCCTTGGGGAATCAATAAGAAATAATAGTAAAAAATAGTTAGGAAAAATAATGCAAGACTGGCAGTTTCAATTGTTTTCAGAATTAAGCGCACACCGTTTATACCAAATTTTAAAGTTAAGACAGGATGTATTTGTATTGGAGCAAACCTGTTTATACCCGGATTTAGATGAACTAGACCAGCAATCAGCACATGTATCATTAATTGATGAAGAGGATGATAGTTTGTTAGCCTATTGTCGCGTACTACCCGCTGGGGTTGTTTATGATGATGTTGCAATAGGGCGTGTGGTTGTCAATAAGCAGGCGAGAAACAAAGGTTTTGCAAAGCAGTTAATGATAAAAGCAATCAACTTTGTTGAGCATGAGATGCAAGCGCCGGCCATCACTATTTCAGCGCAAAGTCATCTAAAAGCTTTTTATCAGTCACTGGGGTTTGAAGTTATATCAGCTCCTTATGATGAAGATGGCATAGAGCATATTACGATGCGATTAATTTTTACTTAATTACACCTTAACCAATAACAATTTAACTAATATAATTGCCTGTAATACCAATTGTATTAAATAACTGATCTAAATTTTGCGCCGGAAAAAAATGGCTTAGTTTGAGGCGTAAGTTGATGTAAATGGTTGTTCCCTATACGAAACTTACAACGAAAAAATAAGTTGTTTTAACAAGTAAAATAGATCAGTTACTTACTATGATTGGTATAATGGGCTTCAAAAGATGAAGCCTGCTATACTTAATTTAATTACGAAATATCCTTAGGAATACAGATGTCTGCAGAGTTGCAACGTAACAATCCACTACATGGTTTAAAAACAGAAACCATGTTAACTGAACTCGTTGAGTTTTATGGCTGGAAAATTTTATTTGCCGCAACACGTTTCAAGTGTTTTGATGTTAATCCAACCATCAAAGGCAGCTTAAAGTTTTTACAAAAACAAGAATGGGCAAGACTGAAGTTAGAAAGCTTCTATTTGTATCGTTTTAAACGTATGCCAAAGCCAAATGACGTTGAGTTTAACCTGAATCCACGTGAGCGTGGTTTTGAGCATGGCATAGTGCCATTGTCGCCGATGAAGTTAACAATTGAGTCAATTGAGTTGTCTCAAGCTAAGGCGGCTTCTGCTTTCCAAGAAAGACAGAATGAAAAGCGTCATAGTAATAATATGCGTCATCGAAAAGAGCAGGGTAGTAGACACCCAATGCGTGATGCAAAAGTTAAGTCTCAATCTACAACGTCAAGCAAGAATGAGCCGAAATACGATCCAAGCAACCCTTGGAATGTATAATCAATATTTAACAAAGTCGGTTGGTAATCGACTTTGTTTTTCTATTTTTCATCCAATTGTCTTTTCAGTAATAATATCTGTTTAATCAATTTAGACTTTTCTAGTTTCGCTAACTCAGTAACCTGTAATTGAGTATTCATTAAAGCTTGCATGTCGGCCTGATCATTGGCTGATGTTGCTTGCAATGAAGCAGAATTAAGCTGGGCTTTTAATTGTAGGTTTTCTTGCTGTGCTTGTTTAAGTTGTTGCTGCAAAGAGTGAATAGAGCGGTGACTTTCGCTTTCTGCAAAAATAAGTAGTTCTAAGGTCGCATTTAAAGGAGATTTCTTGGCTATTTTTTTGAGTTGGTCTCCGGCTTTTACAGACATGTTAAAGGTATAAAGCTTCTTACCGTTGTCACTGTCCCTAGATTTCTTACTACGCCAGGCTTTAAACATTTTATTACGCAGTTCTCGGCCTTCAGCTGAAGTTTCTAATAGGTGACAGAAATTAATAAAGTCTCCTTCATCCATACTATCTACATCTAGTTGGTCACCATTTAATAGTGGAGTTAACAAAGCAGATTTAGGCATTAAATAGTGTTTCACCCAATTACGATTGAGATCATTCCATTCAAATCCGTTAGGTGTTTCTACTGTGACCATCTGCAGCTCCTTATGACATTTATATATCTTAATCTAAGCACACCACTATAAGCATAAAGCGAATGAAAATAAAGTAGCGTAATGAGGTAGTTATCGGATTAAAGAGATTTATATCTAACGCTTTTATTGTGCTTGTTAAAATAGCGTATTCAAGGTGCTTAGTATTACGAGGAAACGCATTAGCGATAACAGAAGAGGGTGTTGTAACTAAGTGGTGTTAGTATGTGGCTTTTAGGGTTCGTAACTAAATCAGAAAAGTGCCTATCGATATATCAACCCAACCATCTGATTTAGTTATCTAGTTTTAAGTTTAAGTTATTTGATGTCGTTATTAATTAACCAAATTTTAAACTGTTTCTTTTGCTCTGCAGTGGCTGCTTTATATTGTTCAATTAAGCTATTAGTCGTGATTTTAGTCACTGTACCTTCGGTTACTTGTAAA
This sequence comes from Psychromonas sp. KJ10-2, assembly GCF_047323255.1. Classification (NCBI taxonomy): domain Bacteria; kingdom Pseudomonadati; phylum Pseudomonadota; class Gammaproteobacteria; order Alteromonadales; family Psychromonadaceae; genus Psychromonas; species Psychromonas sp. KJ10-2. The sequence goes on along the minus strand of NZ_CP178827.1, from coordinate 660,049 downwards.
TTATTTTTTTGGTTATATTTTCCAACCAGCCCTTCAATATCGGCATAAGGCGCAAAACCATCACCATGTAATTGATCCGATGTTTCTACCTGATATTCACCCGCATCGTTTTCAACAAACCAATCTAATTCAGTTGATATTTTTTGTTCCGCTTGTGCAAAGCTGAGTAACTTATTGGTAGAGATTTCTGTGTCACCATCAACAGTAATATTAAACACATAAGGTCTACTTTGAAGTAAACGTTCATCTCTGAAAGAGTTTGAATATCTGACAACAACCTGATGCGTGCCGTCTGTTACTTCCATTGAGTTATCTGTAAAAAAAGAGCTTTTTACCTTTGCGCCATCAACGGCCATTAACTCTAGGTCGCTATGGGTAACGATTTCACCCGAAAATGCAAAAGGGCTGATGGCAAGTGACAAAATTAATCCTGTGAATCTCATATGTTTTCCTAACTTAATATAGTTGATTACCCGAATATGACAGATCAGTAACGATTTTGGTATCGTGATAAATGATTTATGTCCATAAAACGACAATAAAATGAATTGAATGTATAAATTTCAAACTAATTAAAGTAAACCATTCACTACACTCATTATTAAAACGAATTTGTGATGAAATATAAAGGAGTTATGTTTCAATTAGACGATCCTTTACTTAAAAATGTTGTAATAGTTGGTATCACCTACTTTGTATAGGAAAAGAGAGTAGGAATATATTGGTTTAGCACTAATTCGTTTCCAATTAACTTATGAAAGATATGCTTATAAAGTGGTAATTATCTAATAAAACTAAAATCCTAGTATAGGTAGAGAAAAGGTAAGATTTATTATTATCTAAAAAGTAATACAAATTTTTTTGGGGAGAATCTGCTGAATGAGTGCATCAAAAAAGTAAAGCGTGTCAAAATTAAAAAGAGGCCGTTAATAGCCTCTTTTGCAGGGGGAAATAAAGCGAACTTTACTCTGGATTGTCAGCAATAAATTGTTCAGCTCTTTTAACCATCTCAGCACTACCGCACATGAAAGGTACACGTTGATGTAACTCTGTAGGGTTAATTTCCATAATACGTTGGGTGCCTGTGCTGGCGATACCACCTGATTGTTCAGCTAAGAAAGCAATCGGGTTGCATTCATATAATAAACGTAACTTACCTTCAGGAGCTTGGGCCGTAGAAGGGTACATAAATATGCCACCTTTTAATAAGTTACGGTGGAAATCTGCAACTAATGAACCGATGTAACGAGAAGTGTATGGGCGGTTATCTTCAGGGACAATTTCTTGGCAGTGTTTAATGTATTTCTTAATGCCTAACGGGAATTTTAGGTAGTTACCTTCATTGATCGAGTAACATTTCCCAGTTGTTGGCTGCTGCATATTCTCGTGTGATAAATAGAATACACCCAGTGACGGGTCACAGGTAAAGCCATGAACTCCATTACCGGTGGTATATACAAGCATGGTTGAAGAGCCGTAAATAACATAGCCTGCAGCAACTTGTTTAATACCTGGTTGCAAGAAATCTTCTAAAGTGACTGGCGTACCGACAGGGCTAATACGTTTATAAATTGAAAAAATAGTACCAACAGACACATTTACATCAATATTAGTAGAGCCATCTAATGGGTCCATTAATACAACATATTTACTATTTACTGCACGTTCGCTATCAAAACTTACATAATCATCTTCTTCTTCAGAAGCAATACCACATACTTCACCACGAGCTTCTAAAGCCTGTTTAAATTTATCATTTGCGTATAAATCGAGTTTTTGTTGTGTTTCACCTTGAATATTTTCTACGCCAGTCGCACCAATAATATTGGCAATCCCGGCCTTGTTGATCTCACGGTTAACTATTTTAGATGCTAAACGTATTGCACCTAATAACCCCGTTAATTCCCCACTAGCTTCTGGGAAATCATGTTGCTTTTCAATTATGTATTCGCCTAATGTGATCATATGCTCTCCAATAAGTTTGCCTTATAATTATAAGCTAACTAACAATTTTTGTTTGTCTAAAGGTGTGAGCTACCTCTGAATAATAACACTCAAGGTAGTATTGTATTACAAATAAAGGTTTGATGTTAATTTAATGGCTAGCGGTTTGTTTGTAAAGGTATATTTACTTTCTATCATTGTGATTCAATGATCCGTTGAGTTGCTTTAGCGTTTTTTAAAAAGCTATTTATTACGCTAATATTAAACCTAATACCGTTCTTTAAACTTAATATCGCGTGCAGTTATTGGTGAATATGCAGTCATACTAATCACTCTAAGTAACTGATTTATTTTACTTGTGAAAATAACTGATACCTTAGTTGTCATTTTAGCTAATAGAACAACTATTAAAGCATTAACATTTTTTGGTTAATTCTCCGAGAAACTATTAACGAAGTTAATCGTCGAAGGGCTTAAATTACGCCTTGAACTAAGTCATGTTTCCTGCGCAAAATTTAGAACACTTATTTTATGTGATTGGTATAATTTTACTGGGAAGGTACTTGGGTTAAGTTTTCGGTGATAGGGGCGTTAAAGTAGCCAGCATGAAGGGAATTTATGGTGTTATTATTGCGTACAAACTTAGCAATTAATGTCATCAATATGACGCATTAAAAAGCAAAGCTTTACAGCCTTTGCTTTTTAATAGATGAGGTTAATTATCTTGCTTTTCGTGTTTTATTCTTTGCTTTTCTGATAGCTGAAGGTTTATTTTCGGCTTTACGTTTTGCCATTAACTGATTACGTTCTTGTGTTGCTTTGTAACGGCTTTTTTGAGTTTTTTCCCATCTTCTTGTACATCAATTGCACTATTAAACTCATAGCCTGGATACATAATCCGCTCGAATTTACGCCCAATTAAGGTTTCTATATTATCCAGAAATTGTTCGTCTTTAGGGCTAACTAAAGAAACGGCATGGCCACTTTTACCCGCACGGCCAGTTCTGCCAATACGATGTACGTAATCTTCTGCTAAAAATGGTAGGTGGAAGTTAACGACATGCGGTAAATCAGGAATATCTAAACCACGTGCTGCTACATCGGTTGCAACTAAAACACGAACACTACCTTCAGCAAACTGTTGAATCGCTTTATTACGTGCTCCTTGCGTTTTATCTCCATGGCATAAAGCGGTTTTGATACCATCAAGCTTTAGTTCTTTAGTAAGCATATTCGCGCTCTCTTTGGTGCCTGCAAATACAAGTACTTGTTTCCAGTTTTTAACACCAATCAGTTCTGATAATAGTTCACGTTTACGTGCTTCACTTACCCAATAGACCTGTTGTTTTACTTTACCCGATGTAGAGTTTTGTTTTGCTGTCTCAATATTTTTAGGCGTATGTAATATTTGATTAGCCAGTGTCTTTACTTTATTTGAGAAAGTAGCAGAGAACATCAAGGTTTGGTGTTTTTGTTTAATAATATCAATGATTTGTTGTATGTCGGTTAAAAAGCCCATATCTAACATACGATCAGCTTCATCAAGTACTAAATGTTTGATGTGTGCTAAATCAACTTGTCTGGCATTAACATGTTCAATTAAACGCCCTAGTGTGGCCACTAATACATCAACACCTGTTTTTAACATTTGAGTTTGTGGAGACATATTTGCTCCACCCGTTACCACGCCTGATGTTAATGGTAAAAACTGACTGTATTGTTTGACATTTTCAGCAACCTGTAAGGCAAGTTCACGAGTAGGGGTAAGAATCAATACCTTAATGGTACGTGATGAGCCTATATTCTCAGGTTGGTTTTTTGCTATTATATCCAATAAAGGCAATGTGAAAGCGGCTGTTTTGCCTGTGCCTGTTTGGGCACTTGCTAAGACGTCATGACCAGATTTGATCAGTGGGATAGCCTGTTGTTGAATCGGCGTTAGTTTTGAATAACCACATGCTTTAACTGCCTTTAATAGATTTGCAGATAAACCTGCTGCATCAACACTCATATTTATATCCTAAATTAATACACTACAAAATAATCGCGCAGTATAACAAACTCTGTTTTGTAATGTTATGAAAAACACTGAACAATAGTATCTTAATAAAATCTGTAATAATGAGTTAACACCTTATCTGAAGAGCCATCTTAAGCTGCTGATAACATAGGTTTTTATATTGCTGTATCTACTGTACTATAGAAGCTAATAAAAAATAGCTAACAAGGAACTACCATGCCTCAACTTATTGAATCGATTAAACCTGTTACTTTTTATGAAAAGGTCGAACAACAACATAGTTTTGTGCTGAATATACTTGCAGGATGGTGCCCTGATTGTATTGAGCAACAAGAAAACATCAGTGACTTTGTTGATGCATTAAGTAATAAGTTGCCTGTTTTACAATTATTAGCGCAACAGGATAAAGGTGTCTATGTAGACCAGGAGGCTGAAGCATTAGTAGAAGAACTCGGCGGACATGGGTATCCGCGGACTGTGTTAGTGGTTGCTGGTAAAGTATTAAGTACAGATAATGTGGAAGTGATAGACTCACAAGATCTCATTAATCTTGCTATCAAATTTAATGCGTTATTAGTGGCGTAAAAAGGGGCCTTATGTGTTCAGCTACCTCATTCCCTGATGAAAAGAAAATGTCGGTCATCTTCCGTATGGAACCAGGCTCTCTGGGTCCTGATGGTGGCCAATACATTAAAGAATTTTGTGATTTTGCACAAACGCAACTTCAAGCCTGCGCGGCTTATTACATTAATTTTTTTATTGAACCAAGGTTTGATAAAACCTTAGCAGAGATGAGCTTTATTTTAGCCAATAAAAGCTTAAATCAACAACAGGTTGAAAAGTATTTAGACTTATTTGGTGAAGAGTATAGTCATTTTGAAGATCAGTTAGAAAGCAATTTAGAGGCGATCATCGACCAGTTCTTTGGTCGTTAAACTTTACATGGCTTCTTTAATTTAATGACGCTATGGCGTTTATTGAACATTGTATGTTGATAAGCGCCGTAGCAGTCGTCTATATCGCGTAGCCCATCTATATCGCGTAGCATAGTCGGGTAGTTATGTCGTTTATTGACTGTCTGATGGGAAAATAACAGCGGTTTGTTTACGCACTTCCTGAATCACCTGTGCCGTTTGTAAAGTACGTACTTCATAAACAGGGTTTATTTTCTTTTGGTTAATCTGCTCTGCAAAGGCTAAGGCTTCATAACACATACTATTATCAGACTGAGGTTGCGATAATGTCTGTTGATTTTGTCCTTTATTATCTTGGTACATAATATTAAAGCATTGTCCCACATGTTCTATCAATAAAGACCCTGACTCTCCTTGAATCTCACTCGCTTGGCTTGAACCAGATATTTTTGAGTGGTCGATAGTGACTGCAAAGTCTTGGTAACCTAGTATCACGCTACCACAGCCATCGACACCGGTTTCAAGTAAGGTTGCTTGTGCTTTAATAGTGTCAGGTTTACCAAACAAAGCACAGGTTAATGCAACACAATAAAAACCTATATCCATGATCGAACCGTTACAAAACTCTGGGTAGAAGGTGTTTGGTTTATCACCTGCTAAATAGGCTGGGTATCTTGAAGAGTACTGGCAATACTGGATATGTGCTTTACGCACTTTACCTAAACGCGTTAAGTTGTTTTCAATCACTTTAAAGTTTGGTAAATGCGCTGTCATATACGCTTCAAAGAAGATCACATTGTTGTCTTTAGCGGTTTGATATAACTCTTGCGCCTGTTCTAAGCTAGAGCATGATGGCTTTTCACAGATCACATGTTTACCATGCGCTAACATCAATTTACTTTGCTCAAAATGCAGGGAGTTTGGGCTGGCAATGTAGACTGCATCGATCTCGGTTGATGTGGCTAAGCTTGCTAAATCATCAAAGGTAAAAGGGGCTTGATGTTGTTTAGTAAAACGTTCAGCTTTTTCTATATCACGCGAATATACACCCTGTAATTTCATCGCTTGGGCATGGTTTTCAGGCGGGTTATTTGTACCATCAATAAACTTTTCTGTTATCCAGTTTGTACCAATCACTGCAAATTTAATCATTATTCAGTCCCATATAAAATTACTGTTAGTCGTGGTTATCGCCAATAAATTAAGGTTAACAATAAAATCGCATCGAACAAAGTAACAAAGTGTGATAAAAACACTGGCTAATTATCTGAACAATAAAAGAATAATCTAATGCCTTTATCTGCCAATCAACTTATCGACGACCTTGCATCAGCATGCAAAATCAAACCATCTCAAGTAAAAAGTGCTATTGAGCTATTGGATGATGGTAATACTGTGCCATTTATTGCACGTTATAGAAAACATCTAACTGAATCATTAGATGACACTCAGTTGCGCCTGCTAGAAAGTAAGTTAATCTATTTCAGAGAGTTAGCTTCACGTAAAGAGAGTATTGTTAAAGCTATTGCACAGCAAGGTAAGTTAACTAGTGCATTAAAGCGTGAAATCGAATCGATCAAAGATAAAGTAACCTTAGAGCATTGTTATGCACCTTTTAAAACCTCTCGTGTCACTAAAGCAAAATTAGCGGAAGAGGCTGGATTAGCTGCTTTAGCAGAACAACTTTGGCAATCTCCAAAGCAAGATACAAGTTGGTTAGCTGGGCGTTTTATCAATGTACCTAAAGGCTTTGAAAGCAAAGATAAGGTCATAGAAGGTGCATTAGCGATTGCCATTGATAAAATCACACAAGATGTGAAGTTACAGGGACTGTTAAAGACACACTTAGTTGAGCAGGCGGAGCTGACTGCCACAGTGGTTAAATCTAAAATTGATGAAGCGATTAAGTTTAAAGATTATTTTGATTTCAAGGCACGCTTAAATCGTTTGCCTGCTCACCGTGTTTTAGCCATGTTGCGAGGTAAAGCGGAAGGGTTTTTACGTTTAAAAATCAATGCAGACCCGTTTCAAAAAGATAAAAAAGCTTACAGCTACTGCCAAACTATCATAGCCAAACAGCTAGGTATCTATCTTGATAAACAAGACCATGATTCGTGGCACAGGTATGTGATTGATAATGCTTGGCGTACCAAGTTATTGCCTAGTTTAGAAAAACAGTGTTTGGTACAACTCAAAGAGCAAGCGGATGGCGAGGCTATTGAACAGTTTGCAAATAACCTCAAAGCGTTATTGATGGCATCACCTGCAGGCGCAAAAGTGACTTTAGGCTTAGATCCTGGTTTTAGAAGTGGTTGTAAATTAGCAGTCGTTGATCAAACGGGTAAATTATTAGCCACAGAAACAATTTATCCTCACCAACCACAAGCCCAATCTGATAAAGCAACGCAGGTGGTAAGTCGTTTAATTAAACACTATAAAGTGGAGTTAATTGCTATTGGTAATGGTACCGCCTCACGAGAAAGTGAGCAGTTTATTGCCAATATCATTAAAGATCTGCCCGTGGCTATTCAGGCTATTTCAGTGAGTGAAGCCGGCGCATCAGTTTATTCTGCTTCAGCGTTAGCTGCACAAGAGTTTCCACAGTTAGATGTGACCCTGCGTGGTGCGGTGTCCATTGCACGTAGGTTGCAAGATCCATTATCAGAGTTAGTTAAAATAGAAGCAAAAGCGATAGGTGTTGGGTTATACCAGCATGACGTTAATCAGACTGCGCTTGCTAATCGACTACAAGCAGTTGTTGAAGATTGCGTTAATAACGTTGGTGTTGATTTGAACACAGCGTCTAGTTGTGTGTTAGCTCATGTGGCTGGTTTAAATGTCACTTTAGCGACTAATATTGTGGCTTATCGAGAAGAAAACGGACGTTTCAACTCAAGGCAAGCACTTAATAAAGTGCCTCGTTTAGGTGCTAAGGCTTTTCAGCAAGCGGCTGGGTTTTTAAGAGTTGTTGCTGGCGATAATTGTCTTGATCAAACAATTTTACATCCTGAGCAATACCCGCAAGCGAAACAGTTAGCCACTTATAATAAACAAACATTAACCAAAATAGTTGTTGAAAAGCAAACCACTAACTTGAGCTTACCGCCTGCTAACGATGCACAAACGGTTGAACAATATAAAGCGATATTAGCCACCTTAACCTTAGCCCGACTCGACCCAAGGGAAGAGTTTAAAACAGCAGATTTTGCCCAATCAATTAATAAAATTGGTGATTTAGAGGAAGAGATGGAGTTACAGGGGGTAGTGACTAACGTTGCTAACTTCGGGGCTTTTGTTGATATCGGCGTACATCAAGATGGTTTGGTACATATTTCAATGTTGGCGGATCGTTTTGTTGATGACCCACATAAAGTGGTAAAAGTAGGGCAGATCGTTAATGTAAAAGTGGTTAGTGTTGAGGTACAACGCAAGCGTATCGCTTTAACCATGAAACAAGTTACTCAGCCTAATAGTTAAGTTGAGCGATATATGAAATTAAATAAAAGACTATTAACGCTTTCTGAGATGGTAAACGAGCATTACGATCTGGTTTGGGATTGTTGCTGTGATCATGGTTTATTAGGCTTTAAAATATTAGCTGACGGAGTCATAAAGGAACTGAACTTTGTAGATTTAGTCCCTGATATTACTAATAAACTAAAGCGAAAACTACAACAGCACGGGCATCACTTACCTAAAGATGCACAGTGGCAAGTGTTATGTCAGGATGTCAGTGAAATCGCACTGGCTAAGTCAGCTTCTCAACTAACTAACGATGCGCGACAATTAGTTATCATTAGTGGGATTGGTGGTGACTTAATCATTGAAATACTGAACAAACTTACCCCAAACTGCAGCGGCTTACACGTTGATTTTCTATTATGCCCCGTACAACATACCTATAAATTAAGAAAGAGATTAAGGGAATTACAGTTTAAATCAAAAGATGAACGTCTAGTGTTAGAAAATAATCGGGGTTATGAATTGATGTTAATAAGTCACTCCGCAGGACAAGCTATGAGCTTAACAGGTAGCGATATGATGTGGAAAATAATCCTTTGGCCTCAGGTTATCTTAACAAACTGATCGATCATTATCAGCGTAGCTTACGAGCCAATGAGCGTGACCTGTTATACCAGTCAGCGTTAGACGATTATTGTCGTCTAAAAGAGCAATGCTGTTAACTTTATTAAGCAAAAAAGCCACATAATATATTATGTGGCTTTTTACTTTAGTTAAGCTAGATTTTTAGATGCTAGATGCTAGATGCTAGATGCTAGATGCTAGATGCTAGATGCTAGATGCTAGATGCTAGATGCTAGATGACTAGATGACTAGATGACTAGATGCTAGATACCTAGTGCTTGACCGCCACCAATTTGGATTGTCTCAGCAGTGATAAAGGCTGCGTCTTTACTGACTAAGAAAGAGATAACCCCAGAAACATCTTCAGGCTGACCTAAACGACCTAACATGATGCTATCTTTCCAAGAAGCGAATACTTCTGGTTTAGTTTCTTTGATTTGTGCGTGGAACGGCGTATCGATAGTACCTGGAGATACTGCATTTACGCGGATACCAGCAGGTGCTAATTCTTTAGCAAGTGCACGTGTTAGAGTATGTACCGCTGCTTTAGAGGTACCGTAAATACCAGCACCAGGGCCACCCGCATTCCAAGCTGCATTAGAAGTGTAGTTGATGATTGAACCACCTTCAGTTTTTTTCAAGAATGGAATCGCTGCACGAGAAACAAATACAGCACTATCAAGGTTAAGTGCCATTACAAAACGGTAAAATTCAGTTGTCATCTCTTCGATTGGACTACGACCGCCTAACCCACCAGCATTATTCACAACAACATCAATTTGACCATATTTATTACCAATTGCAGTGACGTTTTCTGTTACTGCAACATCATCAGTTACGTCAAAACCGTAGTACTCAGCTTCGATACCTTCAGCGTTAAGTTCAGCAACACGTGCTGCACCGACTTCATCTTCGATACCGTTCAATACTACTGTGTAACCATCTTGACCAAGGCGTTTAGCTACTTGGAAACCAATTCCACCAGTTGCACCAGTGATTAAAGCAATTTTTTTAGACATATTCATATTCTCATTGATTCGTTAATTGATCGTTATGCCAAAGGCACGAAGGAGGTGCTCAACAAGTTTATAAAGAAGTCCTTAATGTAATATTAAGGTTTGGTATTAAAGAAGAAATTGTTTCTATATACACAATGTCAGCTTGTTACTTTATAACCTTGGTGACCACCTTTAAAAAGTTAATTGATATAAAACATTTATTGTAAACAGATATCAATTTAAATCACGGTGTTATTGTATTACAAATAATGCGTTTGTAAAATTATTTATCAATCAATGTGGAGAGTCTTTTAATCTGAAATCACCTATATTTAGTGCGAGATTTTATCCGATTATATTAGCTAAATTCTGTTTGAACACTTATTTATTGGTGGGCTTACTTAAAATAATTTAATTTATATCATTGTTTTTGTTTTATTTTTTGGTTTTTTCTGTTTTTTAAATTCTATTGGTTTTGCAAAGTAATGCTCATTAATTTTATTTTATTTATAACTTGAGAGAATGCTTTACAATCTATTTTGTATGATTTAATTAAGTGCGGAATTGTGATCAAGACCTCATCAGTTTATACCCTATTTGTTGTACATAAAGGCTGTAATGACACTTTTATTTGATATTTTAAGATTTTTTATCTGCTGTTCTCTTATACCAATAGCATTAAATAAGAGATATAAATTTTGCGCAGGAAAAATGGCTTAGTTAAAGCGTTATTTAAGCCTTTCGTCGGTTAACTTGGTTAATAGCCTATCGGAAAATTAACCAAAAGATGTTAATGCTTTATTAGTTGTTTAATTTGCGAAATTGACAACGAAGGAGTCAATTGTTTTAACAGTAAAATAGATCAGTTACTTAGTGTGATTGGTATTAGTATGATGTGTAATAAATTTTAAGTATGATGCCGCTCTATATTATTTTATCTACCTTTTTATTTAGAGATTGTTATGCAGTTATTAAAGCGCGTTGTTCACTCGTCGATCCCAGACACTAATTTAACCCCAGAACATCCAGAAATTTTTACCCGCCTTGCTACGCGTGCGATTGTGTTTAAACAAGGAAAAATACTATTAATGTTTACTGAACGTTATAATGATTACTCATTACCCGGTGGTGGTGTTGACCTTGGTGAGGAACTTATTGATGGATTGCAGCGTGAACTAGCTGAAGAAACAGGTGCACAACAGATCACTAATATTCAGCCCTTTGGTTTGTTTGAAGAGTATCGCCCACACAACAGCACAAAACATCAAGCTGAATGCTCTATTATGCATATGCTGTCCTATTGTTATACCTGTGAAATTGCTGATCAACTGGGCGAGAGTCAGTTAGAAGATTACGAGGTAAACAATGGTATGCGCGTATGTTGGGTGGATATTGATGAAGCTATTCAACATAACTTACATACCATTGAGCATGACCAAAAGCAGGGCTTATCTATTCAACGTGAAACCTATTTAATGCAGCAGATAAAACAGCGATTGCTGTAGTGTTAAAGTTGCTGATTCAGTAGACCTTGTTATAAGCATGTTCATAACTTATCTAGATTAGATAAAATACCTGATGCTTTTTCTCTAATAGCGATTTTTTGAGCATTATCTATTTTATCCCAATTACGCACCGGAAAAGACATTCTTGGATTTTTTGAAAATTTGTCATAGTGTTGGTCGATAAAATTCCAATATAAACTGTTAAGCGGACATGCATCGTCACTGATTTTTTCTTTTATCTTATAACCGCAATTTTTACAGTAATCACTCATCTTATTAACATAATTGCCGCTCGCAGCATAAGGTTTTGTAGCAATCCACCCACCATCAGAAAATAGCGCCATGCTTCTTGTATTCGGAAGCTCTACCCATTCAATTGCATCAATATAAATGCCTAAATACCACTGATCCACTTGTTCTGGGTCAATACCTGCCAATAACGCAAAATTACCTGTGATCATTAACCTTTGTATATGGTGAGCATAGGCATGCTGTAACGATTGTGAAATAGCACTGTTTAGGCATTGCATTTGGGTTTTACCATCCCAAAAATACTTGGGTAAATTTCTACTAGCCGATAGCGCATTTTGAGCAGCATAATCTGGCATGTTAATCCAATACATACCTCTTACATACTCACGCCAACCTATGATCTGGCGAACAAAGCCTTCAATTTGGGGTAGGGTGATCACCCCTCGTGAATGAGTAAATGCATGTAATGCCGTTTGTACCACTTCCATAGGGTTAATCATTTTACAGTTTAAAGAAAAACTCAATCGAGAGTGGTATAAGCTCCAAGCATAAGGGAGTTTACCGTCATCGCATCTTGGAAATTACCAAAGTTGGGTAATTGATGTTCACAAAAATAATGTAGTAGTTGTAATGATTGTTGGCGATTAATCGGGTAGTCGACTTGTTTCGATGATTCACCGATAGTCTTAATATTATGTGCCTGAATACGTGTTAAGTAAGATTCTGCTGGGTTATCAAAAATTAATGGGCGTGGGATCTGTTTAAGATCCGTTGCATTAAATGATTGACGGTTATTTGAATCATAATTCCAAGCGCCTCCCTGTGGTTTACCTGCTTCCATTAATATATCGAAGCGTTTACGCATAAATCGATAAAAGGTTTCCATACGAACATGTTTTTGGGGCGTAAAGTGTTCACGTAATTGCTCAAAGGGTAATAAAAAGTGCTCGGTGTCTTCTTCAAACAATGGCAAAGCAACTTGTTTTGCCATCTGCTGTAATTGGTCTCGTAAACGATATTCATCGGGTTGCTGATAATGGATAGCCTCACATTTGTATTGCACTGCTAATTGAGTGAGTAGATCAGGTAAGTCTTTATATTCCTCAGTCTCATCTAAAGTAAGGTAACACACTTGATGATCTTGCTGTTTTAAATAATCAGCAAAGTCGGCCATTGCGGCAAAGAAGGCGGTTATTTTTTTAATATGATGTTTTGTATAGTCTGCTTCTTGCTTCAATTCTGCAATGACATAAATAACATCATTATCAACTTGCTGAAACCAACTGTGTAAGGGGTTAAGTTGATCGCCTAATATCAATCTAAGCTGTTTTGCTTTCATCGTTTTTCCTTTCACATTGTTTTTGTATCGTTGACATAGGGATCAGTTTGATTGCTCTCTTTTTGGCGACGGCATCGCTCAGAGCAATAACGTACTTGATCCCAATTACGTTGCCATTTTTTGCGCCAATTAAATGGTTTGTTACATGTCATGCAAACTTTGCTCGGTAAAAAAGGTTTTTTATGCATTTGACTGTTTACTCATGCTGGATGTGGAACGACGTTTTCGAACATGTTTAGCCACAATACGTTTACCTTCTTGGCGAGTGTCCAAACGTTGACGGAAACCCCATAATAAATCTCTTGCTATCTTGCCTGTCTCTTCTATATCGACCATTGGTTCAGGGTAGGTGTCACCAATGACGAATTGATACAGCTGTTGTTCCATAGGAGAAAGTACCCAAGGTGTATGTATGATTTCTTTAGGAATTTCCGATAGCTGTGGTAACCATTGTTTTATAAATTTGCCATCGGGATCTTTCTCCTGTGATTGTTTTACCGAGTTGTAAACACGAATAGTATTAGTACCAGTAACACCTGATTGCATTTGGAATTGTGGATAATGAATACCCGGCTCGAAATCAAGAAATAACCTGGCTAAATAAGTAACTCCTAAACGCCAATCAACGAGTAAATGATGGCATAAAAAACTGACTAACATGGCACGCATTCTAAAGTTGATATAACCTGTTTTGATTAAACACAACATGCAAGCATCAACCAGTGGATAACCGGTTTGAGCATTTTTCCAACGCGATAGTCTCGTCTCTATCGATAAGCCACAGTGTTGTTCTGGATAATGGAGATGATGGTAAGCTTTGTTAACATGTTGCCATTGCATTTGATGTTCACTTTCAAACTTTTGAATAAAATGACAGTGCCAATGTAAGCGTGAAGCTAAGCCATCAATGGGTTTCTTCCAACCAAGTTCAGGACGTTTTTGCAAAATAGCTTGATAACACTGTTTTAAACTAATATTTCCCAAGCTAGGTAAGGTGATAAACGAGAACAACTTTTACGACTTGCTAAGGGCTTACCAATATTAAAGTGGTAATCTTTTCCACGCCCTGCAAGAAATGAGTTAAGTATTTTGTGAGCCCATTGTTCCCCGCCGGTTAGCATCAAAGGGTCAGGTATTAGCCAAGTATTGGGTAAGCTTGCTTGTGGTAATGCTGCAATTTGGTCATTTGTTAATAAATCCTGTTCAGAAAGCCTTGGGGACGCGTATTCTCCATTGATGACTTTTCGCCACTGTGTATCCCAACCTTGTCTATCTTTTTTCGCGCGTACGACTGCACCCGTCGGTGTTTCATGCCACTGAACTTGCTGCTGTTGACACCAGGCTTTGATCTGTTTATCTCGTTCAAAGGTAACCAATAACCCGGTTTCTTCATGACTGAATAACTGTTTAATATTAAATTGTTGTTGAATTGACTCCAAACCTGCTTGGGCGTCACCATAAAACAGATAAACTTGCGTGTTAAACCTCGCGAGTTGCTGGTTTAAATCTTGTATAGATTGCCATACAAAGCGCCAATGACGAAGGTCATAATGCGGATCATTGACTAAGCAAGGTTCAAATACGTAAAACAATAGGGTTAAACCGGACTCCACAGCAGAGGCTAATGGTTGATGATCGCTTAACCTTAAGTCTCGCTTTAACCAAACTACATTAATCGCTGGTTGTGCTTTGCTTAAAATCTTATTCATGGTTATTGCACAGGCCAGTCATCTGCTGACACAGAATCTAAAGTGGTGTGTTGTTCAGCATTCTCTAGCCAAATATCTTGGTATTCCCCATTCGGGTCATGCTGCTGTGTTTGTTTGACTAAGTTAAAGTGTCGACCTCCACGTGGGTCAACACCTACGCCGGCGATATATTGCCAATTTCCCCAGTTAATCGCAGCATCATAATCTATTAAATGTTGTTCAAACCATGCAGCACCGTATCGCCAATCGATACTTAATTCATTGACTAAACAGCTGGCGACTATTTGTCTTCCGCGATTACTTAAATAGCCGGTTTTGCGCAATTCATTAATGCAAGCGTTGACTAAAGGAAAAGGGGTGTTAGCGTTGCACCACTTTTTAAAGCGCTCTGGGTAGAAAGAGGTTAACGGTGATGTATTAGCTAGTCCCTTAAACTGATATAACTTATCTTGGATTTTATAATGTAACCATTGAAAGTACTCGCGCCATAGCAGTTCATGATAAAGGCTTCGTGTTGATGCACTTTCGCCATGTAACTGTTCAAATTCATTAATACTACCCATGACTTGTCTGACGGAGATAAAACCATAATTCAGCCACGCTGATAATTTGCTGCTATTATCCCAACCATCAAGCTTGTTTCTGACCTCTTTGTATCTTGCTGGAGCTGAGCATGAGAAGTACTGCTGAAGTTGTTCAAAACCCGCTTGCTCACCACCAGTAAAATGGTAACCAGACCGTTTATGGTCTTTGTTAATCTGCTTTGTGATCTGTTGTTCAATCACCGTTTCACCCCAACAGTGATGGCAGTCAGCTAATTCTTGGTCAAATTGAGGGGGTAATGCAAAAACTGTTGTTTGTTCAATGTTTGAAGCAAGAGCTGAAACCACTTTTCTGAATTTAGAGTAACTTGCAGGTAAATCTGCTAATGCAAAAGGTAAAGCTTGTTCTGTGAACAGTGTGAATTGTTCTACCAGATGTAAATTTGTAGTTGGTTGAAGTTGTTGTAACTTAGCTGTGATGTCTCGCTCATAGCTGCCAGGCCTTTTAGTGATGATCAGGTCGGTAATGGCATATTGTTCACAAATGGCATTAAGTGAGGTGACACTATCCCCATAGATAATATGCAAATGTTGACCAAGCTTTTGTAAATTACTACTTAACGCTTGTAAGCCTTCTAGCAAAAAACGTAAACGAAGCTCACCCATTGCAAGGGCTTGTTGTTGGTTAACTTGGAACCATGCAGAGTCAATGATAGCAACACAAATCAGTTGTTCACTTTGACTGGCTAAAGTCAGTGCTAAGTTATCATTAATACGTAGATCTTTGTTTACCCAATATAATGTACGTTGCATCTATATCATTCCATAAATACAAAATTAATACGGGAAATAAAGGGATTAGGATCAATCAATTAACTGAGCTATATCGCTCAGTTAATTGATTGAAGTAGGGAAAAGATTAAGGTCAAGAAGACAAAATGGATTAAGTCGATTGAATTGCTTGATTACGTCCGGTTTCTTTTGCTTGGTATAAGGCAATATCCGCACGTTTTAATATCTCATCAATATCTTCACCGTAAAAATCACGTTGTGCAGTGCCTATAGATAGCGTGATATAAATATCTTCATCTTCCGATACTGGAATGGCGGTATTGGCCATTTTGACACAGATTTGTTGTGAAAGCTGTAGCGCTTGTTGATCATTCAAATTCGCCACTAAGATGACAAACTCTTCACCACCCAAACGAGCTAATACGACTTGCTCTGGTAGTGCGGCTCTTAGAGTGATTGCAATTGATTTTAAAACTTCATCACCAATATCATGGCCGTAAACATCATTCACTTTTTTAAAGTGATCAGCGTCTAACATCATCACTGATATAGCTTGTTCAGTTTGTAAATATTGCTCTGCTTCTTGGAAAAAATGACGTCGGTTGCTTATTCCGGTTAATACATCCGTATTAGCAATGTAAGCAAGGCGATTTTCTAATTCGATACGCTCTGTGATATCAAAAGCAGAAGTACGGGCGATGGCAAAATGTCCTTTCTCTAAAATAGAGGTCGCAGACGTGGATACAAAGAAAGTATGGCCGTCTTTGCATTGTATCTCCAATACGACACCTTCAATTGTATTATCCATTTGAAGTTGTGCCAAAAAACGCTCAAATGTTGCCACGCTAGCGGAGGTTAAAAAGTCCGTAAAAGGTTTACCTATGACTTCTTCTCGTTGATAACCAAGCCAACTTAATTCTGTGTTGTTGATTTTGAGAATAATCCCTTGATTGTCTAGGCTGTGGTATCCACAAGGTGCGTTTTCATAGAGATCATTTAGCTCTTCTTTAATGATACCATCATACTGGATCTCTTTGCGTTTCTGTTCAGTGATAAACAGGAGTAATAATAAAATCGCTGCGGTACCGATATAAAGTAATACAATGGCATAGTTAGCGATATCTGTATTGAAGATAGAGTGCTCATTAATAGTTTCATTAGGCAAGAAAATCACTAATTTCCAATCAGTAATTTCTTTAGATCGTTCAACCACTGTTAAATTAACATTGTGTTCATTTTGAAACATGCCAATGCTATCTAAGTTGAATGGCTTGACAGAAACATAGCGAAATATGCCTGATTTAGAATGATAGATACCGTCATTATGTTGACTAACGGTCGGCCAAGCTTTGGGGTATAAGTCTTTAAACTGTTGATCTACATCATCAAGGCTTGCTCCCCACTCATTACTTCGGTTGTGATTGCTTAACCAGTAACCTTGCGGATCAATCAACATCCCTTGACCACTAATTCGTAATTCCATTTGCTTCCGGAAATCCTCAAGTAACTCGTTGGCAAAATAGTTCATTACCATAATCCCGACTTTGTTACCCTTTGCATTAAATATAGGTGTAGCAAAACGGACTACTGGTTTATAGGGGAGTTCGACTTGCCCATGCTCCATATTGAGTTCCATAGCTGAAACATAGACTTGACCTTTTTTGAGCTTGATACTTTCTTGAAAATATGAAGAATTTTTTTGTTTTGTAGGTTTTGTTTTTTTACTATAGCGGGTTGCCCATTATTATAATTCATTCTGATACGCTCATTACCTTGCATATCGATTAAACGAATTTGATCGTAACGATTAAAAGTAACAGCGAGGTTAATGAACAAGTTTTCTAAACCTTGACGACTGATTGGACTGCCATACTCTAAAAAATTAGCTAATACGTTAGCGCGCGAGCTCATCTGCAGCACCATCAATTGCATTTGCATCTCTTTTTGAAGTACTTGTTTGGTAGAAGCCACAAAAGCTTCTTCTTGAGCTAACATTCCTTTCGCTATATTTTGTGTATATTGTTGATGAATATAAGTTAATGATAAGGTTATTAAGATCGCTAATAATGCATAACTCCAAACGAAACGCTTAATAATAACGGGCCATATTGAGGTCAAATGTAGTTCCGATGTTGAGGGAAGTTGCTTTAATGTCATAGGTTTCTCTTATTTTTTTATTTTTTGTTACAGTCGTTACTTTCGATTAGAGCATCATTGAAACTTAAAGTTGGCTATTATGTGGCTCAAGGATAAATTCAATACCATGTAAAGATAGCGCATCAATGCTCACTTTATTAAACTCTATTGATGCCCCTAAACGAATGGTTTGTTGTTGTGCCGCTTGAATAAAATCCAGCAGATATTGTGAAGGGCTATCAAATAATTGTAGGGCCAACGCCTTACTGAAAATAATGTCTGAAATAGGCAAGGACATTAACATATCCATGGATAACATTTGCGCTTCTTCAATAAACCAATAGACTTTTGAATTGTTTAACCTTGCCATCACAATTAACGAGAAAAAAGGAGATGGTTTGGCGATAGATTGAGGTGAGTTTATATATAAATCAATCTGGTTGTTACCGCCGCTTAAGCGCTCAGCTAATAATAGAGCTCGGTCATAATTTACGCCATCTGGAAACCAATCAAATATACTTTTTACATGGACTATTTTATTAGCATTGCGATTCAGTGGAATTGATGAAATTTGTTGTTGGCTCATACCGTAGGGGCAAAATAGAGCCGCTGGCTGATGGTGAGTTTGACCCGTATCATGATTGATTAAAAATAATGGAAGAGCGGTAATATCTGTATTTTGCTGCTGGATTAAGTGCTTTAAATAGATTTTAGAAAACAAACGGATCAAAATTTGGCGTGATTGTTGCGTATTTGGAACATGACTCAGGCTGGCTAATATTGGAAAGCCTAGGCTATTAGTTAGGTCATAAAGTGCATGACTCAAGTTGGCTTGCATCTCTCCGAAGAGCATAAGAAAAGGTCGTTGCTTTAAATTGATTAAGTTATTGAGTACTTCCATCAACCTTAAATCGGGGGTATTTAAATCTATAATCAACAGCTGTAAGTCATCAATATTAGTGAGAGATTGCTTTGCTGTGTATACATACAAATTTTCAAGCCCTTGTAACTGTTCAGGTTGTGTGACGTGTGGATGTGCCGAAATTAACCCTGTTTTATAGTGCTTCAACCAGTGATTGAACAATGTGAGGCTATTTTTTTGCCATTCTTTTACTGCTTGCTGTAATTGCAATCTAGATTGGCAATAATCGAAGGTAGGAAGATCTATTGCCATGCTAGGTAGTTCTCCTAACCAAAAAATTTTTAGATCTTCTCGTTCTTTTAATAGTTGTATTAAAGAGTCGCATTGACTATGTGATTCAATACTATTATTTAAAATAACGGCGCTACCTAAAGGGGATGAGTTCAGTTGTAAGGTGAGCGCAGACAGGTCGCTGATCTGCTGCGTAACATCAAAGTTATCTTCAGCATTCAAGCTGTAAAGGGGAAATATGCCTTTATAGCCTGTTTGCTCAGAGCTTAATAAAAGGTGTAACTCTTGTTCACTTAATATTGAGCTCTGTTGTGAATTAAACATTTTATACTTCTAATAACTCAGGTAAAAACTCACCACTATTGTCAGGGTAAACAATGTACTCACCGTGGTATTTAACTTTAGATTTGTAATCCGTTACCTTGTGTAATAATAATGTTTGTTGGTAAGCGGCTGTTAGGGCTTCTGGTAAATCGCCACGTATGTATAAGCTGATAGGTTTAATTAACAAGCCATCTTCAAAATGTGATTCAAATTCTGTACTACAAATGATCAACGATGCTTGACCGCCACTGTGGCGATTAAGTTTTTCACCCACTTCTAAATCAGTATTAACCATCCAACCTTGTGTTGTTAATTGCTCACACAGTGCAGATACTTGCGCTTTGTGAACAGGTTTTGCACTCAGGCTTTCATCAAACACATGTTCATAGGTATTTTTAATGGCAGTGAAGGTTGCTACAAGGCCTGCATTTTTGCCTAAACTACGGGCTTTACGTTGCCAAATCGTCAAAGTAGGTAAGACATCACTTTCAAAGCGTTTTTTCTTAATGGCGTTGGTTGTCCATGCCGCTAAGAAATGAGTCTCGCTAAGTGGGTTGTGTGGGATTTTGCCTTTTTCTTGCGCTTCGTTTAAATCTGCTAACGCATCGCTAACCACTTGGTGAATTGATGTTGAGAAACTTGTCATGACGATCCTGATTATAATAAATGTAATAACAAAATTATGACAGGCTAACCAATTACGGACAAGTAAAGTTAAACTGAATTGCACTCATAAATTGTTTAAAGGGCAGATATAACTGATCTGATTGTTTAACCAACAAATAGTTGCGTAAAAAGTAACGGGTTAGCAGTGACTTGGCTTTAGCGCTTCAATATTTTTGTAAACTTGATTACACTCTTAATATGTTTGATTACCTAGGTTTTATATGTCTAAATTTAGTCTTAAATTGGTACCGCCTACTAATAAGAAAATATCACTGGTATTAGGCAGTGGTGGCGCTAGGGGAATGGTACACATAGGTATTATTAAGTGGTTAGTGGAACACGGCTACCAAATCCAATCCATCTCTGGTTGTTCTATTGGCGCATTGATCGGTGGGGTCTATGCTGCAGGTAAACTAAAAGAGTTTGAACAATGGGTGTGTGGGTTAGATAAGCTCTCTATTATCTCACTGTTGGATATCTCTTGGACTTCCAGTGGTTTATTACGTGGTGACAAAATCATTAATACACTCATCGGTTTATTAGGCGATCAAACCATTGAAGATTTGCCACTTAAATATACAGCTGTGGCTGCAGATATTAAAAATGAGAAAGAGGTGTGGATAAACTCAGGTTGTTTATTTGATGCGATACGTGCCTCTATCTCGTTACCCTTATTCTTTACTCCCGTTGAAAGAGATGGTGTGCAATTGATTGATGGTGGTGTGTTAAACCCTGTGCCGATTGCCCCTGTGTTTGGTGATAATACGGATGCTATTATTGCAGTGAACCTATCAGGTGAATTTAATTACAACTGTGAAGAGGTAGATACCTTAAATGATGTTATCAATGAAGTAGAAGACTTGGCTTTTCATCAAAAGATAGGGCACTACATTAAACAGTTAAGTGAAAACCTGAGTATTACAGAAGCAAAACCCTCTACTATCGCCGCCTATGATGTGGCAGACCAAGCGTTTGATGCGATGCAAGGCACTATTGCTCGATTAAAGCTAGCAGCATACCCTGCGGATTATAATATCGTGATAGCTCGTAATGCATGTGGCACCCTAGAGTTTGATCGTGCCAAGGAGATGATCGACCTTGGTTATCGTAGTGCGCATAAAGTGTTAAGTAACATTCAATCATAACCTCAGACTAAAAGATCAAAGAAGTTACCGTTTAAAGGATACAAAGTGGACGCCATTACGAGTACCCAAGCTTGGGTCAATAAAGTCATTGTTAAATATAATATTTGCCCCTTTGCTCGAAGAGAGGTTGAAGCTGGAAGCATACGTTACATCGAGGAAACGAACTCAGAGGTTGAAGCTGTGTTAGAAAGGCTAACTGAAGAGTGGCAACATTTAGATCAACATCCAGAGACAGAAACCACCTTATTAATATTAAGTGAAGCCTGTACAGACTTTGACGCATTTTTAGATTGTGTGTATCTAGCAAATCACTATTTACAAATGAATCGCTATGAAGGTGTATATCAACTGGCACATTTTCATCCCGATTATTGTTTTGAAGGTGATCCTGAAGAGGCAGCTTCAAATTATAGCAATCGTTCACCCTACCCAACACTGCATATCATTCGAGAAAGTAGCATGGAAAGAGCCATTGCAGCCCACCCTGATGTGGATGCTATACCAGAAAGAAACATCGAGTTTTTAAATAAAAAGGGCAGTCCATTTTTTGCTGATTTATTAGCAAGCTGTATGTTATCAAAATAGCATTAATATAGATTAGTTGTTTTTAGATGCTAGGTGCTAGATGCTAGATGCTAGGTGCTAGGTGCTAGGTGCTAGATGAAAGATGCTAGGTGCTAGATGAAAGATGCTAGGTGCTAGATGAAAGATGCTAGGTGCAAGATGCTAGATGTTAGGTGTTAGCTGATAGATGCTAGATGCTAGATGCTAGGTGATAGATGCTAGATGCTAGATGCTAGATGATAGATGCTAGGGACTCGTTGTTATATCAGAGGTTGGGGATAGTCGGTGAGAGTATTGGTAAATCGAATGGTCTATTGAACACTCGATTTACCTAAAAGTTTGGTTAGAATGTTAATGCTAGGTTAGCTGATACACCTGCTTGGTTTTCACCTGCATATGAACCGGCGATATCTAAGCTTACAAGGTCAAAAGGGCTGAAACCAATACCTGCGGTGATTGAGTTATCTAATGTTTCTTCTAAATCTATTTCATAACCTGCACGTAACTGCGCCCAACCCCAAGCATTCCCTTCAACACCAAAGCGAACAAATTGTGTGTCATCGTCTGTGCCGATCCCTTCAAAACGCTTTTGCGTCGTTAAGTCTGCATCAATAGCCGCTACAAAATAATCAGAGCTGTAGGCAACACCAAGCGTTACTTGTGTATCAAGGTGGTAAGAGCCATTAATTTCACCACTGGTATCTACTACATCAATTTCTTGGGCAATAATGTCTTTAACTGCAATCGCTGTGCGGAAGTTATCTAGATACCAAACTGCGCCTAAGTCGAAGTTAAAGGCACTTTTCGACGTTTCACTTTCGTCGTAATCATCCACTTCAAAGTCTTCAACCGTAGCAATTTGTGCATAGGTACGCATTTGTTGATATTTTGGTGTTATACCAAAAGAGAATTGTTGGCCTGCGATTGTATAATATTGCGCTAAGGCTAAACCCGCTTCTATATAACCAAAAGCCACAAAGTCTACATCAGAGGTTTGGTAATTGTAATTACCATTTTCAACCGCTACATCGGTTTGCGCAATGATTTCTGCATAACCGCGTATAAATAAGTTAGAGGAAACCAGTTCAGTAGGTAATGCAACAGCAATACCGGTTCCAGCACTAACTTGAACAGGTTTTGAGCCATCTAATTCAGCAAGATTAGCATCAATTTCTGTGGTATCTGTTGAGCCTGAATCATTAAGAACATCGATGTTATCTTGAAGGTCATCAAGTTCACTGATCGCATCATCTTTATCACTAGCTGAAACATCAATGCCAATGAAAACACCAAAATCATCATGGTCACGATAATTAGCAGCTAGTGCAGGGTTATAGAAGGGGGCAGTGAGATAGTCGGCAGAAGCAACACCTGTATTACCCATGGCATTACCACGCGCATCGGCTACTTTATTTGCTGCTTGAGCACTGATAGCCGTGAGCGATCCCAGTACGCTTAATGCAATTAATGACTTTTTATCCATTTGCAAGTTCCTTCTTTTAAAATTGATGTTAATTCCTAATTAATTTTAACTATAGACACTTTTTTGTGAGATGTGAACAAAAAGAGGTAAAAAATTATCTATTTAGTGGTAGTTGCTGCGTAAGGCAATGATTGATAAAGAAATTGACTATTTGTGTAGTAATTAAGCAAACAGCAAAGTGCATTTGTATTGCGTTAACTCTGGGATTAGAATGCGCTAGATTACCGATTTATTAATGTTTGTTTTAATTGAAAAATTAATCTGAAATCCATTTTTAAAGCGGTCGATTAATTATAAAAGCCACAATAAATTGTGGTTATCCTGTGTTGTATTCTTTACTATTAATACTCGCTATTTATCTGAATCTTTAACCATTTTCGTCTACAAGGAACCTCCATGGCAGAACAAGCTTATCAATTGTTACGCATTATTATTATCGATAGCTTTTGGAAGGGACAAGTGAATGAACTAGACCTATCTGGTCATACCCAATTAGAAGGGACTAATGGTGCAGGTAAAACTTCTTTAATGCGTCTACTACCACTTTTCTATGGTATGCGCCCGAGTGATATTGTCAGTAAAGTGGATCAAGCCAAAAACTTTGCTGATTATTATTTACCAAGAGATTCGAGCATGCTGGTATATGAATATCAGCGTCCAGGTGGTCAAACTTGTATGGCACTAGCCAGTTCAGATGGCCGAGGTGTGCAGTTTAAATTTATTGATAGTGGTTTTGATAGCAAGATTTTTATCGGTGAAAATAAAATACCCTTAACCGTTGCTGAAGTTGAGCGAGTATATCGTTCGCTGGGTGTGGAATGCTCTGTGTATTTAGGTGTTGATAAATATCGTCAAGTGATTCAAAACCTGCGTATTGGTCGTAAAGTTAAAGAGATCCGTCAATTACAAAATCGCTTTGCATTTAGTGATTTAGCCACGCCACATTTAGATAAAGTGGTTAATGGTACCATCGAAAAGAACCTCGACTTTGATGCTGTTAAACAGATGCTGGTGGCGATTGCTGGTGACCATATTGCACGTAGTGTTGGCCAAGAGAAAGAGCAGATAACACTCAACAAACAAGATATCAGCTTATGGTTAGCGGATATTCAAGCCAGTCGTTCAATTCAAAAAGTGAGCGATAAAATTGCGCTGTGGCAAACAGATTTTACTCAGTTAGATAACTTACTAATTAAATTACAGCACTTACATGTTGAAATGTTAGCGCATCAAGAAAGCATCAATATCAAGCAAACGGAGCGCAGCCAACAGAAAACTCAATTACGTGAGCAAATCACGCAATTGGATAAACAGTTAAAAGAGCAAACACAAACACTGCAAACTGACATCAGTAAATTGTTGGTGAAAATTGAAGCTGACCAAGGTCGTATTGATCTGTTAGATGAAGATAAACTTAAGTTTGATGAAAATGACGCGGCTAGTTTTCAATTACAAGCAGATAACGCACCTCGTTATCAACAGGCTTTGAACGATGTAAATGAGATCATTGAAGCCTTTGAAGGTAACTTAAACAAAGTACAAGCAAAGTTTGAATCCTTATTACAGACGCTTACCTTACAAAAGGTCAAGGATGAAGCGCGTAATCATGAGCAAGTTGCTAAAGTAAAAGAGCAAGCGAATACTCAACTATCAGTTATTTCTGAAACCTATCAAGGCCAGTTAGCAAAATTGAATGAGCAGTTAAACGACAGCTTTTTAAAATTGAACATGGATCTACAGTTATTACAAAATGACTTGAAGATGACTGAGACTGCACAACAAAACATCACTGTTGACCCTGCTTTACAAGCTGAAATTGATAGTAATCAAGTTAATATGTCTGAAGTGAAAGACAGATTGAGTGATCTCATTACAAGTATTAAGTAGTGATAATCAGCAGCTCAATACGTTAGAAAAACAGCGAACGTCAGTCCTAGACCAACATACTAAAAATAACCGTCAGTTGGACGATTATAAAAAATCACGTCAACAGTTACATTTACAATTGTTACCAGAGGTGAATTCATTACATCACTTTTTAAGTCATGAGAATGAAGCAGAAGGTTGGAAAGATAACATCGGCCGTGTTTTATCTGCCGAGCAATTAGCGCGTAAAGATCTTAACCCTCAATGGGTCACAGAACCTGCTGATAAGTTGAGTTTATTTGGCTTACAAATTGATTTAGACCAGTTGCAAGATAACGACCTACAGCTTAATGAAAATGAACTGCGTGAAAAAATCACCACAATGGATGATAAAATAGCGTCACTCAGTGATAAATCACAGCAACTAACCACACAGTTAAACGATCTAAATAAACAAATTGAACAACAAACACTGTTGATCAGTGAGCGTAAACAAGCCTTACAAAAAATAGAACTACAACGCCAGCAGTTTAAAATCCAACAAGATAATTTGGTGATTAAAAAGCAACACTTCTTGAAGCAAGCTGCAGCAACCTTTGAAGATGATATTAAAAAGTTAACCACTAAAATCAAACAACAACAAAGTAAACTGGCTGAGTTTAAAGAGCTTCAACAAGCGCAACGTTTTGAGCTGAATAATCAAATGTTAGATCAACGTATGGTCGTTGAGTCAGACCGTGACAGTCAACTTGATCAACTTGCTGAGCAGTTTGCTGCTATTCAAGAAAGTGCTAAAACACGTAAGAAAGACTACAAACAGCAGCGTGACCAAGCCTTAGACAAATTAGACCCTGATGGTGAAGTTGATAAACGTATTAAACAACGTGCTGAATTAACAAAGCAGCTTGAAGAGTGTGCCGTTTGGGCGCGTAAAGCGCGTGAATATGAAGACTTCATGAATAAGCGTTATATTAATCGCGATCAGTTAGTTGAGCAGAATCAAAATAGAGAAGTACAAAAACGCGGTTTAGAAAATAGCTTATCTGATTTAACCATTGAAAAAACTGGTTTAATTACTGAGAAACAAAAACTACTTAAAAAAGTTTCGCAGCAACTCAATGATGATGCGGATCTTTTACTGCAATTAAGTTTGGCACAACGTGAGTGTGAACAGTATGGCATTGAACCTATCGTTGCAGAGTCAGAGCCAAGCAATAACCCAGAGTTAACTGTAACTTTCTGTGGTGATTGGATCAAACAATTCAAAACCATTGATAAACGTCTACAATCGCAAATAACTCAGTTTAATACGACCTTTGCAAAAAATAATGCCAATAGTGAACTCTATGAAAACTGGGTTAAGTTAGTGGCGGATAATGATATTTATAAGGGCGCGAGAAGCTTGTTTAAATACCAAAACCCGATTGCAGATTTACTCAGTAGTGCCGCACAGAAACAAAAGAATACTTATCAGTTGGTGACGGTCAACGCCAATATGATCAATGAGTTCTATCAACATATTGAACACTTCGCGCGTCGCATTAAAAGTATCGGTAAACAACTGTCTAATAACGTCACTAAACTAGCGCACTTTGAAGCACTTGCTGATATTAACGTTAATACAGTAATGAAACAGGAAGAGCTAGATTACTGGGGTCCATTACAGCAATTTGCTAAGTTATTTGATAAATACCGTGATGATTTACGTGAAGGTGTCGGTGATATTCCTGACGACTTGATTGTTGCAATGCAAAAGCTTTCTGCTTATCTACCAAGTGAAGGGTTTGCACTAGCTCACCATCAACTGTTTGATATCGAGTTTACTATCTCTGAAAAAGGGCAGTTAAAACACGCACGTAATGCGAGACAGCTGAAAAAAATCAGTTCAACAGGGCTGTCATACCTCGCCATGTTGTCTTTATATGCGGGGATTTTAGGCATGTTACGTGGCGAAAGTGATGTGCAAACCCAAATCATATTACCGGTAGATGAGTTAGGTGAATTAGCCGCCGAAAATATCGACCTGTTATTAACTATGTTTAACGACAATGCAATTACTATGTTATCTGCTTCGCCTTCTACAGATCGCCATATCTTGTCACTCTATGAGCGTCATTATAAGATTAAAGATAACAAAATATTCCATGCACATATCCCAACATCACGATTAGATGAGCTATTAATGCAACGCAAACAAGTGGCAGAACAAGCGAGTCAGACACAAACAACTGAATTGGAGAGCCAAGATGTTTAAGCAAACCGTTCAAAAACTATTAACCGGTGAAGTGATTTGTGAAACAGGCTTTGCAGATGAGTTCTTATTTCTACAAGCCCAAGATAACCAAGGTCGTGTCAGTGATTTCCTCAGCAACTTAGATCGTCAATTAACCTATTTAGACAGTGCAGATGCTTATTACTGCACCTTTAATGAAGTGGACAGTGACAATACACCGGAATTAACCGCATTATTTACCGATATTCGCGGTATGTTCCGTCCACTTGTTGAGTTCTTAGAGTTAATTCTTACAGCGAGTCAAACAGACTTACCTATCCATGCGAAGTCGATTATCAATATTAATGAACTGTTTGACCCATTTGAACATGACCAAACCTTACGTGAACAATTACGCCATTTAACCGCAATCAGACCCTTTAAAACTAATAAATTAGAAAGCCGTGAGCAATTGGTTTTTGTATTTCATAAATTAGAAGAACTGGGCTATTTTGTGCGTAAAAATGCCGGCAGTAGCCGCTATTTTGCAACGGCTAAGTTTGATCTTATCTATCTGTTAATTGAGTTCTTAAATGATTCAGAACGTATTGAGCTTCCAGAAACAGTAGAGCAACAACAAGAAGAGTTATTGTTCTAATGGCAGGTTACGATACTAAAGATGTTGCAGAACTTTTACGCCAGCTTGGAGCGCATGACCAACTGTTAGCAGAGGCTTATGTGTTTGGTTCGGTGCAGGGTGATGGTGATGAAGCCAGAAAGATAGCGGCACTGCATAAAAAGTCGCTATTAAGACCCGATGACGAACCTGGTGATTATCGTGTTAGTGCTGAGCTTAAGCGCATGTTAAACCGTTTAATGCGTAAGCAAAGTAGTTACCGACAGCTCACGGACATGGGTAAAGTGATTGATGTGTTAGCTGATACAGTGAACGACTATCGTTTATCAGTGATTAGCGATCAACAGGATGATGCAGAATATTATTTAGATCAATTAGATGATCTTCTCTATGAAGCAAAAGATAACCTAAACGTTAGTCTAGATAATATGCATTATGCCATCTCAAGTCAGTTCGGCTTCGTTACTACGATCAGTGCAAAAGTGCGTGAAAATGAACGTGCATTAACCTATGCACAAAAGTTATTAACTGAATTACAACAGATCGATCCTGAAACCTGTTACGAATGGATGGATTGGGCTTGCCCTGTTGAGCTGGCGCGTAAGATTAGTGGTTTTATCTATTGGTTTAATCAAACCTTGCCACGGTTGCGTTTTATCATTGATAGTATGCGTTTAAGCTTATTTAAATTAAGACGCGATGAGAAACAAGCTAGTCTGTTACGTAATATGGCACGTTACCTTCAAAAACATCCTGAGTTTGAAATTAACGAAAATGTATTCGAAGATAAAAGCTTGCCTGAAACCTTACGTTTTGCACCTGCGATGCCAATTAAGTCTTATATTAATGTTAAAGAAACCGCACATGAGCATGCATTAGTGGGAATAGTGCAGTCATTACGTAAACTTAATAATGCGACTAAACCTAATGCTCGTGAAACGTCATCAGTAGAGGTGATTGAGAACGTGGCGATGGGCTTTAGTTATGATTACTTTGAAGAGCAAACAGAGCGCCTATTTGAAAAAGCAATTACCACAGGTGAAGCCGTCTCTGCTGTTGCTTATTGGCAGCAATCATTAGTCGATTGGCATCAATTACAGCAGCATATTGAACCTATTGCACGGGTTGAATTAGTGTTTAGTAGTTATTGTAAATTAACCAATGCACAACAGGCACTAATTGATATCAAACCAAAAGGTAAGCAGCTTGAAGGTATTTCTCATAACTGGTCTTACAGTGACATTGTAGTTAAAGTGAATTAATGATGCCTGGTTGTATTATTAATAAAACCCAGTATCAATTTTTTGCAAAACAATTAAGTCAGGCTATCAATCGCGTTAAAAAGAATAAATCCTGTGAGTGGATTGTTGCACAGCATCGGTTAGGAAAAATTGTATACGGAGAGTGGGTTTACACTGAACGAGATAGGCGAGACATTATTGATTTGGTGAAATCACAGCTTCATGTTGATCTCTTATACGATGCGTATCCTGAAAAGACTGCGCGGGTAACACGAGCTAATACTTTTAATGATGAGAAGCCTCATACTTTAGCGGTAAGTCATGATTTTGTGTTGGTCAATAGCCTCAATACCTTGCAGATTAACCATACAAACATTCTACTTAGTGAGCTTCAATCACTTGGGCTATATCTAGATGCAAACAGTGTAACTAGTATTGAACATCGCTGTATTGTATTGGTAGAGAATTTAAGTGTGATGGCTAATTTAGCCTCATTGAATTTTTCCCTGAGCATGACTTTTTAAAAAATGCACTGTGGTTATACCGTGGCGATATTAAAGCACAACAAACCACCAGTATGGCTTATCAGTTTTTCAGGCGTTTTAAAGATTCCCATCAGTTGGTGTGTTTTGCAGACTTTGATCCTAAAGGCATAGAAATTACGTTAACCAGTGGTGCTGAGTATTTTATTGCCCCGACTGTAGAGAGCATTAAAACCTTTCACGCCAACGGTGCAGATATTGATTACTTTAAGCAAGATAGTGCAAGAACCTATATTGCTAAGTATCAATCGGATTCATTAAAAATATTACAGCTGTACAGCTTAATGTCAGCACAAAGAAAAACTATCAAACAAGAGCATATGCTGGCAAAGGCATTAACTTTGTCGGTATCTAAATTAAATTAAATTAACGTACAATAGAAACTAATTTATAAAAAGCAGGAATAAACATGCAAATAGCAAAAAATAGTGTTGTTGAATTTCATTATCGCGTCAGTGAAGGTGAAACCTTATTAGAAAATAGTCAAGGTAATGATCCATTACTTTATCTGCACGGTCATGGTGGTTTATTTGAAACCATGGAAGCGGCTTTTGTCGGTAAATCAGTAGGCGATGAGTTTGAGGTGACGTTAACACCGGAGCAGTCTTATGGTGAGCGTCGTGAGTCAGCTATTCAACGTATCCCTCTAAAACACTTACAAGGCGCTAAAAAGTGGTCTGCAGGGATGGTGGCTACTGTTGAATCAAACCAAGGCAAACAGGAAGTAACAATAATTAAAGTAGGGCGCTTTAATGCAGATTGTGATTTAAACCATCCATTTGCAGGTAAAACCCTAACCTTTAACATTCAAGTTGCCAGTGTGCGTGAAGCAACTGCAGATGAAATTTCTCATGGTCATGCCCACGCTAAAGGCGGTTGTGGCCATTAATCGTAAAGGTTAATCCAATGAAACGTATTACGTTATACACTATGGTTAATTGCCCACACTGTAAAACAGCAAAACAATACCTTGAACAACAGGGTATTGTTTTTCGTTCTGTAGATGTTAAAAGCCCTGCAGGACAGAAAGAGTTTGCTAAAACGGGGTTCCGTGGTGTTCCTATTTTGAAAATCGGTGACCAGTTCTTAAATGGTTTTAGTGTTAAAGGCTTTAATCAATTATATAAAGACTAATCCATAAGTTGCTAAAAATTAAGTGGTGTCATTACATAGTGATGCCACTTAGTAGCAAATGACTTAATAAAGCTCCTGAATCCCCATTGTATAAGCAAAAAATGACACTTATATGATACATTTTTCTTGCCTCAATTTCATTATATGCATAAAGTGAAATCATCTGTTTAACTTGCTATGGAATGCTGATGAAAGTATTTGATTCGGGGTCTTTACCACCCGCACAAGTGATCTCTTTACCGCATGAAGTTGAAAATCATGACCATGAACATCACCAATTGGTGATCGCCCTTAAAGGGTATTCTGAATTTTGTATTGAAGGCACACCGAATTTTATTGTTCCAGGGCAGGGCTGCATTGTAACTACTAGCTCTGAGCATGCCTTTAATGGAGTAGGCGAATCAGAAATCCTAACCTTAAACTTACCCTATGAGCTTAGTGTTGATACGCAAATAGTAAAAAGAATTGAGCCTTTATTCAGTAGCAATCAGTATTTTCGTTTAGATAGACAGTTCCAATCGATTTTACAATTACTGGTTCAGGAGATGAAAGAGTCTCCTGATGATATTCTGTTAGCGGAAGCCTGCAAAAATACCGTGATAGCCATGCTTCATCGCCACATGCATTTAGACTTCCCGAATAAACTTAGTTTAAAAAATAGAATCAACATGACCCTGATTGATAACTATATACTGCAGCATATCGCCGCTAAAATTACTGTAGCTCAATTGGCTGGATGTGTTTATCTAGGTGAGAGTCAGTTCCACCTGCTATTTAAATTACAAGTGGGAATGACTCCGCATCAATATATTTTACAAACTCGTTTGAATTTAGCTAAAAAATTATTAGCTGATCATTCATTAACACTTTCGGCCATAGCAAGCGCTTGTGGTTTTGCTAATCAAAGCAGTTTCACACACAGCTTCACTAAAACACAGGGCACATCTCCTTCTAAATATCGCCAATAATTGCCCGTTTTTAGGTGAATAAAAAATTGATCTAGATCACGTTTTAATTTCGGTCGTACTTTTTGACATATTAATCGTAGTTTTTGATAAAGCGTTTTTTACCATTTAGCAATACTATCGAGTTTTAATCACATGCAAACATAGTCAAATTAAGGTTATGTTTTTAGAGGGATATTTATGTCGTTGTTGACTGCTGCAGACGTGCTACGTAAAGATTTTATGGATACAGAATTATCTGTATTGTGGTCGTATATTTCGCCATTGTATATGGTGGATGAAAGTGAGTGGCTTCGTCAACTGTTGCCTTTAGCGACACCTAGTGAACAGCAATTAGCTGAAATCAATCATGATGCTACTAACTTGATTGAGCGTGTCCGTAAAGATAAAAATGCGGTACATATGATTGATGCATTATTAGCTGAATACAGTTTAGATACCAAAGAAGGTATTTTATTAATGTGTTTAGCAGAAGCGTTAATGCGTATTCCTGATAAACAAACAGCAGATGCACTAATTAAAGATAAATTAAGTGTTGCAGACTGGAAAGCTCACCTAAAAAACTCTAGTTCACTATTTGTTAATGCTTCAACGTGGGGATTATTATTAACAGGTAAAATTGTTAATCTAAAAAAAGCCAATAAAAAGAGCTCTGCGCACTTAGTTAATGGTCTAGTGAATAAATTAACTGAACCGGTTATACGTGAAGTGATGCAACAAGCGATGAAAATTATGGGTCATCAGTTTGTATTAGGTCGCAATATTAATGAAGCACAATCAAACGGTAAAACCTTCACTAATAAAGGCTGTAGTTACTCCTTTGATATGTTGGGTGAGTCAGCTTTAACGGCAACTGATGCTAAAAAATACTTCGATGCTTATATGTTGGCGATCGAGTCTGTGGGTAGCAAAGCGCTTAACCAAAAAGATCAAGACAACGCAGCGACTGTATCAATTAAACTATCAGCACTACATCCACGTTATGAAGTTGCAAATACGCAACGTGTATTAACTGAAATGTACGATACGGTTATCCTACTGATTAAAAAAGCACGCGAAGTCAATGTCGGTTTAACCATTGATGCTGAAGAAGCAGATCGTTTAGAACTGTCTTTATTATTATTTGAAAAACTAATGGCCGCACCAGAGACAAAAGGCTGGGGTAAATTAGGCATAGTAGTACAAGCTTATAGTAAGCGTGCGCTACCAGTACTTGCTTGGTTAGCGGGTTTGGCCAAACAGCAGGGCGATATTATTCCACTACGTTTAGTGAAAGGTGCGTATTGGGATGGTGAGATTAAAATATCACAACAAAATGGCTTTGCAGCCTATCCAGTGTATACACGTAAAGAAGCAACAGATGTTTCCTACTTAGCTTGTGCTAAATTCCTGTTAAGCCCTGCAATTAAAGGATTAATTTTCCCGCAATTTGCTAGTCATAACGCACATACAGTAACCACTATTACTCATATTGCTGAACACCAAGAATATGAGTTCCAACGTTTACACGGTATGGGTGATGCTTTGTATCATCATGTGATGAGTATGTTTAATAGCCATGTACGTATTTATGCCCCAGTGGGTAACCATAAAGATCTTTTACCTTACTTAGTAAGACGTTTATTAGAAAACGGCGCAAATAGCTCATTTGTACATCGTTTAGTTGATGCTAAATGTCCTATTACAGAGTTAATTGAACACCCTGTGATCACGTTAACCAAGCGTAAAACCTTACATAATAACCTGATTGAATTACCGCCAGCGATATTTAGTGACAGACAAAACTCATTTAGTATCAATATTGATATTGAAAGTGAAGTTGCGCCATTACATAAAGCTATCGAGAGCTTTAAAGGTTACCAGTGGCGAGCGGGCCCGATAGTCAATGGTATACATTATACTGATGCTCAGCAGTTAGATGAACAAGAAAGTGATATTACTGTACAAACTATCACTGCACCTTACGACCGTTCGATTGAAGTAGGAACAGTATTATTTTCAACACCACAGCTGATTGAAAATGCATTATTAAATGCACAACAACACTTTTTAGAATGGGATACCACGGCAGTTACTGAGCGTGCCCAGTGTTTATATAACTTAGCTGACTTGTTAGAAAAGCATATGCCAGAACTAGTGGCGCTTTGCCATCATGAAGCGGGTAAAACGATTCACGATTGTATTGATGAAGTACGTGAAGCGGTGGATTTTTGTCGTTACTACGCTCAACAAGCTACCGACATGCTAGCTGGAAGTGAAGCGAATGTAAGCTTTGACAATATTATTCAGCAAGTAACGCATCAGGGTAAAGGCGTGTTTGTGTGTATTAGCCCTTGGAACTTCCCATTAGCTATCTTCCTAGGACAAATTACCGCGGCATTAGTGATGGGTAATACGGTGATCGCTAAACCTGCAGAGCAAACATCTTTAATTGCTGCACGTGCGGTTGAGTTTATGTTAGAAGCAGGATTTGATGAGCAAAGTATTCACCTGTTAACAGGAAACGGGGCAGAAATCGGTAATGCTTTAACCTCTGACGATCGTATTGCTGGCGTGGTCTTTACAGGGTCAACTAAAACAGCACAGGTAATCAACCGAAGCTTAGCTAAACGTGACGTCATGCCTGCTACCTTTATTGCAGAAACCGGCGGGCAAAATGCCATGATTGTGGACAGTACTGCGTTACCTGAGCAAGTAGTAAGAGATGTAATACGCTCTGCGTTTGCTTCTGCGGGTCAACGCTGTTCAGCGTTACGTGTGTTATTTATTCAACAGGATATTGCACCACGTGTGATTGAGTTAATCGAAGGTGCGATGAATGAATTATCCGTTGGTTTACCTTACCTGCACAGTACTGATGTTGGACCTGTGATCGATAAAACAGCCAAAGATAAGTTAACTAGCCATATTAATAACATGACTGAGCAACATAAACTGTTGGCTCAAGTATCATTAAGTGATGCATGCCAAAAAGGTGACTTTATCGCACCAACTGCAATTGAAATAGACAGTTTAGATCAGTTAAGTGAAGAGCAGTTCGGCCCAATTCTACATGTAATTCGTTATAAAGCGTCACAGTTAGAAGAAGTGATTAATCAAATAAACGGTTCAGGTTATGGCTTAACTATGGGGATTCATAGTCGTAATGAATCTACTTATACACATATCGCGAAAGCTAGCCGAGTAGGTAACTGCTATATCAATCGTGACCAAGTTGGCGCTGTAGTAGGCGTACAACCATTTGGTGGACAAGGATTATCAGGTACAGGTCCAAAAGCAGGTGGGCCACGATATTTACAACGTTTCAGCAAGCAAGTTGTGACCGTTGATGTTGAAATGAGTGAAGGGGTTTAATCATGAGAGAAACAATTGAAATAGCACCAAATGTCAGTGATTTACGTATTATCAACCAAGCGGCAGATGCGTGGCTTCCGTGGAATGCTATTGGCGTCGAAGAAAGGTTAGCGGTATTGGACCAATGGAGTGCGTTATTAAAGTTTCAACAGGGCATTGATTTATTGGTATCACAAGTGATTGAGTATCATTGTCAGCAAGCGACGAAATTAATTGCTGAGCCATTGAATATGCCGGGCCCAACAGGTGAAAGTAATGTGCTTAGTACTTCTGGTCGTGGTGTATTTCTAATTATGGCTGAAGAAAACTCATCGGTTATCGCTTTTACTGCTTTGCTGAGCTGTGCATTAGTTGGCGGAAACAGTGTGATTGTCACTGATACAGAAGAACATAAAGCATTATTTGATGTGTTACAGCAAGCCTGTGATTTATCAATGGTTGCTATGCCTGTGTGTTTTGTGAAGGATAATCAAGCATTAAAAGATCTATTAGATGATGATGTAGTTGCTGGTGTTGGTTATGTAGGTGATGAACAGAAAGTGATTGAGTTAAATCGTATTATTGCTGCTAGAACAGGGCAGATTGCGACTTTTATTACTGAGACTGATCTACTTCAACTAGAAACATCGCGCGATCAAAACCTAGTATTACGTTTTATCACCGAAAAAACCTTATCAACTAATGTTACCGCGGTAGGGGGAATGCAACCTTGCTAGCGCTTGGTTGTGGTGAGGAATAATATCTCTAGAGTAACCAGTTAAGTATTTGCTAATAAAAAACCGCGCTAGTTGCCTAGCGCGGTTTTTTGTATTGATAACTTAATCAGTGCTAATACCATTGATGTAAATGGTATTTAATTATGCTGGTAATACACCGTTGTGATAGATGTTTTGTACATCATCACAATCTTCAAGCATTTCTAAGAACTTTTCAAATTTCTCAACATGCTCTTCAGTAATCTCTGTATCAGTTTGCGGTACGTAAGTGATCTCTTCCACTTCTAATTCAACACCTGGGTAGCTTGCATGCAATGCAATTTTTGCATTGTTGAATTCTGTGTGAGGACAAAATACTGAAATTTTACCGTCTTCACTGACTACATCAACAACGTCAACATCTGCCATCATTAACTCTTCTAATACCGCTTCATCATCTTCGCCAATAAAAACGAATACAGCTTGGTGTTCAAACATGTGAGCTACTGTGCCAGGAGAACCAATTTTTGCACCAGTCTTATTAAAACAGTTACGTACTTCAGTCCAAGTACGATTACCGTTATCAGTTAAACAGTCAACGATTACTGAACAACCACCAGGGCCAAAACCTTCATAGCTTGCACGTTCATAATCTTCACCGCCGCCACCTTTTGCTTTCTCAATTGCACGCTCAATTACGTGTGCAGGTACTTGGTCTTTCTTTGCGCTATCGATTAAACGACGAAGTGATAAGTTACCATCAGGGTCAATACCACCATTTTTGGCACAAACATATATTTCTTTACCATATTTTGAGTAAACTTTAGTTTTAGCGCCGGCCGTTTTTGCCATGTCTAATTTTTTGTTTTGATATGCTCTTCCCATCTGAATGCTCTCTTCTGTGTATGGATTGTCCGGAAAAA
Organism: Psychromonas sp. KJ10-2; assembly: GCF_047323255.1. Classification (NCBI taxonomy): domain Bacteria; kingdom Pseudomonadati; phylum Pseudomonadota; class Gammaproteobacteria; order Alteromonadales; family Psychromonadaceae; genus Psychromonas; species Psychromonas sp. KJ10-2. The sequence goes on along the minus strand of NZ_CP178827.1, from coordinate 622,908 downwards.
TATTGGACAGAATTTTAGCGTGTAATGGGCTTTGGTGCTAGGGGATGTAAGGTATTTTACTGAGATAAGTCATTAAAATAGCATAGGAAGAGGATACACTAAGCTAAAAATGCCCATGTTAGCCCCTAAAACGATCATAATATTTAGTTATGCACTAACTCTTTCAATTCGGCTACGTTTAATAAATTATTTTGCATAGACACTTTACTTGCCCCCAATTCACAATGACTACACCATTCTTGGCCTGCTGAATAGACCTGGGTTTCACTGTGTATTGTTTTTACTGCTATTAAATATAAGCTCTCATATGCAGTTTTTAATTTGGCTTTAATATTCTTTAATCTCGCTTGGGCAAGGTCACTATGTGCTCTACAAATCTGCTTTTCTTTGGCTAGCGCTAATCTTTTTTCTCTACGTATCTCGATATTGGTGATTGCATCAGCCTTAGTTTCAGCAAGTTTAAATTTATTGATCATTTTATCGAGAGTCTGAATCTCTTTAATATGTTTTGATTTTTCCTTTTTCAGCTTTTCGATATCACCTTGCAGGTGAAACTCAGTTTTGGTATTGCCAGATGTCCCTATACTGACCGACGTAATACCTTTGTGGCAGGATGTAACTCCACCAATAATTGCACCTTGGGTATAACTGGAATTGTGAACCTCTATTTTACCTAAACATTCGGTACGGCAATGTATTAACTGACTACTAAGCGTTAAGTCTTTTCCGATAGTAAGGTTGGCATATTGCGCAATAGTGCCAATTAAATTGCCATCACAGATGATTTCACAGGTGTAAGTATCATCTTCTTTATTTAAATGACCGATAATAGGCATTTCTACTGTCAGGTCACCACCGCAAATAACTTGAGCAGATTCAATGACGCCCATCACAGTAATATCACCGCTCGCTTTAACTTTCATATTGTCATGAATATCGCCACTAATGACCACAGTACCGTCGTATTCGACATGACCACTTTTATTACTGACTTGCTCTAACAACATCACGTCATCAACTTTAATAAAGCCATCTTGTTCAATGGGAATACCATAATTTTTAGCAATCAGTTGCAGTGGATCTTTAGGATCAATTTGTACATTTTTATGAATGACAAACTCGCTATCTTTACCCTCTATTTGGGGAATTAATTCAGCGGTCACTGTTTTGCCTGGTGTACCAGTTTGTTTAGGTATTTTTTTCATTAATACGGTGCCAGCTTTAACAGTGATTGACTGTCCAAGGTCACGCATATCAACTTTACCGTTCGCTAATAATTTCGGTGCTGGTTTACGATGAGTTTCGGTATTGACTAGTTTAACAAAGGAAGCATCAACACCGTGAATAGGTGCGAGACCATGTGCAATTGTAATTTTAAGGGTTTCACCTGATTTAGCATGTTTACAAGCATTCAGTAAGCCCAGCACATTCTTCGGGACTAGTCCGTACTTTAATCCTAACTCTTGGCATTTAGCTTTAATGATATCAAAGGTAATACTTTGACCACCATAAGCCGTAGTAATACTGGCGCAGGCATCCATTTTGTCTTCTGAAATAGTAATATTTAATTGCGCATCTTGTTTCTCAGCGATCACAATTGGGTCAATCAACACTTTAGAGTCGAGCTGACCATCGGCAAGCATGTTAAATGCATCAATGGCTTGATTGATGCCATCAATATTGATTTTAAATTGCGGTAAAGAGGGGCTTTTTAATAGAGTAAGGATTTCTTCTACAGTAATGTCTGTATCGAGATGGCTGACTTTTAATAATAGAACATTACTATCATCGGATAGTAAGATATGTTGCATGCTTAGTTTGTCCTGAACCATAACACTCCATTAAATTATACATATCAATTTACATCAAAAAAACCTATTACCTTTATCTCAGATGTATCTCAAAAAAGCAAGATTAACTTAATAATATCATTGTTTTATGAGCTACAGGATAAAGCTGAACAGCCAAATTTGTTGGTGGCCCAGTCTGGGCGTTTCATTTCAAACTGCTGATACTTATCTTGCTGTTGATAAGGTGTCTTTAATAGTTCAGCAAGGGTTAATACTCTTGAATAATCACCTTGTTCTGCTAGCTCTATCGCTTCCTGCACTTGGAAATTACGTAAAATATAACAAGGATTAATAGCATCCATTTGTATTTTACGTTGTTGATCATCTTGAACTGTTAATTTTAACCTTTTCTGGTAACGTATTAACCACTCTGATAATTGTTGTAAATAATCTCCAGTTACCTCTTGTTGATTATAAAAGCAGATAGCAAAATGCGCTTGTAATTGTTGCGAATTTTGTGGGCAAGCGCTCGTTGGATAGTCAGCAAGACAACGATAAAACAGTGTCATATCAGTATTGATAGTAGAGAGTACTGTCTCTAGGTCGGTACAAAGTTGTTTATCTGACTCTTTTAAAGTACTTTCATTAAGATCGGTATGTTGAGCAATACCCAATTTTTCACGCATCATCTTCAACCATTTTTCATTGTATAGATGATTGTAATTATTAAAGATTGCTTGCAGTGGCTCAGCTTCATTAATCAGTGGGTAAATGGTATTGGCTAGTTGAAACAGATTCCATTGGCCGATGTAGGCTTGCTGCCCAAAACGATAACGTTTTTCACCTGCATCTGATGTATTCGGTGTCCAGTCTAAGTCGAAGTTATCAATCCAACCATAAGGGCCATAGTCGATGGTTTCGCCAATTAATGACATATTGTCAGTGTTTAACACGCCATGTACAAACCCAACACGCATCCATTCAACAATTAATTGAGCAGTACGTTCACAAAGACTTTCAAACCAGGCTAAGTAAACCGCTTTATCGATAATGCCAGACTCAGGAATTAATGAAGCATAGTCATGTTTAATACAGTAATCTAAGGTTTGTTTTAAGGTATCTAGATCTCCCCTTGAACCGGGTAACTGCAAAGAACCAAAGCGTAGGAAGGAGGGAGACACTCTAGCAACAATGGCACAAGGTTCGTAAGCGGCATGACCATCGTATAGTTTATCGCGTATGACTTGTTCACCTGTGAGAGTTAAGGTCAACGCACGGGTGGTTGGTATGCCCAAGTGATACATAGCTTCGGAGCATAAGTATTCACGTATTGAAGAGCGTAATACGGCCATGCCATCACCACGACGAGAGTAGGGTGTTTTACCTGCTCCTTTTAATTGTAAGGTGACTTGTTGTTGGCTATCAAGCAATTGATATTGACCAAGGTTAATCGCTCGACCATCCCCTAGCTGCCCAGCCCATTGGCCAAATTGATGACCACCATAATTCATCGCATAGGGTTTAATACTTGGATCGTGAAGGTTACCTGAGACTAAGTCTGCAAATTCTTGTGATTGAGTGGCTTGTTCATTAAAGCCTAATTGCGCTGCCAAATTGTGATTACAACAAATAATCTGTGTGGCTTTGGTCGCGCAAGGAGTTACCCATGAGTAAGCTGCGTGTTCAACTGTACGGCAGCGATTACTAGCGTCAGGATCCGCTGGCAATTGTGAAACAAAAGTCGGATGTGCGCTTGGTAATACAGTACTCATGAATACCTCTAATTGTTACTTTTATTTAACAGCAGCGATCACTGAAATCTCTACTAATAAAGCTTCACGTGCCATGCTTGCTTCTACACATGCACGAGCAGGGGCGTGACCTTCAGGTACCCAAGCATCCCAAACTTCATTCATACCAGCAAAGTGTAATGCCATATCTTTAACGTAGACAGTTGCAGATAAGATATGCTCACGTGAACTACCAGATTCGATTAGTAACTGATCTACTTTATCTAACATAGTTTGTGTTTGTTCTTTGATCTCTTTAGTTGCATCAGCACATACTTGACCACATAAGTAGATAGTACCGTTATGTTTTACTACACGGCTCATACGTTGTTTAGTTTGTTGACGTTCAATCATTAGTTTTCTCTTTGTTGGTTATTTAAAAAGAAATAATTGTAACGTGTCAGTACAAAAAGGCGAGTGTTTTAGCTTATGTATTGAAAACAATACAGTTATTGTTTAATAGAAAGTACCTCCCTTGTTGTTAATTATGAAACAGGCCACTTATAAAATAAATACAGGTGTTGAGCGTCATTATTGGATATTGTCACCGTTTTTGACATAAACACGCTCCGGCCTTCCCACTTTTCCGTATTCATTTTCTGCGGTTAACAAACCATTTGCTGAACAATACTCTAAATAGCGTCGAGCAGTGGTTTTACTTATTCCAGTTTCTAACACTAATTTTTCAACAGTAAAACGTATGCCAATATTCTGGGAAAACACGCGTTTGATCGTTTCTAAAGTAATGCTTTCAATACCTTTAGGTAAAGATTGTTGCTGTTTATCTCGTAGCTGCATATTAAATAGCTCATCAATTTGGCGTTGTTCCAAGTTATCGTATGCTTTCATTGCTGTATTTAAGGCTAAAAATCGATTAAGCGTTTCTTGTAAACGTTCATAGGAAACAGGTTTGAGTAAGTAATCAAAACAACCTAATTTCATCGCTGTTTTAATTGTCTCAATTTCATCGGAAGCAGTAACTAATACCACATTGGTTTTGTGCATTGATTTATCTGCAATGAGTTCACGAAACAGGTCAATACCAGTACCATCGGGTAAATAGTTATCCAAGATAATGACATTTGGTTTGTGAATTTTAATCATAGTGCGTGCCATTTGCAGCGTTTCCGCAATACCAATAGGATTGAAACGCGCAGTTTGGCGTAAAATTTCACTGTGCGTTTGTGCAATCTTTGCATCATCTTCAACAATTAATACATCAATGAGATCCATACATCTACCTTTAGCATTTATTAGGGATAAACACAGAGAAAATACAGCCCTGTGGTTCGGCATTATCGACATTGATAAAACCATTTGCATGTGTGACATAACGGTTAACCAAATACAGTCCAATACCATGGCTGCGATTATCATGTTTATGCGTCACACCTTTTTTCCAGATATCATCAATCATCTCTGGGTTTATTCCTGGGCCATTGTCAGTGACTTCAATCACTAAATCATTACCTGCGTTAGTAATCAACACGTTAACTTCAGATTTAACCTCAGGATTGTGCTGAGTAGCATCAAAGGCATTGTCTATTAAGTTACCAATGATCGCGCATAGTTCTGCTTCAGTTAACCTTGAGTTAAGCGAGGATAAGTGGCAAGTAGGATCAAAGATTAATGATATATTTAACTCTTTTGCACGTAACGATTTACCTAGTAACAAGCCAGCCACCTGAGGCAGGTTTACGTGTTGATGAATGAAATCTAGTAACTTTTGTTTGCTGGTATTTTCTTGTGAAATTAGCTGTTGTACTTCATCGAAACGTTGCATTTGAATCAAGCCAGAAATAGTTGCTAAGCGATTAGAAAATTCATGGCGTAGCACACGTAAAGTATCACTATGTTGTTGTACTTGGCTAAGCTCATTAGTCAGGGCATCGATGTCACTTTTTTCCCTAAAGCTTATCACCCAGCCAATTAACTCTGTATTTTTAAAAATAGCAATGCGGCTTGCAATTAAGTAGATATCATTAAATAGGATCACTTCATCTTTAATATTCTCAACTAATGGTTGTCGGAAAAAGAACTCTGAATGTGCTACATACTCAATAATATTTCTAGTTTTTAAATAGCTAATATCATATTCAATCTTAAGTAATTGACGCGCAGAATGGTTAATGGTGAGAAAGTTTCCTTTTCTATCAATAGCAATAACACCTTCGTACACTGAACTTAAAATAGACTTTTGTAAGTTAAGAGCCAGAGCGATCTCTTCTGGCTCCATTTTATTCATTTTGTTTTGAATATGTCGAGAAAACCACCAAGCTGCTATAGAGGTGAGGGCAAGCACACTGAGTATTTCGATCATCAATGGTGTCATATATAGGTCAATCCATTGGTCAAAACGATTTAATAAATAACCAACTGACACAACGCCTATAATATTTTGCTGTTGATCAAAAATAGGTGTTTTACCACGGAACCCATAACCTAAACTGCCTTTCCTTAAACTTGTATAAGACTCTCCACGTTCTAATACTCCTGCGTTGTCGCCACCTGTCATCGGCAAACCGATTCGTTCTTTTACTGGATGTGCTAGTCGAATACCATTTTTATCACCAATCACAATAAAGCTCGCATCAGATATTGTCGCTAGACGGGCAATATTTTTTTGTAATGCAGTTAGGTCATTGCTTTGAATTTGTTTGATTAATGCGGGATCACTGGAGATCTCTTTGGCTTGTATCAGGGCTCGCGTCCCAACTTGGTGTTTAATTGATTTATACAATGTTGTTTCAAAATGCCACACCATCACAGACATCTGTAAAATCACTAATCCAAATAACAACAGGAATATTTTAGTGCGAAAGGTCAATTTAGATAATGAGAAAGGCATGTTTGTTATAGGACCTAATCGTTGTGCAAGTGGCAAGTGTATTGTTTGTTAGTAAATTGAAAAAATCATGTTAATTTAAAAATCTATATAAGCAATCATGCTTTGTCTGTTTTTAGGAGTACCCTCAAATAAATTACTGAAATTAATAAAGAAGCATACATTTAAGTATGCTTCTTAAGTTTATATTTATTAATAACAATCTAGCTACTTTAAGCAGGTTTGTTAACCATCTTAGAACGAATTGTATTAATAAGCGGTAGCAGTACAGACAAAACAGTAACCACTAATAAACCTTGAGCAATACCTGAATCCATAAAGGCAGACAAATCTTGGTTGGAGATACGGTAACCTTGACGGAATGACTGTTCCATTTGACCACCAACAATCGCCGCTAAAATCATTGGTGAAGTTGGTATATCAACACGTGCCATAAGTACACCAGCAATACCTAGAATGATTAAAATATAAAAGTCGACTACCGAAGCACTAATCGCAAAACAACCTACAAAAGCCAAACTTAGTACAATGGGGTAGAGAACCTTTGGTGGAATCGCCAGTAATCTAACCAACACGCCAGCTAACGGTAAATTAACAATCGCAAGAATCACATTAGCAACAAACATACTAGCAATGAGGCCCCAGGCAGTATCTGGATGTTGAGCGAATAATAATGGCCCAGGTTGAATACCCAGCATTAATAATGCCCCCATCATAACCGCAGTTGTACCTGAACCTGGTACACCTAATGATAGCATTGGGATCATTGCACCAATTGAAGCTGCGTTATTAGCTGATTCTGGTGCGGCTAAACCTTCAATTGCACCGTGACCAAATTCCTCTTTATTTTTAGATAATTGTTTTTCATTGTTGTAACACATTAATGAAGCCATAGTGCCACCTGCGCCTGGCAATGCGCCAATGATAAACCCAACTGGTGCACTGCGTAAAATAGGCCATTTAGAACGTTTCCAATCGTCCTTGCTTATCCAAATTTTCTTAAATTTAGTCTGTGCTTTTTTACCACCTTCGCCCAGTGTACTGAAACTTTTAAATACCTCACCCAATGCATAAATACCGATGATAACAACCAAGAAATCGATGCCTGTTTGTAGTTCCAACACACCAAAAGTGAATCGCTGTAAGCCAGATTGTCCATCAATTCCCACTGTTGAAATGGCTAAACCAATACACATAGAAAGGAAACCCTTAAGCATATTGCCCTTAGACATAGATACCGTCATAGAAAGTGCTGCTACCATTAATAAGCAATATTCAGCAGGACCAAATTTAATGGCTAATCCAGCAACAGGCTCTGCCATTAATGTCATTAAAACAGCAGCAATGGTGCCACCGATCAATGAAGCAATCGCTGATATAGCTAATGCCGACTCTGCGCGACCTTTCATGGCCATTGGGTAACCATCGAATGTTGCAGCTAACGCAGCACCATCGCCTGGGGTGTTAATCAAAATAGAGCTTCGAGAACCACCAAACATGGCACCAATGTAAACACCCATCATAGTAATAAGTGATGCAGTAGGGCCCATAGAAAAGGTCATAGGTAATAATATAGCAACGCCTGTAGCAGGGCCAAGACCGGGTAACATACCGATAACCGTACCTAAAATACCGCCGACCAGAATTAAAAATAAATAATAAGGCTGCAGTGCAACACTAAAGCCATCCATTAAACTGCTTAAAATATCCATAGCTGTTTAGTCCTTTAATTAAAAAATGGAAATGGAGGAAGATTAACTGACAACATTTCATTAAAAGTAATGAAGATTGCAACAGCAAATATCAGCGAAATTAACGCACTTTTTTTCCAGAATCCTAGGCCACAAGTAATTGTTAACATGGAGAACATAAATAGGAAGGTACTAATTACATAACCTGCATGTTCAAATAACATGGCATAAAACACACAAAGCAGGGCTGTGGTAGCAACTTTTCTGCGGTCACTTTTACGTTTTGGACTCTCATTCAATAATGCTTTAATGGCTGCAAAAGAAGGTGTCATTCCGCCAGTGATAATCAGCAATAAGCCTATAAATATGGCAATGGCAGAAACAGTCAGAGGAAGGAATATTGCTTCTAACGGATTGCCGAACATAGGCTGAGGTAAACTGTAGGCATAGCCACCGTAAGCAAGACCAAATACGATACTAAATAACCCTGTTAGGCCATCCCAATTGGATTTTATATTTGACATTTTTCACCTCTACCAAATAATCGAGTTTGTTAAGTTATGCCCACACTCGCGTTTAATTGTGTATCGCGCTTATGTTGTTGGCATAACTTTTGGAAAGTAAGCTTTGCTTTTACACAAAGCTTTATTGAGTTTTAAATTGAATTGATATTGATTTGTCAGTAAACGCTGTGGACTATATTTATCGCAGGTTTACTGTTTATATCATTAATAATATTACTGGTTGTTTATCTACCAAATACACTTTTAATCAGCGTTTTGTATTGGGTATTAGTATCACCTAAGAATTCAGTAAACGCTTGTTCGTCTTGGTAAGCATCATCCCAGCCATTACGTTTTAGTGCGGCTTTCCACTCTGGTGTCGCGACCATTTTTTGTAATGCATCATGCCAATATGCAACAGCTTCTTTAGGCATATCTTTAGGGCCAAACAAACCACGCCAGTTTTCGAAAATAACGTCAATACCTTGCTCTTTGACTGTTGGGATTTCAGCAATTAAGCCAGTGCCGATACGTTTGTCTGCGGTTTGCGCTAATGCATGTAATTTGCCACTTTCAACAAGACCTGCAACGTCTCCTAAGCCAGTGGAGATTAGGTCAACGTGTCCACCTAATGCTTGTGCGATTAAACTGCCATTTTGGAAAGACACATAATCAATATTTCGAAGGTTCTCTACACCTGCCGCTTTAGCCACTAACAAAAATTGAATGTGATCCATTGAGCCGGCAGCAGAGGTACCACCAATTTTTACGGATTTAGGATCTTGCTTAAGTGCATCCATTACCTCTTTAATGGTTTTGTATTTTGAGTTTTCCGGTACCACAAATGCAGCATAATCAGTAATAAGTCGTGCAAGGGGAGTTGTATCTTGGTAACTGTATTGCGTGAGCCCAGTTAAATTAGTTAATAGAATAGGAGGTGAATAAACCGAAATAAGGCCGCCTTTACCGCTTTGAGTTTGCATATAAGAAAGGTTAACTGCGCCACCGCCGCCCGGACGATTTACCACAGGCATATTGGCATCAACCAGGCCTGTATCTTTTAAGGTTTTAGCAACAGTACGAATAGTTAAATCCCAACCACCGCCAGCACCGGCAGGGGCAACCATATTAATAGTATGAGGTGGATAATCTGCAGCGATAGCAGAATTGATCGAAATAAGTGAAGTGGTTGCAATCACTATACCTGTAAACATGCTTTTTAATCTAATCATTAACATACATCCTTTGCTTGTTTTCTAAAATAATGAGTATTGAACTAATAAAATTTCAAACTCATTTTGTGTTGCCCAGTTGAGCTGAGGAAACCCTCAATTTCATTTGTTGTGTTAAAACAGTGTTTGTTATTTGTTAAATGAAATAACTGAGGGGGTAGCATACTGATCGTGGAAAATTGGAATTGTGAATTGAGACTATTAACCGCCATTAATCAATGGAGCTTATGGTTTTTATGGTGTTAATTATTTAATCTAAAATAGAGTGGCGAAAATTGGTATTTAAAAACAATGCCTTGCAATGTTGTTTAATGATTTATTAAAAGTTATTTGGGATGATTTTAGAGAACTGAATCTACAGGGGAAACGCTAAGTCTGTGCACGGCGACACATTTATGAGCTATTATTTAATGACTATAAGGCAGTATCAAAAGTGAAAATTAACAAAGTTTTTAGTTAATTGTAAAAACTTAACATATAGATTATCTATTTTGGTTTTTCATATAAAATGCTTCTATCTAGATATTAGGCGCCATTTAGCAGTATGCCTTGGTGCAAATTATCTTAAGTTAATCTCTTTCCAAGGAAAATTTGTATGAAACTTCAAGAACATGTTTATTTAATGGCAGATTATAATCAATGGATGAATCAAAAAGTCTATGAAGCAGCCAGCACTTTATCTCCTGAACAATTACATGAGGATAAAAAGGCCTATTTTGGCTCTGTATTTGCCTCGCTAAATCATATTTGTGTAGCGGATACACTATGGTTAAAGCGTTTCTCTACTGTTTTAGATGGCTATGAGGCTTACATACCAATTGCTGCATTAGCGATGCCTGAGTCCTTAAATGTCTTTTTAGCCAATAACTTTATTGATTTGAAAGACCGTCGCGTATTATTAGATGAAGCCTTATTAGAAATTACTCGTTTATTAACAGATGACGTGTTGCTTCAACCCGTTAGTTACCAAAACAGTAAAGGTGTCTCTGCAAATAAAACATTATTTAACCTATTAATGCATCTGTTTAATCATCAGACTCATCATCGAGGCCAAATTACTACTTTATTGAGTCAATCAAGTATTGATATCGGAATAACAGACCTAGTGTTTATTCAACCAAATGTAAATTAACGCTATCAGTAGATAACGCCTAACGTGATTGCTAGGCGATATGAATGATTAATCTAAAATATTGGAGACATGCCAACAGGTTGGGATTGCAGTAAAATCATACCCGTTAATACGATTAAAATACCGCCGGTTAATTTAATAAAAGTCTTAATATGCTGGCCACTTTTTGAAGGCTTATTAGTTTTATTACCGACAGTCAGGTATCCCTGTATTAATTTAGTCCCTAAGGTTGTCATAACCGCGATACTTGAAGTGGTTAATGCGGTACCAATCGACATGAAAAATGCACTTACAATGCCTAACCAGTACAAACCCAACGTATTAGAAAACAGCAATACCATGATTGCACCCGTACAAGGGCGTAATCCGACACTGAAAATAATCGCTAAATATTCTTTCAGTGAAGAGGCCTTATTAATCTCTGCTGCACCTGCAAAATGTACATGCCCACAACCACAGACATTATCGGGACCATGGTTATGAACGTGCGTTGTAGGCTGATTTTTATTACCAACAGGCGCCATAATAGGTTTAATCGTATTTATTTTGATAGGAGTAGGGCGTGAATAAAAAGACTGAATTAACGATTTTGCATTACGCCAAATAACAATTAAACCTAATATCACCACTGAGTAAAAACTTAACGTGATTAAATTGTTCGCTTCATTATTCACTTCGCGCATGGTGGAGTTAAACAGCATTAATAATACAGAAACGACAACAATGGCAACGATAGCTTGCAATAACGCCGATAAAATAGTCAGTACTAAGCTGATTTTTACCTTTGTCGGATGGGTAGCAAGATAGGTAGTGACAATTAATTTACCGTGGCCAGGGCCAAGAGAGTGCAATATCCCATAAATAAAGGCTAAAGAAACCAGAGATATGCCAGAAGCTAATAATTGAGTTTGTGCAGAATACAAAAGCTCAATAATCTGCTCATTGATGCCTTTCTGCCATTGCATACTAGTAATGATCAACGAAGGCCAAGCTTGCCAGATAGCATATCCAGCACTAATAAAAATCAAGCTTACAAAATATAACCAATGTTTGTTGAACGTAATTTTATTTGTCACTATGTTTCCTTATTTAAGGCAATTAATGATAACCGTTTGAGTAAACAGCTGACCAAGCGCATCATCAGGATCTTCATCAACGCCTAACGACATTGCATAAGAGACTTGCTCTGGTGACGGGTTGGGAGGAATGAGTTCAAAAGAACAACGTTTACTTAATGCTGATGATAATTGAATATCGTTTTTACTATCCCAACTCATATCTACATAATAACTTGGCTCAAAAATAGCGAGTTTTAAAGGTCGATCCGAAATCGCTTTAGGCTTAGAAAGTGGAACATAAAAATCCAATGTCAATTTTGAACCTTTTTGCGTCAATGTACCTTTATTAGAAAAGGCATATTTGATCGGCGTTTCACCATCATAAAAGTAGGTAAAGTAATGCTCTACGTTGATATTTTCCATTACCGAATCTTTTATTTTATTTAACGTCGCCGCTTTATTTTCAGCTGATAAATCTTCTCCATCAAGCATGTAAGCAGAGGTAATTGAATCAAAAGTCCAAGACATAGTGAAGCCAGTGATTTGGCTTTCATTGCCTTCAATTTTTGTTTTCATGTCGATCCATGAGTGGGGATGAGCTTGCGTACTTACAGAAGTAAGTAAACTAACGATGAGAATAAGCGGTAAGAGTTTAAGATTATTTTTCATAGTATATTTTTCTTATTAACTATTACGCATTTATATCACCAACAAAAGTTATGTTATAACATAACAAATATGATTGATGATTGAAATGCTAATTTTAATGCGGTTGTTCATTAAGTCACTATTAACCTAGCAAAGTAGTGGAAATTTAAGCTATATATTGTCTTATTAGGGTTCTAACTTAATATTAAAAAACACCCCTACACAGCTATGTATAAATTACAAAGGTGAAATAGTGGCTAAATAATATTAATTATCTAATGTAGATTCAAATGCAGTAAGACGCTTACGGACAGATAAAAGTTCAACAATGGTTGTCCAAGAGTTCACTAAATATTGGAAGGAGCTGCTTACTTGACCAAAGGCCGTTAGAATTTGTTGCAAAATACCGAAGGTGATCGCGCCGACAACAATAGTCGGTACTAACAGGATAAACACAAAGATATTATCCGCTTGTAAATACAGCATACGCGCTACATTAAAGTACATGTAATGGAAGTATAAACGGAAGTAGTTCTTACGCACATTAGCAAATAACTCATTTAAGGCGATAGGGGTAGCACGATCAGCATTATCCTCGCCGTAAACTAATTCTTTACGAAAGGCCGCTTCAACTTTCTGATTATTAAACTCTAAGCCTGGTAACTTGATACCAATTAATGCCAATAATCCTGTGCCAAAAATTGACCAGAATAAAGCAGCATAGAAAAGAGGATGTGCAATTTCACCAACAATTGGTAATTCAGAAACATAGTCTGACAGCGCCCATAACACAGGTAAGAAAGCAAACAGGGTCATTATCGCATCTACCAAGGCCACACCAAGGTTTTCCATAATAGACGCAAAACGCATAGTATCTTCTTGAATACGTTGTGATGCACCTTCTACATGTCTTAGCTTCTGCCAATGTGACGTGTAGTAATCATTCATCGCGGTACGCCAGCGGAAAATGTAGTGACTGACAAGAAAGCGTGTTGCTACGAAGATAAAAATAGCTAAGAAAGCAATCTGACCAAACACAATTAATAGATCAAATAACTGGCCAGTTGCCGTGCTAGTCGCTTGCGCATCAACCGCTTGTGTCGAGGCATCACTACCAATGGGTTTTAGTAAAGATTGAATTAAATCGAAGAAAGGGCGACGCCAATTATTAATCGCAACGGAGACTTGTACTGAAAAGTACGTGGAAAATAAGATAGTCGACGAACCAATAATTGACCACCATTGCCATTTATGTGGCGATATCTTAAACCACACCAAAGCAAACAGTGCAGTACAAGCAAAGTAGTAAGCATAGAACAGTAAGAATGAGTCAGTGACAAAATGCTTTAAGCCGATAACAGGTTCAGACTGAGAAATATCAAGACCGAGTAACGTGGCCATTTGCTCATTGTATCCATACCAAATACCACAAGTTAATGCCGCGAATATCAATACCGATAAAAAGAATATCTTAGGATTAGGAAAGAACGATTTAAACATAGTTGAGTAAGCCCCTTATTATTTTTGCATTGATTGTACATTGATACCCAAATTCATCATTATATTTTCAATAAAAATTAAGTAAAAGAAGGTGATAGAAGTAAGGACTTAGTTTGCCCTAGATTTGTAGATACCTCATAAAGTAACTTGAAAATAAATAACTGAGGGAGCATGGTATTGAGTGCCAAGATAGATCAGTCAATACCAAGTGGTTTAGTTTGTTCTTTTCGTGAAAAGAGAGAGAATATAGTTTTAGAAATTAGAAACTTAAAGGGTAAAAAATAAGTGTGTTAAGTCTGTTAATTAAGCAAACATAATCGGGTAGCCAGAGGTATCTAACCTCCAACCCCCACACCACCCTGCATGCGGCTCCGCACAGGGCGGTTCATCTTATGATGAGTAGTGAATATTAATCCACAAATCCTTTAAAGATATCAAACCTTGTCTGGCTAAAAACTCATTACTAATCGCTATATTGATCCCTTTGGTTTTCGAACTACGACAAGGTCCTGTACTGGTGATCCCACACGCAGCCGAAAATTGCGGACACCCATTAATTTTGCCGAATTATAATTACTCTTCTACTTGTTAGTGATGTAGTTTTACACGGTAAGAGGTCATTGTTATGACGCAGTCACGTCAATCTCAGATATCGTTATCTGATACCCCTTATTACCATTGTATTTCTCGGTTTGTTCGTCGAGCTTATCTATGTGGAGAAGATAAATACACGGGAATTCATTTACCTAGCTTCTCTGTATTAGCAGATATTTCATGGTTTATGCGTTGTTTAAACGAATTCATTGCGCGTAAAGCCAATAAAAAAGGTGAGTGCTCTGGGGGGATTCGCTGCCATCCATGACGCTCACCCTTCAGGGTAGCTAAAGCTGTTCTAATTTGTTCCGTACAAATTAGTGGGAAGGTCGATTTAAATCTCAAGCATTATCAGACGAAGATGCGCTATTAGCTTGCATGGCTTATGTTGATTTGAATCCAGTGCGAGCAAAAATGAGTGTCTTCATTGTGAAAAGTTTTCCACCCATTCGCGTTTCTGCTTCTGCAATTCTATGACTGAAGGCTGGTACTGTTTTGAAGCGACTGATTATAAGGTCTTTAACATAGACTATTAAATTAGGAGTGAATGTTTCAGCTATCACTCCTCTAACCTAAGCTCCATGAGTATTAACCAACCATTTGATATCATTTTGCTTCTTTGATTTATTAATATTTATTATCAAACATAGGTTTTTTGTACATATTACGCATATGCTGTTCAACACTAATGGGAGGGTATTTGGGTGATTCATTAGGGTCTAAACAAGTTGGTATGCAAGAAACAATATGCTCTGGATTACCAGTAAAGAAAAAAGGCATTGAATATCTTTCTTTACCACTTTTATTAATCACTCGATGTAAAGTCGATTGATACTTATCATTGGTCCAGCGTGAAATCATATCCCCTAAATTGACAATAAAACTTCCTTTAATAGGTTTTGCATCTATCCAATATTCCTGTTTTCGATCCCATACTTGGAGGCCGCCGTTATGATCTTGCAGTAATAATGTTAATCCTCCAAAATCAGTATGAGCACCACACCCTTTTTCATTTGGCAAAGGATTTTCTGGTTGCGGAGGGTAATGTAACATTCGAAGTGTAACTGCGGGTTCATGGTTGAAGGCTGCAAAGTAATTCTTTGGTAAATTGAGAGATAAAGCCAACAGGGACATTAAACTTGTGGCTAATTCAGTCATTTCATTAATATATTGATTTGATGCTTTTTGAAAACACTCGGAGTTGCTCGGCCATTGATTTTTACCATAACCAAATCGTCCTGCTTGCACCATTGGATGGTCATCAGCATACTCAGCACCTAGGTAAAATCCTTCTTTTAGATCTGGGGGTGTTCCTTCTTCAAGTGTTTGATTTTTTATAGCTTCGTAACCACGATCGTTAGGAGATAATGATTTGTCAATTGCCCGTTTTTGATTTTTAGGTAGGCCGAAAAAGAGTTGCATTTGCGCTAATAATTCTGATATCAAAGACTGATCAATACCATGACCAACAATATAGAAAAACCCTTTATCGGAACAAGCTTCCCTAATTTTACTGCATAACTCTTTTTCTAATTCAGGCGTAGCAGTTGAATAACCTGTAATGTCTATTATCGGTAAAGAAGTTGCTAACGCTTCTGTTTTCTTGTTTTCAGTGACCATCATTTTATATCCTCCACAAATGTATAAATACAATAGCAAGGTGAAAGTGCTCTGAATATCGCTATATTTAGGTCACCCTGATGCCAAATTGGCAGCGGAATCTTCAAGTGTTAGTTGTTCGATGGCATGGCTAATTTCCCTTACTAAGAAGTCAACCGCAACAGGTAATGAGCGCTGAGCTCTAACATATAAGCCAAGTTCAGAAAAAATAGTCGATGGGTTGTTTATAGGGATATGTTTTAAACGTCCTTCAAGAATATCCTCCTCAATACCAATTCTAGTCTGAAAAGCAATACCCATCCCTTTTAAAGCGAACTTACGAGATAACTGAACAGAGCTAGATTCAATAATAGAACTTTTGGTGCTAACCCGTTCTTTCAAGGTCAATAACTGCTGATGTATAGAAAGTTGAGATTTACTGAGAATGAGTGGAAAAGGTAAACAGTCTTCATAACTAAGAGCATTTTTTTCTGACAATGGATGGTCGGGCGCAACCACTGCACCAAACTTAAAATTACTTACTTGCACCTGTTGTAGTTCTTTATTCCGCTGTAAATCAAATACTAACCCTATGTCTGCACGACCTTCAATTATTTCATTAGGGATAGACTTTGAACCTGAGACACTAATCCCCACACTTACATTGGGATAGCGTAATTTAAACCTCTGTATTAACTCAGGTAACAAGTCAACGGTTGGCCCTTCAACACTAATAATTTCAATATGTCCTCGTTGCAATCCTTGTAGTGCTTCTAATTCAGAAAACACGCGTTCTGTGTCCTGAAGTACAATACGAACATGTTGTGCAAAGCTTTCCCCTGCAGCGGTTAATATTAACCCTTTTGGTAAGCGTTCAAATAATTGAACACCTAAATCACTTTCAAGTTTTTGAATTTGCCTGCTCACGGCAGACGATGCAATATGGAGTGAACGAGCAGCCTCTCTAATAGAGCCTAATCGGTATACAGCTTCAAAATAATAAATGACAGGGGCGTGATAGCGTCTTCGAGGTTTCAAGTGATTTCCTTAAATTTAATCGCTGCAAAGTACAGTGTATAAACGTTATGGTTATGGCAAAGCCTAATCGTTAGTTATAAGACATAACAACGATTAAGTATATGCAAAATATTTATAAAAAATAGCGAAGGTTGGAGAAAAATAAGTTAATTAACACCATGAATTTATTGTTTTTTGAAAAATCATTTTGCATATAGGTTTATATATGATTTTGAAAAATCATTGGTTTGCGCCTACTTTCGAGAATTAATGGATGTTCGCGTGTACGCGTTATTTAATCAAAGTGAAACGTATCAAATAGAGCAATAAAAACGACGATTAAAACGCAGTAAAGGCCGGTCTAAATTATTTAATAGTAGTGACTTCCACTTTGATGAAAAGAAACAAACGAGTCATTGCCCTGCAGGTAAAGAAATGTGGTTAAGTGTTAAAAATGTCGAAACAGCAGGTCGACATTATGTACGCTACACAGGGTATTTAAAAGATTGCCATGTTTGCCCGTTGTAAACTCAATGCATGATAAAGAAACCCACAAAAACAAGGTCGGCAGGTTCAGTTTGAAATAAATGTATCTGCAAAACCCATCTCATATACTGATAAAATGCGAGTCAAAATAGACAGCAATCCTGACAGGCGAGAATACAGTAAACGGCTTGGCGCCATTGAGCGTGTTTTCGGTAATATTTCGGTGAATAAAGGAATGAATAAATTCACACTGCGGGGGCAAGAGAAAGTGAATGCACAATGGCAAATGTATTGTCTTGTTCATAATATAGAGAAGTTAAGGAATAGTTTACATTAATCCAAGAGCTAAGCCCTTAAACCGTCATAATCCAGCCTAATTAACCTCATATACGTATTTAGAACTGAAATTAATCAATCATTTATTTAAAATTGAACAATCTATTTGAATATCAAGTAAATGTGATTTAATGTGATTTTTATATTAAATAATAAGGCTGAAAATGAGAAATTCTACGGCCTCGTTAGCTTGCAAGAGGACCTATGGAAGTAAAAAATGACGTTTTGAGCGATTACATTGATTATTGCTATGAACAATTGAATCGAGAATTTATAAACTGCAATATTCAAAAGTCTGATGCTATTTATTTATATCAGAGATTTAAATGCCGGATAATACCTCAAAAAGTAAGAGCTCTAAATGAAGCTCATGGATTTCAAGTACTAGAACATTTTCAAGAAGCATATGAGCGGATTAAGGCTGACATTGTTGCAGGAATTGACTTAAGAAAATATCAAAGCCGGAAGTTGAAGAAATTGGACTATGATGATGACATGCTGTCACATTGGGGGATTCAGCATTTTCATTTAAGCACCAATGTTGAATCGGACGGTTTTGTAGCTCGAACAGGTGATTTGCTATTTATTCATTTTACCAATTCAACTGCCCATATACTTGGTATATTTAGTCATCGCTCGTGGTGCAATTTGGATCTCATTGAGGTTTTGCACCGTAACTGGCCTGAGTATATGTCTCAGTTCAAGATCAACGGTGACATGAGGCCGTTAATCGAAACTAACTACAAGACGTTAAGAAAAAAGAATGCAAATGCGAATATTATTGTTGAAGATGGTACCGAGTATATAGCTCCGGGAATGGGGGTAAGTTCTAGTGGTGCACCCATTCAAGCTACGGTTAATAGTTCTAAGTTAAAGTTCATGTTTAATGGTTATTTTGAGGCTATTATCGACAATTTAGATCAGATTTTGAGTTGCTCCCTTGAAAGCCGGAAATTGTCCGAAATTACCATTGGTTTAGAGTTGAATGACGAGTTAAGAAATTTTGTTTTTGTTGTAAAAGAAACTGGTTTTCGCTTCACTATTCCAAACTAACAAAGCATTTAAGAGTGATTCGCAAAGTTTGGCGTTTTCGCTTCGCTCAAGTATAGCCAAGAGCTGCTCACAAAAAAAGAAATCGTGGACAGCCAAAAATTTAACCAGCTATTTTTGTCTGCTTAATGCGGCTTTGAGGTTGTAGAATAACTCGTTTATTACAAATAATGTAAAATTGTAATTTTTAACTTATTGTTTTTCCAGCCGTTCGTTTTTAATAATTAGCTGTATTGTCACTTAAATAGAGAAATTCTACAGTCAAGTTAGATTCAGTCGTGAGCAATAGTCAGTATTTGGAAGTTAAATGGAAATAATATTAATTAGGCATGGAAAACCGACTGGGGCAATTAATCCTAAATTGTCAGCAACAGGCTTTGAAAATTGGGTTCGCAACTACAATTTATCTAAAATAGAAGAGGATAGCTTTCCACCAAAAGAACTTGGTGGATCACTGAGCTCGCATTTTATTGTTGGAAGTAATTTATTTCGTTCGATTGATTCCGCATGTCTATGTGTAAATAAAGAACCTGATTTAAAATTAAAAGAACTACGAGAAATGGATATTCCAAGCCATAAATTACCATTTGAATTTAAAGCTTATACTTGGCTTATCATTAATCGTATTCTTTGGTTGCTAGGTTTCAGTGGGAAAGTAGAATCTTTTAAAGCCGCGAAGATCCGAGCTAAATGTTCAGCTGAAAAGTTGCAGGAGTTAGCAACGCAGCATGGAAAAGTTGCTGTTTTTGGACATGGCTTGATGAACAAATACATGGCTAAAGAATTGAGTAAATTAGGTTGGAGCAGCACATCAAAAGGTAAGCAATACTGGAGTGTTATCAAATTAAAAATCTAACTAGCTAATCAATTCAACATATTACGGTTGTCATCGTTTTTACAAAAGAAAAATATGGCAAAAAAAGTACAACCTACGCGCTAGCTTTTAGGGCGTTATATTTTTAAAACATCGGAGCTATCAATGAACACGATTAAAGGAAGCTGTCATTGCAATGCGGTAAAATGGCAGTTTATTTTACCGATTAAAACTGTTGTAAAATGTCACTGTCAAAATTGTAGAAAATTACAAGGTTCAGATTACAGTTCATGGATTATTGTGTCTCAAGATCAGCTAGAAGTAACCAAAGGTAAAGATCATTTATCTAAATATGACGCAAATGAAACCTCAAGTAAAACATTCTGTTCTATTTGTGGTTCTGCTGCGTATTTAGTTAATGGCAAACATTTTCCTGGTAATTTTGTCATTCCGCTCGGGGCAATTAATAACTATGAAGAAGCTTTAGCTCCACAAATACAAGTTTATACTCCGAATAAAGCTGTATGGTTAAAACTACATGAAGACGAACCGGTGTTTAGCTAAAAAACGTACAGATCGCGAACTACCATAAAACTAACGAGTCATTATTCGTCTCCTATCTTTTAGTTATGGCCTTTTACATGCTAAGAGGTCGTTATTATGACTCTGTCTCGCCAATCTCAGGTATCCTTATCAGATATGCCATATTATCACTGTACTTCTCGAATGGACGTATCAGCAAATAATGAAGACCCAATCTTAGATTAGGTCTAGGCAATAATGCTATTCAACCACCACCAAGCGTTTATCCGCTAACGCCATGGCAATATGCTTTTTACAATAAGCGCTTTCATTGATGAAGTGCGGGTAGGTTTCCGGTGTGTCGACTCGACTGATCTCTTCACCTTGTAGCGTAATTAATAGCGGTTCTCCATGTTTGACTACTTCAAAGTCTTTACCGCAAATTCCTGGGTGGACCATTGCGCTGCGTAATCCATCTTGATCGATTGGGATTGCAACTTCCTCTGTGAAATAAAAGGCATCATAATTTTTAAGAGAGCCTAAAGTATTAAGATTAGATTGTTCTACATAATCTAATACAGCGCTAAGCATCTTTTGCATTAGTATTAATGTGTTGTGCTGCAATGAGCCGTGCGCTTGGGCGCCAACTTCTATCATTACGCCGTATTTGTCTGCCGTACACAGGTAGGCTTGCTCTTCCCAAGTTTTTTCATCTTCGAAGAGTATATTTGCTTCTGGCATTTGTTGTTTAACGTATGCACCCATCTTTTTATAAAATGCATCGTTGGAGAGTAAAATTAGTGTAGCACCCATATTGCTGGTGGTATTGTGTAAATCAATGAACAGTTGATTGTTGCCCTGATCACCTTGTTGTACATTTTCAGCAATGAAATTTTGTGAAAGGAGTTTTTCATGGGAGTTTGCTATTTCATGATTTTTTTCATTAGAAAATTCGCGATTTAAATCTGTTTCAAGATAACGAGTAGCGCATTCAATGGCTCTTAAATTGACAAGTTTAGAAAAGGAAGTAAATGATGAACGTTGCACATTATAAAGGTTATCTCTGATTAATTTATCGATATAAATACCTGATAACTCATTACCATGCGTTCCCGCCAAAATAAGTACATTATTAATCTTGACCATTTTGTATTTTCTCCAAACTTAAATATAATTATTGTTATAATGTAACATTAATTTAATGGTTTTTGTGTAACGCGATAAACAATTTCTCATCATTTAAAGCATCTGGGTTATAATCCTTACCCATTTTTATTCAAGAATTTACTATGTCCAAATCGCAACACAGCAGTAACCAACTTAAGTACCTGTCTGCTTATTCACCACAAGTACAGACGCAAATTCAAACCTTATTGGATCAGAATAAGTTAGGTGACTTTTTAGTTAAAAAGTATCCTGCACAACATTCGATTAATAACGATAAGTTGTTACGTGATTATGTAATGGGTATTAAAAACCGCTATTTACGTAAGTCTTCCCCATTGAGCAAAATTACTTACGATAAGAAGATTCATGTGGTGAACAATGCACTTGGGTTGCATACCTTTGTGTCGAGAGTGCAGGGCAGTAAGTTAAAGAGTAAAAACGAAATCCGCATTAGTGAAATGTTTAAGGTGGCACCAGAGCCGTTTTTGGAGATGATTGTCGTGCATGAGTTGGCGCATATACGTGAAAAAATCACGATAAGGCTTTTTACCAACTGTGTGAGCATATGCTGCCTGACTATCATCAGTTAGAGTTTGAGATGCGTTTGTATTTAACGCAGTTGGAATTTAAAGGTGGGATTTATTAGATTTGAGGTTTGAGGGGCAAGGGACAAGGAGCAAGATGCTAGATTCGAGGTGCTAGGGACTAGATGCTAGGTTCTAGATGCTAGGGGCAAGATTCTAGATTCTAGATGCTAGGGGCTAGGTCAAGGTACTAGATGTTAAGGGTTAGATTTCTCGTATCTCTTATCTCGTATCCCGCATCTCATACCTCAATCTCTCATCTCATTCCTCAGTGTTTCTTAAATCATTTTGTAACTGCTTCATGCCTTGTTCCATTGAGACTAGGGCTTGGTAATTAAAGTCTTGTTTAGCAGCATTCAAGTTAAAGTAATGGCTGGTGGATAACTGCTTTGCGACAAAGCGGGTCATGATTGGCTCATCTTGTTTGCCTGTTTTTAAATACCACCACTCTAATAGGGTGCCCACAAAGTATGCCAGACCACTTGGTACACGCGCGGTGACTTTATTTAAGCCAGCTACAGCTAAGATGTTATTGAGCATATCAGCCATTAGGATAGGTTGATCATTACTGATAAAGTAGGCTTTCCCAGCACACGCAGAGTTGTCTTCACTGAGTGTGACGGCCGCCATCAGGTGAGCATACACGGCATTGTCGATATAAGTGGTGTCCACTAGCTTATCTTTTTTACCTACCAGCTTTAGTTTACCGACTTTTGCTCGCTCGATTACACGCGGTACAAGATGTGGATCGCCTGGACCCCAAATAAGGTGAGGACGTAAAGCGACGGTTTTAAGTGTTTCACTGTTAGCCTCTAAAACTTTTTGCTCTGCAACGGCTTTTGATAGCCCATAAAAGTTTAAGAATTGTTTGGCGTAGGGCTGAGATTCATCGATATAGTCTTCATCTTCACCTGCAAAAGTCACACTGGGTGTGCTGGTGTAAATAAACTTGTTAATCTTGTGCTGATGACAAGCTGCAATGATGTTTTCAGTGCCGACTACGTTGGGCTTGAAGTAACTCTCTTTATCTCCCCAAACACCGGCTTTAGAGGCCACATGAAATACCATATCGCAACCTTGCATGGCATCGATGACAGCTTGTTTATCTTGAAGGTCACCTTTGATCAAGGTGACACCTAACTCTTTGAGGTGAGGGTAGTTACCACGGGCAAAGCCAACCACTTTAATATCGACCGCCCGTAAAAAGCGACATAAAGCAGTACCTAAGAACCCACCTGCACCAGTCACAAACACACAGTTTACCTGTGTCGTTAAACGCGTTAGCACAGCTTGTTGTTCTATTAAAAGTTCAGAAAAGTCAGGTTGGGTATCTGCATAGTTAACTCTGTTGTTGTGCCCAAACGGCTAATTTTTCACGGAATATTTTAGCGTTATGGCGAATATCCATAGGAAACTTCTTATGAATATAAAATAGGCTAATACCTTGAGTATGGCTATGTTTTTCAGCTAACTCTTGTAACTCAAAGAATAAACGTGAGTTATCAAGTTTGTTGTTGTCAGCGACTTCAATACAGACGGCAGGTGTTGATTTTCCATCTTTTTGTATTGTCACTAATGCACTGCGTTTAATACTTTTGTGGGTATTAAAGATGCGCTCACAGGGAATGGAGTAATAAGATTTAGCGTTTTGTAGATGATTAGATTCAACGCGATGCGCTTTACGGCCGCACATCCATAGTTTACCTTGGTCATCAAGGTAACCTAAATCACCCATGCGATGCCTGATTCTGATCGCCATCGTTAATCTTCGCTAATTCAGTGGCACTTTCACGACGATAATAGGTTGCACTCACTTGTGGGCCTTTACTACAATCTCGCCAATTTCAAAAGCGGGTAAAGTTAAGTCCGAATGCCAATTTTGGATAATACCTTCATCTATTTTGATAATGCTAATATCGACGTTATCAATGGCATAACCGACACAAATACCGCCACCTTGTTCAGTAATTTGTGCTGTTTTGAGCATCTGTTTACTACCTATTTTACTGATCGGTAATGATTCAGTTGCGCCGTAGGAATTAATGACTTCTGCATTGCCTGTGAGCATTTCACTGAAACGGTTAATTGCGTCAATTGAAGCGGGTGCACCTGCAGATATGACACGTTTTAAGCTGGGTAAACTATGTCGTTTGCTTTGTTCTGCTTTGCCTAAGACTTCTAACAATGCTGGATTAGCAAATAGGTTAGTGCATTGGTATTTTTCAATGGCAGCAAAGATAAAGTCTGGGTTAGCTTTAATGGGCTGACTAGCATCCATATCTGGCACAATAGAGGCCATGCCTAATGCTGGACCAAATAAAGAGAATAGTGGAAAAGTAGCTAAGTCCATTTCACCTAGTTTTATTTGGTAATCGTGTTTTAATACTTGGATCTGTGCTTCAAACATTCTGTGAGTATAAACCACACCTTTGGGAGTGCCTGTGCTACCACTGGTAAATAAGATGGCCGCTAGTTTATCTAATGGTGGTTCCTGCATTTTGAACCTGGAAGTACGCGGATATTTTTTTAATAAACTTGTGAGTTGTTTGCCGCCAGCAAGTGCAGGGCCGCCAACATTAATCACATGCTTAATGGTTTGCTTACCCCAAGCAAATAACAAACGTGCTAGCTGTGCCTTTGGGATACCGATAAAGGCTTCCGGTTGCGACTCTTCAAAGCATTGTTTTAAATTTTTAATACCCATACCTGGGTCAACTAAAATAGGCACAATACCGGCTTTGAATAACGCAAAGGTCAGGTTAAAGAAAGCAATGCTGGGTGTCACCATTAATACTGCTTTTGTGCCTGGTTTTAGTCCAAACTCGGTTAAAGCAAAGGCGATATCGTCACTTTGTTGGTGTAACGTTTTAAAGTCTATCTCTTGATAGGTGAGGCCACTGCGTGTGTTTTGTTGCACACTGACGGCCAATTTATCGGGGATTTTTTGTGACGCTGTGACTAAGTGGCGACACAAGTTTCCTTTTGCCGCCTTAGCTTGTTTTTTAAGACTTCGTTTAGAAGGTTTGGTGTTGGCCATTTATGGGTTTGTCGCCATAAATTTCTGCACAATGTTAATCACTTCATTACTGGCATCTTCCAGTATGTAGTGACCACAGTCTGCAAATTCATGTACATCTGCATGAGGCATTTTTTGTTTCCAAACATCTAAAAAGTGTTTATCAAATACAAAGTCTTGTAAGCCCCAACAGATTACAGTTGGTACTTTTTGAAACTGTTGCAAGCTGTTATCGATACTTTCAACTAACTTGTAGTTACGGTCAGTTTTCACTAATGGAATATCCTGTACAAAACGTAATGTTGAGATACGGTTTTTCCAAGAGTTAAATGGTGCAACATAGGCTTCACGGATAGTTTTTGGCATTGGCTTACGCTTCACACCGATATAAGAGGCGATTGAAGAGAAGGCGTTTAAGCCACGAACTAATGCGGTACCTAAATATGTATTACGGCAGATCCACAGTGGCACCTGGAATTTCTTAGTGCTTGGTAGATTAAAGGCAGCAGTGTTTAAAACCACTAAACGTTTAACTCTTTCAGGGTAACGCGCTGCATAGCCCATACCAATCATACCACCCCAGTCATGAACCACTAGAGTGATGTTTTGTTTAATATCAAGGTGCTCTAACAGTGACTCTAGGTCATTAATACGCTGATTTAAGGTGTAGTCGTAATCTTTGTCAGATGGTTTATCAGATAAACCACAACCGATATGATCCGGTACGATACATTGATATTGATGACTAAGTTCCGTCACTAAGTTGCGGTAGTAGAAAGACCAGCTTGGATTACCGTGTACCATCACAACAGGTTCGCCTTTACCTTCGTTTAGGTAGTGGTATTGTTGCCCATTAAGCTTTAAAAAGTTACGTCTAAAAGGGAATAAACTATCAAAATTCATCTTACCACTCCAATCCAAGCATCATGCAGTTCAATCCACTGCCTATTCCTAAAAAGCTGACTTTGTCGCCTTTTTGTAAAAATCCATTTTCATCGGCTAATGCCGCAGTGACAGGTAAGGATACCGTGCCCATGTTGCCCAAATATTGATAAGTGGGATACTCTTTTTCAGATGGAATATTAAGTGCACTTAACACTTGTTTTTGGTTCGCTGAACCTACTTGGTGACAAATCACTTTATCAACACTGTCCACTGACCATTGTTGTTGTGATAAGAAGTCTTTCCACGTGTCTAATGCTAGCGCAACTCCTTCTTTAAGCAGCGGCACAGCATTGGTGCGCATAAATTCACGGTGTAGTTTAAGACCAACTTCCTGTAGTCCCCATTTACACAGGTCATGATGTTCTGGTGCAGATAAGTGGCTAGCACCTAATAATTTATGCTGACGTTGATTGTGTAAAGGCAAGCTGCCGTCTGTTAATAAAACTGCAACTGCGCCTGAACCACCGGTTAATGTCGCCAGTGATTGTGAAAAGTTTTGAATACTTTGGTTTGAAAGCATGTTGTCGATAGTGATATCAACAATGTGCCGTGCAGATTCACAAGACACCACTAAACCAGCCTTAATTTGACCAAGTTCAATACGGTTTGCAATATCTAAAATACCTGATAAGACACCTAAACAGGCATTACTGATATCGTAAATAGCAGTGCTTTTATTAACACCTAATTCGGCCGCAATACGACATGCAGTAGCAGGTTCGTGTTGATCACGACATACGCCTGTGTAAACCACAGCACCAATATCGTCGACGTTCACACCTGTCTCGTTTAATGATTTTTTAGCCGCTTCGATGGCACCGTCGGACAAACGATGGTCTTTAGGCCACCATCTTCTTTGTTCAATACCTGTTAGTGCCGCAAGTTGTCCTGTTGGGATGCGCAATTTTTGATACAAAGGTGCAAGTCTAGATTCCAATTCTGAACTTGAGACCACTTCAGGGGCTAATTCATAAGCCATACTATTGATATAAACGCGGGAATATTTCATTAAACTGTAATTTTTCTCTTTAATTTTTTAAAAAGGACTTTTTAAATCAACCCTCAAACCGGAGCGCTAGATTACCGTAAATTGTTCGGTTAACAAAGTCCAATCAAGGTTGTGAATCTAATAACCGCTGATTTTTTGCAAAAGCGTTTACTTTTTATTCTTTTAAGGGCTTATTTTTCGCCATGTAACTCAGCCATTGTCGTGGTATCTGCATCTTTTTATAGATGTTATTGGCAATGGGTGAACTTTCTTGGTTAATCTTACTAGCTAATATTTCTGCAAGCAAAGGCGCACTACATAATCCTCTAGAGCCTAAACCCGTGATCAGATAAGCGTTAGGTAAAATAGGCAGTGTTAAATCTATAGTTTTACCTGCCTGATAATCTTGTTTAAGTTGATCATAATTTGTTAATTCACCTAGATAAGGAAAGTGATCACGTGTTGTTGTCCGCGTTGCGACATGTGCTTGATCATTAGTAGTGATAGTGTCTACCCAAGTTTGATCTGAAATACATTTCTTAAGTTTATGATGGTTTTCTTGCTGTTCAATTTCACGGTATTCAACACAGTCGTCGTGGCGTTTGAAGGTCGCGCCCATGCAATGTTCGCCTTTCATAGCGGGGGTTAAGTAACCTTCATGACATAGCGTCAGCTTTAAATCACTGAGATCTCCCTTACTTGGAATATGGCTCACTTGGCCTCTTGCTGCAGATAAAGGCACAGCACGGCATTGGCTAAACTTCAGTGTGTCCATACCTGCGGCGATTACAATGCATTGATGTTTGGATGTTGATGTTTGGTGTTGAACTGTAGTTACAGTTATCAATGCCCAATTACTTGAGGTATCCGATGATTGCCGTCTTACATTATCGACACGACAACCGCAATGTATGTGCACATTAGAGTATGTTGTTAATAGGGCGCTTAACGAGTTAATCAATTCCCTTGGGCTTAGCCAACCGGCACTTGGATAATATAAACTTTGATGGCCAATTGGTAAGCCTGCTAGTGCATTTGTTTGATGTTCAGTTAACCATTTAACTAATGAAAGAGGCAGTTGTGCTTTATTGATACTTTCTAATTTACGATGTGAAGTCTGATCATAAGCAAGTTGTAATAACCCATTAAACTGGTGAGAAAAGGGCACTTGTTGGTTAACTTGTTTATAAAAATTTAAAGCATATTGATAGGCATTTGCAAATAATTGGCTAAGTTCATCATGTTGTTGATTAAGTAAAGGGTAAAGGGCTCCTTGTAGGTTACCAGAAGCGCCTATACCTAGTTGTTCATCTGCACAATAAACAGTGACTTTATTACCACGCTTTGCAAGAGATAAAGCGGTACATAGCCCTGCAATTCCGCCGCCAATAATTGCCACATCTGTTTGTTGAGGTTTTGTTTTTTCTGTTTGTTCAACTTGTTTCTGCTTAACTTCTTCCTGCTGGGCAATACCTACTAACATTTCACGCTTTTTACCATATCCTTTTCGTTTTGACATAGTAAAGCCTGCGTTGATTAAGGCGCGTCGTACAAACCCTGCCGCGGTAAAGGTTGCTAATGTGGCAGTCAGTTTACTGAGTTTATACATTTTTTCAAATAACGCTTGGTGCCACATGTCAGGGTTTTTATGTGGGTTGAATCCATCTAGATACCAAGCGTCAGCAATGCCTAATGCGCTACCAGAAAGATTATCGATCTGCTGGTTAATATCGCCGAACCAAAGGTCTAAGAGTATTTCGCCTTGGTTAAATGAAAGGCGGTGACAACCCACTAAGGGTAATGGATATTGTTTGATCAACTCTTCAGATAAATCAGAAAATTGTTTAAATTTAGCAAGTGTTGTTTGTAACGCTTCTATCTCTAAAGGGTATTTTTCAAAGCTAATAAAATGTAAACGTTGTAACTGTGAACTAGGATTGTTTTGTTTAAATTGGCTAAATTTTAACGCTGTTGTGAGGAAGTTTAAGCCTGAGCCAAAGCCGGTTTCTAATATACAAAACTGTTCAGAATGAAAGGTTTGCCATCTCTTTTCTATGTCGTTACCAGCAAAGAATACATATTCAGATTCATCGACACCATGATCATTATTGAAGTAAATATCATCAAATTGTGTAGAAAATGGCTCTGACTGATCTGACCAGTCAAGTTGTGCATGGTTAATTATATTGTTTTTGTCTTGAGACAAGTTATATTCCTTGTATATTAGATCATATTTTAAAACTGTCAGGTTGATTTAGGATAAATCACTTCACACTTGATGATCATATAATTAGTCCCTCAAGCAATAAAGGCTTAATAATGAAAAGAGCAGTAATTACAGGTATTGGCATTGTTTCTAGTATTGGTAACAATAAAGATGAAGTTTTAGCATCACTTAAAAGTGGCCAGTCGGGCATCACATTTTCTGAGCAATTTAAAGAAATTGGTATGCGCAGCCAAGTTTGGGGTGATTTAAAAATCAATCCTTCAGAGCACATTGACCGTAAAGTAATGCGTTTCATGGGTGATGCAGCAGCATACACATATCTTTCAATGCAGGAAGCGATTGAAGATGCGAAATTACCTGAAGAGATGGTTTCTAACATTCGTACTGGTTTAGTCGCAGGTTCTGGCGGCGGTTCTTCAAAAAACCAAGTTGACGCATGTCAAATCATGAAAGACAAAGGTGTTCGTCGTGTTGGTCCTTACATGGTACCGCGTACGATGGCGAGTACGACTTCAGCATGTGTTGCGACACCGTTTAAAATCAAAGGTATTAACTACTCAATGAGTTCTGCTTGTGCAACAAGTTCTCACTGTATTGGTCATGCCCTTGAGCAAATCCAACTTGGCAAGCAAGACATCGTTTTCGCTGGCGGTGGTGAAGAGTTAGATTGGACAATGGCCTGTGAGTTTGACGCAATGGGCGCATTATCTAGCAAGTACAACGAAACACCTGAAAAAGCATCTCGTACATACGATGCAAACCGTGACGGTTTTGTTATCTCTGGCGGTGGCGGTATGGTTGTCGTTGAAGAGTTAGAGCATGCACTTGCTCGTGGCGCTAAAATCTATGCTGAAATCGTAGGTTACGGTGCAACTTCAGACGGTTACGATATGGTTGCGCCATCTGGTGAAGGTGCGGTACGTTGTATGCAACAAGCACTATCAACAGTTGAAGGTAAAGTTGACTACTTAAACACTCACGGTACGTCTACGCCAGTCGGTGATGTGAAAGAGTTAGAAGCAATCAACATCGTATTTGGTGAAAATGCACCTAAAATCAGTGCAACAAAATCACAAACTGGTCACGCACTAGGTGCAGCTGGTGTTCACGAAGCTATCTACAGCATGTTAATGATGGAAAATGACTTTATCTCAGCCTCTTGTAATATCGATGAAGTTGATGAAAAAGCGATTAACCTGCCTATCGTTAAAAACAAACCTGAGCCAGCTAAACTAAACACTGTTATGTCTAACAGCTTTGGTTTTGGTGGTACAAACGCAACATTAGTATTCAAACGTTACGAATAAGTTTTTACTAATGAGATTAAAAAAGGAGCTTTGGCTCCTTTTTTTGGTTATAGGGAATGCCTCATTGCATTTGTAACTCTACTTACATCTTCAACTAAGTTATCATCCTGCGTCAAATCTCAGTTAACTAGCTTATACAGTTAAAGAAAATAGGTTAAGTGGAAATAAGATGAAAATTTATATCGACGAAAATATGCCACACGGCAGATCATTTTTTGAATCTTTTGGTGAGGTTATTACCTTTTCTGGACGCGATGTTACTGCGCAACAGATTCAAGATGCAGATATATTATTAGTTCGCTCTATCACTAAAGTGAATGAATCTCTTCTGGCGTTAAATAAGCAAATCCAATTTGTTGGTACAGCTACCATTGGTACTGATCATATTGATATTGAATACCTGCAATCGAGAAACATTGCATTTAGTAGTGCGCCTGGTTGTAATAAAATATCTGTAGCTGATTATGTGTTAAGCGCTTTGTTAGTGATGATTGAACAAGGTCAATTGTCTTTATTAACACAAAACGTTGCCATTGTTGGTGCAGGTAATACAGGTACAGCGGTTTATGATTGTTTAACAGCGATTGGGATTAACTGTCTTTTATACGATCCACCTTTGCAATTGGCAGGCGATCCACGTGAGTTCTGTACTTTTGAGCAGGTATTAACAGCGGATGTAATTTCTCTGCATGTGCCAAAAACTCTGATTGGCGAACATAAAACCTTTCACTTGTTCAATCAATCTGTGCTTGAAAAACTGAATTCACAACAAATATTGATCAATGCATGTCGTGGTGAGGTAATTGATAATAAAGCCTTATTAGCACTTGCCATAAAAGGTAACATACCTCGTTTAGTATTAGATGTATGGGAAAATGAGCCTAATATTGATAAGGCACTTTTACCTTATGTGGCATTAGCGACACCACATATTGCTGGTTATAGTTTAGATGGCAGAGCACGGGGTACAGAGATGTTATATATTGCACTGTGCCAAAAACTACAAGTGCCGGTTACTTTAAAAAGTATTGACTTCACTGAAAAAGCAGCAATTAGTGATATAAGCATTGATGCAGAACTGTCACCAGAATTACTAAAATCATTGGTACATTTAATATATGATGTACGCAGAGATGATGCTTTATTTAGAAAAAGTAAATGAAGTAAACGGTTTTGATAATATGCGCAAAAATTATCCAGAAAGACGAGAAATGTCTACCTTAACGGTGACAATGTCGGATAAGTGGCAAATTTCGCCACAAATAATCGATTTAAAGAAAATTGGTTTTACTGTTAAAAACAAATAAAAGGTCAACATGAACAAAGAATACAATATTGCATTAATCGGTGAGATTGATGGTTGCATCGAAACAACGTTAGAAGTGTTATTAAAACGTGATTTCGCAATTAATAATATTTTCCCAATCAGTAGCAGTGAGTGTGATACCACTTCGGTTATGTATTCAGGTAAGCCTGTTGATGTTGTTGAGTTAGAAACATTCGACTGGCAACAAGTTGATATCGCTTTATTCCTGTCGGATAGAGAGATTGCAGCGACTTGGATCCCTGTAGCGAAAGAGCATTGTGTGGTGATTGATATCAGCGGTTACTACCTTGAATCACCTGAAGTGCCTTTAGTACAAGTGGGTGTTAACGATGATGATATCGCACGTTACAGTGACGCTAATATCATTGCTATTCCAAGCCCTGAAACGGCTCAGTTAACCTTAGCAATCAAACAAATTCATCAAGAAGTGGGTATTAAGCGTGTTACTGTTGCAGGTTATCAATCAGCTTCTACCATAGGTAAAGAGGGTGTTTCTGCTTTAGCTGGCGAAACGGCACGTTTATTGAATGCTAAAAGCATTGAGCAACACAAATTTAAACAGCAAATTGCGTTTAATGTGGTGCCACAAATTGACGAGTTTAATGAAGATGGTATTGATTTTTCTGAATTACGTTTAGCAGCTGAAACACGCCGTTTGTTAAATGACCCAGAAATGGTGGTTTCAACGACTCAGGTTGTTGTTCCTATGTTTTATGGTTGTTCTCAAGCAGTACATGTTGTTACACATTATCCAGTAGAGCTAGAAGAGGTGGCTAATGCACTTCACCATAGTGATAACATTGTATTAGCAGGTTCAGTTACTGAATATGCCAATATGATTGATGATGTTGTTGGTAATGTTGAAGTACACGTGGGTCGTTTACGTAAAGATACCTGTGATGCAGCAGGCATCAATATGTGGGTATCAGCGGATAATGTCCATTATGGCATTGCTACCAACGCTGTATTGGTAATGGAAAAATTAGCTTACACCTATTTATAATAAGATAGGTTAAGTGTTACAGTGGGCTAGATCGCAATTCTAGCCTACACGCTTGTTTTATAAGATCATCTTTTGCTTGTCCTGGTTTATTATAATTATAATATTTTGCAATTCCCTTACAAGGATCGTTTATGAATCGCATGTTACTTGCTGTTGTTTCTTGTCTTCCATTATTATTCAGTGCGCACAGTGCACAAAGTGTTGAGTTAGTTGGCCCAAATGATGAGCCACAAGTTACCCCATCATCGGTGTCTGTGACTGCTCCGAATAATACAACTCCTGTTCGTTATGGTCCTGTAACAGCAAACGAAACATTATGGTCGATCTCTAACAAATTACGCCCTAATAACAATGTTAGTGTGTATCAAACATTAGTTGCTATCTATAAAACCAACCCAACTGCTTTCCGTAATGGCGACATCAACAAAATCATTGCTACCTCGGTGATTGATGTACCTAGTTTAGCGGTCATTTCTCAACAAACTAACGCTGAAGCTTTTCGTTTATTAAGAATAACCAACACGCCTGCTGCGCCTGCAGTAAAACCGGCGGCAACTGTAGTGCCCGAGAAGGTAGAGTCAACTGTAGAAGAGCCAGCTCAAGCTGAAGCAGGGGCTGAAGAGATTGAAACTGTAGCAGAAGAAGGTCAAAAAACTGCACCAGAAACAACTAACGCAACTAATGAACAGTTACTGAAACTTGAACAAGAGTATGCAGCGCTTAATGAACAGTTAATTCAAGCAACAGAATCTAACCAACGTTTAAAATTAAAATTACAGCCTTTAAGTGACCAAATACATACGCTATCTGAACAAGTTGAAGAAGATATCAATGTACAAATAGAGTTGCAGGCATTGATTGACCAATATAAAGCTGAGATCGAAGCTTTTGAAGCTCCACCTTTTAGTGGCCCAGGTTTGTTAAATCAAATTCTAAGCTCTATTACTGGCTCAGCCTCTACATTATTGTTAACTATTCTTTCTCCGCTGTTACTGTTAACAGCCTTATTCCTATTAATTTTACGTATTAAATCAAAACGAGAATTAGCATTAAAAGAGCAAGAACTTGCTGAATCAACGGCGCTGTTAGAGGAAGAAGATAATGAGTTTGATTCATTATTTGCCACTGACGTTAGTGAAGAAGAGCCTGAATCCAAGGAAGATGATGCAGATCTAACGATTATCGAAGAGCAAGTGTCAGAAGAAGATGAGCTAATAACTAGTACTGACACAGAGTTAATTGAAGATGAACAAGCATCAACTATCGAAGATGAACTTGATATCGACATTGATGCGGTTATTAATGGCGATGATGAAGTTATTGAATTATCTGAATCGGATTTAGAGTTAGACGAAGAGACATCACAGAGTGATTTGGATTTAGCGGCACAATGGGAGTCTGAACTTGCAGAGTTAGAAACAAATGACGAAGAGCAAGTGGATCTAGATGAGTTTGATTTTGATTCAGTGGATCAAACACCTTTAGAGCCAATTAAATTAGATGAAGTGGAAGCTGAATTAGAAGCGAGCACTGATGATCTTACTATTGAAGAAGAGTCTCAACCTGAAGCAATTCCTGAAGTTGAAGAACTATTAACAGAAACAAAGCCAGAACCGTCAGCTGAAGTAGAACCTGCAATCGATACCAGTTTAGATGTTGAAGAAGAGTCTCAACCTGAAGCAATTCCTGAAGTTGAAGAACTATTAACAGAGACAAAGCCAGAACCGTCAGCTGAAGTAGAATCTGCAATAGATAACAGCTTAGATATCGAAGAAGAATCGCAACCTGAAGCAATTCCTGAAGTTGAAGAACTATTAACAGAAACAAAGCCAGAACCGTCAGCTGAAGTAGAATCTGCAATAGACTCTAGCTTAGATGTTGAAGAAGAGTCTCAACCTGAAGCGATTCCTGAAGTTGAAGCGCTATTAGATGAAACGACTGCAGCGAATGAATTACTAGCAGAAGCTGAACCAGAAAGGCCTACTGATACGTCAGGACTTGCTGAATCAGATGAGGTTGAAACGCCACTAGACAGTGATGCATTATTAACAGAAAGCGATGCAGAGGATGAAACTGCTGCTGAAACAATGTCTGATATTGATAAGCTGTTAAGTGAATACCCTGAAGACCTTGAGTTATCTGATGATAAACAACCACTAGATCTAGAACAGTTATTAGCGGAAAGTAGTTCAGAACTTGATGAAGAGTTTGAAACTGAAACAGAGAATGATGATCAGCCTGAAGCTGAGCTTGATACTGAAGATACGTTAGATTTAGAAGAGTTATTAGCAGAAACTAGTTCAGAGGTTGAGGAAGAGCTTGAATCTGATATTGACCAAGCTGCGGAGGAACAGGTTGAACAGGCAAAACAAGTTGAAGATGAAAGTGATGAGCTGGATTTTACCGACCCTGATACCTTAGCTAAACAATTAAGCAGTAATGCATTTAATGAGGAAGCAGAGTTACCAAAATTCGATAAATCTGATGATAAAGGATTTATTGATATTGATACCTTGCTTACCAATGACGATGGGCAAGACCTCACTGAAGAAGAGTTTGATTTAGACTTTGGTTTAGATGAGTTCCCAGATGTGGTGGAATCCTTTGCTGAGTTTGATACCGATGCCGATGGCGTTGCTGCTCAATTAGATTTAGCGAGAGCTTACTTAGAAATTGACGAAAAAGAGAGTGCTAAAACTATCTTAACGGAATTACTAGAGAACGCACCTGAAGACAAACTTAAAGAGGTTAAAAAACTGTTCGATAAAATCAGTTAATCACCTTACTTTAAATAACAGCTAACTGTTATTTTCATGTGTTACCTAAGCCAGCTTTGCTGGCTTTTTAAATTGGAAAGAAAAATATGCGCCCAATCATCTTAGATGTAGCCGGTTATCAATTAACAGCAGAAGAACAAGAATACTTAGCTCACCCATTTGTTGCAGGTGTTATTTTATTTACACGCAATTTTGATAATGTGGTGCAATTAAAAGAGCTAGTACAACAAATTAGATTTTATGCCAAACAACCGATTATTGTTGGTGTTGACCATGAAGGAGGGCGCGTACAGCGTTTTCGTGAAGGTTTTACCCATTTACCTGCTTGTGGTGATTTGTTATCTAAAACTAATTCATTACAAGAAACGCTATCTTTAGCGAAAGCTAGTGCCTTTGTGATGGCCAGTGAATTAATTGCTTGTGATATCGACTTAAGTTTTGCCCCAGTGTTAGATATCAATGGTATATCAGATGTCATTAGAGAGCGTGCTTTTAGTGATGATAAAAAGCAAGTGACTGAAATCGCATCGGCTTACATCGATGGAATGAAACTCGCAGGCATGGCATCAACGGGTAAACATTTCCCTGGGCATGGCAGCGTAAAAGCAGACTCCCATATCGCCTTACCCGTAGACTCACG
The DNA here is from genome assembly GCF_047323255.1 of Psychromonas sp. KJ10-2. Taxonomy (NCBI): domain Bacteria; kingdom Pseudomonadati; phylum Pseudomonadota; class Gammaproteobacteria; order Alteromonadales; family Psychromonadaceae; genus Psychromonas; species Psychromonas sp. KJ10-2. The sequence continues at coordinate 586,320 of NZ_CP178827.1, read as the reverse complement.
ATCCAAACAAACTATTTTTGAACAGGATATGTTACCGTTTAAAAAGTTAATTGCAGCGCAAAAATTAGATGCCATTATGCCATCACATGTGGTCTATTCAGAGTGTGATGATTTACCCTGTGGGTTTTCTGATTATTGGTTACAACAGGTATTAAAAAAACAGCTAGGTTTTAAAGGTGCCGTCATCAGTGATGATATTTCTATGCACGGAGCAAGCTTTGTAGGTGATCACCTAACCCGTGCGGAAGGGGCGTTGTCTGCAGGGTGTGACTTTATTCTGGCTTGTAATGATGCCGCTGCTGCTATGACTATTTTAGATGGGTTATCAGTAAAACCCACTGAGAGTTTGACCTTAATAAACGCGTTATCGGCGAACAAAGAGAAACAAGTTATGCCGTTAATTGAAAATAAATTGTGGCAACAAGCGAAACAATCAATAGATCAATTTAATGAAAAATACTAATTCTCTGGTTTGTTTTCACAAACATAACAGTTATTTACAGATTTTATACGTTAAATTAGATACGGTAGTTAGATAAAAATAAGGTAACATTACAGAAAACAACGTAACAGATTTCATAGAAAAGGTGGAAACGACAATGATCATCTATTTACATGGCTTTGATGCAACGAGTCCAGGTAATCATGAAAAAGTGATGCAATTAAAATCGATTGATCCAGATGTACGCTTTGTGCATTACAGCACTATTCACCCTAAACAAGATATGGCTCATATATTGAAAGAGGTTAATCACCACATTAATAATAGCGAGGACAATGCACCTTTAATTTGTGGTGTTGGCTTAGGCGGCTATTGGAGTGAGCGTATCGGTTTTTTATCTGGCATTAAGCAAGTGATCTTTAACCCTAATTTACACCCTGAAGATAACATGGTGGGGCGTATTGAGTGGCCAGAAGAGTATTTTGATATTGATACTAAATGTGTGGATGATTTTAGACGTGAAAACTCAGCAAACTGCCTATGCATTTTATCAACTGTGGATGATGTATTAGATAGCGAAGTGAGTAATCATGAGTTAGCCAGTTATTACCCGATTATTTTTGATCAAACTCAAGGGCATAAATTCACTGATATCACTGCACACCTTCAAACAATTAAAAAATTTAAAGGCGAATAACTTAATTCATTGCTTAATTCGATCAGATTTTTGTCTGTAAAACAGCTAAACTGATCGAAATCCCCTATATATCGTCAAGATTTAAACAGATAAATTTAAACAATCTTACTTCATTCACAATCATGGATAAAAAAAGGTGACTTGAAGCCCATTTTTTTATAATCTTTCCTTTTTAAAAGTACAACCTAGATCAAGTTTTTCATAAAAACGATATTTGAATATACCAAGCATCATTTTTGTAAAAAATTTAATTTATGAGGACGTTATGAAAAAGATAGTAATAGTTGGTGGTGGTGCTGGCGGTTTAGAGTTAGCCACAAAATTAGGTAATAAGCTTGGACGTAAGAAAAAAGCACATATTACATTGCTTGATAAAAATAGTACCCACCTGTGGAAACCTTTGTTACATGAAGTAGCAGCAGGCTCTTTAGATGATGGTATTGATGCAGTCAGTTACCGCGCCCATGCAACAAACCATTCATTCAACTTTAAACTGGGTGCAATGCGTAATCTTGATCGTGTTAAGAAAACTATCACTATCGACCCTTTATACGATGCAGAAGGTTGCATGATCTTACCTGAAAGTCATTTAGAGTATGACATTCTAGTGATGGCTTTAGGTAGTGTAAGTAACGATTTCAACACCAAAGGTGTAGGCGAACATTGTATCTTCTTAGATAGCCCACAACAGGCTAAGAAGTTCCATCACCGCATGTTAAATAAATATTTACAACTTGGTGTGAAAGAAACTAATTCGGTTAATGTTTCTATCATTGGAGCGGGTGCTACAGGTGTAGAGCTGTCTGCAGAGTTATATAACTCCCTTAAACAAGTTTCTAGCTACGGTTTCTCACATATTAAAAGTGCCGATTTACGAGTGAGCTTAATTGAAGCAGGTGACAGTATTTTACCTGCACTACCAAAACGTATTTCAGCATCTGCACACCAAGAGTTAGTGAAACTAGGTGTAGATGTTCGTACTAATACTATGGTGACCGAAGCTAATGAAGAGGGTTTACTTACTAAGTCAGGTGAGTTGATTAAAGCCGATTTGATTGTTTGGGCTGCGGGTATTAAAGCGCCTGATTACTTAAAAGAGTTAGCTGGTTTAGAAACGAACCGTATAAACCAATTAATCGTTAAACAAACCTTACAAACGACTTTGGATGACGACATTTATGCCATTGGTGACTGTGCAAGTTGTGCATTACCTGATGGTGGTTTTGTGCCACCACGTGCTCAATCTGCGCATCAAATGGCAACACAAGTGGGTAAGAACATCATTGCTACTTTAAATGGTAAAGAGTTAACTGACTACAAATACACCGATTATGGTTCATTAGTTTCTTTAAGTAACTACAGCACAGTAGGTAGCTTAATGGGGAACTTAATGAAAGGCTCTATGATGATTGAAGGGCGTTTAGCTAAGGTTGTTTACGTTTCTTTATATCGTATGCACCAGGTTGCTCTACACGGTTATATCCGCACTGGTTTAATGACTTTAGTAGAAAAAATTAACCGCGTATTACGTCCTCGCTTAAAATTACATTAATCAATACCTGTTGATTCGTTACTAAAAATGCCTCACTTTTTGAGGCATTTTTGTATGTGTTAATATGTCATTATTGTTTAAAACTATCCCGCAAGTGCTTACTTTTAAATACGTAAATCGTTGCCCAAGATACAATCACTAACTGTAATGATGCAGACGCAGAGTATTGAAAATGCTCCAATGTCAGGTAATACAGTTGCAGTAATAAGTCCGCTAATAAACTCATCACCATTAAATAATAGCAAGCGGGCCAAATAGTGATTGCCCATTTTTTTTGTGCATGACGACGGCCAGAGATTAAAAACACCAGTACTGGTAAAAGCCCTACTAATAGCCCAGTGTAAAAATGCATCTGCTCAGGGTAAAAAAGCATCAGTAACTTATCACCTGTTTGTTGTGATGCCAGCGAAATGATAAGTAATATCCAAGTACGAGATAAGAAAAATAGTAGGTAAATAAACAGCGGCGGCGTTTTTAGATCGCCCGCTTCAGTATAATGTTTAAGGGCGTATAGACGTGTTTTCATTTTTAACTCTTTTAAATACCATTTAGCAGAATGATCATAATCAAAATGCTAAATGGGATACTGTTAATACACTAGAGTGTAAGGTGCTAATTACTTAATATAACATTGTGTGCAGTACACAAAACGACTTTGAGGGTCATTAATTCGTGAGATAAAGTTTGCTTGTTGTTCAATGTCAGTAAATAATTTAACCAAGGTAGGTTGGGTGATGACACCACTTGGTAGATATTTAATAGACTTAGCAAATAATTGGTTAAAGAATACTTCTTTAGAAGATAATCTTGGCTCAATAGAGATAACATCAAAGTCATCGAGGTTTGCTAATTGTGCAGCCTGTTGTACGGCGTATTGCAAACCACCTAATTGATCAACTAGGCCGTTTTGTACACCATCAACACCAGTCCAAACACGACCTTGCGCGACTTTATCAACATCTGCTAAGGACATATCTCGACCTTCAGAAACCACTTTTAAGAAATTAGCGTAACCATTCTCTATACCTAGTTGAAATATTTCAGCTAGCTGTGGATCTAATGCCTGTGTAATACCTATATTAGCAAGTGGGTTAGTGGCAACGCCATCCTGTTGAATACCCATTTCATTTAGCGTTTTATCAAGTGTTGCAAACATGCCAAAGATGCCGATTGAACCCGTAAGAGTAGTAGGCGAGGCAATTATCTTATCGGCAGCAGAAGCTATCCAGTATCCACCAGAGGCAGTCACAGCCCCCATAGATACCACTACTTTTTTACCAGCATCTTTTAATGCCAGTACTTGTTGTCTGATATTTTCGGACGCAAAAGCACTGCCTCCAGGCGTATCAAGGCGTAGTACAACGGCTTTAATATGTGGGTTATTCTTAGCTCGTTTTAATAAAGCATTAAAACTCTTATCGGCAATGGTTGAGCCTGTATTAAGACCCGAGATGATCTCACCTGAGCCATGAATAACCGCAATTTGAGATTCTTCACCTGTGTATCTATAAAGGTCTGGCAAGGTACTTTGATAAGCGCGATAACTAATCATGCTTGGTTTACTATTCTGTGTTTGTTGCGCGTCATTAGCCATATTTTTAAGAAATTGATCATGGAATAACAAATTATCCACTAAGCCTACAGATAGCGCATATTCACTCGTATCACCGTTCACTGCTTTTAACCCTTGTTTAACTTCCGCAAGTGTTGGGTTGATTGAGCGCTCGCTAATTTGTGGATTATTTTTACGCGCTAGTAATACATGGTCAATATAGTTCTGCCACAATTGATTTAACCAATGTTGATTAGCAGTTTTACTGTATTCAGACATATGATCTTCAGTGTACGGCTCTACAAAGGATTTATAGGTACCTACTTTAAACACATGTGGCGTGATCAGTAGTTTATCCAGCAGGTCTTTAAAATAGAGACGATTGACTGCATAACCTTGTAATAAAACAAAGCCATTAGGGGAAGGGTAACTTGATCAGCATAAGCGGCTAAATAATATTGTGTTTGTGAATAGTTATCAGCATAAGCATAAACTGGTTTACCTGCACTTTTAAACTGAGTAATGGCACTGCCAATATCTGTTAATTGGTTAATACTTGCTGCTTGTAAGCCTGATAACTCAAGTACTAAACCAGTAATATTTTGATCGTTTTTAGCATACTGAATTGCTTTAATAATCTCTTGTACTTCAAACTCCTCTGGCGCTTCATTAGCAAAGCCTGAAAGTTGTTTAGACACTTCTTGAGAGAAGTTCATTGGTTGCTTTTTCTCAACAATAAAGCCGTTTAAGTCAATACGTAGGTAAGAGTTTTCCGCTACTTCAATTTCAATTTCATCACCATCATAGGACGCGAAGAGAAACAGCAATATCATAATAAAAATGACATTCAGCAAGATTAATCGGATGGCATTAATAAACTTGAAGCTGTTAACGAGTATGGATTTGATAAGTCGGAATAAGAAAGCCATGGGATATCCTTGTCAAAGAAGGCGTTACAAAATTTAAACAAAAAAAGCACTGATTACTAATATAATCAGTGCTTTCTAAGTAATAATCAATCTTTTAGTTTAAAAGCTTGAGGTATCAACAAATAGGCCAACTTTAAGATCTTCAGCTGTGTAGATAACTTTACCGTCAACTTCTACTACACCATCAGCAATACCCATTACTAATTTGCGCATAATTAAACGTTTCATTGTAATGCGGTAAGTTACTTTTTTAGCCGTTGGTAATACTTGGCCAGTAAATTTAACATTACCCACACCTAGTGCGCGACCTTTACCTGGACCACCGCTCCAACCAAGGAAGAAACCAACTAGTTGCCACATTGCATCTAAACCTAGGCAACCAGGCATTACAGGGTCATTTGGGAAGTGACATTCGAAGAACCATAATGCTTTATCGATATCTAATTCAGCGATTAATTCGCCTTTACCATGTTCGCCGCCATCTTCAGTGATAGAGATGATGCGATCTAACATTAACATGTTGTCTACTGGTAATTGACAGTTGCCTTCACCAAATAGCTCACCTTGACCACATTTAATTAATTCTTCTTTATTGTAAGAGTTTTTTCCCAACTCTTTTTGGGATACGGTTTTAGTCATAATCACTTTTCTTAAGATAATTGATAAGGTGAGGTATTAAAATGCAAATAATTAACACCACGAAATAATGAGCGCCATACTTTATATGAGCGGCTATAAACAATCAAGAATAATAAAAACCTATCGTTTAGATTTGTAAATCCTAATGAAAGATAGAGTGTTTTAGTCTAGAAAACAAGCCTATTGACGATTCTTCCATCTCTTCCTTGTTTGCTAACTCAATTCTGCAATTAATTGTTTTTATGATCTGTTCAAAGCTTTTATTTAATAATATTGGAAATGCTTGATGACAGTGGTTAATTGCGTGAATTAATAGCTTACCTTCTTCTATTAAGGCTAAAGAGTATTTATTCAAGGTGAGGTTAAGCATATTTGCTTTTGGCATCACGATAGTGACAGGGTCAGTTAATAACCCTAATTCAAATAAACGGGACACAGACTCAATTTTTTGGTTGATCCCACCTATTGGTAACACATTACCATGTTGGTCCAAGGATCCTGTGACAAACACGTCTTGTTTGACTGCGCATTTGGCATAACAAGAACTGACCGCCAGCAAAATAGCTAATGAGGCACTGTCACCATCACTTTCTTGGTAAGATTGCTCAAAGACCAAGTTACATGAGTAGGGGAAGGCACTGATATGGCTGAAAAAATGGTTAAGGTACCCTTGGACAATATGCGTACTCTTAGCATGAATGTTGCCCGCTAATTCTACTTTTCTTTCCACATCGATAATTTCACCATCACCGATCATATCACTTGCGGAGATTCTAAATACTTCACCAAACTCACAAGGGTAACCGAGTAGTTCTACGACGGACAAGCCATTTATTTGTCCTATCTTTTCGCCTGTTAGTTGTAGGTTTACTTGGCCTTCAATCACAGACTGTTCACTGTATTTTCGAGCCAGTGATTGCGCTTCATTGATCTCGTCAAAATAAGCACTTAAGTCATCTTCAGTAACACTATTATTCTGTGTAAATAGATTAGCATAACGAATGGTTTGCTCGATAAACTCTAGGTCAAATAATAGCTGTTGCTGATGCTGGCACTCTATGGATAACGCATTCAATATAATCTGTAATGCTTTATCATTTAAGGGTGTTAAACCCAATTGTGCAGCTAGGTGCTGACAATAATGGATAACCGTATTAATAGAGGTTTGGTTAACCGGTACCTGGCTGGCTAATTCACAAAACAATGATGAGATTTGCGTATACTCAGGGTCAATTTGAATTAATTCTTCTAATTGAGCACGGTTCGCTACTAGTATTAATTTAATATTGATCGGTTGAGATTGTAAATCTGGCAACGCCTGTTTGGATTTATCTGCGTTAACAGCATCACTGGCTAATAGATAGCCTCGTTGTAATACTGACTTTAATTTAAACCACAAATTTGACTCAACTAATAAAGGGCTAATATTTAATACTAAAGCGCCATTATTAAAGGTATTCAATAAGCCTTGTGATAAGTGCAGGGTATCATCTGCATTTAGTGAAGCACGGCCAAATAGGCTTTCTTGATTATAACTTAGCAAATAATCTACAGGCAGGTCATTGGGAATGACTTCTTTTAATACCTGCTGAGCATTTAACCAATAACGACTGTTTACCAATAATAAAGGTACAGGTAGCTTTAGATATTTTTCAATAATTGCAGTCGCATTTGTAAATAATGGTGAGAATGCAAGTTCACTTGGTGCAACATATTGCTCAATATACCCAGTAAATGCAGGCGTGCATTGTGATATTGATAAAGGTGTTGTCTTTTCAAGTTCAAGTTGTGTCGTGCTAGAGGCGTTGTCTAAAGTTACAGGGGAAATATTATTGGTCAAAATCTCTGCTCTAGTTAAGTAAAAGGAAGGCAATTTAGCATATACCTTCCTATAAAGTTAATAATAAATTAGATTTTATAATTTATACCCCTTAACTTTTTGTTGTTGATACTTTAATTCACATTCCGGACAACGTTGTTGAGTAGGGCACTCAAATAACGCTTCTGCAGTTAATTCAGTCTCGCAGTCGGAGCATAAGCCGTATAAGCCTAGTTCCATACCCTGTAAAGCAGCATCAATACTCTTGATCTGCATTTTGTAGACATTCAAAGAATGGCTCTCACTATGAATTAAACTATCGATCAATAGGTCAGCATTCATTGCATCGACTTTGTCGACTAGGTCATTCAGATAAGGTTTTGAAGAGACGGCAAGGCGGGTTTTTACCTTTTCTTTCACCTGCGAGAATTCTGCAAGTAAATGCGTTTTTAATTGTTGCTGTTGTTCTTGGGATATTGTTTGCATAACAGATGCCTCATTATTATGGTGATATTTTATAATAATGAGGGGGATATTAAAGTTATTGATTTGTATCAATAATAGCAATTTTAAAGCAGGACGTGAGGGTTATTTTTACCATTTTTGTTTATCTGCAAAGAGTCTGTCTAAGTCTTTTCTTTTTGCATCATCTTTCTGATCTTGTGCTTGGTTCTCTGACGCAATTTTTTGCGCACTGGTTAAATGAGCGCTTAATTCATTTTTAACACTTTCTAACATTTGTTGTTTATGTTCTAAATCACTGTCTTTGTTTGGAAGATTATTTAATATTTTTAAAATCTTATCAGTCATCTGTTTCGCGGTATTATATTGCTTTTGTCCTTTTGCATCGTTAATACGTTTGATACTGATTTCAATATTAATTTTAAGTTGCATCATTTCTAACTGTTGGTTTTCTGAAACAAACAGATCTGTATTGATTTTCTGTTTAGCATGCTCAGAACGAAGGACTGCACGTATTTTTTTAGTCGCTTGTACAAGAGCCATTGCATCTTTATCGTTAGGGGACTTGTAAACTGCTTGGTGAAGGCGCGACATAATTTTCTTTGATTTGTTTTATTTGTGCTTCGGTGTCAGCGAAGTGCTCGCGATAACTCGCTGTGGTCGGAGAAATATTGATCATGATATAAAGTGCATTACGTATTCTATTTTTTAGGATAAGTAATAACGCCTTACTAAAAGGGATTTTTGTTGAAAACAACAACAGCTCATCCACCTCTGTAATAGTGGCATGTTGTTTCGAGACAGAAATACGTCGCTCTGTTTCCGCTTTTTGTTTGTACTGTTGAATAATGTTGTAACCGATCATTACAATCAGTAACAAACCAACTAAAGATATTATTAATGGATACAAGGTTTATGCTCTTTTTAAATTAAAAGTAAAGCAGGGCTTTAAACTCACCATGCCATTAAAAGATTATGGTAATCGTAATGTAAATAAACTGCCTGTGTTATCAGGTTTGTTTTTTAAACTGATACTGCCTGTTATTGCCTTTAATTTGTGTGCTTGTGCAATTTTTTTAGCAAACAGTAACCCTAAGCCACTGCGTCCTTTGTTGGCATTAAAAGTAGCAAACTCATCCTCATTAACGTTTAACATATAATGAGGGTAACCTTCACCATCATCCTCTACTTCAAAGAGTAAAAATTGATCTTGGTAATAGGCACGTATGATCACTTCACTTTTTGCATGACGCAGTGCGTTAATTAAAATATCACTTAATAGATAACTGATTAAGTCAACATCATAATAGCCACGTAGGTTATTTTCAACTTTAACACTTAACTTGATATGGTGGCTGTTTAAATATAACCGGTTACGCTCTAAAACATCGGTGATTAGTTCATCCACCGCGTTTTCTTCAATCACTACGGGCAGTTGTTTTTTTCTTCTCGATATAAGGCTAACAGTTGCATTAACGTACTGTTAATACGTGATGTTTGATAATGTAAGTTAGATACTGATTTATGTTGAGTGGTAGTGAGATTATCAGCTAGATCTAAGTCTTCAATGGATTGTAATACCATCGCTAATGAGTTCTTCATATCATGGATACTGGTGGCTAACATAGTACTAAAATCTAATTGCTCATTGTTTTTCATTATATCTCCATCAGCATAAAAGTAGTGCTATATCATTCTATCGATAAAAAACCCAAGATGTTAGCCTTTAACGCTTAATATTAAACAGCCCAAAGTTTGCAAAATAGTTACCACTTTATTGTTTTGTATCATTTTGTCGTTGAATTCTACCCTTTAAGGGTATTTATACAGGTATAGTAGTGGCTAAGAAAAGTATGACTTTGTTAATTTTAGAAGTCTGATAGAATAAAATGGAATAAGCATTAACCTAAACATAAGCTGATAACATTATGAAATTGCAACAATTGCGTTACATTGTCGAAGTACTCAATCATAACCTGAATGTATCTGCCACTGCTGAGAACCTATTTACCTCTCAACCAGGTATTAGTAAGCAGGTCAGAATGTTAGAAGATGAGCTAGGCATTCAAATTTTCGAGCGTAGTGGTAAGCACTTAACGAAAGTGACCCCTGCAGGGCAGGAGATCATCCGCTATTCGACGGAAATATTAGGTAAAGTTGAAAGTATTAAAGCTGTTGCAAATCAATATACTATGCCAGATCAAGGTAAGTTAAATATTGCTACAACCCATACTCAAGCACGTTATGCCTTACCAGAAGTGATCAACGGTTTTATTAAACGTTATCCTAAAGTGTCATTGCATATGCACCAAGGTACACCTACACAAATCAGCGAGTCTGTGGTGAAAGGTAAGACTGACTTTGCAATAGCGACTGAAGCATTACATCTATACCAAGATCTGATCATGCTACCTTGTTATCATTGGAATCGTTCTGTGATTGTGCCTAAGGATCATCCCTTAGCTAAAATTGATAAACTTTCTATCGATGATATTGCTGAACATCCTATTGTCACATACATATTTGGTTTTACTGGTCGTTCAGAATTAGATGAAGCCTTTAACGCTGCCGGTTATAAACCTAATGTCGTCTTTACCGCAACCGATGCCGATGTGATTAAAACCTATGTGCGTCTAGGATTAGGTGTGGGTGTGATTGCAACCATGGCTATCAATGAAGATGATGACTTCTGTGTATTAGACGCCAGCCATATCTTTAAGTCGAGTTTAACCAGTATTGGCTTTAGAAAAGGGTCGTTTTTACGAGATTACATGTATGACTTTATGGTGCGTTTTGCACCGCATTTAACTCGTCCATTAGTTGAAAAAGCGATACAGCTTAAATACTCAGCGGAAGTGAACAAACTATTTGAGGATATTGAGTTACCGACTCGATAAATTTATTTGGTTTTATCCCTAAACCTAAAAACCCAAGGCATTGACCTTGGGTTTTTTATGTTCGTTTATCAAGTATTACTGATTCAGTTCAGCTAACAATGGCAAGATTTTACTGACCTTATCAAAGCACTCTTTATATTCACTTTGTGCATTTGAATCTGCAACAATACCTCCGCCAGCCCAGCAATATATTTTTTGCTGATGGCACACTAAAGTACGAATAGTAATACTACTGTCCATATCGCCATTACCATTAACGTAAGCGATGCTGCCACAATATATATGACGTTTAAACTTCTCTAGTTCACAGATCACTTCCATGGCACGAATTTTTGGCGCACCAGTGATGGAACCGCCTGGAAAACAAGCTCTTAATAGATCTTCAGTACTATATTGCTTTGCTAATTCACCAGTGACTGTACTCACGAGGTGATGAACAGCAGGGAAGCTTTCAATATCAAACAATTTAGGTACAGCTACACCGCCAGCAGCACTAACTCGACCAATGTCATTGCGTAATAGGTCTACAATCATTAGGTTTTCTGCCTGATCTTTTTCAGAGTCTTTTAATTGTTGTTTATTTACTTGATCTTGAGTGGGGTTATTGCTTCTTGGCATAGTGCCTTTAATCGGCTTAGTCTGAATCAAATTACCTTTTAACTGCAAAAAACGCTCTGGTGATACAGAGATAATGGTTTGTTCAGGCAATACAAAAAAAGCGGCAAAGGGGCTTTGTTTTCCATTAACAATGCTTGATAAGCCTGATATTCATTGCCCTTATATGGGGCTTGAAAACGTTGCGCTAAATTAACTTGGTAACAATCACCACTGAGTATGTACTCTTGTACTTGATTAAAGGCCTGTTGATACTCATCTTCAGTGGTGTCAGCTTGCCATTCCTGGGTTAGTCTGAAGTCAGTTATTTCAGGTGGTGCTTGTGTTACTAACTCATTTAACCATTGCCAGCGAGCTTGCCATAATGATTGGGTATCTTGTTGTTGGCCTTTAGTGCGGTGCTGCATTAAGTATAACTGGTTATCTCGTACGTTATGTAGGATAGCCCAGTCATAAAAACCACAGTGGTAAGCGCCTAAGTTCATTCCTTGATTCTCAACTTGTTTATGCAAAGATTCAAACAGTTCACCCATTTCATAACCGTAAGCAGCGATAGCGCCGCCAGTGAAAGGGAATCTGCTGTTCTGCTCAGGATGAAAGAGTTGCTCCCTTATAGTATTTTGTGCAGCAAGTGGATCAGTTGCAAGTGTTTGACTTTGCGCAGTAATCGCATCATGGAAAAAAACGCCATGTTGCGATTCTGTTAGTGTCGCAATTGGCTCACTGGTGAAAATTGACCACTGACTATCTTCATGGTCAACACTACTTGATTCTAAAAAAACGGTCCATGGAAGTATGGATAGCTTGCTCTTAATGATAGTGATTATCTTTTCAGGTAAAGATAGCGGTTTGATTACGGTATTATCTGATATATAAGTCATTTTTTCGTATTTAGGCAACATTTTTTTAACAAAAAATTAGGCGGTAGAGAACAATAATATTACCATTGTTTTCACAAACTGTTTACTAATTACTGGGAGCGACTGATGACAGTCATTAAAGAGCTTGATTTCATTAATAGTGTAAAAAATTCGTTACAATTCATTTCTTATTACCATCCCCTCGATTTTATCCAAGCAATGGATAAGGCTTATCAAGCGGAGCAGAATCCTGCTGCAAAAGATGCCATCGCACAAATTCTTATTAATTCTCGTATGTCTGCGGAAGGTAAACGTCCAATATGCCAAGATACTGGTATTGTGACAGTATTTGTTAAAATTGGTATGAAAGTTAGTTTCGATACTGAACTAACCGTGCAAGAGCTTGTTGATGAAGGTGTGCGCCAAGCATATAACGAGCAAACTAATCCATTACGTGCTTCTATTGTCGCTGACCCAGCTGGCGCACGTAAAAATACCAAGGACAACACTCCATCTGTCGTACATGTAGAGATGGTTAAAGGTGATAAAGTAGAAGTAATGGTAGCGGCTAAAGGTGGTGGTTCAGAAAACAAATCGAAAATGGCCATGCTTAACCCATCAGATTCTATTGAAGATTGGATTGAAAAAACGGTACCAACAATGGGGGCAGGCTGGTGTCCACCAGGTATGTTGGGTATAGGTGTTGGCGGTACAGCTGAAAAAGCGGCTGTCATGGCTAAAGAAGCGCTAATGGAGCCAGTTGATATTTATGAGTTAGAGGCAAAAGCAAAAGCTGATCCTGATTCATTAGAGACAGATGAAAAACTACGTTTAGAGATTTATAAACGTGTTAATAATTTAGGTATTGGCGCGCAAGGTTTAGGTGGTTTAACAACTGTATTAGATATTAAAGTAAAAAGTTGTCCAACCCATGCTGCCTCAAAACCTGTAGTAATGATTCCAAACTGTGCTGCTACACGTCATGCTCACTTTACCTTAGATGGTTCAGGAGAAGCATACTTAACACCTCCAGCGTTAGTTCAATGGCCTGAAATTACTCGTGAAGTGGGTGAAAATGTTAAACGTGTTAACGTTAACGAGCTGACTAAAGCGGACATGAGTGATTGGAAAAGCGGCGACACTTTATTATTAACGGGGAAAATTCTAACCGGTCGCGATGCGGCACATAAACGCATTAATGAATTAATCACCAGTGGTAAAGGTTTACCTGAAGGGGTTGATTTCAATGGACGCTTTATCTACTACGTGGGCCCTGTTGATGCTGTTCGTGATGAAGTAGTAGGTCCTGCTGGTCCAACAACTGCAACTCGCATGGATAAATTTACTGACTTTATGTTAGAAGAAACTGGTTTATTAGGCATGATTGGTAAATCTGAACGTGGCCAACAAACCGTTAACTCTATTGCTAAACATAAGTCAGTATATTTAATGGCTGTTGGTGGTGCTGCATACCTTGTTGCTAAAGCGATTAAAAAGTCTCGTGTTGTTGCCTTTGCCGACTTAGGAATGGAAGCAATCTACGAGTTTGACGTTGAAGATATGCCAGTGACAGTTGCCGTTGATAGCCAAGGAAATAACGTGCATGAGCAAGGTCCTGCAATTTGGAAAGCTAAAATTGCTGAAATAGACAGCAAAATGTCACAATAGTTATTAAATTGATTGCTTGATCAACTAAGGATGGTATAAAAGCAATCGAATTAACTATTTTTCAATATCAACAAAGGAATAAGTATGTTTGAACAAGTGAGTATGGCACCTGCGGATCCTATCCTAGGTTTAACAGATGCATTTAAGAAAGACAGTCGTGAAGATAAAATCAACCTAGGTGTTGGTATTTACAAAAATGAAATGGGTCAAACACCTATTTTAGCGACAGTTAAAGAAGCGGAAAAACGTTTACTTGCTGAAGAAACTACCAAAAGCTACCTGACCATTGAAGGTATTGCAGCTTACGGTGAAGCTGTTCAAACATTATTATTCGGTAAAAACGCTGAAATCATCACATCAAAACGTGCTCGTACAGCACAAGTACCTGGTGGTACTGGTGCATTACGTACAGGTGCTGACTTTGCTGTTAAAAAACTAGGCATCAAAAAGATTTGGGTAAGTAACCCAACTTGGGCTAACCACGGTAACGTGTTTAAAACATCTGGCCTAGACGTTGTAACTTACGATTACTACAATGCAGAAACTAAAGATCTTGATTTTGATGCGATGGTTGCTTCTCTACAATCTGTAGAAGCTGGCGATATGGTATTGTTCCATGGCTGTTGTCACAACCCAACGGGTATCGACCCAACACCAGAGCAATGGGAAATTTTAGCTAAGCTAGTTGCTGAGCTAGGTGCAATTCCATTCTTTGACTTTGCTTACCAAGGTTTTGGTAATGGCGTAGAAGAAGATGCACAAGGTCTACGTGTGTTCGCTGAACATAACAAAGAACTATTAATTGCTAACTCATTCTCAAAAAACTTCGGTTTATACAACGAACGTGTTGGTGGTATTACGCTTGTTGCTGAAGACAGCGATATTGCAGATGCGGCATTTAGCCAAATCAAAGCAGGTATCCGTTCAAACTACTCTAACCCACCATCACATGGAGCGGCTATCGTAACAACTATCTTAAATGATGAAGGTTTATATGCTCAATGGGTACAAGAAGTTGCCGATATGCGTAACCGTATTCAAGAGATGCGTGATCTATTTGTTGCAACATTAAAAGAGAAGGGTGTACAGGGCGACTTTAGCTTTATTAGCCGTCAATTAGGTATGTTCTCTTTCTCTGGTTTAACCGTTGAACAAGTAAATACACTTAAAGAAGAACATGCTGTTTACATCGTTGGCTCTGGTCGTATCTCAGTAGCAGGTATGACTAAAAACAACATGCAACCATTATGTGATGCGCTAGCTAAAGTTATCTAATCAATCACTTATGCGTTAATATTTAAACCTTAATGAGTGATCATTAAGGTTTAATTATATTCATTACATTAACTTTTACATCACTGTTAACGTTAATTTAATTAATATAAAACCGAACATAAAGCTGACTTTACATTTTTAAGTATTCTCGTTTCATGTAAAGTAAATCAGCATCGGTAAACATGATAGAGAGCTATGAGTAAAAAAATTAATCAAAGTTTTTCATTTTTAAAAAAATTGAAAAAACTGCCAATTTCTGCAGATAATGTTAAATGCTTGCTATCAACAGATGCATTCAAAACAGAATTATTTGCACAAATCAATAACGCAACTCAACGTATCTATATTGCTGCTTTATACTTAGAAGCAGACGAAGCTGGCGAACAAGTATTAAATGCTTTGTATAAAGCTAAGCAAAACCATCCTGCATTAGACATCACCGTTTGTATCGATTTTCACCGTGCTCAGCGTGGTTTGATTGGTGCTGCAAAGGGTGGAGATACCAATACAACTTGGTATCAGAAAATGGCAGAGATAAACGGGCAAGGTGTTAAGATTGTAGGTTTGCCGGTTAAGCGTAAAGAGTTGTTTGGCGTTCAGCATCTAAAAGGCTTTATATTTGACGACTTGGTTTTTTACAGTGGCGCCAGTATTAATAATATTTACCTACACCAACAAGAGCGTTACCGTTTTGATCGTTATTGGTTAATTAAAGATAAAGCCCTTGCCGATACTATGGTGGATTACTTAAAACAAGTGATCGTTAATAGTGAAGCGGTTGTACAGTTAAACTCTCCCTATGTACCGCGTTTTAACGAACTGAAAAAAGAGCATAAAAATTTAAGTAGAAACTTAAAATCATCGGGTTACCGTTTTCTACCTGAAAAAACTGATGGCCTGGCTATCAGACCGCTTACGGGTATTGGTACTAAAAAGAACCTGTTAAATAAAGTGATACGCGGTATCTTCCATTCAACAGAACAAGAGCTGATCTTGTTTACCCCTTATTTTAATTTACCAACGGCGTTATCTCGAGATATCTCAACTTTACTAAAACGTAAAGTGAAGATAACTATCGTAGTAGGGGATAAAACGGCTAATGACTTTTATATTCCTGAAGATAAACCTTTTAAAACCATCGCTGCTTTGCCTTATTTATATGAAGTTAATTTACGAAACTTTGCAAAAAAACATCATACTTCGATTTTACAGGGTAATTTGAAGCTGCACCTATGGAAACATGATACTAATAGTTTTCACCTTAAGGGTATCTATTCAGATCAACGTTTTTCATTGTTAACCGGACATAACCTGAATCCAAGAGCATGGCGTTTGGATCTCGAAAACGGCTTATTAGTGGATGATCCTAAAAAGCAATTAACTGAACAACTTAATAGTGAATTGGAAAATATTCTTACCCATACACGTTTAATTGAAAGCTATCAGGATATTGATGACATGGTTAATTACCCAGATAAAGTGAAGCAATTAATCTCAAGATTAAAACGTGTTAAAGCCGATAGAATTATTAAAGGTATTATCTAATACTAGCTAAGCTACTGAGACTTATTTTCTCAGTAGCTACTTTTCCAAAAGATGGTTAACACTTCCTGCCATAAACGATTTAAAGTTAACTTCCGATTTCTTCCTTCTATTTCCGACATTAATTTCTTTTATTTCTATTCCTTTCCATTTTTAAATTAAATATGTTCCATATTACAAATACCCTGATGACACTTTTATTAACAAAGCTTTATACCAATCACATTAAGTAACTGATTTATTAACTGGTTAAAATAACTTATTTACTCGTTGTAATTTTCGCAAATAGAGTAATTATTTAATAATTAACATTTTTTAGTTAATTCTCCGTCAGACTATTAACGAAGTGAATCATCGAGAGGTTTAAATTACGCCTGATTTAAGTCATTTTTGAATTAAGTCATTTTTCCTGCGCAAAGTTTAGATCACTTACTTAATGCAATTGCTATTAAATTCAATCATAAACAAAACACAGTGATAGAAAATGGTTTGCTTTTTAAGCAGAATAGCAAAAAGTGTCGACTATTTAAGCGCTTAGATATAATATTAATAATTATCTGTTGAATTATGTGGGGGCTTACGTATAATCCCTCGCATCAAGTCAAGGCTTGATGCAGTGACAATGGTAGGCCTCTTGGTTTCTCGCATTGATAACTTATTAACCTGGTCAGAGCCGGAAGGCAGCAGCCATAGTAGGTGATTCAAGTGCCGAGAGTTTGCTGGGAGGTCTGCCACCCAATCACTACTCTTCGTAAAAGCTTCTAAATATGACTCAATATAATTCCCAATTCGATACATCACTTAAAGCACAGCATTTTTTACCCAAATATTGGGGAACTTGGTGCCTATTAGGCCTGCTATTTGTTTGTAGCTACCTACCTATTCGTTTTCGCGACCGATTTGCTGCGTGGTGTGCAGATAAACTCTATTCCGCTAAGTTTTTGCAAAAACGTAAAAAGATTGCCTTTACTAATATCGGGCTATGCTTTCCTGAGTATTCTGACTCGGATAAAGATGCATTGATGAAGAAAAATTTCCGCTCAATGGCTCAAATCGCTTTGTCTTTAGGTGAGATTGCATTCCGTAGCCAGAATTTCCTTCATAAACGTATCAATTTTATTGGTGAGCACCATGTGCAAGAAGCTGAAAAAGCGGGAAATGCGATAATTTTCTTAGCGCCACATTGTTATGGAATCGATTTTGCTGGCGTTGCTGCGATCTCAGCAAGAGGGTACCCTCTATCTAGTATGTTCAAGGATTATAAAAACCCTATCTTTGATTGGTTTGTAACAAACTACAGAACACGTTTTAGTCGCCAACATGAAAAAGGGACCTTGTATCATCGCAGTGAAGGCTTAAAACCTTGTATTAAAAGCCTACGTGATAAAGCACATTTCTACTATTTGCCCGATGAAGATCATGGTCGTGAAAGTAGTGTTTTTTCACCCTTCTTTGCGACTGAAAAAGCGACTTTGCCGGTTATTGGTCGCTTGGCTAAATTAGGTAAAGCGGTGGTTATTCCAACTTATACCTCATATAATGCTAAAACGGGTAAGATTGATGTTATCTGTCACTCTCCCTTAAACAATATTCCTAGCGGTTGTGAGCAGCATGATACGGATTTAATGAACCAAGCGATTGAACGTGTGATCGTGGAGAATAAAGCGCAATACATGTGGACATTAAAACTGCTAAAAACAAGACCTGAAGAAGGGCAGACGATTTATTAAGCCTTGTATGATTGGTGAGTAATTTTATATATTCACCAATCAAAGAACACTTAAATTATTGTGCGTTGAAACGCTGCCCAGTCACTTCTAAGCTATCATCACCTAAAAGATAAAGGTAAGTCTCTAAAATCTCTTCCGGTGTCTTTAAACGGTTCACATCTTCATCTGGATACGCACTAGCACGCATAGATGTCCTCGTTCCACCTGGATTGACCGCATTAAAACGCATAGTGGTATCTGCATATTCATCTGCTAAGATTTGCATCATACCTTCCGTTGCAAATTTTGAGACACTATAAGTCCCCCAAAACGCGCGACCTTTATGCCCAACGCTTGATGTAGTGAAAATGGTGCTTGCGTTAGTACCTGCTTGAAGTAGTGGCAGAAGGTGCTTAGTTATCAAAAAACCGGCATTGACGTTGGTTTGCATCACCTCAGTCCAAGTATCATAATCAATGTCGATAAATGGGCTTAACTTGCCCAATTGACTAGCATTATGCACTAAACCATCTAATGTAACTTGTTGTTCAGTTAATTGTTGAGTAAATGTCATGTAGCGCTCTTCAGTGGCATCATTTAGGTCTAGTTCAATAACCATTGCTGTTTGTTTATGTAACTGAGCAATGTGATCAGCGACAGCTGCAAGTTTGCTTAGCGTTCTACCTAATAAAATCACTTTAGCACCTAAGTCAGCACATTTTATGGCTAACGCTTTACCAATACCGTCTCCAGCACCAGTAATAAGAATTGTTTTATTATCTAATAAGTTAGTAGGGGCAATGTAGTCCATTTGTGCTTCTCTTTTGTAAAATGAAGGGATCATATCGTTTTTTTAAAAAACGCTTAAACTCTTTTGTAGGTTGCGACATTTTTTGTCATTATGGGCAGATTATTTTACTACGAGGATTTATTTTGGATTATTTAATGCAGTATGGGCTTTTTTAGCGAAAGCTATTACCTTTGTGATCACTGTTGTTGCTATTTTAATTGCTATCATTGCACTGACTAGTAAACAAAAAGCTAAAAAAGGTGAGCTAGAGTTAACTGATTTATCTGAACAAATTAACGATACAAAGCAATCAATTTCAGAGCAATTATTAACATCTGCGCAACTTAAAGCGAAACAAAAAGAAGATAAAAAAGCACAAAAAGAACAAAATAAAAAAGATAAAGCAGAAGCTAAACAAGCGAAAAAAGCTGAAGTAAAACCACAACTTTATGTCCTCGATTTCAAAGGCAGTATTGATGCTAAAGAGGTGTCATCTTTACGCGAAGAAATCACTGCTATTATTAGTGTCGCAACAGAAAAAGATGAAGTGTTTGTTCGCTTAGAAAGTGGTGGCGGAATGGTACATGGTTATGGCTTAGCTGCATCACAATTACAACGCTTAAAAGATAAGAATATCCCACTGACTATCTCTGTCGATAAGGTAGCAGCAAGTGGCGGTTATATGATGGCTTGTGTTGCTGATAAAGTCATTGCAGCGCCTTTCTCTATCATTGGTTCAATTGGCGTGATTGCGCAGATCCCAAACTTCAATAAAGTACTTAAAAAACATGATGTTGAATTTGAACAACTGACTGCGGGACAATACAAGCGTACCTTAACAATGTTTGGTGAAAACGATGATTTAGGACGTGAAAAATTTAAACAAGAATTAGAAGAAACACATCAACTATTTAAACATTTTGTGAGTGAGCATCGCCCACAATTAGAGATTGATAAGATAGCGACGGGTGAACATTGGTATGGCTCACAAGCTTACGATTTACAGTTAGTTGATAAGATACAAACAAGTGATGATTACCTGCTTGAACAACTTGAAGGTAAACATATAGTACAAGTACGTTACCAAAAAAGTAAAAAGCTTGCTGAAAAAATCGGCAAAAGTGTAGCGTCATCTGTACAAACAAGTTTAATGACTATCATGCAAACTAATATTTCTAGAATGTTTAAGTAACGTTTTGATTAAAAATATGTTAAAAAGCCGGCTATTATTCAAGTCGGCTTTTTTGTTACCTATTATTTAAAAATATAAAAAATAGGTTGCTATTAGTTAAAACTTTGGATTATATAAAAAAGAGAGACTCAGCGGACGAGTCAATATTCTTTCTAACACAGACTATATATTAGGTATCAAAGCAATATGAGCAAATCTCTGGTTATCGTGGAATCACCTGCCAAAGCAAAAACAATTAATAAATACTTAGGTAAAGATTTTATTGTTAAATCGAGTGTTGGACATGTTCGTGACCTACCAACAAGTGGTAGTGCGAAGAAATCAATCGATGCAAAAGAAAAAATCTTTAGCTGGCTTAACCCCTGCTCAAAAAGCGAAAGAGACAGCCAAACGCACACAAGCTGCGTTAGTGACAAGAATGGGTATTGACCCAAAGAACAATTGGGCTGCCAACTACGAAATCCTCCCAGGTAAAGAAAAAGTAGTTGATGAATTAAAGAAGTTAGCCGTTGATGCACCGACTATCTATCTCGCAACCGATTTGGATAGAGAGGGTGAGGCGATCGCATGGCACCTGAAAGAGATTTTAGGTGGTGATGATGACAAATATCAACGTGTTGTATTTAACGAAATTACTGAGTCTGCGATTCAAGAAGCTTTCCAACACCCAACCGAATTAAATGTTGATGGCGTTAATGCGCAACAAACTCGTCGATTCTTAGATCGCCTTGTTGGTTTTATGGTTTCACCTTTGTTATGGAAAAAGGTTGCCCGAGGTTTATCTGCAGGTCGTGTACAGTCAGTGGCGGTAAAGTTACTGGTTGAACGAGAGCGTTTAATTAAAGCCTTTAACCCTGTTGAGTTCTGGGATTTACACGCAGATACAGTGGCAAAAGATAAAACTGAATTACGTTTAGAAGTGTTTAAACATAATGATAAAACCTTTGCGCCAGTTAACGAACAAGAAACATTAGTAGCTGTAGAAGCATTAAAAGATGAAACATTCTTATTACATGCTCGTGAAGATAAACCGACTAAAAGTAAACCAAGTGCACCGTTTATTACCTCTACACTGCAACAGGCAGCGAGCACACGTTTAGGGTTTGGTGTTAAAAAGACCATGATGTTAGCGCAACGTTTATACGAAGCGGGTTACATTACTTACATGCGTACCGACTCAACAAACTTGAGCAAAGATGCAGTTGCTTCAGCGCGAGACTTTATCACGAAAGAGTTTGGTGAAAACTACCTGCCAGAAGCACCAGTTTCATACAGTAGTAAAGCGGGTGCACAGGAAGCCCATGAAGCGATACGTCCATCAGATGTGTTGCAACGTGCTGAATTGATTGATGTTACAGATAAAGATGCAAAACGTTTGTATGAGCTTATATGGCGCCAATTCTTAGCTTGTCAAATGCTGCCGGCTCTATATGATTCATCAACTCTGGTGATTGCAGCAGGTGAGTATAAATTACGTGCTAAAGGCCGTACTTTACGCTTTGCAGGTTGGACAAAAGCACAACCGGTAACAAAAAGTAAAGCTGATGAAATTCATCTACCAGATCTGAAAGTAGGTGAAGAGGTAAGTTTAGTTGAGTTAGATCCTCAGCAACATTTTACTAAACCACCTGCACGTTTTACTGAAGCTGCATTAGTAAAAGAGTTAGAGAAACAAGGCATTGGTCGTCCATCAACCTATGCGAGCATCATCTCTACCATTCAAGACCGAGGTTATGTGAAAGTAGACAAACGTCGTTTCTTCGCTGTGAAAATGGGAGAAATTGTCACTGATCGTCTAACTGAAAACTTTAGCGATTTAATGAGCTATGACTTCACTGCTGCCATGGAAGAAAATTTAGATGCCATTGCAGAAGGTAAAGCAAACTGGCACAGCGAGTTAGATAGATTCTACAAAGACTTAACAACGCAATTGGACAAAGCTGATTTACCTGAAGAAGAAGGCGGTATGCGTCTTAATGACCCAGTGATTATTGATGATGTTGCATGTCCTACTTGTGGACGCCCAATGGGCATCCGTACTGCTAGTACTGGTGTATTCTTAGGTTGTTCTGGTTATGCATTACCACCAAAAGAGCGTTGTAAAACCACTATCAACTTAGTTGATGGTGAAGAAGTTGAAGATATTTTAAGCTCTGAAGACTTAGAAACTGCCGCATTAATGGCTAAGCATCGTTGTCCTAAATGTGATACTGCGATGGACAGCTACTTGATTGATGAAACACGTAAGCTACACGTTTGTGGTAATAACCCAATCTGTGATGGGCATATTGTTGAAACAGGTGAATTTAAGATTAAAGGGTATGATGGCCCAGTTGTTGAATGTGACAAGTGTGGCTCGGATATGCAACTTAAAGATGGTCGCTTCGGTAAATACATGGATTGTACTAATGACGAGTGTAAAAACACCCGTAAAATCCTACGTAGTGGTGAAGTTGCTCCACCAAAAGAAGACCCTGTTCATCTGCCTGAATTAGAGTGTGAACAAAGTGACGCTTACTTTATCTTACGTGATGGGGCAGCGGGTATTTTCCTTGCTGCAAGTACATTCCCTCGTTCAAGAGAGACACGTGCCCCTAAAGTGGCAGAGTTAGCCCAATTCCGCGATAGAATCTCTGAGAAGTTCTATTACCTTGCTGATGCACCGCAACAAGACCCAGATGGGAACTTAGCGATTGTACGTTATAGCCGTAAGAACAAAGAACAATATGTGATGACGGAAATAGATAAAAAAGCAACGGGTTGGACGGCTAAGTTTATTGATAATAAATGGGTCGAAGAGCTTCCTAAAAAGAAAGCCGCTAAAAAAACCAAAGCGAAAAAATAACTCATCACTTCAAACTATAATGGCAGCCTTCGCTGCCATTTTTGTGTCTGTTGATTTTTTCGGCAACCGAAGCAGTTCTTAATCTGCAAGTTAAGGTTGTTTGTTTATATTTTTAAACATTTGTATATACTAGCGTTTTTTAAGAGGATGGTATGAAATGCGCGTAGCTTTAGGTATTGAATATGATGGTGCGAACTATTATGGTTGGCAAAGACAAAAAGAAGTTAACTCTGTTCAAGAAGAGCTAGAAAAAGCGTTATCTAATATCGCCAATCATCCGGTCACAGTCAACTGCGCGGGTCGTACAGACGCTGGTGTACATGGGACTGGACAAGTAGTACATTTTGATACTGATTCTGTACGTCAAATTGGGGCTTGGACATTAGGTGTAAATGCTAAATTACCCGATGATATTGCTGTTCGTTGGGTGAAAGAAGTGGATGATAGCTTCCATGCTAGATTTAGCGCTACAGCAAGACGTTACCGTTACATAATTTACAATGGTGTTTACCGTCCAGGTATTTTAAGTAAAGGCTTAAGTCATTATCATTGTGATTTAGATGCGGCAATCATGCATCAAGCTGGTCAGTATCTAGTGGGCGAACAAGACTTTACTTCATTTAGGCATTGCATTGTCAGGCTAATAGTCCTGTACGCACTATCGAATATATAAACGTATCACGACACAGTGATTTTATCGTGATTGATATTAAAGCAAATGCTTTCTTGCACCATATGGTACGAAACATTGCAGGTAGTTTGATTGAAATAGGTCAACAGAAACAACCCGTTGACTGGTTACAAACCTTATTAGGTTATAAAGACCGAGCAAAAGCGGCAGCAACAGCTAAACCAGGTGGATTATATTTAGTAGAAGTAGATTACCCTGAGCAGTTTGCACTACCTAGACCGGCTTGTGGCCCGTTATTTTTAGATATTTAATGCGATGAATACCATGACAAATTCAACACCTAATACACTTTTTTCTGCAGCAACACTGGATCAATGGTTAGCTCATTTAGAGCAGCTACACCCTAATGCCATAGAGCTAGGGTTGAAACGCATCACTGAAGTAGGTCAACGACTAAATCTGATCCATTTTGATGCTAAGGTGATCACGGTTGCTGGCACTAATGGTAAAGGTACTACCTGTGCTTACCTTGAAAAGATATTATTAGATGCTGGTTTTAAAGTAGGTGTCTATAGTTCACCGCATATCCATCGCTATAACGAACGTTTACGTATTAACTCACAAGAGTTAACGGATCAAGCACATTGCGATGCGTTTGCTATCATCGAAAAAGCGCGTGAAATTATCTCTCTGAGTTATTTTGAGTATGCGACTTTGGCTTGTTTATATCTTCTACAACAAGCAAGTTGTGATTATATTCTATTAGAAGTCGGCCTTGGTGGACGTTTAGATGCAACCAACATGGTGGAGTCTGACCTTAGCGTTGTCACCACCATTGGTATCGATCATATTGATTGGTTAGGCAGTGATAGAGAAAAAATAGGGTTTGAAAAAGCCGGTGTATTTAGAGCCAACAAACCTGCCATTTGTGGTGAATTAGATGTACCACAGTCTATTATCGACCATGCATCAAATATTTCTGCACAATTAAAGCTTGCTTCTCGAGACTTCTCATTTGCAATGTTAGATGATCAACATTGGTCATGGACAGGGCAACACAAAACGTTATCGCCTATAAAGCAAACCTTAATGCCAATGCAAAATGCCTCTACTGCATTAGCCGTCATTGAAGCTTTAAATTTATCTATTGCAGAAGAACAATTGATTGCTTCCGTTGAAAATGCAGCGTTAGCAGGGCGCTTACAAGCGATATCTGGCTATGATTGCGATTTTTACATTGATGTTGCACACAACCCACAATCTGCGCAATACTTAGCATCACAAATAAAACGCTTGAAGCATGAAAAACCAGAATTTTGTCAAGTACATGCAGTTGTTGGCATGTTATCAGACAAAGATATGACCTCGACGCTTTCTGCAATTAATGCTCAGATAAATGAATATCACTTTGCGGATTTAAACTGTTACCGTGGTGCTTCTGCAGCAACATTATTAGAGGCATACCAGGAAAGTGAAGACAATCAGCATAATGTGACTTGTTATGAAAATGTGTCTAGTGCAGTCGATAAGGTAGTTCAGAATGTCAGTGCATCTGATATAGTCATAGTATTCGGTTCATTTCACACCGTTTCCGATATTTTAACCAAATAGCAAGGGTATAACGTGGCATCTCAGTTTAAAAATCGTTTAGTTGGTATTACCATTTTAGTTGCTTTAGTTGTTATTTTTCTACCATCTATCATCGATGGTAAAAAAACAACTTATCAACAAGAGTTTGCAGCAACACCCATTAAACCTGAGTTAAAAGAACACTCGCAATCTTTCACTGAGCAATCTGCTAGTACAAAAGAACAATTAGTGATTGAAAACCAACAAAACGAAACACCACAAGATGAGCAACCAGCATCAGAATGGAAGGTTGAGGAAGTTGCACCCACGGTTGTTGCTGAAGAGCCTGCAAATAAACCACAAACTGCGCCAGCAGTTGTAGCAAAACCGGTTAAGAAAGCTGTATTTGAAGATCCGGCTTGGACTATCCAGCTTGGTGCTTTCCAAAACAAAGCGAATATTAATAGTTTATTAAAGAAATTAAATAAAGCGGGCTTTCAGGCTCACACCATTCCAAGGGAAGTGATGGATGGTCAATTAACGCGTGTTTTTGTTGGGCCAAACGTATCGAAACAAAAATTAACCGATATGTTGCCTAGATTAAAAAGTTTAACCAGTTTAAACGGAAAAGTTGTTCCTTTTAGTCCAATTGCACCTTAGTTTTTAAAGCGTTTTAAAACATTCTCTGATAGAATGCGCGCGTTATGAGATCCACAACAATTTAGGGATAAGTATGAATTGGTTTGATTTCACCATTCTTGGTGTTATTGGTTTATCATCTTTAATTAGCTTAATTCGCGGCTTCACCAAAGAAGCTGTCTCGCTAGCCACTTGGTTCGCTGCATTCTTTATCGCCAGTAATTTTTATCCCGAAATGGCGCAATTCTTAAGCGGTATAGAAGACCTTAAACTTCGTAATAGTGCCGCCATTGCTATCCTCTTTATTGCTACCTTATTAATAGGTGGCTTAATCAACTACATCATTAATCGTTTAGTAGCAGTAACTGGCTTATCAGGTACAGACAGACTATTAGGCGTTATTTTTGGTGCAATTCGCGGTATCTTAATCGTGAGCGCTTTACTCTTCATCATTGATTACATGACATCATTCGATGAAACTTTATGGTGGAAAGAGGCGCAATTGCCGCCTCATTTTGGCATAGTGATAACCTGGTTCTTTGAACATTTAGAAAGCTCATCTAGCTTTCTAAAAAATATACAATCAACAAAGATTTGATCGTTGATTAGCAAAAATTAGTCACTCCATTAAAAGCACATTCGTTTGTGCTTTTTTGTGAACTCTCTTAAAAATAGAAAGGCTTCAATTTATGTGTGGAATAGTAGGTATAGTTGGTTCAACTCCTGTCAATCAAAGTATTTATGATGCATTGACTGTATTACAACACCGCGGGCAAGATGCCGCTGGTATTGTAACGACTTACAACGGCAACTTTAAACAACGCAAAGCTAACGGCTTAGTAAAAGATGTGTTTGAAACAAAACATATGCAACGTTTAAAAGGAAATAGTGGTATCGGTCATGTTCGTTACCCAACAGCAGGTAGCTCAAGTGCAGCTGAAGCACAACCATTCTACGTAAACTCACCTTGGGGTATTTCCCTAGCGCATAACGGTAACTTAACTAACGCTAAAGATTTACGTGCTGCGTTAGTGAAGTCTCGTCGCCATATTAACACTACTTCAGACTCTGAACTGTTATTAAATACATTTGCAGCTGAATTAGGTAAAACTAAAACTGATCACCTTTCTCCTGATGATATTTTTGCTGCCATTTCTGAAGTTCATAAACAGATCAGCGGTGCTTATGCTGTAACTGCGTTGATAATTGATCATGGCTTAATTGCATTTCGTGACCCTGATGGTATTCGTCCATTAGTGTTAGGGTCTCGCCAAACTGATGAAGGTGATATTGAATATATTGTTGCTTCTGAAAGTGTAGGCCTTGATACAATTGGTTTCCGTTTCCTACGCGATGTTGAACCAGGTGAAGCCGTTTACATTACAGAGAACCGTAAATTATTTACTCAACAGTGCGCTGAAAAGACGTCATTAACGCCATGTATCTTTGAATATGTTTACTTTGCTCGTCCAGATTCAACATTAAACGGTATCTCAGTTTACGAAGCGCGTTTAGAGATGGGTCGTAAATTAGGTGCTAAAATTAAACGTGAATGGGCTGATGTTGAAATTGATGCAGTTATTCCAATTCCAGAAACTTCTAATGATATTGCCTTAGAAATTTCAGTTGAGCTTGGTTTGCCGTACCGTCAAGGGTTTGTGAAAAACCGTTACATCGGTCGTACCTTTATCATGCCGGGTCAAACACAACGTCGTAAATCGGTACGTCGTAAATTGAATCCTATTTCAGCAGAGTTCAAAGGTAAAAACGTATTGTTAGTGGATGACTCTATTGTACGTGGTACAACCTCAGAGCAGATCATTGAAATGGTTCGTGAAGCTGGTGCTAAAAAAGTTTACTTAGCATCTGCAGCACCAGAAGTACGCCATCCAAATGTGTACGGTATTGATATGCCAACACCTGAAGAGTTAATCGCTCATAACCGTAATGCGGAACAAATCAGTGATTGTATTGGTACTGACAAGTTAATCTTCCAAGATATTCAAGATCTAAAAGATGCTGTTGGTAAACAGAACCCAAACATTAAAGAATTTGAATGTTCAGTATTTGATGGTCAATATGTGACACCCAATATTAATAAAGAGTACTTTGATTACCTAGCAAGCTTACGTAGTGAAGATGCTAAAAAGATCCAAACTCAAAAAGAAGAGATTGCGAACTTAGAGATGTATAACGAAGCCTAATCTTTCTTTTATCGCTCCTTTAAAAGCACAGCTTAGGCTGTGTTTTTTTATACTTAGTACCTTATTATACCAATCATAGTAAGTAACTGATCTATTTTACTTGTTAAAACAACTTATTTTTCGTTGTAAGTTTCGTATAGGGAACAACCATTTACATCAACTTACGCCTCAAACTAAGCCATTTTTCCGGCGCAAAATTTAGATCAGTTATTTAATACAATTGGTATTACATATTTAAAGACATAAAAAAACCAGCCGATAGGCTGGTTTGTATATTAGTGAGTATTAAAAACTAATTAGAATTCCGCAGTACCTGGTGCACGTGGGAATGCAATTACGTCACGGATATTTTGTACGCCCGTTACATATGAAACTAAACGCTCAAACCCAAGGCCAAAACCAGCGTGTGGTACAGTACCGTATTTACGTAAGTCGCGGTACCAGCTGTAGTCTTCTTTATCTAAGCCCATTTCATCAAGACGCTTATCTAGTGCAACTAAATCTTCTTCACGTTGACTACCGCCAATGATTTCACCAATACCTGGTGCAAGTACGTCCATTGCCGCTACCGTTTTGCCATCTTCATTTAGTTTCATGTAGAAAGCTTTAATGTCTTTCGGGTAGTTTTGAAGAATGATTGGCGCACCAACGTGTTCTTCAGCAAGGTAACGTTCATGCTCAGATTGTAAATCCACGCCCCATTCAACAGGGTACTCAAATGTTTTGTCACATTTTTGTAGAATGTCGATGGCATCAGTGTAATCCATACGTACAAATTCAGAATTAACCATCTTCTGTAAACGAGTGATCGCTTCTTTATCTACACGCTCAGCAAAGAAAGCCATATCATCAGCACGTTCTGTTAATACTGCGTTAAATACATATTTCAACATATCTTCAGCTAGTTGTGCCGCATCCGCTAAATCAGCAAATGCAATTTCAGGTTCAACCATCCAGAATTCTGCAAGATGACGAGTTGTGTTTGAGTTTTCAGCACGGAAAGTTGGGCCGAAAGTGTAAACATTGCTTAATGCACAAGCATAGGTTTCAGCATTTAACTGACCAGATACCGTTAAGAAAGTCTCTTTACCAAAGAAATCTTTTTTGTAATCGATTTTACCTTGGTCGTTACGCGGTAAGTTTTCTAAATCTAAAGTACTTACCTGGAACATTTCACCAGCACCTTCACAGTCACTGCCTGTGATGATAGGTGTGCTGATCCAGTTAAAGCCACGCTCATAAAAGAAGTTATGGATAGCATGTGATAAACAGTTACGAACACGTGTCACCGCACCAAACATGTTTGTACGAGGGCGAAGGTGAGCATGTTCGCGCATGTATTCAATACTGTGGCGTTTTGCAGACATTGGGTAAGTATCCGGGTCTTGTACAAAACCTAACACTTCAACTTTAGTTGCTTGAAGTTCGAATTGTTGACCTTTCCCTGGGCTTTCTACTAGTTCACCCGTTACTGCAACACTACAACCAGCAGATAGATTTAATACATCTGCAGTGTAATTTTCTAATTCAGCAGGCACAACTGCTTGGATCGGATCAAAACATGAACCGTCGTAGATATTTAAAAATGAGATGCCAGCTTTTGAATCACGACGTGTACGGATCCAGCCTTTTACTGTCACTTGGCTGCCTAATGCAAATTTGCTGTTGAAAATATCAACAATGGGTGTTTTTGACATCTTAAATTGTGCTCCATAATCACAGGGTTAACTGTTTTATACTAAAAATATTGATAGCTGCATATCTTACCTTGGATAGATTCAGATACAAGCCTCTGACCTTATATTAATAACACTATTGCCAGTTAAATAAGCACTTAAATAGTGTAATAAGTTATTTTACTAAACATGGCTAGCTGGTTAGTGGTTTGATTTGGGTTATCTATTTACTTAACTCCTCACAGACTTGGAAAATTGCATCGCAGAGTTTGGTTAATTGTGAGTGCTTAATAATATAAGGCGGCATAATATAGATAAGTTTGCCAAAAGGGCGAATCCATACTCCGGTGTCTACAAATTGTTTTTGGATAGATGCGAGGTCAACTGCTTGGTGTAACTCTACGACGCCTATTGCGCCCAATACTCTTACTTTGTTCACTGCTTTCAGTTTGTTACAAGGTGTAAGTTGTTGTTGTAATTGTAAAGCGATCTTGTCAACTAATAGCTTCCAGTCACTATTGAACAGCATAGCTAAGTTGGCATTAGCAACGGCGCAAGCTAATGGGTTCCCCATAAAAGTAGGGCCGTGCATAAATACACCTGCCTTACCTTGGCTAATTGTATTAGCTACTTTCTTAGTTGTTAATGTTGCAGCAAAACTCATATAACCCCGGTTATTGCTTTACCTAAACAGAGAATATCTGGACTAACTTGAGCATGCTCACAAGCAAATAATTTACCAGTTCGCCCAAAACCAGTTGCGATTTCATCAGCAATGAATAGTACATTATATTGATCACATAACTTACGAACTGCCTTTAGATAATTAGGATGGTAAAAATGCATACCACCTGCACCTTGTACAATGGGCTCCAAAATCAATGCAGCAATTTGATTATGGTTTTCTTCTAATAATTTAGTCAGTTCATGCATTTCACTATCATTCCATTCTTGATCAAAAGCGATAGTGGGTTGCTTAGTAAAGTAATTTTTAGCAACAAAGTCTTGATATAGTTCATGCATGGAGCCATCAGGATCGGTAACACTCATCGCTGCAAAAGTATCTCCGTGATACCCTTTTTTTAATGCAACAAACTTGGTTTTCGCATACCCTAATGATTGCCAGTATTGCAAAGCCATCTTCATGGCAACTTCCACTGCAACACTGCCTGAATCACTGAAAAATACTTTATTTAAACCGTCCGGCGTTATCTCAACTAATTTTTTTGCTAAATCAACGGCAGGTTGATGGGTTAAACCGCCAAACATGATATGTGACATCTTACCTAATTGCTCTGTGGCAGCTTGATTTAGGGCGGGTACATTGTAACCAAACAAACTGGCCCACCAAGAAGACATTCCATCCACTAATTGCTCGCCAGATTGTAACTGAATCAAACACCCATCAGCACTGGTTACTGGGTAACAAGGAATTGGTGCGGTCATTGAAGTATAAGGGTGCCAAATATGTTGTTTATCGAAATCAAGGTCAACTACGGTCTTTGATGAAACTATATTGTTCATTTATCATCCAATTGTAAAGGTTTTTATAAGTTTTAGGTTGACAGTGTAACGTCCAATATTAAACTAACCAAATATTTTTCAACTTAGGTCGCCTTAATATGCTTAACCAAAATCAACCCCGTCATGACTGGACAGTCAGTGAAGTTAATGATTTATTTGCATTGCCATTTATGGATTTAATGTTCAAAGCACAAACTGTACACCGTGCTAATTTCCCCAATAATCAAGTACAAGTCAGTACTTTATTGTCCATTAAAACAGGTGCTTGCCCCGAGGACTGTAAATATTGTCCACAAAGTGCACGGTATGATACTGGTCTTGAAAAAGAAACATTAATGGAAGTTGAGAAAGTGATCAAAGCGGCTAAAGAAGCCAAGGCAACGGGTTCTACACGTTTTTGTATGGGCGCAGCCTGGAAGAATCCTAAGCAACGTGATATGCCTTATTTAGTTGAGATGATTAAAGAGGTTAAATCGTTAGGGCTTGAGTCTTGTATGACACTAGGCACGCTGGACAATAATCAAGCCGAGCAATTATCTAGCGCTGGATTGGACTACTACAATCATAATTTAGATACTTCGCCTGAATATTACGGTGAAATTATCACCACTCGATCTTATCAGGAACGATTAGACACTCTAGACCACGTTCGTAATTCCGGTATGAAAGTGTGCAGTGGCGGCATTGTCGGTTTAGGCGAAGAGGGCAAAGACAGATCCGGTTTATTAGTACAATTAGCAAATATGCCTGTTCAACCAGAAAGTGTACCCATTAACAAATTAGTAAAAGTCAAAGGTACACCTTTAGATAATGTTGAAGACCTGGATGACTTTGAGTTTATTAAAACCATTGCGATAGCACGTATTCTTATGCCGAAATCACATGTACGTTTATCTGCTGGGCGTGAAGATATGTCTGAGCAAACTCAAGCCTTGTGTTTTATGGCCGGGGCTAACTCTATCTTTTATGGTTGTAAGTTATTAACCACAGCAAATCCGGATGAAAACTCAGATATGCGTTTATTTAATAAATTAGGTATTAACAAAGAAGAGATTAATTTCTCTCCTATGAAACTGAAAAAACCGTTGATGCTGCCATTATTCGTCATGTCGAACGCGGTGAACTATTTTATGACGCAACCAGTAAGTTATAACCATGTCATTTGAATTTATTGAGCTGCAACTTGCACAACAAAAACAGCAGCACTTACACCGGTCAAGTATTGCTATCAGCGGTAAACAAGCACGTCATATAAAGGTAAATGACAAATCCTTCCTGAATTTTTCAAGTAACGATTACTTAGGGTTGGCCTCAGAGCCAGCTTTGGTGAATGCCTGGAAAAAGGGGCTGATCTGTTTGGAATAGGCAGTGGTGGATCATATTTAGTGACGGGTTATAACCAGGTGCACCAAGATGTTACTGAGCAATTAAAAAGCTGGTTGAATCTTGATGCCATCGCGTTGTTTAATTCAGGTTATTCTGCTAATCAAGCGATTGTTAAATTGCTACTCAGTAAAGATGATTTAATACTGCAAGATAAATTAAATCACTCATCCCTTATTGAAGCTGGCCTATATAGCAAAGCTCAGATGAATCGGTTTAAACACAATGACTTGTCACATTTAACGCAATTACTCGATCGTTACCAATCCATACACAATAAGTTAATTATCTCTGAAGGTGTGTTTAGCATGGATGGAGATACTGCACCAATATCTGACTTATCGAGCATAGCTAAAAGCAATAATGCTTGGTTGATGGTTGATGATGCACATGGTTTAGGTGTGTTGGGTGACCGAGGTAAGGGCTGTGTCAATAATGCACAGGTTGACCAACAAGAGGTTGACATTTATATGGCTACTTTTGGTAAAGCGTTAGGTGTTGGCGGTGCATTTATTGCGGGTTCAACTGAGTTGATTGATTACATTAATAACTTTTCCAAACCTTACATTTACACTACTGGGTTACCTCCTGCCATGATTTATTGCATTGGAGAAGCCGCTAAGTTAGCTGAACAACAGCAATGGCGCCGTGATCATTTAGCTGAATTGATTTCAGATTTTAAAACCCTTTGTTCAGGATTTAATATCCCCATAATGGATTCAAATACTGCGATACAACCTGTTTTAATCGGCAGCAGTTCACAAGCCCTATTAATCAGTGATTACTTGAAGCAACAGGGAATATGGACAACGGCTATCCGCCCGCCAACGGTTCCTGTTAATAGTGCAAGGTTACGGGTAACGATCACCGCTAACCATTGTAAATCAGATATTCTGTTACTCGCACAACAACTAAAGCAGGCAATTGATGCAAATAACCATTGATAAACAAGCCGTGCAGGCATCATTTTCGAAAGCAGCTAGCCGTTATGATATTTTTGCTGATTTACAACGTGAGATAGGGCACCAATTGTTGGGCTTAGTTGATGAACCAAGGAACAGTGCTAGTGCCCTTGATTTAGGCTGTGGCACGGGATATTTCTCTCAATTATTGAATAACATCAACACAGTCAAACAATTAACCTGTTTTGATTTATCACCAGCGATGCTTGCTCAGGTAAAACAAAAACAGTTAACAGGTTGTCGTTTAATCGAAGGTGATATAGATAACTTGCCTTTTGAACCCTGTCAGTTTGACCTTGTTTTTTCCAGTTTAGTATTACAATGGAGTCAAGACCTAACTAGTTGTTTAAAGCAGATTAAGCAGGTATTAAACGATAAAGGCACACTGTACTTCTCAACCTTATTAACCGGCTCATTGTTTGAATTAGAGCAAGCCTGGTTAAGGGTAGATAAACAACAACATATCAATCAGTTTTTAAGTAAGCAACAAGTCACTACTGCATTACAAGAGGCAGGATTTACTGATATTGAGTTAGGTACTGAAACACGTATTAAACGATACCCAGACATAATTTCAGTTATGAAAGCCTTAAAAGGTATTGGTGCAAATCATGTACATGGCAAAAAACAAGATCACCTTTCTGGCAAACAACTATTGGAAAAATTAGCGCAAGGCTATCAAGCTTTTGTCGATGATAACGGTATGTATTGCCTGAGTTATCAAGTGTGTTATGTCGTGGCTAAAGTAAGTAATTAAAAAGGGCAAGAATAGATGGTAAGAGATAATAAAGTAACGATACACGCTGAAAACACTACCTATTTTGTCACGGGTACGGATACCGACGTTGGCAAAACCGTGTGCACTCGAGCTCTGCTACAAGCTGCGAATCAACAAAATAAAAGCACTATTGGTTACAAGCCAATTTCTGCGGGGTGTGAGATGACAGATTCTGGTTTACGCAATGAAGATGCATTAATTTTACAAAAAACAGCAGTACTTCATTACCCTATGAAATGATTAATCCAATTGCTTTTGCACAACCCATTGCTCCCCATATTGCAGCTTCTGAAAATGGCGTGAAGATTGATGTTAAGCAAATCGAAGATGGATTAACCCACCTGCAAGCAATGCAAAGTGATCTCATTTTCGTTGAAGGCGCAGGCGGTTGGCATTTACCTATCAATGGACAGCAACTTTTATCCGATTGGGTTGTTGAAAAGCAATTCCCTGTGATTTTAGTGGTGGGGTTAAAACTTGGGTGTTTAAATCATGCCTTGCTTACCGCTAAAGCCATTCAACAAAGTGGCTTAACACTGGTGGGTTGGATAGCAAATCATATTCAACATGATTTGCCCTATGCAGAAGAAAATATTAATTCCTTAACAGCGTTAATTAATGCGCCTTTATTAGGCGTAATACCGTTTTTGGATAATGTTGATGAGCAAGACCTGAGCAACTACATTAATATTGAATTTAATAGGTTGTTAGGTGTTTAACAGTTACCTTTTTAGCTTGTCCTGGCGGGCAAAAGGTTCCACTACTTTTCGATTGTTTGGTATGAATTCTGGTGTGCTTATTTGAATCACCAACGATAACTTTGGGTCACTAATTTTAACTGAAGGTCCTATCACTTCACATCCTGTTAATGTTGTTAACACTAAAAATGAAAATAATTTAAAAAATTCATCTGTTGTCCTAGTTTAATATAAATTATGTTATTGAAATTACTAAGATAAAAATTGGACAACATAAATGACTATAAATATTTAACGGTGGAGTCTCTTTAAGAATCAAGAGGGGCATGGGTAATATCATCAAAGGGGTGGCTAGAACATAGTATTTGCAGTCGCTAGGGTTAAATGAGTGATTGCAACCATTGCATCATTACACATGCACTGCCATCGGCAATAAATTGTGATCGCCAAAAACTAATCTTATCAAAGCTATCTTTATAGTTATCTGTTGGTCATCTTATCCATAACGGTGTTATCAAAATTAAGCTGATCACTTGGCGAATAAAGATATATTGAAATGTTGATACTTGACCATTAAGTACTTTCAATGAGGTTATGAAGTTAGGCTATTTAGTGAAACCTTGATAAAAAAGTGTGGTCACCAAGGGAAATGTTGACCACATACAAGCCTAATAAAGCAAACTATATAGTTTACGGCGGTACTCAGACACTAACGCTTTATCGTCAGTGGTTTCTAGAATATCTAACATTATTTTTTTTGCTTCGCCATTATCGTACCCTAAATCAGTAGATAGTACGGTAAATAAAAGGTTAAGTGCTTCTTTGTAACGTTTTACTAATTGGTACTGCAAGGCTAATTGATATTGTACCGCTTGCTTATCTTGTGCAGTCTCTAACGCGTTTTCTAATGTCGTTATTTCAGGTGTTTGTGAAGCGCGTTTCGCTTGGTCAAGTTCTGATACTAGACTATGGTAAAGCATGCTTTGTTGTTCTACAGGAATGTTAGCTAAAATCGGTTTAGCATTTTCGAATTCACCTAGACCTAAGTAAACTTGTGCTAATGCGAGTTTAATTTGGCTATCTTGATCATTTAATGTTTGCGCTTGTAAAAGAGTCGCTTTTGCTTCTATTAACTCACCTTTGGCATATAACGTTTGTGCATCGGTTAATAAAGCTAATGCTGGATCGGGTAAATGCTTATTAATGAAATCGTTCAAAAAGGCAGGTGTTTGTTCACCGGCAAAACCATCAACACCTTGTCCGTTTACAAACATATATGCCGTTGGCACACTTTTAATTTCAAAATGTTGTGTGATCTGGTGTTCGGTATCGCAATTCACTCTGGCTAAAGTAAAACCATTGGCATGATCATGTTGGAGTTGGGTTAGGGCGGGCAATAACGTTTTACAGATATTACACTGGCTAGACCAAAAGACCACAAGCACAGGTTTATTTTTTGAGCCTTCAGCAACCACTGTTTGAAAGTCTTGAACTGTGACATCAAAGATATCAGCTTGCATATTTACCTCATTGTTTTTAAATAATTTTAGCCAATAATACGTGAAGAATGAAACTCATCAAGATCTAAGGTGTCTGTAGGTCACAACATGTATCATATTCGCTAAATTAAGCTTAACTATGATTCATTTAATTGTTAAATAAATATTAACGCTCTTTGAAGCTATTTAAGGTTAATAAATCATCAATTTAAGCTGTGATTATCAGAAACTGTTGATTATTTGAGATGAGTAGTAATCTGTTTGTTTTTCTTCTTGTTTTTAAAGGCTTGCAAAAGTAACATTACACGCTCAATAAAAGGAGCATTTACATGTTAACAGGTAGTATTGTAGCACTCGTGACACCAATGGATCAGACTGGCGAAATTGATTATATTGCATTAAAAGAACTCGTAGAGTTTCATATCAAATCAAAGACGGCAGCCATTGTAGCAGTAGGTACGTCAGGAGAATCGGCAACGTTCAGTGTTGATGACCATGTTAAAGTAGTTGAGCGAACAATAGCTTATGCTGCTGGCCGTATCCCTGTTATTGCAGGTAACGGGGCTAACTCAACATCAGAAGCCATTGCATTAAGTAAACTTTTCACTAACAGCGGTATTGTTGCTGGTTTAAATGTAACTCCTTATTACAATAAACCAACTCAAGAAGGTTTATACCAACATTTCAAAGCAATCGCTGAGTCTTGTGAATTACCACAAATTCTGTACAACGTGCCTAGTAGAACGGCTGTTGATATGTTACCTGAAACGGTAGCTCGCTTAGCTGAGATACCAAACATTATTGGTATTAAAGAAGCAACGGGTGACCTACAACGTTTAGCTGATATCAAAGCATTAGTACCGGAAGATTTTGTACTTTACAGTGGTGATGATGCAACGGGTTGTGACTTTATGTTACAAGGTGGACACGGCGTTATCTCTGTATCAACTAACGTTGCACCTGCAGAAATGACACAAATGTGTGACCATGCTTTAGCTGGTGAAACCGAGCAAGCATTAGCAATCAATGAACAACTTATGCCGATCCACACAAATTTATATCATGAAGCGAATCCAATCCCGGTGAAATGGGCTTGTGCGGAGTTAGGGTTAATTCCAACTCCTACATTACGCTTACCCTTGACCACATTATCTGAACAATTCCAACCAGTTGTTCGTAATGCATTAATTGAAGCAAAATTACTTTCATGAATAAAAATAAAGCATTAACCCAACTAGCCAGTGTTGTTATTTTAACCTCTGTTGTTGCTGGTTGCGCACGTTTTGAAACAAGAACACAAGCAAGCGGTGAATTTGATTATCAAGACGTGGAATTAATCAACAAATACGACCATGGCGATGTGCCACAAGTTGAGCAAAGAACTGTGTTTGATATCAAACCGTTAACTGCTGAACAAACGGCGTTAGGTTTAGAAGGTAAGGACGTCGACGTGCGTCCTCCTGCTCAACTAATGGCTGTATTAGATGGCGTGATCTTAGATTCAAGCAAAACAGAAACTAAAGTTTGGTTTAATACTTTTAAGCAAAATAATGATCACACTAAAAAAGTAGTTGATTTAGCGCTTGAATACTTAGCCTATAAAAATGCAACACCTAACATACAGTCACAGTCACCAGTTATTATTGATTCAGGGCTAGTAACAAGTGAGCGTACTTACGGTAGTTTAAGTAAAAGTACTGTATTGGAAGAGGGCGAGTATCAATTAACCATTGAGACTGCACCAGACAACCACAGTGTTTCATTAGTTGTAGATGCACAAAGTTATCAAGAAAAAAACGATGACTACCAAGTACAAAATACTTTACAAGGTCGTGCTAAACGCAATGTAGAAATTCGCTTTATCAATGAAATGCTGCAGTTTGCTAATTTAAAACAACAAATAGAAGCAAAGCAAGTTGCTGATAATCGTCCATTGCCAATTAAATTAGGCTTTGATGATAATCATCAAACAGCTTGGATTGTAGATGCGGAGTTCTTAGAGACATGGGCTAAACTTCCATCATTACTCAGTACAATGAGCTTTAAGTTAGTTGATAGTGATAAAAACTTAGGTTATTTCTTAGTACGCTTTGTTGAACAAGATGAAGAGTATTGGCAAGAGAATATGCTTAACCCGATCACACTTGAAGGTGGCGAGTACTTTGTTCAACTTGGTGAATTAGTAGGTGGTGATACCTCCATTACTTGGTTAGATGAAGATAAGAAACCATTAACTAATCAGCAAGTGACAGAGTTATATTTAAGCATTACGGATAATGTACGTAATGTTATTTTAGATAAAGAGAGTCAAACAAAACCACTTTAGTGGATTGGTTTCAACTTCTCTATTAACTAAATCGAAAGCCTAAGTCTTTACTTAGGCTTTTTTTATCTTCACATTCTTTTTCGGCTTCGGCTGCTTCCTTAGCTTCTCTCTCTTTAATCGCTTTTAATACGTGATCTGGCACTTTCATTTTGGCACTTTTCCTAAGTAACAAAAGATTACTAAGAATAATAGCTAACACTAAAAAAATGATAAAAATAACCCAACCAATAGACATAAACATAACCTTAAGGAACAAAAAAGCAGGAACTAAGTCCTGCTGATATTATCTCGATTATCTAATACTATTCAATTAAATTGTATTGCT
This sequence comes from Psychromonas sp. KJ10-2, assembly GCF_047323255.1. NCBI lineage: Bacteria > Pseudomonadati > Pseudomonadota > Gammaproteobacteria > Alteromonadales > Psychromonadaceae > Psychromonas > Psychromonas sp. KJ10-2. Next base: position 546,621 of record NZ_CP178827.1, on the reverse strand, counting down.
CACGAAGAATATGGATGATCTCTTGTTTTGGATTGTCCGATAATACAATCGGCTTACCAACGATCTTTTCAGCGATGCCAGTATAAGTTTTAGATATTTGCATTAATACTTCTTCTGGTAATGCATTATCTTTTGCTAACGCTGAGCGCTCTTCCATACGATCTTTATTCAGTAAAATATCTGGATCAGGGAAATGTGATAATAATAACTGACGGAAGTCTTCTTTAGAGTTTTCTACAATTTTACCTTCACGGTAAGCAGGACCATCCCAAATACGAGATGAATCAGGTGTACCTACTTCATCCATGTAAATTAATTTTTCATTGCCAGCTTTATCAGTAACATAACCAAACTCAAATTTTGTATCAACAAAGATTTGATCAAGTTTAGCTAATTCACCACTGATTAAGTCAAAACCTTCTTTAAGTAACTTTTCATAATCTGCAATATGTTCTTTAGCAGTAAAGTTGAAAGCGGCAAAGTTATCTTCAATGTTTTTACGCGTTACATTGACATCATCTACTTCTTGTACGCCAGGAATACCGCGTAAAATACCTTTAGAAGAAGGCGTGATTAATAACTCTGGTAATTTAATATTGTTTTGTAAGTTTTCAGGCAGGGTGATCCCACAGAACTCACGGTCGCCATTATCATAAGCACGCCACATTGAACCAGTGATATATTGACGTGCAATAGCTTCAATCATAACTGGGCGAGCTTTTTGTACGATCCAAATAAACGGATGTGGGATATCTAGAATATGGCTATCTGCTAAGCCTTGCTCTTTAAACAATTTGAACCAATGGTTAGATATTGCATTTAATGCTGCGCCTTTACCTGGTACACCATTCATGCCACCTTCACCATGCCAAATACAATCGAATGCTGAAATACGGTCACTGATAACCATGATCGCTAATGGAGCATCAGCGGCAACATCATAGCCTTTTTCTTCAATTAAACGTTGGCTATCTTCAGCTGTTAACCAATAAACTGAACGCACTTTACCACTGTGGACTGGCTGATCTGTACGAATTGGTAAGTCGTTGTTTACAGCTAATACTTTGTCGGCAAGACTCATAAATATATCCTATAAAAAGTCAAAGTGAGCAGAAACTTCTGCAAGAAATGATAAGGCGCGAATGATAACAGATTCACTGTGAGTATTCATGCCAAAATGGTGTTATATCAGTATAATACCTGTTTCTTAAGCATTACTAAATTGATAAAAGTAGCCAAAGGGTGTTGTGCATGTCGAAAGGTTTTACCTGTAAACAATTTCATATTGATACCAGCGAATGCGGTATGCCGGTAAGTACAGATGGTATCTTATTAGGGGCTTGGGCAAATATTGAAAAAGCTGAAACAATATTAGATATAGGTTGTGGGGCGGGACTGTTAAGTATTATGTGTGCACAGCGCAATTCCGATGCGTTGATTACTGGCATCGACATAGAAATAAATGCGGTTAACGCCGCGAAAAGTAACTGTGAGCAAACGCCTTGGAAAACACGTTTAATAATTGAACTGTGTTCACTGCAGCGTTTTGTTAATAAAAAAATACAGTTTACAGCGGTGATCTGTAACCCACCTTATTTTAATAATGGAGAGCGGTCACAACAAACTCAACGAGCATTAGCTAGGCATACTGAAAGTTTATCCCATCAACGTTTATTAAATGATTGTCACCAAGTGCTAGCAGAGGGCGGAAAAGCTAGTTTTATTTTACCCGCCACTGAAGGTTTTGCTTTTATCGAGTTACTTAATCACTTTAATCAACAAAAAGAATGTCCATTTGCGGTGTCTCGTTTAACTAAAGTGTACACAACACAAAAAAAACCAGTGTCTCGTTTACTTATTGAGTTAACCAAAGTGGATCAAGATGTTGCCATAACAACACAACAAACGTGCTTATTCATTCATCAAGGTGAGGGGTTTAGCGACGCGTTTATTACATTGACTAAAGACTTTTATTTGAAAATGTAAACTTTATTGATAAATGATTAGGTATTATATTCTAAGAACTGGCGGTGGTCAGGTCCGGCACAGAAACTACTTATCTTGTTACTATGTTTAACTGCTTTCCAATGGGCAACTTGTTGACCTTTATTAACATGAGGGAAAGTGTCCTCTAGCGCATGGGGAATAGTTAAAAACTTACAGAGCTGCGAATAACTATTTGTTTCGCTAATATTAATGGATAAAAAGTTTGTCCGTCCTGCAAAATAGCTAAGCACCTGTTGCTGATGCGTTTGATAACAGTCAATCAAATGTTGTTCATTCAGCAAATCAGGTGATGTTAAATCAAAGGTCTCATTAAAAGATCGCTTTAAAACAGGACTAAAGTCACCTGTATTGGCATCTAGTTTCGGTAACATTTTCTTCAGTAAACCTTGTACCGAGGGTAACCAGTTTGTTAAGTCTCTAGTTAAATAGACAAATCGTGCACCAGGAAACAGTTTATCTAACTGTTGATAATCTGAAAAACAAGGGCAATCGGTTACAACATCGGCCAACACAAAAGATTGTTTGGTAAAAGCGGTATGCGCCACTTTGTACCCTAGATTTAAAAAGCGACACTAATACTAGTGGTGCCAGTTCTTGGTAGGCCGATAATAAATATTTTACTCAATGCAACTCTCTAACAGGTATGGATGGGATCGTTATTTAATGATTAACAGGTATAAATTGAAGAGTAACATTTTATTGCAATAGAATAATAGCAATCACAGGGGATGATTTAGTGGGTGTGCTTTTTTATAAATAGAGATTTAAACCAATCAATACCTACTGAGTTATGTTCATGATATCAGTAGGTATTAAATTAGGTGTTCTATGCACTGATAATGGATTGCATAGATTCAACTAATTCTTGTGCCATCTGTTGGTGCGCATCAGTGGTAATTCCTTCATGAAAATGACCTTGGTCATTATCAAAATATTGGCCATTATGTTGACGCATTGAAGGAGATAGGGCAATTTTAGTAATGATGTTTGCACCAATACTTAAGTCACTACCTGGAATACCAAAACCTTCTTTAACCATTTTACTTGCCAATAAAGAACCTGGGTTAACAGAAATGCAGATAGGGTTGCCTTCAATTTTTCTAAAAGATTCAGACCATAAACGAATAGCAAGTTTACTTTGTGAATAAGCTTGCATATGATCAAGGTCAATCTTACCCATTAAGGCAGACATATTGACCGGAGATTGAGCTGCAGATGATAAATTAACAACTCGACCGTTCTCGCCTAATAGCGGAGCAAGGGCATTACTTAAGTAAAAAGGCGCGATGGTATTAACCACAAACCTTACATCTAAGCCTTGTGCATTTTTGGTTTGATTGGTTTTGAACACACCTGCATTGTTAATAAGTACATCAATCTTTTGGTAGTTCTCAATAATTTCAGCGGCAAATTTTTTAACGGCATCAAGATTAGATAAGTCTGCAATGTAAGTATCAACCTTAACTTGATCCGATAATGCTAAAAGCTGCTTTTTTAGTATTGGCTAGCTTTTCAGAACTACGCCCATGGATAATTAAATGATGACCTAACTCAATAAGTTTTTTAGCTGTTTCATAACCAATGCCATCTGTTGCACCAGTCAGTAAGATTGTCTTATGCATAATAGAACCCCTAATATGAGAAAAGCTAACCCATATTTTATGGGTTAGCTGTAAAAGTAAAATAAGTTAGAGATTAAATTTCTACAACGACTTTACCCATGCCTTGACCACTGGTTAAACGTGCATACGCATCACCAACTTGTTCAAATGCATAACGGTTTTCGTCTAATACTGGTGTTAAACTTCCTGCTTCAACTATCTTAGCTAACTCAGCTAAGATGGCACCGTGCTCTTCACGTTTAGCATTGTGTAACATTGGAATTAGCATAAAGACTACATGTAATGACAAACCTTTCATGTGTGCAGGTAGTAAATCTAACGACAACATAGTAGTGGTAGTCGCAACTTGACCATTTAAGGCTGCCGCTTCAAAAGAGTTCAGAAGATTCTCACCGCCAACGGTATCGAAAATAATATCAAAGCCAGTTGAGCCAGTGTGTTTTTCAACATAATCCGCTACTTTTTCTTTCTTATAATCAATTGCAGTCGCGCCTAATTTTTCAATTAAAGAGGTTTGTTTGTTGCCGCCACCCGTTGAATAAACATCACTACCAAAGTAGTTAGCAAGTTGAACAGCAAGGTGACCAACACCACCTGAACCACCATGCACTAATACTTTTTTACCTGCAGAAATTTGTGCGCGTTGCAACGCTTCATAAGCGGTAATGCCAACAAGTGGTAGTGCAGCGGCTTCACGCATTGACAGGGTCTTAGGTTTCAGTGCGATTAAGTTTGCATCCGCAAGCATGTATTCTGCTAATGCACCTGGTAAATCTGCTAAACCTCCAGCACAACCGTAAATTTCATCACCTACTTTATAATTTTCAACACTTTCACCAACCTCAGTAATGGTACCGGCAAAATCCATTCCTAGTAGAGCTGGTAATGCAGGCGATAATCCACCTAATGCTTCACCCATAGTCTTGATCATAGTATCGACTGTGTTAATGCTCGTCGCTGAAACTTTAAGAACAACATGGCCTGCTTTTACTGCTGGTTGTGCAATTTCAGTTTTTTCAAATACTGCTTTTTCGCCGTAACTATTCAATATCATTGCTTTCATAATGTTCACCCTTTATTGGTAGATGTCTAGTAAGTGAAATAAGTATATTACCAACTAACTATTTTGATAATATTGGAATATAATGAATCACTTTATACTTTTTGTTGATAATAAGGCGTGTTGTTTTGAATATTGAACATTTAAAACTATTTGTAAGAATTGCAAATACCAATAATATTAGTTCTGCGGGAGAAGCTCTCGGACTCTCTGCTGCTGTTGCAAGTAATCATATTAATAAACTAGAAGATAATTTAAAAGTAAGGTTGATCCATCGAACAACACGTAAAGTGTCTTTGACCGAAGAGGGGAAAGCATTTTTACCCTACGCAGAAGATGTGATTGCAAGTGTATTATCGGCTAAAGCCTCACTCAGTAATGAAGCCAATATTTTACAAGGTCGTTTACGTATCTCTGCACCTGCTTCATTTGGTAAAATTCACCTGATCCCCGCATTAACTGAGTTTTTAAAAAATAATCCAGCCTTAACCATAGATTTAAAATTATCTGATTCTATTGTGGATTTAGTTGAGGGGGATTCGATATTGCTATCCGTAATTCTAAGCTTAAAGACTCGAGCCTGATCGCGCGTAAACTTACTAGTGATCAACGTATTATTTGTGCGGCCCCTGGTTATATAAAAGAAAATGGTGAACCACAACACCCAAATGATTTAAAGCAGCACCAATGTTTAACTTTAACCGGGTTAGATCATTGGGTATTCGATGATCATGGAAGTGAATTAAACATTAAAGCCAAGGGCAATTTAAGTGCTGATAATGGGGAAGCCATCAGAGATGCCTGCATTAATGGTTTAGGGGTAACTATTTGCTCAAAATGGATAGCTCATCAACAAATAGCTGATGGTAGCCTAATTCAAGTATTAAAAGATTACCCGCTACTTTCAGATACCTCTATTTGGGCTATCTATCCTAGTTCTCGTCAAGTTGCACCAAAAGTGAGGGCATTTATCGACTACTGCAAACAACATTTTGAGAATAATAATGCGTGGGAATTGTAGCTTATACGGTAACTTATTAATTAATATGGCATAATTTGTGTAATTTTTAACCTTGAAACTGAAAGTTATTATTCAATAATGATTGCTAAATCATAGTTTGTGAAGTCAAGCATTGTCTGTATGACGTTAAATGTTACTCTTTTGCAGTAACATGAGACTAACAAAGGCATAACAAAACTATGCACAAGGAATGAGGTTATCAAAATGAATAAAACAATAAGAAATGGTATTTTAGGATTAGCATGTTTATTTTCTTTTAATGCATTAGCAGAAAATTACACTATAGGTACTGGTAGTCAAAGTGGTACCTATTATCCTCTGGGTGGTATATTAGCTAAAATCTGGAGTGAAAATATTGATGATTTTGATATGCGTGCAGAAGTAACTGCAGCCTCTGTTGAAAATACTATTAAAGTAGCAGCTAAAAAACAATTGGCCGGTATTGCTATGGGCAATGTGGTATTACAAGCCAGTGAAGGGGTAAAACCTTTCCCCGTAAAATGGATGTTGCGCCTTTATTTGCACTTTATCCGAATGTCGTTCAATTCATTGTACCTGCTGATTCAGATATACAATCTATTAAAGATTTAAAAGGTAAAAAAGTATCTTTAGGTGCGCCAGGATCAGGTACGCGTGTAAGTTCAACTAATATCTTAGCGGCTTTAGGTATTAACGACAGCGATATTGAAGCACAGTCATTGAACTACACTGCAACAACTAATGCCATTGCAGCCGGTCAAATTGATGCTGGTGCGATAGTGGGTAGTGTTGGTGTCGGTGCGATCACTGAACTGGCTTTCACTAATAAAATCCGAATTTTATCTTTCACAGCTGACGAGTTAAAAGCAGTCTCTGAAAGTAATGCATCTTACCAAGCTATTGATGTACCCGCGGAAAGTTACAAAGGTGTTAATGCATTTAGTGCACCAGCGGTATGGAACATTCTTGTGGTTAATAAAAATATGGATACAGATTTAGCGTATCAAATGACTAAAGTTGCTTTTGAGCATATGGATGAAATTAACCAGGTCATTAGTGTGACTAAATTCACCACAGTAGAAAACATGAATAAGTTAGATGGTGTTGACCTACACCCTGGTTCAATGAAGTATTTCAAAGAACAAATGAAATAAAATAGATGGCATCCTTGAATGCCATAGCGTAAAAACAAATACTGCAACTAGTGATTAGTTGCAGTATTTTTGGTTTTACGCCCTTGATAAATTACAACACTAATCATTAAATACCTTAATCATTAACAACATAATTACTTTCTGTTTAATAAAAAATGCAACGTTTATTAGATATATTGAACTGTAAATTAATAAAATATACCGATGATATTGGACAAAGGATTGGAGTATATACCGATCACACTAATTAACTGATCTATCTTGCTGGTTAAAATAACAGATGTTTCGTTGTAAGTTTGATAAAGGGGATAACCCTTTACTGCAGTTTACACCTTAAATTACGTCATTTTTTCCTGCAAAAAATTTAGATCATTTATTTAATATAATTAGTATAAGAAATTCGCTTCGGAGAAAAGCATGACAGAATCAACTACTCGCTGGTATTCAGATAAATTCGTTTTAATTGCTGCATTAGCAGCCATCTCGCTTTCTGTATTTCAAATCTGGCAAGGCATTACCGCAGATTTATCTGCACCTGTATTTAGACCTATTCATTTAAGTTGGGTGCTTATTTTGGTGTTTTTAACACTACCCTTAGTCAAGTCAGAAAAATCAACCGCTATTTATATGCTGGGTCGTACAATTGATATTGTGTGTATTGCAGCCATTGCTTGGGCTTCTTATCAGATAGTGTCTTTTGATTACGACGACATTATGTTCCTAATGGACGGCTTAACCTCATTAGATCAGTTATCGGGATTAATTATTATGGTGTTGCTTTTAGAAGCGACACGCCGGACCGTTGGTATGGTGATGGTATTAATTGCAGCTTTATTCCTTACTTATGCCATTTTTGGTAATTATTTACCCGGTTCAGTGGCTAGTAAAGGTTTTTCAATTGAAGAGATTGTAAGATTCCATATCTTCTCTACTAACGGTATTTATGGTGCACCGTTAGCGATTGCAGCAGGTGTGGTTTTCATCTTCGTATTATTTGGTGCTTTTTTACAAGTCACTGGAGCAGGCAAATTCTTTATTGACGCATCATTTTCACTAGCCGGTAAATACCGTGGTGGTCCAGCGAAAGCAAGTGTATTAGCATCAGCGGCTTTAGGCTCTATTTCTGGCTCTGCGATTGCTAATACAGTAACAACAGGCGCTTTAACCATCCCTATGATGAAGAAATTAGGCTATAAGTCTGAGCAAGCTGCTGGTATTGAAGCCGCCGCTTCAACGGGCGGACAAATCATGCCACCTGTAATGGGAGCGGGTGCCTTTGTAATGGCTCAGTTTACAGGTATTCCTTACAGTGAAATCTTATTAGTTTCTATTGCTCCGGCTATTTTGTATTTTGCTTGTACCTTACTTTATGTGCATTTAATGGCTTGTAAATTAGGGTTACAAGGGATGGATGTAACTGAAAAAATATCTGTAGTATTAAAAGAAGGCTGGCATTTTTTAGTGCCTTTAATTCTTATTACTACGCTTTTATTGATGAGTTATTCACCGATCCTAGTAGGCATTACAGGTTGTGTTGCGATTCTTGTAGCGGCGATGTGCCGTAAGCATAGTCGAATTACTATTGGTGTATTCTTTGAAGGTATGAAAGAAGGGGCAATTTTAGCACTGCCAATCAGTGTTGCCTGCGGTACAGCAGGTATTGTTGTAGGTGTAGTAGGACAAACGGGTATTGGCTTGCAGTTCACGCAATTCCTGATGGCGCTTTCAGGTGGGCATCTATGGTCTGTATTAGGACTTATTGCTATTGCAGCTGTGATTTTAGGAATGGGGTTACCAGTAACTGCGGCTTATATCGTATTATCTATCATGGCCGTGCCAAGTTTGACTGAGTTAGGAGTTGGGTTATTAGCGGCACATATGATTGTTTTCTGGTTATCACAAACCTCAAATGTAACACCGCCTATAGCCTTAGCTGCCTTTGCTGCTGCAGGTATTGCTAATACCTCTCCGATGAAATCTGCGGTACAAGCCTTTAAATTAGCACAAGGCTTTTTTATTATTCCAATTATGATGGCATTTTCAGGCTTAATCTGGATGGAAGGTAAAAATGTAGACTTTGTTGTTGCAATAGTGCTAACTGTTGGGTTAATTGTTGCCTTTGCTGGATGTATTGAAGGGCGCTTAGCGACTAAATTATCACTGCTTTCTCGTATAGTGTTATTAGTTTCAGCTTTTGCTATGCTAATACATCAGCCTTATGTTAATGCTGTTGGTTTAGCACTCATAGTCATGATAACTTTGTTCAACATACGCAGCTCTAAAAATGAGAATGCATTAGCTAGCAAAGTAATATAAGTACTTAGGCAGTTATTAACCTTTTAGATAAGATAAGCTGTTTTAAAGGTAACAAATGTTTCTTTAAACAGCTTAACTTAATGATTTATTATCTCATAACCCTGCCTTAACGTAACAATGGATAACATTGATATGCCATCGGCTGCTATTAAATAATGACATCAAAAAAGGAGTTTTTATGAAATATAAATTGTTAGCGACGACTATTCTTGCGGGTTGTTTTTCTACTTACGCATCAGCGATTGAAGTTGAATTAACGGATTCGGCATGGGATGGCGTTAAGATACCAGAAGGGCAACAATGTCAGAAGTTTGGTGGTCAAAACCCAATGACCCCTGCACTTAAAGTGTCTGAAATCCCTGCAGGATCCGATTCTATCGTACTGGCCTATAGTGATAGAGATTCTGAAAAAATGAATAATGGTGGCCATGGTGTAATGAGTTATGAAATTGACTCAATGACGACGTCTGTTGCGATACCTCAAGTTGCAGGTCATTCATATGACTTACCTGAAAAAGTTACTATGATAGAAGCGCATCGTAGTCCCGGTTGGGATAAAGAAGGCGCTTATATGCCACCATGCTCTGGTGCGAAAGATCATGCTTACTATTTGACAGTAAAGGCAATGAAGGGCGCTCAAGTTACTGCGACCACTGTACTTGAATTGGGTAATTATTAGTTAATGTAACCTTATCTAGTGCCAAATCCTTCTCACGATTATAAATTCACTTTAAAGCAATTTTTAGTGAATTTTTTTACCCTCTGTTTGATAATAGTAAGCTCAATAGCAGTGTTCCAGATAATATTAAAACAACTTGAACGATCGTTATAAATGTGTTTGAATGAGTGTTCAATTAAAGAGGGAGTCTCACATGATTAAATTTTATTTTCACCATACACCTAACCCAATGAAAGTAGCACTTTTCCTAGAAGAAACAGGTTTACCTTACGAAGTGGTTCCTCTTGATACATTAAAAGGTGAGCAACATACTCCTGAGTACAAAGCGATCAACCCAAACGCTAAAGCACCTGCTATTATTGATGACGAAACTCGTGTTTTTGATTCAAACGCTATCTTAATGTACCTATCTGAAAAATCAGGTAAATTAACGGGTAAACCAGAAGATCGTGGTGAAATGCTATCATGGTTAATGTTCATTGCTTCTGGACTTGGTCCTTACTCTGGTCAATCTGTACATTTTAGACATGCAGCGCCAGAAGGCTTAGACTATGCAGTTAACCGTTACTTGCGTGAAGCACAACGCCACTATGAAGTATTAGATACACATATGGAAGGCCGTGAGTTTATCGTAGGTGATGAATTCACTATTGCAGATGTTTCTGCATGGGGCTGGATTGACAAGGCACCTGTGGTACTTGGAGAAGAAGGTTTAGCTCCATACCCTAACTTACAACGTTGGTTTAACAGTATTGATAGTCGTCCTGCTGTTGCTCGTGCGCGTAACATTGCAAAAGACGTTGAATTTAAAAAAGAGTTTGATGAAGAAGCCAAACGTGCTTTCTTCCCTTCAAACTACCCAAAAGCTTAATTTATCAATAAGGAGTGAATATGACTGAACAATATGTCCCACCTAAAATTTGGGTACATGATACTAATGGTGGCAACAAGTGGGCTAACATTAATCGACCGGAGTCAGGTGCTACACATGACAAGGTTTTGCCGTCAGGTGAGCATAAAATACAGTTATATTCATTAGGTACTCCTAATGGTCAGAAAGTAACTATCATGCTTGAAGAGTTATTAGCTTTAGGTATTAGTGAAGCTGAGTATGATGCTTATTTAATTAATATTGGTGAAGGTGATCAATTTTCATCTGGTTTTGTAGAAGTTAATCCAAACTCTAAAATACCAGCACTTGTTGATAAAACAAGCGGGGATGACCTTAATGTTTTTGAATCTGCATCTATTTTAGTGCACTTAGCTGAAAAGTTTGATCAATTCTTACCAGCATCAGGTGCAGCGCGAACTGCTACATTCAACTGGTTATTTTGGGCACAAGGCTCAGCTCCGTTTTTAGGAGGTGGTTTTGGCCATTTTTATGCCTATGCGGATGAAAAGTTTGAATATCCAATTAATCGATTTGCGATGGAAGCGAAGCGTCAACTTGATGTATTAGATAAGCAACTAGCCAATAACACTTTTGTTACTGGTGAAGAGATCACTATTGCCGATATGGCAATTTGGCCTTGGTACGGTAACCTAGTATTAGGTAACTTATATGATGCTGCTGAATTCTTGCAAGTTGAGACTTACACTAACGTTATGCGTTGGGCTAAGTTACTTGAACAACGTCAAGGATTTCAACGTGGCCGCACGGTAAATCGTCCTTTCGGTGAAGAGTGGGAAAAAGTACAAGAACGCCACTCAGCTGCAGATATCGATGCTGTGTTAGCTAAAAAACCTAAGTAACCACTAGTTATATAGCTAATAACGTCATCTAAGTTGACGTTATTAGCTCTTTTCCTTCGATTGACTTTTTTAGTTATTTAGCTATTCAGTTAATGTCACTAACTTTTCAGGGTAAGTTTTAATAAAATCTATAAAGCAATCTGCCATAGAATATTGAGTTATTTTACCTTCACCTTGCATCATAGTTAATGCATCATATCCCTCTTTACCTTTCATGGTATAGGCCGATGAGCTACCGTCATAAAACGTTTCAGCGTCGACTTCTACCCAACCTTGTTGATTACAATAGATACAAAGATTATCGATTCGTTCACCAATAGGGCGCGCTTGATGATAGGTGAATTTAAGATTGTAAACATAAGGGTAACTACCTGAACCACTTCCTGCGACACCATTGTTGGTGGCATTGTTAATAGCACCTTCTAATGCTTGTGCAATATATTTACCTTGAATACGATAAACCCCGATCGGTACTACAAAGGGTAATAATTTACCTGCGATATCAGCAACGGTTATATCCCCTTGGTTTAATGAGGTTCTAATGCCGCCTGCATTATGAATGGCAAAATCAACTTTAAAACCAGCTTGTTGCATTTTAAACATAAAGGATTCAGCCACTAATGGCACAATTTCACTGCCACCATCCTGGTCTGGAATACGAATATGACGCATATCTTGAGGTAATGTTGCAATGACAGTATTTTGAAGTTTACGAACACGTGGAATGTATTTATCCAATAATAAACTTTGTAGTACAGGGTCTTTTTTACAAACAATAATATTGTTATGTTCAGCTAATAGTTCACTGGCTTTATCAGCAATCGGAGAGTCATGTGTGGTTAATAGGGTTTTATCAACACATAATCGGCGGCCAATTAATAATTCATTTTTTCCTTTAAAGGATGAGATAGTCCCATCCGCTTCAAACTGTATTTCACAATGTCCTAAAGCTTGTGCATGACAGCCTGCTTGAACAATATAAGTCTGATTAACGTAATGGCCATAATCATCTTCTTTATCAAGTCCTAGATCACTAAAGTTACCTTGCAATATATGGGTATGGCCACCGACAATAAGACTTATTTCTGGTACTTGCTCTGCTAAATCAAAATCAGCTTGATAACCTAAATGGCTTAATAATATGATTTTGTTAATGCCAGACGCCTGAATCGCTTTCACAGTATTCTTTGCGGTTTCTAGTGCATTAACAAAAGGGGTATCAGGATCGACATTAGCAATTTCCATCATCCTATCGATAGCAAGGCCAAAGATTGCAATGGGCTCATCCTCTATTAGACGGGTGATCCAACGCGCAGTTTGAGACTGTTTTTGATAAGAATATAAATTTCCACGATTCGATAAATAATGTGATTTATTGGTTAGCTCATTTGATAGATCCCAATTACCCGCCAGCAGTGGAAAGTTAATACGATCTAAAAAATCGGCAATGGGGGCATTACCCATGTCTAACTCATGATTACCAATGGTCATGATATCGATCCCTAATGCATTGAGCATTTCGGCGTTTGCTTTGCCCTTAAATAATGAAAAATATAAGGTACCTTGAAACAGTCCCTGGCATGCAGAAATAAAAAGGGACTATTTTTTTCAGCGGCAATCACTTTAAGTTGTTTAACACGTGTGGCAATACGAGAAAACCCACCATTACTGACATAAGGGGAGATCTCTTGTCCATCAATACTCAATTTTAAAGGTAATGCTTGAGGTTCAAAATAGGAGTGAGTATCGTTGATATGAGCCAGTGTTAACTTGGCTGGTTTATTGTTAATTATCATAAGCCTTCTATATTGATAATGCGTCAATAGAATAGGCTAACATTATGATTAAGAGTTACAAACGTTTTTTATTGGCTATCTTTATTGGCTATCTTTATTTGCCCCTTATCACTGTTATTAACTACTATGCTGTTTAATGAAAATTTATATACAATTAATCCAAGCTTCAAAAGTAACCTATACAAAAAGGGGACTTGTTGAAAACAACAAGCCCCCTGAAAAGCGCTATTAATCATTAAACTTGAGATTATTTTTCCCAAGCAAAAGATTCAAACATTGGATCCACAGGGGTTTTCGCTACGTGGTTAACGTAGTTACTGATTGTTTTCTGTGATAAACCAAGAATCACTTCTAATACTTGTTGTTGACCGTAACCTGCAGCGAAAAAGGCTTCCATTTCAGCAGCAGGTACATTACCACGCTCACGTACCATGCTTAATGTGAAGTCATGTAACGCTTGTAATTTAGCTGTAGGCATTTTATCACCGTTACGTAACGCTTCAGTTAATGCAGCATCCACATTCATAGAGTGAGCAATACCGGTATGAGCTGGTACACAGTAATGACATTCATGCTCAACATTGATGGTTTGCCATACAACCGTTAACTCTTCAGCATCAAAAGATGTGTTCGTGAACTGCTCATGTAATTGTGTGTAAGCTTTTAGAATAGTAGGTGCTTCAGCCATAGTACCGAATAGGTTTGGTACTACCCCCATTTGTTTAACTGCACCTTCAAGAATTGGCTTACTTTGTTCTGGAGCTGTATCTACTGTATGAATTTGAAATTTGCTCATTACTGTTACTCTCTCTAGTGAAAAATGTATTTTGAAGATGTCTCTTCATTAAGTAAGTTCATCATAGTGTATTATGAACGATCGTTCAAGCTATTTATAACGATCGTTCAAAATTAATTTGTAAGTATAACTATTTATTAATCTAGAGTTAAAAAGAGTATGGAATAGTGGTAAATAGGAGGAGTGATATTACTTTATAGTGAAGATAATTGATTAAGCTATTATATTGTTTGTGACAAACCGCTGTTGAGTTAACAGGGCTTAAATATAATAGCTATAGATATTGATACTAATGAAATGGAGAGCCAATAAAAATTTCATTTACAAATTTATTGATGGTGTCGATATTACTGTTCACACGCGCATAAGTACGTAAACCTATGATTTGTACTTGGACATAACTTGCTAACTCTTTAGGATCTTTGTCAGAGGCTATTTCGTCTTGATCAATGGCTTGTGCAATGATCTCAGCAAACTTATCTTCAACATTAGCTAATAATAATTTAGCTTCATCGAGTAATTCTTTATTATCAGCTTCGGTGAGTTCTGAGATAGATTTAACTATCATACACATACAACTTGGTTTGCCTTCTAAGTTGTCGACCACCAGCTTTTTAATGAACAATTTAAGGCCTGCTAAAGGCGTTTCTGATTCTGCTAAACAAGCTTCTAATACTTCGCCTGTTTTATTGGCATAATATTGAATAGATTCTTTAAATAGATTGTCTTTGCTGCCGAAGGTTGCATAAATACTACCTGGACGAAGATCGATGGCGGTTTGTAAATTGCGCATAGACGTACCGTGGTAACCTTTACCCCAGTATAAATTGGTCGCTTTTTGGATTACTTCTTCTCGATCAAACTTGGCAACTTTACTCATAAACAATCTTATTATTTTTAATGGAACACTCGTTCATTATACAACTAAAGGGTCAGGTTACCAAGCGATACAAGGCATTTCTTAAGAACAGATTAAAATAAAAGGGAATGATTTGAGAAAGTATAAAGGGGGATTATTTATCTTTTTTACTATGAAACGCACTCGGCATAACTTCAACACCAACCATCCTTCCTAGTTTTACAATAATTGGGATAGTGATAGGGGCAAAGGGCAGTAATGCAAATACACCTAACCCTAACCCTTTCAAAATATCTAAAAACTGTTCATTTGCTATTTTCATTTCAGATTTAGTGGCTTGCCCCTTTGTATAACGTTTATAGATAACTAGCATTAACTTTGTCTCCTGCTTTTCTTGGGCAAGGGCGACTTTTAATTTAAGCATGGCACGCTTTGTTCTTAAGCGTGCTGCTAGCTTTTGAATTCGAATAACACGAATAGGGGCTTTATGGAATTTGCGTAATGTTTTCATTATTTACTCATTATGAAGCTTTGATAACAGTAAATGTGAAAAGACGTTACTGATAAATAGATTGTTATGCCTTCAGTCTACCTGTTAATTGTATAAACAAACACTAAGTTGTAATCAATTAATAATAAAAATCGTGTTCATATTTCAATATCATCACAAAGTTACTCCGTTTATTTTAGCAGCAGTAGATCGATTCAGAGATAATTGACCTTTACATGTGAATTATCATATATATGATAATGGAAATATTATTAACTGATGGTAATAACAATGACAAACACGAAAAAATCGACAGTGCTTTTTCTATGTACTGGTAACTCTGCACGTTCACAAATGGCCGAAGCTTTATTACGACATAAGGCTGGAGACCTATTTGAAGTGCACAGCGCTGGTACTCACCCTGAAGCTGTGGATAGCAGAGCGTTAGATGCATTGCAAAAATATGGTATTGATGCAAAAGATGTTGTGTCTAAGGATGTGAATACATTTGCAGGTCAAGCTTTTGATTATGTTATTTCCCTGTGTGATAAAGCCAGTGTGGAATGTAGAAGCTATCCAAATGCAGGTAAACAACTTGCCTGGGATTTTCCAGACCCTAAAACACGCGTTGGAAACCAACCTTTTTATACAACACTCAATGAATTAAATACGCGACTAGCTATGTTTTTATTAGTTGAAGAAAAGCAGGTAAAACAGGTACAAGAAACACTTCAAGATGCACCTTTAACTGAGTTCTTTAAATGTTTAACCGATCCTATTCGTTTAAAAACATTGATGTTATGTCATTACCATGGCGAATTATGTGTTTGTGAATTGATGGAGGCGCTGCAAGAAGAGAGTCAACCCAAAGTGTCACGTAACTTAGCCGTACTTAAAAAAGCTAATATCATTAAAGATAGAAAGCATGGGCAGTGGGTATTTTATAAAATTAATCCTGATTTACCTTTATGGGAAAAATCTGTTATTGCTGAATCAACGGAAAATAATGTGCAAAGTATCGCTGAAGAGTTACATCGTTTGGATGCGATGAAAAATCGTCCAGATCGGGCAAGTTTCTGTAAATAAAAGGTGGGAAAATAAAATGGGAGTATTCGAACGTTATTTATCGGTATGGATTGCCATTTGTATTAGTGCAGGTGTATTACTGGGTCTATGGCAGCCTAGTGTGTTTGAAGCCTTAGCTAATTTAGAATTTGCACATGTCAATATTATTGTGGCTGTGTGTATTTGGGTGATGATTTACCCGATGATGGTACAAATTGACTTTTCATCCATTAAAGATGTTGGCAAAAACCCGAAGGGGTTAGTCCTGACGGTAGTCATTAATTGGTTGATTAAACCTTTTACTATGGCCGGCTTAGGTTGGTTATTCTTTAATTGGTTATTTGCAGATCTAGTTGATCCTGCTTCTGCACAAGAATATATTGCAGGTATGATTCTGTTAGGGGTTGCACCTTGTACAGCCATGGTATTTGTTTGGTCACAACTGACTAAAGGCGATCCAAATTATACTTTGGTGCAAGTGTCGGTCAATGATGTGATCATGATTTTTGCTTTTGCACCTATTTCCGCTTTGTTATTAGGTGTGAGTGATATTCAAGTGCCTCGGGAAACCTTAATTATCTCCGTGGTCTTATATGTTCTATTACCATTAATTGCTGGGATAGTAACGAGGCATTACCTGTCACTTAAACGTAATGCCGTAGATAGTTTTTTAGCGAAGATCAAACCTTGGTCTGTGGTTGGTTTATTAGCAACTGTGATTCTATTATTTGGTTTTCAAGCCAATACTATTATCGAACAACCTCAAACTATATTATTAATTGCGATACCACTTATTTTACAAACCTATGGTATCTTTTTGATCACCTACATCATTGCCAAGAAAATGCAATTACCCCATAACATTGCTGCACCAGCGTGTTTAATTGGAACTTCTAATTTTTTTGAATTAGCCGTTGCCGTTGCTATCTCATTGTTTGGTTTACATTCTGGTGCTGCTCTTGCTACTGTCGTCGGTGTACTCGTTGAAGTCCCTGTGATGCTGTCATTAGTGGCTATCTTGAATAGAAGCCAACGAAACATTAATCAATCTTAACTTATAAATGGAATTAACCATGCAAACACATCCTTATGATATTTTACCATTAGACAATGGTGCACAACTTATTTTCACACCTTGCCCTGGTACAAAAGAGACCAGTATCGATGATGCATTAACAACATTGAAAGATGAAAAAACAGCGATGTTGATTACCTTAATGTTTGATCAAGAGATGGACAAAAATGCAGTCAATGCATTACCTGTTTCGTGTAAGGATCAGGGTATTGAATGGATACAGTTACCTATCTTAGATGATGCAGCGCCAGGTGTTGAATTTGAAAGTCAGTGGGCAAAACACAAAGCAGAGATTGTAGAGTTAATTAATAATAAAGGGACCATTGCAGTTCACTGTAAAGGTGGATCTGGCCGAACTGGTTTAGTGATTGGGTTAATTCTATTAGCCTTAGATTGGCCTGCAAAAGAGGTCATAAAAACGGTTCAATCGATTCGCCCTAAAGCCTTATCTCACCCCGTTCAGCTTGATTATTTTAATACTTATGCTATCTAATCACACTAATAAGTGATCTAATTTACTTATTAAAAACTTATTTCTTCGTTGTAAGTTTCGTAAAAAGCACCTGTTATTCAGGTGCTTTTTTGTTCTTTAAACAGAGTTATTTAGCATATTGATACAGTCATATGCAATGCACCATTAGTAGTTCTATTTTGTGTGTGATTAGTATCATTGCTGCACTTTGGGTTAAATTTTATATGAAACGTAATCTATTTGAACCTGACATGAGTTAATCTAATTAACTATATAAGTTCTTATTTTAATTAAAGATAAGAACTTATATCTGTTTGAACTTCCAGTTGATATTCCGATAGTTTACTTTTCTATATTAAAATTTTATTTAACCCCGCAAACTCACCCCTGTATAGTAAGCACTCTTTAAATGATAGTTATTTGTATTAGCTGCTAATAGGGCTATACCTTTGTTTATCATGATTAATGAGTGATTAGCAATATAAGGAAGCAGAGTTTCTCGTGAAAGGACCAACCAACAACTCATTGAATCGTATCGAGTCGGTACTTGATTATATTGAAAATTCATTGCATCTCCCACTTTCATTAGAAGATCTTGCCAGCAAAAGTTGTTGGTCTCGGTGGCAATTACAACGAATTTTTCAAGAGTATACCCAGCAAAATGTAGCTAACTATGTTCGCCAACAAAAATTATCAAAAGCAGCCGAGTTAGTGTTAGCTAATGGTAATAGAATGATCGATATTGCTTATATGCTAGGTTTTGGTTCGGAAATTTCATTTAGTCGTGCATTTAAATCTTATTTTAATATGAGTCCTAAGCAATATCAGAAACGTGGACTAAGAATGGGGATTAAAAAGCCTTTGATTAAAAGCCCGTTTACGGAATCTCAATTAAACTCCTTGTTTGTGCAGATACGCATAGAGCATTTACCTAAAATGACCATATACGGTGTAGAAAATAAAATTAAAGGGATCGCTTCTGCTGCACCTGATTATATGAACACTGTGCCTGATACATGGAAAAAGTTTGAAACATTTTCCAAAGCACAACATATTGTCACGGACCAATACTTTGGGGTGATTAGTGCTGATGATGGTGAGCAAGAAGGGCAACTAACTTATTTAGCGGGGACTGCCATTCCACTACAAGAAGCAGCGCATATTGATTTAACCGATCAAGATTATGCCGTCCTCTCCTTTGAGGGCCCAACAGAAATGTTTGCGAAGATAGTCGAATGGTTTGTGTTTTTTGGTTACCTAACTCAGAGTATGAATTATGGGATGGTCATGAGTTAGAGGTTTACAAAAAGCAAATAGATAAATCAAGACTAGACGTTGAATATTGGTTACCTATTTTACAAAAAGCGACAGTCAAAAAGTAAAAATAGTTCATTTCGACATATACTTTGCACCAAATTGTTAAGTTTTTCATTTATAAATTGATATTATCTAAATAATAATCATTATCAATTTAAATGGAAGAATCAGATTATCATGACAACTACAAATGGAACCAAGTATTTCAAACCAACTACCTTAGCCTCAGTGATTGCAATCGCATTATTCAGCCCGCATCTAGCTGCAGATCAAGAATATGATAATGCAACAGAATTAGAAACTATGTCGGTGATGGGTAAGGCTTATCGTAATACTGCAACCAAAACTTCCTTAGCACCTGAAGAAACACCTCAAGCGATTAACGTGATTGATGGAGAGCTATTACAAGAGCGTGGTGCTCAATCATTGAATGAAGCGTTACGTTATACGCCAGGGATCGTGACAGAAACTAAAGGCGGTGCAGTAACCATGTATGATACTTTTACTATTCGTGGTTTCCCTACTAGTCAAAGTTATTATGACGGTTTAATTTTACAGCAACTAACAGATTGGAATGTACAACCTCAAATAGATCCTATTGCACTACAGCAGATTGAAGTATTTAAAGGACCGACCTCAGTTTTATACGGTTCTATGCCACCAGGCGGCATGGTGAATATGATTGCTAAAGCACCTCAATTTGAATCTAAGACTCAAATTGGTGTAAAAATCGGAACAAGTGACTTAAAACAAATTTCTATTGATTCTACTGGTCAAATAGGTGACAGCGATGTTTCTTATCGGTTTATTGGTCTTGCCCGTCAAAAAGATGGACAAGTTGATTATACAGGTGAAGAGCGTTACCTGTTAGCACCTTCTATTACATGGGATATCTCGGATAGAACTTCGCTTAACTTGAACGTGTATTATCAAAATGATCCAGATATGGGGATGAATTCAGCAATTCCTTCTTCTGGTTCACTATATGAAAATGGTAATGGTACAACGAGTTCAAGTACATTCGTAGGAGATAAAAACTGGAGTACCTATGAGCGCGAAGTATTAATGTTAGGCTATAAATTTAGCCATGACTTCAACGCTAATTGGACTTTCCTACAAAATGCTCGTTACACTAAAGCAGACCTATACCAAGAAAATACGTATCACTATGCCAGCTATGATGAAACAACAGGTGACCTTGATCGCTACATATACAGTACTGATGAAAGTTCAGAAGCCTATGCTATTGATAACCAATTAAGCGGTGTTATTAATATTGCAGGAATTAAACATAATGTATTACTCGGCATCGATTACCGCCAGTTAAAAGGTGATTCAGCTTACGATGATTACGGTGCAACTAGCACGTTTGGTACCTTTAATATATTTAACCCTGATAACGATTTAATTGATCGTGATGCATTGACATCATTCGGTACTTACAATGATGAGATATCTCTTAAACAACTAGGTGGTTACTTTCAAGACCAAGTTCGTTTAAATAATTTAGTATTGATTGCTGGTGGTCGTTTAGATACTTATAAAAGTAAAAGTGATTATTCAGGAACCATCGAAAAAGTCGATGAAACAGAGTTTTCATATCGTTTAGGCGCGTTATATGAATTTGATAACGGATTATCACCATTCATTAACTATGCAACTAGTTTTGAACCTGTAGCGGGCCAAAGTGAATTTGGTGAAGCATATGAGGCTGAAACAGGTAAACAAATTGAGGTAGGACTTAAATTCAATTCCCTTGATTACAGTAAAACTGCAACTATTTCAGCATTCCAAATCATTAAAAGTAACGTAAAAGTGTCTGATCCAGCATCAGCTGATTATCAAGGTCAATTACAAGTGGGCGAAGTGCGTTCACAAGGTATTGAGCTCGAAGGTAGTTGGTTTGTTACTGATAACTTAGATGTGTCTGCTGCTTACACATACACGGACATCGAAATTACTGAAGATAGCGAGAATGGTTTAGAGGGGACAACACCTATCTACGTACCTACTCATGCAGGTAATCTATGGGCGAATTACTATTTTGATGACCAATACTTACGTGGTACTCGTTTAAGTGCAGGTATTCGTTATGTAGGTGAAATGCAAATGGATGCAACCAATACTCAAGGTAAAGTACCGGATTACACTATTGCAGATTTATCTATTGGTTATGATATGGGTAACCTTAGTAAATCTTTAACAGGTATGAATGTTAACTTGTCTGCTAATAACGTTTTTGATGCGGAATATTTCTCTTGTTATGACGACCAAAACTGTTGGTATGGCGATGAAAGAACCATTGAACTGGGCGTAAACTTTACTCTTTAATTTAAACTTTAATACTTTAAACCTCATAGTAGCTCGCTATTATGAGGTTTTTTTATGTTTATTAATGAGTACCTTGTTTATTAATTGTAATTACAATTAAGATTAATTATCATTTAAAAATTATTTTAACCTTGTAATAACCTCAATAAAGTAAAATATTCCATCATAAATTTTTCAACACCTTAACTATAATAATAATAGGAATTTTAATGAAAAAATCAGTATTAGCCACTTTGGCCGTATTATTAACTCTCCCTAACTTAGCTTTTGCACACGTTATGCCCGGTGGAGGTGGATTTATGTCAGGGTTTTCACATCCTGTTTTAGGTCTTGATCATTTACTCGCTATGTTAAGTGTTGGTATTTTGAGTGCTCAAATGGGCGGGAAATCAATTTGGAGAGTACCTGTTACATTTGTTATTGTGATGTTAATTGGTGGCATTTTGGGCATTAAAGGTGTCGAAATGTTCTCTGTTGAGCTTGGTATTGCAATTTCAGTTTTGGCTTTAGGTCTCTCAATTACAACTGAAAAAATTACCACATTTTATCGCAATGCTATTTGTTGGCTTTTTTGCTATTTTCCACGGTTTTGCACACGGGGTTGAAATGCCGTACCTTGCTAAACCTGAAATGTACGCCGCGGGATTTGTTGTAGGAACAGCAACAATACATATCGCGGGTGTGTTTATTGCGCTTATATTAAAAAAATTCAAACAAGGTGAGCAATTGCTTAGATATTTAGGTGCAGGCATTGCCGGTGTAGGTTTCCATCTAGTAATGATGTAATACTATTCATAACAGCACTTTAAGTTACTTAAGTGCTGTTAATTTGTTTTTGTATATTTTCTTTTCATATTTTCCCTTTCTAAATTAACTGTATACGTTATATTAAATTCATTATTTACCATTTTTTAAACGTTAAGATAATGAATAAATTACCTAAAGATATTAGAAAAAATTGGCGTAAACAGGGTGAAGCCCCTGATTATCGTTTCTCGCTTGCTAATGAACGCACATACTTAGCTTGGATAAGAACTGCATTAGCCTTGTTAGCCGGTGCAATAGGATTAGACCAATTAACGCCAGACTTAGCGAATGCTGAAATACGTTATGCTTTATCTGCTTTCCTTTGTATATGTTCTGCATTATTGGCTATTTTTGCTTATCGTCGCTGGGCGGCTAACGAAGCCTCTATGCGCCATAAAAAAGCGTTAACTTATACTAGTTTTATTAAGGTGATCAGTAGTATTGTATTTATATTCAGTGGTGTAGTGATTTTGGCTGTTTTTTTATGAATTCTGAAATCGTTGACCATGGATTACAACCAGAAAGAACCTTAATGTCATGGTTTAGAACCTACTTTTTACTTATTATCGTTAGTTTTGTTCTGTTATTTGTAAGTGCCAAACTAGACTTACTACTATTTAAATTAGCGGCTTTATGTTTAATAGTATTTACTATTCTCAGCTTAATATTGCAAATTAAGCGTTTCAAACACTACTCACCTGATAGTAATACGGTCAATCAAGAGGAAGTTGTAACTAAAGTATCACTTTCCTGTTGTGTTGCTTTAATGTCATTGGTTTACGCTGTATTTCTATTGATGAAAATCGTATCCAGTTAATAGTGAGCGACTGATAAATTAAAAGTAAAAGTACTCATCTCTGAGCACTTTTTAGTGATTCTCTACTTAAATAGCTATTTATTTAATGTCCACGGTGACCATGATGTCTTCTGCTATGTTTTTTACCATGATGTGGTGAAAAGAATAAAGAAAGAACAGGGCCATGTAATCCAAGTTGAATGACTGGAGTTGGTGAACGTTTTATCACTCTATTTCTTATCGCTCTTCTTTTCTTAATCTTCTGAACTTGTCGCACATTTTTTTGGTGGCTAACTTTTTGTTTGTGTTGAGCAGATGCTCCATGATGATTATTTGCATAAGCAGGTGTAGTGAATGCAAAACTAAAAGTGAATAAGCCTGCCGTTAATAATGATAATGTATTTTTCATGTTAATCTCCTCGTAAAGTCATATCGACTTTGTTGCAGTGACTAAACTATAAAAGGTAACTATGTGGTAAATTTGCAGAAATTGTGGAGATTCCATAACAATTTTCGATATAAAATATTTGATTTAAATTCAATGGCTTACTTGTTGATTTATCAAATGATTAATTTTTATAACAAAAAATATCATTATTTTTACCGATTTTAACGCATAAAAATACTTATTCTATTGCAGTAATATGGAATAATTTCAGCCAATCTAGCCAATAAATTTATGCTACCTATTTATAATTTGAATCAATGTTCAAGAAGTAAGACAGTTAATCTTATATTTAGTTTTAAAAGGTAAAATTCGCTATTAACGGTCGAGTACTATGTGGTTTTTTTGATGGTAATATAATCATCTTAAGCTTAAGTAACCTATACCAACCAGATTAATTAACTAAGATGTTTTGTCGTGTTATAGAAACAAAAAAGCATGGTAGCGTAACGCTAACATGCTTCTGAATTTTGGATATCTGTAGAAATTTAGTAATAAAATTTAGCTGTCTTTATCTAATTACTTTTACTACTTTTTGTTGCGGCTGATGATGGTTAGTTTGGTGAACATCATTACTCGCTATCACTATAGATGTGTTCACTCCGTTACCAAATGAAATACTAAAGCTAGTACTTGGCTGATTTTTAACAGCCTTATGCTGTGGTTTTTTCATATGCGTATTTTGTTTAACAATTATTACTTTCTGATTGTTTGCTTGCTTTCTATTATGCTGTTGTTTGGCACTCTGATTAACCTTGCTTTTAACAACTGTTACTTGTTGTGTATTATTTTGATCTCCGGACTGTTCATGTCCTCTTGAATTTGCTGATGCATTAAATGAAAAACTTGCAGCTAATAGGGCAGTTGCTAATACTAATAATGGCTTTTTCATACTCTTCTCCAAGTGTTTAACTTTATTGTTAAATCTACAGTTTGTTTCAATAACTAAACTATACTGCTGAAATATGGAGTAAGTTTGTAGAAAATATGGAGTTTAAATATATCCTGATTTTTTGCTGCGAGGCCAACTTCACCTAAATGTCTTTCACGTTTCCTTTTATATTCAATGATAATAAGTAGCGATACTTTTGAACTAGTTAGTTATTTTTTAAAAATTAACCAATATATTGATCTCAGCTACATTATTTTAAACTCAATAAACATACAATAAATTACCTATTTATGGTCATTTAATTGTTACTTTTTTTAAATGTCATCTATTATATAAATGTACCAAGTTTTACTTAGGTTGTTGATTAAGTGTAGTTAACGTAAGTTTTACTTCATTAATTAAACCTTTCAAAGACATAAGTTATTTTTACAACAACAATAGATTACTTAATTATTATAATTATTAGAAAAGGTTTTATTATTAATTACTTATGGATAGGTGATTGTTAAGACTAATAATTAATTAGGATTTTTACTACAAGGAAATGTATGCATCATCTAACCCGACTTATTTTATCTCTTTCTCTCGCTTCGTGTTACAGCCAAGCAGATTCAGTAGATCAAGATTTTATTGATTTTGATTTTGATGAATTAATGCAAATTGAAGTCACTTCGGTTAGTAAAAAGAATGAGAAATTATCAGAAGCAGCGGCTGCTATTTATGTGGTTACACAAGATGAAATTCGTCGTTCAGGCGCAACCAGTATTCCTGAAGCCCTGTTTTTAGTGCCTGGCGTAGATGTTGCAAAAATTGATTCAAATAAGTGGGCTGTAACCATTAGGGGATTCAACGGACGTTTTTCTAATAAATTATTGGTTATGATCGATGGGCGTAGTATTTATACGCCAACATCATCAGGTGTTTATTGGGAAAGTTTAAACTATTTAATGTCTGATATTAGCCGAATTGAAGTTATCAGAGGCCCAGGTGCAACACTATGGGGAACCAACGCAGTTAATGGTGTTATTAATATTATTACCAAACCTGCTACTGGTGAAGAGGGAGAAGTAACTGCTTCTATAGGTAATCAATATAAAGGAGTTGGCGTTAGGCAAGGTGGAGAATTAAGTGAAAATACAAGATTCAGAGCTTACGTAAACAGCAAAAAGTTAGAAGAATCAAAAGACCTTAATGGTGTCGACCAAGATAACCAAGGAAAATATTTACAAACAGGTTTGCGCGTTGATATTGATTCAGGCGATGACCAATGGTTAACCCTACAAGGCGATCTATATAAACATCAACTTCGTCAACAATACTCTGCATCAGATTATTCTTCGCCCTATATTGCTACAATAGAAAGTGATGATGTTGATCTGATAGGTGGCAATATTGCTTTACGTTGGGGAATGAAAACCAGTATTGATTCTGAGTTAAATGTACGCACGAGTGTCGATTTTTATGAACATAACGATCCACAGTTCGATGAAAAGAGAACCACTTTCAATATTGATATAGAGCATCAATTAAAGCCCATGACTGATCATTCATTAATTTGGGGGGCAGGTTATCGTGTCAGTCAGAATGATCTTGATGGTTCAGCTCTTTTAGTACTTCATCTTCAATAGAAACAACTCGAATTTGGAATTTATTTATCCAAGATACTTGGAGCATACCAGATCAAAACCTCTCCTTAACTTTTGGTGCGAAATTAGAAGGAAACAATTATAGCAGTACCGAACTACAACCGAATGTACGTTTGAGTTGGTTAGCAACAAAACAAATGACTTTATGGACAGCAATTTCGCGTGCTATTAGAATTCCTTCACAAGTTGAAAATGACTCTATTATCAATATTCAGGTAATCGCGCCTAGTCCTTTTGATCCCACAGGAACCCCTGGATTATTGCAATTAGTAGGTAATAATGAATTTGAATCTGAGGAGTTAACCGCTTATGAAGTTGGTTACCGTTGGCTTCCGTCTTCTGAATTGTCCTTTGACATTACGGCTTTTTATAATAAATACAATAATTTATTAAGTTATGACATTGGAGATGCAGAGTTAAAAACAGTAAACGGCAGCACTTTTTACGTGATCCCTATTAACCTCGATAATAATGTTGAAGGTTATAGTTATGGAACAGAATGGCTAGCAACCTGGAAAGTGACGCCATCGGCACGCTTACGTTTTACCTACAGTTATCTAGATATTAATTTAGAAGATACTCAAACCAATGCATACAGTAATGATGTTATATCACTAACCGCTGATCGCTCTTTAACACACCAAGCTTCTATTTGGGCAAGCACAGATTTATTCGAATCAGTTGAATTTGATATACGTTTTTATTATACCTCTGAAAGGAGTTGGGACAGCACAAACGGTGAGCAATATATTTCTGATTCCATCGACAGTGATTTGCGTATTGCATGGCAAGCATCACCATCATTAACTTTATCGCTTATTGGGCAACACCTTTTACATGACGAGAATCAACAATTTATTACCGAGTCATCCAGTACAGATTCATTAATAGAGAGAAGTATCTTTGTTAATGCGCTATATCGCTGGTAATAGCGATTAGATATATCGAGATGATAAATAACCCAATACTCAGACCCTTATTTATTTTTCTACTGTATTTCCTGTTTAATATAAACCTTGCTACAGCAGAGCAAAATAAAATAAGTACTCTAAAAGTTGCTTACATATATAACATAGCAAAGTTTACTAGCTGGCCGGATACTACATGGAATAACCCTGAAGACGCATTTGTTTTATGTGCCTATGGTGAAGATGAAGTGACCAGTGAATTAAGCATGTTAACTGGCAAAAAAGTGGCGACCCATCCCATTTCAGTGGTTGAAGTTAAAAGTGATCAAGATTACAGACATTGTCATGTTTTTTATATTAGTACCGACGACCGTAATCTTTATCGTTATTTACTCTCCCAAATCGAACTTCAAAAAGTATTAACGATAACCGATCAAAGCCCTCATTTTACATCTGGCGGTTTTATCAATCTTGTTGAGCATAATAATCGACTTCGTTTTCAAGTTTCTAATCAGCAACTATCTACAACGCAATTAGTGTTAAGTTCAAAGTTATTGAAGCTTTCTATTCTCGTAGATGATTAAAGGTGAACCAGTGATAAAAATAAAAAATCTTTCTATAAGAAATAAGTTAATAGCAATCGGTTTATTGCCTGGCGTGATAGCCACGATTGCGATCATTATATTTGTTAGTTTCGCTCAGCACTATTATCGTCACTTGGACTCTGAGAGTGAAATCAGCACTTTAGCAAGGTTAATGGCGACTCAAAATACAGCAACGGCACTGTTTAAAGATCAACAAGCAGCTCAAGAAAGCTTAGATAGTCTTCACGCGAAAAAAGAGATTGTATTAGCGAGAATTTACGATCAAGACAAGCAAGTATTAGCTGAATATTTACAATCAGATTTTGACCAAACAGCACATAGCAAATTGATATCTATGCCGTTATTAGCGTTACAAAAAGGGCAGTTATCAGAAATATTGTCGCAAGTTGAACCGATAATCCATCAAGGAAATACTGTAGGTTATATATTGTTGGTTGATGATTTTAGTGTGTTACATCAACGCTTATTAAAACAGTTAAGTATTATTCCTTTCATTTTTATTTTAGGAACATTGTTTGCTTTATTGATTGCTTTAAGGATGCAGCGATTGATCTCTGCGCCACTTTTAGAGATCACTAAAATTATTGATAAAGTCTCTACCGATAAAGATTATAGCTTGCGTATTCCAGGACATCGCCATGATGAAATAGGGTCGTTGATGAAGGGGTTTAATCAGATGCTTGATCAAATTGGACGCAGAGATAAAGCCCTAAAAGATCATAGAGATAACTTAGAAAATAAAATTTTAAAACGTACAGAAGAGCTGACCACTGCGAAAGAAAATGCAGAAGCGGCAAGTAAAGCAAAAAGTGAATTCTTAGCAACCATGAGCCATGAAATAAGAACACCTATGAATGGTATTTTAGGAATGACTGAGTTACTACTGACAACACCGTTAGGGCAAAGACAAAAAAGGTTTACTGAAACGGCCCATCAGTCGGGAATGAACTTATTAGGTATTATTAATGATATTTTAGATTTTTCAAAAATAGAGTCAGGTAAGATGGAACTTGAGTTGATTGAATTCAATTTACGTTCTTTGATTGAGGAGTTTGGCTCTTTATATGGTGAAACTGCTCACAATAAAAATATAGAATTAATACTGTCTATCCCACCTAATTTCAACGATACCTACCTAGGTGACCCTGTTAAATTACGACAAGTACTCACTAATTTATTGAGTAATGCATTAAAATTTACTGAACATGGTCAAGTAACCTTGAGAGTATCAGAAAAACAAAAAGGTAAAATTCATTTTAATGTTATCGATACTGGCATTGGAATTGAACAAGAGAAAATTGACCATATATTTGAATCTTTTGCTCAAGAAGATAGTTCAACAACTAGAAAATATGGTGGTTCAGGGTTAGGACTTCCTATTGCAAAACAATTAGTTAGGTTAATGGGCGGGGTATTAACAGTCACTTCTGAAAAATCAGTGGGGAGTCAATTTTCATTTGAAATTGAACTAATGCCTATTGAGTTGACCTCAGCTAATGTCGATACTAATGCATTTAAAGTCTTACCTGCATCATTGAATTTACAGGAAAAGCATATTCTTGTAGTTGATGATAACGCAACAAATCGCTTTATTATTAAAGAACAACTCAAAGAGATTAATTTAAATTGTGATTTAGCGACAGGTGGAACGGATGCTTTAGCATTATTAAATGTTGCGCATCAGAAAAATAAACCTTATGACTTAGTTATCTTAGATATGCATATGCCAGGGTTCGATGGTTTAGAGTTAGCAGATACTATCCGTAAAAATAGTGAATGGAAACAACCAATTATGGTGATGTTAAGTTCAGTCACCACAGATTCAGTATTACTAAAAGAAAGCAATATTACCTATTTTTTAAATAAACCTGTATTACAAAAAGAACTTTATGATTGTTTAGACGATGCTTTTAACCTGTCGAAAAATAACCACGATTCTGCGCAGTTACAAGAAAAAATGGATGAAAATTATCATTTTAGTTATCCATACAACATTTTAATCGCTGAAGATAATCCAGTTAATCAAGAAGTGGCTGTTATTGTACTAGAGTCATTTGGTTTACATGTAGATGTTGCTGATAACGGCCTCATTGCAGTCGAATCAGTAAAAAACAAAAATTACGATGCCATCTTGATGGATATGCAAATGCCTGAAATGGATGGGCTAGAGGCAACACGTACTATTCGAAATTTAGAATCTACAGGTGAAATTTGTAAAGGAAATATCATTATCGCATTAACCGCTAATGCAATTGATGGCGATATGCAACGCTGTCTACGATCGGGAATGGATGCTTATCTTAGTAAGCCTTATTCGATGGCTGAGTTATATGAGCAATTGGTACCCTGGTTACATATTCCACGTGCTGATGATTTAAAAATCACTAAAGACAATAAAAACAATGACTTGACTGTAAATCAGAATGAGAGTTTTAATCAATCAGTTGATCCTAGTTTTCTAGATAATTTAGCGACTTTACAGCCAGGAGATTCATCAGTATTGATTAATAAAGTGGTTAATCTTTATTTACAGACTCTACAAGAAAGCTTAAAAGTATTTAACGACTTAGACTCTGCTAATGATGATATTAGAAAATCAGCACATACTTTAAAGTCTAGTAGTGCGCATGTTGGTGCAAATCAACTTGCAAAATTAACTGATAAATTAGAAAAAACGTTAATGTCCAATTCATTGACTTCAGTTTCAGACTTGCTTAAAGAGATAGATTCAGAATCTATCAATGTTATTGCTTATTTCAATACAAAAAATAATTATAAAATTTGAATGGGATATAGCATTTTATTAAGACCAGTAATGAGGTTTTTATGAATATGAAATCAATATTAGTGATAGATGATGATGAAATGACTCGGTTGTTAATCAATCAAGTACTTTCATCTGATAACTACCATGTTATTGAAGCTAAAGATGGTGCTGAAGGGATATTTTTATTTAATAAACATAAGCCAGACTTAGTATTACTCGATGTTGAGCTTCCAAAATTAAATGGATTTGAAGTTTGCCAAATAATTAGAGCATCTGAAAAATCAGAAAGGGTGCCTATTATTATGATCACCGGAATGGATGATACAAAATCTATAGAGCATGCTTATAGTTTAGGTGCCACTGATTTTATGATAAAACCTATTAACTGGTCTCTCTTTACTCATAATTTACGTTATATCTTACGTAATAATTATTATTACAACTCATTGAAAAAAAGTGAAAGTCGATTAGAACATGCACAAAAAATTGCGCGTTTAGGCTATTGGGAATTAGAGCAGGATAATGGACACTTATTATTATCTAAACAACTTGCAAATATGTTTGGCTTAACTTCTTTTAAATTTGAAAATGGTAAATCATTTTTTCTTAATCTTATTTATAAACCTGATCGCTTTTATGCTAAAAATATTTTATTGCAAGCCTTTGAAGATGGTGAAGCTTTTAACTTAGATACTCGAGTTCAGTTAGCAAACAATGATTTATTACACTTAAAATTACAAGGGCAGTTATTAAAAAATACTAATGAATCAGACTCCATTATTTCAGGTGTGATGCAGGATATAAGTGAGCTTAAGGAATCACAAAAAAAACTGGTTCATGTCGCGCATCATGATTCACTTACTAATCTTCCTAATCGAGTTCTATTTACACAAAGACTAGAGCGTTCAATACAAAGAGCTGACCGTAATGGTAATAAAATTGCTCTTTTGTTTATTGATTTAAATCGATTTAAACAAGTTAATGATTCACTTGGACATGAAGCCGGTGATTTATTACTAAAGGAAGTAGCGAGTCGTTTTAGTTCCGTGATAAAAAAACAGATTTAGTAGCAAGATTTGGTGGGGATGAGTTTGCTTTCTTATTAGATTCAATTGATAACTTAGATTTAATTTCAAAATTTATTAAACATTTTCAAGCTTTATTTAATGACGCTTTTTATATAGATGATGAAATTATCTATATAGGTTCAAGTGTTGGCATTAGTATTTATCCAGATAATGGTAAAGATAGCAGTGAACTTTTACGAAATGCAGATACCGCTATGTATCAAGCTAAAAAATCTGAACAAGATAATGTATATTTTTATTCTAGCGAGTTAACTGAAAAAACAATTAAAAGGTGGTCAACGGAGAATAATCTTAGAGAGTCTCTAGAAAATAATGATTTTATTCTTTTATATCAACCTAAAGTATGTTCTCAAACTCAAGTTATAGTTGGGGTTGAAGCTTTAATTCGATGGCCACGGGAAAACAAAGTTCCGATATACCCATCAGAATTTATTCCAATTGCAGAAGATACAGGTTTAATTGTTCCCTTAGGTAAATGGGTTATTGAACAAGCAATTGAACAGTTAAACTTATGGAAAAATACAGCTTGCGATCATTTATCAATTTCAGTGAATGTTTCTAGTCGCCAGTTATACAATGAAGGATTTACAGAGTTTGTAATAGGGGCCTTAAAAAATTCTAATATACCCGCTTTTAAATTAGAATTGGAAATAACGGAAGAGCATTTAGCACCAACCAATCAAGAAGCTAAAATAAAAGAAACCTTAAAAAACCTAACAGATATAGGAATAAAAATTTCGATTGATGATTTTGGGACAGGTTATTCATCATTATCACAATTAAAAATATTACCTATCTCTATTTTAAAAATAGATAAATCATTTGTAGATAATATACCGGGTAATAGCAAAAACGTTGCAATAATAAAATCTATTATTAGTTTAGCCAAGAACCTTAATCTAAAAGTAGTTGCAGAGGGTGTTGAAACTATAGAGCAACTTATTTGCTTACGTGAATATAATTGTGAAATGATTCAAGGCTATTATTTTTCTAAACCAATAACTCATCTTGAAATTGAACAATTAGTTCTTAAAAAATCGTGGAGTGTTGCTTGAGTAATAATGTAGCCTTATAAGGCAGTTATCGTGCTTACAGTGCTGTCAAATAGGCTCTAAGCTTTACACTTTAAGGATAATAGGCTTATTTGTTTTTAGATTTTAATACACAGCGTATAAATATACTGCATTTTTTATATATCTATATTTAAAATCAATAGGTTACTGGTAATGAAATTATAATGAATGACGTGAATATTAAGGGGCTAAGTGCTTAAGTTCCACTTTATGACTATTAATTTGGCTAATTAGAGAGAGTTTTTCTCGGATATCATTAATTATTAAGACTCAATCTTAACCTTTATGCTTAGTTATTAAGCCAATTATGCATTGAACTTAACTTTTATATTAGTTTTTAAGTTAGCTCATTATAATTTTGATCGTTACTGATGAATGGTTTCATTACTTTATTGATAATAGTGAATACTAGGATTTAACTTGTCAGGTTTAAATCTGTCTATGGTTACATTTTCAATATTTGCACATCTATATAAAAAAACCAAAACCGCATATAGGATAACAGTATGTTATACATTTTATGTTAAATAGAATTATGGTAAATTTGACGTTAATTTTTCAATATATGAATACAGCTAAACGATGACCATTGAATAATACACGGTATTTAACATAATATACATTATGCGCAGTTGTGTTTATTGTATTAGGTGAGTCATATCTAACACTATTCATTTATATTACTTAGTTTTACTATCACTATTGGTTAGTATTCTTGAATCACAATTTATTATCTGTTCTTTAATTTTCTCTTCGTTTCTTTTAACTATCATAACTCTCAGCTCTCTTAACTTTTAGTTTCCATTCAACTTTATCTACTATCTATTACTACATAATATTTTGAGTTTAGTTACTATAATTCATCGTTAATTACTTTCTAATTTAAATCACTTCATTAAGTACCTGTTCATCACGCTCTTGGTTGTTTGCCAGAACCTTTCATATATACCTATGAAATACTGTAACTAATTGTTTTATAATAAAAACTAAAGCTGATTTATATTAGTTGTAACTATACAAGTCTCATCAATAATTAATTTTTCTAGTTAATTTAACGTTTTCAAATTATTTTTAACTGTTAATAACCTTAATTTGAACGCTATTTAGGCGCTCTGTGTTAAAATCTGAGAGTTTTTTAAGGTATTTCCTTTAACTATGAAATCTCAGGCGTCTGTTGAAATCATGTTTTTGACTGATTTAATTTAAATAATCTATGTAACTTGGTATTACATATTCCTTAAGCTCACAATGACCAATTATCCCTATAACAATTTTCAGCAAACTTTTACCTTTCAACTTTTACCTTTCAACTTTTACCTTTCAACTTTAATTATATTTCTATTTTAATTAACCTCAATCAATTAATGCTCGATCACTTATATCTCTATCCAATATAGATGTTAACCTTATCAAGGTTACTAATAACAATTACATCAGTGAATTTATCTATGTCAGGCTTACATTTATTATCAGGAAAATTAGCTTTAGAATTTAAAACTATCGAGATGATGGTTAAGATTTATTGTAAACATCATCACCATAGCTCAATTAAAATAAACGATGTTTGTAATAGAGTGTGCTGACTTTATTCGTTATACCAATGAAAAATTAGAATCGTTGTCCTTATGGAGAGATTAAGCCAACCTGTAATAAATGTCCTATACATTGCTATAAAACGAAAAGACGTTCACAAGCTAAAAAGGTAATGTTATTTTCTGGCCCAAGGATGATTTTCTCTCATCCATTATTGGCAATACGACATCTATTATCAGAACGAAATCCAGTTCCAAGTTCTGTTCCTAAAGAACAATCAAACAGGCATATAAGAATAAAGCGTATTAAGAATTAGAATATTTTTGTTTATAAATAATCGCTTTCACTTACTAATTATTTAAATTAATCACATATTTATCAGTAACATAAATAATTAGTTTTATTATGAAGTATATTGTAAGTGTTTCTTATTAGGCCTAATTTTATAACCATTCACAAGCACCCTATTTATATATCTTCTACTTAATTCACTGATTTATAAACTATTTGAAAAAATATATATTGTCGAATACTGCTATAAAAGCATTCAGTTTACCTTGATTTCGGTGTTGAATGCCCTTTTATTTAACTATCTACACATTTAATATAAAAATATTAGTGTTTTTATTGCCTATAAAACAATCATTTTATCTTATTTACCAGTTATATTTTTTGGGTTAAATAGAGCAATTTTACGTTTATCTTGTGTTTAAATTTCATATCTCTAGCTTAAATAAAGACCTACTTCTAATTATGGCGACTTTAAATATTCTATCTTTGTATTAGAAAAATCAACGCTGTTAACTGTTTTTTACTGCACAGAAAAGATATTTAAATGACATTTTAAACTCGATATTATTTTAATTTCTAATTACTTTCTGAGCCTGTAAAGTGCTTTACTTACTCGATTAAATATCAATTTTAATTGTTTTTCTCAAAGCTAATACATTCTATTTATAACGTTATACTTGTAGTTATTGTTTCATCAATGAATTGGGGGGAGATAAATAACCAGTGTTTTATTATTAACTAATAAAGCGCAAGGTATTGTTATTAAATAAATTTATAATTTTCTATTATATATTTCCATTTAAAAACGCTTTTATTTCTTTATTTAACTGTTTATGAAAATCGACTCTATTGAAACCAACTTGATCTGTAGAAGGCAAAAAATGAGGGCTAGACATTGATTTTGGAAATGGACTTAAAAATGAAAAATGCCCTGCATTATTCACCACTTTTGAAATGACTTTTTGTTTATCTATGATTCTATTTATGACTAAATCAGCTGTTCTTTTGTGCCAGCCGTTCTCTAATGGAAAATCATGCTCAGCAGTTAACATTAAAATAGGTAAATTGACATTATTTAATGTCCCTTCTGGTGTAAACCATTCTGTTGCCGGAGCTAATAACACTAAGGCATCGATACGTTTATCATGCTGTACTATTATTTTCTCATGACTCTCTGTCCATGGTTGACCGCCTGCAGCAGCTAGTACGGTATAACCTCCCATAGAATGACCAATAAGAGCGACTTTATCTGTAACATTCGCTGCAAATACTGAGTCAGCATATACACTATTTAACGCTAAACTAATATGTTTAGGCCTCATTTGTAAATTTTCTAACGCGCCCTCCAACGTATTATTATGAGTATTATTTCCATAATGTTCTGGCATTGCAACGATATAACCATTCTCTGCTAGGTACTCTGCGATTGTTAGGTACCCCAAATGGGTTCCGCCCGTTCCATGCGATATGATCACTACTGGTAATGTTTCCTTAATAATCTTCGCATCAAGCGTAGATTCTACTGTATAAGGGCCAATTATCACTGGTTTTGCTGGCTCATAGCTTGGGTACATGACCAATAATGGAGATGAAATACTCCTCTCTTTATCTACTATCTTTAAATGACGGTGGCCCACATAATGTTTCAATTTATTATCCTTATATTATAGATAAGCTTTATATTAACTTCTCAATTCAGCTTCTTAACAGATCAAGCAATGGCCAATTTATTAATGAGAAAAACAGTTATTAAATCACTTATTTAGCCGTTATAAATGTTTTGCAGTGTAATGATACACTCATTTACCTGTTCATGATTTATCATTAAATCTGGTATTATTCGTCTTTTACTTGGAGATTGCTTGTTAGTGAATCACTCGAAAATACTATCAATACAGTTAAATAGTTTTGTGCGTCGTGTTGATAATAAACAACAAGTTTTAGCGTTAGTTAGCCAACACCAATGTACTCTAAAACGTATTCGTCGTTCTCAAAACTGGTTATTAAGTGGTAGTGAATCACAGTTAACTTCGTTAATACCTTTGTTAACTGAACTTCAACTATCTTGGGTTAACCAGGCGATTGTAAAAGGTCTCCCTAAGCCTAAAGTCGATTTTCAGCAGTTGATTACTTCTCATCCTGAGATGACATTAAATAAATTAATTGCACAAACAGGCTGTTCGCTGGCCGAGGCTCGAATCGCTTTTGATCTTGCAGAAGATTTTAGTGATTAGTATCAGCACCCTATTTTCGGAATGTGCGGCCATTGAGTAGTGTATTGAGGTGTTAATAATTCTCTGCGCATTGCCCAACTTTCTTGTATTCCCTGCGCTGCAAAAAATACGCTGTTAGTACCATAACGCTGGTTAATTCCATCTAATACATTCATTAATGATGGATTAGGTTGATCAGCATTAAACAGATCAAATTGTTGATGTTTTGCGTTGCTTAAATTTAACAATCCAACACCCACTTTATAATATCGAACACTGGCATTAAATAGCTGCTCCATGCATTCACTCAGGGCATTAAGCAATTGTGAAGTATCATTTGTTGCGTGGCAAAAATGAATAATTACTTTATAACTTGCTGGCATCGGGTCAAAGGGGCTGCTAGATGCAAAGGCTAATAATGTACCGCATAGGGACCCCTGTTGCCTGGCTTTTGCTGCTGCAATGGCGATATGTTTTGCTAGAGCTTGATGTAAATGTTCAATATTGGTAATGCGTTCTCCGACACTACGCGTTGAAAAAATTTGTAATTTATCGGCTCTCACTCCATCCCATAACTTGCATGAGATTCCATTTAATTCATTAATTGTTCGCTGTAGTTCAACATTAAATAAGCTTTTAGGTAAATATTTTAAGTTAGTTTCCCTGAGTTTCTGTACGTTGTTAATACCTTGTTCAGCAAGTTTCTTATTGGTTTTACTGCCTATTCCCCAGACATCAATAGGGGATAATTGATCAAAGACTTGTTGTATAAAGCTAGGGTCATCAAGTACACATACACCTTTAAATCCAGGCCATTTTTTAGCAACGTGATTGGCAACTTTTGCTAGGGTAAGGGTTTTTCCTATACCAACGCAAACGGGTAATCGAGTTTCTTTCCAAACAGCTCGGCGAATTTTTTGTGCATGATCTGCTAAATGAGGGATTGGTTGACTGCAATCATTAAAATCTAAAAAAGCTTCATCAATGGAATAGATATGTTGCTCAGGTGCAAAGCGCCCTATTACTTGCATCATTTTATGTGAGAGGTCAGCATATAGTTCATAGTTTGATGAGCAAACAATAATGCCCGTTCGTTCACACAAGCCACGTGCTTTAAAATAGGGTTGAAACTTTTTAATCCCTAATGCTGCCGCCGCTTTATTGGCCGCAACGATACAACCATCATTATTAGATAGCACAATAATAGGTTTACCACGCCACTCAGGGCGAAACACTTGTTCTGCACTACAATAAAATGAATTGGCATCGACTAAGGCAAACATTATAGTGTTGCCGCTAACAATTGACTGGCTCGATGACAGCGAATGGAGCGAATGACCACCCCTTCTATGGTGAACTGATCATCTTCATTTATTGCAATAGCCTTATATCTAGGATTGGCAGATAATAGTTGGCGGCCGCCAATATCAATGAGTTTACAGATGAACTCTCCGTTATAATTTGCCACGATTACATCATTATTTTTGGCTGTCAAGTGCCTATCTACAATCAGGATATCACCACTGTATATACCAACACCCTGCATAGAATGACCATCAGCTTTGCCAATAAAAGTTGCGCTTGGATGCTCTATTAATAAAGCATCCAGGCTTAATGGGAGCTGTAAGTAATCACTTGCAGGACTTTCGAATCCGGTAATACCGGCACTTGCTGTAATAGGGATAAATTTCATAGCTACTTATAATTTAACTGTATAAAAAAACAGTTAAATTATAGGGGACTTTATTAGAAGTACAAGAGGAAAAGTTTTAAAGTGCTTTATTACACGCATTCCACTCACGTTATACAATGATATTTAGGCTTAATTATTCGCTAACAATGACCGATTAAAATCAGTCACTAACCTTGCTCCAGATTATAGTCGACGCCTGGTTAAACTAGATGCAGATCAAAACCTAACACAAAATTTAGATGCTCACCCTATCACTGCTACTTTTGAACTTAATGATGCTTCCGATTCGCCAAAAACAGAAGTAGTGAAAGAAAAGTACATTGTAGGAACAGGTGGTGCCAGAAGCTCTGTTCGTCGTAACCTATCAATTGAATTAAAGGGTGATTCTGCGAATAAAGCCTGAGGTGTAATGTATCTATTATTAGTGACAGACTTTCCAGATATTCGTGTTAAAAGCTTTATTCAATCAAAAGAGTGTGGTGCGGTAATGACCATTCCGCATGAAGGTGGATATTTAGTTAGCTTTTATATTGAGCTTGGGTTATTAAGTAAAGATCAACGTGCAGGATACCAAACCTTACCGCTGAAGATGTGATCGCAAAAGCCCAACAAATTAAGCATGACTCTATTGCTGCATCAAAAGCGAAATTAGGTGAAAAAACATTAGGTTGGTTTGTTCTTGGTGTTAATTACCATTAAATAATAGATGTGGGTTAAAAAGTTGGAGTATGGTTTAATACCAATCATAGTAAGTAACTGATCTATTTTACTTGTTAAAACAACTTATTTTTTCGTTGTAAGTTTCGTATAGGGAACAACCATTTACATCAACTTACGCCTCAAACTAAGCTATTTTTCCGGCGTAAAATTTAGATCAGTTATTTAATACAATTGGTATAAGTTATGCTGTCGAGGCTGTTTGGTTATTAGTCTATTAAAATAAGCAATAAAAGTGATAGCAACGTACAGATCTTTGCTATCACTTTTAAAGCTCCTCTTATAGCCTAAAGTTGATATGTGTTTAATCCCAATCCCATTCATAATAAGCATCAACTGCTTGAGATAATCCGCTTGAAGCTTCAATGTAGAATTGTTTGAATAACTCATAACGAATGGCAAAAATAGTAAAGGAGTCGAACACCCCTACGCCATAACTGACTTCAACACCTGGTGCGATAGTACCTTTTAATCCCACCGATTGTTCGCTACCTTGGCCACTAGAATCTAGTGACAGATCTTTAATACCAACACTTTCACCAATATTATTCATAACGCCGTCAGTCTGCCCTGCGCCTAAGTCAATTAATATCGCTGCTAGCTGACTGGTACTATCGTCACCTGAAGCACTTTCAATAGAGTAGCCTCGAGTAATATACGATAGTGCGTTTTGTTGCGACATCGATGGATCTGAGAAAATCGTTAATTCAATTTCATCAGGTGTGCCAGTTACACGTACACCTGCAGTCACGTTATCTTCAATATCTGAAGGATCGCGAATAGCTTCGATATTTAAATAAGGTGAATCTGCTAAACCTTGAAAAACAACACGGCTATTTTGTAATACTAGCTCCTGTGAGAAGGCGCGGTAACTCCCTTCTGAAAAGGTTAATTCACCATTCACAGTTAGTTCTTTGGTAAGCTCTTTTCGCACTAACAAATTACCTTTGATCAGAGAATCTAACCCAAGTGCTTGAATACGTAAACGGTCACCCATGGAAACTTTTACGTTTAGTTTCATTGGCAAATCAGCACTGTCAGTGGTTTCTTCTGCATCCACGACAATCACATCACTAGAGGTACTTACAGCACCTTCTGGTAACGCTTTTACGGTTATCTTACCTTTATCAATATTGATTTCGCCATCAACACTGATACTTTGGTCATAAATAAGATCAATATTTGGGCTAACATAGAGCTCTATTTGTGAATAATCTTGGATCAACATTTGATCGGCTTCTAAATGTACATCAGCTTTAAAGTCATCAGCCCAATTTAATAAACCAGATATATCAACACGGCCGTTTGATTGCTCTTTTTTATCATCTTTCTTAATGTTGGCAATACGTTGCGGAATACTGATAGTATTTTTAATCGCGGAATCCTTTATCGCCACTAAAGTATCGACAAAACTACTGGATTTTTCTCTGGTGTTTTTTGATTATTGGTAAAGAAAAAACCAGCGATATCAGCCTTATTATTATCAATGTTAATTTGCGCATTTAAGTCCGAGACTTGTACCGGTGATGTTGGCGCTTTCATTACTGTTTCTGCGATTAATACTTGGCCTTTTAAAATAGGCTTATCCAATGTACCGCTGATATCAATGTCTGATTCTAAATGTCCTGATAACGCTTCCACTTGAGGAACAAGCACAGTAAAAGCATCAAAATTAGGTACTTGAAGGTTCAATTTTGCATTAATGCTAGGAGAGCTATCATAAGGACTTACCCGGCCAGAGAGGTTCACATTGATCAAACCATCTGAAATAGCTTGTACAGAAAAGTCAGCATTTTGTTGATCCGCTTTTACTTCAATATGTAATTGCTCTACTGGGTAATTAATGGATTGTTGCTGTGAATTTGTATCCTTAATGTTCAGTGCAACTTGGTCTCCATCAAGATAGATATTGATGTTAGGTTTCCGGTTATTTACCCAAGAAATATCCACATCCGCATCCAACGCTCCATCTATCGTTAATGTATCTGGCATAAATGGCGTAAGACTGCTCATTAAAAATTGGTTAATACTGATATCAATATCACCATCTTCACCTGCACTTAATTTACTAACACAGAGTTGACCGTTGTTTGCATTACTTTGATCACTAGCAACCCAACAGTGTTCACTAACATTAACGGTCTGCCCATCCATTGTCACCGTGAAAGGTGATTCCAAGGTTAACTTACCCTGCTCACTGTCTATCAAGGCTTGTTGTAATTGCGCTTGCCAATCATTAACCTGTTGAGTAAAGGCCAAGGTTAAATCACTATTTGCCATGCTACTATTTAAATCAAGCTTAATATCATGTGTCACTTCTTTCTTGGTAATGGAATCAGGGGTGACAGATACATTAAGGGATTGGACTTTTTGACCGCTAGCCAGGATATCCTTCGCACTAACTGTTAGATTAGCATAAGGCAGTTCAGTAAGTGTTGCATCACCCTTGATAATCAGTTTTCCTACACTATCTTTTAGGTAACCCGTGTTTTCAGCCGTGAGATCTGTGTTAACCTTAATCTTATCCAAACTGCCTGCTAGGTTAACTTGCCCTTGGATTTTACCTGCGGTTTCAACCACTATTTTACTTAAATCTTGGATATCTATAGTCAGAGCTAAGTCATTAATTTCTGCTACTTTACCATTTGCTGAAACGCGATTATCACCATTAATAATATTCAAGTTATTAACATTTATGCCCTTAGCTGCAGAGCCATTTGCAGTCCCGTCTATGGTTAACGGACGCGCTAAAAACTCACCCGCTAAGTCAATTTTTGGAAGGTCAAATGCCCACTGATTAGGGTCTTCAAGGGACACTGTGACAGATTGTTGTATATGACCATTTAACGTTGCTGGGTACTCGGCACTTAACGCTTCAAAATCAAGATGCTTAACATTAAGGTCACCTAGCCAAGTCAGTTGCTCTTTCCAATTAAGTTGTCCGGCTAACAGCACTTCACCTTGTAAGGTTTCAACTAATAATTGAGATAATGTTAAGCCGCTTAGATCACCTTGCCCCTTTAAGGAAAGTTCACCTTTGGGGAAGTCTGGTAATGCATAGTCTGCTGCAATATCAATTTGATAGTCGCTTAAAGTGCCTTCACTGGTTATATGTCCTTGATTAGTAATTATTTGTGGGTCACCAGTTAATGGCCAAGATAATTGTGACCATTGCACTTGCAATTGATGTGGTAAATTAGGGCTATATAGATCAATTTGATTATCAATAGTGGCGCTAATTAACTGGGTTAAACTAATATGTGATGATAAATCACCTAAATCACCCTTTGCGGTTAAATCAATTTTTGGCCCTTTAATAAAGTACTCGGATCCAGCTGCGCTACCTCTTTCACCTCAATGGAGGCTTGTAAGTCCATTGGATAACGCTTACTGATATCAATATTACCCTTAAGATCTAGATTGGCTTCTGGTACATCTAATGCAAACTTGTGTATTGAAATTGCAGAACCAATATAATCAAATTGACTTTGCAAGCTGTTAATTTTTGCTACATTTTGTTGGTTTTGAATCAGAGTAAATCGATTAACATCTAGTTTCTTAACCAATAAATTAACGGGTAAAACAACTTCGGGTAGATCTCCCTCTTTTAAAATAGCAGGGATGCTATCAGGAATAACCAATGGTTTATTAATACTGCTATTAGCCGTCGGCGACTCTTCTTCGGTATCAGCCAAAGTAACCGTTAAACCGTCAATACTGGTACTAAGAGTCACATCACTATTTTTGCCATCAACAGCTAATAGTAATTGAGATAATTCTATCTTGAGCCCTGCAACATTAACTAGGGTGTTGTTAATATCTAAGCCTCGAATGTGTACAGGAATGGGAAACTCCACTTCCACTGGCTCTGATGTTTCTTCTTCAACTGCGGGGTCAGTGGATTCTGGTATATTAACCGTCGCACTGCCTACTTTTAGAGAATCGATACAAAACTCTTCAACGATACATTGCCAATCGAAGCGATAACTTACATCCTTTAATTCAATCAGCGTATCATCATCTTGCCAACGAATTAATTCATAGGTTGGAGAGTACAATAAACTACCTTCAGTAAGATTGATTTGTAATCGTGATTCAAATTTTTCCACTATATTAATCACTAGACTATTGCCAGAATGTGTATTTAACAGCCAAATAATTAAAATGACCAACACAAAAGTGATAAAAAACAGATATTTGAGAATTTTAAAAGAGGCAGGAAGAATGCTCATAATTCAGGACCAATCATAAAGTGAATTTTGAAGGAATCGTCAGTATCGGTTAACGGTGCTGCAACATATAAACGAATTGGGCCAACTGGAGACGCCCAGACAACACCTCCACCGACACTTTTTGAAAGCGCTTCTGAGAAATCATCGGTAGCCGTACCGACATCAGAAAAGACCGCAAATTTCCAACTCTCTGCGATCGGGAAACGATACTCTAAACTGGCCGTGGCTAAATAAGAACCACCAATTAAATAACCATCTGAATCTTCTGGCGCAATATCTTCATAACCATAACCACGGATACTTTGATCACCACCAGTGAAAAAACGCATAGAAGAAGGTACATCATAAATTGACTCAGAAAAAATCGCCCCTACCTCAGCGGATGCGACAAACTGATGACCAGAATAGGTTCGAATGAATTTAGTTTGACCATACACTTTTACTACATCATCGGTAGACAATAGGCTATCTTCAGCAAACTCGAAAAACACCTGCTTTTTATCACCCCAATCAACATTGATTCCACCACGACTTCTGGTTTTACTAAAACTGATACCAGGTAATATTAAGGCGGTTGAAAAGTCTTGTTGCCCCTGTGTACCTGACTCATTATCGTAACGTAAATATATAGTACGTAACCAGTCATTATCTAAACGCCAATGTCGATTAAAGCTGACCACATACTGCTTTGTGTCAGTATCATTCTGGTCAAGCATTTTGTAACCATTTTGAATCGAGTAATAGTTATAAAGCGGATCATCTATGGGTATTTTATAAACAATGGAGGCTTCTTGTTTTGGATCTGACGCTGTTAAGCTTGCTTCAATAGAGTGGCCATATTGATTGATCCAAGGTCGTGTCCAGCCGAATGTCCCTCTCACACCTTCATCGGTACTGAAACCCAAGCCAGCAGTAAATGAGTCTTCAGGATTCATATAAGTAATAACATGAAGTGGGATACTTCTACCTTGCTTCTTTTCCATATTTGGTAGAATGGAAATACTTTTAAAGTAACCCGTTTGATTTAACTCTTGGTTGTAGCTGTTAAGAATATTAGTATCAAAGGGGTCTCCAACATTGAAGTTAATTAGGGAGCGTATATATTTTTCTGCGGGGGTATCTATGTCAAAAAATAACTCACCAAATTGATAACGTATGCCGCTATCAAACCATAAATGTACGATAGCAGTGTTATTTTTTTGCGTAACTTCTACTGAGGATTTACTAAATTCAGCGTCAAAGTAACCGTATCGTTGCGCTAAACTAGTAAAACGACTTTTGGCTGCAGCATATTCACTGTGGTTTAAATATCCCCCTCTTTAATTGGGAAATCCAGCATATATTGTTGAAAATTTGCATCTTGTAATGCTTCGCCAGTGATTCTTAAGTCAACTTCTGTAATGGTAATACGCTGA
The DNA here is from genome assembly GCF_047323255.1 of Psychromonas sp. KJ10-2. Lineage (NCBI taxonomy): Bacteria > Pseudomonadati > Pseudomonadota > Gammaproteobacteria > Alteromonadales > Psychromonadaceae > Psychromonas > Psychromonas sp. KJ10-2. The sequence continues at coordinate 501,709 of NZ_CP178827.1, read as the reverse complement.
CCTAAATTGACATTTAAGATAACCGTTTGTTTATCAGCCTGTTCATTAATACTGGTGGTGATCTCAGGTTGGTAATAACCCGTGGCGGTTAAACTTTCTTTTGCGGTTTCCTCAACTTCATTTAGGTAACTAATATTATCAATGCTTGTTGGGGCAGAAATAGCACTTAGGTAGACTTTAATATTGTCCGTGGCTTGCTGGTCTGTACTTCCTTTAATCTCATAATCAACTGCTGCGTTTGCACTCAATGAGGAAGATATTAATATGCAATAAACACATAATCTGTATAGTATTTTCATTAACTCTCTAATTTTTTGTCGATTTAATTGCTAACATATAGCAATGAAATAATACCAGCATCACACTCTTGGAATCACAAACTCTCTGGTAATCAAAATTACGCTATATAACTGAATGTTGTCATTAACCATGATATGACTCAATACATCCCATAAAGTTTTACCCTTCGAGCATATCTATTATTGCAGTTTGACAGAAACAACAATTTAATGACAATCTGTTTATTACTGATTTTCCTGTAAAAGTGTAGATAAGGTGTCGTCATAAAATTGAATATTAGTATCTTGTGCTTGTTCAGCCATTTTTAAAGCCCTTACAGATTGATGTAACAATGTACTCGCTTGCACACCTATTGCAGGAAACAGTGTCAATCCAAAGGCACAATTTAACATGAATTGTTCATCAAACACTTTGAATGGCACCTGCAATGCAGATTCAAGGTCTTTTGTCATTTGTAAAGCTGCAGTTGATGCGGCTTCATAATCTGAGCCAATATCATCAATGGAAATGACAAACTCAAAACCTTTTATATGCGCGACAAAGTTCGCATTGCTATGATGCTGCTCTAATCTACGTGCTACTAAGTAAAGTAGTTCATTTATTTTGTTGGTTTCTGGTAATTCACTAATATGTTTAAAACGGTCACAGTTAAAAGCAATCAGGGCGCCTTGCATTTTTTGATCATATAAGCGTTGATTCTCTACTTCTATATGCAATAAAAACTGTTCACGGTCTGGGAGGTCTGTGACATTTTCAGAAAGTTCACTATCGACTTTGACCTCTTTTAACATTTCACGATATAGCGATAGATCCGTATGAGTACCAATAACTCGTTTAGGGTTACCTTCTGTATCCCAGGATACAGTCTGTCCTCGACTTAAGATCCAACGGTATTCGCCATTATAACATTTCATACGGTGAACATTTTCGAAGAAAGAGGTGAACCAGCAAAGTGCGCGGCTAAATCCTCAAACACTGAATACAAATCATCTGGGTGAACACGATTTTCCCATTCAATCACATCATTAGAAATATTTTCTTTGTGGAAACCGAGCATCTCTTTCCAACGTTTAGAAAAATACACCTCACCAGAGTCAACATCCCAATCCCAAACACCGTCTCTCGCACCATTAAGTGCATTAGCCCAGCGTTGCTCTCGTATTTCTAAACGATGCGTATTACTTGAGATCTCTGCAATCAAACGCATAAATGATTTTTGTAACAATCCTACTTCGCCAAAGCCTGACATATCAATATAACTAGGGTTGTTAATATCGATATTATCAATGGATGTGATAAAGCGTTTAAGCGGGACAACAACTAAAATGTTAATTAGGTAAACAAACAGACAAAGTGTCGCTAGTAACACTAGCGTAAATTTAACCAATCTAAATACACTTTCGTAAGCTAGTGCACTAAAAGCACTTTTTAAGGAGTAACGAATAAAAATAACACCATTAAACTTACGATTTAAACTATTACCCTTTGAGATCATCTGTAATGGGGCATAGGCCACTAACTCTTCTTTCTGTTTAGATAACTGTACGATGATTTCATTTTTATTGATAACACGGTCTAATAGATCACCTTGGTAACCTTCTAATTGTAATTTAGCAAACATATATTTCTCTCGAAACTGGTTACTTAATACAACCTGTTGGTTGTTATCAACGACGGCAACGGTTTTTACATTTTCATTTAATGCTGCCGTTGAAACAAACTCCTGAGCTTGAGATTTTTCTAAACGCATTAATGAGTTAGATAACGAGGTTTGTAATTGTCCTGCTAAACCTTTTAAATCCTGCTCAGATTTGATGTAGAGGTTTGCTTGTTGTTGGCGATATTCCATAAACAACACACTACCCTGAAGTACAATAAAGATAACAATTAATAATGCGGGTAATAGGATAATCAGGGAAAGAGAACGTAATTTATTCATAAATAGCTCGCTCTAATATACGTGTTGAGATAAGACTAGAAAAATCAGTTTGTATATTACCAAGCATACGTTTTTCAATCATCACTTCACTTAACTTCCTCGCTTGGATTTCAATATTTGAAGGTGAGCCAGATAAACGAAATAAAGCTTGTTTTGCATCAATAAATTGTGTGTTCGCCAACGCATTTTCAAGTATATAAGGGTACAACTGAAGTCGAACTGACATAGAGGTTAAAGCTTCTTCTGTGTTTTTTTGATAGAAAAGATGAGCGTTATAAAATTGTCGAACAAATTCGGCAATCTGTAACTCTTTCTCTTGATATAAATCGCCTCGAGCCACTAATACGTTGATAATTGGCAATGTGAGTTGGTTTGAGTTAATTAACTCATGAGCACCTAAACTAATTAACTGTTGCTTAACCGGTTCACGTACCATCAATGCATCAATATTACTGTGTAAATAGGCATCTTTTACTTCATTCTGTTTAACTTCGAATAGTTGAACAGTTTGATTGTTGAGGTCGGTAAGTGTAAATACTTCATCCAATAATAATGCCCCTGCTGCTTTGTTTTCATAACCGATTGCATGCCATTTTAAATCTTGTAATGATTTAATATTAGGTTTAGCCATCAATGCGTCCCCGCCTTTAGATCTGTCGATAACAGAGATTACTTTTAAATCAATGCCTAATGCGACTAAGGTTAATACTTCATCTAAAGAGAGAAATGCGAGATCTAATTTTCCAGTTTGGAACGCTTGGATGACACTAGTCGAAGAGGTTAATTCTAATAAAGAGTATTGATATTCATTTAAAAACCCTAGCTCATCGGCTAAAAATGCAAATTCAAAATTTGGCCAAGGTGCTGCACCTACGGTTAAAGGCTTTTGATAAGGAGTACAACTTAGTAAGGTAAATAATAAGAATAGCAAAGTTGTTAATTTATAGGGAATAAAGTTCATAACATCATTATTTATAAGCAGTTTAATAGAAGAAATTGAGTTTATACCAATTCCATTGAGTATGTGATCTAAATTTACCTTGGATAATGACTGGGGTTAAGGCGAAATATAAAATGTTTATCGTTCACAATTGTATTCATCATTACATAAAAAAATAGCGTGTAGTTTAATACACGCTATTTTTATACATTATTGTGAGTTTGTTACAAAAAAGGCTACATCATTTGACTGTTTTGTAATGCTTTGATGCGGTCTTCTAGTGGTGGATGAGACATAAATAGACTGCTTTTCTTCTCGCCTGAGATACCGAAAGCCATCAAACTGCCTTCTAATTTTGGCTCTGCGTTGTGTTGTAAACGTCTTAGCGCAGCTATCATCTTCTCTTTACCCACTAAAGCTGCAGAGCCAGAGTCTGCACTGAATTCACGTTTACGTGAGTAGTACATCACAATGGTGCTAGCTAAAATACCGAATACCATCTCTAAAATAAACACTATGATAAAATAAGAAAATCCATGGCCAGAGTTTTCATCATCGTTGCTACGCATGGCATTATCGATGAAACCACCAATCACTCGCGCTAAGAAGATAACAAAGGTATTAACCACACCTTGGATTAAGGCCAAGGTCACCATGTCACCATTAGCAACATGACTAACTTCATGTGCTAATACCGCTTCTGCTTCATCCTGTGTCATTTGCTCAAGTAAACCAGTACTCACTGCAACTAATGCACTATTTTTCTTCATACCAGTAGCAAACGCATTCATATCTGGCGCTTGGTAAATAGCCACTTCTGGCATTGCAATCCCTGCTTTTGCCGCTTGCTTTTCAACTGTGTCTAATAACCAACGTTCTGTAGCATTTCTTGGATTAGTGATCACCACTGCTCCTGTGCTCTTTTTCGCCATCCATTTTGACATCGCTAATGAAATGAAAGAACCACCAAAACCGAATACGGTCGCTAATACTAACAATCCACCCATGCTTCTAGAGTTTAATCCAGTCACCGAAAAGACAATACTTAAGACAATACCTAACACCAATACCACGGCTAGGTTAGTTAATAGGAATAATGCAATACGTTTCATGTTGACCTCAACTTAAAAATAACGATTTATTGACATAATATGGCTTTAATCAAAAGATGCAAGTAAATATTTATCAAAAATGCGCAGATTCATCAGTCTAATTTGCACCTAGGAAATTCTGCCGTTACAATCCATTCCCACTTTTTTAATACTTAAGGAACAACCATGGCTTTAGCTCAAGCACGTCATATTTTAGTAAGCTCAGAAGAACAATGCATTGCATTAAAAAATGAGATTGAAGCTGGCACTGATTTTGGCTCAGCAGCAAAACAACACTCTTCATGCCCATCAGGTGCGCAAGGTGGTGATTTAGGTGAATTCGGTCCAGGTATGATGGTACCAGCTTTTGATAAAGTTGTGTTCAGTGCACCAGTTGGCGAAGTTCAAGGCCCAGTTAAAACACAATTTGGTTACCATTTATTAGAAGTAACTAAGCGTAACGATTAATCACTATCATTATCGAACAAATAATATAGAAAACCGCCATTGGCGGTTTTTTTGTACGTGTAATTAAACTGTCAATCTAATAAACCGATAGAGTTTGCAAAAACACATAAGATTGCCACAGGTGCAACCCAGCGTAACAAGGTAATAACGATTGTAAATTGCAAGGCACTTAAGTTTAGCTCTTGCTTCACAAGTTCTTTGTTGATCTTCCAACCTACAAACAAAGAGATAAATAATCCACCTAAGGGCAACAACACATTAGCAGTAATATAATCTAAAAATTCGAAAAGGTTACTGCCCATACCAAAGGATATTTTTGTCCAATCTGCTCCAGCAAAAGAGTAAATGGTTAATAAAGACATAAACCAGATAGCCCCCTGCAACTATTCCCGCTTTAACTCTTGTTAAACCATGACGCTCTGCAAGATAAGCTGCAGTTGGTTCAAGCATCGCAATAGCAGAAGTAAAGGCAGCAAAAACGATCATGATAAAAAACAACGTACCAAACAGATCACCAAAGGGCATATTCCCAAAAGCGACAGATAAAGATTGGAATAATAAACCTGGGCCTGCTGTTGGCTCTAAACCACTTGCAAAAACGATTGGATAAATGGCTAACCCAGCAATCAAAGCCACTAAAGTGTCAGCAATAGCAATCATTACAGAGGTTTTAGCGATGGAAACCCCTCTGGTAAATAAGCGCCAAATACCATCATAATGCCAGAGGCAAGACTTAGAGTGAAAAAGGCATGCCCTAATGCAACGAGTACGCCCTCAATGGATAGCTTAGAAAAGTCGACATCAAACATAAATGAGAAAGCACTATCAAAATCCCCTACTACCGCAGAGTAAATCATGATACCTAGCAATAATAAAAGTAATGCAGGCATTAAAAAGTTGACCGCTTTTTCTAAGCCTGCTTTAACACCTTTTATGATCACTAAGACAACTGCCAACACAATAAAACTTGTCCAAAACAATAATTGTTGACTATCAGTAATTAAACCAATGAATAACTCTTGGATGGCTTGTGTGTGAGTACTGGCATCAATTGCTGCATAACTAAATTCACCCGTAGCAGCAAAATACACGTAAGCTGCAGCCCAGCCCGCGATCACCACATAAAAACTCAGTACCAAAAATCCAGCTAAAACACCCATTGCGCCAATTATCGACCAATGTGAACTTGCATTAGATTCTATTGCACAATGCGCAGCAGCATTAGCTGGAGTAGACCGACCACGTTTACCAATCACAACTTCAGCCATCATCACAGGAATGCCAATGAATAAAATACACAACAGGTAAACAAGTACAAAGGCACCGCCACCGTTTTCACCCATTATGTAGGGAAACTTCCATATATTACCTAATCCAACCGCGGCACCGGTTGCGGCGAGAATGTACGCGTATCGACTTGACCATCGATTAGATACCTGTGTGTCTATGCTCATCTAAAAACCATATATAATTAAAAAGGTGGTCTTTATAATCATATCGCATAATAATTACAAGCAAAGGTTAGTTAACTTAAGGCAATAAAAAGAAAAATATAAAAAACTAGGTATTGCGGTCAATAAAGAGGAATAGCCTACTTTTAATAGGCTATTAATGATGTACAAGTTAACCTGCGTTTTGAAATGAAACCCACTCCTGTGGCTGAGAAGATAGACAAGGTGTTAACTTATCGACAGTCACTTTAATAATTTGAAACTGTTTAAACTCTTTACCATTAGAGAAGTGATGCACTTGATCAAATAACATACACAAACAGAAATTATCCTGTTGTTCTAATACCATATATTTTGCCGATTCCATTTCGCCTGTTGTGGTTAACATTGCTAACTCACCATTATTGTAATGAGTTATGGCCTGCTCAGATGTTTGAAACAACCAGCTTTTAGGCATAATAGGCTTATGAAACACATCTATTGCAATTAAATGTAAAATAATTTTACAACGAAGTGATTCTTCAAAATGACTTAAAGAATCACTTTCGAATAGCTCAATATAGCGTGTTACATCTTCAACCGTAAAAGAGATAACTTGGCTTTGTTGTAATCTCAGCATATTCGATTGGTAAACAATTGGAAAAGTGCGGTCACGATCAACAACGGACAATTTACCCTGCTCTTGATCAAATACCCATTGCCACTCTGCCTTTGGAATAAAATCCATTTTGTTTACCTCATTTATATTAACTTATTAAATATGATTAACGATATTTTTGATTAAGCCTGGACCTTGGTAGATGAAACCAGAGTAGACTTGCACCAAGCTTGCGCCTGCTTCAATTTTCTTTTGCTGCCATCACACTATCAATACCGCCAACACCAATAATTGGAATTTCTCCCTTAAGCTGCGCTGCAAACTTAGCGATCACAACCGTACTTTTATGTTGTACAGGACGACCACTTAACCCACCTGCTTCGGCAGCATGAGACATGCCTTTGATCATCTCTCTATCTAAAGTTGTATTGGTTGCGATTAAACCATCTATTTTATATTTTAGTAAAGATTGTGCAATGGATTCAATCTCTTCATCACTTAAATCTGGGGCTACTTTTAGTGCGATTGGAACATATTTATCATGTTTTTTAGCCAGTGCTTGTTGACGCTCTTTTAATGACATAAGTAAATCATCTAAGGCTTCACCATATTGTAAGCTTCTTAATCCGGGTGTGTTGGGTGATGAAATATTCACAGCAATGTAACCCGCATGAGGGTAAACCTTTTCCATACAAATCAGGTAGTCTTCTTTACCTTGTTCAACGGGTGTATGAATATTTTTACCAATATTAATACCAATAACGCCTTTGAATTCACTGTTTTTTACGTTTTCAATTAAATTATCAACACCGTCATTATTAAAGCCCATTCGGTTAATAATACCTTCACCTTCTAACACACGGAATAAACGTGGTGAAGGGTTACCAGGTTGACCTACTGGTGTCACTGTACCCACTTCAACGTGACCAAAGCCCATGGCACCAAAAGCATCGATACATTCTGCGTTTTTATCTAAACCAGCGGCTAAACCCACTGAGTTTGGAAAGTTAAGTCCCATTACTGTCACAGGTCGTTGTTGAACTCGTTGGCGGTAGAAAAGATCTAATACCGTACCGTGAGTTAATTTAAGCTGCTTGATTGAAAGATCGTGCGCTTTTTCTGGGTTCATTCTAAATAAAAAACTGCGCATAATTCGATATAACATAGTAAGGCCTTATAGGTAGTAGGTAACTGATGATGAATACTTATCTTCTTGACTATATAGATGAAATTATCAATCTACGTGACGATAATAACAAATTGCCCAGTGCTTAGCATACAACTTTGTGATATTCCTGTGTTAATGCTAATCACACAAATCAATTGTCATATTGAATTCAGGAAAAAAAGAGGGCTAATACAAAACAAGCCTATAAAAATAGGCTTGTTTGTAAACGGATATGAGTGATAATTAGTTAATGGTTAACGCTGGATATTGGTAAACACGCGCTCGCCAACCTTTTAACCAAGCACTTTCATCTCGTGGCGCATTCTCAACACGTCGAGTGAGCATTTGATCGGCTGAAATAGCAAAGTTTAACAATAAATCAGTGTTTTGATCGGGCATATTCAATAACACTTGTTTTAAGCCCCAGCCTTTACCTTGATAGCGTTCCTTTTGTGCAATCCCCTCACCTTTAAAGTTAATGTAATCTAATAACGCAAAAGTCCCTTCTGGTGTTTCACTCATTTCCGTAACGCGTTTATTAATAATCTGTTTTTCTTGATCAGAGCTCGCGTTCAATATATCTGGAATACCCTTTTCTAAGCGTTTGATAATAAAAGCCGCCTGTAATGACACCGTTGAAGCTAATAACTCTCTTAATTCAGCTAATTGTGTATCATCAAAATGGTTATAAAAATCCTCTCTGTTATGCCAAGGCGCATTTTTAGCCGTCAATAACCACTCTGGTACAGATACATTATTATCAACTAGATACTTTAATAACTCAGGAAACTGCTCAACATAGGGACCTTTTTCCTGATTGGGGTACCAGATGAAATGCCCTATACCTAATGAAGGGAAAGCCTCGTTTTTATTCCAAACTGTTAGATACTCTTTTTTACCTGCGCCTTCATTTTTCCAAATAAGCGTAGCCAGTTTGTCAATTTGAGTATCAGATAAAATAATAGAATACTGTTGCGCCAATAGTTGCATGGGTACAAAAATAAACAGTGGCGCGGTAAGTGAAAAGATTAACAGAAAGATACGCACAAAATATAAGCCTAATTTAACGAATAAGTAGGTATTAGAGCTGCTTATATTAGGAAAGTTCAGTAAGTGTAAATATTTAATCATTTAATTAATCAATTAGTTAAAAGGTAACTAATATAAAACTAGACTACGAAATGAAAACTCATGCTATCAATGAGCTCATCGCGTTTCTCTTGAGTGGCGACTTGGCGATAAGCATCAAGGGCATCACGATCCTTTGAGCTGGGTTGGTCATAACCTAGCGTATCGTTGATAGATTGTGCTTGTTGTTCTGAAAGTACTAGAGAAAACTGTGTATTTTCCTTGGCACTTACCGGAGTAATGTCAGCGGTTGGTGATGGCTTAGCACTTTTCTTAACTTGCGACACATTTCCCGTATTAATAGGTATATTGTTGGTTGCAAGGTTATTGTATATAGCCATCTATTACGCTCGTTTAAATTCACTAAACCGGATTCAATTTATATTATAGACAATTATTCTCTACCTGGAAGCTTTTTCCATGTCACTGTATCTCGTAAGTACACAGGTGTAGCAGACTCAGGATTAACGGCTTGGTTGTCTGCAATTAATTGAGCTGCTGCGGTTAGCATAAATTGCGCATCTGGATAGAGTATCTCAGTTTGCTGACATACTTCAAAATAAGCTAATAACTCTGGGTAAGCAGCCCAACCAGTTCCGACTAAAGTGCTTTTGCTTTCAATGCTTAAACCTTGAGTTTGATACTGCTCAATTAAAGCCTCAGGTTTTATTACCACTTCTTTTTCTTGTAATGTCATCACATCATGTTGATTAATGTATTGTGCAAAATAAACTTCACCCATGCGAGCATCTATCGCAGCATATACACTCTGGCAATTTGGGTTATTGACTAACGCCTGTTGTGCCATTGCTTGTAAAGTAGACACACCTACCATCTTTTTCTCAAGTCCGTAAGCTAACCCTTGTGCAATACTAATCCCGATTCTAACACCTGTGAAACTGCCTGGGCCTTGACCATAGGCGATAACATCGATGTCCGCTAAGGTTAAGTTAGCTTGTTTTACTACGTCATTCACTGTAGGAAGTATTTTCTGAGTATGTTCTCTAGGCGCTAACATAAAGTGATGAGTCGTTGTATCGTTTGTGGCTAATGCAACAGAACATGCTTCTGTTGATGAATCGATACACAGTATATTTAATGAGGATGACATAAATCGCCTATTTTATAAATATGAAAACAATATTGTTACAGATAGAAATCATTGCGTAACATGGTAAGCAATGACCTTATGATTAATAACTAGCTTAAAATGGCTGAGTATATTATTCGATTAATCTTAAAAATCGATCGCTTTGTCGAGATCTCGGGTTCGCGGCATGCAAGGTAAACTATTCAGAAACAGATTGCCATATTTACGGCTGACTAATCTAGTATCACAAACAACTAACACCCCTTTATCTTGTTCTGCACGAATTAAGCGACCAACGCCCTGTTTTAAAGTGATCACCGCCTGCGGTAATTGCACATCAAAGAAGGGATCTTTACCTTTTAGCTCAGCATCTTCCATACGCGCTTTAAGTAATGGCTCTTCAGGAGAGGCAAAGGGAATTTTATCAATAATCACACAGGATAAGGTTTGTCCACGTACATCAACACCTTCCCAGAAACTTCCCGTTGCCACTAATAATGCATTACCGTGGCTAATAAACTCATCCAATAAAGCTTGTTTGCTTTTTCACCTTGTAATAGCACTGGCAAAGTTAAAGATTCTCTAAAAGCGCTTGCTAATTGATTCATCATAGAGTGACTAGTACAAAGGAAAAAGCAACGCCCTTTACTGGCTCTGATCACTGGCGATAAGGTTTCAGCTAATTTATTCGCTAAACCAGGTGTGCCAGGCTCAGGCAGTAATCGAGGTACAACAAATAAGCTTTGTTGTTGATAGTTAAAAGGGCTACCTAGTTGTAAACACTGTGCTTCAGTTAAACCTAACAATTCAGTAAAATGAGAAAACTCCCTTTTACGGATAAAGTTGCAGAAGTAAAAATCCAACTGGCTTGCTTTTTCTGACACTCAGATTGAAAGCGTTGCGCCACACTTAAAGGAGTAATATTTAATGAAAAGTGTTGTTTTGTACATTCATACCAATAACTAAACCCGCTTTCATTGGTATTGTTGAGTTTTTCAAAGAGCAGTATGTATTGATTAATTTTCTCAAAACAATGATCTAATACTTCACTTTTTCCTAAACGCTCTGTGACCACTTGTTTTAAAAAAGTTAACACTTGGCGCAAACGAGTCACATGCATCTGCATCGCACGGTCTTTACTTTTGTCTCGCCAACTTCCCGAGCCTTTTTCCATGGCAAAAGCTAATCGAAAATCTAAAGAGGCAGCTCTCAACTGTTCAGCAGCTTTAGCCATCTGCTTTGCTTCTTTTAATTCGGTGCGATAAACAAAGTCTATCTCTTTTGCTAATTCAGTGAGTTGTTTACTAGAGAGCATTTCGCCAAAATATTGACTCGCAATATCAGGTAATTGATGGGCTTCGTCAAAGATGTAAGTATCTGCATCGGGAATTAATTTACCAAAGCCTGTTTCTTTCACCGCAAGGTCAGCAAAAAACAGATGATGATTAATCACAATCACATCAGCATCCATGGCGGTTGTTCTGGCTTTAACCACAAAACAGTCTTCAAAACTTGGGCACTCGCGGCCTAAACAATTGTCATTACTGCTGGTAATTGAGGGAATGATCATTGCGTCTTCAGGTAAGTTATCTACTTCTGCAATATCGCCGGTCACAGTGCTAACGGACCACTCTTTAATTGCCACCAATTCACTATGTAGATTAGGTTGTTTAAAGCGAGTTTCTAACATGTAGCGATTTAAACGTTCGGTACATAAATAGTTACTGCGCCCTTTTAACAAAGTGCAATGCCCTGTAAATTTTGTTGCTTTTATTAAAGTGGGTAAATCTTTTAAATAGAGTTGCTCTTGCAGTGCTTTACTACCAGTAGAGATGATCAACTTTTGCGACAAGCTTTTATCTAAGTTAAGTAATGCCGGTGCCAAATAAGCAAAGGTTTTACCTGTGCCTGTTTCAGCTTCCACGACCACTGATTGCTTTTTCTTAATGGCCGTATCAATTGATTGCGCCATTTTAACTTGTGCATCACGGCCTCTAAAATGCGGCAAGATGTTGGCTAATGCACCTGTTGGTGAAAAAACGAAGCAATCAAATCAATAAACTCTTATAAGCTAACGGGCTAAAATGATGAAAACGTTTTTCAACATTCATTAATAAAGCGGATTCTACGTCATTTAGCAGTTAGTTAATATCGTCTCAAGGTTATTTAATGCAAAATTAATTAAACAGATGGCCAGCACAATTGACTAGATCATGGCTTATATACACTAATTTATCAGTAAGTTAGCTGATAACGAACACATTCGGATATTAGCACTGTATATTCATTCCTTTACTCTTTACAATAAACAGTATTGCTAAGAGGAACTCCGATGAACCGTAAAAAGAAAATTAACAGTATTTTAAAGAAACGCATGAAAAAGATTAATGCCAAGAATGCCCCTGCCAGTAAAGAGAAGTATATTTCCAAAGCAGAGCGCGCAAAACTTGAAGCGCAGCAAGCAACTGAAGTGAATGATAACGTCGAATAACAATCCCTATTTAATGATAAGAGAGTAAATATCAGCAACTAACGCCATAATGTTTACTCTCTTATTAGCAACCCTACCTCACCACTTATTTATAAACCCACTCTAATTATCTCTCATTTTTCTGGTTTAGCACGTTATACCAATTGCATTAAATAAGTGATCTCACTTTTGCGCAGGAAAAATGACTTAGTACAAGGCGTCATTTAAGCCTTTGGACGATTAACTGCGTTAATAGGCTATCGGAGAATTAACCAAAAGATGTTAATTCTTTAATAGTTGTTCTATTTGCGAAAATCACCACGAAGAAACAAGTTATTTTAACAAGTAAAATAGAACAGTTACTTAGTGAAATTGGCATTAATTAAAACTTGGCTTACAACTTGCTTTATATCTAGTAACAAGTAAAACGACAAATTTAAGTCACTTCAATGATTGATATAAATACATTCTGCCGTTTTGCCATTTTACGCATACAAAAAAGCGATGATGCACCGCATTATCCTTCGCATGCAATAACGTATGGATGATTAATGATGAAAACAATGACTGCTATCCTATCTGTTGCTATTTTGTCTGGTTGTGCCAATTTTGGTCAACAAGAGGTAACTGTTGATGAGAGTTCAGAGACGACCGAAATAATCCCTGAAGAAACTGGTCGTCAAATTACACAGAGGGACAGTGATGATACACCCGTTGCTAACGACCCATACTATGCACCAGTAGAGCCAAGTAAAGCTGCTGTTCCAGTGCAAATAACGGGCTCTTTATTTAACGATAGTACCTCTACTGATTTATATAGTTACGCACCAAAGTTTCAAGTGGGGGATATTATCAATGTTGTTTTAGAAGAAGAGTCTGTGGCCACTAAATCAGCGAGTACTAACCTGTCTAATGATAATACCTATAATCTTGATCCAATTAAAATTCCAGGCGGTAACCTAACCGTTAATGATAAAGAAGTTGAGTTAGGTGTTAGCCAAGACCAAACATTTGGCGGTGAGTCCGGTAGCAGCCAAAGCCATAGCTTAAGCGCTAAAATGACGGTGTCTGTCATTGAAGTATTAAATAATGGCAATTTATTGGTACGTGGTGAAAAATGGTTGTTAATTAATAACGGTAAAGAATATATCCGCCTCACGGGGATTATAAGACCAAGAGATGTCACTGAAGATAACTCTGTTGATTCCTATCAAGTGGCAGACAGTCGCATTGAATTTAGTGCAACCGGTGAGCATGCAGAAATGCAGACACGTGGCTGGTTATCTTCTTTATTCAGCGGCAGCTTATGGCCAATTTAAGGAACCCTTATGAAATTAACTAAGCGTTTGTTGCCGCTATTAATACTTAGCTCCTTTGCCGCTAATGCACAATGGTATTCGAGTGAAGGTCGAGCAGTATTAAATGAAGAAAATATTGACCAATCACGTAGTAATGCAATATCCGATGCTATGGTCACTGTGTTACGTTCAGCAGGTACCAGTGCTGAAAGCGTACAAGTCATTCAAGAAGGTGTATTAGAAGTTGATAAACTAATGTTAAAAACCAATGGTGAAATCCATGACATGCGTATTGTGCATGAGGAGATCATCGGTGGTTATTACACAGTAGAAGTAGAAGCTGATATCTACCCTTTCTCTACTTGCCCGCAAGAGAAATATGCAAAAAGTATCTTTGTTGGCCCGTTTAGCTTAGAGGATCGCAAAGATGCGCAACTCGGAGCCATTTACGATAGTGATGAAGTGATTACCAAACGTTTATTTAAACAGTTAAAAGGTGAATCCAATAAACTTGACCCAAGACATGTGATGACACAACAAATTGCGTTTACTAATAACAGTGAAGGCGATATTGAATTACAAACATTAAAAGTGGCAAAAGATGTCGCGACTAAGTATGACGTACAGTATCTAGTTTTTGGTGTATTAAAAGATATGTCCGATTACTATGAAACAACGACATATACATTTAGTGAAGAGACTACCCATAAACGTAATTTTAAGATGCAGGTCTATCTCATTGATGCGATCAACCAACTGACTCTGTTTCAACAAGAATACTCAGCAATTAGTCAGTGGCCCTATGACCTTACACAGCATTTTGACCCTAATAGTTTGTCTTTTTGGCAAACAGATTATGGGTATGCGATTGACCTAAAAATCAATGAAGCAGTAAGAGATGTAAGACAAGCTTTATACTGTCAGCCAACCATGGCAACCATTATTGCAAAATACAATGACCAGTTAGTGATGAATTTAGGTCATCGTAATGGTGTAGAGAAAGGCGATAAGTTCCAGTTGATCCGAAGTCAGTTTCTTTCTCACCAGAACTCGCAACTACCTAACTCAATTTATTTGCCCGATGATATTCTTCTGTCAGTTGTGTCAGTACAAGCGGACCGTGCAATTTTGAAAGCTAACGATCCAATTGATATGAGTAATATTCAAATCAGGGATATGCTAACACCTGCAGACAAAATGACACTGCAGCGTTTACAACCACAAACTACAGCAAGTAATCCTACCAATAGGAGTGTATATTAATGTCTACCATAAACAGCGCAGCAAACAGTCTGCAAAGCTTATCAAGCAGTTCAAATTCAACAGGCACTGCTGCTGCCAGTAAATTGCTTGGTGAAAGCTTTGAAAATGTATTGTCGTCTCAAATGCAAGGCAATGAATCACTTGTCACTGCTAGTACAGGCAATATTAAAGATAGCCTTGAAGGTGTATTTGATGAATTGCAACTGGGCATCGCCACCTCTTTTGTCGCAGGTCTGTCAGGTGATGATAGCGCAACCTCCACTGGCGCAAATGCTGAGCAAGCTGAGACTGCAACAGATAATGAACAACAAACAACCACTGACCAGTCAGAAACAGCTGCCGCCGAAGATACAACCAGTGAGGATTTAGCTGCAAATAATGAATCAGAGTTAACAGATACATCCACTGAAGAAGCAGACTTAAGTGCATTAGATATTCAACAAACTGCAGATGATGCGGTAGGCACTTTACAGTCAGCAGCGCTTGATAATATCTCTATCGAATCACAGACTAAAAATGCAATTTCAATGCTGCAAGAAAAACTACGTGAAAGTATGCAAGGTAAATAGTGGACTGCTAAACAGGCTGTGAACTAATTATAAACTGCTCATTTATATTAAATATATCTTAGATATACACAAAAAACAGTTCACATTTAAAGTTTAGGTTGATACTCTTATCGCAATTAAATTTTAAAGAGTTTCAAACCATAATGAAAAACGACATTCTGAAAGCACATCATCATCATACAACTTAATCTTTCAGGATTTTTCTTGGAAGAGATGTTACGTGCTTCCAGTGGTTACCCAAATACAAACCCTCGGAAGTAAAATCCCGAGGGTTTTTTAGTTTTAAAAGGAAGGAAAAATAGTTATGCCAGAACAACGTTTAAGAATCGCGATACAGAAGAAAGGCCGTTTAAGTGATGATACGGTTAAATTATTAAAAGCATGTGGAATTAAAGTTAACCTAAACACGCAACGTTTAATCGCTCACAGTGAAAACATGCCAATTGATATTCTTCGTGTGCGCGATGACGACATTCCAGGCTTAGTAATGGATGGTGTAGTAGATTTAGGTTTCATTGGTCAAAATGTACTTGAAGAAGAAAGCATGATGCGCCAAGTGGCTAAAGAGCCAACAGCACACAAAGTAGTAAAAGAACTTGCGTTCGGTGAATGTCGTTTCTCACTAGCAGTAGATAATGACTTTGATTACCAAGGTGTTCAATCACTAGCGAACATGCGTATTGCAACAACTTATGTTCACATTCTTAAACGTTTTATGGAAGAAGCAAACGTACCTTACACATCATGTATGTTAACAGGTTCAGTAGAAGTTGCTCCACGTGCAGGTTTAGCTGATGCTATTTGTGACCTAGTTTCTACCGGAGCAACACTTGAAGCAAACGGCCTTAAAGAAGTGGAAGTTATCTACCGCTCTACAGCAGTATTAATGCAACGTGATGAACCATTAAGTGCAGACAAGCAAGAGCTAGTTAACCGCATTCTAACGCGTATTGACGGTGTTCAAACGGCTAAAGAGTCTAAATACATCATGCTTAATGCGCCAAAAGCTAACTTAACTGAAATCACTAACCTACTACCTGGTTCTGATTTACCAACAGTGATGGAATTAGCGGGCAGCACAGACCACGTTGCACTGCATGTAGTAAGTAAAGAAAACCTTTTCTGGGAAACAATGGAACAATTGAAAGCACTAGGTGCAAGTTCAATTCTCGTATTACCTATTGAAAAAATGATGGAGTAGTCCAAACCATGGGAATGCAAACAGTCAACTGGGAACAATTAACATCTGATCAGCAAGCAGAATTGCTTGCTCGACCAGCAATGGCAGATTCATCAGGCTTAACAAACACTGTTGCTGAGATTATCTCTAATATCCGTCAACAAGGTGACCAAGCTTTATTGGATTACACTAAACGTTTTGACAAATTAGCCGGTGATAACTTCACGCTCAACAATACTGATATTGAAGCAGCAACAGCGCGTTTAGACGATGACATCAAAGATGCGATTAAAGTCGCGTACCAACAGGTTGTTAAGTTTCATGAAGCACAACAGCAGGATGTGATTCGTGTAGAAACCATGCCTGGTGTTGTCTGTGAGATGCATACACAAGCAATTGAATCAGTTGGTTTGTATATCCCTGGTGGAAGTGCCCCACTACCTTCAACGGTTATTATGACGGGAGCGCCAGCACAAATTGCAGGCTGTTCACGTCTGGTATTATGTTCTCCACCGCCTTTAGCCGATGAAATACTCTATGCGGCATCACTATGTGGCGTTACAGAGATCTACTCTGTAGGTGGTGCGCAAGCCATTGCAGCACTAGCTTACGGAACAGAAACCATCAAAGCCGTTGATAAAATATTTGGCCCAGGTAATTCATTTGTTACCGAAGCGAAGCGTCAAGTGAGTAATGATTTTGCTGGTGCAGCGATTGATATGCCTGCGGGCCCATCTGAAGTACTAGTGATTGGCGACGAAAACGCAGATCCTGCTTTCATCGCTTCTGATTTGTTATCACAGGCTGAACATGGCCATGATTCACAAACCATTCTGGTCACACCAAGTGCATCGGTAGCAGCACAAACGGCTAGTGAAATAGATAGCCAATTAGCGCTATTAGAGCGCCGTGAAATTGCAGAAAAAGCGATTGCGAATAGTGTCAGTATTGTGTGTAAAGATATTGAACAAGCAATCGAGATTTCTAACCGTTATGCGCCTGAGCATTTAATTGTTCAAACTGATAAACCAAGAGAGATTCAACCAAAGCTTAGAAATGCAGGTTCTATCTTCTTAGGTGCATGGACACCAGAATCTGTTGGTGATTATGCAAGTGGTACTAACCATGTACTGCCAACCTACGGTTACACTAAAACCTATTCAAGCTTAGGCTTAGCTGACTTTGTAAAACGTTACACAGTACAAGAGTTAACACAGGATGGGTTACGTAATCTCGCACCAGCAGTCACTCGCTTAGCGGCTGCAGAAGGATTAACTGCACATAAACGCGCAGTGACCATTCGCATGGAAAAATTAGATAAGTAATAGATACGCCTGAGTAGTTGCTACTCAGGCATTCGTTAGGGAAGAAGGACCACGATGAGTAATATAATAAAGCTTGCTAGAAAAACCGTACAAGCGCTAACCCCTTACCTTTCAGCTCGCCGTATCGGTGGCCGTGGGGATGTTTGGTTAAACGCGAATGAAGCTCCAGACAGCAGTGATTACCAACTAGATTCATCACACCTTAATCGTTACCCAGAATTTCAACCACCTCAAATTATTAACGCCTACGCAGCTTACTCCAAGCTTAATACAGATCAAATATTAACCACTCGTGGTGCCGATGAAAGTATTGAAGTATTAATTAGAACATTTTGTGAAGCAGAGTTAGACAGTATTCTAATTTGCCCTCCTACTTACGGTATGTATGCGATCAGCGCGGAAACTTGTGGTGTTGGTATTGAGCAAGTGGCACTTCAAGATAACTTTGATGTGGATTACGAAGCAGTTGAACAAGCTGTATTAGGTTCTGAAGGACATATTAAAATTGTGTTCCTTTGTGCACCAAATAACCCAACGGGTAATATGTTAGATCAACAAAAGCTAGCAAAACTACTAACGGCAACGGAAGGCAAAGCATTAATTGTGGCCGATGAAGCTTACATCGAATTCTGCCCTGAGTTTACTCAAACGAACTTAATTGAAAACCATGAAAACCTCGTCATTACTCGTACACTTTCTAAAGCATTTGCACTTGCCTCTATCCGTTGTGGGTTTACATTAGCTCAAGCCAGCGTGATAGAAATGATGTCAAAGGTTATTGCACCTTATCCCGTACCAGGCCCTGTCGCACAAATTGCTGAACAAGCTCTTTCAGAGCAAGGTTTAGAAGTAATGCGTGACCGAGTAGCGGTATTAAATAATAATCGTCAAGTATTGGCTAATGCAGTGAGTGAGCTGGATTGTGTCACAGAAGTATTCCCGACTACGGGTAACTTTTTGTTAGTACGTTTTAAAGATTCAGCTAAAGTGTTTAAGGCTTTTGCGAATGACGGTATTATTATGCGAGACTTTGCTAATAAACCACGCTTAGAAAATTGTATTCGCATTACTATCGGTACGAGCGAAGAGATGAACAAAACTTTAAATACATTAAAAGCACTGTAGGAACCCATTATGAGTACACAAAAATTTCTATTTATCGACCGCGATGGGACATTAATTGATGAACCTATCAGTGATAAACAAGTAGACAGCCTTGAGAAACTGGTTTTCGAACCTTATGTAATACCAAGTCTATTAGCATTACAAGATGCAGGTTTCATTTTAGTGATTGTTTCTAACCAAGATGGTTTAGGTACTGATAGCTACCCACAAAGTGATTTCGATATTCCACAGAACAAAATGATGGATATATTCGCCTCTCAAGGTGTTAAGTTCGAATCTACGTTACTATGCCCGCATTTTTCTGAAGATAACTGTAACTGTCGTAAACCACATTTGGGTATGGTCAAAGAATACCTACAATCTGGTCGTATCGATCATAAAAACTCTTATGTTATCGGTGACCGCGAAACAGATATTGGTTTAGCTGAAAACATGGCGATTACCGGCATTCTTTACAATAAAGAAACTAACGGTTGGAAAGAGATTGTTCACCAATTAACGTCACGAGGTCGTACTGCTTCGGTTACTCGCACAACCAAAGAGACAGATATCAACGTATTCGTTGATTTAGATAAAACCGGAGAAAACAAAATTGATACGGGTATGGGCTTCTTTGACCACATGCTAGATCAAATTGCCACACACGGTGGTTTCCAAATGGAACGTGAGTGTTAAAGGTGATTTACATATTGATGATCACCACAGTGTTGAAGACACAGCGTTAGCATTAGGTGATGCATTGGACAAAGCATTAGGCGACAAGCGTGGTATTGGCCGTTTCGGTTTTGTACTGCCAATGGATGAGACAAAAGCGAGCTGTACATTAGATTTGTCTGGCCGCCCTCTTCCTTAAGTTTAAAGCGGATTTCCCTCGTGAACTAGTAGGCACTATGTCAACTGAAATGGTAGAACATTTCTTCTACTCACTTTCACAGGCGATGCGAGCAACTTTACATTTAGAAGTTGAAAATGGTAATGCACACCATATGGTTGAAGGATTATTCAAAACATTTGGTCGTACATTACGTCAAAGCATACAAATTATTGGAACTGATCTTCCTTCAAGTAAAGGTGTTTTATGATAGTTATCATTGATACGGGGTGCGCTAATTTATCCTCGGTATTATTTGCCATTGAACGTTTAGGTTATGAAGTAACCATCAGTAAGGACCCAGCAGTATTACAACAAGCTGATAAGTTATTCTTAACAGGTGTAGGTACTGCTAAAGAAGCAATGAATAACCTCATTGATCGTGATTTAGTAGAAGAGATTAAAAAGTTAACTCAACCTGTGTTAGGTATTTGTTTAGGTATGCAAATGCTAGCAGAAGGCAGTGAAGAAGGCTTTGCAGAAGAAACTGTAATCAATACACTAGGTTTAGTGGATGGCTTTGTACAAAAAATGGATGTAGCGCCATTGCGTTCACCACACATGGGGTGGAATCAAATTACCCCTAAATTGGACGAACCTTTATTCAAAGATATTCCTGCGGGCAGTTATTTTTATTTTGTTCATAGTTATGCCTTACCAGTAAATGAAAATACTATTGCTAGTTGTGAATACGGGACCCCATTCACCGCAGCAGTAAATAAAGATAACTTCTATGGTGTACAGTTCCACCCTGAGCGTTCAGGTAAAGCAGGCGCACAACTTATTAAAAACTTTTTGGAGCTTTAAACATGATAATTCCAGCACTCGACTTAATCGATGGTAAAGTAGTTCGTTTATACCAAGGCGATTACGATCAAAAGACCGTTTATAGCGACGATCCACAAAGCCTATACACTATTTATAATGAACAAGGTGCTAACTGGTTGCACCTAGTTGATTTAGATGGTGCAAAAGATATTACTAAGCGTCAATTGTCTGTCATTGAAGGCTTAATCAAAAACACACCAGCTAAAGTACAAGTTGGCGGTGGTGTTCGCACAGAAGAAGATGTTAAAGGTCTTTTAGATACCGGCGCTCATCGTGTTGTGATTGGTTCAACTGCAGTGAAAGAACCAGAGATGGTTGCTGGATGGATGGAGAAATATGGCCCTGAGCATATTGTACTTGCGCTAGATATCAACATAGATGCTGAAGGTAATAAAATCGTTGCTGTATCAGGTTGGCAAGAAGATAGCGGTCAAACTATCGAGTCACTATTAGAGATTTACCTTAAAGTTGGCTTAAAGCATGTATTGTGTACTGATATCTCTAAAGACGGTACGCTTACAGGATCAAACGTTGATTTATATAAAGAGATGGTTGTCGCTTTTCCAAGTGTTTCTTGGCAAGCTTCTGGCGGTATCGGTTCATTAGATGATATTGCAGATGTAGCTCGTTCAGGTGCTCAAGGAATGATTGTAGGGCGCGCTTTATTAGAAGGTAAGTTTACTGTAGAAGAAGCGATTAATTGCTGGCAGAATGCTTAATTTTATTGTTTAAACGATTACCTTAAAATCAAAGCTAAGAACAAACTTTATAAATACAAAGGCGCTATCTAAATAGCGCCTTTTTTTGTAACCTAGTTTAAGGTTTATACCAATTGTATTAAATAACTGATCTAAATTTTGCGCCGGAAAAATGGCTTAGTTTGAGGCGTAAGTTAATGTAAATGGTTGTTCCCTATACGAAAATTACAACGAAAAATAAGTTGTTTTAACAAGTAAAATAGATCAGTTACTTACTATGATTGGTATTATTAACTTTTTCTAGCAACAAGATGTACGGTGCTTATTGAACGCTCTAAAAAAGCGCCTTCGCAATACGCTAAGTAATATAACCATAAACGTTTGAACTCTGCATCATAACCATGCTGAGTTAACTCACTCCATGAGGCTAAGAAGTTAGTACGCCAATCGGCTAAAGTTTTAGCATAATCTAAACCAATATCATGAAGCCCTTCTATTACCATTTCTGAACTTGTTGTTAACTGTTGAGATAGCACGTTTATAGAGGGGAGGAAACCGCCTGGGAAAATATAACGTTGAATAAAATCTACATTGTTTTTATAGTATTCAAAACGCTGATCGGCGATGGTAATTGACTGGATTAACAGTTTACCACCAGGTTTTAATCTTGCATTACACTGTTCAAAAAAGCTCGGCAAAAACTCATACCCTACCGCTTCGATCATCTCAATAGATACGACTTTATCAAAAGACCCTGTTAAATCACGGTAGTCTTTTTTCAATAACGTAATTTTATCTTCAAGGCCTAAAAATTTCACACGCTGTTCTGCATAAGCATATTGTGCTTCAGAGATAGTTGTTGTTGTAACTTTACAACCTACATGCTGAGCAGCGTAGATAGCTAAGCCACCCCATCCGGTACCTATCTCCAATAAATGATCATCTTTGTTTAGTGATAAACGTTCACAAATAGTTTTTAACTTGTAAAGCTGTGCATACTGCAGTGTTGTTGTTTCAGATGGATAGATAGCTGATGAATACATCATCTCAGGATCTAGAAAGCGAGTATACAATTCATTACCTAAGTCATAATGAGCAAGAATATTACGTTTAGAACCAGACTGGGTATTTCTGTTTTGCCAATGAGTAAAACTGTTTTTAATTTTATTCAGTATAGATTTATTCGAGTCAAGTTGATCTGTTTGTTGTTGCGCTTTCGCAAAAATTCTAATCACATTGGTTAGATTTGGACTGGTCCATTGCCCTGCAATAAAAGCTTCCGAAACACCAATACTGCCGCCTTTGACGAATTGCTTGTAAACAGCGATATCATGAATATGAATTTTCGCTTTAATTAAATTTTCTTGCTCTTCTGGAGCAATGCTTTCCGGAAAGAAATAATGTTCAGAGCCTTCAACAACTTCTAATTGACCATAGCTCAATTTTGAAAATACAGAGTGCACAAGTGCTCGGCAGCGTTTATCAAACCAACTATTTGTTTCTATAGTGACAACTTTTTGTACTTCTTCCATTAATCTCTCCTAGAATATATAGCGTGTTTTAGGTACTAGGTGGCTTTTTGATAACCAACAAAAGGAATCCGTTTGACGAATAACTTAAGCGCTTGCCAATAAATACCCAATACAATCTTGCCCGTCATAATTGGAATTTGGGCCCAGATTTTAAATAAATTTTGTTTATTAAAAGCCTGCTTCTTTAACGAGAGGCTTGCTTCAAACAGTTTTAAAAAGTCTTGATTGTCTTGGTGATAACGTCTGTTTTCAATTTTTACCATCATGTGATTGCTGTCAACACTTGGCGCTCTTACTTGCCAACTATAACTCATATCTAAATCCATAAATGGCGACACTTGGAACACTTTATCGGTTATTTTTAGTTGTTTATCTTTACTTAAATCAACCAAATAATAATGTCTTTCATTCCAAGGTGTATTACTTACTTCTGCTAACATTTGTGTACAGTTATCATTCACATCGTAACAAAAGTAAAAATTAACTGGGCTAAAGTACAATCCAAAACATCGCACCTGAACTAACATTAATATGCGTGTAATATCCTCATGCCCTTCAAGACTTTTTATTTTATTTCTAATACGTTGCGAAAGTTTATTAGGTTCACTTCTTAGATAATCTTTCTCTACAAATCGTAATGGGTGAAACCGGGAGTATCCAAAAACACCCACCCCTTGCTTTTCTTCTGCTAATTTATCTACATCTAATGCCAACATAAATAGCTTAGCATTAAAGTGATGTTTTTTAGGGAGAAAGCGATGATGCACCACATTGCCCACATAGATTGCGCTGTGTTCGAAATTGGTAGACTGTGTATTGTGGTTTTCCATAACGATTATTTCTCAGCAAAGGCATCAAGATAGCAATCAAAACGCTGTGCAACTTCTACTGCACTTTTTACACCATCCTCGTGAAATCCATTGTGCCAATAAGCTCCAGCAAAATGAGTATGTCGCTTTCCACAAATAGTGTCTCTTTGTTGTTGAGATTGAATAGATTGCAATGAGAATACTGGATGATAATAAGTAAATTCCCTTAAAATTTTATCTGCATCTATCTCCTCTTTTTGATTCAAGGTTACACAGAAAGTCTCCTCACTGTTAATTCCTTGCAATATATTCATATTGTAGGTCACACTCGCAGCTTTATCTCTGTCATCGCTTAGTTGATAGTTCCAACTAGCCCACGCTTTTTCTCTGTTAGGTAATAATTTAGTATCTGTATGTAACACCACAGAGTTTTCGCTGTACGGCATTCCGGAAAGTATTGACTGCTCCTCCTCTGTAGCATCACTTAGTAACTGCAAAGCCTGATCGGAATGACATGCGATCACGACTTCGTCAAAGGTTTGCATATCAGAGTGCATGTCAAAATGAAGCTGTACTTGCTGGTTTTGTCTTGTAATACCGATAAGCTGTGTATTTAAATGAATGCTATCCTTAAAAGGTTCACATAAAGGAGCGAGATAGCTGCGCGAACCATTAGGAATAACATACCATTGCGGTCTATCTGCGATATTCAGTAAACCATGATGATGAAAAAACTGCACAAAGAAACGAAACTCGAAGGTTTCCATTTGCGCTAAGGAGCTTGACCAAATAGCAGCGCCCATGGGTAATATGTAATGTTCAGCAAAGAACGCACTGAATTTATTACTTTTTAAGAAATCACCTAAAGTAGCGCCTGGTTGATAGTTGTTTTGTTCAAAAATAGCTTTACATAGTTTGTTAAATCTTAAGATTTCTTTAACTAATAGCCAAAATTTAGGTTTAAATAAATTACTACGTTGGGCAAATAAAGTATCAAGATTATGGCCATTATATTCAAGGCCGGTTTGACAGTTATGTACTGAAAAGCTCATCTCAGTGGCTTGTTTGCCTATGCCTATTTCATCTAATAATGCCAGATAATTTGGGTAGGTTTTGTCATTAAACACAATAAACCCGGTATCAATGGCGTAAGGGATACCATTTTTTTCAATGTCTACTGTGGCCGTATGCCCTCCAATGTAGTCATTTTTTTCAAAAACCGTTACTTTATGTTTTTTAGATAATAGATAAGCAGCCGTTAATCCTGAGATGCCAGAGCCGATGATGGCGATGTTTTTCATTGAGTTATCCCTTGATGATTAATTTTCGCCAAATCCAATTTGGCATAAAAGAGAGGAATTTAAGAAGCATAGTTAGACGTTTAGGAAAATGTGCATACTCTTTACGACTGTCGATTGCTTTAGCGATATTCAGTGCAGCCTGCTCACTGTTTAAAAGAAATGGCATAGGGAAATCATTTTTATCTGTTAAAGGTGTTTTAATAAAACCAGGATGAATTAAAGTAACGTCAATTTTTTCTTTGAGTAAGTCTAACCTTAAGCTGTTGGCCAGATAATCAACACCTGATTTTGAAGCACCATAAGCTTCACTACGCTGAAATGGCATTAAAGTGGCACTTGAACTAACAAATACAACTTGCCCGCCCTGACGTACTTTTGGTAGTAGATACTGCAATAACCAGCCTAATGAGATTAAGTTTGTTTGAATAACATCGGCGAACAATTCACCATCAAACTGTTTAGCATCATCGATGTAACGACAGTTTCCTGCGTTTAGCACCAGGATATCTAAACTGTCTACCGATTTTGAAAAAGCTTCAATTTCAGAGGGAATAGTCATATCAAACTGTCCAATCAGCTTTGCTTGCTGAGCCATTTCTTGTAATTTTTCTTTATTACGCCCACAGGCAATAACGTTATCACCCTGCTGTTGATAATGCTTAAAAAGTGAGTGACCGATGCCCGATGTAGCTCCAGTGATCAATATGTTTTTGGCTGTCATTATTGTGCCGCCTTAACTTTAATCCAATGAATGAGTTTACCTATTAAGGGCAATTGTTCGTATAACATAGCCCCTAAGTCTAAATAATCACGGTGGTATATAATTTTATTATCAAGTGCTATTAACTTAGAAGTACCTTGTACTGACACAAAGTTTCCGCCATTTAATTTGGGATGTTGATAAATCATTTCCCAATAGATAGCTGCTTGTTGGTTATCAATAATCACATCATTGATAGAGAAGGTACAACTGCTTAAATTTTTGTATAGTCCCTCAAAGTAGTCATGTAAGTTGGATAAACCATGAATCTCATGAATAGGATCAATGAATGTCACCTCTTCAGCGTAAACTTCATCCAATAAATTAAGATTATTAAATGAAAGTTTTTGATAAATGGAAATAAACCTACTTAACCATTCAGGATATTGTTGATCTATTACTGACTGCTCTATATTCATTGTATTACCTTAAATAAAATCCATCTAACGTCGATCAAGCAATACCCTAGGCTGTTTATTTTATCTATTATTTATAGAAAGCTAGTGCATTTAATCTTGCTTCTTTATGATCGACAATCGCTGGCCAATAAATAGAGAGGTGATTTTCCTTTATATATTTATGTGGAAAATGTATCTGTTTATCGGGCAAATTGCTTAGTTCTGGTAAGTACTTACGAATAAAAGTGCCTTTAGGATCAAACCTTTCGCTCTGCGTAATTGGATTAAAAATCCTAAAGTAAGGTTGAGCGTCGCAGCCAGTGCTTGATGCCCACTGCCAACCTCCGTTATTAGACGCTAGATCCCCATCTATTAGGTGCTGCATAAAGTAGCGTTCACCAACACGCCAATCAATTAATAAATGTTTAGTTAAAAAGCTAGCCACTACCATGCGTAGTCGATTGTGCATCCAACCTGTTTGGTTCAGTTGACGCATGGCCGCATCCACTAAAGGGTATCCAGTTTTTCCCTCACACCAGGCGGTAAATAGAGTGTGATCATAAGGCCATGACACTTGCTGATATTTATCATTAAAACATTTGTGCTTACAAAGGCTCGGCTTTGCAAATACAAGGTGACGATAAAACTCACGCCAAATTATCTCATTAAGCCAGCAAAATTCTTGGCTATCGCTACTGGTTAATATGTCCGGGTATTTATCTAATAAGGTTTTGAAAACATAACGAGGGCTTAACACCCCTGCCGCTAGATAAGGTGAAATACCACTTGTCCCTTTGACACTCGGTATATCGCGAACATTTTTATAATTCGACACTTTGAGTCGATAAAAAAGCGGTAATGCTTTCTCTGTTAGTTCGCTGACCAAAGGCCATTTACTAGAAAGTGACGCCTCTATTGGTTTTTCAACTGTGGTTGATGAATTGGTTAATCCTGGCAAATACTGATAACCATGTTCTCTTACATAAGTTAACCAAGCACGTTTAAAAGGGGTAAATACTTTATACATTTCACCTGATTTAGTGACGACTTTACCTTTCGGTACAATCACATCAGCTTCAAACAAAATTAAGGGAATTTGTTCCTTTAAACAAGATTGATCACGTTGTTGCTCGTTTACTTCTAATTCGCTGTTTGCAACAACCTGTTGTACATCATGGTCAGTACAGTATTTTTTTAAATATGCTACTTGTGCTGTAAAGCCGTCGACTTCAACAAGCTCTAATTGAACGTTAATAGAAGCGAGTTCTTCCACCAGTGCAACAGCATGGCGCTTAATAAAGTCTATTTTTATGGGGGCCCAATCATGCGCTAACCACTGTTTTTCTGAAATAAAAAATACTGCTTTAGCAGTTTTTTTAGGGGTAGAGTGATTAATGAAATGAGTGAGTGCAGGGTTATCATTGGTTCTTAAGTCATTACGAAACCAGAGTAATTGATTCATAGGAAGTGTGTATTCCTGTTAGTAATATAGGGGAAAGATAATCGCCACAACTGTCAGATGAAAAGTGGCGTTATGGAAGTGATGGTTAGTAAGCGTAACGCAGTCTTAACTGTTCAGGGTATGGCTGAAGGTACGATTGCCCTTTAAGATAGTCTTTTGGATACTCTCTTAAGTAGTGATTTATCAAAGTTAATGGTGCAATAAGAGGCAATAAACCTAATCGGTAACCATCGATTTGTTCACACAATTCTTTACGTTGTTCTGCAACTAGATGCTTAGAAAAATAACCTTGAATATGCGTCAGGGTATTCACATGGTTTTTACGCGTTGCTGGAATTTTTAAAGCTTCCATTAATCCAAAAATATATTTGTCTGCTTTCTCTGCCAATGGCATATCAACGTCAGCTAATAATTGCCCCAATTTTCTGTAAGCCACTAAATTGTGGCTCATGACTGTGTATTTATAATGGCTATGGAAGGTCGTGAGTTTGTGTTTAGTTAAACCAGACGCACTCACTTTTTGCCAATGTTTATATGCATAAATACGTGCAACAAAGTTTTCACGTATATGCATATCATTTAAACGACCATTTTCTTCACAGGGTAGTAAAGGATTAGCTTCCATAATCTCTTTTGCAAAGGCACCAACGCCATCAGAAGCGAGGGAGTTCCCCTCTTCTGAATAAATCTTAACACGCTCCATACCACAGCTTGGACTCTTAGCGCAGAAAACATAACCACTCAAGTGCTTGGTCATCTCTGCTACTTTTTTTCCATAAGCTTGTAATGCCTCAGTGACATCACCAGAACCATCCGGTCGTGCTACTGTGATGACATCATCTTTGTTAATCAAGCGAATAGTTGGACGCGGAATAGGCAAACCAATCGCCACTTCAGGACAAAAAGACTCATACTCAACATGCTCTCCTAACTCATCAATACAAAAACGAGAAGGTTTATTACTTGCATCAAAACGTACCTTCTGACCAATTAAACACGCACTGATACCAATTTTAATTTCTTGTTTCTCGACTGAATAAATCACTATTCGCTCCTTTGAATAAAAAACCTAAACACTAATAAATAAATGACCCGATTGGGTTTAATAGCTTATTAATACCTTGAGTAAAGTGTAGTGCATCATTAGCAACTGTGTAACATAGGCACCCATTTTGTGAGACCGGATTATGTGTAAAGGTGCCATCTAATAAAATAAAATCACCTTTATTGTATTCACCTCTACTATCTGTGAATGAACCATCAAGTAATACCGTCAATTCAAAGCCTTTATGAGTATGTGCTGGAACACCACCGCCTGGATTGATATGTAACAAGCTTGAGTGAATTTCGTCTTCGTTAAGTTGTAAACGAGAGCGAGATAACTTTCCAATATTAGCGGCTTTACCTAACTCAATTCGACTCAATGCAGTAGGCAATTCATATGTTTTATCTCGAAACACTACTTCACGTTTAAGAGCTTCAGTAACTACATCAGCATCATCGTTAAATGTGATATTACTGATCATTGACTCGAACAGGTCATCTTCAGCTATATCATCAGAAAATGAGGTGAAACTATCTGACTTTAAGTCATCTAAACGCACTGGCGCTTCTTCAAATGAGTGCTCAGCCACTTGTTCTGTTAACTGCGCTATTGTATGTTGGCATTCAGGACACATATCCGCGTGGATACTAATGCCGATCGCAAGTGAAGCTGGTAACTCAGCATTGACATAAGATTGTAATAATTCAAATTTCGGATGATGCTTAATCATGTTCTTCTCCTAACTGCACTTTTAATTTAGCGAGCGCTAAACGTAGCCTGGATTTAATCGTGCCAAGTGGTAGGTTAAGATGGTTGGCAAGCTGCTCTTGCGACATCTCCATCAAATAGAAACCTTTAACCACTTGCTGCTGCGCTTCGGGTAATGCATCAATGACACGTAACAGTTGATTACTTTCAAGATGATCTTCGTATGCTTGGTCTTCGGTTACTGCACCTTCTGCAATTGGCCAAATATCATCACTTAAATTATCTTCTCGATTACTTTTAACTTTTCTTAACAAGTCAAAAGTGACATTACGCATTACCGTATAAACCCATGTCGTTGCGGCACCTTTATTTGCGTCAAATAAATGTGCTTTACGCCAAACATTACTCATGGTTTCTTGAACCACTTCGTGGGATTGAGCTTCATTAGGAAATTTACTGCGTGCTATACGCTGTATTTTAGGGGCGAAAAATTTAAAAAGATGAGTAAACGCAATTTTACAGCGTTTATCAGCAACTTGATTAAGCCATTCGGTTAGTTGGGTGTGATCAATATTTTCATTCATGCCGTTAGATTTAGCATGACTTACCCCTGTTGGCAATTTAGTTTGTTCGACTACCATAATTATTTCCCTAATTTGGACTCTGGCAATCAATACGCTGAGTACAAATTAAAGATCACTGGGTTAATGAAAAATATAATATATTTTGTGAGTTTTATTGTGAAATGATTGAATGCACTAATTTTTTAGCTTCTGTGTAAGACGACTCGAGTACGAATTTATTTTTAATATCAAAAGGAATTGGCAATAATTCCAACCATCTTGATACAGTCCAATACGGGTTGTTTGGTAACTTATCATGGTAAAGTTCGTTTAATAGCTTATTACTCTCAAATAGTGATTTCAAAGAACCTGATAATGACGCTAACTCTGTTGTTGAACTTTTTTGCGACCAATGTTTATGTACTAACGCATCAGCAAACAATAATTTATCTGTATCTTGTTGTATATTTTCCAACTCAACTAAGCAATCACAACTGACATCTATTTCTAAGACGCCATCTTTCCCTTGTTCAAAGTTAATGATATTAACCCAACTACCCCATCGGTAAGCTTGCGTCGTACTTTGTTTGTTAGAAGAAATAACAAACCCACCTAATTGAGTTGCGAGCCCAACCATTTTCAAATAACGAGGCTCGAAAATTCTTAAACGCGTAATACCACCCGGTAATAAAAATAGATCTAAAGGAAACACTGGGAGATTAGTTGTTTTGCCTGACATAATTGGCCCTCTTTATTAAAAAAATGAGCATAAAATCATGCTCATTTTAATGTACGAAGTGCTAGCTAAAATGGTTCATAAAGATTGTCAGTAAATACCGTTAAATGACAATCAGTAAGGAACAATAATTGCCGGTTATTGACAACCTTATACAGATGCTTGTTTATCAAAAAAGAGCCTGACATTAGCTACATTTACACCAAGTTGTCAGTAAATAATGTTAGATGACAATAAATAAGAAATAGACATTACCGGTTATTGACAGCCTTATACAGATGGTTGTTTATCAAAAAAGAACCTGACATTAGCTACATTTACACCAAGTTGTCAGTAAATAATGTTAGATGACAATAAATAAGAAATAGACATTGCCGGTTATTGACAACCTTTTACAGGTGGTTGTTTATCAAAAAATAGCGTGACATTAGCTACATTTACACCAAATTTATTGATAGCTGTTTTATTGATGACTCTATGCTGATCAAGTTGATACATCCAATCATCCATACTGACTTGGTAGGTGCTGCCATCTACGGGCAACAATAATGTATAGGTTAAATTGAACGCAAAACCTTGTTGCCAGCCAATAGCTTCACCAATAACATCTTCCGCAGTGCCTATGTAGTGTCCATCGGATTGTTGTGAAAAATGCCAATTTCGATAGCTTATCTCGCCATCATCAAAGTAAAACTTTTCAGCCAATACCCCATCGCCGTTCTTCCAAGTACCTTGTAATTCAACACAAAATCGCCTTGTGACCACATCACTTGCGTCTTGAATTGTGCCCCATGCAGTCACATTACCGTTAAAGTACTCTTTAATATCAAATGCATTTTTATGTTGGGAGTAATCATTTAAATCCTGCGAGCAACTACTAATGGCAAAGCAGCTTAATAAAGTTACAGTGGTAAAAGACAGTTTATTCATGACGCGATTCCTAATAATTTATCTCTTAAAGCTGGTTGAGTGGTATTCTCAGAAAACCAAATAGCCAAAAAAATAGTCGAAAAATCAGGGTTATCAATACTTCCAATTAATTGATTATTGTAATAAAACGCGCTTTTCCCTGA
Organism: Psychromonas sp. KJ10-2; assembly: GCF_047323255.1. Classification (NCBI taxonomy): domain Bacteria; kingdom Pseudomonadati; phylum Pseudomonadota; class Gammaproteobacteria; order Alteromonadales; family Psychromonadaceae; genus Psychromonas; species Psychromonas sp. KJ10-2. The sequence continues at coordinate 469,522 of NZ_CP178827.1, read as the reverse complement.
CTTGGTTACAAAAGCAAGTTGGTCACCCTCTTTGATATCAGGCCACATACTTTTTAATTGGGAAACATATCCTTGATAGCGATCTGGTTTAAATTCTAGGTGTTGCCACTGCTCTACGGTTTTCTCTATTAAGTCTTCTGAGTCTATATTTTTAAGATAATTTATTTGATAAACCACTGAACCTGCTTTATCAGGAAAACGCCCTGAAGTCGTCGATAACTTACTTTTATAAATATCCCAGATAAATACAGAGAAAGTCGCCTTGCCAACAAGTTTAGTAGGCGATGAGTTTAACAATTCAGGTAATGTAGTTTGCCAGTCTGTTAATGTTTTTGAAGTTGATGTTGATGCAAAGGCAACATTAATTGATAGCAGTAACACTATCAGTCCGTTCACAATATTAAGCATATTGTATTTCCTTGTTTAACATGATTGATTTTAAATAATAGAAAAGCAGGAATAAGCTTCCCCAAATAACAGCAAGTGTTAAATAACTTACTGTCCATGAGTAACTAAATTCAACAGCATTGAAATTTGTTCCTGCTAAATAACTTAAAGGTGCAAAACCACCACCCACTAAGACCTGAGATACTTTAGATTTATTTAGAAAAGATAAACTATGACAAAGAGTACTGGCAAAACAAGCCCATAAAACAATTAACCAAAATGGGATTAACGCTGAATCTGGAAAATCGAAAAAGTGAATAAAGTGCAAGAAAGAATCCACTGAAGCCCCTATAACAGTCACTAATAGCACTAACCTAACTTCATTAGTTAGCTTCGATTGTAAAATAAAGTGATGTAATAACATGACTAAGGCCACTGGAATAAATATATTGCCAAAATAGACTAAACCAAACCAAGCTAGGTTAAACCCCAACATATTGATAATCATCAGCACTGCTCCCCTATTCTTACTCTGATTAATATAATAAGCATACGTCAGTAAGCAGACTTTAGATCTCTTTATAAAGCCTTAACCCTTATTCCATAACGATTGTTTTTTTAAACGGGTAAAAAGATACAAATACGGACTTAAAATCTGTTTATTAATCAGATTTAAGCCTACAAACTGCTCCCTAATATAGTTATAATGTTCTGATAATGAATTAATAATCTTTACAATCACTTATGATTATTTCTTAATAAAGTATTGGTAAATTATTTTAAGGGTGTTAAAAGCTCAAAAATAGGACACCACATAATAGCGAGGCTTTATGTTAGCAAAACGAATTATTCCGTGTTTGGATGTAAAAGATGGACAAGTTGTTAAAGGAGTACAATTTCGTAACCATGAAATTGTCGGCGATATAGTTCCTCTTGCTAAACGTTATGCCGAAGAAGGCGCGGATGAACTGGTTTTTTATGATATTACAGCCAGTTCAGATGATAGAGTAGTAGACAAAAGTTGGGTAAGCCGTGTAGCAGAAGTTATTGATATTCCTTTCTGTGTTGCAGGTGGGATTAAGACTGAAGAAGATGCACAGCGCATATTACAATTTGGTGCTGATAAAGTATCGATTAACAGTCCTGCATTAGCTGACCCAAGCCTTATTAATCGTCTAGCTGAAAAATTCGGTACCCAATGTATTGTTATTGGTATCGACTCTTACTTTGATGAAGAAACCGGGCAACACCAAGTAAAACAATTCACTGGTAATGAAGCTGCCACAGTCACCACCAAATGGAATACATTTGATTGGATCAAAGAGGTGCAATCACGTGGAGCTGGTGAAATTGTATTGAATGTAATGAACCAAGATGGCGTTCGATGCGGATACGATATTGACCAACTTTCTCAAGCGAGAGCAATTTGTCATGTTCCATTAATTGCATCAGGCGGTGCTGGCGAAATGGTTCACTTTGCCGATGTCTTTAATAAAGCCGATGCTGATGGTGCATTAGCTGCTAGTGTATTCCACAAACAAATAATTAATATTGGTGAGTTAAAATCTTACCTTAAAACAGAGCAGGTAGAGATACGTTTATGAGTTTAATGAAAGAAGAACAACTAGCTACGTTAGATTGGGCTAAAGTAGATAACCTAATGCCAGTAATTGTACAGAACCAAGTTTCTGGCAAAGTATTAATGCTAGGTTATGTTAATGAAGAGTCACTAGCCGCTACCCTTGAGTCTGGAAAAATGACGTTTTTCAGCCGTACTAAACAACGTTTATGGTGTAAAGGTGAACAATCAGGTAACTTCTTAAATGTTGTTGAGATCAGTTCTGACTGTGATAACGACACTTTATTAGCGATTGTAAATCCAATCGGTCCTACTTGTCATTTAGGCAATGAAACCTGCTTTAAAAATGAACAAGAACCATCACTAAGCTTCATTTCTGATTTAGAACAAGTTATCAAAAGCCGTAAAGGTGCTGATCCAAAGAGCAGTTACACAGCTAGCTTATATGCACGTGGTACAAAACGTATCTCGCAAAAAGTTGGTGAAGAAGGTGTTGAAGTTGCATTAGCAGCAATGGCAAAAGATATGGATGAGTTAACTTGTGAAAGTGCTGACTTGTTATACCACCTGACAGTGTTATTGCAGAATGAAGGTTTATCATTAGCAGATGTGGCAGCAAAGTTAACTGAACGTCACAGCCAATAATTAAATACTAAGCTCAAAATTAAAAAACCGCTCCCAGTTATCTGTAAGCGGTTTTTTTGTAATCGATAAAAGTCAATATCGACTAGGCTTGTTGTTTACGCCAGAAAACAAAACCAACCAAGGCAGAAAATAAAATAAACAGCATACTAGGTTCAGGGACAGTTACTGGTTCAGTTAAATTAACGGTATCTACATCATAATTAATTACACCAGTGAATAATGAATCATGTACTTCACCATTTTGGTCAAAATTATTAACAACGACAGAACCTTCAATAGGTGTTGCATTCGTAAGGTCAGCAAATGGTGCTAAAACACTACCGTTAATTTGTTTAACTAAATCAATCTCAGTGGCTTCAAAGAAATTCCAAATAATATTCTCTCGAAAAGCGTCACTAGTAATATTACCAACAGCATTACCTAAACTCGAATCGTTAACCGTTTCACCTGACACATTAATAATAATTGCTGATGGTGACTGACCATTTAAGTCAATATCATATTGCTGAACTAAGTTATTTTCAAAAAAACTATCGGAAGTGATATTAAACACTGCTAAGTCACTTCCAACTGAATCACCCACTTCGAATGAAGCAGCAGATGGTTGGCCGTTAGTTGATTTTAATAAAGTAGAATTAACGGCTAATTCAGATAGGTAACCGGAAAAGTTAACAAACTCTGACTTTATCAGATCAAAATCATATTGCGTTGTATCATTAGACACTGAGTTTGAATTAATATTACCATTATTTATCCCAGCAATAACTACATCATGACCGTTTGCATTAACATTTGTACCAGATAATAAATCACCACCGACGACTAACACACTGCCAATAGATGAGTCATTCTGAGGCAGATGAGTACCATAATTAGAATTAGAGCCTGATAAATCACCAGCAACAATGGTTTTGCCTTCAACTTCACTGCTTGAAGTTAAATCATTTAATACAACTAAATTATATTCATTTAGTGTTTCAAGAGGGCCTGCTAAACCAAAGTTAACATAACAGGTTAAAGTGACTGCCATCAGCGCGTTAATTTTTTTCATTTATATATCTCGATGCAAATTTAATATTCGCACTCTTAAAGCAAATTTTATACCAAAACAGGTAATTCATTGAAATGTAAAGTGTTAAAAATTAATTAAAAAGTGGTGCTTTATGTACTGTAAATTTAATCGACAAAATTAGTTAACTAAATACTATTAATTAACTTAAATTATCCGTAATCAAAACCTCTCTCATTAATCTGTGATGGTCATTATGATTAAATTCATTACCATAAATATCTAATATCATATGTTGTGAATATTGTAATTTATCACCAGAAAGAGTCATCTTTTTTTGCAATGATTTTGTTGATGCCTTTGTTTGTAAAAATGCAGATTCGGTAATTGGCCAATTAGGACAATTTAAACGAGCTTCAACTTCAAATACAGTTGAGCGTTTTGTGATTGCTTTACCGCCAGCAAGCACAGAAAGCCCTCGGGGTATGGTCAAAGAGTTGATAACATTCTCAGTACCTTGCTCCCATAACCAGTAACCCACTTCACGATGAATGATTTTTCCCGTCGAGTTTCTTTGTACTAACTGAGTGTATTGTACTGCGCTCAACGTTTGTTCTTCGGCATTAGATGTTTCACCTGCTTCTATAAAAACAAGCGTTTCAAAGTAGTCATTAAGTTCTGTAGACCCATCTGCTTCGGGGGATTTATCTTTACCTTTATTGCCTTTCCATGTACCAATTAACCCAGCTAATGGTCCGTAATCGATTGGGTCTTGCTCCTGCATATTGTTGCCTTTTATTATTAATAATTTTTTGTGAGGAAGGTTTTGAGCAGGATTATATATAAATATCAGGAGCTTTAGTAGAAATTACTACTTTAGTGTAGTGGCAGAATGAATGACTGGTAAGCAGTTATTTAACACTAACTACTTACCACTGATTCAATTATCCATTGATGGTTTGTCTTCTTTTTTGATAAGCACTGATAACCAACTCAATAGCTGACAATAAGATGAGGGTATAACCTAAAGTTTCTGTGCCCTCTTCTACAATATTTTTAACGATACGGACATATTGTTCGCCCATCACAGAGTGCCAAAATGAACCTCGTCCCATTAGTCGTGAAAACGCTACAAGCGTAATAAACCCAGATAAGAACACACCATAACTTGGCAGAGTAGTGTAGGCTTTTAAAGCCTTATATATCTGTGATAACTGACCTCGTAATGAACATATTAACGCGATGAAAATCATACATACCAAGATCTGCCAAGCACCATCAAATACATGATGATCCAATAACGAGTCAGACTCTCTAACAAACATCATCGCTAATAACGCAGCTAATATTTTACCAATAATATTTGATGCATTATCTAACTTAGCTGCCCATAGAAACAACATACAACTACTGAAAGTTAATAGGTCTTGAAGATGTTCAGTCAATGTATGTTCGCTATATTGAGCATGAGTATGAAGTTGGTAACCTTCCATATTGATCAATATTGCCACTACAGAAACAACGATTAAATAGAGTAAAGCGCGAAGTAAAAACATAAATAGGGTCTGCCATGATGATTTTCATCTCACATATTTAATGAGATGAATGAGTTAAAAATTGATTTCGTATAGCTCAAAAGCCTATTAACGATCTCAACAGCACAAATTTATAAATTACACTTTTAAAATACCAATCATGTTCAATAACGTCTCTATCACGTAAGGAGTTAACCTAAGTTATGATAGTTAAGTGGTAGAATACAATTGTATAAACAAGCAATCTTCAGAGATAACTTTAATAGTAAATTACTCTTTTTCTAATAAGATTGCCCTGAACCTATGAGCGAAAACTCTTAACGTTGCGACTTTATCAACACCATTAATGGCTTAATCTACATCCATTGAATATAGATTAGTGGTTTAATGTTTTTGACAAGTGTTTTACTGAAAATAGAATTAATTTATTAATGATGAAAGAATGGTTTAATATTCTTTAATTCTCATCAAGTTAAACTCATTAATCCTTTAATGATGATTTAATACCGCTATGCTAACTATATTAAATAATAGAAGTTGCTTGCTTTATAAAGCCTAATTAATAAAGCGCGAGATTATAACAAGAGAGAAAGAGTAATACAGCTATTTTAACAAAGTAATAACATTATTCTTTGTAAAGAATAATGAGCAGAAACCTTGGATGGAAATGCCTACAGCTACCCCAGAATAGAGGCAGCTTAGAATAGATTAATGTTGCTTTAAAGCACGCTTAACAAAGGCTTTAGTTCGCTCATGCTCAGGATTAGAAAATATCTGTTGAGGTGTGCCCTGCTCTACAATGTAACCATCTTCCATAAAGATCACTCGGTCCGCGACCTCTTTAGCAAATTGCATTTCGTGGGTCACCACAATCATGGTTTGTTTCTCGAAAGCTAATTGTTTCATCACCGCTAATACTTCATCAACCCATTCTGGATCTAACGCTGACGTTGGCTCATCAAATAAGATGACTTCACCTTTTGCTGCCATTGCACGTGCAATACCAACACGTTGTTGTTGTCCACCCGATAACTGTGAAGGATAAGCATTAAGTTTTTCGGCTAAACCTACTTTTACTAAAATAGCTTCAGCTGTTGATAATGCTTGCTGCTTAGGAACCTTCCAAACAGTAATCAAACTTTCGGCTACATTTTGTAATGCCGTTTTGTTTGCAAATAAAGAATAATTTTGAAATACAAAACTACTTTGTTTACGTAATGCAGTAACATCTTTGGCTTTATGATCCACCGCGTCGATACTCGCCGGCCCAATAGTGATTATACCTGTAGTCGGTCTTTCCAGATAATTTAGGCAACGTAGTAATGTTGATTTACCCGTCCCTGATGGGCCGATAATCACTACAATTTCACCTTTAGCAACTTCAAAGTTTATCTCTTTGAGCACGGCTAAATCACCAAATTTTTTACTTAATTTAGACACGTTGATCATAATTAATAAGCCTTATTAAGTCTGTATTCTAATAAATGTTGAATACGCGTGAAGAAGATAACGACTACCCAGTAAATCACTGCAACAGCTAAGAAACTTTCAAAAAATTTAAAGCTAGAAGAGGCTTCCATTTGCGCTTTTGCCATAATTTCAGCGACACCTAGAGTGAAGGCTAAAGAAGTACTTTTAATCATATCGATAAAGTAATTCATTAAAGATGGGGTCGCTACACGTGATGCTTGAGGTAATATAACGCGTTTCATAGCCTGTAAGCGTGTCATACCAATACTAAGACAGGCTTCCATTTGCGATTTATCAATGCCTAAGATAGCTGCTCGAATACTTTCTGCCATGTATGCAGAAAAATGTAATGACAGACCAATAATAGCGGCAGTAAATGCATCCATACCGACAAAGATAGGCATGAACTGTGGAAAACCATAATACAGAAGAAATAACTGTACTAATAAAGGTGTACCACGAAAAAATGAAATATAAAGTGACGCAAGGTGTTGAATAAAAGCAATTTTAAATACTCGCACTAGCGCTAAACCAAGCGCGAGTATTAATGCAAATAAGAACCCCCAAAGTGCCATTTCCATTGTTACCCCAAGATACTTAAGTAAAATGGGCATTAATTCAATTATGTATTGAAGATCAAAAGAACTTTGCATAAAAACGACTCTTTAAGGATTAATATTATTGTGTAATGTCTGTACCGAACCACTTATTTGAAATCTCAGCTAATTTACCGTCAGCGCGCATTGATGCTAAAGCAGTATTAACTTGATCACGGATAGCTAATTGAGATGGTTTGTTTAAGAATGGCATCGCATTTTTAATTTCTTCAAATGGGTGACCAGCTAATTGTAATGGTAAACCCGCTTCTTTAATTAATTGAACTGAAGATACGCGATCCATCACAAATGCATCAGCACGACCTAAAGCAACATCTTGCTCGATACCTGTATCGTAAGTCACGATATTGATTTCGTTGTTAGTATCGTATTTACGCAGTACTTCTTCAAAGTTACTACCTAGGTTAACAGCTACTTTTTTACCTTTAAGGTCTTCGATACCTTGAATATCATCGCGGCCTTTACGAACTGTAACCTGAACACCGTCAATCACGTAAGGTGTTGAGAATGCATATTTAGCAGTACGTGCTTCAGTAATAGTGATTTGGTTAGAGATAGTATCGATATGACCTGCTTCTAACATACCAAATAAACCAGAAAAACTTGCTGTTACATATTCAACTTTGTAATCTGAACGTTTTGCAATTTCATTCCATACATCAACTTCAAAGCCTTGTAGTTTATCTTGCTTAGAGAATGTGAATGGGAAGTAACGACCAGACATACCTACTTTCACAGTTTCTTGTGCAAATACAGGAACAGTTAATAAACTACTTGCTGCTACGAAAGCAATCAGTGCCTTTTTAAAAAATAATTTCATAGTAATCCCTATATAGGTGGTGTTTCCAATATGCTAATTAAGATCCATCTATTTTCAGTAGCAAGACAATTATCTTTAACAACTAAAAATAACCTTTAATTACCGTTATTGGGTTAGCTATAGTAAAAGTGTCATTAAACCTATCTATTATTGTTTAATGAGATAATTATTATTCCAATAATCAAACTAGCGATATTAATAGAAAGCGAGTTAAACTTTTAATAACCGACTATCTAACTTTTATACCTAGACAGTTTGTTACTATTAACACAATCTTTGTTTATTAATTGAACTAAATGATTATTTGTCAGAAAAACAGCCAAATTCTACCGTAAAATCAATATTAAAATCATCAAAATAATTGATTCTAAAGCAAAACACTGCCATGCAACTGGAAATGTGCAGCGAATAGTAAACTACTATTGCACCCCTGTCGTTTAGGATTTTATAACTTAATGTTATATAATAGAGAGTTAGCCCTTCTCTGCTTGAGAATAGAACAATTTATCAGCACTTAGCCAATAGCAATATAATCTGCATGATTTTTTATACGTGAGATCCAAGCCAAAATCGCCGGATAACCATTTAAATCAAAGCCACCTTCATAGGCCACATGCGTATAAGCAAACAAACAAATATCAGCAATACTAAAATCATCGCCGACTAAATAGGGATAATCTTGTAACCTTACTTCCATCACGCCTAAAGCTTTATTACCGCCCGCTTGTTTACCCGCTAACTCCTCAAGTCGGTCTGCTGGGCTGCCTAGGTATTTATGAATAAAACGTGCGACGGCAATGTACGGCTCATGGCTATATTGTTCAAAGAACATCCATTGCATGCAAATTGCTTGCTGATATTGAGTTTCAGGAAACAATTCACTTTGTTGTGCTAAATAATAAAGAATAGCGTTGGATTCAGATAAAAACTGTTGATCTTCGGTGACGAGTAACGGGATCTTTGCGTTGGGGTTCATGGCTAAAAAGCTATCTGTACGGGTTTCCCCTTTTAAAATATCAACCTCAACCCAATCATGCGGTATCTGTAATAAAGCACATAATAATTTCACTTTATAACAATTGCCTGACAGGCTATCTCCGTATATGGTTATTGGCATACTCTATCCTTAGGGTACTGTAGTACCGCACAATGACACAAATCATAAATGAGCGTAGCTCTCCTGACCTTATCCTGGTAAAGAAAACACTAACAATAATGGATTACTCCAAGCATGGCGACAAAGCCTAAAATAAACACGATGACAGCACTGTATGTTAATAATGCTTTAAGATCAAAATCCCCCGTTACTTTACACTCATTCTGCGAACTTTTTTAATGGCTTAAAACTATTCAAACAAGCCACCAGCAGATAATTTTATTAGCCTATACACAGGCTTTGTAATAAATAGAATGTTCAAAGACAATTAGGATAATAAATAAAATAGGCGCTTTCTCACATTATCATAGGTATCAATAGATTAAATACTAAACTATGCGTTAAGAAACAACAAAACTGCACTGATTGAGGTAACTTATAGGCCTATTTTGAGTAAAGGGATAATGTTGTGACAACTAATAATATGCCATTAGGACGCCGTATTAATACTTTATGTTTTTTATTATACTGCATTACCTTGATTATTAGTCTCCACACACTATGGCAAACCAGTTACCAGTCATTACAAATCAGCAACCAGCAACAATTAGAGCGCTTTAAACGTCACTTAGATAGTCAACTTGGACACTATGCGTTTATTCCACAGTTATTATCGGCACAGGATGTCATCTTTAACGCGTTTCAATACCCAAATAATCCATCTGTCATAGATAACATCAATAAACATCTGCAATCTATAAATAACATCGTCACTGCGTCTGACACTTACTTACTTGATAAACATGGGACTACCATTGCAGCCAGTAATTGGCAAAAAGACACTACTTTTATCGGCAACAATTTCGACTTTCGTCCCTATTTCCAAGATGCAATACAAGGGCAGCGTGCGCAGTACTTTGCGTTAGGATCTCGTTCAGGAAAACGAGGTTACTATTTTTCCTATCCAATTAAGAATGAACAACTGGTGATTGGGGTTATCGTGGTCAAGATGGACCTTTCTTTAATTGAAAAGGATTGGATAGGCAAAGAGCAGGATTTTTTGGTTACCGATAACGATGGCATCGTATTTATTTCATCAAGAGCAGATTGGCTATTTCATAGTTTAAAACCTTTATCGGAACAACAGGTCAGAGCCATCAATAATGAAAAACGTTACTTACAGCGCCCGATACCATCTTTACCACCTATTTATGGTGCATTAGATAAGCAAGCAAGTTTACTTACTTTAGCGAATAAACGCCCTTTCTCTAATTATTACTTATCCTTGTTCACTGTCTCTGAAGATAAGCAATGGACAGTAAGAGTCTTTGCGCCGATTGTCCCTATTATTATCGAACTATTAATTTTAACCTTAATAATCACCTTACTTTATTTACTCATCTATCTCTCTTTAATCATGGTTAAACAACAATTACATCGCCACCAAGAACAAGTTCGTTTAGAAGCGAAAGCAAAACAAACCTTAGAAATGACGGTATTAGAAAGAACGTCTGCGTTACAGGCGGAAATCGAAGAAAGACATAAAGCGGAAACAGCTTTACGCTCAACTCAAAAAGAGCTTATACAATCAGCCAAACTCGCAGTATTAGGACAACTATCCACCAGCATAAGTCATGAATTAAATAACCCTCTCTCAGCCATTCGCAGTTATGCTGATAACGCCATTGTTTATTTGGACAGAGACAAACTAGATAATGTTCATGAAAATTTAACGCGTATCACTTCCTTAACCGAACGTATGGCCAAAATTAGTGCACAACTTAAATCTTTTGCGAGAAAATCCGATGGAGAATTACAAGTAGTCGCGTTACAGCCGGTAATTTTAGCGGCACAAGAGTTACTTAAAGCACAATTTAAAAGTCAACAAGTTGAATTGACATTAGATATGCCAACCACCTTCATTGAAGTTAAAGCTGACGCTATCCAACTAGAGCAAATTATTATCAACCTACTCTCTAATGCTTTGCAATCCATGCAAGGTAGTCAGCAAAAACAGATAAAAGTAAGGCTTAGCTATAACGAAAATGAAGCGATTATTAAAGTACTGGATAAAGGTACAGGCATAGATAAAAACCACTTAGCACAGCTCTTTGAACCTTTTTTTACCACCAAAAAAACAGGATTAGGGTTAGGCCTTTCTATTTCACAACAAATTATTAATAACATGCAAGGTAAATTAACTGCCCAAAATAGACAAGAGCAAGGCGCTGAGTTCACCATTAGCCTGCCAATCTATCTGTCCCTTAAAACAGTTAATGAAAACAGCAGTAAGGAGCACGCTCAATGATATTTTTATTGATGATGAAGAGGATATGCGCATCGCTCATCAACAAAGCTTTGCTTTAGCAGATATACAAGCACAATGTTTTGCTGACGCAGAATCCGCGTTAGTGGCAATGCAAAGCCACTCTCCCTTAATGATCATCTCCGACATTCGTTTACCTGGGATCACAGGTCTACAACTGTTAAATACAATACAGCAAAAAGACGCCGACTTACCCATTGTGTTAATTACCGGTCATGGTGATATCTCTATGGCAGTAGAAGCAATCAGAAATGGCGCTTATGATTTCATAGAAAAACCCTTTGCCTCAGACAGGTTAATAGAGATAACCCGTAAAGCCATTGAAAAAAGACAGTTAACCCTGGAAAACCGCGAATTAAAAAGAGCCCTACAAAGTAAAGATATATTAGGCCCTAGGATCATAGGCAATACACCAAGTATTGTTGCTTTAAAGCAGATGATCTGCCGAGTTGCTGATAGTCATGCGGATATATTACTTTATGGTGAAACGGGGACAGGCAAAGAGTTAGTCGCGCGATCATTACACGAACAAAGTCAACGCAGTGAGCATAACTTTGTTGCAGTAAATTGTGGGGCAGTACCTGAAAACTTAATTGAGAGTGAGCTATATGGCCATGAAAAAGGCGCGTTTACCGGCGCAGAATCGCAACGCATAGGTAAATTCGAATATGCACAGGGAGGCACTCTATTTCTTGATGAGATTGAGTCTATGACGATGCAAGCACAAGTTAGGTTGTTAAGAGTATTACAAGAGCGTACTTTAGAAAGAGTCGGCTCTAATAAAGCCATAGACTTAGATATCAGAATCATAGCAGCAACAAAAGTAGATTTAAAAGAAACCGAAGATTTTCGACAAGATCTCTATTATCGCTTAAACATGGTCACTTTAGACTTACCGCCATTACGCCAACGTAAGGAAGATATTGCTCCGCTGTTTCATCATTTTTTACTCGTCGCAGCAGCACGTTATGGAAAAGCAGCACCCGCGCTCCCTGCTGATTCGTTACAAGCCTTAATCAGTCATGATTGGCCTGGCAATGTCAGAGAATTAAGAAATGCCGCAGAGCGATTCATCTTATTAGGAAGTTTATCAGATTTGAATCAAGCCAATAATAACATTAACGCTGGCTTAAGTTTGTCTGAACAAGTTGAGGTATTTGAAAAGACCTTAATAGAGCAAGCCTTAAGTATCAGTAATGGCTGTATTAAAGACACCATGGAAGCACTTACCTTACCGCGTAAAACCTTATACGATAAAATGCAAAAACATGGCTTACAAAAGCAGAACTTTAAAAGTGAGGAGTAGAGTGAAATAGCGAGGAGTAAGAGCCAGTTACTTATTCTAATTACTTTTGTTAAATACAAAAATGCTGGAGTCATTAGCTCCAGCATTTATTAACCACCAATATTAAAATAGACTTACTACACCCACTCAATAAGGTCTATTTAATAAAAAACTAGCTACTTAGTGATCACTTCTGGCCCCATCATCAAATTAGGTAACCAAGTAGAGACAGCAGGAATGTAAGTCACTATCATTAAGAAGATAAACATCACCCCAACTAGCGGTAGAGAAGCTTTAACCACTTTCATCATAGATAGCTTAGCCACACCCGCAGTCACAAATAGGTTCAAGCCAACAGGTGGCGTGATCATCCCTATCTCCATATTCACCACCATCATGATCCCAAGGTGAATTGGATCAATCCCTAATGCAATAGCAATAGGAAACACTAAGGGTGCCACGATAATTAACAGACCTGAAGGCTCCATGAATTGCCCACCAACTAATAACAGTAGATTAACCACTATTAAAAACTCAATCGGCCCAAGTCCTGCTGATAGCATAGACTCTGTGATCATTTGAGGAATACGCTCTTCCGTCAATACATGTTTAAGAATCAACGCATTGGCAACGATAAACATTAACATAATAGTTAATTTACCGGCTTCGTATAACGTCTTACGGGTATCTTCATGACAAAAGACATGCATCGCTTTTAACAAATAGGGTTTCGCTTTTTTATGCTCAAGCTCTTTGTCCGATAAAGGTCCCATATCTTTATATACAAAGTTAGAGATCACAAAGGCATACACCGCTGCCACAGCAGCTGCTTCAGTAGGTGTGAATACACCGCCATAGATACCACCGAGAATAATAACAATTAATAGTAATCCCCAGCCTGCGCCTTTAGCTGCATTAAACACTTCTCCCCACCCAACAAAAGGTTGGGCTGGAATTTTTTTGTATCGAGCATAAAGGTAGATGGCAAACATTAGCATTAAACCCGCTAATAAACCTGGTATAACCCCACCCAAGAACATACGCCCTACAGACACATCGGTAGCGGCTGCATAGACCACCATGACAATAGACGGTGGAATAAGAATCCCCAACGTACCGGCATTACAAATTACACCTGCGGCAAACTCTTTGGTATAACCATTCTTTACCATACCAGCAATCACAATCCCACCAATGGCCACAACCGTCGCAGGAGAAGAACCTGACAAGGCAGCAAACATCATACATGCCACCACAGACGCCATCGCCAGACCGCCACGTAATGAGCCAACCAGTGCAATTGCAAAACGAATAATACGTTTAGCCACCCCTCCCGTTGCCATAAAGCTAGAGGCGAGTATAAAAAACGGAATAGCTAATAAAGTGTAATGACCGGTAAAGGCATTAAGCAGTGTTTGCGCAATGGAGGCTAGAGACGCATCGGAATGAATCAACAGAAAGACAATACTAGAAGCACCTAAGGAGATAGCAATAGGCACACCGATCACCATCAATATGATCACCATAATAAATAGCATTAACATCGCCATTAGCTTTTCTCCTGTTTAACGTCCGTATCATGCAAAGCATCTATTTTTTCTTCAGCTTCATGGCTCGCAATCATGCGGTCCGTAGTATTAGTCATAATTTGCCATGCAATTTGTAAAAACCTAAAAGTCATTAATGCCATTGATAGTGGTAATGCAAAATATGGAATGAATCGAGGTAATCTTTCGTAGCGCTCGCCTTCATTAAACCAATCAGATAAAAACTGCAGTATCTCAGGCATTGGTATATCTTCCGTTTCATACCAAGCACGGTCAGTAATAAAGGGTACCCAATAATTCCAAGAGCCAATCAATAAAGCGATAGAAAAGAACAAGCAAGTAGCAACTGCCAATAATGCACACCCCTTTTTCAAACCTGTAGGCACCAGATTAATCACCACATCCACACCAATATGAGAATGCTTTTTAACGCCATAGGAAGCACCCACCAGAACCATCCAGGCAAACATAAATACAGTTAACTCTAATGCCCATAAAATGTTGTCGTTAAACACATAACGGACAATCACATTAGCAAAGGTCAGTAAGGTCATTACCCCTAAAAATGCAGCGATTAATGTCTCTTCAATATGGTCGGTGATTTTCCCTATACGGGTAAACAGTGTATTGGCCATTAACAACTCCTTCTTTAATGACAATCTTAGGAAAGCGGCACTCTTACTGTTGACATGAATAAGAGTGCCCAATTTACAGGTTATTTATTATTAGAGGCCTGTGCAGCTTCAATTAAGTCGCTACCAATATCCTTTTCAAACTTCTTCCAAACCGGTTTCAAAGCTGTCACCCATTGTTGGCGTTGATCAGGGGTTAAACTGCGTACCACACCACCAGCTTTGATAATGTTTTGTTTATTCAATTCATTAACGGCTGTTGACTCACTGTTACGTGTTTCTGTAACTTCTTGTAAAATAGTCGCTAGCTGATTACGCATATCATCTGGTAGTCCATCCCACCAATCGCCAGAAGTCACTACTAAGTAATCTAAGATGCCATGGTTACTTTCAGTTACCCCATCTTGAACTTCAAAGAACTTTTTACCGTAGGTGTTTGACCATGTGTTTTCTTGACCATCAATAACTTTAGTTTGTAGACCACCGTACACCTCTTTAAACGACATCTTTTGAGGGTTTGCACCTAGTTGTTCAAATTGAGCCACTAATACATCAGAGGCTTGTACACGGAATTTAAGTCCCTTAGCATCTCCAGGCACTAGTAAAGGTTTATTCGCCGACAATTGCTTCATACCGTTATGCCAGAACTCTAACCCTTTTAAACCACGACGATTCATGGCATTTTTTAATTTATCTCCTGCATCAGAGTTTTGGAAACGATCTACGGCAGCCACATCATCAAACAGGAAAGGCAGATCAAAAATACGGTATTTCTTAGTGATTTTTTCAAATTTAGATAAAGATGGTGCAGCTAACTGCACATCTCCGTTTAACAAGGCTTCTAGCACTTGGTTATCATCATATAAGGTAGAGTTTGGAAACACTTGCATACACGCCTTACCATTCATCTCTTCATTAACACGCTTTTCTAATAATGAAGCAGCAACGCCTTTAGGGTGTTTATCTGCATTGGTAACATGACTAAACTTAATAACCATTTCACCTGGGTCACAGTTTGCATAAGCTTGAGTACCTGACAGCAAAGCTGCGCTACAAAGAGAAATGACAGTAATTTTTTTAAACATGTGAAGCTCCTATATCCATATGATGCGCATCACTGCGCGGGTTTTGCTTATGACCGAACCGATCACAAATATTTTTAACATCAAACAGATATAGCAAAGCACAAGCCAACATTTAAAATAAACCATGGACCCAGTATTGACGGTAGCTAGAGGGAAGTGAGTAGGTTTGAAATAACAGCAACCTAAATATAATGGGTGGGATTTCACCCATTATATTTAGGTTAATGAGTCAGAACCCACCATTATTAATGTTTTGAAAAATAGAAGAAGAGTTTAGGCAATAAAAAAGGCCACCGAAGTGACCTTTTAAATAAGATTGGGAGTTTGTATTAACCTTTACGTTGTTGACGTCTTATGCCAACTAATCCCATTAACCCCATCGCAAACACTGCTAACGTAGTTGGTTCAGGCACAGAGGTGGTTGACGCAGTAAAATCAATATTACTGATTGCACCCGACCCATATAGATTAATCTCTATCGAAGAAACATCTGCTACATCAAAGTACAAACGGTCCCAGGTATTATCGCCACCTGTACTTGGTGTAAAGAACTCACCGATATTTAACTCTAAACCATTAACATCATATAAATGGATGGCGGTATTAGTATTTGTTTCAGTGTATTCAACATCAAAGAAATCGATACTTTTTAAAATAACACTTTCAGAGAAGTCGATAGTGAAATAACCTGCAGGACGACTGCCTTCATCATCAGGGTTACTACAGGTGAATGCATCACAAGACTTTGGATTTTCGTGGATAATTAATATATTACCTGGGTTAGATACACCTAGACTTGGGTTGTTTACATTAGTAAAAGGCGACTCTAAATCAGGATCAGCGGTATTATCTAATGTGCTATCAAATACAACGGCTAGATTTGATTTGTTTCGGTCAACATTAACACCATCAAAAGTGACACCATAAGTTGACAAATACTCATCATCAACACGTGTGCCGTTGTCTAAATCATCAAATGTAATAGTGGTAGCCGAAGCTAATGGCGCTATCACAGCAGACGCTAGTATCATCCAATGTTTAACAATCATCGTTACTCCTTAACGAATTTATAGTTCCATACAAGATAAAGTTTTTCATTCTTTGTTTAACACTTAATTATAGACACATTGCTGTAATAAGCTTATATACCATTAGTAATAATTATTGAGGTAAATGTGATTATTTATCACATTTACGCATACAATCGTTGCGCTTTTAATAAAGCACCAAACACTACCGAGCTAAACGCATCAGCAACATTAATATTGACCTCAGGATAACGCTCTTTCAGCGCGCTTTGTATTAAAGGAGAAAGTCCCATACCACCGGTTAAATAGATAATTTCAGGGGCTTTACCTGCTTCTGTAATAGCCTCATCAATCATTACAAACATCTTATCCAACCAATTAACCATAGTTTCAGAGACTTCCTGACGATCGATGTTTAACTGCAAAGTACTTTCAATAAACGAAAGCGATAACTCAGTTTGTGGTTTATCACTCAAATTTATTTTTGCAGATTCAATAGCGTGCATTAATTGGTGGGTTAAACGTTGTTTTTGAACTCGCTGTAATCGCATTAATGGTAAAGGGTCTTCACTTTCAAAAATGTACTCGGATATCAACTTAGCGCGTGCAGGTGAGAAAAATTCGCCCATTAACGGAATGTTATCGATATCGTAAACACCGGAGAACAACATATTAGGAATCGCTCTTCCAGTATCAGTTCTTCCACCACGACCAAACAATGGCGAAACAATCCCTGCGGCTAAGGCTTTATCAGACACAATACCACCTTGTCTGATCCCTTTTGTTGCAAAAATATCTGCATCTCTATCTAGATTATTGGCTTTATCCTGACTCAGTTCACAGAAGGTAACATCAGATGTACCACCACCTAAATCCACCACCATAGCATCTGTTGCTTTTTTAACGTTTTGTTCAAAGTGATATGCAGCTGCTAAAGGTTCGTGGATAAAGTCTACTTCAGTAAAACCAACTTTATGCGCTGCACGTAACATTAATGCTTCTGCTTGTTGGTTTCCTAATTCACCCATAGTGGAATGATAGTTAACAGGACGTGCGATCACCGCTTTAGTGATCTGTTTTGACAATTGTTTTTCTGCGCACTGTTTCAAGTAAGAGAGGAAACGCACTACTAAGGTTTCAAAACTATCTAGCAGGCGCTTTGGAATTTTCGCCCCTAGGAAGTTTTTAGGACTATTCACATAGCGCCCTTCATGGGGTGTTTCTAAAAAGGCTTTAAAACCTTGCTCTCCAAAAGGATCTCACCAGCGGCTAACATATCATTCAGTGTTTGCTCATTGGCTTTAGCATCATGGCTATCAGCGCCTGACTCATCATGCGCTAAATAGATAGCAGAACGTATTTTGTATGGGTTATCACTGTTTTCATCAACGACAATGAGAGTCGGTAAATTATCAACTAGTGCAGCAACAGCACAGTTACTTGTTCCAAAGTCGATTCCAATAAAATCAGCGCTCATAACATTTCCTAAATACAAAAAATAAAGGAGCGAGATATTACCCGATCCCATAATAAATACCTAGGTGATGACAGTTAAAAAAACATAAACAGTCACTGTTAGCTTAATTAGCACGCAACAATCAGGAACCAAAGCCTAAAACAAAAATTAGCAATAAAAAACCAAACGAAAAAGACAAGTAACTTATTCTTTATGGGTAACGCCCCTATTTAGTGCATAACGCTATTTTTGTTGTTCGATGGTGCAAAATAAATAGCTAAAAGATGAATCTAAAATACCGAATAAAGGTTAACTTATTGATATTTATATAAATTTAAAACATGGCACTCATCGTGCTATGTTTTACCAAGAACAACCTTGTTAATTAAATGTTAAAATGGATTTTAATGGAGGTAATAGCAATGGATGCGTTAACCAATTCTCACCCTAATCTGACTGTGTTATTAATTGAAGACAGGCCTAACGACCAGTCTGAATTGAAGCATCACCTCATCCACCTCAATTATACTATTTCTTTACACATTGATACCCAACAAGCTATTTCATCAACTTGCACTGATACCGTCGCAGACATCATGGTGATCAATACACACACACCTAGTGACCGTATTTTAAAAGAGCTCACCAACATCGATAAATTAGCACCATTACCTGTGTTAGTTTTTGCCAAACAAGATGCAAGAGAGATGATTCAATCGACATTAAAAGCCGGAGTAAGCGCGTATATAGTTGGTGAAATACAAGAAAGTCGATTGACTTGCCTGATTGATGTAGCAATAGAACGTTTCAAACAACGCCAATCTTTAATTGCAGAGCTTAAGAAAACTAAAACACAATTGGCCGATAGAAAAACAGTGGAGAAAGCCAAAGGTTACATCATGCAAGAAAAGCAAGTAACCGAACAACAAGCTTTTACCTTATTACGTAACATGGCAATGAATAATGGACAATCATTAGCCACTGTTGCAAAAAGTGTTATTGAAGTGACTGAGTTACTTGAACACAAGGTGAAATAATATTTAAACATTACCTGTAAGCTTTTTTATCAATGGCGATAAAAGCTGACTACACAAGGTAAATAGAAATACCCATTACTATCAGTAATAGTAAAGGCTATCAACGCATAAACAATGACGTTTATGTTTTAAAGAGCAACGGCGCTCATTAATTACCTAATTTATTAGGTGATTGGTGGGCGCTTTTTTTGCATAAAAAACGACTATACAATAAAAGGATTTTTATAATGAGTTGGATTAAACCAGTCAAGTTTGTCGCTAAAAAGCTAGCATTGAGCATCGCTATTTCGGCAACCGTTATCTCTTATTCTCACGCTGATAAAATTGGCTACCCAGAAAAAGAGGAACTTAAATTTGGTTTTATTAAATTAACCGATATGGCTCCCATAGCAATCGCTTACGAAAATGGTTACTTCGAAGATGAAGGACTGTACGTAACAATAGAAGCGCAAGCAAACTGGAAAGTATTATTAAACGGTTTAATTGATGGCAGTTTAGACGGCGCACATATGCTGGCTGGTCAACCAATTGCAGCAACCATGGGCTTTGGTACTAAAGCACATATTATCACCCCTTTTTCAATGGATTTAAATGGTAATGCAATCACCGTCTCTAATGAAATTTGGGAGAAGATGAAACCCAACATTCCAAAACAAGCCGATGGTAAACCAGTCCACCCTATTAAAGCTGATGCATTAAAACCCGTTGTTGAATCATATAAAGCCGAGGGTAAACCCTTTAACCTAGGTATGGTATTCCCGGTTTCAACTCATAACTATGAATTACGATACTGGCTAGCTGCTGGTGGCATACACCCAGGATTTTACGCACCACATAAAGGGGATACTAGCGGACATATTGATGGCGATGCGATCTTATCAGTAACACCACCACCACAAATGCCATCTACCTTAGAAGCTGGCACGATTTATGGTTACTGTGTAGGTGAACCTTGGAACCAACAAGCCGTATTTAAAGGGATTGGTGTGCCAGTGGTCACCGATTACGAAATTTGGAAAAATAACCCAGAAAAAGTATTTGGTTTAACAGCTGAGTTTGCAGAAAAGTACCCTAATACGACTATCCGCTTAACCCGCGCCTTAATCCGTGCAGCAATGTGGTTAGATGAAAATGACAATGCTAACCGACCAGCTGCGGTGAAGATCTTGTCACAATCTAACTACGTGGGTGCTGATTATGAAGTGATTGCAAATAGTATGACGGGAACCTTTGAATATGAAAAAGGTGACAAACGTGACGTGCCTGACTTCAACGTATTCTTTAGACACAATGCAACCTACCCATACTACTCAGATGCAATTTGGTACTTAACACAAATGCGTCGTTGGGGACAAATTTCAGAACAAAAATCAGATGAATGGTATAAGGATTTAGCGAAAAAAGTATATCGCCCTGACATTTATCAAGTTGCAGCACAATCACTGATTGATGAAAAAGTAGCTGATGCAAAAGACTTCCCTGACTTTGCCACTGAAACAGGTTACCGAGCACCACAACAACACTTTATTGATGATTTAGTGTATGACGGTAATACACCAAACGCTTACATTGATGCATTTGAAATTGGGCTTAAAAAGAGCGACAAACTTTAATTTAAACCTGGTCTTCAAATTAACTATTTAACCTTAATGGGTTAAGTAGATATCACTTAGGCTCCACTTTCACAGTGCGAGCCTAAGCATAAAGCGTTAAACAAGGAACAGTTAACATGACGACTAGCTCAGTAAGTAGCAAATCAGCCATTTCATCGGCAACAAACGTGAAAATTCAAAAGTTTGTTAAAAGTACAACCCGAATACTCGCCCTACCATTGTTAGGCATTATGGTATTTTTATTGTTATGGAGTATTGCCGCTAAAAATATACATACGTCTTTGGGTGAATTCCCAGGACCCAATGCGGTACTTAACCAATTTAGCTCACTCTACGATGAACACACCGCCGAACGAGAAAAAGCTGATAAATTTTACGAGCGTCAAGAGATTCGTAATGCCAAACGAGTAGAAGACGATCCAACCTACGTCCCTAAAATCAGAAAATACACAGGTAAAGAGACTTTTGTCGATCAAATATTTACTAGTTTAATTACCGTAACCAGTGGCTTTTTACTGGCAGCTATTATTGCCATTCCACTCGGTATCGCAATGGGATTAAGTAAAAACCTAAACTCCGCCATCAACCCTATTATTCAGATATTTAAACCCGTTTCACCATTAGCCTGGTTGCCACTGGTGACTATGGTAGTAAGTGCGCTATATGTATCAAGCGATCCATTAGTCTCTAAATCATTTGTTAACTCACTACTCACAGTAACCCTATGTAGCCTTTGGCCTATGGTCATTAACACATCAATTGGTGTTTCTTCATTAGACCAAGACTTAAAAAATGTAAGTCGAGTGTTGCGTTTACCAATTTTAACTCATATCCGCAAAATCGTATTACCAGCGTCGGTACCGATGATCTTCACCGGTATGCGTTTATCTTTTGGTGTGGCATGGATGGTATTAATTGCCGCAGAAATGCTTGCTCAAAATCCAGGTTTAGGAAAATTTGTATGGGATGAATTCCAAAACGGAAGTTCAGATTCATTAGCGCGCATTATGGCCGCCGTGATCGTGATTGGTTTCATCGGTTTTATCCTAGATAGAGGCATGTTACAGCTACAACGCTTTGCATCTTGGGATAAATCAGCAACAACAGTTTAATAATCGTTGCTTAACACTAGCAACATTAGAAATTAAGGAATAAAAATGAGCACATTACTTGATATAAGCCATATCGATATGGTTTTCCCAACACCAACGGGCGGTTTTACAGCCCTAAAGGATGTTGATTTAAAGATTAAAAAAGGTGAGTTCGTTTCATTAATTGGCCACTCAGGCTGTGGTAAATCAACGGTATTAAATGTGGTTGCAGGACTTTATCAAGCAACCACAGGTGGTGTTATTTTAGGTGGTAGAGAAGTCACAGAGCCAGGCCCTGAACGCGCCGTTGTTTTTCAAAACCATTCATTATTACCTTGGTTAACAGCCTACCAGAATGTTGAACTCGCCGTTGAGCAAGTATTTGGCTCTAAAATGGGTAAAGTAGAAAAGAAAGAATGGATTGAGCATAACCTCAAGTTAGTGCATATGGATCATGCCATGTACAAACGCCCTAATGAAATCTCAGGTGGTATGAAACAACGTGTAGGTATTGCTCGCGCATTAGCTATGCAACCGGAAGTGTTACTAATGGATGAACCATTTGGTGCATTGGATGCATTAACACGAGCACACATGCAAGATTCACTGATGGAAATTCAAAATGAATTAAATAACACCGTGATTATGATCACCCATGATGTGGACGAAGCGGTATTATTATCCGATAGAATTGTGATGATGACTAATGGACCGAGTGCAACGGTAGGTGAAATATTAGAAGTAAACTTAGAGCGTCCTCGTGACCGTTTGAGTCTGTCTAAAGACCCACACTACAATCGTTTACGATCAGATGTATTAACTTTCTTGTATGAAAAACAACGTAAGGTTGAAACAATCAAAAGTAAAACCGTGGCCAGTGCGACACAAAGTAAAACCGCTTAACTAACACCGCTTAACTAACACCACTTAGTTACTTTATTAATCATAAATATATCAGAGGGCTTAACAGCCCTCTTTTTGCATCAACACATGACTATTACCTGACATCACCTTACATACAGAGCAATAGAGATAAAGTGGCTAATTGAGCCCATTAAAACAAACAAATGCCAAATACCGTGTGCATGACGCAGCTTTTTAAGGTTATCTAATACATAGAAAATCACCCCCAAGGTATAAGCTAGCCCCCCACTGTTAACCAAATAATGCCACCACCTGGGATCACCTGCATTAAGGATGAATACTTAAAGACACAAACCCATCCCATGGCAAGGTAAATTAAGATCTGTAACCATTCAATGCGTTTTTTAATAGCCACATCCATGATTAAACCAAAGATCGCCAGCCCCCATACAATGGATAACATTAATAAACCATCGTCTCCCTGCAAAGATAACAACATATAAGGGGTATAAGTGCCCGCAATCAGCAAATAGATACAAACATGATCTAAGGTTTGGAATATCTTTTTAAGATTAGCGGGTTGCAGACTGTGATACAGGGTGGACATGGTATAAAGCAACACCAGCGTTGCCCCAAACACACTATAGCCAACAATAATGCGCCAATGTTCCTGCTGTAATGCAATGGTTAACAAGGCACCTAAACCCACTAAAGCTAATATAGCGCCAATTAGATGAGTAATACTATTAAACTTCTCGCCGTAATACATTAAAGTCTCCTGTACTTTCAACTAATAAGATGATTTATTAACAATAAATGCCATACCAGCAAACAATAACAACAAGGAAATGATATGACAGCAAATGCATTTTACCCCATTGGACAATCCAGGTGCCATGGTCAGACAAAGAGAAACAACAATGGTTTAATCAAACCGTTAGATCTCGTTCATATCTACAACAAGTGGTCACTGAATTAACTGCGTTAAGTGACGATTTCACCTTAACAAAATATGGTGAATTAACCATTAATCCAACACTATATCCACTTTATGCACTGACTTCCTCAAACTGGGATAACAGTAAACCTATTATGCTAGTTACTGGTGGTGTTCATGGTTATGAAACCAGTGGTGTTCATGGTGCGATAGCATTCTTAAAAGAACAAGCAAAACATTATCAAGGACAATGCAACATCGCTGTCTTGCCCTGCATCAGCCCATGGGGTTATGAGCATATTTTACGTTGGAATCCCTACGCCGTAGATCCAAACCGTTCTTTTGTTGAGAATAGCATCAGTGAAGAAGCTGCCAAGGCCATGCAATTTGTTGCCTCTTTAGAAGGCGAAATAGCCTTACATATCGACCTACATGAGACCACTGATTCAGATGAAAGTGAGTTTAGACCTGCGCTAGCCGCTCGTGATGGCGAAGATTATGTCGCAGGTACCATTCCAGATGGCTTTTATTTAGTAGGAGACAGTGACAATAAACAAGTCGCTTTCCAAACAGCGATCATTGAAGAAGTAAAAAAAGTAACGCATATCGCCCCCGCCGATGAAAACGGTGAAATCATAGGTTCAAAACAGGAAGGAGTAGGCATTATTAACTATGCTGTTAAATCACTGGGTTTATGTGCAGGCATGACCAATGCCCCTTACACCACAACAACAGAAGTCTACCCAGACAGTGAAAAAGCTACTGCAGAAGAGTGTAATAA
Source organism: Psychromonas sp. KJ10-2 (assembly GCF_047323255.1). Classification (NCBI taxonomy): domain Bacteria; kingdom Pseudomonadati; phylum Pseudomonadota; class Gammaproteobacteria; order Alteromonadales; family Psychromonadaceae; genus Psychromonas; species Psychromonas sp. KJ10-2. The sequence continues at coordinate 444,682 of NZ_CP178827.1, read as the reverse complement.
AGCACAAGTCTGTGCGGTCACAGCTGCTATTGATTATATCTTAGCTTAACTTAGAAAGAGTTCACTTCCAGTGGTGTTAAATAACGCCACTGTCCTAACTCCACATCCAGTTTAACCTGTCCTATTTGTTCACGATGTAAACCAATAACACGGTTACCCACTGCTGCAAACATGCGCTTAACTTGATGAAACTTACCTTCAGTAATAGTTAACAGCACTTGCTGTTCAGATATGATTTGCACTTGTGCAGGCTGTGTTAATGCCTTTTCACCTTGTAATTGAATGCCTTGTTTAAAAGTGTTAATTAATTCAGGCTTAAACGGTTTAGATAAGGTCACTCGATACACTTTAGGGCATAAATTAGTTGGTAAGGTAATGTTGAAGGTCCAACGGCCATCGTCGGTTATCAAAATTAAACCCGTGGTATCTGCATCTAAACGACCTGCAATATGCAGTTCATCTCGTTGGTTAATGTCATTTTCTACTTCTGCCCCATTAATCTGTCTGTCTTGAGTTAATAGATTTAATGCAGATGGGTACACTTCATCAATATTAGAGCAAATTGTATTAGCCGGTTTGTTCATTAATAAATAACGAAACGGCTTTGCTAGCAAACGTTGATTGGCAAACATCACCTCGTTATTCTCATGCACTTGCTGCGCGACTTCTTGCACAACTTCTCCATTTACCCTTACTTCACCAGATTCTATAACCTGTTTGGCTTGTTGCTTGTTGAAGTCAGTACTTTTCATAACAAATTTATCTAACCGCATTAATCCTCTGTTTTAAAAATTTTTTATTTACCACTTAGTAGCACCACTTAAACGCTTACCTTCCCTTTCAAATACAATACAGCATAACCAGAGACTAAAACGCGATCATCTTGTATTTGGCAATATAAAGTTCCGCCTCTATTGGAGGCTTGGTATGCCACTAGCGACTTTTTATTTAAAGCGTTCGCCCAATATGGTGCGAGCCCCGCATGGATAGAGCCTGTAACAGGGTCTTCATCTCCACCATTGGCAGGCCAAAAATAACGAGAAATGAAATCATAATGTCCTAAGTCTTTATAATGTTGAGATTGCTTACTGGCGGTAACAACTACATCTAAAGGTGTTAACTTTTTTAATAGTTCGGACTTATAACTTATATTTAATACTTGATCCACTGAAGCTAACACAACAACATAAGCTTGACGGTTTTTTAAAACCAGTAAAGGCTTAATCGATAAAGCTTCTATTAAAGCTGTTGGTGGTTGTTCTAATAATTTCGGAGACTGATTAGGAAAGCTCATTTCAATACGTTGATCATCAAGTTGTTGTACTGTTAATTTACCCACTTCTAAGGTAACAAACTCGATATCACCCGTCATCCCCAAATGATGATAAAGCACAAATGCACTCGCTAAAGTCGCGTGCCCACAAAAATCTATTTCAGTTAATGGTGAAAACCAACGAATTTCATAAATGCCCTGTTTAGTTTCAACAAAGAACGCCGTCTCAGACAAATTATTTTCGATAGCAATCTTTTGCATCAAGTCATCGTCAATCCAGTTTTCTAAAGGTACGACTGCCGCTGAATTGCCTTTGAATTGCTGTTCGGTAAATGCATCAACCACATAGATATCCAGTTCCATTTGATTTCTTCCTTTGAATATATAAAAGCAACAGTGCATATTAAATGCAGTCATTAATAAAGATACAGTTTAAAAACTAACAAACAGTACAGAAAAGTAACATCTATTGCGTTTAAAATAAAAAAGCAGGCCGATGCCTGCTTGATAGAAGAGATTAAGCTAACGACTGCTTGCTAGCAATAGGCTAGATAGGATTAACCACGGTAGTAGCTTTGTGCAACAACCGGCATTTTTGTCACTGTCATGGCTAGTTTTTTACCACGTACTGCTGCATAAACAACAGACTCGAGCACCGCATTTTCAGTTTTTACGTAACCCATAGCCACTGGCATTCCGTAAGTTGGACCAAAGGTACCACTGGTCACAACACCGATTTCATTATCGTCAGCATCAAATAATACCGCACCTTCACGTACAGGAGCCTTTGATTGACCCACTAAACCAATACGCTTACGGCTAACATTTTTAGTCGCAATTTGATCTAAGATGATATCGCTACCAATAAATCCACCTGGACGTTCGCCATCACTGCGGCGTGCTTTGCTAATTCCCCATAACAAGCTAGCTTCAACAGGAGTTGTAGTTTCATCAAGGTCATGTCCGTAAAGACATAAACCACACTCTAAACGTAAAGAGTCACGTGCGCCCAAACCAATCCACTCTACTTCTTCTTTTGCAAGCAGTTCACGTGCTAGTTGTTCTGCTTGTGCAGCAGGTACTGAAATTTCATAACCATCTTCACCAGTGTAACCAGAACGACTTACGTAACATTCAACGCCAACTAATTCAATTTTAACAGCATCCATGAACTTCATTTCTTTAACGCTTGGATTAAGCTCACCAAGTACAGCTGCAGCTTTTGGCCCTTGTAAAGCAAGCAGCGCTCTGTCTTCGATAATTTCTATTTCTACATCATCAGGCAAATTAGCTTGTAAGTGTGCAATATCTTGTGCTTTACAGGCTGCATTAACCACTACAAATAGGTGATCACCAAAATTAGTTACCATCAAGTCATCACTAATGCCGCCTTGCTCATTCGTTAAGAAAGCATAACGCTGTTTACCATTAGGCAGGTCAATAATATCTACCGGTACTAGTTTTTCTAAACCAGCCGCTGCATTGGCACCTTTCAAACGAAGCTGTCCCATGTGTGAAACATCAAATAAACCAGCAGATTGGCGACAGTGTAAATGCTCTTTCTTCACACCTAAAGCATATTGCACAGGCATATCATAACCAGCAAATGGCACCATTTTTGCGCCCATTTCGATATGTAAAGCATGTAGGGGTGTAACTAATAATGGTTCAGACATTGAGTAGATCTCCATTCAAACGTTAAGTATGTAACCAGTTATAATAAAACTAATGATTAATATTCTAAGATGCAGTCACCCATAGGATTTGCGCATCGTCTTCACTAACAGAAGCAAGCATATGCCCCATGTTAGCGTCGTAATAAACTGAATCACCTTCAACTAGGTTGACCGGTTCATAATATTCAGAGAAGAAAGTTATCTCCCCTTTTAACACTAATAAAAACTCTTCACCGTCGTGACGTATCCAATCACTGTAATCATCAAAACTGCGCGCACGTACCAATGATTTAAAAGGCATCATCTTTTTATTAGATAACTGTGTCGCTAATAACTCATGTTCATAGGTTAAAGTTGGATGTGATTTACCCAACTCATTACGTGTAATATCTCGACGCCCTGTTGTGTTGACCTTTTTAGGCGTTGCAAACAATTGCGGAATATTAATATCCAAACCAGTTGTCAGCTTTTGCATCGCTTGGAAAGTCGGTGATATTTGTTCATTTTCAATTTTCGACAGAGTCGAACGGGCTAAGCCAGTCTTTTGGCTAGCCTCTTCTAAAGTTAACCCTAATGCGCGTCGAATATCTTTTAATCGCTCACCCAACTTAATAGGGGCGATGTTTTCAGTCGATTGCTCTGTCGAAATGGTCATTGATGGATATACATCTTGTTGATCAGTCATGGCCGACCTCCTCTCTTTCTTTTACTTATCGTTTTAAAGAAAGCACATTACTACAAATATAATAGTTAAAGTGAAAAACCAAGTTTCCTTTAGGAAACTTATTTCTACTTATATTAATAACATTTACACAAATGTCCATATATTAAGCGCTTAACCTGTAAATAAGTGTTTTCAGCCATAATTTTAACCACTTGGTTAACTGTTAACCTAGAAAATAAATCCACTATAGGAAACATTTACTATTGATATCTTTTTCTAATATGGTAAAAATACATAAAATTGCGCGGAGTTTCGACGCAACCTATAAATCAAACTGCATTTTTAGCTAAGGGATCATTATGGAAAGCAACTTAAAATTCACGGAAACACACGAATGGGTATTGGACAACGGTGACGGTACTATCACTATGGGTATTTCTAACCAGGCTCAAAAATTATTAGGTGACGTGGTTTACGTTGATTTACCAGAAGTGGGTGATGATGCAGAAGCAGGTGAAGCTTTTTCACTGGTAGAGTCTGTAAAGGCGGCTTCAGACCTGTACGCTCCAGTAACGGGTGAAGTAGTAGAAATCAATGAAGAGCTTGAAGGTAGCCCAGAGCTTATCAATGAGTCACCTTATTCAGCGGGTTGGATTGTTAAAATTAAACTATCTGACGCTGCAGAATTAGATGGCTTAATGTCTAGTGAAACTTACCATGAAGCAAACGAGGAATAAGCAACTTGCTTATCTCTTTATTCAGCAATAACTGTAAATAGAGTAAACCTAAGGCGGCTTCATTGGAACTCGCCTTTTTTTAAACATAACTTACTGCGACTGTTTAGGATGAATATGACTGCCAACACATTACTTGACTTATTAAGTGACCAACAAGAATTTGCAACACGCCATAATGGCCCTGACTCAACTCAGCAACAAACTATGCTGGAAATCATTGGTGCAGACAGTTTAGACCAATTGATTGATCAAACCGTACCTGCCGCTATCCGTCTTAAAGACAAGATAAACCTTGCTGAACCACAAAGTGAATCAGCAATGTTGGCGTCATTAAAAACCATCGCAGAAAAGAATGTGGTTAACCGTAGTTTCATCGGTCAAGGTTACTACAACACCTTAACGCCTAACGTAATATTACGTAATGTGTTAGAAAACCCTGGTTGGTACACAGCTTACACGCCATACCAACCAGAGATTTCACAGGGTCGTTTAGAATCATTACTGAACTACCAACAAGCAGTGATGGATTTAACTGCAATGGATTTAGCCAACGCCTCTCTTTTAGATGAAGCGACTGCAGCTGCTGAATCAATGACACTCAGTAAGCGTGCGAGTAAAAATAAAAGCAACGCTTTCTTTGTGAGCAATGATTTACACCCACAAACTGTTGATGTGATCCGCACTCGTGCTGAATATATCGGTTTTGAGATTATTACTGGTAGTGTTGAAGAATTAGAGCAGCATGATGTGTTTGGTGCCATTCTTCAATACCCAAGCACCACTGGTAACGTGACTGACTTAACTGACGTTATTGAAAAAGCACATGCTAAAAAAACCTTAGTTACCGTTGCTTCTGACCTATTAGCGTTAACTATATTAAAAGCACCTGGTGAAATGGGCGCAGACGTCGTGATTGGTAGTGCACAACGTTTTGGTGTACCAATGGGCTTTGGTGGTCCACATGCAGGCTTCATGGCAACACGTGACAAATTCAAGCGTACCATGCCTGGTCGAGTAATTGGTGTATCAAGAGACAGCAAAGGCAAACAAGCCTTACGTATGGCAATGCAAACACGTGAACAACATATTCGCCGTGAAAAAGCCATGTCTAACATCTGTACTGCACAAGCATTATTAGCAAACATGGCTGCATTTTATGCACTTTACCATGGTCCTGAAGGTTTATTAAAAATTGGTCGCCGTGTACACCACTACACAGCCGTACTTGCCGCTGCTTTACAAAGTGAAGGTATCGAACTAGAAAACACCGCGTTCTTTGATACGATCACAATTAACACTAATGAGCATACTAAAGCGATTTATCATCGTGCATTAGCAGAAGGGATGAATCTTACGTAAGTTCCCTGCAGTACCTAATAATGATGCAGACAATACAACAACAGATAATACACCAATTAAATTGGGTATCAGCCTAGATGAAACCACTACAGTAAAAGATGTAGAAGACCTAATTCTAGCAATAACAGGCAAAGCATTAAGTGTTAGTGACTTTAGCGAAACCATTGCACAAGATGAATTTGCAGCTATTCCAACAGCGTGTCGTCGTACCAGCAAATACCTAACACACCCAGTTTTCTCAGCACATCATAGTGAAACACAAATGATGCGCTACATGAAAAAACTAGAAAATAAAGATTACTCATTAACTCACGGTATGATCCCGCTAGGTAGCTGTACCATGAAGTTAAATGCAGCAGCTGAAATGTTACCAGTTACTTGGCCTGAATTTGGTCAAATGCACCCTTTTGCACCAACAGAGCAAAGCTTTGGTTACCAAGAATTAGCTGAAAAGTTATCAGCTATGTTGTGTGAAATAACTGGTTACGATGGCATGTCATTACAACCAAACTCAGGTGCACAGGGTGAGTATGCGGGTTTAATCGCTATTCAACGTTACCATCAAAGTAACGGTGATTCGCATCGTAATGTTTGTTTGATCCCAAGTTCAGCTCACGGCACTAACCCTGCATCTGCGGCAATGGTATCAATGAAAGTTGTGGTTGTTGGCTGTGATGATGAAGGTAATATCGACCACGCTGACCTTAAAGCTAAAATTGATAAGCATCGTGATAACCTGTCGTGCATCATGATCACCTACCCTTCTACACACGGTGTATATGAAGAAGCAATTCAAGAAGTATGTGATTGGGTACATGAAGCTGGTGGTCAAGTTTACCTAGACGGCGCTAACATGAATGCACAAGTTGGTATAACAACACCAGGCTTTATCGGCTCTGATGTCTCACACCTTAACTTGCATAAAACATTCTGTATTCCACACGGTGGTGGCGGCCCAGGTATGGGACCAATTGGTGTTAAAGCACACCTTATTCCATTCCTACCAGGACACATTGAAGTCACTGAATCTGCAGATAATAAGCACTATGCAGTGTCAGCAGCTGAGTTAGGTTCAGCATCAATCTTGCCTATTTCATACGCTTATATTGCAATGATGGGCGAACAAGGTTTAACGCAAGCAACTAAACTAGCAATCTTAAACGCCAACTACGTAATGGAGCGTTTACGCCCTCACTACCCAGTTTTATACCTAGGTAAAGAAGGTCGTGTTGCTCATGAATGTATTATTGATATTCGTCCAATTGAGTCAGTATCTGGCATTTCTGGTGAAGATATCGCAAAACGTCTAATGGATTATGGCTTTCATGCACCAACGATGTCATTCCCGGTTGCTGGTACATTGATGATTGAACCAACAGAATCAGAAAACCTAACCGAGTTAGATAGATTCTGTGATGCAATGATCGCAATCCGCAACGAGATCAAACAAGTCGAATCAGGTGAATACACACTAGAAGACAATCCACTAGTTAATGCACCTCATACTCAAGTTGACCTAATGGAAACAGAATGGACACACACTTACTCACGTGAGGTTGCGTGTTTCCCATCTGAATTCAGTAAAGGCGCTAAATATTGGCCAGCTTCAAACCGTGTAGATAATGTATTTGGGGACCGTAATTTAATTTGCTCTTGTCCAAGTATTGAAAGCTATATGGAAGACTAACCAGTCACTTAGCAGTGCCACTGTGTGATAATAACATATTGTTTTTATCACATCTCATCCAAACGACATCTTTAATCGGGTGTCGTTATTTAAGCCATTAATTAATAAAAATTAATCTTTTTAAAGGTGACGATTTCACTCGTTCTAAATTTCTACTTTTCGCAAAATAAGCAATATCAAGGCATCTATTTATAAGTATAAAACACTAAATTTAAGGAGTTAAAAATGAAGGATAAAGAATCAATAGTACCCACTTATGTTATCACTGCAGACTGCCCTAGCCGCTCAGGCACAGTGGATGTTGTAACACGTTTTTTGGTTGAACAAAGCTGCTACATTAATGAAATTCACTCATTTGTGGATACCACGGAAAATAGATTTTTTATTCGTGTTGAATTTAGGTTAGATTCAGACGCCAATTTCGACCAAACTGAATTTAGTGAAAAGTTTGAACAACGCGCACAACAGTTTGCGATGAAATGGCAACTTACACCAAGTGATTACCAATCTAAAGTAGTGATCATGGTGTCAAAGCATGACCATTGTTTAAATGACTTACTTTACCGCTACCGTACAGGCGATCTTAATATACAAATTCCAGCGATTATCTCTAATCATCCGGACTTAGAGGAACTAGCTGACTGGCACGGAATCCCTTATTACCATTTACCAATCACCAAAGAAACCAAGCCAGATCAAGAAGCAAAAGTGTACCAAATCATTCAAGATTGTAATGCAGACCTAGTGGTTTTAGCACGTTACATGCAAGTACTCTCACATGAAATGTCTAAAAAACTGTCAGGCAAAGCAATTAATATCCATCATTCATTATTACCTGGTTTTAAAGGTGCTAGACCTTACTATCAAGCCTACGATCGCGGTATTAAACTAGTAGGTGCAACAGCTCACTATGTGAGTGATGATCTAGATGAAGGCCCAATCATCAGCCAAAGTGTGGATACCGTAGACCACAGTTACTACCCACAAGATTTAGCGGCAAAAGGCCGCCATATTGAATGCTTAACTTTATCCCGTGCGGTGCGTTACCACATAGAAAACCGTATCTTCCTTCATGGTAATAAAACCGTTGTATTTGGTAAGTAATCATTTTTTAAAGGTGGATTTAGAATCTGCTCAAACCTGAGCAGATATTTTACAATCATATTCAAAGGGCTTTACTTTAATAGGCTAGAGCATTGTTCTTACAAAAAATAACAGAAGATTTCCTGGAGAGCATCGCTTATTTCTCATGGTTCAACTTTCATTATATCTAAATACAGAGTAATTTAGCCTGACCCCTGATACGAATCCAAATTTAAAAGCTCCAAAAAGAAAGTAAAACCAGTAGACTTTACTTTAAAAGATTACTAGGAGTATTATAACTTGCTAATAAATTGAGATTAATCAGTAAAATTATCCCATCCAAAATTACCTTAATTTGTTAAATATTGATTTTAACGAGTATTCAGCATTAAAATATAATCCAAGATTGAGGCGGTGAATTTAAAGATATGTCAAATGATACAAAAATATACCAAAAAATATTAAATGCGATTGTAGAGCATCAACTTCCTCCAGGTTCCAAACTTCCAGAAGATAAACTTTCAGAAGTTTTTGGTGTAAGCAGAACAGGAATTAGGAAGGTGCTTCAGCGCCTGGCTGTTGAACAGTTTGTTACTATCAAAACGAACAGAGGCGCATATGTAAATAGCCCTAGCGAAAAAGAAGCCAATGAAGTTTTAAATACTAGAATTTTGCTCGAACCTTTATTGATAACAGATATCTTAAAAAATTGGAACAAAGCTCATTCGGACCAATTTAAAAAAAGTGTAAAAAAAGAAAAGGTAGCTGAAAAAAACAAGAATTTACCAGAAGCAATACAATTAACAGCTCAATTTCATTATGAGCTTGCTAAATTATCTGGAAATGATTTATTAGCGGATTTTATTAAAAAACTTTGTTTTAGATCTTCCTTAGTTGTTGCTGCGTATGGTTCAAAACATAGTGTGAGCTGCGAGTGTGGTGATCATAATGAATTATTAAATTTAATAGATGAAAACAAAGAAGAAGAAGCCAAAATATGGATGTCCCGTCACCTAGAAATAATAAAAGCCTCTCTTAATCTAAATATAAAAAACGATACCCAGATCAATTTTAAAGATATTTTTTAATATACCTAACATTTAAAAAAGAAGATACATTATGCTAAATTTGTAAGAGTAGTGACTGTTGATACTCAATATGAACAGTCACTTGAATTTAAACTCCTTCAACCACTTCTGACGCCCAATTTTTTATTATAGATAATGCCTTATCCGGTTCATGCTGTGATGAACAGATTACCCTTTCTTCAATCGGCATACCTACTTGTTTTCTTGAGATCATCTGTATCACAATTTTTATAGATAGAGTTTTTTAGTGGTTCAAAATACTCAGTACAACTTGATAAGTCTGACGCATAATAAATAGCATCAATACCCACAACATAAATTGTAGCAACACAAATAGAGCATGGTTCACAGGATGTATAGAGTTCACACCCTGTTAAATCAACAGTATTTAATCGTGTACAAGCATTTCTTATCGCTTCAATTTCTCCATGTGCAGTAGGATCAAGTTTACTTAAAACTTGGTTGTAGCCCTCACCCACAATTTCTCCATTTTTAACGACAACAGCACCAAAAGGTTGTCCCTGGTTATGTTCAACCGCTTTCTTAGATAAGCTTAAAGCAAGATACATAAATTTCTGATTATACATTAGTTCATCCCTTCTGTTTTTATGATGCTAGTAGAAATGCGTTATTCGCATTCCAAGATAAAATTAAATCAGATCCATGTTTTAAATTTAATGATTCAACTTCATGCTGTTGCTTTTGAACTCTAAATTCTTGCCCATTTTCGAGCTCAACAAACAAAGTGATAACAGACCCTACAAACTCTTCACCGCTAATTCGACCATGAACTTTTTGCTCTCCTTTACCATCAAGTCGAATACAATCAGCAGCAATAACCATTTTAGCAGAATCACCTTGCTTAACTCCTTTTAATGGTTTTACATTAAAAGCACCCAACTCAGTGGTTATCGCAGCTAAACCAGAACTTTCATTTTCTGATATAGTCCCATTTAATAAGTTATTCATCCCAATAAATTCAGCTACGAACGAATTAGATGGTGCACGATAAATTTCTTTTGGTGAGCCTATTTGTTGTATTTCCCCCTTATTCATAATGACAACTCTATCTGCCATCGTAAACGCTTCAGATTGAGAGTGAGTGACATAAATAAAAGTAATCCCTAATTCTTTATGTAACCTAGTTAATTCGGTTTGCATTTTTATTCTAAGGTGTGCGTCTAAAGCGCTCAGAGGCTCATCAAGCAAAAGTATTCTTGGCTCTGTTACTAGTGCTCTAGCTAAGGCGACCCTTTGTTTTTGCCCACCAGAAAGCAGAGATATTTTTCTTTTTGAAAACTCAGTTAACCCCATTCGTTCAATCCACTCTCTAGTCTTCTGAGATCTTTGCTTTTTATTAACCCCTTCATTTTCAATGGAAATTCAATATTTTCTTCGACATTAAGGAACGGAAATAGAGCAAAATTTTGCCATACCATAGGCATTTCTCTCTGCTCAATTGGCAATTCTAATTGTGATTGTCCGGCAAGAAGTATATCCCCTGATGTTGGAGCATCTAATCCAGCCATCATACGTAATGTAGTTGACTTACCACATCCACTTGGCCCCATAAGCGATATAAATTCTCCTGCTTTTATATCAATACTTAAATTCTTAACAGCTGTAAAGTCAGTATATTCCATTGAAATGTCTTTCAAGCTAAGTAATATTCTATTCATAATAAAATCCTTATATATATAAAACCTTACTTCGGTTTCTTTCTCATAAACCAAAGTGCACTAATAACTAAACTAAAAGTTAAAGTGAAAATTAATGTACCTATTGAATTAATTCGAGGGCTTACTTGTCCTTGAAGCAGGTTTAAAATGCGGACAGGCAGAGTTTCATTCATCCCCCCGACAAACCAAGAAATCATAAATTCATCAAATGATATGGCAAAAGAAAGAAAGAATGCTGCGAATATGGCATTTCGACAATGCGGTATAATTACAAATAAAAGCCCTTGTAATCGTGTTGCACCAAGATTCCATGCAGCTGGTTCGATTGATGAATCCAATTCTTTTAAGCGTTGGCTTATCAATGCCATAGAAAATGAGGATGCAATCGCTATATGAGCAAAGATAATTGACTTCAGTTCACCAAACACACCTACCCTTGATAAGAAAGCTAACAAAGCAATCCCCATTACAGTTGGTGGTATAGCTGGAGGTATGACAACCATAAAATTTAAAGCTGACTTCCCTCTAAATTTATATCGATAATCAAGATATGCAGCTAAAAAACCGATAATAGTTGCTCCTATTGCAGTAAATAGACCAACAATAAAGCTGTTTATTGCACTATCTATAACCATAGGCTCATTAAATATAGCTTCATACCAACGAAAGCTAAACCCGCTCCAAGGGAAGCTGGGAAAGCGCCCTTCATTAAATGAAAAGACTATAATGACTGCAATTGGAAGTGCGATAAAAGTAAAGACTAGTAATAAATATAGTCTTTCTAATAAACGAATCAGAATAGAATTCATGATTAAGTTCCTCTTTTCGATATATATTGAGATAGCGTTAATACAAGCCCTATACAGAACATCATTACAATTCCAATAACAGCAGCTCTAGGCCATTGAGAACCAGACTTTATAGTATCAACAATTAAGATACTTAATGTTGGAGGGTTGCTACCAGACAGTAGCAAAGGGGCAATATAGTCGGCAAACGTCAACATAAAAATGGTTGTTATAGCTAAAAATAATCCTGCTTTTATAGATGGAATTAATACATACCAAAAGACTTGATAAGGAAGGCATCCCAGGTTTGAGGCTGCTTCTAAATGGCTTTTATCTATACCTAGTAATGCGAAAGTTAAGATCAAAATGACGACAGGAAGACAAAGCGTTATGTAGCCTATTTGAAGAGCAAGGTCACCACCTAACATATATTGAGTGTCGAGACCTATAAAGCTAATAACCCAGTTAATCAAACCATTGGGGCTTAATATAATTTGCCATGCGTAGGCACGTAAAACATAACTTGTAAAAACAGGTACAATTAATAATGCGATAAATAACGGCTGGTACTTCTCAGATACACGTAATGCAATGATCATAGCTGCAGGTAAAGCAATTAAGATAATCACGACAGTACTAATCAAAGACATTTCAAATGTATATAAAAATGCTCGTTGAAATGAATTAGAGCTTAAAACCTTAATCCAATTATCTAAAATAAATGCAGGAACGGGTTTATAAGACTCAACTTTCCAAAAAGTTAATATAATCAAGAATGACATAGGCAGTATAAAAAATATAAATTGCCAAAGTAATGGTGGTAAAGCCAATAAAACAGGAAAAGGGTTGGCTTTTTCCTGTTTTTCAACTTAACACTTGTTGTTGTTTTAAGTGTTAATGCATTCATACCATTCTCCAAGTTTAAGAACTTTTAAAGTCAGACCAAAGATCATTCCAGACTTCAATTGATTGGTTAGAAGGTAATTGACGGTAAGCTATTTTTTTAGATCTGAATTCATCGATAACGTTCGGAGCATTTAGTTCCATGCGAAGTAATTTTGCTTCATCTGGTAAGGTTTTATTTAATAACTCCCAACCCGCTTTACTAGGAATACTCTTCTTATTATCAGGCTTAGTTGCCATTAAAACTTGACCCTTAGGGAAGTTGTCCATTGAATAAGTTTTTTTGCTAATTCCTTCTTAGGGGAACTCTTTATGATAGACATTGATTCAGTCCACTGTAATCCTCCCTCCTTTGGAATTAAGGTATCTACAGGTACTCCATTTCCCCTCAAACCTAAAGTTATCCATTCACCAATACCAGGAATCAAAGTAGCTTGCCTATTAGAAAAAGAAGAGAAAATATCTGCAATAGAGTAAAATCCTGAAGCCTGATCCCTAAGCGACATTAATTTTTTCCATAGATTTAAATTGTGTTGCAGACAGGTCAAAAGGGGCACTATTGCCACTTGCTAAACTAATACATCCCATTGAAGGTAAATAAAAATCAAAAAATCCAACCTTACCTTTCGCTTTTTCACTCCATAAAGCCTCATATGATTCAAGTTCTTCTGGTTTGTATATATCAGTGTTATACGAAAGCCCTAAATATCCAAAATCAGTCATTACAGAATATAAGTCGCCATCGAACCAATGTAATGGAAATTTTTGAAATTCAGGCCAAAAGTCTTTGAGGGGTAATCATCTGGGTCTAATTTATCTAGGAAGTCACCTTCTTTTAACAAATGCATATATTCAGCATCTGTCATTACTACATCAAAGGTTCCAGGAGGAGCTTGATGTAATAGAGCCATCATTTGATCGCCTCCTACGTACTCCTTAATTCTAACTTTAACATTATGAACTCTTTCGAATTCTGCAATGACATATGGGTCAGCATTTCCAGGCCAAGCCAAATAATTGAGGATAGTTGGGGATTTATCATCAGCAAAAACCATACTTGGTAAAGTTGTAGAGACCGCTGCTGCGGCTCCCCCTACTGCAGTTGCTTTCAAAAACTTCTGCGAGACAGATCTACCAACTTGCTACTTTTACACTTCATATTTATATCTCCGTATACAATAAAATCAAATAAACAAGAGCAAATAACATGCCTAAAATAATAATAAAAACAAAATTGAAATTAAAACAAACGCTTACAACAAACCAAAAAACAAGCTAAAAAATAAAAGCTAATAAACAAAAAAATATTGTATACAATAAACCACTATTTTGTTCAGCAAGACACCAAATTGGTGCGTAATGCACCAACTTGGAATCATTTTTTGTACACGGAAAATTATTTTTTCCAATTTCTTTCTTGTAAATATGGGGTTGGAGTAGTTTTATTAATTGACTTCAAATCAAAATATTCGCGCGTTCTAACGTATCCATGCCCACCCATTCTCCCTACCGCATCTAGGCCAATTTGATCAATGTACAAATTTTTAAATTCAATTAGATCTTCATCTATATGTGCCATAACAATTTTCCCCAAAATTAGGTCGCCTCTTTCTCCGGTTGATATTGCATCATGTAGAACGCACTCCAATGATATTTTTGACTCTTTAATTCTCGGAGTTTTTATCAAAGTACCAGGCTCTTTTGAAAGGCTTGCCATGGTTAGTTCATCAACATCACTTTCAAAATCAATTCCACAAATATTCATTGCTTCAACTAGTTCATCAGATACGATATTTACTGTAAATTCGCCTTTATTAACAATGTTTTTATAAGTATCTTTTTCGGTTCCATCTACTCCTCTTTGAATACCAAATCCCAACAGTGGTGGGTGAGCAGATAAAGCATTAAAAAAACTAAATGGGGCAGCATTTACAATGCCATCATCACCCACTGTTGTTACAAGGGCTATAGGCCGAGGTACTACGCTCCCAGCTAAAACTTTGTATCGTTCATGACTTGATATTTTTTCAAAATTAATACTATGCTTACTTTTCATTTTAATTCTCCTATAAATAAAATTAACTTTGTATACAATAAAGCATTTTTCATGCCTGTTTTTTGAGGTAACTAAATAGTATTTTTAATGGAGAAAATGGAATTTCGCTACAAACAGCGTTGAAACTAGTTATAACAATAGGAGTCAAATGATAAATAGCTTGATTATTTCATTAAGGAAATAGATGTAAATTCTCGTCCTCCCCACTAACAGTAAGCCTTCTTTATCAAACAAAAAAATAAAAAAATCGTATACAAAAATAGGTGAGGTTATTATAGTGAAAGTCAAAACTATAAGATTTAAATGAAATCATTTAACAAAGGTTTCATAGAAAAGCATTAAGGAGGAATTATGGCAGGTATCAGTTTGTGGCAATTAGTTATTGTTGGAGTTATTGTCATTATGTTATTTGGAACTAAAAAATTACGGGGTGCAGGAAGTGATTTAGGGCAAGTAATAAAAGGGTTTAAAGATGCTACTAAAGAAAAAGAGTTAGATAAAGTTGATGAAAAAGAAAGAACAAAAATAAATTAGAACCTCTTTCAAACACTATATGTAACTGCTATTTTTAAGCCTAGTCTTTAAGGTTACTTTTGAATCCATATAGACCAAAATTATATTTATTATTAGCAAATTATATTATTTTAATCCACTCATTCCAGAGAAAGAAACTACCTTTGTTTAGCTTATAATAAATGTTGTGAATTTCAATATATGTTCGTACTAACCTAATTATTGAATATTGTCGAGATATTGAATATACAATGCCCCTTTTGTCTACTACAAGCAAGCCTCCTATGATGATATACCTTCAAGTCATAATATTACTTTTGGATACGCACGCTTTTATGTGTTTCCGTATTGATGACTCTTTAACTTTATGATTTAGATAAAACTAATTAAACTATAAAGCATTAATGTTAGGGTGTGTTGATCTTTCAAGAGTGATTTTTGAACAGCATAATGGAAATGTATAATGGTTTCGCCAAAAATCAACATACAAGAATACCACCATGCCAAGAACAATGTTAACAGATGCACTGTGGTTAAAGCTATTACAGTTAATGCAACACAGTGGAATAATTTATAATAAGCCCGAACATAGAATGACCTTTGAGGGGATCCTTTTTAGAATGCGAACCGGTTGACCATGACGAGACTTACCATCTGAATTTGGAAAATGGAGTGCTGTATTTCGGCGCTTTAATTTATGGTCAAAAAAGGCGTTTTACTTAATTTATTCAATTGGTTATCAAAAGATACAGGTTCATAATGGCTGTTTATTGATGGCAGTATAGTCCGTACTCATCAGCATTGAACAGGGGCTGCCACAAATGACGATGAAATGGCAACTTACACCACGTGATTACCAATCTAAAGTAGTGATCATGGTGTCAAAGCATGACCATTGTTTAAATGACTTACTTTACCGCTACCGTACAGGCGATCTTAATATACAAATTCCAGCGATTATCTCTAATCATCCGGACTTAGAGGAACTAGCTGACTGGCACGGAATCCCTTATTACCATTTACCAATCACCAAAGAAACCAAGCCAGATCAAGAAGCAAAAGTGTACCAAATCATTCAAGATTGTAATGCAGACCTAGTGGTTTTAGCACGTTACATGCAAGTACTCTCACATGAAATGTCTAAAAAACTGTCAGGCAAAGCAATTAATATCCATCATTCATTATTACCTGGTTTTAAAGGTGCTAGACCTTACTATCAAGCCTACGATCGCGGTATTAAACTAGTAGGTGCAACAGCTCACTATGTGAGTGATGATCTAGATGAAGGCCCAATCATCAGCCAAAGTGTGGATACCGTAGACCACAGTTACTACCCAGAAGATTTAGCGGCAAAAGGCCGCCATATTGAATGCTTAACTTTATCCCGTGCGGTGCGTTACCACATAGAAAACCGTATCTTCCTTCATGGTAATAAAACCGTTGTGTTTGGGAAATAAATATCCTTAAAAGGTGAGCATCATTGTCACTTGTTATAAGCCATTTACACCTTATCTTTTTCAAGACTTTTCATGTACCTGATTACACTTGAATCAGGGTTAGATTTGGATATGTTTTTAAAATGTTTAAATACTTCAGCTGCTCCGGATTCAGAGATAATCATATCTTTAGATTCAGCATAAGCTTGCATGATTTTTGACTTTTCTGCTTCTCTAACAACGGGATCTGAATAGCCCATCACATCTTCCGCTCCCATGTATGCAGATGATACTTGAACAGTAAGGTATTTATCTAAATAGAACTGATTTTTATCTGTGTATTCACAGATAGGAATAATTACTGAGCTAGCAATATCTTTGCGTTCATCTTCTGACAAGCCTTCATGTTCCATTAGATTTGATACAACGGAATAAGAGTCCTGCATCAAACCAAATAACTCTTCGTGAATCGATAACCTTTTATCAAATACCTTTTGAGAGTAGAACTCAATCCTATTTTTACGGCGAAAGTGCTCTGCACACAAAATACCTACTAACACACCAACCAAGGCTATTAAAGCATTCTCCATTTGCAACTCCTAATCATCGATGGCTTATAACGCTTCAAGCTGCGGCTGCGAAGCAGTCCGGCAGACTTGACTTTTTATGTGCGATGCAAGTAATTGTTAAGCTCCTCGACTAACTCAAGTGCTTCACTTTTTGTCAGATAAGGTACCTTTATAGTTCTAGCCCAAAAGAAACTTTTACCTGTTTTTGAGCTAACTTCTGAAAAAGGCATAGCCAACAGTTTGTTATCTTTACGGTTCGGAATAGGAGTCAAAAACTCTACATCTCGATACAAAGTTTCACTGTCTGGAGCTTTAACCTCACCTTTTACTTTTGCGGCAGCTATTAAGCCGCACCATTTGTGCGAAAAGAAAACAATATCTCCTACATGAACATGGTGAACAAACCTCTTTGCATCACCATATGCCTCAAGACGACTATTACCCATCATCGACCAAATAGAATTCTCATCCCAACTACGATTTGTATCAAATAATACACCTTTTACATCACTTGGATTTTTGTGCTTATCATATGGAAGCGCAAAAAATTCAAAGTACTTTTCTCCAGCGAGTTCGTAAATTCGATATGGTAGGAAATCAATAGATATACCATTTTTCTTCCAATAATCGACGGAAGATGTTAATGATTCATCGGCTGCACTACCGATAACTAATAAGTGTTGTTTATTATTTATTTCTTTTGGATCTAATTCATGCTCAAGACTAAAAGCCTCTCTATGGGCTTCAACAAGCGACATTTCGCCTTTACTATATTCTTTGAACTTTTTTTCTAATTTTTGGTAACTCCATTGACCAGCATCTTGCGCATATCTTAATGCTTGATGGACGGCATCTTTCCCAGCTGATGAACGCTTTAATTCAAATATAACTAATTCACCATTTTCATTAAGTGCATATATATCAGCTTCTGCTTGCCATTGTCTTTCCTGAAACACAGGCATTAATCTAGCATCTTCAAACAATACATCTAAAATGCTGTTTGCAATTAAGTTTTCTAGATCTTTCTCAAGTTTTCCAAAACTAGAAAAGTCTTTGAACTCTACAGGCTCTAACTTTTCAAAAACTTCGGCTTTTTCTTCTATTTTGTAGAGCATCTCTGCATTCCTTTGAGTACATAACGAGGCTGTAGAATTTTTCATTTTTAGCCTGATTATTTAAATTAAACACCACATTAATTCATATTTAGTTGAGATTCCAACAGATAATTCGATTTTCAATAAATGATTGATTAATTTGAGTTGTAAAGACGTATATAAGGTTAATTAGGCTGAATTATGGCGGTTTAAGGGTTTAGCCTTTGGCTTAATGTAAACTATTCCTTAACTTCTCTATATTATGAACAAGGCAATACATTTGCCATTACGCATTCACTTTCTCTTACCCCCGCAGTGTGAATTTATTCATCCCTTTATTCACACTAATATTGCCGAACACAGGTTCAATGGCTCCGAGTCGTTTACTGTATTCTCGCCGCCAGGACTGCTGTCTATTTTGACTCGCATTTTATCAGTATACGAGATGGGTTTTGCAGATACATTTATTTCAAACTGTACCTGCCGGCCTTGTTTTGTGGGTTTCTTTCTCATGCATTGAGTTTGCAGTGGGCAAACGCGGCAATCTTTTAAATACCCTGAGTAGCGAACATAATGCCGACCTGCTGTTTCCACATCTTTTACACTCAACCACATTTCCTTACCTCCTGGGCAATGGCACGTTTGTTTCTTTTCATCAAAGTGGAAGTCATTACTATTAAATAATCTAGACCGGCCTTTACTTCGTTTTAATCGTCGTTTCTCTTGCTCTATTTGATACGTTTCACTTTGACTAAATAAGGGGTACGACTTCTAAAGGCGCTATCTGCCATGTAAGCATCGAGTCCCGTCGTTGCCATGAATTCAAGATTAACTTCACTATGGAAACCGCTATCTGCGGTAAATTTAGTGGTTGAAAAAGTATCAGGAGTGCCTAACTTGGTAAGTTGTGTTTGCAGCTGTTCGATGGCAGGTTTTAAGGTTTGTTGTTCACCCACTGAGCCCCATGTTTGCGCTTGTAGGATGATTTGATGTTTATCGTCGTTAATGGCAATGCCATTGTAGCCTTGAATAGTGCCTTTACTAGTCGTCATTTTCGCACTGTCTGGGTCGGTGATATTACTTTTCACAGGCGTCTTACGACTGACTAACTTTTCTTCATTCATTGCTAAAAATGCTTTAATTTTATTCACACTTTTATCAAGCTTGGACTGCTGTTTTAAATCATGCGCAACTTCATCTTCATTTAACCCATCTTGCGCTTGATGACGTGCAAGTATGCGTTGGCTTGCTCGACGTAGTTTTGCTTGTTTACGCTCAAGTTCATCGAATGTACCACTCCATTCTTTACTGGCATTCGATCTTATTTTACATCCATCAATCGCAAACATGTTTCGACCAATAAACCCTTCACGGTCGCATATCATTAATACTTGTGTAAATAACGGTTCAATTTGGTCTTTCATTTTAGCGACAAAACTAGCAATAGAAGTGTAATGAGGTTGTTCATCACCAGATAAACTCATAAAAGTAATATTGGTTTCACACACATTTGCAATACGACTGCTACTGACTAACCCACGCGAATAACCAAACAGAACTATCTTCAACATCACTGACGGTGAGTAAGCTGCAGCGCCACCTTTGTAGTTGTCATACCATTTATCAAAAGAACTTAAATCAAGGTGTTTGTCCACAATATGGAAAAGTGCATATTCAAAAAGTACCGGGATAATTTGCTGGGCGAAATCAATCGGAATGAATTTACTTTGGCAAGATAAGTCAGGTTTGTAGTTAGCCATCACATTTAACTCTGAGCGAATAATAACTATTAGGTCACAGGCGACAAGCTCAACCAAGGTTGTTTTTTTGTACAATGAAAGATTATGAAAAAAGAACGTAAAAACGTTCTTTTCGGAGAAATTCTACAGCTTCAACGCCGCACTAAGCGGACTAAAATAGTGGGTTATAATGTTTAGCGAAGCGAAACCTAACCCACTGTTTTTGTTCTATTTAAATGCCCTTTTTAGGAGTTTTCAAGGCATTCCATTGATGTTTACGAAACAATTCCCTACCTGACCGGAGTATCCAGACGTGTGGAACCCTAAATAGCTAAGGTATGCTTTAGGTTCTTCACCTTTTACATAATTTAGGGTTGAATAAGGATGAAAGCCTGAAGGGTCACAAATACCCATTTGTATATGACCGCCTACTGTTTCATATTTATCTGTTTGCACGATTTCTTTTAGTACAGTCTGTGGCGCCCTTTGCCATAAAATATGATCCGAAGAGTAACTTGTGCGCTTATTGTTTATTTCTTCGTTAATTTCATACCTTTTGTCTCCTAGTAATAATACGAAGTTATTATCAACTTCGCTTTCAAGGTATGTAATTATTTCTATATCAAACATACCACTGCTCAAATCTGGTTTTAAGTGATACATTTTTAATTCATTATCTACATGACAATAGCCGAACATCGAGAACTCGCACAATGCCCCTCGATCTGCACTTACGGCTAATGTACTTATATAGCTTTTAATAATGTTTTTTGAGAACTCAACAATAGAATCCATACTTGGAGCTATCCCAGTCCCACCCAAATTCGCAAATACTGTCGTTAAAGCTGCTTGAACATTTAATCCAACTAAAGAACTACCTGCGTATGCCAAACCAATTTTAGTTTCTAAAAAAGTTGAATCAAGAAAACCTGACTTACCAACCCCCTTACAAATTAGTGGAATACTAAAAATTTTTGCACCAATATCTATTAACATAGAACTAGTATTTGTAATTTTTGAGTCACCAACGACCCATATTGAATCATGCCCTTCATTATGGAACCAACTTGCTATTGATGTCATCGAATATATTCCTAACGAGGCTGTAGAATTTCTCATTTCCAGCCTGATTTTTAATTATACAAACACAGTATTTTATATTTACGTGATATTCAAATACATTATTGATGTTTTAAATAAATAATTGATTAAATTGAGTTGTAAAGACGTATATAAGGTTAATTAGTCTGGATTATGACGGTTTAAGGGCTTAGCTCTTAGGTTAATATAAACTATTCCTTAATTTATCTTTTATGAACAAGACAATACATTTGCCATTGCGCATTCACTTTCTCTACCCCCGCAATGTATTCTGGTCAAGCACAACTGGACACCTGACTTTGTAAATTTTCATAATTAACCGGAGTTAAATTTCCGAGTGTTGTATGGAGTAGCTCATGGTTGTAATAGCGGATATATTCTTCTACATCAGCCATCATTGACTCTCGTGTTAAATGAACAATATTCAATAACCACTCATTCTTTAAACTACCAAAAATCGCTCTACCACTCGTATATTGAGAGCCTCGATCACTATGAAACAGCAACCCTGAACTCGGTTGTCTAATATTAATAGCCATTTGCAACGCACGTTCAACCAAATCAACCGTCATCCTCGCGGAGATAGCCCAGCCAAAAATCCGACGAGAATACAAATCCATGACAATAGCTAAGTACATCCAACCTTGATTCGTTCTTAAGTATGATACGTCACCAGCCCAAACTAAGTTTGCCTGGGCTGGGTTAAATTGCTGACTTAAAACATTATCTGCAAAACTATTACTATGCTTACGCTTTGTTGTGACTTTGTAAGCCTGCCGCTGCTTCACAACAAGTTTTAACTTACGCATGATGCTACGTGTTCGATACCGTAAAGCCTTCCGCTCTTTACTTTTTGCACAGCTGGCGACAGCCTAATCTGCCACGGCTACGTTTAAAAAACTGCCGTGCGGTAAGGTATAGGTTCAGCTCTTTTCACTAATTATTGTAGCTTGCCGTTCAAGCCAATCATAAAATGCACTACGACTTACTTTCAACGTTTTACAAAGTAATTTTATGGGATATTTAGAACGGCATGCCCGAATATATCGAAGCTTTATTCATTTCTTTTGCGAAGATGGCTCTGGCCTTTTTTAGTATTCCTTTCTCCATTCGGAGGGTTTTAACTTCTTTTCGTAGCGCTAATAACTCAGTCCGCTCATCAGAATTTACGGTTGAATTTGCACGCTCTTCCACTTTTTGTTTCCAGCTGTAAAGTAGGCTAGTCGTGATGCCCAATGCTGATGCGGCTTCTGAACGGTATAACCTTGCTCACTGACTAACGATAAGGCTTCGGTTCTAAATTCACTGTATAAGTTCTGTATTGACGTTTTGTATTCATGTTCGCCTCGATAGTGAATAGTATTATCCAGAATTAAAGTGTCCGGTTCAATTAGACCAGAATACTTTGTCATGTGGATAGGCAGAAAAAGTCCGTACTAATAGTGGGAATATGGACTGTCGATAAAATGTATATGAAGGCTAAAGTCTCAACCAACAGTTAACCTTTAGAAAATTTAACTATACATAAAATGCATTTGGGGGAAAGAAACTTGAGTTGTTATTTGCAAGAACCAAAAAAGTAATCTCCGTAATACTGAACAGTTTAAAATTGAATGACATTACGAAGATAATTCTATTTTCACTCAAGAGAATAAAAAAGAAGTTAGTACTTATCAGTTTTACAAAGCTACGAACAACAAGCGCAATTACGTTTGGTTTTTTCCATCTTCCCAATGCACTGGGTTAAAAGTATTGGTTGGGTCTAATTTTTTGTAAAACTGTACTAACCCATCTTCTGCTTTATAAAGGTGACCTACATTATGTTCCGCTGGGTATTTTGCGCCACGAGCATCTAATATTTTGAGCATTTCCGCTTTCACTTCTTTGGCATTAACACCTTTTTTCAATACATAGTCTTGATGAAAAACATGGCAGAAGAAATGCCCATAATATAAAGGTTTATCGATTTTATCTTGCAGGGAAGCCGGCAGTTGCTCGACCCAATCAAATTCATTTCGACGTAATGCGATATCCAACGCAATTAATTCACCAACTTGCTTTTGATTTAGCAACTCGTAACGTATTGCCGCGCCCGCTGCGGCAAAGCGATGTAAAGCTGCACTAGTGGCTTCTTCTGCATTACATGCAAAATATTCACCGTTGCCTTTATCCGCAAAGAACTCAGGTAAAAAAGCTTCGGTTTCAGCGATCCCACCATCACTTACTTTTAAAATAAGGTAATGCTCGTACTTTTCTCTATATTCAAGTAAACGTTTTGGAAGGTGCTGCGGAAATAGACTTGCTACAAATTGCATGACACGATCGGAGAGGTGACTCGGTAGCCATTTAACATTCTTTAAAGTGGAATCGATTCGACCTTTTAACGCAAATAATTTAGGCATTCTATCTGTTCCAAAATGTTTCACGCTCAGGAAAGTGTCTTTACCGTAATTTTGGGACACATCAAAGATATCACGATGCATGTATTCACCTACTTCGGGTAAGTTTGTAAATTCGCCTAAAATTTTACGTCTTAGATTGGTTAATGCAGTGGCGCTGTTTGTCCCGATATAAAAAGTTTTCACTTTTTTAGGCACCGGAAAGCTATCAAGTCTCACAGCAAAAACAGCCAATTTACCAGCACAACCGCTTGCTTCATATAAGCGAGAGGTGTCTGCATTATAGCGGCTTGGTGTATCGGCATCGACATCACGCAATAATGCTTGGTAGTTTCTGGCACTGGCTTGTTTTCTAGTACCTGTATCTGGGGTGTCACTGGTTTCTGGAGCAACATAAGCATGATCAAATTGACCATTTTCAAGATTTTGTAACATCTCTTCTGGGCTATTGCCTAAATCGATACCAAGGTGATTGATGAGACTTAGCTCGCCTTGTTCATTCACTTGAGCAAAAAGCGCTAATTCTGTATAGGCAGGACCACGTTTAACTAACGCACCGCCGGAGTTATTCGCAACACCACCAACCACAGTTGCCCCCAAACCAGACGAGCCAATCACAGAATGTGGTGAACGAGATAAAGGCTTTAGTGTCTTCTCTAACTTATGAAGCGTTGTACCGGAAAGCTAACTATTTGCTCACCGTCACCCAGCATAATAAGTTAATCACCACCACCTCGTGATCATAATCATCACCACTCGGTGTAGACCCTTCAGTAAGCTCGGTTTTAGCAGCCTGCATGATAACGATGCAATTATGGGTAATACAAATATCTAAAACACGCCAATACTCCACTAAGGTCTGAGGGAAAAGTACCGCTAATGCAGTACCTATACCAGAGCGCCAACCAGAACGATAATGCTCCGTTCGGCGTGGATTAGTTACAACATGCTCTTGTGATAATACATTTTGAAATTTTTCGACGGCAGGATGTTGAGACATTTTTTCTCCGAAAGATAAGTATTTGTGTTTATGAGGGGACTTAATAAGTTAAGAAATAGCAGAGATGTGACTCTCTTACCCCCTGAAAAATTGGACATCAATATGTTTGTTGTTAGCAAAAGTGCCTCACATTAATAAATGCTTAATGTGCAATGACTATATCCTATAACTAATAGGCAAGCTTAACTGCGTCGGACTTAGCACTTTAGGAAAAAGCCAAAACACCGAATGACCGAAGAATACATCTATAACATTCCCCCTATTTTCCAGGATGCTAGAGATTAATTTTCGAGAATTTTTATCCCTGCAGGGATGCCAAGCAATCTTGTTTTTCACTTAACTGAACATGCTTACTCGGTTATATTCGGATCTAAATAGTACATTCTATTTTCACCTGTAGAACACAACTTAGCTGAATTAATATTTACACTGCAAAACAATGTAACTTTAACAATTTACTTTGGAACATTTTTCATCCTTACCTTTTCCAAATACCCTTTACAAACACACTAAAACTTAATTATTCATTTAAATTCAAAAACTTAAAACAATCCTGCAAAGCTGGCATTGCCTTTGCTACGTTATAGTTACTTATGCAATAAAGAGGTAACTGTTAAATGAGTAATTCAATACAAACGATCAACCCTTTTACTGAGAAACAATTAAATGAATACAGCTTACTTAGCCATGATGAAGCTAAAGATGCTGTGGCTAATGCCAATGATTGCTTTGAAGAATGGAAGCTTGTTCCTATTGCAGAACGTGCAAAATTAGCTAATAAATTAGCTGACGTCATTGAAGAAAATCGCGAATCATTAATTGAATTAATGGTCAGTGAAATGGGTAAAGTCCAGTCACAAGGTGAAGGTGAAGTCACACTGTGTGTGAATATTTGTAAATACACAGCAAAAATGGCAGAGAAAGAGTTAACCAACGAGAAACGAGATTATGAAGGTGGTGAAGCCATCATTACTTACCAACCTATTGGTGTTATTTTAGGTATTCAACCTTGGAACTTCCCACTTTACCAAGTAATTCGATACAGTATCGTTAATCTAGTTGCAGGTAATACTACCGTCATGAAGCATGCATCAAACGTGTTTGGTATGGCTGAAAAAATACAGTCTCTCTATGAGCAAGCAGGTTTCCCAAAATATGCTTACCAATCATTATTAATCGATGGCAAAACCGCAAGTAAACTAATTAGCCACAAAGCGGTTAAAGGTGTCACTTTTACAGGTAGTGATAAAACTGGTAAAAAAGTAGCAAAAGAAGCTGCAAAACGCAGTAAGAAAACAGTATTAGAGCTGGGTAGTAATGATGCTTATGTTGTTTTAGATGATGCAGATATTAAGTTAGCAATTGAAACTAGCGTTAAGGGTCGTATCGTTAATAATGGTCAAACCTGTGTATCAGCGAAACGCTTTATTGTTACTGAAAAGAATTATGACAAGTTTAAAGAAGGATTCACCCAAGCGATGTCGGCGCTTAAAACTGGTGATCCAAAAGCAGATGACACTGACATTGGGCCATTAGCGAGAAAAGACTTACAAGAGAAACTACACAAACAAGTGACTGATTCCATTGAAGCAGGTGCAACCGCACTTTGTGGTTGTGAAGTTCCTGAGGGTAAAGGTTTTTTCTATCCGGCGTCTATTTTAGAGAATGTTTCACCAGGTATGCCGGCTTACGATGATGAGTTGTTTGGTCCTGTAGCAGCACTGATTAAAGCTAAAGATGACGATGATGCAATGCGCATTGCCAATGATTCACGCTATGGTTTAGGTGGTGGTATTTTCTCTACCGACGAAGAGAAAGCCACAGAGCTTGCGATTAAACACTTTGATACGGGTATGGTGAATATTAATGGCTTTGCCCTATCACAACCTAACCTACCCTTCGGTGGTGTAAAAAGCAGTGGTTACGGTCGTGAACATGGCGGTTTTGGTTTAAAAGAGTTTGTTAATATCAAGTCAGTCATGGTTGCTAAAAACAGCTAATTACTGACTTTTAACGAATATTTATAGCACTCAATATTAAAGGGTTATTTACTGAGGTAAATAACCCTTTTTTCTTCTAACTATTTGTCTTCCGACTTATTTTTCAATGAGTCAGCGAGATATCTTAACAGCCTTTCTCAGCTGCCTTAAGTGGGTTTAGCGATTGAAACTCAGCACTGGATCCACTGATTTTTTTGTATTGTTTTAAAAACATTGATCCGCCTACTAAGCCCGATAAGAAATTACCAACGGTCGCACCAGCCAAAATACCCATTAGCCCAAATAACTCAGAGCCTAACCATATCAATGGCAGATAACAGGCAAATAATCTTAGTATTGAAATGATTAATGCCGACTTAGGCAAGCCCATTGCATTACAGGCAGAGACACAGATCATACACACACCCAAAGCGCCATAGCTGATCGGTACTATCCATAAATAGTGTAATAATAACGTCTCAATATCTGAACTTACTGATAATACATGCGCCACGGGTTTAGAAATCACTAAAATAATCAGTGTTATTGCTAGTTGAGAACAGATAACCGTATAGGCTGCGGTTTTCACTAGAATAAAAATCTCACTAATTTCATTTCTACCTTTCAGTTTTCCAATCATAGGGGGCAATGCCATGGTTAACGCTAAAATCAAGGTAATAGAAATATATTCAATACGATTCGCTAAACCCCAAGCGCCTACTGCGAAACTACCGTAAGATGCAATAATAACTGTCACTAACATCGCTGAAACAGGTGGTATGAACTGACTCGACATGGCAGGGATCGTAAACTTAACAATCGTGCTGATGCCTTTTTTGGCGCGATCAATACTGTACAACATCGCGATATAGGGCTTTTTAATAATCGCTCTAAAGATGATCATACAACCGATTAAAAACGCAACGCATGTTGCCCATGCAGCGCCTGCTAACCCCATGTCAAAGGTGAACATGAAGATCGGATCTAAGATTACGTTAAGTATGCTGGTGATCACCATCACTTTGCCAGGCAATAGAGTCTCACCATGCGCTCGGCAGATACTGTGGCCAAAGTATAAAATTGCACCTAGCCAACAACTTAAAAGCCAAGGGAACCAATAGCTATTTAATAAGGTAAATAAGGAAGCCTCAGCGCCTAAAGCAGCGGCAATGGATTCTTGATAGTACCAAAGTAACGTGCACAATAAGGTGATCACGATAAATCCAATAAATAACACCAGCGTAGCCAGGTATTTGGCATATAACAGTCTGTTACAGCCTATCGCATTGGATATCGAGGCCGTCGTTGCGATGCCTAAGCCCACTTGAACGCCAATCACCAATTGATAAATTGGAATTGAAAACCCAACGACAGCTAATGCCTCTGAACCCAGTTGTCCAATAAAAGCACTATCAACCAGTTGAGAGCCCATAATAGTGAATAGTCCCAACAGCATTGGCCAGGTTTGTTTGTATAATAATTTGAATTGTTGTGTTTTAAATATGTTCATGGCCTGTTACACATCGCTTTTTGTATTTTAATATTTCGTTGAAGGTACTTAGAGCTAAAATAAATAGAGTTATTTTGCGCTGTCTAGTGAAGTCCGTTCACGCTGCTGAGTGCCACATAGGTTTTAACATAAAAATGACATGTAAAAATAAGCCGTCAATATAAGCTGTGATTAAGTCCTTTTCAAGCAGTCAATGCCTGTCCCTTGTTTGTCATTAAGTGCAACCAGTACACTCTTTCTTTACTCTATTTTGAGGTCATCGCGTTTTGCGGAACACTAACTAATAGAATCAGTATATTGATAAAATCAATATTTGATAATACAGCGAAACAGCTAATCAATTTATACTTTTTGTTAATAATCACTGATTCGGTGCTATTTGAAATGGGTTAACAGGCAGTCATTGGGAATGCTTCTGAGAGAATGATAAATACCCTTTCGGTAAAAGGTAAGAGGTAAAGGAAAGAGATATCGAAAGTAAACTTAGTACTTTCAACATCTCTTATTCACTATTTACGCTTTGGTTATTTGTAGGTAAAGGGAGTCTTTTAATCCGGCTCTTTCATGTTTTAATTGGTGGAATGGTTCATCTTCGATGGGTGCATTTCTTAATTCTAGTTTTCGAATCTCAGAGTCCAGTTGATGGTAACGCTTAGCACTTGATGCAAATGCTGGGTCTGTTTGGTTTAACTCTATGATTTTATCTTTATGAGCTGGAAACTCGTTCAGTAATGAATGATCTTCACCTAACATAATAACTCCTTATCAATTAATGTTTATTCTAACGTTTATGATTAAAGTTTCAGTAACAAGGCCCTTTGTATTCAGTTTGAGCCTGTTACCTGACTATCTTAATACTAACAAGCCTTAATTATTTTGATAACGGCATGCTTTCTGTAAAGAGATTATAGAAAATATTAATAATCGACTATGATTCTGGGCTTTTAACTGCCCAGGCTTTATCTAACGCAATTAATTTGCACAAGGCATGATTGCCTCTGACGGTATTCAATGGGATAGACAAAGTAATGCGCGGTATACAACCGATGTATTTTATAACGCGGTTTATAAGTTAGATATACAAGGTAAGCTGACTTTATTGTCTAAAAATGGCGATACCAACGGGATAAATGGTGAGCTTGATGCACCAAATGAAATGATTGTTCGCGGAAATAATACCAATTGTATTAAATAACTGATCTAAATTTTGTGCCGGAAAAATGGCTTAGTTTGAGGCGTAAGTTGATGTATATGGTTGTTCCCTATACGAAACTTACAACGAAAAAATAAGTTGTTTTAACAAGTAAAATAGATCAGTTACTTACTATGATTGGTATAAAGCATTGATGCCGCTTTTGGCGTTCCAAATATGGTCAACACAACATCAAATGTACCAGTGACATTGTCCGTTATTACGTTAGAATAATTTAGCTTCAAAAAGCGAGTGTTAAATTAATATTCGCTTTTTCACTAATTTTTCCAATGACTTAAAGATTAATATCACTTAATTTTCACACCTAAAGCTAGCGATACTAAAGTACCAACCACTATGGTGATCACCATAGATAACAAGGAACCAATTAAGACATACTCAGTCATGCTACGGTCACCGGATTTACTTAACTCACCAAATCTGAATATTGATTTAGCCGCTAACACAAACCCCACAGCCGCGTAACTGCCTACTAGGGTAAAGGTAAGTATTAATACTCGCTCTAAATAACCGATCAATTCACCACCAGCCACTAATCCATTGGCACTCGTATTATCATTGCAATTGGTAATGGGGTACTTTCTTAACACTGTACCAATCACAACTCAGGTTGGTTTAAGAATTAACAAATAAGCAAAAATCACCATTAAGCCATCAAACAACTTATTATGTTTTAACACACCTTCAATAGTGACACCTTTTGCCATATAAAAAGCGATCATCGCCAACAGCAAAAAATACACAGTTTGTTGCATAACAAAGTGAGAGAACTTGCCCTGCTTCTCGGTACTTACTTTCCATAAATCCACAATGAAATGACTAGTCGTGACAATAGCAAGCAAGTAAGCCGTTGTTTTTAAATCAAAGGCTAACAACCAAGCTGGCAACAGTATTGCCAAACCATGTAATAAAGAATTGAAATACAATTCAGATGAACGGATACCCTTTTCTTTTTTAGCTTCTAGCCACGTTTTTGGTTGCAGGTAAAATTCACAAATAATGTGCATCATTAACAAGGGGATCAAAATATTTAAAAAATCAATCATAGTTAAGCGCCATCACTTGTTGATTAAACTTCAAGTTAAGCGCTTTAATAAGAGACCAACCTGAGGCTTTTAATGATTTACTTGCCGTCGCTGTGGCGATATCAAGTTGCTCCGCTAATTCGCTAATGCTTAACTCTTGTTGATTTTGAAACATGGGCAACATCACTTCACATTGTCGCGCAGTTAACTCTGTAAGTTGCTTATCAAGATATTTAAACAATAAATCAAACTGTTCAGTCAGTGTTGGTTTGTCACTATTAAAAAGTAAGCGCTGGTTTTTTATCCCTTTTAATCCTCTACCAGACAGCACAAAGGCTTCGCCCATGGATTCAGAAATGGAAGATCTCAGATCAGCGTTTGCTGCAATAGCAAAACTAATACGGCAATCAAAGGCTTTACCAAGTGCTTTAATCGCTAGCCGATAAATAATGGTATACCTGAGTGCTTCTTCAATATCATGAATAACAGACTGAAATTCATCACCACGCTCAATGCTGTGAGCATTAGCGCGATTCGTTGTTGTTATCCACTTTTGAACATCTTTAATACACAGAATTAATTGTTCATACTGTTTAGCATTCAACTTAGTTGAACTCACAATATCACCGCTGATCACCGCAATCGATTTGAAAATAGGCTCCACACTAATACCCCTTTTAACATCCAGCCTCTAATTTAGCCGTTTTCATCTAAAAACACAAATTTAGCCATTTTCGGCTAAAACAAGAAAGATTGCTATTTTTGGCTAAAGTGTAATACCAAAACCTATTACTCATACTATCCATTCTGTGGGTAAACATCATGACCAGCTAATAACATAATTACAGCGTTCATTATTCGGTGAAGATAGTTAGGGAAATTATGAAGACGTTTATTTATTAAAGGGAGGATTAGCTGTGTTGTAAATAATCATCTGTCACTTCCATCTCATACACTGTTTTTGATGGAGCGATACAATCCCTCATATTCTTTCTGGCTAAAACAAACTGTTCATTGCTAAATGTATGCTGCTCAGCCCAAACTTCACGACTCGGCCATTGTGCATAACCAACAAATACTAATTCATTGTATGTTGCATGTAACCTTGAGTCTTTACTGCCAAACTATTCATAAATGCCCTTGGTTGGTGCTAACCAAAAACGCCTAAAATCCTCAGACAAACCAGATTTAATTGTAAATTCGTATACAGCAATGAAGATAGGGTTTCCTTTGGTGTTTAATAACCACAATAAAGTCAAAAAAGAGAATTAAAGTAAACTTCCCTGTTTTTGTTACTGCTGCGCATTTAAAATTGTATTTACTTTGCAAAACATTGATTTAGATACTCATAAATGAGTAATTTTGTACTAGAATAATAGAGGTGGGATTTATTCACATAAGGATGTGTAGCTCACTTAGATAACTAGTTGCTATATGGCACAGAAAGTGACTTTATATTACTCTAATTTTAGGCTTATCTTATATGCATTTCAAAAACTTAAATATAAGTTCACCTCAAATATGCTTAAGCAGGATGCTGGCGGTATTTGTACTTATTGTTATGTCATCTCATTTACTTGCACTAAGCAGCACAACTGAATCATCTTCAGAAAAGACGATAACTACCGATCAAACCATCAACATTCAATTGGATGGCATTAAGTCACTTATAAAACAAAAGATTATGCGGCAGCGCAGTTAATGGTTAATCTCTTATTCGATGAAGTTAATGAGCAGAACAATTCAATTAAGCAGATTGAGCTCTATACCGTTTCAGGAAAGCTTTACTATAAACAAAAACAATATTACAAAGCGATTAATCAATTTGAAAAAGGGATTACACTCATTACAGCAAAAGACGATCAATCTAAGAAAACATTAGCCGGCTTGTATCATGAAATTGCACAGAGTTATAAACACTTACAGAATATTCCAAAGTCTATTGATAATTATAAAAAAGGTTTAAAAATACAAAAAGAAAGAAAAGATAATTTTTTTATCGCAACGGCTTTAAAAAACATTGCAATGGCTCAGAACAAACAGCAAAACTATATGAAAGCGCTGGAATTGGCTCAAAAAAGTTTAGCCATTCTAGAATCAGGTAAATGGCCTTTACGCCATGCACAAGTACTACTCATTACGGGAATTATTTACCGAAATATAGGCCACTATGAGAAATCATTGGATTATATTCAACAAGCGAAAGCTATTTATGAACAAGAAGATGATATACAACATTTAGCCGAAGTTGATAATCAAATAGGTTTGATCTACACCAGTTTAGATCAGTTAAACAATGCGAAGTCTTTTTATCAACAAACCCTAGATTTACCTATTGAAAGCGTTAAACCTGAAACGCGTGCAGCTGCATTTCGTGAATTAGGCGTCATTAGTTACCACCAAGGTAAACTAACAGAATCTAAAAAAATGTTACGCTCTGCTCAGGATATTTACGAATCAATGACTAAACTATCAAAAACCACACGTATTGAATTGTTATTAGGACGTAATTATCTACAACAAGGCAAGCCTGTTACTGCAATGGGTTATTTTAAACAGTCATATGCTTTAGCCAGTGAATTTGAGCAAATTGAATTACAAATTGAATCACTTAATTACTTAGGTGAAATTTTGATGAAGGACGACATTGATCAGGCTATCTCTTTATTTGAAAAAGCGTTAACCCTCTCCGAGAAAGTAGATGCTAAAGATCAAAAAATGAAAACTTATCAATGGTTAAAAGAGATTGAAAAACAAAGAGGTAACCTAGAAAAATCACTTGAATACTCAGAAAAAAGATACCAATTATCATTAGCTATTCAACAGGAGCGCAAAAACTTAGACTTTACTAAAAACCAAGTTATTTTAGCCTCTTTTAAATTAGAGATGGAGCTTGAAGGGTTACGCGAGAATGCGGAGTTGAATACCTTAAAGTTAACCAAGCAACAAAATGAACTCGCTATCATGAAGCAGTTGCAACAAATATCTGAATTAGAAATTAAGAAAAATCGTTTTGCTAATTGGTTGCTGATCACCCTACTGCTGGTATTTTCGTTGCTTGCTTTGTATATGCTATATCAATATAAAAATACCCGTGCAAAAAATAAAGAGCTTGATTATTTAGCCTCAAGAGACCCCTTAACCAACTGTTTTAATCGACGAGTATTATACCTACGCTTTAACAAAAGCCTTGAACAGCAGGAAACACTGCAGCACTACTCAGTGATATTAGCTGATATAGATTCGTTTAAAGCGATAAATGATACATACGGCCACACCACTGGCGATCAAGTCATACAAGGCGTAGCTAACATTTTACAAAACAATACTAGTGAACATGATACGGTAGCGAGATTTGGCGGTGAAGAGTTTTGTATTTTACTGCCTAATGCTAAACAAGAGGAGGCAGAAAAAGTAGCTGAAAAGATGCGTCTTGAAATAGAAAATAGCCGCTACGAGTCAGTTAAAGTGACCTGTAGTTTTGGTATTGCCTCCTTGAATCATCAAGTGGAATCTAACTTAACCTTAATTGAGCGTGCGGATATGGCGTTATATCAATCGAAATACCAAGGTAGAAATCAAGTATCAGTATGGAAGCCTCAAGACATAGATTCAAAGGAGTCATAGACACATTTGAATCACTATAAGTTAAAAGAATTAAGGTATTTAGTATTAGGTTCAACTACTTTACTAGCGGGTTGCAAATCCGCAGTTTTTAACTAGTCATCTATCGTCTGTGCGATATAAAGTAAATCTGCTTTGATTTCGATAAAAGCGTCAACGACATCAGGATCAAAGTGGCTACCTGAAGCTTGTTTAATATAATTAAAGGTATCGTCAAACCCTACGGCCTTTTTATATATACGTTTGTTTATCAACGCATCAAATACATCTGCCACTGCCATCACTCTTGCTGACAGAGGTATAGTATCGCCTTTCAAGCCAATTGGATAACCACTTCCATCCCACTTTTCATGATGATAATTGGCAATTTCTATAGCAATGTTAAGGTAAGGATTCGGCCCTAACTTTTTAATTGTTTGTCTTAAGATATCCGCCCCTAATGTGGCATGTGTTCTCATGATCACCAGTTCATCGGCAGATAATTTACCAGGTTTGAGTAAGATATGGTCGGGAATACCTACTTTACCTATATCGTGCAATGGTGAAGCAGCAGAGATAAATTTAATGTAATCATCATTGATTTGATGTTTGTATTTAGGTTTTGTTTGTAGCTGTTTAATCAGCGCTTGCACATATAACCGAGTCCTAGTTATATGCCCACCTGTTTCAGAATCTCTTAATTCCGCTACCGTCGCCATACAATCAATAATTGATAGATTAGCGTTAGCAATGGCATCTTGAACAGAGGCTAACTGTCGTTCTGCGCAATAATGTTTTAATGTCATGATCCCAATGAAAACTGTGATTAAACTAATAATAGCGATAAATGGGGAAAGGTACACTTGTGTAGTATAAAGAAAAATAGCTGGTAAAAAGGACAATAAAAATAGTAAACAAACGGCCGATATATTTAAGACATTAACGCTTTTACATATCATTAATAAAGACAGCACTGCCCCAACTAGCAGGATAATGATCGATTCAGCAGCTTCAAACCACACCGGTATTGTTAACACATCGCCACTGATTACATTGTCAATTATCGTTGCATGTAACTCTATGTTAGGGAAAACAGGATCCAAGTAAGTATTAGAAATATCATTCAATGCTGACGCTGTAGCTCCAACTAGCACTACTTTCCCGGTAAAGTAGTCGGGTGAAATAGCACCACTCAATAATTTTAGTATTGGAATCGTCTGATAATGGCGCCCTTTTCCCCTAAAATTGATAAGCGCATCACCGGATTGATCAACTGGAATATGATTGTTATGTAGATCAACAACTGGCCCTAACAGGTCATTAGTAATAGAAAAATCACTGCCAAACATAACCGTTAAGCCAGCCAGAGATAGACTTGGCATTAGCTTTTTCTGGTATTGTTTAACAATAGGCATCCGCCTAACTAGACCATCTTTATCTATACTTGGATTAATAAATCCGGTTGCTGCACTATGTTGATAAAACTGTTGTAAAGGGCAAATAATGCCTTGGTACTGCTCGGAATTAAGGTTAGGTAAACGGCTCGCTTGTTTCTCTGTAACGATTTGTTTATTAATGACTTGTTTAATATTACTATTAACGCACTGTCCTTGCTGTTTCACTGTATGTTGAGAAAGTAATGAAGGCATGATAACAGGAGCACCATCAATGACCTGTGAAAAGTAATCATCATAATCCTTTAAACCTGGTGGGATAGATGATAAATCTAAATCGATAGCAAATCGTGAAGCAAAGAGTTGTTGAATATTTATGAGGGAAGAACCGTCTTTCTCCGCTAATAATATATCCATCAAAATAGAGGATGGTCTGCCTTCAATAATAAGACGTAACGCTTCAGCAATTTGAAAACGAGGCCATGGCCACTGCCCAATGGTTTCTATACTTTGGTCATCAATATCAATAATGATGATGCTATCGTTAGGCTCAGATTGTGGATAATGACTATTATAAAAATCGTATACTTTCCAGTCTAATACTCTCTCATTAATCGGCGTTGATATTGAGTAATAAGCAAACAAAGCAGTAATAATAAAACCGACTAATGACGGTAAGTAGTTTGTTGGTTGAGTAAGCATAGCAGTTAAGATGCTTCTCATAGAAATGAGTTACCAAATTTCAACTTCGACCCGTCTATTTTGTGGTTCAACCTCTTTATCAGACTTAATCAGTGGGTCATTTTCTCCATATGAATCGATTCTATATTCAGCCCCTGTAATATTCTCAGACTGTAATAATTTAGCGACAGAATTTGCTCTTTCATTAGAAAGCTTCAAGTTGTATTCACTGCTTCCTGCTGCATCAGAATGACCAATGATATTGATAATAGGTGATTTTCTGGCCTTAGCGGCTTCAATAATGCTGGGTATTAAAATTTGCGATTCATTAAGTAATACTGCCCCATTACTTTCAAAATAGAGTAGAAAGTTAGCGGGTTTTTCAGGTTGAATAGCAAACAAATCAGCGTGCTCAGACTTTATACTTTCCAAGTCGACTTGTTCTGGCTGTGTCGGTAAATCATCATTAGAAGTGACCATCACAGCATAACCTTGCTGATCAACCTGTTGCGAGCCTGATTCATTTAGGACAATTATTTTACTATTTTCTTTGTCATCAGGCAGTAACGTCACCGTCGTGATTGTTGACTGAGTTGCGCTTAATATCGCTACCACAGTAAAGGTAATTAAAATGAAGATTTCCATATATTACTCCACCTCCACTAGGAATTTTGTACCACGCACACCAATCGTGGCTTCTGGTGTTTGTACTTTAATTGATTCTGGAGATAGTTCACCAAGTTTGCCCGATGAATAGATAGCGCTGCCTTTCTCAATCATCACATCAAAGGAATACTGTTTTTGTTTAGGAGAGAATAAGTAACGATTAATAATAACTTGGGAGCTTGGGCCAATAGATAATTGCGTACCATCGATAAACACGAGACCAATATTACTATGGTCCTGTGTTGCGATCAGATAACCCTCGTAAAGTTTATCATTTACTTGTGCGTCAAATGTGCTTGAGCCAACTTGGATTGATACCTTGCCTTGCAGCGTTTTTATAGTACCAATGAACGCTGGATCTGCATGCGCAGAAAAGCAAGATAGAAAAAGCGCCAATATGACGTAAGAAAATACTCTGGTTCCCATACAAATCCCTTTAGCATGATGAATTGAATACATTTCAGTTATGAAAGCATAAATCTATAATAGACACACAAAATAATAATACAATAGCATTTAAATATAAGTATGTAGAAAGTGATCTGTTTTACTAAATGATGGAGTTTAAATTAAGGGTATGAATTATTAATCAGCAACTTTCCTTTAGAATTTAACAGGTTATTTCCTCAAAATAGCAACAAAACAAGTTGTTTTATTAGTTAATAAAGAAGGCTAAACAAGCTCTTGAATAGCCTTATCGTTTACATTACTTCTATTTTTACAAATAACGTGTTTCTAAATGCTTTTTAAAATGAGCTGCATTTAAAGTTTCACCTGTAGCGCGTTTGATCAAGTCGTCAGTATTGTGCAATGAAGCTTGTGACCAAATATTATCACTTAACCAAGTAAAAATTGGGCTTAGGTCACCGCTTTTAATGGCACCATTAATATCAACAGTTTGCTGCATTGTCGCTTTATATTGTGCGGCATACATCGCACCTAATGTATAAGATGGGAAGTAACCAAAGGCCCCATCGGTCCAGTGAATATCTTGCATACAGCCATTTTGATAATTACCTTCAGTAGTAAGCCCTAATGACGCTTTCATTTTCTCATCCCATAACGCAGGTACATCGCTATGTTCTATTACACCATTAATCAGATCACGCTCTATTTCATAACGCATGATAACATGTGCAGGATAAGTCAATTCATCAGCATCAACACGAATGAATCCTTTTTCAACTTGAGTGTAAATTTTATAAAGATTGTCCTCTGCAAATACTGGATCTTGATGAGCATTAAAAGCATCAGCAGAGAGTTGCGACAAATGAGAAATAAACGGTTTACTGCGACCAATTTGCATCTCAAAAAACAGCGATTGGGACTCATGCACACCCATTGAGCGCGCTTCACCAACTGGCAAACCAGCAAAGGCTTTCGGTAAACCTTGTTCGTAGCGTGCATGCCCTGTTTCGTGAACAATCCCCATTAGTGCTTGTACAAAATCTTTCTCATCATAACGAGTGGTAATTCGCACATCCGATGGTACACCACCACAAAATGGGTGAACACTTTGGTCCAGTCGACCATGGTCAAAATCAAACTTCAGTAGTTTCATGGTTTCAACACCTAAGGCTTTTTGACTTGCTGTCGAAAAAGAACCTGAAGGCATAATGACCGATTGTGACTGTTGTTTATCTAAGGCTTTTTCGATTAATTCTGGTAACCAGATTTTGACATCTGAAAATAAAGTGTCTAATGAAGCCGTTGTTGTGCCTGGTTCATATTTGTCAAGCATCGCATCATAAGGCGTTAAACCCAGTGCTTTACTACGAATTTTGGCTTCTTCACGGGAGAGTTTAACTACCTCTTTCCAGTTCTTTTCAAAACCTACCCAGTCATTCGCTGGACGTTGTGAGCGCCATGCATGTTCACATTTAGATCCGGCAATAGACTGAGCTTGTACTAGGTCTTCAGGTACTATGGTTGCCTGTTGCCATTGTCGTTTCATTTCACGTAAGCTAGATTGCTGTTCGCTGCTTAAAGATTCCTGTTGAGCTTTATCAAACCACTCACCAAGTTGTGGTTGTGTTGATAGACGGTGTACATGTACCGATAATTCAGCCATTGCTTGTGAACGAGCATCATTACCACCAGCAGGCATATTCGCAGCTGCATCCCAGCCCAACATGGATTGAGCATGATTAAAATGGTCAATGGTTTGGTAATGCGCAGTAAGTTGGTCGTAGTTTGACATAATCTATTCGCTTCCTATTTTATTTCGGCTTTATCGACAACATATTATTACAGTATTGAACATTGGAACAGTGGTGAATGCGTTTGCGAATAATTGAGCAGGTTTGATTCGAAAAAATACCGTAGCTACCAAGCTTCAAAAATAAATTTATCAGACTATTTACAATAGTCTTTAAAACAATCAGTGTTTCAATAGCTTCAACTTCATGTAGTACTATAAATAACATGAAAGGTGTTAAAGCAATGAAAAGTGCCTTCAATGCCAATAAGGAAAAAATTAAGCTATTTGAGAAAGGAGAGCATCAAGTGACTCATATTGAATAAAAATAATCGGAGATTCAATCTCAATAATAACCACCGAAGGTGCAAAATTGGAAGACCACTTATTATTAGGAAATAATACATTTACCTTCAGCACCCCTGGTAATATAGAAAAACGTTTTACATATATAACGAAAACTACTCCCTCCCCAACAACTTGAGTGCAAAACAACCATTATTGTATATTGATAATCAAATAAACATAAAATATCATCAGTGTTATTAAGATTATGAAAATTTGTTTGTTGAGGGGCCCACATGAAAAAGATGAAAACACTATTATTTGCGTTATGCGTAGCGCCATTAATTATTATTGATAGCGCGCACTCTGACACAATGAAAATGGAGCAATGTAGCCGTCTTGAAATAAACCAAATATATCAGCATGATCAATCGAAAGATCCGCAAACGACTTCACAATTATATGGTAAACAGATTACAACGTTAAATAATATTGCAGAAAAAGAAGGGTTACATACATTAAGTATAATACCAGTAAACCCTGAACACGCTACAGATGATGAGATTACCGATAAATCAGAGCTCGCTATTTTAATGACCTTCACTGGAAGTCATGACAATCAGATTCTTGATAAGATCAACGCAGATTTAAAACCATTAAACTTTACATACTCTTCATTAATATTGAAAAAAGTGAGTTGTAACGTCTAGTCATCAGTATTTCCCAGCAATCTGCAAACATTTGAGCAATAAAAAACGAAGCATGCCGCTTCGTTTTTTTATTTACTAGTTTATTAGAAATGCCATTTGACTAATAAGTTAGGGTTATTCTCTGTTTCCCCATCGACACCAAATTTATTTTTCCAATAAACATATTCAATACCAACATCTAAACGCCCTGTTTTTAAATCTAACATAGGAGCAATATTGTATTTGATTTGTGGAGTGAAATTAAAGCCAGCTTCAGTATCACCAAATGCAGTATCAGCAGAATCAACAATATCCAGGAAACCATCAAAACGGAAATTACCTTTATCAAACTGCCAAGTCACAGTTAATTGATTGTTATCCCCTCTATCAATACCTAGATCCTCCTGAAAGCGACGATAATAAATGATATTAAAATAGTTAGCACCAGGTACAGCAAGACTAACCCCTAAACCCATTAAATAGTTATTAAAATTAGAATCCCCAGAACTAAACTCTACTTGTGTAGCTAAAAATACACTCTTTAGCAAGCTATCATCTTTATATAAAGTAGGATTAATGCTGAATTCACCGTAGGTGTCATCCGGATTGCTTAGCCTATCGACAAACAAGAAGGTTCCCCCCAATTGTGCCCAGAGGCATGTTCAAAGGTAAACACCTTACGTGTATCTTCAGTACTGGAAAATGGATCGACATATTCGCTTCCTACCAAACCACTTAAACTAAAATCTGACCATAGTTGTTCCGCTGAGGCATTTGTAACATGACATGCTAACACCGGTAGAATGGCTAATTTTCCGATTGTTGTAAGTTTCATATATTCCCTTATTAATAGTTAAAATATCATAGGTTGTTCTACCCGCAATTGGGTTAACTTACTTTTAGACTTCAAAGTATTGAACAACAGGTCAAGTTAACTAGATATCGCAAGTTTTGATCCAATTTTTCTCTCATTAATAAAATTAATTTAAGCATTTGAATATACAATAATTAAATTCAGAAAATGGACTTGAAGCTAAAGTTTAAGAGGACAGAGTGGTTTACAAGCATGGTGCACAAGCCCTATTTCAGTGCAGATTGTGTACAACATTAAAGGTATATAGGTGCATAAAAAGTATCAAGACGAATGACTAATTTGTTATTAGTCCGCAATATCAGAGAGCATGTTAAAAAGTAAAACGCGTTATTTTAATTTATCTAATCATTCGTTTTCTAAGCATAGGGCAGCATTATCGATATCCACTCTCTTGCTGCTGTACCCATCCAACAAAGGTTTTAGCGGCTAGGTTATTCTCTTGGTCTGCAATGTGTAAAAAATAGGCCTTTTCTTCGAACTCCATATAATCAGTAACACTCACTAATTCCCCCTTAGCAATTAACTCTGACACATGCCAGTCCCACACTAAAGCAATGCCAGTATCATTAATCGCGGCTTGGATAACGGCAACTTGATCGTCAACCATTAACGCATTGTTAGGTATACGATAAGTTAGCCCAGCTTTATTTGCCCAGGACTGCCACCCCTCCCAGAATGACATCTCTTTTTTAAGCATGATCAGAGGTTGATCGAAGATGCTTTGCAAGTCGATATATCCGCCATGGCTTTCTAAAAACTTCGGACTGCATACTAATTGAATCCGCTCAGCAAATATTTGCTGACAATTTTCATTAGCTGTTGCAATCGTAGCGTAATAGAAAGTCACATCATAATGTTCGCTAGCATCGATATGACGTTCATTACTGATAGTGATATTCAACATAATTTCAGGATGAGCTTGCCTAAATTGTTCTATTTTTGGCAATAACCAAAAGTGCATAAAACATGGACCCACTTCTAAGTTAAGTGTCACCGCAGTACTGGAGTTATCTAATATTT
Source organism: Psychromonas sp. KJ10-2 (assembly GCF_047323255.1). Classification (NCBI taxonomy): domain Bacteria; kingdom Pseudomonadati; phylum Pseudomonadota; class Gammaproteobacteria; order Alteromonadales; family Psychromonadaceae; genus Psychromonas; species Psychromonas sp. KJ10-2. The sequence continues at coordinate 402,702 of NZ_CP178827.1, read as the reverse complement.
TGGTCTCTTCAGAAAGTATGTCTAACGCTTCTTTTACTCTTTGCAAATATTGGTAACCCTGAGCGGTTAATTGCACACCTTGTTTAGAACGTGTAAATAACTGGATATTTAAAAAATTTTCAAGATTTTTTACCTGTTTACTTACCGCTGTAGTGGTTACACAGAGTTCATCAGCAGCTTTAGTTAAGCTTCCCAAACGCGCTGCTGACTCAAACACTAATAGGTATCCTGTTGGTGGAATTAACCTAGACTTTATAGACACTTTAATAACCTTCCTTAACTTTAAGTTAAAGATATATTAACTAAATAACGATTTACTAACAAATCTATCTGTCTAGTATCTTCTCAACCTTACAGAAAGAAGATTGAAATCAATGATTAAAGTGAAAGAAATCCGTCACGATTGGATAACGTTACCCGATGGTACCCGTTTAGCTTTTCGTGCTTGGCTTCCAGACAATGCCGTATTACAGCCTGTTCCAGCCATTTTAGAATTTTTGCCCTACCGTAAGAGTGATGGCACTGTCGTCCGTGATGAATTAACTATGGCGCAAACTGCTGCACAAGGTTATGCCTGTATTCGAGTTGATTTACGTGGCTGTGGTGAGTCTGAAGGTTTCTTTGACGATGAATACTCAGCACAAGAGTTACAAGATGGTTGTGATGTTATTGCTTGGATAGCAGCTCAGGATTGGTGTGATGGTAACTTAGGTATGGTTGGTATTTCCTGGGGTGGATTCAACTCTTTGCAAATTGCAGCGCTTAAACCACCTGCTTTAAAGGCCATTATCACGCAATGCTCTACCGATGATCGTTACAATCGAGATATTCACTTTGAAGGTGGTTGTTTATTAAATGACAACATGGGCTGGGCTGCTTTTTTCTGGGCTTACGCACAAGCACGCTCTCCCGACCCATTATTGATAGATCAAGATTGGAAAGCCGTATGGTTGGATAGATTAGACAATATGCCACAATTGGCAACGCCTTGGTTATCGCATCAAACGCGTGATGAGTACTGGCAACATGGCTCAGTTTGTGAAGATTACTCTGCCATTGAAATCCCTGTGTATGCTATAGGAGGCTGGTCAGATGGTTACCGCGACACTGTATTTAATCTGTTAACTCATTTAAGCGGCCCTAAAAAAGGTCTCATTGGACCATGGGCGCATAAGTACCCTAATATTGCTTTTCCTAACCCGAAAATTGATTATGTTAAAGAATCTGTACGTTGGTGGGATCGTTGGTTAAAACAGATCGATAACAAAATTGATCAAGAAGCCGCATTACAATATTACTTACAAGACAGTGTCGCTCCACAAACAGATTATGACTTCCGTGCTGGTACTTGGGTCAGTGAGCCAAACTGGCCATCACCTAATACTCATTTACAAACATGGCATTTATCTCCACAAGGGTTAAGCACAGAACAACAACTCACTGACCATTCAGTCTCAATCTATTCTCCTCAAACCACTGGTTTAGACGGCGGCAGTTTCTGTGTGGGTATTCGAATTGATATGGAACAACCCGGTGATCAGCGTGCTGATGATGCAGGCTCTTTAGTTTTCGACTCCGAGACGCTCAGCGAAGAGATGCCAATTGCAGGTCAAATAGCGGCGCAATTTGCATTGAGCAGTGATAAACCCCAGGCTAATTTGGTGGTACGTGTTTCTGATGTGCATCCAAATGGCGAAGTGACGCGAATTACTTATGGTGTATTGAATTTAACACATCGAGATAGTCATGAAACACCGGAAGCGCTAATTCCTGGTCATGAATATGATGTGAGCATGACACTTAATGCAATGGCTTATGTGATCCCTAAAGGTCATAAGTTACGCGTAGCTGTATCTACTGCTTACTGGCCACTCATCTGGCCAAACCCAGAACAAGCAACATTAAGTTTTAATACTCAAAAATGTTCAATCACTGTGCCACTTAATCAGCACCCTACTATCAGTGAAAACATACCTGCTTATGACAAACCGGTTACTTTTGATGGCAAAGAACTAGCGGCTTCAGAGAGTAAGCGCGTTGTTCATAAAGATTACAAAACCGGCATTACTACACTGGAAACGCGTGAAGACTTTGGCTGTCAATTTTATGAATCTGCACAAAGTGATATTCAGTTCATTATGGATCAGCAGCAATCCGTCCATCACAGTGACCCATTAAGCGCAAAAAATGAAATCAAGGTGCAAGTTGATATGGGCAGAGAGGGTTGGAGAACCACTATCAAAGGTCACTATGTAATGACCTGCGATAAAGAAAACTTTTACCTGCAAGTGCAATGGCAAGCTTATCAAGATCAAACACTGATCTTCAGTAAATATTTTAACGACACAATAAAACGAAACTTTATATAACTAACTCAAGGATGAAATATGATTAAAACAATAAGACCCTTGGTGTTTTTACCTACCTTTTTGATATTAGCCGCCGCATTAATATTAAGCTTGGTAGATTTAGACACCTTCATTAAGGTAACGGGCTACCTTAACAGTAGCATTTTAAAGAACTTTTCATGGTTATTTAGCTTAGGCAGTTTCTACTTACTAGGTTTAGTTGTAGTGACCTACTTTTCTAAACTAGGTAATGTACGAATCGGTGGTGAAGGCAGTCAACCAATGATCAAAAAACCACAATGGTTTATGATCGTACTTTGTACTACCTTTGCCGTGGGTGTACTATTCTGGACAACCGCAGAGCCTATTTATCATTTGCATGCTCCACCAGCTAGCTTTGGTATAGAAGCAGCAAGCCCTAACGCTACTTTATTTGCTTTCTCTGCGATGTTTTTACATTGGGGACCAACACCTTACGCAATTTATTGTGTACCAGGGTTAATTTTTGCTTTGGCTTTCCATAACTTGAAAATGCCTTTTTCAATTTCAAGTTCATTACGCCCTGCTTTTGGTCGTTTAATTACCCCTGTTGTGGCCGATATTATCGACTCATTAGCTTTATACTCTCTAGTGGTTGGTATGGCTTCTTCATTGGGTACGGGTGTGTTAACGCTATTAGGCGGCATCAGTCAGTACATTGATATTGAACGTAATGCACTAACCTTAGGGATCATTACAGCAATTATTGTTGGTACTTTTATTTTGTCTGCTATTAGTGGATTAATTAAAGGTATTGCACGTTTATCTAAAATTAACTTTTGGATGCTGATTGCCCTCTTTGTGTTTATCTTTTTCTGTGGGCCAACTCTGTATATTTTATCAATTGGCGTTGAAGGCTTAGGTGCCTTTTTACAAAGCTTCTTCCGTTTAAGTTTGTTTACAGGACAAGCTGCGAATGACCCTTGGCCACAATGGTGGAGTGTATTCTATTGGGCAGTTTGGTTTGCTTGGGCACCAATTACAGCGATGTTCTTAGGTAAAATATCGCGTGGTTATACGGTTAAAGAATTCATTCAAGTCAATGTTATTTATCCAAGTTTATTTGTATTCCTATGGATATCAGTATTCTCAGGTACCGCTATTTTCATGGATACACAAAGTGCCGGTGAACTTTATAATGTATTAAATAATGAAGGCATTGAACAACTGCTTTATTACATTATGAATGATTTGCCATTTAGTGCGATTACCTCGTTCTTCTTAGTACTGATTGCTTTTATCTCTTATGTGACGGCAGCAGATTCAAGTACTGATGCCATTGGTGATTTATGTACTAAAGACTTTACTTCAGAATCTGATGCTAAGACGTCATTACCCATTAAAATACTTTGGGGTACGTTAATAGGGTTAGTCTCTTGGATCATGATCAGCACAGTAGGGATTGATGGTGTTAAAAAACTATCATACTTAGGTGGATTACCAGCCACTTTAATTATCTTAGCTTGTAGCGCGACGTTAATTTTGTGGATTAAGAAACCAGAGTTAATTGCCGTGAAAAGTAAAAAATAATAACAATAAATAATAGATTAGCTAAAAGCTAACATAGTCAATATTTTATTTAGGCTAACAGAAGTTACTTTCTGTTAGCCTTTTTTATTACTGATTTCTTTGTGAAAATAGTGATTAAAACAGTCAAATAATATTATGAATTTGAAAATTTACTGCTAGACTGCGCACACCTAAATAGGAGATAAACAGATGGGTAAAAAACAAAAAATGAACAAAATGATGAAATCATCGCCAGGTGAAAACCTTAAAACACAAAAAGCCACAGAGATAGGTCGTGGTACGATTAACCATTCAGCAATGGCGGCTTTAGTCACCAGTAAAGTATTTACTATGCGAGTTGAAAAAGCTAAAAAAGGTAAAGGTTCATTCAGTCGAAAACAAAGCATATGGGAAAAGAGAGTTATCAAATAGCGGCTTAGTACTTAGTACTGACTAAGCTATATTTGATAACCCTCTTTACCAAAATCAACACATTTATATAGATAAACAACCAAGTCGTTAACTTAATATGGTAGCGACTTGTTTAATCTCTTCCGCGTATTTACCACTAAGTGCTACCACTAATGCAAGTTTAATAACAAGTTAATTATTAATAACTTAAATTAACCCTGCATTTCATTATCTACACAAATCTTATTCGAGTCACTTTCGAATTATTGAATCAGCTTTGATATTCACACTTTGTTTAAAGTTCATTGAACAATGAACTTTTCAGTTGCTAAAATGCCTTATTATTTTCCCATCAAGAGATACAATGGCTAACTTCAATACTCATCTTAATACTGCAGTGATCGTCACTGGTTTAGGCTCCGCTACTTTATTATCTGCAGGACATACTGATTTAAACGGTGCACTTTGGTTATGGTTTTTAGGTTCAATTGGCGGCTTATTGCCAGATATAGATTCAGATAACTCTACTTCCCTCGATACTATTTTTAATTTATTTGCATTTAGCGCCGTCTTGCTAGTCCTCCATTACATAACGACAGAGTTAATTATTGAAATTAGCTTTATTGAGTTAATCATTGTGCCTTTACTGGTCTACGGATTTATGAAATATATCCTTAGACCTATTTTTGAATGGTTCACAGTACACAGAGGCAGTTGTCACTCTGTACTATTTTTAGCTTTCTGTGGATTGTTAACCACACAAGTCACTTGGCAATTGAACGGTCAAGCCACTGTACAAGCAGCAACTTTTGCTTGGTTAGCGGGCGGATTTGTTTTATTGGGCGGGTTGATTCATTTAATGTTGGACGAAATATACAGTGTGGATTTAAGTAACGTAAGAATAAAACGATCTTTTGGAACCGCTTTAAAGCTAGCTGATTTTGATAATAAAATAATCACCCTTGCGTCTATTTTAGCAATAGCTGGTTTAGTTTATATCGCACCACCTACCGAGCAAGCTATTATCTCATTAAGTGATTGGTCTCATTTTAGATTACAATCTTTACACTTTACATTCTAAGCGGTTTATAAATGCCACTGCGTCATATCATGACGGTTAAACATGCCCATGACTTTTTTATGGGCATTGCTCACCATAGGCTTATACCAATTGTATTAAATAACTGATCTAAATTTTGCGCCGGAAAAATGGCTTAGTTTGAGGCGTAAGTTGATGTAAATGGTTGTTCCCTATACGAAACTTACAACAAAAAAATAAGTTGTTTTAACAAGTAAAATAACTTATTTAATGCAATTGGTATGACTTAAGCGGTAAATAACGAATACGCGGATAAATTAACAACAACCATTTAAGTAATACAATACCACTTAAATTCTATAGGCAACCACTCACAATCTCTTGTTAAGGTTCTCAAATTTCGTGATTGAGAACATAAAATCAATTGTTTACGATTGATAAAAAATAGAAGTGATAATTATTTGTATTACAGGCGGAATGAATGAGTTATAGATGAGACTTACGTGCTAACTATTTACAGGTATTTTATTTACCAAATTAAACACATAAAGTGTATTTATAGACCGAAAAAACTTAAGTTTGATAATAACTTGCCGATAATTTAACAAATATAACGCAACCTAGCCCGAACGTTTTAAAGTATCATTACTCTAATTATTGATTCGTTTCGTATGTAAGGAGATTTATGGAAGTCTTGAATCAAAAAGGCGAATTAATTGAATTAGATACAGGTTTTAAATTCGGAGATGATTTCTTCACCTTGCTAGATTTTGTGAAATACCCTAGTCCTGATGATGCATTACGGTGTACCAGTGAACTGCAATGCGAACTGTTTTACCAGGACATCATGAATTATGCTTTTGTAGATTCTCATAACCAACTTTTGGCTGATGGCCATATTGGTTTAGCGGCTAAGAATTTGAATGAGATTAACAACTTATCCTTAGACTATTTAACTGGGTTAAAAAAGAAAGAATACTTAGAGCGTAAATTAGCTAGTTTGCAAAATGAGATGTATTTAGGCGAGCCTGTAGATTTCTCTATGATTATGTGTGATTTAGATAACTTTAAATCCGTGAACGATAAATTTGGCCACTCAGTGGGTGATGATACTTTGGCGTTATTTGGTCAATTGATCCTGGATACCATACGGCCATCGGATTTTGCTTATCGCTATGGTGGTGAAGAGTTTATGATCCTGTTACCTAATACCAAACTAAGTGAAGCTATATTAGTAGCTGAAAGGCTTCGTAAGGTTATTGAGCAACGTTTACAGATTGGTAACTATGGATTAAATCAAATCACAGCCTTTGATTTAAATAGTGAGCAAATTGAGCAAGAAAACAATGATATCAATGATGCTTTTTTCTTGGCACACAGTGTGACCTGTAGTTTTGGCATTGCTAATTACTCTGAACAAGGGCAATCAACTGAGTCTTTATTTGATACCGCCGATGAAAACTTATATATCGCTAAAAAGAGTGGTAGAAACCGAGTTGCTTACTAAGTAACTCAATCCCCACACTTCGCTATGTTATGTTATTGATAGCTAAATCTAAGCTCTACTTAAAGCGCAACACTAATTCATGTAGATCATCTGCAATTCGTTTTAGATCTTTGATCGAGGTTTCAGTTTCCGTTGAAATATTCACATTTTTATCAGTCAGAGTCGCAATACCTACCATTTGTTGATTAATGTCTTCCGATACATGCGCCTGCTGTTCAGTGGCCGTTGCAATTTGAATCGACATATCAGAGATTTTTGCAACAGCATCAACAATCCCTTTTAACATTTCACTACTCTGTATTACGTTATTTAAACCATTTTCAGCTTCTATAGTGCCCTGCTCTACATGAACTACTGCTGTACTTGTTTTTTCCGTCAATAGCTCGACAATCTTAAATATTTCACTGGTTGAGTCCTGTGTATGTTTAGCTAAATTACGCACTTCATCTGCTACTACGGCAAAACCACGTCCTTGCTCACCCGCTCTAGCAGCTTCAATGGCAGCATTCAGCGCGAGTAGATTAGTTTGTTTCGCTATTTGGTCAATGATATTGGTGGCAGTTGAAATTCTTTCCGCTTCTGCAGACACTTCCGTCACTGAATGGTTAATTGTTTGTACTGTTTCTTTTAATTTTTCTATTGATTCACTAGTAACCGTTACTAATGTTTCACCTTTTTTTGCTAATGCTAAAGCAGTTTCAGCATGCTCTGCGGTGTCAGAAACTCTCGAAGATACTTCACTGATTGTTGCAGTAATTTCATTACTCGCAGTAGCAACTTGTTGTGTTTTTGCTTGTAGTTGGTCTAAACCATTTTTTGAATGTTGAACGAATTCAAATGAATTATGGGATTCCGATGTTACTTTTATTGCTGCGCCCTCAATACGGCTTAATACCGTTATTAAATGTGATTGCTGACTTAAAATAGCCGTTTTAACCTTTCCTAACAAGCCCGTGCTGGATGTATAAGATTGTGTGGCTTGCTCATTAGAAAAATAACCACTTAATAACTTAGAAAAAGCCAATAAGTTATTTTTATTATGAATACTTGTCCATAACGCATAACCAATATTCGATATCAGCAATAAAATGATAGTCACTAGTGTTTCATCCATTGAGATAAGGACTAAAGATGATAACATCAACAGGATAAGTATTATGTTTTGTAAAGATATAGGTAACTTTTTTCTTAATCCTTTACCAGCATTAAAACGTTTGTATAGTTTCTCTGCTCTTATTACATCCTGTTGTTTAGGGCAAGACCTTACTGACTCATACCCAACAACCTTCCCGTTTTCCGTAACAGGTGTTACATAAGCGTCAACCCAATAATATTCCCCGTCTTTGCAACGATTTTTTACTAAGCCCATCCAAGGTTTACCTTGTTTTAATTGGCCCCACATTGCTGCAAATGTTTCACCAGGCATATCAGGATGACGCACTAAATTATGCGGCTGCCCAATCAATTGATCTCGACTAAAACCACTTATTTCGATAAAAGCCTGATTACAATCAACTATATTACCATTAGTATCAGTCACTGAAATAAACTTTTGATCTACTGAAAAAGTTTTTCTAAGGTCAATTACCGGTAAATTTTCACGCATCTAAATATCCTAATATGCAAAGTACTTAATTTTTGAGTGTATCTTAGATTATTATATGGCAAAAGTGGTAACTATACACAACCTAAAATGACTTTAAGTTTATTTTAATGCGATTAATAATAGGTTTTGTGTAACTGATGTCGCATAAACGGGTAAACACAAAGGGTTAAAGTTTACCTAAGTTAATTGAGAACAAGTATTTAAAATAAGCTAAAATAGACCACTATTATTTACATTTAGAGTTATATATTTAATGATCTCCAACGCTAACATTGATAAAAACAGTCAACACAACGACTCATTTCAAACACTTAAACTCGTTTCCCCTTTATTGAAACGTTTAAGCGAAATGCAATATACACAACCTACCCCTATTCAAATGCAAGCTATTCCCAATGTATTAGCCGGAAGAGATATTATTGCAGGTGCTAACACAGGCTCTGGTAAAACGGCTGCTTTTGCGTTGCCTATATTAAATACCCTAGCATTACAGGCAACAGGACATAAATCATCTGCCAATTTTGTTTCTCATCTTGTACTTGTACCAACGCGTGAACTAGCCAAACAAGTTGCGGATAGTATTAAGTCTTATGCCGCGCATTTTAATGGCGCAATCAAAACCGTTGCCGTCTTTGGTGGTGTGTCTATTAATACGCAAATGCAAGCGTTGCGTGGCGGCAGTGATATCTTGGTTGCAACACCTGGACGATTATTAGATTTAATTAATAGTAACGCCGTTAAACTGGATAACGTTAACACCTTAGTATTAGATGAAGCAGACAGAATGCTTAGCTTAGGGTTTACCGATGAATTAGCTTCTTTACTAAAATTGATGCCACCACAAAAACAGACATTACTGTTTTCTGCTACTTTTCCTGAACAAGTGAAGGCTCTGACTAAAGATCTACTTAATGACCCAGTGGAAATACAATTACAAAGCGCTGAACAAAGTACCTTGGTACAGCGTTTATTCACTGTTGATAAAGGCCAAAAAACGGCATTGTTATCACATTTAATTAAACAACATCAATGGCAACAAATCTTAATCTTTGTCAACGCCAAATCAGCCTGTAAACATTTAGCAGATAAACTCGCCAAACGCGGTATCAATGCTGAAGTTTTTCACGGAGATAAAGGTCAAGGTGCACGAACACGCGTTTTGGAGGCATTTAAAGTAGGTGAGATTCAAGTGTTAATTGCAACTGATATTGCAGCACGTGGTTTGGATATTGATAAACTGCCCGTTGTGATCAACTTTGATCTCCCTAGAAGTCCTGCTGATTACATGCATCGTATTGGTCGAAGTGGACGTGCTGGAGAAGTCGGTTTGGCTTTATCAATCATTGATTTTGAAGACGTTCAACATTTTAAAGTTATAGAGAAAAAGCATAAGATTCAATTAGAGCGTGAACAAGTAAACGGGTTTGAAACCACTGACTTTGAACAACTGGCATTACAGGCTAAAAATAACATAACAGCACCTGCTCAAGGTACTGGTAAAAAGAAACGCAGTAAACAGCCACAAATTAATGCGGATATTTGGCTAGGTAAAGTGTAGAACCGACCAAGCAAGCCTCTATTTATCAAGAGTGGTTAACAACCTTATGACCGCTCTTTTTTTAACCTTCTCAATTCCCTACTTTCCGTACCAGATCACTTTAGTATTATCAACCTGAGCTACAATGAGCTTGATTGTTTTTTTACATTTATTTTTAGCACTCTATCAATTCAATATCTACAGTATTCATTTTTAAAAAATGACCAGTTAATTAACTCGATTGTCATGACGTTTATATTAAATAATAAATTGAAAACAAATAGCATTTAAATTCGCTATATTCCAAAAAACACTATAATGACCTATAAAACAGTTACTTACACTTTTTCCAAACGATAAGCTTGTGTAAGTCGATGATTCAAAAAGGATTTGTAACCATAAAGGGGTACTATCCCAATATTGGTTATCACAAGGGTTGTGGCACATTTTATGGATTTACAGCAAAATACGAAATTACTAGCTAGCCAGCAAAAAATACTCACAAAAATAGCATTAGGCGAACCTTTACATGAAACCTTAGCATCGATTTGCCTAGCGATTGAATCATTAATAGGTGATGATAATGCTAAATGTTCAATATTAAAGTTAATTGATAACTTACTTTATAGTATGGCTGGGCCAAGCATACCTGATAGCTATTCTCACTTAATAAACGGCATTAAAATTGGTCCTGCAGTAGGTTCCTGTGGCACGGCTGCTTTTTTAGGCAAACGAGTTTTAGTGGAAGATATCCCTCACTCCCCATTATGGGAAGAGTTCAAAAGTATTGCAGAACAATACGATTTCAAAGCATGTTGGTCGACGCCTATTATTTCCACTAAATCTGAAGTGTTAGGCACATTCGCCATCTATTATTCAGATCCTAAAGTTGCATCAAAAAAGAACCTCGAGTTGATAGATTATTTTGTCCATTTATCCAGTATTGCCATTGAAAAAAGCAACGATGCATTGCAAATGCAAAAACTGGTTAAAGATTTAAAAGTTACCAATCAAAACCTTAATGCGTTTATTAAAGTAATACCTGATCCAGCAATTATTATTACCAAGGAAGGGTTATACCTCAATGTTTACGCAGCATCAGAAAATTTATTAAGCGACCCTATCCATGAATTAGTGGGCAAAAATATTAAAGATATTTTATCTGAGAGTGACGCATTAATGGTATTAGATAAAATAAATAAAACATTAGAAACCAATGAAATACATGTATTTGAATATACGCTTACAATACGCTCTGAAACACTTATTTTCGAAGGCAGAAGCATTAAGATTAATTACAATAATGACGACCATGTATTATGGGTGATCAGGGATATCACCAGCCGTAAAAATAGGGAAAACGAGGTCAAGAAACTGGTTTATTATGATTCATTAACCAGTTTACCTAATAGACGTTTACTCAATGACCGTATAGAGCAGTGTGTGGCTAAAGTACAACAAGAAGATACCATCAGTGCTCTGTTATTTCTGGATATAGACAACTTCAAACGTATTAATGACTCGCTCGGCCATGCAGCGGGAGATCAGTTACTTATTCAATCAGCAAAACGCCTTACAGCGGTGTTAGGTAAAGTTAATACACTGGCTCGTATTGGGGGCGATGAGTTTGTGATCCTTGTTGATACCATTGGTGCTGACTTGCAACAAGCGGAACAAAATGTCATTCAACTGGTCAAAAAAGTGCAATCTATTTTTAATGATAAATTTGATATCGGCAAACTTGCCTTTCAAATTAGTGCTAGCATTGGCATCTACCTAATCGATAAAGAACATGCAAACGCAGATAACACCCTTAAATTTGCAGATACAGCTATGTATCGTACTAAATTTAAAGGTGGCAATGGTTACAGTTTCTTTGACCCCAAACAACAAACACTACTAGAGATTAAAACTGAATTAGAAAGCGAGATAGTCAGGGCTATTGAAAACGATGAATTCTGTGCTTACTTTCAACCTCAAGTGGATGTTCATGGAAAAGTCAGTGGTGCTGAGGCATTGATTCGCTGGAATCACCCAAGTAAGGGGTTGGTGCCACCTTATCAATTTATCCCACTCGCTGAACAATTTGGCTTAATACAAAAATTACAAAATATTGTATTACACGATATTTGTAAATTGCTTAATCAATTGGCTATAGCGCCATCAGTCTCTCCAAGCTATCGCATTGCTATCAATATGTCACAAAACCAGTTCAACTCTCCCACTTTAAAAGATGAATTAATATCGATTATTGATCAATATAAAGTCCCAGCATCACTAATAAAACTAGAGATAACAGAAAGTATGTTATCCAATGACCTCCCCTATACCGTGCAACAAATGCATGAGTTAAAAAATGTTGGCTTTACTTTTTCAATTGATGACTTTGGTACAGGTTACTCTTGTTTATCAACGTTACATGCATATCCAGTGGATGAATTGAAGATTGATAAAAGCTTTATCGATAACATATCAAACCTTGAAACAGGTTTACCGATAGTTGAAACCATTATTAACTTGGCAAAAAACTTAAATATTTCGGTGATGGCAGAAGGTGTTGAAACAAAGCAACAGTTTGACATTTTAAAAGAGAAAAAGAGCGACGGGATACAAGGCTATTTAATTGCTAAACCAATGTCTGCAACTGATTATATTAATTGGCACCAACGTATGTCTTTACACTAATAATGTGTAATAGATGACATAGAGTTGGCTAATACCCGGTAGATCTGTTGAATTATTGATTTTAAATCTGCTAAGCTCATATTTTCTTGTTTAGCATGTTCATGGTTTAAATTCTCGAATAATATAGGCTCTACCTTAGTTATTTTAATACGGCAAATCCAACGATTATCTTCAAAAGTAAACACATCTACTCTACTATCAGGCAAATAATGCTTTTCTTCTTCATTTCTAATGGTTAAGGTTTTCTTAGCAGATAAAATGTCTGACTCAAAACGTTCAAAAAATGTAATTTTAGATGAGATCGACATTGGATTTAGGCATAATGTTCCTAAGGTTCAGAGTATAGCTTTGATTATAACTATTAATTGTAGTTGATAGCGGTAGAGAAAAGAACATTACCCTACAGCAGTAGGATAATGTTTTACTAATAGGTTTAAACTAAGTTCTATAGTGCGATAAGATCTTACTTAATTTTTCTGCACCTTCCGATAAGTCTTTAGTACCCAAAGATGATTTATGAGCATAATCTCGGATCGATGTAGACTGGTCACGTACACCAGTTAAGTCCGAAGCAATACCATTTGCGACCGCACTTTGCTCCTCTGAAGAGGTTGCAATATGGAAAGTCATCTCTATTACCGCTTGTGATGATTCGGCAATTGCATTGATATCTGTACCAATCTCTTTAATCAAGTCCGTACTGGTCTGAGCCTGAGAGACTGTATTATTGGTAATAGTAGAGATATTGTTGGTTTCAGACTGAAGGTTACTGATCATAGATTGAATCTCTACCGTAGCAGATTGCGTTCTACTTGCTAATGTTCTCACTTCATCTGCGACAACGGCAAACCCTCGTCCCATTTCACCGGCACGTGCGGCTTCGATAGCGGCATTCAGCGCTAATAAGTTGGTTTGATCTGAAATGGAGTTAATTGTGGTGATCACTTCATCTATTTGTGTCGCATTTTCTTGTAATGTTGCCACTGAATATGACGTTTCTTCGATATAATTAGACAGTTGCTGAATTTCACTAATCACTAATTGAACTCGCTGATCACTTTGTTTGACATGTTCGGAGTTAAGCTCGACTTGTTTAGAAGCATTTTTCGATATCTCCGTGACTTCAAGTGATGAAGCCGTCATCTCTTCCATGGCTGTAGCAACTGAGTCAAGCGATGTATGTTGTTGGTTTATTTGAATTTCACTCTGTTTACTATGATCTGCAATATCTGATGAAGTATGATGCAACATTGACGCATTTTCTTTCACGGTATCCACAAGCTCTGATAATGTATCCATGGCTTTATCTAAACATGCACCAATGGTACCGAATTCATCTCGACCTTCAATAAAACCTAAACGAGACGTTAAATCCCCTTTTATAATTTTCAGGGTCGTATCCCACAATACCCATAATGCACCACGTAAAAATGTGGCAGTCCAATACAGGGCTAATGCAAAAGGCAATATCCATAAAAACGTCAGCAACAAACTATTAAGTGCACTTTGTTTTGCGGGATTTTCGATTGCTGCGACAGATTCTGACAATGAGACGTATTGCTGTGAGTTAGTTTTAACCACCACGGTGACCTGGTCATTATTACGTACCATGTGAGAAGTACTAGCGGGAAACGTTACCCCTAAATCAGCAATTTTATCGAGTTGATTAGTGGACTCAAGTGCTATCACCATACCTGATAAACGTTGCTCTAGTATTTGAGCTGATTGTTGTTCAATCATGTCCACAGTATCAAGGTATCGATTAATAGAAATAAAGCTAAGAATAATGACAAACAGGCCAAAAATGACCCAGAATTTGTCAAACAATGACATCTTGATAAATAACTTATCAATATTTCTAAATTGAACTTGTTTCATATTATTTCCATATAAAGTAGTGGTAAATCACAGATAAAATCTGTTTTATTATGCATACCTTTTAATATTGCATCGTTAGATCGTAAAATAGACTTTTCAATCTATTACACTGATTAACAAGATAAATTAAATTTATTTAAGTTTTTCAGTAAAATATTTTAGGATCCAATATACCTCTAAAGTGTGACTCAGTTCAACAAGTGACGTTTATTTAGAATAATCACCGTTTAACTAACAAAATATGTGGTTAACAAGTCATTGTTTTAAGGTCGTTAACCCACACATGATTCACACTACTCTAAATTGGCTGATTATTTTAACAAGATCTTGGTTACTTTCTGTCAGTTGATTAACTGAATTGCTCGTCTGAATACCGTTTGTATTTAATGTTTCGATTAACCCTTTAATCTGCAGCATATTTTTATTCATCTCTTCCGTCACAAGGTTTTGTTGTTCTGCTGAGGTTGCGATCTGTGAGGTTACATCGCTGATTTGATTAACCGACCCAGTCATGATGCCTAACGAATCCATCACTTGAGCTGTGGTCGCCGCTGTTTTTTGACAACTGTCTTTAGTGACAACCATACTAGTAACCAGCTCATCTGAACCTGCTTTTAATTTAGTCAACATATCACTGATTTCAGCAGTACTTTCTCGAGTGCGCATTGATAATGCTCTCACTTCATCTGCGACGACAGCAAACCCCCTTCCCATCTCTCCAGCTCTTGCTGCTTCAATGGCCGCATTCAACGCAAGGAGATTAGTTTGCTCAGCTATTTCACCGATCACTTTTAAGGTATTAGTGATTTGCACCGTATCCTCTACCATCACCGACACCGTTTGAGCGGTTTCATCGACTTGTGAGACTAATGCGGTCACATCAGTCACTGCTTGATGCACAATGACCTTACATTGTTCTGCTTCACCATTCGTGGATTCAGTTTGTTGTGCTGCAGTGGAGGCACTCTCTGCTACATGTTGTGCCGTTGAACTCATTTCATTCACTGAAGTCGTGACCATATCCATCTCAGTATTATGTACTTCTAATACTTGTTGGTTTGAACTTGACTGTTCCTCGAACTGCTTAATTTGTTCGCTAATATGTTGGCTTGACGCTGAGATATCCAGCATCATGGCTTGTAGGTTGGCGATAAACTGATTAATTCCTTCCGCGATTTTTCCAAGGTCATCCTGACTTTCTACTTGCAAACGATGGGTTAAATCTCCTGTTCCTGTAGCGAGGTCAGTGACTACATTACGTAAAGCAACAATGGGTTTAAAGGCAGCATTAATTAAACAAATTGCAATAATGATTATCACAGAAGCGGCCATTAACAGTGCAGAAGTGATTGACTGATTTAGTTGTCCTGTATTTTCTTGAATATGGGCATTATCGATATAACCATTTAAGGTCCATTGCATATTACCAACACTTATCTTTTCTGGTATTAATGTTAAATCCCCCGCTTGCTTATTCGAGAAAATGACATTATCAGCAGCATCCAACAATTCTATATAGCTACCTTTGACTGTAGAAGCCTCTAGTGTTGCTTTAAGCTTACTTAACGAAACAAAAAACAAGTCCCCTTCATTATTTTTCCTCGGAATGGTAATGCTATAGACTGGCTGCTCATCCAAATAAAATAGATTGCTGATCATTATTTCTCCATTAGCTTGCTTAAGCTGCTGTTTATAACGTTCTGCCTCGCCTTCATCTTGTACATTACCTGTTTCGTCAAACACAAAGTTATTGGCAATTTTGATAATTTTTAGGTAATCAGTCGCGTCCATTGTTTGTTTAATTCTGATCAAACTAAAATTGAGATTTTTAGCTAAATTAATATCGTTATTAACATCACTGGATATTTTACTTTTTAACAGAGAGAGTTTTGATTGGATATTATTACTGTCGTTATACGCAATATAACTACTGATATAATAATTTACACTGTAATAGGAAGTGATTAATGTCACCAAAATAATAGTGATCATTAGCACTACAAGCTTTGCTTTAAACGAAATCCTTTTCAACATATTATTCCTTATTCCATGCCCTTTATTAAAAGTGTGAAGTTGACCCACTTCTATTTATACAAGCAAATAGTAATAATTGCTACCCAAAATGGATTAGTTTTAGTCAGGTAAAAATCGGGATTCGAATCATTAATCTATCAATTTCTATTTAATACCAATCATAGTAAGTAACTGATCTATTTTACTTTTTAAAACAACTTATTTTTTCGTTGTAAGTTTCGTATAGGGAACAACCATTTACATCAACTTACGCCTCAAACTAAGCCATTTTTCCTGCGTAAAATTTAGAGCAGTTATTTAATACAATTGGTATAAGGCTTTAAAGGTAAAGAGGCTATTTGTGCTTAGTTAAGGTAAAACTTTGCTTGAAATGTGATTCACTGCTAAGCGAATTAACCATTCGTTTAGCAGTGTGATGTTACAATTTAATGTCGAGGCGGTTTCGGTAAAGCGTTTTTCAACTGGGTTTCTGTGACGCCTAAATCTTTCGCGGCAGCACTAATATCTAACTTTCTACCACCATTATCCATAATAACCTTCATTAACTCTTTTTCTGTCACGCCTAACGTTTTAGCTGCTTTATCGAAGCCTGGAGGTGTGCCGTGACCAGGTCCACCGCCTTGTCCGGGTCCATTCGCAGAACCAATGCCTTGTTTAGCGGTTGTAGAGAAGTTTTGCTTAGCCATGACTCCGTGTAAACAAGTTGGTAAGTTAGGGAAAGTCGTCGATGCGTGATAATGATAAATACCTTCTGGGTGTTCTTTGGTTGGGCCAAAGTGCCCATTACAAATATCTAACCCTGCTGGCATTTTTCCATCTTGTTCAAGACTACCGTAAATTGGAAATCCATCGAAAGCATAGGCAAACATGGCACTGGCTTTTTGTTTGATACCGCACTCAATATCTAGATGTTCATTTTTATAAACGCTGTCAATGTCAGTTGCCGTTGAATGCCAATGGTACCAACCACCTGGGTCAACATGTCCACCACATTCATCTAATGCAGGCATGTGCCCTGTATCCAATACAGAAGGTGCATCAGCAAAGATTGGGACACCATCTAATGCTAGACCTACTTTGGCGACTGTACCTGAGATCGCTCACTTGGTCTGATTTAACAGGGTTAACTGGAATTAAAACGGTCATTTCTACAGTCTTATCTACTGACGCTTGTAAACAAGTATTATCGCTTTTAGGTTGAGTGGTACGGACATCAGTAATGTTAACATTGCCATCTTGATCATAGAAATGATAACCCTGGCTATCTAGCATAGAGAGAAAGCCTTTATCTATCTGGTATAAACCAGCCATTTCACCATCCCAATTCCAAACACCACCTTTCTCGTCGATGTTTTTAGGACAAAAAGGTCCTGTCTCTAGGTTGTCTGGTTGATATTTAACAACAAATTTAGCACAACTTGCTGAATCTCCATTGTCTAATGTACATTCAACAATCACCGGATCTTTTACTAATGCATCTTGACTGATGCTATCGATATCAATATTAGCCCAAGCGCTGCTAAAGGGTAGCGCAAAACCAACCATACTAGCGAACCAATATTGACGTGTAAATTTTACTAATTTCATCCAACTTCCTTAAAAAAATAAACCAAGTCGCCTTGCTTGCTCACTTTTAGACTCGCTGTTATTTCATTGTGAACTAAGTACAACTTTTATAAAGACATTACTTGAGCGGTCTGAACATATTGCTTACAATGCATTATTTTAATTTTATAGGTCATATTTATGAACGACACTCAGTCGCTACCAACATTACCCGATCGTCTTTCTGTTAACCCTCGTAGCCCTTATCATGTTGCAGAAATATTTGAACATGACATCGGTATTCGACTTAACGGTAAAGAACGTTTTGATGTTGAAGAATACTGTATTAGTGAAGGTTGGGCTTTAGTGTCAGCACATAAAGCCTTAGACCGCAGAGGTCAACCTTTAATGAGAACGGTTAAAGGTACAGTTGAAGCCTATTACCGCTAACAACAAACTAAAAGGTGCGTT
The DNA here is from genome assembly GCF_047323255.1 of Psychromonas sp. KJ10-2. Classification (NCBI taxonomy): domain Bacteria; kingdom Pseudomonadati; phylum Pseudomonadota; class Gammaproteobacteria; order Alteromonadales; family Psychromonadaceae; genus Psychromonas; species Psychromonas sp. KJ10-2. The sequence continues at coordinate 384,093 of NZ_CP178827.1, read as the reverse complement.
AATCGCGCCTTTTTTGTACATGATACTCACCACATTATCCTGTCAATTCAACATCTTTCACAGTATACAGTTATTTGGAACAACTGAATTATTATCACTGACATTGTGATGCCAATAATAGTAAATTAATGATCTAAATTTTGAACCTTTCGGCATTCAGGTTGAGCATCTTCTATTAAAAAGCTAACTCATTTTAATTAAAAAAATAGATCAATTAATTAGTGTGTTTCATATTAAGCGTTAATTTACCTTATGAATGTGCAGTAAATGTGCAAAGTAGACAATCCGTTAAAATTTATTAAGGGAATGAATAAAGGGGAATATAATTCCCCTTTGATTAGTTTAATGTAATTGTTTTGTACCTGTGTGCTTTAATATAATGTGAGCCCCGCATATCTCAGTGCACTATAGCCAGAGAACTCATCTACCGGTCTGATTTCAAGATCCAATAAACCTTCAAATTCAATATCAACTTTAAAGTTTTTCCAGCTATAACCTGAACTTAATGTGATCAGTTCACTTTCACCATTAATAATCAGCTCTATTGATGCTTCTTCTCGGGTCCACGCACCTGCAGTAAAGTAAATCGATGCCGTGTTAATTTGTTGATCGCCACTGCTTAATTGCATGGTGATACCATTATCTTCACTCCAGCCCATTGTTTGATACCCTTTATATTCCTCTGCAAATTGATCAGTAAAGGTATATTTATTGGTACGAGCCTTAGTGGTACCTGAATAAGATAATGATAATATTGTTGCCTCAGAAAATGTACTATTTACCTCTTCTAATAAGTTATTTAAGAATTTACTATCAGAGATATCTATATCAGTGCCATTATCTGTTTCTACTCCCATTAACGATGCGTACTTTATTACCTCTTCCTCTTCGATGACTTCCTCTTCTACTTCTTCGAAAACAATACCCGCGATCATCACTGCACTGTAGCCACTATGATCACTATCAGTAGTGATGGTAATTGGAAGGTCGCCATCAAAGGTGATGTCAACGGTAAAGTATTGCCAAGAATATTCTTGAGTTAATGACACGGTTTCAGTTACATCTCCGGCTATCACCTCTATTGCAGCACTCGCATGTGTCCACACACCTGCTTGTAAGTATATTCGCGCAGTTTGTGTTGTGCCGTTAGATTGCAATTCAAAGAATGCCTTATTGCCACTATTAAATGTCATTTTTGCAATGCCACTACTGAGTGTGGTTTGGCCATCAACAAAACTAAAGTAATTGGTAGATTTAATACTGCTATTACCACTTGAGATATCAAAGTAAAAATCGGAAACAGTGGCATCACTGTATGATTTATTGAAGTGTTGTTCATCGTAGAATGAGTATATAGCTTGCTCTGTCACGTCAATAGAAGTTGGTTTACTAATAATTGCATGAGACATACTGATAATAGTATTCTCATCATTTTCAGCAATCGGTTCTAGGTCACTACTAGTATCGTCATCACTGCTGTTGTCTTCATAGGTATCTGCGGTACGAGTATCTTGCTCAACGCTATCAGTGACCTCAACACATGATTCATCAGAATAACTTGATCCTGCCTGGTTAAACGCCACGATGCGATAACAGTATGTTTGGTCCACATCAACATCACTGTCCGTGAAACTGGTTGTATTGGCAGTGAGGGTTGTCACTATCGCTGCATCGTTTTCATCTAATCCACGTTTTTCAACATAAAACCCATCTTCATTTGAAGAACTATCAGCCCATGTTATTTGCAAACTATCGGCGTAAATGGCATGGCTAAAAAGCAACATGACGTTACTATTAAACGGGTTAGTTTACTGTTTATTTTATTCATCTTGTTTCTCCAAACAACATCGGCTGAGTAACCCAGCATTTATCAATGTAAAAATATTGGTTTATGCATTTAAATTTGGTGTGATAAATGCTTATAATTAACTTATGGGTTAAGGTTTAAGGCAACGATTTATGAATTAAATTCAAATGAACGAGCAATCCCTCTCCTCTCAAGTACTACTTTAAGGGTAGTTAATTAGCATATTTTTGCAAAAACAAATCCAGGTTATTTGCTTATTCCTCTCTGTCAGTTAGCTAAACATATAATATTTATATAGTTATTTTTCTAAATTATTTTTTATTTTCCTTCCTATTTATCTACTGGTTAACTAGCAACTAAATGCTACAATATTACTCATATAGGGTTAGTGCATTTGTTGTATTGGCCAGCCAAACACTTTTTAACAACATATTGACTAACAAAACCAAGGAATATATGCGTTCACTTTCTATTAAAAATCGAATAATTTTATCTATACTGGTTGTGGTTATTGTTTCTACCAGTGTGATTGCACTGGTTGCACAATTAAAATCGCGTGAATTATTACTTAACCGATTACAAAATTCAGAATTACCAAACTTGGTGCAACGTGTATCACAAACGGTAGATGCTGAAATAGCTGAAATGAAAGCAATCACTAAATCAATCGCTAATAACCCGTTTATTTATCAGTTAATTGATAATAATAACAAACCAGAAATAGATAGGCGTTTAACTGAATACCTTTCAGGAGTTGCAAATAATAACGGGTTAAGTAATGCCTCGTATATTGAGCGTGACTCTGCACAATACTGGAATCAAAAAGGGTTCCTTCGTGTATTACAAAATAATGATCACGATAGTTGGTATTTTAATTTTAAAAATAGCGGACAACAAACATCAGCAAGTACTTATACTGAGTCCGATGGCACCATTAATGTTTTTGTGAATTACCAACAACTTAATGGCCGCGCGGCTTCAGGTGTGTCCCGCACTTTTTCTGACATAGCTCATTTATTACAACAATTCAAAATTGAACAAACTGGTTTTGTTTATTTAGTTGATCAAAATGGATTAGTAAAAGTACACAAAAACCAAGGCTTTGCTGAAACTAAAAACGTGAGTGAGTTCTACCCTGAATTAGATAAAAATATTCTTTTTGCTAAACAACCCTTTGCATTCCAAGAAGCCGGTGATTTCATACTATCTACTAGTTATATAGAAAGTTTACAGTGGTATATCATTGCGCAAGTACCAAAGGACGAGCTCTATCAGCCGATCACTGAAGTACGCAACTATATGCTCATTCTATTTTTAATAATTGTATTTATCTTCGTAGGTTTAAGCATTGTTGTATCAAATAAGTTGGTATTACCTTTACAAAAAATGGCAGAGAAATTCCGAGTACTGGGCGAAGGTGAAGGAGACTTAACCAGTAAAGTCGATGAACATGGCGCCTACGAAATATCGGAATTAGCGAAAGGTTTTAATGCTTTTGTCGGGAATATTCGTAATGTGGTACAAGATGTTAAATCAACATCTACCGAGATCAGAAGTGCCTCTGAAACTGTCTATATAGATGCTAACGCTTCAAAACATTCACTTGATAAACAACGTGATGAAGCACATCAAGTCTCTGTTGCCATAAATGAAATGGGCAGCACCATAGCAGAAATAGCCAATAATGCAGCAGTCGCAGCGGATACAACTAATCAAGCAACTAATATGACATCACAAGCACAAATAGTGGTTAATGAATCAACAGAAACCATTAGTCATATGGCGGAAGATATGGAAGTAGTTTCAACCAATATTGAAACGTTAGCACAACGTAGTGATTCAATTAGTAGCGTATTGGATGTTATCAGAGGTATTTCAGAACAAACCAATTTATTAGCGCTTAACGCAGCCATTGAAGCCGCTCGTGCAGGAGAATATGGACGTGGTTTTGCAGTAGTAGCTGATGAAGTGAGAAACTTAGCCAAGAAGACTCATGAATCAACGGATGAAATTCACCGTATGATCACTGAATTACAGGATGGCTCAAAACTCGCTGTAGACTCCGTACATAAAAGCCGTGAACAAGCAATTCTTGGATTAAATGCGGCGCAAAAAACTAATTCAGTGCTTAACGAAATAGTGATTAACGTACAGCATATTTCAGACCTGAACACGCAAATTGCGACAGCAACAGAAGAACAGTCTGCGGTGATTAATGAGATTAATGTCCACGTGGTTAATATCAGTGACAGTACCGAAGAAAGTGCTCATGCATCGCAGAATATTGAATCCTCCTCTGACCTGTTAAAATCCATGGCAGCAAGTTTAGATAAACTGGTTAATCGTTTTAAATCGTAAAATCACAGTAGTATTAAACAGTGGCATTTAACTCCCCTGTTACTGTTTAATACTTATACTAAAAGCTACTTTTCTTCAGTGACTTGTTTAGATTCGATAGCCTCACTGCTTTGGTCAGTTAAACGTAAAAACACACCTAATGAAACCAGTAAAAATGCAGTGCTTGCGATAATGGCAACGGGATAATACAAGTTACCCGCCAAGTCTAATTGGCTATACTTTATCACCATAATTAACCCTTCTAACGACAGCGCAACACATACAGTGCCAATAAAGCGAGGCAAGGTGCCTCGTAGCGTTTGAATCGCATCTTTATGGTGATGGTCACCCGGTTCTGAGTATTCTTTATTAATGATCAATGCCAATTCAAACACGGCTAATGCGATCACACCAATGTTGATACTTTTTAATAATACTTCGGTTAAATCAGCTTTATTGATAAGGCCATTCACAACATGCTGAATCAAAGAAAAGATGATTGCACCAGCTAATAATAAGAAAATGATAGTGAGTGCTTTTGAGAAAATGTTTCTCATAAAGGAAGTGATTGATTCGTTCATTGTGCCCTCAGTCGAAATATTTGGTAATACCGGATAGGATGTTTGGTATTACTATCAATATTTGGACGAAAACAGAGGCAATAAGTTCAAAAATGAGAATTAATAGATAAAAAACAGCCAATACTTAAAGTATTAGCTGCATTGATCTATTACGAGAAATCTAAACAATTAGATGCTCGGTCACAATAAATGATTAAGCCTTTAATGCCATATCCGCCATTTTCATGGTGTTTTCAAAAGAAGCACAGCCAGCGATAAACAAGCCGTTATGACAGAACATTGCATCTTCAAGCCCTGTAACATCTTGTAATGCTTGGTCAGATAGTCCAGCCCAACTAGCCGGTAACGATTTTCTATCTTCAAAAGAACCAGGCTCTACAGGTACAGTTTGAATGCGCCATTGCCCTGTAGAAGATGGGTAAACCATATATAAAGCTTCCTGTGACATTGCATGCACAGTACGTTTCCATGGAATATACTTTTCTAACACAATAACACGCGGATCAGTGGTATCTTCAATCGCTTTTGCAACAATTGCTTTTGCACTTATACCACCACTTGCTGACGCAATAAAACGGGCTAATACCTGCTCTGCAAATGCAACTGCTTGATCAAAACACTGATCAAAATGCGCTTCTTCTTGCCATGTTGGATTAAACATAGAGATGGTTTGACTAAGGCTAATACCCTGTGCGACACCTTCAACATGTCCACAGTCTATAGCATCAATGGTTGACACTAAACCGTTATCAATTGACGTTGCAACTTCTTCATTACCCGCACAGATCTGCACGCCATACTTTTGCCAAATAAGACCAAATGACGAGAAAGGAATACCATTTTCACGCGCACCTGCACCACCTCGTTGGTGATGATCGAAGCGCCCTGTTTCAGGATCATAAATGCCGCCTACATCAATGACTAAGTCAGCCGCTGTGATCACATTTAAATCTCTGGTTCTCACTAATTTAAATGAAGGAAAGATAGATTTTAGGGCTGCAATACTGAATACATCATCTGCATGGAAGTTACCGTTATGTGTTGCTATTGTAATTTGTGTCATATATCTCGATTCATTTTGTTTAAATAAGCAATGGGTGAGTGTGTTTTTAGAAAAACCACTTCTCAGGTGAATTCTATACTATGAGGCGCAACAAACCTAGGGAAGCTAACCAGCATCCTAGATTGATACTCAGTGAGTTTTATCAAAAACTGTTAGTTAAAGCATACATTTTGAATAAGTTAATGTTATTTGTACTACAAATAGTGGTTAAACTTGGGTAACATACTAGAAACTATAAAAATTCAAGGAGTTACAAATGAGCATGTTGGATGAGGTAATGAAAGTATTAACCTATTACCATGGAGAAAATAACTTCAATATGAACCCACTTGTACCTGAAGATGTGGAACATTATGCTCGAGCGATATTAGATATCCCCGACGATGAATACATTCTAGCTGCAATGCGAACATCATTTACTCAATTTCATCGCGGTATAGTGATTGGTAGAGATGCTATTTATTGGCGTAACGACCATAAAATTGAAACAACAGTGAATAGCTTAACCTGGCGACAATTAAGCGAACAAAAGTCGCAATTCCGTGCGCATCGCCGTACCGTAGAATTAGGTAATGGTGCTGTTTTCGATAATATCGGCTCTCTCAATAAAACCAGCATTATCATTAATTTGTTAGATTTATTGATCGACCGTTATCAATCGCAACATAACTCGACAGATGGTTTTATCTTTAATGAAAAAGAAGAAATGACGTTAGTTAAGTCCATCCCGAACAATAAAAAAGAACTGAAACAACAATGCGTTGAAAGTGCCGCAGATGCAGAAACCGTCAGTTTTATTTCAATTACAGCTTCACTTTTCAATAAAATTTTTAGACACAAGTAGTCCTCCCTTTCATTTCTATTCCCATCTTTTATTGTCATTGTGTTTATAGTCACTCTATAAACACTTGATTTTAAATAGATGACACTGTAATAAAAGTGACATACTTTGTTTGTAGTGTAACGAAATAAATGCACTTTAATACTTTATAGTTTACCGACACCAGTCAATTGATTACACCAACTAAAATAGTTAGTACTTGTTAAAACTCTGCTATTAAAGAGTGATTTTCATGTGAAAAGCTAACAAAGCGCTTAGTAAAATTGGCATAAGTTCAAACAGTAAATTTATTAATCTTTAATTAAAGTGAATAATCTTTAACTAATGACTATAAAACGATGCCAAATACAAATACCTTAACCATTGAATCAATTATTAACGATAGAAACTTATCTATTGTATTTCAACCTATTATCGAAAATCAGCAACAAGATATCTTTGGTTACGAAGCGTTAACACGTGGGCCGGTAGGCACTCATTTCCATTCCCCATCGCTTTATTTGAAGCAGCAAAAGAACAAGGTTGCTTAGTTGCTTTAGAGCTATTATGTCGCGAGTTATCAATATCTGCTTTTAAACAAAGCAAATTGCACGGGAAATTATTTCTTAACGCGAGCCCTGAAACGTTATTTGAGCCTAATTTCAAATCAGGTGAGACGCTAAAGCTGTTACAAAATAGTGGCCTATCCCCCTCTCAAGTGGTGATAGAGTTAACCGAACACAGCCCTTTAGAAAATTATGAGTTAGTGAGAGACGCGCTAAAACATTATAAGGAGATGGGGTTTGAAATTGCTATGGACGATTTAGGCTCTGGCTACTCCGGTTTAAGAATGTGGTATGAATTACGTCCCGATTTTGTCAAAATTGATCGTCACTTTATTTGTGATATTGACTCAGATAAAGTAAAACAACAATTCGTTCGTTCTATTAAAAACATTGCGGAAGAGCTTAATTGTAAAGTCATCGCTGAAGGGATAGAAACAGCTGATGAGTTTCAGTTTATAGAAAAAATAGGCACCCCATTCTGCCAAGGTTATTATTTCAGCCATCCCGAGAAATCTCCTATTGTTAAGCTCCCTTCTCATTTCTTTAACGATAGAAAACTACTTAATCAAATGGAAAACCGTGCGGTTTCAACAGCCACGGTGGGCGATCTTTTATTACCATTTCAAGCGATTGATATTGCATCTAATGTGCAAGTTTGTACCGACCTATTTAACCAATTTCCAGATGTTGACTGTATCCCTATCATTACGGGTAATGAACCAGTAGGTGTCGTACGGAGAAGCAGCTTAACCAATCTACTATTCTCTAAATATGGGCACGACCTTTCCAATAAGTTTGAATTATCCAGATTAATTGACCAGGATGTGCTTGTGTTAGAAGATGACTTACTCATTGAACAAGCCAGTGTCATGATCAGCGAAAAGATTAACAACAAGAAAGTATTAGAATTTATCATTGTAAAACAGGGTCAATATAAAGGCATAGGATTAATCATCGACTTATTAAAGGAGATAACCAACCTACAAATTAATAACGCTCGCTATGCAAACCCGCTTACCTTATTACCCGGTAACGTCCCAATCAGTAAAAAACTTGATTACATTTTATCAACATCAGCCCCTTTTACCGTGTGCTACATTGATTTAGATAATTTTAAACCTTACAACGATTATTATGGTTATGAAAAAGGCGATCAGATTATCCTTGGTCTCGCTGATATTCTTAGAACAAAAAGTAATGGTTCCGATGACTTTATAGGGCATATAGGTGGGGATGACTTCATTCTTATCTCTTCATCTCCAGATTGGGAAACACAGTGCGAACAAATTTTAAACAAGTTTTCTGATTGGGTACGCTACCGTTACCGACCAGAGGACCTTGAGAAAGGGGAATTTCAGGGGAAGATAGAACGGGTAACAAGCAATTTTACCCTTTATTAAGCTTATCGATAGGTTGTGTTTGCCTTCCACCTCCTTATTGCAAAAGCCATCATGATGTTGCTGTATTAACAACCCATGCGAAGGCAATGGCGAAAAAGATAAAAGGCAATTCAATCTATATTTATGATGAAGAAAATGATCAAGTAAAAACAAATTACTGTTAGCGCTAATCGCAGAAACGAGAAGGCTTGCTAGTTGTTCACCCTGAGCAACTTTGGCCTTCTGTAGCCATCATACTGCTTATACCAATCACACTAAGAAACGGATCTATTTTACTTGTTAAAATAACTGAGTCCTTCGTTGTCATTTTGCAAATAGCACAACTATTCAAGAATTAACATTTTTAATTAATTCTCCGATAGTCTATTAACCAAGTTAATCGTCGAAAGGCTTAAATGACGCCTTGAACTAAGCCATTTTTCCGGCGCAAAATTTAGATCAGTTATTTAATACAATTGGTATTACACTTTTACTTTTTCCTGAACTGGCTTTTCTGATGCTAACTCAGATTTTCTTGAGCCACCTACATAAGCAATCACAGTCGCTACTGTCATGATAGATACGATTGGCCATAAAGAATCGTGGCTTAACAGTGCAGCCAATGCACTGACACCAGCACCTAACATATATTGAGTCGCCCCTAACGTTGCTGCGGCAACACCGGCATTGTTACCGAAAAAATTCATAAAACAAGCGCTTGAGTTAGGAATGACACCACCCATTGTGGCTGTGATCGCCACAAAACCTAATACCGTGAACCATAGAGATTCTGGAAATAAACTTGTTGCTACAATTAGAATAATCGCCCCAACAAGCTGAACGATTAAAAAGCCCTTCAATAATTGATGTGGCTCATAGCGGTGCAATAGGTAACTATTAACCCGATTAACGATCGCAACACCCATTACGTTGAAGATAAGTAACCCTGAAAAGAAGGTTTCACTCACACCAAAATGCGCCATATAAGCAAAGGGTGCATTGGCTAAAAACGTCATTAATACAGAAAAAGAGAAACCTTGTGCGAATAAATAGCCTAATGCTCTTCTCTCTTTAAAGACGCTTAAGTAACCACCGTTTTTGATGGTTTGTTTTGCTTTTACTTCAGTCGGCATAATCAATAATGTTGCCACGGTCACCACTGCACCAACAATAGCAAGTGAAGTAAAGATCCACCCCCAGTTTGCTAACTTTAATATCAATGTGCCAACCGATGGAGCAATGGAAGGGGCTAACATGGTAATTAACATGATCAACGAGAACAGACGAGCTGAATCTTTACCTTGGGTATTATCTCTAATAATGGCAGGTACCCCAACAACAGCAACTCCCCTCCCAACGCTTGTATCGTCCTTGCTATCCATAGCATTTCTAAAGAATGCGCATAAGGGATTGCAAAACTACCTATAGTAAATATGATTAAACCCACCAGAATGATAGATTTACGCCCGAATTTATCTGATAACGGCCCCCCTACTAATTGTCCAATAGCCAAACCAAAGATATAAAGACTAACGGTGACCGCAATCATCGAAATATCCGTATTAAGGTCTTTTGCCATAATAGGTATAGCCGATAAATAACCGTCGGTCGCGAATGGAGTTAATGCAGAAATACCTGCAAGTAACAATAACAGTGATGTAGATATATATTTACTCATAAAACCTTCATTAATTAGCTTTCTAGGAAGATAATAGTTGTAATTTACCTTTCTAGCAAGGTACATTTGTTAGGTATTAATTAAGGGAGTGTTATGACTAAACAAGCATCGATTGCTAATATGCTAGCTAAGACAAAGGCTAACTGGCCTGAATCAGCAGCTCAGATATCACCAGAGATATTACGTATTCACCGTGTAAGTGCTTATTGCCAACAAAATTTATCCCTAATATTAAAACGGTACGATCTCCAAGCTCCTGAATTTTCAGTCTTAGAGACATTGCGTAAAGAACAACCACCCTACTGTTTGACCCCTACGGAGCTTTCTAGTGCGATGTTATTTAGTTCTGGTGGATTAACTAAAGTACTTAATAGGATGAATGCAGCTGGATTAATTGAACGAGTTGATAACCCTAATGATAAACGTGGCAAATTAGTAAAGTTAAGTGAAACAGGTCAATCATTGATCGGAGAGGTAATTGTTAACTTACACCATACAGAGCAACAAAAGTTTAATTTGTTAAATGCAGAAGAAAGAGCACAATTAAATCACTTATTAAGTAAGATACTGCATGTATGGGAAGAAAGTACTTAATATGACTAAAACGAATAAAAATGAGGCTATTATGTCCAAACTCAATATCAACACCTTTTGCTTAACGTTTTCTATTCTGTGTCTCAGTCTTGCAGTGTTAATGGTGTTTGGTGCATCCTTGAACTTATGGGAGCCCATTCAAGGATTTTCTGCGAGTCGCCAATATAACGATTCACTGGGCTATATCACCTTAGTTATGGTTATTTTAACCTTCATTATTAATGGTTATAACCAACAAAAAGTATTCACTGTCAAAGCGATCACTGCATTGGTCCTTGGTATTGCGATATTGACACCAACCATTATTAATACATTACGTGTGCCTGTTCGTTACCCACCTATTCATGATATTTCAACAGATACCACCACCCCACCTGCCTTTGTCTTTTTAGATGATACTAGAGCAGGTGCTAAAAATAGTTTGCACTACGCTGGTCAAGAGATTGCTGATCAACAACATAAAGCATTCCCTAACGTTAAACCTTTGCTCACCAGCCTGGCTCAAGATAAAGCCTACCAAAAATCCTTACAATTAGCTGACAAAATGGGCTGGGAAATAGTCTATCAAGACCCTGAACAACAATTTTTCGAAGCAACGGCTTACACACCATTTTTCCACTTTGCTGACGATGTCATTGTACGGGTAAGCGATCAGTCAAATGGCAGTAAAATAGATATCCGCAGTGTTTCACGTATCGGGCGTGGCGACCGAGGGGTTAATGCTCAACGTATTAATCATTTTATTAATGATTTTAAGCAAACTAGATAGCCACAAAATATAACCGAAGAATAAGCTGAGCAATCTTGTCCATCACTAAGCCATGCTCAACTTACCTTTCTTACTGCCCTGATTATCCTAGCTTTTAAATTTCATTCTCTTTAGCTAAATGACATTGCTTTAGTATGAGATAATCAGCAATCTGATATAATCCATTCAATCTCAAATTACTTACAGGATAAATCCATGCTTAAAAAACTTACCTTTGTCGCAGCAGTTAGTGTATTAACAGCCTGTACAACGCTACAAGACAGTATTAAAGACTACGTGCAACAACCCGTAGTAAATTACAAATCAATTTCAGTGGGTGAAATGTCAATGGATCGTATCGAATTAAACCCAACCTTTAATATCGCTAATAACAATGCTTTTTCATTACCTATTAATAACGTGAGCTACGAATTATCTCTTAACGACAGCAAAATGTTTGAAGGAGAAACTGATTCTGTTGGTACGCTAGCAGCTAATAGCGATAAAGATGTGGCTTTATCATTAGCGTTAACTCAAGAAACCTTAACTTCATTACAACAGTTATTATTTAAAGAGAACAAACTTGATTATCAAGTTAAAGGTAGTGTGAGTGCATTAGGGTTATCAATTCCATTCGAAAAATCGGCGACTTTATACGTGCCAACTGTATCAATTGCAGACCTAGAAGTTGTTAATGCAAGCTTCAGCCAGTTGGATATTATATTAAGTCTTGAAGTAGATAACCAAAATGAATTTAGCTTGCCGCTTGACGATGTCAATTATGCAGTGTCATCTAAAGGTAACCAGTTATTTACCGGTGCATTAAACAATCAAAAAATTAGTGAAGGTACAAGTAGCATTCAGCTTCCTTTAAGCATTAAACCCAGTGATATGTTTAGCAATGTTTTCTCTCTATTAACTAACCCAGAGTTACCTCTTCACTTTGAGATAACTTCGCCATTGTTCACTAAATCTTATGATCAAACCATCAATCTGACTTCATTCTTTAATTAATTAACAGTAATGCGCTTCTGTCAGCATTCACTGCAATGATAGAAGCGTTTAAATCTGAAAATCACTTTGTTCAAATCTAGGCAGATTAAGCAACCAAGGTGTTAGTTCTGAAGCAGGTTTAGGACGGCTTATATAATAACCTTGTACATAGTTACATCCTGACTCAGACAACCAAGCTAACGAAAATGCATCCTCTATCCCTTCTGCTACTACCTTCAATCCCATGTTATGTGCTAAGTCAATCGTTGAACGTACAATGATTTGGTCATCAACATCTTTTTCAAGACGCTGGATAAAAGACTTATCTATCTTTAATTCATGAACAGGTAACTGCTTAAGTTGTGCTAACGAGGAGTAACCTGTGCCGTAATCATCAATGGAGATTTTTAAACCATAATCTTTAAATTGACTTAATAATTTAATAGCCCCAGCGGTATCTCCTACGACAGAACTTTCTGTCACTTCTAATGTGACTTGGTCAGGTCCAACCTTATGTTGATTAATGGTGTGACAAACAAAGTTATAAAAATCAGGCTCTTTTAAGTTTTCTGCAGAGATATTAACAGCAATATTAATGCTTAAACCAATCTCATTCCATTTTTTACATTGCACAATAGCTGCAGTAAATACCCAACGTGTTAACGCTTCAATTTGACCGGTTTTTTCAGCGATTGAGATAAAGTTATCCGGCGGGATCATTCCTAAGGTTGGATGTTTCCAACGTACTAGGGCCTCAACATGCTTAACTTTTTTAATAGCTATACAAAATTTAGGCTGGAAATATAATTCAAATTGGTTCGCAGGGATGGCTTGTACTAAATCATTAATAAGATTTAAACGTTCAACGGTATTAACATCTAATTCTGGCTGATAAATTTGCACTAAGTTACCTGTATTACGTGTATGGTGTAAGGCCGTATCTGCCATCTGAACCAGTTTAGTTACATCAGGTGTGTGCTCTGGATATAAAGCGATACCCATACGTACTTGCAACTGTAAACTGATACCTTGGAAGCAAAATATTTCTTCCAACTCTTTATTAATCTGAGCGCTTACCTCATTAACTTCCATGCTATCTACAATCAAAATAAATTCATCGGCCCCTATATGCACTAAAAACTGTACGTGCTGTTGTTTTGATATATTTTGCAATCTATTTGCTAAAGCTTGAATCACTAAGTCGCCTACATCATATCCCAAGGTAGCATTAACATCTTTTAAGCGACGTAAATTCAAATGCAACATCATAAAACGCTGATTTTTTAGATCTTTTAATACTTCGTTTAAGCGGTGTCTATTAGGTAGGTCTGTTAATAAGTCATGGTTAGCTAAACGTGTTATTGCCTCTTCACGCTGCAATAAAGCAACCTGCATATGGTTAAACTCGTTGGCAAGTTGTCCTATTTCATTTTTTTCTTTAAAGATGATTTTCTTTTGAAAATGTCCATTTGCAATGACTTTGGCATGGTCAACTAATCGGTTAATTGGACGACTGATGGAAGCTGCAATCAAGTAAGCACAGGTTAAAGACGCTAATAAAGTCAAAGTCGCTAACATCATCAAAGGCCACCACTGCTCTTCTAACATAGAGACAATGTTTTCTCTTAAGCTATACATATAAACCGCAAGTTCACGGTTTTCGAACTGCGAGATCACCACAGAAGTGGCAATTAGTTCTTTTGGAATAGAAGATTGATCAATATTATTTATAATATGCAGTTTTTTTTCATCGCTGAACAATGATGTATTTTGCTTTGAAGATGCAGTTAACAATGCCTTGCCTTGTTCTTTTAGAACAAACTCTGTTTGCAAACCAGTCACCGCTTTAAATTGATCTGCCAAACCATCATTAATTTCAAATCCAAACAGTAACCAACCCACCACTTGATTTCGATATAAAACGGGAGAAAGGCTCACCTGATAATGTAAGCCATCGATAGCATAAATATAGGAAGACTCTTGAGATTGAAACCAACTAGGAAACATAAAAGGCTTCCCCAGTTCTGGTCCATGATCAATTTTATTATAAAAGTAACTTTCCCCCGTTGAAGCATCGATATTCGCGATGCTTGTTCTTTGTAACTGCCCAGTGATAACGCCATCGGGTGTGATTGACATGGCTAAATCAGTATCTAACTCTTGTCTCTGATTATTAAGTACGGTTAATAGATGATGAACATCTCCATCGATAAAGACCTTTTTAATACTATGTTCTTTAGCGGTGATCGCAGTGAAAGCAGAAAGGTACTCAACACGATGTTCAAATAATTCTGTAAAGATGGTCTTTGCTGAACTTAAACGGCTATTAATCTCCGTCTCTTCTTGATTTTGATTGGTTACGTATAAAGCATAGAAAGTAATTCCTTGTGCTATGAGCAGTATCGAAACAAATAATAAAAATATTTTATATTTGAGGCTCTTCATCTTATTTTAATTCCATTTTTTAAGAGCTGTTTGATTAACTAAACAATCATTACGTCTCTGTAATATTTATATTTTAAATCAGGCTAAAAGCCCTTTGCGTAATAATTCATTAACCCATTTCATACAGACGTTATAAAAAATGAAATCCATGCTTTTCATTAATCTAACTTGCTAACATATGCTACGCACATAGCAAATGTACTGGGTGATTAAATAGCTATTTATAAGTGAAACGAATCCACATATAAAAACTAGCTACAAAAGTTAGCGCTAAACTTCAGTCTATACTAAATGAAAACCAATCAATAGGTGCCAAAAGTCAAATTTAACTATGCTAAATAAACTAATTAACTAAACAATATAAAGCGTTGATATTATTTATAATTATCGTTTTATTTTGATTTAATTTAAGATTTATTAGAGCGAAAAATAGCCAGGTAGTTGATTAGTGGGTAGGTCATAAAATAGAGGATATCTTGTTAATAGATTGAAGATAGTGATGTAATTATTTGTCCCAATATTTGGGTGCTTATTAATCAAGCCTATATCGCTAACCACCTAGTTAGCTATATAGGCTTTTCTTTTCTGAGGTTACTTTTTTTGTTGACTACAATTTTCTGATGGCATAGGTTTCTGATTAAGGTTATCTGGTTCATCGTATATAAAACCACGATTCGAACTAAAAGGAGGCAAGGGTAAGCTTGGAGTCAATTTCACTTCATCATGTTGCTCACAACCTTCGTTAGGGCCTAGTTTATTAAGGATACGCTGAGACCAAAACCAAGCAATAATACCGAATAAAATAGCACCAACTGCTTGACCTGCAACTACCCCAAAGGCACCAAACCACATGCCACCAAAGTACACAAATGGTACTGTACCAATAGTTGCTTTTCCTATGTTCATAATGGTCGAAGTACTTGGGTAACCTAAATTATTAAAAGTACCATTGGCAATAAATATGACCCCGTTAAACATAAAGGTAACAGATAGCCAAGTACAGTAAAATGCAACCATATCAGCGGCTTCACTGTACGCACTAAACAATAAAATCACCTGATTTTGTAACAGGTAAATAATAAAAGACACAACAAGTACGTAACACGCTGTAAATTGTAATGCTCGTTTACTGGTTAAACGCACTCTGTCATACAACAATGCACCGAAATTTTGCCCGATAATAGGCCCTACTGCGCCTGACATAGCGAAAATCATACTAAAAGAAACTGGCATTAAGCGTGCAACAATAGCCCAACCAGCAACATAAGCATCACCAAAAGAAGCTATCATTAAAGTAACATAAGCGTTGCCTAACGGGGTAGCAATATTGGTACTGATAGCAGGGATTGCAACTTTAAGAATATCTCGTTGATCGGCCAACCATAACTTGTAATCAAACCGCCCCATTAGTTGGTGAATACGAATTACACCATACAAAGCAAAGCCTGCCACAGCAAAGCGCGAGATAACAGATGCCAATGCCGCGCCATGTAACCCCATATCAAAAGCAAAGATAAAGATAGGATCTAAGATAGCGTTAACCGCTCCACCAGCTAATGTCGAATACATGGCTAACTTCGCATCACCAACAGAGCGCAAAGAAGCCCCAGCACTCATAGCGACACATAAAATAGGTAAAGAGGGTAATAGAATTCTCAAATATTCAACAGCCAAATCATGTGTTTCATCACGTGCACCGATCAGCGTCACTAACTCAGGGGTAAAATACCAGATGATTGCCGCAATAATCGAACTAACAATGAAGCCTGAGACCAGTATATTAATGACATATCGACGCGCTTTGTCTCTATCTTGTTGGCCAATTGATCGTGACACTAATGCAGTCATGGCAATCGATACACCAATGCTAATAGAAGTAGTAAAAAAAGCGATAGTCCCTGCATAACCAACCGCAGCCGCTAATTCGGTTTGCCCTAATAAACTAATAAAAAAGAGATCTGCTAAATCAACTAAAAACAGTGCAGTTAAACCAATTGCATTGGTAGAAGACATAACAATAATATGATTAAAAATATTACCGCTAACAAATTTTCCTTTGCTCATAAAGGGATTCCATCGTTGATTATTATAGTGGGTGGGTACTGAGTTATTGAATACATTTGGACTATATAAAAAACAGTCTAATGAAATATGAAAAAACACCTAAGATAAACAAATAGCGTAGTGTTGTTTATTAATTTTTGCATTATAGAGTAGATAAAAACAACTAACGAGAGGCAGGTACGAAAAAGCCAGCAAAAGCTGGCTTTATTGATAATTAAATAATGTTTATATTATTTAGTGTATTGATCATGTGATGTTTTAATTTTGTAGAAAGTAGCTTGTACATAATCTTCTGCATCACCAGTGTTATTTTGGTTGTATGCGCCAACTTTAAAGTACATGTAACGACCACCTTGGTCATACCCACTCTCACTCATATCAACCACTTGTACCGCATCATCTTTACCATCACGCTTTAACGTCACAGTCATGGTGTTACCTTCCACTTTGATTTGGTATGAGAATACTTCACCAAGTGCAATACCATCTTCTACTTCACCACTTAAATCACCAACTAGGCTGTAGTAATTATCAGAACCTTCCAAGGTGTTTTCATGTGCGAAGTAAACAGAACCTGTATCTTTATTTGGTAATTTACGGTAGTAAAGGCGAATTGGCTCATCATCTTGGTCATGTATTTGACCGATAATGAAACGACCTACTTGACCTGCTTCACCGGTTGTTGTGGTATGGTCGACTTTCATTGTTACGTCCATTACACCATCGATACCACCAGCTGCTTTTAAATCAGCTTCAGGTGCACTACCGAATACCCAGTTATTTTTATTCACACCTTTAGTAGAGATAGATTTATCACCACGGCGTAACATTTCACGCATTTCTGTACGAGTGTATTTTGTATTTTTAGAAGTACGCGTACCTTTGATGAAGGTTTTAATCACTAAACCACCATCTTCACCTGTATAAAATAATTCAGGTTGTTCATAACCTTGGTTCAAGTACCATTCGTTAACATCATCAGGTTTACCATTATTATCATGGTCAAAAGGTTGTGATAAGTACCAAGTAGTTAAGTCGAAGTTTTCACCTGGTTTATTACCGGCTTTTGGTACTGCTGGAATAACTGGCGATTTAAGTGGCACATCCCACCATGTTTTCTTACTACAATCTGATACTGCTGAATCACATTTAAGTGGTACAGGTGTACCAAAGTCACCTTTACGTAATGCAGCCATTCTTGCTTTTTCTGCCGCTTTTTTGGCTTTAGCTGCTTCAATTTCAACTTGGTTAGCTTCAATCGTAGCACTTGTTGCAAACTCATTAGCAAGACAAGTATTGATGCTACAGTTCACGGCATAAAACTCTGTCAGGCTGTTCCACATGTTTTTAGTGTTACCGTGCCCAACATACTTAATATAACGTGCTTTCACGGCTGTAAATGGAAAACGTTCTATCGATGTAATCTTGCCAGATGATTTTTCACCTTCCAGCACAGTCGTCCAAGTATTACCATCTTCACTCACTAGGATATCAAAGGTACTTGCACGTTCATTACCCTTAGAAAATGCAATACGAACGGCATCAAACTCAGCAACTTGACCGTAATCTAGAACTGCATAAGAGTTATCGCCACTAGCAGACCAGCGCGTTGACGTATCACCATCAATTAGACGATCAGGGCCATTACCATCATGCGTGCTTGATGTCGCTTCAACCACTACCAGCGGTGCCGAAGTACCTGATAAGTTAATTGGACCAACTGGCTCATCAGTTGTTGCACAACCCGATAAAGCAACAGCAATTGAAGTGCTTAATAATAAATTTAATTTTCCGTGTTTCATTGGAACCCTTATTTATAACATTTAATAATATGACAAATGCATAATAGTCTGCGTGTTAAAAAGTAACTATTTATTCACGCTAACTCAGTGCATGCAGCTCTTTTTTTGTTACTAATAAGCCTACCTCAAGTTTTTATTCAGGGTGTTTAAGTTTGTTAGAAAGTCTTAAGTAGATCTCAGTTTCAACAGAAAATCGCTAAGAAATTAGATCTGTAAACAGATTGACAAAAAAAACATAACGCCTATTCACAGTAGCTTAGCGTCTATTTTAGAGAGGTAGACCAACAAAATAAGACTTATACTTGTTTTATAAATTTCAACAAAGTTTTGAAAAAGAGAATTATTATTAGTGAGGTTTTTGCCATTATTAATCGCCATCAGAAAAATAATCAATGTCTAAACTATCAGCTAAGCCCATTACTATTCATTACAAACCACCCTTCAATTAATCACACATTAAAGATCTATTTTATTATAAAACTAGGCCACATTTGTATTATAAAATTGCAAGAATGTATAAAGTAATGTGAATTTTAGTTATTAATCAAATACACAAATACATTGTTGTTCGTATATCTAAAACTGATTTTCAGAATGTGCTGAGAGTTAATAGTAGAGTCTGGCTCGCTATGAAGGTTATCTTTGCAAGGAACAATATGCCGTTTAACACCTATAAAAAAGGCTGTGGTAAAAATATTACACACAGCCTTTATGTTTATTATTTAAGAATAAGCTTAATATTAAGTACTATAACTTACACCGTAAACTTCTTAGTCATCTCTGCAATCAGTTCGGACTGTTCTTCTAAACTTTTAAATTGAGACCTTGCTTCTGTAGAGCTGTTACCAATGTCTTCAGCAAGTGTTGCAATGCCATTAATACGTTCAGCGATTTCAGAAGACACGGTGGATTGCTCACTGGCTGCAGTTGCCACTTGCACATTCATTTCAGATAATTGTTGGATACCTTGGTTACTGCTATGAATAAACTCTCTAATTTTAGCCATCGCTTCTGTTACCACTTGTCTTTGCTGATCAGAACGAGCCATATCCTGCACCGTTTTCTCTGCACTATCCTGTAATTTATCTAAAATATCTTTGATTTCAACAGTACTGTCTTGGCTGCGTTTCGCCAAACTTCTTACTTCATCAGCCACCACTGCAAAGCCTCTTCCTTGCTCTCCGGCCCTCGCAGCTTCAATAGCTGCATTTAAAGCTAATAAATTAGTTTGTTCAGAGATCCCTTGAATAACGCTCAATACAGAATGGATTAAGGTGACATTATCACCGAGTTCATTAATCGATCCTTCTACCCCTTTCATCAATTTATTTAACCCTTCAAGTTGCTCGTTAGACAGTTCTACTTGCTGTAGTACACCTTGAATCTCTTGTTCAACAGCGGTTGCAGAAGAACGAGTTTGCTCTGCAGTATTGGCAATTTCATTAGAAGTAGATGACATTTGATCAATGGCTGCGGCAACTTGTACCGTTTCTTCTTTTTGTTGATTGGATAACGTTTCCAGGTGTTTTTGTTGTTGATTAGATTCGCTAGCGATATTATTGAGTTGTGCACTGGTGCCCTTTAAACTTTTAATATCTACACCCATAGCGCCTAGGAACTGATTAAAATCTCGAGCAATATTATCTAATAATGAAATATGGCTTGATGGTAAAGTTGCCGTTAAATCTCCTTCTCCATCAGCTAGACCACCTACTGAAACACTTAAGTTATTAAGTGGTTTATACAACTTAGCAATGGCAATAAATACAATTAGTGCAACCACAATGAATGCAAAAAGAAACAACATCAATGCATCCATGATAGCTTGATCAGCCACTTCAACAATAGCCGTATCCACTTCTTGCTGTGCTTTTTCTACATCATCAATATAAAAACCCGTTGAAATAACAATATTCCATTTAGGGATTAATAAAGAATATGAATATTTTGGAGAAGGCTCAGTTTCTCCAGGTTTAACAAAATAATAGGTGCTGTAACCTGTCCCATCCTTTGCCGCATTAATAACATTTTGGGTAATATAATTTCCTTTTTTATCTTGGTTATTATAAAAGTTCTTACCAATGCCTTTCCCGGATCCACTTTGTAAACGCACACCTTTTAAATTATAGGTAAAAATATAACCCGTACCATTGTCATAACGTATTTTATTAAGTGCGGCTAGTGCTGCTTTAAGGCCAGTATCATCAGGTAATTCCGTATACTCTTCAATCATAGAATGAGCAGTATCAACAACGGTTTTAAGGCGTTTTTTTCTAATCTTAACGTATTGTTTAATGTCATCTCAGACACTTTTTCTTCAACGGCGTTAGTACTGCGTATTTCACTGTATAAGCCGATACCGACCATTAACATAAAAGGAATAAATACCAGTAGGTATATTTGCACTTTCAAAGAACGTAACATAAGTAGACTCCATCCTGTTTAACACTAAACGATTAACTATCCATACTCATTAACAACACTGACTTAATCACCTTGCTGACGACTTAATATCTCAACGAGTTAGGTTTAAAATAAGTGGTTGATTAAACTGCGATAAATATATTACTAAAGTAATAAAAAAGATACTTAAAAGGCCATTTTGTCGTTATAAGTGAGCAATAGATTACATCACTTAATTAACCAAGGTCGGTTATTCTAAGGTGTTAGAACCTAAGAATTATCTATATTGATCTTAAATATTATCGGCTGAGATACATTTTTCTTTATCTATTTGAAAAAAATTAATTTCTCATGCACTTTGATGGTTCATTAACACTAATCCTCTATATAAAAAGTGTTGGATTATATACAGTTCCAGCCTTTTACTTCTGCACCAAGATAATTCAAAAAACAACCTGTCGCACCATCATGGTGAAGTTAATATCAATCGCTGTTTTCATCTAACTATTCACTATTGAACGATCGTACATTTGCGAGTAGTCTAAAATACAGAAATAAAATAAACCTATTAAAAGTGTATTAAAAAGGAGATAAATTTGAATTACTCACCATTTGTAAATCGGATCAAAAGCCAAGGCGGGGATGCTTGGAATATTCATTTTGAAGCTGTTAATGCACAACGAAAAGGTGAAGATACCATTATCTTAAGTGTCGGTGATCCTGACTTTAATACACCTGATGTTATATGTGATAGTGCCATTAGAGCGATTAAAGAAGGCGATACGCATTACACGGATACCTGTGGACATATGGCCTTACGTGAAAAAATTGCGGAGGTACATAACCAAACAGCGAAGCACAAAATCAATGTGGAAAATGTGGTAGTTTTACCAGGCACACAAAATGGTTTGTACTGTGCAGCCACTTGCTTATTAACTAGCGGTGACGAAGTCTTAGTGATTGACCCTTCCTATGTCACCTATGAAGCAACCTTAAAATCAACTGGTGCTAAGATAGTACCGGTGCCGACCTTAACCGATGATCATTTCCGCATCAGTCACAGCGCGTTACGTACACTGGTAACTGAAAAAACCAAAGCAATCTTTTTTGCAAATCCTAACAACCCTACTGGCCGCGTAATGGATCGTGACGAACTGGAAGAGATTGCAGCAGTCGCTAAAGAGTTTGACCTGTGGGTGGTTTCAGATGAAGTCTATCAAGCACTGAGTTTTAGCAAAGAGGTGATCTCCATTCGTGAATTAGAGGGAATGCAAGATCGCACCATCACCCTGTCTAGTCTTTCTAAATCTCATGCGATGACAGGCTGGCGCTCAGGTTGGATGATTGCTAACCCAACGATGATCGGCCATATTGAGAACCTCACCTTAAATATGTTTTACGGGTTACCTGGTTTTGTACAACAGGCTGCAATTACCGCCTTAGAGCACAATAAAACCATTAGTACATCAATGCTTGAAGTCTATAAACATCGCCGTTATCTAGTCATGGATATGCTCAAGGATTGTCCTTCTATTAAACTCGTCGCACCCGATGCCGGCATGTTTGTATTGGTTGATATTCGTGAATTAAATATGTCAGCTAAAGACTTTACATGGGGATTATACAAGCATACCGGCGTGGCAACATTAGACGCAGAAGCTTTTGGTACCTGCACCAAAGGATTTGTTCGCCTCTCTTTCTCAGTCAGTGAAGCAGAATTAACTGAAGCCTGTAAACGTATTAAACAGTTCATCACGGATGTTGTTGAAGGCACTATCACGGTAGCAAGCAATCAAGAGCAACAAACATCACCTATTGAAAGTATTAAAGAATCTAAAATTATCTTACCTAAGAAAGTTATTGAAGTAGTTGACTTGCATAAAAGCTTTGGCGACCACGAAGTCTTAAAAGGTGTTTCTTTATGTGCTCGTGAAGGTGAGGTTATCTCTTTAATTGGTGGGTCAGGCTCAGGTAAAAGTACCCTATTACGCTGTATCAATATGTTAGAGGTACCAAATAAAGGACTTATCTACGTTAATGGCGAAGGTATCAATACTGATATTGACCACAAAGGACAACCTTTTGTTACAGACCAAAAACAACTCTTAGATATCCGTTCACGTCTGGGAATGGTGTTTCAAAACTTTAACCTTTGGCCACACCGTACCGTATTAGAAAACTTAATCGAAGCACCTATTCATGTATTTGGTGAATCTCGTTTCGTCGCCATAGAACGCGCTGAAGGATTATTAGAGCGAGTTGGTATGGCACATAAACGTGATGAATATCCAGGTTTCTTATCCGGTGGTCAACAACAACGTGTTGCCATTGCACGCGCACTGGCTGTTGAACCAAAAGCGATGCTCTTTGATGAACCAACATCAGCTTTAGATCCAGAACTAGTGGGAGAGGTATTAAAAGTGATCCGTTCCTTAGCCGAGGAAGGCCGTACCATGATGTTAGTGACGCATGAAATGGCATTTGCCCGCGATGTTTCTTCGCATATTGCCTTCTTACATCAAGGCGTGATTGAAGAGCAAGGCAAACCAAATGACATATTTACCAATCCACAAAGTGAGCGATTCCGTCAATTTATCAATGCTCAGCATAATCGCTAACAGGGAGAGTTTTTATGAATGAAGCAATGCAATTGCTCGGGTTTGGTGAAGGTGGTTGGGGACCCGCATTATTAAGCGGCACCTGGGTCACCTTGCAAATATCCGTTGGCGCATTTATCGTGGGTATTTTGATTGGTTTATTAACCGCCCTAGCCAAACTATATGGTAATTCTTTTTGCCAATCCTTTGCCCGTGGTTACACCACAGTATGTCGAGCGGTACCTGAATTATTACTGATACTGCTGTTTTTCTATGGCGGCAGTAGTTTACTTAATATACTGTTTGACTACTTAGGATATGGCTATGTGGAAGTTGCCGGTTTACCCGTAGCAATTATCGTACTTGGGTTAGTACAAGGCGCTTATGCCTCAGAGATATTTCGTGGTTCTATTTTAGCCGTTCATTCTGGTCAAGCAGAAGCTGGTTCTGCCTATGGTATGAACCAACGTAAAGTATTTTTAGAATTACCTTACCTATTATGGCACCACATGCTTTAGCAGGTTTATCAAACCTCTGGGTTAACTTAATAAAAGACAGTGCCCTAATCAGTGTAATAGGTACTAACGAGCTGTTATACACAGCGAAACAAGCAGGTGGGTCTACTCGTGAATATTTACTGTTCTTTGTTTCAGTTGCTGTTATCTATTACTTAATCACCCTTATTTCTAGTTATCTGTTACGCAAACTTGAAATTCATTTACGCCGCTGGCAACCAAAACACTAGGAGTAAACATGGACGTCTTAATTGAATATTCAGATCTCATTTATGAAGGGTTACAAGTTACCTTAGCGTTATTAATCATAAGTTTAATTTTTGGTTTTATCTCTGCTATTGGTGTTGCACTGGCGCGATTATCAAAATACCGCGTGATTGCTTACCCCGCTTTCTTATTTACTAGTGTGATACGTGGTACGCCGTTATTAGTACAAATATATATCTATTACTACGGGTTAGGGACCTTATTCTCACAAGTCCCAGGCATTCGAGGTCACTTTTTATGGCCCTACCTACGCGATGGATTTTGGTATGTTGCCATTGCACTGATTATCTCAACGGCAGCTTATTTAGGAGAAATTATTCGTGGTGGATTATTAGCCGTGCCTAAAGGTGAAGTGGAAGCGGCAAGAGCTTATGGCATGACAGAAACTAAAGCCCTATTACGCGTTCGATTACCAAGAGCACTATACCAATTAGCACCCACCTTAGCGGGTGAAACAGTACTGTTATTAAAATCAACGGCATTAGCGTCAACCATTGCAGTGGTTGACCTATTGGGTGCCGCTAATCAAATACGTTCGATCACCTTTGAAGTATATAAACCACTTTTATTAGTGGCTGTGATTTACATTATCGCAACCTACTTAATTGAAGTGGCATTTGCCCAGTTTGAAAAACGCATCCCAATGAAACGATAAGGAATAGAGTGATGTCAGTAAACAGTAAATCAGTCAATAAAGGTATTTTACTTTGTTTTGGCGCTTACGCTATTTTCTCCATACAAGATGCGGTAATGAAATGGATGGTTGCAGACTTTGGTGTAGCAGAGTTGTTGTTCTGGCGCAGCCTAGCAGCGTTGTTTATCTGCTTAGTGATTGGCCGTAAAGCAATTATTAAACAAACCATACAATCACCTGTTATTAAACCATTAATGTGGCGTAGTTTAGTTGCCGCCTTTGCTTGGGTATTTTATTACTTATCTGCAAAGGAATTGAGTTTGGCACAGATGACCACCATCTATTATTCTGCCCCAATTATTGTGGTGGTACTAGCCGTTTTATTGCTTAATGAGAAGCCTACAAAACTGCAATGGGCCAGCGTTTTTATTGGATTTATCGGCGTATTAATTGCTTCTCGTCCTGGCTTTACTAGTCAAGCGTTATCAGTATTTTATGCGCTCTTTTCAGCACTGTTATGGGCTTACACCTACATTTTATTAAGAAGGTTATCAGGTAAAGCCAGTATCTTTGTGCAGATGGTCGCTGCTAATTTTATGTTCATCGTGATCATAGGTGTCAGTTTGCCTTGGACATTCACCTCATTTGATAGCACAGCTATCTTAGTGATGATGGTAACAGGTGTAATTGGCGCTGCAGGCCAGTACTTTCTATTTGCTAGTTTTGAGCATGTAGAAGCTACTGTACTCGCTCCTATTGAATATACCGGGCTTATTTGGGCATTTATTTTCTCTTACCTTATTTGGGGAAGTGAACCTAACAACTTTTTAATCATGGGTGCAGTGATGATTGCAGTCAGTGGCTTTGTTTCAGTATTAGCCAATAACAAAAAGAATAAAGCAATTAAATTACATGCAGAAGCTTAATCAACTTTATTAATCAAAAACTTATGACTAAAACAAAGAAGAATAAAATGAAAAAAACACTATTAGCACTTTCTATGGCATTGACTGCTATTTCAGCATACGCTGCCGACACAATTAAATTTGGTGTAGCAGCTGAACCTTACCCACCTTTTGCAACTAAGTCATCGGATGGTACTTGGCAAGGGTTTGAAATAGACCTAATTGTCGATATTTGTAAAGAAGCGGCCTTAGACTGTGAAGTCAAAGAGGTAGCCTGGGATGGCATTATTCCCTCTCTACAAAGCAAAAAAATAGACGTTATTTTTGCATCAATGACTGTCACCGATGAACGCGCTAAAAAAGTGCTATTCACTGCACCTTATTACAATACATTACCAGCAGTCGTTGGTCTTGATGGACAAGAGTTTGCGCTAGATAAAAACACATTAAAAAGAAAAATAATCGGTGTTCAAACCTCTACGATTGCTGCGCTTTACATTAAAGAAAAAGCAGGGAAATTCACTAACATCCGCTATTACGATACACAAGATGCTGTTAACTCAGACCTGTTAGCAGGCCGTATCGACTTTATGGTTGCCGATGATATTCCAGCAACAGACTTTTTTAATAAAAACAAAGAAGGCCTGAAATATTACGGTTCAGTAGAGTATGAAGAGATGCTAGGTAAAGGTGTCGCAGCAGGTGTTCGTATAGAAGATACTGAGCTTGAAGCTAAATTAAGTACTGCGATTAAAAAGGTAGTAGCATCTGACCATTACAACGAATTATCAATCAAATACTTTGGGACTAATATCGCGCCTTAGTACCACAATGGATAAAAGCCAGTGTAAGCAGAAGGTGGTTATTCCCCCTTCTGCTCTTTTATACAAAAATTAAGTGTACAAACCTGCTTTAAAGCCTTTAACCCAGTTTCTACAGACACTTAGTGAGTTATGCAAAGAGATATGTTGTGGTGCTAAACATTGTCTAACCCAAAGACCATCTAACAATGCCATTAATCCCTGAGTAGCTAGTGACACATTGGTATCCTGTAAATTTTCATCTTGTTTTATTTCATTTAGTAATGCTTTTAAAATAACTTCTATCCGTCCATTTGCTGTTTCATAGGCGTCAGCCATTCCTTCCGAGTCTCTGATTAAACTCCAAAACACTAACCAAGGCTTTAAAAGATTTTGATCGAAAGATTCAATATCAAAATGAGTACGGAAAAACGCATCTAACTGCGCGGAAGCATCGCCATCACAAGCTTGAAGTCTATCTTCAATTTGCGCCATAAACTGTTCAGAAACAGATTGATAAGCATAAATAATTAACGCATTGATAGAACCAAAATGATGATTCACTAAACCTTGTGAGACATTCGCCTCTTTGGTTATCTTACGCACAGATAGTCCTGCATACCCATCCGCAATTAAACTTCTTATAACGCCCTGTACCATCAAAGATTTACGTTCATCGGGCTCTATTCGGTCAAATTTTTTAATTCGCATAATCAATCATTCACTTGTTTATTGGGGATAAAGAGATAATAGCCTAACAGCATTAAAGTTAACGTTAACAGATGAAACTAAAGGTGATTTAGTCCATATAGTTCAATTAGCAATCTAGCTTAATTCACATAATAGCGGTCGAACGACCCTATTTGCCCATAAGACACTTCATAATATTAATGGTTAAATCGATCAATTAAAGATTAAAAAAGAGATTACAACGAAACTATGCACACGTTCAAGAATTTATACGGACTTATTTATACGATCGTATGATTTATGTTCTTATTCTATTTTTTAATACAAATAGATTGACAAGTATCTAAAATAAAGCGGTCTTATCTATATCAATAACCCCCTCTTTATACTAATAAAGACGATAATATTATAATGATATTATCGTCTTAAATAGTCAGTTACTCATCAAACGACTGATCGCTCAACGAATTAAAGAGTAAACCAGACACCCTTGGCCCAATCTTTAATAACGCTTCGCTTGATAAAATATCATCATGCGAAAATGGCAGCCTATATTTCGTCAGGTCTTTAACAAAAGGAGCCCATGATTTAACTTCATCCCAACCATCGGGTAAGGTTTTTTCTGCAACAAATAGATGCACTTTCCCTGCATAAGGCTGCGTAGTTGCTTTAGCGAGTAAACGCACCGTATCATCATAGTTAGCCACAATATCATTGAACATTTTGTCTTGTTCTGCGAGGCCTACTTTATCTGACATATCATTTTCAGCAGCAGCAAAGAATTGGCGTTTTTCGCGTTCCACTTCCTCCCTTGCTTCTGCTTCTGTAGGACGTTTCCACTCTTGCCCTTCTGGTGGATAGGTATCTAATAACCCCACAAAGGAGACCTGTTCTCCTTGCTTCTCAAGTTTTGCGGCTAACGCAACAGCAACTGTACCACCAAACGAATAGCCTAAGAAACGATAAGGCCCCTCTGGTTGTACACCTTTCAATGCTTTGTAATAATGCTCAACAGCAGCTTGCATATCTTCACTGACAGCAACAGCACCATTAGGTCGAGGAGACTGTAAACCTATTATTGGGTAATTTCCTTCAAGGTATTTTGGAAGTCCCGTATATTGCCACGAGAACCCTGACCCTGGATTGATACAGATCAGCGGTGTTCCTTGTCCCTGGCGAATAGGTAGAATATGCCCGAAACCTGCTTTTTCAGGGTCGTTGCGTAAAGTTTCATCAACTAACACCGAAGCTAATCCTTCGATAGTAGGCGACACCATGATCTGCCCAACTGAAACAGGCAAGCCTAAACGGGCTCTTAATTCAGCGGCTAATTTCATCGCCATTAATGAATGACCACCTAAATTAAAGAAGCTATCTTGCGCAGATATCTCACTCACGTTTAATAATTTTTTAAAGGTTTGAGCAATAGTTTGCTCAATACCTGCTGTAGAGTGTTCTTCCCGAGATAGATTGGTTTTGTTGCGGGTCTGGTAAAGCTTTTTTGCTGAGCTTACCGTTAGCGCTCAATGGAAACTCACTAACTTCGATTAACGCAATAGGTATCATGTGTGAAGGTAACACCTCAGACAATGCACTTAATATTTGAGCATGGCTTAAGCGCGCTTGTGTATTCAATTCAGTATTAGCAATATAATAAGCCACCAGCTGTCGATTATCCTGAAGCGGTTGATTGGATGATAGTTGCTGTAAAACACGTGCATCCACTGTGACTTTTTTGATCTCTTTAAAGGTTAATAACGCCTGTTCAATCTCCCCTATCTCAACACGTAAACCGCGGATTTTAAGTTGATCATCAGTACGCCCTAAATAAACCACATTGCCATCTGAAGTCCATTTAGCAATATCGCCAGTGCGGTACATGCGTTGGCCATCACCCTGTATATCAGCAACAAAACGATCCGCGGTAATATCAGGCCTATTTAAATAACCATTTGCTAATTGCTGACCCGTTAAATACAACTCCCCGATGCAACCGATGCCTACTGGTCTCAGCTGCTGATCTAAAATACGTAATTCTGTATTCCAAACAGGTAAACCAATAGGGACCTCTGCTAATTTCTGCTGTGTTGCTTGATTAGCAGGATAGTAGCTGACATCAACCGCTGCCTCAGTAGGCCCGTACAAATTATGTAATGGTTTATCGCTGATTGATTCAAATTGCTCAACCAACCTAACGGGTAAAGCTTCTCCACTACAAAAACACGTTTTAATGTCGCGTTGATCGCTGACAACTGCTCGGAACTTGCTGCATGCTCAACAAAGGTGGCTAACATCGAAGGAACAAAATGCAAGGTTGTAATGTTTTCTGAAATAATAGTATCTAATATGGCTTGAGGGTCTCGGTGTGCATCAGGATCTGCCATGAATAAACAGGCTCCCTCAATCAACGGCCAGAAAAACTCCCACACTGAGACATCAAAACTAGAAGGTGTTTTTTGTAAAACAACATCTTCAGAAACCAACTGATAAGTATCTTGCATCCATAATAAGCGATTAACAATGGCTTGATGAGAGACCACCACGCCTTTTGGTTTGCCCGTAGAGCCAGAAGTATAAATGACATATGCAGGATCAGTCGCCTTAATCTTGGTTATCGCTTTATCTTGCAAAACATCAGTCTCTAATGGCTGTTCAAGTAACGACTCTATCAAGATTATATTCAATGCAATGTCGTTAAATGCCTGTTTTGAAAACCTTGAAAGTTGCGCTCTTGTAGTAATCAGAGTCGTCACTTTTGCATCTTCAAGCATAAAAGCTAAGCGCTCATCAGGGTAACTGCTATCTAAAGGTAGATAAGCACCACCGACTTCAATCACTGCTTGTAAAGCAATACTTAACTCACAACTTCTAGGAACGGCAACCGCAATAAATTCAATACGATTTTCAAGCGTATTACTACTTTTTGCTTGCTGTAAGCCTTGAGCAACATCACTGACTTTTGCACGCATTTGTTGATAAGTTAATGATTGCAGATTATCTTTCAACGCAACACGCTGAGGTGTTTGCTCAGCTTGAGACTGTAACAAATCCCGTAATGAATTATCTGGTATCGAGACCTTGGTTTGATTAGCTTGAGTAATCACTTTACGATCCTGCTCAGTGTGTAAATCTAATGCTGGTACTTTAAGCTCAGGGTTATTGATTATTTGCGTTAAAATTTGGATAAATCGCTGCGCCAATTGTTCAGGTTGACTCACCACATCTCGATACTCAAACAATATCCGAATATTGTCGCATGGTAATACTAATATCGTTAACGGATAATGGGTATATCCTCTATTTTCAACGTTATTGATACGCAAATCTCTGTATCTTTCATTGAGTAGTTTCTGGTCAGCGGGATAATTTTCAACCACCAATAAGGTATCAAATAGATTATTAACATCTGCAATACGCTGAATTTCCCCTAATCCTAGCCCGTCATGAGACATTAAATTAATTTGCTGAGTCTGTAACGCGCGTAACTGCGTCAGTAGCGGTTGGTCGTGATTAAAATTAATCACTACAGGCAAAGTATTACTGAATAAGCCGATTTGTTGATCAATACCTTGTACATCGCTGAAACGACCAGAAACAGGGCTACCGAAAACCACCTGATCGCGCCCACACATTGACCCCAACTGTACTCCCAAACACCCTGTATCAGGGTATTTAACGTAATACCATATTGTTGACAATAGCGTGCTATATCAGCGCTTAACTGACTATCTAAACTGGTTTTTAACTCCTGTACATCAGAGTTTGACTCTGCATAGATCATAGTTAGTGTGACACCAATGAGTGCCGCCTTCCAAGCCTTTTTCTGCCTCTTTTGTTGAACGTGCAGCCATCTCCATAACCACATCTTGATAAGCAGTTGTTAACTGATTTGCAGCTCCTTCATTACCAGCATAAGCATCAAATAAAGCCTGTAATAGGATAGGTGTAGACCAACCATCAATAATTAAATGATGGGCAGTAATCAATAATTGATAGTGTTGCTCAGCCATCTTAACTAGATTAAAAAACAATAGTGATGACGAATTGTTCGGTTGAGAAACACTATTATCAAGCTCAAAAACTTTATATGCTTCGTCCATTTCCAATGAATATAATGCTGATTGCTTTTCTTCCTCGCTAAATTCACTGAAATCAAATACCTTAAGTGGCGCATATTGCTTCGCTGACACTAACGTCATATCCGGAATAATTTGCAGGTTTTACCTGTTAACTGCACATCAAACTGCGCGGCTAATTGCGGATAGCTCACGATCAAAGTAGCAATAGCATCTTGCAGTCGCTGAGTATCAACGGCTCCCTGTAGCCTTAGCTTGGTGGTAAAACTATATAGGCTATCTTGTGCCGCAAGTTGAGCGTGGAATAACAACCCAGCTTGTAAAGGTAAAGCCGGCAAAATATCCACCTGCTCACCGTAATGCTGAGCCAATAGTTGTAATTCTTCACTAGTTAACAAATTCGTTAATATTTCCGCTCTAGTTCGGCTCTTATCTAACTGTTCATCATAAACTTTCTGTGTAATTGTTAATGGAGAGGCTATTTTACACATACAGGGCGCCATTTTTCAGCGGTTCTCTCTTTAAAAATGGTTTGTGGTTTTAATTCGTAACCTTGTTTATGTAATGCAATGCTTAAGCGCATGGCACTAATACTATCCCCCGCTAATTTGAAAAAATCATCCTCTAAGCTAACACGATTAAGCTTGAGCACTAGCGCCATTTGTTCACATAAAATGCGCTCTTGATCGGTGTTTGGTAATAACTTACCTTGGCTCAACAGCACTGGTTTAGGTAAGGCTTTTTTATTAATTTTACCACTCACGGTGAGCGGCATCTCCGTTAAAATAGAGACAATAGATGGCACCATATAATTGGGTAATACAGAAGATAGCTGTGTTAAAACTGCATCCACCACCTCTGTTTCGCTGCCTAATTGATGCTCATTCAAAGTACAATAAGCTAATAAACGCTGACTCGCCTCGGTTACCTCTGCGATAACGGCGACCTCTTTCGTGAGCGGTAAACATGATAAAGCGGCTTCTACATCTCCTAATTCAATGCGATGACCTCGTATTTTCACCTAGTTATCACAACGCCCAACAAACATTAATTGCCCCTGTGCAGACCAACGCGCAATATCCCCCGTCATATACATCACATCGCCTTCCATAAAAGGGTTAGCAACAAAACGGCTTGCTGTAATATCGGGTCTATTTAAATAACCCGAAGACATATTATCCCCCGCTAAATATAACTCACCATTCACACCTATCGGCACAGGTTGTAGATTTTGGTCAAGAATATAAACACATGTATTCGCAAAGGGTTTACCTATCTCCACCTCTGGCGTTTTATCTGATATTTGTTCACTGGTTGCATAAACAGTAAACTCAGTGGGCCCGTAAATATTATGAGAAGCAATAGAGGAAGAGCGCAATGCTTCCCAAAGAGAAGGTGGCACAGGTTCACCACAAATATCCATTAATTTAGGTTGGTGTCTTTGCGTCTCACATAATCCAGCTTGTACCAACTGGGTTGCTAACGATGGAGCCACTGCTAGCGTGTCTATTTTATCTGTTTGTATTGAATCTAGTAATGAAAAAGCATCTTGTTTAACCTGGTCAGAATAGATGTGTAAGGTATGGCCTAATGCCATTAAAATAATGGGATCCCAAGAAGTATCAAAGAGAGAGAGCCAGTTAATGCGACATTAAGTTGCTTCTCATTGATCTCAATACTGGAATACACCTTGTCCTGTAATGCCGCGACGAGATTAATCAATGCGCCATGTGACACCATCACGCCCTTCGGGCGTCCTGTTGAGCCAGAAGTATAAAAGACATAGGCCAAATCTTGTTGAGTTACATGACACTTATTCGCGGGTAGCGGAGTATCATAACAGGCTTCAAGTACGGTTAATGTCGGTTGGTCGTCAAGGCAAAGGGTCAGGATAGTATTAGGTAACAGGTGTTGATGTTCGATAGTACTCAGTGCAAGGCTGGGGACTTTATCTTCGCACATCATGGCTAAGCGTTCAGCCGGATGTCCTAAGTCTAAAGGTAAATAGACCGCGCCTATATTCATAATTGCGAAAATGGCAATAATTGAATCAATACTACGAGGGACTGCAACGGCAATTAAATCACCCGCTTGAACGTCATGAGAAAGCAGTAAACGACTTAATTGATTAACACGTTTATATAACTGTTCAAAATTTAATGACTCTCCCTGATACACAAGTGCACTCTGCTCACCAGCATGCTGAGCTTGTTTAATCAATAGCGACACAATGCTAGGCCCATAACAACGGGTATCTACCCTTGGGCCATTTGACCAAACAGCTAACTGTTCGACTTCTGCAGCAGTAACTATCGAATAATCACCTATAGTTTGTTCAATATTAGCTTCAGCATTTTCAGCATACTGAGATAATAAATGTATTAAACGTTGCCCGTGTAATTGCAACTCGGCTTGGTTATATCGCCCTGAATTTGCAGACAACTCAATGCTTAACTTACCTTGTTGTACATACACACCAAATTCAATGTCTTCTATTGGACCAGTAGCAACTTGATGAGTGACACCTTTTACCCCCGCTAAATCCAGTTGGTAATCAAATAATTTACAGTTTAAGGTCGCGCTATAAAGGCGTTCTTTGCCGCCCGCTTCCCCTAGATCCCGTTGTATTTGCTCTGCTTCATATTGTTGATGACGTCTGATCTTTTTAATCTGCTGTGTTAATAACTTAATACAATGTTCAAAGGTATATTTCGACTTTACTGTCACCATTAATGGCAAAACATTCACTGATGTGCCCAGTGTGGTTAACGCCTGAAACCCCATCCTTCTCATCAATGGATAACCAATACATTGAGTCTCCTGCCCAGTTAGCTTTGCAAGGTAAATAAACACAGCGGTACTGGCAATATCGGCCACTGTAAAATGAGCATGCTGCTCAATCAGTCCAGTAATGGTGTCTGGCACACTAAATTGTGCTCTGATAACCTGCGTATTTAATCCATCAGGGCTACTTGATGGACGATAAGATAAAGAAGTAGGTGTAACGTCTTGTTGACAATAGTCTTGCCAAAATTGTTTATCTTTAGATTTTTTATCGCTTTTATCATAGGCAATATACTCTTCAATCACCGCCTGATAAGGAGTAAAAGGTGAAGACCCAATCTCTTGAGCTGATAACAAAGCAGTATAAATATGACTTATACGTTGAGTGAGCGCTGTAAAACTAAAACCATCTAACATCAAATGATGGTAACGCTGATACCAAAACCAACGCGTTTCACCATTAACAACGGGTAATTTAAATACAATATGTCGGAAGCGATCTGTTAACACGTCAGCTCTTGGTGCTTGTTCAATATCAGCCTGCATTAACTTAATGGCTTGATCACAAGCATCAAAGTCGCTAGAGAGATCGACAAAATCAACACTTTCAATATCAATTTTTTGACTCGAGTTAAGTGTCTGTATGCTCCCTTCTATATTGTTTTCATAAACAGTATGTACGGTATCAGCTTCTTTCATGCCTAGTTGAATCGCTTTATCAAGTACATCGAATTCAATCTTCCCAGATAACTCAACATATTGAGCAACAGCAAAAGTATTATGCTTAATCGCTAACTGGTCCGCTAACCAAATGCCCAATTGAGGCCCAACAATAGGAAATGATTGATTAATCGAAATTTCAGGTGAAGTAGTGTTTGGCAAAATGACATCCTTTAATTAATGATGTTAAAAATAATGGCGAATAACGCTTATTCGCTAGCCGTTGATCAGGTTTATTTTTTAATTAAAATCAAAAATACTGACCGACTAAGACGGCTCCGATAATAGAAATGCAATGCACTTTTCTCGTTGTTCAGGCCCAAACAAAACTTGCCAGCCCTTTGGCACTGCAGTGAAAGTGGGCCATAGACTTTGCTGTTGTTTATCATTAATTAATACAAAGAATTGGTGGTCAGTATTATCAAATGGATTGATATATTCATTTTGCATTTTTATCCTTAAAGCCTTAACTGGCTTAATTGTTAAACCATCAAATAAATCATTGATGATCATTGTTTAATGTCACACACCACCATTAACATTAATGATTATTAGTATCATTTAGTTTTTAAATACAATTATCCCTACATTGGCATAAGCACGTATTAATATGAGTGAGGTGTCAGAACGACATTGTGTTGATTGATAAGAGGAAAATAGTTTCCTCTTATCTTATTGAATTAACGCTTAGCTATCGGAGGTGCTTGATCGTTATTGGGTATAATGAGCGAATCATGATTTACCCACCGCCATAATATTAATGGGGCAGCAACAGTAAGGAAGATACTCAACATCGCCACCCAATCCATACCAACAATTTTATTGTCAGCGGTTGTCGTTAATAATGCCGCAGATAAAAAACCAGCGGCTCCAGAAGCAACATTACTGACACTATTATTAATCGACATAAATGCCGCTCGTTGCGGTGGTGATGGTAAGTGACTAATGATGCTAGTTGTAGCGCTCATTCGTACCGTACTCACCGTCATCATGAGCGCAAAAAGTACAAATAAAGCATTGACTTGTGGTGTCTCAATAAAAATAAGATAGAGCGATAAAGCCACCAACAGTGCACTAACAATATGCAGTTGGTGGCGAATGCCTTTATCAAATAATTTCCCAGTAAATTGCAGAGCAATAAAACTGGCAGCACCGCCCCCAAAATACAATGCAGACATATGCTCTCGAGGAAAGGAAAGGTTAAACTGGAAATAAGCAGAGAAGTTACTAATGATCAGAAAATGCGCCAATATTTGAATCGCAACAACCAATAAAGCAATTTTAACTTTGGATTGTGCAAATAACACCGACACTGCTTTTTGCTTTGCCTTGCCACCTGATTGAATGTGTGAGGTCATGGTTGGGAAAGCCATCACGCATAAAACCGCTAACACTAGGCCTAACCCACCAAAAATCCAAAAGTTAATTTGCCATGAAAAATACAAAGAAACCAGCAACGACAATGGCACCATTAAAATAGCTGCGATAGAAAAAGCACTACCAATAAAAGCCATCACTCTGCCACGGTTGGGTGGTGGCGTCACATCAATTACAGCAGCCATTAATACCGATGAAGCTGGCCCAGTAAAGCTCCCTGATAAGGTGAATAATATTATCAAAGCTATCGGCGTGGTCGCAAAACCACAAGCAATTAAGCACAGCCCTCTTAATAATAAAAATAACACCAATACTGATTTCCGATCATATTTATCAAGGTGGTCAGCTAATAACCAAGTCAACACGGCAGACCCAAACATCGCCCCACCAATCAAGTAACTCAATGTGCGCTGGATTGAAGTCAATACTCTTGACTAAATCAGGCCCTAACGGCACTACCATCATGAAACCACCGAGAGAAATAATATTGATCAAAAAAGCTAACCTAACGACCCAATTAGTGGTTGGTTTTACTGTGCTATTTTCTAAAGTCATAGACTCATCCTGAGAAAAAATCAAATAAAAAGACAAATATTTTTATAGTCATTCGTCAAAAAAGAAGTCGATTGTACACATAAAACAATTTCGATCGCAAATGATAATAATTATTAATTGCATTGATCTGTTATTAAAAACCATGCTAGCATTTTAAATGCACTCATCATTTTTAAATAAAAAACAAATAGGAAACTTAGTAACAGAGCAACTGGCTAAGTTCAATTTTATTTATATTTATTAATGATTTATGAGAGCCGTTGATTTTAAAAATAAGCATTCAGTTTACAGGGGAACCTACTAATGAATACTGAAAACCTTGATCAAAAAAATATTAAACAGAAAACCAAGCAAGCTAAAATGGAGTTCATTTTTACCTCTCCACACAAAATATTGACAACGGAGGGTGTGAAAAAGACACTTTCAAATGAGGGATTGGATACGTCTGAATTTATAATCTCTGTTAAAAGTCATTTAAAAAAACTAAAAGAAAATG
Organism: Psychromonas sp. KJ10-2; assembly: GCF_047323255.1. Taxonomy (NCBI): domain Bacteria; kingdom Pseudomonadati; phylum Pseudomonadota; class Gammaproteobacteria; order Alteromonadales; family Psychromonadaceae; genus Psychromonas; species Psychromonas sp. KJ10-2. The sequence goes on along the minus strand of NZ_CP178827.1, from coordinate 346,397 downwards.
GCCATGAAAACCCTATTGCGATTGGTTCAATTCCCTTCGATATCAATCAAAAAACCGAGTTCTTTATTCCAAATAGCAGTACATTTTCCGAACATTTTAGTGACGGTACTGAGACTCAGGAAATCGATAGCACTAAACTAATTTCATTATCACAAGTGACTGGTGAACAACATTTCAAAGGAGCAGTTAATAAGGCCTTATCGCTCTCAAAAAATACACAATTAGATAAAGTTGTTTTATCTAGGGCCATCGATGTACAAACATCTGGCACTTTAAATGCGCAACGCATGGCGCGCGTTTTATATCAGCAAAACCCTTCTGCCTATGTTTTTTCAATTCCACAATCCAATGGCAGTACCTTAGTGGGAGCCAGTCCAGAATTGTTAGTTAAAAAACAGGGTAATCAAGTCAGTAGTAACCCGTTAGCGGGATCAAGAAAACGCACCGCAATAGCGACACAAAACGACGCACTTTCTGATGAGTTATGGTCATGTACCAAGGACCGTTTCGAGCATAAATTAGTGGCCGATGCCGTTTATCAACACCTCCAGCCCTTTTGCAGTGAGATTAACAATCCAGAAGCTCCTTCAATTATCGAAACCTCTGCCATGATCCATTTATCCACTAAGATTGATGGCACTTTAACGTCAGAAAATACCTCGGCACTTGATCTCGCTTATGCGCTTCACCCTACCCCAGCAATTTGCGGGACACCAGCGAATTTAGCAAAAGCAACTATCCAACATTTAGAAGGCTATGAACGCGCACAATTTTGTGGCGCTGTTGGTTGGATGGATTCTCAAGGCAATGGAGAATGGGTCGTCACTATTCGCTGTGGAGTGATCCAACAAAATGCCATTCGCCTCTATGCAGGAGCAGGCATAGTAGAAGGCTCTGATCCAGCCGCAGAATTCAATGAAACGGAAGCAAAACTAAATACCATGTTAAGCGCACTTGGTTTTAATGCCGCTAACGAAACACAACAATCAGCACAGACGATGGTACTTTCATAATGACAATTCAATTTACGCCATGGCCTGAACAATTTGCAGAAGAATACGTTAAAAAAGGCTACTGGAACAATCAACCCTTAACACATATTATCGATGGACAACTGACGGAAAATGGCCATAAAACAGCGATTATTTGTCACAACAGAGAGTTCACTTACCAACAAATTGAAGCACTCAGTAATCAACTTGCTCGCGAAATAGCATTAAAAGCGATCCCAGCAGGATCGACAGCACTAGTGCAATTACCAAATAGTGCTGAATTTTATATTGTGTATTTTGCTTTACTAAAATGCGGTATCGCCACAGTGAATGCGTTATTTAATCATAGCGTTCATGAGTTAACGGCATTTGCTCAGCAACTCAATCCTGCTTTATATATCTTATCAACAGAGCATCCTTTATTAACCACCGAAGAGCAGCAAAACACCTTAATCACAACATTAGCGCAGTATGGCACAAACAACAGCCAAGCTTTATTAGTGTCACCTATTCAGTCAGATAATGAAAAAACGAAGCTACTCGCTGATATGCACTGGCTTGATGAGAAAAAATCATTGTTGTTAGATGGCAGCTATGCGGACAAAGTTACGCTGCAAACGGCAGCGGATCAGGTTGCTTTCTTCCAGCTATCTGGCGGGAGTACCGGCACTCCAAAATTGATTCCTCGCACACATAATGACTACTATTACAGCATCAGACAAAGTGCTGTGATCTGTCAACTTAACTCAGATTGCGTTTACCTATGCGCCCTCCCAGCACCACATAACTTTACCCTGAGTTCGCCAGGTGCACTGGGCGTATTTTTTGCTGGCGGTACGGTTGTTACCGCGCCCGATCCAAGCCCAACCACTTGTTTTGAATTAATCAAGCAGCATAAAGTCAATATGACTTCATTAGTGCCACCTGCCATTACACCTCTGGATAAATGCAGTCGCTGATGATCAAACCAATCAACTATCTAAACTTAATACACTCACGCTTATTCAAGTCGGTGGCGCTAAGTTAAGTAGTACCATCGCAGAAAAAGTCAGTGTTGTGTTGGGGTGCAAATTACAACAAGTGTTTGGCATGGCTGAAGGGTTAGTCAATTACACCACTTTACTGACAACCAATGGCATATCACCCATACGCAAGGTAAACCTATGTCACCTTGTGATGAGGTTAAAATACTCGATGAATCAGGTAACCCGGTTAAACAGGGCGAAGTCGGCGCGCTATGGACACGTGGTCCCTATACCTTCAGAGGTTATTACAACGCCCCTATTGCTAATAGCCGAGCTTTTGATGAACACGGTTTTTATTGTAGCGGTGATTTAGTAAAACAAACTGAAACTGGCTATTTAATTGTAATGGGCCGTAATAAAGACCAAATAAACCAGGGTGGCGAAAAAATTGATGCGCAAGAAGTAGAAGAGCTGATGTTACAGCTTCCAGCTATCTCAGACGTTGCATTAGTGGCCATGGAAGATCCCGTATTAGGCGAACGCAGTTGCGCTTACATCATTAACAAATCAGAAATAAAAGCCAGAGATGTTCGCCGCTTCTTAAGAGAGCAAGGTGTTGCCTCTTACAAAATTCCAGATCGTATTACCTTTGTTGATAATTTACCCAAAACCGCCGTAGGTAAAATCGACAAACGTGCTTTACGCGCACTAACTTCTCTACAACTTACTGAATAACAGGATAATTATGTCTATTAAATCACTTGCCGCTTATACATTACCAACGTCAGAAGAGATCCCAACCAATAAAGTATCTTGGCCTTTTGAACCCCATAAATCAGCGTTACTAATTCATGATATGCAGCAATATTTTGTCGAATTTTACGGTCAAGATAATCCATTAATCGACCAAGTCGTAAAGCATATTGCGGAGCTTAAACAGTATTGTAAAACCAACAATATCCCAGTGTATTACACCGCACAACCTCAACAACAACCAAAGGGTGACCGCGCATTACTCAATGATATGTGGGGAAAAGGTTTGCCAGAGCATCCAGGAAAGCAACCTATCATTGATGCGTTATGCCCAGATCAAGATGATATCGTGCTAACTAAATGGCGATACAGCGCATTCTATCGCTCACCGCTTAAAGAGATGATGGATAACTCATCACGTGATCAACTGCTTATCTGCGGTATTTATGGTCATATCGGCGTCATGCAAACCGGTGTGGATGCATTTATGAATGACATAAAACCTTTTATAGTGGCCGATGGTATTGCCGACTTCAGTCGAGAAGACCACTTATTAGCGCTCAACTATATTGCTAGAAATGCCGGCAGAGTGGTCAGTAAAGATCACCTTATCAATACACCTGTGAGCACTGAACATAATATTGCCTTCACCAAATCAAGTTTACGCGCTCAAATAGCGCCCTTTATTGAAGACGCTGATGAGCTACAGGATGACGACAATCTGATGGATTTTGGATTAGATTCTGTTGCGGTCATGACGCTAATTGCTAAATGGCAACAACAAGGTATCAATGCCACCTTTGTAGACCTAGCTAAAGCACCTAGTGTGGATGGTTTCTGGCAAGTTATCTCCCAATCATCAGGTCAAGAAGGACAGGCTTAAATGGCAACACAATCGGCGAATTCTCAGCAATGGCTCAATAAAACAGTGTGGGTAACAGGTGCTAACCAAGGTATTGGTGCGGCTACAGCAGAAATGTTCCTACAATTGAGGGCTAATGTGATTGGCTTTGATCAACAGTTTGATCACCCTCACAGCCAAATCAAACAGGTCACGTTAGATATTAGTAATGAGCAAGCTGTGAAAGAGATTTGCCAGTCGCTATTGGAAACAGACAACAATGTTGATGCATTAGTGAATGTGGCAGGTATCTTACAGATGGGAAAAATAACGGAGTTAAGTAGTAAACAATGGCAACGTACTTTTGATGTTAACGTATCTGGCGCATTTAATTTGATGCAACAAGCGATTCCAGTGATGAAGGCTGCTAATACAGGCGCCATTGTCAGTGTCTCGTCAAATGCAACGCATATGCCTCGTATGTCAATGGCAGCATACAGTGCATCAAAGGCCGCGTTAACCAATTTAACCATGGTGGCGGGTATTGAACTTGCTGAATACGGTATTCGTTGTAATGTAGTATCACCGGGCTCAACACAAACGCCGATGCAATGGTCGCTATGGCAAAAATGAAACCGGTGAAAAAATCACCATTAATGGATTTCCTGAACAGTTTAAACCAGGTATCCCACTCGGTAAGTTAGCAATACCAGAAGATATCGCTGAAACCATTGTCTTCCTATGCTCCTCACAAGCCAACCATATAACATTGCAGGATATTGTTATTGATGGTGGTGCAACCTTAGGTAAATAAGGTTATCAGTGTTCAATCTAAAATGTGCCAATAACCTGCCACTAGATAACCCTGTTTGTATCGATACAGACTCTGTATCGATACAAATTCAAGGGCATTTAGTATTAGCCAGTTGTCATTTTGACTCAACTCGTTTTAATAATAACCATTTCAAGACCCTTAATATTGCAATGCCCAATGCATTGCATAATGCAGTGGCAAAGCGTAAAAGTGAATTTTTAGCAGGTCGTTATTTGGCTAAAATAGCCATGAAAGAGTTAGGGTATGAAGGCATAAATATTGAAATTGACCAGCACAAAGCACCAATATGGCCTCCGGGATTGCTTGGTTCTATCTCCCACTCAAACAATATGGCACAGTGTGTCATCACTAAGTCACAAAATATACATTTTTTAGGCATCGATATTGAACATTGGTTATCTACCGCCGATGCACATTGCTTAGTGGATAACATTGTTGTTGAAGCAGATGAATACCAAATGATGCTACCTCATATAAGCTTTGAGCAGGCAGTCACGTTAATTTTTTCAGCAAAAGAGAGCTTATATAAAGCGATATTTAAAGAGTTTGGCCACTATATTGATTTTCATGCAGCCAAGGTGACCAAGCTGGATTTTACTACAAAACAGCTGACCTTAGTTTTATGCCAATATTTATCTGATACGATGCACATAGGTCGCCAGTTTATTTGTCAGTTTAGTTTGTGTGAGCGATCAGTTACCACCTTAATCAGTGATTAGATCCCCTGCGTTAATATTAATGATTATCATTAGTACAAAATTAATGAATTTATCTATATAATCATTTTATTTTTTTCAAGGTGTTACACATGATCCGATTGCTTGTCCGCCCTTTCTTGATTGTTTTCATCGGGCTTGTATTAGCAAGTTGTGATGATTCTCAAACATCCAATTCAACATTAGCACTAGATCAAATAGAAAAATCCCCGTCTGGCTGGCCAAGAAGTATCATGACCTCACAAGGGTTAGTGACTATTGAGGAACCGCCTAAGCGTATTGTCTCTACCAGTGTTACCCTATCAGGCACCTTGTTGGCAATAGATGCCCCTTTAGTGGCTTCAGGAGCAACGATGCCCAACACTAATGTCGCTTCAGAAAAAGGGTTTATGCGTCAATGGGACACGATTGCAGAGCAACGTGGTGTAAAAGCGTTATATCAAAGTGAACCCAATGCCGAAGCCATCATCAAAGCGCAACCCGATGTGATCATTATTTCAGCAACTGGTGCTGATTCCGCAATGCGTTTATACGATCAACTTAAAGATATCGCCCCAACACTGGTGATCCGTTACGATGATAAAAGCTGGATCCAACTAGCACAAACCTTTGGAAACCTCTTTGGATTAGAAACTCAGTCCGAGTCAGTGATCAATTCATTTCAACAACAAGTCGAACAAACTAAACAAAATATTACCTTACCCGCCCAACCCACTACCGCCATGGTCTATACGCTAGATGACAGTGGTGCCAGTATTTGGACAAGCCAATCAGCTCAAGGCCGTTTACTTGAAACCTTGGGCTTCACCCTTGCCACTGTCCCTGAGTCGATCAAAGGCGATATCAGTATGGGCGTTCGCAATGATATTATTATTGCTAAAGGCGAGCGATTCGCAGATGCCGTAACAGGAAAATCCATTCTGTTATTTTCAGCTGAAAAAGCGACACAACAACAAGTATTAGACAATCCTTTTTTACAATCAAATCCAGCGATTCAGAACAAACAAGTATACGCAGTGGGTAGCGATACTTTTAGGCTCGATTATTACAGTGCCAGCAATTTATTGAAACGATTACAAATGCTCTTTGGCAACAACAATGATTAATGGCCAAACACAAAAAAGTGTAACAAGTCGTTATCAGTGGTTAATCCTTTGCATCCTATTGTTAGCGCTAATCATGGTTGCCAGCCTATGCATTGGGGCTAAACCTATATCCATCAATGATATTTATCAGGTGCTATTATCCGATCAAACAGGGTTAACCAGTACCATCATCTTTGAGGGGCGCTTACCAAGAACCTTAAACGGCTTATTTGTAGGAATGGCCTTGGGTACGTCAGGCGCATTAATTCAAGCAATTACCAGAAACCCGCTCGCTGACCCAGGCATACTGGGCATCAATTTAGGCGCGAGTTTAGCCGTTGCCATCGCCGTAGTCTTTTTAGGCGCAACGCAGTTTAGCGCGTTTTTCATTTATGCCGCACTAGGTTCATTAGTCGCCAGTTTACTCATCTTTGCCATTGGTAGCCTCAGTGCCGGTAAAGTTGACCCACTTAAGTTAACCTTAGCAGGTATCGCCTTAGGCGCTGTGTTTGCTGGGCTAAGTTCAGCATTAATCTTATTTAACCCACTCGCCTTTGATCAAATACGGTTTTGGACAGTAGGCAGTTTAGATATTCGTACCTTGTCAGTGCCCTTGTATATTGCGCCGATAGTTATTGTTGGGTGTTTATTGGCCTTAAGCATTACACCTGCATTAAATGCATTTGGTTTAGGTGACGCGTTAGCAGCAACCTTAGGAAGTAATCCTATACGAGTTCAGATCATTGGGTTAATTACCATCACCTTATTATGTGGTGCAGCCACCGCCGCAGCCGGACCAATAGGGTTTGTTAGTTTAATGATGCCGCATATTGCACGTTGGATGGTCGGCCCAGATCAACGCTGGATAATCCCATTCAGTTTCATCCTCACTCCGTGCTTATTGCTGATTGCCGATATTATTGGTCGTTTACTGGTCGTCGGCGAATTAAGAGTATCTATCGTCACCGCCTTTATTGGCGCACCTATTCTTATCTATCTGGTACGCCGGAAAGGAGCCAGTAGTTTATGAGCGCCATGACAAACAATCTACTAAGCAAAGCCTTAGTATTAGCTAGCGCATTAACTTTAGTTTATTTTACCTTGTTCATCGGTGATGATATTGCCAATAACCTACAAGATATTTGGCAATTAATCAGCGGCAAAGCAGACAAATATCAATCGATAGTCGTCTGGCAATGGCGTGCTTCAAGATTATTCTCAGCAATAATCATTGGTGCAGCACTCGGTATAAGTGGTGCGGTTTTTCAATCCTTAGTGAGAAACCCACTCGGTAGTCCCGACATTACAGGCTTTAACGTAGGTGCATTTACTGGGGTACTGATCGCCATTGCCCTCTTTGGAAATATCTACTGGTACAGTGTTGTTGGGGCAATCATAGGTGGTTTATGCGCCGCTATTTTAGTCTACCTATTTGCTTATCGAAATGGCCATTCAGGTTTTAGGCTGATTATCGTAGGCATTGCGATCAGTGCGACCTTAACCGCCTTTAATCAATGGCTATCGCTGACCGTATCATTAGAAACGGCAATGACCGCAGCACTTTGGAGCGCAGGATCACTTAATGGCATGACTTGGTTACGGATCATGCCGGCAACGCTATTAATTGTCGCTTTAATGGGCTTAGCACTCCTGCTTAATACGCGCATGAAATTGTTAGAAATGGGCGATGATACAGCCGCTGCACTAGGTATCTCAGTCAATAAAACACGCTTAATCATCATGTTAATTGGCGTCTCTTTAACGGCAGTTGCCACAGCAATTACAGGCCCTATCTCTTTTATTTCACTAGCGGCTCCACAAATAGCACGTCGATTACATCCACAAAAACATATTACCCTAGTGGGTTCTGCGCTAGTCGGTGCGTTATTACTTATGAGTGCTGATTTTATTGCTCAACATAGTATGCAAGACGCGACCTTGCCTGTCGGCCTTGTCACCATTAGTTTAGGTGGCCTATACCTGGTTTATTTAATTATTCGAGAAGGTAAATAATGACACAACAATCCTCTCAGCTAAGCGCTGTAAACACAGTAGAAACAAAACAAGCGGCGCTATCTACCCAATCAGTCACCCTAGCCTACGAACAAAACGTGATTGCCAAAGACCTTTCCGTTGATATTCCTCACGGTAAATTTACCGTTATTGTAGGCCCCAATGGATGCGGTAAATCCACCCTATTACGCGCTTTAAGCCGTTTATTAGTCCCGCAATCCGGTGAGATTTTATTAAATGGAAAGAATATTCACCACCAATCAACACGTGAAGTGGCGAAGAGGTTAGGTTTATTACCGCAATCAGCGATCGCTCCCGATGGTATTAAGGTCATTGACTTAGTCTCACGGGGCCGATTCCCGCATCAAAAATGGTTTCAACCATGGTCTGAAGCAGACCAAAATGCCGTTGAATTAGCGATGCAAGCGACTGGCGTAATAGATTATGCAGAGCTTAACGTGGATCAATTATCAGGCGGGCAACGTCAACGAGTATGGGTGGCCATGGCATTAGCACAGGAAACATCACTACTGTTATTAGATGAGCCCACCACTTACTTGGATATTGCACATCAAATCGAGTTAATGGATCTATTCCAAGATCTTAATAAGATTCAAGGGCATACATTGGTTGCGGTATTACATGATTTGAATCATGCATGTCGTTATGCAGATCATTTAATCATGATAAAGTCAGGCCAAGTTATTGCTACAGGTGCACCTAATGAGATTGTAACCGAAGAAATTATCCAACAAGTATTTGGTTTATCCTGTTTAATTTTAGCTGATCCTGTTTCTAATACGCCGCTCATTATTCCACGAGGAAGAAAAACGGCGAATTAATTTAAAATTAATAAAATCAAGCTTATGCGGGTAACAAGGTAACTAAACCATTCATTAACGATGAACGCCATGATAACCAGTCATGGCCACCCTCCACTGTCTGATAAGTTATATTAGCCCCTTTTTCCTTAAAAATTTTATAATGTAAGTCGTTATAAACACGTAACTGTTTCTCTGCATTGCCAACTGTCTGGTAAATATCTAAGCCAGCCACACTAATCTCACTATTTGATGCCTGGTCAGCTAAACTGTTTTTGGGTGCTGTTTTATCCCACTCAGGATTAGCGACTTTAAATGCGTCAGGATCTTGCATTCTTTCAATTTCAGGCCACCAAAATGAACCAGATAAGGAGATCACTTTACTAAAATATTGTCGAAAATATATCCCCGCGTACACAGCAGATAAACCACCTAGACTTTGCCCTGCGACAAGATATTCTGTGACTGATTGACCCCTTTGCGATAGCTGCTCTTCCACTTGCGGCAACAAAAGCTCAGTGACCGACTGCCAAAAAGGTTGATAACAGCTTAACTCCTGCCAACGTGTTTTATTATCAATAGATGGAATTAATAAATAATGTGCTGCGTTAAGTTGATTAATATTAGTTAAATATTGCAGTACCGATAAGGTGCCCGTATCGGCCCCCCATTTTTCTCCATCCAATAAAATAACCAAAGGCGCACTGCCCGCCGCCGTTGAAAAAATAGTACATTGTCGTTCTCGGTTGAGCTCGGTAGCAGGCCAATTCACAGGGATGTTTTCAGCAATAGGCAAATTATTAAGTGTTCCTTGATCCCATTCATTCCACCCTAATTCTTGTGGTGCATTGGGTAAATGTAATGGCGAACTCAGTCCCCAACCGGAGGCAATTGACGAACCTGAATTTAATGGATCCACCTTCTGCTGTTTTACCACTTCTAACCACCAACGACGTTGTGCTGCTCTGCTGCCGTCGCAGCGCTGTTTAGTAAGCGCTGGGGATTGATGGTGTTGAATTGGAATAAAACAATAACTACCACGCCACTTAGCATCGATCGTTAAGCAAGCAAACCAGACATCACTCTCCTTGTACCGCACTAAGCAGCTAGGTTGCCAAGTATTATGATGAGTCAGTCCATTAACATTTAAAATAACTGAACTTGTTAATGATGAATGCTGTTCGCCCTCGGGATCACGCCATATGAATAACACCCTGCAGCAGCCATCCTGTTGGACTTTGATAAAGGGCGCTGCAGCACTTTTAGTGAGATTATTCCACCATCGAGATGAACCGATGGCATTACTTGAAAGATGAAACTGTGTTAATAGATTGTCTAAGGATAATGCGTTGTTCATTAATAACCTTTATGATTTTTAACAGAGATGTTAATAAAGAATAAGATAACTTGTCATTTAGATAACTAAACCTGATCGGTTTTAAGCATGAGATCCTGCGGCGGTATGCCAAACACTTTTTTAAATGCGCTAGTAAAATTGGAAGGATGACGATAACCAGCATTGTAAGCGGCTTCAGAAATAGATATTGAACCGGCTTCTAGTAATTGTTTAGCAATATTTAAACGACGACGACGAATATAGCTTAATACACTGACTCCCATAGAGTTTTTAAACTTATGCTGCAAACTAGAGATACTCATTGCTGAAAATTTAGCTAAATCGCTAACCGACATATCCTGATCTAAATTAGCCTCTATATAAGAGACTAATTTATCCAATACTGGATCGTATTGTAACGATTCATGAGCTGAATGACCGCACTCGAACTGATTAAGAGCCTGAGTGGCATCATTTAGTTGCACAAAGACTTGAAGCAATAATTGTTGGGTTAACGATTCAAGATTCATCTGTTCAATATGCGACGTTGGCTTGCTGGATTTTATAATGTCACTGGTCAACGCTATTATTTCAGCATTGATTTGAAGCTCAAAGTGCGCCAAATGCTGATTGACTAATTGGCTAAAATTGTCGTCCGATAGAATACGTTGTGCAATCCACTCATGCGGTAAAATAAGATTAAGCTTAGTCACTTGATTATTTTTATAGAGGGTACGGCGAAAGCTCACAGAGCGAGTTAGGCTTACGATCACAGCCCGCGGTTGCTCAATCGCATCATATAAAAAGTTCAAGTCATCATAACCAAAATCTAACTTACCCTCTAACAAGATGGTAATACAAAGCGATTTTTTAGCGGTAGCAAGTACTTGAAAATCAACTAACTCTTTGGTTTTTCCGCCATGCAGAATAAAGCTATTGTCTGCTTGGTAAGATATAAGATCCCCCTCTATTAATGCTAAACTTTGTTTCTTATTGGTAGGATTACTGCTAATAGAATGGCTATCAGAAAAGATGGTTTTTTGCCTTAAATCCCCCATTGTTCGAATAAAAGTACCTTTAGGTAAAACCTGCTTTAACTTTCCTTGAAACTTCATATTATTTTTTTCCATAACCAAATAGCCATTTTGCATAACCTATTATGCTGTGAACTTGAAAGTATTTACCTTATCATTAATGCGAATCAATATCATTAACAACAAACATAAAAACAACATTAAATGGAATCAGGAAATATGAAGCATTGCAAAGTATATGCAGGCATTATGCTCGCGTTAAGCGGTCAAGTCATGGCAGAAGAACCTTCACACACAGAAGTGATGATTGTGACAGGTGAAAAAATGGATCGCGATATCAAAGATACCACCACCGCAGTCACCGTTATACACGGTGAAGATATCGATCATACGGGTGCAAAAACGGTTAATGATGTGGTCATTAAAGCCCCCAATGTTGTGACTTCTGGTTTTGGTAGTGTCAATATCCGTGGTGTTAACGGTAGTGGTGCTGCAACGGGGTTCTATGCAATACGAAGCGGTGCTCGTCAGCGTGTTGATACTAATGTAGACGGTGTTTCAGATGCATTTACAGGCTATAACTTTAGTGGTTCAGGTGTTTGGGATGTTCAACAAGTAGAAGTATTGCGTGGCCCTCAATCAACAACTCAAGGTGAAAACTCAATTGGGGGCGCTGTTTCAGTTAAAACTAACGATCCAACGTTTGCGCCTGAATATGCTATTCGCGGTGGTGCAGAAATTTACGAAAACGGTAACGTAATGAAAAACGTTGCCTTAATGGCGTCTGGTCCAATTAATGATGAGTTAGCTTATCGTTTTGCCTTCGATGGTACCGATGGTCAAAGCTACATTACTTATGACGGTGACAGTATTCCAGTTGATCCTGAAGATTCACAAAATTTAAACTTCCGCGGTAAGTTATTGTGGGAACCAGCATTCAACGAAGACCTATCAATCAAATTGACAACCAACTACCGTAAAGCCGATGGTAACTACTTAAACTGGGCAAACTGGGATGGTGGTACAGGTTATGAAGACGAAACGCTCACACTCGGTACGAATTACAACGAATACCTAGGCCGTGACTACAGTTACAACACTCGTATTCAAGACTCTGATGTATATAATGTTTCTACTGAAATTAACTACAAAATTAACAGTCAAGTAACCAGTAAGACGCTAATATCATACAACAGCCAAAGAAATATTTTTGATCAATACCCAACTGAGCAAACTTATAACTTTAAAGATAAAACTGCTAAAATTGAAAGCCAATTAACCTTCACACCCACTGATTCAAAATTCGATGGTTTTGTAGGGATCATGGCCGCAGATAGAGAAAACACCGTTTCAAGTGAAAGTTACTCTACGGAAGGTAAAACCGATGAAACACGTGTAGGTGTATTTGGTGAAATGAACTATTACATTGATGACCAATTCACAGTGACTGCTGGTGCACGTGTTCAACGTGAAAAGCAACATAGAGAATTCTCTGCTACTTATGTAACTAATGAAGTAGATAATGACATACAAGACACTTATCTTTTACCTAAATTAGCCTTCACTTACAGCCCTGTTGAAGACACAACATTCGGCATCTCGGTACGTCAAGGTTACAACTCAGGTGGTCTTGGTTACTATAACTACGGCGGCGCTTCTGAAGTTTACACTTACGAAAGTGAGTCTGTGACTGCTTATGAGTTCAGTGCTAAAACAGCCTTTAATAACAGCACGTCGATCAATACCGCGATTTTCTACAATGACTACGAAGACTACCAAGGTATCTCTGATTACAAAATCACTAATGTCGATGAATCACATACTATGGGCTTAGAAGTAGAATTATCACATTGGTTAACGGATAGCTTAGAAGTTCGTCCTGCAATTGGTTTATTGAAAACTGAAGTAGATAGCGATGACAGCTTTGCTGGTAACGAACTATCTAATGCACCAGACTTCAATGCATCACTTGCATTAACGCAATACGTGGGTGAAAACTTAACCCTAGGTGCGGATGTGACCTACGTCAGTGAATACTATTCTGACTTAGATAACACAGAAGACTACAAAGCAGGTGAGTACGCCATCATAGGCACAAGTGTTGATTATACTATTGGCGACCTATTAATCAGTGGTTACATCACTAACTTAACAGACGAAGATGTCGTTTACTTAATTAACGGTGGCTACCGTGCCTCTGTAGGTCAAAGTCGTACAGTAGGTTTGAACTTAACTTACCGTATGTAAATACACTTATTAAGTCACACATAACCTAATAACAAGGTGGATCAGCAATGATTCACCTTTTTTGCTTTTATCGTCAACGTCCATTCCAATAATTTAGCACCCTACTCACTATTTCCCGCTAATATATGGCTGCACCTACAGTCTTAGATTATTCCTTTATAAAGCCCTCATTATTCGCTAAAATGCCGCGCAAACAATGTGTTCAGACTTAAAATAAATAAAGTGATAGTGAAATGATAATAATTACCTTTTAAATGGTGTTAATTTATCCTCATCGGCGACCTACCAGCAGTCTCTAATAATATATAACGCAATGATCTAAATAACTTTTTGGATATCCGACTAAAATAGTCAAGTAAATACTTGATTAAAACAGTAGGTTTTATGTATCATTACTACTCAAGAATAATTGACTGAATTGGATAGCTTATGCGTTTAACAACAAAAGGCCGTTATGCGGTAACTGCAATGCTTGATCTTGCATTACATCCAGAACAAGGCCCAGTGTCATTATCAGATATTTCAGAACGCCAAGGTATCTCATTATCTTATCTTGAGCAGTTATTTTCTAAACTTCGCCGTGTCTCTTTAGTAAAGAGTGTAAGGGGACCAGGTGGAGGCTATCAATTAGGTCGTTCAATTGACGATATTTTTGTAGCGCAGATTATGGATGCCGTTAATGAAGTCATTGACGCAACCGGATGTAAAAAAGTGCAGATTGTAAAAATGGCGTCACTTGCTTAACTCACTACTTATGGTGTGACTTAAGTGACCAAATACATGATTTTTTAAGTAAGATCAGTTTAGGTGATTTGATGCGTCAACATGATCAACAAAACAATAAAACTGAACAAAGAATTGATAGTCAATTATTTACTATCCCAACTAGCGAAATGATTGGTTAGTTAGCAAAAGATAAAACGATTATTACCATCCTCCCCCGACAAAGAGTGAGTTTTATATGACAGTGCAAGTAGAGATAGATGAAGCACTAGCAAGAGAATATGAAGCTGGTTTTATTTCTGATATTGAGTCAGAAACCTTTGAACCAGGTTTAGATGAAAGTGTTATTACGCGAATTTCTAAAATGAAAAATGAACCAGAGTGGATGCTGGAATGGCGTCTTGGTGCATTCAGAGAATGGCTGAAAATGGAAGAGCCTGACTGGGCTTTAGTTGACTACCCTAAAGTAGATTTTCAAGCTATCTCTTACTACTCTGCACCTAAAAGTATGAAAGATAAACCAAAGTCATTAGATGAGGTTGACCCTGAATTACTGCGTACCTATGAAAAACTAGGTATCCCTCTTATCGAGCAACAAATGCTTGCGGGTATTGCTGTTGATGCCGTATTTGACTCAGTATCAGTAGTGACTACATTCCGAGAGAAACTACAGGAAGCAGGTGTTATCTTCTGCCCTATTTCTGAAGCGATTGTTGAATACCCTGAGCTAGTTAAAAAATACATTGGTAGTGTTGTTGGCCGTAAAGATAACTACTACTCAGCATTAAACTGCGCCGTATTCACTGATGGTTCATTCGTTTACATTCCTAAAGGCACACGTTGCCCAATGGAGCTATCTACTTACTTCCGTATTAACGAACAAAATACCGGTCAGTTTGAACGTACGCTTATCATTGCCGATGAAGGCAGTCACGTAAGCTACCTTGAAGGTTGTACAGCGCCTCAGCGTGATGAAAACCAATTACACGCAGCGGTAGTTGAATTAATCGCACTCGATAATGCAGAAATTAAATACTCTACTGTTCAAAACTGGTACCCAGGTGATGAGAACGGTAAAGGTGGTATTTACAACTTCGTTACTAAACGTGGTATTTGCCACACCAAAGCGAAGATCTCTTGGACACAAGTTGAAACGGGTTCTGCCGTTACTTGGAAATACCCAAGCTGTATCCTGAAAGGCGATGACAGTGTCGGTGAATTCTACTCAGTTGCATTAACACGTGGCAGACAACAAGCCGATACCGGTACAAAAATGATCCATCTTGGTAAAAACACCAAGTCAACAATCATTACTAAAGGTATCTCAGCAGGCCGCAGTAATAACAGTTACCGTGGTTTAGTAAAAATGGCACCAACAGCCGATGGCGCACGTAACTTTACAGAGTGTGACTCTCTACTGATCGGCGATAAATGTGGTGCACATACTTTCCCGTACATTGAAAGCCGTAACCCTTCTGCGATTATTGAACACGAAGCAACAACGTCAAAAGTAAGTGACGAACAAATGTTCCTATGTCGCCAACGCGGCCTTGATCCTGAAAAAGCAGTATCAATGATCGTCAATGGTTTCTGTAAAGAAGTATTCAAAGAGCTACCAATGGAATTTGCCGTTGAAGCAAGTAAATTATTAGAGATTAGCCTTGAAGGCTCTGTAGGTTAAGGATTATTAAAATGTCAGACAACAAAAGTTTATTAACAATTAAAGATGTATACGCAAGCATTGAAGAAAAACAAATAATCAAAGGTTTTGATCTAGATATTAAACCAGGTGAAGTTCATGCAATCATGGGTCCAAACGGTGCCGGTAAAAGTACTATGGGCTATGTTTTATCTGGACGTGAAGGTTACGAAGTCGATAGCGGTACAATCACCTTCGACGGGAAAGATTTGCTAGAGATGGAAATTGAAGAGCGTGCTGCAGCAGGCCTATTCCTTGCCTTCCAATACCCTGTTGAAATCCCAGGCGTCAGTAACTTAGAGTTCTTAAAAGCGTCTGTTGATGCTATCCGTGAAGCAAACGGCGAAGAGCCGATCACTTCTTCTGAGCTATTAAAGCAAGCAAAAGAAGCCTGTAAACAAGTTAACTTACCGCTTGCATTCTTAAAGCGTGGCGTGAATGAAGGCTTCTCTGGTGGTGAAAAGAAACGTAACGAATTAATGCAAATGTTACTGCTTAAGCCAAGACTGTGTATTTTAGATGAAACCGATTCAGGTTTAGATATCGATGCACTACAAATGGTAGCTGAAGGTGTTAATAGCCAACGTTCTCCTGACCGTAGCTTTATCGTAGTAACGCATTACCAACGCCTACTTGACTACATCAAACCTGATTTTGTTCACGTATTAGCTGACGGTAAAATCGTGAAAAGCGGTGACGCTTCACTAGCACTAGAGCTAGAATCTCAAGGTTACGCTTGGTTAGAAACTCACAAAGACG
Organism: Psychromonas sp. KJ10-2; assembly: GCF_047323255.1. NCBI lineage: Bacteria > Pseudomonadati > Pseudomonadota > Gammaproteobacteria > Alteromonadales > Psychromonadaceae > Psychromonas > Psychromonas sp. KJ10-2. The sequence goes on along the minus strand of NZ_CP178827.1, from coordinate 329,578 downwards.
AAGAAATTGAGGGTTAATAGATGAGCGAATGGTTAGAAAATGCCATCTCAAGAGGGCAAAAAATTGACGATTGGTTAAATCCCAAACGTAGCCGTGCACTTGAATTGTTATCAACAACGAAATGGCCGACGCGTAAAACAGAAGCGTGGCGTTATACCCCACTGCGTGCAATCCAAAGCACTAAAGCAACACAGCTTGACGTAGTGAGTGACTTAACACCATTAGCCATTGCCGACTTATCTGCTATTGAATTAGTCTTTAAAAATGGCAAATTAGATAAAAGCCAATTAAGCGACACATTACCAACAGGATTAACAGTAACCTTAGGTAGTGAACTAGCAGCGGCACAACAATCGCAAGCAGTTGCTGACTTCTCTGAAGTGAAGCCAGATCGTCACTTATTCGGTTTAGTGAATGATGCATTAGCACAAGACGTCGTGATCGTGAATGTTGAAGCTGGTGTTAAAATTGAACAACCTGTACGTATTAGCTCACTATTAAGCCAAGGTGCTGAATCTCACACACGTGTTCAAGTAACACTAGGTGAAGGCGCCGAGCTTGCAGTGATTGAAGATGTTCAAGCACAAGGTGAAACACTAAATACCGCTTTTGTTGAATACTTTGTATCGCCAAAAGCACACTTAGAGCATTACCGCTTTGCATTACAAACTGGTAGCAATGTCTCTGTGGGTGGTTGTCACTTCAACATGCTAGATCATTCAACCATGCACAGCACTATCGTGGCATTTGGCAGTGATTTATCACGTTTAGACACTGACATCATTCACTCAGGTGAATTTGTCGATGCAAAACTCAATGCAATCTACTTGCTAGATAATAACGAGCTATTTGATCTGCATGCAACGGTTGAGCATGCAATGCCAAACGGTACCACAGAAGAAAACGTGCGTTGTATCGTCGGTGGCCGTGCTAAAGCAGTCTTCAACGGTCGAATCCATATTCACCGTGATGCGCAAAAAACATTAGCGGAATTGAATAACCGTAACTTACTGGTATCCAAAACAGCTGAAATCAATACAAAACCAGAATTAGAAATTTATGCTGATGATGTACGTTGTGCCCATGGTGCAACGTCTGCAGAAGTGGATAAACAAGCTTTGTATTACTTACAAACGAGAGGCATCGATCGCGCACAAGCCAACGTGATCTTAAACTTTGGTTTCATTAATGAATTAATTGATTTAATGCCAAATAAAGTACTCGCAGAATGGATTCGTCCAATTATCCGAGCACGCTTCTCTACCATGAAAGTAAACTAAGTGAGAGTTTAATGAGTTTTGATGTATTAGCTATTCGCGAACAATTTCCAATTCTAAAGCGTCAAGTCAATGGAAAGCCACTGGTGTATTTAGATAACGCAGCGACCACACAAAAACCACAATGTGTGATTGATGCGATGGTTGATTATTACTCGAACAGTAATTCAAATGTGCACCGTGGTGCACATTTTCTGGCCGATCAAGCAACACGTGGTTTTGAAAATGCACGTGATATTATCCAGAAATTTCTCAATGCGCCAAAGCGTGAAGAAGTGATTTGGACAACCGGCACCACAGAAAGTATTAACATTGTCGCCAACGGTTTACGGACTTTACTGTCACCAGGTGATGAAGTGATTGCAACGGAAATGGATCACCATGCTAACTTAGTAACATGGCAACATGCCTGTAAAGAAGCCGGTGCAACTTTGCGTACCGTCCCTGTTACCGATGCGGGTGAACTGGATCAAGCGGCCTATGAAAGTCTGCTTAATGACAACACAAAATTCGTTGCTTTCCCGCATGTATCCAACGTACTGGGTACCATCAACCCCGTTAAATCAATGACAGAAAAAGCAAAAAAAGTGAATGCTTTAGTCTTAGTTGATGGCGCACAAGGTGCGGCACATGGTTGGGCAGATGTACAAGATATCGGTTGTGATTTTTATGCATTTTCAGCACATAAAATCTACGGCCCGATGGGCATCGGCGTACTGTGGGGCAAAACATCCGTTCTTGAAAATTGGCCTGTATGGCGCACTGGCGGCGAGATGATCGCGACAGTAACATTACAAGATGCCACTTGGAACGTACTCCCATACCGATTTGAAGCAGGCACACCCAATGTCGGTGGCGCAATAGCCATGGGTGAAGCAGTACGTTGGTTTAGTGAACTTGACCAAGAAGCCGTATTAGCGCATGAAAATGCCCTGCTTGCTTACGCAACTGCACAAGCAGAGGCCTTTGAAGGCTTAACCATCATTGGTAACGCTAAAAACAAGATCGGTGTACTCAGTTTCGTACTAGAGCAAGGGCACCCTGCCGACCTTGGCTTCTTGCTTGACCAGCAAGGCATTGCAATCAGAACGGGCGACCTTTGTGCACAACCTTTAATGTCGCGCTTTAACGTGCCAGGTACTGCACGCGCTTCTTTCTCTATTTATAATACATTCGATGATATTGATGCTTTATTTGTTGCACTCAACAAAGCAAAAACAATGTTGTCTTAGGAGCTTTTAATGACCGTATCTGTATTTGACCCAACAGCGAACATCTTATTAACCGATGCCGCAGAAAAATACTTTTCAGCACAAATGGCCAATAAGCCAGACAGTGTTATACGACTCAGTACCAAAGTAAGTGGCTGTACAGGCTTTGCTTACGTACTTGAAATCGAAGACCAGCCAGCTGAAGACGATATTATTATCAAATTTTCTGATTTTGATATTGCTGTTGCAGCGAAATCAATGATGATGATAGCCGGCACAGAGATTGACCTTGTTACCGAAGGTATTAATCAAGTTGTTAAATATAACAACCCTAACGTTGTAGCTGAATGTGGCTGCGGCGAAAGCTTTAATGTGAGCTAACTGATGCAAAAAATGGTAGTAACACAACGCGCTTGTGCAGCGCGTAGAGTCCCAACAGGAGAGCCAACGGTTATTCCTGAGGGAGAATTTATCTCTATTAACCAAAGCCTCGGTGGTAACTATACAGTGACTTGGATGGGCAACATGTTGCGCATTGATGGCACCGATGCATCAGCGATTGGCCAGCAATCTGAAGTCTTAGAATTTGAAGACCTTGGTAAAGATGAAATTGATGAAGATCAGGTATGGCAAGCATTAGATGGTATCTACGACCCAGAGATCCCAATTAGCTTAGTCTCTCTAGGCTTAATCTATAAAGTGTCAGTAGAGCAAAGTAACAAAACCGTCTCTATCGACATGACCTTAACCGCACTCGGTTGTGGCATGGGCCCAGTACTCGTCAGCGACGTTGAATATCGTGTTGCTAAAGTACCCAATGTTGACCATGTAAAAGTTGAACTCTTGTTCGATCCACCTTGGTCAAGAGAGATGATGAGTGAAGAAGCACAATTAGAATCAGGGCTTTTCTTCTAACCTCTTTCACCCTTGCACATAATCCAATATAATAAATCGCACTTAGGTAGTTGTTTTATAAACTAGTTAAGAGCGATTTTTTTACCCTGTCTATAAAGTATAAATATTAGAGGTTCCATGTCATTACCAACTACAGAAGAGATAATTGAAGACTTAACATTTTTTGACGACTGGGAAGATAAATATAAATATATTATCGATTTAGGAAAGCAACTGCCCGCTTTCGACGATAAATGGCATACCACAGAACGCCTAGTAAAAGGCTGTCAAAGTAATGTTTGGATACAACCTGGTACTGAGGGCGATTTACTGATTTTCTCCGTCGACAGCGATGCCATCATCGTACGTGGCTTACTTGGTTTAGTTTTAGCCGCATTTGACCATAAAACGCCAAAACAGATTGTAGATTTTGATATCTCAGCTTACTTCCAAGCTTTAGATCTCGAAAAGCACCTCAGCCCTACTCGCGGCAATGGTTTACGCTCAATCGTAGGCCGTATCAAAAACATCGCACAAGCAGCAGTGTAAAACACCAATCTAATAAATATTAAGGCTATTGAGTTAGCCTTAAAATACACAACTTAAATGACTCTTTTACTTATTATTTCTTTGAAAGTAAAAGTAACATTTCTAATATTCTGCAATGACACTTTTAAGCCTAGCCAACGGTTTCATTTCTTCGTCAGCAATAATACTTTCATAATCACTATTTTTAGCAACTAATTGATATTGACCATCACTTAGTTTTTTAATATCGCGGAGTAAATATAACTCATCTCCTGTCATTTCATGGTTTTCTATAACAACCGTCTGCCCCTGTAATGAGCCTGCGCTATCAGGTGTGATCAACTCTAACAAAAGTAAATCCCCATCTAATATAGGCTGTTTACCACCATTCATTGAATTACCTGTTGCATGAGCTAAGAAGTGTTTATTACTATCCAAGTGGCCGTAACCATCAGGAGCATCTCTAAACTCAACTTCCGAGGTTTCACCTGTTTTAAAATGCCCACATGCAATCTTTAAATTAGGATAAAACTTTAATTTTTCACGTTTACTTTCAGCTAAATTATCTGCTTTTATTTTAATAACATCGGCATCTTTATGGATACTTGTTGTAGTTTCACGTTGTCTATATTCTAGTAACCTTAAATCCAACAATTCTTGTACCCACTGTTCAAAAACTTGCTTGTTTTCTGTTGATATATCAATATTGGCTACAAATTTATCATCAACAATAGAAAACCATTTGGATCCGTTCTTATTAACCGTTGTAAAGGCTCTTATTGGATTACGTTTCCAATAACTCAACCAGACTTTACTTCTGGCTTCACTTTTACGCTCTTTATCAGGGAGCTCAGTTTCAAAAAGATGCGGATAAGACTTTAATACCTTGTGGCTTTCAGCACTTAAGTCTTCAAGCAAAGGTGGCCTTACAAATCCATCTAAGTGTAAAAATGCCTTTAATAAAATAGCTTTAAAAGACTTTGTCATACTTGTTGTTTGTACAGCCGCGGATAAATAATTTAAATATTCTTCAGGCAAACGTTGAATGTTATTTTGCTTTTCAGCCTCCTGTACAAGTTGAACCCAGTTACCATATTGCTTATTTACTTTTTTTAAACCTCCATACTGCAAATAGAATTCAGAGGCTGTTGGAGGATGCCCAACTTGCTCATATAGGCTTTGATAGTCCTCCAATGCAGTTGTACGTTGCTGTTTTGACAACACTTCCCAAAAATCAGTGATTTCAATATCATAATTAATATAACAACCTTCACTGAGGCTTGGAGCTTTGTATTTTATTAATGTCTCTTTAACAGAACTACTGCCAAATAAGGCTGCAGGTTTATTTAAAAATGAATGATGATTTCCAATAAAATCTAACACAACAAGATGCGACTTATGTTCATGTAAACGCAATCCTCGACCTAACTGTTGTAAGAATAAGATCTTAGAATCACTAGGTCTTAACATTAAAATAGTATCAATAGCAGGTAAATCTGTTCCCTCATTAAATAAATCAACGGAAAATATGATCGCTAACTCGCCTTTGGCTAGTTGAGACAGAGCATCATTACGGCGAATACTTGATTGACTATGTACTGAAGCCGCCTTAATTCCTTTTTTATTAAAACATTCAGCCATGAAATCTGCATGCTTTGTAGAGATACAAAATGCAAGAGTGGTTTTTTGCTTATGTTTATTCCAATGTTCAAAAACATGTAGAAATCTTTTATGAGTTACAAACTGATATTCGATTAATTCAGGATCGAACCGTCCATTTCGCCATGGAATAGCACTGTAATCAACACTTCCATCCCATATTCCATAATAATGAAATGGCACCAATATTTTACTATCGATACCTTGTGTTAAATTACGCTCATAAACTAAATTGTTATCACATAGCGCACAAATATCTGCTTGGTCAGTTCTTTCTGGCGTAGCCGTTAACCCGAGCATGAACTCAGGTTCGAAGTACTTAAGGAGTAATTGATAAATAGCAGCACTAGCATGATGAAACTCATCTACGATAACGTAATCAAAATGTGTTTTAGAAAATTTATCTAGGTGTATCTGTTTTCCAATAGTCTGAACTGAGGCAAATAATATATCAGCAGACTGCTCTTTATTCTTTGCATTATAAAAACCTGTTTTTTTATCCGGCAATAATTGCGCAAATGTTCTTTGAGCTTGAATTAGAATTTCTTCTCGATGAGCAACAAACAATACTTGTTGAGCATTCATTTGCTTTACATCAAAAGCTGATAACCATGTTTTACCCATCCCTGTCGCTAATACAACCAATCCTTTTTGATAACCTTTATCGCGAGTTACCTTTAAAGCTTTTAAAGCTTCAAGCTGTATATCATTTGGGGTGATTACCTCAATAGGTTCATGTGAGAACCCAGGTTCATTCACGCTAATAAATTTCATCACACGCCTGCGTTTTAAATATTTAGAAATCCAATCATTGGTTAACGAGTGCACTTTAGGATGGGTAAAAATAGTAGAAAAGGCATCACGAATCTCATTAAAGGTGAGTGCTTCTTTTGAATCTGCAGGTAACTTAAAGTCGTGACGAAAACACCATTCATGAGCATTTGTTAATGCACTTTTACTGATATTGTTAGATCCAATATAAGCACACCCATCAATAATTTCGACATTTAGTAAACTATTGTCTGTCTTTATAAAAATATATGATTTCATGTGGAAGCTTTGTTGATTGTCACTTTGATAAATACGAATATCGGCACCTCTATCAACCAGTGTCATTAACTCCCTTAATGCTATAGGATCAGTTATATCTAAATAGTCTGAGGTAAGCAGTTTTAACTGACAGTTATTAATTAGTGCATCTTTTAAAGGTTCAAATAACAGAGCTAATCCACTTCTTTGTATAAATGACACTGTTATTTCGATTTGATCGGCATGATTGATCGCTTGAATTAATTTGGGGAGTAGCGGATCATTATTACCAACGGTAAGCTGTGAACCTCCATATTGTAAATTTGATGACTGAGTATTAACCATTAACGGGTTCCTTTCGTAAAATAACATTCAGCCACTGTTCAGATTCACGCCCTTCTCTTAAATCCCCCGTCCGCCACTGCTTAACAATACAAATAGGTAAGCCTTGAACATATTGCATAAAACTATATTCATTTAAGTTTGTAAACATACGACCACCTCGAATAACCTCTTCACTGCCTAGTTTAAAAGAACAATAAAAGACCCCATTGTCAGTAAGTAGTGAGATTAATTTTGCTAACACTTCTGAAAGTTCATTCATAGGAACATGAAGTAAAGAGGCGCAAGCCCATATACCATCAAATTTATTAGAAGTATTGAATGTTTGAAATAAGGCTTGTTGGACTGGTTGAGCTATTAATTTTGAAGCTAATGAGGCTAATGCTCCACAGGCATCAAATGCGTGTACTTTATAACCTTGATCAATAAAAAATTTACTATCTCGACCAGCTCCACAACCAGCATCAAGAATTAAACTATTTGGCTTAAGGAAAGGCAAAAATTCATCATATAACGAAGTCATATCGATGTTTACAGTAGCGTCATAAAACGATTCTGCATTCTTTGAGTAATATTCAGTAGTAAAAGTGCTCATAAATACTTATATCTAATTTCTTTTTTAGAATCATACATTAACAACTTTTTTTTGCACTTAAAGATGATTTAATTATTAAAATTTAATATTTTTATAAATATCTTGTTAGGCGATTAGAGCTAAAAGATTAACCACCCTCTTGAATAACTCCCCCTTTTACAAAAAAGTTCTTAAATTCTTACTGACTTCTTTGATGAGTGAGGTTGGCACCTCTTGTTCTGATGCGAGTTGTTCCCATTGAGATACCAACTTCTTTTAATACATTTTTTACTCATCAAATAATATATCTGGCAACTGCAATGAATTCGATAATGATGATTATAATATCACCTTTAAATCGCTGGCCAAATTCACTAAGCCGCTACAGATCCATGAATTAGAAGACGATAATCACATGATTAAAAATTAAAGAAACAAAGAACTCTGTATAAAAACTTTAATATCTAACGTTTAGCCTCCAGATGATACAATTCAGCTAATGCTTTAAACCCCATATTGATGTACATATTTTTACCTGCTTGAGACGATTGCAATGTCATAAGATCGCATCCCCTATGTTTTGCTATAGCGATAATATGTAGCATGATGGCTTTGCCAATACCGCATCTTTGAAATTGGGGTAATACGCCTATTTGATGTATTCCCATTGTTTTATGTGATTGATAGAGTATGGCTGTACCCGCTATATTACCATTCACATCAAAGGCTAAAACTGTAGCATTTTTATCATCGATAAGCGGGTTAATACTTTGTTTATCAATGTTATAACCAAATGCGTTACTGCAGGCTTTACTCCATTGTTTTAGACCCTCAACAGAACGTACAGTCGATACTTGATCGTGAGTTTGCCCTATTGACTCCTCCAACTCTAAATACATGGCCGTTAATTGAACTTTAATTTTTACATGCTGGAATGAAATTGGTTTATTCAAGGTGACATGTACTTTATCGTTCCATTGCTGGCTATCAACAGGTGAAAAATCCTCACACCAAATTTTATGTGGCCAGTGAGCATGAAAATATTTATCTTCTTCAATTTTCTCAGCCGATAAAGCTTGCCAAAAAGCACTTAGGTTATTTAAATTTTTATACAATAATTCTGACATGCTACTCCTTGTTCACTAATGTTATGCCGATGATTAATAACAAAGCACCAACCAATTTAGTACTAGATATTAATTTTTGTGGGCTATCAAAGAGACCAAAGTGACTGATGATGAGTGCTAAAATTAGCTGTCCAGTTAAGGAGTAACTCATCACTGATCCCACTCCCATTTTCGGAATAAGCCAATACATGCTTCCCACACCAATTACACTTAACACACACGATAACCACAAATACCAAGGTACGATACTAAAGGATATTTGTTGCCACTGATGGATAAGACTTTTGCTATTCACTAATAATGCGATGGTAATGACGAGTAAAAAACTGGTAAAAAATGCATAACTAGTCGCTAACAAAGCACTGTTGAATAGCTGACCTAATCTCGCATTCATCGCTGCTTGAATAGCAATACAACTGCCTGCAAATAATGCAAAAATCCATAATATATTCATATGATGGTAACCAAGTCTTCGATAGATTGACGGTATTTCGCTCTAGTTGAAGTAGTGTCCATCGTACTTCTATAACCTACAGGGCATAATATTTCGGCATTTAAACCAAGTTTATTTAATCCAAGTACTTGGTTAATGCCATGGTTATCAAACCCTGTCATGGGGCAAGCATCAATTTTATTGATAGCGGCGTAACTTAGTAGCTTTCCAAGTGCGATATAAGCTTGTTGAGAGGACCAATTGATTCTCTCTTCTTGCGTCTTTGTTAGAAGATCATTGCTAATTACTTGCTCATATCCTTTTAAATCCAAAGCAGCCCTATTTTGACTGCTAGCGACTTGTGAGATAAATGTTGAAATATCATCTTGTGTAATGGTTGTTTTATGAGCAAAAACAAAAAGGTGAGAGTTATTTACAACTTTATTTTGCCCAAAGCTGTAAGGTAAAAGCTTCTGTTTAATGGCTTCACTTTCTATAATAAATAACCGATATGGTTGCAGCCCGTATGCGCTTGCACTTAAGCGTACGCTTTCTATCAAACCACTTATTTGTGCTTGATTTAATTTTTTATCTGAAAATTGATTAACGGCATAACGCCAATTGAGTGCATGAATAAAGTCCATTTAGAGTTCCTCTGTTTGATTGAATGGACTTAGTGTACTGACGGCATTTATGTAATTCATTTACATATGTTGAGAAGCCTCATTTAATGACTTTTTTATTCTGCTCAATTGTGTGGGTGTAATTCCTAAATAACTGGCAATATGAAATTGAGGTAGTCGCGATAAAATAGTTTGGTAATCTTTTAAGAATGTCAGATAACGCTGTTTCGCTTCAAATTGTAAATAACCAATCTCTTTTGTTTCTTTCTCTAATAACCAATGTGTTTCAAGGTAATGAATATGGAATGCCATTAGATCTGGAGTTGTAAATAAAGCCTTTCTAAATTTTAGAAAGTCTATTTCGATGATGTCACAATCTTCTAATGCTTCAACGGCTAAAAAGCTGATCTCACTTTTGATTAATGCGGTCATTGAAGCAGGAAAACGCCCTTCACAAAAAAGTTTTTATTAAATTCATTCCCTTCTTCATCTGTAACATAAGCGCGCATTAGCCCTTTATGAATAAATGCAAATCTCGTAGGTATTTCTCCAGCTTTATACAGTATGTCTCCTTTATTGAGATGTTTTAACGTCAAACATTGTTGGTACGCCTTCCATGCAATAAGAGATATTGGATAGTATTTTTCAATAGTTTTTTTGAGGTGGTCGATGGCAGAGGGCATTATCAAGGCTTATTGTGTATTTATGAATCATTTTAGTCTAATTCATTAAGGTGTTGGTGCCTATTTTAAATGTTTAAAAATAAGCTCTATAAATCAAGCTAACAAACCGACCTCAGTTTCTTTAAGCATATTGAAGTACAGTAAGTAGGTGGCACATAGGAGACTAATGTAAACATAGACATTATTTATGCGGCTTTCAGCGTTAATACGTTACAAACATCTTATTTTTACAATATATGTTGTTACAGCATAATTCTTAAATTCTTACTGACTTCTTTGATGAGAGAGGTTGGCACCTCTTGTTCTGATGCGAGTTGTTCCCATTGTGATACGACTTCGATAGTATGGTTTAAGACTTCATCTATCTTGCGTTTATTAAAGATGGGACTCAGTTTCTCAAAGCTATAAAAATCATCTCTTGTGAAGTTATCTTGCTTTCCGTTTAGTGTCATCCAATGTTTACTCACCCAATGGCTGTTAGGTTTGTAACTGTATGCAAGGTCATAAGCTGGCGCTAGCTGCCATTGATTGTTTTGATCTAACAAAAATCCAAAGTTCTTGGCGTGATCATCATGATTTCGGGCAATGACATTAAACACCATACGCTTAAATAGTTGCATTGCATCGTCAGGGCTTAGCTTTAACTTCCTAGCGGTACTGAATAGTTCTGCATAGGAATATGAGCCTATTTGCTTGTAGCTTACATGTTCAAGGCCATTCAGGGTTTGAACGTGAATTTTGTCATTACCCTTGCGATCAAACCTTTCAGTAATAAAGTGTCTTCGTTTACCTTCATTGAGTAAATGACATGGCATCATGTCGATGCCACATTGCTTCGCTAACAAGTAATATGTGTATTCCATTGCGCCATAACCCATCGGGTCACCAAAGGTTTCTTGATTTTTATTATGCTCATTCACTCCATCAAACTTCATGAGATAATGTTTGAAGCCATCGGGTGCATCAGTTTGGCCTGAACGAACTTGTGTAAAATCTTTATTAAATGCCAGCACCGCTTTAGGCCTAGCCCCACCAGCACTCATACCAACCGACATTAAAGACATCATTGCTTCTTTGTTTTCTTGTCCGCTATTAGTTAGTTGCACTTCAAATTGAGCGCGTTTATCTAATATCTCCTGGGCAATTGAAAGAAGAGATTCGATATCGATAGGTTGCGAAGCATTGAGGTTTTTCTTCGTGTCGCGGGAGAGTATGTTAATGCGCCCATTCCGCGTGTGCCTGTGTATTGTAGGCGTTGTAAAGGCGTAATATCACTGGTTAGTTTACCTTGGCTGGCGATCCACGCATTCATTACGGCATTACCAAAATCATCAGGTAATGAATCAGCTATGAGTCCAGGCAAGCCTTTAAAGGTGGCGGAATCAAGGTGAGGAAATGAATATACTTTTGTTGCTAGTGGCATTTTGATAGGTGATAACTCTATACCTGTTTTGATAAAGTTTGGAAAATACTCAAATGCCCCCGTTTGTGTATCAGTGTCATAACTGACAGCGCCTACATCGTGCTCTTTATATTTAACCTTAATGACTTCAGTTACCATTCTGGAGTCTCCTCTTTTGCCGGTTTATGCTTAGTGGGACTAGCAGCCCTTTTGCGTTCCTTCCCTTTTAATTCGATAAGCTGAACTGGCGATATTTCTTGTTTAGGTATAAAGGCGTTTAATTGTTCAGTTATTTCAAGCGCGATGAGAATAGCAACCATAGACTCGAGCGTTGACTTGCCTTTTTCACAATTGGTCACGGCCTTAAGCGACACCCCCGCTTTTTGGGCAACGGCTTTTTGAGTAAGATTAGCATTAAGCCGAGCAGTTTTAATCCTATCACCCAGTTCCGCAGCGATAGCATGTGGCGTTAAGTCACGAAATACCATAAGACACCTTAAAAGATTGTTTATATTTAATTTTAGATATTAAAACCCTTAAAAGGATTATTACACACATTAAAATAAAAACAAATAAAACACCTTAAAAGGAACTTTAAATTGCATTTATATCACAATAACACCTTTAAGGATCTTTGTGACTCACAGGTAAATGCTTGGTGTCTAGTTTAGTGGGTTAATTTAGCTGAATAGAGTTTTTTAATCTTCTTTGTTCATGTCTATTTAGAACAAAGTAACGGATGCCATAATAATATTGGCGAAGCGCCCTTTTATCATGAGTAGATATCTAAAATCGCAAAATTGATGAATATAGCGAAAGCGATAATCACTGAATCCTTGATGGCTCAGAAGTTAGAATAGCAAAAACTGTAATCGAAAGGCGAGAATTTAGCATCTGCTGAACCCTTTAACTATTAATAACACTTAAACAAAAAAAACGCTTCTGCGTTTAAGCAGAAAGCGGTTTAATTAATGTAGTCGCTGGTAGAAGGCATGAACTAAAAACACTTTGGTTTAAAGCATTTCTAAAACTTTATTTGGGCAATCAACATGCCCAATGGCTATTAACCTCCAGTTATTTTAATCTACGGGAATATATTTAACTTTAATTAATAGTTAACTCACGCGAGGTACTTTCTCCGTTGATCTCTACAGTTACTTGTATTACATCGCCCGTTGTCAATGATTCGCTCAAAGTAGCATTATAGTTAAAAGATGATTGGGTCGATAAACCATCAAAAAATCCTGAAAGGTCAGATACATCAACTACCTCTAAATATTGACTCCCCGTTTCTGTTGCAATTGTTTCCATTCGTGAAGAATAAAACGATGAGATTCCACTACCTATCGCTAGCACACTAATTGGTATATTTTTCTCTTGTGCTTTTGTAATTACGTCAGTGTATGAAGCAGAGCTGCTATTATCAGCACCATCAGTCAATACTATAATTTGTGGATTTGTAATTGATTCATCAAACTCATCAAGGCCTACATCTAAACTATCATAAAAGGCAGTTCCGCCACTAAATGGATAGTATGTATTAATCAAAGCAATGTTATCTTCTCTATCATCATACCTTGCAATTTCTGGTGAAGATGAATAAAAATACATCTCTGAGTGAGGGTTATATATATCAATTAAAGTATGTACCGTCGCACTATCTTCAATGAAACCATTTTCTCTTTCACTAACAAATTCTATTGTTTCACCCTCAGAGTTTTCTAATGCTAAACTAGCATTGATGTAATCATCAGTGAGCGAATATACATCGTCTGAAAAAAGAACCATCGAAAAACTTGCTTCTTCATCATTATCTTTTGTTGTTTCTACAAATTGATGTGCTGATGCGGCAGCTACCGAATATCTTGATTGATAATTACCATCTCCATCTACAGTGTAATTACCATCTTCATCAAAAACATAACTAGACATCGAACCACTTGAATCCAATGAAATGAGAATTGAAGCTTCATTATCAGTAACACTTTGAGAGCCAACTAAACTGCTAAGCGTTATTTCACTATTATTTTTTTCAACAGTAAATGCTGATGGCTCTATCCCTATAACTGCTTTGTAAGATTCTGAATCAGTAATGACAACGTTAATTTCATTATCTGATAATTGTCTTAATCCTGAGAAATAATATGACGCATCACTGGAGATGGTTGATGCCACTTTTAATTCACTGTCTTCTAAAAAGTTATCAATATTAGATTTTATTGCTTTAAATCCATCTTTTTCAGCTGTTAACAATGTCATTTGTTCTGCAATATCAGTATCAACGGACACATCGAATGAGCCGCATGAGTCTGTTGTAATATCATCTTTTAAAATATCGCCATTAGCACTTGTTAAATAGACTGTTGCACTTGATAGTGCAGTGTAACCAGTGGGAATGTCAGAACAAGTTGTACTTCGTTGTACAGCGGATTTCGAAGCTGCACTTTCACTAATACTTTCAGGGTAAACTAAGTAACCAGAAATATTGACTTGTTTGCTAATAACATCATCTTCTTGAGTGCTACTACTTGATGAACTGTCACAAGCAGCCAAAGATCCAACTAATACAGCGACTGAAGTCAGTTTAAAAAATGTTTTCATCATTACTTCCTTGTATATAAAAAATCAAAAAAACATAAGAACACAATGAAATCAATAAGTAAACCCAATAACACTAAAACATCAAAGAAAAGAGAATTAATTACCCAAATTAGCATTGAAATGAATTAAGCATATGAAAAAGCCTAAATATCTAACAAATCATATTTAGACGTTGCAGTGGTTGTCTTCATAAGCACCAATCTTATGGTGGTTTTTCTAAACCAAAAAAGTTGTAGACATAAGTTAAAACATATTTGAGTTTTTAATAATACAAAATTTATTTGAGCACAGTTTACACACAGCGCTAAATATTAGTCATTTTGGAGTAATTTCAAAAAAATAAAATGTCCAAGCTAGTGACCCCTTGGTGGTTAGCCTTAATATGATTAAGGTTTATGAGGCAATGTAATCACGCCACAATTTTTTGTGGCGTTTACAACACTTGTGAAGGTTTTCATACAAGACAAATAATAGAGTGTAACCAATAAAGTTAGAAAAAGTATTTTAAGAATTTAGCGAGCATCCCTCTCTTTGGAAAACATAAATTAAAATTCAATAATAATGTTCACATACGCACATTCTTATGTTTTAACTAATCGCTACTTTTATCAACTTAAGTATGTTCAAAATAAGCTCCCCTATTTGTACTATACGAGTCTCCTAACTGCGTAATACTATTGCGTTTGCTAAAGCTGGTTAAGCGGCGGCAGTAATCAGATAAACTTAGAGAGACTTTTAATTGTAATAAAAACAAATTTGTACCTATTGTTGCAATTATCTTTCTTACCATGTTTATCCGAACCATTAAGCAGTAGCATATGAACTTGTCGACTCGAAACAAAATGTCCAGACCAGAAAAGATAAACTCGGGTCACGTCAATTCAACTATTTAGATTAAGGAATGAATTATGAAAAAAAGTCATGGCGAGAGCGTTTATATTCCAGAGGAAATAACGTCGGTTTTTACAGCGCCCGATTATCCTTTTCCTGATTCGGAGAATTATTTGATTGCATTCAAAACTGAAAAAGAGGCTTTGAATGGAATATTACCGGAAGGGTTTCAATTTATTTCAGGATACGAAGATGTTGTTTTACTTCGTGTTAACAGATTTGAATCAAAAGATAAAAAAATAAGACCTTACTGGGAAACGGTAATATCTATTCCTGCAATATTTGGTGAGGGTGAAGATACTATTCAGGGTGAATATGCCTCACAACTCTACTTAGGTTCGCTCGAGCCTGAAAGTAATACCTCGCCAACGCTAACAGGGCAAATGCATTATGGATATCCTAAACGTGAAGCGATATTTAATGTAAAAGGTCAGTTTGGTGTTAATGATACCAGAATACAAATGTCTCGCCATGAAACGCTATTGTTCGATATCGACGTTAAAGAAAAAGAAGATACTGTGGCCGTTGATCCCAACTTAATGGATCTTCAGGGAAATATGATGGTCTTTAAAGCAATTCCAAATGCAACTGGTAATGGCTGGGATGTGCTAGAAATAAATACGCCAATAGTAAAAGAAGGTTCTTTTAATTTAAAAGATATGCGGGCTGTTGATGTTGAGTTTAAAGGTAATCTCAAACTCGATTCTGGGCGTGTCATTCCAGTAAAAGAAGTTATTGGTTCTGTGTATATGAAATACGATTGGATTCTAGGTCAGGCTGAGTTGGTGCATGACTATCTTGATAATTAGTTTATGTATGTTCAACAACTTGAGCCCTCGTTGTTCGAATACAGACTAGCACTTTTTCAAGAGCATACAATTTCCAGAGCGCCATTATTCTTGGCCTCTGGTGATGCGGGATATAAAAGACAAAGTTATTTGGATTACTGGCGGCTGCTCCGGTATGGGGTTAGCTAGTGTGAAATTGTTCCTTAGCAAAGGTGCAAAAGTAATGGTCACTGACATTAATGAAGAAAAAGGAAGTACTCTTTCAGATGAATTTGGAGCAAATGTCATATTTTACAAAGCTGATATGACTAAAACAAATGAGCTACAAGATGCTGTAAAAGGTGTAATGGATACTTGGGGAAAAGTGGATATTCTTCTTTCTTGTGCAGGAGGAGGAGGGCTTACATGGGCTTTGCCAATGACACCAACCCCCGAAAGCATGCAGTCAGGCGGCCCGTTAAACTGGCAATATACAAATGAGGGTCCCGGTTCTCTAGATGCATTCATGTCTGATATTAATATCAATTTGGTAGGGAATTTTGATGCAGCTAGGTTAGCAGCATTTCAAATGATGAAAAATGAACCAAATGAGCATGGAGAAAGAGGAGCGATTATTTTTATATCTTCAATTTCAGCAAATAAAAGGCACTCTCCGGGTTTTAATTGTGGTTATGCTTCTAGCAAAGCTGGTTTATTAGGATTGACCAAAGAAATGGCAGTAAATCTTGCGCCTGGTGGAGTAAGGGTTAATTCAATTCTTCCTGGTTATTTTGATACCAAATTCGTAGAACAGGTTCGTGATGTTGCAGCAGATCAGTGGAAAGAAGCCGCAATTTTCCCTAAAGAGCCTGGTGACGTAAAGTGTGTTGCAACAATGGCAGCTGAAATTGTGGAAAACTATTACGTCAATAATGCCACCATTGAGGTTACTGCCGGTTTTACTGGAACAACGAGTTACCAAGCTTAAATAAATTAACGCTAAAGTTAAAATAAAGGTTTTGAATATTAACTTAATTTATATGAAATCTTCATCTATAAATGTTTTGAGTGTTCAACTTTATTTTGACTTTAGGAAGCTGTTATCTTAAGCACCTTGAGCGGTATGCTTGATATGACTGGTATTTTGTTTAAACGTATTCCTTACTTGAATAAGTATGCCCTACATAGCTTCAAAGAAAAATGACAGCAAGACGGAGAGTTATAACTTATATGCATTGATATTTTCCACAGCCTTCGCCATAACTTTAATGTCAGGCTCACAGTTATTTTTCACCCAGGTAATCAATAATTGATATAAACCACCAGCCGTGAATTGTCTGTGTAATAAATGGTCTATCTCTTGCCCTTTATTGATCCCCAATAGATTTTCCATATCTTTAAGGTTTTCAACAAATATATCTAGCAATAAAGTTTGAATATTAGATCTGATTAAAGACGACAAAAAATCTTTATATTGAAGAAAATAGCGAAAGAAACTTTCAGAAGCCTCAAATGAAGAGAGATTTTTTTACTCGTTAAGCAATTAGTATATTCACTATAAATAAACTTCATATGTTCGTAAATTAAATCCTCCTTGTAATTGAAATTTCGATAAAAGCCTGTACGTGAGACCCCCGCTTTTGAACACAACTCCGAAATAGTAATATCCTGAATATTCTTCTTTTTCATGATAATCAAAAGTGCTTGTGTGAGGCATCTTCTTGTCTCAATACTTTTAGGGTTTTTAATATTCATAAAAAATCAACTTCTAATGTAATTATAACTTTTTCTATATCACCTGAAATAAAATTAACTCTTGCACATACCGCAATTTTTAGCAGCCTGATTTTACTTAAAAATACGATAAAAGGAGGATCCAATATGGGTTACAGTCATTGCTTTAGTTTATAGAAAATGAGGAGCTAAAGTAAAGATAGTTTGGTATTCAAAAATAGATCGGCCCCCTTAATGCTAAGCCTTTGTTTTTTTACGGCATACTGAACTTACTAGATCTTGCAGAAGATAGTGTAACGTGTATTACTATTCCAACCTGATTGCTCTGTTTCATTTTGCAGATTGAGTTTAAAAGAAATATATTGTGTTATCTCTAATAAACTTCTCATTAGGTTACCTAACTTGTATTCACTAATTGAATATTCACAACTCCACACACCTTGAAAGTCTTGTGTTATATGAGCACTTTTATTACCTTCTACACGCAGGTTATTTAATGTATCAATGATATAGGTAGGCACTTTTTTGCTCATAGAAATTTTTTATTTTACTGTTCAAGTCCCCTGAGACTGGTGGCTTTAAATGAAGCTTTTCACCGACTTCATGACACCATAACTCAACATATAGTCGAGCTTTAAGTAAGCAACAAGAATGGTCGATAGAATAGTATTTTTCAACCTCCTGGCTTAAACGATAAAGTTCATGAAATGAATGCTCGATAAATAGGTAGTTGTTAGTAATTGATGGCGTGGTTGGTAAGTAAGCTAATTGACCCATGGTTATTATCCTCAATTTTTTTGAAATCTATGAGGCTAATATTAAAGACGCCACAATATTTGTGGCGTTTGCAAGCTTGTGAAGTTTTTCCATACCATACAAATAATCCAGTACCATGCCACCTGTAAATTTTTTGATTAATTTATACTATGAAACTTAATAGTTGCTGCATAAAACTTTAATGTGGATTAAGATATAACGAGCCATTGAAAGAGAATTGTTTATTTATTCGTGTTTTTTATCAAGAACTCTGGAACTGGAAGTAGCTCCTCTAAACGGTTACTTTCATATTCATAGGTAATAGTTTGACCTTCAATTACCTCTATACCAAGTAATAATATAGACACTTGAATCACATTCTTCGGTAACTCTGTATCAATAGAGCTCCCCATAATGACTGGCACATCTTTTTTACTCAAAGAAACAAGTTCATTGCCAATATTTTCATAATCGCTGTATTTAAAATTTTCTCCAGCGTTTATATGTAACATCGCATGTTTAATCACCATTGGATTAATACTAGACAGAGTCTCATAATTAAATGTTTTATGGATAATATCTTTGTAGTGATTTTGAGCATCGTCTTCTTTTCTGATAACGACAGAGTAAAATGCTGTCGTTTTATTTGAACTTGCAAACTCTCTGAAATACGCCCAATCATAATGATTGGCAACTATGTCATCCTCCATTAGCTTTGTTAATGAGTACAGTGGTTTGTGAAAATCGTTAGCGATGACATCAAACTTTTCAGGTGTCATACAGGTTGAATCAAAGTGATCTTTAGTTGAAATAAATAGCATGTAATCTATATCTTTCGTTAACTCTTCTACTTTTTTGTTTGTATTATTTTTATCAGCTGAAGTACTACAAATACAGCATAGTATTCCGTTATATTTTATCTTTTTCGAAATAGTAGTAACGGTTTTGATCGCCGTAGAATCATCTATAGAGCAGATAAAAAAACAATTCCATAAGAACCGATTACTTTCTCCATCTCATCAAAACCAGAAACGTTATAATCATCATCTTGCCCTAATACTTTAATATTGAAATTTATAACATCATTAAGACCAGTTGAATTATCTAGCGTTACAGAGGACATTAAAAAGAAATCAGCATTAATATTATTCTTGCATGAAATATGCCTTACAACAGCTTCCCCATCTTGACCAACTCCAATAATTTTCACATTATTTGTAAAGTCACTTTCAATATTTCTTAACTCTGTAGCTTGATTCATTTTATTTTTCCTAGCAAAGAAGGATATAAGGTCAATTTCATTAACCAATAAGTTGCAGTTGTAACTAAAAGTGAAAGTTAGTAACCCATTAACTATATACACTCATCCTCAAAGAATGAGTCGTATAAAGATGAGTGTATTAAAAAATTTTAACATTTTCATTGGAATCTAACATTTTGAAATGATTTCTAATGTTAAGTCGGTTATAACCTCTGAAATCATTTTAAGATTATTGTCTTTAAAAAAATAATACAAATTTCAGATTCTGGTCTAATTGAACTGGACACTTTAATTCTGGATAATACTATCCACTATCGAGGTGAACATGAATACAAAACGTCAGTACAAAACTTATACCACAGAATTTAGAGTAGAAGCATTAGCGTTGATCAATGAACAAGGCTATACCGTTCAAGAAGCCGCATCAGCATTGGGCATCACGACTAGCCTACTTTACAGCTGGAAACAAAAAGTGGAAGAGCGTGCAAATTCAACCGTAAATTCTGATGAGCGGACTGAGTTATTAGCACTACGAAAAGAAGTTAAAACCCTCCGAATGGAGAAAGGAATACTAAAAAAGGCCAGAGCCTTCTTCGCAAAAGAAGTGAAGTAAAGTTTCGATTTATTCGAGCATGTCGCTTTAAATATCCCATAAAACTACTTTGTAATGTACTACAAGTGAGTCGCAGTGCATTTTATGATTGGCTAGAACGACCGGCTAAAATTATCAGTGAAGAAGAATTGAGTATGTACCGACTGCACGACAGCTATTTAAACGTAGTCGTGGTAGTTTAGGCTCGCGGCAACTGTGTAAGAACTTGAGACTAGCAGGATTTAAAGTCGGCCGTCATCGTACACGTAGCATCATGCGTAAGTTGAAACTCGTTGTTAAGCAACGCCAAGCATACAAAGTAACAACCAAACGGAAACACAGCGATAACGTTGCAGTTAACTTACTGGCTCAGCAATTCAATCCTGCTGAGGCAAACTTAGTGTGGGCAGGTGATGTCACCTATTTAAGAACGAATCAAGGCTGGATGTATTTAGCTATTGTGATGGACTTATGCTCACGTAGGATCGTTGGCTGGTAATATCAAAACGTATGACCGTTGATTTGGTTGAGCGAGCATTACAGATGGCGATTAATATTAGGCGGCCTAATCTCAATATAGGAGTGGACGATTTAGTGCGTTATTGAACAAATATAGAATAACCGCATCGATGAGTAGTGTAGGTGCTTGCTTAGATAACGCGGTTGTAGAGCGATTTTTTGGCAGTTAAAAGAATGAATGGTTATTCAATGTTGTTCATTTAACACGTGATGCAATGAAGATGGATACTGAAGAATATATCCGTTATTACAACCATGAGCGACTGCATACTACTCTCGGTGATTTAACGCCGATTAACTATGAAAATTTACAAAGTCAGGTGTCCGGTTGGGGTTGACCAGAATAATTGGTCACGGCCTTAAGCGCCCCCCCCACTTTTTGGGCAACGGCTTTTTGAGTGAGGTTAGCATTAAGCCGAGCAGTTTTAATCCTATCACCCAGTTCCACAGCGATAGCATGTGTCGTTTAATCACTAAATACCATAAGACACCTTAAAAGATTGTTTATATTTAATTTTAGATATTAAAACCCTTAAAAGGATTATTAAATACATTAAAAGAAAAAATAACCCATAAAAAACCTTAAAAGGAACTTTACATTATATTTCTGTCACAATAACAACTTTAAGGGGATTTGTGACTCACTGGCAAATGCTTGGTGTCTGGTTTAGTGGGTTAATTTAACTAAATAGAAGTTTTTAATCGTTTTTGTTCATGTCTATTTAGGATAAAGGTTCGACACTTTTATCAAAACGAGTAACTCTCAACTTTTCAATCTGAAATATTAGATCTAGTTGGAACTAATAAAGTTTATTCAATATGAATAAAATAGGTTGCATGTTTTAGCTTTCTGTATTGACAGCATAACAATTTTATATCACTTATCTAATAACTTTTCATATAACTTTACAGATGGATACCCCAATATATCAATTTCACCAAATTCGCCTATATGAATTTCAACTTCATTACATTCTTCGTAATCTTCAGCTTTATACTTATCGGTAAAAAATAATACTTCTTGGTTAGTTGAACCTCTCCATCGAAGATTGACATCTCGTAAACTCAATTCAAAACGCCCCGTAACCATTATATCTACTAGCTTCAACACTTGAGAAAATAACGCATTACCTAATATTTCACTATAGCTATAACCACTATAAAGCATGCAATCAAACTTAGTTGACTGTAGTTTATTTAATAACCACAAAACATTTTCACATTGTTCTAGTGGTTCACCACCTAGAATCGTGACACCGCTAATATCGGTTACTGATAAAATATCAATAAATAGTGCTTCACGATCAATCAAATTTTTTTCTTTATGTGGCCACATGTCTGTATTCCAACAGCCTTTACATCCTAATGTACAACCTTGCAACCAGATTACGTAGCGCTTACCTGGGCCATAAATATCACTTCCCTTCGTTATATTTGCGTAGTTAAACTGAGTATCAAACATTAATGCCCCATTCTCGTCAGTACTAGTTTAATTTTTCCATTTACTCGCGATTCCTTTACAGAGAAGCCTTGTTCTTTGGCTTGAGCAATAGCTTTAGCCTTAGTTTCTTCAACATACTCTCTTTTAGTTTTCTCCATTTTTATACGTTCAGCTTCTGCTACACGTACTAACTTCAATTCATAGAAAGATTGATAGGCAACTTCCAACTCACTTAAGAACTGCTTTATTGGTATATATTGCTTGTTAAATATATTTGAGGTTAAATATCCGCCAATGTCATCGGAATCATGTACCAAATGATATTTTCCATTATGTAATTGAAAGTGCTGTTTCCCTTGATAATCTGATCGATTAGTTATAATTCGATTATTGATAACGTGACATTCAACATCTAATGACATTAACGCATCAAGTAAAACATCTTGCTCAATAAATGGGGTTAGAGTTTTAATTACAGCGCTCAAATTACTTCCTTTTCATGTTGATTTTAATAGGGGAGTCAATGGTAACTTGTTGCATATATTCATCTGTTTTTTTGACCAACGTAGGAGATTGAGAACCAAGTAATTTATCTAGGGCATCGATGCAGGCTTCGCCTTTGAAGCCAGCTGTTTTAGCGCTGATAGTTCCATCTTCATCAATTAATAAAATTATCTTTTCTTCAGCCATTTAGTTCATCCTTAGCAATAACAAGTTTTGCATTTAACCTTTTACAATCCATCTTCCCTTGCTCTAATTCTTTTTGATACTTTATTAATAAATAACGCTGCTGCCCTTTCGAAAATAGTTTACCCACTTGAGGTGGATCTTCCTTAGGCAGATCAAATTGCATGTTAGCATTTTCAGACTTATCAATGCCCAACAGCTTATCAAAAGCCGATTGAGTATCTCTTTCTTTTGCAGAGAAAACTCCGTGCTTATCAATGTCTCTTTCTGTTCGTTCTAAGTGCGCTTTTGCGTTCACAGAGGCATCATTCAATTTTTTATTTTCTTTGCTAATAAAGGATAGTTTTTGTTGGTAATTAGATACGAGTCTACGAATGCTTTTTAAATCATCATTCTTTATATCTTCATTATTTATAATTTTATTTTTTGCCGAATTTTGTTTATTGTTTTGTATATTTACCCACTTAATAATGTCATCACAATTAAGGTCAATAAGCTCTTCTTGATCGGCCAACAAAGCTTTGTCTAAAAAGTCTAACCAACCATCAATCAATAATGATGTTTGCTCTTTCTTCTCTTTATTAAACTCAACTTCATTATCACTAACAGCTTGCTCTGCCTTTTGCTTTTCTTTCATTGCTAGTTGTACTTTATTATTTAAGGTCGCTTGTTTATTTTTCCATTGCAGTTGTTGTACAGCTTTATCTTGTTCTTTCGTCAGCCTTGTCGCACGGTTTAACACATTTTTTGCTACTTCTTCAATTTTAGCGATCTGCTCTTCACGATGTGAAGGTGAAAGTGAATGCAACTTAACTTCGCTAAGTTGATCAAGCTCTTTTATGAGTGACCGTTTACTGGTCAACTGGCCAGTAAGAAAGGATCCCATAAAATTTCTAATATCATCCGTAATAGTTTTTTTACTATTCTCTATTTTTTCCAACTGAGCATATAGCTTGTCAACATTCCTATCCCAATGCTCCTGAGTATCTAGCCACTGTTGCTCTAGCTTATCTGGCAATGCTTTAACTGGAATACGTGGCGGTTGAATATCAATAGAAAAGGATATTTTTTTGCTAAATTTGTTTTATCAAAACCGATTAAGCGTCTTGCTTTAGAAAAAGCTTCTACACCTCCTGGCTTGAAAGAATTTTCATATTCCTGGAAATCTGTACATTCAACTTTTCCAAGATCTAGTTCATTATTATTCTGCCAACGCACTTGTTCTTCGACTTGTTCTAGGTAGCGTATTGGCGAATTAATTTCAGCAACTGAGAGTTGTGTATTTAAAGCCCAATTTTTTCTTGAAGCAATTACTTCATTAAACTCAATACAGTCCTCTAATTGTTCATCAGTAAGCTTCAACACCCAATTATAATAATCACTATTATTTTTTTCGGGTAATACCCAAGCTTCATTATCTGCATTGATCATCTGTATCAAAGGTATTTCTGATAAAAATATATTATCTGACTTTTGCGCTAACCGAGTTAAACTTTGACTTGATACTTGCTCTAAGTTAAGCCAAATATCAGTCTCTTTTTTGATGCTAATGTCGCTTTGATCAAGTACCCCCCACAATTTTACCGCATCACCGTGACTATAAAGCTGACTCGCTTGTGAGGAGCTTTTAAGCAGGTAGTTTGCTAAACTTTCGGGAAATATATGTTTATGAGCCACATCGATTTCTTGAACAGGCGAAGATTTTTTATCGACAGAGCGATCTAAAGGATGTGATTGTGACAAATATTCATACTTAGCTTCATGCCAGAATAAACGACAAAAAATATCGAAATAAGCATCTTCCTGAGTTTCATTAAGTCGACTTAAATATTGGTTTGGTTCTTGATTACCAACCAATGAACTCAAAATCAGAGCATAACTATTCGGATAGCCATGATCTGCAATTACTAAGCTACCATTTTGCATGACACCAGCTCTAATACAACAATGACCCGCCAAGGAATTAATAGCGTGTTGGGAAAGAGAAGGTTTACCAAGCAATAGGAAGACACAGACCCCTTTTGCAGCTAAACCTTGTAGCTTAATGATTACCTCATCATTGTCTAAAACTGGCGTCGCAATAATTAAACAATGTTCGACCTCAAATAATTCACTCCATTCAGGAGTGCCATAAAAAAGAGTATTACCATCATAATAACAATCATGCCCTTCAGGGTTATTTAACACGAAAACATTATTCAATTTTTGGTTTTGATAATCGACTAAAAACTGCGATTTATTTGATAAGATCATGCTGCAACCTCTTCGTTTATCTTGCGTAAGCAATCTTGTAAATACAGGGGTAGTTCACTTTCCCTTAAGCGTGTAAAAGTGCAATTCCCTTTCGTAAAGCTTTGCTCTTTTGATAAGTTAGCAAAATCAAGACTAGTTGAACATTTCCAAGTAAATATCTCCGTATTAGCGATAAAAATATAATATCGGTCATGATTGTCACGACTGTTTTTAACTAGCTCTTTTTCCCAACCTGTAGGCACGTTTACATCAGGATCCGTGGTAAAAACGACTCCGACATTAGGGTTACATTGATTGTGTATTGCGCACAAATTATTAGCATGAAGCTTACTTTTATAATGTCGATCAGAATAAATAATAGAATTTATTTCCGAATTTAATGTTAATGCTCTCAATAACTCCTCTGTACTAATTGCTTGTTTATCAGTAAAAGTAATACTCGGCAGAGTCATTTTAGTTAGTTTTGGCATTAAATAATTACTGGCGGCTGCATGCCAATAAACCTCATTAATTCGTTTTTCCCCATCAAGTTTTCTTAAAAGTTCTTGACCTAATAGAAGAGGTAAATCGAAATGGTTAATCGCACTATGTTTCAACCACGCTCGTTGCAGATACTCCATACTCTCTGGAGAGACATGATCATCTATAAATAATTTATTAAGCCATTGTTCCTGCCATTCTGAAGCAATAATTTTAAACTTAGGCATTATTGGTAAATTTCTCATAATCCCCTGCTTAAAGTTTCCAAATATAGTATTAACGTCATGTACCGGCAAAGAACGAATATTAAAGTCTTGTAAATATTTACATGGTTCAATATTGTCAATTTCTGCTCTACAATGTTTTTTATTCCAAGTCATATTTGAATGTTCACACAAGTCTTCTATTAACTTAGCGCTTAACTCTTGTGGAATTTTAATTTCAAACTCTTTTGCTTTTTTGCACATCTCGGGTATTGATTGTAATTTGTCCATTTATCGACCAGTGACAATTTGCTTTATCAAGCGGAGCATCTAATTTGATTTTAATTTGTGTCGATTTAGAGGCACTTCCTCTGTCAATAACCTCTATGGCTAGCTTACTAACTTTGCGTAATTTAGCTTCATTAATAAGGTACACGGTTGCTTGATCAGTATTTAACCTTAAGCTTGGTTGTGGCTTTTCTACTTGAGACCAATTATGCAACTGCTTACTTCTATTATTTTTACCATTATGAGATTGAGATTCCTCTATTCGCTGAATAGCGACTGGCATTTTTCCAAAGTAGTTATCATCGATATACCAAATTTCATAAATTCCGCGCTCTTTCGATAAAAGAGTACCTGTTTTGATAACATCAAAACCAAGCTGAGTAATTTCGTCATTTTTATACAGACCACTAGCAGTTAAAAAAGTCATTAAGCGAGGTGGCAGTTTTAACCCTTTTTGTAGTTGCTTAAGAATATTTTTAATGTCTGAACGTTCTTCAGAAATAAATAAATTAGCTAAAACCTTATAGCTTATTGCTTTAACGGTCCTTGTTAACGATATCTCTATTGGACTGGAGAAAGCATCTGTACTCATATCTGCCTGTTGCTGAGAAGGCTTAACTTGTTGTGATGATTGCTCAGAAAGATCAGCAAAATATTTCATCATCTATGACTCCTTAAATAATGAATGTGCCAGAGTCTTTAGATCTGGTGAAGGCGACTTGTGAGCATAATAATCATATTTACCCACTACTATTAATTGAAATCTAGCACGCGTGACTGCAACATTTAATCTATTTGGACTATCCATAAACCCATCTCTTTCTGTATTGACCATTGAAAGAAAAACAACATCAGCTTCCTGTCCTTGAAAATAATCCACAGTATTTAACTTTATTTGAACGCCTTTGTAGTGGAATCGGCTTCTGGCGTTTTTATTGTTTGTTAATTTTTGAATCTCAGAACGTAACTGTGCTTCTTGTCCTTTATAAAAAGTTAACACTGCAACCTCATATTCTTTTTCTTGATTTTCAGCCCACTCACAAAAACATTGTAACTCTTTAATTATCTTGACTGCTTCGGCAGGATTTTTATTCCCTCTTTGCTGGCCCCCATCAACATTGAGCCATATCGCCCGCTTAGTGTAATGTTCATAACTCCATCTTCTGTTTGTTTTACTACCATCAAGTAGAGAATGGGTTTTACCTTGTTCTGAATAAAATTGATTACGAGAATAATTTGAAATATCAGGATGCATGCGGTGCTGGTAGGTCAAAGTCGTATGACGGCACTCTTTCTCTTTGTTATTAAAACCTTGATTAAGCGTATTCGGTTGTTCTTTATTAGACTTTAAAATTCCAGATCCAGATAACGCTTCCAAAATGGAAGGAAACGCCATATCTCTCACTGTATAGATACGCCCTGTAGCATTAACGGACCTAGGCAAGAGTTGCTCTAACTGCCTTTTAATACCGGCAGCAGGATTACGGCCTGTACTATTAATAAATCGCAACCAATATTCACGCTCTAAACGCCAGACAATTTCATCTGCCCAGCTATTATTTTTAAGCTCATCAGTTACTGTACTATGGACTTCAGAGGATGAAGTTAAATCCTTAGAACGTTTAAGAGTGACATGATGTTCATTGTCCCAAAGCGCCTGATGGCGGAAACAATGACTTGATTGACGCCAACTATCATCAATAATAGCTGCATCATGTGGTAATATATTTTGAGTCGTTTCAAGTAATGAATGGTCAATAAAAATCAAAGAGTGTTCGTAAAGTAACCACGGCATTTCTTTTAACTTACTCGGGCTAAAATATTGCTTTATTTCATTATGATGTTTCTTGCCAATCAAGCCGATTGTGAGATAAGCTGA
Organism: Psychromonas sp. KJ10-2; assembly: GCF_047323255.1. Classification (NCBI taxonomy): domain Bacteria; kingdom Pseudomonadati; phylum Pseudomonadota; class Gammaproteobacteria; order Alteromonadales; family Psychromonadaceae; genus Psychromonas; species Psychromonas sp. KJ10-2. Next base: position 301,444 of record NZ_CP178827.1, on the reverse strand, counting down.
GTCACTCTTACTACGTGCGTTAATCTCATCTACCAATGCAGCTAACAAAGCAGAACTGACTGGCATAATTAATTTGTCATGATATCCCCATCTCCCGCTAACATTCTTCCTAAGAAAATTTAATAAAAAACATGCGTCTTGAACTGCCGCACTTAACTTTAATTCATTTTTGTTTTTAGAGGTTTTAGGCCTTAAAATTAATTCTTTAAGGTTGGCTATTATTTGTTCTCTATCTGTGAAAGGAGATAATTGTTTAATATCTCCCACCAAAATCCAACGTTTAGCGAACCGAGCTGGGACTAAAAATTCCGCAAAAGTTGTTTTACTGCATTCATCAATAATCATCACATCAAAAGGTGCATGACCTTTTTCAAGAGAAACTTTGTTATTATTGATAAGCCGTAATATGCCCATGGTTGTGCCACACACTAAATTAGAGCTATCAACGAGAAGCTGATCTAAATCATTAACGCCAGTAGCATGATGCAGCCCATCAAGTTGGTTATCATATTGAAACTCTTCAACTCCCTGTGCACGTGCCTCATCGCCAATACGCAAAGAAAATATTTCATTTTCTAACTCATTTTCTTTAACCCTTTCTAATACATTATTAATAGCAGCATGAGTCGAAGCAGTTAACAAAACTCGCTTGCCTTGCCTAACTAACTGTACAATTAACTCCAAAATAGTCGTTGTTTTACCAGTGCCAGGTGGACCGTCCAAAATTGCAAAATCAGTGGTATTTAGCCCCTTAGTGACAAACTCTCTCTGTTTATCACATCCTTCAAAATTAGGATCGGTTAAGATCTTCCAATTAATACTTTCTATATTTTTTAATGAAAATCTAGGCCAACTAATTGTTTGTCTATCAAGTAATAGATCAATCAAAGGTTTATTATCAGTATTGGGGATCTGCTTTAAAGCTTGAACGGCATTCATCTGGGAACGAATACCATTAACATTTACACGTACTTGAAGATGCTCGCAGGATGGATATACAGCTCTGCTACCACGGCCAAGTTTAATCTGTTTCTCTTCTGGTCTGCGCGCTAAGATCCTATATTTATTTTTAAAATCCTTTTGATTCGCATCTAATATATCCACATCACCATCAAAGAAAAACTCTAAAACATCACGCTCAGACGCAACTTCCTGACTGTTGTTTATATAATCTAGTTGGATCCATTTTTTCATTATCTTGTTTAAATTCACATTTAAAATCTAACTGCTTAAGCTGTTTATGAAACAATTTTTTTGGCGTCTCATCTTCGGTTTTAAGGTAAAAATTTCCGTCTTTATTAATCAACTGCCAACTACTAGGAATATCGGCACCTTCGCTAGTGGCAAGCTCACTAATCAGTAAGTTATTGGTAAATTCTTTTGTAATATCTACAATTTTAACCTGTTTTAAATTAGTTTTTTTGTTACAAACAAATAGTAATTTAGAATTAATTTCAACCGCCCCATCAGGTGGATTAAATTCATTTAACAAGCAAAAAGTAATTGCTCTGGCTTCATAGACCATATCGATAGACGGGTCGACAAACCCAAAAGCTTGATAGTTTTTCCCATTTGTTTTTTTACTTTAAATGAACGAGCCCCTTGAGTAACAGTAAACTCATTAGGTAAGTCTTCGGAGATCGGAGTAATTTCGAGGTTGTAACCAATCCAACTAATTTTAGATTCACTGACATCATCACCAAGATAAATAAAATGTTTTAAATTTTTATATCTGTAATGGTTCTCGGTTAATGGGATCTTAAATCTATTTTTTCCTTTTCCAATAAAAACAGGCTCATTAAAATCAGCTTCAAAATCTTCATCAAGTTGGCAGTCATCATCAATATCACGGGTAATTTCAAACCAACCCGCTTCAACACTTTCAAGCGAGATATCTAAAATAGGTTTAATCTCAAATATTTTTGACTGTGGGATCAACATCGCTCCAAGTGAAGATAATTTGGACCAACTACATTTTACCTCTTTCTTTTCCAACGCCGTTTTAGCGTTTGCCAAGTAACGGCGAAAAGGCTCTAATTTATCGTTAACTAATTTTGTTGAATATGGCTGAGGCCCTGTTTGCAGCGCAGTAAAATACGGGTTTTCCATAACAGATCCTAATTTTTAAGAAACGGGTTAGTATTTTCTTGTTTTAGTCTTGGCCTATCTTTAGTTGGCTCTAGAAGATCTTCAGGTTTATTACTACTCGCATTAACCGTCCGACCTTTAACCCATTTCCGTGTACTTTGGATTGCATCATACATCGTTGTTGAAAGTGGCATCGTCGCCTTCATTGCATCTTGAATATCATGTGCAAGTAATTCTCTGTGCTCACTAAAAGCCCGGAATAAAGCTTCTTTGATAGCCTCTTCTAGCTCCGCACCAGTAAATCCTTTACTCGATTTAGCCAAATTAATTAACTCATTTTCGTTGAAAAGCTCATGACGATTATTTCGTTTTTTAAGGTGAATAGTTAAAATTTCATAACGTTCAAGTTCTGTAGGTAAATCGACAAAAAATATTTCATCCATACGACCTTTACGTAATAATTCAGGCGGAAGCATTTCAATATGATTAGCAGTTGCTAAAACAAAAACAGGTGCAGTTTTTTCCTGCATCCACGTTAGAAATGTACCTATAACTCTTGCGGTAGCACCACCATCGCTTTGGCCAGAGCTTTGTAAACCTGCTAATGCTTTTTCAATTTCATCTACCCATAAGATACAAGGAGCTATTGTTTCAGCCATTTGCACTGCCGCACGCATATTATCTTCTGATTGACCGACAATACCTGCAAAAATTTTGCCCATATCCAGCCTTAACAATGGCAATTGCCAATTACTTGATACGGCTTTAGCAGCAAGACTTTTCCTGTTCCGTGTAGCCCTAACATCAAAATTCCACGCGGGTATTCTAGCCCATATTCTTGAGCATCTTCACTAAACGCATTTTTACGACGTTCTAACCAACCTTTAAGGTTATTAAGTCCACCAACATCTCTAAGTCCTACTTGTGGATGAAAGTATTCAAGTAATCCCGATTTTTTTATTACTTGTTCTTTTTCTGAAACAATTAAATCAATTTCAGACTCAGTGAGACGCTGTTTCTCAACAGCAACTTTAGCAAATGCTAACTGCGCTTCACTAGTGGATAGCCCCAATGCTGCATCAATTAATTTAGCTGTTGGTTCAAAGTCACGATCATCTAGGTCATAATGATTTTTAGCATGTTCCATCAGTGTTTTTAATTCATCACGATTAGGAAGAGGTAAAGACATCACTTGCATATCTTTTTCTAACTCTAAAGGGAATGCTTGTGTAGGTTGAGACATCAAAATAGTTTGGTTTGGGTAGTTACCTAAAGATTTTTTCTTGGAATATAACCTTAATTTAGAAAATAAATTAGGATTTATAGCCTCAAGCTCATAATGAATATCTTCTAAAAGTAAAATACTATTCGTAGGATCATCATTGCAGTTTTCACTAAACTCATCAGACTCATCATTTTCAGACAAATACCAATCAAGCACGGCTTCAAGATCCAGATTTAACCTACTTTCAGATGCTATGTTCTCTAATCCGCTTATTCTATTCCAAATAAATAAGTTGCGATCTAATACGTTAGAAAGATCAATGCAGGTGGCATGAATTCGCAATGTATCGTGGCTAACAATTTGGATAAGTGGCACACCGGCTTTTGTATTTAATTCTAATTGTGATGTGAAATAATTCATTTATTTCCTTAAAAATGCTTTTTGTTTTATATAATTATACAAAAAATACAAAATATTAGATATATTTTCATCAATAAATAGCTACATATTTGAAGATAGAGCGAATCTATTGCAATTTCCGCTTACTTCGTCACCTTCATAATCGACAAATATAAAGATTAGTAAAATCAAGTGAATAAATAACGATGAAATACCAAAACCTGTTGCGAATAAAAATTTTTTTAGCACGCTTACCTTTTAAATTCATATGATATCAATCAGGAATTAGAATATAGTGAAAACTATTTTTTATTCTTTATCTGTAACCTCAAAAAACTCACCAATTGACACACTTAAATATTGGCATAACACTTCCTTAGCATCCCCCTTTTTTGCAGTTTTAGTTTACAAACGATAAATTATATTTTACAAATATTCATATCTTGAACCTCACATTAAAACGAAGATAAATAACGTTAAACGTAACAACGGAAGAACTAACTTCACATATAAAATATGACGTTAAAACAACACGCGAAACATTAAAAGATTCAGCCTTTGGTCGATAGAATAGTATTTTTCAACCTCCTAGTTTGAACGATAAAGTTCAGAAGATGAATGCTCAATAAATAGGTAGTTGTTAGTAATTGATGGCGTGGTTGGTAAGTAAGCTAATTGACCCATGGTTATTATCCTCAATTTATTTGAAATCTATGAGGCTAATATTAAAGACGCCACAATATTTGTGGCGTTTGCAAGCTTGTGAAGTTTTTCCTTTCAATACAAATAAACCATTACCATGCCACCTAAAAGTTTTGATTAATTTAAACTAGGAAGCTCAATAATTGCTATATAAATTATATTTGGTCACAAACACTAAAAACTCAACTTTTTGGGGCTAGATTAAGGAAACTAAAAGTAATTGATATTCGTTAAAGTGAAAGTTAGATGAGTAATGATTTGTATATTTTGGCCGAAAAAAAACCGCTTTTGCGTTTAAGCATAAAGCGGTTTTCTTAATGTGGTCGGTGATAGATGGAGCGAATAAGCGGCAGCTTAGTGTCTGAGCTATATTTTCAACTAATCTCGTACTTTCAGAGGCATAAACGAAAAAATCCGCTTAACTATTTCTAGCTAAGCGGATTATTCTTAATGTGGTCGGTGATAGAGGATTCGAACCTCTGACCCTCTGGTCCCAAACCAGATGCGCTACCAAGCTGCGCTAATCACCGAGTATTTTTATTCGTGTTTTATAATCAAGGGTCAGAACCCTCTGGTCCAACTTTCATCCGAAACACCGGAGATACGCTATCAAACCACGCTAACCACCGAGTACTTTTATTCGTATTTTGTTATAAGAGGTCAAACCCTCTGGTCCAACTCTTTTCCAAAACACTGGAGATGCGCTACCAAACTGCGCTAATCACCGAAATTGTTAATATCTAATTATTCAGGGATTAAAATTAACTAATTGATATTGTTGTTTAAATGGTGCGGAAGGAGAGACTTGAACTCTCACACCTTGCGATACTAGAACCTAAATCTAGCGCGTCTACCAATTCCGCCACTTCCGCAACTACTTAAACATTGTCAAACTAAGATTTAAAAAATGGGGCGAATGACGGGGTTTGAACCCGCGACAACCGGAATCACAATCCGGGGCTCTACCAACTGAGCTACATCCGCCACTAAACTTTTTAAAAATGGTACGCCCTACAGGATTCGAACCTGTGGCCTACGGCTTAGAAGGCCGTTGCTCTATCCAGCTGAGCTAAGGGCGCAAAAGCAGGATTTATACCTTACAACGATTTCTCATTGTATTCAAATGTGGTCGGTGATAGAGGATTCGAACCTCTGACCCTCTGGTCCCAAACCAGATGCGCTACCAAGCTGCGCTAATCACCGAGTATTTTATTCGTCTTTTAGAATCAAGAGTCAGAACCCTCTGGTCCAACTTTCATCCAAAACACCGGAGATACGCTATCAATCTACGTTAACCACCGACTGTTTTATTGTTGAAACGCGTAATGCCTGTCAACGAGGCGAGATATTACTGAGTTGCAGTCTTGTCGTCAAACTTTATTTACATATATTTTGTCGCTTGCCGAATTATTAAACGCATTGCACAATATTGATTCATATTTTAATTAAAAATGCTTTTTAATGCTATTTTTTAAACAGGTTTAACTGTATTTATCTCAATTAATTTATACGCTTAAGTAAAATAGGTGCATAAACTATCTTTAAATTCAGATATAGTGAATCTGTCGTTGATTTAAATGCTTACTTCAACATGTTAACTACTTTAAAATGGAGTAAATAACACATGCCTTACCCTGATCTCCCAAAAGAAAAATCGTATTCATGGTTTAATATTTTATTAATTATAATTTGTATTTCTATGTTTGGTTATAGTATCTATTTTTTCACTTATCCTGAGCAGAACCACAAGTTAATTGAAAGACTAGGTTTATCTACTTTACTTTCTCCGTCAAGCACAAAGCTAAATGAAAACACCTCTACTAGTTCACAACAGTTACAGGGCCAACCATCTGCTATGCAAACTGTTCAACCCCCTATCGTTTCAACTACTGAACCAACAGTAGATGAACAACCAATAGTAGAGTTACCAGCATTAGTTGAATCAGATCCTGAAGTGCTGTTATCCATGCAGGAGTTCAGCCAGCCTGAGCTAATGAATAATCGTATGCTACAAAATGGTATTATTAGTAGCACGGTTGTATTTATTGATAACTTTAGTCGAGGCGACTTTATCGCTAGCTTTAGTCCATTGCTTCCGCCTATTTTACCCTTTGTTATCGATACAAAAGCCGGACAAACATTTGTCTCTCAAAAGAGCTACCAGCGTTATGATAACTACGCTAATTACATTGACTCCCTAGATTCAGAAAAATTTGTCGAGGCTTATAAAACGTACAAACCATTAATAGATGAGTCTTATTCTGAAATAGCGCGACCTGGCTCAGAGTTCCATGACATTTTAAATAATGCTATTGATGTTGCATTAAGTGTACCTGTGATTAAACAGCCTATCTCATTGCACTCCCCTTCTGTGATGTACCTTTTTGATGACCCTAGTTTGGAAGCATTAAATGACGCGCAAAAATTAATGCTGAGATTTGGTCCTGATAACCTCACTAAGATTCAAAACAAACTCAAAGAAATTCAAGCGGTATTAAATAAACCCGCTGTTGAGACGAGTGAGTTTACTGAATAATACCAATCATAGTAAGTAACTGATCTATTTTACTTGTTAAAACAACTTATTTTTTCGTTGTAAGTTTCGTATAGGGAACAACCATTTACATCAACTTACGCCTAAAACTAAGCCATTTTTCCCGCGCAAAATTTAGATCAGTTATTTAATACAATTGGTATAACTCGCCTGCCTATGAATTTAGGGTGGGTAGACGGTTACTTTTCTATCTAAAAGCAAAAAGCCAATCGTTAATGATTGGCTTTTTATTTACAGGCTTAACAACTTTTACTATCTCATCATTTTATTCATAGAGAATATTACTTATCCACACCGTTTGATAAGGTGCAAGCATCATCATATCGGCTTGTACATCAATCACTTCACCTGAGATTAATTCATACCAGTTATCCGTCATGATTAAATTTAAATCATGAATCGCAAGCTCCATTTCATGGCTAGTGATATTACTGATACAGAATATACTCTGTTTTCTATCCAGGCTTTGACGCCAAAACCCAAACATCTGTAGCCCTAAATGCAAGGTAAATTGTGTTGCATTAGGGTGGAATGCAGGTTGCTTAATACGAATATCCAATAGGTCTTTTAATGAGCTTAAAACAATTGAATGATGGTTAGTTTCATCATCTAAATTATCTTGTAACTCTTCGTAGTCCCAACGATGTCTGTTAATGGAGCGATTGTGCTGTGTATTAGCGACTTTTTCATAATCGTTCTGTGTACCTAATAAACTATGAATATAAACGCCTGGTACTCCTTCTAAACCAAACATAATGGCATGAGCACAAAGGAAACGTTGTAATCCTAATTTATCTTTACCTTTGGTTGTACCTTGTAACGCATCGTAGAGTGCAATATTAATTTCATACGCTTTAGGTGCGCCAGTTTCAGTGGTTCGCCATGAAACCTTTCCGCCAAATTGTTGCATGGTTTCTACTAACGTTGTTAATTCATAATCATTTAACAAGCCTTCAGCAGGACGTAAACCAATGCCATCGTGCGATGCGATAAAGTTAAAATAGAAAGTCCCATTTTGCGACGGTGGCATACTCATTAACCAACGCTTCAAGTATAAACAGTTACCTGTTACTAACGTATTAATAAGGAGAGGAGGTAATGAGAAGTTGTAGATCGCATGAGCTTCATTGGCATTACCAAAATAGGTTAGATTTTGTGTGTTAGGGATATTTGTTTCCGTAATAATAACCGCATCACCTTGCGCATGCTCTAATAATGTTCTTAGTAAACGAACCACTTCATGGGTTTCAGGTAGGTTAATAGAGGCGCTATTAAGCTTTTTCCATAAAAATGCCACTGCATCAAAGCGGAAAATTTTCACGCCCATGTCTAGGTATAAGCGGATAATAGACACAAAGCTTTTTAGTACTTCAGGATTCCTAAAGTCAAAATCTACTTGGTCGTGACTAAAGGTACACCAAACGTGTTGTGTACCCTTACCTGTTTCCGTTTCTCTTAGTAAGTCAGAGGTTCTTGGGCGCACCACACTTGATAAATCATCATCCGGTGATGCAGTGTAGAAAAAGTCACTACCAACACCTTCTCCTTTGATAAAGTTATCAAACCATGCACTCCGGCTCGAACAATGGTTAATCACGAGGTCTGACATCAAACGGCGCCCTTTAGCGATCGCTTGTATGTCAGTCCAATCCCCTAATGATTCGTTAACGCTAGAATAATCGATCACTGAAAATCCATCATCGGAGCTATAAGGGAAGAAGGGTAGAATATGCACACTATTAACGCTATCAGCGAGATAGTTATCCATAAAGTGCTGCAGTGTCACCAGTGGTTTTTCGTTTGGTTTCATCACGCTGTCACCGTAAGTGATCATAATGATATCTTTCTGCGACCAATGGTTTTCATAGGCAATCGGTACTGAACAATGTTCATGCAATCTCATTAATTTAATTAACTGATCGCTCAAGTCTTCAGTACTGATGCTTAAATCGACATCTTTATAAATAAAATTAAGCTGCTGTGTCAATTTACTTTTTAACAGTAACAGTTCATGTTCTGCTGCACTTATCCCAGCCATAAAACTCCCTTATCATCACCAAACGTTACTTTTATGTAGCCGCTTGGTGCAATTTTTATTATTGATTGTAGTGTGAGTAAAGATTATTCACTGAACTCTTGATAATCTAACTCCACTGCTTCTTTTAGTTGCTCTAAGACATCTGGCATTGCACTAATCACACGACTCCATGAGGGAATAAAAGGTGTATCCATTGGTTTGTCTAAGAAAATTTGGCCAGCAGTCATGACATTTTCTGCAAACATTTCAATGGCTTTCTCTTCATTATGGATATCTAGACTTAAACCATTCATTAAGGCATCACCACGGTACATTTCTAAATAATCCAATGCGATTCGATAATAAGTGGCTTTAAGAGTACGAATACTTTCAGTACTAAATGTTTCACCCTGTGTTGCTAGTTTACGAATAAAGGCTTTAGTAATGTCTACTGACATTTTTGATAAACCACCTTCTACATTATCAAGTGATAAATCTTGGTGTTTATGGTCGTAAGCATCTGAAATATCTACCTGACAAGTACGGTTGCTGGCATAGTTACGATGCATTTCTGATAACACACCGATTTCTAGTCCCCAATCACTTGGAATACGTAAATCAGTCAACACATCTTTACGGAATGAAAACTCCCCCGCTAATGGGTAAAGGAAGCTATCAATAAATTCTAAGTAATCGTTATGACCAATGGTTTTCTTCAACGCTTTCACTAATGGAGTGACCAATAAGCGAGATACGCGACCATTTATTTTGCCGTCTGCAACACGAGAGTAAAACCCTTTACAAAACTCATAGTTAAAACCAGGGTGAGCAACTGGGTAAATTAGTCGTGCTAATAAAGAACGATCATAAGTCACAATATCACAATCATGTAATGCCACTGACTCCGCTTTACCTGAGGCTAAGGTGTAGCCCATGCAATACCAAACATTACGGCCCTTCCCTAACTCTTTAGGTGCAACGCCAAGTGCTTGTAATTTTGCATCTAATGCTTTTAATCTTGGTCCTTCATTCCATAATACACGATGATGCTGTGGTAATTTTTTGAAGAATTTAAGCGCATGACGGTACTGCTCTTCATTAGCGCGGTCTAATCCGATAACAACTTCACTTAAGTAAGGCACTTCACATAGGTGGTCAACGATATCTGGGAATGCATCGCCTTCTAATTCTGAAAAAAGTGAAGGTAAAATTAGCCCCATTGGGCGAGTTGCAGAAAATGTTTGTAATTCAGCTTCAAGATGTTCATTACTGCGCTGTCTTAGATTATGCATTGTAGTCACAATGCCATTTTGATAAAAATCAGCCATTTTAGAATTCCTTAAATTAACAAATTAGTGTCGAAGATAATATTTCTTGTAAACATTCAGCCCAGCCAGCGGGCCCATATTGACGGCTTTGATAAATATTGTTGTTTCGCTCAAGCGATGGGAAGTCGTGCACTGGAGATTTAATTTGCACTGCAATAGTAGCTTGCTCAAGCATTGCAATATCATTCTTACCATCACCTAATGCAATGGTTATAATCTCATCATGTGGTGCAATAAGTGCTTTTTCAGATTGTGAAGAGAGAGCAGCGTATTGAGAGTATTGCTGCGCTAGCCACTGTTGGGCTTGGCCTTTATTACAGTGACCACTGATATGTAGAAAACGTCCTCCTTGTAATACATTAGCGCCTTGCTTTTCCATGCAGGCAACAAACTTAGTTTGAGTTGCTTGATCGCCTGTCCAGTGAAGTGGTTCACTATACTGACGTTGCTTTGCCATTTTTGCGTTATCTTCACTCAAGTCAGTTAACGCCATTAACTCACTGACCGACATCTCAGAGAACCCTTGATAGAAGTTAGCAAAGTCGCCAGCAAACTCTTTTAATAAAGATTGCCAATGCTCACTGCTATGTGAAAAGGATTTAACCCAATACTGCCCTTCTAATCTTGTATCAGAAGGTTGTTGTTCAAAGTAGTTGACGGGGATGTAAATGGCGGCGCCATTTTCTGTAATAAAAGGAGAATGAAGAGACAGTTGCTGTCGAATTAATTCAATTTCTGGGAATGTTTTACTGCTGTTAGGGATAATAGCAATGTTGTCTTGCTTTAATTTATCGATCATCTCTTGTGCATCATCAGTTTGATACGTGTAATGATCTAATAATGTGCCATCCAAATCAGTAAAAACTAATATCTTTTTATTCATCTATATTCCATTTATTTGATGATTCACTTCTATTTTTACCCTAACCAATATTTGATTACCAATAAAATTACTCAATTTAATGAAAGTAACTGTCAATAGAAACATCAAGTGAGAAATTTTATAGTCCTTATTTATTAGTTATTTAACAGTAATTACCTCTTTTTTGTTAGGGCCAATAAACAGATAATTTAAATTATTTACCCTTCCATGGTGCCAATAATTTTATGTAAATCTTATTTAAGATAAACATAACAATACCTTAATTAAAGTCATTGTACTAATTTTAGACAAGTATGAGGGGCAACAATAAAGGCTGGCATGAGTGGCGGCTAAATACCGCCACTAAGTGATATGAAGTGAGTTGTGCCATTAAATAACAAAGTGAATTAAACAAAATAAACTAATGCTTGAAATAATAGTCGCATTGATTAATTCGCCAATATTAAATGTTTCGTTCATGTTTGAACTTGTATCTTGTTGTGATGACATGATGTAACTCCCTTTAAAGTGAATAACCTGAGGCATAAGCCAATGACTCAGATTCATTAATTAATAAAGTCGATGCTTTACTTGATAAGCTACTATTGTTTGACTCAAAAACGCGACTTTCATCATCCACCAGCAACGCACTATTACTAAATTGGTCTGAAAGTGATTTATTAATATGAACCTCTTGTTCTAACTTATTAATATCGTCTAGCGTCAAGTCAGTATTTATCTGCACCGTGCTATTATCTTCTTGTAATGTTTCATTGATGTGTCGAAACTCCTTTTCGATTACATTTTTTTGATTGTCCAATTGAGTATCAGATTGTTTAGCTAACTGCTGTTTTTCAGCTTGATGACTGTCTTTTCTGATCATCTTAGCTAACTTTTCAATACTCGACTCATAGGGCATCACCTGTACCCGTCTCAAACTCGCGTTGTAGGTACTGTTTGCCAAGTGCATCGCCTGATATTCACCTAAAGTGAATAAGGTTAGCTGATCTCGCTGAACACCATGCTCAACCAGAAAGTTAACAACGTTATCAGCCCTTTGTTTGGCTAACGCTAAGTTATAACTAGCACGTCCTGATTTATCGGTATGTCCTACCACTTGCCATTTAGCTTGTTTGCCTTGGCCATTTATATAATCAGCGATGTCCAATAATTGTAACTTATACTCAGGGCGAATCTGTGAAGAAGATAGCGTAAATAAAATGTTCATCTCATTTGGATCAATTTCACTCGCTTTTTCTGGACTTGGATCTTGTTGTTGGATCCTCGTCTTTGAAACAGCTTGATTCACATTATTAATACTAGCTGAGTTTAAGTCATTTTCAGGTTTTTTAATGAGATTTTCTTCAGCTATTTTAGCTAACTCATTAGCATCCGTAGTTAATAGACTGTTATCTCGATGCTTTTGAAAGAACACCTCGGTTTGATCTGTTTGTGATTTTGTTGTGACTGGTTGAGAATATTGCTTTAAGTGTTCAGTAAACTGCTGTGCTTCTCTGGCTGTTCTGTAGTTTTCCAATAACACTAATCCGCCGGTTAACATTGACAAGGCGGTAATACATAGCAAGGATTTTTTAATATTTGATGATAATTTCTGAGATTGTGTGGTCATAGCTTTGCTCCTTATGAATAAATGCAACTTAGGTTGTTGTTTTGATGTCTCTATTAAAACAAACCTAAATGGCAAGATTAGGGAGCAAAAAAGGCAAACTACTGATCAATTATGTTCAAAAAGTGGCAAGTCTATTTAGCATTTTAAATAATTTATAGGGTAAAAATAATCATGAAACGTATTGCTATCATTGAAGACAACCAAGCTATTCGTGAAAACTATCAAGATTTAATGATACGTCATGGTTATCAGGTGGATGGCTTTGAAGACCGAGAACAAGCCTTACAAGCTTTACAGCAAAAACTACCAGACTTGGCCATTATTGATGTAGGTTTAGGTCATGAATACGACGGTGGATTTTTGCTATGCCAGCAATTACGCCAACTATCGGCAACTTTACCTATTATTTTTTTAACCGCCAGAGACAATGACTTTGATACTATTTCAGGTTTACGTCTAGGCGCCGATGACTATCTTAGTAAAGAGATTGGTTTAGAGCATTTAATGGTCAGGATCAGTGCTCTGTTTAGGCGCATCGACTTAAGCCAATCCGAATCAAGTACCCCACAACCAGTATTAAACCGCGGTGCATTAATGATTGATAACGACAAAATGCAAGTCAGTTGGAAGAATACTCAATTAGAAGTGACCATCACTGAGTTTTGGATCATTCATGCATTAGCCAATAAACCCAGTATGGTCAAAAGTCGACAACAATTAATGAACGACGCAAACATGTTAGTAGATGACAATACCATCACTTCACACATTAAAAGGATCAGAAAAAAATTCTTACACATAGATCCTAACTTTGATGAAATTAAAGCGATTTATGGCATGGGTTACCGCTGGGATATCAGTACCGAGAGTGGAAAGTAATGCCTATTAAATTGGGGTTACGTGGCAAGCTATTAATATTAAGCAGTCTATTTTTATTACTTCCTTGGTTTGCTTATCAATTTGTTAATGAAATGGAGCGGTTTTTACAAGCGGGGCAACAGCAAACTTTACTCGGCACCACCAGCGGTATTGCGGTTGCATTGCATGAAAGAGCTGCGCTTTTTAACAGCGAGATTGATGACAACACCGATATTGAAAATGGACACGACCTATATGTTTATAACCTAGATAAACCTATCATTTTAGATGGGCGCCAGGATGATTGGCAACAAATTGCTAGCTTTCAAAATACCTATCCAACCACACCATCATTAGATATAAATAACCCTGTAAAATTTGAACAGCTGTTAGGCAAACAAAATGGATATTTATATGCATTTTTTAAGGTGACTAATGCCAATCCATTTATTCGCTCAACTCAAAATCAGGCATTAGCCCAAGGTGATCACTTAACCATCGCACTCACTTCACCACAGGGAGAATTACTTCGTTATATTATTTCCGTTACTGGTGATGGCTGGTTTAATGCTTATCGTTACCCTCAACATAGTCTCTATGTCAATAAAGCCAATAGAGAAAAGTCCATTCAAGGCATTTGGAAAACAACGAATGATGGTTACCAAATAGAGTTGCGCTTGCCATTAACACTACTAGGTAACAAATTAGGTTTTCAACTCAATACTCGCTCCAGTAATAGCAGTAATCAAATTAACCAACATATAGCCACTTCAAACTTATTAGATGTTGAGCGTTTAGGTAGTGTTTTAGTCCCCTCTCCCGCTATTAAAAACATTTTAACGGCGATGAGCCATACCACCTCTCGATTATGGGTGGTCGATAGGTTTCAGCGAGTGATTGCCAATACCGGCGATATTCACCAAGCTAACGGTACATGGCCAACGACATTAAGTAACAGTCAATCTAATCAAAGCGAGTCCTACAACAGCTTGGTTAGCTTTATTCAAGAGCACTTAATATCGCCCATATATACGCTGTTTTTAGACCAACCATACCCTGATTTTATTGATAAGAAAAATAACCCTACCCGTTTAAATGATGCATTGATAGTCAAAGCATTATCAGGCACACCTAGCACTCAATGGCGATCATCTGCAGATAATAAAGCCAGTATATTGAGCGCTGCACAGCCTATATTTGTTGATGGAAAAGTTGTGGGTGCGGTATTAGCTGAAGAAACTAACCACGGCTTGTTAAGTTTACGCAATCAAACCTTACAACGATTATTTAATGTGTTGTTTGCGATATTAATCATTGCCGGTATTGTACTGTTTTGGTTTATTTCTAAGGTGGTTAAACGCATTACTGCTTTACGTAATCAAAGTGAATCCATGCTTGACACTAACGGTCGATTAACCGGCCACTTCGTTGCTAGTTCAGAGCAAGATGAAATCGGCGATCTATCAAGAAGTATGCAAGAGATGGTGCAACGTTTAGCGCAATATCATCATTATGTGGAACAACTAGCATCGCGCTTGTCCCATGAGTTACGCACACCGGTTGCCGTGGTACGTTCATCACTAGAAAATCTATCGTCATTAACCACTAATGACAAACAGCAACAAAAGTACATTGAACGATCTCAACAAGGTATTCACCGTTTGCATAAAATATTAACTAATATGAGTGAAGCAAGCCGCATTGAGCAAAGTTTATCTGATCTTGATAAACAACCAATAGACTTAACTAAACTGGTCAATGGATGTATCCAAGGTTATCAAATGATCTACCCAAGTTCGACACTCATCAGCCCCGAAGCGTCGCCATATATCCAAATAGATGCGGATCCTGACTTTATCGTACAACTATTAGATAAGTTGGTGCATAACGCCGTGGAATTTTCCAACTCAACAGACCCTATTATTTTCACCCTGACAAAACACCAACAAGACGCAACCCTGAGTATTGATAATAAGGGGCCATTATTAGTAGAGGGAACACAGCAAGATCTGTTTCAATCTATGGTTTCCATTAGACCCACAGCTCAACAGCATGATACTCACCTAGGTTTAGGGCTATATATTGCAAAAATGATTGCCGATTACCATAACGCGGATTTAAAGATTGCCAATAATAGTGACTTGACTGGGGTTACAGTAACTATTACCTTTCCTATCATCTAACTTTAACCTCGATGACTGTATTCAATAGGAAGCCCATGCGCGTACTCGCCACATCTGACCAAGCACAATTTGCCTTATCTGAACTTAGCCAAGTACAAAGCTACTTTGTTAATCAATTATCAACCCTTTCTACGGGCACAGATTTTACCCCTGTTGAATGGCTAAGAGATCAAGGTTCTCATGGCGGTGGTCAACGTTTTGAAGCCACCACCAACAGTGTATTCAATCGCGCCTCTGTAAATGTGTCACAAGTACAATATGAAGATAAACCAGAGAAAGCGTTTTTATCTGCTACCGCCCTATCAACCATTATTCACCCTCAACACCCTTTAGCACCCTCGATTCATATTCACGTTAGCTGGACTGAATTAAAAAATGGTCAACGTTATTGGCGACTAATGGCGGATTTAAACCCTGCTATTGAAGATCCGGCGGAAACCTCTTTGTTCAACAAAATGCTACAGCAGGCCAGTGGTGACTATTATGAAAGTGGCATTGAGCAAGGCGAACAATACTTCTATATCCCCTCTTTGAATAAGCACCGAGGCGTTTCGCATTTTTATTTGGAAGGGTTTACAGGTGATGTAAACACGCCGAAACTCTTTGCTATCAACTTTGCAAGGCAAGTGGTCGATTGTTATATTGCGATTTTAACTGATAAGTTTAGCCGTTTACCGCCACCGTCCGATGAAGAATTAAATCAACAATTGGATTATCATACTTTATACTTTTATCAGGTATTAACCTTAGATAAAGGCACCACTGCGGGTTTATTAATTCACAGTCAAAACGATGTCGGCACCTTAGGCTCTTTGCCTGCTTATATTAATCGAGACTTACTCGCAAGTTGGGTAGAAAAATCTGACCAAGCGCAACAACCTCTAGTCCAGGCATTGGTTGATCTATTTCCAGCACAACGCTCTGTTCATGTTACGCCTACCATCAAAGCACAAATCGCAGAAACGATTCGAGTGCACTATAAGCAATTAAGAGTGTCATAACTGGCTTTGTAGCGTCAACTAAGCTGCTTTAATCCTGCTCATGTGAATATATATGAGCAGTTATTCTGTTTAATCACTAAACCACCCGATATTAGCCAGTTTGCCCTTTACTTAACCTATTGTAACTTCTAGAATCATTGCCAATCAATTCCCCCTATCTCACGGAGTATTATATGAGCAGCAAACTAACGATCACTCGACCTGACGATTGGCATGTACATTTACGCGATGGCGATGTGTTAACCGATACTGTTCGCGATACCAGTCGGTATATGGGGAGAGCGATTGTCATGCCTAACTTAGTACCGCCGGTGATGACGACTGACAGTGCATTAGCTTACCGTGATCGTATTTTAGCTGCACAACCAAAAACGACTTTTACACCACTTATGGTGCTCTACCTGACTGACAACACAACACCAGAAGAGATCAAAAAAGCCAAAGCATCTGGCCATGTTTATGCCGCAAAATTATACCCTGCCGGTGCGACGACTAACTCTGATTCAGGCGTTACTGACGCCACTAAATTAAAAGCAACTTTCAAAGCGATGCAAGAAGTCAACATGCCTTTGCTAGTGCATGGTGAAGTGACTTCACATCACGTGGATATTTTCGACCGTGAAGAGGTATTTTTAAAGGAAGTGCTATCACCAATCGTTGAACAAAACCCAGAGCTTAAGATTGTGTTAGAGCATATCACTACAGCTAATGCCGTTGAGTTTGTAAATAACGCGGGTGATAACGTCGGTGCAACTATTACTGCGCATCATTTAATGTTCAACCGTAACCATATGTTAGTGGGTGGCATTAAACCTCACTTCTATTGTTTACCCATTTTAAAAAGAAATACACATCAGGCAGCTTTAGTTAAAGCAGCAACCAGTGGTAGCAAAAGTTCTTTTTAGGTACAGACTCAGCACCACATGCGATTGGCGCAAAAGAGTCTGCTTGTGGCTGTGCTGGTTCATATACCGCGTTTGCTTCATTAGAGCTTTATGCTGAAGTATTTGAAGCTGAAAATGCGTTAGATAAACTAGAAGGATTTGCTAGTTTCAATGGTCCTGACTTCTATGGGGTTCCACGCAATCAAGATACAGTAACATTAGAAAAAACAGAATGGCCGGTGCCAGAGTCATTAGCATTTGGGAATGATATCGTCGTGCCTATTAAAGCAGGTGAAAACATGACTTGGAAAGTGCTTTAATCGTCATTAACTAAAACAGTTATTATTGCTAAAAGGCCCTATCACTATTAAGTGCTAGGGCCTTTATTATTTTTGAATATAGTGCGTTGAATGGTTATTTGATGTCTCTAATATTACTTATCTTCAAACAAAGGCATCTTTTTAAGGTAAGTGGTTAACAATACAATACGCACACCATTAACACGCCCTTCGATATGTTCTGGATTATCAGTCAAAGAGATATTACGAACAGGTGTACCACGTTTTGCTGTAAAGTTTGCCCCTTTTACTTCTAAGTCTTTAATCAGGGTAACATTATCACCAGCCACTAATACTGTACCGTTTGAGTCACGTGTTGGGGCAACTTCTTCAATCTCATCGGCAGCAACACCATAGTCAGCCCATGCTTTCTGCTCATCTTCCATGTACATCATGTCCAATAGATCTTGTGCCCAGCCTTCACCCGCTTTACTCAAACGTGTTAACAGTCGAAAAGCCGTCACTTGTACCGCAGGTACTTGGCTCCACATACTATCGTTTAAACAACGCCAATGGTTATGATCCATTTCTGTGTTTTTTTCAATTTGAGCTAAACAAGTTGAACACACTAAAATAGATTTATCCGAATTAGGCTCTTTAACAGGCGGGACTTCAAAAATAGACAGTTCATCGGTAGATGAACACAATTCACAACATCCGTTGCTACGTTCAGTTAAAGCGGCTTTAATCGGCATAATACGACCTTAATGTGGTTAGAAAAAATAAGGGCGCTATTATGCGCCCTTTTAACCACAAAAAAACCATGGAATTATATTTTATAATTAATCGCAAATATCGTTTGCACTGCCTGCGACTTGCCAATCTACTGCCGCTAAAATAGAGAAGTAATCGCTATCAAAATAATCTTGCTCTAATGACGTGATAATTACTCCCCGCATAAGATTGTGCGTATTCTGTTTTATCGTTGACTGTCGGAATACCATTGTAGTTAATGTCATCGTATTTATTACCATCTTCATCTTCTACATTAGAAGCTTCATCAACACAGGCATTATCATCATCGTCATCAACAATCTCTCTAAAATCCAACACACCATCACCTTTAGAATAAGCTGGAATTGCTAGTACTAGGCGATTTTTAACGACACAACGGTCAGTCCAATATTCAATGGCGTCTTCAGCATCTTCTAATGAAGAGTGTAAATCGTCGTCATCGGTGGTATTTAATGCCATGACATTCATAAAGTCAGCGTAATCTAATACATCGTCTTGAACACCATCATCTGTGTCATCATCATCTTGTCCGGTATCAACGACAAAACTAAATATTTTTCCTTCATCATCTAGTGATTCACTGACCTCTTTGACTAGGTCCTCAAAAAGATCACCTTCATCATCTCCTTCAGGGAATTGCCAATTGATATCAATACCATCGAGATCGTAATCATCAATGAGATCTTCCATATTATCGATGAAGTTATCCATTGCAGTATCGCTTGCCGCAATAGTATTGAATGCCGAATCACTTGAGTTACCAATCGATGCCATCGCATAAATACCTGCGTCATGCGCCTCATCAATCATATCTTCAAAATCATCTGTGTCATCAGGTAATACCAGCTCGCCGCTAGAGGTTACGCCGATTTTGTTATAGATAACATGTGTCAACATAGTAAAGTCGATATCATCTAGAGTATCTTCGTCGTTCTCCCCCCAATAGGCTATCTGTTTGAAGTTAACGGTAGTCGTATCAGTACTACAAACGACTTCATCTTCTCCATCGGCAATATCAGATAAAATATCATCAATTTCGTTATCACAAGCTGTTAAAGTGAATAATGAAGCACTGACTAATAATGCTTTCATTAATGTTTTTTTAGTTATTATTATATTCACAAAGCGTCTCATCCTTATTCATTTTGAGTACAAGCATAATATCACTTACCTTAATCAAGCAAGCAAGTTAAAATGCCTTATTAACTTACACTATTTACATAACTAGGCTAATCCTATGAATGAAGCATTAATCATTGCAGATCAAACATTGATTTTACATCGTCACCCACGCAGAAAAAATGAAACCTTACAAGCATGGGATTCAGCAGATGAATACCTGATCAACTATTTTAACGAAAACGAATTGGGTAAATACATTACCGAAGATGCGCAATTGTTAATTATCAATGATGGCTTCGGTGCACTAAGTTGTTATTTCAAAAACATTGAAAGAACCGTTGTCTCCGATTCATTTCTGTCTGTTGGCTCTATCAAACTCAATATGCAGCGTAATCAATGCCCTACTGAGACACTATTAATTCAAGATAGTTTGCAGCCATTACCAACAAATGCGAAAGTAGTACTGATTAAAGTACCTAAAACCTTATCGTTTTTAGAATATCAATTACAACAATTAAGCGCCGTTATCGATAAAGATACGATCGTTGTTGCTTCAGGCAAAGCCGATGCGATCCACAAATCAACCTTAGCGTTATTTGAAAAATATATTGGTACGACTAAAACGTCTTTAGCGAAAAAGAAATCTCGCTTGATATTTAGCTTGCCAGATCAAGTAAACATTCCAGAAAAAGAAGTGGCAATCACTTGGGATATTGAACGTTTAGGTTGGAAAATTCATAACCATGCCAATGTATTTTCACGTAACCATTTAGATATTGGTGGCCGTTACTTAATGGATAACCTACCTGAAGGTGATTTCACTAAGGTCGTTGACCTGGGTTGCGGTAATGGTGTGGTTGGTATGGCAGCAGCAGAAGCATACCCAGATGCGCAAATTACCTTTATTGATGAGTCATACATGGCCGTTGATTCTGCACGTATCAACATGTTGAAGAACTTTGAAGAAGAACGTTCTGATAACACTCGTTTTGTAGTTAATAATGGCTTGGTAGGCTTTAAATCTCGAAGCTATGATTTAATTTTATGTAACCCACCCTTCCACCAACAACATGCAATTACTGATCATATTGCTTGGAGTATGTTTAACGATGCACATTTCTGTTTAGCAGTGAATGGTGAACTAGTGATTGTTGGTAACCGCCACTTAGATTATCAAGATAAATTAACCCGTATCTTTGGAGATTGTGAATTAATCGCCGAAAACAAAAAATTCGTTATTTTACGTGCCATTAAAAGAGATTAATTAATCTTCAAATAAACTTAATATAATGGTTAGGTCATAACCTAACCATTTTAAGCTTTAACACATTGAATCAATTCGCTATACGCATCCGACTTCACGGTTAATTCATTATTAGTTAACGACAAGATCTTGCCAGACTCATTGATAGTAACTGGTAATATTTTCTTCAAGCTTAAGATCGATTCCAACTCAGGATGACTCACATTATTAAACTCGATGTTTTGAGAGTGCATAGTTAAGTTGTCACCTTGCAATTGCCAAGTTGAACTGTCCTTAATACTATATTTAAGCTTTGGCATGCCCGATAAGGTAAATAACAAAATACCATAACCTTGCGAGGTATTATCTTGTTTATATTGAAGACGATAATTCACATCAATGAGCATTTTAGAATTAGGCTCTTCAATTTTATGCTGACAGAACCAACTACCATAAAGATTACTTTGCTTGATTGGAGTTGCATTTACATTACTTTCTTCTGCCAAATTAGGCAGTGAATAGAACAATAACAGTGCAGGCAATATTTTAACTAAATTCATGGGTAACCTTGTTACAGACTAAATAAAAAATGAACAATACTGGTTCAGCTTAAATGCTATTAAGCATGTCACAGTACTTAGTCAGCAACTTGGACAAATAAATCCCACTATTTAAATAAATAATGATATAAATATTTCTTATAAAAAAGCCCCGTAAAATACGAGGCTTATTAGACAATAACTAGTTTGTTAAGATTGGCGCTTTTTACGTCCTACTGCAATGCCTAATGCAGCAAAACCAAATAATAAAAACATCCCAGGAGCTGGCACTTCAACAGTTAACACAGAATCCCCTACGTAAAAATCACCAAATACTGATGAGACGATAATATCTAAATAACCATCACTATTTAAAGCACCTAGAGCATTTACTTCAAGGTCACCAGAAAAACCATTTCCAAATGTTACTCCCCCGGTATCAAAGTCAAAATCTTCAACGGTAAATAAAATGGTCTCCCATAAATCAAAATAGCCACCATCATCTGCAACACTGACCTCCAAGGTACCACTCAACGCACTCCCAAGCACAAATCCATCATCATTTAGATCATGGGTATAACTATAAGAGTCCCACCAGCCTACATACTCATTTTGATTAACTGTATCCACAATAGTAGTTGCAAATAATTGACTACTAAATAGGAAACCCAATACAAACATCATTTTTTTAAGCTTTAAGATATTTAACATATGACACTCCTTTTATACAACAAAAAACAGCTGCTATATAAACAAAGCATAAAAAATGCCAATTAAATAATCAATAAAATACAGAGACTTACAAATAAATTTCAATATATATGTAAAGTATACCGACTCCTTTTTTATTATAAATTTTAAATAATTTAAAAATAATGCTTAAGTAAGGGAATAATAGTGATAAATATTAACAATAGGCATAAAAAAACCGCCTAGTGGAGTAGACAGTTAAAAACATGTCTATCTGCGAGTGAGTGACAAGGCTTTGCTGGCAATGCTTTTGATGTCGTTTGAAAGCGTACACACTATGTATAATAGTGTGTACGCTTTTTTGTCCCTGAATGCTTGGCAAGGCGATGGCCTCACTGCGTGAAACCATCACCCTGCCAAAAGGGTATTTAAGGGAAATGATGGTAAAGTAAAATAATAAAGCCACTCCTGACGCTCGCACAGCTCACTACTCGCTAGGCATTTATGATTTTTCTTGACCATCGCTCGCAGCAAGTTTGGACAATTTTGAGTTACGAATTTAATTGGCCTATTTAATCCGTGATCTTGCTCTAGCATCCAAGATGGCCCACTTTTACCATGTTGGCTGTTCACTTTAATAATACCAATCATAGTAAGTAACTGATCTATTTTACTTGTTAAAACAACTTATTTTTTCGTTGTAAGTTTCGTAAAGGGAACAACCATTTACATCAACTTACGCCTCAAACTAAGCCATTTTTCCGGCGCAAAATTTAGATCAGTTATTTAATACAATTGGTATAACTTCTGTGTATGAGCAACCAACGTCTTTCGGAGCTAAAGGTAAATATGGAATGTTCCAGGTTTCTGAAGGTTTTAATGTGTTAGCTTCAACCCCTTTTTAATCGCATCTTGATGAGCCCCAGAAAATGCCGTAAATACGAGTTCACCTGCATAAGGATGCCTTAGATGAACTGGAATATTACTACACACCTCAATTATTTTTGCCGTGTTTCTGATGTCGGAAAAATCCAATTTAGGATCGATCCCTTGGTTATATAGGTTCAAGGCTAGTATCGCTAGATGTTCGTTCTCCATTACCGAACATCCCCCTTCGACTCGTGTCGCACCGGCAAGCTGAGCAAGTTCAGCTGCCGCGCGCCCCCGTCCCACGGTCGTTATGAGGATGCATACTAATCGTGATATTTTCCATATCACTGAATAATGAACGAAATTTCTCAATTTGGTCAGCATAAACATTAGGGGTATTTACCTCTACAGTTGCAGGTAAATTTAATATTAAAGGCCGCTCATTACTTGGTTGCCACGCTTTTTTAACCGCCTCACAAATCTCTAGAGAAAATTCAAGCTCCGTAAAACAGAACGTTTCAGCAGAGTATTGTAAAATCCATTGTGTTTGACGTTGTTCATCACATAATCGTTTAATATGTTTAGTACTTAACACAGCCATTTCTATAATTTCAGACTTACTTTTTTAAATACTAAACCTCTAAACAGTGGTGCCGTGGCGTTATACAAATGGACAATAGCTCGTGAAGCGCCTTGTAGCGATACCAGTGTTTTTTCAATCAACTCTGGTCTCGCTTGGGTTATTACTTGTATCCAAACATCATTGGGAATTTTATTCTTTTCAATTAAATATCGAACAAATTTGAAGTCTGTTTGTGAAGCAGATGGAAAAGCCAGTTCTATTTCATTGAATCCACAACTAATCAAGTGGTCGAATAGTAATGCTTTTTTCATGATTCATCGGGGTGCTTAAGGCTTGATTTCCATCTCGTAAATCAGTTGAGCACCAACGAGGTGCTTTTAACAGTTGTTTTGACGGCCAAGTACGTTGCGGATTTTCTATCACTGTAGCTGGATGGTATTCTTTTATTGAGTTATTCCTACTTTACTCCTTTTAGTTTCTTATAGAGTAAAGATATGCGAGAAGCGGAGCAAATCTGTTAGAGTTTCTACTTAATTTAGGAAAATACGGATTAAGTCAGGTATGGATAACCATAGTTCGGCTGACAGTGTGGTTGTTCAGATAACTTAGTTTAATACTAGAACTCTCATCCGTATTGAATGAGAGTTCTATCCTATAAATTTTGTGGCTAGTTTTAGAGCAGGAATTTATAACCCAGCGAAATCATCAGTAGACTGAGTGATACTGAAATGGTTCGTTGAATCAATTTGGCGCCATATTTCATTGCTGATGAGCTACCAACATGGTTCCCAAGTAAGTTCATTGCTACTAAAGGCATTGCCAGCATATATAAGACGTTACCTGCAATCATGAAAGCGAATAACGCGCCGATGTTAGAGGAAAAGTTAAACACCTTTGACGTCGCTGATGCTGAAACTAAATCGAACCGAAGTAAGTAATGTAAAGCCAGAATTAGAAAACTACCGGTACCAGGACCAAAGAATCCGTCATAAAAACCAATTACAAATACAGCAGTTGGAACGCCAAGTAAAATGACTGTTTTATTAATTGGGGCAGAGTTATCTTCATTGCGATTCTTCTTCGGAATAAACGATAAAATTATTCCGAAAGGGAGCATAAAGAGAATGATTTTACCGATAGTATCGGGAGCAAAGTAGAGAATAGCCTGTGCACCCGCGTACGCACCGATTAGGCCTGCTGGGATACCTGTTGCCGCAGCAGTCCAAATTACTTTTTTATTTCGTATAAAATTACGTATTGCTGCGATAGTACCTAAAGTGCTGACAATTTTTTCTTGTCCAAGAGCTAATTGAGGTGGCAATCCAGCAAGGATAAAAGACGGTACTAAGATTAATCCTCCACCGCCTGCTACTGAGTCAATGAAACCGGCCGCAAAGGCCGATACCATTAATGCTATTAGTATTAAAAGTGTAATGTCGTTACCGAAGAGTTCCATACTGAAAATTCCTACCTAAGTTATCGATCGTAGATTTTGAAAAGCACAGAAGTATCCATGCGACCAAAACCTTGTTGCTGTAGGGACTGATATTCACTGTCTACTTTTTCTGTTAACGAAAGCTCGACACCCATCTTATTTGCTTCATTTAGGCAAATGCTGAGATCTTTGTGCATCCAGTCAATTGCAAAACCAAAATCGAACTTATCTTGCGACATAGTTACGGTTCTGTTCTCCATTTGCCATGACCCCGCCGCACCATGCTTTAACACGTCAACTAACTGGTTTATATTTAGACCTGCTTTTTTTGCCAGAAGGAGGCCTTCGCTTAACCCTTTCAATACACCTGCAATACAGATTTGATTGACCATCTTACAACGCTGCCCCTGGCCATTTTTGCCCATTAAAGTCGATTGCTTAGCAAAGCTTTTCATCACGGGCTCTACGCGATCAAAAACCGTTTGTTCACCACCACACATAATTGTGAGAGCTGCATTTTCCGCTCCCGCTTGACCACCTGATACTGGAGCATCAATAAAAGAAATGCCCTTTTCTATACATACTTTGGCTAACTCCTCTGCAAGCTCTGCAGATGTTGTTGTGTGGTCAACCAAAACAGAACCAGGGACCATGCTCGCGAGTACTCCGTCTTCGCCATATACAACACTTCTTACATCGTCATCATTCCCCACGCATAAAAACACAATGTCACAGTTTATCGCAGCCAACCGAGGGGTTGGCTGGCATTCACCGTAAAACTCTTGAGACCATAGTTTTGCTTTGTTTTCTGTACGATTAAACACTTTTGTCTTGTACCCTGCTTTTGCAAGATGACCCGCCATTGGAAAACCCATTACACCTAAACCAATAAAAGCGACGTTGTTTGATTTCATTTTATTTTCCTTAATTTTTTCCAATATGTTGAAATTCTGGGGTGGCTGGAACGATACGCTCTAACGTACTCACCCCAAACATGCGAGCTAACCAGCGGCCTGCGCCATCTGATCTAGATTTAAAACCTTCGCGACTATGTAGAAGCCGTTGATTTTTAATTATCAATAAATTACCTGGTTGATATACCACGTGTTGTTTTAACGATTCGTTTTGTAGATGAGCTTCCAGCATAACTAATGCTGCTGTACTCTCGGTAAGAGGAATGGTGTTTTCCTTGTCATAACGACATAGCATCACACCGTCTTCGCCTATGACTAAAATGGGTAGACGGCTTGAAGGAGATTGACCGAATGAATCTGGCCGGGTAATTCGAAAATTAGGTTGGCATAATTCGTTGACTACGCCGCGGCTCAGTTGAGCAATCAAATTATCCAATAGAATAAAATTCGATCGAACCTTGAGTGCAGGTACCACATGCCTAAATAATAATCCTTTATTTTCATTTTGGCATGATACAGCTTGAACTTGGGTGCATTGACATACGCCAATACAGATAGCGCTAGCTAAAGGAACTTTTGATGGTGGAACATAACCGTTGTAAGGTGTCGCACACAAATTGCTATCAATAGATAAACCGCGGATAAACAGGGCGCATTGATCATCATCTGACTTAAAATCCTGAATAGTGTTGATTACCTCATCATTAAGGCTGTATTTGACTACGTTACCAAGCAACTCTCTTATGTTAAGGCACTCATTGTCCTTTCTAAACCGTAAGTTGCTGAAGGCATTTTTTAGCTTGTTTGCAGCTTCATATGATACATGTACTTCTTGAACACTTTGCTTTTTAAGTGTCTCTACCATTTCTTTTAGCATTTCTTAAGCCTGATTTAATGTTCTCACAGATCACATTGAGTTAGCTCAATGTCATTTCAATGTAGGTTACAATTACAATTGAACTATGTCAATAATGGTTCATGTATTTATTTGAAAGAGTCAAAACCCAAAAGACATATGTTATAATCTATTAAAAATTAGGATTGTCCCAGGAGGTTCCTTGTGAGTAATAGTAAGTTCATTCGTATAGCAGAAGTTATAGAGCAGAAAATTGAAACAGGTGAGTTCCCACCAGGTTCAAAGCTACCCACCCATCGTTTACTCGCTGAGGAGCTTGGAACGACACCTGCAACCGTTGCAAAAGCTTATAAGTTGCTTAATGACAGAGGATGTTTGGAGTCATTTATTGGTCGTGGTACGTTTGTTAGAGCAAACTCGGAACTTGACAAAGCCATCCAAGCTCCCGATGAAGAAACAAACTTTAACTTCTCTATCCTTCAACCTTGTCTGGAGAGAAATGTACCTGCATTGAAGAATGCCTACCGACAATCTGCGGAGTTACTGACCCCTTCTGTCATTGGATATGTTGAGCATTCTGGGCATGAAGTCCATAGGGCTGCTGGTGTTAAATGGGCTAAAAAGTACGGCTTAGAGGGGGCAAACAGCGATAATATGTTACTGACAAATGGGGCTCAGCACGCTTTGTCTTTACTCGTTGATATTTTGACTAAGCCAGGTGACAGTATTCTAGTCGAACGACTCACCTACCCAGGTATTTTAGCGATTGTAAATATGCCTGACCGTCATGTAATTGGTGTAGATCTTGATGAATATGGTTTATGTCCAGAAGCGTTGGCAAGTGCAATTGATGCACATCAAGCCGCAATGGTGATAACGATTCCTAGTCATCAGAACCCAACAGGAATCTCAATGCCGGAATCCCGAAAAAAGGAAATAGCACGAGTTATCAACGATAAGAGAGTCTGGTTGGTTGAAGATGATATTTATTGCTTTTTAGATGATGAACCAGTGCCTCCAATCGCTAACTTTGCTCCAGATTATACGTTCCACATTTCTGCGTTATCTAAGGCAATTAGCCCTGCGATGCGTTGTGGTTACTTAAAAGCCCCTGAAAGTCAGATAACGGCTCTCAATGCAAATATTCGAACTAATATTTGGCTCGCATCTCCCATTAATTTTATTGCAGCGACATTGTTAATTGAATCCGGTGATGCTTTTCGGTTAGCGGACCAACAAAGAGAAGTTGCGAATGAAAGACAGAAAATGGTCAGAGAGATTTTTACTTCCATAGAGTTCACGGCTTCTGGATACCATATTTGGCTACCATTACCTGCCCATTGGCAACCAGATCGATTTGCAATGGAAGCAAAAAATCGTGGATTAATCGTTACCAGTGGCAGCTACTTTTGTGCCAATAATAAAAGTACACCACATGTCAGGTTGTCTTTGATGTCAATCGGGAATGAGACTCGATTGAGAGATGGTTTGGATCAGCTCCAACGATTATTGGATTCTGACATTAATAGTTTTTTTCCATACTAAAGGTTCAAGCGAATGATTTTGAAGTAACTAAGGTGTGGATGATCTTATTCACGTTACTGGCTGAATTTGGAACCCAATACAAACCAGAGGGGTCAAGTCCATCCTCACCAATGGCTCCTGTATAGAACCGCTTAGCAAAGGTCTGAAAAAGCAATTTCGGATCGTCAAACAATCCTCTATTGGCTTCCATGTAATCCAGCAACAAGGACACGGCTTGAATAAATCCATTCATAACGGAGTTACTCACACCGTTCGCCTCTAGCTTGAGTAGGTAGTCCGTGACCGTACTTAACTCGCCCTGCTCAGTTAGCAAGATCGGCAGTTGGCTTTGATGCCCGTATTGTCCTCTACAATCATTGCTCTAACTTTTACTGATGACAAACTATGGCTCTAACTTTTACTGATGACAAACTATGCTTTCCCCATACACAATGTACATACTATTTACCTAAAGCGTTAGTTGTGCAATAAAAAGGCAGATTTCTCTGCCTTAATACACAATATACACCCTTTAAGTTACTATATATAACTAATGCGAGGTTTTTATCTCTCAGTAGGTATTAAATTTAATTAATTACCAACCTGTAATTTCACGTAACGCTTTGCCAATATCCGCTAGTGATTTAGTGGTTTTAACACCAGCATCTTCTAAGGCTTTAAATTTATCTTCAGCAGTACCTTTACCGCCTGCGATAATCGCCCCCGCATGGCCCATGCGCTTACCAGCAGGTGCCGTGACACCAGCGATGTACGAGACAACAGGTTTAGTTACATTCGCTTTAATGAAAGCCGCAGCTTCTTCTTCAGCTGTACCACCGATTTCACCAATCATTACAATTGCTTCAGTCTCAGGATCTTCTTGGAACAGTGTTAAGATATCAATAAAGCTAGAGCCAGGAATGGGGTCACCACCAATACCAACACAAGTTGATTGACCAAAGCCTTCATCAGTTGTTTGTTTAACAGCTTCATAAGTCAACGTACCAGAGCGTGATACGATCCCAACTTTACCTTTCTTATGAATATGACCCGGCATAATTCCGATCTTACATTCATCAGGAGTAATAACGCCTGGACAGTTAGGACCAACCATCACCACACCCGCTTGATCAAGTTTGATTTTAACCTCAACTAAATCCAAGGTAGGAATACCTTCTGTGATAGTCACAATCAACTTAATGCCTGCGTCAATGGCTTCTAAAATCGCATCTTTACAAAATGGTGCAGGTACATAAATAACAGAAGCCGTAGCGCCTGTTGATTGAACCGCTTCACTTACCGTATTAAATACAGGTAAGCCTAAATGCGTTTGACCACCTTTACCAGGTGATACGCCGCCAACCATTTTTGTGCCATATTCAAGTGCTTGCTCAGAATGGAATGTACCTTGCCCACCAGTGAACCCCTGACAAATTACTTTAGTATCTTTATTAATTAAAATGCTCATTATTTGCCACCTACCGCTTTCACAGATTGCACAGCTGCATCTGTTAATGATGTTGCTGCAATAATATTTAAACCAGACTCCGCTAAAATTTTACGACCTAATTCAGCGTTATTACCTTCTAAACGAACAATAACCGGTACTGATACACCCACTTCTTCAACTGCTCCGATAACACCGTCAGCAATTAAATCACAACGTACAATACCACCAAAAATGTTCACTAATACCGCTTCTACTTTATCGTCAGATAAAATAATTTTAAACGCTTCAGTTACACGCTCTTTTGTTGCACCGCCGCCTACGTCTAAGAAGTTTGCAGGGTTACCGCCGTGCAAATGAACGATATCCATTGTGCCCATTGCTAAACCGGCACCGTTAACCATACAACCGATGTTACCATCCAGGGCAACATAGTTTAGCTCCCACTGCGCAGCATGCATTTCACGTGCATCATCTTGCGTTGTATCATTAATTTCATTTAATGCTTTTTGACGGTACATCGCATTAGAGTCGATAGAAATTTTGCCATCTAAACGAGATCAGATCATCTTCACCTGTCACTACAAGCGGGTTAATTTCTAACAAAGATAAATCTTTTTGTTGGAAGATAGTGGCTAGGCCCAAAAATATTTTTAGTAAATTGACCAATCTGTTTACCAGAAAGACCTAATTTAAACGCTAATTCACGACCTTGGTATGCCTGTGCACCCACTAGTGGGTCAACAGTCACTGTATGAATAAGTTCAGGTGTTTCTTCAGCCACCTTTTCAATTTCAACACCACCTTCAGTAGATGCCATGAACGTAACTCGTTGTGAAGCACGGTCAATAACAGCACCTAAATATAATTCATTAGCAATGTCGCTACAGCTTTCTAATAGCAGTTTGTTTACTGGCTGCCCATTAGCATCTGTTTGATAAGTTACTAAGTTTTTACCTAACCATTTATTAGCAAATTCACGAATAGACTCTTTAGAATCAACTAACTGTACACCGCCCGCTTTACCGCGACCACCAGCATGTACTTGACATTTGATTACCCATTTGTCGCCGCCTAATTTAGACGCGGCATTAACGGCATCTTCTCCACTATCACAGGCAACACCCTGTGGAACTGGTAGACCGTACTCTTTAAATAGCTGTTTTGCCTGATATTCATGCAAATTCATGTTTGATTTCCATTTGTTGAGTTAAACTTAATAGCTCGTAAGCCGTGAGTGTAAAAACAATTTATGAAATTAGCTGCCTACATTTAGGCAGCTAAGGAAGGGATACTGAAGCGTGGAATTAAATGTCTAATAATAGACGAGTTGGATCTTCTAGTAGCTCTTTAATTGTTACCAAGAATCCTACTGATTCTTTGCCATCAATTAAACGATGATCATACGAAAGTGCTAAGTACATCATAGGTAATATCTCAACTTTGCCATCAACAGCCATTGGACGCTCTTGAATTTTGTGCATACCTAAGATTGCAGCTTGTGGTGGGTTGATAATTGGTGTTGAAAGTAACGAACCAAATACACCACCGTTAGTCACAGTGAAGTTTCCGCCCATCATTTCGTCAACCGTTAATTTACCGTCACGGCCTTTGATTGCAAGGTCACGAATACCCTGTTCAATCTCAGCAACACTCAGTGTATCTGTGTCACGTAATACTGGTGTTACCAAACCACGTGGCGTAGATACTGCGATGCTGATATCGAAGAAGTTATGATAAACAATATCATCACCATCAATCGCTGCATTTACTTCTGGGTAACGTTTTAATGCTTCTGTTACCGCCTTAATGTAGAAAGACATGAAGCCTAAACGGATACCATGTTTTTTCTCAAACACTTCTTGATATTGTTTACGAAGATCCATGATAGGTTTCATGTTCACTTCATTGAAAGTGGTTAACATTGCCGTCGAGTTTTTCGCTTCTAACAGACGCTCAGCAACACGTTTACGAAGGCGAGTCATTGGAACACGTTTATCACTACGCGCTGCAACAGCTGCTACGATATCAACCTTAGGTGCAGTTTCGCTTTTGTTCTTATCTGTGCGGAATTTTTCAACGTCTTCACGAGTGATAACACCACCTTTACCAGAACCTTTAATGTCACGCGCATCAATATCTTGCTCTAACATTAAACGACGAACAGATGGGCTTGCATCTGCAGCTTTAGCAGGTGCTTTTTCTTCAACAACTTCATCCTCTTTAGCAGCTGGAGCATCACCTTCTTCAAGTTTTGCTAACAGTTGCTTAGATAAAACCGTTGCGCCTTCATCTTCAATAATTTCTTTTAAAATACCCGTTGCAGTAGCCGGTACTTCAAGCACTACTTTGTCAGTTTCGATTTCAACTAACACTTCATCGCGCTCTACAAAATCGCCAGGATGTTTATGCCAAGTTGCCACTGTTGCATCTGCAACTGATTCGGGCAATTCTGGAACTAATACTTCAATCATAATTAATACTTCCTACTATAAATTTTATATAATTAAATTTAATTTTGATTACTCTTCATCAAAACCAAGTGCTTCATTGACTAATGCTTTTTGCTGCTTAACATGCAGTGACATATAACCTACAGCAGTTGATGCCGATGCTGCACGACCTGCGTATTGCAAGTTAGCACCTTCAGGCAGAACACTTCTAAAGTTATGTTGACTACAGTACCAAGCACCTTGATTTTGTGGTTCTTCTTGACACCAAACAAATTCTTTAACATGCGCGTATTGTTCAATTATGTCGTTTAACTCGTCCATTGGGAAAGGATAAAGCTGCTCAATACGAACGATTGCAACGTTATTCAATTTTTCACTGCGACGTTTTTCTAATAATTCGTAGTAAACTTTACCACTACAAAGTATCACGCGATCTACCGCTTTAGGATCTAATTCATCCACTTCACCAATCGCATTTTGGAATGTACCAGACGATAGTTCATCTAAAGTAGATACCGCCATTGGATGGCGTAATAATGATTTAGGTGACATCACGATTAGTGGACGACGCATAGATCGAATCACTTGGCGACGTAACATGTGATAAACCTGTGCTGGTGTAGAAGGTACACAAACTTGCATATTATGCTCAGCACATAATTGTAAGTAACGCTCCAAACGTGCAGATGAATGCTCAGGACCTTGACCTTCATAACCATGTGGCAGCAACACAGTCAGACCACACATACGGCCCCATTTTTGCTCACCTGATGATAAGAATTGGTCAAATACAACCTGTGCGCCATTTGCAAAATCACCAAACTGTGCTTCCCAGATACATAGACCTTTAGGAGCTGCTGTTGAGTAACCGTATTCAAATGCTAATACCGCTTCTTCTGATAATACTGAATCATGTACATCAAAATGGCCTTGCTCATCTGAGATATTTTGAAGTGGGATATAACGTCCGGCTTCAGATTGCTCATGTAAAACAGCATGGCGATGGAAGAAAGTACCACGACCTGAATCTTGACCGACTAAGCGAATGTTGTAACGTGAATCTAGTAACGTTGCGTATGCTAAGTTTTCAGCAAAACCCCAGTCACATAATTTTTCACCACGAGCCATCATCAAACGATCTTTATAGATTTTTGCAACACGCGAGTGCTGTACTTGATCTTCAGGGTATTGGCTAATAGATTCTGCAAGCTCTCTTAAACGATCTTTTTGGAAAGATGCTTCATAAGGAGACTGCCAAGTATGTTTAAGGTAAGGTGTCCAATCAATAGAGTTTTTACCTTGCATCTCTTGCCATTCTTTAACTACACATTCGCCGTTATCTAACGCATCACGATAAGTAGTGATTAAGCTTTTCGCATCTGCACCGCTAATGACGCCTTCGCTTTCTAACTGTTTAGAGTATATTTCACGTGGTGTAGGATGCTTTTTAATCTTTTTGTACATCAAAGGCTGTGTTGCACTAGGCTCATCAGCTTCATTGTGACCGTGACGGCGGTAACAAACTAAATCAATGACAACATCACGTTTAAACTTGTTGCGGAAATCAATCGCAATTTGTGTTGCATGCATAACCGCTTCAGGATCATCACCATTAACATGAAAAATAGGTGCTTGGACCATTTTTGCAATATCAGTACAGTAACGTGTAGAACGTGTATCTTCACGGTCAGAGGTAGTAAAACCAACTTGGTTATTAATCACGATACGAATAGTACCGCTTACTTTGAAGGCTCTTGCTTGTGACATATTAAATGTCTCTTGCACAACACCTTGACCAGCAATTGCCGAATCACCATGAATAGTAATAGGCAGTACACTTTCACCAATACCATTTAGACGCTCTTGACGCGCACGTACCGACCCAAGTACTACAGGGTTAACGATTTCTAAATGCGATGGGTTAAAGGCTAGCGATAAGTGAACGTTACCTTTAGGCGTTTTAAAGTCACTACTGAAACCTTGGTGATATTTCACATCACTTGAGCCATCAATATTCGCATGTTTACCAGCAAACTCATTGAAAAGATCAGTCGGTTTTTTACCTAAGACATTAACCAGTACATTTAGACGACCACGGTGAGCCATACCAATAACTACCGCTTCAGCACCCTGCTCTCCAGAGCGACGAATCAACTCCTTAAGCATTGGAACAAATGAATCACCACCTTCTAATGAGAATCGTTTTGCACCAGGAAATTTAGAACCAATGTAACGCTCTAAGCCTTCAGCAGCTGTTAACTCTTCAAGGAAACGTTGTTTTGCTTCATTGCTAAAAGAGGGACGACTTTCACTTGATTCGATGCGATTTTGAATCCAACGCTTTTCATCTGTATCCGTGATGTGCATGTATTCCACACCTAACGAACCACAATATGTACGTTTCAAAGAAGCCACTAAATCTTTTAAGATCATCGTTTCATTGCCAGCAGCAAATGAACCTACGTTAAAGTTGGCATCAAAATCAGATCCAGTTAAATCATGGTAAAACGGGTCTAATTCTTTAATCGTTTCGCTTTTAGTTAAACCAAGTGGATCTAGGTTAGCTGCTTCATGGCCACGGTGACGGTATGCACCGATCAATTGCAACACTTTTACTTGTTTAGCATCATTATGAACAGCACCTTGAGGAGGAGTGAAACATTTTGGCGCTTTAGCCGCATGTTTCATCTGTTCGCGGATAATGGAGTGTCGCTCTTCTGGCGTGTCACTCACACTTGGTAATTCATCAAAGACTTCACGCCAATTAGCATCCACTGAACATGGATCATCTAAATAAGACTCATAAAGGTCTTCAATATAAGTGGAATTTGCCCTGGAAAGATGCGATGAGGCTAACCAAGTTTCCATAACATTAGTTGGCATTAACGTTCCTTATATTATTATGATTATTTCACTAATCATGTGTAAATTAGTAATTAAACAGCGCGCTGTAATAACATCGATTTGATTTTACCAATTGCTTTAGTTGGGTTTAATCCTTTAGGACAAACACTAACGCAATTCATGATACTGTGACAACGAAAAACACTAAATGCATCATCTAAATTCGATAAGCGTTCTTCAGTTGCACTATCTCGGCTGTCAATGAGAAAACGATAAGCAGCTAATAAACCAGCTGGACCGATAAACTTATCAGGATTCCACCAGAATGAAGGACAAGATGTTGAACAACATGCACATAAAATACATTCGTACAAACCATCGAGTTTTTCACGTTCTTCTGGAGACTGTTTAAACTCTCCAGCAGGTGGTGTTCGGTCATCGTTAATTAAAAATGGTTTCACTTTTTCATACTGAGTATAAAACTGTGACATATCGATAACTAAATCGCGTATCACAGGTAAACCTGGTAGTGGACGGATAATTACTTTTTTGCCTGTTGATAACACATCAGACAATGGCGTAATACATGCAAGTCCATTTTTACCATTCATATTGACACCATCAGATCCACAAACACCTTCACGGCATGAACGACGGAATGAAAGAGATGCATCTTTTTCTTTTAATAAAATAAGTGCATCTAATACCATCATGTCAGAACCTTCAGGTACATCTAACGATGCATCTTGCATATAAGGTTTAGCATCAACATCAGGGTTGTAACGGTAAATTGAAAAATTAATATTCATATCTATAAACCTTCTAGTAAACACGCGCTTTAGGTGGGAAAGCTTCACGTAGTACTGGCGCCATATTCACGTCACGTTTACACATACTTTCTGTTTCTGCGATATACATACTATGATGTAACCAGTTTGCATCATCACGCTCGGGGAAATCGAAGCGGCTATGTGCACCACGACTTTCTGTACGGTAGTTAGCTGATTTAGCAGTCGCTAAAGCAGTTTCCATTAAATTATCTAACTCTAAACATTCGATACGATCAGTATTAAATTCACTGCTCTTATCACTTAACTTAGCATTTTTAAGACGCTTACGAATATTTTCAAGTTCAGCCAGACCTTCAGCCATCGCCGGACCATCGCGGAATACACCGAAGTTATTCTGCATACACTCTTTTAAGTCTTTGCGTATTTCGTTAGGGCATTCAGTACCGTCACCTTTCTCCCAACGATTGTAGCGTTCTAATGCAGCTTCGATATTCGCTTCAGTTGGTGCTTTAGAAGTGTTTTCAACACTTAATACTTTACCGAGGTGCTTACCTGCAGCACGACCAAATACGACTAAATCTAATAAAGAGTTACCGCCTAAACGGTTAGCACCATGAACAGATACACAGGCAATTTCACCTACTGCAAACAATCCTTTTACTTCAACATCTTTACCGTCTTGATCAAGTTTCAATACTTGCCCATTAACCGTTGTAGGTACACCGCCCATCATATAATGACAAGTAGGAATAATTGGAATTGGCTCATGCACTGGATCTACATGTGCAAAAGTACGTGATAAGTCACATACACCTGGTAGACGACTTTCTAGAACCTCTTTACCCAGATGATCTAATTTCAACTTAATGTGCGTCCCCCAAGGTCCTTCACATCCACGCCCTTCACGGATTTCAATCATAATTGAACGAGCAACCACATCACGACCCGCTAAATCTTTAGCGTTTGGTGCGTAACGCTCCATGAAACGTTCACCATCTTTATTTAAAAGATAACCGCCCTCTCCTCGACAACCTTCTGTTACCAAAGTTCCAGCACCAGCGATCCCTGTTGGGTGAAATTGCCACATTTCCATATCTTGTACGGGTACACCTGCACGCAGAGCCATACCAATACCATCACCTGTATTGATGTGTGCATTGGTTGTTGAAGCGTAAATACGACCAGCACCACCTGTTGCCAGCACAGTAGCTTGTGCTTTAAACATACATACTTCACCGGTTTCTATTTCAATGGCAGTACAACCAACCACATCACCATCATCATTTTTAACTAAATCAAGTGCGTACCATTCAGAAAACACGGTCGTTTTATTTTTAATATTTTGTTGGTATAAGGTATGTAACAAAGCATGGCCAGTTCGGTCAGCAGCAGCAGCAGTACGTGCGGCTTGTTCGCCACCAAACTCTTTAGATTGACCACCGAAAGGACGTTGGTACACAGAGCCATTTTCAAAACGAGAAAATGGTAATCCCATATTTTCAAGTTCACGTACTGCTTCAGGCCCTTCGTTACACATATATTCAATAGCGTCTTGATCACCAATGAAGTCAGAACCTTTAACCGTATCGTACATATGCCACTGCCAATTATCTTCATGTGCATTACCTAACGCAACAGTAATACCACCCTGAGCAGATACAGTGTGAGAGCGCGTTGGGAATACTTTACTGATCAACGCACAGCTTTTTCCTTCTTGCGATATTGATAATGCCGCGCGCATACCTGCACCACCAGCACCAATTACAATCGCATCAAATTCTCTAATTGGTAAACTCACTTAAACACCCCACAAAATTACAAAGCCAAAAATAACATACGCAAATGCCACTGTTGTTAACACAAACTGTAATGTGCCACGAAGTAACGTACATTTAACGTAATCCGTTAGTACTTGCCATAGTCCGATCCATGCATGTACTAACATCGCGACTAAAGCTAATAGGGTCATTACTTTAGTGAATGTTAATGAGAAAAAGCCTGTCCAAACTTGGTAAGTTAGGTCGGCAGTTGCTACAAAGCCCACAAGATATAAAATGTAGGCTAATAGAATAACTGCACTGGCACGTATCAAGATGTAATCATGTACACCACTTCGTCCAAAAGTACCTGCGATTTTTACCATACTAAAATCCCCGCTAAGATTGATAATACAACAGTGATACCGAAGCCCACTTTTGCACTTAATGAAGCACTGTCTAACTCTTCCCAATGACCCAAATCTTGAATCATGTGACGAATACCAAAGACTGCATGGTATGCCAAGCCAGTTAATGCTCCCCAAAAGATAAATTCAACGATAAACATATCAAGGTAACCTTGAACACGTTGGAAATCTTCAGCGGATGATAATGAACAGTTTAGAAGGATGAGGAATATTGCTAAAGC
Source organism: Psychromonas sp. KJ10-2 (assembly GCF_047323255.1). Taxonomy (NCBI): domain Bacteria; kingdom Pseudomonadati; phylum Pseudomonadota; class Gammaproteobacteria; order Alteromonadales; family Psychromonadaceae; genus Psychromonas; species Psychromonas sp. KJ10-2. Next base: position 262,923 of record NZ_CP178827.1, on the reverse strand, counting down.
AATAAAAACGATGATCCCAGATACACGATGCAAAATAGAAGCAATGGCGGTAATGGGAAATTTAACCGTGGATAGGTCTAAGTTTTTGGGTCTCTCTTTGCGCACAATTTATCTCTTTATTAATGGCCAAAAGTTAGGGGTTGGTTTACAGACGCTATTGTTATCACAATGTTAACAACTTGTGATGGTCAATTCTATCTTTTGTGAGCTAAGCACGAAAAAAAACAAACTTTGTGACAGATAAAACACAAAAAATAATTAACTCAAACATCAGGATATCAGAGACTTGAACGAACTTGTAGTCCTAATTTTGTTAATGGATTTTAAGGTGTAAAAGTTGCTTAGTATCTCGCAAAGGTTAAATGTTAAATTTGACAATCTGAAATTTAGACTGTAAAAATATGCCATCAAAATACGGACTAATAATAAAGATAATAAGATATAGAAGATAAGAATCATTATAATTTACAGACAAGGGGAAAATAATGTCGGATAAAATCGCAATACTTCAGTTACCAGGGCAAGAGCCTGTTGAACTTCCTATTCATCAAGGATCTGCTGGTAACGATGTAATTGATATCCGTAGCTTAGGTCAGTCAGGCTACTTCACTTACGATCCTGGTTTTCTAGCAACAGCTTCTTGTGAATCTGCAATTACTTACATCGATGGTGAAAAAGGTGTTCTATTACACCGCGGTTACGCAATCGATGAATTAGCTGAAAAATCAGATTACCTAGAAGTATGTTACCTACTCTTAAACGGTAAATTACCGACAGAAGATGAGTTCGCGAAATTCAAACACACTGTATTACATCATACTATGTTGCATGAGCAACTTGTCGCATTCTACCGTGGCTTCCGCCGTGATTCACATCCAATGGCGATCATGGTTGGTGTAGTTGGCGCACTTTCAGCTTTCTACCATGACTCTTTAGATGTTGCTAATGAATCATGTCGTGAAATTGCTGCTTTCCGTCTAATCTCTAAAGTACCAACGCTTGCAGCGATGAGTTACAAATATTCAGTTGGCCAACCATTCATGTACCCTGATAACACATTATCTTATGCGGGTAACTTCTTAAAAATGATGTTTGGTATTCCATGTGAAGAGTATGTTGTTAATCCAGTATTAGAAAGCGCAATGGATAAAATTTTAATCCTTCATGCTGACCATGAGCAAAATGCTTCTACCTCTACAGTACGTTTAGCAGGTTCTTCAGGTGCTAACCCATTTGCTTGTATTGCTGCTGGTATTGCATCTTTATGGGGCCCTGCTCACGGTGGTGCAAACGAAGCTTGTTTAGCAATGTTAGAAGAGATTGGTAGCGTTGACCGCATTCCAGAGTTTGTTGCTAAAGCAAAAGACAAGAATGACCCGTTCCGCCTAATGGGCTTCGGTCATCGCGTATACAAAAACCATGATCCACGTGCTACTGTAATGCGTAAAACTTGCCATGAAGTATTAGAAGAATTAAACATCGATGATCCACTTTTAGATGTAGCAATGGAATTAGAGCGCATTGCGTTAGAAGACCCATACTTCATCGAGAAAAAACTATACCCTAATGTAGATTTCTACTCAGGTATCGTTTTACGTGCAATGGGTATCCCACGTACTATGTTTACAGTTATCTTTGCTGTATCTCGTACTATTGGCTGGATTTCTCATTGGAAAGAGATGCTTGATCAACCAGGTCAAAAAATTGGTCGTCCTCGTCAGTTATACACTGGTGAAACTGACTTAAAATACCCAGAAAAGTAATTAATAGTCACACCACTTAGTGGTAAACTATAATCTTAAGCCAGTCTCTTGACTGGCTTTTTTTATGGAGTTCACTGACCAGCAATGACAAAACGTTTAATTGTACTATCTGAAGATAACTTATCTTTTCCTGACCCAGAAAATGCGTTAGATGATCCCGATGGTTTATTAGCGATTGGGGGAGACTTATCCGTATCCCGCCTTCACAATGCTTATCAACAAGCTGTATTCCCCTGGTTTTCTGAAGGAGAGCCTATTTTATGGTGGAGCCCTAAACAGCGTGCGGTGATCAAGCCTAAAGAGGTTCATATTAGTAAAAGCATGGCTAAATTTATTCGTCAAACTACACTAACGGTCACCATTAATCACGCTTTTGCTGAGGTTATTAAGGCATGTTCTCAGCCACGTAAAACGCAAGCAGAAACCTGGATCAGCTCTGATATCATCCATGCTTACACTGAGTTGCATCAACAAGGCAAAGCACACTCGATTGAAGTCTGGTTGGACAAACAACTTGTTGGTGGTTTATACGGTGTTAATGTCGGTGCTATTTTTTGTGGGGAGTCGATGTTTCATCGCCATACTAATGCCTCAAAATTAGCTTTCATTGCATTATGCCAACATTTTCAACAACATGGCGGACACTTGATCGATTGCCAAATGAGCACGCCGCACCTAGCCAGTTTAGGCGTCAAAGAAGCTTCACGTAGCGAGTTTTTGAATGCGTTATCACAGTTTAAATCGCAGGCTATTACAGAGAGTTGCTGGGATAAACAGTCTCTAACTGTTTAATAATGAATATAAAACAACGCACTACTTCAGTACGCTGTTATATCTCATTCTTAGAGTTGTGATTTAATGGCTTTTAACACCATTTTTCGAGTAATTAACCCTACATAGACATTATCCTCATCCAATACAGGGTACATTTTAGGTTTTTCTTTGATCATCTTTTGCGCTAAATCAACGATACTCAACGTTGAATGAATGCTCAATGGCGCGCTAGACATCACATCTTCAACCAAAGCTGAATGGTCACTGTAATAACTTGCCTCAATTAATTTTGCCATACAATCTTGTTCTGATAGCCAACCAACAACATGTCCCTGTTCATTCACTACTGGCCCCCAATTAGATTTGAATTTAACAACTTGTCCACTGCTGTTTGTAAGTTCATCTCTTTTGTGAAGGCAATGCTTTTACCAGACATGAATTGTTTCACCTGTAAATTATCTAACATATTAAGATCCCTCATTTTTTATGTTGTTTTTTAAATCTAGACCATTTTAATAACAAAGTCGACATTGCAAATTATATAGTGTGATAAACTAACCTTTTCAAATTTCAGCAAAGGGTTTCAATATGGCTTCATTACAGGATCAATTAATGAATTCAGGCTTAGTCAATAAGCAAAAGGCAAAACAAGCACAAACGGAAAAACGCCGTCAAGCAAAGCAAAAGAAGAAAAAAGGCACAGTCGCAGTTTCTGATGTACAAAAAGCTATTCAAGAAAAAGCAGAACTACAAAAGCAGAAAGATTTAGAGAATAATCAGCAAACCCAACAGGAGCTTGCTGTTAGAGCCGCACACGGCAAACTGATTCAAATGATCGCGCAGCATTGTGAAAAAGATTATCAAGGAGAGCTGGATTACCATTTCACCTATGACAATAAAGTGAAACGTATTGCTGTAACACCTAAAATCCAACAAGGTTTGATCAAAGGCAGTTTTGCGATTTGTGTATTAAATGAAGAGTTTTACTTAATTAACAAAGAAGCAGCAGAAAAACTACGCGCTATTGATGAATCAGTCTTAGTGGCTTTGCACGATCAAAGTCAAGTTGAAGAAACCAGCGATGAAGACGATCCGTATGCTGAATTTGCTATTCCAGATGACTTGATGTGGTAAAAATATAAGAGAAATAAACGACTTATTGCTAGTAGTAGATAAATTAACTATTATTTACTACTAGATTACCCATGCACGGCCCACCAAGCGAGATAGCAATATTTATGAACTTCAAGGATTACCAACCTCAAATCAATGCATTAATACCCTATAGAAATAAACCAGATTTCAATAGCATGCTTGATAAAATATTTTTTGGGGAGAGTCAAAGTGATAAATTCCTAGTAAAAATGGAAGTGAATCGCTTAGTAAAACCTTGTACACGTATTATCGACTTACGTGAAAAAGTAATTGATAAAACAGAGCAATACGAACACCTTGATATTACCCATTATTTAACTGTCTCTGCGAATAAAGCCCTAAAAGCAGCGTTAACACTTTATGGTGGTTACACAATCGGCGTTTATGAGCATGTGTTAAATCATGTGCAAAAAGTGAAGCAGATTCAAAATGAAAAAGCATTACAAGCTAATGTGCTAGAAGTTAATGAAAACATTACCGAAAATATCGAGCTCAATAATCATCGCAGGCAAGCCGCTGCGCGGATGTTTTTTGTTTCTGAAGTAAATATCGCGTTAGCCAATGGTGATGTACTTGCTGCCGCTACTTCCAATATTTCCGTGACGGGAATAAAAGTTAAATTACCAGAGCAAGAACAACATTTAGCCGATCAACTCGTTCAGGTCATCTTCACTGGGTTAAGCAATGACTATAAAGACAAAGCGATCAGCAATAAAAAAATCAATTATCGATTAGTAAAACAACAGCAAGAACGTACCGGTTTTTACCTGTATTTGAATATAGAAGATGATAAACCAGATTTTGTAAAATTTATTCAAGGTTTTATTCGTGCAAACCAACACAAGTATAAGTTGGATGTACTCTATTACTTTAGAGTTGCGCGTGAAAAGGCATTAAAAAACAGCACACTGAATGCTTTGAACACCCTACCTGTTTTTTTAAACGCAGAAGCAAACAAACCTATTTTGTTCATGCTACGAAATGCCGTTAATAAAGAGGTTTTAAATCAATGGCGTTGTAATAATTCGAATCAATTGCCCTTTCTATTTAGTACTGCACGTTTAGCTGCATTACTAAACACAACGGACACACTAATAACGACTACGGTTTATAGCTTCACTTACATTAAAGACGGTGAAGAGTACCTGCTCTCGGCCACCGAACAAGAATTACAAGCGCAAGGTTTAAAGCACCTATTTATTGAATATGGTAGAAACCAAACTAACTGGCATTGTTACCATCTCACTTTACAACCTTATACCTATCAAGCCGTTAAAAATTATCAGTTAACTGACGTTCGCCCTAAAATTTTCAGCGGTATTTCACATGTGGCAACATTGACCGAAATAGCAACCGATGAAATCATCTCTGTTAACCCTAAAGCTGATAAAGGTAACCCTAATTTACTTAACCGATTTGTGCATAAAGAGACAGAGCAAGGATTTACGCCTACATATGATCTATTTCCGGATGAGTTGAGAAAAGAGGAACGTTACAGTTATACAAGTAACATAGCGCTTAATATTGCTGGGCAAACGCTTACTGCCAAAATTATTGATTTTTCAGGTTCTGGGCTAAAAATTGCGTTAGCCGCCCCTAAAGCAATAGCAAAACGTAGCCTGATCAAAATTGATTTCACTGATTTACAAAAAGTAACTAAACAACATACGCTCACTAATATCGAATATCGTGTGGTGTCCAGTAGTGCAAAGCATCTCTATCACTTACAAATAGCATCAAGTGAAAGCTATAAAACCATGAAACAGTTCTTTACGCTTTTAGTGAAGAGTAATCCAGCACACTTTAAAGAGATCCCACTTAAGTCACACAAGCAGCCCGTGACTCCGCGTTTACATGAGGCAGCAGAAGCGGCACTTCACCCTGCATTCTTTTATGTAGCAATCACTAATGGTAAGCCGACTATCAGCTTTTCTTCCATTACAGAGTCATCTCGCTCATTAAAGCAACTCTTTAACTTCGACTGTAAGAGCGCGAACCAAAATAACCATATAGCACTTTCTAATAACAAACTATTAGACCGTATTCTCTTTACTCCATTACGTGAAAGCACCATAGGTAATACTCCGTTCACTATCGAACGCAGTATTTACGTTAAAAAAGTCAAAGATGATAATAATAAATGGAAAATTGAAAGTTACTTAGATGAAGATTTTGAATCAGAATTTGCGAAAAGAGAGTTTATTGTAGAACACAAAAAACTTAAACAACTGCAAATACTACATTACCGACTCAGTACCATCGATATGCCTAATTTAACGTTAATTAAGTCAGAAATGGATATTATCTCCTGTCACGCAATACATTTAACTAAACGTTTAGAAGAAGAGTTATTGAATATCAAAGTAATGCTACAAGTCATAGATAGAACAGAACAAGTTTTATAAATGTTTATCAGTCAACTGACTTAATAGCGTAGTCATGAGTAGCCTATTGTAACAATACGCTACTCATTATTAAGCGATTACGCTAAAGGTAAAGAAGCATGTAATAAACCTAACGCCCCTTCTAAATCCAAGTTATTTAAAGCAACAGACGCTTTCTCTTGTACAATTGGCTTAGCATGGATTGCAATGCCTAAAGATGAAGCAGCCATCATCACTAAATCATTAGCACCATCGCCAATTGCAACGGTTTGTGACATAGGAATATCAAACTTCTCCGCTAACTCTTGTAAAGTGCGCGCTTTCACATCCGCATTAACGATTTCACCTGTTACTTGCCCTGTTAAGGTATTATCGACAATCTCTAACGTATTTGCATAAGCCGCATCAAAGCCGTGATCGTCTTTTAATCTGTTAGCAAAATAAGTGAATCCACCCGAGGCAATAGCCACTTTCCAATTTGCTGCTTTTAGGCCGGCAATTAAAGCGACAAGACCAGGCATCAATGGCATATTGTCAGCGACTTCTTTAATTACACTTTCAGGTGCATTTGCTAATTTTCCAACACGGGTACGTAAACTTTCATTAAAGTCTAGTTCTCCACGCATCGCAGCGGCGGTAACAGCAGAAACTTGTTCCCCTACTCCATATAAACGCGCAATTTCATCAATACACTCAATTTGGATTGTAGTTGAATCCATATCCATTAATACCAAACCAGGCTTAGCAAAATCGGGTAAGCTTGCTACTAAGGCATAATCAACAGCCGCTTCCTGAGCAAACTGTTTAATTGCAGTATTTAAGTCCTCTTTACTTTTATCAAGAGATAATCTAACTAAATTAACGCCCTCAACTTGGCTAATATGACTCACTTTAGCCTGACTAATTGCATGCTCAACTAACAAATTAGTTAACGTATTCAACGTATTTGTGTTTAAATCAGTTCCCATTAAGACTAACTCAGATTGAGTAGCTATATCATTTGAGTCATTAATCAAGAATAATGCATGGTGATTTTCAATCATTGATTGTAAATCAGATTTCCATTGCATAATTGAAATAGGGTTTGAAGGGAGTTGAAGTGTTATAGTCGTTTCCACTGTAAGATGCCTATGGGTTAATTAATGTAAGATTCTGTTATAAAAACAGAATAAAAAGATGAGTCACAAGATAACGATTGCTAATTTATAATGCAAGTCTAGATAGTGTAACGAAAGGGTTAAAGATATGGGTAAGAAATTTTTTTGGATAGTACGACTGTCACAAATAGCAGCAATATTATGCCTATTTGCAATCATTGCTTACCAATTTAATAGCCTACAGAATGAATCTAACGGCGTTCGTTACCAACAAACCGAAAAATTTTCGTACTCACTTACCAATTTAGCCGCAGCAGAGGCTTCACGCTATTTAGCGCAAAAAAACCAAGACGACTTAAAATTATTGATTGATGACCTAAGTGATGACCCAATTGTCAGAGACGCCACCATCTACGATGAATTTGGTAAAATTATTTATCAGTCAGAAAAAGTATTACCCTTACCTGAGTTATTACAATTAGATGAAGAAAATACAACAAAAGTTGAAGGGGTTATTCCACATATTGCCGAGCTGTACTCTGACAATACTAAAATTGGTTATATTCGTGTGACACTCGAGCAAGGGAAAATACTAAGCTTAATTGAAAGCTATCAAGAACGTGGTCTATCAATTTTGAGTCTATTAACCCTACTCGCCTTTATTGCAGGTATGTTATTAACCATCGTTTTTTATAAAAGAGTTAATATTATCTACAAACAATCACTAGCAGAAATTCCAAAATTGATTGAACGTACAAAAACCGAAGCGGCTAAATGGCGAGAAAACGGAGCATAAATAAGCACTTAAGCTTGCCAGCGCACAAAAAATACATCAAACAAACTAAACTTCGCAAAGTTTTATTGACAGTCCCCCAGAGATAAAGCAAAATCACTTTGCTTTCAACAGCTTCTTAATAAGCTCGCTTAACTCAGTTGGTAGAGTGCCGCCATGACATGGCGTAGGTCACTGGTTCAAGTCCAGTAGCGAGCACCATTCTTTAGTTTCATCTCATACAAAAATAAATCTCATTCCTTACCCCCTTAAATTTTAGGACCGATCTCATCACAGCTAAATCTTATAGATTTGACTAAACTTATTTAAAGTTAAACTTTCCCCTTCTTTATTAAACAACAGCATTCATCTCCCTTAAAACCTATACAACCTTCTGACAAACAATAATTATCAATTTAATGTGTAATTAAAATGAAACTATTAAAATTAAAGGTTGTCTTTAATCAGAGTCTGTATTTATCACTACTGTAATTGATTGTATTCAATACAAACGATATTTAATTATCACTCAGTCATTATATGGATAGTTTTCTTAATCTTTATCTAACTTATTTCAGGTCAAATAAAACAAGTCCATTGATGAGTGTGATTATTCTTACTAAGTAAAATCTTATTTCAACTGTTAGCCATTTGGGTCATAACTGGAGAGTTAAATTATATGCCATTGTTATCTACAAGCATGCGTCATTTTACTTTAAAAAAATTGATAGTAGTAAGCAGTTTGTTGCCCAGTTTGGCAATCTCTGATACCACTTTTATTAATGAGACTTTACCAAGTGCACAAACGGCAGATACGCCGAATATTATCTATGCAGTAAATGGTGAATTTAATCGTAATACGGTGATTAATTTAGCGCGTGATTTGGCTAAAGAGTCATATCAAGAACCTGACTCTACACTACCTGCTGAATTACAAGACCTGAACTATGACCAGTACCGCGATATCCGCTTTAACCCAAATGCGTCTATTTGGAAAAATCAATCATTACCTTTTCAAATGCAGCTTTTTCATCGTGGTTTTTACTTTAAAGAAACGGTAGAGGTCGCTATCGTTGAAAATGGCCAATCACAGCATTTACGTTATAACCCTGAAATGTTTACCACAGGAGAAGTAATGCAACGTGCCCTGCCTAATGCCGATGTTGGTTTTGCAGGTATTCGCTTACATAACCCGTTAAATTCACCAGATTACTATGATGAAGTCGCAGTATTTCAAGGTGGTAGTTATTTCCGCTCTCTGGGTAAGCACCAAGGTTATGGCTTATCAGCACGTGGTTTGGCACTGAAAACGGCCGATCCTGAAGGGGAAGAGTTTCCCGCTTTTCGCGCATTTTGGATTGAGAAACCGGCCAATGATAGTAGCTCGATCGTTGTTTACGCCTTGTTAGATAGTCCAAGTACCACTGGTGCTTACCGCTTTACGATTCGCCCTGGCGATAACACTGTAATGGATGTTGAAGCGACCCTATTTCCTCGTGAAGATTTAGATAAAGTAGGCCTCGCGCCCGCAACCAGTATGTTTATGTTCTCTTCTTACGACCGAGACCAAGTAGATGACTTTCGTCCGCGGGTTCACGACTCAGACGGATTATTAATGATTAACGGACGTGGAGATAGATTATGGCGCCCTTTACGTAACCCTAATAACTTAGAGATCAGTGCGTTTAGTGATAATGGTCCCCTTGGTTTTGGTTTAATTCAACGAAACCGTAATTTTAATAATTTTCAAGATTTAGAAGCCAAATATGAGCAACGTCCTAGTTTATGGGTTGAACCTTTAGGTGACTGGGCAAGAGGCTCTGTTGTATTAGTTGAAATCCCAACAGACTCTGAAGTTAACGATAATATAGTTGCTTATTGGGCACCTAACGAGGTGATACCTGCAGGCTCGGAATACCATTTTGCTTATCGTTTATTGTGGGGACAAGCACCCTCACCGAATAAAGGTGAAGCAATCGTTGAAGCAACTCGAAATGGTCGAGCAAGTATCAATGGACCAACTGAAAAACGTTTATTTGTTATTGACTACCGTTTTCCAAATCCAACTGACAACACCAACAATCAAAACCCTACTGCGCACATCGAGAATACAGCGGGTGAAATCCATAACGTGGTTGTCGCTAAAAACCACAATAATGGATACCGCGTTACTTTTGAAGCTTGATCCACTTGATGCAGAATTAATTGAATTGAGATTAGACTTACAGTTTACCGATGGCAGAAAAGCGGAAAATTGGATGTATCAATGGACAAAATAATAGATAGAAAAGCAACTCAATCTGTGTGGAAATCCGTTGAACCAGGCATGCCAGATGAACATTTCAAAGAGATGCCCATTCAAACATTAAGTCACTTTGATGCCAGCAGTCAACGCGCTAGCGTTAATCCTAATGGGGTTCGTTCTCAAGCGTTAAGAAGATGGGTCGTGCTAGGGTCATCATTGTTATTGTCTGTTTGGGGCATTAATGAAATGCATGCGGTGTTAGGTGCGAATAACATGACCTTTATTCAATATGTATTTCTGGTTTTATTTGCCCTAACTTTCAGCTGGATAACTATCTCTTTCAGTGCGTCGATTGTTGGCTTCTTTTTAGTATGCAAACAACGCCGAAGAAAACCACAACGCATGGATAATAAATTAGTCGGCCGAACCGCTGTATTAATGCCCACCTACAATGAAGATCCAGATCGTATTTATGCCTCTATTGAAGTGATGGCAACAGCCATCGAACAAGCAGGAGAAAATGCTGCATTTGATTGGTTTGTGATGAGTGACACGACAGATCCCGATGTGGCATTAAAGGAGGAAGCTTGTTTTCATCAATTACGTAAACGTGTAAACAATACTATCAAGGTATATTATCGACGACGTCAAAAAAATACAGCGAGAAAAGTGGGTAATATTACTGACTTTTGTACGCGTTGGGGGTCAAGTTACGACCATTTATTAGTACTAGATGCCGATAGCTTGATGGAAGCAGATACCATGCTTGAGTTAGCTCGGCGTATGGAGGCGGATCCAGATTCAGGCTTAATTCAAACTATTCCTCAATTAATTAATGGCACAACATTAATGGCGAGGTTACAACAATTTGCAGCTTGTGTTTATGGTCCTGTTGTTGGTGGCGGCTTGGCGTGGTGGACTCATAAAGAAGGTAACTTTTGGGGGCACAATGCAATTATCCGCACAGAGGCGCTTATGTCTGCGGCGGGTTTACCCGATATTAAAGGAGCCCCACCATTCGGTGGTCATATTTTAAGCCATGACTTTGTTGAGGCATCATTAATTAGACGAGCAGGCTGGAGTGTCACCATTGCAGCCGACCTCTATGGTTCCTACGAAGAGTGCCCTCCTTCTATCACAGATTTAGCCATTCGAGACCGTCGCTGGTGCCAAGGTAACTTACAACATACCCGTATTATAACGGCAAAGGGTCTGCATTGGGTGAGTCGTTCACATTTGTTAACGGGGATAATGTCTTATATCTCTTCTCCGTTATGGCTGATGTTAATTCTAGTAGGGTTAGCGCTCTCTTTACAGGCTGAATATATTCGTCCTGAATACTTTGGCGATGAGTTTTCGTTATTCCCTACGGCCGCAAATGGATGCTGCTCGTGCCTTGAGCCTCTTCGCCTTTACCATGGTGATACTTTTTGTCCCTAAAACCTTAGGGTTAATTTCATACTTAATTCATAGCCCCTTAAGAAAAAGTTGTGGAGGTGGATTCATATTGATAATTAGCTTTGTTGTCGAGGTTATTTTGTCAGCCATGATCGCCCCTATTATGATGTTGATTCATAGCGGTGCAGTTTTATCTATTTTGATGGGCCAAGACTCAGGTTGGAATCCACAACGACGCGACGACGGCAGTTTACCGATTAAACATCTTATTTATAGACACCGTTGGCACATGATAGCCGGTATATTATTAACGGTTGCTGGTTACCTTAACTCTTTAGCTTTGTTAGCGTGGTTGTCGCCTGCCATTATCGGCATGTTGTTATCCGTTCCTTTATCAATGTTAACAAGCTCTTGGGCACTTGGTAATTTCATTAAAAAATGCAGAATATTGTCCACACAATATGAAAAAGAACAACCATCTATCCTAATTGCAATGAATGAGGCTAAAAGCATTTATGAGCAATCAGTGATCGATGCACCTGATTTAGCGCGAATGGCTTCAGATCCTAAATGGTATGCACGTCACCTCGCTGTCATCGACGCGATCCCAACTAGAAAGGCTGGACAAGTAGATATCATTGAAGCCACAGCCACAATGAAAATATCCGATGCAAAAAATGTAGCTGAGGCAGTTAGTTACCTTAATAAACAGGAACAAGCTTATGTACTTGCAACACCTGATTTATTTAAAGCATTGTCGGCTTTAGCGAGATAAACCTATCAAACATTATCATTATTTAAAAACACATATTTAGTTAAAGCTATTTCTAAAATAGTTCAGAGAGTTAATAAATGAAGTGTGGAAAACACGCACGTTTTAGAGTCAACTTATTGGAGTTTTTATGAAATTAAAATTACTTGCCGCCATCGTTTTTTCTACCTCGCTTTCATCTTACGCTTCAGAAGCAATAGATAGAACGAAGTTTACATTCGAAGATTTAAAAGCACTCGCTAAATCCTCAGCAGCTCAGCCTTATTCCCCACCGGTTAATCCAGCTCCTGAGTTAATCGATAAAATGACTTATGACCAACATTGGAAAATACGTTTCAAAGATGAAAAAACTTTCTACCCAAGTGGGAAGAATGCACCTGTACAATTATTTTATCCTGGCCGATATTTTCCTGACCCAGTAAGCATTTACACTAGAGACAAAAAAAATAGGGTCACAACGGTGCCTTTTGACAATAACATTTTTGATATGCCAGCTGATAGCCCTGCTCATGACCTTCCCAAGGGCTTTGGATTTGCAGGCTTTAGAGTAATGCGACCGGACCTTAAACCAGATTGGATATCTTTTTTAGGCGCATCCTATTTTCGAACCGATGGTCCTGAAGGGCAATATGGGTTATCTGCTAGAGGTGTTGCGATTAATACAGGCATGAACCAACCTGAGGAATTCCCACGTTTTAAAGCCTTTTGGTTAGGCCCAGCAGAAAAAGAAGGTGAAAGCTTGTCGGTTTGGGCATTGCTTGATGGTCCTTCTATAACCGGAGCCTATCGTTTTGGATTGAGCAAAGATAACAAAGAAGCCAAAGGCCATATTACCTCGGTTACCGCTAATTTATATATGCGATCCGATGTTGAACGATTAGGAATCGCGCCCTTAACCAGTATGTTTTGGTACTCAGAAACAGATAAAACCATTGCTAAAGATTGGCGCCCTGAAATCCACGACAGTGACGGTTTAGCGATTCACACCGGATCTGGACTGCAAATTTGGCGTCCACTCAATAATCCCCTGTCGGTATCGACCACTAGTTTTATTGACAACAACCCGAAAGGTTTTGGCCTCATTCAAAGAGATCGTGACTTCCAGCACTACCAAGATGATGGTGTATTCTACAACAAACGTTCATCAGCTTGGATTAAACCACAAGGTGACTGGGGGACAGGCGCTGTTCAGTTAATTGAAATTCCGACAAAGGATGAAACCTTCGATAACATAGTCGCTTATTGGGTACCTGAAAAAGCGGCCCGTAAAGGAGATGAATTTACATTCTCTTATGATATCGAATGGCGACCACTGGATCCAAAATCTAAAGAGTTAGCAAGTGTTGTTAATACACGACAAGGTTTAGGAGGTATCCCTGGGCAACCGATTCCTGAAGATATCAACAAAATGGTGATTGATTTTGAAGGCCCATTATTAACAGGGCTAGACCGTGACAGCGGTATCAAAGCTATTGTTGAAGCCAGTAATGGTGAAATCCTAGAGCCTATTCGAGCCTATCCGATTGTTGGCACAGATCAGTGGCGATTAACCTTTGACTTCAAACAGGCTAATACCAACCCTGTGAATATACGCGCTTATTTAGTCAATAAACAAGGTGAATCTATCACTGAAACTTGGGTCAGTGATGTGAGAGTCAACATTCAATAACGTTAATGTTTAGTTTACGTGGCAGGTTCAACCTTGAACTGCCACGTAAATTTAATTAAAAACGCTGAGAAATAAATCGTTATCTGTTTAACAATCTATTTCAGAATATTGCATGATTTGATTGGTTAAATTATCTTGGAAACTATGATAAATCTTATCTGTTAATTCAGGATAAGACATAATAACTAGCGGATGAGCCTCTGTTTCATTACGATAAGAAGGATGTATATGCTCTTTATCACTGACCACAAAACCCAGGCGCTGATAAAAGGCTTTACGCTTTTTAGAAATGGTATCCACGGGCGGATCTATTTCTAATAAAATGGTCTTATCTGCAACTTTCTTAAGATGTTTTAAAGTGCGTGTGCCTAGGCTTTTGCCTCTTGCTAAAGGTGTGATGGCAAAATGTTCAATATAAATAAAATCATCTTTATTCCACGTTAATAAAATGCCTAACAAATCCCCTTCTAGCTTTTTAATAATAATAAAATGGTAATCGCTGTCAGTTAAAGCAGCAATCTGATCAAACTTAGCCCTTCTTTCAAAAATCGGAAAACTCTTTTCATAAATGGCAAAAGCTTTTTCAAAATCAGGATGATGTTTATCCTCTACTCTTTCGAACACTAACATAATTTCTTACCTTGTTATTGCCAACACCCTAGCTTAAATGTTGACTTTGAATTAATCAGTAATCACAGATTAATTACTTTTATTGCTTGATAGCTTCACATGAATGTTTGCTCGTACCATCATTTATATTTTTTCTAAACCACACCAGTTAGCAATAAAGACAGCTAACACCTGAGCAACTTGTATTGTGCTATTAATGGAAACCCGCTCATTAAAACCATGTATATTTTCAGCGATAGGACCATAACAAGTAGCTGGAGTGTTTCCGTATAATTGGAAGAAACGTGCATCCGTTGTACAAGTTACCGCCAATGTTTCACAATCTTTATTCGCCACAATATGGTGTGCCTCTTTAATTGATTGAATTAACGGTGCTTCCTCTTCAATTTCACAGCCTTCAGCTTGAAAGCCTGTATAACAAAGCTCAACGTCAATATCATTTGCGATGTCCGCTTCATCAATTGTTTGTTGTAATTTTTCTTTCACATATTCCAGCGTCATCCCCGGATAAAACCCTACACGAAAATCAGCTTCACAATAACAGGCAACCGTTGAAGCCCAATCGCCGCCATGTACTTTACCAAGATTAAAATTGATAGGGTGATCATGGCCACTATAGCAATGATGACGATGCTCTTGTTTATTCCACTCTGTTTCTAACTCTTTTAATTTATTGATTACAACGTACAAAGAATCAAATACATTACTACCATTAGAAGTATCGAGTACGTGCGCTGGTTTACCTGTTAATTTTAACTGGAACCACATCACCCCTAATTGGGCAACAAGACAAGACTGTCCAAAAGGCTCTGGAATGACAGCAGCATCAGCTGTATAACCAGCATCTAGACAAGCTAGTGCGCCATTACCTGTGCACTCTTCTTCAACAACACTTTGTAGTATAACGTCAGCCGCGGGTTGATAACCTAAGTCTTTTAAAGCAGCGAAGGCATTACAGTAAGCAACAATACCAGCCTTCATGTCGCCACTACCACGCCCATAGAACCAATCACCCTCTACATGTGGTGAAAAAGGGTCTACTTCCCAAAGATGTCTAGGCCCAGTAGGAACAACATCCATATGACCGTTTAAAATAAGTGATTTACCCACGGTTTTTTTAGGTTTATGAATACCCACTATGTTCACTCGGCCATCAGTATCATAAGTCACAGGAGGTGAAAACCCAGTGTAAACTAGCTAACTTATCAAGGTCGATAGACACCTCTTCGACATTTGTACCTAAACCAATAAACGTTTCTTTAATGATAGATTGAGCATGCTGTTCATTACCTAAGGTACTATCAGAAGCCACTAAATCAGTTAACTCATTAATAATATTATCGCGGCGACCTTCTACTGCGTTAAGAATGTCTTTTAATAATGTTTTATCCATTTTATTTTCTCGATTGGCGGGTAGGTGTTCTTGTAAAAAAATCAATGAAGAACCATTTTCATGAAGTGAGCTAAAGGTGGATTAACTTTCGGTTATTCCACCTTACCAATCAAACTATCTTAATAAGTTAGTCCATAAACGGTCATATAATTTAACTACTTCAGGACTACACGGCGGTACAAATTGCGGTGTTGCAGTACCTTCTGGAAGGTTTAATTCATGTGCGCCTTTAAACTCTTTGACAAGGTAAGCATCTGCACCATTCACGCCTGGTGTATAACCAGTCACATTAGAAATAGCTGCGGCATTTTCAGGCTCTAACATGAAGTTTAAGAACAGTTTTGCATTCTCAATATTTTTAGACCCTTTTAAGACAACTAAGTTATCAGCCCAAGCTGTCATCCCTTCTTTAGGGTAAGCGTACTCTAAGGTTGGTCTCTCTAGGCGAGCTTGTAACGCCATGCCATTCCATGACATAGACGCTGCTGCATCTCCTGAAATCAACATCTCTTTAGCACCATCAGACGCAATACTTAACCAATTTTCTTTAGCTTTGGTTAATAGGTCGTTTACTTCGCTTAACTGTTGACGATTGCTGTTACAAATTTCATAACCTTTATAACGAAGCGCTGCATTAACTACGTTATTTACATCGCGGAAAATGTTAATTTTTCCTTTAAGTTCTTCAGGCGGATTAAATAAAATATCTAAGGTATTAATATCACCATCGTAAACGGCTTTATCAACCACAAATGAAGTCGTGCCAGCTTGGTAAGGTACTGAATACTGGTGGCCAGGATCGTAATACACATCTATTAACTCATCTTTCACATTAGCAAAATTGCTCAGTTTATTTGCTTCAATGTTTTCCAGTAAACCTTCCTCAATCATAATCTTAACCATGTAATCGCCAGGCACAGCTACATCGTAACCAGTCACACCCGATTTAAGTTTAGACAACAATGTTTCATTACTATCGTATGTATCGTAAGTGATCTTGATATCGTATTTCTTAGAGAACTTATCAAGTACCGCCTGATCCATATAATCAGACCAATTATAAATATTTAACTGGCCCGCTGCATTTGCTGTTGTCGCACCTAATAAACTTGCAGTAACAGCAATTGCTAATACCTTTGCTTTAGCGGGGAACATACCTTTTACTTTTAACATAATAGAACTCCTTTCATTTAGTTTATGTAGAACTTTTACTTGAACGATTGCACCACCAAGAGGCAGTCACAAATAAAATTGAAACCAATAATAAAATGGTTGATATCGCGTTAATTTCTGGTGTTAAACCAACACGTAACATGCTGTAAATGGTCATTGGTAAAGTACTTGAACCAGGCCCTGCAACCATATTAGCGATGATAAAATCATCCAGTGATACAACAAAGGCAAGCATCAATCCAGATACAATACCAGGCATGGCCATAGGCAAAGTGACATGTCGGAATGACTGCCAGCGTGACGCGTATAGGTCATAGGCGGCTTCATCAAAACTTTGTTTAATGTCCTTTAACCGTGTAGAAATCGGCAAGTACGCAAAAGGAATACAAAAAACAATATGTGCTAATAAAATGGTGCCTAACCCTAAGGTCATATCGATAGCAATGAAAAAGATTAAACTGGCAACTGCTACTACAATCTCTGGTAATAACAATGGTAAATTGATCACACCCACCACTATTTTTTGCCTTTTTAATGGGGTACCTCTTAACATCCCCATCGCCGCTGCCAAGGCGATTAAAGTGGCAATAGAAGAGGCTAAAACAGCAATTAATAAGGAGTTCATGGTTGCATTTTGAATAGCAGGATTACTAAATGCTTTTATATACCAATCGAATGTAAACTCTCCCCACGTAGTAATAGAACGTAATGAGTTAAAAGAATACAAACTAATCACGATCAGTGGTGTATATAAAATAAATAAACATAATACGGTAATTGGTTTGGTACCTGGGTAATAACTTATGCTGTGTTTCATTGCTGCTCTCCTTTTTTACGTAGAGAGAAAATCAATAAAGTGATGAGTATGATGGTCAGTAAAATAATCGCGATGGCCGCACCAAATGGCCAGTTACGAGAACCTTGGAATTGCAATGCAATCAAGTTACCTATCATTAATTGTTTACCGCCTCCTAATAAATCTGGCGCAATGAATGAACCAATTGAAGGGATAAAGACCAATAAACAACCTGCATAAATACCATTTGAAACACTTGGTATGAGGACATTCTTAAGTGCAGCCCAACGGCTTGCATAGAGATCATGTGCCGCCGTTAGCAATGACATATCAAAGCGAGATAAGGCAGTATAAATAGGTAATACCATAAAAGGTAAGAAGGAATAAAATAGGCCTAGCGATACAGCAAATGGCGTGTAAGCTAATTTTATAGGCGTATCGATCCAATCTAAATACATCAAGAACTCATTAAGCGGACCTTGATCCCTAATAATGAATAACATGGCGATAGTACGCACTAATAAGTTAACCCAATAAGGGATAGTAATAGCGAATAGCCATAAGCTTTGGGTATTTGCCGGTCTTGTAGCAATAAAATAGGCGGTAGGAAAACCAATCATAAAGCACAATAAAGTTGCGATGGCAGCTTGAGAAAATGAACGACCAAAAATCTCTAGGTATGCAGAGGTAAATTGCAACTCTTCAGTTAAAAAGTCTTCTTGAAATAAAAACTGTTTATAAGCATCTAATGAAAATACCCATTCTACACCACCGTATGTACCAGGTTGCAAAAAGGAATAAACAAATACAATGGAGATAGGGATCAGTAGAAAAAATCCAATCATAAACATTGAAGGAGAGATCAGGCCATAACGGACCTTTTCTTCTTTTGATAGGTTAAGTATATTCAACATCCCTACCCCCTGATTAAACGAGCGGTAGATAAATCGAAGCTAATATTTACTTTGTCGCCCTGTTCAAACGTCTTTTTAGAGCTAGTGATATTTTGACTGCGGATTAGCAATTCACACCTGGTATTTAGTATCACAATATATTGTGTATCCGTCCCCATATAAATGCTTTGTTCGACAGTAGCTGTGAGTGGTGTTTCTCCAGTAAAAGGACTAATCGTAATACGTTCAGGTCTAATTGATAATTTTGCTGTTGGACCTAAAAATAGTCGATTAAAATAAGGAACTTCAATGACATCACTGTTCTGATGCTCTGTATCGCTAGCTTGAATAGTGACCTCAGCAGACTGTTCACCTTTACTTAATACATTTACGTTTAATAAATTTGTTTCACCAATAAAATCAGCCACAAACTCATTAACCGGCTCTTCATAAATCTCCGACGGCGTACCTAACTGCTGTAGGTGGCCTGCTGACATGACGGCAATGCGATCCGACATGGTTAATGCTTCTTCTTGGTCATGGGTTACAAAGACAAAGGTGATCCCTGTTTGTTGCTGAATTTTCTTTAATTCAAGTCGCATACTTTGACGTAACTTAAGATCCAATGCTGATAATGGTTCATCTAAAAGCAATAATTTTGGTCTAGGTGCTAAGGCTCTTGCCAAAGCAACGCGCTGCTGTTGACCGCCCGATAACTGATTCGGTTTACGGTCTGCAAACTTTTCAAGTTGCACTAGTGCTAACATTTCATCAGCACGTTTTACTCTTTCAGCCTTGTCAACGCCTTGCATTTTTAAGCCAAACTGCACATTTTCATGCACGGTTAAATGTGGGAAAAGTGAGTAATGCTGAAACACAGTATTAATAGGACGTTTATTAGCTGGTAGGTTCTCTATTTTTTCATCAAACAGTTCAATGACACCTGTACTTGTTTGCTCAAATCCACCTAATAAGCGTAATAAAGTCGTTTTCCCACATCCTGAAGGGCCAAGCAGTGTAAAGAATTCACCCTCTTGAATATCAAAAGATATTTCATTGAGTGCCTGAAAGTCTTTAAACTGTTTGGTCACTGACTTAAGCGATATTGCAGTCGTCATAATAAGTTCCTTTTCAACTTTATTTAGTCATCAAACAAAAACATAACCCGAATATTATGGAATTAATCATAAAACTTGTTACAGGAGGGGTATATAACCCTAGTGTGGTATGGTTTAATAAACGTACTAAATTTAATTATTCGATTAGGTAACTAAATGCAACTAACCAACAACCTTCAAAGCAAGCAAGATAAAGCCTTAGGTGAACTTGTTCGTCATTTAGATACAGCAAACTTTCCTGAAGCTTTAAGTCATTTTGTTAGTAAAATTGTCACTTTCGATAACATGATCATTATCGCTTACCATAAAGATCACAATCCGGAAGAGTTATATCGAGAGAGCAACGATGATAGTGTTTATAATCAAGTAGATAGTTATTATGTCAAAGCAGCGTATTTACTAGATCCTTTCTATGAGGGGGTATTAGGCGGGATACAATCAGGTATTCATAGCATTTTTGATCTTGCACCTGACCAATTCAAACAAACAACTTACTTTAAACAATATTACAGTAACACCACTTTAGTAGATGAATTTGCATTGTTTTATGGCGTTGCTCATGAAACAACCTTAACTGTCTGTTTTGGTAGAGATGAGACAAGTGGCGTTCAATTTAGTAAAGGTGAGTTGAAGAGAATTAAATCCTATGAAACCATTTTATCTAGACTATGTGCTTTCCACTGGCGACAATATCAACCCAAAGAAGGAATAAATATTGTCCTGCAACCGGTCACTCAACGTCTAAGAGCCACCTTAAAAGAACAACACGGTATTGGATTAAGCCCAAGACAAGCGGAGGTGGCACTGTATATATTACAAGGGCATTCGTCTCTGTCGATATCCTTGAACCTAAATATTAGTAAAGAAACTGTTAAAGTATTTCGTAAACAACTTTACGCAAAGTGTAATATAAGTTCACAGGCTGAATTATTTGCGCTATTAATGCCCATTTTATCTTTGTTATAACTTAAAGCTGATTAAAAACTCGGTTAAATACGTCAGTGAGTAATTCGACTTTATTGGCTTCACGGGGTGTTTTTTTGGTCACCAAAGATAAATTAAATTGGTAGGTGATCTCACTGGGACGAATGATACGCATCTCACCTTTATTTAATTCTTCTTGTATATAACTTTGTGGCATAAACCCAATATAACTTCCGGACATGATCATCGCTTTGCGTGTATCAAATTGATATGACTTGGCCATTAGGTTTAACTTTTTCAATTGCTCACTACCAGAAGGCTCAATATCTACCCCAGGATGAATGGCAGCTACCTCAGCCAAATCAGTTTCACTAATCACGGTATCGACTTTATTAAAAAAAGGGTGATGTTTACTGCAACATAAATAAACAGCTTCATTAGTAATATGTTGGTAGGACAAGCCTTCTATTTGTTGATAACCAGGAAATAAACCAATATGCGCTTTATCTTTTAATAATGCCTTTTCGATATTAGCGATGGGTTCACTGTCTAATACTAGGTGTAAGCTAGGTGAATCTTGGTGAATTATTTTAATCACTTCGGATAATTTGTTTTGCGTTGCTTGGTTCAACTGGTCGGCACACAAGATAATTAGCTCACCACTTAATTCCTTGCTCAAGGACCCTACTAACAATGAAAAATCGTTCAACGAATCAAACAGGTTAATCACTGCCCGATAAACCGTATGGCCATCCTCAGTCAAAGCAAACCCGCCACGACCACGTAAACATAGCTTTAGTTTCATGCGCTCTTCAAGGTTAGACATGTGAATGCTAATAGTAGATCGAGTTATTCCCAGCGCAGATTCTGCAGCAGAAAATCCTCCATTCTCCACCACAGAGACAAAGATCCGTAATAAGCGTAAATCATATTCTGCGATAGGTTTAGGAATTATCGACGACTTCTTCATAGTTTTATCCAGTTCAAACTTATTGTTTAAAGTTTTGTATTTAACTCTATTTAAAGTTGTTATTCAATAAGGTCAGAAAGTTAGTCTAATAAATAAAATGAGTTACGAGTTCACACAGTTAAGCATTTTTAAACATAAATAAGCTGGAGATAACCATGAACGCACTACAAGATAAGCAATTACTCAAAACATTTTCCTACATCGATGGTAGCTGGCATAGCAGCGATTCATTCTTTAGCGTAACGAACCCTGCAACAGGTGAAGAAGTTGCCAAGGTATGTAATGCCGGTGTAGCCGATACAAAACTTGCTGTGAAAGCAGCTAAAAAAGCCTTAAAGAAATGGTCTGCAAAATCAGCCAATGAACGTTGCACTTTAATGCGTAATTGGTTCAACTTAATGATCCAACATCAAGATGACTTAGCTCGTATTCTGACCTTAGAACAAGGTAAACCCATTGCTGAGGCAAAAGGTGAAATTGGCTATGGTGCCGCCTTCGTAGAATGGTTTGCTGAAGAAGGCAAACGCGTTTATGGCGATACAATCCCAGCTCCATCAGGTGACAAGCGTATTGTTGTAGTTAAGCAACCAGTGGGAGTTGTAGCGTCTATTACGCCTTGGAACTTCCCTAATGCAATGATTGCACGTAAAGCAGCGGCAGCATTAGCGGCAGGTTGTACTTTTGTGGTGCGCCCTGCTGCATTAACACCACTTTCTGCATTAGCCATGGCTGAATTAGCAGAGCGCGCTGGTATCCCTGCAGGTGTATTCAATGTTGTAGCTGGTGATGACTCAAGAGGCATGGGCAAAGTATTAACGCAACATCCTGATATTGCGAAGTTTACTTTTACCGGTTCAACGGCTGTAGGTAAAACACTCATCGAACAATGTGCTTCGACGATAAAAAAAGTATCCATGGAATTAGGGGGTAACGCACCTTTCATCGTATTTGATGATGCTGATATTGATGCTGCTGTACAAGGTGCACTGGCGTCTAAATACCGTAATGCAGGTCAAACTTGTGTTTGTACTAACCGAATTTTTGTCCAGAGTGCTGTACTTGAAGAGTTTACTGACAAATTCAAAAAAGCCGTTGCTAGTCTAAATATTGGCGATGGTTTAACTGAAGGTGTTGAAATTGGTCCAATGATTTCTGAAGATGCCGTTAATGGCGTGGATAAATTAGTCACTGATTCGGTGGCTTTAGGCGCCAACGTTTTATTAGGTGGTCAACGAGATAACGCAGGGAATAACTTTTACCAACCTACCATTTTAACGAATGTGACCAATCAAATGCCCGTGGCTAGCGAAGAAATTTTCGGTCCTGTATCACCTATCATTACATTTGAAGATGAAGAACAAGTATTAGCCATGGCAAACGACTGTGAAGTCGGATTAGCCGCTTACTTCTATTCTCGTGATATTGGCAGAGTATGGCGCGTATCAGAAGGCTTAGAATACGGCATGGTGGGTATTAATGAAGCCATGATTTCCAATGCTGCAGCACCATTTGGTGGTATTAAACAATCAGGAAGTGGTCGTGAAGGTTCAAAATATGGTTTAGATGATTACCTAGAAATTAAATATTTATGTATGGGTGGATTAGATAAATAAATTAAGACGACTCAGTATCAATACAAGTTTATAAATAAACAAACTATTTTATCTATCAGGAAGATGAACATGACAAACAGCAGTTTACAAAACAGAAAAACAGAAGCCTTTGCGCGTGGCCAAGGTAATATTTATCCAGTATATGTTGAGCATGCAAAAAATGCAGAACTATGGGACGTGGAAGGTAATCGTTACATCGACTTTGGGACCGGCATTGCGGTGTGTAACACCGGCCATAGCCACCCTAAAATTGTGGAAGCAGCGAAACAACAAATAGATAAATTTAGCCACACCTGTGTGATGGTTAATCCATATGAAGTTGCTGTGACTTTAGCAGAAAAATTAACTGCAGCAGCACCTGGTAATTCGCCAAAGAAAGCCATCTTTGTCACCACAGGTGCAGAAGCAGTAGAAAACTGTGTAAAAATTGCACGTGCGCATACTGGTCGTCGCGGTGTGATTGCGTTTAATGGTGGTTTTCATGGCCGTACTAATTTAACCATGGCGTTAACCGGTAAAGTCACACCTTACAAAAACTTATTTGGTCCGTTTCCTTCCGATATTTTCCACGCCCCATTCCCTATGGAACGCCATGATGTATCAGTTAAAGATTCGCTTAAGGCTTTAAATAATTTATTTAAAGCAGATATCTGCCCTACTGACGTAGCAGCTATTATTGTGGAGCCTGTTCAAGGTGAAGGTGGGTTTTACGCTGCACCACCTGAATTCCTTCAAGCATTAAGAGATCTTTGTGATCAACATGGGATCATGCTGATTGCCGATGAAATTCAATCTGGCTTTGGTCGTACTGGTAAAATGTTTGCGTTCGAGTATTCAGGTGTTGAACCTGATTTAATGACCATGGCTAAAGGGATTGCAGGTGGTTTCCCAATTTCAGCGGTTGTTGGTAAAAGCGAGATAATGGATGCACCACTACCTGGTGGTTTAGGTGGCACTTATGGTGGTTCTCCAGTAGCTTGTGCAGCGGCATTAGCAGTTTTAGAAGTAATAGAAGAAGAAAACTTAGTACAACGCGCGGTTGAGATTGGTGATTTATTTAACCAACGTTTAAGCCAATTACAACAACAGTATCCTGAAGTTATCCTAGAGGTTAGAAATCAAGGCGCAATGATAGCCCTTGAGTTTGTTAAAAATGGTGATGCTGAGCAACCAAACACCGCATTAACTCAGGCTATTATTGCTAATGCTGCTGAACACGGTTTAGTACTGCTTACTTGTGGTTTTTACGGCAATGTTATCCGTTTCCTACCTGCATTAACTATTTCCGATGAGATTATTAATGAAGGTTTAGATAACTTTACAACACTATTTAATAGCGTTGTTGATAAGAATAGTTAGTTAAATCATTACCTTTCCTAAACCTATCCGTCAAAATGGCTGATAGGTTTTATAGAAAAGAGTACTTATATAAACAAAAAAATCCCCGCTAATGCAACATTAGCGGGGATTTTTATTAGTAACAGCTTAAATGACTATTAACTTAAATCAATCCAAGTTGTTTTCATTTCAGTATATTTATCAATAGAGTGCAATGATTTATCACGTGCATTACCAGACTGTTTTACGCCACCAAAAGGGGTTGTCGAATCACTGCCTGCCCAGTTGTTTATCCATACCATACCCGCTTGTAACTCACGTGCTGTTTTATGTGCTTTCTTTAAATTATCAGTCCAGATACCAGCTGCTAAACCGTATTTACTGTCATTTGCTAAGTGAATAGCTTCTTCCCATGTTGTAAACGTATTAACAGCAACCACAGGGCCAAATATTTCATTCTCAACAATATTCATATTTTGTTGGGTATCTGTAAAGATAGTCGGTTGTACAAAACAGCCTTGACCATCAACTGTGGTTTGGTTGCCGCCATATAACAAATTAGCCCCTTCACTAACACCTGATTCAATAAAGCTTATAATATTATTGAGGTGTTGTTGATCAACAATCGCGCCCATATTCGTTTCAGGATTAAGCGGGTCACCAGGAATAAAGTTTTTCGCTTGTTCCACTAATAACCCCATAAATTTATCTTTAATGGATTCTTCAATCAATAATCGAGATGTAGCAATACATACTTCGCCTTGATTGGAGAAAATACCAAAGGCCGCAGCAAATGCCGCCGCCTCTAAATCTTCACAATCAGCAAAAATGATACAAGGTGATTTACCACCTGCTTCAAGCCAAGTTCGTTTTAAGTTTGACTCACCAGCATATCCCATTAACTGACCTGCAACCTTAGTCGACCCAGTAAAAGTAATCACATCAACTTCATTATGTAATGCTAGCGCTTTCCCCACCGTATGGCCAAAACCAGGTAGCACGTTAAACACGCCATCTGGAATGCCAGCTTCCTTTGCTAAGGTTGCTAAAAACAACGCACTTAGAGGAGATTTTTCAGAAGGTTTTAGGATCACACTATTACCCGCTGCTAATGCTGGGGCAATTTTCCAACTGGCCATCATAAGAGGATAATTCCAAGGAACAATCGCAGCGACAACACCAATCGGCTCATGAGTCATTAATGCCATACTGTTAGTGTTAGTGGGTGATATTTCGCCATAGACTTTATCAATGGCTTCGGCTGTCCAACGGAATGTTTCTATTGTATTAGGTATATCAAAACCAACACAGTCTGCAATAGGCTTGCCCATATCCAAAGTATCGATTAGTGATAAGGTCTCAGCGTGTTGCTCAATTAAATCGGCAAATTTTAATAATGTCTTTTTACGCTCTAAAGCGGGCTTTCTAGACCATGAACCAGATTCAAATACCTGTTTTGCTACTGCTACCGCTATCTCTGCATCTTCACTATCACAACTTGCAACCTCTGCAAGGACTTCACCCGTTGCAGGATTAATAGAAGAGAATGTTTCCCCAGATTGTGCGGCAACAAAAGTACCATTTATAAAAGCATTAGTATTAAATTCAATTGAGTTGGCCATCTCTTGCCATTGTGAATAACTTTTCATTACATACTCCATGTTAGATGTGTATTTTATTTGGACACCAACTCAAAGCATTGAACTCTTTGCGTTGGTAATAAATAGTTGCTTATTGACTCGAATAAGACGGTGTTATACCAATTGTATTAAATAACTGATCTAAATTTTGCGCCTTAAAAATGGCTTAGTTTGAGGCGTAAGTTGATGTAAATGGTTGTTCCCTATACGAAACTTACAACGAAAAATAAGTTGTTTTAACAAGTAAAATAGATCAGTTACTTACTATGATTGGTATTATTTATTGGCTTCGTTTAAAATCACGTCAAATAAGATCTGACAGCCATCACCCACTTGGTCTGGACTAGAATATTCCGCTTCATTATGGCTAATACCACCGATAGATGGGATGAATATCATTGAAGTTGGTACTACGCTGGCAATATTAACCGCATCATGGCCAGCCCCACTGACTAAACGTTGATAAGTTAACCCTGAATTTTCTACGGCATAGTTAACTGCATTAACACAATCCGCATTGAAGGCAAGTGGTGGACTATCCCAAATATTATCCATCTGGATTTCAACACCGGTGCATTCTGCTACGTTGTTAATAACTTGTTTCGCTTGTGCTTCTAAATCAGATAAACCAGCTAATTCAGCATGGCGTAAATCTAGCGTAAAGGTAACATCACCTGGAATAACATTACGTGATCCTTTGATAATAGCTAACTCACCAACGGTACAACGTGCACCGTTCGCTTCCTCTCTTTCTGCTATTTGATAAAGTTCATTAAATACTTGCGTTGCGGCATACAGGGCATCTTTACGATAGCTCATTGGGGTTGGCCCCGCATGTGCAGCGGTACCAGTAAAAGTGACATCGTACCAACGCATGCCTAACACACCTGTGACAATCCCAACTTGTTTATGCTCTTGCTCTAGTACGGGGCCTTGTTCTATATGCAACTCAAAAAATTTATGTAGGTCGCGTTGTCCGACTTCCTCATCCCCCATGTAGCCTATTGCATGTAATGCTTCTGCAATGCTAATCCCGTCGCTATCGACCTGTTGATGCGCGTATTCTAAATCGAATTTTCCACTGTATACGCCAGAAGAAACCATGGCGGGTGCAAAACGTGAACCTTCTTCATTGGTCCAAACAGACACTTCTATGGGACGACGAGTTGTGATGTTCTGTTCATTTAAACTGCGAATCACTTCTAAACCAGCAAGACAACCATAAATACCGTCAAACTTGCCACCTGTAGGTTGTGTATCTAAATGGCTACCAGTACCAATAGCAGAAACATGTTCAAAGCCTTCACGACGAGCAAATATATTGCCCATTTTATCAATATGAATTGAACAACCAGCTTCAATGCACCACTCAATAAATAGATCACGTCCCTGTTTATCGATATCAGTAAGCGCAAGACGACAACATCCCCCTTTTTCCGTGGCACCAATTTTAGCCATCTCCGTTAGGCTATCCCATAGTCTACTTTGATTAATCGTTAGGTTGTTCATTACACCTCCTTATATCAGTTGTATTGATAATAAGGAGCCAGCAGTGGCAAACCTATACCCCTACAGGTATAAGTTATCTTCGAAAGGATGATAGAGAGGGTTATATTTAAGAGAGTATGTAAGCGATTAATAAATTGTGAAAATAATTCAGACTCTCTACAGATATCTAGCTTCATATAAATGCTTTTTCGGTGTACCTTGATTGTCCCGACACTAATGTTCAATGACTCTGAAATTGATTTTGAGGAATGCCCTTGCAAAATTAAGGCTGTGATTTGTTTTTCACGAGGTGTCAGAACATTGCTGCCAAAAGTGTTAATCGCATGTTCTAAAGAGTAGCGTGATTGCTCATCGTGAACATATTGAGAAGACTGTGCAATCCAAAATTGCTTGCTCATCGCTTGTAAAATAGGTTGAACACTCTTTAATCGATTAAGCTCAACTCGACTAATACCACCTAATTTAGAGGTTCTCCCTAACGAGATGGTAAACACAACACCATTATCCAAACGGGTGACAAAAATTATCTCATCACTTAAATCGAAATCACTGTAACAACTTTTATATTGTTCTGTATTGTTGAATTGATCTGGAGCGAGGTCTCGCAACCGATACAAACCGTCATTCAACCCATTTTCTATGGCATTAAAAAGCGGATCTAATAAATAGGCTTTATTAAGAAAACGATGAATTTTCTTTTGAGATTCAATTTGATATGAAGTGTGAACAACGATCGGTTTGAATTGTTGCTTATAGGTAGCGATTAACCAAGTATCGAAATGCGCCAACGCCTGAAGGCTTTCAATCATGACAACTGGCCAGCTTTGTAGCGACATATGATTAATCATATTTGCTATTGATTTATTCCAGTCCATGATCGTCCTTAACTCAATAAACGATGAGTAAATTCACTATTTACCCCTAGCGGTATATCAAACATCTTAGCACTGATAGTAATTTAAAAAGCATGATAGATATTCAATAACACTTACTTCATAATAAACAATGGGTTATAAATATGCAATATGATGTTAAAACACTATGGCAACAAGATAAAGACCACTTCGTACATCCTTTTACTGATTTCTCAGACTTTCATCAATCTGGGTGCGATATCATCGCTCACAGTGAAGGTGCGTATATCTATGATATCAATGACAATAAGTATTTAGATGGCATTGCTGGGTTATGGTGTGTCAACATAGGACATGGGCGATCTGAGTTAGGTCAGGTCATGGCCGAGCAAGCGACCAAAATGGCTTATTATTCACCTTTTAATAATTTATCTAACATTCCAGCCATTCAACTATCAGCCAAACTAGCCTCTCTGGCCCTGGCTAATTTAAATCATGTATTTTATAGTTGTGGCGGTTCAGTCGCTAATGACCAAGCGATCCGTATTGTTCATTATTACTTTAACCAAATTGGTAAACCAAGTAAGAAGAAGATCATATCGCGCCATAGCGGCTACCATGGCACCACTTACATGGCATCAACTCTTACCGGTACTGTAGGCAATAATGAAGGGTTTGATGTAGTTAACGACTTAGTGACACATATTAGTGAAGCGAATTGTTACCGTATGCCTGAAGGGATGAATGAAGCAGAATACTGTGACTACCTAGTCAAAGACTTTGAAACTAATCTGGAAAATATGGGTGGCGCAGACCAAGTTGCCGCGTTTATTGCAGAACCAATTATGGGTGCAGGTGGTGTTTTAGTCGCGCCAGAGGGTTACCACAAAAGAATTTTTGATTTATGTAAAGCCAATGACATCTTATTTATTTCAGATGAAGTCGTTACTGCATTTGGGCGTTTAGGACACTTTTTTGCTAGTGAATCAGTATTTGGTATTCAACCTGACATCATTATTTGTGCAAAAGGAATTACGTCTGGCTACATTCCTTTAGGCGCAACCTTATTAAGTGATGAAATTTACGACGTGATCAAAAAGCCACAAGCTAAAGGTGCTGTTTTTAGTACTGGATTTACCTACTCTGGTCACCCTGTTGCTTGTGCTGTAGCATTAAAAAATATCGAAATAATGGAACGTGAGAAAATATGTGATAACGTGCTAGCAGTAGGACCTTATTTAGAACAACAACTTAAAACGCTAAAGGACTTGCCAATTGTAGGTGATGTACGTGGTAGCCACTTTATGATGTGTATTGAAAGTGTAGCTAACAAAGAAACTAAAGCGCTAATTCCCTATGAAGCTAATGTCGGTAAACGAATTGCCCAGCATTGCCAACAGCGTGGCTTAATTGTTAGACCAATTGCGCATTTAAATGTACTTTCTCCACCACTCATTTGGACGCGCGATACGGTAGATGAAGTGGTTAATATTCTTCGTGCTGCCATCGAATCGACCGTTGAAGACTTAAAAGCTGATAAATTTATCTAGGTGATGGCCATGACAAATAACAATAATGTGGCAGAAGCAGGTTTTCGCATGCCCGGTGAGTTTGAGCCTCACGATGGATGTTGGATGCTGTGGCCTGAACGCAATGATGTATGGCGTTTAAACGCAGCACCAGCGCAAAAAGCATTTGCGGAAGTGGCTTGTGCAATTGCTAAAAGTGAAGAAGTGACTGTCGCAGTCAGTGACCAGCAATATAATAATGCCCGCGATCTATTACCTGAACATATTAAGGTAGTAGAAATGAGCAGTAATGATGCTTGGATGCGAGATATTGGCCCAAGTTTCTTAATCAATGACAGTGGTGATCTAGCTGCTGTTGATTGGGACTTTAATGCATGGGGAGGTGAACAAGGTGGACTTTACCCTGATTGGTCTAAAGATAGCCGCGTAGCAAAAAAGGTATGTGAAATCAGCGATGCGACACGATTTGATGCCCCGATCGTATTAGAAGGAGGTTCAATTCATGTTGATGGGCAAGGTACATTAATCACCACCAAAGAGTGTCTGCTTAATCCAAATCGTAATCCAGACCTCAGTAAAGAGCAGATCGAACAATTATTAAAAAATTATTTAAATGTCGAACGTATTATCTGGTTAGATCAAGGCACCATAGAAGATGAGACCGATGGTCATATCGACAACCTATGTTGCTTCATCAAACCAGGCGTTGTAGCTCTTCATTATTGTGATGACCCCAATGATCCCCAACACGCAATCTCTGAAGATGCTTATCGTATTTTAACTAATAGTACGGATGCGCAAGGACGAACCTTAAAAGTAGTAAAGTTGCCACATCCGGCCCCCTTTATATCAGTAAAGAGGAAGCTAAAGGTATAGATGATAATAATGATAGCCAGCCGCGTGAAGAAGGTCAGCGTTTAGCTGGCTCTTACGCAAATTTTTATATTGCTAACAAACATATTGTCTTCCCAAAGTTAGACCCTAAGAAAGATGAAAAGGCAGCGACTATCTTAGCTGAGCAATTCCCAGATAGAGAAATCATTGGTATCCCCGCTCGAGAAATACTGCTTGGCGGAGGCAATATCCACTGTATCACCCAGCAACAACCTAAAGTAATTAATACCGAGAAATAATCCCCCTCTTATTAAAAGTATTAGATTGCTAAACATTGCAATTTAATGCTTTTAAAACAGTACTATGAACCATCATTATTGCTTACGGATCATAGTTCTGAAAGAAAATAAAAAGGAAGTTAATCATGACAAGACCAAAGATGGGTCCCGAACTAGGCCGTACACAAGAAAATCATATCAATATTAAAGTAACCATTATCGCATTTATAGTCGCCGCCGTAGCCTTAACTTGTTACCACGTAATAGGTGCAGAGCAATCTGAATATGGCGCTTGGAGTTTATTACCCGTATTGGTTGTCGTTACTACCGCTATCTACACTAAACGTACCGTTGAGTCTTTATTTATTGGAGTTATAGTAGGCCTATTAATGACTAAATCACCGACTGATTTTATTCCATCATTAGGAAATATATTTTTAACAGTATTTCAAAATGATGTTGTTGCGTGGATATTTATTGCCTGTGGCCTGATGGGCAGCATGATTGCTTTAGTAAGTTGCGCCGGTGGTGCAGACAGCTTTGGTAACTGGTTATCCAATAAAGTAACAAGCCGTAAAGGCACATTGTTTTCTACTATGGCATTAGGATTGATCATTTTTATTGATGATTATTTAAATGCCCTAACCATTGGTTCATCAATGCGTAAAGCAACCGATAAAGTGAAAGTCTCTCGTGAATTCCTTTCTTATATCGTTGACTCGACGGCTGCACCGGTGTGTATCATTTTACCATTCTCAACGTGGGCTGTATTTTTCTCTGGTTTACTTGAGGAAACTGGCGCTGCTGCTGAGGGGGAGGCATGGAGCTATTTATTAGTGCTATTCCTTATATGATTTACGCTTGGGTTTGTTTGGTTGTTGTTGCTTTAGTGATTAACCGTAACATTCCTTTATTGGGTAAAATGAAAGCTGCTGAAGAACGTGCAATGACGACAGGAGCAGTATTGTGTGAAGAAGATGCCGCTGCTGAACATGAAATTAAACCGGCAGTGAAAAACAGTCATATGCTTAACTTCTTTATCCCAATCGGGGCACTTATATTTTTCACTTGGTTATTTGATATCGACATTATGGCCGGTGCAATGGCTGCCATTTTTTTAACTGTGGGTTTATATGCGTTACAAAATATCATGCCTATTGGCAACATGTTCGATGCTATTTTAAGTGGCTTTATCGATATGATTGCACCATTAGGCACCCTCTTTTGTGGTTTTATGTTAGCACAGGTAAATGATTCATTAGGAACAACATCCTATGTGATTGAATCTGTATCTCAATTCATGACAGTGGCTTACTTACCCGCCCTTGTATTTATCACAATGGCTGCATTAGCGTTTGCAACAGCATCATTCTGGGGGATCTTTGTTGTGGGGATGCCGATTGTTATACCACTAGCAATGAACTTAGGAGCAGATTTACCGATAGTCGTAGGCGCATTAATATCAGCATCAGCCTTCGGTTCACACGCTTGTTTCTACGGTGACTCAACTGTGTTATCTGCTAAAGCATGTGGCATTAGCCCAATGAATCATGCTTTAACGCAATTACCTTATACATTAATCACAGCAGCCATATCTATTATATTTTTTCTTATTCTTGCTTAAAAGTCTTTAAAAATAGTTAAGTAAAATGACCAAAAAATTAACGGATAATCGCATCATAATGCTTAAACAGCACTTCACAAACATCTAAGCAATTCAGCTTAGATGTCTTTTATATTTTTGAAAAAAACTAAATAAAGGTTTTCTATGATAGATAAAACAGGCTTTTTATACCATGAAATTTGTATGTGGCACGATACAGGTAACCGCTCTATTTATGATGACAGTGGCATTTATTTCCAACCAACAACTTCCTATGAGAATCCGGAAACTAAACGTCGATTAAAAAATTTATTAGAAGTTAGTGGTGCTATGAAGCAACTAAAGTCTATTGATTCAAAGGTGGCGTCGATAGAAGCATTACAACGATTTCATACTGAACGCTACATAGCATCTCTTTCGGAAAAAAGTGCAAAGGGAGCCGGTGATGCAGGAGAAGGTAGTCCTTTTGCTCAAAATGGCTTCACAATCGCTCGTCAATCAAGCGGTATGGCTATTCAAGCAATGGAATCGGTTTTAAAGGGTGACGTTAAGAACGCTTACTGTTTAAGTCGTCCACCAGGGCACCATGCTAAACGAGATACTGGTAGCGGCTTCTGCTTGTTAGGGAATATTCCAATAGCTATTATGGCAGCTCAAGCGAAAAAGTTAGTTAAACGCGTTGCAGTGATCGACTGGGATGTCCATCATGGAAATGGGACGGAAGAAGCATTCTATGACAGTGCCGATGTACTGACAATTTCTATTCATCATGATAATAACTTCCTGCAAATTCAGGTGGTATTTCTGACAGAGGAACGGGCGAAGGTCATGGTTATAACTTTAATATCCCTTTACCTGCAGGGAGTGGTATTGGCGCATACCTGACTACATTAAATGAATTAGTGGTTCCTGCCTTACAACGTTTTAAACCAGAGATCATCGTTGTTGCTTGTGGCTTTGATGCAGCTGCGGTTGATCCATTGGGCCCTATGATCCTTAATAGTGAAACTTATAGAAAAATGACGAATATCCTAATGAAAGAAGCTAACAGACTCTGTAACGATAGATTAGTTATGATTCATGAAGGTGGATATTCACCAAGTTACGTGCCTTTTTGTGGGCTTGCCGTAATAGAAGAAATGAGTGGGCAACGTACAAAGGTTGTCGATACTCTAAGCGATGAAATTGCAGTATGGGGGCAACAAGAAATACAACCACATCAACAGAATCTGGTTGATAGTTTAAAAAGCTATCTTAAAGATATTTGTTAATTAACCAATACGACTACGATTTCATCCCATAAAAAGAACACATCAGTCCATTATTTATAACAGATAATAGACTGATGTTTTAACGTCTTTATTTTAAGTTGTGCTTGCAGATATAAGTGTTGTGACTATCAGCTCTAACTATATAGCGTCAATGCTAGTTAATGAAAGTGGCATTATATTTAAAATTATAATATTTTTCAGATTATACAATGACGTCAGTGTTACGCAGTACGAGGTAATTTATTGAAACTATAACTGAGATCATTTAGCCGCTTATTACCCAGCCGAACAAATGTCTACTTAACCTCAAACTAAGCCTTTTCCTACGTAAATTTAGCTCTCTTAATGAATATATTTGGCATTATTCAAAAAAAGCATAAGAAATACCCTAAATAGTAATTTTACTAACATATTAGCAATGCCAGCTAAGGACAAAAAGAATAACCAAGAATTAATATATATCTACAACAAAGATATAAACGTATAAATTCAATAGCTTAATGAAAATTAAATAGTTAGATATAGTTTATCGACTTGCTCAGACAACCTGAATCAAAAATGATTGATGCCAAAAAGTCCATAATGAATGGAATTATAATGTGATGACCGTCACATAAATTAAGTGCATAATGTTTCCATCGAGTGAGAGAAAAGCCTATAGGGATATGCTACTCACTCTATAAATAACAGTAATAAACTTAACTTTTATAGAGGCAACAATCATGAAAAAATTAGCTACATTAGCAGCAACTTTACTTATCAGCACAAGCGTATTTGCAAGTACACAAGTTGTTCACTCAGACAAACATTTTAACACTGATTCTTTCGCTAACAAAGCACAAGCTTATGAAGCAGGTTTTGATTACTTAGATAACTTAAAAGACTTATCTGATGCAGAATTACGTCAAAAACTGTTAATTATCTCTCAGACACCAGCAACCGATATTGAAATCAACAACTCTAAAGTATTTGTTGAAGAATTCTCTCAAGCTCGTGGCGAAGTCGCTTACCGTGCCGTTATAGATGTAGATTACAACTTTACTACACTTCAAAACGACAAC
Organism: Psychromonas sp. KJ10-2; assembly: GCF_047323255.1. Taxonomy (NCBI): domain Bacteria; kingdom Pseudomonadati; phylum Pseudomonadota; class Gammaproteobacteria; order Alteromonadales; family Psychromonadaceae; genus Psychromonas; species Psychromonas sp. KJ10-2. Next base: position 227,467 of record NZ_CP178827.1, on the reverse strand, counting down.
TAATTATATGAAGTAGCTCTCCGAGGGAGCCTTTTAATCACCATACTTGGTATAGAACAGAATTAAGGTATATAAAATGAAAAAATTAACTACATTAGCAGCCGCTTTATTAATCAGCACTGGCGCACTAGCAAGCACACAAGTTGTTCACTCAGAAAAAAACTTCAACACTGATGCATTTACTGATAAAGCACAAGCGTATGAAGCTGGTTTTGCTTATGTTGATAACCTAGAAAATTTATCTGACGCTCAATTACGTCAGAAATTATTAATTATCACTCAATCACCAGCAAATAACATTGAAATTGATAACTCTAAAGTATCAGTTCAAGAGTTTGCTCAACAACGTGGTGAAATCGTTTACCGTGCTGTAGTTGACGTTGATTACCACTTCTCTACGATTAAGTCTGATAATCATTAATCTGATTTGTTAAACTTAACTGCATCAATGCCAGCTTTTATGCTGGCTTTTTTATGTCTGCCTATTTATACATCTCTTTATAATTATCTATGTACGATTCCCAAATAGGTGGAGTGCCTATCATCTTTTGCACTGTATCGATAAATAACTTTACTAATGGTGTTTGATTACGATGTGGGTACACTGCATACAATCCCCAGTTTGTTTCAGGCAATTTATAATCAGTTAATAGCGGCACCAACCCTTTTTCTTTAATATTTTTGTCTAATGCAAATAGGCTGCGTTGTGAAAAACCTAACCCTGCTTCCACTGCATCTAATAACACACTGAGTTCATTTACCTCGAGTCTGCCCGATAAAACATGGGTCTCCATCTGGTCACTATTGGGTTTATCTGAAATGATTAACTTATTCGCTGTGATTTCACCATTTGAATAAATAATAGCGGGTAATTTAACCAGCTCTTCAGGTGTTTTTGGCTCTCCATAGGTATCGATAAAACGTTGAGAAGCTAAAATAGCAGTATCGTTATTTGCTAGTTTACGCGCAATAAGGCTGGAATCTCGGGGTGGTCCTATTCGAAAAGCAATATCAAATCGTTCACCAATAATATCAGCACGTCTATCTTCTAAAACAAGTTTAATATGGGTATCTGGGTACTCAGCCATAAACTGGGTTACCGCATCTTGAATATACATTTTACCAAATAGAGAGGGACTAGTTATTCTTAGCAACCCTTTTGGTGCTGAATGATAAGACTCAGCTAAACGTTGTGTATTAGCCAGTAATTCGCGAACCGATTCTGCCTGCTTTAAAATCTCTTTACCGGCATCGGTTAAAGATAATGCGCGTGTTGAGCGGTTTAGTAATCGCACACCTAAATCATTTTCTAATATTTTTATCTGCTTGGATAACGCAGAACGGTCAATGTTTCTTATCCCTGCCGCTTTTGCAAACGAACCATGCTGTACTACATCTAAAAAGAGATCCAATCTCGTTGACATACCCATTACAATTAATCCTTTAATAAATCATCAGCGTAAACTACTCAGACAACGCATTAGTCTGAAACAGACTGCATTAACTCTCTGTTGAAAACATTTATTTTTATCATAAATATAATATTCTCAACACTGCTTTCTTCATTGCACATTTATAAATGGTCACAAACTAATATAATTATCTATTTTTAACTATTTACAGCAATTATTGATCATATTATTTTCTCCCTTCACTACTAACATACTCAAATAAACTTGTGTAATATCGGCATTATTCTATTCCCTACAATATCGAGTGCACCATGGAAGTTGAGTTATTAGAAATTCAAGACTTTATCAGCCAATATCCCCCTTTTGATGAGCTTCCTGAAGATGCCCTGATAGAGGTTGTTAAAAGCATAGAAATATCTTACCAACGGGCGAATACCAATATCGTTGAGTTTAAAGATGAAATCAATGAATTATATATGCTACGCAGTGGTGTTGTTGAATTATATCGACGAAACGGCAACCTATATAATCGATTAGACCAAGGTGGTTTATTTGGTCAAATGGGATTATTAACCAATAACAAAGTACGCTTCCCTGCAAAAGCAACTAAAGACACTCTACTCTATTGTATTCCAGGTCATATTTTTTATGATCTCTGTGAGCGTTTTGAATACTTTGCAGATTATGTTGAATCAGAAGATAGCGCACGCTTAAAACAAGCTGTGACCAATAAAAGTGAAGGATCTGATTTAACCACTTCTAAAGTAACCACGCTGCTAACTCGTGAACCATTAATTTTAGCAAGTGATACAAGTATTCAACGTGTTGCTCAAATTATGGCTGAAGAAGGTCAATCCGCAGCGTTAATTAATGACCTTAAAAATGAGCAAGAAAAACATTTCGTGGGATTAATTACCGAACACGATCTTTGTGCAAAAGTTGTCGCTTCAGGTTTAAGCGTCGACAACCCTGTTTCAGATGTGATGTCTACGGATCTTATCTCTTTAGATCACAACGCTTATATTTCTGAAGCTATGTTGCTGATGCTACGAAATAATGTCCACCATTTACCTATTTTGAAGAAAGAGCGTCCAATTGGTCTAATCGAAGTATCTGATATCGTTAGGTATGAATCGCAAAACAGTCTGTTATTTGTAAGCAGTATTTTCCAGCAACAAAGCCCCGAAGATTTAGCGCAATTATCTAATCAATTAAAAGATTGTTTCATTCGCATGGTTAATGAAGATGCTAACTCGCACATGGTTGGCAGAGCGATGTCTGAAATTGGGCGTAGTTTTAAACAGCGTTTATTAGAATTAGCTGAAGAAAAGTTCGGCCCACCACCTATTCCCTACTGTTTTTTAGCTTTAGGCTCGATGGCCCGAGACGAGCAACTATTGGTTACAGACCAAGATAACGGACTCATATTAGATAACAACTATGATCCTGAAATTCATGGTAAATATTTTGAAGAACTGTCGCACTTTGTGTGTGATGGTTTAGATGCGTGTGGTTACACTTATTGTACTGGCGATATTATGGCTACTAATCCAGAATATCGTAAAACCCAAATGCAATGGGAGGCCTGCTTTGGTGAGTGGATAGACGATCCAAACCCAAAAGCCTTATTAAACTGTAATATCTTCTTTGATTTAAATGGCGTGTATGGCCGTACAAAGTGGGCAGAACAACTGAACCGCTTTATCCTTAGCCGCACTAAAAACAATAAGCGCTTCTTAGCTTGTTTAGCTCGCAATGCATTAAACCGTAAACCACCATTAGGGTTCTTTAAAGATTTTGTAATGGAAAATGATGGTCGTCATAACAACTCTATCAATCTTAAACGTCGTGGTACTGCACCATTGGCTGATTTAATACGAGTTCATGCTTTGGCTATTGGTTCACAATCTCAAAACTCATTCCAACGTTTAGATGACATTATTGAAGCGGGTATTTTACCAAAATCTAAAGGCGCTGATTTACATCATGCCATGGAGTTAATATCCATCGTACGGTTACGCCACCAAGCATTAGATGTGGAGTCAGACATTGAGCCCGATAATAATATTGAGCCAGAAAATATGTCTGACCTTGAACGACGCTATTTGAAAGATGCTTTCTTAGTCTTAAGTAATGCACAAAACTTTTTAAAATTCCGTTATACGGCTAATACTTTTTAGGGCTATATATGCATAATTTTATAAATAAAGAGATTTTAAATTGGAATGCGTATTTACAATTGCAGGCTCGACATTGCAAAGATAAGCGTTTAGCTGAATTCTATCAGGTCGGTACTTATAACGATGATACACCACTAAAAGATATAGAATTTGTCGCTTTAGATTTTGAAACGACTGGTTTAGATCCAAAGCAGAATAGTATTATCAGCATTGGTTTAGTACCCTTCAATTTAAACCGAGTGTTATGTAGTAAAGCTAAAAAATGGTATATCACTCCACAAGATAAGTTAGAAGAAGAGTCGATTATTATTCATGGTATCACTCACTCCGATTTAAAGGGAGCGCCAGACTTGCTGCGAGTATTAGGTCCTTTTCTTGAGCAAATAGCAGGGAAAGTGGTTGTGGTTCATTATCGTAATATTGAACGAGCTTTTTTAGATTTAAACTTAAGAGCATTAATCGATGAAGGGGTAATTTTCCCCGTTATAGATACCATGCAAATCGAAGCCGCTATACAAAGTAAACAATGTGAAGGTTTTTTAAACTGGTTAAAGCGCAAAAAACCTGGTTCTATTCGCTTAGGAAACAGCCGTTTACGTTATAACTTACCCAGTTACCAACCCCATGATGCGTTAACCGATGCCATCGCCACTGCAGAATTACTGCAAGCCCAAGTCTTGTATCATTACGATCCTGAAACACCTATCAAAGATTTGTGGTTATAGATTCATAGCACTGATTTCCTATTTGCATATTCAATAGATATAAAAAAACCGATTAATCATAGATTAATCGGTTTTTAAATCACTTTAATATAGTTTAGTTAACGCATTACTACTTGCTTAACTTAGGCTCTGTTCTCATTCCCATAATCAAGCTTACACACATGATTAATAGAATAATTGTAAACGGTAATGCTGTTGATATTGCACCCGCTTGTAGCGCTTGAATCGATGACGTTCCACCAACCCATAACAGTGCAATTGCTATCGCGCCTTCTACTGAAGCCCAGAAGATACGTTGTGGCACAGGTGCATCGACTTTACCGCCCGCTGTAATACTATCAATAACTAATGAACCTGAATCAGAAGAGGTAATAAAGAATACCAATACTAATACAACAGCAATTAACGATAAAATATTACCCAATGGTAATTGGTCAAACATTTGGAACATCGCAAGCGATACATCCGTTAACCCATTAGTACCTAACTCACCTACATTATTGATAATTTGATCGATGGCAACACCACCAAATACAGACATCCACAGGATAGTTACTAATGTTGGAATGATTAATACTGCTGTTAAAAATTCACGAACAGTACGGCCACGTGAAACACGCGCAATGAACATACCTACGAATGGTGACCATGAAATCCACCAAGCCCAGTAGAACACTGTCCAGCCATGCATCCAAGCTTCATCTTCACGACCGTGAGGATTACTTAATGGAATAATATTTTCAACGTAACCCATTACAGTTGTTGGGATAGTACCCATTGAAACAGCCATAGTTACTAATGCAACAAACACCACTAATACAATGGCTAATAGCATGTTAACGTTACTAATTAACTTAACACCACCATCAATACCACGAACTACAGATATAATAGCTAAAATAGTCACACCAACAATGATCGATATTTGTGTCGTTAACCCATCATCAATACCAAACACGTGATGGAAACCACTCGCTGCTTGTTGTGCGCCTAACCCTAAGGATGTTGCTAAACCAAATAGTGTTGCAATTACCGCTAGAATATCAACAATGTGTCCAGGTAAACCCCAAGTGCGATCGCCTAATATAGGGTAAAAAATAGAACGCATTGAAAGCGGTAAGCCTTTATTGTAAGCAAAGAAAGCTAATGATAATGCAACAACACCATAAATTGCCCAAGGGTGAAGACCCCAATGGAACATAGTCGCACCTAGTGCTAATTTCGCAGCTTCCGGCGTATTAGGATCAACATTCAACGGCGTTTCATACCAACCAGTGAAGTAAGCCACTGGCTCAGCAACCCCCAGAACATTAAACCAATACCCATACCTGCAGCAAATAGCATTGATAACCATGATAGTGTCGAATAATCACTTTTTGCGCCAGCACCACCTAAACGGATTTTACCAAAGGGTGAAACGATTAGTACCAAGCAAAAAATAACAAACAAATTAGCAGACCACATAAATAGCCCATCAAATGCACCGATGATTTGCCATTTCAAGCCATCTAATGTTGCTTTAGAGACTTCTGGATCCACCAGCATAATTGTCACTAAAAACAGCGCAATAAAACCTGCACTAAATCCAAAAACAGGATTATGAACATCAAATCCCCACTTTTGTACGTTATCTTGACCTACTGTATAGTCAGTATTATCTATACTGTACTTATCCTTATTTAAACTCATTTTTCCTCATTTAGAGCATTTCACTCTGTTTGTTTACCTTTAAAACCGTGACCATGTTAACAAAACCAAGATGACATTTCAGTGATTTAAATAAATTTAACCTTTTAACACTGGCTATAAGATTAAAAAGCTAACAATCTGTCGACTTATCAACCCAAAAAGCACTGAACCTTCAAGCTAGCTTTCTTATACTCACTACTTAAAAATCAACAATATCGATCAATTTTTTCTTTGTTTTGCCTGCTTTTGTTTTACAATATCCTTTTTTAGCACTTCTCTTCATCAAGCTCGCGTTTTCCTTATTAGTTAATCGCCACATAAAACTTAACTTGCTCATGAAGAAGTACTATTCACTTTCAACCTGGAATCTTACATGTCTCTTCGAATTGCAATTAATGGTTATGGTCGTATTGGCCGTAGTGTGGTACGTGCTTTATTTGAAGGCGGCCATCAATCTCAAATAGAGATTGTCGCTATTAATGAACTCGCCGCTGCCGAAGCTATCTGTCATTTAACACAATATGATTCAACGCATGGGCGTTTTCCTTTTACTGTGACACAAACAGAGCAACAATTAACAATTGCTGATCACCCAATTAAATTACTCGCTTTTGAAAACATCGGTGACCTACCATGGCAAGCATTAGATATTGATATGGTTATTGACTGTACAGGTATTTATGGATCGAAAGCCGATGCACAAGCACACTTAAATGCAGGTGCGAAGAAGGTGATCTTCTCACACCCTGCTGACCACGATGTAGATGCGACTGTGGTATATGGGGTTAACCATCAATCATTAACTGGGCAAGAAACTTACATTTCAGGGGCATCTTGTACTACTAACTGTATCGTCCCTGTGATTGCCAGTTTAGATGCTGCTTTTGATATTAAGTGTGGCACAATCACAACGATTCACTCTGCCATGAATGACCAACCTGTGATTGATTCTTATCATCACGACCTGCGCAGAACACGGGCAGCCAGTCAATCAATCATTCCTGTTGATACTAAATTAGCGGCGGGTATAGAAAGAATTTTACCTAAGTTTGCCGATAAATTTGAAGCGATTGCGGTACGGGTGCCAACCATTAATGTGACTGCCATGGATTTAAGTATTACCGTAGATAAAAAAGTATCCATTGATGATATCAACCAATGTTTAAAGAAGATCTCAACCACATCATTATCGGGTATTCTAGGTTACACAGAAGCGCCTTTAGTCTCGGTAGACTTTAACCATGACCCACGCTCTTGTATTATTGATGGAACACAAACACGTGTTAGTGATGGCCACTTAGTCAAATTGCTAGTGTGGTGTGATAATGAATGGGGTTTTGCAAATCGTCTAATTGATACTTGTTTGTACTTTAAACAACTAGCGGCTCAATAATAAAAAAGCAGGCAGGTTGATTAACCTGCCTCCTTCCCATTGTCCTAACTGACTAGCAAAATGATCTTAGTTTGCTGGAATAAACTCATCACTGCACTCGTAGGATCCCATTTCAAAAATTCTACACACCCAAGGTCTGTTTTCATAAATGGTACATAACTTGGTTTCACGATCGACACAAATACACCAACCATCATCTAATTTTTTCATTGTTTCACCACCCCATTGATCACGATCGATATATTTCTCAGGTACACCTGTATCGGTAATCAACATCACCTCTAACTGGCAGCAAGCAGCATTACATTTAGCACAAGTTAATTCACTTTTATCTATATTGGTCACTGATATCGATTCAGCAGTTGGGATTGAGTTATCGTTTGGCATCTGTCCACTAGAATTAAATATAAAATGTTAAGCCTATAGACCTTAGCGTGTAAAAGATACCCATAATATAATTGTTTATTCTACCGCTGGTATAAAACGATTAGGTGACTTAACTCCCTGTTGCACAAACTCAGAAAATTGTGCCATTAATCTTTGCATAAAAGGTGATAAATTATCAAAATCAATATTGTCTAACAGGTTTTTAACTTCTAATCCCAGTTCAGTGTCTCCCTCAATGTTTAAACGACGTTGAAAAAATAGAGTATCAGGATCTTCTTTGCGCCCTGCGATTAGGATCAGGTCATTAACATTAGCAGTAAAACTTACATCAGACACCCCATCAACTGGTTTTATAATTAGTTGGTCAGTAAAACTGACTTGCCAACGTACCGATAAATCATCGATGCTAATGGTTAGCCACTTACCCTTTAAAAAAGCGAGTTCCCCTTCTTTAATTTCTTCAGAAAATAACTGATTTAATATTAAACTTAGCCCTTTTTGTTGCACATAAAAAGGTATCAAGCGAGAAGGAAACGATAACGCTCTGGGTGCATTTATAACAAGTTGATGGTGTATCTCTTTTTTAAATAAGGCCAACATGATCATTACTCTTAGTCAGTGAGAAGGAGAATGATTACTTTAATCTGTTCCGCTAAAAACAACTTGCTGTACATCAATTAATCATGGTTTATCTGATGACTTTATTATATAGATAATCACTATTAACCCACTAATATATGCCCTACATCAATAAAAACATTCACTTACTGACTACAATAAGCCATTTAAAAATGGGAGTAAGCGATGGAATTATTATGCCCCGCAGGCAGTTTACCTGCGCTAAAAACAGCTATCGACTGCGGTGCCGATGCCGTTTATATCGGCTTAAAAGATCAAACTAATGCCCGTCATTTTGCAGGCCTTAATTTTAACGCCTCTAAGCTCAGCAAAGGCGCACAGTACGTCGCTGATCACAATAAACACTTACATGTTGCTATCAATACTTTCGCTCACCCTGGCCAAGAAAAACGTTGGTTTAATGCCGTTGACCAATGTGTTGACTTAGGCGCCAATGCAGCGATTATTGCAGATATCGCGACCTTAGATTATGCCACGCAAAAGTACCCAGATTTAGCGCTGCATTTATCAGTGCAAGCATCCGCGACCAATACGGCTGCCATCGATTTTTATCAGCGTAACTTTAATATTAAACGCGTGGTATTGCCGCGTGTTTTATCACTACATCAAGTGAAACAACTAACGCGTAACAGTGATATGTCACTGGAAGTATTTGCCTTTGGTAGTTTATGTATTATGGCTGAAGGCCGATGTTATTTATCCTCTTATTTCACTGGCGAATCACCGAATACCGTTGGTGCTTGTTCACCCGCTAAGTTTGTTCGCTGGCAAGAAACACCGCAAGGTTTGACCTCTCGTTTAAATAATATCTTAATCAACCGATACCAAGACGATGAAAAAGCCGGTTATCCTACTTTATGTAAAGGCAGATTTAGTGTTGATAACCATCTTTACCATGCCTTAGAAGAGCCAACCAGTTTAAATACCCTGTCGCTTTTACCGGATTTAATTGAGATGGGTATTAGCTCAGTAAAAATTGAAGGACGACAACGTAGCCCCGCTTACGTAGAGCAAATCACCAGCGTCTGGCGAGCAGCTATTGATAGTTACACTCAACACCCTGCTCACTATCAAGTTAAAGCACAATGGAATCAACAATTAGCTAACCTCTCCGAAGGCAATCAAACCACGCTAGGTGCCTATCACCGAGACTGGCAATAAGTGTTAAGGACATATATGAAATTATCATTAGGACCCATCTTATATTATTGGCCAAAACAGCAAACGATAGATTTTTACCAACAAGCTATAAATAGTGACGCTGATATCATTTACTTAGGTGAAACCGTCTGCAGTAAGCGACGAGAATTAAAAACCAGAGACTGGATTGAATTAGCTAAATCACTGAATAAGCATAATAAAGAGATAGTGTTATCAACCATGGCTTTATTAGAAGCCCCTTCTGAACTCAGTGTGATCAGAAAATTATGTGAGAATGGCGAAGTCAGCATCGAAGCTAACGATTTTGGTGCAATCCAACTATTAACAGAGAAAAAGTTGCCCTTTGTATGTGGCCCCGCTATCAACTGCTATAACGCAAATACGTTAAAGATATTAGTTAATAAAGGCATGCAACGCTGGGTGATGCCCGTAGAGTTATCGAGGGATTGGTTATCTAACATTGTTGAAGATACCCATAAAATGCAGTTTCGAGATCAATTTGAGGTGGAGCTATTTGCTCATGGCCACTTACCCTTAGCTTATTCAGCACGTTGTTTTACCGCTCGCTCTGAAAATAAAGCCAAGGATAATTGTGGTTTAACCTGCATCAATTACCCTCAAGGTCGCATCGCTAGCACTCAAGAAGATCAACAGGTTTTTAAACTGAATGGTATCCAAACCCTTTCTGGTTACTGTTACAACTTAATTAATGAGCTGCACAGTATGCAAGGGTTAGTCGATATTATAAGGATCAGCCCCGACTCAACGAAGAGTTTAGCGACAGTGTCAGCGTTCAAAAAACAGATAAATCAATTACCAAACCAACAACAATACTGGCCGCTGGACAGTCTACAATGTAACGGTTATTGGCATAATATTGCCGGCCTAGCGCAGAGCTGATGGATATTAATTAACAATGCTCATGGTTTTAACATGAGCATACACGTGACTGCCTACTGCTAACTGTAATTTGTTAAAAGAGCGTAACGTGATGTATGCATACATATATTGCTCACCTAGCTGTAACGTCAAAATCACCGCTTTTTGCGCATCCATGTGTACCTCTTCCACCGTTACCGATAAACAGTTAAGTAAGGAGCTTCCGACAATAGGTTGTAATGCAACAATCACATCTCGACTGTTTATTTTGACTTGGATCTGCTCGCTATCGGGTTGTGATTCTGCGGAAACATAAAGCGTTTGTAGCTCTAAACACCCCTTGATTAACCCTTCACTCTGATCATAACCTTTTACTAACACATTCAAAATCAAACCTTGATGTGCAAATTTAATCAATGATAAATCACTGTTTAAAAACAGTTGTTGTGGTTCGCCACTGGCTTCTATTTTGCCATCGTTAACCAACAACATATGACGACTTAAATAAAACAGCTCTTGTTCAGAATGGGTAATATACAAAATAGGGATCTGTTGGCTGATCGCTTTAATAAAGGGTAATAACAACTGCTTACTACCTTGATCTAATGATGAAAGAGGCTCATCCATGACTAATAACTGAGGGTCCGTTAATAAAGCACGGGCAATGGCCACCCGCTGTTTTTGTCCACCCGATAATTGTGTTGTTTGATGCGAGAGTAATTCACTAAAACCTAATTTATCAGCTAATTGCTCAATGGAAAAACCAGCATGACCCGCTTTATTCACCGCCAACTGAAGGTTTTGTTGCACATTTAGATGCGGAAATAATCTTGGTTCTTGAAATACCACACCAATACGGCGTTTTTCCGTTGGCAATAACTGTTTTGAGTCAGTAGATAGCCAAGTTTTGTTAGAAAATTGAATGGCACCAGTACAAGGCTCTAAGCCAACTAAACAACGTAATAAGGTAGTTTTTCCTGCCCCCGAATCACCGAAGATAGCGCAAACACCAGACAAGTTAACCTGCGCCTTAAAATGCAGCTCGCGGTTTTGCCCTGTTTGCTTGTGGGTAAATGACTTTTGAATATCAAACTTAAGCATTTAATATCCTCTGTTGGCGTTTTTGTAAAAAGCCATAGATCAACACCAACAATGAAACAGAAAAGGCTAGCAACATAAAAGATAATTGATGTGCTTCACTGTACTGTAGGGACTCAACATGGTCGAACAATTGAATTGATAACACCTGTGTTTGGCACTGGAATATTCCCACCAATCATGAGGACCACACCAAATTCACCAATGGTATGTGCAAAGCCTAATGCTCCAGCAATAATAAAACTGGGTAATAGCATGGGAAAGATTATTTTGTATAACCGTTCATACTTTCCATAACCTAAAGTGGCACTTACCTCTAAATAACGTTTATCTAAATGTACAAAGGCACTCTGCAAAGGTTGCACCACAAAAGGCAAAGAGTAAACGACAGAGGCAATCACTAGCCCGGAAAATGAGAAAGCTAATGAGTGCTCATTGAAGCTTAACCACCAACGCCCTAAAAAATGATTGGGAGAAAAGGCTATTAATAGATAAAAACCTAATACAGTTGGCGGTAAAATTAAAGGCAATGCGACTAAGGATTCGACTAAAGGACGGATCTTAGCTTGGCTTCTTGCTAACCACCAGGCTAGCGGTGGTGCAAACAACATTAACAATATAGTTGTAACACTCGCTAGTTTTAAGGTTAGCCAAATAGCTTGTAGATCACCCTCACTGAACACTAGTTATAACCCTGTGAATGAATTAACTGTTGAATCGGCTTCGACAGTAAATAGTCACGAAACAAGTTTGCTTGCTCTGCTTGTGCTGTGCCTAATACCACACCTGCCTGAATAATTGGTTGATGCCATTTAGCAGGGACCAAAAGATAATGTTGTTGTTTTTTTTGCACTAACGCCGCATAAGCCACCAAGCCTGCTTTGACATTATTAGACTCAACAAACTGGTAAGTTTGGCTAATATTACTGCCTTGAATGTATTGTAGATCTTCCCATTTACCTACGGAAGTTAACGCTTGCTGCGCAGCCACTCCGTAGGGTGCAAACTTAGGGTTAGCAATCGCTAAACGACCTGTATAAGCCATAAAATCTTCGATACTCGGATTTGTCTCAGCGGAAGGCATCCAAAAACCTAATCGCCCTTGTGCATACACAAAAGGTTGATTGTCACCGACTTTGTTAGCCTGTTGCAAAAGATCAACATGCTCTTGATCCGCAGATAAAAAAAGATCAAAGGGTGCACCATGTAATATTTGTTGGTACAAGGTCCCTGTTGATGCACTAGATATATTGACGTCAATGTCGTATTCATTACTAAACTGATCAGCGATATCCTGTGCTGATACTTTGAAGTTACTGGCAACAGCAACATTGATCGTCGCTTGACTAGCAACACTAAAACAACTTAAACCAACAAAAATAACAGAAACTAACAACCTAAGCATAATGGAAAAACCTTAATTTATACCCAATCTCTAGGACGAGTATGAATAGAAAAAAATTAATTACAAACAAAGCCCAATTATTCAGCCCATTTAGACAATGTTTTTTGATCGCTTTCCCTAGCATCAACCCATTTTGTCTGACCGTTTTCCATGGTCTCTTTTTTCCAAAATGGTGCTTCCGTTTTTAAATAATCCATAATAAATTCACAGGCAGCAAAGGCATCGCCACGATGTTGGCTGGCTATCCCAACAAATACAATTTGGTCTGTAACGCTTAACTGTCCGACACGATGGATCACTGTACTAGCAATAATATGCCAACGTGCTTTCGCTTTTTCTACAATGTCGACTAAGCACTTCTCAGTCATGCCAGGATAGTGTTCAAGAGATAAATCACTCACCGCTTGGCCATCGTTAATGTCTCTCACTAAACCAGTAAACGTAACGATCGCACCAATTGAAGACTGACAACGTAAACGTTCATATTCAACCTGTTGATTGAAATCTTGCTGTTGTACACTAATCATTTAACCACCCGTTACCGGTGGAAAGTACGCCACTTCATCACCCGATTTTAAAGTGACATTAGTGTTAACCATGGCTTGATTGACCGCTTTTAAACAAGGTTGTGAGTTTAAAATCGAAGACCATTCTGCTTTGTATTGCGTCAAGTATTGAAAAAGTTGGTCGGTATCTGCAGCTTGTGATGCTTCAACCTGTAAGCTTCTTTTACCTAATTGCTCACTGAGTTTGGCAAAGAATAAAACCGTAATCATTTTACCTCCTCCTATTGACCATGTTGTTGTGAAGAGAAATGCCGGATTTACCGCCGGTTTTTTCAAGTAACTTCACCGCAGAGATAACCATATCTTTTTGAATGGCTTTACACATGTCGTAAATAGTTAAGGCTGCAACCGATGCCGCGGTTAACGCTTCCATCTCAACACCCGTTTTACCTGATAGTTTACATAAACTTTCAATTCTCACTCGATTTGATTCTGGCTCAGCGCTAATATTTACTTCTACTTTAGTTAAGGCTAACGGGTGACATAACGGGATCAAATCTGACGTTTTTTCGCCGCCATAATGCCCGCAATTCGGGCAGTAGCGAATACGTCACCTTTATGGTGTTGGCCATTAATAATCAAAGATAGCGTTTCTTCTGACATCTCGATATAAGCTTCAGCAATGGCTTGACGGACTGTACCTTCTTTATCTGTCACATCCACCATATTCGCTTTACCGTCTTGGTTAATATGGGTAAAACCGCTAGACATTATTTCGCTCCTACATGTGGCATAAAGTTACAAGGTTTATGCTGAGAATTGATCTGCTCTGCAATAATATTTGTCCAAGCTGTTTTACAAGCCCCCGTTGAACCAGGCATACAGAAAATGACCGTATTATTAGCAAAACCAGCCAGAGCACGACTTTGAATCGTTGATGATCCAATCTCTTGATAAGAAACAGCACGGAATACTTCACCGAAACCTTCAACCTGTTTGTCGAATAACACCGACACTGCTTCTGGCGTAGTATCACGGGCAGTAAAGCCAGTTCCACCTGTCGTTAAAATAACTTCTATTGTTGGGTCTGCAATCCATTGAGAAACCACAGCACGAATTTTATAAGGGTCATCAATGACGATTTGTTTATCGGCCAGTTGGTGCTCGGCTGCTTGTAATGATTCCACTAAATATCCACCTGAAGTATCTGTCGATTCGTCACGTGTATCTGATACGGTTAAAACAGCAATATTAGCGGCAGTAAATGCGTTAGTTGATAGATGGCTCATGATGTTCCTTGTCGTCTACTTAATAGTCTATGTAATGTTCTACTTAATGGTCTACGTAATTAAAATAATATCTATTGTTCTATTCTGTGGGCTTAGCCTGGCTTAACCTTGAATAAGTGGTTAAACAATCTTGCCATTGTTCTGGTGTATTGGTGTTTTCAAAGCGCACTTTATCAGTCTCATTTGCAGATACCCCTTCAATACCAAGGGTTTCAAACAAGCGATATAAAGAACGGTATTTTTTATGTGGAGTTTGCATTATGTTGGTCAAATAGGTTTTTAGCGCCCTATTTAAGGTCAAAATAAGCGGAAAAATAGCCTCTTTATAATATAGACCAGCAGCTTGGGGTTGAGCCAAGTAACGATCAATTAGCTCAGTACAATCTTGCTCCGCTAGCAGTGGCATATCTACGGGAATAATAAACAAGGCATCATAATCAGCCGATAATTGCTCCACACAAGCAGCGATACCTGCCAATGGCCCTAACCCTGCATATTGATCTACAATACAGGGGAAATTAGGGTAATCGCCGCTCACAAAACATTGTCCTATTCCAGCCTGTTTTAATAGCGTAAAGGCATGTACCAAGAGTGTATGTTGATCAAGAGAAAGCATCGCTTTATCCTGTCCCATCCTTGATGACTCGCCACCGGCTAATACAATACCAGCTATTTTTAACTTCTCGCTCATGACTTTCTCAATATTCGCGACTACTCACCATCAGTGAATAGCAACCAACTAGCCCAAGGGAAAGTGTGACGTTTTCTTTGGACTGCAAACATACAGCTATTTAACCGCCAATTGAGGCTAAATGAGGTGTCCCACCGGTTAACCCTAAATCCAGAAAATGTGAAGATTTTTTCTCTTTTAAAGCGGCTAAGATGGTGCTTTTAAGTTCTGCTTTATCTTTACTATCTTGTAATAGGTGTCTTAAATCAACACCGTCTTCACCAAATAGACAAAGATGTAAACGTCCCACCGCAGAAACACGTAGACGATTACAATTATCACAGAAGTCTTTACTGTAGGGCATAATTAACCCTATCTCACCTGTATAATCAGGGTGAGAAAACACTTCAGCTGGGCCATCATTAATCACACGGGGTTTCTGTTGCCATTGCTGCGCTAATAAGGTTTGTTTAATGGTCTCACCAGACTGGTGATAACGATTAAAAAAATCATTATTATCATCGGTTTGCATTAACTCAATAAAACGCAGTTGTATTGGTTGGGTTTTGATCCAATTAAGGAAGGTATTAAGGTCATTATCATTCAAGCCTTTCATCAACACACTATTGACTTTGACTTGATCAAATCCGGCGTTTACGCACGCGTCGACCCCTTCCATCACTTTATGGAAGATGTTCTTACCAGTAATAATATTGAAGGTATTGGCATCTAAGCTATCAACACTGACATTAATGGCACTTAATCCAGCTTGATACCAATCCACGGCATGTTTACTCAGATTAAAACCATTAGTGGTTGTCACCACTTTTTAATACCAGGTGTCTCGGCGATTTGCTCAATAATACCAGAGAAATCTCTGCGCAAGCTGGGCTCACCGCCTGTTATCCTTACTTTACTGGTACCTAATTCTGCAAAAGCATTGATTAGGTTTTGTATTTCACTTTGTGATAAAAATTGTTTTTGATGGGTCCGTTGGTAACCATCGGGTAAACAATAATTACATTTGAAGTTACACTCATCGGTAATCGATAGGCGCAAGTATTCAAACTTTCGATAATATTTATCGACTAATTGCATGGTCAGTTCCTTTCCAAACACGGGAGGCAAACCCATTTCTAAGTTTACCCTTCTTAACCAAACACTTAGTTAAGCGGCTAGTATCACATATTTCACAAAAAACATGTTAAACTTAGTGATAAAAGCTCGGAGCTAAATTATATATAAATGACATCCATTCCCTACTCGGGTCTTTCAATCAACTGGTAACCTTTTATTCTTAACTATCTATGAAGATTAATCTACTATTACACTCACTTTCTATAACAAAAGTGATTTCGACAATCGCTTTACTGATTTTAATACTTTCAGGTACGCACGTTTTCATTTTTATGACAACGACGCAAAGCCAAAGTAGTAATCATGATGCTATCAAAAGTTTAACAGCACTGCGACATGAAGCTGATAGTTTTATTAATCCCAATCAACTTGATCGACAACAGATTCAACTTACCGCTACCGAATATTCTCCATTAGTGGCTAATCAACTATTACAAAATAAATTTTTTGATGTTAATCAAATACATGAGGCGAATATAGAATTAAGGTTTGAGTTAATAGCGATTCAACAACAACTCGATCAATTATCCGACCAAGCACTGACCTTAAAACTCAAGCAACTGGTCAGTAGTATTGAATATACCATTAACCAATATCGCACATTAATTGATAAAGAGTCTTCAGTTATCTTTGTTTCACAGATTATAATGTTTACCTTTGTTGCGCTGAGTGCACTATTTCTGCTGTTTTACTGCCGACACTGTATAGTTAGACCACTTAATAAGCTCGAAGAAAACGTTTACTCTATCTCTAATCACCACTTTAATGTGGATTTTATTGAGAGTAATAACGAAGTTGGTTTTTTATCAACAGGTTTAAAAAGCATGTCAGAAGAGTTGGAATCATTAATTACTGCCATGCAAAAGAAAGTATTCGATAAAAAAACCGAATTAGAAACAGCCAATGAAAGTATCCAATTCTTATTTACGATTTCACAAACCCTAAGTACAGTGAAGTTAACTCACCCAATCATTATCGAAGCCTTAAATGCCCTCGCGAAACAAACTAATTTAAGTAAGTTATGTTTAGAGTTGGTTAATGGCGTGGAAATAGACAGTGATTATGGCTGTGCGACAAGAGATAGTAGAAGTAATAAACGTATCCCGATCATGATTAACGGGGAACCTTTTGGATATTTAAATTATATTCAAGCCACACCTATGTCTGAGAACACCTCTATCATAGTGAGCTTTAGCAGCTTGCTCGCACGTGCTTTATATCAAGAAGAGTATAGCTTACAAGAGCAGAAATTATTGCTAATGGACGAGCGTGGTGTGATTGCTCGTGAATTACATGACTCTATTGCACAAGCATTATCATTTTTGAAAATTCAATGTGCAGTGTTAAATAGACAAATTGATGCTGATAGTGAAAAAAATGACGTTAAAGAATCTGTCAGTAATATTAAAGAAGCCGTCGGTGATGCCTATGTACAACTGCGCTCACTGCTCTCAACCTTTAGGTTAAACATCAGTGAATCTGACTTTAAAGAAGCAGTATTAGTGATGATTTCGCAACTACAGAAACAAACCACGGCTAAAATTCAATTAGGTGACTTTGAATCAAACTTTCAAACTCATGCAAATCAGCATATACATCTATTGCAAATTATTCGTGAAGCTATGGTTAATGCAATGAAACATGCAAACTGTAGCAATATTATTGTAAACTGTGTCATTATAGATCAAAAAGTTATCATAAGTATTATCGATGATGGCATTGGCATTAAAGAAAAGCCTGGCAAAGATAATCACTACGGCATTGAAATTATGAATCAGCGTGCAGCTGAGCTAAATGCTAAGCTTGAGATTAAAAATTTACCGCTAGGCACTGAAATTAAACTCATATTTGAAATCTAATTTTCACAAAAATCACTTATATTTCATTTTTTAACTATTTTTAATTTACATTATATTGTTTTCGATTATTGTATTTTAACTATGACTCGATAAAGGAATCGCAAATGAACAATGTATCTACCGTTATTGTTGTTGATGACCACCCGCTAATGCGTAAAGGCGTTACACAACTACTCAGTATTGACCCCAATTTTGTGGTAATAGATGAAGCAACCAACGGCATTGAAGCTGTGAGCATGGTTAAAAAGCAACACCCAGATATGGTACTGCTAGATTTAAACATGAAAGCCGTGTCTGGCTTAGAAACTCTAAAAGCACTTCGCAATGACGGCATTAGCAGCAAAATCGTTATTTTAACGGTATCCGATGCTAAACAGGATGTTATTTCATTAATTAACCAAGGTGCAGATGGTTATCTTTTAAAAGATACTGACCCAGAGATTTTATTAGAAAATTTACACCGTATCCAACAGGGTAAATTAGTAGTAAGCGAAGAGTTAACGGAATACTTAGATTGCTTAGACCAAGAAAATAACATCAGAGAGAAGATCTCGACATTAACGCGTCGTGAAAATCAAATTATGGGTGAAATTTCAAAAGGCTTAAGTAATAAAGAGATTTCAGATAACCTTAATATCTCTGAAGGTACTGTAAAAGTGCACGTTAAAAGCTTGTTGAAAAAGCTTGAAATTAAATCCCGTGTTGAAGCAGCGGTATTGTTTTTAGAACAGCCTAAATAGCTAGCTTTTAAGTTGTTTTAAGTAACTAATTAACCGTTACAACTCCTTCAATATCAAACAATATCGTCATATCATATAGCGATATTGTCGCAGATAGTAAACCTTTATTTTGGTACACTGCCAAGTAAAGGTTTTTTGCGTTTAATCCCACTCCACTTTCTGAACCACAACATGAGATACAATAATAATAGCTATGCTTTCAGACTCACTAAAAAAAGAAATTCGTAATAATTACGAACTCATCACCCAAGCTTTGCCGCAATTTAAAGCGCGTAAAGCACAAAACTATTTAGTGGCAGAAATAGCAAAAGTATTAGCAGGCAATTATGATAAATCTCGTCGTATTTTGGTGGCTGAAGCAGGTACAGGCATTGGTAAGTCTCTCGCTTATATTTTGGCGGGGTTACCAGTGGCATTGCGCGCTAATAAAAAACTGATTATCTCAACGGCAACAGTGACACTACAAGAGCAATTAATCACTAAAGATCTGCCCTTCTTTCTCCGTCATAGCGACTATAAATTTACTTTTACGCTTGCCAAAGGTCGGCAGCGTTATTGTTGTGAGCATAAATTACTTAACCAACAGACTGATAATCCAGAACAAACACAATTATTCACTGAAAAACCACAAGTGGGTGATCGCGAGTTATTAGATCGGCTTAAAAATGCTTATTTAGATGGTAAATGGGATGGCGATCAAGATAGTTGGCCTAAACCTATTCCACGCCGTGTTTGGCAGCAGATTGTCTCCGATAAACATAGTTGTAAAAAAGCCTTGTCGAATCACCGTCAATGTCCTTTTCATCGTGCCCGAGACAATATCAATAAAGCAGATGTGATTGTGGTCAATCATGCCTTGCTATTAGCTGATTTAGAGTTAGGTGGCGGTGTCATATTACCTGAGCCAGATGCCTCCTTTTATGTATTAGATGAAGCACATCACTTGCCAAAAATTGCTCGTGACTTCTCTAGCGCCAATGTGAATATAAAAACCAGTCAAGAGTGGCTTAAAAAGATTAAACAAGTTAGTACTCATGTAAATCGTGTGGTGCATCGCCAAACGACCATCACACCAGGTATTAACATGCTGGAAAGTGCCAATGAGATGGTCAAAGATTTAAATGATATTGAGCTCTACTTTAGAAATAATCCACCCAATTACAATAAATCCAATCAATACCGCTTTAGCATGGGGGAGGTCCCACAAGGCATTGTTAACTCTCTCATTAGTTTAAAAGAAGAGACTAAAAAATGTTTAAGCGCTGTTAATAAACTATCTAACATCACCTCTGAAGAGTTAAAGGATGACAATATTAAACTCAGTGATGCAGAGCCGTTATTAGTAGAGACAGGCTTTTATATACAGCGCTTAGAGGCACTTTCTGACCTGTGGAAAATGCTATTAAAAGAGCGCAGCTCACACCAAGCACCAATAGCGGCTTGGATAAACAATGAAAATGACGCTTATACTTTGTGTGCAAATCCTTTAGAAGTCGGTGGTTTATTGGAATATATGTTGTGGTCGCAGGCTGCAGGGGTGATCTTGTGTTCAGCAACACTAACCTCCTTGAATAGTTTTGATTATTTTATGCGCCAAGCAGGTTTAACCCAAAATGATGGCACGCAGTATTTACGTTTAAAATCCCCTTTGATTATCCGAATATTGAATTACATGTTGCAGCGATGGCAAAAGATCCAACGGAATCAGGTTTTGATAATGAGTTAATTGAGAATATTACTCAGCGTATTGAACAAAAAGAGGGTAACTTAGTGTTGTTTGCCTCCTATTGGCAGATGAATTTAGTGGCCGATAAACTACGTCGCAAATTTCCTAAATCTTTATTGATACAAGGTGAAACGTCACGAACTAAGATGATTGCAATGCATAAACAGAATTGCGATCAAGGTTTAACCAGTATTTTATTTGGTACAGGTAGTTTAGCTGAAGGTTTAGATCTACCGGGCATTACCTCACTAACCTTATTATTACTAAACTCCCTTTTGCTGTACCTGACTCTCCAGTAGAAGAAGCTCATGCAGAATGGATAACCTCTAAAGGTGGTAACCCATTTATGCAAATTACTATTCCAGAGGCGAGTAAAAAATTGATTCAATCCTGTGGTCGTTTAATTCGAAAAGAAACTGATACAGGTAAAATTACTTTATTAGATAAACGTGTGATCACTAAGCGTTATGGTAAAAGTCTGATCGATTCCCTTCCTCCCTTTGCTTTAAAGATAGAGAAATAGATGACAGAGTTTGTTTTAGACCCACACAGTTGGATGTTACTCGCCTTTGTTGGATTACTGGCTGGATTTATCGACGCCGTTGTCGGCGGTGGTGGCATGTTAACCGTGCCAACGCTATTGAGTGTTGGTCTGCCCCCTCACCTCACCTTAGGCACTAATAAACTGTCTGCCAGCTTTGCTTCCGGTACCGCTGCTTTCACCTATTTTCGTAAAAAGCTATTTGATCCTGGCTTTTGGAAGCACTGTTTTTACAGTACCTTAATCGGAGCATTGAGTGGCACTATTGTGGTTAATTACATCTCTACTAACTTTCTTAATAAGTTTTTACCTGTGGTGATTTTAATCGCCGCAATTTATACTTTGTTAAGCCGCGTCAAAGAGATTGATAACGCAACATTACCTGAGAAAACCACCAAGCACAGGTTAACTCAGCGTATTCAAGGTTTTATTTTAGGTTTTTATGACGGAGTTTCTGGGCCAGGAACCGGCGCTTTTTGGGTGATCTCAAATATGCACCTATACCGTTTAAACATTCTACTTTCTAGCGGCATAGCAAAGGCGATGAACTTCACCAGTAACTTTGTCTCATTACTGACCTTTATCTACTTTGGTCAGGTTAATTGGTTTATCGGCTTAACCATGGGCGCATGTTTGATGCTTGGTGCCTTTATTGGTGCACATTCAGCTATCTACTTTGGTGCTAAATTTATTCGTCCATTATTTATAATTATTGTCTTAATCATGGCAGTCAACCTAGGATATAATGCATGGTTCAGTCCGTCGATTTAAAACATTTAGCCGCGCTTGAGGAACAAGTCAAAGCTTTACATTTACGCTGCCAAGTATGGGATAGTAAAATAACACTGACGGAAAATAAATCGTTTCGCTTTGAAGTACACCTATTCCAACAAAGTAGTTTAACCTTAAGCGGTTATAGTGAACAATTAAATAACACCCTTGCCCATTTACGCTATGTGATCAGTCATAATATGGGTGACACTATCATCAATTATGAGTGTGAGCAGTTTGTTAATCAATTTTCGGCCTTACTTAATATTGTTAATCAATTGGACGCAGGTAAAGCAGAAGGGTTATATAAACGCTATTCAACACAACAGGAAAAAGTGTACCAACAGTTACAACGTCAATACCAGTATGAAAAAAGACTCTTGACCATGATTGATGAAGAAAATACTTTATACGAAGCCGCATCGCTAGCACATAAAGAGATTCATAGAAGTCGTGTTGGTGTGTTAAAAGAACGTTACCAAAAATGTAATGAGTTTACTCAATCCTTAGAATTTAAAATGGATGCCTTAGATAATGACTAAAGAAGTTACCCAAACTACTCCCCCTTTGGCTGACGCCCCTATCGAGATTAAATTAGCAGTGGATCTTATCCAACTGTTGGAAGACACCGATGTTGAATTGGAAACCACCATAGCCGCGTTAGAGATAGCCTTAACAGACTTTAAAAAGAAACGCCCTCAATCGATATCTAAGTAATATCTCTACCTATGAATTCACCATCGTCCGTCTGTTAATAAATAATCGAGCACAAAAAAGGAGAACCTAAGTTCTCCTTTATTAACTAACTGATAACTACTTACTTGGTTACTTAACTACACTTTACGCCAAGTTGTACCGTTTGCACCATCTTCTAACACAACATTTAACGCGGCTAATTTATCACGTGCATCATCAGCACTTGACCAGTCTTTATTTGTTCGTGCTGTATTACGCTGTAAAATAAGTGCTTCAATTTCAGCAGTTTCATCACTTTCACCTGTATTTCCTTGCAAGAATTGCTCAGGTGTTTGTGCTAATAAACCTAATACATTAGCGAAATTAACTAACAAACTTGCTAAAAAAGCAGCCTGTTGTATATCGTTGTTTTTGGTGCGATTTACTTCTTTCGTTAAATCGAATAATACCGCTAGCGCTTCAGGTGTATTAAAGTCATCATCCATCGCTTTAACGAATGCTTGATAGTATTTGCTATCATTCGTTTGTTGCTCAAATTCATTCAAATCAACTAATTCAATATCACGAATTGCAGTATATAAACGCTCTAAACTTGATCTTGCTTGTTTTAAATTATCTTCAGAATAATTCAATTGACTGCGGTAATGACCTGAAATCAAGAAATAACGTACTGTCTCACTGTCGTATACCTCTAATACATCTTTAATAGTAAAGAAGTTATTTAAGGACTTAGACATTTTCACTTTATCAACTTGTACCATACCTGAATGCATCCAAGTATTAACGTATTGACCATGGTGAGCACAACAAGATTGCGCTATTTCATTCTCATGATGAGGGAAGCTTAGATCTGAGCCACCTCCATGAATGTCAAAGACTTCACCTAAATGTTTTCGATTCATTGCGGAACATTCAATATGCCATCCTGGACGTCCTTCGCCCCATGGAGATGCCCATGAAGGCTCTCCTTCTTTTGCCATTTTCCACAGAACAAAGTCCAACGGATCATGTTTACTATCTTCCACTTCAACACGAGAGCCTGCTTGCAGCATCTCTAAGTTCTGTCCGCTCAACTGTCCATACTCTGGAAATGAGGACACTGAAAATAAGACATCCCCCGAATCTGCTACATAGGCATGCCCTTTTACAATGAGCTTTTCAACCATTTCAATCACGTCTGGCATGTGGTCCGTAACACGTGGTTCGATATCAGGGCGAATCATATTTAATGCATCAAAATCCGCATGCATTGCATCGGTAAAGCGTGCTGTTAACTGCTCACAAGTTTCGCCGTTTTCAGTTGCACGTTTTATAATTTTATCATCAACATCGGTAATATTACGTATAAAGCTTAAATCATAACCACTAAAGCGAAGGTAACGTGCGACAGTGTCAAAGGCAACAAAAGTACGACCATGACCAATATGACAATAATCGTAAATTGTAACACCACATACATACATACCCACTTTGCCAGCAACAAGGGGTTTAAATTCTTCTTTGGTTCGAGTTAGGGTGTTATAGATTTTTAACATTTTCCATCCAATGCGATTACTGTAAAAAAGGTTATTCTAACCTGCCAAAAGGACAAATTCACGCTTTCTCTGAGTTGATTGAAGCAATTAATGAATTTCTGTTGTCAATAAATTAGCTTAAGCACTAAGTCATTAAAATATTAGCTAAAAAACAGCTAATTTAAATAGTGTTTTTAGGTTTCTCAAGTTGCCTGTCTTTTTAATTTAAAGACGTTTAAGGTATGATGTAGCTCTTTTTATAGATAGGATTTAACAATGATTACTTTACACACAAACTTCGGCGATATCACTTTAGAAATGAATGAAGAAAAGGCACCAAATACAGTGGCTAACTTCCTAAATTACGCAAAAAGTGGTTTTTACGATAACACAATCTTTCACCGTGTGATCGACGGATTTATGATCCAAGGTGGTGGTTTTGCACCAAACATGGAAGAAAAAGATAGCCAAAAGCCAATTAAAAATGAAGCAAACAACGGTCTATCAAATGTAAAGTACTCAGTGGCAATGGCTCGTACTATGGAACCGCATTCAGCATCAGCTCAATTCTTCATTAATGTAGGCGATAATAAATTCCTAGACTTTAAATCAGAAACGACTGACGGTTGGGGTTACTGTGTATTTGCTTACGTCGTCGCTGGTGAAGACGTGGTAGACAAAATCAAAGGGGTAGCAACAGGTAATTCTCACTTTGTACACCAAGATGTACCACTTGAAGATGTTGTTATCACTAAAGTTACAGTAGCTTAGATTATTATGCGCACTTTATTCATTGCTGACTTGCATTTAAGCGAAGATCATCGACACATTACAGACGCCCTATTTGGTTTTCTTGATAAAGAAGCAACCAATGCTGAAACCCTCTATATTTTAGGGGATATGTTTGAAGTTTGGATTGGAGACGATGAACATACACCATTAATGGATGAAGTTGCGCAAAAGCTCACTAGCTTTGCTAAAAAGAATAATTGCAAAATTTACTATATTCACGGTAATCGAGATTTTATGCTTGGTAAGCGTTATGCCAAACAAGCATCAATGACATTGTTACCAGAGCATACTGAAATTGATTTGTATGGTACCAAAACCTTAATCATGCACGGTGATACTTTATGTCTTTTTGATAAGAATTATCAGCGTCTGCGTAAGGTGATCCATAACCCTTTCTTACAGTTTATTTTTAACTGCTTACCATTGAGTTTACGTAAACGTATTGGTTGGAAAATTCGCACTGCAAGTCAATCAAAAAAGCAATATAAAAATAATAATATGATGGGTGTGACTGAACAGGAAGTAATTCGTTTAATGGAATACCATGGTGTTCAACAATTAATTCATGGGCATACACATCAAGCCTTTAACCATCAACTTGAAGTCAATGGTCAATCAGGTAATCGCTTTGATGTGGGTGATTGGTATAAAAACTTAAGCTTTGTGGATGCTAATTCTGAAGGTACGGAACTAGTTGTTTTGCCTATCGACTTTTACCAACAATAGCCCTCTTCTAATAAAGATAAGCCTGTTATATACAATAATCGATATTAATTATTCGCTTATTTATTATCATGAGTATTATGGCTTTTGTTTTAATAGACGCCTTAATACTTTACCTACATTATTTTTAGGTAAGTTATCCACTATTTTTATAGTTTTAGGCTGTTTATAACCCGTTAAATAATCACGACAATGGGATTTTATGGCATCAACCGATATTTGTAGATCATTGATCACAACAAATAATATAACCACTTCATTGCCATCCTTATCTTTTTCGCCAACCACTGCAGCTTCAAAAACCCCTCTAATTTCAGTACAGTTTCTTCAATCTCATTAGGATAGACATTAAAACCAGACACTAAAATCATGTCCTTTTTACGGTCAACGATACGCAATAGTCCCTCATTATCGAACAATCCAATATCACCCGTTTTAAACCAACCTTGATCAAAAGCAGAGGCAGTTTCGGTAGCATTATTCCAATATTCAGTCATGACTTGCGGGCCTTTGACTTGCACTTCACCTGCGCAGTTCTGTTGTTCAACAGCCTCACCATACTGGTCTATCAAACGTATATCCGTACTTGGCATAGGTAGACCTACTGCACCAGTATGTTTAGGAGAGTTATACGCATTAACACTCACGATAGCTGCTGTTTCAGTTAACCCATAACCTTCAATAACCGTATTACCTGTAATACGCTTCCAATCCGCTGCTACCTTCTGTTGTGTAGCCATGCCTCCGGCCACCGTAAATTTAAGAGACGAAAAGTCTACCTTGCCTATTTTAGGATGATTAAGTAATGCCCTATACAAGGTATTAACACCGGTAATGAAAGTAAATTTATTATTACTTAAGTACTTAACAAAAGCGCCAACATCACGTGGATTTTCAATCAGTAAGTTTGTATCACCTCTTTTAAGGAAAAATAAACAATTAACACTCAATGCAAAGGCATGAAATAATGGTAATGCAGTAACCATCATCTCTTTACCTTGCGTTAATCCCAGCCCAAAGGTCTCCTCAGCTTGAGCAAGCACCGCAGCTATATTGCAGTGGCTCATACTCGCGCCTTTTGAAATACCTGTCGTTCCACCTGTATATTGAATAAAAGCGATATCATTAATACTGATCATTGGACGGGTATATTGATAGTTAGCCCCTATTTTTAATGCAGCATGGTAATCGCAAGTGTTACTTAGTGTAAACTTAGGCACCATGCGTTTAATATGAGCCACCGTAAAGTTAACGACTTTTCGTTTCAATAATGGCAATCCATCACCAATTTTGGTCAGTACGACGTGTTCAATATTCGTTTCTTGAATAATACTTTGTAGGGTATGAGCAAAGTTCTCAGCAATAAAAATAGCCTTTGCACCGGAGTCATTTAACTGATGCTTTAGTTCAAAAGGTGTGTATAAAGGATTTACAGTAACAACGATTAACCCCGCCCTTAATATACCGAGTAAGGTGATCGGATATTGTAATAAGTTAGGCATCATCAAAGCGACACGGTCACCTTTTTTTAACCTAGTTGCATGCTGTAAATAGCTAGCTATATGGCGAGATTTTTCCTCTAAATCAGAAAAAGTTAATTCATGCCCCATATTAATGAAGGCAGTATGGTTAGGGTGGCGATCAAATATATCTTCCACCATATCAACTAAGTTGATTAACGTACTTTCATTAATTTCAGCACTGACGCCAGGGGTATTTATTAAGCCAAGGCTTATACATGAGTCATTCCTACAGACATAAAAAAGCCGACTAAACAGTCGGCTTTTAAAATTATTTTTAAACCGACATTACATGTTGGCATAATCCAAAGTGATATGTCCTGCTTCAATCAAAAATGCGTCCAAAGGTTCAAAGTCATCGGGTACATCATCTAATGATTTAACCGTTTTAAGACCTGCACGTTTTAGGCGCTCATTAGTGCGAATAAGATTTTTAGCTTTATTCTTTTCACGTTCAGCAACACGCTCTTTTTCCATTAAAGAAACACTCTTATCATCTTTTTCAAGTTGATACTCTTTAATATCTTCAGCTAAATAAGTGAACTCTACTTCTTTTTTAATACGTTGTTGATGTTCTTGTTCTAATGTATCTATCGCTTTTTGTAGATCACCTACTTTACTGTATTTAGCCGATTTAATATTGTCCCAAGGTAAAGCATTTTTCGCTAAACTTTCACCTGTATCTTTAGGATCGATAGCTGTTGGGAATGCAATATCAGGCACTACACCTTTGTTTTGTGTGCTGCCACCGTTGATTCGGTAGAATTTCGCGATAGTGTATTGTACTGAACCAACTGCATCTTGGTCAGTATCATAGTAGCGAGCGATACGACGATGTTGCTGCACCGTCCCTTTCCCGTAGCTTTGCTCACCAATAATAATTGCGCGACCGTAATCTTGTAACGCCGCAGCAAAGATCTCAGAAGCTGAGGCACTATTACGATTAATTAAAATAGTAAGTGGTCCGTCGTAGGAGACATCTTCATCATCATCAAATTGTACGGAAATCTCTTGACGACTATCTCTCACTTGTACAACAGGCCCGGTTTTAATAAATAGACCTGTTAATAAAGTTGCTTCACTTAACGCACCACCACCGTTATTACGAAGGTCAATCACGATGCCTTTAACATCTTTCTTAGCTAACGATGCTAATTCACGTTCAACATCTTTACTTAAGTTGATGTAAAAACTTGGAATAGTGATCACACCGATATTTTTACCGTCAATCACTTCAACAGAAGATTTAGCTTCTCTATCTTCAAGGTGAATCTCTTCACGAACAATCTTGATAACTTTATTTACGTCACCTGTTTTGCCCGATAATATTTGTAGTTGAACCGTGGTGCCTTTTGGTCCTTTGATCAACTCTACTATGTCATCTAAACGCCAGCCAACAACATCTACGATTTTCTCACCTTCTTGGCCAACACCAATAATTTTATCGTCTTTTGCTAATAGTTTAGATTTTTCAGCCGGACCGCCTGGTACAAGACTACGCACGATAGTGTAATCATCTTCAAGCTGAAGCACTGCGCCAATCCCTTCTAATGACAGGTTCATTTCCATTTTGAAACGTTCTGCATTACGTGGTGATAAGTAACTTGTGTGTGGCTCAATAGTGTAAGCATATGCATTCATGAAAGTTTGGAATACATCTTCGCTTTCAGTTTGCGTTAGGTATTTTAATGAGTAGTTATAACGTTTAGTTAATAACGTTTTAATTTCAGGCCACTCTTTACCAGATAGTTTTAATGTTAATGCATCAGACTTAACACGAGCTTGCCATAACGCATCTAATTCATTTTTATCTTTTGGCCAATCTGCATCAGTACGATCATATTGATAAGATTGCTCTGTATCAAAAGTGATCTCTTTATCCAATAAAGAAAGTGCGTAGGTAAAACGTTCGAATCGACGAGTTAGATTTAACTGGTAAATTGCGTAGATAGAATCTAACTGACCAAACTTCAAATTATCATCGAAGCTATATTGGTAAGCTTTCATCTCATCGATATCACTTTGCATAAAGATTTGTTTATTAAAATCTAATTGCTCAATGTAACGATCAAAGACTTTTTTTGATAATTCATCATTAAGAGGAATATATTTGTAATGAGAGCGACTGAATAAGTCACTCACTCTTTTCGCCACTTTTGCATGTTGAGATTCTTGATGAAGCTGTGGAATCTCGTCTAGTGTTGTACTATCAGAGGCGGCAAAGGTGACCCCAACAAAACATAACTGGGATAAAATTAATACATGACGAAAGAGTTTTTTCATTAAAAAGACCTTTTATACGATTAAATGCTTAGCTTTCACTTTCACAACCATTCCTGAATCTAGTTGCACTTGAACTTCTTCTTTTAAGATTTCTACTACTGTAGCAGAGACGGGAGACTTACCTAGCAAGACTTTGACTGGCTGAGACACTTTTAGTTCATTGTGATTAGCTTCTTTGTATTGGCTTAAATCAATCTCAGGTTTTTTAGCGGCTTTTTTTGGTGCTTCTTTTTTACGGTTTGGAATAGCCACTTTTTTAGTTGCACGATTTGGCGTTTTAGCCGCATCGTTTTTCTTTTTATTTGCGAATGCTTTTTCTTTACTTTCTTTTAGTGACTGTTGAGCATGATCAGCATGTTCTTGTGATACTTCATCACCTTCAACACCGTCTAAATCAACACGCTTAGCACCTGCTTTAACGCAGTGTAGGTAGCGCCAGCTCATTGTGTATTGACGTAATGCACCACGTAATTGTGTTTTGCTTACACGAGGTTCATCTTCTAAACGAGCCGCTAATTCTTGAAATACACCAATTTTTAATGGTTTTGCAGACTCAGATGCAGCAATAAAACAAGCTGGAAACTGTTCTGTTAAGAAGGCAATGATTTGTTTGTTATTTGTAAACTTTTCTGTGTTTTCCATGTAAAACCTAATATTTAAAAACGATGTTGAAAGATAGCCAGAGTAAATCTCTGATTATCATTAAGAAAATTATTCAGTAGTATAATGATGCGTTTATTAAATGTGAAACGAATTATCGCTCTAGCCGCTTATTCCAGCTAATTTAATGATATTTATTATGAATAGTTAATGTTTATCCACTTCTTCTACCCCTTTTTTGTAAAAACAAGTAGAATCTCCACATTATTTATAAGTTATTTTGTTTGATTTTTAACCTAGAGGGACCGATGAAACCTGAACTATTATCGCCAGCAGGCTCTTTAAAAAACATGCGTTACGCTTTTGCATATGGTGCAGATGCAGTTTACGCCGGTCAACCCCGTTACTCTTTACGTGTTCGTAATAATGAATTTAATCTTGAAAAATTACAAATTGGTATTAACGAAGCACATGCTCAAGGTAAAAAATTATACGTTGTATGTAACATACAACCACATAACTCTAAATTAAAAACCTTTATTCGCGATATGAAACCTGTGGTTGATTTAAAACCAGATGCATTGATCATGTCTGATCCAGGTTTAATCATGATGGTACGTGAAGTATTCCCTGATATGCCAATCCATTTAAGTGTGCAGGCTAACGCAGTAAATTGGGCGACGGTTAAATTCTGGTATAAACAAGGAATTGAACGTGTGATCCTATCTCGTGAGCTTTCACTGGATGAAATTGAAGATATCCGTTTTCACTGTCCAGAGATAGAAATAGAAGTATTTGTACATGGCGCGTTATGTATGGCCTATTCAGGCCGCTGCCTATTATCAGGCTACATCAATAAACGAGATCCGAACCAAGGAACTTGTACTAACTCTTGTCGCTGGAAATACGATGCCCATGAAGCAACACAAAATGAAACCGGCGATGTAGTCGCGATTCAAGCTGTTGAACCCACTTTAGGAGAAGGTCAACCTACGGATCAAATGTTCCTTCTACAGGATCAAGGCCGCCCTGGTGAATATATGCCTGCTTATGAAGATGAGCATGGTACTTACATTATGAACTCTAAAGATTTGCGTGCGATTCAACATGTTGAGCGCTTATTAAAGATGGGCGTACACTCTTTAAAAATTGAAGGCCGTACCAAAAGTTTTTATTACTGCGCACGTACCGCACAAATTTATCGTAAAGCCATGGATGATGCGATTGCCGGTAAACCTTTTGACCCTTCATTAATGTCATCCTTAGAAAATTTAGCACACCGTGGATACACTGAAGGTTTTTTAAGCCGACACACACATGATAAATATCAAAATTACGATTTTGGTTATTCTATGAGTGAGACTCAACAATTTGTTGGTGAGATAATCGGTCGTGATAATAATGGTTTGGCTGAAGTGAACGTTAAAAACAAATTCTTAGTGGGTGATAAGTTAGAATTAATGACACCGCAGGGTAATATCAACTTTAAGCTTGAAGCATTGCAAAACCGTAAAGGCGAACTAGTAGATGTTGCACCAGGCTCTGGTCACACGTTATTTATGCCGATCCCTAAAGAGATAGATTTAAACCATGGTTTATTAATGCGTAACTTAACTCAGGGTAATGATACCCGTCAGCCGCACAGTAAATAATATGGCATTATTAATCGAAGAAACGTGTATCAACTGCGATATGTGTGATCCCGAGTGTCCTAACGAAGCGATCACGTTTGGCGCAGAGATATACGAAATCAATCCCGATTTGTGTACCGAATGCGTGGGCTTTTATGAAAAGGCAACCTGTGTTGCAGTTTGTCCAATAAATTGCATTATTACTGACCCACAGCATATTGAGACACAAGAGCAATTACTTGATAAATTTGCAAATTTACATGTTAGTTAAGCATGCCCTTAACCGCTAAATTTACACAGGGTGATATCTCCCATCACATTATAAAAATGGCACTGACCAACGTAGTTGGGTTAAGTGTCTTTTTTATTGTGGATTTAATCGATATCTACTTCATCAGTTTATTAAAACAGCCGCATTTACTTTCTGCCATTGCTTACGCAGCTGCTATTTTATTTTTTACCACCTCTTTTACCATTGCCATGATGATTGCTAACTCTGCAGTTGTTGCACGGCAAATTGGCCAAAAACAATATCAATCCGCTCAACATAGCGCAATGGCCAGTTATTTGATCACTATTATTATCAGTCTCCTATTAAGTCTCTTAGTGTTTTGTAACGCTAAAATGTTACTACAAATGATCGGCGCCGAAGGCCTAGTTTTAGAGGCCGCTTATGACTACCTTACTATTACTATTATCACCTTCCCAATCGTTGCATTGGGTATGCAAGCTATTGCCACTTTACGCGCTTTAGGTAAGGCAAAAGTCGCTATGCTCTGTACCCTTTCAGCCGGTGTAGTGAATCTATTATTAGATCCACTTTTTATATTTTATTTTGATTTAGATATTAAAGGCGCAGCATTTGCGTCGTTACTTGCACGCGCTACTATGGTTGGGTTAGCTATCTATTATCTGTTCACTAAAGCAAACTTTATTCCTCAAATAGATATCCAGCGAATTAAACATGCCATGCCTGATATCACTAAGGTCGCGATTCCTGTCTGTATTACCCAGTTATCCACACCACTTACCCATCTATATGTGACTTATGAGATTGCAAAATTAGGCACAGATATCGTTGCAGCATGGGCAGTAATCAGTCGTTTAATCCCTGTGATATTCATGATCCTATTTGCTATGCCAGGTGCGATTGGACCTATCATCAGTCAAAATATGGGAGCACAACAATTTGCTCGCGTTAAATCAACCCTAAACCACGCCTTAAACTTTATTATTCGTTATGTTTTAGTAGTGGCTTTACTACTTTCCTTTGCTCAAGAGTGGGTGGTGATGTTGTTTAATGCTAAAGGGGAAACGGCTAGTTTATTGCGTTTTTTCTGCCAATATATCTGCATTAGTTTTATTTTTGTGGCGATGAACCTGGTTGCCATGTCCTTTTTGAATAATGTTGGGCACCCAAAACTAGCCACCTTACTTAATATTGGAAAAATGACACTAGGCACTATCCCTTTTGTAAGTATCGGTGCTTATTATTACGGCGCAAATGGCATACTTGTTGGGCAAGCACTAGGCAGCGTTAGCTTTGCTTTGATAGCAATTATATTGTGCTATCAAATTCAACGTAAGTTAGATTATAATTAGCTGATATCAGTGAGATTGATTTTAGTAAATAATTGAATTAACTTATTAAATATTAAGTTACCCTGATATTGTTTATCCTATACCGATGAGCACTATAATTATCATAATGGAATAAAATAATGCTATGCGTTTAATTTGCTTATTGTCTTTGATTGCTACCCTAAGTGGTTGTTACCAAAACAAAACATTAACACAAAATACGCTTATCTATTGTACTGATAGTCAACCGACATCATTCAATCCGCAAATAAGTGACGACATAGCCAGTTTAGATGCCACTACACATCAATTGTTTAGTCGTTTGGTAAAAATAGATCCTAATACCAATGAGTTTATTCCCGATTTAGCCACCAGTTGGCAACAAAGTGAAGATAAACTGCGCTATCGTTTTACTTTGCGTGAGAATGTGAGCTTTCATCAAACCGATTATTTTACCCCTAGCCGTTATTTTAATGCTGACGATGTACTGTTTAGCTTTAATCGTATGTTTGATCATCAGCACCCTTACCATATTATCAACAACAAAACGGTGAATTATTTCTATAACCACCCTTTCACTGAATTATTATCTTCTATTAACAAAATTGATGATCACACCGTTGAGTTTGTTTTATCAAAACCAGATGTGACATTACTTGCTAATCTAGCTGCGCACTATGCAGTCATACATTCGGCGGAATATGCAGAGCAACTAATGACACAAGGTCAACCAGAACAGATCGACTTTAAACCTATCGGCACAGGGCCATTCTCTTTTAAAAATTATGATAGTAATGGCACCATTCGTTATCAAAAAAATCAGCAGTATTGGCACTCATTGGGTAATATAGACGACCTTATCTTCTTCACTAATCCCAGTGCAACTAAACGTTATGCAAAGCTCTTATCAGGTGAATGTGATGCAATCTCTTACCCTGCAGCGAGTCAATTAGAGACCATTAGCCAAAATAAAAATATTAGCTTAAATAGCAAATCAACAGCTAATATCTCCTTACTTGCATTTAATACTAAAGCTGAAAAAGTCGCAGCGCCTCAAATCCGACGCGCATTAGCTAAAGCAATCGATACAGAGACTATTTTACAAGCCGTCTATTTTCAGAGCGCAACACAAACCGACACGCTATTAAGTAAGCAGTCATGGGCATTAAAACCACGCTTTAATGAGACACTATTTAATCCAGAACAAGCTAAAAAAGAGTTAATCACTGCACAATATGATTTTTCTCAAACGCTACAGATAGTATTGCCCGATGGCGCTAATGTATTTAACCCAAACTTCCATAAAACAGCGGAATTAGTTCAAGCTAATTTATTAGCCATTGGTGTACAAAGTAAGATTGTCAGCGTGAACGATAATGGTTTACAGGAGCATCTCAACAGCGGTAATTACGATATATACCTAACTGGGATTAATGTCCATATAAAAGACCCTGACAGCATTTTTAGGCCACTATTGAGCTGTCACTCAACCCCAGAAACAGGTAATACTAGTTACTGGTGTGATGCAAAAACACAAGCGTTACTGGATAAATCATTAACTGAGAGTAACTTTGCTCAACGCATTAGAAATTATTACCAAATACAAGACCAAATCCAAGTGCAAAGACCTTATCTGCCCATCGCACATGTTTTAAGATTAGATGCAATTGCTAAAACAATTTTAAACGTAGAAGTTAATCCATTAACCGGTATTAACTTCCAAAATGCCATTAAACAAGATCTGAATTAATATGCTGTCATTCTTAATAAGACGTTTAAATCTATTAGTCATCACGGCGTTTATTTTAACGATACTCGCCTTTGCCATTGATCGTACCATTTTAATACATCACCAAACGAAAGCACCTATCGCGCAAGACTATATTCTTCAATATTTTGCTTATTTATGGGATCTATTAAGTGCAAATATTGGTCACTCTGCATTAGACCATCAACCATTATTACAACGAGGTTTAACCTTCTTTGCTTCAACTTTAGAACTGTGTTTTGTTGCACTATTGTTCTCATCGATCATCGCCATTCCATTGGGCTTATTAGCAGGATTATTCCGTAATACTAAATTAGATTACGCGATCATGACTATCGCTATTATAGGATTAGCCTTGCCGGTATTTTGGGTCGGTGTGATGGCCGGATTATTACCAAGTGTATGGGGGGATATATTACCCGTGGATGGTAATATGAGTTTAGTTTACGACGTACCAGTAGTCACTGGGTTTTTATTAATAGATACCTTATTTGTTACCCCGCAATATGGCCTGTTTGCATTTTTTGACCGCGTTGCACACTTAATATTACCTGCGGCGGTATTGTCCTTCTTTTGATTGCTGAAATTGTCCGTTTAACACGTCACTCAATGACCATGGTGATGCGCAGTAATTACATTCAAACCGCTTATGCTAAAGGTTTCTCTCGTACCAAAATTGTATTTGTACATGCTTTAAATAACGCCCTGCCGCCAATTATTCCGCAGCTACGATTACAACTCAGCACCATACTCTCTTTTGCCATGACCATTGAGATTGTATTTAATTTAAACGGTATAGGCACCTGGCTCTACAACTCCTTAAAATCAGGAGATTATCACGCGTTACCTGCTGGCATGTTAATTATCACTGGGTTTATTTTAATATTTAGTATTGCTATTGAAATCATGATGGTGATTATTAGCCCGATTAGAAGAGGTTCGTTATATGCTAATTAATAACGGCTTTAATGAAGATAAAATTCAATCGCCACTGCGTTATATTTGGTCTATTTTTAAGAGCAAAAGCATTGCAGTATTGGCTATGTGGGCCATTGTCATTTTAATTTTTATCTCACTATTTGCATCCTGGATAGTACCTCACTCACCATTATTACAAGATCCTGAACAAATGTTGTTACCACCTTATTGGGTTGAAGGTGGCACGATTGACCATGTGTTGGGCACTGATGAACTAGGTCGCGATACCCTATCTCGCTTGTTTCATGGTGTGCAATATACTTTAGGCGGCGCGTTAATCATTACCTTTTTCGTTTCTCTTATTGGTATGACGATTGGTGCGGGTGCGGCCTTAACAAAAGGGGTAAAAGCCAGTATTTTACATCATCTATTGGATGCCCTATTAGCTATCCCGTCATTACTATCTGCGCTGATATTAATTACTTTTTTTGGCCCGAGTTATATCAACTGTTTGATCGCCATTGCACTGTCTTTATTACCACAGTTTATTAGAGCCAGCTTTTTAGCCATAGAACAAGAGTTAAATAAACAATATATTATTGCTTTACAACTAGATGGGGCTGCAAAAACGCGATTATTTAGATATGGTATTTTACCTAACATTCTTGAGCCTACTATTACTATCTTAAACCGTCTATTTACTATGGCGATTATAGAGATCGCAACTTTAGGGTTTTTAGGCTTTGGGGCGCAATTACCGCAAACAGAACTAGGAGCCTTAATCGCCAATAGCATGGAGTTAATTTATTTATCACCTTGGTTAGTGGCTTTTCCTGGTCTGGCTATCTTTATTATCATCATTATCGTCAATGTCTTTGCAGAAGGTTTACGTCACGCAGTGATCGAGGGGGAAGAATAATGGCTTTATTAGATATTAGAAACCTCAGTATTGATATCGAAACTGCTCAAGGCAAGATTCGTGTGATTGACAAAGCAACATTGAATATTGTTGATGGCTCGATTCATGGCTTAATCGGTGAATCAGGTTCAGGAAAAACCTTAATAGCGAAAGCAATTTTAGGTTTGCACAGCAGTAACTGGACCGTTACTGCTGACCGTATGTTCCTGGATAAAACCGATCTCACTAAGCTTTCTGTCAAAGAGCGACGGAATATACTAGGCACTGAAATATCAGTGATCTTTCAAGAGCCAAGTTCTTACTTAGACCCAAGTCAACGAATACGTAAACAGATAGAATCGGTATTGCCTAAAAAAACTTGGCAACAACGTTTTAGACCAATTCTCAGTAAAATTAAGCGGGTCAGTGTGCCTTCAAGGCGCTTACAAATAAAAGAGCTATTGCATAAAGTAGGTATACAGAATGATGTCGCGGTATTAAAAAGTTTTCCACATCAATTGTCTGAGGGTGTTTGCCAAAAGGTGATGATAGCGATGGCGATTGCCAATAATCCACGATTGATCATTGCCGATGAACCGACAACGGCCATGGAGGCTGTGACACAATCGCAAATATATCGTTTGTTATATAAACTTAATCAATTGAACAACACAACGCTATTAATTTTGAGTAACAACTTTGCCAATACCAGCAGTATTTCTGATTACATGACCCTAGTCTATTGCGGGCAGAGTGTAGAGTCAGGCTCCTATAAACAGATTATGGGCTCAGCAATGCACCCTTATACACAAGCGATGCTTAGAACCATGATTAATAATGAAGAGTTTCATGAGCATAAAGCACAGCTTTATACCTTACCGGGTAATATTCCCTCATCAAACCAACTACCTATCGGTTGTCGACTCGGTCCAAGGTGTCCTAAGGCTCAAAAGATATGCGTTAAGAATCCAACCTTAACCATAAAAAAAGGTCATAGTTACCGTTGCCATTACCCTAGTAAATTGAGTTAGTTATGTCGTCATTATTGAAAGTAACCGATCTATGTAAAAGCTTTAAGCAACCCTATGGTCTTTTTAGTAGTCGCGAAAAAGTAGCCTTTGGACCAGTGAGTTTTACTTTAGAAAAAGGTGAAACGTTAGCCGTGGTTGGCGAAAGTGGATCAGGAAAAAGTGCATTAGTACGAACCATTGCAGGTGTACTCAAGGCAAGCTCTGGTGATATCTATATCAATGGCGAATCTATTTGTACATTAAGTTCCCATAAACGCTGCGTAGCAGTGCGTATGATATTCCAAGATCCAAGCAGTTCACTGAACCCTAAGATGACAGTGGGAAAAATACTTAACGCGCCTATTGAGTTAAATACTAACCTAGATGCTAAACAACGTTATCAACGTATTTTAGATACATTAAAATTAGTGGGTCTATTGCCCGATTACTTAGCTTTTTATCCCGAAATGTTATCGGGTATGCAGAAGCATCAGGTGGCTATCGCTCGGGCGATGATCCTAAATCCAGATATTATTTTAGTGGATGAAATCTTAACCACTTTGGATATTTCTCTTCGCTTTAAAATTGTTAATCTATTATTAAAAATTCAACAAGCAAAAGGCCTTAGTTACATATTTGTTGCTCATAATATGCACCTTGTAAAGCATATGAGTGACCAAATTATGGTGTTACATCAAGGAAAAATTGTCGAAAAAGGGCCTGCTGAAGAGGTCTGTGAACGCCCACAACATGAACAAACTAAATATTTACTCTTAACTCACCAACCTGATTACCGTAAATAATCACAAATCTGAACAGTTGCATTCTTTAAACAATTAAAAGGCAGTTACCCTGTTACTGCCGTTTCTATACTCGCAATGACCCCTTACCCCCTTTAATAGCATCTATCATAGTCATTTCAGTCTCTTTAGGTGTTAAAACGACCAAGGTTCAAATAACCCAATTGATGTAACAATTAATCAACAAAAAACTAAATAATGATTTAAAATTGCTATATAATTAAAAAATTAATTATTAATCATATCATTGTTGGAATGTGATGCTGTTCATCCATTCTCTTATTCGAATCAAGTATATGCAGCAAATAGTCATTTTAAGCCTATACTTAATCGTAAAGAAAATGAGTATTTCAATAGGTAAGACCAAAGGAGTTGAAAGATGAACAACCTTGGACGGAATTTTTGGGTATCTAATTTTCTTATTATATTGATCATTATTGCATTAGTGTTTGTTATTAAAGCTTTATTTAACCCAATCCTCTCCAAACAACAGCAGCAATACGGTCTAGATAAGCGACTTGCAGTGTTAAATGACATCACCTCTGAAGCAGATTTAAAACATAAAATCGAAATCAATAATTTTAGTTATATTAAGGTAACCAATGACCGTTTATCGGCACCACTGACCTACATAGAGCAAAAAGAAGCGCAATTATTCCGTAAAATATTACCTATCTCTCCCTCGACACAACACTCTATTTCTACAAACCAAGTTATTGAATACTCAGTCAAAAATTTGGAATACTCTACGCTATATCAACATATCATCTTGTTAATTGTAGCGGCTTTAGTGATCACTACCCTGTTCTGCAACCTACTTTATTTAACCTTGTTTAGAAAAAATGAACAGTTATTGATTGAAGAAACACTAGATGACAGTGATGTAAAATCTATCTTTACCATAGCGGCTAAGGCAATTAAGCAAAAAATCAGGAACTTAAAGTCTGATGTTTCTGATAAAGAGATGAGAATAAACAAGTTAAGCAATCAGGCCAATCGAGACAGTCTCACTGAGTTAAATAATCGTCATGCTTTTCGCTCTGAACTAACTGAGCTATTATCCAGTGACAACAACCAAGATCATGCCATCTTATCTGTGATTAGAATTTTCGAATTATCAACGGTTAATGCCAGTCGCGGTTTTCAACAAGGTGATCACTACTTACTTAATGTTGCCAAAATTATTAAGCAAGTTGCATTAAATTATGCCAACACACAGGTTTTCCGTATTAGTGGGTCAGACTTTGCCGTTATTGCACATAACATGACCACTACTGATGCACACAAATTCAGTGATGAATTAAAATTTAAATTTGACCAATACCAGGCCACCCATAACCTTGAAAGTGTAGCTTTTAATGGCATGACGCGAGTTTCAGCTAAACAGTTACCAGAGCATGTGTTAGCAAGAGCTGATATTGCCCTTGCCAAAGCACAAATAGCTGGACCCAATGCATGGGCGCTTGAAGAGCACAGTGAGTTCCAATTAGGAGAGCAACATTGGCGAGCCGTGATCAACGAAGTGATTGAGAAACGCTCATTTACTTTTTTACAGCAGCCGGTGCAAGCTATTCATCGTAATATGAAAGGGTATCAAGAGATTTATACCCGCTTTTTAGGCGAAAACGATAACATCATTCCAGCCAGTACTATTTTCTCAATGGCACAACGCATCGATATGATTGTGAAACTTGAGCAATTAATTATTGAACGCACTATTGCCAATTACCGACAAAAAAGTGATTTTAATACGCATTGGGGCATTAACGTCAGTTATGCCTGTATCCAAAACAGCGCCTTTCTTATTTGGTTAGAACGTTTGCTCTTAAAAGAGTCTGATATTGCCGGTTCATTAGTATTTGAAGTGCATGAAAAGCCGCTAGATAACCACCTTACCGCCAGCAAACGCTTTTTTGACATGTTAAAACGTGCAGGCAGTCGATCTGCCATCTGTCGATTCGGTAAAGGTATCTGTTCATTCCGTCTGTTTAAAGAGTTAAAACCTGACTACATTAAGATTGACTCTAGTTTAATTGTGGATATCGAACATGACAGCACTAACCAGCAATTTATTCGCATGATCATAGATGTTGCTCATCGCATGGAATGTCAAGTAGTCGCCGAAGGGATTGAACGACTTGAGCAAAAACATATCCTAGAGCATATGTATATTGATGGCATACAAGGTTTCTTAATTGCTCGCCCTACCCCACTATAAAGGCTAAAACACAAAGGGCGAATAGTCAGTTCAGTCCTTTACATCTACACTTCTCTTTTTATACAATGCGCGTGCTTTTAACTCTCCCTAAACAAGGCTTACAATGACGCAGCAACTTTCAGAAAAAGAACAATTTAAACTCAAAAAATTAAACAAAGTGTTGCGTAGACAAACGGGGCAAGCGATCGCAGATTACAACATGATTGAAGATGGCGATAAGGTCATGGTTTGTGTATCGGGCGGAAAGGATAGCTACACACTTTTAGAGATGCTGAGTCAGCTTAAGGCCGTTGCGCCAATTAACTTTGATATCATCGCCGTTAACTTAGACCAAAAGCAACCAGGCTTCCCTGAACACATCCTACCTGAATACCTATCTAAATTAGGTGTTGATTACAAAATTGTCGAGCAAGATACTTATAGCATAGTCACAGAAAAGTTAGAGCCAGGCAAAACTACCTGTAGCCTATGTTCTCGTTTACGCCGAGGCATCCTATATAATACCGCAAAAGAAATTGGTGCAACAAAAATTGCTTTAGGGCATCACCGTGACGATATGCTCGCTACTATGATGCTTAACCTATTTTTGCAGGAAAAATGAAATCAATGCCAGCAAAATTAGTCTCGGACAATGGAGAACATGTTGTGATCCGACCTCTGGCTTATTGTAAAGAGAAAGATATTGAAGCCTTTGCAACATTACAGAAGTTCCCAATCATTCCTTGTAATCTATGTGGTTCTCAACCTAATTTACAACGCAAATTAACTGAAGAGATGCTCAGTGAGTGGGATCAAAAATTTCCAGGCCGCTTAGAAACCATGTTTACCGCAATGCAGAATGTGGTGCCATCGCATTTAGCAGACACTGCGCTATTTGACTTTAAGTCGATTAATAATCAATCTGGCGTGATTGATGGTGGCGATATTGCCTTTGATAAAGAGTCCTTCTCTAATCCGACTCACAGTGAAGAAAATACAGACAATGAGTTCTATCAACAGCAACCCGCAGTGCAATTTACCCAAGTAAACTAAGACTTTATTGATTGAACACAATAAAAATGGGAGTTTCAGTCAAGCCTTACTTGTATTTACAGTTGATAACAGATAATTTACTGGGATAGAATCACAAAATGGTAAGTGAAGTGATTTTTAATTACCAAAATGTCTGAAAAGCATACAATTTTAATAAACTAACGGAGTTAAACATGAGAACACCTCTTGTAATGGGTAACTGGAAACTGAACGGTACTAAAGAGTCAGTTGCAACATTAATCAAAGGTATTGAAGGCGCAGCTGATGCAGCGAGCAATGTTGAAGTTGCAGTATGCCCACCGGCTATCTTCATTGAGCAAGTTGCTAACTTAACAGCAAACAACAGCATTGAATTTGGTGGTCAAGATGTAAGCACAAACGTTTCTGGCGCATTCACAGGTGAAACGTCACCAGTAATGGTTAAAGAGTTTGGTGCTAAGTACAGCTTAGTTGGTCACTCTGAGCGTCGTCAATACCACAACGAAACAGATGCAGTTGTTGCAGCTAAATTTGTTGCTATTCAAGAAAATGGTCTAGTACCTGTTCTTTGTATCGGTGAGACACTAGAAGAGCGTGAAACTGATAAAACTTTTGCTGTTGTTGAAGCACAACTAAAAGCAGTAATCGACGTTGCTGGTATTGCTGCAATTGAAAACTCAGTAATCGCATATGAGCCAGTATGGGCTATCGGTACAGGTAAAGTTGCAACTTCTGAGCAAGCACAAGAAGTTCATGCACATATCCGTTCATGGTTAAATGCACAAAGCGAAGTAGTAGCTGAGAAAGTACAAATCCTTTACGGCGGTAGTGTTAAAGCAAACAGTGCAAAAGAGCTATTCGCTCAAGCTGATATCGACGGTGGTTTAGTTGGTGGTGCTGCACTAATCATTGAAGAATTTGTTGGTATCATCGAAGGCGCTAAATAAGCCCTTTCTAAATACTAATACTATCAAGGCACTTCGGTGCCTTTTTTATGACTCCTCAACAATATTTCTAGTATTGTCATTGGCTTACTACCCTCTTCACCATAACTGAATCCTGTAGCAACCCCATCAATTAACTGTTCTGAATTACCTGTTAAAATAATTGCAGCCTTAGTTAAATATTTAATCAATAGGACCTTAATACCAATCACACTAAGTAACTGAACAATTTTTATTTGTTAAAATAACTTATTACTTCGCTGTAATTTTCGTAAATAGAACAATTGTTTAACTTAAATTACGCCTTGAACTAAGTCATTTTTCCTGCGCAAAATTGTGATCACTTATTTAATATCATTGTTATTACCACAAACACTATATTTTTTATAATTACTATTACCTTGCTCACACTCTGTTAACTAAATTGATACGAAAATACTACACATGCTAAATCCAAGTGTTATGATGTTTATTAATTATTATTTAATCAACTGGAGTAAATTATGAATTCTTCAATTAACACTCATACTGGTAGTGCTGGAGTTTCAATCAATAAAGTATTAAAAAATACTTATATGTTGTTAGGCATGACACTTGCGTTTAGTGCAGTAACTGCAACTATTGCAACAATGGCAGGCATTGGTCCAATGATGTCATTAGTATTAATGCTAGTTGGCTTCGGTTTGTTGTTTGTTGTTTCAAAAACAGCTGACTCAAGTAAAGGTCTTTTCTGGGTATTTATGTTTACTGGTGTGATGGGTGCATCACTGGGTAATATGTTAAATCACTACCTGGCAATGGCTAACGGTCCTGCACTTATCATGCAAGCATTAGGTACAACAGCGATTATCTTCTTTGCTTTATCTGCATATGTACTAACTACACGTAAAGACTTCTCATTCATGGGCGGCTTCTTAATGGCTGGTATGATTGCTGTCGTGGTGGCAATGATTGCTAACATCTTCCTACAAATTCCATTAATGCAATTAGTGATCAGCAGTGTTGTGGTTATGATCATGTCAGGATTAATACTGGTTGATACAAGCCGTATTATCAATGGCGGTGAAACAAACTACATTCGTGCAACGGTTTCATTATACTTAAACATCTTTAATATCTTTGTTCACCTATTGAGCATCCTAGGTATTTTAGACGATTAATAAAACTAAGAATGACGATAGCGCACTTTTTAGTGCGCTTTTTTTGCCTACAATTTATATTCATCATTGACCCCTTGCTATTGCCGAGCCAAACCCATGAAAATATACCTTTGTTTATTGTTTATTACCCTACTAACGGCCTGTAGCGATTCCGTCACGTTAACTCCCCTTAACCAGCAACAACCTATCCTAGCTTTTGGTGATAGCTTAACCTCTGGGCGTGGCGCTGAAAAACAGCAAAGTTACCCAGTA
This sequence comes from Psychromonas sp. KJ10-2, assembly GCF_047323255.1. Lineage (NCBI taxonomy): Bacteria > Pseudomonadati > Pseudomonadota > Gammaproteobacteria > Alteromonadales > Psychromonadaceae > Psychromonas > Psychromonas sp. KJ10-2. The sequence goes on along the minus strand of NZ_CP178827.1, from coordinate 182,941 downwards.
CAATTAGGTTTGTTATTAGATAAGCAAGTTATCAATGCAGGTGTGAATGGAGAAACCAGTCAACAAGGGCTTAAACGTTTACTTAAACTATTAGACCAATACCAACCGCAATTATTGATCCTTTGCCATGGTGGTAACGATATTTTACAAAATAGAAATTTAGATAAGATGCAGGACAATCTAGCACAGATGATAGAGATGGCACAGAATAGAGGCATTGAAGTGGTGTTATTATCAGTACCAGAAGCGAGTATCTTTTTACCTGATATTGAGCAGTACCAGACATTAGCTAAAAAATATCAGATTCCACTTGGCAATGACATTATGCGGGATGTATTAAAGAAACCTGCTTTGCACAGCGATACTGTACATCCAAATGCACAAGGATACCGACTCATTGCACAGGGAGTGTATGACTTACTAGCAGCGTACGGTGCGTTAGATTAACGCACCTTATCTCGTATTAAGCGAGTGAGAGTTTAATGGCTATAACCTAACTCTTTAGCTGGCTCAATATTACTCGCAGTCCAGGCTGGATAAATCGTCGCCACTACACTCATTACAAAAGCGACGACAGTGATCACCAGTACCTGTTGATAATCGATTTGTGAAGGTAAGTAATCGATAAAATAGATATCACCCGATAAGAACTTACGGCCAATTAAACTTTCAATCGCAGCAAAAATACCGCTTAAATTTAACGATAGGTAAATCCCTAATAACCCACCAAATAAACTGCCCATCAAACCATTGAACGCACCTTGCACTATGAAAATAGCACGTAATGACCATTTATTAGCGCCCATGGTTTTTAAGATAGCAATATCACCTCGTTTCTCATTCACCGCCATCACTAAAGTTGATACGATATTAAAGCAAGCAACCGCAACCACTAACAATAAAATCACATACATTAATGACTTAACCATTTGAATATCTTGATATAAGTAACCTTGACTAGTGATCCAGCTTTTCACATACATATAAACAGGAATGTTATAAGCCACTTCACGTACTAAGGTTTGTGCTTGTAATACATCATCCACTTTAAAAGCGATGCCCGTTGCATGCTGTACATTCAAAATCTGTTTGGCTTTATTGATATGAATAAAGCCTAAGGTGGTATCAACTTGACCACCCATTTTAAAAGTCCCAGTGAGTGTAAATGCAAATTTGCGTGGGGCCTTTAATTTAACAGAGCTAGGTTGAGGTAATAATAAAGTCACCGTATCACCCACAGCGAGATTAAGCTGTTTAGCCACGGGCTCACCCAAGATAATACTATTATCCGCAGTGGATAATAGCTCCCAACCTCCTTGCTTAATATACTTCTCAACGGCAGTTACTTGCGTTTCAGTGTCAGGATCTATTGCACGCATTTGCAGTGCTTTCATATGTATATTATTTTGCAACAAAGCATTCATCACAATATAAGGGCTTGCACCTGCTATACCAGGATGTTCTCTGACTTGGGATAAAATTGCTTTCTCATTTTTGAAATCGCCCTCTACCACCTCTAGTTCCGCATGAGGAATGACCGACAGTAGTTGATCTCTTAGGGCTTTTTCAAAACCATTCATGGTAGAAAGGCCAACAATTAATACTGCCACCCCTAAAATAATGCCAAAAATAGAGGCCATTGAGATAAACGACACAAATTTGTTTTTGTGCTTGGCTTTGCTATAACGTAAACCAACAAATAACGATAAAGGTCTAAACATTATTGCGTATCCTGTAAGATGCCGTTACTCATATACAACTGTCGGTCTAACTTATTAGCCAACTGTTGATCATGCGTGACCACAATAAAAGCGGTGCCCAACTCGGCATTTAACTCTTTTAACAATTGATAGACAGACTCAGCACTTTTTGCATCTAAGTTACCGGTTGGTTCATCGGCTAACACCAAAGACGGTTTGTTAATCAATGCTCTTGCAATAGCAACACGTTGTCTTTCACCACCAGAAAGCTCTGAAGGACGATGAGCAACACGCTCACTTAAACCGACACGGGTTAATAACTCTAAGGCTTTTTGTTGTGCAACTTTAATCGGCTCACCAGCAATCAACAACGGCATGGCAACATTCTCTAACGCTGTAAATTCAGATAACAAATGATGAAACTGATAAACAAAACCTAACTCTTGATTACGCCATTTTGCTTGCTGTTTTGCTGATAACTTATGAATGTTTTTACCATTAAAAATAACTTCACCCGTTGAAGGTGCATCCAGAGCACCTAATAAATGCAATAAAGTACTTTTACCTGACCCTGATGTCCCAACAATTGCTAATAACTCACCTGGCTCAACGGCCAAGCTAACACCTTGCAACACTGACGTAGCTAAACGCCCTTCTTGGTATACTTTGCTTAAATCCTGACAAACTACTATTGAATTACTCATATCTTAATGCCTCAACTGGGCTAACTTTACCGGCTCTGTAAGCTGGGTATAAAGTTGCTAATAAACTTAAAAACATTGCACCCAACATGATGGATACTATTTGGACAGGCTCATGTACAACGGGCAACAGACGTGTACCGCCAGACGCATTGGCTAATAGATGCAACCCTAAAAAAGACATGATTTCATTAATATACGTACTTAATAACAAGCCTAATCCAGTGCCAATTAATGCCCCAACAATGCCACTAAATGCACCTTGAATAATAAAGATTAAATTAATGGTATTGGCGTTGATGCCTAGGGTTTTTAATATCGCCACTTCAGCACTTTTATCGGTCACCACCATCACAGAAGAAGATAGAATATTAAATGCAGCCACCGCAATAATTAAACAAAGCAGCAACCAGATCATATTCTTTTCCATTTTTACTGCTGCAAATAACTCACCGTGTGTACTGCGCCAATCAATGATCATCTCATCTTCTGCTAAAGCAGGCGGCGTCCAAGTCTCTACTGCAAAAGGTTCTGTGAAATAGAAGCGTAAGTCTGTTACCTGATCGGTTTGAATACGAATTAAACGAGCTGCATCTTCAGCACGCATCAAGACTAAGTATTTATCTACATCAGAGCCCACATCAAACATTCCAGCCACGGTAAAGTTTCGCTGGCTAGGCACCTGACCTAAAGGTGTATAACGCACACCTCGGGTTGAGGTAATTCTCACTTTATCACCAATGGTCACCCCCAACATACGCGCCAATTGGTCACCAATAATAATGTTATATTCACTCGCTACCAGTTTATCTAAACTGCCCACGACAATATTACTTTTAACCGTGTCACTGGCGTACTTATCAGGGTAAATACCCTCAATTTTAACGCCTTGCAATCCGGTCTTACTTTGTAAAATGCCTTCAGCATTGATCATAGGTTCAACATCAATGATTAAAGGATCAACGGGAAGTTGATCTATACGCTGTTGCCAATTCGTAATGGTGTTATCTTGGTTGGTTAATTTTGCTTGAGGAATTGAGCCTAAGATACGATCTTTTAATTCCGCTTCGAAGCCATTCATCACAGAAAGCACTGTGATCAACGCCAACACACCGAGAATAATGCCACCCGTGGAGAATAAAGAAACAAAGGACACAAATTGGTTATTACGCTTGGACTTGGTATAACGTAAACCAATGAAAACACTTAAAGGATAAAACATAGTTACCTTTTATAATAATTATCTAAGACAGATTGGATAAGATCAAGGCGCGCTAAAAGCACCGTTAATCTCACTAAATGTAGCCTTAACTTATTGATTACATTTTAATGCCGGTCATTCTAATGTATCTTTATTCGCTAAGACAGACAAAACTCCTAATATAAGGTGTTTCGCCACCACTTAATCACTGCTTGGTTTGTAGATATGAATAATAATGAATACTTTTTAGTAGAACACACACTTTCAATCAACTTAAAGTCAATTGATAAAACGCAGCTTCCTGCCAATCAACTGGCCTTTGAGCAAGAGATCCCAGGTCCATTTCGTATGGCCAGTGATTTAGCACAAGCCGACGCAAACATTCTCGCTCCGTTAAAGTTAAATAACGAAACCAGCAAAGCATTATGGCAATACTTACAAGCTCAAAATCAAAAAATAAATACTCTATTGAGCTATGTATTAACCCAGCAAGATGAAGAAAAATCACGTCATCAAAGTATAAAGTTTAGTGCTGGAAACTTAATCATAAAAAACAATAACACATTGAAAGAAGAAGATATTGTTAGGTTAAAAATATTTTTACCTGAAGAATCATCTGCCATTTATTGTTATGCTACGGTCAGCAAATTAAACGCCGAGCAGTGTACATTAACTTACACGCTTATTCGAGACCAAGATCGAGAGTTATTGATTCGAGCGAGTTTACATATACAATCTCAACAGCTAAAAGATAGAGCTAAATTACGTGAATCAAAGCAATAACCTGTACTAGGTTAAACTGATACCCTGACTCTATAGTGCAATTTTCGCACACACTTTACTAAGCAACTAAATAGATAAAATAAGTCAAAACATGAACAATTTACTCGACATACAAACATTAAAATCCACCACCGATACTCAGCAACTTGCTAACTTAGTCGGTAGTAGCCAAAGTTTAGTGATTAGCCAATGCGCACAAAACAACCCACAAAAGTCGCCGTTAATTGTCATCGTTAATGACACACCCAGTGCCATTAAGTTGCATCAGGAGTTATTATTTTTTGCTGAAAACAAGTTCGAAGTAAACCTATTTCCTGATTGGGAAACCTTACCCTACGACCATTTTTCTCCACATCAAGATATTATCTCAACGCGTATTGAAACCTTATATCAATTACCTTCAATGAAAGAAGGCATTTTGATTGTGCCCGTGACTACCCTGCTATTGAGATTAGCGCCACCTAGTTATTTAAAACAAAATACTTTAGTGGTGAAAACTGGCCAACAATTAGACTTGCAACTACTACGAGAGCAGTTACAGGAGGCCGGTTATTACGCCGTTGACCAAGTACAAGAACATGGCGAGTTTTGTGCACGAGGTTCGTTATTAGACATTTACCCAATGGCCAGCGATACCCCATACCGCATCGACTTTTTTGATGACGAAGTAGACTCTATTCGCCCTTTCGATACAGAAACACAACGCTCTCTGCCAACCATTCAACAGATAAAAATGTTACCTGCTCATGAATTTGCAACAGATAAGCAGGCGATAGAAAACTTTAAACAAGCATATCAAGATAAATTTCCAGCAAAAATTTGTACCAGCAACGATTCTATCTATCAGCAAATTTCACAAACTAATTTACCCGCTGGTATCGAATATTATCTACCGCTATTTTTTAATGAGACAGCGACTCTATTTGATTATTTTCCTCAGCAAAGTCGTTTGTGTATTGTCGGCGATATCAATACAGCTATCGATGATTTCTGGAAAACCATTACCCATCGTTTTGATGAACGTGGTGTTGATTTATTACGCCCATTATTGCAGCCGATTGAGTTATATCTGCGTCAAGAGCAATGCTTTAAGCGTATTAATGAGTTTCCTAAATACCAGTTGCAAGATACCTCTTTTGCCGCGCCTAAGGCAGGTAAAAGCAATTTACCACTGACCACCTTACCTGATATTAGAATTAACCATAAAGATAAAAATCCACTAGCAAATATCAGTGATTTTATTGACAGTTTCGATGGCACCATCTTGTTAAGTGCTGAGTCAGCGGGCCGTAAAGAAGCGCTACTAGAACTACTGAGCCCACTTAAATTATCGATAAAATCAGTTAATCACTTAAGTGAGTGCCAACCGAAAAAACAAAAAGTACATATTACGGTCAGTCGTGTTGAACATAGTTTTATGATCATCGACTCAGCTTTTGCTTTTATCACTGAAACTGAGTTATTGGGCAATAAAATAACCCAAAGACGACGTCAAAATAAAGATAATAACGGAGAGGAAAACTCTGAGCATATTGTCCGTAACCTAGCTGAATTAAAAGTAGGCCAACCTGTGGTTCACATCGACCATGGTGTTGCACGTTATTTAGGGTTACAAACCATTGAAGTATCAGGCAGTATTAATGAGTTTGTTACCTTAGAATATCTTCGTGGTGACAAATTATATGTGCCCGTGACCTCATTACATTTAATCAGCCGTTATAGTGGCAGTGATGTGGAAACGGCACCTATCAGCAAACTAGGTAATGATACCTGGGCCAAAGCGAAAAAACGTGCCGCTGAAAAAGTACGTGATGTCGCTGCCGAGTTACTGGAAATTTATGCTCAACGCGCCGCTAAAAAGGCTTTAGATATAAGCTAAACAAAGAGCATTATGCCTTATTCAGTAATGACTTCCCCTACCAAGAAACCCATGACCAAGCGCTGTCTATTAACGCTGTAATTTCAGATATGTGTTCATCACAACCTATGGATAGACTAGTTTGTGGTGATGTGGGCTTTGGTAAAACAGAAGTGGCAATGCGTGCTGCCTTTATGGCAACTGATAATGCACGTCAAGTTGCGTTACTAGTACCAACCACACTTCTTGCACAGCAACATTTTGAAAACTTCCGTGATCGCTTTGCTAATTGGCCAGTAAGAATTGAAGTGTTATCACGCTTTAAAACCGCCAAAGAGCAGAAGCTTATTTTACAAGATGCCGCCGATGGAAAAGTAGATATTCTAATTGGTACTCATAAGCTATTAAGTGATGGCATTAATTTCGCCGATTTAGGTTTATTAATTATTGATGAAGAGCATCGTTTTGGTGTACGTCAAAAAGAAAAAATTAAACGTCTGCGTGCACAAATCGATATATTAACCCTGACTGCAACGCCTATTCCGCGAACATTAAATATGTCCATGAATGGCATGCGTGATTTGTCTATCATCGCATCGCCACCAGCTAAACGTTTAGCGGTAAAAACATTTGTAGAGCAACGTACCGATCAAACTATCAGTGATGCAATCACACGTGAAATCATGCGTGGTGGTCAAGTCTACTTTTTACATAATAACGTTGAAACTATCGAAAAAGCAGCGTCAGATTTACAAACATTATTACCGCAAGCCAGAGTTGCCATTGCCCATGGGCAAATGAATGAACAACAGCTTGAACGTGTTATGTCTGATTTTTATCATCAGCGTCAAAATGTCCTAGTCTGTACCACCATCATTGAGACCGGTATTGATATTCCTACTGCCAATACCATTATCATCAATCGTGCTGATCACTTAGGGTTAGCGCAATTACACCAATTACGTGGTCGTGTGGGCCGCTCGCATCATCAGGCTTATGCATATTTATTAACACCAACACCTAAACTAATGACTAAAGATGCTAAAAAGCGCCTGCAAGCTATTGGCTCATTAGACACCTTAGGGGCTGGTTTTACACTGGCAACTCACGATTTAGAAATACGTGGCGCCAGGGAATTATTGGGTGATGAGCAATCAGGTCAAATTACCAGTATCGGCTTTAACTTGTATATGGATATGTTAAATCAGGCGGTTGATGCATTACGCAATGGTCAAGAGCCTAGTCTAGAGCACCTATTATCAACGCAAGCAGAAGTTGAATTAAGAATTCCGGCACTGATACCTGATGATTATATTCCAGATGTGAATATGCGTTTATCTTTGTACAAGCGTATTGCAAATAGTAAAAATAATAATGAACTTAATGAGATACAAGTAGAACTAATTGATCGCTTTGGTTTATTACCTGACTCAACTAAAAACTTAGTGGCTGTCACCGCAATAAAACAAAGATGTTCAAAACTAGGTATTGCTCGCATTGAAGCCCATGCATTGGGTGGCGCAGTAACCTTCACTGAACATACAAAGGTTGATCCCATGTTTCTCGTTTCATTACTGCAAACACAAACAAATACCTTTAAACTTGACGGGCCAAGTAAATTGAAATTCAGTATCGCATTGGAAAATAGTGCAGAACGTCTAAACTGGTTGAAACAGCTACTTGATAGTTTTAAATTAAATCTTATTAAATAAAATCAAATAAAAAGGATAGCCTTTTGAATTTACGTTATATTTTACCATTATTTTTTGCAGCAACTTGTTCCTTGAATGCCCAAGCAGCAGGTGACCGCTGGTTTGACGTGGAGATATTAGTCTTTAAACGCAATGTTGATGTACAAGATAATAGTGAACAACTAGATCAAAATAATGTTTATTTAAAACAGCGCCAACGTCTAGAAGTAATCAAAGCCGCACCAGCGACCAGCTGTTTAGATGGGCAGCCTTGTTTACACCAACAAAATCCTGTGCGTTTAACCGATGCACAAATGGTGAAAGGTGGACATAGATTACAACGCTTAAATGGCTTGATGCTTAATGAGCAATTAAAAAGATTAAACAACCACCAACTTTTCACACCACTACTCCATACAGCATGGCGTATGCCAATACAAAATAAACAAAATGCATCACCTATTCATCTATTTGCAGGTAAAAACTATGCATTAGCCATGGAGCAAGCAGGTTTATCTTCTAATTCAAGCACTGCATCAGCACAACCAGATCAATCAATGGATGTATTAGCAGCGTTACAGAAGAAAGAGATCTTACAAGATTTGTATGAAATTGATGGGAATCTACTAATCTATGTAGAGCGTTACCTGCATATTGATAGCCAATTGATTGTGCGTACTGAAACTGAGAAATCAGTCTCATCGCCATTATCGGTGCGCGGATCAGAAACTAAAGCAGTGGAGCAAGACGGTGTAGTGCAAATCGTTAATCAAGAGCCTGTTCAGCGAAATGTGCGTACAGAAAAAGCCATCACTGAAACTTTATTTGATCAATCAACCCGTTTGCGTAGTGAAGAGATACATTATTTTGATCATCCGCTATTTGGCATGATCATTCAGATTAGAAAAATTAAATAAAACAGATCACGCACTTTCAGCTTAATTATTTAAGCGATAAGCCGCAATCAAAAAAGGAAGCTATTTAGCTTCCTTTTTAGTGTAAATTTAAATCCCCCTAAATAGCTCTGGTTTCCCATAACTGTTTGGCTTTTTGTAATGCTTCATCCTGCGAGCATTCAGGTTGCATCTGTTTCAGTACCATGGCCATGGTGGTGATCACGGCAGCATCACCATAGGCATCTTCAATCTCTTTATTCCATACTTTTAATAAGTATTCAGCGGATACTTCGGTATGTGCTCCGGAGAAGTCTTCGAGATAAGTAGGCCAATCCTGTTCGATATAACGTGTTTGTCCATCTACTTGTGTCACTCCACAAGCTAAGGTAGAGACACGCGGATTCACTTCACTCTCACCCCTTCACCTTTGAAAGCGATAATACTATGTTCATTGTTTAACAATGCCGCTTCAGCGTGTATTTTCTCGTAACTTTTATGGAAAACACCGTGAATACTATAAGGCGCATTCGTTGGGTTAACGCTGCGTGCTACTGTATTCAAAGGCGTACGTAAACCAACTTGTTCACGCAGAGCTAATAATTCGATTAGTTCTGGACAATATGCCGATAACGGTACATACACTAGTGCATTTTTTTCTAAGTCTAGTTTAGCCTGCTCTGGACTATCCGCTATTTCAATACCTAATAACGGACAAGCAGATTCCACTTGGTACTTGATCAAATCAACGGTCATATGACCATGTAAAAATATCTTAATACCATTCGCAGCTAATACTTTTGCCGCCAATAATAACCAAGGTGGCTGTCTTTTTTTACCTGCAAAGCAAGGCCAATCCAGATCAACGGGTAACGTTTGCCATTGCTCAGATACTTTTCCACGTAAAGCTTCAATATAACCTGCCGCTTCTTCTGGTGTTTCACAACGTACACGTTGCAGCATAAGTAACACAGCCAATTGCAAAATCGTGGCATCACCGTTTAAATAATCACTTAATGCTTGTTTTGCTTCTGCCATGGTTAGAGGACGACGCCCTTTTTCACCACGCCCTGTTAATTTTATATATTCACTAAACAACACTTTATCTTTCAAAGCTGACTCTTTCACAATAAATCCTTCATAAATGACTTAAATATAACTATCCAACTCAGTGGCAAGGCAATCCAAAATAGCTTTAGGTTTAGCTTGCATTAACTGTGTTGAATTATGCACACCATAACTTACACCCAAACTATCGATGCCCGCATTAGCAGCCATCTCTAGATCATAGATAGAATCACCAATCATCAAAGCTTGTTCGGCAGGGATCGCTAATTTGTCTAATAACATTTTAATCATTAATGGGTCTGGTTTGGAGTGTGCTTCATCAGCACAAACAGTGCCACTAAATAGATGCGCAGTATTGGTTTTAGCAATCATACGATCCAATCCTACTCTTCCCTTACCGGTTGCAACGGCTATTTGATAACCGCGTTGCTGTATGTTAACCAGCATATCTGCAATGCCATCGTAGAAAGGCGTTTCAATATGCTGATTCGCATGATAGCGGTCGCGATAGGCGTCCACTAATTGCTGCTGTTTAATGAAGGGTAAATCAGGAAATAACTGTTGCGTAGCTGTTAACAGGCTTAAACCGATAATATCTTTGATTGCGGCTTCACTTGGTACGGCAATATCGATTTGTTTGGTAGCCTGTTGCATACACAACACAATTTTATCTAGGGAGTCCATTAAAGTGCCATCCCAATCAAAAATAATTAACTGGTATTTCATATTAACTGCGCTGTAACTTGGTTAATAAAGTCTCTAAACGAGGACAAAGTGGCGCACTAACAGTCATTTTTTCTCTAATACCGGATGGTAAAAGGTAATATGAGCAGCATGCAGGAAAAGTCGATTTAATCCTAATGCAGTCATTTTACTATCAAAAGTACTGTCACCGTAACGTTCATCACAGGCGATATTATGGCCTTTACAGGCACTGTGCACACGAATTTGGTGAGTTCGTCCAGTAACTGGACTCGCTTCCACTAAGGTAGCGCCTTCATAACGTTGCACAATTTTAAAATGTGTTTCCGAGGGTTTACCCAATGGGCTAACTTTAACCACAGAATCTTGGGCATTCTTTAATAAAGGTTCACGTACTAATCGGTCTTTTTTGTCCCATTGACCTTTAACTAACGCGAAATACTGTTTTTTCATGGTTTTCTGACGTAACTGCTCGTGCAGTGCACGTAACATACTGCGTTTTTTTGCAATTAATAGACAGCCAGATGTTGCTTTATCTAAACGGTGAGCTAATTCTAAGAAGCGTGAATCTGGACGTAAGGCACGCAAGCCTTCAATCGCTCCAAAATTTAGACCACTACCGCCGTGTACTGCTAAACCAGAAGGTTTGTTTAAAATAATTAAAGCGTCATCTTCATAGACAATAGCGGACTCTAAATTTTTAATGCTGTTGAGTTTAGGTGAAGGTAATGCATTTTCCGGATCAACTTTTACAGGTGGGATGCGCACGGTGTCGCCAACCTGCAATTTGTAATCGGGTTTAATGCGTTTTTTATTAACACGAACTTCTCCCTTACGCACAATTCGATAGATCATGCTTTTAGGCACGCCCTTTAAATGTAAGCGAAGAAAGTTGTCGATTCGTTGTTGTGCATTTTCTTGAGCGATGTCAATAATGCGTACTGAGTGATTTATCTGTTCCATTCGTTAAGTTTATCATGCCTGATCGCATAATATGCAAAAACTTTGTTGCTTGTAAGTAGATATAAATGCGACAATAACAGAGTTAATGCCTCGCAATTCCTTCTCTATAAAATTGCTAGTAGGCATGGCTATTATGAAAGCAAATCAAATGATTAGAATGTAACGCTGATGTGTTGAATTATTTTTGATTTAACGCTTTTTTTGTATCCGCTTTTTAACGCACCTCTGAATACTTCCAGTCGAGAGATTGTATAACCAGACATGAGGTCAAGCATGCAAAAAAACAGTTAGTACATATAGAAAATAACGAAAAAATACTACAAGAGTTCACAAATGAAAAGAATGTTAATCAACGCAACTCAAGCAGAAGAGTTACGTGTAGCCCTAGTTGATGGGCAAAAGCTGTATGATCTTGATATTGAAAGTCCTGGTCACGAACAAAAGAAAGCAAATATTTATAAGGGTAAAATCACACGTGTAGAAGCAAGTTTAGAAGCTGCATTTGTTGACTATGGCGCAGAACGTCACGGTTTTTTACCGCTTAAAGAGATTGCTCGAAACTACTTCCCAGAAGGATATTCATTCAAAGGCCGCCCTAACATTAAGGATGTGATTAAAGAAGGCCAAGAAGTAATTATTCAAATTGAAAAAGAAGAACGTGGTAACAAAGGCGCAGCCCTAACCACATTCATTAGTTTGGCTGGTAGCTACCTAGTATTAATGCCAAACAACCCACGTGCAGGCGGCATTTCACGTCGTATCGAAGGAGATGACCGCACTGAACTAAAAGCCGCTTTATCGAACTTAACGCTGCCTAAAGGCATGGGGTTAATCGTACGTACTGCCGGTGTTGGTAAATCAGCAGAAGAGTTAGAATGGGATTTAAATGTACTGGTTAATCATTGGCAAGCCATTGATCAAGCATCACAAACTAAAGCCGCTCCTTTCTTAATCCACCGTGAAAGTAATGTTATTGTACGTTCAATTCGTGACTACTTACGTCGCGATATCGGTGAAATCGTTATCGACCACGCTAAAACATTTGAATTAGCAAAAAGTCATATCGAAATGGTACGCCCAGACTATGTTAACCGTCTTAAACTGTACCAAGGTGAAATCCCACTATTTACTCACTACCAAGTTGAAAGCCAAATTGAATCTGCTTTCCAACGTGAAGTGCGCTTACCATCAGGTGGTTCAATTGTTATCGATCCAACTGAAGCATTAACGTCTATCGACATTAACTCTGCACGTGCAACGCGCGGTGGTGATATCGAAGAAACTGCCTTTAATACTAATTTAGAAGCCGCAGAAGAGATTGCACGCCAATTACGTTTACGTGATTTAGGTGGTTTAGTGGTGATCGATTTCATCGATATGACCCCTGCTCGCCATCAACGTGAAGTTGAAAACAGAATGCGTGAATCAGTTCGTCAAGATAGAGCACGCATCCAATTAGGCCGCATATCTCGCTTTGGTTTAATGGAGATGTCTCGTCAGCGTATTCGCCCTTCTTTAGGTGAATCAGCTTCTAGAGTATGTCCGCGCTGTCACGGCCAAGGTACTATTCGTGATAATGATTCATTATCTTTAGCAATTCTTCGTTTAATTGAAGAAGAAGGCTTAAAAGAAAACACTGCACAAATTCAAGCACGTGTACCGGTAGCAGTTGCTGCTTACCTGCTTAATGAAAAACGTAAAGCAGTGGCTAAAATTGAAAACCGTCATGGTTGTGAAGTTTACATTGTACCTGATGCCAACCTACTAACGCCGCACTTTGAAGTGAAGCGTACACGTAAAGATGGTAAAGAAGATATCAACTATGATGCACTTGAAAAGCAACATACAGTTTATATTCCAAACAGTGCGCAAAAAGAGCATGAAGAGCTTGAAGAGCCGTTACTAAATGGCTTTAGTGCACCTAAGAAAGAGGCTGCGCCAAAAGCACAAACTCAAGAAAAAGTAGCCGCTAAACCAGTGGAGCAAAAACCTTCTTTTGTTGCTAACTTGATCCAATCAATTGTTAAATTCTTTAGTGGTGAGCCAAAGGTTGAAGTTGAGAAAGAGCCTGAGCAACAGCCACAACCAAAGAAAGAGACAACTCGAAATACTCGTAATAACAAGAGTAATCAAAACCGTAACCGTCAACGCAATAACCGCAATGACAAATCGGGTGAGCAATCGAATGAACGTCGTAACAACCGTAAATCAGCTGATCGCAAACCAACAGCACAAGCTAAAAAATACGATAACGAAGATAAAACATCTCAAAATAACAATGAGAAAGGCAATAACCAAGAAGTTATCGTAGCACGCCGTAAACGTCGTAATATGCGTAAGAAGGTACGTGTACAACAGCCAGAAAATGCGGCTGAAACAAACACAACACCTGAAAAACCTAACGTTAATAACGATGCGCCTGTTAAAGCAGCTGAGCCGAAAAAGCCAAAAGCTAAAAACAAGCCTAAAAAATCGCCTGAAGCAAACAAAGAAGCTAAAAAGCAACAGGCACCAGTGAGTGAGCAGAAAGCAAATGAAGTAAAAGCTGAAGAAACCACAGCAAATACTGAAGAAGCTTATACTCCTGTTGAGATCCCACAACGTCGTTCACGTTACCTGCGTAACAATGGTCAACGTAACAAACGCGATCAACAAAACGATCCAGCTAAAGAAGCAATTACTTCTCGTTACCCTGAGGCTGAAACAGAGCAAGTTGAAGCACCAAAAGTGCAATCAGCAGCGCCAGTAGCAGAAACCGTTGATAACATTGCGCCGGCTGAAGCACCGCAACAAGAAGCTGAAAAGCTACAAAAAAGTGTTGAATCTTCTCCAGTGAGCCCTGCTGAGAAAATTCTACCACTGAAAGAAAAAGCAGTAGCAGCTGCTCCAGTTGCGTCTGAAATAGTTGAAGAGCCAGCTAAACCTGTTGAGACTGTGGTTGTAGAGGAAGAGCTAGAGCCTGTGATTGTGACACCAGAAGTGAAGCTTGAAGCAGCGCCTGAAGCAGTTGAAACAGCAAAAGCAGAAGTGACAGAAACGCCAGTTGAAGCATCAGCAATAAGCACAGCTAAAACAGGTACAGTGAGCATTGCTAAAGGACTATCAACGTCAGCAATGGTTAAAACGATTTCTGAGCCTTTAGATTTATCTAAAGAGATCAAGATCGTTGCTGCAACTGAACGCCAAGCGATTGTAAAAGCATCACAACAAGCGGGAAGCTCATTTGCGAGTAACCGTTCAAGCAGTGACATGGTAAAAACATCGTTATAATAAATCGTTATAAACAGTAGATAATAACTATTAGTAAAAACGGATATTCCTATGGAATATCCGTTTTTTTACTGCAGTTTGTCCCTCAACAGTTTAGAATCAATCACAATTATCAACAGTCACACTCAACAGCTTTATTAGCTTAATAGCTCCAGTGAGTCGTATTATTCAAGGTAACAATATGAGCGAAGTAAGACATAACAAATTGTTAATTTTAGGTTCAGGCCCTGCAGGTTACACAGCAGCAGTATATGCAGCTCGTGCCAACCTTAAACCAGTATTAATTACAGGTATGCAACAAGGTGGGCAATTAACAACAACTACCGAAGTTGAAAACTGGCCAGGCGGCGCAGCTGACATGACAGGCCCAGGTCTAATGGAAAGCATGAAAGAGCACGCTTTACGTTTTGATACAGAGATTATTTTTGATCACATCAATGAAGTTGAGTTAACTAAACCACCTTTCACTTTAAAAGGTGATACCGGTACTTATACTTGTGATGCATTAATTATTGCAACAGGTGCATCGGCACGTTACTTAGGATTAGATTCTGAAGAAGCGTTTAAAGGACGTGGTGTTTCTGCTTGTGCCACCTGTGATGGTTTCTTCTACCGTAACCAAAAAGTAGCGGTTGTTGGTGGTGGTAATACTGCTGTTGAAGAAGCGCTATATCTATCAAACATTGCCTCTGAGGTACACCTTGTACACCGTCGTACTGAATTCCGTTCAGAAAAGATTCTATTAGATCGCCTGAACGAAAAAGTAAAAAATGGCAATATCGTTTTACATACTGACCGTACATTAGACGAAGTATTAGGCGATGATATGGGCGTAACAGGCTTACGTATTAAAGATACCTTATCAGACAAGACTGAAGAGCTAGATGTAATGGGTGTATTCATTGCAATCGGTCATAAACCAAATACCGATATGTTCGAAGGTCAGTTAGAGATGAACCACGGCTACCTAAAAGTACAAACAGGTAGCGAAGGTAATGCAACTCAAACCACTATTCCTGGGGTATTCGCTGCGGGTGATGTATCTGATCACATCTACCGTCAAGCAATTACTTCTGCAGGAACAGGTTGTATGGCCGCACTTGATGCAGAAAGATACCTCGATAACTTAAAATAGTAATCTGCTATTGTAGTGTTGATATAAAAAAGACTGCCTAGGCAGTCTTTTTTATTGGCAAATCAAAATTTAATTAAACCATTAAATCTTAAGAATGAAATTCATTACAGGCAAACAGTGTGTTTTCAATCAAGGTTGCTACTGTCATTGGGCCAACACCACCTGGAACAGGTGAAATATACGCAGCTCTCTCTTTAGCTGTTTCAAAATCAACATCACCAGTAATTTTACCAGTGTCTAAACGGTTAATACCCACATCAAGTACGATTGCGCCTTCTTTTACCCACTCACCAGGAATAAAGTTAGCTTTACCACGCGCCACCACTAAAATGTCAGCTTGACGAACATGATCTTCTAAATCAGTTGTAAAACGATGACACGTTGTGGTTGTACAGCCCGCGAGCAATAATTCTAACGTCATTGGACGACCAACAATATTGGATGCACCTACCACCACTGCATGTTTACCATGAAGGTCAACATCAATAGATTCCAACATAGTGATCATGCCACGAGGTGTACAAGAGCGTAACTTAGGAATACGCTGAGCTAAACGCCCTACATTATAAGGATGGAAACCATCCACATCTTTACTTGGTTGAATCTGCTCGATAACCAGCGTTTCATCCAATGACTTAGGCAATGGAAATTGCACTAAAATACCGTCAATGCTGTCATCTGCATTAAGTTGGTCAATCAAAGCCAGTAATTCATCTTGTGTAGTGGTTTCTGGTAGGTCAAACGCTTTAGAGGTGAAGCCTACTTTTTCACAAGTACGACGTTTACTTTGAACATATATTTGCGAAGCAGGATCGCCTCCCACTAAGACAACAGCTAAACCTGGAGCGCGAAGGCCCTTTGCTATACGTGCTTTCACACCCTCAGTCACTTTATCAGTAACCTTAGCCGCAATCGCTTTACCATCAATGATTTGTGCAGACATCAAGCAATACTCTTTGTAGTTGAGAAATTGTCGCTATTGTCGCAAAACTCAATTAAGAAGTCACATCAAAGATGTAAAATTTAACAACTTAAAACGTGCTCTTTTAGCCTAAATTAGGTTTATGATTGATTGTGCTTTTAGTATTCCATTCACAATCAGTTAATGTCTATAATACGCCCCTGAAATGGCGGTGATAAGCAGTGATATATCACCCTTAAACGGTTAAATTTAACTCTGTTAATTTTTCTGATTAGTATAAACTAACTATGTCATTATTTTCTTTACTACTCCCATGAGAAGTCTCGCATGCAACACTCTTTTACATTAATGCTCAGGCGCCTAATTACCGATTCCAATACACATTCTGGCTTTAGAATTGTAATAGCAATGGCTTGCGTATTTGTACCTGCTATTTTCGACCTACAATTTGGTTTTTTTAAACAATCAAGCTTAGCGATATCACTGTCTTTATGTTTAGGCGTGCTCGCATCCGCTATTGTAGAAGTCGATGAAAACACTAAAGACAGACAAAAATTTATCGCAACCGTGATAGCTTGCTTCTTTATTGCATCATCGAGTGTTGAATTACTTTTACCCTACCCTATTTTATTCGCTGTGGGTTTGGGGACATCTACTTTTGCATTTATGATGTTAGCAAGTTTAGGTATGCACTATAGCCGCATTGGATTCGGGGCAATCCTTATTGCGATATATACCTTAATTGGTCATCAACCAGAAGCTGCATGGTTTGAGTCTCCAATGTTGTTAGCCTTAGGAGCTTTATGGTATGGGCTGTTTGCTATTGCTTGGTCACATTTAAGTCCTAACCGAACATTACGAGAACAATTAGCACAGTTATTTTATGCATTAAGTCGTTATCAGTTACAAAAATCTGAACTATTTGATACGCAAAAAAGTAACTCTCGACAAGCAATTACCGATACCCGCCAAAAGTTAGCCCAATTGAATATTAGTATTGTGGCTCGATTAGCCTCATCTAAAGATATGGTAAAGGGTCAATACCAAGCTAATAGACGTCAACAAGAATTATCGCGTCTTAATCAATATTATCTGGTTGCAGAGCAAATACATGAACGTATTTGTGCAAGTCAGTATCTATATAGCCAGTTAGAGCATACCTTTGGCCGTAGTCAAATTTTAGAAGGCTTTCATCAACTTTTATTACAGCTCAGTAGTGATTGTCACCTAGTCGGCAACTGTATTAAAGACAAACATCCATATTTACATAGCAAACGTTTAAAATGGACTGTACAAGCCCTATCGGATCAACTCCTATTACTAAAACAAAAACTACAATCGTTTGATAATAATCAAGAGGCAATGCAAGCCCTTCAAGCTATTTATGATAATTTAAATGGAATTGATCAGTTATTAATGTCATTGACCAATGTTAAATCGCAACAATATCCAATTATTGTAGATAATGAACAAAAGCTGCCCCGTCCTTTTTGGAAAGTGCTATTTGAAGCCTATCAACAAAAAACACCTGTTTATAAACATGCAGTGCGTATTAGCGTCTCCTTAGTGATCGCTTTTGCCATACAAGCTAAGTTTAACCTGAATAACGGCTACTGGATTCTTCCCACAGTATTGTTTGTTTGCCAACCTAGCTTTAGTGAAACACGCAAACGATTAATGTTAAGAAGCTTTGGTACCTTATTGGGTATTTTACTCAGTTTTCCAATTTTCTATTTTTTACACGATACACTCTCACAAAGTGTATTCATGGTATTGGCAGCATTTTTATTTATTACCTATGTAAAAACCAATTATGGGCTCGCGGTTATTTTTATTACCATCATGGTGATGATCTTAACTAATCTGTTAGCACCTTCTGGTATTGCTTTCTTATACGCCCGAATTTATGAAACTTTAATTGGTTGTATACTGAGCTTTGCTGCAATCAGTGTTATCTATCCAGATTGGCAATTTAAACGCTTTCCAGGGTTGGTTAATAACCACCTTTTAAAAACTAGCCGTTATTTTAAGCAGGTTGCACAGCAATATCAGTTTGGTCGAAGTGAAAGTATTATCTTCCGTCAAGCTCGTTTCGCCGCTTTTAAGTCTGATTCAGCATTAACCAATGCTTGGCAAAGTATGTTATTTGAACCGAATTCAAAGCAGCACCTTAAAAAAGAGGTTTATGGATTAGTTAATCGATGTGATGCTTTGTGTTGCTATATTGCAGCCCTTTCATCGCACCGCCATAAGATTGAATCAGAAACTGAATTAGCCGTATTATCAGCTTTGTTTGAAGCGACCTCTCAACAAATTTTGTATACCTACCGCCCGGAATTAAAAGCGCAAACTGAACATGTGATCGAAATTGATACCTTCGAACAGCATAAAGAAAATATGTCCGATGAAGCAAAATTGATCGTTGAGCAACTTAAACTGATCGCCTTTTCCGCCATGGATATACAGTTATTATTAAAGAAGATTGAAGAGACTAGTGAGAAAAAGCGACTCATTGCACAGTAGACAGGCTTAACTGTGCTTTTAGGATAGGCAACTTACAACTTTTATTATAGAATTTTGCAGCAATCAAGCGCCCACCGATAAGAGGAAGATATCTTGCTTTTTAATGGTCAAGACATTGCAACTGATGCACAAGGCTACTTGCTCGATTCCGCACAATGGGATCTTGCTTTAGCGGAGTCAATTGCAAACATAGAAACAATTACAATGACAGATGAACACTGGCAAGTGGTTTACTTTGTACGCGAGTTTTATGAGGAATTTAATACCTCTCCAGCGATTAGAGCCTTAGTAAAAGCGATGCAAAATAAATATGGTAAAGATAAAATCAGCAGTCGTTACCTGTATAAATTATTCCCTGATGGCCCTGCAAAGCAAGCCACCAAAATAGCGGGTTTACCAAAACCAGCTAGATGTATTTAAGTACTTAATAAAGGAAAGATAAGATGCCTAAGGCAAGTGATATCAAGAAAAACACCGCAATCGAATTTAATAACAGTGTTTACATTATTAAAGACATCGAACGTTCTGTACCACAAGGTCGTGCTGGAGGTAGTTTATACCGCATGCGTATGTACGACGTAGTTACAGGTGCAAAAACAGATGAAACTTTCAAAGACAGCGATATGCTAACATTAGCAGACCTAATCCGTCGTAATGTTATGTTTTCTTACATTGATGGTGAAGAGTATGTATTCATGGATAATGAAGATTACACACCTTATAACTTAAACAAAGAAAGCATTGCTGAAGAAGTATTATTCATTGATGAAAATACACAGGGCTTACAGGTTGTGATTGTTGATGGTTCACCAGTAGGTGTTGAATTACCTGCAAGCGTTGATTTAACTATTACTGAAACTGACCCATCAATTAAAGGAGGTTCAGCAACAGCACGTACTAAACCTGCAATCTTAACGACAGGTTTAACAGTGCAAGTACCTGAGCACATTTCAACGGGTGATAAAATCCGTGTAAATACTACCGAAAAGAAATTTATGGGACGTGCTTAACTAGAACGCTTGGTTATCCTTAACAGCTAGAAACAATAAAGCCGATATTAATTATCGGCTTTATTTTTATATGATGTAAGAATATTAAATATCTGCTTTAAATCTAATTATCGATTGGTCAACACTTCCTTTACTAAACAGCCTCCACTGTTAATACGCCGACTTGCATATTGACTATCTTCACTTCAGTACCAGCTGTTAACGCTTGCTTTGATTTAACCTTCCAATCAATACCTGAATATCGATGACTGAGCGTTTTACCTAAATGTAGATCTTCTTCTAGAGTAAATGTTTCCCCTACCATGCCATTTTCAACTTGGTGAGCTTCAACGCTATTTTGCATACGCTTCATTGGCTTCCAGCTAACTAAAGCAACGAGTGATGATATAACCGCCGTTGCAAGTAAGGCATTAACTAAGGTTTCAGGTAAAAAACCTAATGCCATTAATAAGCCGGTAATAATGGTTCCTACACCTACAAATAATAATACAAAGGTTGAAAAACCTAGTACTAGGACTTCAATCACTAAAAAGATTAGACCCAGCACAACCAAAGTTTGTGGAAGATGTGTCAGTATATATTCCATAATTAGCCTTTATCTTTATTTAAACTCGTAATAATTGTCATTGCTTGTGCAACCATTGATGCTGCGTCATTGCCACTATCAGGTAGTAATACCACAGATGATTCTTTAGCAATGGCCTCTTTAGCTTGAATCGCTTTGGTAGCAAGGTCTAGCTGGATCGCCTTTTTGACCTGATTCTGTATTAGCAGCTTCACCGACTTTATTTAACGCTTCAGCTTGGGCTTCTGCCACGGCAATAATAGCTTCTGCTTCACCTTGCGCACGTAGGACTTGCTCTTCTTTTTCTGCTTGAGCTTGTAACACAACCGATTGTTTTTGGCCTTCGGCAACATTAATTGCCGCTTGACGATCACCTTCAGATTCTAAAATTTGAGCACGTTTAACACGCTCAGCTTTCATTTGTGTCTCCATTGCTTCCATTACAGTAGTTGGCGGCACAATATCTTTAATTTCATAACGCAGAACCTGAATGCCCCAAGGACCAGCAGCTTCATTGATTGATGCAACGATATTAGTATTTAGAACATCACGTTCCTCAAAGGTTTTATCCAATTCCATTTTACCTAATTCCGAACGCATAGTCGTTTGTGACAGTTGAGTCACAGCAAATACGTAATCATCAACACCGTAAGTTGCTTTATAGGGGTCTAGTACACGAAAGAACAGGACACCGTCGACACTTAACGAAATATTATCTCGAGTAATAGCACTTTGGCTTGGCACATCAACGGCTTGTTCTTTTAAAGATCTATCAGCGCCGATATGATCAATAAAAGGTACTAAGAAGTTTAAGCCTGCTTCGCGTGTTGATTGATACTTACCAAATCGCTCGACTAAATACGCTCTATTTTGCGGTACAAAAATAATCGATTTCTTTAAAATGATAACGACTAAAACTAAGATAAAGACTTGTATATTTAATACGTATTCGAATATGATATCCATGTTCATTTCCTTAAATAAAAAATAGATTTAAATGCTCGGCTTAAATGATAAGTGTAGGCTGATTTACTAATAAATAGTGCGCTGTAATATAAATTAACTATCTAATAATAAGTTTATTATCATCAATATATATCAGTATCATACAGTAAAGATTAGATGAAGTGCGCTGAGCCTTTAATAATATTCAGATTGACTTTAATATTATTGATACGCTTCATGTCTCTATTAAGCTCACAAAATATGAAACACACATCCTAAAATGTAACAGCCCTAGATAAAGGAAAAATAATGTCACAAAAAATTTATTGCATCGCTATGTTTCGGCCTAAAGCGGGTAAAGAAGATGAGTTATTCAAAATATTACAATCATTAGAGCCTAACTCCCAACGTGAAGATGGTTGCATTCAATATATCGTAACCAGACAAATAGATAACCCTTTTGCGACAGGTGAGAGTTTTCCTTTCGTATTTAATGAAATTTGGGCTAGTAAAGCGGCCTTTGAAGCACATTGTCAGCGTAAAGAGATAGTGGCTTTTTTTGAAGAACAATGTGTTGCAGAAGATGGTTTAGTAGAAGCACACAATGTCTGTGTTTATAGTGATCAGCCTGCGAACTTCGACGCGCCGCAGCTATAACTTCACTGTAATGAAGAGTCAAATTTACTGACCAAAGCCAGCATTACTGCTTTGGTCGCTTAATTAAAGAGGTTAGTTAAGTAATAAGGCCTTTTTACTTAATAATTTTGTCCAGCCCCCACAAACTGTTATTGTAGCGATCATTATTAGCCGATCAGGAAATTATTATCGTGAGTGACACCTCTTTTGCAAGTTTGCCTTTATCAAAGAGCCTTTTAAGTAATCTAGAATCATTAAAATATCAGCAAATGACTGAGATACAGGCACAATCTTTACCGCTCATTCTAAAAGGTGAAGATGTGATTGCACAGGGTAAAACCGGCTCAGGTAAAACTGCGGCATTTACGCTTGGTATTTTACATCACTTACGTGTTAAACAGTTTAATATTCAGTCTTTAGTGATCTGCCCTACGCGAGAATTAGCCGACCAAGTGGCCGCTGAGATAAGAAAATTAGCGCGTGCTATTCATAACATTAAAGTACTGACTTTATGTGGCGGTACACCCTTGGGCCCACAAGCGGGATCTCTAGAACATGGTGCACATATTATCGTTGGTACACCAGGGCGTATTCAAGATCACCTAAAGCGTGGTTCATTAAACTTACAAAACCTATCAGTACTGGTGCTTGATGAAGCAGATCGTATGTTGGAAATGGGTTTCCAAGATGCCATTGATACCGTGATTGAACATTGTCCAAAACAACGACAAACACTGCTGTTCAGTGCAACTTTCCCAGAAGGTATTCAACAAATTGCTAAGCGTATCTTAACAGAGCCAAAACAGGTCACAGTGGCTGCAACCCATGATAATGCCAGTATTGAGCAAACCTTCTATTCAGTTCAAAATAACCAGGACCGTATGCTGGCCTTACGTTTATTACTGAATCGTCACCAGCCTGATTCAAGTGTTGTGTTTTGTAATACTAAGCGCGAAGTACAAGAAGTAGCAGAAGAGTTAGCAAACCGAGGTTACAGTGCGCTGGCTTTACATGGTGATTTAGAGCAAAAAGATCGTGACCAAGCCTTGATCCGTTTTGCCAATAAAAGTGCTCGCATATTAGTGGCAACAGATGTCGCGGCGCGTGGTTTAGATATTGATAACTTAAGTGCGGTATTTAACTTCCATGTTGCACACGATCAAGAAGTGCACGTTCACCGTGTTGGACGTACTGGCCGTGCAGGCAGTAAAGGTCTTGCGTTTACTTTTTACAGTAACAAAGACGATTACCGTATCAAATTATTAGAAGATATCTTAGATCGCAATATTAGCGCCAGTGAGTTACCTGACCCAAGCCTTTTAGATGTGTCTCCTGCTCCATCGGAGATGGTAACTATCCGCATTGAAGGTGGTAAGAAACAAAAAATCCGTCCAGGTGATATCGTAGGTGCATTAACTGGAAATGATGGCATTACAGGACAACAAATCGGCAAGATATCAGTGTCTGATTTTTGGTCTTATGTCGCCGTTAGCCGTGAACATTTAAAAATTGCCTTTAAAAAGCTCAGCGAAGGTAAGTTAAAAGGCAGAAAATTCCGAGTAATGGTAGTGCGCGGTTAATTTTTAACGATATGAATACAATGCGCTATTGAGAGATATAAGAATTCAATGGCGCTTCATAAACATATCAAACAAACCAAATTTAAATTTAAAAACAATAACTTAAACTAACATTCACCCTGCCTATTTTGTAAACCTTCATCCCATTAAAAACAAATAACGATTTGTTTAATTTCCTTGATTATTCCTTTTGTAACAGAATGTATCATCGCAAAATAATAAAGTAAGTAAATGTAACTTAATCGATTTTAGTGTTTGGCTTCAATAACGCCCTCCCTTATCTCTATATACTCCATTTCAAGTTAGCAGCAGCGCTTTTAAACATTTAATCAACGACGATTATGAGCAACAATGGAGAATCACTCATGAACTTATTCGGCAATTTACAAAAAGTAGGGAAGTCATTAATGCTTCCTGTATCCGTATTACCTATTGCAGGTATTTTATTAGGTGTGGGTGCCGCTAAATTTAGCATACTACCAGATGTAGTATCACAGCTAATGGAGCAAGCAGGCGGTGCAGTCTTTGGTAACATGGCATTATTATTTGCTATCGGTGTAGCACTTGGTTTTACTAAAAATGATGGTGTATCAGCCCTAGCTGCTGCAGTGGGTTATTACATCATGATGCAAACCATTGAAACATTAGCACCAGGCGCGAACACAGGTGTACTAGGTGGCATCATCGCCGGTGGTATTGCGGCAGCCATGTTTAATCGCTTCTACAATATTTCATTACCTGATTACCTTGGATTCTTTGCAGGTAAACGTGCAGTGCCAATTATGACTGGCTTTGCTGCGATTATTATGGGTGCAATATTAGCCGTAGTTTGGCCTCCAATTGGTGCGGGTATTGCCTCATTCTCACATTGGGCAGCAAACCAAAACCCAACGGTGGCATTCGGTCTTTACGGTGTGATTGAGCGTTCATTAATTCCATTTGGTTTACACCATATCTGGAATGTGCCTTTCTTCTTTGAAGCTGGTTCATGTGTGAATACTAATGGTGAGCAACTAAACGGTATTTTAACTTGTTACCTATCTGCTGATGATGCAACACGTGCTGCAGGTAATGGGTTCGGTCAATTAGCCGGTGGTTACATGTTCAAAATGTTTGGTCTACCAGCAGCAGCGATTGCTATTGCACACTCAGCTAAGCCTGAGAACCGCGCAAAAGTAATGGGTATCATGTTATCAGCTGCATTAACATCATTCTTAACAGGTATTACAGAACCAATCGAATTCTCATTCATGTTCGTAGCACCAGTTTTATACGCAATCCACGCTTTATTAGCAGGTTCAGCATTTGTTGTAACAAACATGTTAGGTATGGTTCACGGTACTTCGTTCTCACACGGTTTAATTGACTTCCTAGTACTCTCAGCAAACGCTCAAAAAATCGTTTACTTTGTGATTATCGGTCTAGTTTACGCAGCGGTTTACTACACATTATTCAGAGTAGTAATCAAAGCACTTAACCTTAAAACACCAGGTCGTGAAGATGAGGAGCAAGAAGCATCAGCAGTATTAAACAACGAAGAGATGTCTTCAGCGTTAGTAGCTGCATTCGGTGGTAAAGAGAATATCGCAAACCTAGATGCTTGTATTACACGCTTACGTATCAGCGTTGAAGATATCAAGCTAGTTGACCAAGCTAGTCTTAAGAAATTAGGTGCCGCAGGTGTTGTTGTCTCTGGTAACGGTGTACAAGCTATCTTTGGTACGCGCTCTGATAACTTAAAAACGGATATGGAAGCTTACTTAGGCAGATAATCCAATCAAAAAACTAACTTGTTAATGACGGATGATTAGCAAGTTGCTAAGCAAGGTGGTCATAAATTCAGAGATAATACTGAATAGATGACCACCTTTTTTGATTGCCGCTATTTTTCCCCCTCAGTCCCGTTGAACTATCAAACTTCAACATTGTGTGTTAAAAAAGTCATATTGTTTATTGTTTTATAACCATAAAGGATATGCGATTGACCACGCCAATAACGATTCAATTCAATGATGCTATTGATACAATCTCTGAACAAGACTGGCAAACCTTAAGCCATTCCAACAACCCTTTTGTTGATTATCACTTTTTTAAAGCACTTGAAACGAGTCAATCCGTTAGTATCAATCAAGGTTGGCAAGCACACCACCTGGTAGCAAAATCGCAGGAGCAATCTGTTGCGGTAATGCCCATGTATTTAAAAAGTCACTCTTGGGGCGAATATGTCTTTGACTGGGATTGGGCGGATGCTTTTGAGCGTTATGATTTAGATTATTACCCTAAACTCGTGTCTACTATCCCTTTTACCCCCGTAGAAAGTAACAAAGTGCTCTCATCTACTTTGCAGGTCAGCGACCTATTTTCAACCTTAATTGAGTATTGTGAACAGCAGCATATTAATAGCTGGCATATTTTATTTACTGAGCAAATAAAAACACCTTTACCTGAAGATGTGTATCAACGTAATACGGTTCAATTTCATTGGTTTAATCGCGGTTACCAAGATATTAATGACTTCTTTGCTACTTTCACCTCTCGTAAGAGAAGAGCAACCAGAAAGGAAAGACTATCTATTGCTCAACAAGGTTTGACAATACGTCATTTAAACGGTCATCAAATCACTGAAAAAGAGATAGCGTTTTTCTATTTAACCTACCAAATCAACTATTTAAAGCGTGGCCATCAACCACATTTAAATATCGATTTTTTAAACAGATCATCTCCTCTATGCCAGATAACATTTTATTAATCATCGCCAGTGACCAAGATGAAGATGTTGCCTGCGCGCTATTTTTTCACGACGATTCACAATTATATGGTCGTTACTGGGGCGCAACGGGCTACTACAACAATTTACATTTTGAGCTCTGTTATTACCAAGGTATTGAATTTTGCATCAATCACAACCTGAGTCGTTTTAACCCAGGAACACAGGGAGAACATAAGATCCAAAGAGGCTTTGAACCCGTATTAACCTATTCATATCATTGGATTATGCATCCTGGCTTTAAACAGGCAATCAAAGACTTTTGTCAACAAGAGCGATCGCATATGCTAACGTACCAAGCACAATGTCGTGCATTATTACCCTTCAAACAAGCAGATAAATAACGATGACAAACAAACCTTATTCGCAAGCTTCTGAAAATAATAAAACACCTATTCTAGCTATTTTAAAAGAGGTTTTTGCAGACAAGAAACAGATACTAGAAATAGGCTCGGGTACAGGACAACACGCCATTTTTTTGCACAGCATTTACCACATCTATTGTGGCAAACCAGTGACCTTATTATTCATCATCAAGGGATTAAAATGTGGTTAGATGAGTGCACTTTAAGTAATGTCCAGCCCCCTATTTTACTCGACTTGCATCATGATTGGCCGACACCAACTAATCATATTCCTCTTGATGGTGTCTATACTGCTAACACCTTGCATATCATCAGTTGGTCATTAGTTATTAAGTTCTTTGAAGGTATCTCAACAAACTTACCCGTCGCAGGTAAAGTGTGTATCTATGGCCCTTTTAAGTATCAAGGTGAATTTACCAGTGACAGTAATGCGGATTTTGATTTATGGCTGAAGGAGAGAGATAGCCACAGTGGTATTCGTGATATAGAAGATATTTTATTACTGGCCGATTCCGCAGGGCTTAAATTGATAGAAGACTACAAAATGCCTGCCAATAATCAATTATTACACTTTGAGAAAATCATATAAAAGGCAGTCAGAAGAGACTAAATTTTAATAGCATTGTAAAATGCCTATAATTAATCAAAAATAATCATCACAATAATATATGATTGTTGGCATACAGATAGGGTTATACCCATTACATTAATTAAGTGGACCTATTAAAGTAGGTCAGTAATGAATTTGATAGGTATTATACCTCCTAATACAAGTGTGAGACATAAGATGAAAGATTCGGAAAACTTCAGCGTCCGTGTAAACTTTAGGCCACAACAGAGTGTTGCTGTGCCTGCGGAAACAAGCTTACATTGGGGGAGAATTATCACCTGTTTATTGCTAGTTGTATTAGTGATCGCCTTAATAATTGGACTTTCACAACCCTTTTTAATCCAACAAAAGCCAACTATCGAAAACACTAATGATGCTAGTGCTTTGAACTCGACTAATACTTCACAACCTAATCAAGATATCGCTAAACCGGATACTAAACCTCTCAATGCACCACTAGCGTTAAACACTGAAATATCATCTAACCAACAGGCTATCAATGTAAATAAAACAAGTGTTGTTGCCGTAGCAGAAAATAAGCCACAACTAAATATAGCACCCAAGCAAGAGCAGATTATCGATACCAATGATGTTGCACTAGCTAGCGTTACAGAAAATCTACAAGATCAGAATATTGATGCTAAACAACTACAAACAACGATTGCCGAGGATCCAACAGTCATTTCTGAAGATGAAGATCAGGCATCCATAGCCTTAGAAAGTACTCAACAAGCGGTTATCGACATCAACAACATTGATCAGATACAAGCTGAATCAATACCTGAAACTGAAGCCGTTAACTTAGCAACAAACAACATTAACCAGTTTTCAGAAGAAACAAATAAAGGCGATGATGCTTTTACTGATATAGATGCCCATGTTAGCAATACTAATATTGAAGACACTTCAACCGCTGACCTTGACGCTGTAGAAGAGCCACAACAGGAAAAAGTGGTTGAGCGTAAACCAACTATTATCGTGGATAATGAAACAGAAATTAATGAGCAACACCTTCTTGCACAACATATCACTCTGCCACCTTCTACCTTATTAATACAAGGCACAGTGCAACGCTTATCAGATCATATTAATCGCTTTCAAATAGCCCCTATGGTGGAAGATCATGAACCATTAGGCACCATTAATGATATCGAATTTGAAGATGGAACACTCACGGTATACGCTTTTTCTGAAGTCTACGACCTTAAAGATACCGTGCTCTATTATGTTTGGAGTTTAAATGGGCGAGATGTTGCAACTGTACCGGTTAAGATAGGCGCTGACCGATGGAGAAGTCATTCCACCAAATTTATTGAACCAAGCATGAAAGGTCAATGGTCAGTAAAGTTACAAAACTCACAGGGTGACAACTTAGCTATTAACCAATTTACTTATGAGCCTTAATTGGTTTGCATCCAACTTTTGCCATTATTTGATGTACGTTTAATCTTTTTAGCTTGTACTAGCCCATTTACAGCTTTAGTAAATTCAGCTTTAGATATATTTAATTCGTTTTCTATATCATGAAGCCCCTTAGGCTCTTTCAACATATTAAAGATTCTATTCTCAATTTTTCGAGACTCTGGAGGTTTAACTACACTCAAAGTAGTAAGCTCTTTTTGGGGAAACCTAGTGATTTTACTGTCTACACCTAATAGCGTGCACTGTAGCTTAAATGCAGCGATAAGATCTTTATCATTGGTGTATAAATTGAATTGTAAAATAGCCTTTTCAGGCTGCGTAATACTAGCGAGTAACCTAGATAAATAGGCAATGATATAAAAATCAGCTTGATTGGCGCCATCTGGATATTCGTCTAAACAAATAAACAATTTCTGTTCGCAATAGCTTTTAATTGAGTCAACTTTAGAAAAGACAAACACTTTATCAATAATTCTAGGATTAACTGCATCTAATCCTCTAAATCCAACATTCTCAGCATCTACGAAGATAATTTCCATTATCCTTTCCCTTGAAAATAAATCACTTAAAAGTAAAAATAAATATCACATTAACATCATTACCATTTGCAGTTCAATAAAAAAGCCACTGATAAACCCTATCAGTGGCTTTGTTGTTTATAACAAACGAGTCATTAATGTAACTTAGGATCAAAGGGTTTTGATAAGCTCATCGGTGTTGATAGTTTCTGTTTTAAAGAGTTGGAGCTGATTAATACCATCACAATCAAGGTTGCTAGATAAGGCATCATCGCTAGCAAGTTAGGTGAGATATCAAACCCAAAACCTTGCATCACTAAATGTAAAATAGATGCAATACCAAATAGGTAAGCCCCTAACATCAAATACCCTACTCGCCATGAAGCAAATACCACCAGTGCAAGTGCAATCCAGCCACGCCCTGCGCTCATATTTTCCATCCACATAGGTGTATAAGAAAGTGATAAATATGCACCTGCTAAACCAGCCATTGCACCACCAAATAAAGTGGCTAAATATCTAATTTTAATCACCTTAATGCCCAGTGCATTAGCCGAATGAGGGTTTTCACCTACTGCTCTAACGGTTAAACCAACACGGGTTTTGTGTAATACCCACCAGGTTGCGCCTGCAATGAAGAAACTCAAGTAGATTAGAATATCTTGATTAAACAGCAGGTCACCAATAAAAGGAATATCACTTAAAAATGGAATCGCTATCGCTTTAAAACCAGGGATAGTTGAACCTACTAAACTTCCACCCATAAAAGAGCTTAAACCAATGCTGAAAATCGTTAAAGCTAAACCCGTTGCTACTTGGCTCGTATTTAAACTTAACGCTAATGCACCAAATAACAGGGCCATGGTCATACCGGCAACCATGGCTAGTGACATCCCTAAAAATAAGTTACCAGTATAATAAGCACCAGCAAAACCTGCCATTGCGCCCATTAGCACCATTCCCTCCTGGCCTAAATTAAGCACACCTGATTTTTCAGTAACCAACTCACCTAGGGCTATGAGTAATAAAGGTGTACCGGTTTTCAATGCAGCAATTAAGATTTGTTGAATGAGTTCCATATCCATGTTGAGATCCTTTCTATTTATTGCTGTCACTGTTAGTGACTAATTCACTATCAGCTGAACTTGGTAAAACTGGTTTTTCAGGTAACGCTTTAGACTTGAATGAGACTTTATAATTAATTAAAAAGTCACATGCGAGCATAAAGAACAATAAAATGC
Source organism: Psychromonas sp. KJ10-2 (assembly GCF_047323255.1). Classification (NCBI taxonomy): domain Bacteria; kingdom Pseudomonadati; phylum Pseudomonadota; class Gammaproteobacteria; order Alteromonadales; family Psychromonadaceae; genus Psychromonas; species Psychromonas sp. KJ10-2. The sequence goes on along the minus strand of NZ_CP178827.1, from coordinate 151,872 downwards.
CTTGAAATAAACCTGTGATGGCAGTAGGTAAACCTAACTCTATTTGGGCTAAATCACTGCCCATGTATAAACAGCCCATAAATAACGCTGAAATAATAATGCCAAATGGATTTAAGCGGCCTAGATAAGCCACAATAATCGCAGCATATCCGTAACCAGGTGAAACAGAAGGAATTAATTGACCTATCGGACCTGTTACTTCAGCAGCGCCGGCAAAACCAGCTAATGCACCGGCAAATAACATCACACCCCACACCACTTTATTACTGCTAAAGCCTGCATAACGAGCTGCAGCTTTATCTTCACCATACACGCGCACAATAAATCCAGGTAAGGTTTTAAACAGTGCGATTCCTGTAATAATTGCAATCACAACTGCGATAACAATACTGATCGATGCACGCCCTTCTTCTTGAATTAGGGGTAATAAAATGGCATCCGCAAACATTGCTGATTCAGGAAACCCAAAACCTTGCGGATCTGCTAAAGGCCCATGCACCGCCCATAGCAAGGTATATAAACCAATATAATTGAGCATAATAGTTGATAGGATAATATTGGTTTTGAAGAAACGATCTAAGGCTGTTGGAATAGCTGCCCACAACGCACCTGAAATAACACCTGACATCAAGATCAGCGTAATCATACCAATGCCGGCATCTTCACCAGCTTGAATGGCAAAATAACTACTAACAACAGCACCGATCAATAACTGCCCTTCCGCACCAATATTCCAAATATTGGCGCGAAAACAGATAGCTAGACCAGTAGCACAGAGCATTAAAGGAGCTGCTTTTACCATTAACTCACCGATATTATAACTATCGCTCAGTGGCATGATCACAAACACTTCAAAGGCTTTGATTGGGCTCACTTCCAATAATACAAACATTAAACTAGACGCTAACATGGTTAAGGCAATGGCAATAAAGGGTGATAACCAAGCCATTAATTTTGCGCTTTCTATGCGCGGTTGAACACTAAGCATGGTTTGCCTCCTTGTGATCGATAAAGCCACCAGCAATCCATTTTCCGATCTCTTCAATATCTGTGTTTTGTGTTTCTACAATAGGAGATAAGCGCCCTTCATATAATGCGGTTAATCGGTCGCAGACAACAAACAACTCATCAATATCTTCCGACACGATCAGAATGGCTGCACCTTGCTCTCGTAATGCAATTAACTGCCGATGAATCGCACTGGCAGCACCAATATCAACCCCCCAAGTCGGATGAGCACAAATTAATACGCTAGGTGCTTGCTGCACTTCTCGACCAATTATAAATTTTTGTAAGTTACCACCAGACAAACTTTTTGATTGCGAGGTTTGATTATGGCATTTAACGTTATTATCACTGATAATTTTCTTGGCTAAGGCTTTGAGTTTGTTACCTAGAATAAAACCACCTTGAATCAATGAAGTAGTATTAGTGAGCAAAGTATTATCGGTCAGGCTCATTTCTGGGACTGCTCCTTGACCTAATCGATCAGCAGGCACATAAGCCATGCCTAACGCTCTTCTTGCTCCAGCGTTTAAATGGCCAATCTTTTTATCGGCGAAGGTAATACTGGCTTTATCAGCCCGTGTATCTTCACCGCTTAAAGCTTCTAATAAATCCTCTTGTCCATTACCTGCAACACCTGCCACCCCTAATATTTCACCTTTTCTTAGGGTTAAACACACATCCGTTAACCCACAACCAAAGGGGTTGGTAGGTGCTAGGCTCAATTGTTGTGCAGAGAAAATGACTTCCTCGGTTAACACTTTAGGGTAGCTTTCAGAGAGTATCGCTTCACTCCCGACCATCATTCTGGCAATCGATTCTGGCGTTTCCTGAGCAGGGATACATTCACCCGTTACTAGACCACCACGTAAAATAACAGCTCGGTCACATAGCTCCGTGACCTCTTTTAGTTTATGGCTGATAAATAAAACACTGCCGCCTTCACTGGCGAGTTTTTTAATACTCTGAATAAACCAGAGACTTCGTGGGGTGTTAATACGGAAGTGGGCTCATCTAAAATCAGTAGTTTTACGTTTTGAATGAGACAACGAAGTATCTCAACCCGTTGTCGTTCACCAATACTCAAGCTATGAACATAACGATCCGGATCAACGTGCAGGTCATACTTTTTACTGATATCAATGATCTCTTGGCGTAGATCGGTTAATTGCTCAACAAACTCTTTATCTAGGCCGAGCTCTATATTTTCTTGAACAGTTAAGGTTTCAAATACTGAAAAGTGTTGAAATACCATACCGATGCCCATGGCACGCGCTTGATTTGGGGAGTTAATATCAACTTCTCGGTTATCCCAAAAAATAGCACCAGTATCGGGTTTATTCACCCCATAAATCATTTTAACTAAGGTGGATTTACCTGCACCATTTTCACCTAATAATGCTAATATTTCGCCCTTGTTCAGGCTCATATTGACATTGTCATTGGCAATCACACCAGGAAAGATTTTACTCACATTCCATAGTTTGAGTAGCGGAAAATTTGCCATATTATCGTTGCTTCCTTATTCGACTTCCATGCACTATATTGCTCATTCAATACTTTACTTTGATTGTGTCTCTTCATTACGATATTCATAGGTATCTGCAAAACGGGATAATATCCATTCACCGGCCGTTACTTCCAGGTAAGGAGAAACTTCACCTTTGTCTACACAAGAGGCAATCGTACTCACCGGTGTATCAAAATTTGGCTCGACAAAAAATGGCATTGAAAAACGTGTTGTTTGAGAAGATGGGCTAGTAACGCGATGCTTTGTCGATTTATAACAATCGTTTGTCCAACGTTGCATCAAATCACCAATGTTGACGACGAAACTATCTTCAACCGGTGTGGCATCAATCCAATCACCATCTCTATTTTGTACCTGTAAACCACCTATTTGATCCTGATACAACAAGGTAATACAACCATAATCCGTATGTGCACCTGCACCATTTTGTTGCCCCTGTTGTGGTGGGTAATGAATCAGACGTAATACACTCACTGGGTAGCTAAAATACTGACTAAAAAAATCAATGGGCAGTGATAATGCAAGAGCCATTGCTTTTAAAATTCTCAAAGCAACTTCCATACTGAGTTGATACTGTTGTTGCATTAATTGAATAAAACCATCTACATTCGGGTATTGATTTGGTCCATATAAGTCGCCGCAACGAGCGACTTGAGGATGATATGGGCTAAGGTCTAAGGCCATATCAAAGGTTTCTTTATGGTCGCTTGGACCATTTGGATCTAGTTTTTCAGCACTCACTTGCCCCCACCCTCGGTGATTGCTTGAATGCTGAATATTAATTTTTTGTTTAGCAAACTCAGGTAAAGAGAAAAAGGTGTTTGCCATCGCTTGTACATTAGAAAATTGCTGTTTAGGGATACCATGACCCGTTACGTAAAAGAATCCAGTATCTCGGCATGCTTTATCAATAGCTTCAATAACATCAGACCATTGGCTAATATCATCACTTTGTAGCGCACTTATATCAATGATGGGTAAGTTTAAGGTCATATTGTATATCCTAAAATTGGGTATTTATTTAAGCGAGGAAACTTAGTACTAGCGAACTAGCACTAAGTGAGGTAACTATTTACTGGGAATTTTTGCATCGATGCCTTCTACATACCACATCACGCCAGCTAATTCCTCATCTGTTAGGGTTTTACCTGCAGGAATAACTTCATTACCTTGGTTATCATTCATAGGACCAGTGAATGGATGGAATTCACCTGATTTGATTTTTGCTTCAGTCTCGCTGATGGCAGTTTTAATCTCATCACTTAGGTTTGGATTAACAGAAACAATTTGTAAAATCTCTTCTTTAAATCCACCCCAGTAATCTTCTGGTTTCCATGTGTTATCCATGATTTTTTGCACTGTATCTATGTAGTATGGTCCCCAATGGTCACGTACCGAAAACATATGTGCATTAGGTGCAAAGTGGCTCATATCAGAGGCTTGACCAATACCCATTTTGCCACGTTTTTCAGCAGCAATAAGCGGTGCAGGGCTATCTGTATGCTGTATGATCACATCAGCACCTTGATCCATTAACGCATTGGCAGCATCTGCTTCTTTGCCTGGATCGTACCAAGTACTTACCCAAACGATTTTCATTTTAATATCTGGATTAACACTTTTAGCGCCCAAGTAAACGGCATTGATATCACGAATAACTTCTGGAATTGGGAATGAAGCGATGTAACCAAGCACGTTAGACTCTGTTTCCATACCAGCAGCAACACCTGATACATAACGGCCTTGATAAGTACTTAATAAATACGTACCAACATTCTTACCACGTTTGTAACCAGTAGCGTTTTCAAAATGCACTTTAGGGAAACGTTTTGCCACTTTAATGGTTGGATTCATAAACCCAAAAGAGGTGGTGAAAATAACATCATGACCTGATTTTGCTAACTGAGTAATAACACGTTCGGCATCGGCTCCTTCCGGCACATTTTCTACATAGGTGGTTTCCACTTTGCCATCAAAATGTTTCTCTAACTCTAAACGGCCTTGGTCGTGCTCATAACTCCAACCATGGTCACCTACAGGACCCACATACACAAACCCCACTTTTAGTGGATCATCCGCAGCTTGTGTTGCTGGTAATAAAAATGCATTAACGGCTAATGCTGCCGCCGTCACTAATTTGTTGAACTTCATAAATAACTCCTTTTATTTAACATCAATTAACATTTAACCTAAGGGGTGTAGCAAAAAGCAGACCAAGAAACGTTCAAAAAATAAAAAACCAGCTATACCTAGCGGCACAGCCCTTTTCGGAAAATCTTAGTACGAGTTATTCATTACTTTTTATGTTGACTTGTCCCCTTTTGGTGCATTTTCCTGACCATTTGCACAAATTATAAGATTCCGATTATTGTGAATTAAAAAGCATTATTCACGCATCTAACAAACTCAGAAAATAGCCCTTCACCTATTATTTCGCTCAATAATAGCCTTAAATTCTGCAACCTTCATTTTCACTTTGTAACCAAATTTTTTTCAATGTTACAAAGTAAAAAAACATCTCAAAAAATAACAATGGCCCCTAATATCCAAACTCAATAAAACAGATACATATCAACTACTAGGCTAGTTTTTAAGCATAAAAACACAATCCTTAATAGGCCAACTTTGTTGAGTTAAATAGCGTTAATTGCCTCTCTCCCCCTGCTTACTTCACCCTATAACTTGTTACATACAAGTTACTTTTTGTTACTTAAAATCAATAACATAAGTGACAGTGATCGCTTTTTGATTATCTATCTTCCCTATAATGCTCAGCCACTTATCGATATCGACATCACAAGTAAACAAGCTAAATGTACGGTATCGCTGGCACTTTATGGATAAAACAATATTTAAATATTCTGCTTTATCTTCAAACGACAAGGAAAATGTATGCATTATCAAAGATCAGTCATTTCATGTGTTGTCTCTCTGGCATTACTCACTGGATGTAACAATGCAGTTGATCAAACCACAGAGGATGGAACCATTACATCTAGTGTTGAGTCTAAAGTCCCTTATTTTTCTGATTGGCCGGAAATCAATAGTGCTGTGGCCGTTGACCCAACTATTGAAGCGGCTATTGTTACTATTCTTGATCAAATGACCCTAGAAGAAAAAGTAGGTCAAATGATTCAACCCGATCTACGTGAAGTGACCGTAGAAGAAGCTAAACAATATAAGTTAGGTTCGTTATTAAACGGCGGTGGAGCTTGGCCGAATGATGATAAATATGCCACGGCATCTGATTGGGCAGAAAAAGCAGACGAATATTATGACGCCCTAGCAGAAGCCTATGAAGATAGACCTTTTAAGATCCCTTTTATGTGGGCAACAGACGCCGTTCACGGTCATAACAATGTCTACCGAGCCACAGTATTTCCACATAATATTGGTTTAGGTGCAGCCAATAACCCTGACTTAATCTATGAGATAGGTGTTGCCACTGCACAAGAAATTGTAGCAACTGGCCTAGATTGGACCTTCGCGCCTACCGTCGCTGCACCTCGCGATTACCGTTGGGGGCGTGTCTATGAAGGTTACTCAGAAGATCCTGAAATTATTTATCAATTTGCAGGGCAAATGGTGGCAGGCCTACAAGGTGGTGCAGAAGGACTAAAAGTCAAACCAATGTTATCTCTAACGTAAAACATTGGGTGGGTGACGGCGGCACTTATGATGGAGAAGACCGAGGCGAAAATCACTATAGCGAAGAGTACCTTAGAAATATCCATGCAACCGGATACTTTGCCGGCTTAGATGCGGGTGCGCAAGTGGTAATGAGTTCCTTCAATTCATGGCACAACGAAGCTAATTATGACCAGACAGAAAGCGGTGAGTACAATTATAAACTACACGGTAGTAAATACTTATTAAATGATATTTTGAAAGAAAAAATGGGATTCGATGGAATTATTGTCACCGACTGGAATGGCCAACAAGAGATCACAGGTTGTACTGCTGCAAACTGTCCAGAAGCAGTGAATGCCGGTAATGATGTTTTCATGGTAACGTCAAGAAGTGATTGGCAAGCTTTCTATAATAATGTCATTGACCAAGTCAATGATGGCACTATCTCAATAGAACGCATTAATGATGCCGTTACACGTATCCTACGTGTAAAAATGCGCGCAGACCTATGGAACAAACCTAAACCGTCAGAGCGGGAATTAGCCGGAAATACGGATATCTTAGGCTCAGATGAACATAGAGCTTTAGCACGACAAGCAGTGAGTGAATCATTAGTGTTACTTAAAAACAACAATGATCTATTGCCTTTAAGTAAAGAGGCGACTTATATAGTCACGGGTAGTGCTGCTAATGACATTCAAAAGCAAACCGGTGGATGGAGCTTAACATGGCAAGGCACTGAAAATACTATTGAAGATGATTTCCCTGGAGCAACCACGCTGTTAATGGCGCTGCAAGATACAGTAGGTACTGAACAGGTATTTACCGATGCCTCTGAAGCGCCTGAAGATGCGATTGCCATCGTGGTGATAGGTGAAGTTCCTTATGCAGAAATGTTTGGTGATATCAAATCAACACAAACACTACAATTTTCATCTTTAGATAGCACTTACGCTGCAGACCTTGCAACGGTGCAAGCAATGAAAGAAGCGGGCCATAAAGTAGTGACTGTCTTCTATTCTGGTCGCCCTCTTTATGTCAATGAAGAGATCAATGCCTCAGATGCCTTTATTGCGGCTTGGTTACCAGGTACTGAAGCCGGCGGTATCACTGATGTGTTATTTGCAGAAAACGACATGGACTTTACTGGACGCCTCTCCTACTCATGGCCTATGACAGTTTGCTCAACCACTATCAATCGCCATGCTCCGAATATTACAGATTACAGTACGCCTGTAGATGGCACTACTGGGGAGTTGATTGAACAAGATATTGAAGGCGAAACTAAACCGCTATTCCCTTATGGTTATGGATTAGGTTACGCTGCTAGCGATACCCAATCAGTGACCACTGACTTAGACAATATTGAACTTGATCAACGTAATTATGGCTGTGGTCAAACCGAACCTGACACAGATACCGCGACGGTCAATTTAGAAATCTATGGACGAGAATCATCTGGTGAATTCACCGCTCGTATCAGTGGTGAAGCCAATGGATGGACTGGCGTAGAAGTCTCTAATGGTTCAGAAACGACCATTGGTTCCGTCACCACTACACCTATTAACTACTTACATCAACAAGATGCAATTAGTGTGAACTTTAGTGGAGAATCAGCAGCACAAGTGTATTTACAGACCAGCGATACCAGCGGTATCGATAAATACAGTTATGTGAATGCCGAGGCTACTTTGCAATTTGATATCGACATGAAAAGCACTGCGCCAGAGAGCCTTATCCTAGCGGCACATTGTGAATGGCCATGTTTAGGTGAAATCGCGATCAATAAGGTATTACCCGATGCAAGCGCGGCAGATGAAAGTAATTGGACAACTATCAAGATCCCGTTATCTTGTTTAGTTGACGAAGGCATGGACTTTTCTGTAGTGAATACACCTTTCTTACTGTATTCAACGGAAGCCGTAGAATTTAACTTAGGTGAAATTCGTTACGTACCCAACAGCATAGATGCAGCGGAAGACGCGATCAGCTGTGAAGCATTACAAGAAGATGCCCTAGCACCATTAGATAGTGATGACCTAGCCGTGCGAGATACTTGGCTTAATATCAGCACTTATCAAACCACAACAGAGGATTGGTCTAGTATCGACGGTCATGTCACTTATAGTGAAGAAACTATCGACGACCAAACAATCTTATCCATTGTTTACGATGCAACTAGCCCTGAAAGTTATAAAGGTATTGTGAGTATTGATGGAGATGCACAAAACCTATCTAACTATGCAGACGGGACGCTAACTTTTGACTTATATATTGAAAGTTACGGAGAGCCTGCGAATGAAGGGGAAACCGCTACGGAAGGATTGGTGATCAAAATGGAATCTGAAAATGGAGTTGGCAATGATTTCCTACTTCCTAAAGCCAACTACAACACCGGAGAATGGTATACAGTGGTCACTAACGTGAGTGATTTAAATACTGGTACTTTGGATATCACCACTATCAATAAACCCTTAGCATTACTCGCTTCTTGGGGATCTTCTCAAGCTGGCTTTAGTTTTAAAGTAAAAAATATACAGTTAACTGAATAAAGCTAATCAACCTTAAGGTACTAGCCGTTCTGCTAGTACCTTATTTTCCTTTCCTTTCCTACAAAATTTATTGCAATTGATCTAAAGTAAGCCAATAAGCGTAATAGTTAAAAAGCATTTTTAAAGGAATAAAATCATGTTTAAACATCTATTACCTGCACTATTTTTGTGCATCACATCAATGAGCAGTTACGCTAATATTGAAATCCAATTTCGCGATGGTGCACCTAAAGATAAATTTACCATCAGCAATAACAGTCAATGTACGCTTCAAAACTTGATGATTAACATTGACCTAACTAAGAGCGCGGGACGCTTAATTTTTGATACCAGCGCCTCAGGTCAAGGGGTAGAAGTCTTCCAACCCTTCGAAGTTACTGCAGGTAACATCACGCTGCATACTAGCGATAAAGTCAACGATGGCGATAAACAACTACCTTTACTAATTAAAACCATGAATACCCAAGAGATTGTAAGCTTCACCATTGACGTTGATGACACATTAAGTAATAGCGAATTAGGCAATATTCGTGTAACCAGCTCTGAAATTGCACAAGGTAATGTCAGCGCAAGCATTAGAGGAAACAAGGCCATTCAAGCTGCTTTTGATAATAGTGGTAAAGCGATACTGATCATGGAAGGCTGCTCTGTGTAAGTTTCATTGTTCTAATTTCACGGTAAAACCCAAATACTTAAACGGCAAACAGCAGCTTCATGGCATATCAATAGCGCTTTATTTAGAGGTTAATGCTTTGACCATCACACTAAGTTGCTGCACAGCCTCTTCAGCAGTCAAAGACTCACTATTAAAGTAATCACTGATAAGCTGAATAATTTGCCCTTGCTGATGACTACTGGTTGCCATATTTTGGGTAAATGATGGAACTTTCACTTTATTATCAAAATCTTGTGCTGACTGTTTTGAACAAGCATCAAAACCGCTTAAGTCTACATTTTGACGTGCTGGAATAGACCCTTTTACCTTGCTAAATTCAATTTGAAACTCAGGTGAGATTAATGTGTTGACGAAGGTTTTTTGATTCGCTAATTCAATCTCCGTATTGACTTTTTTAAACAAAACAAAGCTGTCAATATTATAGCTAAATACACCTTCTGTGCTAGGTGCTGGTACACATTGGTAATCTTTTAATGCTTCTTTACCCGCAGCAGTCCAGCTCCCTTTCACCCAATCTCCCATAAAGAACATTGCGGCTTGATCATTAATAAACGACTGTGAAGCCCAAAACCAATCTTGCCCCTGTTGTGCAATGGACGTGTAAGCATGTAAACGCTTAAATAGCTTAAAAGCTTCAACCATCTTAGTAGAGTTAATGACGCTATTATCAAAGTGAACAAAGGCTTTAATATAGTTCTCTGGACCTAATACAGAAATAGCCACAGATTCAAATAACAATGCATCTTGCCAAGGTGTACCTCCCATGGATAAAGGTTTAACTCCTTTGGCTTGGATAAAATCAGCCACAGCAAAGAACTGTTTCCAGGTTTTAGGCGCGGCTAAACCAAAACGTTTAAAAATGTTGCTATTTAACCATAACCAGTTCACCCGATGAATATTAATAGGAACGCCCATATATTCGTGGTCAACGGAAACATCATCAATCACCACTTCCGGTAAAAAATTAGTCCAAGCCTGGGTATCCACTAGCTGATCGATGGACACTAACATGCTTAACTTATCCCATTCATTAATATCTGGCCCTTTGATCTGAGCTGCTTCTGGTGGTGTGCCTGATAAAGCGCGCATCTGTAATACATGGATAGCGCCATCACCGCCGCCGCCAACAATTGCAAAGTCTTCAAACTCAATATCATTAACTTTAAGATGATCAACCAACACTTGTTTTGATTGTAATTCTCCAGGTTCCGTCCACCAGTGTAATACTTCAAAAGGCGCTGCTTGTAAGCTATTAGAGAGCACCAATGCGCCTGTGCACACAAGTATCGATAAAGGAGATAAGATAGTTTTTTCATTAGCATGCTCTTGGAAGAATGACACATACCGCTAAGCCACCCTGCGGATGATTGAACAGATGGATTTCACCACCATGTGCTTGAATGATATTACGAGCAATACCCAAACCTAAACCATGCCCTTGTTTATCATTATGTAAACGCACATAAGGTGTAAATATTGAACTTAAATCCAGAATCTGCAATACCGGACCTTGGTCCCTTACTGTAATCACTAATGAGTGCGCGGAATCTTTGACAAATACATCAACTTTGCCGCCATATTTCACACCATTATCAATAACATTAGATAAGGCTCTTTTTAAGGCATGCGGTTTGCCTCGGAAGGTTTCATTGGTATTAATATGTAATGAGATAATCTCTTTTTGTGTACCAACAATCTGCTTTAACAATTTATGGATATTAATATTCTCAATATTTTCATGGATATTGGTGTCTTTCACTGTTTGTAATGCCGCTTTAACCAGCATTTCTGAGATCTTCTAAATCAACATTAAAAGCATCTGTTTGTTTTTCATCTTCTAATAACTCTGCGCGTAAGCGTAAACGAGTGATCGGTGTTTTTAAATCATGTGATATTGAACGAAATACCTCTTCTCTATCTTTGATATAGCTTTGCAGTTTTTGCTGCATATGGTTAAAGGCACGCGTAGCGGCAACAATTTCAGTTGCCCCCTGCTCTACTAAAGGTGGTTTAGTGAAGTCGATACTGAACTCACCTACCGCCGATGCTAAATTCTTTAAGGGCTGTGTTTGCCAATAAAAAATCAGATAGATAAACATTAATAAAATAAAGGTAGTCACTGTTATCGACACAAACTGCTGTGTTGATATTGGAGACGGATCATCTAATAAATAAGGGGGTGGTAATACTGCCGCTAGGTATAACCATTCATTTTCACCTAACTCCATTTGTAACACCAAAATTGGCGGACTCACCGACGGGATCATTAAACTATAAGCGCCCCAAGATGGTGGTAAATCTTTAAGTAGAATATTGTTATTAATAACATGCAAGTCATCAGGACTAGAAAACTCTAGATAAAGCGCTCTATGCTCCCCCAATTTTTTCTGCACAATATTTTTCATATCACCCAACACTTGCTGCTTTAAATCACTGTCATTAATCGGGTTAATATCGATCATCTTTTTATTTAAAGACACAAAGAAACGGGAGCCACCTAAATCACGAAGTTGCTCTAACACCAAGTGACGATAACTATTGGGTAATTTTTGAAAAAACGAGATAGTACTGACGGCACTGTTCGCTAAGTTTTGGGCATTAGCGATCACCGCATTTTTTTCAGTATCTGCGATCTGTGTTACCCAAAAAGGCTGGTTAAGCTTTGTGCCAATACCACTGACACTATGGTCAGTAACAACATTCTCGAGATCAAGGAACCAAATAGCTTTCTAATATAGGCCATATTTTACCAAATTTACTTATTCAGTGAGCTGCTGTATTTCAGCAATAAAAACGTAACCCGCACCACGCACTGTTTTAATGATTTGCGGTTGCTTTGCATCGTCGCCAAGGTTCTGGCGTAAACGACTTAGGTGTACATCAATGGCACGTTCGTTTGAAAAGGCATCACGACCATGAAGAGTTTGGCAAATTTTATCTCTGGAAATAGCCTGATTAGGGTTTTCTAAGAATAACATTAATAGTTGGAAATCCGCGCCAGTTAAGGGCAAGCTCTCACCGTTATCATTTAATAAAGTTTGTTGTAACGCATCCAGCTTCCACTGCGCAAACTTCATAAAGCGTGGTTTTACCGAATCAATGGCAGCTTTATGGAAAGCACTGCGACGTAATAAAGCTTTGATCCGTGCCAATAATTCACGCGGACTAAAAGGTTTCGCCATATAGTCATCCGCACCAATTTCTAAGCCTAAAACTCTGTCAACTTCATCGGAGTTTGCAGTTAGCATAATAATAGGCACATTAGAGGTTTGACGAACACGCTGACATAATACAAAACCATCATCACCTGGCATCATAATATCTAGTACAATCAAGTCTGGTTGATGCACTGATAATTGCTTTTCCATCGCAACACCGTCTTCAGCAGCAATCACTGAAAAGCCTACTTTACTTAAATATTCAGATAACAACTCTCGAATTGTTTTATCGTCATCGACTACTAAAATCTGTTTACTATTTGACACATGCACTCGCTTATTAAAGAAAAGATTTACTCAGAAAAATATCACCGAAGAGAAACCATTTTAAACTAAACAGATGATCGCAAACAATAAACTGCATGGTTTTGTTGTAGAGTATTGATTCAACCCGCAAAAACACAACAAAATCACTAAAAAAACACACAAATAAAAAGGCTATTATTCAAACAAAAATATAGTTAAGCGATTTAATTTCAACAACATAGAGACACTGCTAATTTTAATTTAAATAAACCTGTTTTTTAAGCTTGCACTGGCTAAAAACGATGATAAAATGCGCGCGTTTTCAAATTCAACTCAAATTATTTTAACGATTAACTATTAAACGGAGGCCTATACAATGCAAACACTTAACATTGACTCATCTAGATCTCTGAATCGTTATTTTAACCCCAAAAACAATACTCATTACAACATCGAGAACGTACAGTCGAACCTTGAGCCATTTGCCTTAAGAAACTGTAAAACCCGTACCGAATATTTGTAATTAATCTATTGCTATGCCCTATTTACTCAATTTATTTTTATAAATTGATGTATTTTAATTTTTCCAATTTAGTGGAGCGTAAAATGCCAAACGTCCTAAATTTAGCACCAGAATGTCACTCTTTAAACGATTCAGAAGTACCTGTTGTGACTTCACCGTATGACTTAACACCCGATGAAGTGTTACTAAGTCAAGAACACTATGAATCTGAAGTGCGTTCATATCCACGTCGTTTGCCGATTGCTATCAAAAGCAGTCGAGGTGCAATTGTAGAGGACACTAAAGGTCAAGTGTATCTGGACTGTTTAGCATGTGCTGGTGCATTGCCATTAGGTTATAACCACAGTGAAATTAACCAAGTATTGATTAACCAAATTAATATGGGTGTGCCTTACCAAACGTTGGATTTAACCACACCAAGCAAAGATGCATTTATCAAAGCTGTGATGCAGTTTTTACCGGCTAACTTTGCTAAAACAGCACGTATTCAATTTTGTGGTCCTTCTGGCGCAGACGCTGTTGAAGCGGCAATAAAATTAGCTAAGTTATACACTAAACGTAATACCATGATGTCATTCCAAGGTGCTTACCACGGCATGACGAATGGCTCACTAGCATTAACGGGCAACTTAGGCTCTAAAAGCCGTCGTACAGGCTTAATGTCAGACGTGCACTTTATGCCATTCCCATACAGCTTCCGTTGTAAGTTTGGCTTAGGTGGTGAGGCTGGCGCACAGCAAAGTATTCGTTATATTGAATCAGTATTATGTGATGACGAGTCAGGTATCACTAAACCTGCAGCGATTATTGTTGAACCAATCCAAGGTGAAGGTGGTGTGATCCCAGCGCCTAAAGAATGGTTACAAGAGTTACGTCGTATTACTACCGAGCATGGCATTCTATTGATCTTTGATGAAGTACAATGTGGTATTGGACGTAGTGGCGATCACTTTGCTTTTGAAGAATCAGGCATTGAACCAGATATCCTGATCCTATCTAAAGCGATTGGTGGTGGTATGCCGATGTCGATTATTCTTTACCATGAGAAATTCGATTGCTGGAATGCAGGTGAGCACACAGGTACGTTCCGTGGTAACCAATTAGCCATGGCAAGTGGAGCAAAAACATTAGAAATCATCCAACGTGATAATTTAGCAGACAATGCAGCACAACGTGGTGAGCAACTACGTGACGGTTTACGACGCGTACAAGCCAACTTCCCACAGATTGGTGATGTACGTGGTCGTGGGTTAATGAATGGTATTGAAATAGTTAAACCAGGCGAAACAAATGGTTTAGGGCAAGCCGTTGCAGATCCGCAATTAGCTATCGCCATCCAACGTGCCGCGTTAGAGTTAGGCTTGATCATTGAAAAAGGTGGACGCCAAGGTGCGGTATTACGCTTCTTACCACCACTCGTGATCAGTGAAGTACAAATTAACTTTGTGATTGAAACGATCGAAAAAGCGATCAGTATTGCAGTGGAAGCACAATAATGACAGCAAGCAATAACTGGTCAGCGTATTTTGCTCAGCTTGGTGAAAACCAAGCTTTTGAGCAAGCAACGGCACAGACTAAAGCAGCCATTGACGGTTTATTTCAACATGCAACTAAGCCCTACTCAGGGCTTGAACCTGCATTATTAAAACAGCAACTTAACGGCGTTGATTTTTCACAACCTGCACCGCTTGCTGAAGTGATTGAAAGCACCAACGAATTAATCGCTAAAAATTCATTATTGGTACAGCACCCGCATACTATTGCTCATTTACATACGCCACCTTTAATTGCGTCGATTGTCGCTGAGCATTTTATTGCTGCATTAAACCAATCTATGGATTCTTGGGATCAAGCGCCTGCTGCTACGTTTGTTGAGCAGCAAATGGTTGATTGGTTATGCGCAACATACCAACTTGGCGAGCGTGCCGATGGTGTATTTACTAGCGGTGGCACACAAAGTAACTTAATGGGTTTATTATTAGCCCGTGACTGGTATGCATACCAACAGTCGCAACATGATATTCAACAAGATGGTCTGCCACACTATGCTCAAAAAATGCGTATTATTTGCTCTGATAAAAGTCACTTCACGGTACAAAAATCAGCGTCATTAATGGGCTTAGGTGAGCGCAGTGTTGTATTGGTAAAAACCAATGTACAAGGTCAAATTGATGTTGATGAATTACAACTAACTATTGATGCATTAAAAGCGCAGGATCTATTACCTTTTGCTGTTGTAGCTATGGCAGGAACAACCGACCATGGTGCAATTGATGACTTAGAAGCGGTTGTTAATATTGCACGTAACGCAGGTTGTTGGTCACATGTTGATGGCGCTTATGGTGCAGCATTACAATTAAGTGAACAACATAAAGGTCGCCTTAAAGGCATTGAACTTGCTGACTCTGTGAGTGTTGATTTCCATAAACTGTTTTATCAAACAATCAGTTGTGGTGCTTTATTGATTAAAGATAAAACCAACTTCAATACCCTATTACATCACGCAGATTACTTAAACCGTGAAGGCGATGAACTGCCAAACTTAGTAGACAAAAGTATCGCTACTACCAAACGTTTTGATGCATTAAAAATGTTCATGACATTAAAAGCAGTGGGTGAAAAACAGTTCGGTGAATTTTACGACCACCTGTTGTCATTAACCCAGGAAGTGGCAGATAAGATCAATCAAAATCCACACTTTGAGTTATGTTGTACACCATTACTGTCAACAGTATTATTCCGTTTATCAAGTAAGATTCAAGGTGAGCTTAATGATGTTGAGTTCAATCAATTACATCAAACCTTGCGTTTACAACTATTAACTAGTGGTGAAGCTGTGATTGCAGAAACTAAAGTTGATGGTCAATTAGTGCTTAAATTTACGTTATTAAACCCATGTTTAAACAGCGCAGATTTTGATTCATTAATCGCTAAAATTGAAACTACTGCCTTGCAGTTAATCAATCAGTAACAATTTAAAAGTCGTTTTAATATAACAACAGACTAACACTGAGATTACTAACACTAGCGTTTCTCGCTAGTAGTTAGCTAAGCAATACACGAAAGAATAAATATAGGGATCAACATGTCTGTACTACAAATAGGCGCCGGTGGCGTAGGATGGGTGATAGCACATAAATGTGCACAAAATAACGATGTCTTTGGCGATATTACTATTGCTTCTCGTACTTTATCTAAGTGTGAGAAGATCATTACTTCTATCAAAGGTCGTAATAACCTAAAAGACAGTAGTAAATCTATTAGTGCCGTTAAAGTAGATGCCGATGATGTGGCTGCTTTAGTTGCATTGATCAATCAAGTACAACCTGATTTAGTGATAAATGCAGGCCCACCATGGGTTAATGTGGCCATCATGGAAGCTTGTGTACAAACTAAAACCGCTTACCTAGACACGTCAGTAGCCACTGATTTATGTAGCCCAGGTCAACAAGTACCTGAAGCTTACGACCCACAATGGGCCTTTGCTGAGCGCTTTAAAGAAGCAGGTATCACAGGCATTTTAGGTGCTGGTTTTGATCCTGGTGTGGTGAGTGTATTTGCTACCTATGCACACAAACACCTATTTGATGAAATTGACAGCATCGATGTAATGGATGTTAATGCCGGTGATCACGGTCAGAAGTTTGCAACCAACTTTGACCCTGAAACCAACATGCTAGAGATCCAAGGTGACTCTTTCTATTACGAAGACAAACAATGGCATCAAGTGCCTTGTCATAGCCGTATGATGGAATTTGATTTTCCAGTAGTTGGTAAGCAAAAAGTCTACTCAATGGCCCACGATGAAGTACGTTCAATGGCTGAATATATTCCAGCTAAACGTATTGAGTTCTGGATGGGTTTCTCAGACAGCTACCTAAACTACTTCAATGTAATGCGTACTATCGGCCTATTAAGTACAGAGCCAGTTACCACTTGTGACGGCATCACTGTTGAACCATTAAAAGTATTAAAAGCCATCTTGCCTGACCCAACCTCTTTAGCACCAGGTTACACAGGTAAAACCTGTATTGGTACTTGGTTACGTGGTAAAAAAGATGGGGTGGCAAAAAGTGTGTTTATCTACAACATATGTGACCATAAAGCCTCATACAATGAAGTTGAACACCAAGCGATCTCTTACACAACAGGTGTACCAGCGATCACTGCTGCATTACTTTACTTCCAAGGAAAATGGAGTGATAAAGGTCTGTTTAATGTTGAACAGTTAAACCCAGATCATTTCTTAGCGCTAATGCCAACAATTGGTTTAACGTGGGAAGTAATGGAACTACCAGCCGAGTAACCAGACCCCCTTTGTATCTACTATGGCGAAGTATTTACTTCGCCATCTTTTTATTCGAGTAAATAAAAGACTATGGCAGTACTTGATAAATCATCAAAAGACAGTTTAAACACCCCTTACTTTATGATTAACGAACAAGCGTTAATTAATAATCTTGAAAAAGCCAAACAGTTAAAAGCGATCTCAGGCGCTAAATTAGTGCTGGCTTTAAAGTGCTTTTCAACTTGGGGTACCTTTGACACTATCAAACCCTATTTAGACGGCACAACCAGCTCAGGGCCTTATGAAGTAAGATTAGGACACGAAAAGTTTGGTGGTGAAACTCATGCTTATAGTGTTGGTTATTCCGATGCGGATATCGAAGCGGTAAAACCACTATCAGATAAGATTATCTTTAACTCATTATCACAGCTAAATCACCATTATCAGCAGTGTAAAGAGGATACATCATTAGGTTTACGTATCAACCCTGAAATGAGCGTAGCCGGTCAAGACTTAGCCAATCCAGCGCGCCCATATTCACGCTTAGGGGTGAAGCAATCATTATTAGACTTATCTGTGACTGATAAAGTAGATGGTTTTATGTTTCATATGAACTGTGAAAATAAAGATGTAGATGCGTTTATCAAGGTATTAGATCATATCTCCTCTACCTTTGCTGCTTACTTAGATAAATTGTCATGGTTAAGTTTAGGGGAGGCATCTTTTTTACTTATCCAGGCTACCCAATCGAAAAGCTAGGCTTGGCCTTAAAAGCCTTCTCTGAAAAACATGATTTGCAAGTGTACCTTGAGCACTGGTGAAGCCATCATTACTCGTACTGCTGACTTAGTGGTAAGCGTCATTGATATTGTTGAAAACGAAAAGCAAACCGCCATTGTAGATAGCGCCACAGAAGCACATCGATTGGATACATTAATTTATAATGAGCCTGCTTCGGTAAAAGAAGCGTCAGAAGATGGTCAATTCCCTATGTGATTGGCTCTTGCTCTTGTTTAGCAGGCGATCAATTTTGTGAAACGCAATTTGCACAGCCTTTACAGATAGGTCAAAAATTGCATCTATTAGATAGCGCTGGTTATACCATGGTTAAACTTAACTGGTTTAATGGCCTGAAAATGCCAAGCATTTACTTTGAAAAGGTAAATGGACAAATTGAAGTATTAAATGAGTTTGGTTATGAAGACTTTAAAGGCACTTTAGGGCGTTAAAGCATCAATCCCGAAAAGTAAAATGCCCATCAATCAGAGTAAAAGATGGGCATTTTTAACTAAAGATTAACTGGACAAAAACTATTCCTACTGAGTAGCACCTTGTTCTTTTGCCTCTTGCACTTTAGCCACCTGTGCTTGTAACTTTTTCTGAATATTATTTAAATCAATCAGCGAATATTTATATTCAATAAAGTCTTTTACGTTAGTCGCAGCACTTAGTTTTAAGTAATAAATGGCTTTATCCAAGGCATTATTATTCATGTGCCAATGTGCTAAGTAATAGTAAGCCTCACATAAACGTTGTGCTAACTCTTCGTTAGTTTGGATGCCATTAGCAATATTATCGAAGAAATCTTCCTCCGATAAATCACCATTAATCACTTCTACAATCGCCCAAGCAAAACGCTTATCATCATCTGCCTTCTGCACATTATCTAATTGTGTTTCTGCAGCAGCTAAATCCACTTGTGAATTGATAATGTAACGCCACAACACACGATAAGGGTCACTTTTATCAAGGTCATAGAAGTGCTCTATATCCTGTTGCGCGCCATCCAATCTCCCGACTAATGATAAACCAATGGCACGGTGCAAATAGCTATATTGCATAGTATCTGATAATTCAATGGCAGAATCAAAGGCATCAAAGGCTTCATCGTAGGCTTCCCCAATAATAAATACACACCCAGTGAGTTATAAGACTCAGCTAGAGTAGGATCTAAATTAATGGATTGGGTAAAGTCATAACGACTGTGAGCGCTAAGTCCCATACGGTCATAGATTAAACCACGTTCGTATAATAATACTGCACGTTGTTTATCATCAATATTTTCTTTATCTGCAATAAGTTGGGTAAGTCGCAACAGCTTTACTTCATCTTGGTAAGTAACCTGTACTGGTGTTGCAATAGGGAAGACGGAGTTTCACTTGTCCCGTGGCGGCTAGTGTATAACTTTTATTTTCATTATTTAAGCTTGAACAAGCAGTGAGTGTAACAACTGAGAAAACTAGAAATAATTCTTTTAAAGATATTTGCATGGTTAAACCCTTCTAAACAAGAGTTTCAAGAGTGTACTATATCTAAGATAATGTAAAGTTTTGCCTTACAATTGAACAATTAATCAATGAATTACGTTTAAAAATACTACTGCACTGGTATTGGTATAACAAAAAAGCACTGCAATGCAGTGCTTTTTAGTGGTGAAAATAACCTTATCAATTACATAATGGCATCTTGATCTGCGCCTTCTTTTTCCACAACTTCTGGAATCATATGGTCGCGAGAAATCCCTAATTTAATGGCTAATGCACTTGCCACGTAAATAGATGAGTAAGTACCAACAAAAATACCAATCAATAATGCGGTTGCAAACCCATGAATAAGCTCACCACCCACTACAAACAATGAAACCAAAGGTTAAAATAGTTGTACCTGAAGTAATAATCGTACGACTCAATGTTTGCGTTAAAGATTTATCAACAATATCAGAAGGAGTATCTGATGCTAATAAACGGAAGTTTTCACGAATACGGTCAAATACTACGATAGTATCATTTAACGAGTAACCAACTACCGCTAGTAACGCCGCTAATACCGTTAAATCAAATTCAATTTGGAATAACGAGAAAACACCTAAAGTAATAATGATATCGTGTGCCAGTGCTAATACAGAGCCCATCGCTAGACGCCATTCAAAACGCATACTCACGTATAACATGATACAAACCAGTGCGATAATGATAGCAATACCGCCATTTTCAGCTAGCTCATCTCCTACATTTGGACCAACAAACTCGATACGACGCATATCTACGTTACCAAAGTCTGCATTTGTTAATGCATCTAACACTTGGTTACCGATCACTTGCCCTTTTACACCTTCGCGAGGCGCTAAACGCACCATCACTTCATGGCTACTGCCAAAGTGTTGCACAACTGCATCTGGGAATTCAGCATCAGCTAAAGTAGTACGCACATTTTCAAGGTTAGCAGGTTGTTCAAAACCTACTTCAATCAATGTACCACCAGTAAAGTCTAATCCCCAATTTAGCCAGTTAATGCTTAGCGTCACAACAGAAAGGATCACTAGTATTAACGATAACCAGGTTGCAGGATTTGCAAATTTCATGAAGCCAATAGTTTGCTTCGTTTTAATTATTTCAAACATAGTGCCCCCTGCTTAGATAGAAAGTTTTTTAATGTCATTACGTCCACCCCACACGGCATTAACAATTGCACGTGTACCGAAGATAGATGTAAACATTGAAGTTAAAATACCGATTGCTAATGTTACCGCAAACCCTTTCACTGGACCTGTACCCACTGCGAATAAAATAACCGCTGTAATAAAGGTAGTAATGTTTGCATCTGCAATGGTTGATAAAGCATTTGAGTAACCTTCGTTTATTGAGCGTTGAACAGATTTACCTGCTTTCAGCTCTTCACGAATACGCTCAAAAATAAGTACGTTAGCATCAACCGCCATACCAATTGTTAGCACAATACCTGCAATACCTGGTAAGGTTAATGTAGCCCCTGGAATGAGCGACATGAAACCAACAATCATCACTAGGTTTAGAATCAAAGCCGCATTCGCCACTACGCCAAACTTACGGTAATAGATGAGCATAAAGATCACCACAGCTAATAGACCATAAATCATCGCTTTCATACCATTATCGATATTTTGCTGACCTAGGCTTGGCCCGATAGTACGTTCTTCTACGATTTGAATCGGTGCAGTTAAGGCACCGGCACGCAGTAATAAAGCTAAATTATGTGCTTCAGCAGTATTATCTAAGCCAGTAATACGGAAACTACGACCCAATTGTGCTTGGATAGTCGCAACGTTAGCCACTTCAATACGTTTTTCAGTTTCAGCTTTTCCGTTAGCTTTTTCTTACCCGTTGGTAAATACTCAATGAATAGTGTAGCCATTGGTTTACCAATATTATCTTTAGTAAAGCGAGACATTTTACTGCCGCCTTGTGAATCTAAAGAAATATTAACCTGTGCACGACCATATTCATCTGCGCCAGACTGCGCATCCACAATGTGATTACCGGTTAAAATAATTTTCTTCTTAACAACAACAGGTAAACCATCACGTTCTTTATATAACGCAGAAGATGCAGGAATTCGTCCAGCTAATGCATCAGACACATCAGTATCAGAATCAACCGCATGGAATTCTAACGTTGCTGTCGCACCTAAAATTTCTTTAGCACGAGCAGTATCTTGAATACCAGGTAGTTCAACCACGATACGGTCTTCACCTTGACGTTGTACTAATGGTTCAGCAACGCCTAACTCATTAACACGGTTACGTAAAATACCTAAGTTTTGCTCTAACGCATCATTTTTTGCAGACTTGAGTTTTTCATCTGTCATGCTAACGGTTAGGTAGAAAGTACCACCCGTCTCTTTTTCTGCGAAGCTGTAACTCTGGATTTAGTGGCTTCAAGTAATCAACAGCATCATCTAAGATATCTTGAGAAGTAAAACGAACAATCACGCCCGTTTGTGTTGATGCTTTTTCAATGCCACGATAACGGATTTTTTGTTCACGCAATTCAGAACGTAAATCTTGAACTAGCTGATCTTGCTCTTTGCTGATCGCTTCGTCCATGTCAACTTCCATTAAGAAGTGAACACCACCACGTAAATCTAAGCCTAATTTTAATGGCCCACCACCAATAGCTTCTAACCATCCAGGTGTTGCAGCCGCTAAGTTAAGGGCTGTTACAAAACCATCACCAATGTTGGCGCGGATTGCTTCGCTAGCTAATAATTGATCTTCACTTGAAGTCAATCTAACAAGAATTTGTCCATCTTCTAGGATGGTAGATTTTGGTGAAATATTAGTTTGTTTAAGGATATCTTGTACTTTGTCTAAAGTAGATAATTCAACTTTAGCACCACGAGTCGCTGAGACTTGTACAGCAGGATCTTCACCATAAAGATTTGGAGCAGCATAAACTAGGGTAAATAAAACGATAAACCCGAGTAGTAAATACTTCCAAAGAGGGTATTTGTTTAACACGATAATGTCCTTTAATTGACGCTAAAGGTAAAAAACTAACACCGTAGTATTGGGAAATACATTATCACGATGTTAGTCGTCAAAAAGGCAGGATAACCTGCCTTTTTTATTTAGATTGATTTAAGCGTACCTTTAGGTAGTACAGCTGTAATAAAATCTCTTTTGATTACGATAGTGTTATTTTCATTTAACTCTATTTGAACGTATTCACTTTCAGCACTGATTTTAGCAACACGGCCGATTAAACCACCCGTTGTTAGTATTTCATCATTTTTGCTGATGCTTTCCATCAGGTTTTTATGCTCTTTAGTACGACGCGCTTGTGGGCGGTAGATCATAAAGTAGAAAATAGCTGCAAAAACTACCAACATAAAAATCATTTGCATGCCGCCGCCATCTGCTGGTGCGCCTTCAGCTGCTGCATGTGCTTGAGAGATAAATAAACTCATGTTATATCCTTTATTGTATAAAAATTAAACTATCTAATGGTTTGGTAATAGTATTGTGTTATCAATTATTTAGAACTGGTTTTTCTTTTCCAATTCGCTTATAAAATATATCAACAAACTCGTCTAATGTACCTTCTGAAATGGCATCACGCAAACCTTTCATCAAACGTTGGTAATAACGTAAGTTATGGATCGTGTTTAAGCGTGCTCCAAGGATCTCTCCACACTTGTCAAGATGGTATAAATAAGCACGAGAATAGTTTTTACAAGTGTAACAATCACACTCAGCATCTAATGGACTTTGGTCTTCACGATGCTTAGCATTACGAATCTTAACCACACCGTCCGTTGTAAATAGATGGCCATTTCGTGCATTGCGTGTTGGCATTACACAGTCAAACATATCCACACCACGACGCACACCTTCCACTAAATCTTCAGGTTTACCTACGCCCATTAAGTAACGTGGTTTGTCTTCAGGGATTTTAGGAGCAATGTACTCTAAAATGCGATGCATATCTTCTTTTGGCTCACCTACCGCTAAACCACCAATGGCATAACCGTCAAAACCAATTTTCGCTAGGCCTTCTAAAGACACATCACGTAAATGCTCATAACAACCACCTTGAATAATACCAAACAATGCATTTGGGTTTTTCTGTTCATCAAAACGTTTACGGCTACGTTCAGCCCAACGTAATGATAATTTCATTGAAACATCTGCTTCTTGCTCAGTAGCAGGGTAAGCAGTACATTCATCAAAGATCATCACAATATCTGACCCTAGGTCATATTGAATATCCATTGATACTTCCGGTGATAGGAACACTTGGTCGCCGTTTACCGGGCTTCTAAAGTAAACGCCCTCTTCTTTGATTTTACGCATTTTACCTAGGCTAAATACTTGGAAACCACCTGAGTCAGTTAAGATTGGACCTTTCCAGTTCATAAAATCATGTAAGTCACCGTGCTGACGGATTACTTCTTGCCCAGGACGTAACCAAAGATGGAAAGTATTACCTAATAAAATTTCTGCACCTGTTGCATCCACTTCTTCAGGTGTCATCCCTTTTACCGTGCCGTAAGTGCCCACTGGCATGAATGCAGGTGTTTCAACCGTACCGCGGTCAAAGGTTAAACGGCCACGACGTGCACGGCCATCTGTTTTAATTAATTCGTATTTCATGGTTTTCCTTATCAGAGAAACAGTCTGATTTTAATTGTACAAACATCGCATTATGCGCTGAGCATTAACTCAACAAAGCGCTAAAGTGAGTTTTTATGTTGATTTTTTAGTTAAGAACATAGCATCGCCGTAACTAAAGAAACGGTATTTTTCTTGTATTGCTGTTTGGTATGCATGGTCAATATTTTCTTTACCAGAAAACGCACTCACCAACATCAACAAAGGTTGATTCAGATAAGTGGAAGTTAGTCACCATGGCATCAACCAATTGAAACTCATAACCTGGATAAATAAAGATACTGGTTTCAGAGAAGAACGGCGCTAATGGCAGCCCTTTTGCTAACGTGACACTGGCAGCACTTTCAATTGAACGTACTGAGGTCGTACCTACGGCAATCACTCGCCCGCCCGCTGCTTTGGTAGCAATAATTTTATCAACCACTTGCTGTGACACTTCTGCGTATTCACTGTGCATTTGATGATCGAGTATATTATCTACTTTTACTGGCTGAAAAGTACCTGCACCTACATGCAAAGTAACAAAGGCTGAATCCGCACCTTTAGCAGCTATTTTATCAAGAATAGCTTGATCAAAATGTAAGCCAGCTGTCGGTGCAGCCACGGCACCTGGATTTTTGTTATAGACAGTTTGGTAACGTTCTTTATCAGCATCTTCATCAGGTCTATCAATATAAGGCGGTAACGGCATATGCCCGATACGCTCCAATATTTGTAACACACTGTCATCACTGTCTACTTTGATTTCAAACAAAGGACCTTGACGTTGTACCATTTCCGCGTTGACAGCATTTTCTAATAATAATTTGCAGCCTGGTTTAGGAGATTTAGAACTACGGACATGCGCAAGAAAAGTTGTTTCATCAATAACACGCTCTACCAATACTTCTATTTTGCCGCCTGTTTCTTTAGTGCCAAATAAACGAGCTGGGATCACTCGCGTATCGTTGAAGATCAACAGGTCTTTTTCATCCACTAAGTCGATAATATCAGTGAAGTTTAAATGCTGTAATTGGCCGCTATTAGCCTCTAATGAAAGTAGACGGCTATTAGTACGTTCTGGCATTGGATAACGCGCAATCAATTCTTCAGGCAGGTGAAAAGAAAAATCAGCAACTTTCATGTAACGGTTCCAGTAAATAAAAGGCGCAGTATACCTGATGCTAGAAAGGCTGCAAAGGGTTGTCGTTAAAATGAAAAAAGGCGTAGATAATCAGATTACCTACGCCTAAAAAGTGTGCAAAACATGGTCGTATCAGTTAATTAACCTGCTTGCTATCACTCTTCAATCAGAGAATTGATCTCTTCTTCTGTTGCATGACGAACATCGATACCTTTAACTAAGTAAACGACTTGTTCACAGATATTTTGACATCTGTCACCAATGCGCTCAATCGCACGTGCAGATGCTAGTACGTTAAGTACAAAAGGGACAGAGCGCGGATCTTCCATCATGAAAGTCATTAATTCGCGTAGGATACTTTCATACTGACGATTTACTTTTTTGTCTTCGTTATGTACTGCAATCGCTGTATTAAGGTCTAAACGCGTGAAGGAATCCAGTGAGTTATGTAGCATTTTAATAACAATTTGCCCCATGTTTTCTAGTCCGATCAACGACGGTACTTTTTTACCATGGTTTTCAATTGCCATTTTAGCGATAGCGGCAACACTGTCACCTACACGTTCTAACTCTGTCACCGTTTTCATAATCGTTAAGATTAAACGAAGATCCGTTGCAGCAGGTTGACGTTTAGCGATGATACGAGAACATTCTTGGTCAACACGTGTTTCAAATTGATTCACTTCGTTGTCTTTTACAATCACTTCACGCGCGAGTTCTAAATCGTTGTCTGCCATTGCAGTTAATGCATCAATTAATTGCTGTTCAATTAGGCCGCCCATTTGCATAACTTGGTTACGCACACTCTCCAGCTCAGTATTAAACTGACCTGAAATGTGACGGTTTAAATTTAAGTTTTCCATTTTAGCTCCTTATTTAACCGTAACGTCCGGTAATGTAATCTTCTGTTTGTTTTTGAGTTGGTGAAGTAAATAGTGTATTCGTATCAGAATATTCAATTAGCTTACCCATGTACATAAATGCAGTTTGGTCTGATACACGCGCAGCCTGTTGCATATTATGCGTTACAATCACCACCGTGAATTTTTTCTTCAATTCTGTGATCAGCTCTTCAACGGTTAATGTTGAAATTGGATCCAATGCTGATGTTGGTTCATCCAGTAATAAGACTTCTGGACCAATCGCAATCGCTCGCGCAATAACAAGACGTTGTTGCTGACCACCTGATAAACCAAATGCGTTATCGTGTAGACGGTCTTTCACTTCATTCCATAATGCGGCACCACGTAATGAGGTTTCGCATGCTTCATCTAATGTGCGACGGTCATTGATACCCTGTAGGCGTAAACCGTACACAACATTTTCGTAGATAGACTTTGGAAATGGATTCGGGCGTTGGAATACCATACCAATTCGGCGACGTAGTGATGCTACATCTACTGATTTATCGTAAATGTTAATGCCATGTAGTTCGATATTGCCATCTACTCGACAGATTTCCACTAGGTCATTCATACGGTTAATACAACGTAGTAACGTAGATTTACCACAACCAGATGGACCGATAAATGCAGTTACTTTACCTTTCGGTATTTTCATTGATACGTTGTGAAGTGCTTGTTTATCACCGTAAAACAAGTCTAAGTTTTTAATTTCTAACGCTGTATTCTCAGGCGTTAGCGTATTTAAATCATTTGTTTTCGCGTTTAAGTTTGATAAATCAATCATTGTCATTCCTACTCTTTATTCACGCACACTAATGTGCGTGATTTTGTAATGTCTAATACGTTAATAGTTAGTGTTAACTTTTAATCACTCTTACCTATTAATGTTCTAATGCTCTGTATTTTTCACGTAAGTTATTACGAATTGCGATAGCTGCTAAGTTTAAGCCGATAATCACTGTCACTAATAAGAATGACGTTGCATAAACTAATGGACGTGCCGCTTCTACATTCGGGCTTTGGAAACCAACATCATAGATATGGAAACCAAGGTGCATGAATTTTCTTTCTAAATGCAAGTATGGGAAGTTGCCATCAACGGGTAATGTCGGTGCAATTTTTACCACGCCTACCAGCATCAATGGTGCAACTTCACCAGCAGCACGTGCTACCGCTAAAATAAGACCTGTCATAATTGCAGGGCTCGCCATAGGAATAACAATTCTCCATAACGTTTCAGATTTTGTTGCACCTAATGCTAACGAACCTTCACGTAATGTGCTTGGGATACGGCTTAATCCTTCTTCTGTTGAAACGATAACAACAGGTAAAGTAAGAATAGCTAACGTTAAAGCAGCCCATAAAACACCTGGAGAACCAAACGTTGGTGATGGTAATGCTTCAGGGTAAAGTAACTGGTCGAGACTGCCACCCAACGATATAAACAAAGAAACCTAAACCAAATACACCATATAACAATAGAAGGCACACCCGCCAAGTTTAATTACCGCAATACGAATGAACTTAGTGATGCTGTTTTTACCGTGCATACTCATGTGTAAATAGATGGCGAGCAACGACACCAAATGGCGTCACGATCACAGCCATCAACATTAGCCATGAACACCGTACCGAAGATAGCTGGGAATAACACCGCCTTCTGTATTCGCTTCACGAGGGTCATCGAGCTAACAAACTTATGCTGTTTGGTGAAACCAATGTCCTACTTTTTCAATAGAAGACATTATCGTTTGGCTAGATAGAAATCAAGCACATATGAGATAAAGGCATGACTAACATCGAGCGCCCAGTCATATCTGTAACAACGACAGAATCGCGTTTCGCTTCGTCACGATAAGCTAAATAACGTCGTTCTCTAAGCACTAAATACTCATGCGCGTCAATGCGTCGGCTTTGCGCTTTACCAAACTCAGCGATTTTAGCATCGGTTAATTCACCATCTAATTCAACCTTACGTTGCTCTAAGCGAATATTCGCTAGGTCATTATTAATACGGCCAATATCACCGGTTAATAAGATCATGTCTCTTTATCACTGAGAACTCTAATGCAACGGTCAAGGCGCTGATGCTAATTCATTGATTAAATTCATCGCCAGATCGATTGGCAGTGTTGATTCGCCGTTCTTTTGAATCGCTTCAAGATAAGCCGTAGAAGTTACCGTTTTTAGTACGCTCAAATACAACAATATCATGAGCTACATGTTTATCTTTAATATACAGTTTCTAGAATCCATTGAAAATCTAAATCAACATATTCACGGTTACCAATTTTAAGTCAAGATAGCGATCTAATGAATCAGGCTTCATCTTCTAATCCTGTCACACCACGCATCAATTAATTGTTGCTTCAAGTACACTGTTCAGTATCGTAAATTTCACCGATTGATAGCGACTTTTCTGCCTGCTGATTTTCAATTGAAAACTCATACACAGTGGCAGGCCAGAAGAAACTTAGCCCTCTCCAACCTATTAGATACAAATTAACCCAATTACTGCGATTAAACTCAAACTTACAGCACCACCTGTCATCCAAATCCACGGTGTACCAGATTTAAACCACTTTACCCATATCATAACTACACTCCATTTACTAGAGCTTGAATATTTTTCACGCAGACGCTGACGAACAAACTCAGCGACCGTGTTGAAAGATAGAAGGTGAAGATAAACAGCACAAATGCAGCGAGGAACAATACGCGATAATGTGAACTACCTACTTCTGACTCTGGCATTTCTACGGCGATGTTAGCCGATAACGTACGCATACCTTCAAATATATTCCAATCCATAATAGGTGTGTTACCTGTTGCCATTAATACAATCATTGTTTCACCCACAGCACGTCCCATACCCATCATAACAGCAGAGAAAATACCTGGACTAGCAGTTAAAATAACCACTTTAGCCAATGTCTGCCAGCGCGTCGCACCTAATGCCAGTGAACCCATTGTTAAACTTTTAGGCACACTGAAAATGGCATCTTCAGCAATTGAGAAGATAGTTGGAATAACCGCAAAGCCCATCGCAATACCTACGATTAATGAGTTACGTTGGTCAAAATTGATACCTAGGTCATTGGTTAGGAATACACGTGTATCGCCATTAAATAACCATAACTCCAAAGTTTCACTAAAGGCCATTGAGAAGTAACCAGTGAAAACTAGGATAGGTAATAAAACTAAAGGTAATACGCCTTCACTAACTTTATCGCTCATTGATTTAGGTAAATTCGTCCAAATTATCGCAGCCACTAAAATACTGGCTGGTAAAGTAATTAATAGAAGAATAATACTAGGTAACTGATTTTCAACGATTGGTGCTAACCATAACCCAGCTAAGAAACCTAGAATAACTGTTGGTAATGCTTCCATGATTTCAACGGTTGGTTTGATGTAAGAACGAATCCCTGGAGACATGAAGTATGCCGTATAAATCGCCGCTGATATAGCAATAGGTACCGCAAATAACATGGCATAAAAAGCAGCTTTGATAGTACCGAATGAAATAGGCACTAAACTCATTTTTGCTTCAAAATCATCACTTGCAGAGGTTGACTGCCAGATATATTGTGGCTCTGGGTAACCCTCATACCACACTTCTTGCCATAGTGCTGACCATGTAATTTCAGGATGTTCATTATCGACAGAGTACAGTTTGATAACGTCTTTATCTGATACTAGAATTGCATTAGCACGTGGAGAGATAGCAATATTCAACGCACCCGCTTTAGAGATAGACTCAGTTAATAATTCAGTATTACCTGTTGTATGGAAAATCGACAACTCACCTGCTTCTGTTGTAGTCAAAAAACCTTTACGGTAAAACTCAGGAACAATATGAGTCACTTTAGCAGGCGCTTTAAAATCACGAATAAAGGTAAATTCACGTTTGTTTTCACCCAACACTTCAAACCACTGGCTAATCACACCATTTTCATTGGCAACCAGTAATGAGCTTGCACCAGTCAGTAACTGAACATTATTAACGTTAGTGCCTTTAGCATTCACTTTAAACACCGAATCAATATGGATATCATCGGTATCACTAATGTCGTAGACCATTAAGTCATTAGCGCTACGTACAAATAACTTACGCAGATTAGGCGTTAACAATAACTGGTCAACCTTGTTTGGAAAACGGAGGTAATGTAAATAACTCTTGAGACCATTCAACGTCACCGGTCATGAAGTTTTCTTCACCTGATACCAGCATGTAAACGCCTTCGCCATCATCATTTACCGCAGCAATACCCGCGTTTTCTTCATTCATTTCAAAGGCTAAATGATGTAAAGGTTGTTGATTTTCTGAAACGACAAAAACGTCTTCTCCCAATGGGAAATCCAATTCAGGTGTAATTAATCGTTTATCATTTGGATAACTTGTTGCGAAGCTAGGCTTAACGATTTTTACTTCACCTTGCATATTAGTTAATGCAAAAATGCCACTTGCAGGCATTGTTTTAGTGATTTCGTTAGTATCTTCAAAGGCTTGATATTGGAGTAACGACTGGCCTAAATCATCGTCCCTTAAAGAATAAAAACGTAATAAACCTTGCTCATCCATTTGGTAAGCAACTTCATTTTGTTCATCTATACCCTGTGCATAGATTGGTGTCGCGTCTTTACGTTGAAATGATTGCGTTTCTTCGATACTTACTGGCGCAAAAATTGGGAAAACAACGTATAAAAGGTACCCGAAAATTAGCAACAACGTGACCAGCACTAACGAGCCGCCTGTTGTTACCCCATATTTTACTAATTTATCCTTAACCACTCGCTTTTTATTTGCTTGTAGCGTGGTCGCTAAATCACGTTCCATTTACTATCTCCAACATCATTGATGGCGAGGATTATATTTCTCTTTTGTGACAGTTATATTACAGCTGTCATGATACTGCTATTTAGCAAGGAGATAGTTTATATTTTAAACAAACTGAAGTGAGAAAGCGCTTTTGAGGAGTTCGAAAGGTAAATTTTGAGCAAAAAAAGGAGACATAAATGTCTCCTTCTTCAATACTATTTAATCAATAATGATTAAGCTAGCGCTTTTTTAGCAACTTCTACTAAATGTGCAAATGTTGCTTTATCAAATACAGCAATATCAGCTAAGATCTTACGATCGATTTCAACAGAAGCCTTTTTAAGACCATTGATGAAACGGCTGTAAGATAATCCGCTTAAACGAGATGCAGCGTTAATACGTGCGATCCATAGTTGACGGAACTGACGTTTACGTTGACGACGGTCACGGTAAGCGTATTGACCAGCTTTAGTTACTGCTTGAACTGCTACGCGATAAACACGTGAGCGAGCTCCGTAATAACCTTTAGCTTGTTTTAAGACTTTTTTATGGCGTGCACGAGCTTGTACACCGCGTTTTACTCTTGGCATTTTATATATTCCTTACTTAAGCGAATGGTAACATTCTGTTAATACTAGGTACGTCTACTTTTGCTACCATGCTTTGAGCACGTAGGTGGCGTTTACGTTTAGTAGATTTCTTAGTAAGGATATGACGTAAGTGAGATTGCTTACGTTTAAAACCACCAGAAGCAGTCTTTTTAAAGCGCTTTGCAGCACCTTTGTTAGATTTCATTTTAGGCATTGCGAACTCCGCATTGTTAAAATATTTAAATTAAACCAGTAAGGCGAGTAAATAATGCGAATATTCTCATATTCGCACTTCAATACTTCTTTATGCCTTAGCTAGCACGTTTAGGGCCAAGTACCATCACCATTTGACGACCTTCCAGTTTAGGGAAAGATTCGACAGTCGAGATTTCTACTAAATCGTTTTTAACGCGATTTAATAATTCCATCCCAAGTGATTGATGCGCCATTTCACGACCACGAAAACGTAGCGTTACTTTGGCTTTGTTACCCTCTTCTAGAAAGCGAACCAGGCTGCGTAGTTTTACCTGATAGTCGCCATCATCAGTCCCAGGACGGAATTTTATTTCCTTCAACTGAACCTGTTTCTGATTCTTCCGTTGTTCTTTAACGGATTTACTCTTTTCAAAGAGAAATTTGCCATAGTTCATGATGCGACAAACTGGCGGCTCGGCATTTGGACTAATTTCAACCAAGTCCAGGTCTGCTTCAAATGCCATGTCTTTAGCTTCTTCTAAAGAAACAATACCAACAGGTTTGCCTTCTGCGTCAGAAAGACGTACTTCAGTACCAGTTATTTCATCGTTTAAACGATGTTTGTTAGCCGTTTGAGGGCCTTTTTTTGCACCTTTTATAACAAATTCCTCCAAGTAATTAATGTTATGAGCGGGAAATGATCTCTTGCTTCACATGGTCAATGAAATTATCAACCTGCATTTTACCAAGGTCATCACCCTTACGCGTTCTTACTGCAACTTCGTTTGCTTCAACCTCTTGGTCACCGATAACGAGAAGGTATGGAACACGCTTTAATGTATGCTCGCGGATTTTAAAGCCTATCTTCTCATTTCTCAAGTCCGAAATGGCTCTAATACCCATTTTTTTCAATTTATTGACTACTTCTGTAACAAATTCTGACTGTTTATCAGTAATATTCATTACAACCACCTGTTGAGGTGATAACCAAGTTGGGTAAATACCCGCATATTCTTCAGTTAAGATACCGATGAAACGTTCTAAAGAACCTAAAATCGCACGATGAATCATAACCGGAGTATGACGTTCGTTATCTTCGCCTACATAAGTAGCGTCTAAACGACCTGGCATTGAGAAGTCTAACTGTATTGTACCACATTGCCACGCACGACCTAAACAATCATATAAAGTAAATTCGATTTTTGGACCATAGAAAGCACCCTCTCCTGGTAAGTATTCGAATTTAACACCATTTTCGTCTAATGCATGTGCTAACGCAGCTTCAGATTTATCCCATGTTGCATCATCACCAACACGTTTTTCTGGACGAGTAGATAATTTAACCACGATATCTTCAAAGCCGAATGTTTTGTAACATTCAAATACCATGTTGATACACGCAGATACTTCTTCAAGGATTTGCTCTTCAGTACAGAAGATATGCGCATCATCTTGAGTGAAACCACGAACACGCATTAATCCATGTAAAGAACCTGATGGTTCATTACGATGACATGAGCCAAATTCAGATAAACGCAATGGTAAATCACGGTATGATTTTAAACCTTGATTAAAGATTTGTACGTGACCAGGACAGTTCATTGGTTTAATTGCGTAATCACGGTTTTCACTACAAGTACAGAACATGCCGTCTTTGTATTTATCCCAGTGACCCGATTTTTCCCATAATGAACGGTCTAAAATTTGTGGTGCTTTTACTTCTTGGTAACCAAAGGCAACAGTTTGCTCACGAATATAACTTTCTAGTTCGCGGAAAATAGTCCAACCGTTTGGATGCCAGAACACCATACTCAGGTGCTTCTTCTTGCATGTGGTAAAGATCTAACTGTTTACCAATTTTACGATGGTCACGTTTTGCAGCTTCTTCAAGACGCTTGAGGTAACCATTTAACTGTTTTTTATCTGCCCAAGCCGTACCATAGATACGTTGTAGCATTTTATTGTCTGAGTCTGCACGCCAGTATGCGCCCGACACTTTCATTAATTTAAACCACTGGCTAAATTTCATCATAGGTACGTGTGGACCACGACACATATCTACATATTCTTCGTGATGGTACAAACCTGGGCGATCATCTTTATCAATACCTTCAAGAATCTCTAATTTGTATGGTTCATTACGCTCTTTAAATACAGCGATAGCCTCATCAACGCTTACTTTCTTTTTCACAACTTTATAATTAGTTTTTACCAACTGTTGCATGCGTTTTTCAATTTTAGCTAACTCTTCATCATTAATGGTAACGTCTAAATCTACGTCGTAGTAGAAACCATTATCAATGGTAGGACCGATTGCCATTTTAGCTTCAGGGTACAATTGTTTAATTGCATGACCTAATAAATGTGCACATGAGTGACGTAATATTTCTAAACCTTCATCATCTTTACTGGTGATGATAGCTACTTCAGCATCGGTTTCAATCGGATCACAAGCATCAACAAGTTGACCATTAACGCGACCAGCGATACAAGCTTTTGCTAAGCCTGGGCCGATATCTGCAGCGATTTCCATTATAGAAGTAGTGTTGTCGAATTGACGTTGATTTCCATCGGGAAGAGTAATAGTTGGCATGCTATTTTCCTCACAGTGATGCTTCCAACCAAAAAGCATATGTATTTTAGTAATTTAAAACGAGCATGCATTCTAGACAAATAGCAAACAGATTAAAAGTCTGAATTAACTTAATAATAGAAGTTTAATAGTAGAAATAGTAAATAAATTAAGACATAGCGCTAATTTAATATTTTTGGTAGTGTTTCACTTGGTATGCACTGAAGATGTTTAATGCTGAAATAATATTTTTATTAAAGGCCATGCTTATGATGAATGTTTCTGCTGTAATCCCTGCCTACAATCGCCCCGATTATTTAGAAAGTGCGATAAAAAGTGTATTAGCCCAAACCTACCCTATATCCGAAATTATTGTTGTTGATGATTGTTCAACAACGGACCTATTGCCTGTCATTTTAGCTTTTAAAGATGAACGAATTCACTATCATAAATCAACAACAAATATGGGTAATGGTTACTCTAGAAATCAAGGGACTAAAATGGCCAATGGTGACTGGATAGCTTACTTAGATGATGATGATATTTGGTATGAAAATAAAGTAGAGTTACAAATACAGTCCATTGAAAAACATAACTGTATTGCATGTTTAACTTCATTAGAACATTTAGAGACAGGAAAAATACATCAACCTGAAGTTGGTGAATTTGTTGAGGATAAACACCTTCGATTAGGTAATCTATATTGCGGCACATCAGGGCTACTTGTATCTAAGGCTGCGATACTCCCTTTACTTTTTGATGAAACATTAAAATGCGGAGTAGACTGGGATATTTATATACGGCTTAATCAAGTTGGTAAGATTTATTATCTACAGCAACCTTTATTTTATTATCGTCAAGGTACTCACAGCGGGATAATAAGCAACTTAACTAAAATGAAAATTGAGAACTACGATTCTCGATTAACCGCTATTAAGAAACATCGTCATTGGTTAGGGGAGCACAAATATAAAAAAAGATTAGCAAAACAAATTTTATATTATGCTTTTTCTAAACCTAAGCCTCAAGATTGGATTTATTACTCTATTAAAGAAGCGGAATCCCTGCTACTTTAAATGTCATATTTAAAAAGTTTTATGAGAAAATAAAAACAAAATTGGGCTTCACAAGTAAGGTCGTATAACAAGCAAATTTCATAGTTTCTAAGTTGCTACTAACCAGCTATTACATGAATAATTTTAGCGAATTATTCCTGTTCTTTTTCAATTGCTTCAGGGCTATATAACTGGCCTTTAAATAGGTTTTGTAATACATCTTTATTACTTGCGATATATAGACCTAACTCTTCCAGTTGCTGATCATCCAGTGAAACTGGACTATCACTTAGAAATAATGCAATTTGATCAGCGCTATCTAGCATCTTATCGTATGCATCGGCTTCTTTCTTACTGGTAAAGGTCATTTTTTCAACACCCTTTCTTTCTACAATGTATTTAATGATGACTGCCACGGTGGCCTCTTTTTTTATAACAATTAAAGATGGTTTATGCCCATACTAATTTAAGGTAGGTGGTGATTTTCAACACTGCATAATAACATGGGTATATATACAGTACTACTTGTGCTTTGAGAATGCAAATTTTGTCATCTTATATTTAGTTTGCTATCTTATTGGATATCTCAAATTACTGATAAGTAAGTATGAATACAATTATTTGTAGGCACTGTGACCTAGTGTCAGAACGCCCAGCTTTAACAAAGGGTTACGTTGCTAAATGTTCTCGATGCCAACATACGTTGTACAAAGCGAAAGTGGCTAATGAAAAGAAAATACTCGCCTTAGCTCTCAGCGCATTATTACTTGCAGTCCCTGCTTTTTCTTTCTCTTTAGTCTCAGTGCATTTACTTGGTGTAACAGAGCAGACTAGCTTATTAC
Source organism: Psychromonas sp. KJ10-2 (assembly GCF_047323255.1). NCBI lineage: Bacteria > Pseudomonadati > Pseudomonadota > Gammaproteobacteria > Alteromonadales > Psychromonadaceae > Psychromonas > Psychromonas sp. KJ10-2. The sequence continues at coordinate 115,171 of NZ_CP178827.1, read as the reverse complement.
AAGGTGCACTATTATTAATCGGTTTTGCACCTATTGTCGCGCTTGTAGTGATTTTTTGTGCGGTAGTCGCCCCTGCACTGCTCGCTGCTTGTATGTGCTTCAGTAGTGCTTGTGTTGTTTTAAACAAACGCCCTCCTTTATTAAACCCAGTGCTTAAATTAACCAGCGTATTAATTCATTGGTCTATGTTAGAAGTTTACATCGTCAGTTTTATGGTGGCTCTGTTCAAACTAAGTAGTTATGCAGATATCTATTACGATAGTGGACTATTCTTTTTAGTGGCTTTATTAATCCTTAACATGAGTATGATCTGTGAATACAGCAATGCTTATTACTGGAGCTTCTTAACTAATGAATAAACCATTAAAAAGTGGATTAAGTGCAATTCAGCAAGATACACAACTATGTAAAGAGTGTGATCGCCCTTCTACTATTAGTCAGCATAAAACACACTGTCCGCATTGTGGCACTCCTATTTCAGTGAGAACAAAACACAGTATTCAAAAAACCTGGGCATTGTTATGCATTGCATTTATTTTTATCTTTCCCGCAAATATTTACCCAATAACGTTTTTAGTCAAAAATAATGAAGCTTACCCAGACACTATTTTTTCTGGCATTATGACCTTAGTCTCCACGGGCATGCCAGGTATTGCGCTTATTGTATTTGTCGCTTCAATGTTAGTACCCGTATTAAAGATCATTGCCTTAGCCGTGATCTCTTTAGCCGCGCATTTTAAATGGAAGATGAACCCTAAGAGGCAACTTCTTGCCTATACTATTGTCGATTGGATAGGACGCTGGTCAATACTCGACCTGTTTGTTATTTCTATCATGATGGCCGTATTTGATAAAGGTAACCTTTTATCTGTATACCCAGGAATTGCCGCAACCTCTTTTACCGTAGTGGTGATCACTACCTTATTCGCCGCACAAAGTTTCGATACTCGCTTAATATGGGACGCTAACCTCGATGCCAACTAATTTAAACTCCTCCACTGACTCAACTTCTCAGCCAGTGATTGCGCCTGCTAGATCCATTTCTCCAATATGGTTTTTACCATTTATCGCCGCCGTATTGGCGATTTGGATCCTATTTCAAAACATTACCCATCGAAATGTGCAAATTAGCATTCACTTTACCAATGCTGACGGGATCATTGTTGATAAAACCAAAGTACGTTACAAAGGTGTGATTGTAGGTACAGTGAAAAAAGTCGAGTTAGATGAGGTGGATGGCGTGAATGTGATCGCTGAAATTGAATCCCATGCAACCTTCTTATTAAAAGAGAAAAGCAAACTCTGGTTAGTCTCGCCTAAAGCCTCTTTAACCTCTATCACGGGGTTAGATACCCTATTCTCAGGCAGTTATATCAACATTTTACTCGGTGAAGGTGAAGATGCCACGGAATTTATGGCCACTGCAGAGCAACCGATCATCATTCCCGATAATGCGCTATTAATCAATTTAAGTAGTACTAATGCTGACTCAATTACCGTAGGCACACCGATTTTCTTCAAAAAAATACAAGTGGGTGAAATCGCACGCGTTAGATTAGATAAATCAGGGAAGCACGTTAATATCCAAGCATTTATTGAAAAGAAGTACAGCAGCTTAGTTAAACAAAAGAGTAAGTTTTGGAATATTAGTGGTTTGAATGCCAATTTATCTCGTTCAGGAGTGGAATTTAAATTAGATAGCTTAACCACCTTGATTGCCGGAGGCATTACTTTTAGTAGCCCAGAAGGGTCAGCATCAACAGATCAAGATAAGGTCTATCAGTTGTTTGAAAATATTGCCGATAGCCAACAGGGATTAAGCATTACTTTACAATTAAACAATACCAACAACTTACCTAAAAGAGCCGGTATTTTATTCAAAGGACATGGTATTGGACGTATCGATAATATTCGCTATGACTCAGCGAGCCAATTGTTTGTTGCAAATGCGACAATCAACCCAGCATTTAGTGAGCTAGTCACTGAGAGCGCAGAATTTTGGGTAGAGCAAGCCGCAGTGTCATTTTCTAAAATAGAAAACTTGAGCAACTTGATCACCGGTGATTTCATCAGTTTTTCACATGGCGATAACTACCTAAATGAAAAACAACAAACCACATTTATGGTTAAATCTGATCAGTCTAAGGAGACATTATCGCTTACCTTAATAGCAGATAATGCCAATGGATTAAGTGAGAACGCACCGATTACATTTAAAGGGTTAACCATAGGCCACATTAACGGTTTAACCTTAAGTAATGACAGTCAGCATGTACAAGTTAACATGGATATCGACCAACAATTTGCTTACCTAGTTAATCAGGACAGTAAATTTCACTTACTCAGCGGCGTTAATATTAAAGCCTCTGTTCAAGGTGTAGAGGTTGATAGCAAACCGATCCAACATATCATTCAAGGCGGTATTGCGTTATATAACCCAACGCCATCTAATCAAGAAACTGCGCCGTTAACAGAAGATCGTAATTTCTATTTATATGCTTCTAAAGAGATGGCGAAATTAGGTAAAGATGCCTTTGCTAGCCCATTGCAAGTTAACCTATTAAGTAAAGAGTTACCTTCCGTCAGTATTGGGTCGCCTGTTTACTACCATAAACTCGCGATAGGTGAAGTAAGTGCTCTGAATTTACACGATAGCAGTTTGATGCAAACCACCATCAATATAAACCCAAAGTTTAAACACCTGATCACCGAGCAAACTATCTTTTGGAATATTAGCGGTTTTAGCGTTAACGCTGGCCTATCTGGCATCAAAGTCGATGCACAATCTTTATTGTCTATTGCTACGGGAGGCATTGCCTTAGCCTTTTCACCTGATGCAACGGGTAATAAGACTCAGAATGGTGCGTACCGTTTGTATAATAGTTACCAAGATGCAACGCAATCTTTAAAGCAAATCACCCTCTTATATGACGATGCCTCTGACTTAAAAGTCGGTAATAAAGTTAAATTAAAAGGACTAGAGATTGGTGAAATCAGCGCCTTAGATTTAAATAACAACAATCAAGTGGTTGTCACCTTAGATATTATGGAAAACTACTTTGATAAGGTCGCAAAACAAGGTAGCCGTTTTTGGATAGTTCGCAGTGATATCTCCTTATCAGGAGCCAAACACCTATCAACCTTAATCAGCGGCGTCTTTATTAATGTTGCACCAGGACAAGGTCAAGTCAGCAAACAATTTGTAGGGGAAGTCGCACCACCTACATTAGATAAAGATAAAGTGGGTCTCTCTCTGATTTTAACCGCTGATAATGCAGGCTCTACTAATATCGGCAGCCCTATCTACCACCGTAAAATTCAGATTGGTGAAGTGACGGATAAACGCCTGAACAGCAATGCATCAGGTGTGGAAATAATGATCAACATATACCCAGAATTTAGCCATTTAATTCGAGAAAATAGTATTTTCTGGCCGGCCTCAGGCTTTAATCTAGATATTGGTATTACCGGCGCTGCATTAAAAGCAGCCTCATTAACCTCACTATTAAAAGGAGGGATCAGCATGAGCACAACCGACAATAAACCATTACAGCCAGCGGCAGCTGATTATTCAACCTTTAAATTAAAATCTGGATTAGATGAAGATTGGTTAGATTGGAAACTTAATATTCCTAATTAAAATCAGATTATGGTATCTTGCGCGCATTAACCGTGCGCGTTTTGTAAGGATCCAAATGGACAGCAATACTTTTATACCTCAAGCTTTTATCGATAAGATGATCAACATTTTACCTGAACAATTAAATATTGATGATTTGCTCAGTGCCTGTCGCCGTCCGCTGCGCCGCGCCATTAGAATTAATACACTGAAAATAAGTATTAATGCCTTCAAACTTATTGCACAAAAGCACGCTTGGTCCTTAACGCCTGTACCTTGGTGTAAAGAAGGTTTCTGGATTGATATTGAAGATGAATCAATCCCACTGGGTAATAGTGCAGAGCATCTAGCAGGTTTATTTTACATTCAAGAAGCCAGCTCAATGATGCCCGTTGCCGCTTTATTGAGTCATTTTCAACCGAACAAAACCTCTACCTTATTAGATGCCGCAGCAGCGCCAGGTTCGAAAACCACGCAACTTGCATCAGCAACGAATAACCAAGGTTTGGTGATTGCCAACGAGTACTCTTCAAGCCGTATCAAAATGTTACATGCCAACATACAACGATGTGGCATACAAAATGTAGCATTAACGCACTTTGATGCTGCCGTATTTGGTCAATGGTTGCCGAATACCTTTGATGCTATTTTGTTAGATGCGCCCTGCTCTGGTGAAGGCACAGTGCGTAAAGACAAAAACGCCATGAAAAATTGGCAGCAATCAGCGATTGACTCCATTGCATTAACGCAAAAAGAGTTAATAAAAAGCGCCTTTCAAGCGCTTAAACCAGGCGGTGTCATGGTTTATTCAACCTGTACATTAAGCCTTGAAGAAAACCAAGAGGTCTGCCACTCCCTACAACAAACCTATCCTGAACAGGTTGATTTCCTTTCTCTTAACAACTTATTTGAAGGCGCAGAAAAAACCTTAACAGAAGAAGGCTTTTTACATATTTGGCCACAGGTTTACGATACGGAAGGTTTTTTTGTCGCGGCAATCCAAAAAACTGGATTTGTAGAGAGTGAGCCTGCAAAAGAAACGATTAGGAAAATTCCCATTTCAACCTACACCAGCAACCACTAACAAGAGCCTATTAAATTACTTTAGTGAGCAATTTGGCATTAATGAGTTTAATGGAGTTCTCTATCAGCGTGATGATGAATTTTGGATCTTCCATGAAAATATAATTCCATTAATTACAGAATTACGTTTTTCTCGATTAGGTATAAAAGTCGCAGAGCAATTTGGTAAAGGCCGTAAATCGGGGTTCAGGGCAAGTCATGAGTTTGCGACTTGTTACGGACAACAAGCGTCAAATAACAAAGTATCTTTAACCGCTGAACAAGCAAAATCCTATTATCAGGGACGTGATATTCACGACATTGATACTTCAAATACCAAAGGTGAAGTGCTATTAACCTATCAAGGTCACGTCATAGGTTTAGGTAAATCGCTAGATAATCGCATTAAAAACAGTCGCCCTAGAGACCTGATCATCGACCAAAACCTGTTTGATTTTTAACACTAGAGATTAAGTAACACCTACCAGCTTGCCCACTGTGAATAGTGGGCAAGCTGAAATAATTGGCTAACGTTAAATATATGACAACACTAAACGTCCCTAGTACAACACCTCAATAACCTCATCAGTGTGAAGAAAAAGAGTCGACTAAAGAGGAAAAGATCAGTGCATCAGATATCGATAGCTGAGATTGGCGTGGCTGCGTCATAACAACTACCCATTAGCATGCAAAAAACTACATAACTAAAAGGTTGGAGAGTCATTATGATTCGTCAAAGTTATTAGGTGTCCATTAGTTTCATGTTAGTTGATCTTCACCCGCAAAAGTGGACACCTTCCACTTGTTATATCTTTGCTAATTCATATTCTACAGGTGTTTTATATCCTAAGCTCGAATGCAAGCGCTGTCGATTATAAAAATAGTTTAAATAGCCTTTAAGCTTAGAATGCAACTTACTCATTGTTTCAAAACGATTTCCTCGAATTAAATCGGCTTTAAGCGAGTGAAAAAATGACTCTACTTCTGCATTGTCCGTGCAACACCCTGGTCGATTCATACTCGCATTAATGTTGTGTCTTTTTAAATATTCCTGAACATTATGTGCTCTATATTCCGCACCTCGGTCTGTATGAAACAATACACGATTGACAGGTTGACGCTTTTTAATCGCCAAACGTAATGCTTTAAGAGTAAGCTCTGTAGATTTGTTCTTCCCAAAAGCCCACCCGATAACTCTACGTGAAAACAAGTCAATAACGACTGCAAGATAGTGCCACTTAGTTCCAACTTTAAGATACGTAATATCACCTGACCATTGTTGATTGATATCTGTTGGCTTCTCAATATTCTTACGTTCATTTTGTATTTCTTTATAAAAGAACTTTATCTTAGCGGGCTTGCTATAAGTTTTTATTGCCCGTGCCCTTAGCCCATTTTCACGCATTAATCGTGCAACCCGCTTTCCACTTGTTCTTATGCCAGCCCTTTTTAAGGCATGAAAGACTCGGGGGCTTCCATAAGTTTGGTGATTATCGTTAAACACTTTCTTAATACTTTGCAACAAAACTGCATCTGATAAGGCCCTCACCGAAATAGACCTTTTTAACCAGGCATAGTAGCCACTGCGAGAGACCTCAAGCCATTCACAAAGGTATTTGACGCCTAAGACTTCTCCGAACCCTTGGATGAATCCAAATCGTTCTGATGTACTTCCGCCAGATACCGTTGCCACTTTTTTAGCAAACCATTCTCCAATTTCAAACGCTCATTTTCTTTCTGAAGCTTCTGAATTGCAGTTAATTCTTTTTTAGTAGGGACTTTTTTCATATTTTCACTATCGACACTGTAGCGCTGTACCTTTAAGAACTTTCCTTCTCGATACTCTTTTCGCCACCGACTTAACATTAATGGATGAATATCAAGTGCTGAAGCAACATCCTTAGACATTACATCGTCTCTTAAGCTTAGTTTGACCGCTTTAATTTTAAAGCTTACTGGATAAAACCAGGTCTTTCTTGGTTGTGTATATTTGGGCATTTCAACCTCCTCAGTGTATAGAGGAGGTGTCTACTAAAGTGGGTGAGCATCAGAATCCGACTTGATTGCCTTGTTAAGTGTTCTATATTTGGCTGCGAACCTAAATAAAATTAAAGCAATAACTGCAAACCAAAACGTGCTAGAAGTCAGTTGGTAATAGCCCCAAAATACCCCTTCTTGCTTAACACCAACGATAGCTTGAATTATCGATACAACTATCGGAAAAACAAAAACACCAGGTGCTGAAAAATTTACCATATAGTCCGTTATCACCGATGCAGAAACCCCTTTTTTGATATTAGAGTAAAAATCCCACCCTATATTCCCCCAAAACACACCTACAACAAGATAAGCTGTTTCAAGCCCTGATTTCCAAAACAAAGGATCTCCATGCGCCTTAACAATCATGGATAATTGAAAATAGGTCAACCACAAGCAGAAAAAGCCCATAATAAAATGAAAGAATATAAATAACTTACCAATATTATTTGTAATAAACCCATTTTTATCTTTAAATTCATACTCAATAGTTGAGGTGACTAAGCTTTTTATTTTATTAAACAAATTTTTAATACTCCATGAGGAATTAATACACAACGCATGACACTTAACAGCATATTAGATAACAAAATGTCACTTTTCCCGCGGAAAGATGGCAAATATCTAATGATTAATAATAGACTTAGACTAATGCAATTATCATTTTAATCAACAATTTAAAATGAAACATACGATAATCCGGACATCCATCAATTTACATTATAATGATAATACGATTTCGGTTATCAAAAAGCTAAGTGAACAATACACATTGTTGAACTATTCGAGATAATACGTTTAATTTAGAAGAAAAATCTTAAACATATCAATTTTTGTATGCGGAAATGCTTAGCGAGCGCTAATTAGGGCATTATTGTTAATGAAATAAACTACCGATTAGCTAATGCAGCCGTAATTGATTTTTACTGGCTATCCAACGCTTTCCTGTGTGGCTGCATAAACGGCTAATGCTTCTAACGACCCGACCGCTCCGTGATAATCTTTACCAAAGCGACTGGCTAGAATCTAACTTAGACATCCATTAATTTACATTATAATGATAATACGATTCGATTATCAAAAAGCTAAGTAAAAAACTAAGTGAACAATACACATTGTTGAACTATTCGAGGTAATGCGTTTAATTTAGAAGAAAAAACTTAAAGATATCAATTTTTGTATGCAGGAAGTGCTTAGCGGGTGCTAATTAGGGCATTATTGTTAATGAAATAAACTACCGATTAGCTAATGCAGCCGTAATTGATTTTTACTGGCTATCCAACGCTTTCCTGTGTGGCTGGCATAAACGGCTAATGCTTCTAACGACCCGACCGCTCCGTGATAATCTTTACCAAAGCGACTGGCTAGTGATAACCAAGTGTCATCATCTAACCCAAGCTGAGAGAGTATGCTAGGACGATGCATTGAAATAGCGCCACGTTTATCCTCTCTTATAATACGACCACTCCAATCCACTAACTCAATATAATCTAATAGCGAAAATGGAATACCTCGTGTTGATTGTTCATTTTCATCACCTATAAAACCAAATAAAGGTTTTTTAGTAAAAGTGTACGCTAGTGGTTTTTCGTTTTGTTGGGCAACACCATGAATGCGCTCATAAGCAGACGTATATTCAGAGGTTTCTACACTATCACTCATTTTTGCTCGAACTGGATTCAAATCCACATAAGCCATACAAGTTAATAAGGCATCTTCATCTAATAGCGCTTGAGATTTAAAACGCCCTTCCCAGAAACGACCTGAGCATTCATCTTCTTTATTGGCTTTACGTGCGACGAATTCGTTTAAGCAACGCATAAACCATGAGATATCAGCGAGCCTATTTCTCCAATTATCAATAATAGATAATGCCACTTTATTTTCTGCTTCTGATATGGTTTGTGTTGATTGCCAACGTTCAACTAATACAGGCTTTGTATATAGCTGACACCAGCGTTCACAAACTGCCTCATCACTTAGAGCCTCATTAGATGCTTCATCTACATGTAACACCAGATGATAATGATTGGACATAATAGCATAGGCACAAATATCAATACTAAACAGCGAAGCAAGGTAATGTATTCGTTCAACCACCCATTGACGCCTATGCTCAAAAGACTTTTCAGTGTATTTATCTTCCCCGCACAAATAAGCACGGCGAACACAGCGTGAAATACAATGGTAATAAGGCGTATCAGATAACGATACTTGTGATTGGCGGGATTGAGTCATAATAAACTACCTCCTAAATGCAACAATAAGCACATCTAAAAGATAGTTTACGTTTTAAATTAATTCAAAATAGATGGGTGTCCGCTACTTACTTATGCCGTTATAGCCTTGAATAGTACCTTTACTCGTGGTCATCTTCGCACTGTCTGGGTCAGTGATATTACTTTTACGGGCTTTCTCTGACTACCTAACTTCTCTTCATTGGTCGCCAAGAATTCTTTAATTTTATCCGCGCTTTTATCAAGTTTAGCCTGCTGTTTTAAATCATGGGCAATTTCATCTTCACTCAAACTATCTTGTGCTTGATGACGTGCAAGTATGCGCTGACTTGCTCTGCGCAACTTCGCTTGTTTACGTTCAAGTTCATCAAATGTGCCACTCCACTCTTTACTAGCATTCGAACGAATTTTACATCCATCAATCGCAAACATGTTACGGCCTATCAAACCTTCACGGTCGCATATCATTAATACTTGAGTAAAAAGTGGTTTAATTTGGTCTTTCATTTTAGCGACAAAACTAGCTATGGAAGTGTAATGAGGTTGCTCATCACCCCTCTTTTTTCAACAACATCTCATGAAGGTAATATTGGTTTCACAAGCATTTGCAATGCGACGACTGCTGACCAAGCCTCGTGAATAACCAAACAGAACTATCTTCAACATCACTGAAGGAGGATAAGCAGCCGCGCCATTTTTATCGTTGTTGTACCATTTATCAAAAGTACTTAGATCAAGGTGTTTGTCGACGATATGGGAAAGTGCGTATTCAAAAGTACCAGGGATAATTTGCTGTGAAAAATCAATCGGAATGAATTTACTTTGGCAGAATAAGTCAGGTTTATAGTTAGCCATTACATTTAACTCTGAGCGAATAATAGCTATTAGATCACAGTCGATCACCGCATTCAAGGTCGTTTTCTGTACAATGAGACACAATTAAAAAAGAGCGATAAACGCTCTTTTTGGAGAAATTCTACAGCCTCAACGCCCTGTTAACAGGCAAAAAACAGTTGGTTAAAATTAGCGACGAAGGAGCAAAACCAACTGTTTTTTGTGATCTTCACCCGCAAAAGTGGACACCTTCCACTTGTTATACCTTTTATTTTTTATACCAGGATCTAAATTTCTTTTTAAAACGCGATACATCCAATGATGTCTTGCTTTCAAAGACTTCTCTAACAACTTTTTTTAATTGATCACTATAAGCTTGATCATTAGTTTCAATATACTTTTTCTCATAAGCAGTCGAGAGATAATTACAAGTTGTAAACCAGCCTTTGTCTTGGTTATTGTCCAAGTATCTTTTCGAGAGTTCTAAATACCTTATAGCTCGACTGTATTCATTTAATTGTTGTGAAAGGAATATGCCAAAAACCATTAAAAGTGATTGGTGAGCAACAGTTCCAATCAAATATCTATAATCATATTCAATGGATTCGATAGCTTCTTCGTATAAATGTTCAACTTGTTGTAATATTTTTTTGTCGCCACGATAAAACTTCCTAATACCTTCTATTAAAAGCCTTGCTTTTTGTAGAGGTAAATAAGGGTGGTTAGTTATAAATGAATGTTCATCAAATTCTTTTAAATACTTCTCATAACCACTTTTATCTCGAGCACCAACACAAACTATAGCTTCACCATACAATGAAAATAGCTCTGCAATGATGATCTTATCTATATAGTTTCTTGGTTGCCAAACAGTTACATTATGATGAAGTACTGAATTTTTTTCTTGGATGTCATTAAGCTCAGCAATTTTTTGCTTCATTCGGGTTTTATGAGTTTTAATTTTATCTTTGATATTGCTTTGAATGAATCGATCAGGCAATAGCTTTATAAACACAAAACGTTTGGCAAATTCATTGAGTTCGTAATATTCACCTTTCTTGACTAAAACCAACCTTTCTAGCAAATAATTACAGATTTTTTCTGCATCTGAAACATCAATTTTGACAAGTTTACTTACTGAGTAAAGTTCTATTTTTTCATCATACAATGAAATTATTTGCATAACTTCATTTACAGGAAGACCTTGTTCTGAAAGGTATAATAAAGCATTATCAAATGTATTTTTATACATAAAACTTGCTATCATTTCAGCGTTTTTAGAATCTCATACTTTCTAGTGAAGATGTAAGCTCATCAAAAGTTGATACATTTCTATCAATAATATTTAGAGCTTGAAGAATAATTAGTGCATTACCTTTCGATACTTTTAAGATTTTTGGATCTGTAGGTGAGTAAGATCTAAGTTAAACCCTTCAGATTCAATTATTTCTTCAATGAAACTTAAGCCTATTGGATCTTGTCTAAATTCTTCAACGTGTATTTTTTCTTCACATTGTTCTTCATTTCTAGATGTTAATATAAATTGAACTGTTCGTGGGACTGATTTGATAAAATCTAATATTTTAATCTTTTCCGATTCATCAATATTTTCAATGTTATCAATAGCAATAATTCCATTTTTATCATACTCAGCTAAATCAGAAATATTCTCAAAGCTTAAGGATTTACAAATTAGACTTTGTAACCCTTCAAGAGTTGTAAATTCCGGCTTCATGCAGAGTCTAAATATAATTCCCCTGTTGACTTATTATCTCGCAAGTACTCATCTTTACTTGAGTAAAATAAAAGATAGCTAACGTCTGTATACTTACCATCCTTTTTATCACGTAATACTCGGTATAAAAACTCCGTAGTTATAGCAGTTTTACCCACACCACCATAGCCATATAAAACAATTGAACCAGCAAGCCTTTGACGAATATTATTACCTAACAATGAGCTATAAAGTTGCTCTATTATTTTTCCCTACAGTGCAATGTATTGTGGTGAGAAATGGCATAGTTTAAATTTTCTGTAAGAGCATGATTATGTGAATTAATTTGATTATATTTAATTACGTCATCACCTAATTTACTTTTTGAGTAATACCAAAAATACTTGCTGTCTAAATTTGCAATAATATTTTCAATGAAGTAAATCGTTTTATTCGCTTCAAGTTCAGAGACAGGACGAGAACCAGGGTGAGATAAGTTGTTTCTAATTTTATGATATAAAGTACAACAATAATGAAACTCTTCTATAGAGCTAAAAGAGTTAGAAATATCTTTTTCTAAGAAACTTGAGTTAAAAAATATTAAAAGTAATTCTAATATTTCTGAAACATATGGTACATCATTGTTAAATTCATTATTAATCATTGAATTATTACATTCATTTAATAATGCGTATATTTCATCAGATTTAGCGACAAAAGACCTAATTTTTGCAGTTATTCTTCTTGAATAAATTAAATCTTCAGAAATAGATATAGCTTGAAGTGCACTTTTAAATATCTCAGGAGAGGTATACTTACAAACTAAGACCTCAGAAATAAAACTTCTAAAAGATACTTCCGTACATTTTATGACCTTATCTAAGGTGTTAGACTGCTCTACAGATATATACAATTATTTTTCCTTTTTAAATAGTAATTTATTCTAGTTTCGGCAGAAGGTATAACATCTTATTAGATAACAAAATGTCACATTCCCAGCGGGAAGATGACAAACATCTAATGATTAATAATAGACCTAGACTACTGTAAATATTATTTTAATCAATAGTTTAAAACAAAAGATGAAATATAAATCATGTGGAAAGATGACAAAATGCAATATTTACGGCGGAAATGTTGCAAATACTCTATGTGTATAAATAAACGTATATTTCTTTACGTAAACTCACTGAATAACTCTTCTATTCAATTAAGAAAATACAAATAGAATCTTTGGTTTCAGCTTTCTACTGGTTTAAAGGAAGTAACCCACCGACAAAGCGATACTAGTAATAATAAGATTAAAGTAGGTTGGACAAACGTAAGCATTAATTAATACTAAGTATTTATTGCTCTATGTATATATAAGTTCCGACGGAGGAGCGCGGAAACCAGGTAAAGTCAAAACAAGCCGGTTGAAGCCAGTGCCCCTAAAACCATATCTCATGAGCTAAGTACTAAGCTAAAAAATTGTTATAACGACTTTTAGTTTAGCTGTAACAAAGCCTATTCAATGCAGCGACTAAAAGCCTAGCTGGACCACGACAAACGTTAACATATGAAACGGGCTGAAGAGAATGGCTCAAATCAACGGGAGTGATTAACCAACACACTTTTTACTGTGCCTAATATTCAGACATAATACTTATGTAAATCATCATTTAGTAAGAACATCAAGCTCAATCCTTTCCTCTATCACCAATAGCAAGATTAATAAGCATTCTTATCTCTAAAGCCACGGACTATGGTTAAGCAAATAATTTTGAGATCAAAACTAATTGACCAGTTACGGATATACTCTAAATCAAATTCAACACGTTTTTGCATTTTAACTAGGGTATCTGTCTCGCCTCGCCAGCCATTAATTTGTGCCCAGCCTGTGATGCCTGGTTTGACTTTATGGCGCAACATATAATAGTCCACCAGCTTTCGGTACTCTTCATTATGTGCAACAGCATGAGGACGTGGGCCAACTAATGACATGCTGCCAAACAACACATTAATGAATTGAGGTAATTCATCCAAGGAAGTTTGACGCAATATTGCCCCTAACTTAGTGATACGCACATCGTTGCGTACGGCTTGGTTCACTACTTTGCCATTTTCCATGGAGTGCATGGATCGGAACTTCCATACCTGTATCGCTCGACCATCTAACCCATACCGTAGTTGTTTAAATAAAACAGGCCCTCTAGAGTCGATTTTTATTAACAAGGCGATTAATAACATAGGTAGTGCAATAATCGTTAGTATCACTAATGAACCAAGGATATCTTCAAGACGTTTTAATAATCTTGAGGGGCCGGTCATTGGCGACTCATAAACACTGATTGTTTGAATGGCACCAAGGTGTGATAAACGAGCATTCAATAAGTTAAAGGTAAAAAAGTCGGGCACAATAAACACATCAATGGTGGTATCGCCTAAAGATCTCAACACCCCTTCTATACGCTTTTGGGCAGCTAAAGGTAATGCGATATAAATAACCTCGATCCCTCCCGCTTTTGCGAGCTCAATACCTTGATTAATACCACCTAATAAATGCTCTTTGTATTTAGTGGGTGAGCGAGTATCAGCTCGGTCATCATAGAAGCCAGTTAATATATAACCAGTTTCAGGCTTATTAATGAATTGTTCAGCCAGTAATACCCCTGATTGGGTTAAACCAAAAATCGCCACTTTACGTGTATAAAACCCAGCTTGACGACGTTTGTAAAGAAACAGGTAAAGCAGAAAGCGCCAACCCGCGAGGGCAATACTATTAAAAACAATCCATAACCCAACAATTAGTCGAGAGATATCTAAACTGGTTTTACTAAAAAACAGGAAAATGACCACACAGAACACACCTGCTACCCAACATAGGAAGGTATAACTGGCGATTCGAGAGAACTCACCAAGGCGCCAACAACGATATAGTTGATAACTTTCAGCGGCAAATAAGAAGCCGATTGATGCAATTAAGCCAACGACTAAGTAGGTATGAATATAGACCTCTTCTCGCATCGAGAGGATCAGAAATAAGCTTGTTTGAATAATGAGAAATCAATACATCGGTATAGTGCTGAATAGGCATTGGCACTATCTTTTACATAGCGAGGCTCAGACATCTACTCTCCTTAGCAAATGAGACCAATTATATAAAATAAGTAACCTAAATGTTGCTAAGGAAAATAGTGTAGATTTAAACGAAGTTGAACCTGTCGAGAGTTAACAAAAGGTATTAACTCTTTAAAGGTTGTTCCTTTCAAGAAACGTACAACGAAGCAATAAATTATTTACACAAGCAAAATAGATCAATTAATAAATATGATTGGTATTAACTTGCTTCATTATGGCGCAAAAGTTAAATAATGCCTCGGGTGTCTATCACAACTTTGGTAGCAAATTTAGTACGGTCGGTTGCTTTGAATTGTTTATGGTCCACTAACACAACGATCACATTCGCTTTTTCCAATGCATCTTCGAGTGTGGTTAATTTCACACCAGACTTAGATAAGGACGCAGGTAAGGTTTTAATATTTGGCTCAACGGCAAGAATATCACCAAAACCTTTAGCCACGAGATCTTCCACAATGTCCAATGCAGGACTTTCACGTAGGTCATCAATGTCTGCTTTAAATGCTAACCCCAAGCAAGCAATCATAGGGTGTTTGAACTGATCAGCCGCTTTATAAATTTGATCAACTACGTAATGTGGTTTGGCATCGTTAGTTAAACGCGCTTGTTTGATTATATTCGCCTGTTCAGGACAGCTATCAACGATAAACCATGGGTCAACAGCAATACAATGCCCACCAACACCCGGACCAGGGTTTAAAATATTCACTCGCGGATGGCGGTTGGCTAATTTAATTAACTCCCACACATTGATTTTCAATTGGTCACAAATCACCGATAACTCATTCGCAAAAGCAATATTCACATCGCGAAATGAGTTCTCTGTTAATTTTGCCATCTCAGCAGTACGCGCATTGGTCACAATGCACTCACCACGTACAAATTTTGCATATAACATGGTCGCTAACTTGCTACATGTACTCGACATACCACCAATAACACGGTCATTAGACACAAGTTCATGCAACACATGTCCAGGCAATACACGCTCTGGACAATGTGCAACTTTAATATCAGCAAGGTCACCTTTATCTTGCGGGAAAGACAGGTCTGGTCGAGCTGCTTTTAACCAAGCAGCTAATTTTTCAGTCGTCCCCACTGGCGAAGTTGACTCTAAAATAACTAGGTTACCTTTAGCGAGTACTGGCGCAATCATCTGAGCAGCAGATTCAATGAAAGAGATATCGGGAGTAGGTATTCCGCCTTCGTTTAGCGTTAAAGGAGTAGGTACTGCAACCATAAATACATCAGCAGGCTCTGCTTTAGTTGTCGCACGTAATTTACCTGTGGTGACCACACTGCGCACCACGATATCTAAATCAGGTTCAACAATATGAATTTTACCAGCGTTGATCGTTTCAACAGCTTCACTATTTACATCTACACCTATTACATCCATACCGCGTGAAGCGATCACTGCAGCAGTAGGTAATCCAATATATCCTAGTCCAATCACAGAGACCGTCTGAAATGGCATAATTAATCCTTCAATAATTCGTTTACTATTCGTGCACAGGCTAAACCATCCCCATAGGGGTTATGTGCTTTAGCCATGGTTTGATAACTGTCTTTTTCTGTTAATAACAGCAAGGTTTCCTCGGTAATACTTTGCACATCTGTCCCAACTAACTTTACTGTGCCAGCAGTAATTGCTTCAGGACGTTCCGTAGTGTCCCGCATCACAAGTACAGGCTTACCTAAAGATGGCGCTTCCTCTTGTACACCGCCAGAATCCGTGATGATTAAATAGCACCGATCCATCAAGTAAACAAAAGGTAAATACTCTTGAGGTTCAATTAAATAGACGTTGTTAAATTTACCTAATAAGCGGTTAACAGGCTCTCTCACATTAGGATTTAAATGCATTGGGTATACAATTTGTACGTCAGGCTGTGCTTTGGCAATATTGGCTAAGGCTTCACAAATACGTTCAAATCCATCACCAAAACTTTCTCGTCTGTGCCCTGTCACTAATATCATCTTTTTATTTTTATCTAAAAAGGAGAATTGAGCATCCAAACGCTGTTGTAAACGAGTGTCAGACAGTAATTTGTTTTTTACCCATAACAATGCATCTATAACGGTATTACCTGTTACCGTAATATGCGCATCTGGCACATGCTCTTTTTCTAGGTTCTTTTTGGATAATTCAGTAGGTGCAAAATGATAACGGGTTAATACTGCCGTCAATCTTCTGTTCGCCTCTTCAGGCCAAGGGGAATAAAGGTTACCTGTACGCAAGCCTGCCTCTACATGACCTATTTTAATATTATTATAGAATGCAGCTAATGAAGCAGAGAAAGTGGTGGTTGTGTCGCCATGTACCAACACAACATCAGGTTGAAACTCATCAAGGACAGGTTTTAAACCACTTAAAATGCCTTCGGTCACATCAAATAGGTCCTGCCCCATTTTCATAATATTTAAATCATAATCTGGAGTAATGGCAAACAGAGCTAATACCTGATCTAGCATTTCTCTATGCTGAGCCGTGACGCAGACTTTACTCTCTATATTTGGTTCAGCCGCTAATCGATGGACTAGTGGCGCCATTTTAATCGCTTCTGGACGAGTCCCAAAAACGGTTAATACTTTTTTCATGAATCACCCATTGAAATGGTATTAATTATAATAAGAACGACATAAATTGGGAAAGTAGAGAATACTTCCCTGTACATAAAGACAAGAAAACCAATCAATAGGACGCTAAGGACGGTTAATAAGATAACATTCTTGTAATATATATAAAAAGTCAATTTTTTAGAGATGCAGTATACAAATTATGCCCACTTAAGTATCTACTCATTAAGATAGAGAAATAGACCTAACTAGCTATTCTCTCATGATATTTAATGATGAAGACAGGTTAAACTTTGAAACTTATTTTCATCAGTTAGCTGTAACTCAAAGTACCCTCTTACCCCTAATTGCGTAAAGAATGGGACAAAGCGCATTGCAGGCAACTGAATAGTCGCGCCTTGTTCACTGCGTACTTTAACCACTGTGTTAGGTACTCGGTATAACTTTTCAAACTCTTGATAATTGATATTAATTCTAAAATGGTATGACTGCATTAGCTTTCCCTCGCTAAGGTTAAATGCGTATATCGCCCCAAGGAAGCATAGGGCTCTTGGTGGCAATAGGTCATTTCCATACTTAAAAGCTGTTCAAAATCATTTTCAGCCACCTCAGGTGATTTCATATAATCGTGAATAACACGCACTCCAGTTTTACGTAGGGTTTGCATCTTAGCTTGTGTAAGCCAATCTACCACATCTCTTTCATATAGCGGATTAGTTGGTGATAAACGCACTACTTTTTTGCGAGGCATGCCTAATTCTACAAAATTCAAGTTACCTGATACTAGGTTAAAAAAGCGTTGTGCTTCCTTGTTATAAAACATCAATGACAACAAACCATCACCCTTAAGCCAATCTAACAAGTTTAATAAGGTGGCTTTCGGTTCTGCTAACCACTCTAATACGGCATGATTAAGAATAAGATCAAAATGCCCAGAAACATATTCTGGAAGCGATTGAATTGAGCAATGTAATAAGGTCACATTGTGTTGATAATCTTGTCCTTCCAGCTGTTTTTTTGCTACTTTTAATAATTCACCAGAAATATCACATAACACAACTTGGTGTCCTAATGCGGCGAGTTTTTGACTAAAAAAACCAAAACCTCCACCTGCATCTAAGACTCTAAGAACAGGTTTATTTAAGCGCTGTATACAATATTCCAGTTCTCGCCAAACCACTTCTTTACGGATTTCACCTTTGTCACTCCCGTAAATGTTTTTTACAAATTTTTCTGCGATTGGGTCAAAATTATGGTCACTCACTGCTATTTCTCGTCTATTCTTTAAAGTCATTAACTCATACCAATCATGCTAATTAACGCTTCTATTTACTGGTTAAAAATTTACTGGTTAAAAACTTATTTCTGCGTTGTTATTTCATTCATAGAGTAACTGTTTAATTAAAATGACGCCTTACACTGAGTCAGTTTTTCTGCGCAAATTAAGCTCATTTACTTTAATATGATTGGTATAAGCTAGTATACGGGATATAACTGAATTATTGTTAACAATCATCAACATAAGCCAATTAGCTTATTCCTAAATTGACTATTCACTTAGTGTTATAAAAAGTGATATTGTAGAGCAAGTCATTTCTAAAAAATACCTAACAAAGTGAGCTAAATAAAAACAGTCAACGTATTATGCTAATTCATTAACAATAACGCTAAGCTATTGATTAAAATATTTTAAATATATAAATAACAAAAGGAAGCACAATGGAGTTTATAATAAAAAAATGGATCGGCGGATTATTAATGCCACTGCCTTTCGCTTTATTATTATTGTTTGCCAGCCTTTTAATGCTGTTTTTTAGTGATCGCCAAGTCATAGCCAAACTACTAACACTGTGCAGCTTCTTAATCTTGTTTAGCTTTAGTTTACTGCCTAGTGCTTATCATCTAACCAAACCCTTAGAGCGACAATACCCACCATTATTAAAAGCCGATCAATCTTTCGATTATATTTTAGTATTAGGCTCTTCAGGTATTGATGACCCAAATCTACCTATTACCGGACAACTTTCGGCAACCGCATTAAGTCGTTTTAGTGAGGTGTTGCGTTTACATTATGCCAATCCTGATGCCATGATCATTGTCTCGGGATCGGGGTTTGGTGATACACAAAGTCATGCTCAACTTTTAGAGCAACTTGCCGTTACCTTACAGATCCCAAAACAGAAGATAATTCGACTAGATTACACACTTGATACCGCGCAAGAAGCAAAAGTGATGTCATTGATTATTGATGGTAAAAAAGCAGCCTTAGTGACGTCAGCAACACATATGCCAAGAGCTATGCAATTGTTTAAGCGTTTCCATCAATCCCCTACTCCGGCTCCAGCCATGTATCTCGCTAAAGACCATAGCAATGGTTTGCCTTGGTACAATTACATTCCATCAGCTTACCAATTGTATAAATCAGAACGTTCTATGCATGAATATTTAGGGCAATTACAGCAGTGGTTACTTAAGAAGATGCGTGAAGAGGAGATATTACCAGCAGAAACGACCGTAGAATAAAGCAAGCCTATCACTAAGCTTGCTTTTAATAGCTTTATACCAATTAAATTGATTCGTTAATGAGTATGATTGGTATTAAACCAATTGAGAGGGTCTTTTGATCACAGCTTGCCCTACCACAACATGTTGACCATTAAAGGTCATTGTTGGTGACCCATAAAGCTCATAACCTTCACTTAATGCTTTAGTAATACGCTTACAAAACTCTGAATCATCTTTACCCGTAATTAATCTATAGTTATCAATTGAATGTGGCATTTTCCAGTATCCTTTTCGTAATTTATGAACGTAACTTCAGGATACGACTTTTTAGCTAGAATCACCTATTAATTTTCAAAAAAACTGTGAATTAATACCAATTGTATTAAATAACTGATCTAAATTTTGCGCCGGAAAAATGGCTTAGTTTGAGGCGAAAGTTGATGTAAATGGTTGTTCCCTATACGAAACTTACAACGAAAAAATAAGTTGTTTTAACAAGTAAAATAGATCAGTTACTTACTATGATTGGTATAACAAACCACTTGCATAAAAAAACGGCATATTTAATGCCGTTTTTCGATAATCTGCTTTTAAAGCTTAAATTATTACCAAGGTCTGATGACTAAGGTCTATATACCTTCACATTTTCAAAACCAGCTTCTTTTAAGTATAAGGCTTGTAATTGACTCATCACGCCACGGTCGCAGTAAAGCAAATAGGTTTTACTTTGATCTAAGCTTTCAAATTTAGATGCTAGCTTGAAGAAAGGTAGATGTTCAACTTTCACATCATCAAGTTCTAATGGTTGGTCTTCTTGCTCTTCTGCAGAACGGATATCTAATATCACTTCGTCAGCAGTAAAGGCTGATACAGACTCTACTTCAGAAACTTGTTCTTTGGCTGCTGTTGCTATCTCCTTGATATCTAAAGTTGCTGCATCGGCAACAACTTGATCAATCAGTGACATATCAAAGTTAGCTTCCTCTTTCTCAATTTTGGCCATCACCGCTTTCACAGTAGGACGTTGAGAAATAACACCACAATATTCAGGGATAGTTTCAGATATTTCAGCAGTACCAATTTCACGAGCGCAATCGATAATTTCTTGTTTATCCGTTGCCACTAACGGTCGCAAAATCAATGTATCGGTAACTTGATCGATAACCGAAAGGTTACGTAACGTTTGACTTGATACTTGGCCTAACGCCTCACCGGTCACTAAACCTTCAATCGCTAAATTATCAGCGACTTTACTTGCGGCGCGCATCATCATACGTTTTAACACAACCCCCATTTGGCCGTTATCTACTTTTTCAAGGATCTCAGCAACAACGGGTTCAAAAGGGACAGAAACAAACTTAACACGGTGTGAAGCGCCAAAACGCTCCCACAAATGATAAGCCACTTGCTTCACGCCAATTTCGTGTGCCGCACCGCCAAGATTAAAGAAGCAGTAATGTACACGTGAACCACGTTTCAATAACTTGTAACTCGACACACCTGAATCAAAACCACCTGAGATAAGTGATAATAGCAGACTCTTGTGTGCCTAATGGGAACCCACCCAGCCCTTGATGACGTTGGTCAATCATAAACAATTTATCGTCGTTTATTTCAATATTGACCGTCACATCAGGATTTTTTAATTTAACAGAAACAGCTTCAGTATGTTGGTTTAAACCACCACCCACGTAACGCTCTACTTCGTTTGAGCCAAAATCATGTGTGCCAATTCGTTTTGCACGAACACAAAAGGTTTTACCCGCTAAGCTATCACCAAAACATGCTTTTGTTTGTTCATAAATATCATGAATATCCGTAAATTTAGATTCAGTGACTTCTAAAAAGTGCGCGATACCTGGCGTACTTTTTAGATAATGAATCACTGTTGCTTTATTCTCTGGATCATCGTTAGTACTGCGCACGATGATTTTATCCCACTCTAGAATTACCTTAATATCTTCGTCATGACGAGTTAATACATTACGGATATTTCCCTGTAACATTTTACTAAAGCGCTTACGCACAGGTTTACTTTTCATCATGATTTCAGGAAAAAGCTTAACGATAAATTTCATGGGGGTACCAACTTTGGATTCAGGACTGTGTAATTTTAAGAAGTGCGGATTATACGCTGTCAATTGCAGTGTGCAATGTTTATACCTATTACTCACTTTTTAAAGTAGTTAGGTTCACTTCACAACTACCTTTATCAGTCGCAATATAAAAAACATTATCAGTAATAGTAATACTAAAATCCATAGTACGTTCAACTAATGCGGCAAAAGCCTGAATCTGTTCAAACTCAAATTGATAAACCTGCGCTTTAGTTGTATTAAACTCTTTCTCAGATTGTTTCCACCACACATTGGACTTAGTATTAAAGGTATACACTTTCACGCTTTTAGCTTGATGGCAGGCTTTTCTAATTCGCTCAAATGCAGGTTCACCCACATCAATCCAACACAAAAACTCGTCGCTGTAATTTTTTGCCCAGATATCAGGATCGTCGACTTCACTTAACCCTTTCGTAAAGCTGAGAAACTCTTGATTATTTAATACAAAAGCTAATGTTCGGGTCACCATACGTTCAGTGGTTTCCGATGGATGTTGAGCGATAGTTAAGGGAATACTTTCATAAACATCATCGTCTAAATTAGAGACATTGATGTTCATTTTAATAATAGTCGGCTTTAGTGCCATTTTGCTTTCTCCAAAAAAAACCACGTTATATAACGTGGTTTAACATTATTTAATCATTGATTAACAATGATTATACAGGCATTTTAGCCAATTCTTCACAAACCATATCACCGAATTCAGCAGTACTTACTAAGTTTGCTTCACCTTCTTTAGATAGGTCTGATGTTGAATAACCGTTTGCAAAAACACTTTGCATTGCTGCCCACAGGTTTTTCGCTTCTTTTTCCATGCCAAAGCTCATTTCTAGCATTAACGCCACAGAACCGATCATTGAGTATGGGTTAGCAATACCTTTACCAGCAATATCTGGCGCAGAACCGTGCGATGGTTCGTAGTATGACTTTTCAGGGCCTTTACAAGCTGAAGGCATAAGGCCTAGAGAACCTAAGATACCGCCGCCTTGGTCACTTAAGATATCACCAAACATGTTTTCCATTACCATCACGTCAAACATAGTTGGTTTTAGACATAAGTAAGTTGCAGCAGCATCAACAAGAATATTGATCACTTCAACTTCAGGGAAGTTTTTGCTTTCTTCTTCAACGATTTCATTCCATAAAACACTTGATTTTAATACGTTTGATTTATGGATGTTGTGCATTACTTTCTTGCGTTTCATTGACACTTCAAAACCAACGCGAATGATTTGGCGAATTTGATCTTCATCGTATTCTAATACTTCACGAACAAAACGCTTACCTTCAGCGTCAACACCCGTTTCTTTCTCACCAAAGTATAAACCACCGACTAATTCACGGATTAGCATGATATCGATACCGTCACCCACTACAGACTCTTTTAATGGAGAAAAGTGAGCAAGGCCTTTTGGTAGGTATACAGGGCGGAAGTTAGCATAAGTATTATAACGACGACGTAGTGGTAATAATGCGCCACGCTCAGGTTGCTCATCAACTGGAATCTTTTGAGAATCTTCGTGATTTAAACCAATCGTACCTTTTAAGATAGCATCAGCTTTATCACAAGCCGCTTTTGTTTCTTCAGGGAAAGATTTTCCAGTTGCAAAGTAAGCAGCAGCACCAAATAATACGTCGTTTAATTCAAAGTTAACGTCAGCGTTACGCGCTTCAACTAGTTTTAAAACCTTTACCGCTTCCTTCATAACTTCAGGACCGATGCCGTCACCAGCTAATAAAGCAATGTTATATGTAGTCATTATAATTCCCTAAATGATATTCGATTGTTTTTCTTGGGGCACATCATAAGGTATAACTAGCGAGAATTTCAATGCAAGATGATAATTTTTACAATTTAATGAAAATAATAAGAAGATTTGAAGTCGTAAAATATTGGATTGATTGATAATACTCCAGTAATCAGATTAATCATCTGATTACTGGAAAGTTAAGTTACACCGCTAAAATACACGCAGTAGCATGACTTTCACTGCCCTTTAAAGGTGTTTCGCATTGACTACAATTAGACTCAGCAATCGGGCAACGTGTCCTAAACACACAACCCGATGGTGGGTTCATCGGTGATGGCAAATCCCCTTCTAACATTTGCACTTTTTTATTGCGTTCAATGTTAGGATCAGGAATGGGCACAGCCGACATCAAGGCTCTGGTGTATGGGTGTTTAGGATCGGCGAACAGCTCTTCTGAAGTACCAAATTCAACTGCGTTGCCTAAATACATAACCAACACGCGATCTGAAATGTGTTTCACCACAGATAAATCATGCGCAATAAATATCAGGCTTAGCCCTAACTCTTTCTGTAAGGATTTGAGTAAATTCACAACCTGAGCTTGAATTGAGACGTCTAACGCAGACACCGGCTCATCACAGATGATCATTTTTGGTTTCAGGATTAATGCGCGAGCAATACCAATACGCTGACACTGACCACCAGAAAACTCATGTGGATATCGATTAATGACATTAGGCAATAACCCTACCTTATCCATGATCTCCTTAACCTGTGCTTTCACTTCTTCTTTACTTAATCTTGGATAAAAAGTACGCAATGGCTCAGCAATGATATCTCCCACATTCATACGTGGATTTAAAGACGCTAAAGGATCTTGGAAAATCATTTGAATCTGCTTACGTTTATCACGCATCGCTTTTTCGCTCAAACTTGCAAGGTCTTCACCTAACCAAACGACTTGCCCCGAACTAACTGGTACTAAACCAATAATAGCGCGAGCAAGTGTTGATTTCCCACAACCAGACTCACCTACAACGCCTAAGGTCTCACCTTCATAAAGCTTAAGATCAATACCATCGACTGCTTTTAATGGGATTGGTTTCGCCCAAGGTAACAGTGATTTAGAGGGGATATTAAACTGTACTTTTAATGATTTAATATCGAGTATTAATTTTTTATCTGCTTCCATTACCATGACTCCCAATTAGAAAAACAGGCACGTGAACGCCCTTCTGCAAACGCGGTTAACTGTGGTGTTTGATCGCATTCGCCCTGCACGACTCGATGACAGCGATCTTGATAAGGGCAGCCTTGTGGTAAATTTAATAAGTTAGGTGGATTACCGGGAATAGTGGGTAATTCATCCGCTTGACTATCTAAGCGTGGAATGGCTTTCAATAACCCTTCCGTATAGGGATGGCTTGGTTTGTAAAAAATTTCGTTTACTGAACCGTACTCCATTGTGCGCCCAGCATACATCACTAGCACTTTGTCACAACTTCCCGCAACAACGCCTAAGTCATGAGTGATCATAATAATCGCTGTATTAAACTTATG
The DNA here is from genome assembly GCF_047323255.1 of Psychromonas sp. KJ10-2. Lineage (NCBI taxonomy): Bacteria > Pseudomonadati > Pseudomonadota > Gammaproteobacteria > Alteromonadales > Psychromonadaceae > Psychromonas > Psychromonas sp. KJ10-2. Next base: position 90,035 of record NZ_CP178827.1, on the reverse strand, counting down.
CTTTAACTCATTCAGAAGATCCATGATTTGTGCTTGAATGGTCACATCGAGCGCGGTAGTTGGTTCATCGGCAATAAGTAACTTAGGGCGACATAATAACGCCATGGCAATCATGACTCGTTGACGCATCCCACCAGAAAATTCATGAGGGTACATATTAATACGGCTTCGTGCTTCAGGTATTTTAACCGCTTCAAGCATTTCTACCGATTCTTCAAAAGCGGCTTTTTTACTCAAACCTTTATGTAGAATCAGTACTTCCATCATTTGAGCGCTGACTTTCATATAAGGATTCAATGATGTCATTGGGTCTTGAAAGATCATGGCTATTTGTTCTGCGCGGACTTTATTTAACGCTTTTTCAGGTAGGTTAAGAATTTCATTTCCTTCAAACTTTGCGCTCCCAGAAATGATCCCATTTTTGGCCAATAATCCCATTAAGGCAAATACCGTCTGTGATTTTCCAGACCCTGATTCCCCTACAATACCTAACGTTTCACCCGGTTGAAGTGAAAAAGTTAAATCATTAACGGCTGTTACATTGCCATCTTGGGTAGTGAACTCCACACGGAGATCTTGTACATCTAATAAACTCATTTTTGTTTCCTTAATGCAACTATCGGTCTTTTGGATCTAACGCATCGCGTAGACCATCGCCAATGTAGTTAAAACAAAATAACGTCACTACCATAAAAGCAGCGGGAAATCCTAATTGCCAAATGGCCACTTCCATACTTTGGGCACCTTCTTGTAATAAAGCCCCCAACTGGTCATGGGCTCTTGCACACCTAAGCCTAAAAAGCTTAAAAAAGATTCAGTAAGGATCATGCTTGGCACTAACAGTGTTGAGTAAACAGCAACGATTCCCAATACATTAGGAATAATATGACGGCGAATGATATTCCACTTGCTCACGCCAGAGACATGTGCCGCTTCAATGAACTCTTTGCCACGCAAACTCAGAGTTTGACCACGCACAATACGCGCCATATCCAACCAAGCAATCGCACCAATAGCGACAAAAATCAGTACAATATTTCGACCAAAAAATGTAACTAATACAATCACTAAGAACATAAAAGGAATCGCATAGAGGATCTCTAATACACGCATCATAATGCGGTCAACTTTACCGCCAATAAAGCCTGAAGTAGCGCCATATACCGTGCCAATGATCACTGCTACAAGCGCACCTAGCACCCCTACCATCATGGAAATACGACCGCCAATAAAGGTACGGACAAAGAGGTCTCGGCCTAAACTATCAGTACCAAATAAGTGCGTAGAAGAGGTCCTTCATGCAACGCGTACCAATCGGTGTCGTCATAAGCAAATTCCGCCACCATCGGGACAAAAATAACGGCCAATACTATCAAGACTAAAATGACTAAACTGACCATCGCAGCTTTGTTGCGCATAAAACGGATTCGAGCATCTTGCCAAAGGCTGCGGCCTTGTATTTCTAGATTGCTAGAGAAGGCTTCTACTGCTTCCACATTTTGTTTTTTCGTAAACATCTACTCAGTCCTTAATAGCGAATTTTTGGATCAACATACGCCAATAAAATATCCACAATGGCGTTAAATACGATAAACAACAATCCAATTAAAATGGTGATCCCCATGACTAACGAGTAATCTCGATTAAATGCTGCGTTAACAAACAGTTTGCCAATACCGGGTAAACCAAAGATGGTTTCAATCACCACGGACCCCGTAATAATCCCAACAAAGGCAGGCCCCATATAAGAAACAACAGGTAACATGGCAGGTTTTAAGGCATGGCGAAGTACGATATAAGAAAAGCTTAAGCCTTTTGCTCGGGCTGTCCTGATGAAGTTACTATTGAGCGTTTCAATCATGCTACCACGTGTAATACGCGCAAAAGTTGCCACATACATCATGGCCATCCCTAACACTGGCAACACCATGTATTTCAAAGAACCATCAAACCATCCACCAGCTGGAAACCAACCTAAACCAATGGAAAAGATATAAATAAGTACAGGCGCTAATACAAAGGATGGCATTACAATGCCGAGCATCGACGTTGACATTAAGCCATAATCAAGCCAGGTATTTTGCTTGAGTGCCGCAATGGTGCCAATTGCAACACCACACACTAACGCAAAAATAAAAGCAAATGCTCCAATTTTTGCAGACACTGGTAAAGCAGCAATCACCAATTCATTAACGGTAAAGTCCTGGTATTTAAATGATGGTCCTAAATCACCTTGTAGCACATTGGTTAAATAGGTGGTGTATTGTTCAAAAACAGGTTTGTCCAAACCATATTTTGCATTGATGTTTTGCATTACCTGCGGGGAGTTCACGTTCACTTGAAAAAGGACTTCCTGGTGCAAAGCGCATCAAAAAGAAAGAGACAGTAATTAAAACTAGTAATGTTGGAATAGCCTCAATGACTCTCTTTAAGATAAATTTAAACATAACATTCTCAGTTTATAGGTCACAAAAAATACGCCGACGCATAGTGTCAGTGTATTTAATATGACTAAAAATGGATAATGAGGGGCTAGCCCCTCAGCTTAAAGTAGTACAAAAAAGTAACGCCTAGTCTGCGATGATGTACATATTTTTAGAGTAGTTTTTATCTTCAGCATTGTGATGGGCATAACCACCTACATGCGGGTTAAGTAGACGAGCTTTAACATATTGATAGATTGGAATAATTGGCATATCTTTAGCCAGTAAGGCTTCTTGTGCATAATATAGCTTCTGGCGCTCTTCCTCTGAAGTACTGAGAATCGCTTGTTCCGTTAGCTTATCGTACTCTGCACTTTTATAATGTACGCCACCAGTGGTGTTGTTACCTTCCATTAACGAAGTGAAAGTAGACGCTTCATTGTAGTCACCACACCATGAAGCACGTGCAGCTTGGAAGTTACCTTGATTTTTAGTTTCTAGGTAAGTTTTCCACTCTTGATTTTCTAACGTCACTTCAACACCTAGGGTTTTCTTCCACATTGAGCCGATTGCAACGGCTAATTTTTTGTGGTTTTCACTGGTATTGTAAAGTAGCGAAAACTTAAGTGGATTAGCTGCGTTATAACCAGCTTCTTCTAATAATTTCTTAGCTTCTGCATTACGCTCTTTTTGAGTGAGTTTTGCATAAGGGGGCAATACAGGATCAAAATGCGCCACAATTTCAGGCGTTAGCCCATAAGCTGGCTTTTCACCTTTACCTAGTAAAAACTTAGCGATGACATCACGATCGACAGCATAAGACACGGCTTTACGTACACGTAGATCGTCAAAAGGTGGTTTATGCGTGTTTAAACTATAGTAGTAAGTACACAGATCGCCTTTTATCGCCAAAGACTCTGCATGCTCTTTCTTCAAGCGTTTAAAATGCTCATTAGGTACGTCGTAAGTCATATCGATTTCACCGGCTAGAAAACGATTCATTTCCGCTACATAATTTTCAAGTGGAAGGTAAGTCACTTTGGTCAAAACGGTTTTATCGTTATCCCAGTAGTATTTATTAGGCGTCATTTCGATGCGTTCATTCACTACCCATTTACTCATCACAAAGGCACCATTACCCACGAAGTTTTCAGGTTTAGTCCATTGCTCACCATATTTTTCAACCGTTGCTTGATGCACTGGCATCATTGTAGTGTGACCCATCATCATCACGAAATAAGGAACAGGTGTCGCTAATTTAACTTCAAAGGTGTAATCATCTATCGCTTTCACCCCTAATGTACTTTTATCTTTTTTACCGGCAATAATATCCGATGCATTCAACATCGTTGTCATATCCAGATACCACGAATAAGGGAAGCTGTTGCAGGGTCTACGGCGCGTTGAAAACTATATACAAAATCATGAGCGGTAACAGGGTCACCATTAGACCATTTAGCATTTTTACGAAGATGAAAAGTAAAGGTTTTATTGTCCGTTGTTTCCCAACTTTCAGCAACGCCTGGAATGGTATTACCCTCTGCATCCTGGGTCACTAATCCTTCTAACAAATCTAAAATAACATTAGATTCAGGCACGCCTTGTGTTTTGTGTGGGTCAATGGACGCCACCTCTGAGCCATTTCCTTTTACTAGTTCTTGTTTCTCAGCGAGCTTAGTACCGGCTGGTACATCCGCAGCAATAGCAGTAAATGAAGTAGCTGCAAAAGAAAGGCTTAAACCGGCGAGTAACGCTTTTGTTATATTATTTTTATTCACGCTTAGTTCCTTTATTTGTATTCGATTTGCTTGATTCGGGAGGTAATTTAATGTCAATGCCTCACTTCAAGTGAGGTAAAATAAAGCAAGATAAAAGCCAATTAAAAAAAGCTTAATTATCAATAAGATAATTTATTTAGCATGTGCATAACAAACGCCACCGCACCAAAACAGGGCGACTCTAAGTTATATTTAAATCAATAACCTATTTACCAAAAAATATAAAATTCAATGACGAGGAGCAATACACGCTTTATTTATTCACTTCTATCTGAACTTTTGTAATTAAACTCATTCCCTGACTGTAAGTAGCTCGGTTGGCTACCTAGATTGAACAGTTCAAACTTGCGACGTTTCATCGAAAAGTCGATATAAATTTAACTTCCAATCTAAGAACTTACCTCTATCACGCCAGTATTTATAATAATAATTTCTTATAAAGATCATAAAATTTTATTATAAATAGCTAGAATTAAAATAACGGTGTCTTGGCTTAGTCAAAAAAAGGAAAGGATAAAACGCAGAGGTTAAAGAGGAACTTAGAGATTTGCATGGTTACTGATTTAATAAAGCCAACCGCCCGTTACACTACGGGATTACTGCCCTACTCCCATTATTCTAACAGCATAATATTCATTAGTTAGATAAATAATTAACAACATAAGCGTCGTAAATAGCTGTTTGCTGTACGACACTTACCAATAATCACTAAGTCATTTTAACCATTAAAATAGACTGATGACTAATGCCAGTTGATTTTATACTGGGTTATCAATATCAATAAATGTGACATCGACCGCCATTTCATTGGCTAACCATTCACCTAATGCTTTTGCACCATAACGTTCTGTTGCATGATGACCCGCTGCAAAATAATGAATGCCCATCTCTTTTGCAATATGTGTAGTTCGCTCTGAAATTTCACCACTAATAAAAGCATCAATTCCCTGTTCAGCAGCGATGGTAATATAATCTTGTCCACCACCAGTACACCAAGCGATGGTTTTTATCTCTGGCTTACCACCATCAATCCATAAAGGTTCACGGTTTAATTGCTGTGTAATAGTCTCTGATAATGCTTGTGGTGTAACAGCTTGCTCAAATTTACCAACGCGACCAACACTGCGTTTATCCCAAGGCTCTAAAGGACGTCTATCGGTAATACCTAATAATTTAGCAAGTTGCGCGTTATTACCTAACTCAGGATGTACATCTAAAGGCAGATGATAAGCATACAGGTTAATACCATTTTCAATTAAGGCCTTAATACGATTGTATTTCATGCCCACTATCTGCTGTGCTTCACCTTTCCAGAAGTAACCATGATGCACTAAAATTGCATCGGCATCTAATTCAACGGCGGCATCAATTAACGCTTGATTAGCTGTCACACCTGTTACTATTTTTTTTACTTGCTCTCGGCCTTCAATTTGTAAGCCATTAGGGCAATAATCTTTAAATTGGTGGATTTCTAAAAATTGATCTAGTTTGTTGGCAAGTTTACGATTGTTCATAGGCTTCACTTTTAAATTAGGAGACTTTAGTTATAACCTACCATGATAAAGGTAAAGATTACTTTTGAACATATTCAAAGGCACCAATATCTGGCTTTTCACCAGAATAAGCTAAGGAAATTTGATCTCCTTTTTCCCATGTAACAGCTTTATCCAGATAAAGTTGTCGCTGTTCATTATCAACTTTCACTATCTGTGCTGATTGCAAACTAGCTGTTTCCTTTGAAAGGATCATCACCTTATCTCCGGAGATTCCTGCAATGCCCTGTCCATCAAAGAAGAACTGACTATCTGCAACGGTCAATACATCACCTGTATCATTGTCACTGGTGATTTCTGTCAATAACACGCCTTTGTCAATCATAGGGCTCGCTGCACTAAGTTGGTAATCACCCTTGGCTGAATTAACAAAGAGTGGGTCTTGAGCCAAACTATCTTTAAACTGTACCGGGATAAAACTGCCCTCAAAGTCATAAACACTCATAGCAGGACTTTTGCCCCATAAACCAATCACCTTATCACTGTTGGTGTTACCTATATTATTGTTTAAGAACCATTGGTCACCTTGCTTAGCCACAAAGAGGATCTGCTGAGTACCTTGATCTTTACATTGGTTCTTGGTTAACCCTTGATTGTTCCAAAGTAAATTATTAACAAACTGGTTATCTTCGAAGCGTTTTTTCCAACGCCCTATTGCAATCCCAACACACCAGTTATCATGAAAAGTGTTGTTATAAATACGATTCCCATAATTATAAGCCGCTTCCGTTTGATAGCTCGACAAACTAAATCCCACATTCGTGTGGTAGAAAAGGTTAAAACGCACAATTCCCTGTTGCCCAGCGTATTGGATACCGTTGCCGCCACTGGCAGAATAATACCGTACAGCATCTTTAAAGATATTATGCTCAATCAGATTATGTTTACTGGCATCTAACACAGATTGAATCTGTTTAAACTGCCCATTGCCATGCCAATTCATGGTCGCTGACTCACAATCAAATACAGAGCCAATTTTCTGCTTTTTGTTACTAAAAATATTATTTCGAATAACGTTATAACTACCGCATTTAATATTCCATAGATCATGGCCAGCTAATGACATCTCGTTACCTTCGACCAGATTGTAGTTGGAGTGCACTAAGGCTAAGATATCCGTACCCTTCTGAAAGTGGTTATTAAGAATGCTATTGTGATCACTAAAAGCAATATATAAACCGCCACGTTTACTTGCCCCTTTACCGTTATTATAAAGACTAGAACCACTGAAGTGATTACCAGAAAAGATATTGTGATGGGCATTAATAAAGCGCCCAAATCCAATGCTCTTTTCTACTGTTAATCCATTAACTAAATTATAAGAAACTTCATCTAACCATATAGCACCGTATTGTTCGCCTTGATCCTGAGAATTGACGCCGGAAATAACCACTTTTTCATCTTGATAGGCAGCAAAGCCGATATAAGCAGATGCTGTTCCACTTTTGGTTAAATGCAGTACTTGCTGATAACGGCCAGCACGAATCAAAAAAGATCGCTGGCTCGGCCATCGCCGTTGCTTCAGCCAAGCTAGTAACTGCTAAATGCTGGCCATTAGCACAGTGGCGGCGAGCCGTATCATAGTTTTCACAAGCTCGTTTAAGCTGCCGATCAACAAAGATTGTGCGAGTAAAATGAGGGATGGAAAAGCGTTGTACTATGTCTATAAACTGTGACGTAACAAAACCATTGGCTTGTACTGATAAAGTTGCTAACAGTAACAAACAACCCACCATCAATAGATAAAGACTACGTAGCATCTTTCTACTCCTTAGGAAATTGTTTTAAGGCGCTGACAAGTTGTTTTTGATTGTCTTGCTGCTGGTCATATAAAGCCGCTTGTGACAACCTAGCTAAACGCTCGCAAGCTGTATCAAGTTGTGGCTGCACACCCCTTAAGCGTAAGCAAAACTGAGCAATCGTTTCACTATTTTCTCGTTGTACTTGCCACTGTTGGCAAGTGTTATCAAAGGTTTTTAATGCCTGCTGTAAGGGAGTTCGTGCTTGCCATTTAGGGCGAATAACAAAAACGATATAAGCCCCCATTAAACTGCCCAGAAACAGTAAAAAGATTAAACCAATACGCCATGGCTCTTTACCACCAAACAACTGTTTAAGTAATTGGCTTTGTTGCTGAGCATCATAACTGAGCACCCAACGGCTCCATAAATAGTTTGCGGCATCAAAACGATGACGTAAATTGGTTAGCCATTGCGGCGCACTAAATTGCCCTGCGGCGACTCTATTTCTATCATCAGCTTGTAACGCATTATCTATACCTTGTTCCACTCGCTGCGGTGCCACAGCGCTAGTTGGATCAACACGTAGCCAGCCAATGCCAGCTAACCACACCTCTGTCCATGCGTGGGCATCGGCTTGACGAATACTCCAATAATTTTCAGACGCATCGTAACGCCCGCCTTGGTATCCAACCACCACCCTTGCTGGGATATCTGCTGCACGCATTAACACCGTAAAGCTACTAGCGAAATGCTCACAAAACCCTTGCTTAGAAGAAAATAAAAAGTCATCAACACTATTTTCACCTAGTAATGGTGGGCTTAACGTATAGTGAAAGTCTTGATGATAAAAAGCCAAAGCTTTATTAATGATCTCTTCAGCAGAGTCTGATGCTTGGCGCCAGGTTTCTGCCAACGCCACAGTTTTAGGGTTAAAACCAATAGGTAATGCCGTTAACTGCTGCCTCTGTTGTTTTGATAAGGCTTTGTAAACAGTCTCTCTAGGTCTAATACTACTCACTTGATATTGTAAACGAGTGGTCAATGGCTCTCTTGTTATCAATAACCCTTCACTGGTAATACGTGAGCGTACCGACCCTGTATCTGATTTTATTGGTTCCGCTAAACTAAATAACCAAGGGTAACGGTGTGGCTCTATCAAGATTTCATAATTAACCGTCGATTGACTTGCTCCATTAGGCACAGGTGCTCCCGCAAATTGCAAGTGAGACTGTCGCGCCCATGTTCGACCATCAAAGGTATCTAATATTAACCCTCGCCAATACAGTTCACTTTGCCTCGGCGTAGTCTCATCCAGAAAAGTCACTCTAAATGCTGTTCCCGTTGATTGTACTAAACTCCCTATATCACCAGGTGATAAGGTTTCACTAAATCCTGTTTGTGCCTGCTGATTTAATAAAGGCGTATGCCATAACGGACCAAGACGAGGCATTACCACAAACATCACCAACATTAATGGTATCGCTTGTAATAATAACAGCCCGCCTCCAGTTAGCTTTTGTTTAACCGGTAACTCACGTGTCACATAAATAGTTTTCCAAGCGGTGATCAGCACACCACAAGAAAAAGCGGCATACAAGGTCGCCCATATCGATTGTACAAATAAAAACTGTGCGGCAACGGCAATAAAACCGATACAAATAATTAATAAACCATCTTTTCTACTGCGCAGCTCTAATAGTTTAATGATAAAGGTAAACACTAAAAAACCCACCATGGCTTCCACACCATAAGCACCTTGATAATTCAAAAACAAGCCAACAATCGCCAATGCACTAATCAAGAATTTACTGATGCTATTAGGAAATGGTCGTTTCCCCTTAAAAATTTGATAACGCCAATATAATGCACCGCCCCATATCAACCATAACCATAAGGGTAACTGAAATAATAGGGGTAATATCACCACTCCTTGTGCGATCAATAACCACAATAAATTGTCATGTCGAATCAACTGCTGTTGCTGGAAAATATCCTGTGGAGTATGCATAGTTTTAAACACCTCGCGCAAGATTAAAGCGTGCTAATAGCGTCAGCACTGTTAAACGATGTTGCTCACCGATGGCTGGTTTTATCTGAGTATCTGGCATGATTAAACCGTAAGGTTGCTGAGTGCGCTCAAATTGAAGTACCCAATAACAGATTGCACTTAATCTTTGCTCAACTTCGAAGTGGGCAAAGTCTTGCCAATCCAACCAACAATCTTGCTGTAATTGCGCACTATATTGTTTGGAATATAAACCTTTTTCGCGGGCATAATGCTTCCAGGCTATATGTTTGATCGGATCTCCAGGGCGATAAACTTTCAATCCATCAAAATCCTCCATACCTTGCCCTCCTGTACCATTTTCTCCAGCATTTCCGCAGCCTAACTGCACCGGAAAAGGCACTTTCAATGGACGAGGAAATACCACCGCAGAAGTTTGTAAATTAACCCAAGTCCAGCAACGTATCACCCCTAGAGGGAAACGACTTTCAATTAATAACTTGCCTGGCGTTAATATGCCTCGCTTTTGAGCATCTAGTGCGACCTGTATCGGTAACACTTGACCTGGTTGAAGATCAAAACAAGCCGCTTCTCCTTGCCACCAGCGAATGGTTAAGTTTTCATAATGCTTATGCTGTGCAGCCGAAAGCTGTAAACTAAAATAAGCGGTTTCATTAGCAAATACAGGCTTAACACCTAATACTTTAATGGTTAAGCCCGCTAAATTGGCATAGGTATGAAAAATGGCGACCATCATTAAACTGACTAACAGGTAACTTAAGGCCAAAACGAGGTTATTTTGATAGCTGGTGCCCAACAACCAAAGAATACTACTTAAAGTAAATACACAAAGCCCAGTTAAGCTTGGGAATATATATAAGTTTCTTCTATTCAAAGCGACTGTTGTGGCCACTGGATTACGTTTATCTACCCAACTAAAAAGAGCGCTTGCAACACCGTTATTGGAGAGAATAACCTGTTAGTTAGGTTTAACATCCGTTAGATTACCGCAACCGATGCTAAGAGATAGTCGATAAGATTATTATGCTCATGCCCTTGCTCTACTTCATCACCTCGTACTCTATGGCCTAATACAGCGGGCGCCACCACTTGAATATCTTCTGGGATCACATAATCTCGACCTGCTAATAATGCCCAAGCTTTTGCTGCGCTTAGCCATGCCAGTGCCCCACGTGGCGATAATCCATAGGTGAAACGACCATCTTCACGGGTAAAGGTCACTAACTTTTGTAGATAATCTAATAATGGATCGCTGCAACGCACTAACATCACCTGTTGTTGCAATGACTGTAGCTGTTGATGTGTTAAGACTGGTTGCATCTCATTAATACGGCTGCGGGGATCTATACCCTGTAGTAATAAACGTTCTGATTGTTGATCTGGGTAACCTAAACTGAGGCGCATTAAAAACCGATCTAATTGCGATTCAGGTAACATAAAAGTGCCCGATTGAGAGGTCGGGTTTTGCGTGGCAATCACAAAAAAAGGAGTCGGTAATTGGCGAGTTTCTCCCTCTATGCTGACTTGTCCCTCTTCCATCGCTTCTAATAAGGCGCTTTGTGTTTTTGGTGTACTACGGTTAATTTCATCGGCCAATAATAACTGAGTAAAAATAGGACCAGGATGAAAGTTGAAAGTTGATTGTTGTTTATCAAATACTGCAGCACCAAGAATATCGGCAGGCAATAGATCACTGGTAAATTGCACTCGCTGGTAATCTAACCCAAGTACTTTTCCTAAACAGTGGGCTAAAGTGGTTTTACCCATTCCTGGTAAATCTTCTATTAACAGGTGTCCGCGACCAATCAAACACGCGATGGCTAATTTAACCTGTTGATCTTTTCCTAATAATACATGACTAACCGCGGTAACAAGCTCACTCAGCAATGGTTGCATTGATAATCCCTATCATAATGATACCGATCTTATACCAATTGTATTAAATAACTGATCTAAATTTTGCGCCGGAAAAATGGCTTAGTTTGAGGCGTAAGTTAATGTAAATGGTTGTTCCCTATACGAAACTTACAACGAAAAAATAAGTTGTTTTAACAAAAAATAGATCAGTTACTTACTATGATTGGTATTATTAATCGGTATTACAGTTATATTAAATATTGCTAATCATAATAGAGTAGTTATTAACGTTAATGAAGTGTTTTAAATAATTGAAAATTAATAAAAGATATTTTGATAGGAAGGTTAATTAAAGCGTAAAGAATCACAATATTAGTTGAATAATGATCACTTACTAAACAAAAAGTAAATAACCATATTCAACTAATCGCACCAGTTACTGCTCACGACTAATGAACGTAACTATTAGGAATGATAAATGAAAACTGACTGCCTTCACCCACATTACTTTCAATTTGCAACTGAGTATCATAATGGGATAAAGCATGCTTAACAATCGACAAACCTAGCCCTGAACCACCAGTATCTCGTGAACGTGATGCATCCACACGATAAAAACGTTCTGTTAAATGTAATATATGCTCAGACGCAATACCATCACCTGTATCCATCACACAGAAATAAGCGCCTTCTGGTAATTTCTTCCATAACACTTTAATACTGCCACCTTCTGGTGTGTAATTAATGGCATTATAAACCAAGTTAGCCATGGCACTTCTTAACTGCATTTCATCACCAACAACCGACAATTTAGGATCCACTTTAAATTGAACAGATTGCGACTTTTTACGCCCGAGTGTCACCGCTTCATTTTCAATTTGAGTTAATAAAGCAGGGATATTAATACTTTCATAGAAATCTAAGGTCGCAGCACCTTCAATTTTTGAAAGGGTCATTAACTGTTCAACCAGAGAGCACATTCTCGCCGTTTGTTGATCTAATACGTTGATGGTCTTTAACTGCATTTTGTTGTCTTGAGCGCTCATCTCTAAAATTTCAATATAGCCCTGTAATACCGTTAATGGTGTACGCAGCTCATGAGAAACATTAGCGACAAAGTTACGTCTTGTTTCATCCATTTGACGATAACTTGTGACGTCACGGACAATCAATAAACGCTGATTTTTAGCGTAGGGCATGACCCTAAACTCAAGTATTTTTTCAATATTAATAGGAGAGATAAGATCCAATGGTTCGTTATAAGCTTCACTACGTAAATACTCAACAAAATCAGGGTGGCGGATCAGATTAGTAATCTTATCACCAGCATCATCAGGCCATTTAAAACCCAGCTGATATTGTGCTAAGCGATTACACCAAACAATTTCACCATCACTTTTAAAGACAACAACCGCATCTGGCAATGCTTCTGAACCTTCACGAAATCGGCTGATTACATTGGCTAAACGATTACGTCGTTTACGATTTCGTTGTTGCATATTGTGAATACCAATATAGGCATGTTCCCATACTGATTTACCTTGTGGCAACACCGTACTTCTGCTCACCCACAACCAATCATTTAATTTTTAAGAAAATAATAGTGCCAGCCAATATGCACTATGGTAGAAACTAACAATAACTCCACTAACCAACCGGTTATTAAACCAAGAATAATAACGGGCACATAGATAAGGAAAATGGCCCAGGACAACTGTTTCCATGTATATACTTTCAAATGCACTACTCTACATTAGGACGACTATTCTTCGTCATTTATTACTTTTATTCACAACACTTAAACCGACTATGAACGCGTTGAAAAACGGTATCCAGCACCACGAACAGTTTGCACTAAATGGTCATGATCAACTAATGCTTTTCGTAAACGACGAATATGAACATCAACGGTGCGATCTTCAACATATACATTAGTGCCCCATACATTATTTAGCAATTGTTCACGGCTATAAACGCGTTCAGGGTGAGTCATGAAAAAATGTAATAATTTAAACTCAGTAGGCCCCATTTCTAAAGCTGAATTATTTAACGTTGCACGATGAGAAACTGGATCTAACTTTAATTTACCCACTTTCAAGGTATCATCTAATGACGTTGGGTTTACACGACGCATTACGGTTTTCAAACGTGCCATCAGCTCTTTAGGAGAGAAAGGCTTAGTGACATAATCATCAGCACCATTTTCTAAACCGCGTACTTTATCTTCTTCTTCACCACGAGCTGTTAACATCACAACAGGTATTTGACGTAAGATTTCATCTTGTTTGAGGAATTTAAGTAACTGAATACCACTGCCCCCAGGGAACATCCAATCTAATAAAATCAGATCTGGATATGGTTCATGTAAGTGGGTGATTGCAGCTTGATAGTTATCAGCTTCTAAGGTTTCATAGCCATGTTGCTCTAATACAAAACTTAACATATCTCTGATTGCAACTTCATCTTCAACTACTAAAATTCGACTCGCCATTAACTCTACCTACCATTATGTATTGTAAATTACAGTATTATCACCATCTAACATTACATTTATATTACAACTGTACACCAACTGTCATAAAAGTATGAATTCAACTATTAAAGCAGTTAGTTATCAATTAAATTAAGCTTAGATCGATCGGAGAACTGTGAATAAAGTATTGTCTTTTAAAGGTATTGATAGGTAAGGGTTTAGAAAACAAATAACCTTGTCCAAATTCACAACCAGCAGCGGTTAAAATATGTTTTTGCGCTGCATTTTCTATCCCTTCAGCGACCACTTGTATATCTAAGTGATGCGCCATCATGATAATAACTTGGCATAATTCGCGGCTATTTTTCTCATTTTCCAGTTCATCAACAAATGATTTATCAATCTTTAGAACATCAACATCCATTTTTTGCAGATATGATAAAGAGGAATAACCCACACCAAAATCATCAATCGCAATAGCCACGCCGCGTTTTTTTAATTTAGTAAGTTGTGAGCGAATTGAATCTTCACTTTCCATTAATAAGTTTTCAGTGATTTCGATAATAATTGAGTCTCGTTGTAACCCCAGTGACTCTGTGTACTTAAACCAATCTAACATCCATTGCCCATCACCTTTAAACTGAACTGGTGATACATTGATACTTATTTGAAAGTCATCCGCAGCACCTAATCGTTTGAACTCAGCAAGATCTCGAGCAGCCCTGCGTGCGACCCATTCACCCATCTCTAAGATTAATCCCACCTCTTCGGCAATGGCAATAAACTCAATGGGTGGGACCAAGCCTCGCTCTGGATGATTCCAACGTATCAAGGCTTCTGCTTTACACATTTTATTAGTTAATAAGTTAACAATCGGCTGGTAGTACAATTCAAATTGGTCATTCTCTAAACTATGTCGTAAATCTTCGACTAATTGATGCTTTTGAATCACGGCATCCAACATACATTGTTCGAAAAAGTGATGGCTATTACGCCCTGCTTCTTTTGATTTATACATGGCCAAATCGGCATACTTGACTAAGTTTTCAACGGTTCTTCCATCTTCGGGAAAAATGGCGATACCAATACTAGTAGTCACAAATACATGCTTTCCTTGAATCAAAAAACCTTTAGTTAACTGTTGATTAATGGTGTTAGATAGAGAACTTAAAGCGGCTTTACCTACAGCCCCCTCCACTAAAATAAGGAACTCGTCCCCCCTAATCTCGCTAACATTGCCGATTCATCAAGAATATTGGTAATACAATTGCTCACTTCAATCAACAGTAGATCACCAAAATCATGGCCCATGGTGTCATTAATCTCTTTAAAGCCATCTAAATCTAAACCTAACAGGGCAAATTCATGTGTCTCACTGCGATTAACTAAAGTCGACAGTTTATCTAGAATGTAACGTCTATTAGGTAAGCCAGACAAAGGGTCACTAAAGGCTTGAGTAGTTAATTGATTATTAGCAATTTCTAATGCGTTGGTACGCTGCTGTACTGTTTCTTCCAATGAGTTATCACGCTGTTTGATGGTTTCTAGCATAGAGTTAAAACAGCTAGCCAGATTACCAACTTCATCACTGGTTAATACTTTAGAGCGTAAATTATAGTTATTAGTTTTAGTGACGCGCTCCGCAACATGCGCTAAATGAGTAAGCGGATAGATAAGACTTTTTCGCAAGAATAACGACAGTATAAAACTCAGGAGTAAAATTAACGCTAATATGGCTAATAAAAATAAGCTAAAGAATAATAGGCTGCGCTCAATCACAGAGTAATCGGCAGTAATACTTAATAAACCATGCCTTACCCCTTTCATTATTAAAGGTGTATGACTTACCATCAATTTATTAAATATTTTAACTTCATTGTTCTTTTTTGTAGAAACCCCTACAAATAGATTGCCATCATTATCTTTAATGGTAGCGCTGACAATATTACTTTGTCCAAGTAATGACTCTAATGGCTCTGTAGCACTCACTTCATCTTGAAAGATAAGGGAAGCCGTTAAGGTAGGTGCAAGAATCTTAGCGATTGAATTGAGCTTTGACTGTTCAGCTTTTGTAACAGCATTTAATTCATAAACGGTAAACATAGCCGCAATAGTCATGCTACTAAAGAGAGCTACTACCATTAAAATCATTAACAACTTAGCATTTAATGACTCGGTTAAAGCACGAGGTAAAATCATTGTGCCCTCTCTTCATAAACTCTACCTAACCGCAGTACTTTAGAGCTCATTTTTATACCTGACTTTCTTAAACGTTTTGGTGCGACCTCAAATCGAATTTTACCACTAACGATAAAAAAGTTGATATGCCCTCCCGAGGCCAAAAACCCGTCAAACTCTCCCACTAACATCATATTTGGAAAGTGTTGTTTTTCTTCCATGGTGTTCCAAATATCCGTATCAGCTTTTGAAATAAATAAAGTATTACAACTCGTTAGATCCACATTATCCTTAGTTAACAATCTTAAGTTAACAGGACGAGACTCCACCTTCATATGCAATAATGTTTTAGTGGCTGTGACGACAAAATCTAAATTGAAACTACAGATATTATAGTTATGTTGATGGCTAGCATTAAACCATTTTCCCTGAGAATAGCGAGCAAAATTGTATATAAACCCTGATTTTATCGCTTCTTCCCTTGGCGTAGCGAATAACTCTCCTGAGACAGTCAAGAGTAGAAGTCCAATCAATAGCATGCTAAATTTACGTGAAATTAACATGGCATGATACCTAGAATGTTGCCGTTATTTGAGCTAAATAACTCGGTTCAATATAGGTGGCAATAGTATAAGCTTCGCCTGAGTTACCATACTCAATATGCTTACCGTACAATAAGTTGTTACCAGTTAGGGAAAAAGTGAGCATTTCATTAACTTGCCAACGCCAACTTACGTCTAATACTGCATAGTCTCTTGTATCGTAAGCTTCTCCATCTTCAATTCGATAAATAACAGAAAACTGATGGTCATTGGTTAGTTCAAAATTTGCTTTGGCCATGATTTGACGCATAGAAGAATCGTAACCAATCGCTTCTTCTGTTCCCTCAGGTAAATCGTATTGGTAAGAGGTAAAACTATACCCCAACTCGGTGCTTAATCTTTGATAAGGACGCCAATGTACAGTCGCCTCACCACCATAAGTGGTTAATTCACCCTCAGATAAAAAGTTATAAGTAATATAAGTAAAAGTATCGTTAACATTAGGCTCAATCACTAACACATTACGGGCTTTTGTATGAAATAAAGAAACATCCACTTCAAAGTCACTCAAGCTATAGCGGTAGCCTAACTCTTTAGATACCGATTTTTCTGCATCAATATCATTGCTACCAACAATATCGGTACGAATACCGTAAGCTGAATGAATACGAGCCGTATTGTTATATTCTAAGAAAGAAGGAATTCTAACGCCCTGTGAAACGGCTCCCCAAATCGAATGTCGAGATGCCGGTGTCCATAAAAAACGCACCATAGGTTGATGCTCCCACCCCGTGAAGCTATTTCTTTCGGAACGGTTACCCACAATCAACTTAAACTTGTCAGGCACTAAATTAAATTGAAATTGAACAAACCCACCAAAGTGGTCATAGTGATTTACGTTACTGATGTTAGAAAAGTAATCATTCTCTTCAATGAACACATCGGTATAGCGATAATTAATGCCCCAATCAAATTGAGTATTTTTAATGAGCGTGTTCATTTGATAATCAATATCAGTGGTTAAAAATCGATCTCTATAATAAGCCTGGTCACCACGTTGTGAACTAAAGGAAGCTTGTAACATTTGATTAGAATCAGAAGATAAACGATGGTCTAATCGGGTCATTAATTGCAAGTAATCAAGAGAGTATTGATCAACAACAGGGGTCGCTAAGTTAGTGTTAAGGTCAGCAAGACGTAAATTCTGTCCCATATCTATATTGTTGTACCAGAATTGCGCTAATAAGGATAAATCATCATTGATATTTATATCCCCTCGCGCATTTATATTTTGTTTTTTACCATCATCATTTGCAGAGAGTTCTCTGTCACTTTTATTGGCAGCATCACTTTTCTCAATGCCACCTGATACTCTAAACGAGCTATAGTTGGACAGATCCCCACCAACTCGAAAATCAGCTTTATAATCCTGCTTTGTCCCCGTCGCGACTTGTACAAGATTGTCACGGGTATCCATAGTGTGTTTAGTAATAATATTTACCACACCATTGGTGGCATTACTTCCCCATAATAAACCACCCTGACCACGTATCACTTCAATCCGTTCTATATCATAAAGAGGTACATTAATCGCCTCCCAGTACACACCAGCAAAGCCAGGGTTAGAGATGCTCTGCCCATCAATCATCACTAATAATTTGCTGGAGTGGCGTCCTGCCGTACTTCGACTAGTAATAGCCCATTGATTATTATCTAACTTACGCACTTGCATACCTGGTACTAACGTTAAGGCTTGTGCAACTGAGGTAACACCTGATTGAATGATTTCATTATGTGTAAGTACATAAATGGAGGCAGCCGTATCGGACTTATTTTGCAGACGTTTCATGGCTGAAGTAACCTGTATATCAGCCGCCATTAAACTGTCAAAATCTAAGCTAGGTAAGTCGTCATAAACGGCTTCAGACTCTGCGTGAGCCTGGTTAACAAAGATAGCCTGACTTAGAGAAAACCAACATAAACATTGCGAAATAATGGTGATGTTTCGATCTTAAGCTAATCATTGCTCGAGTAATTTCCATATAAAATCCATATCCTGATAAAACAATAATTTTTTTAGTTACTAATACCACTGGAGAATAAGAAGCTACTATCCTATCTCAACCTAACGACTCATTTATTGATCTATAGATTGTGTCATTGCAAATATTCCAATACAGAAAATTAGCTTTAAGGTGGCACTGTTTAATATCGTACATGCTAATCGTAACTTACCTAAAGATAACGACTATTAAAGAATTAACATATTGTCGTTATTTGGCGATTAATCAAGTTAACCTTTAAAAGACACAAGGCCCTCTTTGGGTTAATTTTTATAACGCAAAATGTTATGCATAGAATTAATAATATTCTGATGGCTTCATTATTGAGTAGATAAAAGCATAAAAATACGAAATTAACATTATTTAATCTAATAAAAAGAAGCCTTTGCACCAGTATAGCCACAAACAACAGTAAAAAAGCAAATTTATATATCAAAATGAGTAAATCATAATAAATTAATGACTGCATGGTCACGCAAATTTTGATGCTTGATATAAAATCATTTACACTCGATGCTCTTTTACCTCTTACAGATTAAGGTGCATTTCATGTTTTTTAAAAACCTTCAAGTTTATCGTTTTACTCGCCCTATGGAACAGGACGACAGCGCACTAGAAAGAAACCTAGAGGAATTTAAATTTAAACCTTGTGGTAGCCAAGATATTTCTAAACTGGGCTGGGTATTTCCAATGGGTAAAAGTGGCAGTATGTACACTCACATCCACCAAAAACAGATTTTAATTTGCCTTAAAAAAGAAGAAAAGATGTTACCTGCTGGGGTGATCAAAGATCAACTCAATGAACGTGTTGAAGCAATTGAATTAGAACAAGGCCGCGCGTTAAAGAAAAAGAAAAAGATAGCCTTAAAGAAGATATTATCATGCAGTTATTGCCACGTGCATTTAGCCGCACTTCTCAAACTTTCGCTTGGATAGATAATGAAACCAACATGCTATATGTTGATTGCTCAAGTGCTCGTAAAGCAGAAGAGCTTATCTCTCTTTTACGTAAAACCCTAGGTAGTTTACCAGTAGTCCCAGTTCAACTTCAAAACCAAACCGATGTAGTGATGACAGACTGGTTAGTAGAAGGCAACATCCCTGCTAACTTCCAATTAGAAGATGAGGCGGAACTATGCTCTGCGCTAGAAGGTGGCGGTATTATTCGTTGTAAGCAACAAGACCTGCTTTCAGAAGAGATAAAGAAACACCTCGATTCAGATAAATTTGTTACTAAACTAGCGCTAAACTGGGCTGATAGTATCTCTTTTGTGATTGGTGAAGAGTTTGCCCTGAAGCGTCTGAAATTCTCTGACGTACTACAAGAACAAAATGAACACATAGAAGCAGATGATTTTGCAGCGCGTTTTGATGCAGACTTTATTTTGATGACCGGAGAGATAAAACAACTTGTCCCCTCATTAGTAGAGATATTCGGTGGTGAGCAAAGTTTGTAAATAACCAAACTATTCACCATTCAGTAAACTTCAATTAAACCTGCGCTTGCAGGTTTTTTTATGCCTAGTGATTAGTGAGATTAATAAAAAGACTTCAATACGTGCACGTTTCTGAAACACTCAATCGATCCAGTATTATATTAGTTTTAAGTGATGACCTCCGCCAATAAACCATTTAAGTACCTCATCTAGACTATAAGCGCGTTCAAAACTTAACCACAAAACACAAAAAATGAGCAATATAGGCAAAATTTACTTGATCATTACAAAAAATAAGAATACTGTTGTTACATACAGTGTTTATTTATACAGGTGAATCATATGCTATCTAGATTAATGACAACAACACAAGCTAACTCATTTTTATTACAAGATTATGAGCCAGAAACAACAATAAGTGCTGAGTTAGTCAATGTGCATTATCAAGAGAATAACTATCAAAAACTGTTATCGCATATACAGGCGGGTGAAGACCAAGGTTGGATATTATTCCTAGCACCACCAGGAAACCAAACACACAATTCTTTCAAGCAGCAGGCATCGATAAAAGCCGTGTATTGATGATTGATTCAAGCAAAGTAAACAATCAATTAACCCTGCTATCAGCGTTATTAAAAAGTAACAATTATTGCACCGTAGTAACTTGGTGAACGACTTATCTTCACAAGCTCGTGCAATTATTGAAGCAGATGCGCAACAAACTAATACCAGTTGCTTTATATACTGTAATCAATAATTAATGGTTTAAATACAAGCCTGATGGTTAAGCTTAAGAATAGATAGAGTTGAAATGAAATATTCAAACGCATTAATCATTTTAGCTGCTTGAATAGTAGAGGGTTAACTATAAGAAGCAGAAGTTTATCTAGGTAAAATTGACCTGAATCATTTTTTGATGGGTTGTCTTGTTTATACTGATTTCATAGCCTGTTTTATTAAAACAGCCATCATTACACAACAAGACTCAAACAACACTTAGCGAAATGTGTTTTCATAAGGATCGACTATGTTCAAATACAGTGAAAAAACCAAAAACCTTATTAACCTTATTGGTAGCGGTGATACTGCTTATGTACCTAAAGCAATCACCTGCGCAATTAATACCTTGGATGAAATAGCCCAAGATACGAACTTACCAGAGCAAGTCAGAGAGTCAGCGGCATTTGCTGCTGCAAACTTAGTCCTAAGTGACTATAACGATGATGAATAACCTTTACAGATAAATAAAACACTAAAGCAAAAAACAAAAAAGGAGCATAAAGCTCCTTTTTTCGTTAACTTACTATTAGTCTAATTTAACCAATATGTGTTAAACCACCCATGTAGCTTTGTAATACAGCTGGGATTTCAATACGACCATCGGCACATTGATAGTTTTCTAAAATAGCCACTAATGTACGGCCTACCGCTAAACCAGAACCATTTAAAGTATGAAGTAATTCAGGTTTTTTCGCACCAGCACGACGGAATCTTGCTTGTAAACGACGCGCTTGGAAATCACCGACATTAGAACATGAAGAGATTTCACGGTAAGTATCTTGTGCTGGTAACCATACTTCTAAATCATAAGTCTTAGTGGCACTGAACCCCATATCGCCCGTACACAATACAACTTTACGGTAAGGTAGTTCTAAGTTTTTCAATACTTGTTCTGCGTGACCTGTTAACTCTTCTAAAGCTTCAAAGCTTTTTTCAGGGTGAACAAGTTGTACCATTTCTACTTTATCGAATTGATGCTGACGGATAAGACCACGAGTATCACGACCGTAAGACCCAGCTTCACTTCGGAAACAAGGTGTATGGGCAGTCATTTTAATTGGTAAATCTGTTTCATCATAAATCACATCACGGCTCATGTTGGTTAATGGCACTTCAGCCGTTGGGATTAATGACATGCCAATACCCTCTTCCGTTGCCGGATTCGTATTGAATAGGTCATCTCCAAATTTAGGTAATTGACTAGTACCGTATAAGCTATCTGCATTAACTAAGTAAGGCACATACATTTCAGTATAACCGTGTTCGTTAGTATGTAAGTTAAGCATGTACTGTGCTAATGAACGGTGTAATTTAGCAATTTGACCTTGCATAACGATAAAACGAGAACCAGAGATTTTAACCGCTGATTTAAAGTCTAAACCGCCAAGCGCTTCACCAAGTTCAACATGGTCTTTTACTTCAAAGTCATATTGCTTAGGCGTGCCCCAAGTTGATACTTCAACATTTTCACTTTCATCTTTACCAATCGGTGCAGATTCATGTGGTAAATTAGGAACTCTGTCTGAGATTGTTTTGATTTGCTCACTAACCACAGCAAACTCTTCTTTCGCTTTTTCTAACGCGTCACTTAATTCGTTCATTGCTTCACGTAATGGTTTGATATCTTCACCACGTTTTGCAGCTTGACCAATATCTTTAGAACGAGTGTTACGCTCCGATTGCAAGTTTTCGGCACTCATTTGTAACGATTTTCTTTCTCTTCTAATTCACTTAGTAAATTAACATCTAAATCGAAACCACGTCTTTTTAACTGTTCAGCCGTTTGCTCAATATCATTACGTAGAAACTTTGCGTCTAACATCTTATTCCCTAACTTTTCAAAACTAATAAAGTACCTAGATATGCTGCTAATAAGCATACCATCACATTTAATACCACATTCAACATCGCCTTCAATAACTCGCCCTGTTGAATCAATAACAAGCTATCCATGGAAAATGAAGAGAATGTGGTTAATGCACCTAAAAAACCTACACCAATTAATGGCCACCAAGGTGAAGAGGAGATTGTTTCTTGTTGAACTAACTGATAAATACAACCCATTATCAGTGAGCCAATCACATTGACCGTAAGTGTAGCAAAAGGAAAACCTTTTCCAAAGAGGCTAACCATACCAATACCAATTAAATAACGGAAAGTTGCCCCAAATGCGCCGCCAAAAGCAACAAAAGCAATATTCACCATAAGATTGTTCATTTTACATCCTTAAACATACGCTATTAGAACGGACTCATCGTTAATAGCGTTTTTTATCACTTTGTTGATCGTTATGTTTTAAATAACGTAGTTTTTCTGCAATTTTAGTTTCTAAACCACGCTCTACAGGATGATAAAACGCCATACCTGCTAATGCTTCTGGTAGGTAAACTTCGCCGGCAGCATAAGCACCTAGCTCATCATGTGCATAACGATAACCTTCGCCATAATTTAATGACTTCATTAATTCTGTTGGTGCATTACGTAAATGCACAGGCACTTCTAAATCAGGGTAAGCCTCTACCGCTTGTTTGGCTTTTGCAAAGGCCGTATATACCGCATTACTTTTAGCCGCACAGGCACAATAAACAGCAGCTTGAGCAATTGCCCGCTCGCCCTCTTTAGGGCCAATTCGAGTGAAACAATCCCAGGCAGATATGGCAACTTGCATCGCTCTTGGGTCTGCATTTCCAATGTCTTCCGAAGCTATCGCTAATAATCGCCTTGCCACATATAAAGGGTCACATCCTCCCGCCAACATACGAGCATACCAATACAATGCAGCATCAGGATCAGAGCCGCGCACTGATTTATGAAACGCAGAAATCAGGTCATAAAAAAGATCACCTTGTTTATCAAAGCTCACTCCTTCTCGACCTGCAATCTCCATTAATAAGGCAATATCAATCACTAACTTATCGTTATGTTGCTCGCCCATATCACTTAATAACTCTAAGTAATTTAAGGCTTTTCGAGCATCACCTTGTACTAGCTGCGCTAACTTATCTAACACACCCTCCGCAAACTCAATTTTTTGCTCAGCTAATCCTATTGATGATTGGCAAGCTTGTTCAATCACTTCTACTATTTCCGCTTCGGTTAGTTTTTTTAATAGGTAAACACGAGCCCGAGAAAGCAATGCGTTATTCAGCTCAAAGGATGGGTTTTCGGTAGTGGCGCCGATAAACAAGAAAGTACCATCTTCAATATAAGGTAGAAAAGCATCTTGCTGACTTTTATTAAAACGATGTACTTCATCAACAAACAATAAAGTACGGCGGCCTGCTGCTTGATTTTGTTTTGCAACATCAATGGCAGAACGAATCTCTTTAATCCCTGATGTCACTGCTGAAAGTCGCTCTACGTGTGCATCACAATACTCAGCGATTAGCTCTGCTAAAGTGGTTTTTCCTGTACCAGGCGGTCCCCACAAAATCATCGAATGAGCATAACCTGATTCTAATGCTTTTCGCAGTGGTTTGTCTTTTGCTATTAGGTGAGATTGGCCAATATATTGGTCAAAGTTTCTTGGCCGCATACGTGCAGCCAAGGGTTGAAATTGATTATCAAATGAAAAGAGATCTTGCATTAGCGTTGGTCATCTATCTCAATACCTGCAGGTATCTCAAACTCAAAGAAATCGTCTGACAGGTTAGAGGCTGTTTTATTGTTACTAAGAGTAAAAGTACTTGTCTGACCTTGTGCTTCTTTAACTGAAAATTGACTGATATGGTCAGCTTTATCAAATACAAAAGTAAACTGGTTAGCATTCACTTTATTCTGTTTATTAGCCACAACAAATGCACCTTCCTTCTGTTGCACATCGAAGTTTTGCCACTCAGAAGCATCAGCACCAGACAACAACGCAAAGGGAGTACCTGCAATCGCATCAGAAAAGTTCATAATCGTCACTTGTTCAATGAACGGACTGTATAACCACATATCAACACCATTGGATACAATTAACTCCTCATCTGGTGATGTGACCTGCCAATAAAAATTACCCGGACGAGCAATGGTTAGTTTACCCACACTTTGTTGAATCAAGTCACCTTGCGCACTGATCACTTGTTGTGAAAAATCTGCTTGCATGGTGCTCACTTTAGCCAATTTTTGTTGTAATAATTCACTGTCTGTTTGAGCATGTGCAGCAGATAAGGTGCACCATAAAAGCGTCAAAGCGATAATTAATTTGTTTTTCATTTTTAATCCTTAACAGGTG
Source organism: Psychromonas sp. KJ10-2 (assembly GCF_047323255.1). Classification (NCBI taxonomy): domain Bacteria; kingdom Pseudomonadati; phylum Pseudomonadota; class Gammaproteobacteria; order Alteromonadales; family Psychromonadaceae; genus Psychromonas; species Psychromonas sp. KJ10-2. The sequence continues at coordinate 64,965 of NZ_CP178827.1, read as the reverse complement.
GTGGAGCTAATACATCACGATTACTATTAGCGCCAGAAGGTGCACTAATCACACCTTGAGCTTGTAATTGGTCAACTAAACGCGCCGAACGGTTGTAGCCAATACGGAACTTACGTTGAATGCTCGAAATTGAGACTTTTCTAGTTTCGGTAATAAACGCAACCACTTCATCGAATAATGCGTCTATTTCATCTTCGCCTTCAGGTTGTTCACCTGGTAACAACATATCTAAATCAGCGTCACCAGCTAAAATTTCTTGAATATAATTTGGTTGACCACGTTTTTTCCAGTCAGCAACCACTTTATGTACTTCATGGTCATCAACAAAAGCACCATGTACACGCGTTGGCATACCAGATCCTGGTGGCATATATAACATATCACCATGACCTAATAAGGTTTCTGCACCTTGTTGACCCAAAATCGTACGAGAGTCAATTTTACTCGATACTTGGAAAGCAATACGCGTTGGAATATTTGCTTTGATCAAACCAGTAATAACATCAACAGATGGTCGTTGTGTAGCAAGTATAAGATGAATACCTGCAGCACGTGCTTTTTGTGCGATACGTGTAATTAGCTCTTCACATTTTTTTACTCCACAATCATCATCATGTCGGCAAACTCATCAACGACCACAACAATAGTTGGTAGTTTTTCTAGTTCCGGCGCACTTTCAGCCATGCTATCTCCAGGTTTCCATAACGGATCATAGATAGGCTCACCCGCTGCTTTGGCTTTTTTAACTACCGCGTTATAACCTGCTAAGTTTCGGACACCAATTTCAGCTAATAGTTTATAACGACGTTCCATCTCACCAACACACCAACGTAACGCGTTAGCAGCATCCTTCATGTCGGTCACTACTTCGGTTAATAGATGAGGAATACCTTCGTAAACATTCAATTCCAACATTTTTGGGTCGATTAAGATCATGCGTAAATCTTCAGGCGATGATTTATACAATAAACTCACCAACATACAGTTTACACCAACAGACTTACCTGAACCCGTTGTACCTGCCACTAATAGATGCGGCATTTTGGCTAAATCAACCACAACAGGAGAGCCAGAAATATCTGCCCCTAACACCATGGTTAATGCAGATTTATTTTCGTGGAACTTAGTGCAGTCCAATACTTCAGAGATATACACTATTTCACGATGGCGATTTGGTAGCTCCAATGCAATCACTGACTTACCAGGGATTTGGTCAACAACACGTACACTCATTGCCGATAAAGCACGAGCTAAATCTTTTTCTAAACTGCTGACAGTGCTCACTTTCATGCCTGGTGCTAAATCTAATTCAAAACGAGTGATCACTGGGCGCAGGTAACACATTCACTACATCCGCTTTAATCTTAAACTCCAGCAATTTTGATTCAACTAGACGTGCAGCGTTATCTAACTCCTGTTGGGATACAGGGTTCTCTTTCTTGTCCGGTCTATCCAGCAGGTCGATGCTAGGTAAAGGAGCAATATCGGTTTCAGGTACAAACCTTTCAGCAGGACGAGCATGCTCAGGCAAGTGTGAAAAGTCAGTCTTAGCCTGTTTTTTGGCAACAACAGGTTCCTCTTCTTTCTCCACCTTTTCTGCTTCAGGTTCAGCTTGCCACTCGATATTATCGATATTGAGTTCAGGTAACTGTTCTTCTGGTTGGTCTATAAAATTAGTGCTAAGGAATGCATCATCGGCTTGATTATCTTGCTCATAAGATTGACTGAAATCGATAGCTTGTTCAGTTTCGTCGTTCTCAATTTCAGGCTCTGCTTCAGCCAATTTAGCCAATCTTTTATTTTCTTTTTCAGCTTGTTTTTGTTGTTTTTTCTCTAATTTATCTTGTAAAACCTGTTGCTTCTCAAGTAAACGTTGATCTTCTCCTTCGGCGCGCTTTTCTTTCATTTCACCTAGCAGATTTGGCAAATTAATTAACCAACTAATAAAGTTAAGAGTGTATTCACCTAAGCCATCAATTAAACGTATCCAAGAGAAGCCAAATAAGAGCGTTGTACCTGAAATTAAAAAGGTTAATAAGATAAGGTTAACAGCCACTAAGCTGAAAAAACCAAGCATACTTTGCGCTAATATATCCCCGACTAACCCACCCGATGGATAGTATAAATAGTCGCTGACATTCAAGGCAATCAAAGCACTTAAACTAAAGAAGGTAAAAATAAAACCAACAATACGTAGGCTTAAATTTAAAAAATCCACATCAAAGGTGAAAGACGGTTTCCATAAAATAGCCCAAGCAAAGGAGACGATAATCACTGGGATTAAATACGCTAAAAAACCAAAACCATAAAATAATATGTCAGCAATCCAAGCGCCTACTCGACCACCGGAATTTTGAATTTCTGCTACCCATTGTTGCTGTGACCAGCTTGGGTCAACAGGTGAAAAAGTGAATAGGGATAAGGTAATGAAGATGGCAACGAAGGCACTAATGATAATGCCCACTTCCAGTAATTTTTGCACCCCTGAAAGGTGGTTTAATAATTTGCTATTTGACAAGAAAATAACCCTAAATATAAAAATAGCCCGCAGGCCGAATAAAAAATAAAATGCGATTAATCTAAAAAATCATCGGGTAATTGATCACGTAGACGTAACCAAATTTTACCACTGGCAAAAGCGGTATCCCTTACTATTTGCATGATCTGCTGACCGTTGCCCTCTTCAAATACTTTTTTAATATCCGCATAAAATGTTAAAGCGATTAATTTTGCTTCATTATTAGAAAAGTAAAACATACCCACTTTACGATATAAGTCTTGCAACCCATTTAAAATAAGTACGTAGATCATGTTATTTGATGACACCGCAACATGGTGATAAAAACGGTAATCAAATTCAGTAAACGCTTCGCTGCTTGCATCAACAGCGGGGACCTCTTTTAGAAACTCTATAATGCTTTTACTGTTATGTTTAGCAGCCATACGTAAGATGATGGTACTAATATTTGTTCGTACTGACATCAGTTGGTCAATAAAATCGCCGCGATGTTCCTTATCTAAACGAGTAATTGTACTTAATACGTTTAAACCAGAGGTTTCCCAGAAGTCATTGACCTTAGTTGCCTTACCGTGACGTATGGTTATCCACCCTTCTTTTGACAATCGCTGTAACACTTCGCGTAATGTGGTTCTAGTAACACCAATTTTATCCGCCAGCAATCGCTCAGCAGGCAGCTCAGAGTGAATAGGTATACTACCATTCCATATTGATTCTATTAGATATTGCTCTGCTACGTCAGCAGGCCCTTTAACTTTCATTATCATTGTTATCTTGATTTTCCAATATATTATGACCGCATCTTAACATATTCAGTTCGCTCTATGAGGACTGTTTGTAAAAACAGTAACATTAACTCACTTTAACATGAAATAAACGAAATATTCTAACCTAGTGATGCCCACAATTAACTCTGTTTAATTATTTTAATAGACTGATTTAAATAAAATTAAATGAATAACTTTACCTAGTGAGATCAAAGGTTCAGACTCATTCTCAATATAGGATGTTTAGATTATCTAAATTTGACCTTAGCGTCTTCTGTTTATGTTGAAATTTAATGAAATACGAGGTTATATACGTGCTGAATTATTCTATTAGGAGAATCCCTTGAATTCAAAACCCTCTCAATTCAAATTAAAAACACTGTCTCAACAACGTTGGCCATGGTTATTACTTGCTGCTAGCGCATTAATAATGGAAATAACGGCTCTATTTTTTCAACATGTAATGCATCTTGAGCCCTGTGTGATGTGTGTGTATGAACGTTTAACTATGTTAGCAATAGTAGCTGCAGGTTTATTAGGTGCAATCGCACCACATAATGTGGTAATTCGATTAAGCGCCTTTGCTGTATGGGCTGTGGGTTCTGTATGGGGATTGTTATTGGCAATGGAGCATACGGATTATCAGATGAATCCATCGCCATTTGCTACCTGTGATTTTTACCCAAACTTTCCTGAGTGGTTACCACTACATGAAATGTTCCCATGGTTATTCAACCCAACGGGCTACTGTTCAGATATCGTATGGACTTTCCTAGATTACTCAATGCCGCAATGGTTAATTGTTAGCTTTGCTATTTATCTCGCTATTTTTGTTGTGGTTGCAGTGACTGCTATCCTACCAAGTAAAAAAGCAGCATAACCTTGTTACTATGACTGAATAGAATATTTACCTATTCAGTCGTTAAATTTGCGACGCATTTATTTAAGTAAGGAGTGGTCTGCAGGTAAGTTCTTCATGATCCAAGTGACTAGCTTATGACGGATATTAGCGGTATTTTCATCTGCGGGATTAAGTGGGTTAATTAATTTATCTTGTACTAAAAGGCGATAAATGCATTCCTGTTTATCTTTTGCTGAGGTGGTACTATCGATCCCCACATAACCTCGTTTTAAAGCATAAGCGGCACCTAACTTTGTGGCATGTTGTAGTAATTGAGACTCATTTTTAATTTTTTTCATTCACTCACCTTATCTATTTTCGTACCATTATATTAAACAAGTGACCTATTTACTGTCGTTAAATCGGTCACTAATCTAGTTACCATTATTATTTATTTAATAAAGCTAATACACCTTGTTCATCTAAAATTTCAATACCGAGTTCAGTAGCTTTAGTCAATTTTGAGCCCGCTGCTTCTCCCGCTACTAAGGTATTGGTTTTTTTAGAAACACTGCCCGCCACTTTTGCACCTAATGCTTGTAAAGCGGCTTTAATATCATTACGTGACATAGCCGTAAAACTACCTGTGATCACAAAGGTTTTATCCAGTAATGGTAGATCACTTTCGTCTACCACCTCGATCTCAGGCCAGTGTATGCCAGCCTCAATCAGTTGCGTGATGACCTCTAGGTTATGGTCTTGACGTAAGAAGTAATAAAGGTGTTTAGCAACTATCTCACCCACATCACTGACACTTTTAAATGATTCGATGCCCGCGGCTTTGATCGCCTCTAACGTTTTGAAGTGCTGTGCTAAATTCGCTGCCGTTGCTTCACCAACTTCACGGATACCTAATGAATATAAAAAACGCGCTAACGTTGTTTTTTTACTAATTTGTAAGCTATTTACTAACTTTTTAGCCGACGTTTCACCCATTCTCGGTAAACTCGCCACTTGTTGTACCGTTAATGAAAAAAGCTGCGCCGGATCTTTGATCATCTTATGATCAACTAATAGATCGACCAACTTATCACCCAAGCCATCAATATCTAAGGCTTTACGTGATGCAAAATGTTTAATGGCTTGTTTACGCTGTGCTTCACAATATAAACCACCAGTACAACGCGTAACCGCTTCCCCTTCAATACGCTCAACGTCACTATCACATACAGGGCAAGTCTCAGGGAATACAATAGCACGTGTTTTATCTGTTTCGCGTTGCTCTACCACAACACGTGCAACCTGCGGGATCACATCTCCTGCACGACGTACCACTACCACGTCGCCAATTAAAATACCTAAACGTTCGATTTCATCTTTATTGTGCAAAGTTGCATTAGAGACTGTCACTCCGCCAACAAAAACCGGCTTTAATTTAGCAACAGGAGTGATCGCACCAGTTCGGCCCACTTGGAATTCAACGTTATCAACCACAGTCACTGCTTCTTCAGCCAGGAATTTATAAGCTGTTGCCCAACGTGGCGCACGTGCTACAAACCCCATTTTTTGCTGCAATTTAATATCGTCAACTTTGTAAACAACGCCATCAATTTCATAGGCTAATGCCGGTCTTTTTTCAGCAATATTATCGTAAAACTGATGACAAGCTTGTTTGCCTACTACTCGTTTTACTTCACTAGAAACCGGTAATCCCCAAGCTTTTAATTGTTGAATACGTTGATATTGGCTGTCCGGTAATTCCCCTTCAAATACCCCTACAGCATAACAGTAAAAAGCCAATGGTCGCGCAGCAGCGATTTTTGAGTCTAGCTGACGTAAACTACCCGCAGCGGCATTACGAGGATTAACAAAAGGTTTTTCGCCTGCTTCTACTAAGCGCTGATTCAGCTTTTCAAAACCAGCTTTTAACATAAAGACTTCACCACGAACTTCTAAACGAGCAGGAATATTTTCACCACGAAGTCTTAACGGTAAGTTACCAATGGTTTTAACATTTTCAGTGACATTTTCACCCGTTAAACCATCGCCACGTGTTGCCGCTTGCACCAGTAAGCCATTTTCATAAATAATACTAGCTGCTAAACCATCCAGTTTAGGTTCAATACAAAATGCGGTTTCCGCTAAACTCGATTTATCCATCACACGCTGCATAAAGTCATCAAGGGAATCACTATCAAAAACATTATCTAAGCTGAGCATTGGTATCTGATGGGTTACTTGCTCAAATTTTGATAAGGCAGCGCCCCCTACTTTTTGAGTTGGCGAGTTAGCAGATAATAAGCTCGGATGCTGTGTTTCTAGTTGTTTAAGTTCATGGAAGACTCGGTCATATTCAGCATCAGGTACTGAGGGTGCATCTTGTACGTAATATTGATAGTTGTACTCTTCTAATAAGCCGCTTAATTCTTTTACTTTGTGTTCTGCTTGTTGCATATCATTGCTCATGGATCTTTGCTCTTTTCTAATATTACTAATAAAAAAACCTCGTAAAACGAGGCTTTCTTAGGAGAGTTGTCTCGCACTAGAATTATGCGTACTTCTCTAAACGAGTGCGATACTCAATAAATTGCTCAGTGGTAAATTTCTCACGTTTATCATTTAACACTTCACAGTCAAACTCTTCTGCGACCTGCTCTACCGCTCTTAACATCATATCAAAAGATTTGTTCACACTGATGTTTTTGTTAGGCGCAGTGAAAAAGAATGAGATGCCAGGAGAGTTAAACTGCTCCATATATTCCAAATCAAAGGTACCCGGCGCCATCATATTGGCGATACTAAATAACACCTCGCCTGTACCATCAGAATGTTCATGGCGATGGAAAATATTCATATCACCGAAACGGAACCCGGATGTTAAAAAGAATTGTAGTAACTCATGACCACCTAACTGCCCGCCATTTTTAGCGACAACATTGAAAATAAAGAGGTCAGTCTCTTCTGGTACTGATGCAGCTTTTTCTGTTTCAACTTCAATAGCTGGATCGTCATCAAGTGCATCAACCATATCGATATGCTCTTGAATCGGTAAATCATCAAACGTTGACACAACAACTGGCTCAGCTGTTGGTTTCTCTTTTGCTGAACATTAAAGTGAAACGCATCGGATTCATCATGTTGGTCATCAACATTTGTTGAAAACGCAACAGAGTCATAATCTCGATTTAACTTACTCATCTTAGGATTCGCTTGAACAGGCTCTTGCTCAGCTTCTTCTTCACGAGCCTGTGCGGCTAACTCATCTAACTGAGCTTGTTGTTCCGCTTTTAACGCTTGTTTGTTTTTTCTATTTAATAAAAAACCGTGAATTAATACGCCGGCAATAGCCAAAATACCAATAACGATAAGAATAGATTGAAAGTGCTGCATTATTGATTCTCTTGATTCATTATAGATAACTTTATGACCCTTAAATTACCCTGTATCGTACTGTACGTCTATCGTTTGCCCCTAATTTTTTGCAAAACTTAGAGACATTTACGAAAAGATCCTATTTATTAGCTGATATTTGCTCACTTCAAGGTAATATTATCAAATATATCAATAACAAGGCTTCACTATGAACAACAATACTATAATTGATCAACCCCTAACAGGTTTAGGTTATTTATTCAAAGGTGTGCAGTTACTTCGACACCCTCAACTCAGGGTATTTGTATTAGTGCCGCTACTAATTAATGTTCTGATCTTCGCCAGTGCATTCTGGTTTTTATTTAGCAGCATTACGGATTGGATAGAAACCTATATGCAGGATTTACCCACCTTTTTGAGTTGGTTATCTTATCTGTTATGGCCTGTGATTATTTTTTCTATTTTATTCTCGTTTTCTTTTATTTTTTCAACTATCGCTAACTTAATAGCTGCTCCTTTTAATGGTTTATTGGCTGAAAAAACAGAAATATTATTAACTAAATCGACAATAAATGATGATGGTTGGCAAGATCTATTAAAAGATTTACCAAGAATATTAAAACGTGAATGTCAGAAATGGGCGTACTTTTTGCCTAGAATGCTAGGTTGTTTCATCTTATTCTTTATACCCGTGATAGGCCAAACCATTGCGCCGGTTGTTTGGTTGGTTTTTGCAGGATGGATGATGGCTATTCAATACGCCGATTACCCATTTGATAACCATAAAGTCCCCTTTTCCGTGATGCGTAAAACCTTAGGTGAGCGTTTCGGTAAAAACATTACCTTCGGCATGATCATTAGTTTTTGTACTACCTTGCCCTTATTAAACTTTATTATTATGCCTATTGCCGTTTGTGGAGCAACAGCCGCTTGGGTAGATATTTATAAACAACAGGTGCTGTCTAATCCATTAAACCGCATTGAATAGTAAAGATATCAACTTTTCATTTCTCAATAAAAAAGCCTAGCTTGTCAAACAAGCTAGGCTTTTCAATATCACTTACACAGATTATGCAGCGAAGTTTTTCGCAACAAATTCCCAGTTAACTAATGCCCAAAAACCGTTTAGGTAATTAGGACGAACGTTACGGTAATCGATGTAGTATGCATGTTCCCATAGATCAACTGTTAGAAGTGGTGTTGTACCTTCTTCAGTTAGTGGCGTTGCTGCATTTGACGTGTTAACGATCTCTAGAGAACCGTCTGCTTTTTTAACTAACCAAGTCCATGAAGAACCAAAGTTGTTAACTGCTTTGTCGTTTAATTGTGCTTGGAATTCAGCAAAAGAACCAAATTTAGCATCGATTGCAGCAGCTAGTTCACCAGTAGGTTCGCCACCAGCATTAGGTGCTAGACAGTTCCAGTAGAAAGTGTGGTTCCAGATTTGAGCAGCATTGTTGAATACACCACCTTCAGAAGTTTTAATGATTTCTTCTAAAGATTTTTCAGCAAGATCAGTACCTTCAACTAAACCGTTTAGTTTAGCTACGTAAGTCGCGTGATGTTTACCATGATGAAATTCTAATGTTTCAGCTGAAATATGTGGTTCTAATGCATCTTTTGCGTAAGGTAGTGCTGGTAGTTCAAAAGCCATTTTAAATTCTCCTATAAAGGCTGAGGGGGTTAAACTGTTTGATCTAGTTATACTTTCTTTAGGAATAAAAAGCCACCCTAAAAATTGACCTAGATCATTTTATATCTGTGATAGAATGGTCTCAAATTCATGGATAGATTGCACGTAAACAACTGTTATAATGTGCAATTAAAAACAATATTCTATCGTTAGAGGAAAAATAATGGAAACATTAGACAAAATCAAAGAACAATTAAGCGAAAATACTATCCTTTTATACATGAAAGGTTCGCCTAAATTACCAAGCTGTGGTTTCTCATCACAAGCTTCTCAAGCTTTAATGCAATGTGGTCAACCATTTGCTTATGTTGATATCTTACAAAACCCTGATATCCGTGCAGAATTACCAAAATACGCTAACTGGCCAACTTTCCCACAATTATGGGTAGAAGGTGAATTAGTTGGCGGTTGTGACATTATTTTAGAGATGTTTCAACAAGGTGAGTTACAAGAGTTAATCACTGCAGCAGCTGAAAAAGCACAACCAGCTGAGTAATACTAATCATTCCAATTAGTAAAAAATCACTTTTAAAAATGTGATATAAAAAAGGCGCCCACTGTGATCAGTGAGCGCTTTTTTTGATTAATCGCATTCAGGCATTTGTCCTAAACCAAACGAGTAAAACTTAAATTGGCATTAAATGTTTTCGATACAACTAATATCTGAGTAAGCGATACCGTTTTCATTATACGCGCCGATGCGATAACAATAGGTACTGTCTACCAAGACATTATTATCAACATAACTTGTTTCATCGAAATCAACAGAGGTTACCACCACAAAATCTTGGTCATCATTTAAACTACGCTCAATTAAGAAACCATCTTCGTTATCAGCTAAATCTTCCCAACTAATTTCAAGTGATGCGGTTTCTGTTTCTTCCTCTTCATCTGCAATAATATTAACTAACTCTTCAAATGACTCTTCAACGCTGATTTTTTCTGTCACTTCAACCGTTTCTGAATCACTCCCTCCACCACCACAACCAGTAAGTGAGAAAAAAGCCATTAAAATAATCAGCTTATTGTATTTACCTTTTATCATCTTTTCCACAATCCCCTTTCTAACCCATTGTGCTATTTATAATAAATAGTCTAATTAACATTATTTTATATAGTTAATGTCACAACGCTCAATCTACTAAGTAGATTAAAATACGGTGTTCACATTCATTTACCCAACTTCAAACGATGTTTTATAGTCTTTAAACACAGGTACAAACATCACCAAAACTACCCAATAAAGAGTAGTCACTAAAAAATAAAAAAGCCATTAATATTGAAAAATATTAATGGCTTTTTTATGACAGAGAGGCAGATGACTAGTTCAACACACACTCATAATATTACATATTTTTTATACAATTAACGTTCAAAAAGAGATCAAAAGCAACGCTAAAATGAAGGTAAGAAATTGTTCTATTTAATAAACCTATGGCTAAAAATGATAAATACCAGTTGATAAAATAAATATTTATTTTATTTAATTAATTCCAACCGCCAAGTGCTTTATAACGATTAACCATGTAATAAAATAGTTCTGCAGTCACTTCAGTATCATATAAAGCAGAGTGAGCTTCGTTATTATCATAAGCAACGCCGGCTTTTTCACAGGCTTTAGCTAACACGGTTTGCCCTAGGGTTAAGCCTGCCATACTCGCCGTATCAAAAGCAGCAAAAGGATGAAATGGGACTCGTTTTAATTTACAACGCTCCGTGGCTTTATTAATGAACCCTTGGTCAAAGGCGGCATTATGAGCAACTAAAATCGCTCTATTACACTCATTTTGTTTTTGATATTTACGCACTTTTTTGAATATTTCAGTTAGAGCCTCACGTTCATCAACTGCACCACGTAATGGGTTAAAAGGATCAATTCCAGTAAAACTTAAGGCTTTAGGGTCTAATTCAGCCCCTTCAAAAGGCATAACGTGAAAATGGATTTTATCTACACTGGTTAAATAACCTTGCTCGTCCATTTCAGGGAAAATAGCTGCAATCTCCAGCATTGCATGCACATTAGAATCTAAACCTGATGTTTCTATATCAATAATAACGGGATAAAACCCACGGAATCGTTCTGCTAATTTATTATCCATTTCAGCTCACTGTTAAAATAAAGTCGGAATATTATGCCAGAAAGCAAAATATTCCGCATAAATTTACTAAAGATATTCTGTCATCTGTCGATATAAACAACAGAGATCAAATACATCGAGCGATTATGAAAAAAATAATATCTTTAATCATTATGATGAGCACTATGCCAGCCTACTCTGCCACTAAGCAGTATCATGCAGGACTGGATAATTCTAATTGGTATTTAAGTAGCGACTCACCGATACAGTGTACCCTTGAGCATCCTATTCCAAGATATGGTCAGGCTAACTTTGTGGCAAAAGCCAGCAAGAAAATTAATTTAGATTTTCGTCTTGAAAGCAAAAGAGCTATGCCAAGTACTGAAGTGGTACAGTTAAAATCCGTGCCACCTTCTTGGCATCCAGGTGTTGCGCCAGAATTAATTGATACCGTCACTTTCCACCAGCAATTTAACGGTTATGTGACTAAGCAAAGTGCTTGGCGCATGCTTAGTGAATTAGAACGAGGTCAAGTACCGACTTTCTATTTTCATGATTGGTATAATAATCAACAATTGGTCAGTGTTGGGTTATCCTCTATTAACTTTAATAAAACCTATGACGCATTTAATGACTGTATTTCACAACTGTTGCCTTATAACTTTGATGATATTTCTTACAGCATTTTACGTTATAAAAAAGACGGTTCATTACTGACACAGTTTTCTAAAAATCGCTTAAAAATGATTGGTGATTACATTAAACATGATAAATCAATCAATGTGATTCTAGTGGCGGGTTATACCGATGGTTATGGTGACATTAACAACAATCAAGTCTTATCTGAAAAAAGAGCGAACTCGGTAAAAAACTATTTAGCACAATTAGGTTTTGATAACGACAATATTAAAGTCTCTGGTTACGGGGAAAAACATCATGTCGCAGACAACCGAGATATTTTAGGCCGTCAAGAAAACAGACGAGTCATTATTTCTATAGAAAAGGAAGAAGAGGAAATATAGTTTTTGGTCAGCATTAACCTCTATTAATACCTAGGAATATAGGTGATATGATCAATAAGCTCGTCAATGCCTTGCCAATCCAACTCTGTCAGTAGTGCCTTATTCGCTTTAAGTTGTTGCTGCAGAGTTATTTCAACGTTACTAGCAATAACTATAATATTACTAAAGTCCTCAAATTCAACCAAAGCTAAATAGGGAAAGTATTTTTTAATCGTCAATAACAGTGCTGTCAATTTTTGTTCAGAATCGGCAAAAAGATTAATTAAAACCAGCCCTTGTTCAGTGGTTATTTGATCAAGTTGTTGGTAGAAGGACGCTTCAAATATACAGTCTGCACTCTGCTCACCTATAAAAAGATCAGATAACACCACATCATATTGTTGATCACACTCAGCAACAAATTGTTCGGCACTGGCGCATATAACCTGAGACTGAGTTGGCAATAAAAAGTGGGATTTTGCCATTGAAATAATAGCTTGAGATGCCTCGATAGAGGTCAGTGAAAGTTTCGTTAAATTAGCTAGACAACGTTCTAATGCCGCTCCGCCTAACCCTAGATTTAAGATATTTACTGCCTTAGGATTAATTAATAAACATAATAAAAAAGATTGTGTTACCGGCATAATAATTTGATTGGGGGAATCTAATGACATGAGCGATTGTATAGAAGCGCCAGCATATTCAAACCACCTAAATCGCCCAGACTCTTTTACCAGTAGTTTTTCACCCTTGATACACTGTTGTTCAATAATACGCTGAGGAAATAGATGTTTGGCAATCAATCTTTCAGACATTGACCACTCCTTTATTTCTCATTATTACTTTATCAAAGTTGTGCAAAGGTAACTTGTTGCAGATGTGGGTTCTCAACCATCACCTTAAGAGAGATTATATTATCTAAAACAATAATCTGCTGTTGGCCTTTAATATCTAGTTTAATACACTCTTGTCTCTCTTTGTCTCGAACCGTATCAACAGCAATCCCTTCGACTATTACGCCTGACTTTAAACTCAATTGAACTGGGTAATGGTGCATACAAACAATTTCAATATAATCATAATCTGCGCAGCTAAGCATTATATTTACCTTTTTTACCTTAAATGAGATGTTGCGTTGCATGACATATTGGACAAAAGCGTGACCGTTGCGCCATGCTGTTTGTTGCCTAACAATTTTAAATCCAAACTTTTCAAAAAGTGGCTTGGCTAACATAGAGGCTTCCACGTATAAAACGGGTAATCCCATCCCCTGCGCATGATTAATTATATAAGTTAGTAAAAGTGAGCCAACACCTTGTTGCTGAAAATGAGGGTGAACATAAGCACAATCAATATGCCCATCATCATCCAACTCCATAAAGCCCACCACTTGTTCTTCTATCAATAACAAAAATGGCTTTTTAACGGACAGTCGCTTAGCCCATTGTCGATAATTAATGGGTAATGTAGCCCAAGCAGATTGCTGGGCTAAAGAATAAACCTTAGGGTCAATAGAATGAACTGCAGCATAAAAAATATCCGTCACCTCTACGGCATAATCACAACAGTAAGTAACGATACGATAGGGTTTGTCTGCTGCTAACATCTTTATCATTCCGAGCTTTATCGCATTATCAACACAAGCTAATTATAGAAACACCAATGCTAAATATTTAGATATCTTTATCGGACTTACCATAAGGGTATTTTATGTGTCCGTAGCGAATCACTAAAATAGCTAATACAATAATTAAAATCGATGCTGATAACCCTAACATTCGCCAGGTATCTAAGTTTTTCATATCTAAAATCATATATCGCGCCAAGGCAACGACGGCAATATACAGCGGCATTCTGACGGGTAATCGCCCCGACTTTAAATACAAACTGACCATGGCAAAAACTTCAAGGTAGATAAATAGCAACAGTAAATCTGCTAACGTTACTTCCCAATTTTTAAAAACAATCCAAACTTCTACGGCCATCGCAATAACCGTTAACACGGCAATAGTAAATAAGCCAATATGCTCAACTAATGATAAGGCTTTGTAGCCCGCTTTTTTCACATTTGACATGCGATTCCCTTATTCAATGAACTGATCCGAATAATCGTCAATCAGTCGCTCTAAAATTACCATCACGATATCAAATTTTACCTTGTAATCAATAAGTTAATAATTTATTAAGTAAAACACTTTAGTGCATGCTTTAAGCTACTTAACCGCTAACCAAAGATAAAAATTTAAATGATTGATAGTTATAATAAAAGTGACATTTCATGCCAACTTAAGCCTCCATGTGAAGAGTTCGATTCACCTAAATGGATAAAACCATGCTTAGCATACAAATGAATCAATTCAGTTTGACAAATTAAATAGATATCCAATTTATTTAAGCCTTTCATCTGTTTAATAAAAGCACTTAATAGTTGGTCTGCATAACCTTGACCTTGATAATCAGGGTGTACTACCACAGACATAACGACTATATGCTCACCCGTTGCATCATGCCCTATTAACTCTTTAAAAGATTCGTCAGATAACTGCACATGATGTGTTGCGCCTGAGTTAACAAACCCAATAATCTCTACGTCATTTTCTAAAATAATAAAACCTTCTGGATAGCCTTCTATTCGACATAAAATTTTATCTTTAGTGGCAGCTTCCTCGCCTGCATAGGCAGTTCTTTCAATCTCAAAGCATCTATCTAAATCGCTGGTTTTTGCTTGACGTATCGTGAACTTGTTGTCCATCTTATTAATTCTCTCTGTTAATGTATTTTTATTGTCTAAAAGTGACGCTAAATTAAAAACTAGCGTTTGGCTGTGTTAAAAAAGCCAACTCATCAGGCGTTGAGGTTCGTTGTAATATTGCATTTCGATGCGGGTAACGTCCAAACTTAACAATAATATCCCTGTGCATCACTTCAAAATCAAGGTTGGATTGTAACCCATTTTCTGTAAATAACTGCAATGCCTGCTCATGAATCAATAAGGATTCACTGTGCATAAAAGGCATATACATAAAACTACGTTCAATGGGAGACAAGGCTTGATCTGTACCTTGTGCGATTGCTTCTTGTGCTAATACTAAAGCCAGCGGATCTGCAGCAAATGCATCGGCTGAATCCCTAAACATATTACGTGAAAACTGATCTAGCAAAATAATTTCTGCTAAACGCCCTTTTACCGTTTGTCGCCATTTGAACAATTCACCGCGCATTGCTTGTTGGTGCAAAGATAAAAAGTGACTCGTAATATAAGCATCTATTTCAGGGTCTTTTTTCCACCACTGTTCCGGCGTTAGCTGAGTAAACCAAAACGAGTGTAAATCATGATGATCCATGTTTTTTCCTTATTCGCTTAGGTAAATAATGTTATTTAAGATTTTCACTCATTTTATCTACTACAGACAAAAACGTATCAAGCTGCGCTTTATTAAGCCCTTCACATAAGGAGTTATTAATCTCTTTTTGTGCAGCTAATAGTTTCATCAATAAAGCACTACCCGACTCAGTGAAAGAAAGAATAAAACGTCTTTTATCTTCTTTTGATGCATTTTTTCAATAAACCCTAAGTTAATCAGATCTTTTACCAACCGAGCAACCTGTGCTTTATCGCGTTGCATTTTTTGCACAATATCATTTGCAGTACACGCCTCAGTTGCTTCAATAATATGCAAACATCGGACATGCATTGCATTTAGCCCTAACTCATTAGCATTAATGACATCTCGCATTGTCATTCGATAACGCTGCATCAAAGTAAAAAGATTATTAATAATAGGAGTATCCATAGCCACCTCAAAATGGTTGACAAAATCAATTAAAATGATATTGTTGATATTATCAACTATATCACAAGTGTCATCGTAAATATAGTTATTGCGTTTTACACTGAAAAATATCCGTGTTTAAGATAACCAGTTATATTTCAAAAAACATTGAAATAGCAGCTACTATAAATCCAATAAGGAATAATATGCGCAAACAAATCCGACAAGCAAACGTATTAAGTACGCAACAAATCACTCCTCATTTACAACGTATTGTCATTGGTTCTGAGGAATTCAAAGGTTTTAATTCCTCTTTAATAGGCAACTATGTCAAAGTACTGCTTGCTAAAGAACCAGAATTAACCAGTGAGATAGAGATGAAAAATGCTTGGATGCGCTCTTACACCATTCAAGATGTAAATGAAGAAACAGGCGCGTTAACCTTAGACTTTGTTATTAACATGCACCAAGGTCCAGCAACTGACTGGGCTCAAACTGCTAAAATAGGCGACCGATTAGCAATTGCAGGACCTGGACCTAAAAAGCTAGATGACTTTACACAAGCACATTATGTACTCATTGGCGACTTAACCTCAGTGAATGCGATCAAAGGTTACCTAAAACAATTACCTGCAAGCGCGCATATAGATACGTTAATACATATTCCGAGTGCGCAAGATAAAATTGATTTAGATACTCAACGTCCAGTAAATTGGTTAGTGACAACAACACCTAACGAAAGTGTTGCCAAGGCGTTAACGGGATTAGCATTAACTTCTGACACTATTGTATTTATGGCAATTGAAGCAGGGTTAATGGGTGAACTAAAACAATTTTTCGCCAAACAATACCAAGTTTCACGAACTCAGATTGTCGCCTCAGGCTATTGGAAACAAGGTGTTGATTCTGAAAACTACAAATTACAACGTATCCAGTCAGCCAACACTAAATAACCAATAAAGATCATCATTGAATAGTCCCCGCCTATTCATGATATATTTTTGCAGGCGTAAACTGGCGAGAAATCAGATAATTTAGTTTATATAAGTGTTATGATTTTTATTCTATAGCCTTATTTTTCCCTTTTCTCAGAGGTGCTAACTTGTTATCTACTATCCCTTTCTCTTTATTAGAACTTGCGCCAATGCAACAAGATGCCAGTGTGTCGCAAACCTTATCGAATACAACACAGTATGCACAAAAAGCAGACCAGCTGGGCTACCATCGATTTTGGTTAGCAGAGCACCACAATATGCCGGGCATTGTCTGCGCCGCTACCAGTATTTTAATAGGACACATTGCCGGTAAAACTAAACGTATTCGCGTTGGATCAGGTGGTATCATGCTCCCCAACCACTCCACCTTGGTAGTAGCTGAACAATTTGGCACTTTAGAGAGTTTATACCCTAGTCGTATAGACTTAGGTCTGGGTCGAGCACCTGGCAGTGATAATATGACCAGCCAAGCCTTAAATAGCGACCCGCAACGAGCACAACGTTTTCCTGAAGAAGTTAGTGAATTACAACGATTATTAGGTCCACATAAGAGTAATTCTGCAGTACGTGCGATTCCTGGCGAGAATACTAATGTGCCTATCTGGTTATTAGGCTCGAGCTTATTCAGTGCACAGTTAGCTGCTGACAAAGGGTTACCTTATGTTTTTGCTGGGCATTTCGCTCCACGCTTTTTACAACAAGCGGTTGAATTATATCGACGAGAATTTAAACCTTCTGCGATCTTAGATAAGCCCTATTTTATACTGGCTTTACCGGTTGTTGCTGCTGAAACAGATCAACAAGCTGAATATTTATCAAGTACTTCCAAACAAAGAGTGTTAGCACTGATGCGTGGACAAGCGCTTTGGTTAAAACCACCCGTAGATTCAATGACAGGGTTATGGACGGAACAAGAAAAAGCACAAGTAGAAAACTTTCTGAGTTTAAGTGTGATTGGCGGGCCAATCAGTATTAAACATAAATTAGAGATGATTACGAAACAGTTCAATGTAGATGAATTTATGTTTACTAATGACTTATATGATCCTCAGCAGCGACAACGAGCACTAGAAATACTAATGTCAGTTAAAGGTGAATAAACAAGCGCCTTTAACCCCAAAATAGTTAACCATCGCTACATTATTTAATGAAGCGATGCCAAGCATAGTATCTCATTTATCGATTCATTTTCATGCTATACATTGAGTATGAGAAGGCTAATAACGTACAAATAACCACTGGAATAAATAATGCTTGAAAGTAAAATACCTCGAAAAAATAAGCGCCCAATGCCCCACCACTAATGAACCCTGTAATAATCAATAAAAAGAAGTAACTTTCGTTTATCAAAAGCTTCACCACGCAATTTAGCGCCGACCATAATGCCAATGTCAGTAAAAATCCCTGTCATATGGGTTGTTCGAACTACAGCCCCGCTATAAGTCGTCGCTAAAGCATTTTGTAAACCACAGGCAGCAGAAGCAAAATAATGACCTGTTAATCTACCTTGATCTGATAAATAGAAAATAGCGGCTAATAGCAACAGCGCTTCTAGATATAATAACCCGCTATACCTTCGCCCTAACTTTAATGAGCCACCTTTTAGGTAGTACCCTGAAATAATAGAACCAATAACAAAACTAATGAGAATCAATAAAAGGTGTAAGCTGCTTGAAAAAGAGGCTGTGATCAACCCTGTACCAAATTGCGTTGCAGTACCAGAAAGGTGAGAAATAGCTTGATGTTGGAAGCCTAACAGGCCAATTGAATTGATAAATCCTGCGATTAACGCAAGTATAAATGCACCAGATTCAACCCAACGAGGCAGTTTTGATATCATAGGCATACTTTTTAAAGTAAAAAAGCGTGTGATCATGAGGACCACACGCTTATTATTTGTCTAGGCAGACTAAATTATAGCGCTTTAGTCGCTCTTAACATCCAAGCCGTTTTCTCATGGATACGCATACGGTCAGATACTAAAGATGCAGTAGACTCATCGTCAGCTTCTTGTGCAACTTTTAATACTTTACGAGACGTTTTAACAACTTGTTCATGTGCTTTAGTCAATAAAGAAACCATATCAGATGCACTTGGTACACCTTCAACTTCTTCGATAGAGCTAAGTCTTGCGAACTCTTTGTAAGTACCTGGTGCGGCATCACCTAACGTTCTAATACGCTCTGCAATATCATCAACTGCAACTGCAAGCTCTGTGTAGTGCTCTTCAAACATTAAATGCAATTCACGAAACTGTGGACCAGTTACATTCCAATGAAAGTTATGTGTTTGTAAGTATAAAGTATAAGAGTCTGCTAAAAGACACTTTAGACCTTCAGATATTTCTGAACGGTTTTCTTTACTAATACCAATATCAATCTCTGTCATTTTATTTCCTTACAGTAATCACTGTTAATTGTCATAACAGTCTAGTGAAACAAAAAAGTAACTAGTAACAATCTCTTAAATGGATTATCACTAAAACTAATTAACCTAGTTAGGTTACTGCATTCATAGTCAATGAGCAACACAAGTCCATGGATCTTTTACGTTTTAGAAACAATTAATTATCAGATAAATATCTATATATTGTTAAATTATACGAGACTCGTATCATGTTCAATTAAGTCAATGATCTCAGTCAAAGGTAATGCTTTTGAGAAGTAATAACCTTGAGCATAATCACAACCTAATTCAATTAATAAATCTAGCTGCTGCTTTGTTTCTACGCCTTCAGCTAACACGCTTACATCTAATATTCTTCCTAATTCAATAATATGCTTAATAAAATTTGTATCTAACTCAGTATAGCAAACCTTATCAACTAAACTTCTGTCTAGCTTTAATTTATCAATGCTTCTATGGAAGGTACGTATCAAACTCAATGATGAGTAACCTGTGCCAAAGTCATCAACAGCAATATGCATACCTAATGCTTTTACTTGTAACATATTCTCAGAAAGCATTTTAGAGTTATTAATGGAGGCTGTTTCTGTTACTTCTAACTCAATAAAATGGGTCGGACAACTAGTCACTAACAATATATCTCGAATTCGTTCGATGAAAGTTGTCATTTCCATTGTTTTAAAGGAGATATTAATCGCAATTCTAGGAACATTAAGGCCTTGTTTTTGCCATAATGCGGCCTGCTTACAGACCTTTTCAAACACCCATGAGATCAAACTCAAAATGTAAGCCAATATCTTCAGTAATCGCTATAAAAATATCAGGACGAATAACCCCAAGAGTAGCATCTGTCCAACGCGAGAGCGCTTCTAAACCAACTAAGACTTTTGTCTTCATATCATATTG
Source organism: Psychromonas sp. KJ10-2 (assembly GCF_047323255.1). Taxonomy (NCBI): domain Bacteria; kingdom Pseudomonadati; phylum Pseudomonadota; class Gammaproteobacteria; order Alteromonadales; family Psychromonadaceae; genus Psychromonas; species Psychromonas sp. KJ10-2. The sequence continues at coordinate 44,615 of NZ_CP178827.1, read as the reverse complement.
AGGTTGATAATGAACTTCGATGACTTCTTCTGACATAGCTTGCGGTAATGATTCTATGATCAATTTATATCTCAAAAAGTCTTCTTTAGGCTCAGGTGAGGCAATAAAGTAATTATTAATACTGTATTTTTTAGCTTTTTGTTTTTCTGTTTCGGCGGCAATCTGCATCGAGTGGTAACAATGGTATTGATACCCAGGAGAACTCACCCCGATACTAAATGATTTACTAATGGCTAACTGCTCTGAAATAACTATAGGTTTAGTTAGTGCAAAACATAAATTTTGACAAATAAGCTCAATACGTTTCCTGAGTACTGGCTCTGGTAAATCTTCATTATCTTCAATTAAAATGGCGTATTTAGCATTAGAAAAACGGATAACAAAACCAAAGCTTTTTAATAAAAACTGTAACTGCTCACCTAACAATGTCAGATATTGATCACCAACCATATAATCGTAACGAAAATTAATAGCAGAAAAATTATCGGCTTCTAAAACTAATAACACCATGTTTTTCAGTGCTATTCGATTATTTTCCAACAAATAATTAACACGTGAAATTAGTGCCCAACCATTTGGTAGTTTAGTGATAGGATCAATTGACTTATTTTCAGATACACTAAAATACAAAGCGAATATATCACAACCTTGATATACACAATGCAGCTTTACACTGACTGCATAATGGAATTGATTGAACAATTTAGCATCACAGAAAACACCATCTTCATAACGTAATGCACAATTAAATAAGTCATCTAAGCTGTCATAGTTAGCATCCTCTGCTAATACTAACTTATCTGATAATTGCGAGTTTTGTATCGCAGACGAAGAGAAACCCGACATTTCAGTAAAGGCTTCATTACACTTTGTCACCATATTGACACTGCCTCGGTAGACAGTGAGCATTGCTAGCAATGTTTTACTATTATCAAGCATAAAAGTTAATATCTACAGCTAAAGGTAAAAAGTATAAGTTTGTTGAGTTATCAATAGTATATAAAATACAAAGTCCTTAAATAAATAAAGAGTAATAAACTGAGTATAGACCAATTCGAATTACATTCATGACAGGGAGTCATTTAAGAAGGGAAATAACTTTTTACTAACTTTGTTGATAGCATAAAAAGTAACAACAATAAAATAAGTGATTTAACCCAATAAATGAGACCGACAATATTAAATAAATAATCTAATGGTTGATCAATATAAGAGATCATTTAATTAATATGATTGGTATTAACCTATGAATTAGTGTGGTTATGCTAAATAGCAAGAAATTCATTAATTTCTACCTAACACAAAATATTAGCTAGAATAAATTACGATCACTTAGTGATTCTTTATTGATAGTAAACTTACTTTATCAACTCTTAATATATAACGTTTGTATCTATAAATAAATAGATTTTTTGATTTATAAGTGATGTTAGTCATAACTATTTTTAAAAAACAAACAGTAACCAAATGGATCACTCCAGGGCAAATTGATCATAAAAAGAAGATGGGTGTGAAGAGGAATGAAGGTAACCTTTAAATGATAACGGCTATTATATTATCCATATAACAACCGCTAAAATAAAACGTGTGCAATTAACTATTTTCTATCTGGAAACGGTGCATAAATGCAGCTAATCTTTTTGCTTCATCAACGGTCACCCCATTATATAAGCTTGCACGTAGGTAATCGCCTACACCAAAAGGCGTCAGAGTGCGAAGACCCACCATGCCTTTATCCCAACTTTCAATTAAAAACTTATTGGTTAAAGCCTCATCACCACCAGCAATGTTAAAAGGCACATTCATGCGACTACGTAAGCTTGTATTAGTCACAGGTGTTGCGTAGAAACCATTGGACTTATCAATTACGTCATATAACGCATTTGATTTAGCAATAGAACGGCGTTCACATTCATGCACACCGCCTTCTTTGACTAACCAATCCATTACCATTCCAACTACTTCGATATTAAATGTAGCTGGTGTATTCCAAAGATTACCCGCTTCACTATTAGTTGTGTAATTAAAGACCCCCGGACAAAGCGGTGATGCTTTACCTAATAAATCTTTACGTACAACCGTCATCGTTAAACCTGGGTGACCGATATTTTTTGATGCACAAGCAAATAGGACACCTACTGTTACAACCAAGCCAATCAATGGGTTTGGTGCTGAAATCAGAACTTGCATCCACCACTAATGGAATATGTTTTAATGATTCAGGTAATTTAGGCAAGCGATGCAACTCAATGCCGTTTACCGTTTCGTTAGAACAAAGATAAAGATACTTACTCTCTGCATTAACATTGGCCTCAGTTAACTCTGGAAAAGTAGTAAATTTCCCTGTTTCTGGATCGCGTCCATCGATAGTATGAACATTACAATATCTATCAGCTTCATCTCGACCACGTGCAGACCAAGTACCATTAACCACATAACTCGCAATATCAGACGCTTCGGCACATAAATTCAATGGTAACGCTGCAAATTGACCATGGCCACCACCATGCGTGAACAGTATTTCATATTCTTCAGGTATTTCCATTACTTCACGAGCCGTACTGACTGCGTGATCCAAAATAGCCAAAAATTCAGGCGCACGATGGGATATCGATAGCGATGTAAAGCCAGGTTGATTAAAACTAGCTGCAATTTGTGCTTCAACCGCTTTTGGAAGAGAAGTTGGACCAGGGCTGAAGTTGATTACTTCTTCAGAAGGAGCGGTAGAACTAAGTGAGCCAACGAGGGCCGGATGAATCTCTGTATTCATGTTGTATTACCTTACATAATCAAGTCCATATTAACGCTTATAAAAAGTGTTAATTTTTAGTGGATTCATTATGCAAGCAAATTTCCAGCCTGCTTAGGGCCAGAATGAGCTTTTCTTGATCCCAATGAGGAAAAAGTAATACCTAGTATGGTGAAAAAGTAAGCTAAAAAGTGACGAGTCAACGAGTACTCGCCCCTTTTATTTTGCTATACCAATGATAGTAAATAAGCGACCTAAATTTCACGCAGGAAAAATGACTTAATATCAGGCATAAATGGTATTTTGAAGATTAACCTCGTTAACCGTCAGTTTGATAGTTAACCAAAACCTATTCATTCTTTGAGGGTTTCCCCTTTACAAAATTTACAACAAAACAATAAGTTATTTTAACAACTGAAATAGATCCCAGTCTGATTGGTATTGTTAATGGCGGTCGTGTTGTTGGCTATGTCCACCACCTTGCTGACCACCACCTCCACCACCGCCATGATGATGAAAAAAGCCACAGCCAGTGAGTGAGAGAGATAAGCCAAGAATCCCTACTAAAGTTAATAATCGCATAAAAACTCCAAATATAAAGCGTAAGTTAACGTGTAATTCAATAGACAGTTGATCAATCAATAGGTTCAAATGTGTCACCTTACATTATATTACACGGCACAATCAGATGAGACCGGCCAAACCTAGTTATCCACGCTTGTATTCGCTAAGTAGGCTGCATGTCGCATTCTTAACATGACCTTTATAACAGCTTACTTAAACAAATAAAGCAGAGCAATTATTTAGTGTAATGAGCGCACAAACCAGCCTTTAAATCTCCTGCAGAATATTTAAATTATACCTTTTTAATTAAACATTTATATAAATGTAACCGCAATGGCATCTTTTACCTGTACAAATATTCTTCCACTAAAACAATCTATAAGGATATACCATGAAAATGAAAACAACCGCCATGATCATCGCCACATTATGGAGTAGCGTGAGCCTCGCAGACAATTGTGTTTATGATTGCCCAACGGGTGTTGCAGGTGAGCAGATCGAACGTTCAATTTACACATTAAGCAATAATGCAAATACAAAATTTGCAGATTGGGTTGCTTATAATGTAACCAGTGAAACGATTGATGGCCCATCTCGCTCACGATACTGGAAAGCTGACCCAGACATTGATTCAGCAGACACATTAGAGCCCGGTGACTACACGGATGCGAATGCTATTTTATCAACAGATAGAGGTCACCAAGTACCATTAGCTTCATTTAGTAATACAGATGATTGGGCAATGCTTAATTACTTATCAAACATTACGCCACAATCTTCCACTTTAAACCAAGGTCCTTGGGTAGACTTAGAAAGTGCAGTGAGAAGTATGGTCTCTGCTGGACAAGATGTTTACGTAGTCAGTGGCCCCTTATATGAGTGGACCTTTGGTGAGTTGCCTGAAGCTGACGAAACACATACCATCCCAAGCGGTTACTTCAAAGTAGTGATCACTGATGTTAATGGCTGGGTAGAAGCTTCCGCTTTTATTATGGAACAAAGCGCCGCTCGTGCCGATGATTTTTGTACAACAGAAGTGACCGTTGATGAAGTGGAATCTCGAAGTGGATTAGATATTATGCCGTCTTTAGCTTCCTATAAAGAAAGTTCAGTTGAAGGTCAACTGGGTGGATTAACTGCTAGTCTAGGTTGTAGTTAAATAGCTCCAGTGCGAGTTAATGGAAATGAAAAATAAGATAGACCTTATATAAAAAAAGCCCTGCTATATGGCAGGGCTAAAGGACTCAAACTGCTTTATTATAATTCGTAAGCATTACTTAATGTGGTGGTATTACTCTCTAACATTGCTTGATATAGCTCTTCTGTTTCAGACGTCGTTGTAATTAATCCATTTAAGTCGCTATAAAACTCCGTTGCAGCAGCATCGTCAACAAAATCAGACGCGCTGTATTCACCTAAATCAACTAAATCGACATTGGTTGTCATTAAATATTGAATCACATCTGATTCATCAGCATCAGAACTCACCAAATTAATTTCAACACGAGATAAATTAGGGTCATCATAGCCAAATAAGCTGCTTTCCAATACTACTGGCTCTTCATTGGCTAACGAGTAAATAGATTGGTAAGAGATATTACTTGAAGACGATGTTCTGTCTTCATCTAAACGAAAGTGTACACGTTGGTAATCAAAATCATCACTACTGTAACTCCCGTTTGTATCGATACAAAAAGCATCTGCGATACTACATGTACTGCTCACAGTCACATCATCTAAAGTATCAACTGACGGAAACGCAGCTAAATCCAGGAAGGTCACGTCATCTAATTCAGTGAAACTGGTAAATGACCACTCATTATCACTGATTGTCCCCGATAAGTAACCGCTCCATAACGAAACCTCTGATGTATCATAGGCTAATTTCAATAATTCGACGTCATCATAAATAGGCTGCCAAAAATAACTTTGATCATCATGCACAGCAATAATACCGCTATCACTGTCTAACTCTACAGTGTCAGTGCTAGACCAATAAAGGTCGGTTAAATATAAGCTAGAAAGCGTTGATGTCATATCATAGCCCGCATCGTCTTCATCTTCATAAAGATTTTCAGGATCAATAAACTTCCAAGTTGTTAAAGCACTATATTGTAATGTAGTTGAATCATAATCATCATATGCTGTGATTAATACATCACGTGAAGCAGGATATGGAGAATCAACTGGAATATTACTAGCAATTATATTGCCCGAGATTGAATCAACATCATAACTACTTTGGTAATAAGAAGTGTCTACACTGGCTTGTCCAACATTTACTAACGCAGTGCCTGATGCAGTCTCTCGATAATCACTGCCAGTATAACAAGCCCCATCTTGCTCTTGAGTAATATTTAATACCATATCATCAAGCAGATCTTTCTGAACACTAAACATATAGCTACCTCGGTCACCGCCGGTTAAGCTTTCTACTTCTTCAAGTGTGACATAGCCATCGTCAGGTACATCAGTACTGGTAATGGTAAACAACCCATTAGTAATATCCTCTCCTTCATACGTTTCTGCGATGCTACCATCAGCATTATGATAAAGAATATTATAATCATCTTCAGCGACATAAGCGGTGATCACTTCACCATCATTCAAATCTGAATCAGCATAAATAATACACTTACTATCCAGTGAACTTTCACTAACAGATTTTAATTGCAGCACTTGCCACTGATATGTTGGGGCGCTAGAGCCAGAAGAGCCTGAGCCACACCCAACAACTAATGCAGGTACAATGAGAGACGCTAAGATGGACTTTTTCATTATTTTAATCCTTAAAATAAAATAGTGTTTAATATGAATACAGCCAAAATTTTCGAAGTATCTGGTGCTGCCGATAACTTGATAAAGCTTGTGTCGATTTTTTGATATTTAACGCCATTTTTATGACATTTATTAAATTAATAGCGTAAATAAACAAACTTAAAGTAATAATCACTGTGAATATACTTAGATAAAGCAGAATCCATGCCATAAACATAAAAGAAAAAATAAAAGTTGATGAGAATAAACAAGCAGATTGAACTTGAAGCAAGTAGAGGTGATTTTATGTGCATTTACATGAAATATATTGGTTAGGTTTAAGCTAGAGAAAATACTTTGATTAACAGCCTAACTACTTTAAACAGTTATATTAATGAGTAAAACAGCTCTATTAGTCGCGAAATAACCCTCAGTAGCATTAAATTTAAAAATAGAAAGTCGAGTTTCAGGAAAAATGATTTAGTTTAATGCCAATTGCATTAAATAAGTGTTCTACATTTTGCGCCGGAAAAACAGCTTAACTCAAGGCCTCATTTAAGCCTTTTCGACGATTAACTTCATTAATCGTCTATCGGAGAATTAACCAAAGGAGGTTAATGCCTTTAATAGTTGTTCTATAGACAAAATGACAACGAAGGAGTCAGTTATTTAACAAGTAAAATAGATCAGTTACTTAGTGTGATTGGTATAATACTTTGTTAGCAAATAATTGAGGACATTAAACCTGTTAATGGATTGAATAATAAAGGTTATGTAAAAAACAGGTTAATCCGCATGACTTACAAATACCAACAGTAATAAAGATGACATTAAATTGACAGACTTAACACATAACAAAAAGCATTATTTTCCTACAAAAATGCGCAAAGCAACTCTACAGTAAGCTTATATAGCAAGCCATCTGTAGAAATGCTCTCAGCACATTGATCAGCGTTGTATGTTGCTTGCATTAAACTACAGCCAATAATAAAGCACCCACTGATAATGCACCTTTTAAGAATTGACCAGCAGAATAACTGTCATCCGCTTCTTCCTTGTCTTTTTCAGGATGGTCCATACCTAGCATACCATGAGCAAAAGACTCAACTTTACTTGTGCTCTCTTCTTCTGATACAGGCGTATTTGTCCTCTCTGCTGCAGACAACTCTTTTGCCTTAGCTGATAACTCAACATGGTTATTTTCTGTTGGTGTAACAGCTTTTAACTCTTTAGCAGCCTCTGCGTCTTTAGTTTGTGCATGTTGAGGTGTTGCAACCTTAAGATGAGTACTGTATTGATTAATGCCAATATTTGTCATAAATCCCTCTAATTTATTCAATGTCCACGTCAATTTATCGACAGGAAAATAAAAAACTTAAGTTTTTTCTGTTTTATTTTAAAAAAACTTATCGCTAACAAACTAAACAAGAGCATTTTTTATGCCATTATTAAAAATAAAAGTAAAAAGCGATATTTATACCTTTAATAGTAGTTAAATATTCATAAAGCGGTAGAAAAATACCGAAATTTTCCTCTTTTTTTAGCAAAAAATAATTAATTAAGGGGTTAGCACTGTCACCCAAGGGCAATGATAAACAAATTATTCCTCTTAACTTGCCGTATAGGCAGTGATTGCCGCTTTGTAAACGGCAATATGGGTGACGAACAACCCACCAAGCACAGTGGCTTTAATATTGTCAGCACAAAAGAGGAAGATAACAGCTATCTAACAGCCTGAATTATACCAATTGCATTAAATAAGTGATCTAAATTTTGTGCAGAAAAAATGGCTTAGTTTGAGGCATAATTTGATGTAAATGGTTGTTCCCTATACGAAACTTACAACGAAAAAATAAGTTGTTTTAACAAGTAAAATAGATCAGTTACTTACTATGATTGGTATTAGTTCAAGGCGTCATTTAAACCTCTCGATGATTAACTTCGTCATATAGTCTGACGGAGAATTAACTAAAAAATGTTAATACTTAAATAGTTGTTCTATTTTCGAAAATGACAACGAAGGAGTCAGTTATTTTAACAAGTAAAATAGATCAGTTACTTAGTGTGATTGGTATTAGCACAATAGTTAAAGGTGTTGAAAGAGGAATTATAATGATTGCAGAAACGAAAAAAGGCTTCTCAATGAGAAGCCTTTTTTCTTAATGTGGCGGAGGAGGAGAGATTTGAACTCTCGGAGAGCTATTAACCCTCGCTGGTTTTCAAGACCAGTGCATTCAGCCGCTCTGCCACCCCTCCGCAGAACGAGGCGTATATTATAGAAGTTGAGATAAAAGCCAAGCTCTTTTTACAAAAAAAAGTGCAAGTGCTTACTTTTCAAACTAATTAGTGCTTTTAGTGATTGAGTTGATCGTTAAATAAACACAACCATATAAAAATCAGCCTGTTATCTTTACTACAACTTTAAAAAGTTAGTTAACTTATTCAACACAACCATTTAATTGAATCCATAAGCGTCCCCCAACTTGTTTTCTATCTTGTAAGGGCCAATAGAAACTAACCTCTAAAACTAAATAAAGGGAAATATATAATTTGAAAATCATGTTGAGGTAATTAATTAGGTGCTTTAAGGAATGCTTAAGGAGCAATAGTTTAGGTTATATGTTTTGGAAAACTATTTTGAGATAAGGAAATGAAGTATATAAGACAATAGGTTAGAACGAAAAAAGGCTTCTCAATGAGAAGCCTTTTTTCTTAATGTGGCGGAGGAGGAGAGATTTGAACTCTCGGAGAGCTATTAACCCTCGCTGGTTTTCAAGACCAGTGCATTCAGCCGCTCTGCCACCCCTCCGCAGAACGAGGCGTATAATATACAAGTTGAGAAAAAAGCCAAGTCTTTTTTTTATTTTTTTATAAATCTATTTAAATTTCACGAATTCAGCAGTTCAACCTTTAATTAACGGGCAATCACCTTTACTATCGCAGCATAAGTTTATAGATATTAATGCATTTATTATTTCAGTTTTATTATTGATAAAATTTTCTCTCTAAACACCTTATTTATTGCAATTCATTAAAGGTTTCAGCATGTTTCAAGACAATCCATTACTTAATCAACTTAAACAAACAATGCAAGACAATACGCCAAAACGTACTGGTATTGTCAAAGCATCAGAGCGTGGATTTGGCTTTTTAGAAACCGATAAAGGTAAACGTTTTTTTATTGCCCCAAGCGAAATGAAAAAAGTATTACACGGCGATCGCATCAGCGCGACCATTCAAGAAAATGGTGATAAATCAACCGCAACACCTGTTGAGTTAAAACAAACAGAGGTTTCTGAGTTCGTTGCACAGTTATCGATAAGTACAAAACGCGTATCGATTAAAGCAAATAATCCTCTGATTAATGGCTTTTTTAAAATAAAAGGAGCAATGCAATTAGCTAATCAAGGCTACCATGACGGTGACTGGGTTAAGGTAAAACTATTGGGTCACGCATTAAAAGATAACGGCTTCTTAGTGGAGGTCATTGAAAAAATCGCAGAGTATAACGACCCTTTTGCCTACCGTATGATTGCCGTAGCAACACATAATCTACCTAACAAAGCACCTGAGTTTGATCATCCATGGCAAGTCATCGATCCTGAATTAGAACGTGAAGATCTCACTAAAACGCCCTTTTTTACTATTGACGGTGTTAATACCCAAGACATGGATGATGCCTTGTACATTGAAGAAAATGCGCAAGGCTGGGCACTCACTGTTGCGATTTCAGATCCCTCTGCTTATATACCAGAACAAACAGAGATGGATAAAGAAGCTTGGCAACGTGCTTTTACCTTATATCTCCCCAACTTCAATGTACCTATGTTACCGCGCGACTTGAGTGATAGTTTATGCTCTTTAAAAGAGTGTGAAAAGCGCGCGACTATCTGTTGTACCATACACTTTGATAAGCAAGGTAAAATCACCCAAGAGCCGCGCTTTTTTGCTGCCTGGATAAAATCGCACTACCGCCTCAACTATCACGATGTGTCAACGTATTTAGAAAGTGAAGAATTAAGTGATGGACAATGGAAGCCTAACCGAGAATTAAGCCAGCTATTAAAAACACTTGATGCAGCAACCACAGCCCGTCACCAATGGCGTTGTGAAAACACCATTGTCATGAAGAATCAACCGGATTACACACTTAAACTGAATAATAAAGGTGAAGTGTATGAAGTGCTTTGTGAACCACGTCGTAGTGCTAACCGCTTAGTGGAAGAATCAATGATAGCTGCAAATGTTTGTGCTGGTGACTTTTTAGCAAAACATAAACAAGCGGGTGTATTTAACGTACATTCAGGTATTGCTAGCGATCGTATTAATAAAGCCGTTAGCTTATTAGCTGAATATGGTATTGAGGTCAAAGCAGAAGCTCTCTCTACATTAAGCGGTTATGTAGATATGCGTCAACAGGTTGCTAAATTACATAATGTATATTTAGAGCATAGACTACGTCGCCTTTTATCCTATGCCGATACTAGCGCAACCCCTGCTCCTCATTTTACAATGGGCGTTGCACATTATGCGACTTGGACATCTCCGATCCGTAAATATGGCGATTTAATCAATCACCGTTTAATTAAATCGGTATTAACTGAACAAGCAGCTAGCCCTGTTGACCCTGATATTGGTATTCATTTAAATGAAGCACGTAAATCGCAACGTATGGCGGAACGAGATGTTAATAATTTGTTGTATTGTAATTATTTAAAAGACCAAGAAAACTCGGATTGGCGTTACAAAGCAGAGATTTTTGATATCGTTAAAGCGGGCTGTCGTGTTCGAGTTCAAGAAAATGGCGCAACCTTCTTTATTCCAAGTAGTTTGTTAGGCAAGACTAATAATGATGCTAAAAAAATAGAATGTATGCGTGAGCAAGGAGTTGTTAAAGTAGGCGAACAAGTAGAATTACAACTAGGTGATGTGATCGATGTGATGCTGACTTCTGTGAAACCTGAATCCCGTCAATTAATCGCAAAATTAGCCGATCCGTTAGGTTAACCTCCCCTTCCCAAATAGTTAACCAGTTGATTTTTAACTTCAACTGGTTAACCCTTATATTTGCCACTTTATTTAACAATCACAACAAACAACTTTGTTAAACTCTATGGTATAATAGACACAATTTAACATTCCAATACTAGAGATTATTTTTCTTGAAGCCAATAACTACCCCCAAAGACCGCAATTTGTTTTCATACCCAAAATATAGAGGCGAACCTTCTGCCAAGGCCGCTCCTTTTTACCTATGTCTCGTAAAGAGATGAAACAGCTTGGCTGGGATAGTTGCGATATTATTTTAGTAACAGGTGATGCTTACGTGGATCACCCTAGTTTCGGAATGGCTGTGATCGGCCGAATGCTTGAAGTTCAGGGTTTTAGAGTCGGTATTATTGCGCAACCTGATTGGCACTCAAAAGATGCGTTTATGCAATTAGGTAAACCTAATTTATATTTTGGTGTGACTGCCGGTAACATGGATTCAATGATCAACCGCTACACGGCTGAAAGAAGACTAAGACACGATGATGCCTACACACCAAATGATGAAGGTGGTAAACGTCCTGATCGTGCAGTAACAGCTTATACACAACGCTGCAAAGAAGCTTATAAAGGTGTGCCAATTATTATTGGTGGTATTGAAGCAAGTTTACGCCGTATCGCACATTATGATTATTGGTCAGACAAAGTACGTCAATCTGTTTTGTTCGATTCAAAAGCAGACCTATTGATTTATGGTAATGCTGAGCGTCCACTCATTGAAATTTCACATCGTATTGCACAAGGTGAGGACGTCAAAACGATTACTGATGTACGTGGCAGTGCATTTTTAACCAATAGCGCCCTACCAGGATGGACAGGTATAGACTCTCGTAGCGTTGATAAACCTGGCAAGATAGATCCAATCCCAAGCCCATATCAGGATTTGAGTGAGAAATGTGATACCGCAAAAGATGAGGATGTCGTCGATGAAGCATCTGATGTGACTAAAACAGCACAAGTTATTCAGATGATTCCACACAAAAGCACGCCACAAGAAGAGCGTGAAAAAGATGGATAGAGAAATCAAAAGCGTGGTCTACCACTTATATTAATCTACCGACTTTCGAACAAGTGAAAGAGAATAAAATACTGTATGCCCATGCATCACGTATTTTTCACCAAGAAGTGAATCCAACTTCCGCTAAAGCATTAATGCAAAAGCACGGTAATCGCGCAATTTGGCTAAATCCACCAGCAACACCATTAGAAGAAAGTGAAATGGATGGTGTATTTGGTTTACCTTATGCCCGCGTTCCGCATCCGAGTTATGGTAATGCCAAAATTCCTGCTTACGATATGATTAAAACTTCCATCAATATTATGCGAGGATGTTTTGGTGGCTGTACATTCTGTAGTATTACAGAGCATGAAGGCCGTATCATACAAAGTCGTTCACAGGAATCCATTATCAATGAAATTGAAGACATTAAACTCAAAGTACCTGGGTTTACTGGTGTCATTTCAGACCTTGGTGGTCCAACGGCAAATATGTATAAATTACGTTGTAAGAGTGAAAAAGCAGAAGCAACTTGTCGTAAACCTTCTTGTGTATGGCCAACGATTTGTGGTCACCTTGATACAGACCACACACCAACCATTGAGTTATATCGTGCTGCTCGTAAAGTACCGGGCATTAAGAAAGTATTGATTGCTTCAGGTGTACGTTATGATTTAGCTATTGAAGATCCTGAGTACATTAAAGAACTGGCAACGCATCATGTTGGCGGATATTTGAAAATAGCGCCAGAACATACTGAAGAAGGCCCATTAAATAAAATGATGAAGCCGGGTATGGGCAGCTATGACAAATTTAAAGAATTATTTGATCATTACTCTAAAGTAGCCGGTAAAAAACAATACCTGATCCCATACTTTATCTCAGCTCACCCTGGCACAACAGATATGGACATGATCAATCTAGCTATGTGGTTAAAAGAGAATGATTTTAAATTGGATCAAGTACAAAACTTTTATCCTTCGCCGTTAGCTAACGCAACAACCTTATATCACACAGAGATCAACTCTCTGCGTAATGTAAAAAGAAACAGTGAATCAGTATCCATTCCAAAAGGAACGATTCAGCGTCGATTACATAAAGCGATATTGCGTTACCATGATCCAGCTAACTGGCCAATTATTCGTGAAGCCTTAGTCAAAATGGGATTAGATAAGACCTTGATTGGTAGCAAAGCAAGCTGTTTAGTGCCAAAAGAAACACGCGCTGAAGTGCTTACCAGAAACGCTAACAAAGCCAAAGCACCTTTAAAAGGCAATAAAGGGACAGCAAAAAATCAAGGTAAAGCAGCGACAAATAACAGACGCAAGCCTAAACCCAAATTTGGGACTAAACCTGCTAATGGTAAACAAGGTTTAACTCGCTTTAGTACTAACCAATTTCAAAAATAATTGATAATACCAGTTGCATTAAATAAGTGTTCTAAATTTTGCGAAGGAAAAATGACTTAGTTCAAGGCGTAATTTGAGATAAACAGTTGTGCTATTTACGAAAATTACAACGAAGAAATAAGTTATTTTAACAAGTAAACTAGATCGGTTACTTAGTGTGATTGGTATAAATACAATGTAGTTTTTAACTGATACAAAAAAAGCGCTAACTTGATGGACAAGCTAGCGCTTTTTTTATGCGCTATGAATAAGTAATACCAATCACATGCTTAAGCCGATTCGGCCAGCTTGATTTAATTTACATACTTGGTTTAAAAAAGAGTTAATTCTATAGGGTTGAAAATGCGTAGGGATGCGATTTTCTAAGGCAGGAATAGGCTTTTTATCTTCTTTTAAATGGGTCATAATCAATTTAAGAAGTCCGGATAAGTACCCTTTAAATGCCTCACTTTGATACAAACGATCCCAATCAATCACACCTGCTTTATTGTATTGCTGAGTCAATGGCTCTATTTTAGCCGTATAGCCTTGTATCTCAATATCTCCCATACAATACTCTTTCACCAATTGTAAAAATAGATCTAAACATTCACCACGAGGTACTAAATTAAAAAACTCCGTAGGCGACTTTTTGTCTTCACCTGGTGCATTAATTAAGCGAAATAGGATCTCAAACATATGCACTATGGTTCTGTCTAGAATGCGTTGTTTTGGCTGGTGTTGAGATTGAATATCTTGTGCAACCACGCTATAAAGCGTGACCATATCCACTCTTGTAGCAGCTTGATGAGATAGCTTATCAGCAATAGAAATAGGGATTCGATTAGCAATTAAGGTATTAAAAATAGATCGGGCTAACGAATCCTGTATTTCCGAATGTGCTTGGTCAGAGCCTTTAAAAGGTCCTTTTTGATTGCTTGGCATCTCTTTCCTTTGAAACCTTAAATACTTTCTCAATAACGACGGTAATCATACTATCTTCATCTATAGCATTGAGCGTCCAGTAAAAGAATGAGACAAGGTCGTGCTATCCACAAATTCAAGCTCTCCACCCACAGGTACACCATGTGCGATGCGACTCACCTGAATTTTTTGCTTTCTTGCCATTTCAGCAATGTAATAAGCAGTCGCTTCACCTTCCACTGTTGGATTGGTCGCTAAAATAACTTCAGTAATATTGCCTTTTTGCATCTGTTGCTCAAGTAAGTGTAGACCTAATTGCTCAGGACCTACGCCATCTAATGGTGATAGATGCCCCATTAGCACAAAGTAAGTGCCAGAGAATAAAGCAGTTTGCTCAATGGCCACCACATCAACGGGCATTTCAACAATACAAATCACACCATTATCATTGCGCTTTTGATTACTACAAATAGAGCAGAGCTCTTCTTCTGTAAAGGTTCGGCATTGTTGGCAATGGCCTATTTCTGTAACCGCTCTTGCTAACACATCGCTTAATTTAAGTGCACCATTACGGTTTTTATCTAACAAATGATAAACCATACGTTGCGCTGATTTGGGGCCGACACTAGGTAAACATTGTAAAGCCTGTGTTAGCTCTTCGATTAAGGGTCTATTTGACATTATTTTTTCTTCTTAACATTAAATTAGGTCGATTAAGCCATGTAAATTGGCTTAATATTTTCCAGTGATTTCAGTGACTTTTTCAAGCTCATAAAAGGATTCGGTAATCGCATCGAGTTTATCATCTAATAACGTTCTCGCATCATTTAAACCCTGGTTATAATAATATCCGCCCATTTTTTCACTGAAAAAGTCTAACAAAAATTCCGCATCAAATTGCCCCAGCTCTTGGTCCAGCTCTTTTTCAAAATAGGCTTGTATTTGTTCGAGTATTGCTGCTTTTTGCGCGCTTGAAAAAGTAATCTCAGCCATCTTAATCCTCAGCTTATATCAGTATTATTTAAGCTCTGTAATTTTAATTTGCTCAATCGTGGGTGGTAAATCTTTGAACAAATTAATAGCAACCGATTCCGCTAATGCTAAATAAGGTACAACTAATTCAGCCTGTTCATTTTTAGCAACTGTCGGATAACCTTGATCGGTATTTTCGCGGTATTGAATATGCAAAGGTAATTCGCCTAGAAAAGCTAAATTAAATTGCTCTGCTAGTTTTTTACCACCTCCCGTCCCAAAAATAGCTTCTTGATGACCACATTTAACACAAGAATAGAGACTCATATTTTCAATCAAACCAGTGACCTTCACATCCACTTTATTAAACATAGTCACGCCTTTTTTAGCGTCGATTAATGCCACATCTTGCGGTGTTGTTACTATCACTGCGCTGGTTAATGCCACGTTTTGTGACATGGTTAGTTGGATATCGCCAGTACCAGGTGGCATATCAACAATCAAGTAATCCAGTTCAGGCCAGTCTGTTTCGTTTAATACTTGCTGTAGTGCTTTGCTAGCCATCGGCCCACGCCATACCATGGCATCTTTATCTTCAATTAAGAAACCAATGCTATTACATACAATGCCATGTGCTGAGATTGGTTGTAATAGTTTGCCATCTGCAGAGGTTGACTTAGTCGTTTTTTCACCCAGCATGGTAGGCACTGATGGGCCATAAATATCCGCATCAAGCAAACCAACTTTGGCACCATTTTTAGCCAATGCTAAGGCTAAATTAACACTCACTGTCGATTTGCCTACACCACCTTTACCAGAAGAAATGGCAATAATGTTTTTAATGTTAGCATTCTGTTTAGGTGCTTTTTTATGCTCAAAAACAGGCACTTTATAACTGATCGTCCACACAGGACATTGTTTAAACAGTGCTGTTAAAGGCTTTTCAGCCTGTGTTTTTAGATTGTTTAACCATATAGGCGCATGAAATGGCAAACAGAGTATAACTTCAGCCGTATCGACATTAATGCTCACGAGGGATTGTTGCTGTAATTTGTTAAATACTTCGGGCTCGATACATTGTGCTAAGCAATCTAACACCTGTTGTTGATTGATTTTCTTTTTAAACAGCATATACAACCTCTTATCTACATTGATTGATTAGTCTATCAAATTAAACAGATAAATCATCCTGATTAAAAAGCAATGAACTGTATTATTAATTGAAAATTAACAGATGATGATGAGTTCAATCACCGAATACCATAAAGGGAATAAAACAGTGTTTAACTATTTCAACAGGATGACGCTAACAGAAATAGATAAGAGTGGGATTATTGGTGTTTTTTGGGTAGAATTATGGGCTTAAAAAAATTCGCCTAGACTTAAGGAATCCCAAATAAATGGCTAATCAAGACCGTAATATACTTGTTACCTGCGCCCTTCCCTATGCAAATGGTCCTATCCATTTAGGGCATATGCTTGAGCATGTACAAGCTGACATCTGGGTGCGTTTCCAACGCTTACGTGGTAACAATATTCATTTTGTTTGTGCTGATGACGCACACGGTACGGCTATCATGCTAAAAGCTCAGGAAATGGGCATCACCCCTGAGCAACTTATTGCTGACGTACAAGCGGATCATGAGAAAGATTTTGCTGGTTTCAATATCAGCTTTGATAACTATCATTCAACACATTCAGAAGAAAACAAAGCCTTATCATCACAAGTATACTTAGCATTGCGTGATAACGGCTACATCACTAAAAAAGTGGTTTCTCAGTTATACGACCCAGAAAAAGAGATGTTTTTGCCTGACCGTTTTGTAAAAGGTACTTGCCCAAAATGTAAAGCAGAAGATCAATACGGCGATAACTGTGATGTATGTGGTGCAACTTATAGCCCAGCTGAAATGATCAATCCAAAATCAGTCGTGTCTGATGCAACACCAGTCATGAAAGATACTGAAAATCTGTTCTTTGATGCGCCACAATTCCAAGACATGTTAGTGGAATGGACAAAATCTGGCGCGCTACAAAGCGAAGTAGCCAACAAACTGGGTGAATGGTTTGAAAGTGGTTTAAAAGCTTGGGATATCACTCGTGATGCTCCTTACTTTGGCTTTGAGATCCCAGGTGCACCGGGTAAATTCTTTTACGTATGGCTAGATGCACCAATTGGTTACATGGGTAGCTTTAAAAACCTGTGTGACCGTACCGATAATCTTAACTTTGATGATTATTGGAAAAAAGACAGCACTGCTGAGTTATATCACTTCATTGGTAAAGATATCATCAACTTCCACGGTCTATTCTGGCCAGCGATGTTAGAAGGTGCAGGTTTCCGTAAACCAACGGGTGTTAATGTTCACGGTTATGTGAGCGTTAATGGCGAGAAGATGTCTAAATCAAAAGGTACTTTCATTAAAGCAAGCACCTATTTAGAAAACTTAGACCCAGAATGTTTACGTTACTATTACGCTGCGAAATTAACCTCTCGTGTGGATGATCTAGACTTTAACTTAGAAGATTTTGCACAACGTGTTAACTCTGACGTGGTGAACAAATTAGTCAACCTAGCTTCACGTACAGCAGGCTTCATTGCTAAAAAATACGATGGAAAACTATCTGCAGAGGTTTCTGAACCTGCTTTATACCAAGAGTTTGTTGACGCAGGCGAGTCTATTGCCGAGCAATTTGAGAAACGTGAATTTGCACGTGCTATTCGTGAAATCATGGCATTAGCTGATATTGCTAATAAGTACATTGATGAAAAAGCACCGTGGGCATTAGCTAAAGTAGAAGGTAAAGAAGCAGAGGTACAAGATATCTGTTCAATGGGTATTAACCTGTTCCGTGTGCTAATGACTTACCTGAAGCCTATCATGCCTAAACTAACGGAGCGCAGTGAAGCTTTCTTAAATGAAACATTAACTTGGGATAGTATCAAGACACCGTTAGCGGGCCATCAAATTAATAAATTTAAAGCATTGTTCCAACGTATTGATCCAAAAAACATTGAAGCAATGGTTGAATCTTCAAAGGCAAGTGCAGCGGCAGATGCAGCAGCAAAAGAAAAAGCAGCGGCAGCAACACAAGCAGTAAGTCAAAGTGAGCTAGATAAAGAACCAATCGCAGATCAAATTGATTTCGATACTTTTGCTAAAACAGATTTGCGAGTAGCATTAATCGCCAAAGCAGAGCATGTGCCTAAAGCGAATAAGTTATTAAAACTGACGTTAGACTTAGGTGGTGAAACACGTACTGTATTTGCAGGCATTAAATCGGCTTATAAACCAGAAGATTTAGAAGGTAAATTAACAGTGATGGTCGCTAACCTTGCACCACGCCAAATGAAGTTTGGTTTATCTGAAGGTATGGTATTAGCAGCAGGTCCTGGCGGAGAAGATATTCATATCTTAACTCCAGACTCAGGTGCGAAACCAGGCCAACGTATTATGTAATAGCAATACGCTAAGATACTGATCAACAGAAAGCCTTAAGTTAACCCTTAAGGCTTTTTTATTGCACAATATAATATTAAACAGGAAACAGCAGATGAAACAAGCGATTACTGGTTATCATCAAGATCACGAAGCCCATTGGGTTGCGCAACTAGCCTGTGGCCACTTTCAACATGTTCGACACAGGCCGCCTTTTACAATGCGCCCGTGGGTGATCACTACTGAAGGAAGAAAAAGCATGATCGGACATCAATTAAATTGTGTTAAGTGTGATAATAATGAAGCGAAGGACTTTATAGAATAAATGGCTCTAATCAAGATTAGAGATAGAGCCACTTTATAGTTTATTTACCCGTATTCGCCACTGCAGCAAATTTAAGGTCAGGATTTTTTATCACTAATAAAATCCCACTTAGAATAATTAAACTGGAAATGACAAACACCGCCGACACACGTTCCCCTAAAAAAATAAAGCCAGCAATCGCTGCTAAAACAGGCACTAATAACTGTACCACTGCAGCCACATTATGACGTAAGCTAGTTAAGGCTTGATACCAAAGTAAATAACCAAGGGCGGAAGCTAATACCCCCGATAGAATCGCATAGAAAACACCATCAAAGCTTAAATAAGTGCTATCGATATTTATCACTGCAAAAATAATAATTAAAGGAGTAGTACGGAAGAAGTTATAAATCGTATCCGATGTAGGGTCTAAGCTTTTTTTACCCGCTAACGTATAAAATGCCCAACTCACACCAGAAGCACACATTAAGACAAAGGCGATTAGGGAAGGACTAGATACTTGCGGAGCTAGAAGGAATACAAAGCCTGCAACCGCTAAAATTAAACCAATTAACTCAGCACGACTTAATAAATGCCCTTTTAGTACACGAGTTAACAACATAGTCACTTGCACTGTAGCAAATAAAACCAGAGCGCCAGTTGCAGTATCTAGTTGTATATATGCGAATGAGAAAGTTAAAGCATAAACAAATAACCACAACGCATTTAGCCAGCTACCTCGGCTCTTTTGTGTATTGATTTGTTCTGCTTTTAACTCTTTGTTCTGGTTATCTTTTACATCAAAATAAAATGCTTTACGGCCAAGAATAATCCTAAAAACAGGCTGCCCGATAACAAACGGATCACAGTGAAACTACCTGCATCCACTTGCTCGTCTCCTAATGCTAAACGGCAAAAAACAGAGTTCGCAGCAAAAGCTATTAATGCAAAGCTAGTTAAAAAAAGGTTTTATACGTATTATAAGCAGTATTTATCATGACTAAGCTCTTATTATTTAAAAAGTTAATAATTAGTTATGACAGATTTATTGGAAAGTGTCTAATCATGTTAAATATATAACTATAAGATTTAGAACAAAGAACTAGGGATCAGTTATAAGTAGTTTTACATAGCTAGGAAAAATTGAGACTGAAGATTGAATAGAAAGGATAATTGAAAAAGGTTATCTCACTATCATAAAATAACCTTTAAGCAATTGATTATGCAACAATCAAGGCACTAATAAAACCAATTAAGCCACCAAATACACCACCCCAAACCACTAACCAGCCTAGATGTTTACGGATCATCGCTTGAATAATCTCTTTAACAATTTGCGGTGTTAGTTCATTTAAACGCTGCTCAATGATGCTTTCAATTTTAGTTAGAATACTGTTCATCATTTCAGGTTGATCCATTTCACTTTGCAACAGTTCATTAAACTTATCAGATTGTGTTAACTCAATAACCGAGCTTTTCATATGTTTAATAAATGGTTCACGTAATGGTTGTAAAGACTCTTCTCCACCAAACATAGCAAGCATACTGCCAAAAGAAGACTCCATGATCACTTTAATTAAACCATCATAAGTTGGGTTTAAGTCTATTTTCTCGATCACAGGCTCTAAATTTAATTGTGATGATGAAAAGCTACCTGCAGATAAAAAACGCTCTACATTTTGCGCGGTAAAAAACTGCTTCATCATCAGGTTTCTAATACCCGATTTAAACTCTTCAAAGTGAGCAGGTATAACGCCTGAGCCATATAAAAGTGGTACTTTTTCAAAAAGCATGAATACTGCAAGCCAGTTTGTGACTGCACCTGATAAGGCAAATAATCCCACCATCACTAAGATAGAAGAAGCAGTGCTTTCCTCAAGTAATAGGCCAATCACTAAAATTAATGCAGCAATTAAATTAGTCATTAAACTTTTATTCATGGTTTTTCCTTATGTTGATTAATGATTTAATAGACTTTGATATGATATTTTTAACAAAAAAATCCAGTTATAAATAACTGGATTCAATAACAATATAAAATGTAATTAGTGTTTATTTAGCAATATCTTCACGTAACTTTAAGCTACGAAGTGCTTTGTCTAATACACCATTTACAAATTTGTATGACTCGTCAGTAGCAAAGTCTTTTGCTAGTTCAATCGCTTCATTTAATACCACTTTATGCGGTACATCAGTACGGAAAGTCAATTCAAACATAGCTAAACGCAACACAGCAAGATCAACCATATCAACATCGTCAATTTTACGAGAAAGATACGGTGCTAATTTATCATCTAAAGCATCAGCGTTTTTAACCACACCCATTAACAGCTCTTTAAAGTAAGGTACGTCTGCTTTAGACATATCTTGATCTACTGCAAACTGCTCTACAATCTGTGTTACACCTGCTTGAGTGATTTGCCATTGGTAAACTGCTTGTACTGCAAACTGGCGAGCACGGCGACGTTCAGCTGGTTTCATTGCCATTATCCTAATTCCACCATTACGTTAACCATTTCTAACGCACTTAAAGCTGCTTCATTACCTTTGTTACCCATTTTAGTACCAGCACGCTCAATCGCTTGATCGATAGAGTCAGTAGAAAGTACACCAAATGCAACTGGTACACTGTAGTCTAAAGAAACTTGTGCTAACCCTTTATTACATTCGTTAACCACTAATTCAAAGTGCGGTGTACCACCACGAATAACACAACCTAATGCCACGATTGCATCGAATTTTTCAGATGCAGCAACACGCTTAGCAGTTAGTGGTAACTCAACAGCGCCAGGTACACGAACTACAGTGATATTGTCATCTGCAATTTGACCAGTTCGTTTAAGGGTATCAACGGCACCAGCTAATAATTGCTCGTTAATAAAGCTGTTAAAGCGAGAAATCACGATTGCGATTTTAGCGTGTGGAGCGGCTAAGCCACCTTCAATTATTTTCATTTTCTACCCTTATTACAAAATTTTGTGCATTCTAACACAATTTATTTCTATATCGACACTGTTTATTCAGTGATATATTCAACCACTTCAAGACCAAAACCTGAAAGTGCATGATATTTCTTCTGCGAACTAAATAGTGCCATTTTCTGAACACCTAGGTCACGTAGTATTTGCGAGCCTACACCAACACGACGGCTAGCACCTTGTGCTTTGGCAGCAACACGTTCACCAGCATCTTCTTGCTTGATATATTTAATTTGTTCAATTAATGATTCAGCTGTTTCTTGGTGCCCTAGCATCACTAATACACCGCCATCTTTTGCTAAACGTGCTAAAGCGGTATGCATTGGCCACGTACGTGGCGCTAAACGATCTGAGAAGAAGTTATCAGCAAAGGTATTTTGTAAGTGAACACGTACATTAGTCGTATCGTCCGCTTTTACTTCACCATTTACTAGCGCAAAGTGCACTTGCTTATCAATAGTGTCTTGGTAAGCAACCAGATCAAATTCACCAAACTCAGTGGGTAATTTACACTCGCTAACACGTTCGATAGTTGTTTCATTGTTGTTACGGTATTCAATTAAGTCCGCTACCGTACCTAATTTAATGTCATGTTTTTCAGCAAAAATCTCTAAATCAGCTCGGCGAGCCATGCTGCCGTCTTCTTTTAGAATTTCTACAATCACACCAGCAGGCTCACGACCAGCTAGACGAGCTAAATCACAACCCGCTTCAGTATGTCCTGCACGTGTTAATACACCACCTTCTTGTGCTTTTAGTGGGAAAATATGACCAGGCATTACAATATCAGTTGGTTTTGCATCTTTTGCGATAGCTGCTAATACAGTGACAGCTCGGTCTGCTGCTGAAATACCAGTAGTCACGCCTTCAGCTGCCTCAATAGAAACAGTGAAGTTAGTTGAGAATGCGGCGGTGTTATCTTCTACCATTAATGGTAATTTAAGTTGTTCACAACGCTGCTCTGTTAGGGTTAAACAGATTAAGCCTCGACCGTGTGTCGCCATAAAGTTAATCGCTTCTGGTGTCACCATATCCGCAGCCATGATCAGATCACCTTCATTCTCGCGATCTTCATCATCCATTAGGATAACCATTTTACCTAAGCGAATATCTTCGATAATTTCTGCGCTTGTATTCAACTTCATTTTTTGCCCTTAATGCTTTGTACTACTAAAAGAGGTACATATACCAATCACGCTAATTAACTGATCTATTTTACTGGTAAAAATAACTTATTTCTTTGTTGTGATTTTCGCAAATAGAATAACTATTAAAGAGTTAACATCTTTTGGTTAATTCTCCGATAGACTATTAACGAAGTTAATCGTCGAAAGGCTTAAATTACGCCTTGAACTAAGTCTCTTTCCCTGCGCAAAATTTAGTTCACTTATTTAATGTAATTGGTATTCAATTTTTATTAACCCATGAAACCGCTTTTTGCTAGCAGCTCCATTGTTGTTTGTTGTTTTTCAGTTGGTTGTGCGGCTTGCTCACCTAACATTAAACGCTCTAGGTAACGCGCAATCACATCAACTTCTAAGTTAACTTGGCTACCGACACGGTATTGCTGCATAGTCGTTTGACTGATGGTGTGCGGGATAATAGTTAATTTAAACTGAGCACCGTCTACATCGTTGGTGGTTAAACTAATACCATCAACGGTAATTGATCCTTTTTTAGCAATATATTTAGCTAAATTGCTTGGTGCTTTTATCCAATATTCAACGGCATTACCTAAAGGAGAAATGGCAGTAACTTCACCAATACCGTCTACATGACCGCTGACAATATGGCCGCCAAAACGGTCATTCATCTGCATTGCCTTCTCTAAATTCACTAAGAATCCAGGCTGGATGCCAGAAAAAGCACTCAACTTCAGCGTTTCATAGGAAAGGTCAACATCAAAGCTGTCTTCAGTTAAACGTGTGACAGTTAAGCAAACACCATTATTGGCAATACTATCACCCAGTTTAACATCCTCCATGCCTAACTCTCCAGCATGTACAGTAATGGTCATATCTTTTTCATTTTTCTTAATTGCAGTGACTTTACCCACTGCCGCTACTATGCCTGTAAACATATTACTCTCGATGGTTAATCAGACGGATATCCTCACCTACTTTTACAACTGAATGTAATTGCAGTTTAACGATATCGTTCATCGTGGAAAATTCTGGTAAGTTTACTAAGTTTCTACCCTGATCGCCCAGTAATTTTGGTGCTTGGTAAAGAATAAATTCATCTACCAAATCCTTTTTAAAAAACTCACCGGCTAAGGTTGCGCCAGCTTCGACCCATAAGTCATTAATTTCGCGAGCATTAAGCGCTATCATTAAGGCTTGTAAATCAACTTGATCATCGCTGTTGGCAGGCACAATAATTTGTTCAATTTGTGCTTTTTTACTGGAGAATTCCGCAGAATCACGCGCCACAGTAGAAACAATCCATACCTTGCCAGGTAGATCAAACAGTTTTTCGTTCAAACTCAGTTTATTCTGTGAGTCTAAAATAATGCGTATTGGTTGACGTAATTCAGCTTCACTCATTATTGCAGAATCAAAATCAGTACTCTTCAATAGCTCTTGATAGCGAACATTCAGACTAGGGTCATCGGCAAATACGGTTTGATTACCGGTCAAAATAGCACTTTGTTGAGCACGGTAATATTGAACATCAGCACGAGCAGAAGGCCCAGTTATCCATTTACTTTGACCATTTTTTAAGGCGGTTTTACCATCTAAACTGGACGCCATTTTTACTGTAATACGTGGACGCTTATATTTCATTCGCGTGAGAAAGCCTAAATTTAACGCTTCCGCTTCCGCTGTTAATAAACCAACATCAACCTGTATACCCGCTTCTTCTAAAATACGAATACCACCACCAGCTACTTTAGGGTTGGGATCAACCATAGCAACAATGACACGTTTTACACCCGCTTTCACTAACGCTAATGCGCATGGTCCTGTGCGACCAAAATGTGCACAAGGCTCTAAGGTCACATAACAGGTAGCATTAGCAGCTTGCGCTCCAGCCATCGCTAAAGCATGTACTTCTGCATGTGGAGTGCCTGCTTTTTGATGAAAACCTTCACCAACAATTCCTCCATCTTTGACAATCACACAACCCACATTAGGGTTGGGAGAAGTGGTGAAGCGGCCTTTTTTAGCAAGTGATAAGGCAAGTTGCATGAAATTATTATCAGAATCAGTAAATGGCATCTATTAATACTTTTTTAATTATTGAACTGTTTATTTGTTTGGAATATCTAGTTTGGCGATCTCTTCACCAAACTCTTTAATATCTTCAAAAGAACGATACACAGAAGCAAATCGGATGTAAGCGATTTTATCTAACCCTTTTAGAAGATCCATCACCAACTCACCGACCATCTTACTTGGAATTTCTCGCTCACCTGTTGCTCGCAAAGTGGACTTTAATTTATTAACTGCACTCTCAACAGCTTCAATGCTGACCGGCCTTTTCTCTAGTGCGATATTAATACCTGCCAGCAGTTTTTCTTCGTTAAAAGGTTCACGGCTACCATCAGATTTTATTAAACGAGGCATAATTAATTCAGCAAGTTCAAAGGTGGTAAAACGCTCATTACATTCGTTACATAAACGACGGCGACGTACCTGTGAACCTTCAGATACCAAACGAGAATCGATCACCTTGGTATCTTGAGCGTAGCAAAAAGGACAAAACATGGCGTATTTCTCTGTGTAATAAACGGGAGTTACTTATATGGGGCTTAAACACTCAAGTAAGCAACTAATATTAAAGCTTAAAATTGCTCAGTAAGTTAACATAAATTTCACAATATTTGGGATTTTTATCGGTAATATTTAGTAATTTGCTGCGAATAATGAATCGCTATTTTACTGCGTTTATTATCTGGTAAAGGAAACAGAACCTAAATCTGCCTCAGTACATATTATGTAGTTAGAATACAGAGCATATAAAATACAAGGTCACCTAGCTTTCAACGGGTAGTTGGTTTGCTCTATCCGATACTATAGACTGTTATTATTATAATTATCCCCTTGATAAATTTATCAATAACCTGAGAGGCTGTATGGCACAAGAAAAGATGGTAGTAGGCGGAGGTTGCTTCTGGTGTGTAGAAGCTGCTTTTAATCAAATTGAAGGCGTTATTAACGCGGTTTCTGGTTACGCAGGCGGCAATGCATCAGATGCAAACTATAAAGCCGTATGTACTGGTGAGACTCAACATGTTGAAGTCGTTGAAATTACTTTTGATAATCAAGTGATCAACTTTACGCAATTATTAACACTGTTTTTTACGGTGCACGATGCAAGCCAAGTTAATCGGCAAGGTAACGATATCGGTACTCAGTATCGTACTGTTATATTTTATCAAAGCAGTGAGCAACAACAAATCGCTGAACAGATGATCAACGATATCAATCAACAACAACTATTTGGTCAGGATATTGTGACTCAACTTGAACCTGCTTGTGAGTTTTTTGTGGCAGAAGATTACCACCAAAATTACTACCTTAATAACCCTAACCAAGGTTATTGTATGGCTGTTATTGCACCTAAGTTCCAAAAATTTAAAGATCAACATCAAGCATTATTAAAACAGTAAATTGAGGTCAATCCATAAACAAATAAGCCCCGTACACAGTACGAGGCTTATTATATTGATAATAATGAGGTTAGTTAGCTAATATAAGTTGGTGGTGTAATAAAGCCTTGGTAACCGTTAGCATGTAAACTCTTCAGCATGTCTAACTGTTCTTGGTCCTCTACAGCTGTGATAATCACTTCAATATCTAAACCACGCGCGGTGTTAATCACGGCACGACTTAATGCTAGACGTTCTGTTAATTCATCAACTTCCATCTCATTTTTCAAGTTACAAGATAAAGATTGATCTAACTTAACATAGTTAGGTTTAATTGTTTGTAAGTAAGCCACTGAGCCAATTTCTCGACCATAGTGGTCAATACCGACTTTACCACCCTGCTGTTTAACGATATTAGTAAATTTCTGAGACTGTTTAGGATAAGTTAATACCGTACTTTCTTGAATCTCAAAATGGTAACGTTGTGGATTCTTTTGACGGCTCATAAATAAGCCTAACCAGTCATGGAAATGTAAATCTAAAATACTATCCTGGGTAATGTTTATCGCCACATTTTCTTGTTTCGATAAAATAGTTGAGTGTTCCGCAATCACTTTTAATAAAGATTGGTCAAACTCACTACCTAATTCTAACTGTTCAATATAAGGCATAAATTGCGCTGCACGAACTACATTTTCTTCAATTTGTAAGCCACTGTAAATCTCACGTTGCATCACAGTACCATCAGCAAAAGATAATGCTGGGTGCCACTGTAATAGGAAGTTACGTTTAACGATTGCCTCTTGTAATAGCTCACGCCATTGCTCTATCTGCGTATCTTGTTGTTCGTTGTTATCAAACCATTGGCAAACTTCTTTTTCCGCTAATGCAGACTGTAATGCATTATCGGCGTTACCTAATAATTGAGAAGCCGTCATGCCTTGTGCTCTAACTGCCACACCAATAGCAAACTGATCTTCTTCATTATAATTTGCACTCACCATCGCCTGATTAATAATGCGGATAACATTTTGTAAATACACTTTTAATTGCTCAGGTGACGCTTTAGTCACTAAAAATACAAACTCACGACTAGATATACGAGCAATAACACACGGTGCAATACTAGGTAATGAAGCTTGCATCTCTTTTGCTAAAATTTGAATAGTACTATCACGTACTTGGTAGCCAAACTGATCATCAATCTCTTGTAACCAATCTAATCGAGCAATTAACACACCTCCATAACCCGGATCTTTCATCCAGCTACCTAATTGACCATTCAAATATAAACGGTTTGGTAGTTGAGACACTTTATCGGTTAATTTTTCATTTTTTAATGAAACCACTTCTTTATCAAGCTGAGAAAAAACCGTTTGTAACTGTCTAGACATACTATTAATCGCTAATACCACTTCTTTTAACTCGATTGTTTCTGGTATCGCTAAGTCAGGCTGAAATTCGCGTTTGGCAATCAATTTCGCCTGGTCAGCCACACGGTGCAGTGGTGCAAGAATTCTTGTGAGACGTAAACGTAATAAAATAACTGATAAGATAAATAAGACACCTAATGTAATCAGTGTATCTGTCATTACTTTCCATAATTGGCTGTAACCAATAGCAGGGTTAGCCTCCAGTTTCAAAGTCGCTAACTGTATCCAGCCATTATTGATGGTGCTTTCGGTACTTTGTACATCAAATAAATTAAGGTTAGTGAACCACTCTGGCACACTGTCAGCTTGTACTGGGTTTTCCCATACCTGGTTTTTACCATTTTCAAGCCATGTAAGGCTGACTTTTTTGTAAAATCCACCTTCAAAAATAACATTGATAACCGTTTCAGCAGATGCAATATCACCCGTCTCTAAGTGTGGTTTCAACATTAGCGTTAATGCATTTGTTGTGTTATTTAAGTCAGAGGAGATCTGGCTGTCCATAAACGTTTTGGTTTCGGTAAACTGAAAATACATCAAGCTCGTTACTACTAGTAAAAATAGCCCTACTAGTAAAGAGTTGATCTGATTAAACAGTGTCATAAATATATTACTCCATTGATAATACAGGTTGTTTTAATTGGTTAAGGCCCATACGAATATTTAAATCGTTCCATCGTTTGAGTCTGCTTGGTTTTCCTGCGACACGACCTTGTCTTTTTTCATTGTTTAACCATAACTTTTTACCATTAAAGCTATATATAGGAACTAAATCTTTTCGGTTATTAGATTTTTTTATTCGACCATCGATGTTATCTAAAATTAATGGCTCCGCTGTTGGAGTTTCATAATAAGCAACAACCATGTGATATTGGTTTAAAGTTAGTGACTTAACCATCACAATACGAAGCTTTTCATCATCAACACCAATCGCTAATAAAGTGAAGTACTTAGCTAAAGCAAAGTCTTCACAATCTCCGGCGTTAACACCAATAAATTCTACGGGTGTTGCCCAATAGTTACTCTCACCCCATAATTTTTTATCCGTCGTAAAACGTAATTGATTAAAAAATCGGTTGGTGCGTAGTAACTTGTCCTGCTCACTGTCATAGCGTTCGTTTAATAGCTTTAACCAAGCTTTTCCACGCAGTGCTGCGCGTTCTCCATAATTTTTACTCAACGTAGAAATTAACTTACTTGTGTTAAAGCTTAATGAACTACTAGCATAGGTATAAAGGTTACTTATGTATAAAAGCAACGCAGTGAATATGAACTTTTTGAGTAATGACACTTTTTTAGTTTTTATAAAGCGTATTACTCACGATCATCAACACTATAAATATTCCATTTCATATCAATGACTTCTTTACCGCCAGCAATCTCAGCTACAATTCGACGATTCTGTGCATTAGCAAAATCGCTGTTTCCTTCTACTAACAGTTGCTCGAAGCCATAACCTTTTGCTTCAACACGTGCAGGGTCAACACTGTATCTATTCACTAAAATGGATTTAACCGCTTCAGCACGTCTTAGAGAAAGTGCTTTATTATATTGCGCTCCACCAACAAGGCTTGTATGCCCTTCAATTGATACATTCACCGACTGATAATCTTTCATCAGTGCTGCTAATTTTTGTATTTCAGGAAAATATTTAGCTTCAACAACTGATGAATCAGTAGCGAAATTCACTAATAATGTTACACGCACTTTTTCAATAACATCCATCCCACAACCATCGTTGCCAATAGCCGCGCCTAATGGAGTATCTAAACAATTATCTCGCGCATTGATAACCCCATCACCTTCAGGATCAGATAAATCATAAAGCTGTTCTGTGGTAACATTTGCTGTATCAATTACATTAATTGAACAACCACTTAATAAAAAAGCACCGGCTAATAAACTAATCTTTTTCATTGTATACTCCACCATCGAATTCTTGCTCCCCTCTCCACGCTTCAGGACGTGTTACACGTAAAGAATCTAACAGTATACCCATCGCATGTAAAATTCTGTATTGCGCTGTAATTTCATCAAATTCCGCTTCCAAGAAGTCATTTCTTGCTTGGAAAAGCTCATTTTCTGTATCTAATAAATCCAGTAAGCTACGTTGACCAATTTTAAACTGCTCTTTGTAATCTTCTTGTGAATCCTTAGCAGCAATAACGTGCATTTTGATATATTGCTTCTGTTTGTTCAATAATTCATAAGCATCCCAAGAAAGCAGAAAGCCTTCTTTTACTTCACGATGTGCTTTCATATTTAATGCTTTTGCTTCATTAATTTTATAAGCGGTTTCTTTTGCATAAGCTTTATCTCGACCACCATTATATAGGTTGTATCTAAAGCGCAGCATAGCAACCACATCGTCGTTATTACCGCCAACATCATTGGTGCCGTTATAGCCATCAACCCCATCAATATTATCGTTAAAGTTAGCTTCGATTTCTAAATTTAATTCAGGGTAAAAAGTAGACTTAGCGCTTTTATATTGTGCATTTGCAGATTGGATATCATTAGTTGATGCCCAAATAGAAGGATGATTTTTAAGCGCTAAGGCTAACCCTTCTGCCTGCGTTTTTGGCAACATGCTACTATCAGGGAAAGGGATCACTAAATTTTCAGGCGTTTGATCAACAACACTATAAAACATGGTTTTGCTGTCTAAATAGTTATTTTTAGCCGCAATCAAATTAGACTCAGCTTGCGCTAAACGACCACTAATTTGTGATAAATCAGCTTTACTACTGAAACCTGACTCGGTTCGTTCTTTTATCTGGTCGTAAATATCAATATGCGATTGTAAGTTCTTCTCTGATAAAGCAACTAATTTTTCAGCTTCAATTAGGTCGATATACACATTCACCACATCTAAACTGATATCTTCAGCAATTGAGTGCAGGCGCCATTGTTCTGCACTAGTTGCATAACTAGTACGGTCAACTTCACTAGTACTTTTAAAGCCATTAAAAACATTTTGAGTCAAGCTCAAGCCTAGTTCACGTCTTGTCAACTCCTCAGTATTATCTAAGCTGTCGGTGTAACGTCTAGTGGTTGGGCTGTCAGTATATTCATAACCAATCCCCCCGTTGCTTCAAGTGTTGGGTAGAAGTCTGCTTCAGCTTGCTCAACCTGCTTCTCTTTTACTTTAAACTGTGTAAATGAGGCATGAATCTCTGGGTTAGTATCTAACGTATGTGCTACTGCTTGCTCTAAAGATTGACTTTGAGCTTGAAACGGCAGTAATGCCAGTGAGCTAAAAGCAACTAAAACGGCTTTTTTAGTCATTCCATTTTGTAATGATTTCATTCTTTCTCCATATCCTTTACTCAACTTAATACTCTCGTAAAGCCGATTCTTTGGCTCTTAAAATTGGATTAAACATATATTCAAGTACGGTTCTCTTACTTACCATGACATCGACACTGGTCAACATACCAGGAATAATAGACATTTCCGTTTTATTATTTTTATTGATAGCAGACTCAGTAGTACGAATTCTCACGATATAGAAGCTATTACCCTCTTCATCTTGTGTTGTATCGGCACTAATTAACTCAACAACACCATCTAATGCGCCATATCTTGTAAAATCATAAGCCGTAATTTTCACTCTCGCAGGCAAGCCTACGTGGATAAAGGCAATATCTTTAGGGATAATTTTAGCTTCAACCAACAACTTATCTTCTGTTGGCACTATCTCTAATAATACCTGACCTGGTTTAACGACTCCACCTAAAGTATTGATGTGTAGTGTTTTTATTGTACCTACCACAGGAGAGGTAATTAATGCTTTACTCACTTTATCCTGCACGCCAACTTGTGCTTCTGTAATACTAGATAACGCGGCCTGCTTTTCGTTGAGCTGCGCTCTTGCATCTTTACGGAACTCTAAAACTAGCTCTTGACGTTTAAGAATGGACTCCTGCAAGGCCGATTCATTTCTCGGTAATTGCGTTTGTAATGCACGTAATTCACCATTTAACTCATTGACCGACCTTTCTAGTTTTAATAATTCAACTTCAGGTACAATATTTTTTTGCGCTAATGGGCGAGTTAACTTTAATTCACGATTCGCTAAATTTAGGCTGCTTCTTAATGTACGCATTTTTGATTGCAGCTCGGTTATCTCTTGTTGTCTTTGTTTAATTTGTTGAGCCTGGATAGCCACTTGGTTTTCTAAGCTATTTAAACGACCTATATATTCGTCTTGTTGCTGTTCAACCAATGCAGCTGCCGTAGTTTGCATATCTTCAGGGAACTCTAGTTTCTTTTGCTGAATTTGAATTTGTAAGCTCCAATCCTCAACATTTGAAATTAAAATGCTACTTAACTCCGCACGTAATCGAATAATATCCGCTCTTAACGCATCCACTTCTTGGCTTTGTTGTGCTAAATCAGAGCGAAAACGCGTATCATCGATTCGCGCTAAGGGCTGTCCTTTGGTCACCTCCATCCCTTCTTTCACATATAACTCTTGGAGAATACCACCATCTAAACTTTGAATAACTTGTACCTGCGAGGAAGGCACAACTTTACCATCACCTCTCACTACTCGGTCTAACTTAGCGAAGTATGCCCATACAAAAAAACATAGAAATAAAGCAAATAAGGCCCAAATAGTTAATCGTTGTGCTGTAGGTGTTTCGGTTAGCATTGCCCCGTAAACGTCATCAGCCATCTCTAAGTCTTGTTTAGAAACTTTCATTATTCAGTTCCTTTTGTTGCTGCAGCATATTGACCAGACGCAAGCTTTTCTAACACACTATCTTTGGCGCCATCAGCAACAATTTTGCCATTATCTACAATTATAATACGGTCAACTAGTTGTAAAAGATGCATTTTATGTGTAATTAATAACATACTGCGGTTTTTAACGGTTTGCTTCATAGAGTTGATAAACTGCTTTTCAGCACGTGCATCTAAACTTGCAGTGGGTTCATCTAACAATAATATTTGCGGATCGTTGAGAATAGTACGCGCTAAGGCAACCGCTTGTCTTTGTCCTCGTGACAAGGATATCCCGCCCTCTCCAACTTGTAAGTCTAAACCCTCAGAGGCTAAATCGGTGAACAAGCAAACACCTGATAATTGTGCTGCTCTTAGCAATTGATATTCGGTTACTTGTCGTGTACCAAACAGAATATTATCTTTAATGGTGCCATGAAAAAGCGTGATATCTTGTGGTAAATAACCAATATTACTACGCAGATCACTTGGATGGATCTGCTCCTGATGTAACCCATCATAACGAATACTACCAGAGGAAGGTTTGTATAAGCCTAAGATAAGTTTCGCTAAAGTTGTTTTACCCGAACCGTTACGTCCAATAATCGCCACTTTTTCGTTTGGTTTAATTTTTAACGAAAATGGATATAAGGCGGTTTTTTCACTGTTAGGGTATTTGAAAGAAACCTGTTCACACTCAATATTACCTTCTAATTTATTGCGGCTAACTAAATGCCCTTTATTTTCAAACTCACTTTCTTGTTCCATTATTCCGTCAATTTGACGCAATGAACTCATTGTTTGATTGTATCGAGTCATTAAAGCAGCTATTCTTGCCATCGGGCCTATGGCTCTACTTGAAAGCATGACAGCAGCAATAATTGCCCCCATCGAAATCAATCCTTCTGATACACGATAAACACCTAAAACGATCACAGCAATAACCGATGCTTGGATAACAAAACTAGAAACATTAGACACAGAGTTAGTGATCATTTTAACTTTTAGCTGCCATTTAGCAGTATGTCCAACCATCTGTTGCCAAGTATGTTGAATAAGCCCTTCAGCCCCATTGGCTTTTATCGATTCTAATGAAGATAAACTTTCTACAAGGTGGCCATGGCGTAATCCAGAAAATTTATTACTTTCTTCAATTGCTACCTTTAATCGAGATTGTACAATAAAGCTATAACCGATAATCAACAAAGTAGCGACCACAGGAAAATACACGAGATCGCCTGCCACTAACCAAATAATAAACATAAATAGAATCGAAAACGGCAAATCAACCAGTGCCGTAATCGTCGCTGAGGATAAGAATTCGCGCACACTATCGAACTCACCAAGTTGCCTTGCCATCCCACCAACACTTGAAGATCGTTTTTCTAATGGAATGCCTATCACTTTTGAAAAAGCTTTGAAGAGATTTCTACATCAACCTTTTTTCCTGCCACATCAATTAAATAGGCCCTGATTTGCTTTAATATAAAATCAAATATATAAGCGGCAAAAGCACCAATTGCCAGTACCCATAATGTTTCGAACGCTAAGTTAGGAACAACTTTATCGTAAACATTCATAACAAAAAGAGGAGATAATAAAGCAAAGATGTTAATTAGAACGGAGGCAATAATGACATCGCGATAAATGGAAGCAGATTCTTTTATACTATCCCATAACCAATTATCTGTAGATTCATGGATATGCACATCAAAATGTCGGTCTCCATGATACTTTTGCTTAATTAAGAAAAGATAACCAACATAATCAGATTCTAATACTTCAATACTAAGTACTTCTTGCCCCCAGTTTCAGGGAAAGACACTTTGGCTTCATTGGTATGAGAGTCTATTTCATGAAGAATACAAGCTCGTTTATTTTTAAGCATTAAAATACAAGGTAGTAACATACCTGGTATTGAATTTAAGCTGCGTCTATCTAACTTCGCACTTAACCCAGCTCGGCTAGCAGCCTGAGGTACTAATTCAGGTGATAAATGCTGTTGACCTAAAGGTAAGCCTGCCGCCAAAGCCTCTGCTGAACAGGGTGTAGAGAAATATTCACTTAATAAGACTAGGGAGTCTAGTAAAGGATCATGTCCGATACGTGTTGAGGCATTTATTGCCCATTTTGGGGGCTTATTATTATTTTGTTCCAAACGTAACCCTTTCTATTAATAGGTATAATGTAACTACTGTAACAGTAGTTACATCATTGACCTATTAAATATATTTAAATGACTAATTATAGTAGTAATTTCACAAAAAAACCACTATAAGGTTGGATCATCTAACGAAGCTGTAGAGCTTGTCACATCAGTCGTTGCATCATCAGTAATAATCAGAGCACCTTCGTCATAGAGTGTGTTTATAACAATTTCAACTTCATTATCCGATAAGTTCCCCGTAGTACTATCATTCATTCCTTCAAGTTTAGTATCTTCAAGCACGATTGTTGTATTGTCATAACCATTCTCGGTAGAAGAAATCGTTAATGTAGTATCATTTCCATCAAAACTAATATCAAAATAATTACTTAAAGTACCTGCTGATTCATCTTGTAATGAGATCACTCAAGTCTAAAGCGTCCCCTTCAGCAACATTAAAATCGGTAATAGCGTCAGTATCATAAATATCTGAGGTATCCCAAACAAATGTATCGCTACCTGTACCGCCAGTCAAGATATCTCCACCAGTAGCACCGCCATCAAGAATATCATCACCTGCGCCACCAATAAGGATATCACTGGCATTTTCTCCACCAAATAATGAGTCATTACCATCCCCACCATTTAGCGTATTAACACGATTGTCACCAGCGATTAAAGTATCATTACCCTCACCACCAAGTAGTGTATTAATACCATTATTACCGCCAATTAATGTATCGTCACCAGTCCCGCCATCTAATAAGTTATCAGCGTTATCTCCTGCTGTTAACTCATCATTACCAGCTTCACCGTATAATTCATCAGAGCCATCACCGCCATCTATTGTATCGTTTCCTTCACCACCATAAATGGTGTCATTTCCACGACCACCGCTTATATCATCATTACCACCATTTCCATAAATGGTATCATTGCCTCCACGACCATCTATTGTGTCGTCACCTTCAGTCCCATTAAGTGTATTCCCCCTGTTGTTACCTTGAATATTTTCACCCTCTACAGTAGTAACAGGTATATCAGTTTCATTATTATCTGTGGAATCTGTTTCATCTACAGTACTATCAATAATTCCATCAGGACTACTATGGGTGACAGTCACATAACCCGTGGCCGTATTAGATACATTTCCGTTTTCGTCAATGACATCATAAGTAAATGAATCGATACCTGTGTAACCATCATCAGGTACATAAGTAGCAACGCCATCAACAATAGTGATAGTACCATTCTCAGGGTCGCTAATTGAATTGATAGCAAGACCATCACCAATATCATTTGATAATAAATCTAATTCAACAGAGCTACCTGTGTCCACACTGGCACC
Organism: Psychromonas sp. KJ10-2; assembly: GCF_047323255.1. Lineage (NCBI taxonomy): Bacteria > Pseudomonadati > Pseudomonadota > Gammaproteobacteria > Alteromonadales > Psychromonadaceae > Psychromonas > Psychromonas sp. KJ10-2. The sequence goes on along the minus strand of NZ_CP178827.1, from coordinate 8,244 downwards.
ATCAGCGTGTGATAAGTTTTCGGCAACCCATATATTCTCTCCATTTACTAAACTCATATCAAGAGTCAACTCATAATCACCAGCTTGATCCCAATAGATAATCTCAATGGAATGTAGGCCTTCCGCCAACGTCAAAGATACACTGGTTTGAATACTTGCTGTAATCGCATCAAAACCAATCACCGCCTCACCATCGATTAAAAGTTCAAAGCCATCATCATGAACAACATCAATGGTATATACGCCTGCTTCTTCAACATATAAGTTACCTGTTAAGTCTATAATAGCATCGGTCGCCGTGCTTGATGATCCTCCATTGATAGTCACAATGGAATCTGCATCATTATTCAGGAATGAGATAAGGTTTTCTGGTACACCTTCATCATTAACATTATCAGCAAGACCAGACTGTTGATTGACTACACCAGTTGTATTTTCATAATCAAGCTCCGTTGATATAAAGGAAATATCAGCAACTGGGTTTGCTTCAATATAGGCTTTTACAACCTCCAAATTGGTTGTATTTTGACCTTCAGCACTTTGGTCATAACCCCAATACTGCCCTGTCAAGCCAGTACTTGGCGCTTCCGCATCATCCACAGCGATAACAGTATCAGCACCATTAACAGTAACTGAGATATCCTGTGTTTCACCATTCAACGTGACAGTAAAGGTTTCAACTATGCTCTCATCTGAATCTAGATATGCAATATCGGCATTATCTACTTCATATGTCCAGTTACCATCTGCATCAATAGTTAATGAACCAAGTGCATTAGCACCGGCTGTTGAAGAAGCAAAAGCCACTGTTGGTGCAAAACTACTTCTATCTGTATCATCAACATCGATGAAGGTAACTTTTCCTGAATCGGTTAAAGTAGCAGAAGTATCAGCGCTATTTTCAGAGACATCACCCTCTGCACTATCGCCGACACTACTATCAACAATGATTTCAGTCTGATCCTCAGCACCAATAATAAGAATAGTAATCGTTTCTACAGTACCATTTAAGGTCACGGTATAGGTTTCAGTGATCTCTTCACCTTCATCTAGATGCTGAACTAATGCATTATCAACGCTATAACTCCAACTACCGTTATCATCTAATGATATATCACCTAATTTCCCCAAACTTGACGTCGAACTTGTAAAACTGATTTCAGGCTCAAAATTCTCACGATCTGTGTCATCCAGATCACCAAACTCTAAGTTACCACTTGCAATTAATAAATCCTCCGAGTTGACATTATAATCCTCAATAACTTTAGCAAGGGCTTCACTAGTGCCTTCTGGCTCTATAGTGGTCGCATCATCTGCACCATTAATTGTAACGGTAATATCATGTGTCGTTCCATTTAACGTCACTGTATATACTTCAACTAATGACTCCCCTTCACCTAAGTATTGAACAGCACTATTATCAACTTCATAAGTCCAATTACCATCAGCATCGATTGTAATTTCACCTAGCGCTGTATCACCGTCATTTTCAGGTGAGAACTCAACGGTAGGAGCGAAGTTTTCACTATCTTCAACATCTACATCTGAAAAAGTTAATGTGCCCGAGTCAGTTAAGGTTTGAGTCGTGCTTACATCAATATCCTCAGTTACTTCACCTATATCACTATCAGAAGCGCCCACTGATATGTCTGTAGGATCATTCACCGCATTAATAGTCACATTAACCGTTTCTTCAGTTCCTTCCTCATTTATATAAGTAAAGCTATCCGTTCCATTAAAGTTAGCATCTGGCGTGTACGTAACCGTGCCATCATCATTGATTGACACCGTACCGTTAGCCCCATTAGTGACAGAAGCAACTGGCGATACGTCACTATCTTCATCTGTATCGTTAGCTAACACATTAATATTCACAGCAGTATCTTCATCAGTGATCACTGAATCTATATTGGTAATTGTTGGGTCATCTACTGCAGTAACATTTGGATCGTCGCTGACAGGCTCACCATCTACTGTGCCATCATTTGGCGTCAATGTATAAGCAGGTAAATCCTGGCCGCTATTCACTAATGCGGCACCGGCCTCGGTTAAGACGACTGCATTACCGTCAAGTGCGTAATTAACAGTATCACTCAAGATCACTGTAACGTCGTCCCCATCAGCATCGGATGTTGTAAACAATGCTACAGTCGCTCCAGCGACACTTGCAGAAGCATCTTCTACAAAGTCAGCAGATTTAATAATTTCAATAACTGGAGCATCATTTTCAGCCTTAACCGTCACGGTGACCGTTTCAGTATTACCGCCTTCATTGGTGTACGTGAATTCGTCTTCACCATTGAAGTCTGCATTTGGTGTGTAAGTCACGGTGCCGTCAGCGTTAATTGCCACTGTGCCGTTCGTACCATCGGTCACTGACGCAACAGGTGAAACTTCACCATCGGCATCCGTATCATTGGCGACGACATCGATAACCACTGGCGTATCTTCATCAGTCGTTGCTGAATCGGCCACTAATACAGTGTCATCAGCCACTGGGTCAACTGTTACAGTGACCGTTTCTGTATTGCCATCTGCATTGGTGTACGTGAATTCGTCTTCACCATTGAAGTCTGCGTTTGGTGTGTAGGTTACGGTACCGTCAGCGTTAATTGCCACTGTCCCGTTCGTACCATCGGTCACTGACGCAACAGGTGGAACTTCACCATCGGCATCCGTATCATTCGCGACGACATCAATCACCACTGGCGTATCTTCATCAGTCGTTGCGCTATCGGTTACTAACACAGTGTCATCAGCAACCGGCTCAACTGTTACGGTGACCGTTTCTGTATTGCCATCTGCATTGGTGTACGTGAATTCGTCTTCACCATTAAAGTCTGCGTTTGGTGTGTAAGTTACGGTGCCGTCGGTGTTAATTGAAACGGTGCCGTTCGTACCATCGGTCACCGACGCAACAGGTGAAACTTCACCGTCGGCATCTGTATCGTTCGCGACGACATCGATAACCACTGGCGTATCTTCATCAGTCGTTGCGCTATCGGCTACTAACACAGTGTCATCAGCCACTGGGTCAACCGTCACTGTTACCGTTTCTGTATTGCCATCTGCATTGGTGTACGTGAATTCGTCTTCACCATTGAAGTCTGCGTTTGGTGTGTAAGTTACGGTGCCGTCAGCGTTAATTGCCACTGTCCCGTTCGTGCCATCAGTGACAGAAGCCACGGGTGACACTTCACCATCATCCACATCGGTATCGTTCGCGACGACATCGATAACCACTGGCGTATCTTCATCAGTCGTTGCGCTGTCGGCTACTAACACAGTGTCATCTGCAACCGGCTCAACTGTTACGGTGACCGTTTCAGTATTGCCATCTTCATTGGTGTACGTGAATTCGTCTTCACCATTAAAGTCTGCGTTTGGTGTGTAAGTTACGGTGCCGTCGGTGTTAATTGAAACGGTGCCGTTCGTACCATCGGTCACTGAAGCCACTGGTGATGTGACGCCATCGGCATCCGTATCATTGGCGACGACATCAATCACCACTGGCGTATCTTCATCAGTCGTTGCTGAATCGGCCACTAATACGGTGTCATCAGCGACTGGGTCAACTGTTACAGTGACCGTTTCTGTATTACCATCTGCATTGGTGTACGTGAATTCGTCTTCACCATTGAAGTCTGCGTTTGGTGTGTAAGTTACGGTGCCGTCGGTGTTAATTGAAACGGTGCCGTTCGTACCATCTGTCACCGACGCAACAGGTGAAACTTCACCGTCGGCATCTGTATCGTTCGCGACGACATCGATAACCACTGGCGTATCTTCATCAGTCGTTGCGCTATCGGCTACTAACACAGTGTCATCAGCCACTGGGTCAACCGTCACTGTTACCGTTTCTGTATTGCCATCTGCATTGGTGTACGTGAATTCGTCTTCACCATTGAAGTCTGCGTTTGGCGTGTAGGTTACGGTGCCGTCAGCGTTAATTGCCACTGTCCCGTTCGTGCCATCGGTTACTGACGCAACAGGTGAGAACTTCACCATCGGCATCCGTATCATTCGCGACAACATCGATAACCACTGGCGTATCTTCATCAGTTGTTGCGCTATCGGCTACTAACACAGTGTCATCTGCCACTGGATCAACCGTCACTGTTACCGTTTCTGTATTGCCATCTGCATTGGTGTACGTGAATTCGTCTTCACCATTGAAGTCTGCGTTTGGTGTGTAAGTTACGGTGCCGTCAGCGTTAATTGCCACTGTCCCGTTCGTACCATCTGTCACCGACGCAACAGGTGAAACTTCACCGTCGGCATCTGTATCATTGGCGACGACATCAATCACCACTGGCGTATCTTCATCAGTCGTTGCGCTGTCTGCGACTAAGACTGTGTCATCAGCCACTGGATCAACTGTTACGGTCACGGTTTCTGTATTGCCATCTGCATTGGTGTACGTAAATTCGTCTTCACCATTGAAGTCTGCGTTTGGTGTGTAGGTTACGGTGCCGTCAGCGTTAATTGCCACTGTCCCGTTCGTACCATCTGTCACCGACGCAACAGGTGAAACTTCACCGTCGGCATCTGTATCATTGGCGACGACATCAATCACCACTGGCGTATCTTCATCAGTCGTTGCGCTGTCTGCGACTAAGACTGTGTCATCAGCCACTGGATCAACTGTTACGGTCACGGTTTCTGTATTGCCATCTTCATTGGTGTACGTGAATTCGTCTTCACCATTAAAGTCTGCGTTTGGTGTGTAAGTTACGGTGCCGTCGGTGTTAATTGAAACGGTGCCGTTCGTACCATCAGTGACTGAAGCCACTGGTGATGTGACGCCATCGGCATCCGTATCATTGGCGACTACATCGATCACCACTGACGTATCTTCATCGGTTGTTGCGCTATCGGCCACTAATACGGTGTCATCAGCCACTGGGTCAACCGTCACTGTTACCGTTTCTGTATTGCCATCTGCATTGGTGTACGTGAATTCGTCTTCACCATTGAAGTCTGCGTTTGGTGTGTAGGTTACGGTGCCGTCAGCGTTAATTGCCACTGTCCCGTTCGTACCATCTGTCACCGACGCAACAGGTGAAACTTCACCGTCGGCATCTGTATCGTTCGCTACGACATCAATCACCACTGGCGTATCTTCATCAGTCGTTGCGCTGTCTGCGACTAAGACTGTGTCATCAGCCACTGGATCAACTGTTACGGTCACGGTTTCTGTATTGCCATCTGCATTGGTGTACGTGAATTCGTCTTCACCATTAAAGTCTGCGTTTGGTGTGTAGGTTACGGTGCCGTCAGCGTTAATTGCCACTGTCCCGTTCGTACCATCTGTCACCGACGCAACAGGTGATGTGACGCCGTCGGCATCTGTATCGTTCGCTACGACATCGATAACCACTGGCATATCTTCATCAGTCGTTGCGCTATCGGCTACTAACACAGTGTCATCTGCAACCGGCTCAACTGTTACGGTGACCGTTTCAGTATTGCCATCTTCATTGGTGTACGTGAATTCGTCTTCACCATTAAAGTCTGCGTTTGGTGTGTAAGTTACGGTGCCGTCGGTGTTAATTGAAACGGTGCCGTTCGTACCATCGGTCACTGAAGCCACTGGTGATGTGACGCCATCGGCATCCGTATCATTGGCGACGACATCAATCACCACTGGCGTATCTTCATCAGTCGTTGCTGAATCGGCCACTAATACGGTGTCATCAGCGACTGGGTCAACTGTTACAGTGACCGTTTCTGTATTACCATCTGCATTGGTGTACGTGAATTCGTCTTCACCATTGAAGTCTGCGTTTGGTGTGTAAGTTACGGTGCCGTCGGTGTTAATTGAAACGGTGCCGTTCGTACCATCTGTCACCGACGCAACAGGTGAAACTTCACCGTCGGCATCTGTATCATTGGCGACGACATCAATAACCACTGGCGTATCTTCATCAGTCGTTGCGCTGTCTGCGACTAAGACTGTGTCATCAGCCACTGGATCAACTGTTACGGTCACGGTTTCTGTATTGCCATCTTCATTGGTGTACGTGAATTCGTCTTCACCATTAAAGTCTGCGTTTGGTGTGTAAGTTACGGTGCCGTCGGTGTTAATTGAAACGGTGCCGTTCGTACCATCAGTGACTGAAGCCACTGGTGATGTGACGCCATCGGCATCCGTATCATTGGCGACTACATCGATCACCACTGACGTATCTTCATCGGTTGTTGCGCTATCGGCCACTAATACGGTGTCATCAGCCACTGGGTCAACCGTCACTGTTACCGTTTCTGTATTGCCATCTGCATTGGTGTACGTGAATTCGTCTTCACCATTGAAGTCTGCGTTTGGTGTGTAGGTTACGGTGCCGTCAGCGTTAATTGCCACTGTCCCGTTCGTACCATCTGTCACCGACGCAACAGGTGAAACTTCACCGTCGGCATCTGTATCGTTCGCTACGACATCAATCACCACTGGCGTATCTTCATCAGTCGTTGCGCTGTCTGCGACTAAGACTGTGTCATCAGCCACTGGATCAACTGTTACGGTCACGGTTTCTGTATTGCCATCTGCATTGGTGTACGTGAATTCGTCTTCACCATTAAAGTCTGCGTTTGGTGTGTAGGTTACGGTGCCGTCAGCGTTAATTGCCACTGTCCCGTTCGTACCATCTGTCACCGACGCAACAGGTGATGTGACGCCGTCGGCATCTGTATCGTTCGCTACGACATCGATAACCACTGGCATATCTTCATCAGTCGTTGCGCTATCGGCTACTAACACAGTGTCATCTGCAACCGGCTCAACTGTTACGGTGACCGTTTCAGTATTGCCATCTTCATTGGTGTACGTGAATTCGTCTTCACCATTAAAGTCTGCGTTTGGTGTGTAAGTTACGGTGCCGTCGGTGTTAATTGAAACGGTGCCGTTCGTACCATCGGTCACTGAAGCCACTGGTGATGTGACGCCATCGGCATCCGTATCATTGGCGACGACATCAATCACCACTGGCGTATCTTCATCAGTCGTTGCTGAATCGGCCACTAATACGGTGTCATCAGCGACTGGGTCAACTGTTACAGTGACCGTTTCTGTATTACCATCTGCATTGGTGTACGTGAATTCGTCTTCACCATTGAAGTCTGCGTTTGGTGTGTAAGTTACGGTGCCGTCGGTGTTAATTGAAACGGTGCCGTTCGTACCATCTGTCACCGACGCAACAGGTGAAACTTCACCGTCGGCATCTGTATCATTGGCGACGACATCAATAACCACTGGCGTATCTTCATCAGTCGTTGCGCTGTCTGCGACTAATACGGTGTCATCAGCCACTGGATCAACTGTTACGGTCACGGTTTCTGTATTGCCATCTGCATTGGTGTACGTGAATTCGTCTTCACCATTAAAGTCTGCGTTTGGTGTGTAGGTTACGGTGCCGTCAGCGTTAATTGCCACTGTCCCGTTCGTACCATCGGTCACTGACGCAACAGGTGAGAACTTCACCATCGGCATCCGTATCATTCGCGACGACATCGATAACCACTGGCGTATCTTCATCAGTCGTTGCGCTATCGGCTACTAACACAGTGTCATCTGCAACCGGCTCAACTGTTACGGTGACCGTTTCAGTATTGCCATCTGCATTGGTGTACGTGAATTCGTCTTCACCATTAAAGTCTGCGTTTGGTGTGTAGGTTACGGTGCCGTCAGCGTTAATTGCCACTGTCCCGTTCGTACCATCTGTCACCGACGCAACAGGTGAAACTTCACCGTCGGCATCTGTATCGTTCGCTACGACATCGATAACCACTGGCGTATCTTCATCAGTCGTTGCGCTATCGGCTACTAACACAGTGTCATCAGCCACTGGGTCAACCGTCACTGTTACCGTTTCTGTATTGCCATCTGCATTGGTGTACGTGAATTCGTCTTCACCATTGAAGTCTGCGTTTGGCGTGTAGGTTACGGTGCCGTCAGCGTTAATTGCAACGGTGCCGTTCGTGCCATCGGTTACTGACGCAACAGGTGAAACTTCACCGTCGGCATCTGTATCATTGGCGACGACATCAATCACCACTGGCGTATCTTCATCAGTCGTTGCGCTGTCTGCGACTAAGACTGTGTCATCAGCCACTGGATCAACCGTCACTGTTACGGTTTCTGTATTGCCATCTTCATTGGTGTACGTGAATTCGTCTTCACCATTAAAGTCTGCGTTTGGTGTGTAAGTTACGGTGCCGTCGGTGTTAATTGAAACGGTGCCGTTCGTA